>NZ_JAMOZL010000007.1 GCF_023667495.1 Dyadobacter sp. MSC1_007
CAAAGACCTTGTTGGTGGCTATTGGCCTGGTGTTCACCTCTTCCCATCCCGAACAGAGAAGTTAAGCCCAGGTCCGCCGATGATACTTGGATCAAACCTGGTAAAGTAGGTAGCCGCCACAATTATTAAATCAAAAGCCTTGCAGAAATGTAAGGCTTTTTTGCGTTTAAGGGTATGCCGGACCTGGTGTTCACCTCTCCCAGGCTGCGAGCCCCGTCCCGACTACGCGTCCCGGAACAGGATACCAATGCTGGCTTGCTGTGACATTCGCTCGTTTAATCAAAATCCCATCAGCGCATTGTCTAACATCGCGGACAAGTACTGCTCTATCGAAGCCAGGCCGTTCCATTCTTTTTTCGCTTTGTAAGGGCCTTTATAGTGGAACCTGGCACAAATCTGTGACTAATGGAGAAAGAGTTGTTCTAAGCGAATATTTATCTCTATTTATAGCCTCCCTTCATGGGCATGCAGAATGTAATCACACCGATCGGTAAGCCATACTTACCCGCGAATAGATTGATCATTTAAGATTTCTAGCCACATCTAATTTTAACCAAGCTCTCGACCCGCAATTCGCGAAGGCAGTCGTTTCAAGCGATTCGAATCTTACGGGCATTGCGAGTTTCGTGATTACAAGAAACAGGAGTTGGTGATAGCTAATGGGTGGTAGATTATTCGGTTTAAATTTCGCACGGGCAGTAGCAATCCTACTTGTCATTGTCCATCACGGTTTCAATGTTTGGTCATTTCCTTGCATACCCCTTCCAGATGGTGTGGACATTTTCTTCGTTTTGAGCGGTTTTCTAATCGGAGGAATACTGATCAGGACTGTTACACAGAGTGACAAATTTAAATTGTGTGACGTCAAGCTTTTCTTATGCAGACGGTGGCTACGCACTTTGCCAGCGTTGTGGTTTGTATTGGCAGTAAACCTTGTTATCACCTTCCTAATACATTATGACACGCTGTCGGGAAAGGCGGCATTGAAGAAGATATTCTTGGAAGACAGGTTGTGGGAATATCTGGTTTTTATTCAAAACTTGACCAGTAATCTCAGAACCAGCTTTTTTCCCGAATCATGGAGCCTTTCTGTGGAAGAATGGTTTTATGCGATATTTCCTGTATTGCTATTTTTGTTGATGAGTTTGGGACGGGATAGGCAAAGGGCTATCCTCGCAGTTGTCCTGGTAATGATCTTTGTGCCGTGTATAATAAGATATTCTCTTTCTGACGTCCATTTAAAAGGCACTTGGATGGTAACGAGAATGATCGTGATCATGCGGCTAGATTCAATTGCTTTTGGTGTACTGCTAGCTCATTTACATCGCTTCAATTCCCGAACCTGGTATTGGTGGCAGCGGTCCAGGTTTCTTTTCGTTTCAGGTTTTGTCTTGTTCTATCTGTCATTCCTGATCATACAGAGAGGCGGACTCTATTTCAATTCAATAACACTCACTAACTGGCTTTTCTTTCCGTTCAGTAGTATCTGTGTGATGATTTTCCTGCCGAAGCTGGCAGTATGGTCCGTTCGGGATGGGGTATTTAAAGACATTGTAACGTTTATCAGTAAGATATCCTATTCAATGTATCTGGTGAACTATTCCATTGTGATCCAATTGATCGCAAACGATCGCTGGAAGAATAGCTTTGGTGAGTACAGATACCTACTTTATCTCTTATACTGGCTTTTTACGATTATTATATCGATATCAATGTATAGGTACATTGAACAGCCATTTTTGAAGCTTAGAGACAGATATTTCAGGGATTGAAGAGCAATTGCGGAATATAGTCCGCAAGCATTCGTCCGGAGTTAGTATTATATTGCAGCCACCGGCATCGTGCGCGCGTCTGCTGATATTAATTCAATTGCTGCTTTTGCAATGCCTTCCGCATCGATGCCACATTCCTTATAAAGCTCTTGCGGTTCTCCGTGCTCAACTATGACATCTGGAATGCCCAGCCTCTTAATTGTGGTTCCATAACCGTGGTCGACCATGAATTCAATCACCGCACCTCCAAATCCGCCTTGTAAACAACCATCTTCCAATGTAATGACTCTGTCATAGGAAGAGAATATTTCATGCAGCATAGGCTCATCCAAAGGCTTCGCAAACCGCATGTCAAACAAGCCGGCATGAATGCCTTGTTTTTCCAGCTCCTCACAGGCTTTCAATGCAAAGTTGCCCAACGGTCCAAATGACAAAATCGCCAAATCGCTTCCTTCACGAATCTTTCTTCCTTTTCCAATCTGTATTTCTTCAAATGGCGTTTTCCAGTCCGGCATTACACCGTTACCTCTCGGATAACGAATGGTAAATGCATTTTTGCCGGATTGAAAAGATTCCAATTGGGCCGTATACATCATATTCCGGAGCTCTTGCTCGTTCATCGGCGATGCCACCACCATATTTGGGATACAACGCATAAATGCGATATCATACACGCCATGATGCGTCGGACCGTCCGCCCCTACGAGGCCTGCCCTGTCGAGACAGAAAATAACAGGTAATTCCTGAATGCAGACATCGTGAACCACCTGATCGTAGGCACGCTGCATGAAAGTCGAATAGATGTTGCAGAAAACAACGTCCCCGCGGGTAGCCATACCAGCCGAAAAAGTAACGGCATGCTGTTCTGCGATGCCTACATCGAATGCCCGGTCCGGAATTGCTTCCATCATGATATTCAGTGATGAGCCGGATGGCATAGCTGGTGTAATGCCCACTATTTTCGGGTTTTCTTTGGCCAGCTCAACAATAGTGTGACCAAATACATCCTGATATTTTGGCGCCTGAGGCGTGTCGTAAATTTTCTTCTTTATTTCACCGGTGATCTTATCAAATACACCGGGCGCGTGCCATTTAGTCTGATCTTTCTCTGCTGGGCCATAGCCTTTGCCTTTCACGGTAAGGCAATGCAAAAGTTTAGGACCTGGTATACTCTTCAGATCTTTAAGAACTTCTGTAAGATGGCTGATATCATTGCCGTCGATCGGGCCAAAATAGCGTAATCCGAGCGATTCAAAGAGATTGCTTTGGCGCAGAATGGCAGTTTTCATTACCGTCTCGACCTTTGAGACAACCTCCTGGGCACTTTTACCGAAATTGCTCATTTTACCTAGCAGGTTCCACACTTCGTCTTTGAACTTGTTGTAGGTCTGTGAAGTGGTGATATCGGTCAAATATTCTTTCAGGGCACCGACGTTGGGGTCGATGGCCATACAATTGTCATTTAAAATGATAAGCAGATTCGAATCCGTAGCACCTGCGTGGTTCATGCCTTCAAAAGCAAGCCCAGCTGTCATCGCGCCATCTCCGATAATCGCGATATGCTGACGCTCGAAGTTCTTTTCCAGAGCTGACGCTACCGCCATTCCTAATGCAGATGAAATGGAGGTTGAAGAATGTCCTACACCAAATGCATCATAAATGCTTTCTTTCCTTTTTGGGAAGCCGGACAGGCCGCCGTAAGTGCGGTTCGAATGAAAATCGTCACGTCTGCCGGTAAGTATCTTGTGTCCGTAAGCCTGATGGCCTACGTCCCAGACGAGCTGGTCATCGGGTGTATTAAAAACGTAATGAAGCGCCACACTCAGTTCGACAACACCCAGGCTGGCACCAAAATGCCCCCCGTAAACAGATACGTTGTCGATAATAAATTGCCTTAACTCGTTACAAACTTGCGGAAGCTGAGAACTGTCCAGTTTACGTAAATCCTCGGGAGAATTAATTTTAGCTAATAATTTTCCTGGCGTTATAAGCATACCGTGGGGCTATTGATCAAATTTAAGCAATTGCTCGCTTTCAGAAATAGAGACAAAATTAAGCAAATGCGCATTAAATCTGACGATTATTTTTGCTGACTGGCCTTGAACAACTTTTGCTTTTCTTCTCTGGTAAGGCTTTCATAGCCAGACTTGGAAATTTTATCCAGGATAGAATCAATCTCCATTTGGTCGGGCATTTCGATCGTTCCGGAGGAAGACGACGAATATACACTGGTACTGCGGTAAACCTGCCGCTCGCGGTAAGTTACCTGCATGGATGGCCGTTTACGGAAAAGTCTTGACCACGCCGTCATAATTGCGTAGATCGGTTTACCCAGGTCTGTCCCGTTTTGCAGCAATTTGATGAAAATATAACCTGTAAATGCGCCACCCAAATGTGCAAGATTTCCGCCCGCATTTGGGCCGACGGTTTGTGCCAGCGACAAAATGATATAGAACAATGCTATGAATTTGATCCGGACCGGCCCGAGAAATATCAGGTTGAAAGTATAGTTCGGAAGCAATGTTGAAGCGCCAACAGCCACAGAAAAAGCCGCCGCCGAAGCCCCGAGCATCCTGGAACCCTCAATATGGGCCTGAAAATAAGGTAACAGGTTGTAGAGCACAATGTAGATCATCCCACCGGCAATCCCACCCAGCATATAGAGCGCAATAACTCTTTTTGCCCCCAAATATTCGTCTACCAGCTTGCCGAACCAATAGAGGAACAGCATATTAAACAGAATATGAAAGATATCGTCGTGTGTGAAAAAATATGTAATGAGGGTCCAGGGCTTGTAGAGAAATTCATACGTAGCAGCCGGCAGCTGCAATGTGTTGATAACCGCAGCGTATAAGTTCGAGGATTGAGAGAGCGTCAGAATAATTTTTAGAAGCAGCAGAACGAGGAATACCGCCGTGTTTACCAAAATTATCTTTACTAATGCATTCTCTGATTTAGCGAATTCTCTTTTTACGTCGTCAACAATATTGCTCATCTTTCAATAGAAATTTGTTTTTTGCGTACCCCAGTAACGCAACAATATATATGCAAATAGCATTCCTCCAATGTGCGCAAAATGCGCAACGTTATCTGACTGAGCATTTTGTATTCCCGAGTACAATTCGTAAAGACCATAAAAAGCGACAAAATATTTCGCCTTTATAGGAAATGGCACAAACAACAAGAAAAGCTCAGTATTAGGAAATAATAAACCAAACGCCATCAATATCCCGAAAATTGCTCCCGAGGCCCCGACCATTGGGATGCTTACCGACCATGCATAAAAACCCTGTACCAGGCTAATACTCTGTTGAATATACATCGAATTGGTTGGATTTCCTTCAAATTCGTTCAAAAATTGGAGATTGGATTCGTATAGCGGCCCGGCATATTTGCTAAGGAAGTCGGCCAGACCGTCGGGTGTCGGACTTTGGGTAAATAACTCAACAGCATTCGCAACGCGGAGATTTTCGAACAGGTCAATACCGGCAAACAGTAGCCCTGCACCTACGCCAGTTACAAAGTAAAAGATCAGGAATCTTTTGGGTCCCCACATTCTTTCCAACAATGGACCGAACATAAACAGACCGAACATATTGCTGAACAAATGCCCGAGGCTGCCATGCAGGAACATGTAGCTCACAAACTGGAAAATATGAAAGTCCGGCGACAGAAATGACCTGAGAGCGAACGTATTGCTTAAATTGATGATGCTGGAATCAACCAGGTAAAAGACTATATTCAGAATCAATAAATTCCTGACAGTCGGGGTTATGGCTAACATATATGCTTAAAATTCAATATTTTATAATAACTGCGGAGCACTCGTTTTCGTTTCCTTAGTTTTTAAATATGCTGCCGAGCTTGTCCATGGTTAAAAGAACAATGATGGCCTCACCACCCGGAGTCCTGTTAGGATCGGAGGAAGCAAAAAGCTGATCGATCAGCGTATGTATCTCAACAAAGGATAATTTGACCGCATAACGCACAGAAAAACGCTTGGCGAGTGATCTTGACAGACTTTCCGGTTTGTTCAGTTTAAGGTCGGAATAACTTTGTTTTAGTTGCTCGATGAGCTCCTCGAACAAGTCTTGTTCACTTTCTTCGGGTAAATCGGCTGGAATACCTCGTATGATCAGTTCGTTGGCCCCGAACTCATCAAATTCAAAGCCCAAACTCCTAATCTCTTTCTTCGTTTCGTGTACGAGCTGCATATCCGAATGCGTGAGCCGGATCGTCTTTGGGAAAAGGAGCTGCTGGCAGGCCCCATTACGGTTAATCAGCATCTTCCGATATCGTTCGTATAAAATGCGTTCATATGCTGCTTTTTGATCGATCAACATAATCCCATCCTTCACCTGGGAAAGAATATAACGGTTATGAAGCTGAAACAGGACGGCGTCGCTTTCAGGTGCTGATATTACTTCCGAAGCCATTCGGTTGACCTTGCTGGCGACGGTTTTAGCCTGTTCCTGATACACCGGACGCGAGGCGGTGGTAGTACCCATTTCAAATGCAGCAAGTTCACGATGCCTGTCGTCGGTATTTTGAAGGCCTTCAAATAGTTTACTCCAGTTGGTCAGATTTGACTTGGAATGCCCTTCATTTTTGCGTGGCTGCGCCGCCCAGTCAGGCATTACGGTCCGCGGAATGAGGTTATTGTTATGATCTGTCGGTAAAGGATTGAGGAAATTGATGTTTTCCTCAAAATCGATTGATTGGGATAAATTATATACCCCCACCGCTTTTTTCACCGCTGCCATAATAATGGCATACACCGATCTTTCGTCATCAAATTTGATCTCGGTTTTAGTCGGGTGGATGTTGATATCGATGTGTGACGGGTCAATATCAATGAATAACACATAAAATGGATGGCTACCTTCGGGAATAGTACCATCAAATGCACTGATCACCGCGTGGTGCATATAGCTGTGCTTGATGTACCGGTCGTTGACGAAAAAGAATTGTTCTCCTCTCGTTTTCCTGGCAAATTCAGGCTTACCAATGTATCCGCGAACGTTAATATAGGAAGTGTCTTCCTGGCAAAAAGCGAGTTGCTCACGATAACTTTTGCCATAAATATCGATGATCCTCTTGACCAGTTTTACCGGTTGCAGATTGAAAACCTCGGTATCGTTATGGTGCAATGTAAATCCAACTTCGGGGTGCGATAAAGCAACGCGCTGAAATTCATCCAGCACATGGCGCATCTCCACAGAATTGGATTTAAGAAAATTTCTCCTGGCAGGAACATTAAAGAAAAGATTACGCACAGAGAAATTTGTCCCTTTCGGACAAGCTATGGCTTCCTGTGCCTTTATTTCTGAACCATCGATACGCAGCAAAGTGCCGAGTTCATCGGATTCCTGACGCGTACGCAGCTCTACTTGCGCCACCGCAGCTATCGACGCCAGCGCCTCGCCCCTGAATCCCATTGTGCGAATGCGGAACAGGTCTTCGGATTGCCGTATTTTGGAAGTAGCGTGCCGTTCGAAACACATTCTGGCGTCCGTTTCGGACATGCCGGTACCATTATCGATGATTTGTATCAGCGTCCGGCCTGCCTCGCGCAAGATAACCTGAACTTGTGTTGCCTTCGCATCAATCGCATTTTCCATAAGCTCTTTCACGACAGAAGCTGGTCGCTGAACCACTTCCCCTGCGGCAATCTGATTGGCTATGGAATCGGGTAATAGTTGTATGATGTCGGATGAAGGCATGTGGGAATGGCAGTTTACTTTGCTATAACAAATAAACAAAATTTTTTTTGATGCCCGGCGAATTTTGACGGGTAGCCACCGCGCCCAAATCGCTTTTCTAAAAACACCGATTGAAATAATTATATTAATTATTCAAATTTTGAAGAATCGGAGAACGTTTATTAAGTGAAATATTGTTGACTAAAAATAATTTGTATAAATTGGGATACTAAACCTTTTTTATAAGCACCTGATCCTGTTATGAAAGCGCCAATTTTTAAAAGATTTAACTTTACTATGGCATTACAATGGCTGATATTTTTACCAGTCATTCTGCCGCTTTGTATCATTTTCGGCGCCTTGCAAGGTGTAATGAATATGGTTGAAAAAATGGCGCAACGAATGTGGATGGACATGGAGCTGTAACCGATACGGACCAGACAATCAGGTTATATATAAGCAAAAGAGCCCGGAAAACTCCGGGCTCTTTTGCTTTATAATGTATTTCAGAACTTCCATCGTACAAATGCCTCCATAGCTTCGTATTCGGCGAGTCCAAGCGAATCATAGAGTTGTGCAGTGCCCCTGTTCCGCTCTTCGGCCCGTTGCCAGAACTCCCTCGAATCCTCGCCCTGGAATACGACACCGTCTTTTTGCGACTGGTGCTTGAATATCCCCTGACGTTTTTTCAGGACCTGATCCGGGCTCATCGGAACAGCCATTTCAATTTCGTAAATATCCCATTCAGCCCAGGCACCGCGGTATAACCATACCCAGCAATCCTTCATGAAATTCTTATGCTTCGAGCGTTGTAATGCAGCCTCGATAGCATCCCAGCATACCTTATGCGTTCCATGTGGATCCGCGAAGTCGCCGGCAGCATAAATCTGATGCGGCTTCACTTCCTCGATGAGGTTTTCGATGATCTTGATATCTTGCTCACCGATCGGTTTTTTCTGAACAGTACCGGTTTCGTAGAATGGCATATCCAGGAAGTGCGCCTGGCTGGTAGGTATTCCTACAAAACGGCAGGTAGCCTTAGCTTCTCCACGGCGGATAAGCCCTTTTACCTTTCTTACCTCCGGCGTATCTATTTCGCTGTTTTTAGTGTGTTTCAAAAAGTCTTTTGCGTCCAGGAACAGCTGGCTCGCATTGGGACTGTCGATCTCGAAGCCTTTGTTGAAATCCACTACAAAGTCGATGAACCTTAATGCCTCGTCGTCTGCAACCGCGATGTTTCCGGATGTCTGGTATGCAACGTGTACTTCGTGCCCCTGGTCAACCAGTCTTTGGAAAGTACCACCCATTGAGATGATATCGTCATCCGGGTGCGGGCTGAAAATAAGGACGCGTTTTTTGGCAGGTTGTGCACGCTCGGGACGGTAAGTGTCGTCGGCATTGGGTTTGCCTCCCGGCCAGCCTGTAATGGTATGCTGAAGTTGGTTGAAAACATTGATATTGATCTCGTAGCCTGCACCATATTGTGCCAGCAGATCGCTCATACCATTGTCGTTATAATCCTTGTCTGTTAGTTTCAGGATCGGTTTATTCAAGGATTGCGATAAATAGGTTACCGCTTTCTTGATCATTTTATTATCCCAAACCACAGAATCAACAGCCCAAGGCGTTTTGATCCGGGTAAGTTCAGATGCGGCGCTTTCGTCCAGCACAAAAGAAACATCCGTATGAGCCTGCAGGTATGAAGCCGGGTTCAATTCGGTAACCGGTCCTTCTACTGCACTGCGTATCACCGATGCTTTTCTTTCACCCCATGCCAGCAGTACAATGCGGCGTGCATTCAGGATCGGCGCAACACCCAACGTGATCGCTTTACGGGGTACGTTATGCAGCCCGCCGAATTCCATGCCCGCCGCAGCGCGTGTAGAATGGTCGAGCGTGATCAGGCGCGTATGTGAGTTGATCAGTGAGCCTGGTTCGTTAAAACCGATGTGACCATTTCCCCCGATACCCAGTAGCTGGAAATCCAGGCCACCAACGGCATTAATCTTGTTCTCATATGAAATACAGTAATCACGCAGCAATGCCGCGGGAACCGTTCCGTCGGGGAGGAAGTAATTTTCTTTCGGAATATCGACATGATCGAACAATTGCTCTTTCATGAACCTGTGGTAACTGTAAATGGAGTCAGGCTCCATCGGATAATATTCGTCCAGGTTGAATGAAATCACATTTTTGAAGCTCAATCCCTCTTCCCGGTGCATGCGCACGAGGATTGCGTAAACGGTTTTCGGAGAAGATCCGGTAGCAAGTCCCAAAACGCAAGGCTTACCTTCCTTTTGTTTCTGACGGATCAGATCAGCGATTTCTTTAGCAACCGCATTGGAAGCTTCTTTGGAGTCGGCAAAGATCTGTGTCGGGATTTTCTCATAGGTAATGGGCTGGCCTATCGTGCCATTCGTGCCCTTTCCATTGCTGGAAGCTTGCATCAGAATTGTTTGGGGACTCACCGTCTGTTGGCTCATATTGACTTGAATTTATTAAAGAGTTCGTGAATAGACTCAGGATAACGCAAATTTACAAATGTGTTCGATCACGCAAGCAGGATATGACCACAAAAGTACAACGGAAAACGAATATTATTAAAATAATTTAAGAAATAACTTATACTTAAAAATACTCCTGAATGCAGAATACCGGCTATCTCACAGTCTGCGACTTGAATGCCTGTTCGCACTTTAAAGATAAAGTAAGTGTTAGTATTTTATTCCAAAATAATTGCTCGTATTTTTGCGGCTTATTCCACGTAATATCACACCATTTTTCTGACAAAGCCCATGTCTACACTCACCAGCGTTGAACGTGACACCACCATTTTTGATCTGATCAACAGAGAAAAACATCGCCAGGAGTCTGGTATCGAACTGATCGCTTCTGAAAACTTCACATCCCGTCAGGTCATGGAGGCGTCTGGCAGTGTGTTGACCAACAAATATGCAGAAGGCCTTCCCGGCAAACGCTATTACGGCGGGTGCGAAGTCGTTGATGAAATTGAACAAATCGCAATCGACCGCCTTAAAGAACTTTTCGGGGCAACCTGGGCTAATGTGCAGCCTCACTCGGGCGCACAGGCTAACACAGCTGTATTCCTGGCATGCCTGAACCCTGGCGACAAGATCATGGGTTTCAACCTGGCACACGGAGGCCACCTTACACACGGATCGCCTGTTAATATCTCAGGTAAGTATTTCCAGCCTGTATTTTATGGTGTTGAGGCAGAAACAGGATTGATAGACTGGGACAAAGTTGAAGAAACTGCATTGAAAGAGCGCCCGAAGCTTTTGATTTGTGGAGCTTCGGCATACAGCCGTGACTGGGATTACGAACGCCTTCGTTCGATCGCCGATCAGGTTGGTGCATTGCTGATGGCTGATATTTCACACCCGGCAGGTCTGATCGCGAAAGGGCTTTTGAAAGATCCGTTCGATCACTGCCACATTGTTACAACCACGACACATAAAACATTACGTGGGCCACGCGGAGGTGTGATCATGATGCGTAACGACTTTGAAAACCCATTCGGTATCAAAACTCAGAAAGGTCAACTTCGCACGATGTCCTCGTTGCTTGACTCGGGCGTTTTCCCGGGAACACAAGGCGGACCGCTTGAACATATTATCGCAGCGAAAGCCATTGCTTTCGGCGAAGCATTAAGCGAGGGTTACTATAACTACGCGACACAAGTTGCCAAAAACGCACAAGCAATGGCGAAAGCGTTTGTCGACAAGGGTTACAGGATCATTTCCGGCGGTACAGACAACCATTTAATGTTGATCGATCTTCGCACTAAAAACGGGGTAGAGTCAGGGTTGACTGGTAAACTGGCAGAAAATACATTGATCAAAGCGGACATTACCATTAATAAGAATATGGTTCCGTTTGATGACAAATCGCCAATGGTAACCTCTGGTATCCGTGTCGGAACAGCCGCAATGACAACCCGTGGATTGCTGGAAAGCGATATGGAGCGCATTGTGGATCTGGTTGACACTGTTTTGGTTAACCATGACAATGAAAGCAAGATCGCTGCCGTGAAAACGGAAGTGAACGACTGGATGAAACAATATCCATTATATATCTGATCGCTTACAAGCTTTTAATATTGAAACTGCGTAAAGGACCTGGTGCCTTCACGCAGTTTTTATTTTGTGGGATTTGAAGGAAAACACACGCAGCCGGTTGTATTTGTAACCATGCGCATTTCGTTGAATAATCATCCGGCAGAAAGATATAACACAAAGAATTGTGCGCTAACTTGTTTTGACTTAATAAAGTTTTCATAACTTTGCACTCCAAAATCGAATTAATTGATATGAGCAAGAAAAATACGGGCGAGTCCGGGCTTGAAATTATTGAAACTCCGGAAGCATTAGCGGGCCAGATCAATAAAGCAGAGGTTTTTTTCGTAAAGAACCGTAAGATTGTTCTAGGTATTGGGGGAGCTATTCTGGTTGCTATTGTTGGGTTTGCCGGTTACCGTTTTTATATAGATGGTCAGGAAGGAACAGCTCAGAATGCCCTTGCTAGTGTCGTTTATGATTTTGAAGCAGATTCATTGCAAAAAGCGTTGAATGGCAGTGGCGGAAATGAAGGTCTTTTGTCTATTGCAGATAGTTATAAAGGTACTGACGCAAGCAACCTGGCGAATTTTTATGCAGGAGTTGCATTGTTAAAACAAGGTAAATATGATGAAGCCATCAGCCGCCTTCAGTCTTTCAGTTCTTCTGACCTGCTGGTTCACGCACGTGCGCAATCTTTAATAGGTGACGCATATCTTGAAAAAAACCAGCCTGCTGAGGCAATTTCTTACTATCAGAAAGCTGCTGATTACGAAAAGAACGAATATTTCACACCAGTATACCTGATGAAATTAGGTATCGCTCAGGAAAAGGCCAACCAGCCTGCTGACGCGATCGCTACATATAAACGTATTGTTGACGAGTTCCCACTTTCATCGGAAGTGGTGAATGCCAAGAAATACATGGGATTATTAGAGGGACAGGTCGGCAAATAATGGTTAACCATTCTGTTTCTGAAAAAGGATAAAGCCGACTACGGTTTTATCCTTTTTTTATTCGTTTAATCCGATTTAAAATAACTTCCTTTTTTAATAAATTCTTGAAAACCAATTACGATGTCAAGTGCCGATAAAAATCTGAGCGTATTTACAACGGAAGGACTTCCGGATATCAGCAATAAAAAATTCGCGATCGTCGTGGCCGAGTGGAACAGCGAGGTGACCGAAAAACTGTTTGAAGGCGCCTATCAGACGCTCATTACCTACGGGGCACTGGCAGGCAACATCGTCAGAGGCAATGTTCCGGGTAGCTTTGAGCTCACGATCGGTTCACAATGGTTTGCACAGCGCAGCGACATTGATGCTGTAATAGCATTGGGCGTTGTAATCCAGGGAGAAACCAAGCACAACGATTATATCAACCATGCTGTGGCACAAGGCATTACCAACGTAAGTCTCAAATACGACAAGCCGGTTATTTTTGGCGTATTAACCCCCAACAACATGGAGCAAGCTCTGGAAAGATCGGGCGGCGTACACGGCAACAAAGGCGACGAAGCCGCGATGACAGCGATCAAAATGCTGGGCTTAAAAGTAATTTTGAATGACTGAATGAGTGACTGAGTGAATAGGGCGGGCGCTCCTGTTCGGCAGCGAAAATCCCAGTTTGATTTTCTCATCAGATATATTCACTCATTCACTCATTCGCTCATTCACTCATTAAACCATTCAGTCATTCAATCATTCAAAATTAAACTATGCAAGTCTGGAAATTTGGCGGTACTTCGGTAGGGAAGCCTGAGCGCATGCACTCAATCCGCGAACTCCTCAATGGTGATCCTAATCGTAAAATTGTGGTATTGTCGGCTTTGTCGGGATCGACGAATGCGCTGATTGCTATCGGAGAAGCAGCCAAAGCGTACGACGATGCCAAAGCAGCGGCTTTGATTGATGAATTGAAAAATCATTACGATCTGTTTATAAGGGAATTGTATTCGACACCGGAAGGTTTGGCGAATGGTCAGCAGGCGGTTGATGCAGAGTTTGGTTTTATCAAATCGGTAGTTGGTGTAAAACCTTTTACGATCAAGCAGGAGAAAGAACTTGTTGCGGAAGGCGAAATATTGAGCACCAAAATGTTCCAGGCCTATTTGGAGGAAAAGGGTGAAAGCTCTGTTTTACTTCCTGCATTGGATTTCATGCGCATTGACGCGGACGGCGAGCCGGAACTGGCGGCGATCGAAGAAAAGCTGGTAACGATCCTGAATCAATATACGGATAAGCAGACGATCATTACGCAAGGATTTATCTGCCGGAATCCACGTGAGGAGGTGGATAACCTGAAAAGAGGTGGATCGGATTACACTGCATCGCTCATTGGTGGCGCTATCCGTGCCGACGAGATCCAGATATGGACAGATATCGACGGAATGCATAACAATGACCCCCGCATTGTAAAACGCACGTTCCCGATCCGCGAACTAACATTTGAGGAGGCTGCTGAGTTGGCGTATTTTGGTGCCAAGATCCTTCACCCAAGTACCATCACGCCTGCCAAGTTGCGTGGTGTGCCCGTACGCTTGAAAAATACAATGCAGCCCGAAGCACCCGGAACGCTGATCGCGAACCAGAGCTCGGACCGCGACATTAAAGCAATTGCTGCGAAAGACAACATCACGGCGATTTACATTCACTCAACCCGTATGCTGAATGCTTACGGATTTCTTCGTAGAGTGTTTGAAATCTTCGAGAAATATAAAACGCCGGTGGATATGATCACTACTTCGGAGGTTTCCGTTTCGGTCACGATCGATAATTCGGAGAATCTGGAACAGATCACCGCGGAACTGAGGGAATTTGCTGATTTAGAGGAGCATGACCGCGACCAGAACATCATTTGTATTGTTGGAAATTTCAGCGCCGACAAGGAAGGAATTGCATTGAAAGTGCTCGACGCAATGAAAAATATCCCTATACGAATGATTTCGTATGGGGCGTCGGAACATAACCTTTCTTTACTGATCCATTCGAAATACAAAGCGGAGGCATTGAATGTGCTGAATGAGCGTCTTTTCTTTTATGAAGATGCCATGAAGGACATCTTTACGGCCCCCTGATCCAATACAATTGTAAATCTTAACAGCTGATCGCCGAAAGCCGACAGCCGATAGCGCAAATGTTACAAACCAATTTTATCCGCGATAACCGGGAGCTTACCATCGCGGGATTGACGAAGAAGCATTTCAAGGACGCCGAACAGGCTGTCGACCGCATTATCGAACTCGATAGCAAGCGTCGGCAGGTGCAGCAGGACCTCGATGATGTCCTGGCGATGTCCAATAACAAAGCCAAGGAAATCGGGGCATTGATGAAGGCCGGTCAAAAGGCGGAAGCAGAAGCCGCGAAGGCGGACACTGCTGCGTTAAAAGAGAAATCCAAGGCACTAGATGAGGAGCACAAAGTCATAGAGGCCACTTTACTCGAAGAGCTGGTAAAACTGCCTAATCTCCCGCACGAAAGCGTTCCGGAAGGCCGTACCGCGGAAGATAATGTAAATGTGCTGGAAGCCGGTTTAAAGCCAACTCTCCCGGCAGGCGCATTGCCCCATTGGGAACTGATCCGCAAATTGGGTAAAAACCAAGCCCCTATCATTGACTTTGAACTCGGAAATAAGATCACAGGAGCTGGTTTTCCGGTTTACAAAGGCAAAGCTGCCCGTTTGCAGCGTGCTATGATTTCTTTTTTCCTGAATGAAGCAGGTAATGCGGGCTACATGGAAGTGCAGCCACCTATCGTAGTGAATGCAGATTCTGGCTTTGCAACAGGGCAGCTTCCCGATAAGGAAGGCCAGATGTACCACGACGCTCAGGATGATCTGTACCTGATCCCGACGGCAGAAGTTCCGGTTACGAATTTGTACCGTGACGTGATCGTTGCAGAAAGCGAGTTACCGGTCAAAAATGCCGCATATACGCCCTGTTTCCGTAGAGAAGCGGGTAGCTGGGGCGCTCATGTAAGAGGTCTGAACCGTCTTCATCAGTTCGATAAAGTGGAAATTGTGCAGATCTGCAAGCCGGAAGAGTCTTATAAAGCCCTGGACGAAATGGTAAACCATGTAAAAGGTCTGCTTGAAAAACTCGAACTGCCTTACCGCATTCTGCGGCTTTGTGGCGGGGATATGGGTTTCACATCGGCATTGACCTACGACTTTGAAGTATGGTCGGCAGGGCAGGAAAGGTGGCTGGAATGCAGTTCTGTTTCCAATTTTGAAACCTACCAGGCAAACCGGTTGAAATTACGCTATAAAAATGCGGACAAGAAAACCCAGTTGCTCCATACATTAAACGGCTCAGCGCTTGCTCTGCCAAGAATTGTGGCCGCATTGTTGGAAAATAATCAGCAGGCAGATGGCACTGTCAAAGTGCCTGCGGTGCTGGTACCTTATTGTGGTTTTGATGTGATTGAATAGAAAGTGAATATTTGTGATATGCTGGAAAGGCTCTCAATGCGTTGAGGGCCTTTTTGCATTTGTGAGCAATGCCGTTACGCCGGTTTGATCCATAATAAGCCTACCTACTTTCTCGAAAGCCGCGCCAGGCTCTATTTGGAAAGTATTATTAAATTGTTTTCCCGAAATCCTGGTTTTGAAACATTGTAAACTAATGCCCGAATGTCTGCGATAATGGTCGATCAGCTCGTGAAGGTGCGTTGATACCAGAAAATATGAGCCGCCGAATTGAGGAAATCCATCCATAACGGTTTTGGAGCAATGCAATGCATCTTCCTGGTTCGTACCTCTAAACAGTTCGTCGATGATCACAAAACATTTCTCTCCCTGCTGCAATGCTTCGGCGGTGCTTTTGATCCGCATCATTTCATTGAAAAAATGACTGAATCCGGCATTCAGGTCGTCGGAAAGGTGAATAGAGGTAAATAGCCGGTCGAGGAAAGGCAAATGCAATGACTTCGCAGGAACCGGCCATCCGAGATGCGCGAGGTAGACGATAACCCCGCACGTTTTAAGGAAAGTCGTTTTGCCGCTGGTATTAGCGCCGGTCAGGATACAAGCTGATTTGTTTTCAGGTAAATGAAAATCATTGGCAACTGCATTGGCGATTAAAGGATGCCATGCGCGTTCCAAGCGAAACTCACCCGGATTATCACTGAAAACGGGTAGTGTGAGACCCTGCATTCCAGCAGTTTTGACAACGGCGAGCAATGCATCCAGCCGGTAAACCGTATCCAGCATTTGGCGGAACTGTTCTTTGTATTTGACGCGGAAATGATAATCGAGATAAAAGATAGAAGCATTCGATAGCGATTCGTCCTTTTTTCGAAGAGATAAGGTAAGTGCCTTTGAAAGGACGAATTTCCTTACTTCCGCGAGGTCTTCGGCGAGCTCATCAATATCTTCCGTGTCTGTAATGCGGGTTAATGTCAACTGAACAGCACGAACCAGCTGTAATGTGGCTAATACCCCACTTTGAATGCGATAATATTCTGCGGCATTTCGGAAAGAGTATATTAGTGTATCAAGCCAATGCTTAAACACGTCCTGCGACATGGAATGGGCCACACTCAGTGTATAGTAACTTTCGATAGCCGCTACATAAGATTTGGAAATGCTAATTCGCCAGGCGGCTGGATCCGAAGTAATGCGTTTCAGCAGCTTTTGAGTTTGGGTAACCTCAGCCAGCGTTTTCTTGGGCTTGACGATAATGGCTTTGAGATGATCAGCACCGCCCTGGGTTTCTGTTTCATTAAAGAAATCGAAAATGCTGGTTGCACGGCTATTTTCCGGCAAAATCTGCAATTCGTGTAAAGTATGACGGTCAACAGGCTGCATTTGAAGGTTTTCGAATATCTTCAAATGTAAATAGCAGCGTTGAAGTGGAGGCGTTAAATAAAGTTAAACTTCGCTCTTTTTGGGAAAGGCCAGCCAGATAAAATAGCCCGTAAGCGCAACGATTGCCGTTTGCATTACATAATCAAGCAGCAACTCCGAAGAAGCAGCGGTATCCGAAGGCGTCATGTAGCAAGGCATCCCAAGCCGCCACCAATAGGATGGATGAACGACACAAAGCAGGTTGAAAATAAAGAGCAATGCAACCTGTGTTTTGTTATTCCAATCAATCACATAAAAAACGAGCGGGATCAGGAAAAGGAAAATGTAATTGCTATAAGCGCTCTGCTGGACGATCATCATCGTAGCATATAACACGGTCCAGACCTTGGATAGCATCACCCGGAAATCCGCATTCCGAAGCCGCCAGGCAGCCAGGCAAGCCAGACCAACGGATGCGACCAGCCCGATCCAGTTCCAGAATTTTTCACCTACCCCTATTGAATTGAAAAACCAGGGGTTGAGGATAGAAGGGATATTTGGTGCGCGTAGCGTTTTGGCTTCATCGAGGGGCTGCAAGAATTCCAATCCCACCAACGGATAGAGAATGCCTAGGGAAATGATACCGATAATGGCCATTGGCACCAGAAAACGTATTTTTTGCTTTTCGAGGATAAAAAGCGGCACGAGGATTAGCACAAAAATGGCCTTCGTCATCAATAGCCCGATCGCGAGAATGGCCGCATACCATTCCACACGCAATGTCCGTTCGCGAACGAGGTAAGCCAATATCACAAAGAGCCACATCCAAACGTCTTCCTGCGCCCCGATCACACAAAGTACCAGCGAGCCCGGAAGCAACAAATAAAGCAGCGAACGAAACAGGAATGTACCCTGTGATTGGAATGGCCTGAAAAAGTGGTAAGAAGCAAGCAATGCAAGTCCATCCATGACAGCCATCGTGAGGACGATCATTTTCGGGCTGTACCATAGTTTAAGCCATATTCCCAGGAAGTTGGCGTACAATGGCGAATAGGGTGACCAAAAATCGCGGTATACCACCTGGCCCATCGACGCTTTGCTGGCTTCGTCCCAGAAACCGTTCACGTCCGAAGTCGGTTCCATGTTGGCGATCAGGTACACGGCTATGAATGGCAGGAGCCGTAAAATAACCCAGGCGATAGCCAAGACGCTTGTCGGCGTAGCTTTTTCCAGCCAGTTGATCAGAGCGTCCTTTTTGAAAAGTAATGCAGCCGTTGCAAATAATGCGATCAGACTGATGGCGGTTTTAGCTAAAACAATGCTCATGCCAAAACAGCGGTTTCAGAAACGACGACCTTCCGGTAGGTTTCACGGAGCACCCAAAGGAAGCAAAGCACATTCATCAGCTGCAATGCGTATTCGAACAGATAAGATAGGTTACCGAACATCCCCGGCGATATATATGCAGGTTGTTTGATATAAACCCACACAAAAGGTTGAACGACCGTAAGCCAGTTCAATGCAAGGAGCACAACAATGTGAGCAGTTTTACGAATGTCGATGATCTCAAAAAGAACAGCCATCAGGTATGCGATCACGTAAGCGCCCATCGCACTGGCCTGGAAGAGCATCATACAGACAAAGCAAGCGATAAAAAGACCGGGTAAAACCTCGTTGATATGCCGATGGCGCGCTTTATAAGCCATATATACCGGGATAAAAACTGTAAACAGCAATCCAAACCAATTGATCATCGTCGATTTTTTTTCATCAACATGGAAAAGCAGCTCTATAAATGGGCGGCTTACCGAAAACAAGTTAGGCGTCATGAGCTGTTCGGTATGCTGAATGGGCATTAAAAACAGGTCGCCGATCTGCCAGTAGAGGAAACCAACGGCCGGTAATCCCACAGCAGCCATTACCAACAGCATTTTGATTGGTTTTTTAACCATTACCAATAGTGCCGGAAGTAAAAAAATGAACGTAACTTTAATGGTAAGCAACGTCATCGCATAAAGCAGGCCGACGCCTACCTCGTAGTCTGTCGTCCTTTTAAGCGTATAGCGCCAGATCAACAGCGCCGCGCCCCAAAACCAGACTTCCTCCTGCCCATCGACCAGAATATACATAAATGCAGCCGGCAGCATATAATATATCACAGCCAGTTGTAAAGCTTTTGATGATTTTGACTTGTAAGTCTGATAGGTTAGCCAGAGAATACCGCTTTCCATCAATACCATAAACAATACAATGGCCCGCGCATTATGCCATATCCAAACCGGAATACTGATGATATAAGCGTAGAGCGGAGCGTGGTAAGACCAGAAATCTCGGTAAACAAATCCGCCGCGTTTAGCAGCTTCGGCTTTGTAGAAAAAGAATGGTATATCGCCACGCGGTTCTTCGTTGACGATCAGGAATATGCCGATCCAGGGAATGAGGCGGAAGAGCAGAAAACCCAACCCTAAAACCAGTTTCTCGTTTTCCTGTTGCCACTTTGCAAATAAATCTGACTTGCTGATCGTCCAGATTATTCCAACAGTCAATCCGAGGTTGATGAGGAGTTTAATATAAAAAATCGTAAGAATGGGCATGTGCAATCTGTCGTGATCAAGCCGCAAAACTAAGACAAGTTTTGATGAAAGTGAGCAGCAAAACCCAAAGTTTTAATTGGTTAGGCAATTGTATGCTTGCATACCGGTTGCTTAAAACTTATTTTTGAAAATCTTCATCCACTACAATCAACGTTACTTATGTCAACTTCGCAGACGCTTACCGGAATGGATTTTAATCTTAGCGAAGAGCATCTTGCGGTGCAAGACGCTGCACGTGACTTTGCCTGGAATGAATTGCTGCCCGGCGCGATTGAACGGGACAATGCACAAAAATTTGATCCGGACCTGCTGCGAAAAATGGGTGAATTAGGTTTCATGGGCATGATGGTGAGCCCTGAATACGGCGGTGGCGGTATGGATACCCTCGCTTATGTGATTGCGATGGAGGAAATATCGAAGGTTGATGCGTCCGCTGGGGTAATCATGTCGGTGAATAATTCGCTGGTGTGCTGGGGACTGGAAGAGTATGGGACCGAAGCCCAGAAACAACAATATCTGACACGGCTGGCAAGCGGGTCGGTGATTGGGGCGTTCTGCCTTTCGGAGCCGGAAGCTGGCTCGGATGCCACTTCGCAGCATACCACGGCGTTTGAGCTGGATGGGCACTATTTATTAAATGGTACCAAAAATTGGATTACCAACGGCGGCACGTCTGCAATATGTCTCGTCATCGCGCAAACCCACCCGGAATTGGGACATAAGGGGATTAATGCATTCATAGTTGAAAAGGGCTGGGAAGGCTTCTCTGTTGGAAAAAAAGAAGATAAAATGGGTATAAGGGCCTCTGATACAAATACGTTGATGTTTGGTGAGGTGAAGGTGCCGAAAGAAAACAGGATCGGTGACGATGGCTTTGGTTTTAAATTCGCTATGACTGTCCTGAATGGCGGCAGGATCGGGATTGCGGCGCAGGCGCTGGGAATTGCAGCGGGTGCATTTGAACTTTCCTTGAAATATTCCAAGGAAAGGAAGACGTTTGGGAAACCGATCAGCGACCACCAGGCGATTCAGTTTAAATTGTCGGAAATGGCCGTAAAAATCGAAGCTGCCCGAATGTTGGTTTACAAGGCGGCGCGTTTGAAAGATGAAGGAAAGGATTATATACAGGCCGCAGCGATGGCCAAATTATATGCATCCGAAACAGCAATGTGGGTGACAACAGAGGCCGTCCAGATTCACGGAGGGTATGGTTATGTGAAAGAATACCATGTAGAACGCATGATGCGGGATGCAAAAATTACCCAGATTTATGAAGGTACCTCCGAAATCCAAAAATTAGTGATCGCCCGCGAGCTCCTCAAATGATGTGAAATTTCCCGTCAAGTCGTTTTTCTTCGGAATGTTGGATTAAAATGATATCAAAATATCACTTTTTTTTAAATTTTTGTGAAACTATACTTGTATTAGTTTTGTACAATTTATTAGATTTGTACAAAATTAGAATAATCGGTCGGAACGACCCTTAAATATACCAAGTATGGAAGACTATAATAAGATTATTGAGTCGTTGGGGGTAAAGTTTGTAAAGGCCCGTCACATCCGGATCTTGCAGCCCATTACCATTAAAAACTTTTATGACGTTCAGAACTCCCTGACAATTCTGTACGACGGTGAAGTTTCTTTTGGTTCGGAGGAATCGCACAAGGTTGAAGAGGGCGATATGCTTTTTATTCCCGGAGGCAAGCATGCGACCGTGACATATGGTAACACGCAGACAGCCAAGACCGTATCGAACGAGGAGTTCATGACTAACCGCGATAATTACATTGAGGCGGGTCACGATCCAGCACTAATCGGTAAGTTGCCGAACTCGTTTGGATTGATTTCTTTTGAAGCGAAAGTTTTTGATACTGTTAACTTTTTCACCTCTCTGGACGTACCGCCGTTCCTGATCAAGAGAGATGACCAGATTGCAGCGACGATCAACCAAATACTGACGGAGGACATGCTGGATACGCCGGGTAAAGGCCGTATCATCAAAATCAAGACCGAAGAGGTTGTGATCGAGATTATCCGCTACATTCTAAAGAACAAATTGTTCGTAGAGCAGCTGGTAACCAACAGCACATACTTCAAAGATCCCCGTCTGATCGATATTTTTGCATATATCAAAGACAACCTGGGCGGAGACCTTTCTAACAAGGTGCTGGCCAATGTCGCCAACGTTTCGGAGGATTATGTTGGCCAGTATTTCAAAATGCTGACCGGGATCAACCCACAGGATTATATTGAATACCAGCGGATGGAAAAGGCGGTTGACTTGCTGCGTACTTCTAAAAAGAGCATTCGCGCCATCGGTTCCGATGTGGGTTACAAAGACACGGCCTACTTCTGCCGTCGTTTCAAAATGATGTTCGGTATTCCGGCAGGTAAAATGCGCCGCCGCGAATCGTTGATGAATGTTTAGAAAGTAATGTTAGACTATATTTTGAAAAGGGGGCCGGTTCCGGTCCTCTTTTTTTGTGCCTATTGTTGAATCGGCGTGAATTGGGCCGCAGTCACCTTCCATTGCCCGCCTGACCGCACACATACGGTAGTATACGCAACGTTTGCCTGATAGCCGTTATTCTGAATCCTGGCGCTCACATTCCATTGTCCGGACACCACAGCCACGTCGCCGTACATGCGCGTGGTCGTACCAGTTAGTATGCCCGAATCGACCACAATATAACCCTGGGTAATGGCCTGCTGCAATGTAGGCGAGTCGACCAAATGACCGTTGAAACTGACGACGGTAAAATCAGTGGAAATCAGACTGCCGAGGCTAGCGGCATCTTCTTCGAGCAAAGCTTTGAAAAACAGATTGGAACAGTCCGTGCCGTCCACAGGCTTTGGGGCATTGTTCTGGGCAAGTGCGGGCAAGATGATGAGCGTCAGTAATAGTATGGTCAGGTTTTGTTTCATGTTGTCAGATGTTGTTTTGGATTTTGAAAACAGACGTCGGGGTAAATAGCAAAATTCTCGCTTGGGATGGCTAGATTCGCCCTTGTTTTTGAATGAACGATTATGAAGCTTTTACAGTGATGAAATTACCTATAAAAATATTGATTACCACATTGATTGGTTTGATGGGCGCCTGCTCTAATCCTCCTGAAAAATTAGGCAATATGGACCTTAATAAATGGCGTAGTGACCGTGGTGGGTGTAACAATACCCGAAAGGTTATGGAAAAAGATTTAAAGGCTGCGGAGGCAGAATTAAAGGGCAAGTTTGCGGATACAGTTGGCGATATATTGGGTCGGCCGGATATTCAGCAGCTGGGCGAGCGCAATACAAAGTTCTATGTCTATTTCCTGGAAAAGGGCCCGCAGTGTGATGATATGAAGGCTAAATCGGCTGCCAAAAAAGTCATATTGAAATTCAATGCGGTAGGGTTGCTGTCGGAGATCACTTATCAGGACCGCCCGCTCTGATCAAAGATAGAATTTCTTGATCCTGATCAGCTGTTCCACAGGCTCAGGCACCATATAGCGAATGGAAATCCCGTTTTTCACGGAGTTGCGCAGGAATGTTGCCGAAATGTCGAGTAGCGGCGCTTCCACGAACTTTACCGCCGGATGGTTCCCGAATGCGTGTGCTTTGGAATTCGGCCTTGGGTACACGTAGAGGCCGGTATATTCGAGAATTTTTTCGTGATTCTTCCAATTAGGAAATTGCGCCAGATTATCTTCTCCCATGATCAACTTGAAAGTGTGCTGGGGAAATTTCTCCTGCAATCTCACGAGCGTATCGATCGTATAACTTGGCTTTGGCATATGGAATTCGATATCCGTTGCCCGTAGTGAAGTATTATCTGAAATAGCCCGTTGGACGAGGTCGTAGCGATCAAACTCATGCAAAAGGCTACTGTTTTTCTTAAAAGGATTTTGAGGACTTACCACAAACCAGACCTGTTCGAGATCCGTGGTGGTAGCCATTGTATTGGCGATGATCAGATGGCCAATGTGGATGGGATTGAATGATCCAAAGAATAGGCCGATTTTCATCGCTCAGAGCGTGTTTTAAGATTTGATGAATGCCTGTACGAGCTGCTCTGCTTTTCCAAGCGTCTCATCGAGGTTATCGTTGAGGAGTACTTCGTCGAACTCATGCTCGAAACTCTGCTCATAACGGACTTTCGCCAGGCGGGTGGCCAGCGACTCGGGCGTTTCAGTGCCACGGCTTGCCAAGCGGCGTTTGATTTCTTCCTCGGAAGTAACTTTGACGAAAACAGCGAGTGCTGCATCGCCATATGCTTCCTTCAATTTAAGTCCCCCTTTCACATCCACATCGAAAACGACGTGTTTGCCCTGATCCCAGAGACGCTGAATTTCAGATTTTAATGTCCCGTAATAATTTCCAGCGTACACCTCTTCCCACTCTGCAAACTGCTGATCGGCTATCTTTTGCCGGAAATCCTGAAGTGTCAGGAAATAGTAGTCCTTGCCGTCTATCTCGTAGTCACGCCGTGTGCGTGTACAGGCCGAAACAGAAAAGGCCAGTTGATGTGTGTATTTATTTAATAAATGCCTTACGATGGTTGTCTTTCCGGACCCGGACGGAGCAGAAAATATGATAAGCTTACCTTTCACTCGAACAGATTAACTGTTAATTTTTGATATGATTGTATTGAGAATACTCTCGGGGCAGGGCTTCTTGATAATCTTCAGGGTCAGGGAATCCTTAATACATTTTTCGAGACGGTAGGCCTCGATGCAAGGAATACATTTGTCCATGTTTTCGCGGAAATGGTCCTTCTCTGCTTCCGAGGCTTCGTCATCCAGTATAGCCTGAATGATTTTCATACACTCGGCATGATGCTCACAGCTATGCTTCATTTGTTTTTGCGCAACTTCTGTTACAGAAGGCGTCGTGGAAGATGCATTCATTATTAATAATGAAAAAAGAATAATGGAATATATATGTACAGTTGTACCCTATAACCGAATAGGTTGTAAAAAAAGTTTCACAACCTACGAATCATATCCCATTGAACTCGCATAACTTTTCAGTTTTTCTTTCAGCAAGTTACGCGCGCGGTGCAGTCTGGATCTCACCGTTCCGATCGGGATGTCCAGGATCTTGGCCATCTCTTCGTAAGTGAAACCTTCGATATCGCAAAGAATGATGACAGTTCTGAAGTCGACAGGCAGTGCATTCAATGCATTGGCAACTTCGTCCCCGATCAACTCCTGAACGGCATCGGCGCGGAGGTCTACGGTATAAGTGGTATCGGATGCTTCCTCAGAATTATAGGTCGTTTCAACTTCCTGATAATCTACTTTGGAAGGTTCTTTACTTTTTTTACGGTAGTCGTTGATGAAGCTGTTTTTGAGAATCCTGAAAAGCCAAGCTTTCGCATTGGTTCCCTGCTCAAATGAAGAAATAAAACGGAATGCTTTTAAATATGTGTCTTGGACCAGGTCATTTGCATCGTCTTCATCCATGGTGAGGCGGAAGGCGAAGTTATACATGGAGTCAATGTGTGGCATGAACTCGCGGTTAAATACTTCATAACGAAGATCGTCCGTGTATTCATTAGTCGTGAGCGTTTCTGACATGGCAACTAACATAGGAATGCTGAATTTACAAAGATTAATAACAGCTCCAAATGGTACAAATTAAAATTTGATGAATGGCCGGATGGAGCCCCTTAACTGCCCTGATTTCACGATAAAATTAAATAGAGATGGAATTTGGGTCATGCCTTCCAAGCGGTGTCGCCTCCTATCGTTATTCAATGTTGTTACATCAAATTCCGAGCCAAAAGCTGACATGCGTCAAAATGTCATACTACCGTTTGGAAAATAGTTCCAGCAGTACAATGAGGATGGTTGTGAACAATGCGCTTGCACCGATCCGGATCAGCGTGTAAAGGATCATTCCAAAATGGTTCATCTCCATCAGAAATAACATGGCATGATGAATAAGGATCAGCGGAAGGATGTATGACAGGAATGCGCCAAGTCCCTGCGCACGTATCCCTACTTCTGCCCGTTCGGCCCCGCGTGACTTCATTTGGTAGTGGATCAAAAACGGACGCAGGTAGGCTATCATGACTGTGGCAGAAGCGTGCATCCCGAAAGTATTGGAAAAAACGTCCACTGTAAAGCCTATTCCGAATGCAATGAGCAGTAAATACATACGGTCAATATCCGCAGGTAGAAGCAATACACCGGCAATGTAAAGGAAGCAAAAGGCATAGTTGAACAGTACGATATTCCGCATAAAGAAGATCTGCAAAAACAAATAGAGCAGGATCATCAGGGAATATTGTATCGCTTCTCGTAAGCTCATTTGGTTTCTACTGTTCGTAATTTGAGGTTCTCCTGTTCTACAAGCTGGTGATTTTGTACCACATACACGTAGGAAAGGTTTCTGAAATCGGTGGCAAGCCGCAAGACAATATTGTAAAAAGTCTGATTTGGATTAACAGTTACACTCTGCACCTTACCGACCATAATGCCCGGAGGAAAAACAGAGTTCTGGTCGGATGTGACAGCTGAATCGCCCTTGAAGACTTTGGTGTATTTCGAAACATCGATCATGTCCACAAAGTTGGGATCCTTACCCGGCCATTTGGCATAACCTATTTCCTTGCTCCGGACCAGTTTGGACGACACCATGAACTGCGAATGCAGGATAGAAGTAACCACCGAATAATTCTCCGAACAGAACCGCACTTTTCCAACCACTCCGGTCGCCGAAATGACTCCCATGCCCGGTTTAATCCCATGCGCGGTGCCTTTGTCGATGGTCAGGACGTTGTTGACCTTGTTGGTTTCATTATCCACTACTTTGGCAACGGTATAGGTAAACCGTGACGCAAATGCCGAATCAGGGACGTAACCTGCTGGCGCTTCACCAGGTTTTGTCTGGCTCAGGGCCGTTACCATTGCATGAAGCCGTGCATTCTCGTTGGCGAGGTCCGAATTGATCTCATCTAGCTTGGTATACTCCCGGGCCGAATTAGAAAACGCGAGCGTTTTGGCGACGTAATAATTGGAGGTATTAAAATAAGTTGCGCCCCAATATGTATTGCTGCGCACGATCAGCCAAACACTGAGCACTTCCAGCAATACAAAAACCAAAAAGAAACGATTCCGGACTACGAAATCAACGAGTTGGAGCATGGGTTTAAATGTTCACGCGCTGATTAATAAACTGTGAACGATCCGATACTACGATATCAGTACAGGCTTGTATAATTCGAGATTTTTGAGGACCTCTCCGGTACCTTTTACAACCGCTTTTAACGGATCGTCGGCAATATGGACCGGTAGTTTGGTTTTTTGAGCGATACGTCTGTCAAGACCGTGGATCAGTGCGCCACCGCCCGTCAGGTAAATGCCGTTTTTGAAAATATCGGCAGAAAGCTCAGGAGGAGAGATTTCGAGGGCTTTCATAACACCCTCTTCTATTTTGGAAATGGATTTGTCGAGAGAATAAGCGATTTCGCTATACGTCACGCGGATTTCCTTCGGAATACCCGTCATTAAGTCACGGCCGCGGATCTGGTAATCTTCCAGCGGAATTTCCAGTTCGGGCGAAGCCGATCCGATCGCCATTTTAATCAGTTCTGCGGAACGTTCCCCGATCAACAAGTTGTGCTCGCGGCGCATGTAATCGACGATATCCCGTGTAAAAACGTCGCCGGCAATGCGGACAGACTGTTCGCAGACGATACCAGACAATGCAATAACCGCGATTTCAGTAGTACCACCGCCAATATCGACGATCATCACCCCATTGGGCTGTGTAATATCGATCCCGATACCAATTGCGGCAGCAATAGGTTCGTGTACCATGTAGACTTCCTTCGCACCTGCATGCTCGCAGGAGTCTTTTACCGCACGTTTTTCAACCTCGGTAATTCCCGAAGGAATACAAACAACCATTCTATGTGAAGGTGTAAAAAAACGGCTGCCGGTATCAATCATTTTGATCATGCCGCGGATCATCATTTCAGCCGCTGTAAAGTCGGCGATCACGCCGTCTTTTAATGGTCGGATTGTTTTGATATTCTCATTCGTCTTTTCATGCATCTGCATTGCCGTGTGACCGATCGCAAGAACTTTGCCAGTGGTTTTATCCATGGCAATGATGGAAGGCTCATCAACAACAACTGTATCTTTATGGATGATCAAAGTATTTGCAGTACCCAAATCTATCGCTATATCGCTCGTCAAAAAATCAAACAATCCCATATATATTTTTAAAAACTTTTGCCCACTTTGATTTCAGGATGGCAAAATTACGGATTATTAACCACAAACAAAGGCATTTAAAAAATTTCGACACAGGGCGTTTTAAGGGCTAAAAAAGGCACTATTACCGGCTTAAATCCCAGAATTTACAAATCCTGTGTACATTTGTTTTCACTATGGGAATCAGATCAATTTTAAGTAAGCCGCTGGCCCGCTACATTGTAAAACAGCAGCAGGAGTGGATCGCCAGAAGTACGGAGGTGCAGGACAAGTGGCGCAGTGAGCTGGTGAGGAAAGCAGCAGGGACGCAATTCGGGAAAGACCATTTTTTTCATGACATCCACAGCTACGACGATTTCAGGCAGGCTGTACCTGTTAGTGACTATGAGGACCTGAAACCTTACGTCGAGAAGATCAAATCCGGAGAAAGTGATATTTTATGGCCAGGCAAGCCATTATATTTTGCCAAAACATCAGGTACTACATCTGGTACCAAATACATTCCCATCTCGAAGGACTCGATCTCCAACCATATCGGCTCGGCCAAGAATGCCATTTTGACGTATATCGACGAGACGAAAAAGTCGGAATTCCTTGATAATAAGCTGATTTTCCTTTCCGGAAGCCCTATACTGACAGAAACCGGCGGGGTACTGACAGGCCGCCTGTCGGGAATTTCCAACCATCATGTGCCCGGCTATTTGCGCTCGAATCAGATGCCCAGTTACGAGACCAACTGCATTGAAGACTGGGAAACAAAGCTAGATAAGATCATCGACGAGACGCTGGACCAGCCGATGTCCCTAATCTCAGGCATTCCGCCCTGGGTACAAATGTATTTCGACAAGATTATTGAAAGGACGGGTAAAAAGATCAAGGACGTGTTCCCGGATTTTTCACTCTTCATATATGGCGGGGTTAATTTTGAACCCTACCGTGCCAAGCTTTTCGAATCCATCGGCAAGCCCATCGATTCCATTGAATTATATCCGGCCTCTGAAGGCTTTTTCGCTTACCAGGACAAGCAGCACGAAGAAGGGCTGCTATTGTTGCTTGATACCGGCATATTCTACGAATTCATTCCGGTAGAGCACTTTTTCGATGAAAATCCTAAACGATTATCGATCGCTGAAGTCGAAGTTGGGCAGAACTATGCGGTGATCATCAATAACAATGCAGGTTTGTGGGGTTATTCGCTGGGCGATACGGTTCGGTTTGTCTCAACTGACCCATATAAAATACTGGTAACAGGCCGCATTAAGCATTTTATCTCCGCATTCGGCGAACACGTGATCGGAGAGGAAATAGAAAAAGCACTTCGCTACGCACAGGAACGGCATCCGGAAGTGGAAGTGATAGAATTGACGGTCGCGCCAATGGTAAATCCGGCCGACGGCGGACTTCCTTATCATGAATGGCTGGTAGAGTTCGCGACACCGCCGCACGATATGGAGCGCTTCGCGAATGACCTGGACCAACGTTTGACCGAACTCAACATTTACTATAAAGATCTGATCAAAGGCAGTATCCTTCGGCGGCTCGAACTCGTACCGCTCCGGCGTAATGCCTTTATAGATTTTATGAGGGCAAATGGCAAGCTCGGTGGGCAGAATAAGGTGCCGCGGTTGTCCAACGACCGCAAAATCGCAGACGAACTGACTAATTTGAACTTGAAATAACCCCCGAACCGGTAAGTGAGGATTGTAATATGAAAAAGAAAATAGCAATACTGGGTTCGACGGGTTCGATCGGGACACAGGCTTTGGAAGTAATAGAAGCCAATTCCGATGTATTTTCAGTTTCCGTGCTGACAGCGGGCGATAATGCTGATTTATTGATCCGGCAAGCCGCCAAATTTCGTCCGGCGGAAGTCGTAATTTGCAATGAACAGCATTTCGAAAAGGTGAAATCGGCCCTGAGCCCATTCAATATCAAAGTTTACCAGGGTGCAGCCGCATTGGTTTCAGTGGTAGAATCGGATGAGGTGGATGTCGTGCTCACCGCCATGGTCGGTTATGCCGGGCTGCTGCCGACGATCCATGCCATTAAGGCTGGTAAGGACATTGCGCTGGCAAATAAAGAAACGCTCGTGGTAGCGGGCGAGCTCATCACCGCTTTGGCTAAGGAACACCAGGTGAGCATTTATCCGGTCGATTCCGAGCATTCAGCTATATTCCAATGTCTGGCTGGCGAAGCAAATAATGCCATTGAGAAAATCGTGCTTACAGCATCGGGAGGCCCGTTTCGGGGGAAAGACCGCGCATTTTTGTCGGCGGTAACCAAGCAGCAGGCATTGAAACATCCTAACTGGACCATGGGCGCGAAGATCACCATCGATTCGGCGACCCTGATGAACAAGGGGCTCGAAGTGATTGAAGCGAAATGGTTATTTGACCTCAATGCATCACAGATTGACGTGATCGTGCACCCGCAGAGCATTATCCATTCGCTCGTGCAGTTTGAAGATGGCAGTATGAAGGCTCAAATGGGGTTACCGGACATGAAATTGCCTATTCAGTATGCACTTAACTATCCAAACCGTCTCAAATCCGACTTCCCGCGCTTCAACTTTGTAGATTATCCTTCGCTTACATTTGAAAAGCCTGATCTGGAAACGTTCCGCAATCTTGCTATTGCCTATGATGCCTTAGAAAAAGGCGGAAATGCAGCTTGTATCGTGAATGCTGCCAATGAAATTGCCGTTGACGCATTCCTCCATGATAAGATAGGTTTTCTGGATATTTCGGACGTTATTGTCGAAAGCCTTGCCAAAATAGCATTTGTGGGGAATCCATCATTCGCTGATTACGTTGCAACAAACGAGGCTACAAGGCGTTTTGCTTCTGAAATGATCCAGGTTAAAGTTTAAATGAAAACCACCTTGCTTAAATACTTGTCTGTTGCGCTTGCGAGTACACTTAAATTTTTTGGAGGGCCGATCGCGGGGGTTGTTCTTAAACTGACCTGGATAGAAACTGCGCTTTGCTCGGCAGTAGGCATGATGTTCTCCGTGTTCGTGCTCACGTATCTCGGTGGTGCTGTTCGGACGCTGATCCAGAAATACAGAAAATCACCACCCAAAAAATTCACCAAAACCAACCGCATTGCTGTTAATATCTGGCGGAAGTTCGGGATTGTTGGTATTGCTTTCCTCACGCCCCCATTGTTTACGCCGCTTTTCGGGCCTATTCTGGCAGTTGCTTTCCGTGTGCCACGCGCTTCCATATTCATGTGGATGTCGGCGAGCGCACTCGTGTGGGGGCTTGCGATCTCCTACATTGCTCACAAAATGACTTTCATCCAGGAATGGATCAAATAGGCATTTGTAGCCTGCTTACCTGCTGACTTCCTTCTTCGGCGCGACGCTTTTCTTCATAAAGTCGCCTTGCGAGAAGTATTTTTCAATCAGGCAATACATCAAAATAAAGAAGTACCGGCTTCCCATTTCCTTAATTTTTAGCTTCGATTCGCCGTATTTTCTATTGGTCCAGCTATTGGGCACCACGGCGTAGTTATAGCCGCGCACCATTGCTTTGAGAGGCAATTCGATGGTCAAATTGAAGTGAGGGGCCAGAAATGGCTTGATACCTTCGATAGTTTCTCTTTTGTAAAGCTTGAAAGCATTGGTCGTATCGTTGTATTTGATACCCATGACGATCCGGACGATAAAGTTCGCCACCCGGTTGATCACTTTCTTTAATGCAGGGTAATCTACCACCTTGCCGCCTTTTTCCCAGCGTGAACCAAAAACGCAGTCATAATCACCTTCCAGCATCTTAAAGTAATACTTGACCAGGTCTTCGGGATCGTCGGACATATCGGCCATGAAAACAGCCACGCAATCACCCTTGAAGCGTTCTAGCCCGTATCTTACGGCATATCCGAAGCCATTTGGACCGGGATTGGTGTAATAAACCAGTGTGGGAATTTGAAGGGAAAGTTCGTCCAATACTCTCAGTGTACCGTCTTTGGAATTATCGTTGGTGACACAAATCTCGTGAGGGATATTGTACTTATTTAATGTATTGTGTAATGATGTAAGAGTGTGGGTAATAGATTCTTCCTCGTTATAGGCTGGTATTACGACGCTTAGCTTCATAGATGCGATAGGTGATAAACAGTACAAATTAAAGATTATTAATTTGAACTGCCAATTTTTTCAAAGCCTGCCAGCAATGCAGTATACTTCTTGACAGTTTCGGAAACGGTTACCTCATGGCGGTTATTCAACCATTTACCTACATTTTCAAACATCTCTTTCCGGTTTTGTAAAAACTTTTGATTTGTCTGGGAATGTACATTGCTGAGACCGGCGCTGTGTTTTCTGTAAACCCCCATGACATCAGGGAGATAGCCGATTTTACCTTTGGCGGCGAGCTGGAACATGATCGCCCAGTCACCTGCTGCCGCGTGCGCATGCCAGTCGGCAAAATCCTCGGTGAGAAAATGGTTGCGGTACATCCAGCTGGCAGTAGCCATAAACCATTTGTCCTCCAATAAGTCCGTAATGGTAGAAACCGGCTTTTGATCGCTCGAATTGAAGAAATGTGAAGGCGAACCGTCTTCGTAAATCACCTCCATATTATGGTGACAAACGGCGAAATCAGGGTTTTTGTCCAGAAAGTCGACTTGCTTTTGCAGTTTGAGCGGATCGGTCCAGTAGTCGTCTCCTTCGCACATGGCCACATATTCACCCCGGCAAGCTTTCAGCAGTTGCAGCACATTGTTCCGTCCAGCAAATTCGCGTGGTTCACTCGGGCCTTGATTTTCAGAATGCAGAAAGGCCCGGATGATCTCGGGCCTCTGATCGGAATATTGTCGGATAATGTCGGGTGTAGCATCGTTGGAAGCGTCATCTCCGATCACTATTTCAAAGTCAAAACTGGTTTGCTGCATTAAAGCGCTTTCCAGCATTTGGCCAATGTATTGCTCGTGGTTGTACGTCGGGACGCAAACGGAAACTTTCATTGATTTCAGCTAAAAACCTCTTTCAATTGCGCAACGGTTGGGAAATCGGGGGTTACCAGCTCGGTTTCGGGCTTGTAAATGTAAGCCATCGGATAACCGCGCTCGATGAATGTCGGCTCGTCGAGATTGTTGTAACGCAATTGCACCGACCAGCGGATATTGTTGGTAATGTTATTGCCCGACTGGTGGATCAAAAACGCCGAGAATATCAAAATATCACCTACCTGAAACTCCGTCTGAACGAAGTCATCTTCCTTAATCGCAGCAGTAATGCCACCCTGATAACCGGATGTTGAAGATTCCTGCAAACCGATTTTATGGCTTCCCGGAATAACCTGCAATGCACCGATATCCGCACCTGCATCTACCATCGGAAACCAGATTACCGCGCTGTCGAGCGAACCTTGCCCTGTACGCCAGTCCTGGTGCGCGTCCAATTTCCAGTGTTTGCTGCCATCTTTTGATAAAAAGCGGCTGTTGAACTGCATTGCTGCACGCGCTCCGATGATTGGGTTGGAAAGGCCCACTTCTTTAAGCAGGTTCTCGATTTTAGGGTCAAGGCCCAGTCGGTGCAGCGAAAATGTATGCTGAACGGTCTTCCCGGTGCTTACAAAGCCATCGAAATCTTTTTCAAAAAACTCGAACATCGCGTTTTCAAAAGCATCGCGCTCGTCGATATCGACCGTTTTACCAGTCACACGTTTGATCTGCGTCGCGAAGATCTTGCGTGCTTCGGTATATATTCCATTAATGACATCCTTGTCGAGGAAACCTCTCAAAAGGACATAACCATCTTTGTTGAACTGTTCCTGAAGTGTACTCATAATCACTTGGTGATATTTAAATGGTGATTTATCAAAATTACCACACTTTTGAAAGCCTGAAAATGACCAATGTCAGCAGGTTTCCGGATATTAATCTTCCCAAACGGCATAGGCAAATCCCGCAGCTCCGAAGCCATTTCCATTATACAGCAGATATCGCTTGCCATTATGCTGATAGAAATTCGCATAATCGATCATTTGATAATCGAAATCTTCCGGATTATCGGATTTTGCAATCCCTACGAGATGGTCTTTCCGCTCCCAGTTGGTGCCGTCGGCTGACTCTGCGTAACCCAGGCGATAGCTCTGGTTGCGGTCGGTCCGGTAGTCGCGTGAGTGGCGGTAAGAATAATACATTTTATAGATACCATCTTCCTTAAAAACGCTCGGACGGCCCACAGCATGCAGGAAATCGTCAAAATCAAGCGTAGGAACATCGCTGATTTCCCAGCGGATGCCATCTTTCGATGTTGCGGACTGCGCGCGGTAGTAAGGCTCAGGATAGTCGTGGATGATCTCACATTTGTGGCCTGAAATGTACCACATCCGCCAGGTTCCATCGTCGTCGATCAGCACCGAAGGCTGCGCAGCCCAAAGCGGGTTCTCGATGCTCCGGTCCATAATAGGACCTCTGAACATCTTTTTAAATGTAATACCTCCATCGTGGCTTACAGCCAGCCCCATCGACAGCCGATAGGAGTTCCAGGTACGGTTCCAGCCTGTATAATAGAGCCAGATATCGCCATTGGGACGGTCTACAAACCATGCCGGCATGGCACCGGTTTCATCATATTCACCCGGGCCACCGAGTTCGAGCACCGGCTTGTCATGTATGTAAAGGATTTTCTTCGGATCGTCGTAATCCACGTCAATAAATGTCGGACGGGATTGCGTGCTGTGATCGCGTGTTGAAAAGTAGATGCGAAGGAAATCTTTATGTTTATAGGCAAACGGGACCTGTGCATGGCTTTGGCTGTGCGCCAGCGAGCCGTCCGGTTTATAAATAACACCTTTTTTAACCCACATTGTAACGTTGAATTTTAATTATTGAAATATGGCGGCAAATCAGTCGACAGCTTTTTCAGCCCGTAAACGCCATGTATCAACAAAATCTTTCCCCGGAATCGGCAGATCGATGTCTACTTCGGGCGCTTTGGCAGTAACGCGGTACTCCATCACATAAAATGCATTTCCAAATACATAATGCAATTTGAAATTCTCGATATTGGCCGGAACGTCCTCTAAGGGCACCTCTGCACGGAACAGCGGGTTCGCTTTCAATAAAGTAGCGTAAGTCGGCGTGTTCCGAAGCCAGGGCGCAACGCTTTCGTCACCCACAACCACTTTTCCGCCTGGTTTTACCACGCGTGTCAGCTCTTCGAATGCTTTTTTACGTTCCGAGAAAGTATTGATACCGCCGAAATGGAACACAGCGTCAAATGTATCGTCAGGGAATGGCAGATAGGAGCCGTTTCCAAGGAAGTAATGCACATTGACATCCTCCGTAGAAAGCTTTTCCTGAGCCAGTTTAAGCATATTAGGGGAAAGGTCAGACAACACCGCTGTGCCTCCCGGCCTTACTTTGTCGAGGATCAATGCAGAATCCTTGCCAGTTCCCGCACCCACTTCGAGGGCTTTCATACCAGGTTTCAATTCCATCAGATCGATAAAGAACCGGCGGGTAGCAGCTTCGTCAGAATGGTTCAGGGTTTCGAATACCCAGGAAACACCGCGGTCATAGCGAAGGAACGCCTGATCGTAGAGGTATTGCTCGCGGGCATCTTCTGGAAGTAATTCTTTGGGATATAACATATTAACAATGCCTGTATCACCAATTTCGTAGATGGTACCATCCTCGCTTTTCAGTGATTTGCCGTCTTCGGCCAATGTTAACGGGGTTCCTGTGAGTGGACAAACCAATGATTCTAAAAACTCCTGCTGATTCATTTTTGCGTTGCTGATTGATTCATATCTGGTCAAAATTACCTTTTTTCTTCGGAACACCAGCCAATGTAAGGCCGGTTCTTAGCAAATGGGCAATGTGATTGTCTTTGCATGTTAACGGTATCATGCGGTTTTTTTATTATTACCTTTGAAAGTTTTGTTAAGTCAGCAGTAGTAGTAAAAGATTTCAGTTGCATATGTGTCAGCTTCAGGAAAAAATAAAAGCACTCGCCAAGGATCAGTCGGAAGACATCATTGCCCACCGCCGTCACCTGCATAGTAATCCCGAATTATCGTTTGAAGAATTCAAAACGGCGAAATACGTAGCCGCGGAACTTACCGCAATGGGCTTGCAGCCGGAAGAGGGCATTGCCGGAACAGGCGTGGTCGCGATCATACACGGACGCAATCCTAATAAAAAAGTCGTAGGTCTCCGCGCCGATATGGACGCATTGCCTATTCTTGAAGCAAATGACGTCCCTTATAAATCCACAGTCCCGGGCGTGATGCATGCATGCGGGCACGATGTACACACGTCGTCGCTATTGGGCACGGCACGTATCCTGAACCAGTTACGGGAAGAGTTCGAAGGGACGGTCAAGCTGGTTTTTCAACCGGCTGAGGAAAAAGCACCAGGCGGAGCATCGCTGATGATCAAGGAAGGTGTCCTTGAAAATCCACGGCCCGCTAGCATGGTAGGGCAGCACGTGGCACCGAATATTCCGGTGGGTAAAATCGGTTTCCGCGAAGGCATGTACATGGCCAGCACCGATGAATTGTATTTGACTGTGAAAGGAAAAGGCGGCCACGCCGCGGCACCGCATCAGTTGGTCGACCCGGTATTAATGGCTTCACATATCATTGTAGCATTGCAACAGATCATCAGCCGCAACCGCAATCCGGCTAATCCGGCGGTACTTTCCTTCGGACGGTTTATTGCGGATGGTGTGACTAATGTGATCCCGAACGAAGTTACCATCCAGGGAACGTGGCGTTGCATGGATGAGGAATGGCGCGAAGACGGATTGCGCAGAATGAAGAAAATGGCTGAAAACATTGCCGAGGCAATGGGCGGCAGCTGCGTTTTTGATATAGTAAAAGGATATCCTTTCCTGAAAAACCACCCTGAACTCACCAAAAGAGTAAGAACTGCCGCTGTGGGCTATATGGGAGCCGAAAATGTGATCGATCTCGATTTATGGATGGCAGGTGAAGACTTCGCATTCTATTCGCAAGTCGTCGATTCATGCTTTTACCGACTGGGAACGCGCAATGAAGCACGCGGCATTGTCTCCGGCGTGCATACCCCAACATTCGACATCGATGAAAACGCACTCGAAATATCCACAGGACTAATGACCTGGCTGGCTATTTCTGAACTGGATGCTTAGGAATATACCGTTTGAAATAGCTGTTAACTTTCAGCGTAATCACGCCAAGGATCGCTTCTTTGAAGATGCCTTTTGACATTTTGGAGGCGCCCTTGGTGCGGTCGGTGAAGATGATCGGCACCTCGGTGATCTTGAAGCCGAATTTCCAGGAATTGAACTTCATTTCAATCTGGAAAGCATAACCGATAAACCGGATGTTATCGAGGTTGATGGTCCTTAAAACTTTGGCAGTATAGCAGATAAAACCGGCGGTAGGGTCCATAATAGGCATTCCTGTGATCATTCTGACATAATATCCTGCAAAATAGGACATCAAAACCCTGTTAATCGGCCAGTTGACGACATTCACCCCGGTAATGTAACGTGAACCAACAGCCACATCATTGCCATCAATAGCACAGGCGCTGTATAACCGGATCAGATCTTCTGGCGGGTGTGAGAAGTCTGCGTCCATCTCAAAAATGTATTCGTAACCTTTTTCCAACGCCCATTTGAACCCGTGAATGTAGGCGGTTCCCAGGCCGAGTTTCCCTTTTCTTTCAACGAGGTGAAGATTACCTTCAAATTCCTTCATTAAATCTTTTACGACTGCCGCAGTTCCATCGGGAGATCCGTCGTCTATGATCAACAGATCAAACGGGTGTTTCAGACTAAAAACCTTCCGGATGATGGCTTCGACATTTTCAATTTCGTTGTAGGTGGGGATAACTACAATACAATCGTTCACAAGAATTGTCTGGTTTAAAAGTTAAATGTGCTGTATAGGTGTATAAAATTCAGAGCTTAATATTATTATTTTTCTCCCGAACCTCAATTTTCTTATTGACTTTTTCATAGATGCGCGTCATCATTTCAGGCCGCGTCATATAGTAGGAATAGCTCTCACGATAAGCCGCGGTGTCCACCTTATTCTTCTTCCAGATGTCGGATTTCAATCTGTTGAAAAGCATTAGCGAAGAGTCCAGCGACTTTAACTGAAGGCGGTTTACGTGTGCTTCGGCCAGGTGAATGTCGGCAAGGACAGCAGCCATTTTTTCCTCCGGTAATGTTCCCTTGGGCGGTTTCTCCTCCTCGGAGCAGGCAGAAAACGTTAGCAGGAATGATACGAGAAGGATTACTCCGGGTTTGAAATTCATGGTCAGGCGCAGCTTACTATCAAAATACCTATCTTTGTTTTAGGTACACCAGACGACAAAGGTGGTAATTTTTTCGCAAAACTTATGTTTGAGCAGTTTCTCGGAAAGTTAAGGAAGTATGAAATCAGAATGAGAAAAGCCGTCACCAGCGAGCGTTACGGTAATTTTCATTCCGTTTTCAAAGGCTCCGGGCTGGAATTCGATGACCTGCGCCTCTACCAATATGGCGACGACGTAAGGGCTATCGACTGGAATACGTCCGCCAAAGGCCATGGTACTTTTGTCAAGATATTTAAAGAAGATAAAGAACAAACGGCCTTCTTCATGCTCGACGTAAGCGCGTCGCAGCAGGTAGGGGAGATCAAGAAGCTGAAAATCGATGTAGGGAAGGAAATATGCGGGGTATTGACGCTTTCGGCCATTCAGGAAGCCTCGCGTGTGGGTTTGCTTTGTTTTTCTGACCGTAACGAACGCTACATACGTCCCTCAGACGGCATGAAGCACGGTTATGGTCTGATCTCAGAACTATACAAACTCGTTCCTGAATCGACCCAAACCAATATAGCCGACGCCATTCTGATCGCATTGAATGTGCTGAGGCGCCGTAGCCTGATATTCCTCATTTCGGATTTTATCGATAACAATTACCAGCATAATCTGAAAGCGCTCGCACGCAAGCACGACCTGATAGTAATCCATTTATATGATTCGCGGGAAGTCAATTTGCCCGGGTTGGGTATTATACCGCTCTATGATGCGGAAAAGAAGAGTACGGTTTGGGTGAATACATCTTCAAAGCAATACCGGCAGGAAATGGCCAGCCGTTTCGGAAAAAGAAGTTCGGAACTTCAAAGGCTTTGCCACCAGAACCGCGCCGATTACATCTCTATCAATACCCAGGAGGATTATGTTCCGGCGCTCATCCATTTGTTCAAAGTAAGGCGTTATACCAAAAGTGCTGCACCGTCAAATGGATAGAAGGGTATTTCAGCGATGGTTTCAAACTGCTTTTTGCCTTTGCCTGGGCGGCTTACTGTTGAGCCACAATGCGCTGGCGCAACGCATTAAACCCACCGGCGTATTTCTGACGGATAGTATTGAAGTCGGGAAACCCGTTTATTTCTCGTTGAGCGTCCGTCATAAGCCTGAAACGGAAGTCTTTTTTCCCGACAGCACTTTCGATTTCTCTCCTTTTGAAATTATCTCCAAAAGAAGTTTCATTTCCAGCACCGACCAACGCGGGAGTCTGGATAGCGCCGTCTACCACCTTGTTTCGTTCGACGTGTCGCGGATGCAACAGTTGAGATTACCGGTTTTTGTATTTCAAAAAAAAGATTGCACTGCGGTTTTTACGCAACCTGACTCAGTTTTTCTGGTCAAAAGCAACCGTGTGGATTTAAAAAAGAAGCCGGTGCTGGCAGAGGAAACCGGACTCGCACCATTGAGCAGGGAGTTTAATTTTTCTGTTCTAATCGGATCGATAGCGTTGATTATCGGGGTTGTCGGGAGCATTTACTGGGTTTTTGGACACGATATCTACAAACAATGGCAGCTTCTCAAATTACAGCGAAGGCATTTGGAATACGTCCGGTCATTCAACCGCCTTATGCGCAGCGCACGGGAAAAGAACAATATCAAAGACGCGGAAAAGGCCATTATCATTTGGAAAAATTATCTTGAAAGACTGGAAAAGAAACCTTTTGCAACCTACACAACCCGCGAGATCATGGACAATATGCCGGACGACGAGCTGGCGGAAGCATTGAAAAACATGGATAGCATTGTATACGGTCAGGGAAAGACAGGCAATATGGATGTGTATCTCGAAGTATTGAAAACAGGTGCCACGCGGCTCTACCGTCGTAAAAGAAGGTTTGTACTGGATAGCCCGGTCGTTTAATCAGATCAGCTCATGGAAAAATGGTTTTCGCTGGAATGGTTTGGATATGAGACTTTGCGGTCTTACGAATGGGTATATCCTTACTTTCTGTACCTGTTGCCGCTGGTGCCGACGCTTTTCTGGCTGCGTAATGCATTGCACCGGAATCACAAGCAGCGACTTACCATTACCTACACCGCAGTGACCGGGGCAAGAAGCTGGCTTACGCTCCTGCGGTTTGTCCAGCCGATTTGTGTGGGACTGGCGATTTGCCTGATCCTGGTGGCGCTGGCAAGGCCACAAATTGTATCGGAGCGCAGGGACCAGTATTCGGAAGGTATCGACATTATGCTTTTGCTCGACATTTCTGATTCCATGATGGAAAAAGATCTTAGCCCCAATCGCCTGGAAGCGGCGAAGCGGATGGCGCGGGAGTTTATCCGAGGCAGGTTGCAGGACCGTATCGGGCTTATCATATTTGCGGGGGAAGCTGTGTCGTTGTGCCCGCTGACAACGGATTATGAATTGCTTTATGGATTTTTGGATGAACTAAATCCAAGTTTCATCCCAACTCCCGGCACGGCGATCGGAAGCGCGTTAGCAGTTGCTGTGAACCGGATGAGGGATACCCAGGGTGAGAGCAAAGTCGCAATCCTGATCAGCGACGGCGACAACACGTCGGGGAATCTCGGGCCTACTACTTCCGCGCAACTGGCGAATGCATTTGGGGTGAAAGTCTATACAATTTCCGTAGGCCGTCCTAAAAAAGGCGCCAAAGCAGACAGCACGGGCAATGCAGGCGCATTAATCGACGAAGGAGAACTACAAAATATTGCGGGAATCGGAAACGGGAAGTATTTTCGTGCTACGGACAACTCGACACTGGAAACGGTTTTCAAACAGATCGACCAACTTGAAAAAGTAAAATCACGGGATGTGCTCTCCCGCGATGTGAAAGATTTTTACCGGGTTTACCTCTATTGGGCAGTAACACTCTTACTGGTTGCCATTGGAACGAAGAGCACATTTATGGCTAATATTCTGGAAGATTAATGCTGAAAGCTTACTATAATAGGGATGTGATCGAGGCTGGGCTCGATGAAGTGGGCAGAGGTTGCCTGGCGGGGCCTGTTGTGGCTGCGGCGGTAATCTTGCCAGGGGATTATAAGCATTCATTCCTTAACGACTCCAAGCAGCTTACCAAGGCTCAACGACTGGAATTGGAAAAAGAGATCATCCGGGAATCGGTTTCCTGGGCGGTCGCTGAGGTGGATAATGTAGAAATTGACAAGATCAATATCTTGAAAGCAAGCTTCCTGGCCATGCACCGGGCAGTGGACAAGCTTCGGATGAAGCCACAGCATTTGCTCGTCGATGGAAACCGCTTCACGCCTTATCCGATGATCCCACATACCTGCATTATCAAAGGTGACGCACATTACCTCTCCATTGCAGCAGCTTCGGTATTGGCTAAAAACTATCGCGACGAGCTGATGAGCAATCTTTCAGCCCAATATCCGCATTATGGTTGGGAACATAACGTGGGTTATCCCACAATCCACCACCGCCGCGCCATCGGTTTGCATGGCCCGTGCTCTTACCACAGGATGACTTTTAAGTTACTGAAAGATGAAGACGATCAATCAGTAGAAGAAACCGAAGATTTGGGTTTTTTATAAAGCGGTACGGTGCTGCAAGGCTCTCCGAACATCAGACTTTGGACAACAGGTTTTAATAACCGGCTGATCTCCACATAGGCAGAAACCGGAACCGCCACCTTACTGCATCCTTTTACCACCACTCTTTTTCCTGCAAATTCTTCGATAGTCAGCCGTGATATCGCATCGGCGAATAGCTTGTCTTCCAGCATATCGAGGTTTCCAAAGACGATTGCATTGGCAAACGGTTCGAGCTGTACGGCCAGCAACATATAAGCCCAGGTAGGGACAATGGCATCTTCGGAGCACGTAATGGCGACATTCTTGCCATTATATTGCGACCAGTCATGTGCTTTTAGGAACTCACGAAAATCCTTTTCACGAAGGATCATGCCCTGCCACAAATTGTCTTTAATATCATATAATACGCGTTCGCCGGGATGATAAAGCTCTTCAAGGTCGAGCGAAACAATGCCGCTGGTGGCTACCCGGTTTACAATTTCTTCAGTATCCATTCTAAAAAGCAGTTTACAGGAAGGATAACACGAAACAAACTCGAAATGTTTTTGAGGGCTTTGAAATCGGCTTTTTTATTGCGTAATCAGGCTGGATTTCCTTGGCGCGGGCGACATAAAATCTTTCAGATAATAGGGCTCAAATGCAGCCACATCCTCGAACTGCTCGTTTCGTAGTGCGATTAAAGCCAGCTGCCCAACCGTTTTGGCCGACGGACGGATTGGTTCAGTGGGAAAAACTGCATTGGGGTGATCGCCCAGCAAGGTCTTGCATTTCGCGGCGCCATCCCCGAAAAACACCACTTTATGGCTAGTCAGCAGGTCTTGAAAGGAACTTTTGTCCAGAATTACGGCTTGCGTTGGCTGAACAAATGCATTATGTTCGTCAAAAACGGCAGAATACACTTCCATTCGCCGGGCATCGATCATAGGGCAAAGTAAATGGCCCGGGTAAAACGAAGACAATTGCAGCGCCATAGCCTGTAAGGTATTGATCGCTATCAGAGGCTTGTCCAGCGCGTAGCAAAGCCCTTTAGTAGTAGAAACTCCCACGCGCAGGCCTGTGTAAGAACCTGGTCCTTTGGCCACGGCAATGGCATCGACATCGGATAGCTTGTAACCCGAATGCTCCACGCTGCTTTGGATAAGCGTAGTAAGCATGGAGGACGACGACTTGTCCGTAAAAAGATCATAAGCCGCTAATAATCCGGCGTCGCTGTGAACGGCCACCGAGCATCCACGGATGGAAGTATCAATACTTAGTAAAAGCATATAAAACAAAAAGCCCGCCGCGAGCGACGGGCCGGATGAATATTATTTCTTTTTCAGGATCGTGTTGTAGCGCGCATTATCCTTAAATAGGGCCAGCGCGGCCTTTACCTCGGCGTCTTCCTTGAAAGAAGCCTCACGCATGCCTTTTTCCAGGTAATAATGCTTGATGATTTCTTCTTCCAGGATTTGCTTGATCTCCGGTTTGAATATCTGCAGATCGTTGTCTTTGCTGTGTGAAAGCTTGGATTTCAAAGCTTTCAGTTGCTCATCGATTACTTCCAGAGACTTTTCCTTTTTAGCAGATGCTTCCAGATCGTTAAGATCTCTTTCCACCTGGGTGGTATAATCGTATTCCTTATCGCCCAGCCATTTCACGAAAGCCGCATAGTCGGCGTCGGAAAGACTGAATTCCTTGGCGGGTTTAATGGTAGGATGTTCGAAATGGTATTTAACTGCATAGTCGAAAAACAGGCGATTGCGGCCGAGTGACACGGCCAGCGGCGAAAATGTCTCTTTTTCTGTAAGAATATCAGGCAGGATCCCGCCGCCATCAAACACAACCCGGCCATTGCGCGTCTTGAATTCCGTCATCAGCGAATCGGGTATCTTTCCTACGCTGCCATCGTCGTTGCGGTGGCTGTAATCGATCGCCTGAATGCACCGGCCGCTCGGAATATAATATTTGGCAGTGGTGATCTTCATTTTAGTATTGAATGAAAGGTCGCGGGTGGTTTGTACCAGGCCTTTGCCGTAAGTCCGCTGTCCGATCAGCACGCCACGGTCGTAATCCTGGATCACGCCGGATACGATCTCCGCCGCAGAAGCGCTTCGGTTATTGGTCAATACCACAACCGGTATTTCGGTATCCAATGCCGGATTATAAGCTGTGTAGGTTTTGTTCCATTCGCTTACCTTTCCTTTTGTCGAAACGATTTCTTCTCCTTTGGCAACGAAAATATTAGATATCTCAATGGCCATGTTCAGTAAGCCGCCGGGATTGTCGCGCAAATCCAGTACTACATACTTCATTCCCTTGCCTTTGAGCTCTTGAAATGCATTGCGCACTTCTCTGGAAGCCGTCGCTGTGAAGTCTTTGAGATCGATATAACCCACATTTTCATTGAGCATACCATAATAAGGCACATTGGTAACCTTAACAATATCTCTGTTGAGGCTGATTTCAAGAGGTTTGGTCACGCCGAAGCGTTTTACCGTGAGGGTAACGCTCGTTTGTGTCTGACCTTTCAGCAATTTTCCAGTGTCGAAGTCCTCGCGTGTGGAAAGGTCTATTCCATTGATCTTCGTGATCTCGTCGCCAAGTTGCAACCCGGCCTTTTGTGCGGGGGTATCTTCATATACCATCATTACAGTATGCTTGCCGTCCGCAGAATTGACCATCGCCCCGATGCCGTTGTACTTCCCGGTAGTCATCGTCATATAATCCTCGATGTCGTCCTCGGCGTAATACACAGTGTAAGGGTCCAGCGAGCGCAGCATATTGTCAATACTGGTCTTAATCAGCTGGTTAGGGTTGATCTCATCCACATAATAAGCATTCAATTCCTTGAACAGCGTGGCATAGATGTCCAGGTTTCGCGCGATTTCGAAGAGGCGGTCATCCTGACGGAAAGAAACGAATGCGAGCCCACCGACCACCGGTGCTGCCAGCAAAATAGAGCGCAGATACTTTTTCATCTATGTTCAGGAATTGGATTGTTCTCTTACAGCGGGCGGAAGCGATTTTTCAAGCTTTTTGATGCATTGCTTCATGGCCGTTTCAATAACGTCATACGAGGCTATTTCTTTTGCAAGATACAAAAAAGCAATGTAGGAAGGGCGCGTTTCGCCGGGCAATGAAAGAAGTGGTGCTTTGTGGAGCCGGTAGGCTTCGCGGCAGCGTCGGCGGATCAGGTTCCGGTCGACAGCGCGTTTGAATTGTCTCTTTGAAACAGAGAAAAGCACTTGTGGGGCTGGGGTGTCATAAATATACAGCACCCGAAAAGGGTAAAGGTAGAACGTGTGGACCTCCGGACTACCTTTCTTAAAAAGCCTGCTGATTATACGGAGGTTGCATAATCGCTCACTTTTACCAAATGTTTGTTTCAAGTTCTTGTAGAAAAAAATGTCTGATAAGCTCGATGTTCCTCAAACTTATCAGACCTATGAAAGACTGGTGCCCCCGACTCCGCGTCCTCTACTCAAACCTTCAAGCGTAGATTATTGCTTGTGACGTTTTTCGTCAGAAACTGTTAATTTCCAACGGCCCTTTTTCCGGCGGCCAGCAACTACTTTGCGTCCGTTTGGCGTGGACATTCTCTCACGAAATCCGTGCTTATTTCTCCTCTTGCGATTCGATGGTTGAAAGGTACGTTTCATCTCAGTATCAAATTATTGCGATATAAATCTCTGTCTACCCGTAATTTTGGCTTGCAAAGGTAGATAAAAATTTAAATTAAGTCAAAGTTTGAAAGTTTTTTTCAAAAATAGTCTGCAAATAAGCTATTTGTAAAAGAACTTTTTCTTGAAATACCACTCCGCACAGCCGTTATTGACCTCGACCGAAGCCCAGGCCGGGTCGCTGAGGCCATTCACGATGAGAATGGTGTAAGGCACATTTTTAAGTTTTGGAACATATACCTGAGGTTCTTTGGTGCTTAGGACCAATGCAGTGCGTTCATGCATCTCGCGATTGAAACGGGCAGCACGACCGGTAAGCAGGTCGGACCAAGCCGAACGATAATTGAAATTGCTGGCGTACAAACTGAAAAAGTAAAGGCCTACCACCCAGCCAAGTGGCCCAAGGGTCGTAACTATCGCCATTTTGCCCCTTTCAAGCACCCAGAAAATCAGTACAAAAACATTATAAGTCCAGCCGATAAGCGTCCAGAAGTTGATCAGGCACTGGCCCCTGAGGTTAGGTGGCTCGGCGATTGACCAGTAGGAGGGGAAATAACTGAGGTAAAGGCACGTAGCGAAAATAAGGATTGAAAGCGCAGGGTTTACCGAGAAAAACCTGAAATCGTCTTTTGTTTTGGCTTTAAAAAGCAGGCACGCAATCGGAATGAGCACCAATGTAAGCACGCACAATGCGGGCGCCATTTTGGAAAAGTTATGGATCTGCCAGGCAAGACTGTTTTTGAGCGAAAAGAGCAGGTTGTATTTCAAAGGGGTAGGATAAAGTCCCGATTCCGCCCGGGCCGCATTGCCGGGCGCGGTCACGGAAAGAACCCCAAATGTAAGCGCAACAATGCTCATGATCAGTAGCTTGAGTTGCAGCTTCTTTGTGATAATACTATTAAAAAAGAAAAGCGCGCCTGAAAGTATAACCAGCCAAACGAGCGTATACTCATTCATCCCAATCAGCAATATCATTCCAAAACATATTATCGCGATGTGTTTGTCAGAAAGGTTTGGATAATTTCTGAATAGAAATGCAAACAGATAAAGCGTGCCAATATCCGCGATAGTGTAATAATAGCCGGTGTACCAATAGAAATAGCCGGACACCATCGGGATTTCCGCGATCAATACAAACAAAAGAAGGAATGCAAGTAATGCTGTTTGCCACGCGGGGAGCTTATTGCCGGTGAGGGCCCTCGCAAAAGTCAGCAATGCGTGTACATATAATAATATGATGACGATCGGGGCGATCTTGTAGCCCAGGTACGAATCGTACGCCAGTGGCTGCGTGGCCGAGATCAATGTGCCGATGTAACGACCCGACCAGGTTTTCCAATATTCCTGCTGGTAACCCCAATAACCCATGTCCTTCACGGCCAGGGTGTGGCAATAGTCGTCGGTGGTGGGGAAAGTAAAAAAAGAAAGGGCAATAAATGGTAACAGAAGTATTACAAATGCCAGAATCAACAGCTTTAATCTGTTCTCGGGATTGTTAAACCAGGAAGTATAATGTGTCATATGTTTTACCCTTTTGGAAGAAGTATTCAAACATAAGACATTTATTTCAAAGAGGCGAGCTGTTTGGCGGGCTACGCAGACATAAGGTTGTAAGCGGAATAATTTTTACGAAAAGACTCTCTTACATCCTCAATCTGGTGATTTAACAACCAGTTACGGAACCGGTTGGCGTCCTCGGCCTGATGGTGAACAATGCTGCCACCTGAGAGTAAAAGAGTAAAAGTCTGATGGGTTTGTAGGAACCGGCAAATCTGTGCTGCACTATGCTCGAATCCGGAGAAATAAGGGCTTGTCATAGTTGTTAACATGGCGTCGTTTAGAAATCGCCGGAAATATACAACTTAGACAGATGTTGTAGTATAAAATTGTAGAATAAATTTTTGTCTTATTTCAAATGTTCGGGAAATATCTACAAATACAGGTCGTATGTTTTGTCACCTATGGACTATAAAAGGTTTCTGAGGCTGGTAAGAAACGAAAAGGCCACTTTCGAAAGAAAGTGGCCTTGGCCTTGTAGCGGGAGCTGGACTCGAACCAGCGACCTTTGGGTTATGAGCCCAACGAGCTACCAACTGCTCCATCCCGCGGTGTCGTTGAATTGGAGTGCAAACATACAACAAATCTTTTAGAGAAAACAATTATTTTTGTGAAAACTTTCGGGAAAGTTCGCCTCTAACATTCTGACACCAATTTTATGAGTTCATATTCAAGCGCTTCCGGTTTCGGCTGGCGCATTCATCAGATGCTGCTGGTTCGGCTGCTCGGCATCATGATTTTATTTACAATTTGCCGTGTCTTGTTTTTTCTCTTTAACCAGTCTTTTTTTCCCGAAGTAAGCTGGGGCCAAGCACCAACCTTGCTATTGGGCGGCATTCGTTTCGATCTCGTTGCGATCCTTTACACGAACATCCTTTACGTTTTTTTAACCCTCATTCCGCTTACATTTAAATACCGGCGGCCGTACCAGAATTTCCTGGATTATTTGTTCATCATTACCAACAGCATTGCGCTGCTAGCCAATTGTGCCGATTTTATCTATTACCGCTTCACAATTAAAAGAAGCACATGGACGGTTTTGCAAGAGTTTTCTCATGAAAATAACCTGCACAAGCTCTTCGGCGGCTTCCTGATCAATTACTGGTATGTTTTTCTGATCTGGATTATGCTGGTAATGCTGGTCATCTATCTCACCCGTCGCTGGAAAGTCACTTCCCGGCCAGAACGCCCCGCATGGCAGGTGTTTCTTGCCCATAGTGTCGTCATGACCGTTGCGGTCTTCCTCTTTATCGGAGGGGTAAAAGGTGGTTTCCGGCACAGTACACGGCCTATTACACTTAGTAACGCGGGTGAATACGTCGATAAACCAAAGGAAATGTTCATTGTTTTGAACACACCTTTTTGTATTTACAAAACTTTGAAACGGTCTGATTACCAACGTGCAAGCTTCTTTGGATCCGAAATGGAAGCCAACGCCGTGTATTCTCCCATTCACATGCCGGATCCGTCCCCTGCGCCTTTCCAACCTAAAAATGTGGTGATCCTGATATGGGAAAGTTTTGGGAAGGAGATGGTCGGGACATATAATGGAGACTTGGAAAACGGCACTTACAAAGGCTACACGCCGTTCGTAGATTCACTAATGCGGCACAGCAGAGTGTACTGGCATTCATTTGCCAATGGCGCGAAGTCGATTGAAGCGATTCCGTCGGTGCTTACGAGCATTCCAGGCATTATGGAGCCGTTCATACTCACCCGTTATACCGACAACAAGCTGCCGAGCCTGCCCGAAATGTTGCAGCAGAAAGGTTATCATACTTCATTTTTTCATGGTGCACCCAATGGTTCGATGGGTTTCAAGGCCTTTACCAATCTGATTGGCGTGAAAAATTATTATGGTAAAACAGAATATAATAATGATGCGGATTACGACGGGATCTGGGGAATCTGGGATGAGGAGTTTCTGCAATTCTGGGCTAAAAAGATGGATACTTTTCATGAGCCGTTCATGAGTACATTGTTCACGGTATCATCCCACGATCCGTACAAAGTCCCGGCGCGCTACAAGGGCAAATTTCCCAAAGGACCGCTGCCGATCTATGAAACAATGGGTTACACCGACCAAGCCCTCACAAAGTTCTTCGAAACTGCCAAAACCAAGCCCTGGTTTAAGAATACGCTGTTTGTAATTACTGCCGATCATTCTGCCACATTCGCGCATTATCCCAAATACCAAACCTCCGTCGGAAATTTCTCAGTGCCCATTCTGTTTTATGCACCGGGGGATAGCACAGTTACGGGAACCGACAGTGCCACGCTGGTTCAGCAGATCGATATTATGCCGTCGGTGCTGGGTTACCTGCATTATGATAAACCCTATTTTGGTTTTGGTAAAAACGTCTTCGGAAAGGTCCCGCTGAACTTCGCCGTGAACTATGATGGCGTATATCAATGGTTCAACGGGCCCTACGTTTTGCAATTTGATGGCCGGAAAACCGTAGGTTTGTATAATTATCAGGAAGACAAGCTTTTGAAAATTAACCTCGCAGGTAAGGTTCCGGACGTTCAAAAGCTGATGGAATTGCAGGTGAAGGCGTTTATCCAGCAATATTCCAACCGGATGCTGGATGATCGCCTGACGGTAACTCCGTAGCATTGTTGTTTTTGAAAGAGGAAAAAAGAGAAGAAGTAAAATTTTTATGGAAGAAAAACCGGAAGTAAATACACCACTGCGCAATCACCGGGCCGGGTTCGTCAGTATCGTTGGCAAGCCCAATGTAGGGAAGTCTACACTGATGAACGTGCTGGTAGGAGAGCGGATGTCGATCATCACCTCCAAGGCGCAGACCACCCGGCACCGCATTATCGGGATATTGAATGGTATGCACGAAAATATTCCCTTTCAACTCGTCTATTCGGACACTCCGGGGGTAATCAAGCCATCCTATAAGCTGCACGACTCGATGATGACCTTTGTAAAAGGGTCGCTGGAAGATGCTGATGTTGTTCTTTTTGTGGTGGAAGTAGGGGAAAAAGTCGCCGAGCATGAAGTATTGCCATTGTTGAAACGTGCGGATGCGCCCGTTGTGCTGGTGATCAACAAGATAGACCTGTCTAATGAAGAGCAGTTAAAGCTAAAAATGGATGAGTGGGAGAACGAAATCCAGCCTTCGGCCATTGTTCCGATATCGGCACTTGAAAACGCCAATATCGCCACATTGTTTGATGCCGTGGTGTCGCGCTTGCCTTTTCACCCGCCCTATTTTGAGGAAGATGAACTAACCGACAAGCCGGAGCGTTTCTTTGCTTCCGAAATAATCCGCGAAAAAATCTTTTTGAATTACCGCCAGGAAATTCCATACAGCTCCGAAGTAGTAATCACAGAATTTAAGGAAAAGGACGATATCATCGTAATCCGAGCAGAAATCCTGGTTGAACGAAAAAGCCAGAAAGGGATCATTATTGGTGAAAAAGGAGAAATGTTGAAGAAAATTGGTACTCAGGCAAGACACGATCTGGAAGAGTTTTTCGGCAAAAAGGTTTTTCTTGAACAACATGTAAAAGTGGAGCCCGATTGGAGAAGTAAGGAAAACAAGCTGCGTCAGCTGGGGTATCAGGAGTAATTTTTTAAATAAAAGAAAGAAGAGCAGCGCAAAACTTGCTCGGACCATATTAATAGTAAAAGGAAAATGGCAAATATAATATCAATAGTTGGTCGTCCGAATGTGGGCAAATCCACATTATTCAACCGCCTTACGGAGAGCCGGAAAGCGATCATGGACAACCAGAGCGGCGTAACCCGCGACAGGCATTATGGTTACGGCGAGTGGACGGATCAATACTTTACAGTAATAGACACAGGCGGATATGTAGTAGGGTCCGATGATATTTTTGAAGGTGCGATCCGGGACCAGGTAGAGCTGGCAATTGAAGAATCGACAGTTGTGCTTTTTATGGTCGATACCATGACCGGTCTGACAGATCTTGACAAGGATTTCGCAAATGTATTGCGCCGTTTTAACAAGCCGGTTTATCTGGTAGCCAATAAGGCTGAAACGACCGAGCGTTATCAATCGGCCGCAGAGTTTTATGAACTGGGCCTTGGCGATGAAATTTTCGCTATTTCAGCTCAGACAGGCTTTGGAACGGGAGAATTGCTGGACAAAGTAATCGAACATTTTGAAACAGCTGGTATTGAAAATCCCGAAGAAGGTATTCCGCGTATTGCGATCATGGGTCGCCCTAATGTTGGTAAATCGTCGTTTTTGAACGTATTGACCGGCACCGACAGAAGTATCGTGACCGACATTGCAGGTACAACGCGTGATGCGATCCATACCCATTATAATGCATTCGGAATGGAGTTTATCCTGACCGATACAGCCGGTATCCGCAGGAAATCGAAGGTAAAGGAAGATATAGAGTTTTACTCGACGCTCCGCTCCGTGAAAGCCATGGAAGAATCGGACGTTTGTATCATTCTGCTGGACGCTACCCTCGGGTTAGAAGGCCAGGACATGAATATCATCGGTCAGGCTGATAAAGCTAAAAAAGGCATTGTGATCATGGTTAACAAATGGGACCTGGTCGAAAAAGACTCCAAGACAGCTGATGCTTACAAGAAGGCGTTGTTGGAGAAACTGGCACCTATGAACTATATGCCGATCATTTTCGCCTCTGTGGTGGAAAAGCAGCGCATTCACCAGGTACTGGAAAAGGCGATGGAGGTTTATAAGAACAAGACGAAGAAAATCACGACTTCCAAGCTGAACGACGTTATGCAGGCTGAGATTGAGAAATATCCACCGCCGGCACATAGAGGTAAGTATATCAATATCAAATATATGATCCAGCTACCGACGCCGTCACCGACGTTTGTGTTTTTCAGCAGCAATCCGAAGCACGTGAAGGAGCCTTACCTGCGTTACCTGGAAAACAGGATGCGTGAGAATTTCGACTTCTCGGGTGTGCCGATAACAATATTTTTCCGCGAGAAATAACATCAAATAATGCAATGCAGCGCGCCGGCGGGAGTCATCTTGGCCGGCGCGCTGCATTTTATCCGTAACAAGCTACTGTTCAGCGGAAAATTAGGGCGGTTCATCTTTTTATTTACAGTTGCTGCAACCTTTTATATTAACTTTACATCTGTTATCCGGCAAGCATTTGTACCATTTACGAGACTTAAATAAAAAATTTCGTAAAAATTGTTAAAAACAAGGTACTATGTATTGCAAGATACCTAATGAAACATATATATTTGTAAGGTCAATTAGTTACAATCAATTCCAACCGGATTTCTGAACAATTGAGGAACAAAGCCATGAAAACAATAAGATTATTTATACTCCTAATACTATTCAGCCTTCAGGCGAGTGCGACGGGTTATGTGCACAATATGTTTGTTGCGCACCGGAAACTTCAATCAGGTAAGGAATGTGTGAATGAAAAGATGGTAGCCAGAAAGGCAAAGCCGGTACTGAAAGCTGTAAAGGCTCCTGTGCATGCGAAGCATGTAGTGATCAAAAATACCAGTATGGCAGGCGAAGCGTCCGAAGTCATCACTTTGAACGCACGGATTCTGGAAGAAGGGCCAGCGGCTTTTTTTGAAAGCGAAACCGCAGAAAGCGGCGATGAATCGATGGTGGCCAAGTTGGTTAGCGCGATTCGCTATGTGGTCTTTGCCTGTATCCCTAAATTAGGTCATTCGTAAGCAATACTTCTATCATATTTCAATGCAAAAGCTGCAAGGTCGATCCTTGCAGCTTTTTGTTTGATTATCCCACGGTATTGGTGAGTGTACCAATGGGTTCGATGGTGATATGAACAATGTCACCCGCCTGTAATGTAAAGTCGTTCGATGGCACGATGCCGGTGCCGGTCATGAGGTAGCAGCCATTCGGGAAGGACATTTCGAGGAAAAGATAACGCAACAGTTCCTCAGGCTTACGCTTCATCTGGGACAATGTAACTTCGCCATTGAATACTTCCTCGCCCCCGCGCACGATCGACAAATCGATAACCGTATCGGCACCCAGCTGCTCTTTAAATACATAAAGACAAGGCCCCAATGCCGCACTTCCGGTATAAGACTTAGCTTGCGGCAAATACAACGGATTCTCTCCTTCAATGCTCCTGGAACTCATGTCGTTTCCAATTGTGTAGCCAACCAGGGCACCTTCGGAGGTAGCAAATAGCGTCAGTTCTGGCTCGGGAACGTCCCAGGTGGAATCTTTGCGGATCCGCACGGTCCCATGATGGCCCACCACGCGCCACGCCGTCGATTTAAAGAATAGTTCGGGGCGATCGGCTTCGTAAACGCGGTCGTAGAAGCTTCCGCCGCCTGCTTTTTCGGATTCTTCCATCCGTGCGGTACGGCTTCTGAAATAGGTAACGCCGGACGCCCAAACTTCCTGAGAACCAATCGGTGCCAGCACGTCGGGCATGGGAATGTCATCGGTGAACGTGAGTGGGATAAGGTCTTTTGTTTGCTCTTCCAGCCACTCGTACAAGTTGTTTTTGTTCACCGCAAGGTCCCAGTCCGTTTCGTGGAGCCGGTAAAAAATGTCCTCGTTTTCAAGAAGAATGCCCTTTTCAGTTTTATATAACTTCATTGGAAGCAGATTTTTGGTTTAGTCAGATAAGGCTGTGAGCCTTGGTCTTTACTGTTAAATACGTTCAGGAAACTAATTCAGGCCACTGCATTTTGTGGAAAAGGGATGTCCGGAGATTGTCAGCCGCGCCAAAGACGGCGGTCGATTGGAATCTGTTCCTGGGACAGCAGCGTGACCTGAGAAAATAACGGATGTGTCGGGTGGACGATGATATTGTGTGAAAAAGGCACAATCACCGACGGTATGCCCACAGCAAGCACGTCGGGACTGAGCACCCAGTCTTTCAGCCAGAATTGCGTCCGGCTATAAGTTTTATCCTGCCAGTAGGCGGGCATGTCCTCTCTGGAATAATAACGGATATCGTCCGGAATTTGAATGGCAGAAAGCCAGTAAACGGGCAAATCTTCGTAGCGGACACCCGGAGCGTGGGCCAATGTTTCGACCAGTTCCAATTCCGGTGACGAAGTAGTGTATAAAACACCAATGCCTCTGGGGTTCCAGCGGGCGCCATGCAGCCTGCTTCCTTCCGTAGAAAGGCAATCATGACGGAACTTATCTCGGATAATTCTGTAAACGGTGGGCATAGGTGCGGATTATCAGGCAGGTAAGCCGTAATCCAGCCGGCCGAGCACATCTTCGACGATGCCAAAACCCGTAACCGTATCCATTAACTGCAATGGAGATTGATCATTGAGCTCGCTGATCGGTGTTCTCAACCAATACTTGACAACATTTTCCTTGCCTTCGAACGTATCTAGTGCGTGTATCAGTACATTTCTCAGGAGTAACAAACGCTCTGAGGCATCGGTATCAAGCTTTTTTTCGGCTTGAATGCGGTGCAGGTTGCGTGGTGTCATGCCCAGCACATATGCGATTTCATTGTCTGTAAGCCCTACCAGCCCTGAGACTTCGTCCGCAACGGAACGCAAAACGCCTTCGCGTGAAGTTTGGATCACAGTAAACTCACTAACGGGCGTTTTGCCGTAGGGTACAAAATCTTCCTGAAAGAATCGAGTAGGCGTTGCCATATATTTCAAGTGAAGTATGTCACAAATATAAGTGACATTTTTCGCTTTTCAAATTTTTCCCCTCAAAAAGGCAGCAGTATAATTTCCTTCGATTTTCACCATGTCTTCTGGCGTACCGGCAAAGGTGAGATATCCACCATTGTCTCCTCCTTCCGGCCCGAGATCGAGGATCCAGTCTGCACTTTTTATGACCTCCATATTGTGCTCGATGATAATAACACTGTCACCTTGTTCGACGAGCGCATTGATGGCTTTCAAAAGCTTCTTGATATCATGAAAATGCAAACCGGTAGTCGGTTCATCGAATATAAAAAGGGTTTTCCCTTTGTTGGAAGAGCCCTTTCCAAGGAATGAAGCCAGTTTTACCCGTTGCGCTTCCCCGCCAGACAATGTATTGGAAGATTGTCCCAAACCTACATATCCCAAACCTACCTCTTGCAGCGGCAATAGTTTATCAGCCAGCTTCGGTTCCGGGCCTCTGAAAAACTCGATCGCTTCATCCACAGTCATGTCGAGTATTTCGGCAATATCCTTTTCGTGATAACGCACTTCCTGGATCTCTTGCTTGAACCTTTTGCCATTACAACCTTCACAGGTAAGATAAATATCGGCCATAAACTGCATTTCGATCTTTACTTCGCCCTCGCCCTGACAGATTTCGCAACGGCCGCCATCGACATTAAAAGAAAAATGCGAAGGTTTGTATCCCCTGGCTTTGGATAATGGCTGCTCCGACATCATCTGGCGGATATAGTCATAGGCCTTGATATAAGTAACCGGATTGGAACGCGATGATTTGCCAATCGGGTTCTGATCGATCATTTCAACAGCTTCGATCCTGTCAATGCTGCCGGTTAATCCATCGAATCTTCCCACATCTTCACTGAACTCTCCTTTAATGCGCATTAATGCAGGATAGAGTATTTTTCGGATCAATGTAGATTTACCCGAGCCGCTTACACCGGTCACCACGGTGAGGTTGTTCAGCGGAACTCTGACATTCAATTCTTTCAGATTATTTTCCCTCGCTCCTTTTATTTCAAGGAAATGCAGCGACTTCCTGCGAACAGGCGGCACCGGAATAGAATCGTTACCTAGCAGAAAATCCAAAGTATGCGACTGCGCTACAACTTGAATGCCTTCCTGACTACCTTTGACACTCTGACCATTAGTACCCTTCTTCAACGCCTCAATATCTCCCTGATTACCCTGAAAAACAACATGGCCGCCACCCGTTCCGGCCTCCGGACCGATGTCGATGATCTGATCTGCGGCATGCATAACCTCTTCCTCATGTTCAACCACGATTACGGTATTGCCCAGGTCGCGGAGTGATTCGAGGACGCCTACCAGCCGCTGCGTATCTCTTGGATGCAGGCCAATGCTAGGCTCGTCGAGAATGTACATGGATCCTACCAATGCGCTTCCCAAAGACGTGGCCAATTTTATGCGCTGAAACTCACCGCCTGACAAAGTACTCGTAAGCCGGTTGAGAGTAAGGTAGCCCAGGCCGACGCGGTTCATGTAATCGAGACGTGTTTCTATCTCGGTCAGAACACGGCGCGCGATCTGCCGGTCATGGTCACCGAGTCCGAGGTCTTTGAAAAAACCTGAAACATCTTGTATCGGCATTAAAACCAGGTCCGTAATAGATTTACCGCCGACTTTCACATACGAAGCATCCTTACGAAGGCGTGACCCGCGACAATCCGGGCAGGTAGTGCGCCCGCGAAAGCGCGAAAGCATTACGCGGTATTGTATTTTATGGGTCTGAGATTCCAGTTCAGTGATAAAATCATTGATACCCTGGAAGTATTGGTTCCCAGTCCAAAGCAGTTCTTTTTGCTGAGGAGTAAGATCTTTAAATGGCCTGTGAATAGGAAAATCGAACTTGCTGCCATTCCGGACGAGCGGTACAAGCCATTCACCCATTTTTTCAGTGCGCCAGGGAGCAATGGCGCCTTCGTATACCGAAAGGTTTTTATCAGGAATTACAAGATCAGGATCGATCCCAAGTATTTTTCCAAAGCCTTCACACCTTTTGCAGGCGCCGAAAGGATTATTGAAAGAGAAAAGATTAACCGTTGGCTCTTCGAATATGATCCCGTCCAGTTCAAATTTATCAGAAAAGACCCTTTTTTCTCCATTCACAATATGAACGATGCAGATTCCCTCGCCTTCGAAAAAGGCCGTTTGTACCGAATCCGAAAGACGGTATTGCGTGTCTTCATCATCATGGCGGATACCAGCCCGGTCGATGAGGATAAAAACCTGGTTTCCAGCTTGCGGGAACTGGTCGGGATTTTCAAGGATATCTTCAATGGAAACGACTTCCTCATTCAGCACAATCCTGTTATAGCCTTTTGAAAGGAGAATCGTAAGCTCCTCCGCCTGCGACCTGCCTTCGCGGATCAGCAGCGGCGCGAGGATCATCACGCGCGTACCTTCGTCATGAGCAAGCATGTAGTTTACCACATCCGTCACCGAATCTTTACGCACCAATTCCCCCGAAACAGGTGAATACGTACGCCCGATCCTGGCAAAAAGGAGTTTGAGATAATCATAAATCTCAGTGGAGGTGCCTACTGTGGATCTTGGATTGCGGGTATTTACCTTCTGTTCAATGGCAATGGCCGGTGAAATGCCTTTGATATATTCCACTTCCGGCTTTTCCATGCGGCCCAGAAACTGGCGTGCATAGCTGCTGAGGCTTTCTACGTACATCCGCTGGCCTTCGGCAAAAAGAGTATCGAAAGCCAGGGAGGATTTTCCGGACCCGGAAAGACCGGTGATCACCACCAGCTTGTTGCGGGGAATCGCAACGTCTATATTTTTAAGATTATTAACACGGGCACCTTTGATCAGAATGTATTGTCTCGGATCCAGATCGTCGAATTGAGAAGCCTCGATCCGGGGCACAGCTAAATGCATCATAGGAGAATATCGAATGGAAATGCGGTGTAAGTTTGTTAATGCACCGATCCTTTATTAACCAAAAGCGCCCTTATTTAGTTTGGCTTTTTGTAATGTGGACCGGAGTCCCCGAAGGCATTTAAAGAAAGAGCTGGTTTGCTTTCAGAAAAGTCATTCCTCTTTTTTCGGCCTCTTCAAAAATCGGATCGGCAAGGTAGCCGAAATTGGGCACATCCGACATGCAATCGGTGAGTATAACAATTTTTGGAACGAGGCTGGGAGCATATTTCAGGATTTGATGAATGCTCGTTGCCACACAATGCGAGCGCGCTTCGCCAGCGACCAATACCTGATCGAATGCGCCGAGATCGGCCAGGAAAGGCTCGTCAAGCCCGGTTTCAGGCGCGTCGGGAACAGGTACTTGTGCTTTGAAAACTCCGAAATGCTCCGTAAGCGGGTTAATACCCTTGGAAACGGCTCGGTAATCGTTACCGGTTCTATGCGTCCATGCGAGTACAGCGTGCATGATCGTATCGTCTAATGCAGCACCTTTAGACCCGACCAGGCAATGCTCCGGCCAGATGAAATGCTTGAACTCTCCTTCATTTTCGAGTGTATGAAGGTATTTAAGCACGTAATCGCGGTGGTATCTCGGAATCCATTTGCCAGCCTCCACGGCGGCGCTCGTAATCAGGGTAAAAGGCGCCACGGTATTCCCATTCGCATCTTCCCAGAACAGTGGATGTGCAATGTCTAGCACCCGGTGTGTGTCCAGCGTCACGATAATGGAACTGATTTTTTCACCTTCCAAAGCAATCAGCCGGGCAATGCGTTCCACGTCCTTTTCGGCACCTGGCACAAACAGCGTACCTTTTGGATCACAAAAATCATATTGTGCATCGATGATCAGCAAAGCGGTTTTTTTCATAACGGATATTTGAATGGATGCTAAAATTCCAGTTCCTGCGGTAGTTCCATTTGCCGCGCGTACATTTTGGAGCAAAGACTGAAAACCAGTTTCAGCATCCGGTTGGCGTCATTAATATAATCGACACGATAATCTTCGTCCAGCTTTTCCAGACCGTTCAGAATGGCCTGTGCCTTTTTAGCAATGTACAATGCACAGGTATCCGCACGGGAGGAGTACGTTTTGAGCACGCCCGTATAGCTTTCCATGAACGTATTGAGCAGAAACAGGTTCAGTTCAATGCCTCCTATCTTGTCTTTTGTCACTTTCACATGATAGGCAATGTCACCGCTCAGGCTGCGCATGTCCATCAGCACCCAGCCCGGCGTATTCTGGTTGAACTTAGAAGTCCTCATGATCCGTCCCATCAGTTCTTCCCGCCGCTCGGGAATGGTAGCACTATCTTCGATCAGCTCGAAATGGAGCTTGTCACTCAGTGTTTTATCCTTTGTGATGAGGCGTAACAGAAGTTTATCCTTTTCTTTGGGAGGCATCTGGATAATCGCCTTTTTTAGCTGCTCTGGTAAGGCCATTCAAATGCATTTTAATAACTTTAATATCGATTTCGCCACAACGCCTTGTAACTTTATGCTTCGCAAGGGCGCTAGGAAGCTTTTTTGACAAAAATATCAGATATGCCTAAATATCTCTCAATCAGTTTGAGCGTAGCAATTTTTTTAATTTTTGGATACACATTATTTCAAAATGCCCTTAATGCCCCTTCCTTCGATGACTACGACGCTACTGTAAATTTTATACGACGTTTCTTTTTCGAAAACTTCGATCCGCGGATTCGTTTTGAAATTATGCTGGGGCGCCAGAACGAGCACCGGATCCTGGTTTCAAAAGTCGTAGCAGCCGGTTACTATTACCTTTTTGGAGAAATCAATTTTACACATCTGGTTTGGATTCAGAACATCTTTCTATTCGCATTCTTTGCGTTGATGCTGGCGATTATGCAAAACAGGAAGTTGCTTTCTGCTGATACAGTTCTCTGGGCGGCGATATTCCTGCTTAGTCTCGCCTTTTGGCAGGTCACTTTCTACTATTGGGGAGGAATTCAGCATTATTCGGTATTTTTCTTCTCTTTTCTTTTACTGTATTCGCTAGAACGGGCGGAACGTATAGTAAGTTCGTCATTTTTTATTGCACTTTTTGCAGGGCTGTTTGCAGTGCTCTCGTTCGGGAATGGTTTCATCGCCTTGCTGCTCGGTTGTTTTCTGCTGTTTGCAAAAAAGAAGAAGTCACTTTTGGCCGCGTGGTCGGTCATAACGGTCCTGCTGACGCTGTTTGCACTCTTTCCGAGGCCGGCTAGTGTGGATCATATTCAAAATGCCTTCAATTTTGAATGGATGGGGCGTTTGCTATTCACTTACCTGGGAAGTTTCCTGTTCATCAATCCCGCTACCGGTTTACATTTTAACATTATCCTGTGTATGATAACCGGTCTGCTGGTCTTTGGAACGTGGTTATGGCTGCTATGGAATGGTTATGCATTCAGGAGGCCGTTGCTTTACTGCCTGCTTTCACTCCCCATACTGACGGGTATAATTATAGCTGTCTCCCGGTTCGAATCGAAGGCTGCGGGGGGCATTGCGCCAAGGTATATGTTCTTTACAGCCACTATTCCAGTGTTGCTGGTGCTGATATTACTCGATATGCAGATCTTGAAAAAGCAGCATCTCAGCTGGCTCACAGGAATTGGGTTGGTATTATGGAGTGCAGTGTTTTACAATGACCGGCAAGCATTGATCAGTCAAAATGAAGAGGTCGTGACAACGTTGCGACGGTGGGAAAGGGATCCGGAAACGCCGCTGATCTATTATAGAGACTCACGGGAATACGGTGAAATACTGACCTGGGCGGTCGCCAACGGAGTTGTGAAGATTCCGGGCGGGCAAAATCATTTAATAGATAATGAGAATCGAAAATAACAGAACCGTTTGGGTAACGGGGGCATTAAGTGTTACTTTGCGCCATTTTGTAAATAAATTCAGATGCACAGTATGATTTCAGTAGCCATGTGTACTTACAACGGGGCGAAGTACCTGCCCGAACAGTTGAAGAGCATCGCTGATCAGACGGTTTCGGTGGACGAATTGATTGTTTGCGACGACAGATCGACAGACGAAACTGTTGAAATCATAAAGTCTTTTGCTGCAACAAGTAAGTTTCCTGTTCATATCCATATCAATGAAAAGAACCTCGGATCGACCAGGAACTTTGAAAAATGCCTGTCACTCTGCAAAGGTGATATTATCTTCTTGTGCGATCAGGACGACCGTTGGAGAAAGGATAAGGTGCAAAAGCAGGTCGCGTATCTCAATGCGCGTCCGGACATCGACGCGGTGTTTTCCGATGCCGAAATGATCAACGACGACTCGCTCCCAACCGGGCAGACGATCTGGGAAGAAATAGAGTTTGATAAAAGAGGTCAGCACATCTGGAAAAGTGGAAAACCGCATGAAATCCTTTTCCATGGATTTGTGGTGACTGGCGCAACATTGGCCATCCGGAAATCTTGTCTGGACCGGTTAATGCCGTTCCCGACGCACGTCCCCGACCTCATCCACGACGCATGGATTGCGGTGGTGCTAAGCCTCGAAAACAAGATCGATTTTATCGCGGACACGCTTATTTCGTATCGTATCCATTCCAGTCAGCAGGTAGGGTTTGGGACGAAGGTCGAGAAAGTGCATTTGAAAGACCGTTTATTCCGTGACCGGAAGGAAAAACTTGTTCCGCTCGAAGAAAAAGCAAATAAGCTATATGAGCTTTATCTGCTGCTTCGGGCGCTCCCATTTGTGCCGCGCGAGAAGCTGATCAAGTTATATTTGTCACAAAAGCACTTTTACAGACGGGCGTCATTGCCTGATAACAGGTTTAAGAGGATTACTCCAATCATTAGCCAGCTGATAAGGGGGCATTACCGGTTTAGTAGTAAGGATTGGTGGCTGCCAGCCGTGGGAGATTTGTTTGAATAATTGACCGATTCACCATGGAAATTGCCGAAAAGAAGTCGTTGGTTGCAGTCGTTATACCAGTTTATCAGGCTGTTATGACGGACGCTGAGCGGCTTTCACTCAAACAGTGTATGACCGTGCTAGCTGCTTATCCGGTCATCATAGTTAAACCGGCCAGCCTCGACCTCGCGGCGTTAGAGGCAGAATACCCGACGCTCAGCATGTTGTCGTTCGACGATAGTTTTTTCAAAGGAGTCGATTCTTATAACCGGCTGATGATATCGATCGAATTTTACAAGGCCTTCACAGCATATGAATACATGCTGATCTATCAGCTGGATGCATTTGTTTTCAGGGACGAGTTGAAGGAATGGTGTTCCAAAGGTTATGATTATATCGGAGCGCCATCGTTGCATGATGAATCTTTTGACATCCTTCCGGCAGCATCCGCGCACGTTTTTGAAAAAGCATTGTCGAGCCGCCGTTTTGTATTGAATGGAGGCCTGTCACTGCGCAGGATATCCCGGTTTATCAGCTATCTAAAAATCTACAATACCTTTTATCCGGCCTGGAAAGGCAATGAGGATATGCTTTTTTCACAGGAAGCTACCCGGCTGGTCCCTATGAAATTGTTCATGAAACTTCCTACCTGGCAGGAGGCGCTACGCTTTGCATTCGAGAAAAGCCCTGCCGCTACTTATGAGCTCACCAACCATCAGTTACCCTTCGCATGCCATGCATGGGAACGCTATGATCCCGCTTTCTGGACGCGCTTTATTGCTGTAAATCAGTGATTTACAGAGTTTAACAATTTTTAACAAACTATCACGGATTTTCGGTCGTTCTTGCAGATATTTAGTTTAAACCCAAATATCGTCATGGATTTCAAGTTGCTATCGGCATGCTTTGGAGCGCTTTTCATCTCGTGTCATGCCAGCTTCGGACAAATTACTGATAATCCTAAAGTGGATGAACAGTCGGCCCCGTATGTGAAAATCAAACGCGTAGAGTTGACCGACAACAATACCATTATTTATCTTCAGTTTATCGAAAAAAGAACCCCACAGCCGGAGTTCCGCCAACCCCGGAGTTTGCCGCTTCCCGATTTCAGGCAAGGACAAATACCGGAGCAAGGCAATCAAATCTGGCTCGACCCTGAGACGCGCTTATATAAGCCCGGGGAAATCGACAAAAAATTCAAGTTGATCAAAGCCGAAAATATCCCCACAGCGACGAAAAAGAAGGTCGCAGAGGGAGATACCGTCGATTTTGTGGCCTATTTCGAGAGATTGACCCCTGGCATTGAGGAATTCGACTTTTATGAAGGAAGAAGTTCCGGAGGCTACCAGTCATGGAATTTTTATGGAATACACATTAAAAATCCGCTGAAAAAGCAAGTGCAGAAGTCAGGAGCTCCGACGGCAAAAGGCACGTCGCCTGCCACGAAGCCCGCGGGAAAGCCATTGGCAAAAGCACCGGTGAAACCGGCCCCACAACCTCAGAAAGAAAAGACAGCAACCGTTTCAGTAATTCAAGGGATGGTTTTCAATGCAAAAACAAAACAGCCTGTCGCTGCTCAACTGTCATATGTGGAGAATGGAGATACCCTTCAATTCAAATCGTCTTCCGGAAAGTACAGAATAGGGTTGGATGCCGGCGAAAAATATAATTTCAGGGTGACTGCCAGGGGTTATTACGGCTCTTCGTTCACGGTAACGCCCGGAGATTCGTCAGGACGAGCATCGTTAGAAAAGGACCTGTATCTGACGCCGCTGATCGTCGGCGAGACGATTTTGCTGCCAAATATCTATTTTGAAACGTCCAAGTACACTTTACTGCCGGAATCTTTCCCCGAGCTAAACCAGCTGGTAGAGGTAATGCGCGACAATCCGGATATTAAAATACGTGTAGAAGGCCACACGGATAATGTCGGGGATTTTGATAAAAACCTGGAATTGTCAAGACAGCGTGCAGAAGCTGTGAAAAATTACCTGACTGAAAAAGGGATCGACACGGCCCGCATTGAAGCCAAAGGTTACGGAGGTACCAGGCCACTCGCAAAAGGAAGTGAAGAAGAACGGAAGAAGAACCGGCGGGTGGAAATTGTGATTACGGAAATGTGAGGTGCAATCTTGCCACACTGAATGTTGATATCACACTGAGCGTTTTAATGTCATCCTGAGCGCAGACGAAGGATATTGGCGATATTGCAAACACTTCGACTGCGCTCAGTGTGACATGCATTGAGCGCAGGATGTCATTCCTAATTACCTCGCCTTAATGATATTCGTAAACTCCCTCGATTTCAGGGAAGCTCCTCCTACCAATCCGCCGTCGATATCGGGCGCGGAGAATAATTCGGGTGCGCTGGCGGCTGTTACGCTGCCTCCGTAAAGGATTGAAATTTCGTCGGCAACAGCCTGACCATATTTGGAAGCAAGATGCTGGCGCAATGCCGCATGCATTTCCTGAGCCTGTTCTGCGGAAGCGGTAAGGCCGGTCCCGATCGCCCAGATCGGTTCATAAGCGATTACAACCGAAAGAAGTTGCTCTTCCGACAGGTGGAAAAGACTTTCTGTGATCTGGTTTTTTACAAAACCAATGTAATCTTCATTCTGGCGCTGTTCAAGCGATTCGCCACAGCAGAAAATAGGGGATACGCCGTTTGCAAGGGCTGTATTTACTTTTTCGGCCAATAATGCATTGTTTTCATTGAAATACTGACGGCGCTCGCTGTGTCCGATCAATACGTATTCCACGCCGATCGACTGTAACATCTGCGCGGAAATCTCGCCAGTGAATGCGCCGGAAACTTTGTCGGAGCAGTTTTGGGCAGCCAATGCAAAATTTGGCTCGTTCTCGATATATTTTTTGATCGTAGTAAGGTAAATGGCAGGAGGGCAAAGGATGATCTTGGCATCATTCCGAACTTCGTCTTTTGCCATATTCACAAGTTCCGAAGTGAGCGCAACTGCCTCATCCAGAACCTTGTTCATCTTCCAGTTACCGGCAACAATTTTTTTTCGCATGAGAAAATTTTTATTGTGGAAATAAGTCTTTTTACGCAACAAAATTACCATATTTTCCTCATTTACATTATTATATATACATGATCAAAAAAAAGCCGGAAAGTTTGGACATATAAAGAATTTTTTGTGTTTAATTAAGGTAAATGCAGTATTTTTACTTAAATAACCGATTGGGCTGAAATTGATACTTAGTGTACACAGAAGAATATAAATCAAATTGTGAACAAATTTATAATCAGTGTGTTCTGTGATATTAGCAGTGGAATTTAAAACTTAGGAACTTAAAGAAAGGAGGCCACGATGAAAACGTCTAAGTGGTTTATCATAGCGATCATACTTCTTGCAAGCGGCACTTCATTTGCAAATACCAGCGACGTTCCCCCGGTTTCTGAGGAAAAGTATGGTTACTTTTTAGATAAAAATCATAAAACAGCACGTATCCCGTTCGAACTGCATTCAAATCTCATCCTTTTGTATGCGAAAATTAATGATACTGATTCCCTGAGATTTATACTCGATACAGGAGTAAGTTCCATCATCATTACTGACCCCTACATCCTCAAACCGGACAAGTTGCGTTTAACCCGCAAGGTTAACCTCACAGGCGCCGGCGAAGGAAAATCCATTTCCGCCCATGTTGCGATCGACAACAAGTTCTCCATGGGGCGGTTAAAGGCTAACCATCAGAATATCGTAGTCCTGGAACAGGATTTCTTGCGGCTGTCTGAGTACGTAGGCGTGCCTGTCCACGGGATTTTTGGCTATGAAATCTTCAATAACTTCGTCGTTACCATTGACTTCTCCAAAAAGGAACTGGTACTGATGCGGCAGGACAGATACCGCTACAAAACTAACAAAGGAGACAAGCATCCGCTGATTATTGAGGATACAAAGCCCTTCACCGACGCGGTTACGTTGTTTGCAGACGGCCGCGAACACCCGATCCGGGTTCTGATCGATACGGGCGCAGGCCATGCGCTGTTGGTGAACAACACGCCCAAAGAAACTTTCAGGCTGCCCGAAAAAGTAATTCGCGCGCAGCTTGGACGCGGACTTAATGGCGTCATCAATGGTAATCTCGGGCGCGTGGATAAACTGCGGCTCGGCCGTTTCGAAATGAACAACGTGGTAGCTTCATTCCCTGACAGCATCGCCTTCGGTTCGAAATTACGCGGCGGGACTGAGCGGCAGGGTAACATCGGATGTGAATTGCTGCGGAGGTTCAAGGTGACATTCAATTACCAGGAGCACTATATGGTCCTGAAACCGATCAAGAGCCGCCTGCGCGAGAAATTCGAACATGATATGAGCGGGATGGAGATCCGGGCCGAAGGTACCGACCTGCATTCTTACATTGTTAACCACATTGTTACCGACTCTCCTGCCGCCCGAGCCGGTTTGCTGGAAGGCGATCAGCTGCTTTTTATCGACGACCATGCCGCATCCGACCTCAATGTGAGCGAAATCTATAAGCTTATGCAGCGCGGCGACGGCAAGAATATCGATCTGCTTGTGAAGCGCAAAGGCGATATTTTCTTTACCCAGATCACACTGCGCAGAATGATTTAGTACTTTTGGCCAAACAAAAAATTTGGCTATTGGAGCGCTTCATCATAACAGAGGATGGCTCGCATTCATTGTTCAGTGCGAAGTTCAACCAACAATATCACTCTCTGCAAGGTGCTTTGGATGAATCAAAGCATATTTATATCAATTTGGGTTTGAAACCGGTCCTGGAAAACGCTTCGGGGCCGGTTTATGTTTTTGAAATGGGTTTCGGGACCGGTCTCAATGCTTTTCTGGCGTGGAAACTGGCTGATAGTCTTCAAAAGCAGGTTTTCTACACAACCGTTGAAGCATATCCAGTTTCAGAGGATGAAGCGGCGTTGCTCAATTATGAAGCATTGACGGGCGAAACGGATTTTATGGAACTACATAAATCGCCTTGGGGCGTTCAAAACAACATCTCTCCCAATTTTGTCTTTCAAAAGGAACTGACGACGATTGAGGAATTCAATTCGGGGCACATTTTTGATGTGGTATTTTATGATGCTTTTGATCCGCGCGCCCAGCCAGAATTGTGGACGGCAGAAATATTTGCCAAAATAGCGGCCCAAACGAAGCAAGCGGGCGTATTAGTTACATATTCTTCCAAAGGCATCGTAAAAAGAGCTTTGAGGGCAGGCGGCTTCAAGGTGGAACGGCACAAAGGCCCGGGCCGCAAGACACACGTGCTCAAAGCCATTAAATTATAAAAGCGTATTTGAAATTGATACAGTATGAATTATCAAAGCATTATTAGTCAGGAATTAAAAGAAGCGCAAACTGTACTCGACCAGTTTCTGAATGACCCTGATCAGATCGAAAAGATCGAAAAAGCGGCAGGGCTGATGGCCGACGCGATCATTCACAATGGGAAAATTCTCTCGTGCGGAAACGGCGGGTCGCATTGTGACGCCATGCATTTTGCCGAGGAACTCACCGGGCGTTATCGTGATAACCGTCGTGCATTACCGGCCATCGCCATTTCGGATGTGAGCCATTTGAGCTGTGTGAGCAATGATTTTGGCTACGAATATGTGTTTTCAAGGTATATTGAAGCATTGGGCCAGCCAGGGGACGTTTTGCTAGGGCTGAGCACGAGCGGAAATTCAGCTAACATTATCAAAGCCGCCGAAGCTGCAAAAGCCAAAGGCATGAAGATCATCATCATGTCTGGAAAAGACGGTGGCAAGCTGGCCGGCGTAGCGGATGTCGAAATACGTGTTCCACACTTCGGTTACGCCGACCGCATTCAGGAAATACACATCAAGGTCATACACATCTTCATGCTTCTCATCGAAAAAATGGTGCTTCGGGATTGAGACTTATGGACGGAAGTTTGTTTATTGAGAAAATTAAATGAACACACCGGTACCAATATGAACGTCCGTCCGTCCGCCATCATTCTCGACAACGATAAGATCCTGACCCTGCGTTATTGCTACGGCGAAAAGGAGGTTTTTGCATTGCCCGGCGGTAATCCCGACCCAGGCGAGTCCCTATCCGACGCATTGGCGCGGGAATTAATGGAAGAGCTGGGCGTGGAAGTTACAGTCGGGAAAATGGTGTCCTGCGGAGAAGTTATCTGGCAGGAAGTGCGAAAAGAGACCCTGCACATGGTATTTAATGCAAATATAATAAACGGCGTCCCGGCTTTGGACCCGGCACATACCACCGCGCTGGAAATCGTTTGGTTGCCTGTTTCCGCGCTTTCTTCGAAACATTTGTATCCGAATGTCGGCCCGCAGATAGCTGCTTACTGCAACGAGGCGCTGCATTCAGGGCATATCGGCGTCATCGATCAGCCTTACGTGCGCTCATAATTCACGCAGCGAGGCCATTACTTCTTCGTTCGTTTCTATAAGACGGAAACATACCGTACTTTTGCATTTTTAAAAGGCAGCAGGGTAAATGGAAAACGAAAAGAAGGAGAAATTATCCAACTTCTTATTAAGACGGGCGGAGCGGGATGTATTGTCAAGAGGGCGTTCCATTTATAGCAGTGGCGGCTTAAAAGTTTCCAAACTCGATTATAATGGCCCCGGCAACGCTGAATTTAAAGTCAAAAGCGACTATTCGATTCAGTTTTACCAAATCTATATCCGTGATTTTCTCACACCGCAGATCACCACAGAGTGTTCATGTCCCGATAAAGCCGGGCTGTGCAAGCACCGCGTAGCCGCCATTTTGTACATTCTGGACAAAATGCCGACGATCAAGCAGGTTGTTCACGAAATGAGCAACACGGTGATCGACCTGCCGGAGATCCGTGAAGCGCAGCTGCGTAGCATGGTACTGGACGAAACGTGGCAAAACCGAGCGTCTGGCGGTACAGTTGAGATTGTGTCCGCGAAAGAAGGTGAGGCCGAATGCCTCGTCACGGAGAATGGCCTGGATTTCAAGACCACCTTCAAACGGATCAAAAACACGCGACAAATACAAACTTCCTGCACCTGCGACCAGAAATTGTGGGTGCCGCTTTGCGAACACAAGCTGGCTGCATTGCTGAAACTGCGCGAGGAACTGGGCGAGAAAGCATTCGAAGTAATGCGTGATCTCACGGTTGAAAAAAATAATCTTCTGGCCGAATATGGCTATTCTCTCGAAGATCAATTCAAAGATAAATTCGATTTCAGGCTTGATGAAGATGGAGGTTTGCAACTCATTAAGCTGGATCCCGCGATCCAGAAAGTAGGGGCTTACCAGGATTGGCAGGCACTTCGCGACAGAATTTTGCCTGCGCAGGAAGCGTCGTTCAATGTGACATTATCCGAGAATGGACAGGAAGACGAGGACCGGATTTCTATTTTTGTTTTCTGGCCAAAAGGTAAAAACCACCTCCTCGACATCGGTTTTGGGGTTTTCTCTGTCAAATACAGCTCCAAATCGGAGAAAGTGACCAATATCCGGAATATAGCTGGCGGATCGAGCCACTATTATTCGGCAGATGAAATACCGGTACTGACGGAGGCGGACGCAAGACTCGTCCGCCTTGCCAAACACTGGGAAGAAGGACTTCAAAAGTTTATACGCAAACAAGGCTGGGCTTACAATGCTTACCTGCATTTCGATGATGTGGAAGCTGACCAGCGTTATGAGGCCAGGAATTACGTTGGAAAGCAGCTCAACAGGGTTTTCAATGACCTTGATCCCGAGCGCCTTTTTCTTGCCGACGGCGATTACGTAACCAGCAATCACCAGCTTACCCAACTTGAACTGCACCGGGAGCCCGTCAAACTGTTTTTCGTCCTGACCGAGGATAAAGAGTTTATTACGCTGAATCCATATGTAGAACTGAAAGCAGGGACGCCGGTAGAACTTCAGAAAGTAGTTTCACTGGATAGTTTTTGGCTGGGAATATATAATGAAAAGACGCTTTTCCGCTGGGCAGGCATCAGCGAAGCCGAAATGGTGGCCTATCTGGGTCAAAATGGCTTCAAAATAAGAATTAAAAAAGATTACGCAGAAGATTTCCTGACCAACTGGATTATCCCCGTAACCGAAAGGTTCGACGTGATTTTCCAGACCCGTCATGAAATCAAAACTTCCCCGCTCGCTTTTCAAAAGCCCAAGTTCTATCTTAAAGAAGACGAGGCGAACCTTTTGATAGTGCCGTCTTACGTGTACCTGGAAGAAAACGGGAAAACCCTGCGAGGGACCGCAGAAGAGTTGGAATTGCTGCACGACCAGCGGAGGACAAGAACCAGCTTCGATAATAACCAGATCACGATGCTGGAAAGGGATGTGCCTGCTGAAAATGCGGTGTGGGAATGGGCGAAGTCGCTACACCCGGCATTCCAGCACCAGACTGGCCAACCGTTTTTCTATGTGCCGTTTGAACAGGTGATGAAGGATGGCTGGCTGTTCCATTTTGTTGACGCCGCGAAGAAAAAGCATTATGATATTTTCGGGTTTAAAGAGCTGAAAAAGATGCGCTTTAACCCGAACCGCGGAATGGTGAAGATCCACGCGTCTTCGGGGATCGACTGGTTCGATATGAAGGTGGAGATCATGTTTGGGGACCAGAAAGTATCGCTGGCTGATGCCAAGAAAGCATTACTTAAAAAACAGAACTACATCCAACTTCAGGACGGAACGCTGGGCGTGCTGCCAGACGAATGGGTGGCCAAATTGGAACCGCTGTTGCAATTCGGCCGCGTGTCCGATGACCAGATCCATTTATCCAAAATACACTTCTCACTGATCGACGAGCTCGTTTCGGAGGTAGATAATGAGGCAGTATTCCGGGAATTGCAGGAGAAAAAGCAAAAGCTGCTGAATTTCAAGCAAATACCTTCTGTACCGTTGCCGGTGAATATCCAGGCGACTTTACGCCAATATCAAGAAGAAGGATATAAATGGATCCATTTTCTGGATGAATTTGGCTGGGGCGGCTGTTTGGCAGATGATATGGGTTTAGGAAAAACCCTGCAAATGCTGACATTCCTGCAACAGCAGAAAAACAATAATCCGGAATATACGAATCTTGTCGTAGTTCCTACCACGCTGATTTTCAACTGGCAGGCAGAGTCGGCCAAGTTTACGCCCGACTTGAAATTGTACGTGCACAGGGGAATGTCGCGCAGAAAAGACATTGATTTTTTCAGGGAATACGACATTATCCTGACTACCTACGGTACCATGCGGAGCGACGTGGAGCTGTTGCGGCAGTTTGATTTCAATTATATCGTGCTCGACGAGGCACAGGCGATCAAAAATCCTGATTCGCTGACATCGAAAGCATCCCGCTTGCTACGGGCGAAAAACCGCCTTACTATGACCGGTACGCCGGTTGAGAACAATACATTCGATCTCTATTCGCAATTTGAATTCCTCAATCCCGGAATGCTCGGCCACGCCGACTTTTTCCGAAGTGAATACGCCACCCCGATTGATAAATATCAGGATAAGGAAAAGGCCGCTGAGCTGAGGAAGCTGGTGTACCCTTTTATGCTGAAACGCACGAAAGAAGAAGTAGCCACCGATCTTCCGGACAAAACTGAGACAATCCTGTTCTGCGAAATGGGAGCGAAACAACGTCGGGTGTATGACCTTTTCCGGGAGCGGTACAGGCAGGAAATTGCTGAAAAACTGGCCACCGAGGGGCTTAACAAGAGCAGTTTCCTTATTTTGGAGGCTCTATTAAAGCTGAGACAAATTTGCGATTCACCTTCGATCCTGTCGGGTGACGAGGATTTTGGCAACGAATCTGCGAAGCTGGAAGAGATCACGCGGGAAATCGAGGAGAATGCTTCTAATCATAAGATATTGATTTTCAGTCAATTCTTAGGCATGTTGGATTTGATCCGGAAGCATTTAGAAAAAGTGAATATCCCTTACGAATACCTGGACGGCCAGACCGTCGATCGGGCAGGACGAGTAAACCGCTTCCAGAGCGACCAGACCTGCCGGGTGTTCCTGATGAGCCTTAAAGCCGGCGGGGTAGGGCTTAACCTTACTGAGGCGGATTACGTATACCTCGTGGATCCATGGTGGAACCCGGCGGTAGAACGTCAGGCTATTGACCGTACACACAGGATTGGGCAAACACGTAAGGTGTTCGCTTACAAGATGATATGTAAGGATACCATTGAGGAGAAAATTCTTTTATTACAACAGAGAAAACAGGATTTGGCGGAAGACCTGGTAGGCGGAGAATCGGGCTTTATCAAAAAGCTAAGCCAGGAAGATATTATGGGGCTTTTCAGCTAAATTACTGAAACAGAACAGATTCAGTAATTTAGTAATTTGCTTCCTGCGGAGATATTCAATAGGTTCTGGTTCGCCAATCTTGCAGAACCGCTTATTCGCGCAGTTGCAGTATCGGCGGATGCGAATTCCATTCCGATCACTTCTCCGTTGGATGGCCCGATTGGTGAAAAATTGGACATTTTTTCTACACCTTCATCCTTAGCAGAACCGTAGCGCGCTTCCTTTTGGATTACGCACAGAATCAGTAAAATAGAGGCAATTAAAAGAGTAAGTCGGTTTTTCATAGCACGAGATGCCTTTGCTTAGGGTTTCAAAATCAGACAACTTCTACACAAAGAGCAAAATCCAGGCCAAATGGTTGTGAGGCCTAAAAAATAATTGTAAACAAAAAGGCCCATATTCTCGCGAAATGGGCCTTTTTGTTTTATTCCAATAGTTTACTGTACAATAGCAGTGAATTCTATTTCAACCAGATAGTCAGGAGAAACCAGTTTACTGATCTCGTAAATGCCTGTTGTAGGCTTAATATCCTTAAAATAGGCACCATGTGCACGAGCGATTTCGTCGAAAAGCGAAATGTCAGTCGTGAAGATTCGCGTGCGGACAACGTCGCCGAGGCTTGCACCTACATCCTGCAACACTTTCTCAATGCGCTCGATGATATTATTGGTCTGCGCGTAGGCATCATCAGCCTTCACTTTCTCACCATCCACGATAGCCACGGTTCCTGCAACTTCGATGATGTTGCCTATGCGTACGGCGCGGCAATAGCCCATTTTGTCTTCCCAGGGAGAGCCGGAGAGTATATTTTGTCTTGACATATTGTTGGTTAAGTATTTGAAATCGTAAATATACGGATGAGACGCATTTATCTTTCCTCCTCCCGAATAGCCAATGCCAGGCGGATCTGCCCATAATCAAACTGCTCGTTCAGCAGCTCGAACAATGGTTTGATCGGGTCGTTTTTGCCAACTTGTATCTCGTCAGCGGCCGCAGTGATCGTTTGATAGGCCTTCGGATCGATCAATGATTTCAAGTCAACGGGGTGACCATCTTCTTTCAGTTTCACAAGATGCGAAATGATCGTCACCGGGTTCAGGTCACGTTTTTCGGCGATAACTTTCACCGAATACCCTTCATTATAAAGATCGAGCGTTTCCACGAACGTCATGCCTTTTACAGCCCTGGTTCCTGGCTTGTTGTTTTCACGGGCGAAATTCAGGACTTCGTTGATGAAAGCTTCTCCATAGCGCCTGAATTTTTCGGCCCCTATCCCGGAAACTGCCTTCATTTGAGCCTCAGATATAGGCTTCTTCTGTGCCATTTCGGAAAGCGTGGCGTCGCTGAAAACTACATATGGCGGCACGCCCAACGCGTCGGCCATTTGCTTCCGGAGCACTCGCAGACGTTCGAAAAGGGCGTCGCGGATGATTTCCTGCTTGGCTTTCTCTTTTGGGACGAGTTCTTCCTCTTTCGCCTTTCGCTCGCTGAGCGGGATAAATTTAACCAGTTCGATTTTGCGCTCACCTTTCAGGACCTGCCAGCTTGCCGGGTTCAGTTTAAATGAATGTGCCTCGTCATAAGCAATATCCATAACCCCGGAATTGAGCATTTGCCCTAAATATTCCGCCCATTCTTCACCCCGAAGCTCATGACCTACCCCGAAAGTTGGCAGGCGGTCGTAGCCATATTGCAGGACGTTCCGGTTACGGCTTCCCCTGAGAATGTCGACCAGCATCCCCATGGCCACTTTCTGATCGGTGCGGGCAATGCCAGACAATGCTTTTTGAGCGATAACAGTTGCATCGAAGCGGGTTCTGGGGTTTCGGCAGACGTCGCAGTTGCCACAGTCTGTGTCAACGGCTTCGTTGAAATAACTTAATAGTATCCTCCGGCGGCAAATGTCGGCCTCTGCATATTGTTTCATGCGGTTCAGTTTCGCGTGAAGCAACTCCTTTTGCTCCGCCGATTGATCCGAATTATTGATCATATCCTGCCGGGTAATGATGTCCATATAGCTGTAAAACAGCACTGTATCGGCGGGGGAGCCATCGCGCCCGGCCCGCCCGATCTCCTGGTAAAAGCTTTCGACGTTGGAAGGCAGGTTGTAATGGATTACCCATCGCACATTGGACTTATCAATGCCCATACCGAATGCAATCGTGGCTACAATAATCTGAATATCGTCCTTTAAAAAGTTTTCCTGCACCTTCGACCGCTTGTCTCCCGGGAGTCCGGCATGGTAATATTCGGCCCTGAATCCTGCTTTTTGCAAGCTGGCCGCCACGGTTTCGGTCCCCTTCCGGCTCAGGCAGTAGATAATACCCGGCTGGCCCTCATGGCGGGTAATAAAGCTTTGGATTTGTTGCAGCCGTTTCCGGCCGGGCAATACATTCAGACTAAGATTAGGCCGGTCGAAGCTGGAAATGAAAGTTTCCGCATGCTCGATATTGAGCTGTTTTAATATATCTCGGCGCGTCACGCGATCGGCCGTAGCAGTCAGCGCGACGATCGGGACGTCTGGGAACCGTACTTTCAAGGAATTGAGCTGCCGGTATTCCGGCCGGAAGTCGTGGCCCCAGGAGGAAATACAATGCGACTCGTCGATCGCGAACAGTTTTACATTCCATTCTTTCAGAAATTCAAAAGTATTGCCGGAGAATAACCGTTCCGGGGCAATATAAAGCAGCTTCAATTCACCCAACTTTGCCTGCCACATAACCTGGTCCTGCTCAGCTGATGACAACGTAGAGTTCAAAAAAGCTGCTGAGATACCATTACCGCGCAGTGCTTCCACCTGGTCTTTCATCAATGCGATAAGCGGAGAGATCACCACCGTAAGGCCGTCGCTCAGGACCGCGGGTATCTGGAAACAAACCGACTTTCCGCCGCCGGTCGGCATCAGGACCAGACAGTCGCGGTTTGCCATGACGGTGTCTATGATTTCGGCTTGCTGCGGACGAAAGGAGTCATATCCGAAATATTTCTTTAATGCTTCTGACTTATTTATTGACATGTGTATGGATGAATAGGGTATTTATTTTCAAACGGACTTTCCTTTCGCGGTGCAAAAATAGGCACTCAGAACTGATACATCACCTGCACTTTTGCTTCACTTCGTTTATTACCATCGATTTCGTTGAGTCCCGAACTGATTTTATCGATATCGGTGTACCGGGTTTGTGACCATCGTAACCACACCTTAAGGTGCTTTGAAAGCGTGTAACGGGTCATCAAGTAATGTCTCGTGCCGGTGTTGTAATATGCCGGTATGGAGAATGCGTAGAGCATATCTTTTTCGTAAACATATTGTCGGCTATCGTAATCATCGGTGTGAAAGAACGCCATGCGGGCACTCAGTTCCAGCTTTGAAAAATGCCAGGTAATGTCCTGCAAAACGGTCAAACCGTCGGATGACGGCATTGTTTTGTATTTAAGACCGCCACATTGAAAGCGTGTTCTGACGGAAAATTTCATTGGGACTTCATATTCAATATTAAAAATCGCCGTCCTACGCACCGTGTTGATAACCGGAGAAACGGCTTCACTGCTTTCGGGATCATTCATTTGCTTGTGCTTCTCACGGAAGAGCAAATAGGCATTCAGCCGTTTGGAAGGCTTCCATTGAATTTGCAAATAATAATCGAATCCCCGTGACGGCGCATCGACCTGATATTTCAGCCAGGGAAAGCGGAAATAGTCATAAAAAGCGGCGAGTTGCCATTTGCGCCGGGGCGAAACCCGTACTCCGGCATATATGCCCTGTTCATTGATCGGCCGCGTTCCCTCACTCACTGGATTTCCATAAAAAGTATGAAACGCCCGTGCATAATGGCGCGCGAGAATAGAGAAGTCGAGTTTCTTTCCAAAACTGGTTACCAATCCAGTGACGGCCCCTGCTCCTTTTCGTGCGATGGCCCCTTCGCCAAAAAAGTGGAAATTTTGCCAATGGTAATCACTATGCACACTTGCAATGAAGTTTTGCTTTCCGGAAAATTCGAACGCATTGTAAGGAAGGTCGCGCTTTTGAATAAATGAATTATATGCAGTATACAGGCAGGAAAGCCCGATTTGCCCTTTTTGCCCGGAAAAATTGTTCAGCAAATGCAGACCGGCATTATGTTCTGTCAGCAAATGATGTTTTTCAATTTCGGAAGGAGTGCGATGATAGCCTGTGAGAGGCAGAGATGTGGTGATATTGGAATGAATGCTGTCGCTTTCCTGCGTCGCATCGCGTTTGACCCTGGAAAACAACAATGTGACAGTGGTGGAACTGGTCATACTGAAAGTGGCAGCAGCACCCCGAAAGTAGGTCGCTTCGGTAGCGGATGTATAAGGTTTCAGCCCGGTTGTACTGCGGTAAACGGATTTGATCACTTCCGAGCCTTTTCCCAACGAAAAGCCGGCGCCAAATACCAGTCCCTGTCCGGCCTGCATTTGAAAGTCACCCACCACGAGGTTACCGATTTTTCCGCGGTTCATCAGCTGCATGTGCACGGAAGTAAAATCCATGCCGAATACTTGTCGCCGGGGTTTCCAGTGCCAAATATCCTCTCCTGCGTCTTTTTCGAGGGTTATTCCAAAACTATAAGCCGATGCGCGGGCATTGCGGTACCGCAAATAGCCATTCCAGGCCGGGCCCTCGTAACGGGTAGTGGCCGTGGAACTGGTATCTTGGGGTTCAAAACCCTTTTGCTGTTCCAGTATTTTTCCGGATCTGTACATTAAAAAATGTTGTCCGGGATTTTTGAGCGATTCGCGGAGGCGGACGGCGTGGGTGCCCAACGTCACAAAAGGCAGCAGGCGCTGGATTGTTGCTAAATCAATCTCCGGGATGGCCTGCAATTCGTAGAGCGAGAGCAAAGGGCCCGTTTTCTGGCGATAATCAAAGAGAGCATCGATCTGAATTTCGGAAAGGATCCAGGTAGCCGATAAATCATCGCGAGAAGCGCTGTTAAGGTCCAGAGGATTGGCATAAAGCTGCAATAAGGCCTCGTAAAGATCCTCGTCGCTGTCTTCCGAAGGGATGGGGATGGTTTCTGCAATAAATTGATTGATATCGATCTCCCGGCGCGGCGGTTCCTGGGCAAAACAACCGGCAGTAATGCAGAAACAAAACAGGGTATGCCTGCACCAATGTAGGTTTTTGGCAAGAAAATCCTGCCTTTTGATAGCGTATGTCGGTTTCATCAATCTCAGCATACGCTATCGATATTTAATGAAAAGGTTAGAAGGCTTTTAAACTTAAATCCAGACTTCGCGCCTGGTGCGTGAGCGCACCGCTGGATATCCCATCCACTCCGGTTTCGGCCACGGCGCGTAATGTTTTTTCGGTAATATTCCCCGAAGCTTCGGTTTCAAACCGGTCCCCGATCCTCCTGACAGCTTCGCGTAGATCGTCCAGTGAAAAATTATCCAGCATGATAATATCCACCTGACCTACTCTCAGCACTTCGTCCACTTCCGCAAGGTTACGCGTCTCGATCTCGATTTTCAGGTTCTTGCCGGTGTCTTTCAGGTATTTCTGAGCACCGGTAATGGCCGCCTCGATGCCTCCTGCGTAATCCACATGGTTGTCTTTCAACATGATCATATCGTAAAGCCCCATTCTGTGGTTCACCGCGCCCCCTATTTTTACAGCCATTTTTTCAAAAAGCCGGAAATTGGGCGTCGTTTTGCGTGTATCCAGCAGTTTGACGGGCAAATCCTTGATCAGGTCTGACATTTGCCGTGCGTACGTCGCGATGCCGCTCATCCGTTGCATGATGTTGAGCACGAGCCGTTCCGCTTTCAGGATCAATCTTGCATTTCCTTCTACCGTAAAAACAATGTCTCCTATTGATACGACAGCGCCGTCAAAAAGTAACACATTAATTTTCGCAAGGGGGTATTTGTAATATATGGCGGTTTCGTCGAAGATGGTCTGGGCCACTTCCACGCCGGCCAGAATGCCATCCTGCTTCACCAATAGCTTGGCCCGCTTTGTGGCATTTTCGGGTACGCTGGCGAGGGAAGAATGGTCGCCGTCGCCTATATCTTCGAGTAAAGCGAGTCTGAGCAGATTACGAAGCTCGTGAGGATCTGTTTCCATATTGCACTGGATTGGAATCAATAGGTTTGTTGCCGGTACGCCATATTATAGCGGATGGCAAAGGTAAAAACATTGGAGTTGGTAGCCACATTGACATCCTGTGACTTCACCTTTCTGATTTGATACCGGCCGTCGAGGAAAAGATTGTGCGCCAGGGAGTAAGATAAGCGGAGGTCGGTATATAATGTAGTTGCTTTAATGCCCTGGCCGATTTTCTGATTGAGATTGCCCTCATCGCCATCGCGGCCGCCCAGGTGACGGGTTTCGTAACTTTTCGAAATATCGCCTCCATAATTCATTTCAGGGCCGGTTGTCGGGTTTTTCCCCTGCATGGCCGACATTACTGTGCCGTAAATTGAAAGCCTTGGAGTGGCCTTATAACGTATGATACCCAGGTATTCCCGGAAGTTCGCGCCGAGCGGGTGTGCGAGCGCTTGGCCGTAATGCATATAATTGCGCCCGCCGTCTTTGTGGGAATAGGTGTATGGGCGCACGACGTTGTATTCTGCCTGTAAATCCAGGTTAGGTATTCCAAATGCATCCACATATTTACCGCCAAGCTGGAAGCTGTATTTATTGGTCCAGGATCCGCTGCCGTTGAAAAGGAATTTGGTCAAAAACTCATCAAGCACAAACTGACTGTAAATGGAAGCCTTTTTCCCAACGAGCCAGCGAAAGTCAAAACCAAGCAATGCATTATCCTGGCTTCCTATATAAGATTCGACGTAACGGTAGAAGATGATCGGATTAAGGTAATTCAGGTCATAACCTCCACCAACAGAGTCTCTATTGAAGACTTCCGCTTCAAACACACCAAAATTGATTTTGTCAGTCAGATTAACACTCAGATGGTGGATCGCGGCGAATTTCTTCTTTCGGAGAAACTCTGTAAACGAATCCTCCCCGGCATGGATCATGCTGGTCCACAAATTGGTATAATGGAAACGGCCTAACTGCGTATCGACCCGCAAAAAGAGGTAAGGACTACTGTTGTCTGAAAGGATCAGCGACCGGTAACCGCTACCGAATACATTGTAATCATGACCAAACTTTACATTGACACTTTTCAGCGGCCTGAATGTAATATAGCCGCGCGCGGTCAGGAAGTCGATGCCGTGGTTGCGGGTTACTTTTGCAAGGCCCTCGCCCGGGAAGCTGTATTGCGGTTTGAAATCGTAGACATATTTGGGAAAACGGCCTTGGCTGTCTGAAACGAAGGTATAAAAGCCGAGCTTATTATTGATCATACCCCGGATCTCGACACCCCGCGTGGTAAACCACAGCGATTGGGTCGTATCGTAGCTATTATCCCTCCCGGTAAAATTGGTAGTAGTAAAATTAAAATGCAGATCGAAATCCTTGTTGTGAATGCTGTACAGATCGGCTGGATGATCAAAAAACCTGCGTTTTTGTCCCGGAGGCGGCAATTTGAACCAGCCCAATCTCGCCAGCCTGTTATATTTGGCCGAATCTGTCGAGATCATACCTTTGGTCCACTCCCAGCTGTCTTCCCGCAAATAGTCAATCGTCTCCCAATCGCGGTCCGTCAAGTCCACGGTACCCTCCTTTAATATGGAATCGGTTAATGCTACCACGGCTTTACGCTCAAACGGTTTTACATTGGCATGAAAACCTTCTGTAAACTTGCCCCTCTTGATTTCCAGGCGGTCGATCAGATGATAATAATCGTCGTTGAACGGAACAAATGAACTTTGTGCATGTACGTATGACAGGGATCCCAGTGTTAAAAACAGTATTTTAAAATGCCGGATAATTCCTTGATACATAGGCAAAAAAAATCTTCTGGTATCGCAATACGAATATTTGCGGATAATTTTTAGAAATGTTGTTCCAAATTACGTCAATGAATTTGTATTATCTTGCATGGAGTAGTCTAAAAAACTGTCATCCCTATGTTTTTACTTTCCCAAAAGCCCTCCATTGCAGATCACTATCTCGCGGAATTACGTGATGTAAATTGTCAGAAAGACCGTATGAGATTTCGGCGAAATATGGAGCGTGTCGGGGAATTATTAGGTTATGAAATGTCCAAATCGCTGACATTTAAGCCTGAAAAAGTAGAAACTCCACTGGGTATCGCGCCATCCCGCTCCTTGCTTCAGCCAATAGTCCTGGCTACTATTTTGCGGGCCGGATTACCCTTTCACCAGGGCTTCCTTAATATTTTTGACAAAGCTGATAATGCCTTTATTGGGGCATACCGGGGGCACCATATCAATGCGGAAGAGGAGTTTACAGTAGAAATGGACTACATCACAAGCCCCGACCTGACAGGGAAAATCCTGGTGATGACCGATCCGATGCTGGCTACCGGCAGGTCAATGGAGAAAGTGTATCACGCATTACTCCGATTTGGAATCCCTTCTCAAACGCACATTGCATCTGTAATCGCCAGTCCGGAAGGAGTGGAATACCTGCAAAAAAGGATCCCACAATGCCGTCTCTGGCTTGGCGCCGTGGACCAGAAGCTGAACGAACAATATTATATAGTACCAGGCCTCGGCGATGCCGGCGACCTGGCCTATGGTGAAAAGTAAAAGCGTCTAGTTCAGCAGTTGATCAAACATAATGGAAACGTAATATGTGCTGCCGATGTTCGGACTGGCATACGACTGTACATAAGATTTGCCAAACAAATTGGTCCCTCCGAGTTTAATGATTGACTTAATAGCCGGCACTTTCAGGCTAACCTGCGCGTCGAGATTGCTGATGGCAGGGACTTGCGTATTTGAAAACACCGGAACGTCTGTCGTAGTCGGCACCACAAAGCTCGATTCCCATAAAAAGGCCTGCTGATGACGGAATATCACATTAAACCCGAATGGGCTGCCGCTTACAATGCGTTTTCCAAAGCTTACATTGTACCGGTATTTCGGGGTATTGAACTGAGAATACTGGACCTCGGGTGACGGCGTAAAGTCCTTCAATTCATTGTTTGCAATATTTCCTCCTACATTAAAGCCCTTGGGCAGCGAATAAGTCAGGCCGATGGCAAAACCGTGTGTAGTGATGGTTTCCGTGGTGTTGACAGTTCTTGCGAAACCATTATAATTCCCTACACCAATGCCCGATTCGATGGGTAGGCCGGGTGCAGCCGCAGCTGTCGGAACAACGATTACGGTGCCTCCAAGCAGATTTTTGTATTTGCTTAAATAATAATAGGCATCGATGAACAGCCTTTTCCCAATAATCCCCTTATATCCGATCTCGTAGGAAGCAATTCTTTCCGGCTTCATCTTGACGGGTTTGTATTTGGGAAGTTTTGCCAATGCATAAGCCTTTGCCAGATCGGGAATTAATCCGGGAACCTGTGCCGCCAGAATACCCGGGAGCTGTGCCGCGAGTACGCCTGGAAGCGCCTGGTTGACGCCCGCAGTAATGGCTGCCTGGATTGCCGCGGGCGTATTAGGGATCTGTCCAGCCGCAACGGCCTGGTTTACACCGGTGGTAACCTGTGCTGTCACCGCCTGCGTAATGCTGACGGTCGCCTGTTGGGTTACGGCAGCGGTAGCGTAAGTTTTCGCACTTTCAAGCACGGTAGGGTCGCTCGCAATGACGGCTTTGATGGCATCCTCGGATAGATTTTGCCTTAAAATACCATTGGAAAGATTGTAACGCGAATCAAATTCCGGAAGTCCGCCTACCAACGTGCCCGATGGTGTTTTCAGGTCAATATATTGGTTTTGCGTGGTTGGAATGCGGAAGCCGGTCTGGTAGGAAAGGCGGATGTTGTGTTCGCCGAATGTCGTAACAGCCGATACACGGGGCGTAAACTGCCCATCGAAGTTTTCATTCTTATCATAACGGATTGACCCGGTGAGCTTCAAATGGTCGGACAACAAGGTTTTTCCGGCCTGCACAAATGCGCCGAACTCGTTGATCGGAATGCTTCCGTTCCGCCCTTCTTTTTGATCAGAGAACAGCGTGCCCGCAGATCGCAACTGGTAAAGCCGGTAATTGGCACCTGCGATAAGTTCTATAAAACTGATCTGGTTTTTAAAATTGTAAAAACCCTCCACGTGATATAGGTTCGTTTTGTCTGCAAAACCACCGCCGCCGTTCACAATAGGCATATTGCGGTATTTATCGAGCAACTGGTTGAATGTGGCGCTGCCGGGTTGCGGCATGCCCTGGTCGGCGGTCTGGCGAGCCAGTACGTGCGCATCGGCCTCGGCTGTTCCCGCCGTACGTGCACCCACAAACGCGCCTACATATTGACCAAACCAGGTATTATTAGGCTTGATCTCGCCGAGCATGGAAACAGCGGCAAGGCCCGTCAGGTAAGATTTGCCGGAGCGCTCCTGAGTGGTGTAAGCCCTTATCGTGAAATTGTCGGCCCGGAGTTCCAGTTTGGCCTGGGTAAGGTTGAAATCGCGGAGGGAGTAGCGGCCGGTGCCGGTGTAAACCGTTGTGCCATAGCCATAATTTACCTGTGCAATGGCTTCTACCTTCTCATTGAGACGGTAATGCAATGCGGCATTGGCTTTAAAGCTTCGGGTATTATAATCGACAACGTCTTTTTCCCGGAAACCGGTGCGGCTCACAAATGTATTGGGCACAAGCCCGACGTCTTTCTGGGCAATCTGACCGCTTGCCGCCAATGCCTTTGCCACGGCATTAATGTTGGTCTGGATCTCGTCGCCGTACACATTTGTACCGTCATAATCGAGATCTGTTCCCTTGCCACGGGTCGGGTCGCCGTTACCGCCTACATTAAGATTGGTGTAATTGGTCGCTTCCCAGTCCTTCGCTTGGATATATGACAGGTTGACTTTGAATGCTACCTTATTATTGAATGCTTTGGCGTAGCGAATGGTACCGTCTATAAATGGTGTAGTAGCCTTCTCGCGGTTCGATTCGTGCATAATGCCGGTTTTCAGGTTGGCGCTCAGACCCTGGTAAAGAAAGGGGCTCTTGCTGTTCATAAGGATGAGACCGTTAACCGCATTGGGGCCATAAAGTGCTGATGCTGCACCCGGTAACACTTCGACACTCTCCACGTCGAGCTCCGACATACCGATAATATTGTCGAGCGGGAAGTTGAGCCCGGGGGCCTGGTTGTCCATTCCGTCGATCATCTGAACCGTCCGCGGATTACCCGTCGCTCCGAACCCTCTCATATTCACCGATTTGAACAAAACACCTTGCGTAGTCATGTCAATGCCTTTCAGATTGGCTAACGCATCGTAGAAGTTGGTAGACGGCGTGTCGCGGATAGCACGTATATCGAGTTTTTCCACCGCCACGGGCGATTTCATTACACTTTCTTCAACGCGGGAGGCAGATACAACGATCTCCCTTCCCAGAATAGGCTGCTCAACCAATTTAATATCAAGATCAGATTTCCCTCCGGCGACTTCAATCTCCTGCGACTGAAAACCGACCGAGGAGACCATTATAGTAAACGGTGGGTTGCTGGTGGTAGAAAAGGAAAATTCCCCTTTCGCATCGGTGATAGTACCGGCCACTTTGCCAACAATGCGGATACTGACGCCAGCAAGTGGTTCATTGGTAACCGCCTCCGAGACTTTACCTGTCAAACTTATTTGCGCGTAGGAATGTTGCGACAGGAATGATACTAACAGGATGAGGAGCGGTTTTCGCAGAAGATTAAATGTAGGGTGCATGGTTCTTAATGGGTTGATGTTAACAACAAGTTAGTAAGAAAACCGACGTTTTGCATTTGTGTCCAATTATTTCTTTAAGTATTCATAATAAAAACTATTTCGTACAATTCTGATAGAAATATTTCTTATCATGAATGAAAGGTAAAGGAGGTTCGGGCTTTATTAAAATGCCGTCTGCAACTAATTTACGGGCTTTTTAATAGCTTTTAATGAGCATACTGACTCTTTATCACTAGTTTTGCCTGATTTTATTTGACGTTTATCACAAAAAAAACCTTACAATGCAGGATACCTATGTCATCATAATGGCTGGTGGAGTGGGCACAAGGTTCTGGCCTTTCAGCCGGACCGATTTCCCAAAGCAGTTCCACGATGTACTTGGAACAGGGAGGACACTCTTACAGCAAACAGTAGACAGGTTCGACGGTGTTTGCCCGATCGAAAATATATACATAGTTACCAGCCAGGAATACAAGGAGCTCGTTCAGCAGCAAATTCCTGAATTGACGGACGATCAGATCCTGCTGGAACCTCACCGCCGGAACACTGCGCCCTGCATTGCTTACGCCTGCTACAAGATCGCAGCTAAAAACCCGAATGCGAACGTGGTAATAGCGCCTGCGGACCATATTATTCTCAAAGAAGAGGTTTTCAAGGATACGATCAGGGTTGCGCTCGGAGCTACACGCAACGAGGATATTCTGGTTACGCTGGGTATTCAGCCGACGCGTCCCGACACAGGCTATGGCTATATTCAGTTTATCCCGGATAAACTGACCGTTAAAAAAGTGAAGTCTTTCACCGAAAAACCGCATCTGGAACTTGCGTTGCAATTCCTGGACAGTGGGGACTTTGTTTGGAATGCGGGTATTTTTGTGTGGAATATTAATGCATTTAAAAAAGCATTGGTACAATTCCAGCCCGATATCGCTGAAATTTTTCAGGACGGCGCCGCGCATTACTACCTCGACAGTGAAGATGCTTTCATCCAGAAAGCGTACCAGCATTGCGGCAGTATTTCGATCGACAATGGTATCATGGAGAAAGCTGAGAATGTGCATGTTGTGCTGAGCAGCTTTGGCTGGTCTGATCTGGGAACATGGAAATCGCTGTATGAAGTATCGGAAAAGGATGCCAATCTTAACGTGACCGAGGGCAATTTAATCCTCCATAATACCACCAATTCGATCATCAAAACACCGAAAGACAAGTTGGTGGTCGTTAACGGGCTCGACGGGTTTATAGTCGCGGAGTTCGACGGGGTACTTTTGATCTGCAAAAAAGAAGACGAACAAAAAGTGAAGGAATTCGTAGCCCAGGCCAAAGAGCTCGATCCGAAATATGTTTAAAGCTTACCGATAGAAAGCCAGGTCGTTAAGGCCTGGCTTTCCTATGCACTTTTTATTACGGCGAATTCGCCCTAATTAAATTTTTATTCGCCCAAACTCAATATTTTCTCGATCTCAAAAAACCTGACATCTGCTTTTACGTGTTCCAGAATGCGTTGTGAGCGTTCGGGGCGGGCGTCGGTGATGAATACCTGGCCTAGGAAGCCGGTGTCGATCAGTTCGATTAGTTTGTGAATGCGGCGGTCGTCGAGCTTGTCGAAAATGTCGTCCAGCAGCAGGATCGGCGTTTTTCCTTTTTCTTCTTTCAATAATTCGAACTGGGCGAGCTTCAATGCGATCAGAAATGACTTTTGCTGGCCCTGGGAGCCGAATTTCTTTAAAGTAACCCCATCGATCTCGAAAACATATTCATCCTTGTGCACGCCCTTGCCTGTACGTTGCGCATGTAGGTCACGGCTCCGGTTGCGCCTGAACTCCGACGGAAAGTCGGCGCTCGCAACCTCGCTTTCGTAGATCACATCCACTTGTTCGTGCCCGCTGCTGAGGAATTCGTAATATTTATGAAACAACGGAATGAACTTGTTCATGAACAAACAGCGATGCTCGTGGATCCGTTGTGAGAGTATAATGAGAGGCTCATTGTAGGTTTCGAGCAGGTCCTCGTCGAGGTAATTCCTTTCGGCGAAGAGTTTGAGAAGACCATTACGCTGCGTGAGAATTTTATTGTATTGAAGGAAATCCGAGAGGTAACCTGGAACGGCCTGGCCTAGCACGCCATCGAAAAAACGCCGTCGTTCCTCGCTGCCATCGCGGATAAGATCAGTATCGTCCGGTGCGATCAAGACAAGCGGAAAAAGGCCGATATGGTCGCTCAAACGGTCATAATGCTTTTTATCAGCCATGAAAACTTTCCTTTGGCCACGTTGCAGACTGCACGTGATCTGGACATGCTTGCCCGACTCATTGAAGATGCCATCAAGCACAAAAAAATCATAGGCATGGCGGATGCCCAATGCATCCTGGTTATGAAAAGCGCTTTTGGTAAGGGCCAGAAAATAGATCGCATCGAGCAGGTTCGTCTTGCCGCTCCCGTTCTCGCCCACCAGGCAGTTCACGTGTTCCCCGAAGGTGAAGGCTTTCTCCTCATAACTTTTAAAGTATGTAAGGTGGAGCTTTTCTAGCCACATGAACTTCTTTGTTATTTAGTTTATGCTTATTTTCGCAAATCATTTGCGTGAGTACGGCAAAAACAGACTCTGTTCAAACCACTAACTTTAAGACAAAGTTCTGTCTTTATAAACGAGAACCAAATACATGGCCACCGTTACTGAGAAAAAGAAAGCTTCAGCCCCCAAAAAATTACAGCATCCGAAAGAGCAATACATGTTCTGGTTCGAGAATATGCTTTTACAACGTCGTTTTGAAGAAAAAGCGGGCCAGCTTTATGGTCAGCAGAAGATTCGTGGTTTTTGTCACTTGTATATCGGCCAGGAAGCTTGTTCTTCCGGAGCAGTGAGCGCCCTCAAAAAAGGCGACAAATACATTACAGCCTATCGTGATCATGGTATCCCCCTTGCATTGGGAACAGATCCGAAAGCGATTATGGCAGAGCTTTACGGTAAGAAAACTGGTACTACCAAAGGTAAGGGAGGTTCAATGCACATTTTTGATAAAGAAAATGGCTTCGTGGGCGGTCACGGTATCGTGGGCGGTCAAATTCCCCTTGGAGCTGGTCTTGCCTTCGCAGAAAAGTATAACAAAACAGATAACCTGTGTATCTGCTACTTCGGTGACGGTGCAATCCGCCAGGGATCATTCCACGAAACGCTGAATATGGCGATGAGCTGGAAGCTGCCTGTGATCTTCGTTGTTGAAAACAATGGTTATGCAATGGGAACGTCGGTGGCGCGCAGCTCCAACGTAACCGAGCTTTATACTTTGGGGGAAGCATACGATATTCCTTCCGAGCCTGTTGACGGAATGAGTGTTGAAGCCATTCACGAAGCAGTTTCGCGCGCAGCGGACCGCGCACGTAAGGGTGAAGGACCGACATTCCTTGAATTCCGTACGTATCGTTACCGCGGGCACTCAATGTCCGATCCTCAGAAATACCGCTCGAAAGAAGAAGTAGAGGAATACAAACACCGCGACCCGATCGAGCAGATCCGCGCTGTAATCCTTGAAAATAAGATTGCTACTGAGGAAGATCTTGAAAATGTAGATAAGAAAGTAAAAGAGATCGTCGCGGAATGCGTCCAGTTTGCGGAGGAATCCGAATTCCCGGATCCGAAAGAAGCCTACACCGATGTGTATGTGGAAAGTGATTATCCTTTTGTGATGGATTAATCTCATCAAAAGCATAGGAATAAAAAACCCGCCGAAGCACTTCGACGGGTTTTTTAAGTAATTTCAGCTTTTCATAAACAGGTAACGATCCTGTTTTTAGTTTTTCACGTAGATTGAATTCTAGTAATAATATAAAGTATGTCCCTGGATCAGGATTTTGAAAACGAAGAAGAGGAAGGCGAAGGCAAAGAGATGTCGTTTCTTTCGCATCTTGAAGAGTTAAGATGGCATGTTATTCGCGCAGGTGGGTCCATTCTGGTATTTGCCATTCTTGCTTTCGTATATATTGAAGAAATCTATCATTACGTCATCATAGCCCCTTCACAGTCCGACTTCTGGACTTATAAGATGCTATGTATGCTGGCGGACAAGGTCAACTATCCCGACCTGTGTATCAAAGCATTAAATTTTAAATTGCAAGCCATCGGAATGGGCGACCAGTTCACGATGAGTATGACCTCGTCCGTGATAGCCGGTCTTGTTTTCGCATTTCCCTACGCATTTTGGGAGGTTTGGCGATTTATCAAACCAGGTTTGAAGCCGGCGGAAAGAAGGTCTGCACGCGGGGCGGTTTTTTATGTGACATTCCTGTTCTTCTCAGGGGTTTTGTTCGGATATTATATCGTTACGCCCCTGGCAATCAACTTCCTGGCCAATTTTACATTGGACCCTTCTATTATCAATGAGTTTAGCATTGCTTCCTATATTTCGCTGGTAGCAACGCTTACACTTGCCTGTGGTGTCGCATTCCAGCTGCCAATTGTGGTGTTTGTTCTTTCCAAAATAGGAATACTGACGCCTGCGTTCATGAGAGAATACAGGAAGCATTCGATGATTGTAATCCTGATCGTTGCGGCCATTATCACACCATCACCCGACATTTACAGCCAGATATTGGTTGCGATTCCTTTATTCGTTCTTTTCGAAGTAAGTATTCTGGTTTCGGCGAAAGTGGAGCGTGAAAAACTTCGCGAAGAGAAAAGACTGGCGACATTGGGCGGTAACGAATAACCGCTGATAGCTTAGTTATTCTGAAATTTCTTACAGACCTCGGCCAATCGGTCGAGGTCTTCTTTTTGGTGCAATGCAGTGATCGCTATGCGTGTTACCGGTGCATCAGAAGGAGACGGATATGCAAAGCGCGAAGCCATAATGCCATAGTCGAGCAAATAGCCGAAGAATGCCGGGTTTTTGGAACAGAAAACCGGATAGTCCGGCACCGAATCAAACAAGTCCAAAGCCGTGATCCGGTTGCTGAAATGGCGGATATTCTGAATCAGCACCGCGTGTGTCTGCTCGTAAACCTTCTTTTCCAATAACCTGCTCAATGCATATGCGTAGGCCGGAGCGGGTGGGGAGGCGCCTGCGTACCAGGGTGACTTCCTAAGAGAATCAGTGACGTGCTTGCTACCCCAAACTGCTCCTGCGGGTATGCCTAATGCTTTATTTAAAGAGGATACAAAAATAGTTTGTTGTTTTAAACTGGTGGGAAACTTTCCTGCCAAACCATTGCCCTTGCCCCCAAGCGCGCCCAATGAATGCGATTCATCGATAACGAGCCAGGTGTTGGGACCATCAGAAATGCTATTGAAAATGGTGAAATCGAATTGGCTTACCATAGGTGATCCGACTGCATCGGAACAAATAATGTGGGTTAAATCTCGCGAAGCGGCGTTTATTTTCTCAACCGTTTCGATCGCCCAGCTTTCCCAGGACTGACTTGAAGCGACAAAATCGTTTCCCCATAGTGCCGGATGAACAGACGGCGCGTAATGATACCTGATTTTCATGGACTCCTGATGTTGGAAAACGACAGCCTCAATTTCCTTCATCACGATCTGTCCTGCCCACATTCCGGAAGAGACAATTATCGCAGAGGATGCACTTACAAAATCGGAAAACCGGCTTTCCGCCTCGTCGTAAATGGATAAGCGAAGACTGTTATTCCTTGAACTTCCAAAGTGGGTCCCGTACAAATCCAAGCCTTCTGAGATCAATCTACGAAAGTCTTCGTTGTGGCCCATTCCTAGGTAGTCAGTCCCGCTGAACCACAGGAATTCGGCTCCCTCGGTGGTTTTAACTGTGCGTCCGGGAAGGCTGTTGGTCTGGAAAATGCTCACGATAGGATTTATTCAGAAGCGGATTTGAGAACGGCTCCGGAGCCATTGCCATCGGCATATATTATCTTTCCAAAATCGAATGTAACGCCGTCGGCAGGATCATTGCTGATCAGCAGCGAGCCGTCCATATCTACATAGTCGAGCAAAGGAAGCAGGTGCGCAATTGCAGAAATACCAACGCTTGTTTCGGTCATGCAACCTACCATCGTTTTCATTCCAAGCCTTTTGGCTTCCGCTATCATACGGAGCGCGGCTGTTGGTCCGCCGCATTTCGTGAGCTTAATGTTTACTCCGTGAAACAGGCCCTGACATTTTTGTACGTCGCTTTCGATGATACAACTTTCATCGGCAATCACGGGCAGCACACACGCGGAAAATACTTTTTTCATTCCTTCAATATCACCAGCGGCAAGAGGTTGCTCGATGAATTCGACGCCTAAATCCCGAAGCTTTGGAGCGAGGTCGATGGTTTGCCTGGCTGTCCATGCACAGTTGGCGTCAACCCTGAAAATTGCATCGGTATTTTTGCGCAATGCCTCGACAATACGAAGGTCTTCGTCGGTACCTAATTTGATCTTGTAAATAGGCCAGGGCATCTCCTTCATTTTGGCTACCATTTTTTCAATGGAGTCAATGCCGATCGTAAAGTTGGTCATCGGAATTTGCCCGATCGAAAGGCCCCAGTTTTCATACAGTTTGACACCCTTCTTTTTCGCAAATAGGTCCTGAGCGGCCTCGTCCAGTGCGCATTGGGCGAAAGAATTGGACAGGAGCACCGGATGAACGGCAGTCCAAAGCTCTTCTGCGGATTGGTAGGAGCCCTTTTCCACGATATCCCGCGCCATTTCCAGCGATTGGATCATATTATCGATCGTGACGCCGTAATAAGGATTGGAAGTGGCTTCGCCCAGCCCGGTGTGCTCGCCGTCATCCAGTTTGACGATTAATGTCGGTTGTACATCACGCGAGTCGTGCGCGATGGTGAAGGTATGTTTGAGGTGAAGATTGAAAGTGTGGTAAGTGATTTTCATGAATGTCGGTGTCAAAAGTGAAGGGTCAGTTTCTCATGTCCAGGCCCCAGGAAAGTTTACTTCTTAGTGTATTTAGAAAACTGTCGTCTTTCATTTTGATGAGGCGGGCAATAAATCCGGCCTTGCGGACGGTTAACTGCGTGTTTTCATCAACAATCCTCGAACGCGCGTCTAGTGAAACGAGGAAATTGCTGCTCCGGCTTTTTACTTCCAGCCTGATCACGGCGGTATCCTCTACCACCAGCGGCCTTACATTCAAATTATGCGGGCTAATGGGCGTAACGATGAAGTTTTGCGAATGCGGGACAAGTACCGGCCCGCCACAGCTCAGCGAATAGCCGGTAGAGCCTGTCGGCGTAGAAACGATGAGGCCGTCGGCCCAGTAAGAGTTAAGAAATTCGTCATTCAGATAGGTATGGACGGTGATCATCGAAGAAGTATCGGTTTTAGTGATCGTAAAATCATTCAAACCGAAGTTCAGACCGTCGAACAGATCGATATTGGATTCTATCTCAACCAATGTACGTTCATCGATCCTGAACTGGCTGTTTTCCAGCGCAGCAATCATGTCCGTAATCCGCTCAGGTGGCACCGTCGCCAGAAATCCGAGCCTTCCGACATTGATCCCGATTGCGGGAATCTGCCTTCTTCCCACATGCGAAATGGTTTCCAGCAACGTGCCATCCCCTCCCATGCTCACGATCAGGCGTGCGTCTAACAACTCCTCCGGTTTGTCATAAACCAGTTCCGTGTTATGCGAAATGCCAGCCTGGTCCAGAAACGTCCGGAAGGCTTTTGAAAGCTGGACTTCAACTTTTCTGCGGGTCAGCTCACTGAACATATTTTCAATGAACGGGCGGGCGGACTCATTAAAGTTGCGTCCGTGAATGGCTATTTTCATGAAGGAAGAAGTAAGACATCTGGTTTCACCCGAAAGATACACGACAAAAATGCCGATTCAAAAGCGGTGGGTAGATTTACCAGCTGCGAAAACTAGGTCGCAAGGTACCGTAAAAGCATATCCAGACGCTCCTGATCCAGACTTTCAACCGGATCGTTGGCATGTGCCTCCTCGATTTGGTAACCGAAACGTTCCAGGGTCGCGATAATGGGTGTGATATGGGTACGGTTGAGCTTTAATGTAAGCCGCGCCTCGTTGGCGGGGTCATAAACTTCACCCGACGAGTAATAGCTGCTGAGTATCTTGGTGCCGTTTGATTCTATTAACCGGCTGATTTCAGACAATGAATAGCTCCGTTCCGCGATTTTTAGGACAATCACTGCTCCTTTTTCCTGGACGCCCAGTTCATTCACGAAATGCTCGATCAGGTCGTTGACGAGTATGCTTCCCGCGAACGTCCGGTCATCATGCAATACCGGAATTACCAGCAGGGCAAATTGATTGACCAAGCGGAGCAATTCATAAGGATGCTGGTCTTCGGAAGCGAATATATCCTTGTGCTGAATGATTACTTTGGAAAGCTGCTCCGAAATATCGGGCATATCGAAGAGAATATCTTCGGAGACAATGCCCTGGTAGATGCCCGAGTCGGCGATCACCAATTGCTTTACGCCAAATTCATCCATCCAATCCAGTGCCGTGCCTACCGAATCGGTCGGTTTCAGGACGGGAATCATTGGATTTATAAGGCTTGCAGCGAGCATGGGTCAGAACGTCATTTTTCGAAGCTATAAAAAAACTATATATAGATCAACTATGGTAACAAAGAAAATTTTTCAATAATTCAGACCTGTCAGGCTACCGGGACAGAAATCTGCTTTTCGAGGAAGCTTTCCAGGATCAAATTAAATTCCTGTGGGTGTTCCATCATGGGTGCGTGACAGCATTTATCAATAAAATACAATTCCGAATTGGCAATCAACCGATTGAACTCGTAACCGACGTGTGGCGGAGTAATGGTGTCGTTAAGACCCCATACGAGTAAAGTCGGAACAGTTATCTGATGCAGGTCTTTAGCAAGATTGTGCCTCTGGGCCGATTTGGCTATCCCGACGATGCTCATGCATTTAGGAATGCTTGAAGTAGTTTCGAAAACCTCATCGACCAGATCCTTTGTGGCAACCTCGGGATCATAAAAAGTATAAGCTACACGCTCCTTGATATAATCATAACTGCCACGTTTCGGGAATGAACCTCCCATAGAGTTTTCAAAAAGGCCCGAGCTGCCGGTAAGCACCAGTCTCTGAACATTTTCCTGATTTTTTAAGGTATAAAGCAAACCAATGTGGCCGCCCAGCGAATTGCCGATGACGGTAACATTTGTAAGATTTTTAAAAGAAACGAAATCTTCCAGAAATGCCAGCAAAGCTTCCAGTCCTGCCTCTCGCGGGGGTAGTTCGTAAATGGGCAGGAGTGGGATAATTACCCGGAACCGGGTTGAAAATTGCTCGATAATGCCATCCCAGTTACTCAACGCGCCGAAAAGGCCATGCAAAAGCAGTAACGTTTCGCCCTTTCCCTCATCTATAAACTGAAACCTGCCTTCTGCATGTACTGGATATTTCATTCTCTTGTGGATTTAAAACCATTTATAACTTATCAAAGAAACTAGTGCATGATTAGGTTACTCTACAAAACTAGTTATTTTTTTGATTGTTTGATGCTGTAAAGTAACAAACGCGTTTTGAATTTCTTGTAAATATTATATTATTAATTAAATAATAAGTCGATTAACATAGAAAGGTGCAATTCTCTGTCCTATTATGCTAAGAGACTTCGACGATCACAGCCAGGTAAATTTCCGCTCCGTTTGTCTTAACCATATGACTGCCAAAAAACACGATCAGGCTAGTGTAAAATGGCCGTTGACAAGATTTCGGCTGGTACCAGATCGTCGTAACCGAAATTTAGCGAGAATATATCTTTAAAAGGATTAGAAAAAAATTAAAACGGCGGCAGATTGTCGCTTTCAAAGTAATTATGGGAAGATATTACATTATAGCGATCTTATTGGTCTTACAGATTCCGTTGGCTGGCACATTCGCTCAAACCACGATGCCCTTGTATCCGAGTGCAATTCCCAATTCCATTGATGCGGCAAATCAGGAGACGCGGGACAAGAATGTAATAAAAAACGTTTCCGTGCCGGACCTGACCATGTTTCTTCCCGCCCCGGGCACCGCTAATGGATCGGCGGTGATTGTGTGTCCCGGTGGTGGTTACGGCATTCTGGTGATCGAATGGGAAGGTTATCGGATAGCGAAGGAGCTCAATAGGGCCGGTATCGCGGCCTTTGTGCTTAAATACCGTTTGCCATCCGACCGCACTATGAAGGATAAGTCGCTCGGCCCTTTACAGGACGCCCAACAGGCTATCAAGACTGTCCGGGAGCGTGCGGAAGAGTGGAAGATCGATCCGGCGAAAATCGGTATCATGGGTTTTTCCGCCGGTGGACATCTCGCTGCAACTGCCGGGACGCATTTTGACAGCACGTTTATTGACAATCCAAAAAAGACCAGCCTCCGTCCCGATTTTATGATCCTCGTTTATCCGGTGATCAGTTTAGTGGATAAAGTAGGCCATAAGGGCTCAGCTGGCAACCTGCTTGGTCAGGCACCGACGATGGAGAAGGTCAAATATTTCTCCAACGAGTTGCAGGTGACTGCCTCCACGCCGCCTACATACCTTACGCACGCGGGCGACGACACCGTCGTGCCCGTTTCGAACAGCATCATATTTTACCAGGCACTGAATGCCAAAAGTATCCCGTCCGATTTGCACATTTACTCGAAAGGGCAACACGGCTATCCGAATGTCCCCGCTTTCGATGAATGGTTTGGTCGTTGCCTGAATTGGATGCGCACCACCGGTTTTCTGCCTGCTCAATAGCATTATCCCGCAACAGGGCCAGGCTCGACGTCCAGCTTTTCAAAATGTGAATTGCTGCTGATGTATTCAGGAATTGCCATCTTCAATACGGCTACCATACTCTCATGGTGGCCGGAATCCAGCGTTTGCAACAGCTCAGCCATCGACAATTTCATGCAGATGGCAGGATATTGCGGAAATGGGATAGTCCTGATCTTCGAATGACGCGCCGCTGTTCCTGCACAAACATCGGATGGCTCTTCATGTAACTTCTCACCCGGCCGCAGTCCGATATATTTCAGCTTAATATCAATATCCGGCCGTAAGCCCGAGCGTATGATCATTTGTTTCGCAATATCGACGATCCGGACAGGGGCGCCCATGTCGAAACACAGTGTTTCGTTTCCGGGACTGATTGCGGCCGCTTCCAGTACCAACTGGCACGCTTCGGATACCGTCATCATGTAACGTTCCGCGTCTGGGTGTGTGATGGTTATTGGCCCACCCTGGTGTATTTGTTTTGTAAATTGATGCAGAAACGAGCCATTAGAACCGAGTACATTCCCGAATCGCGTCACAATAAACCTCGTTGAGCCGTCGTATTCCCGGGCTAAGTGCTGTAAATAGAGTTCGCCAAACCGTTTGGTGGCACCCATGACGCTGGCTGGTTTTAAGGCTTTGTCGGTGGATATAAATACGAATTTTGCGATGCCGTATGCCAGGGCGAGGTCTGCCAGTATTGCTGTGCCTATGATATTGGTTTTGATGGCTTCATACGGGTGTTTTTCCATGAATGGCACATGCTTATAGGCGGCAGTATGGAAAATAGCCCCGGTCTGATGTTTTGAAAATATTGCAGCCATCCTGAGAACGTCGGTAATGTCAGCGACATAACTATGCATTTCGACGTCGGGAAAGCAATGTCGCAAATGCAGGTCGAGGTCGTGGAGCTGGGATTCGGATTGATCGATCAGAATGAGCTTCGCAGGCGCGTAGGTGCAAAGCTGCGACGTGAGCTCGCTTCCGATGGACCCCGCCGCGCCTGTGATCATGATGGTCGCATTGGCCACGTTGGCGGTAATGTTTTCCTGCGGGAGGATGATCGCCTCGCGGCCAAGAAGGTCTTCGGGAATGAAGTTTTTCGGATAGTGGTGATTTTGACCGTACATAATAAGTATATCTTTCTGTGTGATGGATATACTTGATACGCGGGTTTACACATTAGGTCACAAAAAAGAGCTGCAAAAAATGTACAGCTCTTTTTGTAATCCGATAAACGGCAATACGTCAGATCAGCCCCTCGAATATGCCGGGAACAAGACCAAATAGGATCGTAAGGAAAGTGGCGAGCACCAAAACAGCTTTATAGAATGGCGCCACGCGGATTTTGATCATATCGCCTTCTCTGAGATAAGATGAAATGATCACGCGGAAGTAATAATAGATACCGACCGTCGACATCAATACTGCAATGACGGTAATCCAGATAATCCCGCGTTCTGCCGCGCTGGTGAATATGAAAAATTTACCCCAGAAGCCAGCCGTCAAAGGAATCCCAGCTAGCGAAAGCATGGAAACGGCCAGTACGAATGCGAGTAATGGATTTTGTTTTGCAAGACCATTAAATGCCTCGTAGCGCTCGTTTGGCTGCCCTTCGATTGTCTTTTCTTTGGAGACCAATATAAGAACGCCGAATGCACAGATTGTTGAAAGTGAATAGGCTAATGAATAAAAAATAATGGCGTTTTGGGAAGGCTTGGTCAGCGCGGTTAGTGCGATCAGCAAATAGCCCGCATGCGAAATACCCGAATAGGCCAGCATTCTTTTGAAACTGTTTTGGCTTGTGGCACCGATATTACCGACGAGTAATGTCAACACGGCAATCGCCGCCATAACGATCCACCAGAAACCGTAGATCGGGAATGTGTTGCTTAACAAGCGGAAAAGCGCTGCAAATCCAGCTGTTTTCACGATAGTCGACATGAAAGTCGTGAAAATCGTGGGTGCGCCTTCATAAACATCAGGTGTCCAGAAGTGGAACGGTGCTGCGGAAACCTTGAAAAGCATTCCGATCAGCAGCAGGAGAAATCCTGCATATAGTATGTAAGATTCCGATCCGGCAGGAATATTGGAAGCGTAACCCTGGATCTCAGTCAATTTGAAAGAACCCGTTGCGCCATACAGCAGTGTGATTCCGAACAGCATAAACCCGGTGGCGAAAGCGCCCATCAGGAAATATTTCAATGCGGCTTCATTTGAGCGGAGGTTGCGTTTGTTACTTCCCGTAAGCACATACATCGCGACCGAAAGGATTTCCACGCCGATAAAAAGCATGATCAAATGCTCGAAGCCTATCATCATAATAGCACCTACGAGCGAGAAAAGCATCAAACCGTAATACTCAGCCGGTTCGGAATCCGCATTATCCTGAAATCCGCCGGAAATCGCCACGATCATGAATGCCGATAGCAATACGATCCCATTGAATGCAAGCGTAACGTTATCCACCCGCAGCATATCGTAAAAATAGATGAATGGCCCCTTACCCCAGTCGATAAAATTGCTGGCAAGAGCGATGATCAGGAAAAGAAGGGTCGCGGGAAGGAGGATATTTTTGGATTTCGAGAAGCCCAGAAAAAGCGTTACAACTCCAAGAAACGACAACAATATAATGGGATACATATTCTACTTAGTTATTTACCAGTTGTAAAAGTTGGCTTACAGCAGGTTCGGTTAGTTTCAGGAATGTGTTGGGATAAATGCCGATCCAGAATACCATAATCACGAGCGGCAGCAATACCGCGCGCTCACCGGCAGTAAGGTCCTGGAAACCTTCAACCCATTTGGATTTAGGCCCAAACATCGATTTCTGGAAAAGTCGCAGCATATAAACAGACCCAAGAATGATCGTAAGCCCTGCAATAGCTCCCAACCAGGCGTCATATTGAAACACGCCCGATAATAACAGGAACTCGCCTACAAAGCCATTGGTCAACGGAAGTGCGACGCTACCGAGCAGTAATACCATGAAATAGACGCTCAGGTGCGGCGTGCTTTGCGTAATGCCCCCCAACTGGTCGAGATAGCGGGTTTTAGTCCGCGAATAAATGATATCAACAATAAAGAACAAACCGATCACATTGATCCCGTGCGCGAGCATCTGGATAAGCGCGCCTTGCAATCCATTTACGGATAGCGAGAACACACCCGCCGCCATTAAGCCCACGTGTGCAAATGAGGAATAAGCGATCAGGCGTTTCATATCACTCTGCTGTATCGCGATGATCGAACCGTAAATAATGCCGATCACGGAAAGGATCATTGCCACAATGCCCCAGTCGGCCATTCCTTGCGGTACGATTGGAAGCAGGAGGCGGATCAAACCATAAACCCCCATTTTCAACATAATACCGGAAAGCAGCATTGTTGCCGGGGTTGGCGATTCAGTGTAAGTGTCTGGTTGCCAGGTGTGGAAAGGGAAGAGCGGCATTTTGATCGCAAAGGCGATAAAGAATGCCCAGAACAAGAATCCCTGAGCCGTGGGACTCAACTGTAACTGGTAAAATGCGGTAATTTCAGAAGTATGCGTGCCGGGAGTCTGGTAATAAAGGTACACCAGCGCGACCATCATAAACAAACTTCCAAAAATGGTGTAAATGAAGAACTTGAATGTCACTTTCAACCGGTTTTCTCCGCCCCAGACAGCCGCTAGGAAGTAAATGGGGATCAATGCCGCTTCAAAGAAAAGGTAGAACAAAAATGCGTCGGTCGCCGTAAAAACCCCGATAAGCGCCGACTGCATGAAAAGGATTAGCGAGTAAAATGTAGGGGTGTTTTTATATTCATTTTTGAATGCGGACAGAATAATAAGGGGCGTCAGGAAGGTGGTCAATAAAACCAGCAGCATGCTGATCCCGTCTATTCCGGCTGCAAAAGAAATGCCGCCTGAGGCTACCCAGGCATATTTGAAACCAAATTGTGTCCCTGCCGACGGATCGAACTGCATCCAGGTGGCAACGGCAACGCCCAACGAAGCGAGCCCACCGACCAGCGCTATTTGCTTGGCCAGCCGTTCGCCGGAGATGAGGGTGATAACGCCTGCCGCTATCGGTAAAAGTATTAAAAGAAGAGTAAGCATATTTTCAGGTCGACGGTCAGCAAGAAATGATGAACGGATTTATGAATGATGACAGATCAGAGTAACAGCTTCCAGAACAAAATGACGACAATGCCAATCACCATCGCGAACACATAGTCGCCGGTTGAGCCGGTTTGTGTTTTTTTCAAAAGTTTGGCGAAAAAGCCAACCAGTCTTACTACGGCGTCGATAATCAAGTCAATGAAGAACTCCCCAAAGCTGTAAAGTATATTGGACAGCGTCTTAATCGGTTTTACAAATACATTGTCGTACAGTTCGTCCACGTAGTATTTGTTGTAAATAACTCGTTGCAAAGAAGACTTGCCTTCCGAATCCGGTGCTGGAACTGCCGCTTTTTGTACGTACATCACGTAGGCGACGATCGCGGAGACGAGCGCAGCAGCAACCGAAATGCCCATCAGCACATATTCTTCCGAATGTGAAAGAGTAGTAGGCTCAAATGCAGCAGGGTTAACCTGCTTTGCCGCGTCGTAAAGCGGGCTCATAAACTCGGCAAGGTGGTGCGTGCCATGCAATGCTTCCGGAACTCCGATAAATCCACCAAGCGCGGAAAGTACGGCCAGGATCATCAGCGGAATAGTCATCGAAGCGGGAGATTCGTGCAGGTGGTGCTCCTGCTCGTGCGTGCCCCGGAAGGTTCCGAAGAAGGTAAGGAACAGCAGACGGAACATATAAAATGACGTCATAACCGAACCTAGCACACCTACTACCCAAAGGACTTTGTTGTGTTCAAAAACGTGTGCGAGGATTTCATCTTTCGAGAAAAAGCCTGCAAATGGAGGAATACCGGCAATTGCGATCGTTGCGATCAGGAAAGTGAGGAATGTAACAGGCAGTTTTTTCCGCAAACCACCCATCGAGCGAATATCCTGCTCGTCGGACATGGCGTGAATTACGCTACCGGCGCCAAGGAACAGCAATGCTTTAAAGAATGCGTGCGTGATGACATGGAACATTGAAGCCGAATAGGCCATTGCGCCGAGGCCCATGAACATGTAACCCAGCTGACTAACAGTGGAATAGGCCAGTACTTTTTTAATATCGTTCTGCAAAAGGCCGATTGAAGCAGCAAATAATGCGGTAGCGCCCCCGATGATGCCCACGATTTCAAGCGTGGATGGAGCGAGTGAATACAGCACGTTGGAGCGGATCACCATGTAAATACCCGCTGTAACCATCGTCGCAGCGTGGATCAGGGCCGAAACCGGGGTAGGGCCTGCCATCGCGTCGGGTAGCCAGGTATATAAGGGGATTTGGGCCGATTTTCCCATTGCACCTACAAAGAGAAGCAATGTAATGGTGATGATCACGGGATCGCCTACCTGAAAGCCCGTTGCCTTGCTGAAAACTTCCGAATATTCTACCGAACCAAATGTTGCGATGATCGTGAAAATCCCCAAAAGGAAGCCAAGGTCACCCACACGGTTCATAATGAATGCCTTACGGGCGGCATTGTTGTAGTTTGTGTTTTTATTCCAAAAACCGATCAGCAAGTAGGAGCAAAGTCCAACGCCTTCCCAACCGATAAACATAATCACATAATTGGAGCCCAAAACGAGCAGCAACATGAAGAACAGGAAAAGGTTGAGGTAAGCGAAAAATTTACCGAAACCCTCATCGTGATGCATGTAGCCAATGGAATAAATATGGATCAGGGAACCTACACCCGTGATAATCATCAGCATTAAAAGCGATAGCTGATCAACGTGGAATGAAAAGGGGATATTGAGGTCGCCGACCGAAATCCAGTCGAAAAGCGGGATGATCACCGGCTGGCTGCCGCCTGCTACAAAAGCATTGAAAGTCATTACCGATAAAACGAAGCTGGCCACAACCGCCAACGTTCCGATAATACCGACCGCGCCTTTTGGGATATGAGTGAATCCAATTCCGTTGATCAGAAAACCAATAAGTGGCAACAGCGGAATCAGAATGAGTAATGATGCAGACATGTCTATTTTTTAATCTTTAATCTCTTGATTGTTTATCGGCCATATTCTGGCAGAGTCCAATACTTACCATTTCAGCTTATTGAGGAACCCGATGTCCGTATTTCTGGTATTGCGGTAAATCATTACAATAATGGCCAGTCCGACCGCCACTTCGGCGGCTGCCACTGCCATGATAAAAAACACGAAAACCTGTGCAGAAGGATCTGAACGGTAGGAAGAAAATGCAATCAGGAGCAGGTTCGCAGCATTCAGCATCAATTCGATAGACATGAAAATGATAATGGCGTTCCTGCGTGTGAGAACACCTATGATGCCAATTACGAAAAGTAAGGTACTGAGAATTAGGTAGCTTTGAAGTGGGATATTTTGAATAACCGCTGGTATATTGACCTCTGGCACGGTGGGGTTTGGGATCATAGCAGGTTTACCTTGTTGGATATTCGGTTAAAATAGTCAAAAATAGATTTCAGGCAAAAATAGACATAATTACTACTTACTCAAACCTGTCGCGCCGATTATGTCAACGCTGGGTTAATGCCCTCAGTTTAATCTCTGTCAATTTGCGTTTGGTATCCAGCGGAAATTCTCCTTTCATCATCCAGTCGAAGAAAGAAGGTTCATTTTTCAAGATATCGGTGACACGTTTGCCGTTATGCTTGCCAAAATTGAAGACTTCTTCACCCTTGTCGTTGAATACCATCCGGCCTGCGAAGTCCACGATTTTCGATGCGGTGAGCTCATGGAGGGCAACCACGTCGTTTTTAATGGGCTCGGTTTCTTTTCCGTGGGAGTCGGTGACGATCATGCCCTCATAACGGGCTATTTGTCCCTGCAACACTTCAAAAGTAGCGATGGTATCAGCTTCGGCGCTGTGCGCGTTGGTGAGTGTTTTGCCGCAATAGAATTTATAGGCAGCCGAAAGGTTACGCGGCTCCATCATATGATAAATACGCTGCACGTCCACCATGCGGCGGTTTTTAACATCAAAATCCACACCTACTCGAAGGAATTCCTCGACAAGCATCGGAATATCGAACCGGTTGCTGTTGAAGCCGGCCAGGTCGCATCCTTCCAGAAATGTAGCAAGGTTTTTGGCAACGCTTTTGAAAGTCGGAGCGTCTTTCACGTCCTCATCGTAAATGCCGTGGATAAGGCTGCTTTCGAGCGGAATAGGCATTTCGGGATTGATCCTCCGCGTTCGGATCTCCGTCTCACCGTTCACGAGCGCCTTCACAACCGATATCTCGACAATGCGATCGCGGACAATATTGACTCCTGTTGTTTCAAGATCAAAAAAAGCAAGAGGCTTTTTCAGACGGAGGGTATGCATAAGGCAATCTAATTGGTTTTGGCGCCGCGAAGTTACGCCGAAAGGCCAGACAGCGCAAGAAACCCATTAGTTTATACAGATTATAAAAAACGGTCCGGTATGGTCAGGAAAACGTCAGGTTTTAGTTCTTCTTGAGCAATTCCTGACCTCTTCTGACAATATCTGACCGTTTTCCTGACCAATTTATTAGTCAATCCAATCATAAGACTTGGTAACCGCCTTCTTCCAGCCCTTGTAAAACCCTGCCCGCTTCTCTTCGGCCATGTCCGGGTTCCAGGTGTGGGCAATGGCCCAGTTCTTTTTCAACTCGTCGGTATTTTTCCAGTAACCTACTGCCAGTCCGGCTGCATAGGCGGCACCCAACGCAGTGGTTTCGGCTACGGCCGGTGACACGACCTGCGTATTGAGGATATCTGATTGAAATTGCATTAATAACTGATTGGAAACCATTCCACCGTCCACCCGAAGCGATGCAAGCTCGATACCTGAATCCTGCTCCATGGCACGAACAACATCGACCGTCTGATAAGCCGTCGCTTCCAACACGGCACGCGCAATATGGCCTTTGTTGACATAACGCGTTAGTCCGGCGATCACTCCGCGGGCGTCATTACGCCAATAGGGTGCATAAAGGCCCGAAAATGCAGGTACGAAATAAGCGCCGCCATTGTCTTCGACGGTTTTCGCCAGCTTTTCGATATCGCTGCTGTTTTTGATCAATCCCAAGTTATCGCGGACCCATTGAACGAGTGCACCCGTGACGGCCACGCTTCCTTCCAGCGCATATTGGACGGGCTGGTCGCCGAATTTATAGGAAATGGTCGTTAGAAGCCCGTTTTCGGAGGTTTTTAGCTCGGTACCTGTGTTCATTACCAGAAAGCAACCGGTTCCGTAAGTGTTTTTGGCCATACCAGGTTCAAAGCAGGTCTGGCCCACCAATGCGGCGTGCTGGTCGCCCAGGTCGCCTGCCACCGGTACACCGGGAAGTATTTCATGATTTACGTGACCATACACCTCGCTGCTGCTTTTAATCGCCGGAAGCATCAGTTCCGGAATATTGTAGGCCGAAAGCATCGATTTGTCCCATTGCAGCGTGCGTAGGTTCATCAGCTGCGTGCGGCTCGCATTGGTCACGTCTGTTACGTGAATGCCCCCGTGGGTCCCGCCCGTGAGGTGCCATATTAAGAATGTATCAATGTTTCCAAAGAGTGCTTCGCCTTTTTCAGCGTCTTCGCGGATGCCTTCCACGTTATCGAGCAGCCATTTGAGTTTCAAACCGCTGAAATAGGTTGAAACAGGCAGACCGGTAATGTCGCGGAACTGGTTGAGGCCGCCTTCTCTTTCATATTTTGCCACGAGATCGGTAGTGCGTGTATCCTGCCAAACCAATGCATTATAATAAGGTTTCCCTGTCCGTTTATTCCATACAACCGTGGTTTCGCGCTGGTTGGTAATGCCGATAGCCGCAATATCCGTTGCATTAGCCGATACATTGATCCGCGCCAGGGCGATCACTTCGAGCGTATTTTTCCAGATTTCGGTAGGATTGTGCTCCACCCATCCCGGATGCGGGTAAATCTGTTCATGTTCCTTCTGACCTACTGAAACGATGGTTCCCTGATGGTTAAAAAGTATGCAGCGAGTGCTGGTAGTTCCCTGGTCAATGGCGGCAATGTATTTCGACATATGGTATTATGATTGATTTTATTTGTAATAAAGTCAGTAAGTAGGAAAAATTAACCGAACGTGACAAACGGCCATTGCATTTTATTAACCGGAAGCCCCGAAAGCCGGTTGGCTGCGTCCGATATGTTTACATTTGTAACTGAATCGCGATCCACGCCATCCTCCTATGAAAAGTAAAAAGATCAGAAAGGTACTGTTCTCAATCATTGGGTTGATCGTCGCTTTGCTGGTGCTCGACCTTACTTTTCCTTTCAGCCCAAAGTTGCATTATGCCACACAGATTACCGATGATCACGGACGTGTGATCCATGCATTTTTAAGCAAAGAGGACAAATGGCGGCTCTATTCGGGAGTGGATGAAATCACTCCGCTTCTCCGGAAAACATTGATTTATAAGGAAGACCAATATTTTTACTACCATCCGGGCGTCAACCCGCTGGCGATTGTGCGGGCTGCTATCCGAAATACGTTCTCCGGAAAACGGACGTCCGGCGCTTCCACGGTCACCATGCAGGTGGTAAGGCTCATGCAGCCGCGCCCAAGGACGTATTTCAATAAGCTGATTGAAGTCTGGCATGCATTGCAGCTGGAAATGCATTTTTCGAAAGCCGAAATCCTGCAATTTTATGTCAACCTGGTGCCATATGGTGGCAATATCGAGGGAATTAAGGCCGCTTCATTGCTCTACTTTGGCAAACCTCCTCAGCTACTAAGCCTGGCAGAGATCACCGCATTGACGATTGTGCCAAACCGCCCTTCCGGTCTGCGGCCCGGCTCCCGAAATGATGCATTACGCATTGCCCGTAACGAATGGTTGGACCGTTTTGAGGAAGATGGTTTGTTTGATCAAAATGTGATTCGCGACGCACGCAATGAGCCGCTGGAAATACGACGCCTGCGTTCGCCAAGGCTGGCACCACACCTTTCTATCCGGCTAAAACAGCAATATCCCGATGAGCCGGTGATCCGCACGACCCTTAACCTGCAATGGCAGAGTCAGATAGAGGAGCAGGTAAGTAACTATATCAACCGCAGGCAGCTAATGAATATCCATAATGCGGCTGTGCTGGTGATCAATAATGAAACAATGGCCGTGGAAGCTTATGTAGGCTCGGCAGATTTTCATAACCCTTTTGATGGCGGGCAGGTGGACGGGGTAAGGGCCGTCCGCTCACCCGGAAGTACATTGAAGCCATTACTTTACGCCACCGCATTCGATGCAGGGATTATTACCCCCAAAACAATTTTGAATGATGTACCCGGCAATTTCAGCGGTTACGAGCCAGAGAACTTCGACCGGCATTTCAATGGCGCGGTTACCACGGAGTTTGCGTTGGCCAATTCGCTGAATATTCCTGCAGTGAAAGTGCTGAAAGACATTGGCACACCTGCTTTGATTGCCAAACTCAGAAAGGCAGGTTTTAAAACAGTTGATAAACAGGCCAGGGATTTAGGGTTATCCATGATCCTGGGAGGTTGCGGCGTTACACTGGAAGAACTGACACGGCTTTTTGCGGCATTTGCAAACGAAGGGGATTTGAGGGGATTAAGATTCAATGCCCGGGAGCCTGTGCAGAAAAAAGGGGTTCCTATTGTATCGGAAGAGGCTACCTTTCTCACCACCAATATCCTTACCCAAATCACACGCCCCGACCTACCCACGAATTTTGATAATACCTATCATTTACCCAAAATCGCGTGGAAAACCGGTACTTCTTATGGTAAGCGCGATGCATGGAGCGTCGGGTACAACAGACGTTACACTGTCGGTGTGTGGGTGGGTAACTTTTCAGGGGAGGGCGTGCCGGAGTTAAGCGGCGCGAATACCGCTACACCGCTGCTGTTTTCCATATTTAATGCATTAGACTATAATTCTCCGAAAGGCTGGTATAAATCACCCGCCAATATTGGCTCGCGCAATGTGTGCCCGGTGAGCGGGGATATTCCTTCGGATTTTTGTGAACATCAGATTGTAGACCAATATATCATAGGTACGTCGGCATACAGGAAGTGCCAGCATATGCGGTGGGTGTTTACGGATGCGGCTGGTAAAATGTCCTATTGCACCTATTGCCTTCCCGAAAAAGGAGTTGAGAAACGGGCATTCGCCAATCTGGCACCCGAACTGATCGCTTATTATGAAGCGCAGAAGCTGCCTTACCAGAGAATTCCGCCACATAATCCGGCATGCGAACGGGTGTTCCATGAAGGGAATCCATTGATTGTGAGCCCGAACGAGGGGAGCGAATACTATATCCGAAAAGACGAGCCGCAGCAGATCCAGCTGGCGTGCCAGGCGGCAAACGATGTGCAGGAAGTGTATTGGTATGTGAACGACAAGCTTACGAAGAAGACCCCTCCAAATGAAAATGTCTTCATCAACCCGCCGCTCGGAAGGGTCAAAATATCCTGCTCCGACGACAAAGGCCGCAATTCGGACGTCTGGATTGTGGTTAAGCGGATGTAGTTTGTTTTACAACGGCTGATCCGCTGCTTCCTGATACACTACCTGTATGAGCGTCTGACCCACTGCTTTTAAGGTTTTCGGGTCAATGTTCTCCATAGTATCGTGGGCGGTGTGCCACTGATCGAAGAATGTTTTGCTAGGGTTATTCTGGCGTGTGTGGATGATGTCGATCATCGGAATGTGCGCCACTTTGTTGACCGGAAGGTGGTCATCGGTGATTCCAGGGCCGGGCTCGTTAATGAAGAAATTGTTGTAGCCCAAACGGCTTGCAGTGGTCCAAACCTGCCTTACGACATCTTCCGCCATCTGCACGGAGTAATTTTCTTTGAAAAAAGTGGCCCCCTCAGCACCCGTCATATCGAGCAGTACCCCGAAATAGGCGGAATAGTTTGGAATATGCTTATTGGCAGCCCAATATTGCGAGCCGAGGCAGAAGCCGCTATATTCCATGGTTGTGTTTTCGGATTCAGACGATCCCCAGTCTTCGGCATCAAAAAATATGATATCAACTCCAATGCCGGGCTTCGCGGGCTCGACAGATAATGTGCGCGCCACTTCCAAAAGTATCCCTACACCGCTTGCACCGTCATTTGCAGCGAGTACGGGCTTATTTTTAACTACCGAATCTTGATCGGAAAACGGCCGTGAATCCCAGTGTGATGCCAGCAGAATTCGCTTGGCGGCTGTGGGGTTGAAACTTCCGATGATATTTCTCGCGTGCAGGATCTTTCCGTCGTAAGTCGTATCTGTAAATGGCTGCTCCGTTACCTGCCAACCGTATTTTTTCAACGTAGCAATCAGATAATCACCGCAGGCTTTATGCGGCGCAGAGTTGGGTACCCGTGGCCCAAAGTCGACTTGCTTCTGGACAAACTGAAATGCGCTATCCGCATTGAATGCAGGACTTTTAACCAGGGCAGGTGCCGATTGTTCAGCGGTTTGCTCGGAGCTGTCTTTGGTCTTGCAGCCGTAAATACAAACGATAAATAATAGAATAGGTAATCTTTTAAAAAACAGACTCTTAGAAAGAAGTGACATCTCCTGGTTAAATATAGTTGCGTTTGTATAAGTCCTGCGGCCGGGGCGTTTGCTATTCCCCGACTATTCCTCGTAGGCCCAGTCGATCCTTGTTTTTGTATCGCGGATCACCAATCCCTGATTTTTGAAGTAAGAACGGATTTCGTCCACTTTTTCGTAGTTCTGCGACAGTTTAAATTCCCGGTACAGTTTCAGCATGCCATCCAGAATGGCCTGTCCTTCGGCATATTCTTCTTTCAAACCCAAAACATCTTCAAAGAAAACGACGAATTTTTCTTTCAGCGCATTAAAAACCGTTTCTCCCAATGCGGCAGATTTGAGCTGTCCCATATTCAGCATGTTGATGTATTTCAGCATATTGAACAGATTTGCAAATGCAACTGCGGTGTTGAGGTCATCATTCATCGCTGCGTAAAATCCATCAATCGATTTTTCGATATCGGCCTTCTTGTTTTCGTCCGCATTCACGCCGTCTTCGTGCACATAGGTCATGAGCTTGGCATTACGCAGGCCGTTTGCGAGCTTTTTGTAGCCCTTTTGAGCAGCTTTTAATGCATCGTTTGAAAAATCCAAAGTACTGCGGTATTGGCTTTGCAGCATGAAAAAACGAACGGTCATAGGACTGAACGCCTGATCGAGCAATTCGTGGCTTCCGGAAAAAAGCTCGGCGGGCAAGAACGAGTTGCCCAGCGATTTCGACATTTTCTGGCCGTTGACAGTCAGCATATTGGTGTGCATCCAATACCGAACGGGTTCTTCGTCCGTCAGTGATTTCCCCTGTGCAATCTCGCATTCGTGGTGCGGGAATTTAAGGTCCATTCCGCCGCCATGAATGTCAAATTGCTTGCCAAGGTATTTGGCGCTCATGCAGGTACATTCGAGGTGCCAGCCGGGAAACCCTTTGCCCCAGGGCGATTCCCATTGCATAATATGCTCCGGGCTGGCTTTTTTCCATAGTGCAAAGTCGAGCGGATTGCGCTTTTCAGCTTGTCCGTCGAGCTCGCGCGTTTCATTCAGGAGATCTTCGATAATGCGTCCGGATAGCTTGCCATATTCATTACCGCCAGCCTGGTATTTATTGATATCAAAATAAACAGAACCATTCGATTCATACGCCAGTCCTTTTTCGATCAGCGTTTGCACCGCCTCGATCTGCTCGATCAAATGGCCGGTGGCAGTAGGCTCAATGCTGGGGGACAGCAGGTTGAACATGGCGGTCACTTCATGAAAATCATTGGTATACCGTTGAACAATTTCCATTGGTTCCAGCTTCTGGAGCTTCGCCATTTTCCCGATCTTGTCTTCACCTACCTCGCCGTCGCCTACCAGGTGTCCCACATCCGTAATATTCCTGACGTAGCGTACTTTATAACCAATGTGCGTCAGGTATCGGAACAATATGTCGAAAGACAGGAAGGTGCGGATGTTTCCTAAATGCACATTATTGTAAACCGTCGGCCCGCACACATACATGCCTACATAGGGAGGGGCAATAGGAACAAAAACATCCTTTTTACGGGTAAGCGTATTGAATATTTTAAGAGGCTGGAAAGTTTGTACGGTCATTTATATTGTACTTTCTTGATTACTGATTTTTCTTTTCGAGACGGGTTTCGACCCAACTGATTATTTTTTTTGCTTTCTGCAAACCTATCGAAGCTAGCTCTGCGCTTTTGGTTCCCTGATAACCCATATCGATGTGGAGGATCTGATATGCAGTCGTAAAATTGGATAGAAGACTTTTATCAACACGACTCAGCTCATGCTGATACCATTCAACGCTCTTAGGTGTTTTCTTGTTCTTTTCTCCTAAAAGTTCATTCAACACCAACAGGATTCCGGTGTAGGCAGTGTGGCCTGCAATCTTGACGTACTTTTTGTCCTGATAAAGCCCATCCTGTTTTTTCGCATTGTTGCTGAGAAAATCTTTTGCATTGTCGAGATGTCGTCTTGCTTCTGTAACTGCTTCCATGATAGTGTGTGGTTAAACGAGGAGAATACCTTGCTTTGGACAAAAATAGCAAATAACCCATGATTGATTGGTAGCTGTTGACAGAAAGCTCTTGTGCAAAGTCGCTATTCGGCCGTTTTGATTATCTTCGCAGCGTTTTTGTGTTTAAAATCCAATTTGAAACTTACTTAAAATCAACACAGTACTAACTTATGAGTTTACTAACCGTAGGATCTGTTGCATTCGATGCGCTCGAAACCCCGTTTGGAAAAACAGACAAAATTATCGGCGGTGCTGCCACTTACATCACACTAGCTGCATCTTACTTCACCAAGGAGAATAACCTCGTTGCGGTTGTTGGCGGCGATTTCCCACAAGAAATGATCGATTTGCTGGAAGACCACGGCGTGAGTACCGAAGGTCTTGAAATCGTGCAGGACGGTAAAACGTTCTTCTGGTCAGGCAAATACCATGAGGATATGAATACACGTGACACGCTGATAACCGAGCTGAATGTCATGGAGCATTTCGATCCGATTATCCCGGATTCCTACCAGGGAACTGAATTCCTGATGCTGGGCAACACGGTTCCTGCGACTCAAAAGTTGATCATCGAACGGATGGCGAAACGCCCAAAGCTGATCATGCTCGATACCATGAACCTTTGGATGAACATCGCACTGGACGATTTGAAAGAAGTTTTGAAAATGGTCGACCTAATCACCATTAATGATGAAGAGGCGCGCCAGCTTTCAGGGGAATATTCATTGCGTAAAGCGGCTGCGAAGATTTTGCAGATGGGCCCGAAAACATTGATCATCAAAAAAGGAGAGCACGGCGCATTGTTGTTCCAGGGCGACCGTATTTTCTTCGCCCCGGCATTGCCGTTGGAAGAAGTTTTCGATCCGACCGGTGCCGGCGATACTTTCGCAGGAGGGTTTATCGGTTATCTAGCTAGTACAAACGACATTTCATTTGATAATATGAAGCGTGCTATTATCTACGGTTCGGCAATGGCTTCATTCTGCGTTGAAAAATTCGGTACGGAGCGCTTGGTTAACCTGAGCCAGGAAGAAATCAGTGCCCGGGTGCAGGATTTCGTGAGACTTTCGAGCTTCGAGATACAATAAAAATTAAGAGTTCAGAGTAAATGAGTCTATGAGTAGAGTATTCTTCTTGTAGGCTCATTTTTTTGTCGGGCATATGGCCCGCGCATTCAAAAACACGGTAACCCTGCTGATAACTGTTATTCAAATGAACGTATTCCTTAAAAACACCCTGCATTTTGTGATTTTTTTGGCTGTCTTGCCAAGTTTTAGCTTTGCGCAGCATCAAAAAGTGGATTTACCCAAAGTGAAAAATAAAACGGTCGTGATCGCGCACCGGGGTAACCATGTGGAAGTTCCTGAAAACACATTGGCTTCGACTAAAGAAGCGATCAGCTGTGGAGCGGATTATGTGGAAGTGGACCTGCGAACAACGAAGGACGGGCATCTGGTAGTTTTGCACGACGCAAAGGTCGACAGAACTACGAACGGCGCCGGAAGAGTGGCTGATATAACACTGGCGGAAGTGAAAGAATTGCAGGTTTTTAATAAAAATAAAAAGACACACAAAATTCCTGAGTTCCGGGAGGTGCTTGCATTATGCAAGGATAAGATCAATATCTACCTTGATTTTAAGGAAGCAAATGTTGCCGAAACCTGGAAGCAGATCAAAGCAGCAGGCATGGAACATCAGGTTGTGGTATATCTCAATAAAGAAGAACAATACAAGCAATGGAAGAAAGTTGCGCCCGAAGTTCCGCTAATGACGAGCCTGCCCGACGACATTAAAACGGCCGCCGATCTCATGACTTTTCTCTCAAAAATGCATATTCAGGTTCTCGACAATGTGAAAGACCCGGAAATGCTGAAAGCTGCCCACGAACATGGCATCTCCGTTTGGCTCGATATGCAAAGTCCAACCGAGGGGCCTGCCAGTTGGAATGATGCCTTACATAAGGGAGTACAGGGTTTGCAAACTGATAAACCGGGGGAGATGGTATCTTATTTAATGAAAAATGTTCAATAAAATTTCATCGCGCCAGGTATGAGGACGATTATATTCATAAGTATGATGTTCTTACTGGCACGCTGCAATTCTCCCAGGCCAACGCATGCGCAAACAGCTGCTGCGGAATCTCCTGCCGGGTTAAAGGCTCCTTCAAATTTGATGTATGCCGACATCGATCCGTTTATTCGGGTTGATGACTTGACGACGAACGAGATAATTGAACTGTTCGCAAAAATGCATTATGCCGACCAGCAGTACCGTGATAGCTTGAATAATGGCCGAAAAGAAAATGAGGCGTTTTTCTTGCGAAAAGTGAGAGCTAATGATGAAGCGAATTTGAAAATCCTGGACAATATCATTCGCAGACACGGGTGGCCGCAAAAAACCGTCTTCGGTGAAGAAGCAGCGAATACGGCCTGGCTTGTTATCTGGCACCATCGTGACAAACGAAGCGTGCTATGTCGCCATTTCGAACTGATGGAAAAAGCCGTCAACGCCGGAGAGATGAGCGCTACGCTGTTTCAGAAGGTCAACGATGAGGTGGAAATGTTATCTCCGGACCAAATCGACTATTAATGCGATGTCGGAAGACAACTCTGATAGATCGGGCAATCCGCATCATGCGCCCCAGGCAAATAGCCAGTACTCATCAAAAACTCGTTCACGATCTCTCCGCCAGTGAATTTGAATGTCTTTTTAAATAATTTAATCCATTGTTCTTTGGTTAATGGATGATGCGCGTCGATCCAGGCTTTGAAGGAGCCGTATTCTTTTTTCAGTTCCAGAATTTTCTGGGCATTTACAATCGCTGCATTGATCTTTAACCTGTTTCGGATAATTCCGGGATCGGCTAGTAACCGTTCGCGATCGACTTCGTCATATGCGGCGACTTTTTCAATCGAGAAATTATCGTAAGCTGCCCGAAAGCTGTCTTGTTTACGCAGCATAAGGATCCAGCTCAGTCCCGCCTGATTTATTTCGAGCAACAGGCGGCCAAACAGCTCGTCGTCGTCGTGAATAGGAAAACCGTACTGGTTGTCGTGATAATGCTTGTGGAGCAGGTAGTCAGCCTGCTCCGAAGGATTGTTGTTGATGAAAGTGCAATATGACATCGCGTAAAATCTTTATTTATGATGGCTGCCGGAGGGTCTTAATTTGCATGGCTAATAGATTGTTTATGCAAAAAAGCGACGCATCAGTGACAACCCTATGTCAGTAGCCTTTCAATTCTTTTCTTTTTTATTTCTGTGCTTCATATTCCGCACCGTCCGTTGCAGCCAAGGGTAGCTGATATAAACGACCTTGGTCGCGCCTATGCCTATGCCCGCACCCATGAGGACGTCTGCCAGCCAATGTTGATTGTTGAGAACTCGCATGGTGCCAACGGCCGTCGCAGTCCCGAAACCGCCAATGCTGTAAAGGACGCTGCGCTGACCGTATTCTTCATGCAGGATCGCCGCATTGGCGAAGGCGGTGGTAGAGTGGCCGGAGGGAAAGGAATGGTAATCTTCACCGTTTGGCCTCGGATAGCGCACAATGCGTTTCAGGCTTTGTGTGACTCCCTGGGCAATGATATTGGATAACAAAGCGAGAATAACCTGATCGCCAAGACTATGTTTTCCCTTCACGCCCGCCGATGCGAGCCCGAGGCTCACGACGCCCGGCGCATAGGGCAGGTATTCATCCAGCCGCGTATGAAAGTTGGGATACTTCGAAACGACATGCTCCTGCAAGTGCCTGCTGATCTTCCCTTGCACGATCAGGCCGGCGAGGCCAAGCGAAACCGGCGGGATCACATCCCCGGCGGTGACTTTCCAAAGTGTTGAATCGCGCTGGGCAACTGCGGGCGACAGGAAATTCAGGCAAAGAAAAAGGCATACAAAATATGCCTTCATGGATTTGAACATCATAAAATAGCTTCTCTGACCCTAACTAATCTTTCCAATAATCCTTCCAGCTGATCGAGCGGGAGCATATTTGCGCCGTCGGATTTTGCCTCGGCCGGATTGAAATGTGTTTCGATAAACAGCCCGTCGGCGCCTACGACGATGGCTGCCTTGGCAATTGTTTCGATCAATTTCGGTTTTCCGCCTGTTACGCCGGAGCTTTGGTTAGGCTGTTGGAGCGAATGCGTGCAGTCCATTACCACCGGCACTCCAAATGCAGCCATTTCGGGAAGATTACGGTAATCCACAACGAGGTCTCCATAGCCGAAACTGTTCCCACGATCGGTCAGAATCACCTGACAATCGGGATTTACTTCATTGATTTTTTCAGCGGCAAATTTCATAGACGCTCCGGAAAGGAACTGGCCTTTTTTTACATTCACAGCCTTGCCAGTGCGTGCGGCAGCTGCCAGCAATTCAGTTTGGCGGCACAAAAAGGCCGGAATCTGCAGCACATCCACATATTCCGCGGCCAATGCTGCCTCGTGCGATTCATGAATATCGGTTACTGTCGGAATACCAAAGGTCTGACTTACTTCCGCCAGGATTTTCAGCGCCTTTTCGTCGCCTATGCCGGTAAAAGAGTCGATTTTAGTGCGATTTGCCTTGCGGTAGGAACCTTTAAAAATATAAGGAATGCGGAGCCGGTCGGTAATCGTCACAATATGTTCTGCAATTCTCAGGGCCATATCTCTGCCCTCGATCGCGCAGGGGCCAGCCATCAGGAAAAATAATGGCGAGTCGGTATTTTTTAATTTGGGTATGGAAATCATAGTGTTATCGATCTTTGGTAGTCGTAAAAGTTTCGCGAATGTACAGTTATCCGTAATGTTCTCTACATGATGAATGGCTTTCTTAAAAGTAACAGCTGATAAACTACTGATTTCCTGCTTTTTTTAATTTATCCTTACTGAATACGATAAAATGGACTGTTCAAAAAAATTTTGAAAAAGTGAACTGAAATATCTTTCTTTGTTGCGATTTTAACCAAAAAGTGATTATAAAATGTCAGCAATTGCAGAAAGAGTTAAGCAAATTATCGTCGAAAAACTCGGCGTTGAAGAGTCGGAGGTTACACCGGAAGCAAACTTCCAGAACGACTTGGGAGCGGACTCTCTAGACACCGTTGAGTTGATTATGGAATTTGAAAAAGAATTCAATCTTTCTATCCCTGACGATCAGGCAGAGAACATCGGTACAGTTGGCCAGGCTGTTGCATATCTGGAAGAAAACGTGAAGTAATCCGGTTTTTTGCCAGTATCATCTTCTATTTCTGTCCCTATTTTATGAGTTTTAAGAGAGTTGTAATTACAGGGATGGGTGCACTGACACCCATCGGCAATGATGTTTCTACCTTTTGGACAAATTTGGTTGCAGGTGTAAGCGGAGCAGCACCGATCACCAGGTTCGATGCTGAGAAGTTTCGTACCCGTTTTGCCTGCGAGGTAAAAGGTTTGGACATTAACAATTACATTCCTCGGCAGGAAGCCCGTAAAATGGATCCGTTTGCACAATACGCCGTCATTGCTGCAGATGAAGCGATGAAGGACGCCGGCTTTGACGCAGATACGCTGGATCTCGACAAAGCCGGTGTAATTTGGGGCACCGGTATCGGTGGCCTGAAAACCTTCGAGGAGGAAGTGATGAACTTCTCCGAAAACGGCAAAACTCCCCGTTTCAATCCTTTCTTTATCCCTAAAATGATCGTGGACAGCGCGTCAGGCGTGCTGTCGATCCGCTATGGTTTCAGGGGGCCTAACTTTATCACTGTTTCGGCTTGCGCCTCAGCGACCAATGCTCTGATCGATGCATTCAATTATATCAAACTTGGTATGATGAATGTATGTATCTCAGGAGGCTCGGAAGCTGCCGTGACCATTGCAGGGGTAGGAGGTTTCAATGCATTGAAAGCATTGTCGGAAAGAAACGATTCTCCTGAAACAGCCTCACGGCCTTATGACAAGGACCGCGACGGATTTGTGTTGGGAGAAGGTGGAGCAGCGCTTATCCTGGAAGAGCTGGAACATGCGAAAGCCAGGGGCGCAAAAATCTACGCTGAAATGATCGGTGCCGGTATGTCATCGGACGCCTACCACATTACTGCCCCGCATCCGGAAGGACTTGGCGCTTACATCGTGATGAAAAACGCGATCGAAAACGCAGGCATTAAAAAGGAGGACATCGACTACATTAATACACATGGTACTTCCACGCCGATCGGTGATCCGCAGGAAATCAAAGCGATCGAGAAGTTCTTTGGCGACCATGCTTATGAGCTTAATATCAGCTCAACGAAGTCTATGACGGGCCACTTGCTGGGTGGGGCCGGGGCGATTGAAGCAGCGGCTTGCATTATGGCGATCAAGGACCAGGTGATCCCGCCTACCATCAACCACTTTACCGACGATCCGGAAATCAATCCCCGGTTGAAGCTTACATTTAACCAGGCTGAAAAACGTAACGTCAACATTGCATTAAGTAACACTTTCGGTTTCGGAGGGCATAATGCGTCAGTCGTTTTCAAAAAGTATGAAGACTGATTAACTTTCTACCATTGGCAAAGCGAATTCTTATACCCATTCTTTCCCTGTTCAGGACCGGAAGTGCTGAGGATAAAAAATTTAAGGAATCGATTGCGCATGTCATAGGCGACAAGCCTTCCAACCTTGGTGTTTACCAACTGGCTTTCCGTCATACGTCGGCTTCCCGGGAAACCGCTATCAAAGGCTTCCGCGAATCCAACGAGCGGCTGGAATACCTCGGAGACGCGGTGCTTGGAATGGTTGTGGCCGAATTTCTTTTTACCAAATACCCCTACAAAGACGAGGGCTTCCTGACTGAGATCCGTTCCAGGATCGTGAACAGGGAATCGCTGAACCAGATTTCCAGAAAGCTGGGACTCGACCGGCTCATTGAATATGATGGCAACCGGAAAGGCATGTCGCCCCGGTCATCCATGTACGGTGACGCGCTGGAAGCATTCGTGGGAGCCATTTATCTCGATAAAGGTTTCCGGTTTACCCGCACTTTTATCATCAGCAAACTCATTACACATTACGATCTGGACAACATTATCCAGAACAATGTGAACTTCAAAAGCCTCATCATCGAATGGGCGCAACGGGAGGGCAAGGAGATCCGTTTTGAAATACTGGAAGAACGGGGCACACGTCATCATCGCGAATTCATCTCTCAAATCCTCGTCAACGACGAGCCATTTGCAACAGGTAACGGCTTCACCAAGAAAAAAGCCGAGCAATCTGCCTCGGAGCAGGCCTGTGCCATTCTTGAATTAAAATAATCTTACGACTTTTTGGATGACGGCTCATTGAATTTCAATGACGGCTGGTCATGTTTTGTATTGTTTTATTTGAACAAATAAGACAATATGGCAGTATTGTCGAGCGCTATTTTAGTCAAATCAGCCATTTTGTCTGGTATTTTATGCTTTTGCGTTTTTCGGAATGGAAGTTGTTATGTAAAGGGCATAACCGCAGGGTTAGTAAAACAGAAATCTTAAAACAACAAAAACCTTATAACAATGAGCACATTAGTAAAAACCCATTTTGCAGGTCCATCTTATTTGAACGGATTTTTTGGTAAGGATCTATTCCACGAATTCAACACGCCTGCCTTTGCAGGTACTGTACCAGCTGTGAATGTGGTTGAAAATAAAGAAGGCTTCCGCATTGAAGTAGCTGCCCCGGGACTTCAAAAATCCGATTTCAAATTAAACCTTGAAAAAAATCAGCTGACTATTTCAGCCGAAAAAGAGCAGAAGGAAGAAGAAAATAACGAGAAGTACACCCGCAAGGAATTCAAGTATGCTTCTTTCCAAAGGACCTTCACTTTGCCGAACACGGTAGACGGTGATAAGATCGAAGCGAACTATGCTGACGGCATCCTGAGTATCGCATTGCCCAAACGTGAGGAAGCCAAAGAAAAACCTGCCCGTCTGATCGAGATAGCTTAATCAGGGTGGTTTGTAAAAAGGCGTTATTCGCGAGAATAGCGCCTTTTTTATGAGTAGGGATGTTACATTCCCGTGGCAGGATATTTTAGTAAATCCACAAATGGGATATCTTTGTTAAAATATGTTAAATGAGTCTGCTACGGGAATAATTTGTTATTTGATTTGCGTTATTCGTTCACAAAAATATAACCCCAACATATGAATATGAAAACAAATTGGAAAGGTTTGGTGTTGGTTGGGTTGATTTCAAGTGCGTCAACTCTGGCCGGCCTTAAACTCTTAAGTTCTGATAACGATAGAGATGTAATTTTCAAGGAAGCTCCCACTGAATCGATTGCCCGGTTCACTTCAACAGGTGCTCCGGTAGGCGCGCCTGGAGACTTTGTGTACGCTGCGGAGGCTACTACGCCTACGGTAGTGCACATCAAGTCGACCATCGCACGCCAGCAATATCGCGGACAGCAGCAGATCCCGGATATTTTCAGGGACTTTTTCGGCGATGACTTTGGTGGCGGCCAGCGTGGCCCGCAAAATTCAGAAGCCTCTGGTTCGGGCGTGATCATCTCTAGTGATGGCTATATTGTTACCAATAACCACGTCGTGGAAGGCGCGCAAGAGCTGGAAGTGACGCTGCATAATAAAGGCAAATACAGGGCGAAAGTGATTGGTACCGACCCTTCTACTGACATCGCGGTGATTAAGGTAGAAGCAAAAGGCCTGCCCGCAGTGACGCTGGGGAATTCTGACGCCGTGAAAGTTGGCGAATGGGTTGTAGCGGTTGGTAACCCTTTCAATCTTGAATCGACTGTTACAGCAGGGATTGTGAGTGCAAAAGGCCGTGGATTAGGTATTATCGGCCAAAACAGCCGTCGTAATAACCTTACCCCGACAGCAGCAGCAGCTGGTGATTCCCCGCTTGAATCGTTTATTCAGACTGACGCGGTAGTTAACCCTGGTAACAGTGGTGGTGCATTGGTGAACCTGAAAGGTGAATTGATCGGTATCAACACAGCGATTGCCAGCCCAACAGGAAGTTTTGCTGGTTATGCATTCGCCGTTCCTTCAAGCATCGTTAAAAAAGTATCCAGCGACATTATCAAATTCGGGAATGTACAACGTGGATACCTCGGAATTTCACTGGACGATCTGGATAGCAGAAAGGCAGAGGAATACGGTGTGAAAGTAAATGACGGCGTATATGTTCGTGAATTTACTGAAAACAGCGCAGCCAAAGCAGGCGGTGTAAACAAAGGTGATGTGATCGTGAAAGTGGACGGAGTAGATATTCACTCAATTCCGGAACTGCAACAGTCCATTGGTTTGCACAAACCTGGCGATAAAGTAAACCTGACGGTGAACCGTGATGGTAAAGAAAAAGAACTTTCTATCACACTGCGTAACCGCACGGGAGGCTCTGACATCATCAAACGCGACGAAACAGCCGCAGTAATGAGCTCATTGGGCGCCCAGTTCGGTAACCTGACTGATCAGGAAAAGCAAAGACTGTCGCGTTATAAAATCGATGGTGGTGTGAAGGTCCTCGCTATCGAAGGCGGCAAATTTGCCCGCTCGCAAGTGGAGGAAGGATTTATCATCACCAAAGTCAATGGCAAAGCGGTGAAAACCGTGAAGGATTTCGAAGCTGCTATTGCCGGTAAGGAAGAATCCATGGTGCAGTTTGAAGGGCTTTACCCTGACGCACCTTATGATATCTACTCATTCGGATTCAGACTATAAGACCACATATTAAGTGAAAAAGGGCTGCGATGATCACCATCGCAGCCCTTTTCATTTTATTCAAAGCGTATATTAAAGCAAGAATTTCAGCTTAATAACTTCTTTTTCTGTCAGGAAGCGCCACTTTCCGCGAGGCAAATCTTTCTTGTTCAGACCTGCGAAAACAGTACGGTCCAGTTTCTGAACTTCGTAGCCCAGGTGTTCGAACATCCGGCGTACAATGCGGTTACGTCCGCTGTGTATTTCGAGCCCTACCACCATTGCATCAGGAGTTACGATGCCTACCTCGTCAGGCCGGATGAACCCGTCTTCCAGTTCAACTCCATGTTGCAGGGTTTCAAAATCCTCCGTCGTGATAGGTTTATCGATTTCGGCCTGATAAATTTTCTTGATACCACTCGATGGGTGCGTCAGTTTTTCAGCCAGTTCACCATCATTAGTGAGCAGCAGCAAACCGGTTGTATTACGGTCGAGGCGGCCGACTGGATAAACACGCTCCGAGCAGGCCCCCTGGATAAGGTCAAGAACGGTTTTACGCTCTTCCGGATCATCTGTGGTGGTGATGTAATCCTTCGGTTTGTTGATCAGGATATACACCATTTTCTCTGGATTAAGCGCCTTCTTGCCGTATTTTACTACATCGGTAGGCTTTACTTTGTAACCCATTTCGGTGATGGTTTTGCCATTCACCGAAATTTGGCCGCTAGAAATAAGATCGTCCGCTTCCCTGCGTGAGCAAATGCCCGCATTGGCAATGTAGCGGTTCAGACGGATTTCGTAATTGTCATCCTTCTTTTTTGAAACTTCCTTCTTTTCGTATTGAGAAAGGTTATAACGCGGGGCGCTTTCAAAACGTCCTACGCGCCTTTCGAGTCCGCTGCGGTCTTCATTGCGGATCTCTTGCCCTTCGGCACCCTCTCTATCGTCTTTTTTTTTAAATGCTGGTCTGTCGTCAGCCCGGTCGAACGATCTTGCCGGACGTTCACCTTCCCTGCGCTCGAATGACCGTGCCGGTCTGTCGCCTTCCGTGCGGTTGAATGGCCTTGCCGGTCTGTCGCTACTTGTGCGGTCGCGGTCAAATGATCGTGCAGGACGGTCACCTTCTCTGCGGTCAAACGATCTCGCCGGTCTGTCACCTTCTGTACGGTCGAATGAACGTGCTGGTCGATCGCCTTCTGTACGGTCGGATGATCTTGCTGGTCTGTCCCCTTCTGTACGATTGAATGGTCTTGCCGGTCTGTCGCTATCCGGACGGTCGAATGACCTTGCCGGGCGATCACCTTCTCTGCGGTCAAACGATCTGGCTGGTCTGTCGCCGTCGTTGCGGTCGAACGGGCGTGCCGGGCGTTCGCCTCTTGGCTTAAATCCTTCCTGATTGCGATCGCGATCAAAACGAGGTCTTTCCGGACGGTCGCCGGATGGGCGCCTGTCGTCTGACCTGAATTCTTCTCTTGGTTTAAATGGACGGGCACCACGGTCAGAGTCTGATCTTCCAAAATCTTTCTTGAAAGGAGCTCCTGACGTATCGCCTTCACGCCTGAATGGACGCGGGCTATCCGAATTGCGCTTGTCGGAGCCGTATTTTTTGAAGTCTGGCTTATCGAAACGTGGCCTATCCTCCCTTGGTTTTTCGTGATCGAAGCTTGGGCGGGTGCTTGGTCCTCTGTTTTCAGAGTTTCCGGAGAATTTCAAGCTGGATTTTTTAATGCTGGGTTTGCTGAAACGGCTTTCTGTTTCCGGTTTCGCTCTTTTGAATGAGCGTCCGCCGCCATCGCTTTTGCCAAAGCCCTTGGGGCCACCTGCTGAGGGGCGTGAAGCATTGCCCCCTTTTGAATTGTTTGTCTTGTTTCTCATTAGGAATGCAGTATCACTACTGGATTTAATTCCTCTTACAAATTTACCTTGTAACTGATGAATGCTTTAATTCATCCTGATTAAAATGAATTGCCACTAAAATCAGTCGGCCAACGTATCTGATGATCAGAGAACTAGTGAATAAAAAATTAGCCTGCAAAGATACGTGAATTTTTCGGGTAAATATTTTTGGTTGTGTTTATGCCAAAAATGATATAGTAACGTTTATTAGTACTATCAGAGAAAGGCCTCTAAAATGATGGTTTTCCCTGAATCTAAACCTTCATTAACGCGTGATTATGTCAACTGAAATACAGGAGCAACCTCTGTGGAAACCGGGAAGGACCCTGTTGGAACAGTCCAATCTTAAAAAGTACATGGATTGGCTGTTTGTAAAAAAAGGACTTTATTTTCGTTCCTATCATGATCTCTGGGAGTGGTCGGTCACGGACCTGGAAGATTTTTGGGAAAGCCTCTGGCATTATTTCAATATCAAATCACACGACCTTTACCTGGAAGTCCTTCAAAAGCCATTAAGTGGCCTCATTGGAACAAGATGGTTCACCCGCTCCAAACTCAATTACGCGGAGCATATTTTCAGGAATAAAACAAAAGACCGACCCGCAATCATTTTCCAGACCGAGCAGGACGACCTCCGGGAAATCTCATGGGAAACCCTGGAAGCCGAAGTTGCCGCGGTATCGACCTGGTTGAAACAACGCGGTGTGAGGCCAGGCGACCGTGTGGCTGCTGTGTTGCCGAATTCTCCTCAGGCGGTCGTGGCGTTTCTGGCGACCAATGCGGTAGGCGCGGTATGGTCGTGCTGCTCGCCGGATTTTGGAAAGCCCGCGATCACGGAGCGTTTTTCGCAAATCGAGCCAAAGGTATTGTTCGTGGCAGATGGTTATGTTTACAATGGAAAAACTTACGACATCACTGCCTTTGCCGGGGAGCTTTCCGCGGCATTGCCAACAGTGCGAGATACAGTACTGATCAATAATATATTTTCTGAAACCCGGCCGGATCGGTTCACAGCCTGGGAAGATATTCTGCATCTCGAACATTTCGGTATCGATTTCGAGCCTGTCCCGTTTGACCACCCGATCTGGATATTGTATTCATCAGGGACAACAGCAAAGCCTAAGGCGATCACACACGGCGTGGGCGGTTGCCTGATCGAGCATATGAAAGCGCTCGTGCTTCATCAGAATGTAAAGCCCGGCGACCGGTATTTCTGGTATTCGACCACGGGATGGATGATGTGGAACTATGCATTAGGATCGATGCTATGCGGGGCAACACTGGTGATTTATGACGGGGCACCGGCCTATCCGTCGTCACAGACACTCTGGACATTGGCGGAAAGGGCAAAAATAACGCATTTTGGTAGTGGGGCGGCCTATTTTATGGCATCCATGAAAAGTGGTGTCAGCATTACTTCTGAAAGATTAAACAACCTGGAAACGATTGGTTCTACTGGTTCGCCGCTGCCGCCGGAAGCGTATGAATGGATTTACAAGCATGTGAAGAAAGACATATGGCTGATCTCGCTCAGCGGGGGGACGGACGTGTGCAGCGCATTCGTGGGCGGTTGCCCGATCGTGCCCGTATATGCAGGGGAAATACAATGCAGGATGCTGGGTTGCAGGATCGAGGCATTTGATGACGATGGAAAACCGGTTTACAATGAACTGGGCGAAATGGTGATCACACAACCTATGCCTTCGATGCCAATCTATTTTTGGAATGACGAAAACGACGAAAAATACCTTTCGAGTTACTTTGAAATGTACCCGAATGTGTGGCGGCACGGCGATTGGATCAAAATAACAGATAGAAAATCGGTGATCATTTACGGTCGGTCCGATGCCACTTTGAACCGGGGCGGCGTGCGGATCGGTACTGCGGAGATTTACCGGGCCGTGGAAAGCATTCCCGAAGTGAAAGACAGTCTGGCCGTTTATCTGGAAAAGACGAACGGGGAAGGCACTATTTCACTTTTCGTCGTGCTTGCAAAGGATAAGGAACTGACTGAGGAGCTAAAAAAGCAGATTAAAGACACGCTTCGTACTCAATACAGCCCGCGCCACGTGCCCGACACCATCGAACAGGTCAGCGATATTCCCTACACGATCAATGGCAAAAAAATGGAAGCGCCGATGAAGCGCATTCTGATGGGGCAGGACCCTGCACGGGTTATTAATATGGACACGATGCGCAACCCGGAGTCGCTGAAAGCATTTATCTGACTGGCGGAGCAGCCGTAATCGTCTGCATTGATTTGTATTAGGCAACCAAAATTGTTTAATTCACGTTAGCGAAAATATGCCCGTGGCAGGGCCCGATCCAATACTTCAAATCTCAACCGGCATGAACCCAGAAAAACCCCAGGCCCCGATACAAAATTCCAGGTCAGTCGTTCGCTTGCCCATTATCATAGGAATTACGCTGGCAGCGGGAGTGCTGTTGGGAAGTACGTTTTTCAGTGGTGGCCGCAACCTTGCAGATGCCGCCAAGGGGTTTGCCAAGTTCAGGGAGGTGTTATTGCTGGTAGAAAATAATTATGTGGATTCGGTGAATACGGATGAGCTGGTGGATTTTTCAATCTCCAAAATGCTTGAAAAACTGGATCCGCATACAGCCTATTTTAACAGTGAAGAAGCAGCTGCTGCCCGGTCACAATTGGAGTCAGGTTTTGACGGAATAGGGGTTGAATTTAATATTTATAATGATACGGTTTATGTTGTAACTCCACTGAGCGGAGGCCCATCCGAGGCGGCTGGCATTCAGAGCGGCGACCGTATCATCTCTGTTAATAAAGAAAATCTTTCAGGCCCTGGCGTTACCAATGCGCAGGTATATAAGCTATTGCGCGGGAAAAGAGGAACGAAGGTCGATCTCACTATCGAAAGGGTTGGGCTGAAAGACAAAATGAATTTCGCGGTTGTTCGCGACCGGATACCTACGTATTCTGTGGATGCGTCCTACATGGTCGACAAGGAAATAGGGTATATCAAAGTAAGCCGCTTTTCAGAAACGACTTTCGACGAATTCAAAGCAGCACTAAAAACATTGAAAGCAGAAGGGCTGAAAAACCTGATCCTCGACCTGCGCGGTAATCCGGGCGGTTATATGGAACGGGCAACCAGCATGGCCGACGAATTTATTGCGGGTGATAAGCTGCTTGTTTATACCGAAGGCAAGGACAGCCGTTTCGACCGGAAAACCCGCTCGCATGTGGAGGGGCTGTTCGAGCAAGGGCCGCTGATCGTGTTGGTAGACGAAGGAAGCGCTTCGGCATCCGAAATCCTGGCGGGCGCATTGCAGGATCACGACCGGGCGCTGGTAGTAGGCCGGAGGTCCTACGGAAAAGGTCTGGTTCAAATGCCTATCAAACTCTCCGACGGTTCGGAACTTCGCCTGACCATTTCAAGATATTATACCCCAAGCGGACGCAGCATTCAGAAACCTTACGAATTGGGTAAGGGCGAAGATTACAGTCAGGATCTATCGCACCGTTATGAAAGTGGCGAGCTGTTCAATGCTGATAGCATCAAATTTGATAAAAGTAAGGTTTATAAAACCGATGGCGGCCGCATTGTATACGGCGGTGGCGGTATTACGCCGGATATTTTTGTTCCAAAAGATACTTTGATGAACAGCAAATATCTGTTTGAGCTTTATTCAAAAAACATCATCAGGGAATACGCATTAAGATATGCGAATGAGAACCATAAAAAGCTTGAAAAACAGCCATTCAATGAGTTTCTGCAATCATTCCAGGTCTCGGATGCCATGCTGGCCGAATTGGTAAAAGACGCTTCCAAAGCTGGTATTAAGCTAAACGAGAAAGAATTGAGCCTTTCCAAACCGCTTATTACTTCACAAACCAAGGCAATCATTGGCCGGTATGTTTGGGGAAGAAAGCAGAAGAACGGCCTCAATAACGAAGTCTTCCAGGTGCTCAACCCCACTGATAATGTATATCAGCAAGCGGTCCAACTGTTTAGCCAGGCAGCACAGCTCGAAAAAGGGAAGTTCAGCAGCCTCAATATTCCCAAAAACAACAAGTAGTACTCCACATCATTATTAACGAATTAACCATTTCCATGTCACGTATTGCACTGATTACCGGAGCCACCTCCGGGATAGGTAAGGCCACGGCGGAAGCTTTCGCCAATGCCGGAATCGACCTTATTCTGTGTGGACGCCGCCAGGAACGACTCGACGAAGTTGCTTCCGAATTGTCTGCCAAAGTAAAAGTGACCACCCTAATTTTCGACGTGAGGGACAAAGGAGCGGTTATCGCGATGATCGGGTCGTTAGCCGATGAATGGAAGAACATCGATATACTCGTTAATAATGCCGGTAATGCGCACGGATTGGGCACGCTGGATGAGGGCGACACCGATGATTGGGATGCGATGATTGATGGAAATGTGAAAGGCCTGTTATACGTCTCAAAAGCGGTGATACCGCTTTTGCTGGAACGCGGGAAGGGCCATATCGTCAATATCAGTTCCATCGCTGGTAAACAGACTTATGCCAATGGAGCCGTGTATTGCGCTTCCAAGGCTGCGGTGGAGGTTTTGAGTGAAGGAATGCGCCTCGAACTGACCCAGCACGGCATTAAAGTAACCAATGTAGCGCCGGGTGCGGTGGAAACTGAGTTTTCTCTGGTGCGGTTTAAAGGTGATGAGGAGCGTGCCGAAAAAGTATATCAGGGGTTTGATCCATTACAACCGGAAGATATCGCCGATGCTATCCTGTATGCGGTGAATGCGCCTTCGCGGGTTACCATTGCCGATATCACGCTTCTTGCCGGAGCACAATCCACCGCTACAACCATTCATCGCAAGTAGAACTATCTGGTGCCCGCATGCTGTTTAAAGTCTATGAAAAGTTTTGACCAAAGTCCCCCCGCTGAATCCGTAGCGGCAGTTTCCGCCTCTCAGACTGTATTTCCAATCCTGTTGGCACTGAGTTTCTCCCACTTGTTGAATGATACGATGCAGTCCCTCATTCCATCCATTTACCCAATGGTGAAGGAGTCGTTTCATTTGAGTTTTTCGCAAATCGGCCTCATTACCTTTACTTTCCAGGTAAGCGCGTCTATTTTTCAGCCACTCGTAGGTTCATTTACGGATAAACGGCCACAACCCTATGCGTTGGCAGTCGGCATGTGTTTTACCCTTTTGGGCCTGGTTTTGATGTCGGTTGCCGACCATTTTAATATTGTATTGCTTTCCGTTGGCTTGATAGGCATTGGTTCGGCAGTATTTCATCCGGAGGCGTCGCGGGTGGCGCGTATGGCATCGGGCGGTAAGCATGGTATGGCGCAATCGCTTTTTCAGGTGGGCGGCAATGCGGGAAGTTCGCTGGGGCCTTTGCTTGCTGCATTGATATTGCTGCCTTATGGAAGGTTCCAGGTAATCTGGTTTTCGCTGGTCGCATTGCTCGCAATTTTGATCCTTTCGTGGGTAGGAGGTTGGTATAAACAAAAGTTGGGCACGGTGGTCAGCAAGTCGGGCGCAGTAGCACAGGAGAGTACGCTACCCAAAGGGACGATCGTCCTGTCCATCGGCATATTACTGCTGCTGATTTTCTCGAAATACATCTATATGGCGAGCATTTCAAGCTATTTTACATTTTACCTGATCGATAAGTTCGGGGTCTCCATTCAGAGTTCTCAGATCTATCTTTTTGCATTTCTCTTTGCAGTGGCCGCCGGAACTTTCATCGGAGGCCCTGTTGGCGACCGGATCGGTCGTAAATATGTGATCTGGATTTCTATCCTTGGAGCGGCGCCGTTTGCATTGTTGCTGCCTTACGTCGACCTTTTCTGGACAGGTGTACTGAGCTGCATTATCGGTCTGATATTGTCATCCGCATTCTCGGCGATTTTGGTGTATGCACAGGAATTGATCCCTGGAAAGGTAGGGATGATCGCAGGGCTTTTCTTTGGATTTGCATTTGGTATCGGTGGAATCGGCTCAGCCCTCTTGGGGACATTGGCAGATAAAACAAGCATTGAGCACGTTTTCTGGATCTGCTCGTTCCTGCCACTGATCGGTCTATTAACCGGTTTTCTGCCAAATTTGGAGAAAAAGCGTTAAGTCAAACCATTTGAAGGAATTCACGAACACTGCGCACGGGTAGTTGAACGGTACCCAGGCCTTGCAAAACCCTGTCGCTGCTGATAAAAACGTCTAGTTTATGCTGGATAGCAGTGTAATATTGCAGCGCGTCTTCGACATCATCAATTTTTGAATGTAACGCAAAAATGGCTACATCATGCGTGCAGTCAATAACCCTGATGTCCGAGAGTAATAGTAGGAGCAGGTCCCTGGTTGTAGGTTTTCCGTAAGATTTGGTCAACCAATAGCTTACTATATGAATAATCGCTGGGGAAATGCAGGCCTGAATCTTTCTTTCCGTGACCAGTTGGATGATCGTGCGGGCATCTTCATACCCTTTGCGTTTCAGCAGAAAATCAAGCAGGACGTTTGCGTCTAGAAAAACTTTAAAAGCCATATTTTTTGCTGCGCTGCTCGTAATAAGATTTCTTTAAATCGACATCGTCATCAAGTCCCGAGGGAGCTTTGAGGTTGTCGACCATTTCAAGAATGTTATTTTTTTTTGCAGTTGAGCTAATAATGCTTTTGAAGTAATCTTCGATGATCTGTGAAAGACTTACGTGTTTTGACGCGGCATAATCCTTCACCTGGTCAAGCAGGCTGTCTTCGATGGTGATGTTTAGTCTGGCTTTCATAAAATAAATATGCGCATAAATTTTCAGTTATGCGCATATTTAGTGCTGGTTTTTTAAGTCAACTTCCAACAAATCCTCAAAATCAAATCCGGATCGGGGCATAGCGCCAGGTAGTAATCTTGTTCCTCGACGCTGCTGACTCCGGGAAAATCGCCGCGGTAACCGCCGATATCGCTGATAATCTGAAAGTGTAAATGCGGAGGCCAGTCACCGTTTTCCGGGTAGGGGCCGATGAATGCAAAGTTTTCTCCTGCCGAAATTGGTTTTCCCTGATAAATATCTTTCAGGGATTCGAGGGACAGATGGCCGTACAATGTATAAAACGTGGCACCACTCAATTCGTGGGCGAGGATAATGGTCGGGCCGTAATCCCCGTAATGGTCGTTGAATGCGTAACTATGCACAATGCCATCCAAAGGCGCATGAACAGGTTCGCCTGCATCAGTCCAGATATCGATACCTAAATGAATACTCCTGGGCTTGTCCGAATCGGTAAAATGCTTCCTATGCCGGTATATTATCCTATTTTCGGCATAGCCACCAATGCCGTTGAAAGTATTTTCAGAAAGCAGTTCCCTGGAAACATAATCCGAAAAAGCGGACGTTTCGGAAAAATCTCTTCGCATCAGATCAGCATTATTCTCCGTGAAATCCAGCTTCCGATATGGTTTTGAATTTTGTACCAAATCGGAAAACCGGGGATATTCACGGAGAGTTTTGCTGAGATCAGGCATGGTGCCGGATTTAAATATGGTTAGAAGCTGATTTTACTTCGAATATTACTTTGGGTCCAACGCCTGTTTGATCCGTTGCGATACGTCCTGCAAGTGGTAGCGGGTGTTCTTGTCCGGACTTTTAGCGATGGCACTGGCCAATGTCGTTTTCAAGCTTTCCAAATGCGCCCTTGCAACGGACGGCAAGTCGGTTTTCTCCAATTCCACCATACGGGTCGAAAAGCCATAAGTAATGCCAACAGGAACGGAAAGCACAGTAGCGCGGCCTGGTTTAAGCAAACTGATCAACTTCTCGGCATACACTTTTTGCAGGTTACGGCGATACAGATCGATTGTTTTTCCTGTCTTCGCTTCCGCCCAAATTCCACCTTCGAGATCTGTAAAGAGATCATCAAGCGTATAATTTTTGGTAGAAAGCCCTGTTTCCATCAGCCTCACGGCACGGTCACCGGCAAAAAGCGATGTCAATGCATATTCCTGCAATGCTTTCACGGCTTCTACACCGGATTCAGGCTTCACTTTATTCAAAATATTCTGATCCAAAAGCCAGGTAGGGGTTTTAAATAACTGGGCATTCAGGAAGTCAACTGCCTCTTTCTGAGTAGTTTTTGATACTGTTTCAAAAGTAGGGCCCTCCATATCATACGTTGTAGGCGTGTCGTAAATCCCTCCCACGTTCTTGATCACATGGCCAAGGTAACGACGGTATTGCGCCACGACATTACCATAAATTTCATCGAGTTCCTTGTAGCTTTCGCCGTCTTCCTTGCTCCATTCGATCAGGTTGGGAATGATCCTTTTCAGGTTTTTAATACCATATTCCGAAGCTTTCATCGCATTGTCACTCAGGTCTTCCGTCTGGTAACGTGGGTCATAAGGGCTAATCTCGGTCCCAAAATGAAGACGCACATCCTTATAAGCCTCTTTCGTGAGATTGTTCAGCAGAGTCTTCTCGGCGGTCACATCTTTGGCATCCGCAAAATTGCTGTAACCCCATTTGATCGCCCATTTATCATAATCACCGATACGCGGGAACAGGTTTGTAATGCCATCTTCCGGCTGGGCCACGTAGTTGAACCTCGCATAGTCCATGATCGAAGAAGTATGCCCATGCGCGTCCACCCACGCTTTGTCCCGCAGCTTTTCCACAGGCGTAGCCGAGCTGGCGCCCATATTATGCCTCAAACCGAGCGTATGACCTATTTCGTGAGATGATACAAACCGCACAAGCTGGCCCATCAACTCATCATCAAACTTTTTCTTGCGGGCACCCGGATCGACTGCACCTGCCTGGATAATGTACCAGTTGCGCAACAACCGCATTACATTATGGTACCAGCCGATGTGACTTTCAAGGATCTCGCCGCTTCTCGGGTCATGTACATTAGGGCCGTAAGCATTCTGAATATCGGCAGCAAAATAACGGATCACCGAATAGCGTGCATCTTCCAGGCTCATAGTAGTGTCCTTTTCCGGCCAGTATTCGCCGCGGATGGCGTTTTTCCAGCCTGCCTGCTCAAATGCGACCTGCCAATCGTCGACTCCCGCTTTCAGGTATTTTCGCCATTTTTCGGGGGTTGAAGGATCGATGTAGTAAATAATCGGTTTTTTAGGTTCGATGAGCTCACCGTTTTTCTGGCGTCGTGCGTCTTCGGCATTCTTAGGTTCCAAGCGCCATCTTACAGCGAAAACCTCGGTATCCGAGCGTTGCGATTCTTCACTGAATGTGGCATATTGATTGGCGAAATAGCCTACGCGACTATCAAAAATCCGCTTTCTCATCGGTGATTTCGGTAATAGGATCAGCGACGTGTTCATTTCGAACGTCACGACACCCGCATCGAGGCCCGATGGGAGATACTGACCGATGGTGGGGACAGGTGTGGGTGTTAAAAGCTGCGGCGCGACAGTGAACGTTTTGATCGAGCGAATCTCGGTATTGATCGGATAAGAGCAAATCTTTTCGATAAACGAAGCCTCCTTTTTAAACGCAGTCAGTTTTAATAACTGTTTGCTGACCGAACTAAGCGAAAAGACTTGGTTATCGGCATTGAAGAAATCAGTCACATCTATGACAGACGACCTTGCGCCCGGTTCTTTTTTAATTGCCTTAATATCAAAAACACCAATAATGGGATCAGAATTAGAGTTTTTGACGGCCTGGAATATTGGTTTCGTACTGTCCGGGCTGGTCACTACAATGGTTACCGAGCGCAAAAGCAGGTTATCGTCCATTCCCTTTTCCCAACGGATCATCTGACGGTTAACCTCTTCACCGCCAAAAATTCCACCACCGGCTGCTGTTTTTGAATAGCGGGTAACGGCCATAATGTCCCTGTTGAGGAGAGAATCGGGTATTTCGAAATACCATTTCTGGTCCATTTTGTGCACCGAAATCATTCCTTTCTGGCTCACCGCGCTGGTGTCGATCAGGTCTTTGAATGCTTTCGGACCTTTCTTTTTGTCGTCTTTCAGCTTGTCTTTCACAGCCGACGCCACGGCATCCACCGCTTTGTCGATCTTGACATCTTCCTGTTTTTCTTTCTTTTTCTTTCTTTGGGCCCGGGTATCGTGCATGATCAGGCATGCCAGCACCGCGAGGAGAAGGTAACGCATTAATCTCATAGAGTGGTTTTGGTTATTGGATTAAATAAATCTGAAAACGAGGGGGAATGCTTTTAAATCTATTGGGCCATTAATTCAGCAAGAACGCCTTCTTTCAGGGCATATTTGGATACCTGTATTTCACTGATTCCATAAGTTTTAAGCACATAATCGACCAGGCAAACGGCCACGACGATCATATCCACCCGCAATTCGATCATGCCCGGGATCAACAGTCTTTCATCATGATTTCGGGAAAGGATTAGCGCGTATGCCCTGTAAAACTCGTCAAGCGGGATATTAAAGTCGGTTTGTGTGGAAGGCGGCCAGTTGTCGGTGCGATAATGAAAGTCGATATCGACCAGCGTGTCGAACGTTCCTGACGAGCCTACCAGTTTGCCAGGTGCATACTGATGAACTGCATTTGCAAGCGGTATAAGGTTTTCTTCAAAATGGTTATACAAATTTTTCCGGTCGGCCTGGGAAAGCGGGTCGTTGCGCATGAATTTCTCCATTAAACGTTGTCCGCCGATCTCGAAGCTCTGTTTCCAGAAGATCTGGCTCCGGTTGCCGATAATGAATTCCACACTGCCGCCTCCGATGTCCATGATCAGCGAAGGTTGTTCGCCAATGTCCGCACCATGTCTCACGCCGTGATAAATGTATTCCGCTTCCCGATTGCCGTCGATAACTGTAATGGAAATGTTGGTTTTACTGAGAATTTCAGAGCAGAACTCTTGTTTGTTTTCCGCATTCCGGATCGCGCTGGTGCCGAATGCGAAGGTATTACCGGGGTTGACGTCAAAGGAATCGAGCTTTTCCCTGAAATAGGAGAGGACATCGAGGGCTCGGCCCACGGCCTCAGGCGTAATGATCCGCTTGTTAATGCCGCCTAATCCGATCCTCGCTGGCCTGCTTTCATGGAAGACCGTCTTGAAATGAGCGCCATTTTTTTCCGCGATCAGCAGGTGAAAAGTGTTTGTTCCTAAATCAATTATTCCCAGTCTCGAACTCATATCGGGCTGTTTAATCTGTTAATGACTTTCTTCTCAATGCAATGAATACAAAAATAACCTAATTTTAACGACTTATTTCTTGATTTTCTGTTGGATATAGTTTTTCTTTGCAGTCCGATTTCAGAAACCAATTCAAAGAACATTATAATTTATAAGCATGCTTATTATTAACATTAAAGACAACGAATCGATTGATCGCGCTCTTAAGCGTTACAAGAAGAAATTTGAAAGAACTGGTACAATGCGCCAGCTCCGTGCTCGTACTGCTTTCGAAAAACCATCTGTTAAGCGTCGTTTCGAAGTTTTGCGTGCAGTTTACAAAGAAAAAACATACGGTCATTTAGAAGACTAGTTCCTGACGGAATGGTTCTCTGAAAGACTTCTACAGGATTATTATATCCATATCATACGAAAAAGAGCTGTCTTGAATTAGACGGCTCTTTTTCGTATGTTAGGACTATGATAACCCCATTTCTCGAATTCCTGCAATTCGAAAAGCGCGCCAGCACGCATACGATCAAGTCGTATCACACTGATCTCGAACAGTTTCAGAAATATCTTTTGTTTCAATATGACTGCGCCGAACCCGAAACGGCAAAGTCGCCCATGCTGCGCTCATGGATTGTCAGTTTAATGGAAGAAGGGCTCAATCCGTCGTCCATTAATCGTAAAATCGCTTCATTAAGGACCTACTATGGGTTTTTAAGAAAGAAAAAGTACATTCAGGATGATCCTACCAAAATCCTATCTGCATTAAAGACCCGAAAAAAACTGCCGGCTTTCGTAGATGAAAAATCGATGGAAATGCTGTTTGGGGACGACTTATTTTCGGAGGATTTCGAGGGTATCCGCGACAGGCTTATTTTAGAACTGCTCTATGGCAGCGGTATCCGGCTTTCGGAGCTGGTCAATCTGGAACTTAAAGACCTGAACCTGCCTGCAAGGACCATCAGGGTTTTTGGGAAACGTGCGAAAGAAAGGATCGTGCCGGTAGCCACATCCTTGGCATCACTTCTTGCTAAGTACATTGAACAGCGTGCGCCAGCCGAGGATACAGGAATATTGTTGCTAACGGATGCATTTAAGCCGGTTTATCCTGTATTTGTCCAGCGAAAAGTCAAACAGTATCTCTCTGCTGTCACCACACTCTCGCAGAAAAGCCCTCACGTGTTACGCCATACCTACGCGACACACCTGCTGAACCGCGGTGCCGACCTTAATGCGATCAAGGAATTACTCGGGCACGCTGGTCTGGCAGCCACGCAGATCTACACGCATAACTCCATTGAAAAGCTTAAAAAAACGCACCAACAAGCGCACCCAAAAGCCTGAAACCCATTTTTTAGGAGTATATTTGCCTTCAGTGCAAATTCCAAAATATAATTTCGTCACTCCATTATGAATAACAGTTTCCAGGACGCAGTTGTAACGAAGTACAATATTTTTAACAGCCTGTTTCTGAGCTTGCCTTACCGCGGGATCTTTCAGACAGGCTCGTTGCTTCCGATACTGACACAACAGAGCGAAATCGGGTTCCAGGAGGGCAAGTCCCCCAAAGAAATCATCGAGCATTTTTTTTCTGAGCTGCTGGAAACGGCTACCCCCAAGGAACGTGCGGATCTTCTCTTTGCATTTATCCAATACATCGAGCGTCAGGTCGTCCTTTTCGACTCAGTTGAAGATGCTGCTTTCGATCAGACCCACGATCTGACGGGCAAAGGCTCGGTAACATATCTTACAGAGCGGCTGGATAATGACGAGCTGAAAAAGAAATTGCTGACGAAGTTGGAAGATTTTAGCGTCCGGATCGTGCTTACTGCTCACCCGACGCAGTTTTACTCGGGCAAAGTGCTGGGCATTATCAACGACCTGGAAGACGCTATTAAGGAGAACGATTTTACGGAAGTCAACCAGTTGCTATTACAATTGGGTAAAACCGCATTCATCAACCACGAAAAGCCCACGCCATTCGACGAGGCGGTGAGCCTGTGCTGGTTCCTGGAAAATGTATATTATGATGCGATTCCGTCGATTCTTGAAAAGCTGATCAATGGCCTCGGCATGAGCGTTCATGACTGGCCATATCCGAATGTATACCGGTTAGGATTCTGGCCTGGCGGTGACCGTGACGGCAATCCGTTTGTAAACCCGGAAATTACACTGAAAGTGGCCGCGCGCCTTCGCGAGACCCTGCTGAGAGGTTACTACCGTGATCTGCGCACTTTGAAACGCAGGTTGACTTTTAAAGGGGTCGATGATGCGATTTCTTTGGCTGAGAAAAAGATGAACAGCACCATTTTTGGACCTTTTGAGGAAGGTTACGAGAATGCGCAGGAGTTGATGGACGAATTCCTGCAAGCGCGTGAAGTGCTGGTTAACAAGCATCAGGGCCTGTTTGTGGAGCTGCTCGACAATTTTATATTGAAACTAAATATTTTCGGCTTCTTTTTCGCAAGTCTGGATGTTCGTCAGGACAGTCGGAAGCATGCCAAAGCATGGGAAGATATCCTGAAAAGACTTGAAAAGAAAATACCGCTATTAAAATACAGCGATTACGAAAGCTGGGACGAAGCAAAGAAGATCGACCTGCTTTTATCGCTGAATATCCCTTTGCGCGACGAGGATTATGAAGATCCGCTGACCAAAGACATTCTCGGATCCATCAGGGCCATTAAAACCATTCAGGAAAAGAATGGTGAAAAAGGTGCTCATCGCTACGTAATTAGCAATAACACTTCCGCATTGAATGTGATGCAAGTGGTGGCACTGGCGAAAAACCTGATCGCTGATGAAGACGGCAAACTGGCGCTGGATGTAGTGCCATTGTTCGAAACCGTTGACGATCTCGCGAATGCACCGGACATCATGCGGACGCTTTATGAAAACGAATTTTACCGTAACCATTTGAGCAATCGTGAAAACCACCAGACCATTATGGTTGGGTTTTCGGACGGAACCAAGGATGGTGGATATTTGCGCGCCAACTGGTCTATCTACCGGGCGAAAGAAGAATTGACGAAAGTATCTCGGGAGTTTGGCATTAAAGTGACCTTCTTCGACGGTCGTGGAGGCCCTCCTGCGCGTGGCGGGGGCAATAACCACAACTTCTATTCTTCACTGGGCAAGGATATTGAGGATAAAGAAATCCAGCTTACGGTTCAAGGACAGACGATCAGTTCAAATTATGGAACGGTTACCACGGCGATGTACAATCTCGAAAGGTTGTTCACGGCTGGTCTGGAAAATCACTTGTTCAGAGGTAACCGCGTTGAAGAGGAGCTCAGTGAAGAAGACAAAGAGCTGATCGAAGAGATGGCGGAATATGCCTATAACTCCTACCTGGACCTGAAAAATCATCCGATGTTCGTGAAATATCTGGATAAAAAGACGCCGTTGCGTTTTTACGGTCAGACCAACATCGGCAGTCGCCCTACCAAGCGTGGCAATGATGATGAAGGCTTGAAATTCGAGGATTTACGTGCTATCCCGTTCGTGGGTTCGTGGGCGCAGATGAAGCAGAATGTTCCCGGTTTCTACGGCTTCGGCTCGGCGATTAAGCACCTTGCGACCCAGAACAAGCTCGATGACATAAAGAAGCTTTATCAGAAATCACTTTTCTTCCGCACTTTGATCGAAAACTCCATGCAGTCATTGTCAAAGGCATTTTTTCCTGCGACAAAATACCTGCGCGACGACGAAGATTACAGGGAGTTTTGGGACAAAATGTATGAAGAGTTCCTGCTGACCCGCGAGCTGCTTCTGGACGTTTCAGGCCAGAAAGAGCTTTTAGACAGCAATAATGTTACCAAAGTGTCGATCAAAACGCGGGAGCGGATTGTGTTGCCATTGATCACGATCCAGCAATATGCATTGCAAATGCTGGCCAGCGATCCAAAGGATTTACAAGTCGATGTTGAAACTTATAACCAATTGATTATCCGGGCGATGTTCGGGATTATCAATGCGGCGCGGAATTCGGCTTAGCAGGTTAAATTTTACAATAAGCGGGTGCTCTGGTCTATTCTCCGGGCACCCGTTTTTTTGTTAAACAGTCCAAATTTTCTCCCACAATTATTAGTAGACGAATAGTTAATGAGGCTTATATCTGAATATTCGATGCTAACTTCTACTCCACTTCCACATGACACATCAGTCGGATCATCGTGCCTATTTTTTTAAGATAGATACGACCATTAAAAAGATTCGGAACGCCCTCCAAAAGCAACTTACTGAGGCGGGTTTCGATCTGACAGTAGACCAATGGGTACTTATCGATCATATTTTTCGAAAACAAGGGATCAGTCAGAATGAGTTGGCGGAAATGACTTTCAAAGACCCGCCGACGGTGACCAGGATTATTGATTTGCTGGAAAAAAAAGGTCTGGTGGAACGTGGCCCGGCTGCCGGAGATCGTAGGAAATTCAACCTGTTTCTGACTAAGGATGGGGAGGTGATTTATAAGCAGGCATTTCCGATCGTTGCTGACATCCGCCGTAAAGGATGGGGAAGTCTGAGCGATTCGGATTACCAGCATTTCGTACGGATTATGGATTCTATTTACCAGAATTTTACCTGAACTGACAAAATATTTACTTTTCAGCAAGTGGAAGAATAACAGCGTTTTAAGTTGTTCTTCCACTTTTTTATTTCAATTTTAGGCATTGAGAAGGCCGTTACGGAGTTAGAAAACCAATCCTGTGATTAAACCTTTCGGGCTTGTTTTGTATCTAAACGATACGTTTTGGCCTTAATGAAAGTAATCGTAATGCAGGCCGACGGTTTATTTTTATTCATCTTACTAATTGAAAAAGCCATGAAAAAAGTCTTTTTGCTCGGCGCACTCCTTACTTCATCCGTGTTGGTACCCGCATTTTCGCAGGTAAAATATGAGCAGCAAATACAGGTTCCGAATATTGAGGTTGCGGGTTTTGCGGAAATGGAAGTAGAGCCGGACGAGATTTACTTTAATATCTCACTTCGCGAATTCTTCCAGGACGAGAAAAACCAGAAGGATAAAGTGAACATCAGTACGCTCGAAAAACAGCTGATCAAAGCAGTGGCCGACGCCGGGTTGCCTAAGGAAGCTCTGTCTATCAGTGGCGTGGGCGGTTATCAGAATTACACGGATAAGAAGAAGAAACCAGCGACATTCCTGGAAAGCAAGCAATATGAGCTGAAAGTGAGCAGCCCCGAGAAGCTGGACGGTATTTTGTCCAAAGTGGAAAGCCGTGGCGTGCAATATGCGAATGTGTCCCGTGTAGACCATTCCAAAAAAGAAGAATTCAAGAAACAGGTGAAAATCGATGCGTTGAAGGCTGCGAAAGCAAAAGCTGAATATCTGGTGGCGTCACTGGATCAGAAACTAGGTAAGGTGCTCGAAATCAAAGAGCTGGACGAGAACCTCTATTTCCCACAGCCAGTATATGCAAAGGCTAACGTCCGTACATTTGCCGCGGAAGCTGCCGACACGGTGCAGGACAGCGAAGTGCCATTTCAGAAGATTAAGATCAGCTACCGGATGCAGGCGGCTTTCGAAATTAAATAGCTCATTTGCTCATCGGAGCGTATAGTTGTGCCTGGCGTGTATCATGCCGGGCACAATTCTTTTGATGTATATAGCCTTGAATTGTTGACGCATTTCTTTTGTAACGAGTATTTGTTTTTTTAAATTTAAACTTAAATCTCAAACTAAGTAACTGGAAATCATGAGCATTAACGCAAAACACCTGGCCACATTTATTTTGGGCGCTGCCGCCGGAGTGGCAGCACATAAATATCTTCAAACCGAAGAAGGCGAAAAGCTTTTGGAAGACCTTAAAACAAAGGCGAACAATCTGAAAGCGGAAGCCGAGGGGGCCATCGATAAAGCTCCTGAATATTTCGAAGAACTTAAAACAAAAGGGGCAGAGACGCTGAAAGGTAATTTCCCGGATGCAGAGGCATTTTTTAAAGACCTTTACGATAAATTCACCGGTGGAAAAGGCGCGTCAACCGATCCGGAACCATCGCCAACTCCCAATCCGATTTCATAAGCATTTTAATTTTCATAAGGTCGAAGAATGCCTGTAACCGGCGCTCTTCGACTTTTTTATGGTGCTAACAGTCCATTTAGCTGCGCATATTGGATCAGCATGATCGTTTTGGCATCGCGGATCTCGCCGCTCGCAACCATGGCTACGGCGTCGTTGAATGATATCTCAATCACTTCGATATTTTCCTGCTCGGTTTCGCACCCGCCGCCGTCGCCGATTTTCATATCATCGGAATATTCTGCTACGAAGAAATAGAGAATTTCTGTCACGGAGCCCGGCGACATATATGCTTCAAATATCTTTCTGACAGCCTTCAGCTGGTAACCCGTTTCTTCTTCGGTTTCCCTCCGGATGCAGTCTTCCGCATTATCCTTATCCAGCAATCCTGCACAGGCTTCGATCATAATGCCGGATTCATTCCCATTCGTGTAAGTAGGCAGCCTGAATTGCCGTGTGAGCACGACAGTTTGCTTTTCCACATTATAAAGCAGGATCGTTGCGCCATTGCCACGGTCATACGCTTCCCGGCTTTGTCGCTCCCAGGATCCGTCCGCACGTTGGTAGTCGAAAGTGTATTTGCGGAGTGTGTACCAGTTGTCCGAAAGCACTTCTTGGCCAGCAATCTTAACCCTTTGGTTTTTCATATTGATCAAAATTGATTGTTTTTGTTTATTTATGATCAAAACTAGTCAAAAGATTTTTGCTGGCAAAATAGAATGAGGGAATGGATTCTTTGGCGATAGCATTTACCTTGCAAACCAAACGACGTTGCGACTCAATCTTTATGAAACCTGCATCTTACTGGATCGCCAAATACAAGCTCACCGAACATCCCGAGGGTGGCTATTACGCGGAAACTTACCGCGCCTCCGAAAAAATAGCGCATCACGCATTGCCAGACCGGTTTGGCGGTGACCGGTCGTTTTCGACGGGCATTTATTTCTTGCTGGAATCGCACAACTTTTCAGCATTTCACCGGATACAATCCGACGAAATGTGGCATTTCTATGCCGGGGAAGTGTTGGAAATCTTCGTGATCGATCCCGAGACGAGGGAAATGCAGGTTATCCGGTTAGGGAATGATCCTGAAAAAGGGGAGACGTTTCAGGCTGTTGTACCCGCGGGAGCATGGTTTGGCTCCCGACCAGCGGCAGGAAGCGCCTATTCGCTGGTAGGATGCACCGTAGCGCCGGGTTTCGACTTTCAGGATTTCGAAATGGCCGAACGCGATGGGCTAACGACGATTTATCCGGAACATAGCGGGTTGATCCGGGAGCTGACACGCGCCTGAACCAACCCGGATATTTGATCAATAACCCGCACTGGTATCATCGCCGCGCGGGTCGGAACCGCCTTCCAGCGAACCGTCGGGGAGTACGAGAATGCAATCCATCCGACCGATGGAATTGCGTTGTTGTTCGAGGATATAGCCTTTATCCTGCAATTTTTTAATGGCGTCGGCCGAGAATGCACTGGCCTCAAAGGTTGTTTTGTCGGGTAACCATTGGTGATGGAATTTCAGTGCATTCACTGCCTGTTGCATGGTCATACCGTACTCAAGTACATTCAAAATGGTCTGGTACACAGAGGTAATGATCGTCGAACCACCCGGCGTGCCTACTACCATCAACAATTTGCCATCCTTTTCGATAATGGTCGGGGTCATGGAAGAAAGCATGCGTTTTCCCGGGGCAATGGCATTGGCCTTGTTGCCGATAAGGCCGTACATATTGGGGGCGCCGGCTTTAATGCTGAAATCGTCCATTTCATTATTCATGAAAAATCCGCCCCCCTTGATTACGACGCGGCTTCCATAACCTCCATTCAGGGTAGTGGTGACGGCAACCGCATTTCCTTCCTTATCGACAACCGAAAAGTGTGTCGTTTCCAGGCTTTCATATCCGGGCAATGTGCCTCCGCTGACATTTTTACTGTCCGTAGCTTTATCCCATGAAAAGTCGCTCCAACGTTTTTGGAGATAATCTTTACTGATCAGACTTTCGACCGGCACCTTCACGAAATCCGGATCGCCCAGGAACTTGGCGCGGTCTGCATACACACGTCTCTCTGCCTCGATCATCACCTGCACGGCCGAGTCGCTGTGCCAGCCCCATTTGCGTAATGGATGCCGCTCGGTCAGCCGCATGAGTTGCAGCAATGCCACTCCGCCGCTCGAAGGCGGTGCCATAGTGATCACTTTATATTCTTTATAGCCTTCCGTAATCGTTTCGCGCCATTGTGCATGGTAATCAGCAAGGTCTTTTTTACTGATAATGCCTTCATTGTTCTTATTAATATCCTTAACGAGCCGCCTGGCGACTTTTCCAGCATAAAATCCGTCACGTCCTTTCTTCTGAATGCGGCTAAGCACTTTACCGAGGTCTTCCTGAACAAGCAAATCGCCAGCAACCCAGGCTTTACCAGTCGGGTTCAGGAAGTAGGACGTGCCTGGATTGAGCTCCTGAATGTCTTTTTTAATGGAATTGAGGCTCCGCGCTTCCCGTTCGGTGAGTATGACACCTTTTTTTGCAAGGTCTATCGCAGGTTGGAGCACTTGCTTCCAGCTGAGTTTACCATATTTGGCATGTGCCTGCGCCATCCCGTCAACCGAGCCCGGTACACCCGAAGCCAATCGTCCGAGCGTGCTGGCGTTCGGTATTATATTTCCGTCTTTATCGAGATACATGTCAGCATGTCCCTTGCCCGGCGCTTTTTCGCGAAAATCAATGCTGGTGCTTTTACCTTCTTTATCACGCAGCACCAAAAAACCACCTCCACCGAGATTACCCGCCGATGGATGGACTACTGCCAACGCAAACTGCACAGCAACGGCCGCATCGATTGCATTGCCGCCAGCTTTGAGAATATCGACGCCTACCCGCGACGCTTCCGGGTGCGCCGAAGCAACCATACCGTTTTTGGCAATGACACCCTTTCTGTCGCTGTAAAAAGGTTTTTGATTAGGGTCGTCGGAAAGGAACTGGTAAAAGCCTGTGGATTCCTGAACGGGTTTCTGGGCATTGGAAACACCAGGTAATATGCCGTAAAGCAGCAATAATGTGTACCGTAAATTCATATAGGAGTGATAAGGTTAGTGTTGTAATTTATCAAATCCAACCCTTTTTCTTACCTTTTATACTAATTTATTTCAATGCGTTAGCGCTAACAGTTAACTTTTGAATTCAAATCGTCTTCAAGGTCATGATGAAGTTTTTACGACAGCTATTGGAAAGTTTCAGGTTTGCCTGGGGAGCGTTGAAATCCAACATTACCCGCACCATTTTGTCGCTTTTGGGCGTTACGGTGGGCATTTTCGCGATCGTGGCGGTTTTCACGATCGTGGATTCACTCGAAAGAAGCATCCGCGAAAGCCTTAGCTTCATCGGGGACAAAGTAATATATGTTCAAAAGTGGCCGTGGGGCTTCGGGGGTGAATACCAATGGTGGAAGTACTTTCAATGGCCGGAGCCTTCTTTTGCAGAATACAAATATCTGTACGACAACATGGAAAGCGCAAGCGCCGTGGCTGTTATGGATTTCAGGGGCAGCACTACGCTAAAAAACGGCTCCAACAGCATCAGCGCGCAGATCCAGGGAGTTTCTTACGAATACAACATGATTTCCGATATTCCGATACAGACCGGCCGCTATTTCATTCCTCTTGAAACCAATAATGCACGCAATGTAGCCGTCGTAGGCGCTGATATCGCGGAGGCGCTTTATCCTGGGCAGGATCCGGTCGGGAAGCCTTTCAAACTCTCGGGGCACAAATTTACGATCGTTGGCGTGCAGGTCAGGAAGGGCGAAAGCCTTATCGACTTTGGTGGAAGCCCGGATAAGAACTGCATTATACCCATTGCCGCTTTCTCCAAAATGTTTCAGTCAGGCCGGAGGAGCGCGGATATAGTAGTGAAAGGCTTTCCGGATGATGTGGGGATGAAAGAGGTTGAAGCCGAAATCATTGGTCTGATGCGCACCAAACGGGGCATTAAACCCAGGGACGGCAATAATTTTGCGTTAAACCGACCGGAAGCGGCTGCCGACGCTATTTCAGGGCTATTTGCGGTGCTGACAATCGCTGGCTGGGTAATAGGCAGTTTTTCGATTCTGGTAGGCGGTTTTGGCATTGCCAATATCATGTTTGTGTCAGTAAAGGAACGAACGAACCTGATCGGGATCCAAAAATCGCTGGGCGCCAAGAATTATTCAATTTTGTTCCAGTTTCTGTTTGAAGCAGTAATGTTGAGCCTCGTTGGTGGGTTGGTGGGCATATTTCTGGTTTATTTGCTATCATTTATGAAAATGGGGTCTTTAGAAATACTGCTTACCCCGGCAAATATCCTGTTGGGTCTGGGGGTTTCCAGCATTATCGGTGTGCTTTCGGGCATTATTCCCGCCATGCTGGCCGCAAGAATGGATCCTGTGATCGCCATTCGCTCCAAATAATAACTAGGAAAAATGAAACCGTTTTGCGAAGTTAGCCACCATCATTAACACTGAAAATTACTCTTATGCGTAAATGGGTCATATTTGCCATATTCCTGGCCATCGTATTCGGAATTTTGTATTATCTCACTTTCGGCTATTACAGCGAAGGAAAACGCGGAGGTTTTGTTACAAAGCTGAGCAACAGAGGTTACCTTTTTAAAACTTATGAGGGCGAATTGCGGATGGGTGGTTTGTATGAGGGAGACGGCACGATGAACTCATCGCAATGGGTGTTTTCGGTGAGTGGAAAAAATAAGGATGCGATCGCTAAATTGGAAGAAGCCATTAAAAACGGCCATAGGGTGTCGCTCACGTACGAAGAGAAATTCTTTTCCCTGCCCTGGAATGGCGACACAAAGTATTTTGTGACGGATGTCGAAGTCCTCGGAAGCGCCCGGCCTGCGGTAGAAGCCACGCCGACAAAGCCGCTTCCAGCTCCGACAGAAATTGATACAACTAAGGCATTATAACAAAGGCCGGGGGTAGGGGTTCCACCCGGGGGGCTATCCTCCGGCTTTTTTTGCTTTATAAGCCTTGCTCGTGAGCCAGGTGATGACTTTGTCCCTGTGATCGCCCTGGATCTGGATTTCCAGATCTTTTACTGTGCCGCCGCTCCCGCAAAGCGCTTTAAGCTGTTTTCCTAATGCTTCCAGATCGGCAGTTATCCCGATAAAGCCTTTTACAACCGTAATTACCTTGCCGCCACCTTTGCGGTCGAGCCACACGCGTAGATCCTGCTGGCCCGGCGACAGTGTTTCCGGTTCGTCTTCCGAATCATTGAATTCAAATTCAGGATTGGTAGAATAAATGATTCCTGAGCGGTTCTTTTTTGACATATCCTTCAAAATTTTATCAGAATCCGGCATTCAATACGATCAGACGATCACGTGCAGGCTTCCGGGCTTTATTTTCACTTCAATTCTGTTGGTATCCAGCTGCAAAGGCTCCCCGTCGTAATGGATCATCGGAGGTTTGTCGGTTTCAACAATGGCAGTTTCTGCACGTTGGTACTCAATGAAACGCGATTTTTTCAGCTGCCTTGTGAACAGTCCGTAAGCGAGTGTGGTCCCATACCATTGCGGAAAGGGCTTTACGGTACAAATATCGAGCAAGCCATCTTGTAAATTAGCCTGCGGGGCAATCCACGCATTGTTACCAAACTGTCCCGCATTGGCGAACGATAACGAGAATGCGCGGGTATCTGTGCCGTTGAGCCGGAATTGCTGTGGCTTGTACGACCAATATGCCCGAAAAGACACATTCACGTACGTACCAAGGCCCCTGGATTTTTGCTGGCTGAACAAATGCCCTACATAAGCGTCGAACCCCATTCCAGCGGTGCAAAAGAAAGGGATACCATTCAATTCGGCGCTGTCGATGGTGCTGACTGTTCCTTCAAAAAGTCTTTTTAATGCAGCATCAAGCGTGAGCGGAAGGCCCAGATGGCGCGCGAGGCCATTGCCGGAGCCGAGTGGGAGAATGCCGATGGGTGTGTCGGAGCCGACTAGCGGTTGTGCTATTTCATTGACCGTTCCATCGCCGCCTACCGCCACGACAGCCTTCCAGTTATCGAGTGGCAAATGCTCAGTTACCAGTGTGGTGGCGTGAGCACGCTCTTCCGTGAACAGGATTTTGGCGGTTGTACCGTGCTTTTTTGCAAAAGCATGGATCTTTTCCCGGACTGTTGTGATGTTCCGGCCAATCGAGGTCCCTGAATTAGGATTTAAAATAAATAGGTAAGGACGGTTCACTTTTAGCCGAAGAAAATAAACAAAATAAGCAGAAACACGAGGATGAACAGATAGTAGAGACCGTCTACAAAAGGGTATTTCTGACGGTCGATTCTTTTGAAAATGTTATCAAATTTGCTCATACCTGATTGTATCTGCGATATTTCAATTTTGGGTTGATATTGTTACGCCGATCTTTGATGTATATTTAGCAGCAGGAACAGCATTACAAAAATCCATAAAAAATATGAGAAAGTGGTTTTTTACATTGATTCTGATGGGCGCGATTACGACCGTCATGGCACAGTCGGCGAAGGACGAGCAGGAAATATTCACTATCCTTGAAAGGCAGGTCTCGGATTGGAACAATGGCGACATCACGTCCTTTATGAACGGATACTGGGAGTCGGATTCGCTGATGTTTGTAGGTAAGTCAGGCATTACTTATGGCTACAAACAGACTTATGAAGGTTATTTGAAGCGCTATCCCGATCGCGCAACGATGGGAACATTGAAATTTACATTTCTGAATTTCTCATTTCCCGGCCCAGGCGTAGCATTTGTGGTCGGCAAGTTTCACCTGACCCGCCCCGAAAAAGGTGACCTGGAAGGGCATTACACGCTTTTATGGAAGAAGATCAACGGAAAATGGGTGATCGTTTGCGACCATACCAGCGCATAAAAAACGAGCCGGACCTGTGAAGATCCGGCTCGTTGCTTATTTCAGATATATTAAAGCTTTTTGAAAGTCAAAACTGCATTTACCGCCGGTTTTGTCGTATCCGTGTTGGTATTTACGACAATTTTCAGCTCGGTTGCTGTTTGTGTATATTTAAAAGACTGGCTTGTCGCACCTCTTGAGAGTACCAGCTTATCTCCATCCACCTTCCATTTCGCTTCCGATATGGGTACAATTGGGTCAATGGCCGAAACGGCTGCTGAGCAGTCGGCTGCGGTAATTGAATTGTCCGTCTTAAATGTAAGTTTCAAATTGAACAGACAGGCAACTGATGCCTTTGCAAACTCTATCGCAGGAATGATAGTGCCTGGCGTTTCGGGAGTAATGGCTGTGAGCTGCCAAGTTGCTGCGATCGGGTTATTATCTACCGGTTTTGGATCGGGATCTTCGTCGTCTTTGCAGGCAAATACGACCGAAAGGATCATTACAAATGCCAGGAGTGAGGTTTTGCCGAGGGTGAAGGCATGTTTCATACGTTCAGGAAAAAGAAGTTTAAATCGGTTGAGTTAGTACGCGTTAAGCTTAACGTTCAAACTTAGTTTAAAAATGCTTTGCCAGCCAAATTTTATGATCCAACGGGCAAATTTCAGGATTTCAGGAAAAGGCTGATCAAATCGTTGCCTGCCTGCGCGGGTAATGCTTCCCCATCCTTCACCGCCCGCTCCACTTCAACAAGCTGTTTCCTGACGGCTTCATTTTCATAAAACCGGTCTTCTAAAGTCTGCCGGATGTGGTCGTGCAGCCAGTCGACCTGCTGGAACTGGCGGTTTTTTTCGAAATACCCGTTCGAAATGGTTTTAGATTGATATTCCTGTATCAATGCCCATATCTTTTCCATGCCCGTAGCTTCCAGTGCCGAACAGGCGACAACCTGCACCGGAACTCCCGACGTATTTGCAGGAAGCAGGTGTAATGCATGCGTGTATTCCGAAACGGCGAGGGCCGCCAGGTTTTCATTTCCGCTATCGGCCTTATTCACAGCAATGGCATCTACCATCTCCATAATGCCTTTCTTAATACCCTGAAGTTCATCGCCAGCTCCGGAAAGCATCAGCAGCAGGAAAAAGTCGGTCATGCCTTTCACAAGTGTTTCAGATTGTCCGACACCGACAGTTTCTACAATAATAATATCAAATCCTGCCGCTTCGCAAAGCAATATGGCCTCACGTGTATAACGCGCAACCCCGCCCAGGGACAGGCCGGTTGCGGATGGACGTATGAATGCATGCGGGTTACGGGCGAGTTGTTCCATCCTGGTTTTGTCCCCAAGAATGCTGCCTCCCGAATTTTTGCTCGAAGGGTCGATCGCGAGCACGGCCACGCGCTTGCCTAACGCTGTTAGATACTGTCCGAAAGCCTCGATGAAAGTGCTTTTACCCACACCCGGAACACCTGTGATGCCTATTCTGAGGGACTTACCAGTGTTAGGTAAGATTTTTTTAAGGATCTCGTCCGCTATGGCGCGGTCGTCGGGCAGGCGGCTTTCGATGACTGTGATAGCCCTGCTAAGCATGCCGGTGTCTCCGGCCAAAATGCCATCAGTATAGGTTTCAACGGAAAGACGGGGACGCATGGATTGTCTGGGCTAGAGGCTTTGTATAAATGTACTGAACCCCGGCAAAAATGAAACTTTTTGTTCTAAAAAAGGCGAAAAGGTGTATATTGCTCGTTTACAACCCAATATTTTAATTTTTAATTATTGTAATGAAAATCTCAATATTTCGCCTGGGACTTATTGCTATAAGTAGCCTGGGCTTCGTCAACAACACTATCGCACAGGAAGCGGAGAAAGGGAAATATGATCCACACGTCCTTTTTCATCCGCTTTTTAATTTCCAGCCGGGCAACGAGTACCGGACCGGAAGCGGTGCCCCGGGGCCAAAATACTGGCAAAATCGGGCCGATTACAAAATCAACGTCGCGCTGGAAGAGGATAAGGGCATTGTGAGTGGTGATGTGGAACTGACCTATAAGAACAACAGCCCCGAAAACCTCGAATTCATCTGGTTGCAGCTTGATCAGAATGCATTCAGCAACCATTCAAGAGGTGGCAAAACGACGCCTGTAACAGGTGGCCGCTTTGGTAATACGGGTTTTGAAGGAGGCGACTCTATCAAGGCAGTGAGCATTCAGCAGGGAAAGGATAAGTTCGTCGATGCCGATTTTAAAATTACCGATACCCGGATGCAGATCAGACTTAAAACACCTGTGAAAGCGAATGGCGACGTCATCAAAATTAAAATTGTCTATTCTTTCAAGATCCCCGAATACGGATCCGACCGAATGGGTACACTCGAAACCAAGAATGGTATTGTGTATGAAATGGCACAATGGTATCCACGCGTAGCTGTTTTTGATGATATCGAAGGCTGGAACTTGCTGCCTTACCTGGGCGCAGGAGAGTTTTACCTGGAATACGGCGACTTTGAATACAATGTAACTGTCCCCTGGGACCATATCGTGGTGGGTTCTGGTGAACTGACTAACCCGAACGACGTTTTGACGGCTGAACAAAGAAAAAGACTTGCTGACGCTGCTAAAAGCGATCAGACCGTAGCGATCCGGAGCGCTGAGGAGGTGACCAATCCATCTACACGGCCCAAACAGTCGGGTACGCTCACATGGCGTTTCCGTTGCTTGCAGGCGCGTGATATTGCGTGGGCTACTTCAAAGGCATTTGTATGGGATGCGGCACGCATGAACTTGCCAAAAGGTAAAACTGCATTGGCGCAATCCGTATACCCTGCGGAAGATGGCGGACTAGACGGATGGGGCCGTTCGACGGAATATGTGAAGGGTTGTATTGAGTTTTATTCCAATTATGTACACGAGTTTACGTACCCGGTTGCGACCAACGTCGCGGGTATCGTGGGTGGAATGGAGTATCCGGGAATTGTATTTTGCAGCAGCAAAAGCCGCAAGGAAGATCTATGGGGAGTTACGGACCATGAATTTGGCCATAACTGGTTCCCAATGATCGTGGGTAACAACGAGCGTAAATATGCGTGGATGGACGAAGGTTTTAATACTTTCATCAATTTCCTTTCCGGAGATAATTTCAATAACGGGGAATACAAAACCACGCAGATGAACGATATGCACCGCCTGGCGCCAATGATTTTCCGTCCCAAAGCAGATCCGATCATGACTATTCCGGATGTGGTGCAGGCTGTGAACCTGGGCTGGGAAGCTTATTACAAACCTGCATTAGGATTGAAAATGCTCCGTGAGCAGATTTTAGGAAAAGACCGGTTCGATTATGCATTTCATTTATATGTACAGCGTTGGGCTTTCAAACACCCTACTCCTTATGACTTCTTCCGTACCATGGAAGATGCGGCGGGTGAAGACCTGGGCTGGTTCTGGAAAGGCTGGTTCTTTGAGAACTACAAGCTTGACCAATCTGTAAAAGACGTTAGTTATGTCGAGCAAAATCCTCAAAAGGGATCGTACATCACTATCGAGAACCTCGACCAGTTGGCAATGCCTGCGAAAGTGGATATTGAAGAAGTGAATGGCAAGAAAACGCGTGTGGAGCTGCCCGTTGAAGTATGGCAGAGAGGCGGAAGCTGGACTTTTAAAGCTGCAACACAGCAGCCGATCCGTTCGGTAACGATTGATCCTGAGCACGCTTTGCCGGACATCGATCCTGGAAATAACGTCTGGAAGCCGGCCATGTTCACCGAGCCGGAAGTGAATTAAGATTTTATATTGATGATAAAAAAGCCTTCCGTTGATGCGGGAGGCTTTTTTTACGTGCTTATATTGAGAAAAATATCAGACGGTAATCAGCATTGCACCGTAAGAATAACCACCCCCAAACACGGTAATGACGATGTTTTCTCCTTTTTTGAATTTATCCTTATTCTCTGAAAGCGCGATTGCACAGCCTGCACAACCGGTATTGCCGAGATATTGAATGTTTGAAATCAGTTTTTCAGGCGATATCCCAAGCGTATTGATCACATTCAGACTAATGCGGTGGTTGGCCTGGTGCGGGATCAGATAATCGAGATCGTTGATCGTCAGTCCGCATGCTTGCAGCACCTGCTGGCTCACTTTGGGCATATAAACACATGCATTCTGGAAAACATCGCGGCCGAATGGCATCACCACGCCGCGGTGGTTAGGGCGCAACACTACTGCTTCGACGGCTTTTCCGCTCGTTGCGGCGCCACCGGTGATCAGTTTCTGGATCTTCATATCCGTTTCGGTCTGACGCTCTTTCGAGATCAGTACCGCCGAAGCGCCGTCACCCCACAAATGTCCTGAAACGGTATCCATTTCATTATAATAAGCGGTATTATGGTCGGACACGACTACGAGCGCTTTGGAAGCCTTACCCATCGCAAAGTATCCCTCCACAATCTCAATCGCGTTGAGTAAAGAAGAACAGGCAGATGATATGCTGACGACAGGAATATCGGGAATCTGAAGCTGATGTTGCACTGCGTGGGCCAATGTCACAATGGTGTCATAAGGCGTGTAAGTTGCCCCAACGATCAGATCGATTTCGTTTTTACTGTATGGTATGCTTTCAAGTAAAGATTCCACCGCTTTGATAGCCATGGTGGAAGTATTTTCTTCGGATGATGCTTTACGTCTTTCTGATATTCCTGTTCTCTCTACGATCCACTCGTTAGAAAGATTGTTGAGATTTGTAAAATATTCATTACCAATAACTTCGCTTGGCAGATAATGACTAACCGTATTAATATACATGATTGAGAAGTTGACTTCGCAAACTACAATTCTTTTTAATTCCGAAAGTTAAATATTTCGTAGAAATCGTAGTACTCAATATTTGAACAATTCAATAATAAATTTATATAATTATAACGATGGCGGCTTTTTTAAACATTTTTATCACCCGCTAGAATTTTGTCATAAAACGATAGCAACAATGCCTCCTCGGAAGCCCAGTTGTAACGCTCTTTCGCCAACTGCCTGCCACGTCTTCCCATTTCGCCCGCTTCATCCCTTTTTTCGATGCACCTTGCGAGTTTGAAATAAAGCGCGTCCGCGTCGTAAGGGGAAATGCAAAAGCCGCATTCCGATCGTTCCACTATTTCCCGGTATATGGGAAAGTCAGAAGTGATCACTGGTAGCTCCATCGCCATGTATTCGAACAATTTGGTCGGATAAGATTCGGGGTAATCTGCAACGGGTTTCAGCAATGCAATACCGGCCAATGCATTTCCAACTTTGCTAAGCGCCGTTTTTTGGTCTGTGTAGCCGTAAAAGGTCAAGTTATCAGCTACGTGATCGTATCCGTCAAGCGCTTTGAGCTCTTGCATTGAAATCCTTAGTGGGCCGAACAAATGCATGTGAAAATCGTGCCCGGCTTCTTTTAGTTGGCTTAAAGCTACCAGAAGTGTATCGAGGCATCTTTCTAGGGATATCACACCGAGATAGAAAAACTCCGGCTTATCCTGCGTCCTGTGATCTTGAATGACGTTTTCGTGTGAAATTGAAGCATAATTATGGATCACGGCAAATGGCCGGGAAAGCTGGTCATACTCTTTCAGATACGCATCGTCAGTGAAAATACAGTGGAACCGCTGCCGTGCCAGCTTGTCGAAATAAACAAACAGAGCCCTGAAAATGACATGGTTGTTGTACCGTTTGATCGCGAATTTTTTGTAAAGATTTTCCTGTACTTCATATATGACTTTCGCGCCCAGCCATTGGAACAAAAAAGCAACCGGGATAAGCTCCGGAACGAAAATATGAACGAGGTGCGGGCGAAGACGCAGACATTTCAACAGCACAACGGGATGCGTAAACAGCAGCCGCCAGAGCAAATGCTCAAATAATGGAAGACGAATCAGTGTAATAGATTGCTGTTCAGCGCTTTGACTCGCATGCGGAAGCGCACAAAACAGCTCGTAATGCTGTCCGAGGCCTGGCGCGATCTTGTACCGAATGCGCGGGTCCGTTGCCGGATGTACTGTACTGAGCAGCAATACCCGTTTCATGACTCCGAGATAATGGAAACTGCGGAGGTGGTGCCGATGCGTTCTGCGCCGGCTTCGATCATCTCGATGGCCTGTGCTCTCGTTTTAATGCCCCCCGAAGCCTTGATCTTCACATTCGGTGGAAGGATAGCACGCATTTTACGGATTATCTCCGCATCGGCGCCGGTAGGGGCGAAGCCTGTTGAGGTTTTTACAAAATCGGCATTCGATTCGGCGCAGATCTCACAAGCAGTATAAAGGTCAAATGAATCCAGGTAAGCGGTTTCGATGATCACTTTCAGGAGCGCATTGTGCTCATGTGCCAAGTCGGCAATCTGTTTCAACTCCTCCCTTACGCTCAAATATGCCATCGATTTGAACTGCGAAATGTTCATCACCACATCCAGTTCCGTGGCCCCATTTTGCAAGGCATCCAGCGCTTCGGCCACTTTGACTTTCGTCGTGGAATAGCCCATTGGAAAGCCGATCACTGTCGCTACTTCTATTCTGACCGGACAAAATTCCATCATTTCGATCACATAGGGCACATACACCGGCGCAATGCAAACAGCCTTGAACTGGTGTATCCAGGCTTCTTCACAAACTTTGCGGATATCCGTTTCGCTTGCAGTCGGCCTTAGCAATGTGTGGTCGATATAGGAAGAAAGATTGTCCATTAATGTGCCGCAAGGTACTTTTTAATGTAAAAACCCTGCCGGACTGGCAGGGTTCACTATTATCGGTCAGCTTGGATTAAGCTTTGCTTTTCTCTTTTTTAGTCGATTTTTTGACCGGCTCTTCCGCTACTTCCTCTTCTGCTGCGACTTCGGTTTCTACGGCAGCTTCGGATGCAACAAATGCTTCGGGAATGTATTTCGACAACAGGTTATACCAGGTAATTACCTTCTTGATGTCGGAAACATATACTTTGGTACGGTCGAAATCGGGAAGGACCTTCGCAAGAAATTCGATCAGTTCTTTGTCTGATGAGGTTTTGACAGCGAGTGTAACTTCTTCGCCGTGAATTTCACGGATTTTAAGAAACACATCTGACAAGGCAACGGATTCTTCTGCTCCATCGGTAAAAATGGAAACGTCTTTCAGCACCGATACGCGCGCGGTTGGCCCGATCAGCGTTTTTTCACGTTTTTCATCGAGGCTTTCCACGATTACACCTGCGCGGCTTGGTTTCAGGATGCGGAACAATCCTCCTTTACCGGATACGTTGGCTACTTCTTTCAACAAATCCATTCCTGTTGACTCTACTTTTTCACTCATCCTTTCTTACTATGGTTATATCTTAAATGTGTTAATGTTGGATGCGGCAATGAAATTCAAATTTCCCGCAAAATAACGGAAAGATTACCCGCGAAACAACCGATATCCTATTTTGCCTTCTCAAACGTCTGATTATAAGTCCCTATTGCTTGCAGAATGGGTTCGCGTCCGTCATTTTTTTCTGCCGACGTCACAAACACAGGCGGGATTTCTTCCCAAAGCTCGGCTAATTTCTTTTTGTAGGCTTCCACCTGATTGGCGACCTGGCCGGGTTTAAGCTTATCCGCTTTTGTAAAAATGATGTGAAAAGGGATGCCGGCTTCGCCCAATGTCGACATAAATTCGAGATCGACGGCCATTGCGCTGTGGCGGACGTCGATCAATACGAAAGTACAAACCAGGTTTTCGCGGTTATAGAGGTAATCGTTGATCATCTTCTCCCATTTGTCGCGCTCCACTTTGCTTACTTTGGCATAACCATAACCCGGTAAATCGACCAGGTACCAGGTGTCGTCGATCAGGAAATGGTTGATCAGTTGGGTCTTTCCGGGCTGCTGAGAGGTTTTGGCCAGTGCTTTTTTGCCGGTCAGCATGTTGATAAGTGACGATTTACCCACATTGGACCTGCCGATAAAGGCGTATTCGGGAAGGATGGGCTGGGGACATTTTAAATAGTCCGAATTACTCATCACATATCTTGCTTCCTGAACTTTCATTGTATTTTGGCGTTATTGAAGATGCGAAGTTACTTTTTTTGAAGGTGAAAACAGCAAAACGCAGGACCGGCTGACTAACACAGAATTGTGTAAAATAAAACAATGGCTTATTTTCGTTAGAGGATTGTTGAAATCATATAAAATATCAAAAGATGAAAAATATTAAAAAGCTGGCCGTACTGTTCGTTGCATTCATTTTGACCGTTTCAGTGGCGATGGCCGACAAAGGAGAGAAAGACGGCAAAGCGGCAGATCAGGGGATCCAGTTTACCGAAGCATCCTGGGCAGCAATCCTGAAAAAAGCAAAAGCAGAGAAAAAGATCATATTCTTTGACGCCTACACCACCTGGTGCGGACCGTGTAAGCAGTTACAGAAAAATGTGTTCACACGCAGCGATGTGGCAGAAGTTTTCAATAACAATTTTATCAATGTAAAATTTGATATGGAAAGCGGTGAAGGGCTTAAACTGGCGAAGAAATATCCGATCGAAGGCTACCCGACCCTGTTTTTTATCAATGAGAAAGGGAAAGTGGTGAAGCAGTTGTTGGGATATCAGCAACCGCAAGATTTGATCAAGGTAGCGAAGTCGTTGAAAAAGAAGGATCGTGCCATCTAAGTTCTTAAAAAACATAAAAGAAAGACCCCGACGGAATTGCTCCACCGGGGTTTTTCTTTATATGCATATCTAGATCTTATTCGTAGTAGTTCGGAACGCGGTGTCCGCTGCTTTCGAGCAGACGATCCTTGCGGAAAAGCAGCACGTCGGCAGCTACCATGTCGTTCACGAGCGCTTTCAAATCATATTTAGGCTTCCAACCTAGCTTGGTCATGGATTTTGTCGGATCGCCGATCAACAATTCTACTTCTGTTGGACGGAAATAACGCGGATCAACTGCCACCACTTCCTTACCGATTTCAATCTGGTAGTCCGGATTGTTACATTTGGTGATCTTTGCAACTTCATCTACACCTTCGCCGGTAAATTCGACTTCGATACCTACCTCTGCAAAAGCCATTCTTACAAACTCGCGGATTCGGGTCGTGATACCCGTCGCAATCACAAAGTCCTCAGGGGTTTCCTGTTGCAGGATGAGCCACATTGCCTCTACGAAGTCTTTGGCATGTCCCCAGTCGCGTTGCGCGTCGAGGTTACCCAGGTATACTTTATCCTGTAAGCCTAATGCAATGCGGGCCACCGCGCGGGTGATCTTCCTGGTTACGAAGGTCTCGCCACGCAATGGAGACTCATGGTTGAACAGGATTCCGTTCACCGCAAACATATTATATGCTTCGCGGTAGTTAACGGTAATCCAGTAGCCGTAAAGTTTGGCAACCGCGTAAGGCGACCGTGGGTAGAAAGGTGTAGTTTCCGATTGAGGCACTTCCTGAACCAGTCCGTACAGCTCTGAGGTCGACGCCTGGTAGATCTTGGTTTTCTGGGTAAGTCCCAGCAAGCGCACCGCTTCGAGGATACGCAATGTGCCTATTCCATCGACGTTGGCAGTATATTCAGGTTCTTCAAAACTCACCTGCACGTGCGACATGGCGCCCAGATTGTATATTTCGTCAGGCTGAACCTCCTGGATAATGCGGATGATATTGGTAGAGTCGCTCAGGTCTCCGTAATGAAGGTGAAAGCGCACATTTTTTTCATGCGGATCTTCATAAATATGGTCGATCCGTTGCGTATTGAACAACGAGCTGCGACGTTTGATACCGTGCACTTCATATCCCTTGCTCAGCAGGAGCTCGGCCAGATAAGAGCCATCCTGGCCAGTGATCCCTGTAATTAGCGCTTTCTTCATTCTAATCTTAGTATGTATATGTGGATAATGATTATCCGGTTAATAAGTGAGATACAAGGTTATTTTGCGACAGCCGTCAATTGCTGTCCGCCGTCGGGCTTACCAAAAGGCTTCTCTTGATGTCGACTCTGTCGGCCAGTATCACAGCGGATGAATATTGCTCCCGGATCAGGTCCAGGTATTGCTCCGCGTCGCTCCGGTACATAAAATCCCCTACTTTGACCCGATAAGTCGGTTGAGAGTAGGAAACGTATGGGTTAAGGTCCGGAAACGACTGGTAAATATAGGATTTGGCGTTGTCGGCCTCCTGTCTTACATTCCCGACGTAGATCTGAATCCGGAAACCATTAATGTAACGGATGGATTTATTTTGTTTTGCGAGTGTGTCAAGCACCGTTTCCAGTTTCTTGTTGACATATAGCGGCTTGTCGACGTCGACCGGCTTGTTTGCGCTGCTATTCCTGGCTGGTGCAGTTGCCGCAGGCCTGTTTACAACGGTTGGCTCCACGTATTCATAACGGGGGCGCACCTGGGAAAGATCTTCCCGGTATTCCGAGCCGGAAGAACTCACCGCCGACTTTTTACTGCAACCCGAGATGATAATAATGCCAAGATGCAGAGCCCATAAAAATTTCTTTTTCAGCTTCATATCCTGAATCGTTGTGACCGAGCCCACAAACTTAAACAAAATTGGATGAATCACCATACCACTTAATTTTGAATGTAATACCTAACTTTACCCGGTTTATACACGATTTCAATGCAAGTTCAATCCAACTTTTCACTTCGTCACCTCAATACATTCGGCCTCGATGCAGACGCCCGGTTTTTTGTCAATGTCACGTCTGTTGAAGAATTAACAGAAATTTTGCTTGATCCCGTATGGCAGGCTTCGCCAAAATTTGTCCTGGGTGGTGGCAGCAATATCCTTCTAACCCAGGATGTGGAGGCGCTGGTGATCCATCCGGATATCAAGGGTATTTCGATTGTGAAAGAGGACGAGGAGGGGGTCATTTTGCAAGTTGGGGCGGGAGAAAACTGGCACCAGTTCGTAATGTATTGTGTGGAGCATGGCTATGGCGGTGTTGAAAATCTGTCGCTCATTCCAGGCACGGTTGGTGCTGCGCCGATGCAGAATATTGGTGCTTATGGAGTTGAAATCAGGAGTGTGATCGTCTCGGTTGAGGCTGTTTCGATCGATAACGCGCAAAAGCGGATCTTTTCAAATGCGGAATGTGAGTTTGGATATAGAGAAAGTATTTTCAAGAAGGCGTTAAAGGATAAGTACATTATTACCGGCGCGACGTTCAGGCTAAATAAGAAACCGGTTTTGAACATCGGCTATGGCGATGTCCAGAAAACTTTACAGGAAATGAACGCGGCCACGCCTACTATAAAAGATGTGAGTGAGGCGATTATCAAAATCCGTCAAAGCAAGCTCCCCGATCCCGCCGAAATAGGCAATGCAGGCAGTTTTTTTAAAAACCCTGAAATACCCGTTGCACAATTTGAAAAGCTGAGGTCCGCGTACCCTGAAATTCCGGGTTATCCGGTCAGTTCCGAAATGGTGAAAGTTCCGGCTGGATGGCTGATTGAAAAAGCTGGCTGGAAAGGTTATCGCGAGGGCGCAATCGGCGTCCATGCCAGGCAGGCGCTGGTGCTGGTGAATTATGGCGGCGGTGTTGGGAAAGATATTAAGGCGCTATCCGAAAAGGTACAAAATTCGGTGGAGGCCCAATTTGGGATCCGCCTGCATGCGGAAGTCAATTTTATTTAACCTCCCAAACCATACCGTACAATACAGTACAATGCGCGGAAACCGTCTTTCCAGTTGATTTTCTTGCCTTCGTCATAAGTGCGGCCATAATACGACACACCTACTTCATAAATGCGGATTTTTGGGACTTTGGAAATTTTCGCCGTCACTTCCGGCTCGAAGCCGAACCGGTTTTCGACCAGTTTGAGACCTTTCAGAATATCGGCCCGGAACAATTTATAGCATGTTTCCATATCAGTGAGGTTCAGATTGGTAAACATATTGCTCAGGAAAGTGAGAAACTTGTTGCCGATGGTATGCCAGAAAAAGAGGATGCGGTGTGGTCTTCCACCCATAAACCGGGAGCCGTACACCACATCCGCATATCCTTCGATAACCGGCTTTAATAATATATTGAATTCCTGCGGATCATATTCCAGATCGGCGTCCTGTACGATGATATAATCTCCCGTGGCCCGCCGGATCCCAGTATGAAGCGCGGCACCTTTGCCCTGATTGTATTCGTGGCGAAAGTAGCTGACCTCCATGGCCGGGTTTTCTTCAATAAATCTTTTTGCGACAGCTTCCGTATTGTCGGAAGAGCAGTCATTTACAATTACAATCTCCTTTTGAAAATTACCGATCAACTCGACGGATTTTAATTTATCAAGTACTTTCCAGATTGTCTTTTCTTCGTTGTAAGCAGGAACGATAACTGATAATTTCATTAAGGAGAATATAAGTGTACAATAGTTTAAGAGTGATTCTTGATTATTTCGGGGTTATTCTTAATCAAAACACAGTGAAGCGGCACCTAGCAGCCCTGCGTCATTAGCCAATGTGGCACGTTTGATAGTGATGGTTTTAAGATAATAAGGTGTCAGCCAGTAGTTAAAACGATCATTAATCGCGGGCAAAATAAATTCAAATGAAGCAGAAATACCACCTCCGATCAAAATAGTTGTAATATCCAATATCCTGACCATCGATACGAGGCCTTCTCCCAGCAAATAGCCCATCTCGTGAAATACTTCTTTCGCCAGTTCGTCACCAGATGAAGCCGCCGCAACGAGCCCTGTTGTGGAGATCGTGCCATCAGCAGGAAGCTGGGTAGTACCAGTATAAGAAGCTCTCATGGCATTGGCCATATCCAGCAATTCTTTTTTACCGATGTTGCGTTCCAATACCTTTCCGTTTTTGGAAGGCACGTGGCCAGGCTCCATTGCGTTTCCGCCGCCGCCTTTGAACACCCTCTTGTCGATAATGGCCGCGCCGCCGATGCCTGTTCCCAGCGTTACGAAAATATAATCTTCGGGTAGCTTGTCCTCGCCAAAATAGTATTCACCTAACGCCGCCGCATTGGCATCATTTTCGAGGTAAAAATCATGATTTGGAAATCTTGCTTTCAAATCGGGAACGATAGTGATTCCGTCGATTTCAGGGATGGCAGTAATTTCGATTAACGTAGTCCTGTCGCGGCTGATAAGCCCGGGAACGCCGATTCCGACTTTTTTAACTTCAGGATATTCAACAAGCTGCAGTGCTATTGCGTCACCTAATCTCTCTATAAAATGCCCGGAGGTACGCCAGCTGGCGGTGTCGTGACTGTAAAAATTGGATATTCTTCCATCCGTAGCGTCAACGATCCCCATTTTTACGTTGGTACCGCCCACGTCTATACCGAGGTATTGTTCCATGTAATGAAATATGGGTTTAATAAATAATTTTAAAAATGCGGCAATTTAGTAAAAATGCGCTATTGTTCACTCATTAATCCAAATCTCCCAATTGGGGCCGGATCAAAATTTCTTCTACAACAGCACGTGGCGATAATGAATAAGTCGCCCAAATAGATTCGGCAATATCCATGGAATCGATGAACCGTTCTTCGGGCAGGTCGACGCCCTTCCAACTGTCGGTGAAGGTGGCTCCGGGAAGGACCGCTGTCACTTTTACATTGTGAGGCTTCATTTCTTCCCGCAACACTTTCGTCATGCCGTACAATGCAAATTTGGAAATGCAATAAGAGCCGCCGTTCGGGTAGGCCATAATGCTCGCCGTCGAACATATCGTGAAAATATGCCCTTTTTTAGCCTCCATCATGGCAGGAAGGACGCCTCTCGTCAGGTGATAGGCACTGTATAAATTCGTTTCCATCGTTTTTTCCAGCGTCCCTTCTGTTTCATTGTGGACCTGGCCCGGAATAAATACGCCGGTATTATTAATCAGTACCCCTGGAAACTGATTTTTTGATTTTATAAATTCAATAAATGCATCAACCTGCGACCTTATTGAAAGGTCTGCCGGTAAATAATGCAGATTGGATTGTGGGAAGCGCTGACTGTGCTCCTTTTTAAGTTCAAGGAGGTCATTCTCGTTTCTGGCGCAGGTAATGATGTCGAAGCCGCCCGCTGAAAATTTTTCAATTACCGCCCGTCCTATTCCTTTTGTTCCACCGGTTACTACCGCTAATGGATTCATTTTTCTGATTGCTTCTTTTTTTGCCTAATTTTCCCGAAAATATTGAATACAATTAAGATATCATGTCTGTAATCGGGAAATACTTTATTTTTTTAGGGACATTGTTTGGGAAAGGCGAGAAACTCTCGGTTTACTGGCGCAGACTGATGGAGGAGTGCGTCGGGATCGGTGTAAGTTCGATTTTCATCGTGGCGATCGTTTCCACGTTTATCGGCGCGGTATCCTGCATACAGACGGCCTATAACCTGGTCAGCCCCATTATCCCTATCTCGACGGTGGCGCTTATCGTGCGTGACATGGAGATCCTCGAACTTGCACCAACGATCACTTGTATCGTTCTGGCCGGAAAAGTCGGGTCTAACATTGCCAGTGAGCTGGGTACCATGCGCATTACGGAACAGATAGACGCCCTGGAAGTAATGGGTATCAATTCGTCGTCGTATCTGGTGCTGCCCAAAGTCATAGCGGCGATGATCACTTTTCCCATGCTGGTCATTTTTTCCGCTTTTCTCGGGATTTTGGGCGGTTATATGGCAGGTACGCTTACCGGTGTGATCACCGAGCGCGACTATCTTTATGGGATCCGGGATTCATTTGTTCCGTACAATATCTTTTTTATGTGTGTCAAACCTTTTGTATTCGGGTTTTTAATCGCATCAATATCTTCATTTAAAGGATTTTTTACAGAAGGCGGAGCGTTGGAAGTAGGTAAGTCAAGCACGGATGCCGTGACAAACAGCTGTATCTCTATTCTGATAGCTGATTATTTGTTGGCGCAGCTGCTTTTATAAGGTTCATAACAGACCTCCGCATCGTTTTCAACAGGACCACAAAATGATTGAAATCAATAATATCGTCAAGGCTTTCAACGGTAAGGAAGTATTAAAAGGGATAACAGCCAACTTTCAGAAAGGCGAAACCAATCTCATCATCGGAGGTAGCGGAACGGGTAAAAGTGTTTTACTCAAATGCATGATCGGGCTCGTGAAGCCTGATCAAGGCAGCGTGCTCTATAATGGCCGCGATTTTTACAATTGTGACAAGGACATGAAACAGTCTATTCGCCGCGAAATGGGTGTGCTTTTCCAAGGCGGGGCATTGTTTGATTCCAAAACCGTGGAGGAAAATGTGCGTTTTCCGTTGGATATGCTTACCGAGCAGTCTGCGGAAGAGAAACGAGAACGCGTCGCATTCTGTCTTCAGCGTGTAGGTTTGGAGGCTGCCGCGAAAAGGATGCCTTCGGAAATCAGCGGGGGGATGAAAAAACGGGTAGGGATCGCCCGGGCCATCGTAATGAACCCCATGTACCTGTTTTGCGACGAACCTAACTCCGGTCTCGACCCGCTAACCTCAGTAAAGATCGATGAACTGATCAAGGAGATTACGGAAGAATATCAGATCACAACGATCATCATCACCCATGATATGAACTCGGTAATGGAAATTGGCGAGAATATCATGTTCTTATATCAGGGGAGCAAGCTGTGGGAAGGCATCAACTCTGAAATCACCAAGACCGACGTTCCTGAGTTGAAGGAATTCCTGTTTTCGAACAAGTTATTACGGGAAATGCAGCCTTAGCCTTATTTCCTTTTAAATGCAGGAATATTTTTTCTCTCAATCAGGAAAACTACAAGCATAAATACCGCCAGCACCGCCATATGGACGGGGACCGACACCCAGAGATCGGGAATTTTAAATAACGTTGATCCATAAATGACGATGGCCCCCGCCCCAATATAACCCATGGCGGAAATGACGTCATAAGGCACCGGATAAAACTTCTGCCCGAAATAGTAGCAGAGCGATAGCATAATGAAGCCAGAAAGTGCAAATGCAATGGCAAAGCCCAGGTATCCGATCATCGGGACGAGCAAAAAGCTGGTTGCAATGGTGATCCCGGCCCCGGTAAGGGTCAACCAGGTACCATAATGCGTTTTATCAGTAAGCTTGAACCACGTTGCCAGATTGTAATACACACCCAGGAAAAGATACCCGGCAAGCAGCCAGGGAACTACAACGAGCCCTTCGTGGTAAATTTTCTTCTTCAAAAACAGCTCCGCAAACAAGTCCAGGTTCAGGGATATTCCTACCCACATGAGCACACATATAATGATGAAATATTTGGTAACCTTGGCGAATACAGGCGGCGCATTCTTGTCTTCCCCTTTCGAAAAGAAAAATGGCTCTGCGGCGTATTTGAAGGCCTGAATAGCCAGGTTCATGAAAATGGACAGCTTATAACACTGCACATAAATACCGATCGCGGCTTCGCGGGTCCTGCCGGGATAGAAATTTTCTGGCAACAAAAACTGGATAAATGCCCGGTCAAAAAGCATATTCAAGACGCCGCCGATATTCATCACCATAATAGGGAAGGCATACACCCACACCGGTTTGAAAAGCGTCCGGTCAAGGACAAACCGGAATTGCGCAAACTCCTTCCTGAGCATCCAGAAGAATAGCAGATTGGCAATGAGGTTCGCCATAACAATATAGTCCGGCGCATGGAGCGGGTTGTAGAACGTGGCAATGAGCGGTTTCAGCTGAGTAAGATACTTGCCAGCATCGATATCACGGCAAACCAGCAGGAAAAACAGGTTCAAGGCAATATTGATCAGGATATTGGTAACCCTGACGATCACGAATTTCTTCCCTTTTCCTTCCAGCCTGAGCTTGGCGAATGGTATCGAAACAATTCCGTCCGTAGCCATGATGATCGCAAACATCCTGACAATGGACGTGCTATCCGGGTATTTGATCAGTGCAGCGGTTTGCTCTGCAAAAATGAATAGCAGTCCGGAAAAGAACAGACTAACGATGATGACCGCGCTTAGTATGACATTGTAATATTGATCGCGGTCTTTCTCCTGTCGGGCGAAGCGGAAAAAAGCGGTCTCCATCCCGAAAGTATACAGCACGAGCGCGAGACCGGCATAGGCGAAAAGCTGGCCCTGTGCGGCGATCTGTTCGGGCTCGAAAAGTTTAGTGTGAAGTGCAACCAGCAGATAGTTCAGAAAGCGGCCCAGCATGGTGCTGATCCCGTATGTGGCGGTTTCACTAGCCAGTTTCTTAAGTACGCTCATTAAATCTTGAATTGGAGACGCAAATATAGGCTATCCCGACACGCGATGTGAAATAAAAAAGCCTTCCCCGCGAAAGGGAAGGCTTTGGTCTTGATTTATTTTTTAACCTCGCACGTCTGTGATAATATTTTCGATCACTTTCTCGATGCGGTTCCAGCCGTCGTCGGACTGCAGGTCTACATCCAGCATTTTTTCACGATAATCAGAGGAGATGGTCATAAAATAAATACCTGCGGAAATGAATGCGATAAGCGCACTGGTGTCGTGATAATAGGGCAGGTCTCCTATTTTCGTCAGAATGCGATTGGCAACCTGGTTACGGGCATCCGAAAGCATTGATTTCCCGGTGCCGATTTCCCAGCGGAGTAAGTCCCGTGTAGCCTTACGTTCGCGTAGGTCCTTGGTGAACGTGTGCATGAGGCTCATAAGTGCTTTGCTGCGTTCTTCAGGACTTAGCTGCGGGATGTTGTCAATGTAATCTGTGCTAAGGGTGGACGTGTATTCGCCGGATTTGACATACTGTTCCATTAGCCCGTCTACACTCTCGAAGTACCTGTAAATGAGTACTTTGTTAACTCCCGCCGTTCTTGCGATCAGGTTTACACCAACCTTTTCTGTACCATGCTGTTCAATTACCTCGCCAACTGCCTTGAGTATTTTACTCTTGGTACGCTCGCGATCGCGCTTTTTAACTTTTTCAATTTTCATATGGGTGCTGTTTAGGTTAAAACATAGTAAATGTAATATTTCATCTCCAAATTTTATAGGAGAAAAATCTTCTAAGTAACCATTTTTTTGATTTTGTTTCCTTAGCCATGTTTTATGCCTTAAAATGGCCTAAAAAGATAGTAAATGGCAGGTTTTGCGTGGAATTTGGAGAAATTCTAATTTACGGGGAGACACAAAAAGAGAGGCACAAAAAAAGAGCTCACTTTTGATGAGCTCTTTGAATACTGTTGGCCGACAAGGACTCGAACCCTGAATAAGACAACCAAAATGTCCTGTGTTACCATTACACCATCGGCCAAAACCGTAAACAGTGGTGCAAAAGTAATGTGAGCAGGTTAAGTTGTCAAGTTTTTTGGTAAAAAAATTAAATACTTTTTAGCTCAACGGTGCTAGAGATCTTTTTTACAAGGCCTTGCAAAACTTTGCCCGGACCGGATTCGATGAAGATTTCTGCGCCGTCCGCTACCATTTGCTCGACGGATTGCGTCCAGCGCACCGGGGCGGTCAACTGAGAGATGAGATTTTCCTTGATAACTGAGACCTCGGTTGCAGGTTTTGCATTGACATTTTGATAAACCGCGCAGATAGGCGCCTGGAATTGCGCCGCGTGAATGGCCGAAGCGAGTTCTTCGCGAGCAGGCTCCATCAATGGCGAATGGAATGCTCCTCCAACCGGAAGTATCAATGCACGCTTCGCACCGGCCGCCTTCAATAGTTCACACGCCTTTTCTACTCCTTCGATCGTACCGGAGATTACAACCTGTCCGGGGCAGTTGTAGTTGGCTGGAACGACAATCTCGTCGGTAATGCCCGCACAAACCTCTTCAATCACCTGATCGGGAAGACCCAGAATGGCAGCCATCGTCGACGGACGGATCTCGCAGGCTTTCTGCATAGCGTCAGCACGTTTGGCAACCAGCGAAAGGCCGTCTTCAAAAGACAATGCGCCCGCAGCTACCAGGGCCGAAAATTCACCAAGGGAATGCCCGGCAACCATATTGGGGGCGAAATCGGGGCTGATTTTTGCCAGGATAACCGAATGGATAAATATAGCGGGTTGCGTAACATTCGTTTGTTTGAGCTCTTCGTCAGAGCCTTCAAACATCACTTTGGTTATATCAAACCCTAGTATTTCGTTGGCTTTTTCAAATAGCGCTTTGGCGGAATCGGAGCTCTGGTAGAGGTCCAGCCCCATTCCTTTAAATTGCGAACCCTGTCCTGGGAAAACATATGCCCTTTTCATATTGGATGATTTTAGGTTATTCCTGATTGAAAACAAAAAGCCCGGCGTAAAACCGGGCTACAAAGGAAATACTTCAATATGAAAGAAAAAAGGCCAGTAACTTTCCTGTGTTCCTGCGATTTTATTTTACCTGATGATCTGCACCCATCCTTTGATAGTAGTGGGCGAGCTTTGTTTTTTGAAAGACTCAAAGTAGACAGTAAGCTCGTAATAGTACTGTCCTGCTGCAAGCTCTTTTCCTCCGTTTGTCTTGCCGTCCCAGTTGATATTGACGTCTTTGGTAGAGAAAACCTGAGCTCCCCAGCGGTTGAAAGCCTTGAATTCGAGGGACTGCACAAAAGCGGGGCATTCATAAGGCTGGAAGACGTCGTTTTTGGCGTCGCCATTGGGTGTAAATACATTGGGCAGCACATACATAGGGCAGTTGTCCCTGCAAACGACATTGCTTGGCGCGCTTTCACTTCCAAACCTGTTGACAGCCGTCACATAATAGCAGCCTGCAAAAGAAGTAAGTCCTTCATGGTCATAAGTGGTCGACAGCGGAGATGGGGGCGTGGTCACAGTCGCGATCAACACCGGGGTATCGCCTTCATACCTTGCATAATACACTTTGTAAGCCGAGATATTAGGATCGCAGTCTTTGCCTCCGACCTGGCCGGGATACTTCCATGAAAGGTGGTTGGTAAAACCTGTTGTGGTACAGAAAGCCTCCGGATGTGCCCTGAGCGAATCACAGTTGAGCGGGTCCAGGGCCAGCACCGGCGGGCATGGCTTGGTGGTATCCGATGAGGATACGCAAAGGATCTGCGAGAAATTGTACAGGACAGCCGGTTTGATCTGGCTGTTATTATAGGAACCGACGGTCTCTACTTTATAGCAATAGGTCGAATCCTTGACAATGGTAACATTGACCGTCCCATCAGCTGCATAGCGGTCGGTACCATCGTCGACGAAGGTAAACGACTGGTCCCCTTGGACAGGCACATCGGCAATTCGGTTGAAAGTCCCGCGCTTGGCTTTGTCTTCGCGGTACACCCTGTGGATGCGGTTGGTATTGTCCCATGGCACCAATGCGGTCCATTTAATGCCTACCTGGTTGGGCTGGGCAGCGGCCTGTTCGAGCCTGACACTGCTGGCCGTCTCGGTTTCATCGAGCTTGACGAGCTGTGAACCTTGCGTGTAATAGTATTCGAGCTTGTAATTGTAGGCATTGACCAATGTGTTCAGGTTCCTGTCTACAAAAATCGTGTCGGCAGCCCCTGGTGTGAGGTTAGTATTGATGGTGGAGATCAATGTAAAAGCACCGCCGTTCTGTCCTGTTGCCCTGTAAAGCCTGTACTGTGCAGGCAGCCCTGACGAAGCGGCCGGTTTGGTCCATTTAACGGTGATAACGCCTTTTGTTTCGCTGGTAGAATCGACGGTAACATTGGTGATGACCGGCATAAGCATGGGCAGGTTCAGGCAAAACTCTGCCGAAGCAATGCTTTCGCCACCACCGACCAGGCTTCCAGCCTCATTAGGGGCCGTTCCCGGCCTTGGGAACATGACCACGATGCGGTAGCTGTAAGAAACGCCCGGGCGCAACCCATTGCCACTATTATTGTCCAGGAAAGTGGTTTCATTGACATTCACACGTCCGATCTCTTCATAGCCCGAGCCTGCGGGTATACCTGTGATGCAGCCGACAGGAATATCGGTACATTTTTCAGCCCTGTAAATGGCGATCTTGGCCCCTGGCACCTGGCATTTGTAGGTGTCCCAGTTGAGGCGGTATGCAGTGCCTGCCGGGTCGGTGGTGGCCGTGGCTTTGAGCCCTGTGGCTTTCGGGCCGACGATTTTAATGCGCATCGTTGTAATATCGACAAGCTTTCGGAAGGTAGACGGGTTCACATTAGGCCCGGGCGCATCCTCGACTTTAAAGAGCACATCATAAGGTTCAAGCCGGATGTGGTTACAGGAAGTCTGCCATGATAAAGTCCCTGTTACCTTGCTCTGTGCGCCCTGCTGTGCGACGGTGAACTTGGCCAGGGCAGGCGAGATCAGCGTGCCGTCATAAACACCGCCCGAAGATGTGAGATTTAGTTTATCGCCGTTTTTGTCAGTGGCAGTAATTGTCTCGTTGATGAGCGAACCGGCTTCGATACAGATATCGGGCAATGGCTGCATGAGCGGCCTGTCGTTTTTAGAGTCCTCGACGATGATCTGCATGTCCCGGACGATCTGTCCGATCAGAAAGCCGTCCCGCCATTCCTCGACGACGAATGCGACATTGTAATAGCCTTTGGTAACCGGCGCATCCCATATCAGGTCACCATTAAGCCTGTTCATGCTGAAAGTAGCCGGTGATGCACCTGCTTCTGTCTGGCCGGGGGCGCCTATCTGGTTGGGATTTACATATTGCAGGTTAATACCGGACCCTTTTACACCGCTTCTTTGTGGTACAAACAGGCGGTAGGCCAAACTATCGCCGTCCGCATCAAATGCACCTGGGTTATGGATGTATCTCTGGCCAACTGCGGCTACATCAATCGGGGCATTCAGAAGTACCGGGGTCTGGTTCATTCCGAAGTTTGAATTGATCTCGAGAATCGTGCTTACGTAGAAATTGAGGTTCTGGGTAGGCGGCGGACCGATGTTCAGGACGTTGTTGTTCCGGTTGTCCTCCTCAAAGGAAATACGGTACTGGCCTGCCGAGGGAAATGTATAACTGATGATATAAGTGTTCTGTGTGGTATTGTTCCCGATATTCGGAATAGGCGTAAGACGAGGCGCTTCCAGCACTACCGGATTGGTATTGTCGTTGAGTTTAACCGGGCCAATCGTAAAAAATACACTGTTCTGTGCATTAGCAGCACCTTCTCCGTTCTGCATGTCGAAATAGGCGGTCAGCTTTATTTCGTAGGTATGGCGTGGAGAGTTTGCCGGACTTGTCCTCCTGGCTGTGATTTCCCCTGCCCGAATGTGCGTGGCAAATGCCTGGTTTAGAGTAAGTAACAGGAATAGAGGTATAAGTAATAATGAGAATTGTAAAACCGAGCGCATATATGAGACGAAACTAGGATCAGGAGATGTTTTTACTAATCGGCAATTGATTATTTAACGAAAAATGTTTGAAACGAGTATTTAAACGCAGGCTAATGAAAAGCTCTTCGTAAACATAATAAAACAATTTCAATTGTCTATTTCCATCGTTTCAGGCTCACCACATAGCATAACACTCCCGCGGTTCCGTCGCGGGAGGAGCGTTTAAGGTAAGGTACGTAGTATTTATCTAAGTAGTTGCACCCATCCTTTGATAGTAGTGGGCGAGCTTTGTTTTTTGAAAGACTCAAAGTAGACAGTAAGCTCGTAATAGTACTGTCCTGCTGCAAGCTCTTTGCCGCCATTTGTTTTACCGTCCCAGTTGATATTGACGTCTTTGGTGGAGAAAACCTGAGCGCCCCAGCGATTGAAAGCCTTGAATTCGAGCGACTGCACAAAAGCGGGGCATTCATAAGGCTGGAAGGTGTCGTTTTTGGTGTCGCCATTGGGTGTAAACACATTGGGCAGCACATACATGGGGCAGTTATCCCTGCAAACGACATTGCTAGGCGCGCTTTCACTTCCGAACCTGTTGACAGCCGTTACATAATAGCAGCCTGCAAAAGAAGTAAGGCCTTCATGGTCATAGGTGGTCGATAGCGGAGATGGGGGCGTGGTCACAGTCGCGATCAGGACAGGGGTGTCGCCTTCATACCTTGCATAATATACTTTGTAAGCCGAGATATTAGGATCGCAGTCTTTGCCTCCCACCTGGTCGGGGTACTTCCATGAAAGGTGGTTGGTAAAACCTGTTGTGGTACAGAAAGCCTCCGGATGTGCCCTGAGTGAATCACAGTTGAGCGGGTCCAGGGCCAGCACCGGCGGGCATGGCTTGGTGGTATCCGAAGAGGATACACAAAGGATCTGCGAGAAGTTGTACAGGACAGCCGGTTTGATCTGGCTGTTATTATAGGAGCCGACAGTCTCTACCTTATAACAATAAGTGGAATCCTTGACAATGGTGACATTGACCGTCCCATCGGCGGCATAGCGGTCGGTACCATCGTCGACGAAGGTAAACGACTGGGCCCCTTGGACAGGCACATCGGCAATGCGGTTGAAAGTCCCGCGCTTGGCTTTGTCTTCGCGGTACACTCGGTGGATGCGGTTGGTATTGTCCCATGGCACCAATGCGGTCCATTTAATGCCTACCTGGTTGGGCTGGGCAGCGGCCTGTTCGAGCCTTACACTGCTGGCTGTCTCGGTTTCATCGAGCTTGACGAGCTGGGAGCCTTGGGTGTAATAGTATTCGAGCTTGTAATTGTAGGCATTGACCAATGTGTTCAGGTTCCTGTCTACAAAGATGGTGTCGGCAGCCCCTGGTGTGAGGTTGGTATTGATGGTGGAGATCAATGTAAAAGCACCGCCGTTCTGTCCTGTTGCCCTGTAAAGCCTGTACTGTGCAGGCAGCCCTGAGGAAGCGGCCGGCTTGGTCCATTTAATAGTGATAACCCCTTTTGTCTCGCTGGTAGAATCGACGGTAACATTGGTGATGACCGGCATAAGCATGGGCAGGTTCAGGCAAAACTCGGCCGAAGCAATGCTTTCGCCGCCACCGACCAGGCTACCAGCCTCATTAGGGGCCGTTCCCGGTCTTGGGAACATGACCACAATGCGGTAGCTGTAAGAAACGCCCGGGCGTAACCCATTGCCACTATTATTGTCCAGGAAAGTGGTTTCATTGACATTCACGCGGCCGATCTCTTCATAGCCGGAGCCTGCGGGTATGCCTGTGATGCAGCCGACAGGTATATCGGTACATTTTTCAGCCCTGTAAATGGCGATCTTGGCACCCGGCACCTGGCATTTGTAGGTGTCCCAGTTGAGGCGGTATGCAGTGCCTGCCGGGTCGGTGGTGGCCGTGGCTTTGAGTCCTGTGGCTTTCGGGCCTACGATTTTAATGCGCATCGTTGTAATATCGACAAGCTTCCGGAAGGTGGACGGGTTCACATTGGGCCCGGGCGCATCCTCGACTTTGAAGAGCACATCATAAGGTTCAAGCCTGATGTGGTTACAGGAAGTCTGCCATGAGAAAACGCCTGTTACCTTGCTCTGTGCGCCCTGCTGGGCGACGGTGAACTTGGCCAGGGCGGGAGAAATCAGCGTGCCATCATAAACACCACCCGAAGAGGTGAGATTGAGCTTATCCCCGTTTTTGTCAGTGGCAGTAATTGTCTCGTTGATGAGCGAACCGGCTTCGATACAGATATCGGGCAATGGCTGCATGAGCGGCCTGTCGTTTTTAGAGTCCTCGACGATGATCTGCATGTCCCGGACGATCTGTCCGATCAGAAAGCCGTCCCGCCACTCCTCGACGACGAATGCGACATTGTAATAGCCTTTGGTAACCGGCGCATCCCATATCAGGTCACCGGTGCGCCTGTCCATCGTGAAAGTAGCAGGCGATGCACCCGCTTCGGTTTGCCCGGGGATAGTTACCAGGTTCGGATGTTTGTATTGAAGGTTGACCCCTCCACCCTTAGCGGTGGCTTGCTGCGGTACAAACAGGCGGTAGGCCAAACTGTCGCCGTCTGCATCGAATGCGCCCGGATTGTGGATATACCGCTGGCCGACTGACGCAAGATCGATGGGAGAATTCAATAACACAGGGGAATGGTTCCACCCGAATGCAGCATTGATCTCGATCGTAGAGGCGACGTAAAAGTTAAGGTCCTGTGTGGGTGGCGGGCCGAGGTTCAGGATGTTATTATTGCGCCTGTCTTCCTCGAACGAGATCCTGTATACCCCCGCCGCGCGGAAGGTATGAATGACGGTATAGACGTTTCTGGTCGTGCCATTGCCGACATCGTCACGATCAACTCTTTGAACGTCCGCAATGTAATCCGTCCCGGCGTAGAAATTCACCTTTTCCTGCCTGATAGAGGCTTCCGGGCCGTTTATTTCGTCGAAATAGGCGGTGAGGGTGATCTCGTATGTGAAGCCGCTTGGGTAGCCAGGATGTCTCCTCGCGGTGATCTCGCCAGCACGGATATGCGTCGCGCTGGCCTGGTATGCGGATAAAAAAAGCAATAAGAAACCTATTGCCCTGAACAGAGAGGATAGAGGATTTTGCATAGAAGTAATTCGTTGATCGCCGCAATTATGTAAACAACGAATTACTAATTAAAAACTGTGTGTAAAATGGTTACATAAGTGACGTTTTGCTGATGCGGAGTAATTGGGTTCTAGCGGGTTGGCGATCCAGATGCTAATCAGTCTAAATAATTCTTAATAATGATTATAAATAGAAGTTGTGTTTTGCAAAAATGGAAGGATTTTTTGCCTCGCATACGTTTGTGATATACCTTTGAAAGGTTCTAAATATACCTAATTTTTTTGCACTACAACCATTCGTTTCCATTATGTCGTGGTTTTCACAAACGTTAACGAGCTCTATCGGTAAAAAACTTCTGATGGCTCTTACCGGACTATTTCTAATAAGCTTTCTGGTGATCCATGCCACCATCAATGCCATGATTTTTTACAATGACGGCGGCGAGACATTTACCCACTGGGGGCATTTTATGGGTACCAACCCAATTGTACGTACGCTTGAAATCGGCCTTATAATAGGCTTTCTGATCCATATCATCGATGGTCTGCTACTTTGGAAAAACAATCGTGATGCACGCCCGGTAAGATATGCGGTGAACAATGCGGCAGCCAACAGTACCTGGTATTCGAGGAGCATGGGTTTGCTGGGAACACTCCTGCTGATCTTTCTGGTGATCCACACTTCACATTTTTGGATTCCAAACAGGACCAACCAGTTTGCAACAGGCGAAGAGCTGAATCTTTATCAGATGATGCTCGATATATTTCAGAATCCTGTTATAGTGATCATCTACATTCTCGGTTGCGTTTCCCTCTTCTGGCATTTGCTTCACGGGTTCAAAAGCGCATTTCAATCGCTGGGATTGAACCACGTCAAATACAACGGCATCATTTCATTCATCGGGACTGCATTCTCCATCGTCGTGCCGATCCTCTTCGCGCTGATGCCGCTTTCAATCTATCTTGGGTGGGTGAAGTAATTCCGCAAAATTTCTTTTTTAATTTTTCGATTAAATAAAATCTGATATATGGCAACTTCATCTCGTCTGGATGCCAAAATACCACAAGGATCTCTGGAAAGTAAATGGAGCAAATACCGCTCTTCGGTTCCTCTTGTTAACCCTGCCAACAAACGTAATCTTGAAATTATTGTAGTTGGGACCGGACTCGCAGGTGCATCGGCTGCTGCCACGCTTGCGGAGCTGGGTTACTCAGTTAAAGCCTTCTGTTTTCAGGACTCCCCACGCCGTGCGCACTCGATCGCAGCACAAGGGGGAATCAATGCTGCTAAAAATTACCAAAACGACGGTGACTCGGTTTACCGTCTTTTTTATGATACCATTAAAGGAGGTGACTATCGTGCAAGAGAGGCCAATGTGCACCGTCTTGCAGAAGTTTCCGGCAATATTATCGACCAATGCGTAGCGGCTGGTGTGCCTTTCGCGCGTGAGTACGGCGGTTTGCTGTCCAACCGTTCATTCGGTGGAACACAAGTGCAGCGTACGTTCTACGCGGCGGGACAAACAGGTCAGCAGCTTCTGCTAGGTGCATATTCAGGTTTGCAGCGCCAGGTGGGAATGGGTACAGTGAAAATGTACAACCGCCACGAAATGCTTGATATTGTGAATATTGATGGCAAATGCCGCGGTATCATCGCCAGGAACCTCATCACCGGAGAACTTGAAAGACACGGCGGACACGCAGTATTGCTTTGCACAGGAGGTTACGGAAACGTTTTCTACCTCTCAACCAATGCAATGGGAAGCAATGTTACCGCAGCATGGAAAGCGCACAAACGCGGTGCATTCTTTGGTAACCCTTGCTTTACACAGATTCACCCGACCTGTATCCCTGTATCGGGCGAGCACCAGTCGAAACTGACGCTGATGTCAGAATCACTTCGGAACGACGGACGTATCTGGGTTCCGAAAGCGAAAAACGACACCCGTCCAGGTAATGAGATCCCTGAAAACGAACGCGATTACTACCTCGAACGCCGTTACCCTGCATTTGGTAACCTTGTTCCCCGTGATATTGCGTCGCGTGCGGCCAAGGAACGTTGCGATGCCGGATATGGTGTTGGTTCCTCAAAATTGGCCGTTTACCTGGATTTCGCAGCAGCGGTAGAGCGTTACGGTCGAGGCGAAGCCAGCAAGAACAATATTCACAATGCATCCGATGCCGACATTACTGCCTGGGGAAAAGCTGTCGTGAAAGAAAAATATGGCAACCTCTTTGATATGTATAAGCAAATCACGGGAGAAGACCCTTACGAGGTGCCAATGCGTATTTATCCAGCGGTACACTATACCATGGGCGGACTTTGGGTCGATTACAACCTGATGACCACCGTTCCAGGCTTATATGCATTGGGAGAAGCCAACTTCTCAGATCATGGAGCAAACAGGCTGGGAGCATCTGCATTGATGCAGGGCCTCGCCGACGGTTATTTCGTGATCCCTTACACAATCGGGGCTTATCTGGCGAGTGAAATTCGGACCGGAAAGATCTCGACGGACCACGAGGCGTTTGTGAAAACAGAGCAGGAGGTAAGAGAAAGAATCGAGAAACTAATCAGCATCCAGGGTAAAACTTCCCCTGAACTTTTCCACCGTCGTTTGGGCAAGATCATGTGGGATAAGTGCGGTATGGCCCGGAATGAGCAGGGTTTGAAAGAGGCGATCGTTGAAATCCGTGCACTGAGAAAGGAATTCTGGTCGGATGTGAAGGTAATGGGAACAGCTAGCTATTTCAATCCGGAGCTGGATAAAGCGAATCGCGTTGCCGACTTCATCGAACTCGGTGAGCTTATGTGCCTCGACGCATTGACGCGCGAGGAATCATGCGGCGGCCACTTCCGCGAAGAACATCAGACTGAGGAAGGCGAAGCATTGCGTGACGATGAAAACTTCATGTTTGTTTCGGCCTGGGAAAATAAAGGCACGGAAGAATGGGAGCTTCACAAAGAAGACCTGATTTACGAAAACATTAAGATTGCCCAGAGAAGCTACAAATAACACGGCGGATCATCCTGCGGTTTATTTTGTGCGCTTACGACAGTGAATTTTTAGTTTATAGAAAAAGTAATATCAGTAATAAAGGATATAGGTATGGAAGGAAATATGAGTTTGTCGCTGAAAGTATGGAGACAAAGTAATAAAGATACAGCAGGAGGGTTTGAGAACTATAAATTGGATCACGTGTCTCCTGACATGTCGTTTCTTGAAATGTTCGATGTATTGAATGAGCAGCTCATCGAAGAAGGGAAAGAGCCTGTTTCATTTGATCACGATTGCCGCGAAGGCATTTGCGGTGCGTGCTCGATGTACATCAACGGTCGCCCGCATGGACCGCTCAGAGGAGTAACCACTTGTCAGCTGCACATGCGATCGTTCAACGACGGCGATACTATCGTGGTAGAACCATGGAGAGCAGCGGCATTCCCGGTGATCAAGGACCTTGTTGTTGATCGTGATGCATTCGACCGTGTGATTTCTGCGGGAGGTTTTGTTTCCGTTAATACCGGTAATGCCCAGGATGCAAACAGCCTGCCTATTCCAAAAGTGGCTGCGGACGATGCATTTGCTGCGGCAGCCTGCATCGGATGCGGGGCCTGTGTGGCAGCTTGTAAAAATGCTTCGGCGATGTTGTTTGTTTCTGCCAAGATTTCCCAGCTGGCGCTATTGCCGCAAGGACAAGCGGAACGCAGCATTCGTGCGGAGAAAATGGTCGCTCAAATGGATGCAGAAGGTTTCGGAGCCTGCACTAACACTGGTGCCTGCTCGGCTGAATGCCCCAAAGAAATCAGTCTCGAAAATATAGCCCGCATGAACCGAGAATACATCGGCGCGAAATTCTCTTCGTCGGCTGTTTAGAGAGCGTAATTAAGTAGCATACATAAACAAAGAAGCCGGCAATCGCATTGATCGCCGGCTTCTTTGTTTATGTATCTGAATGCAATACCCGATTACTTTTTCGAGGTAGTATCGGCTGCGGCTGGTTTGCCGGAGCTTTTGTATTCTTTGTTCAAACCGTCGATGATCTTCTTCGTTACATCCAGAGAAGGATTTGCAAAGAGAATACCGCCGCCAAGTGAATAGCCAAGAACGTACTCGTAGCCGTTTTCCTTGTTGTATTTTTCAATATAGGCACGGATGTTCTTATACAATTCTTCATTCTTTTTAGCCTCTTCCTGGCCAAGCGCCTGAGCCGACTGATCGCGGTATGCCATCAGGTCTTGTTGTTTTTTCATCAACTGAGCCTCTGTCGAACGAGCTTGCTCGGGAGTCATTGTCTGGGCACGTTGCTGAAAGAAAGCGACTTCATTTTGCAAAGAGCGTCCTTTGGTTGTCAACTCGTTTTCCAGTTGGAAATTTTTGTTTTCAAGCTCTTTTCTGGTATCCTTGAAGAAGTCATAATTCTTCAAAAGCGAGTCAACCTGAACGTAAACCGTGCGACGCCCTGCCACTACTGCACCATCTGCGGCAGCACCTGATTCCGTTGACGACTTGCTTGAAAAATGTAGGAAGAATAACACCGCTACCGCAAGCGAAAGGACGATGTTCCAGATCAATGAAGTATTATTGTTCACGTTTTTAAGATTTTATTGTTTTTTTAACGAGCCGCAAAGATAATGATTTGTGTTTAAGTACAATGAATATCCGCCACCATGAAGCGGATCATGCCGTACCGACGGATACTGCTACTGGCTGTTTCCGGAATAACCGACGGGCCCAATGGCCTGTTAACGCCGAAAACCCGCCAACGAGCCCCACAACCACAGCGCTTACGATGAGCAGGAGAACCCCGGAAGGCAGCATAAAAATGGCAGCGACCCGGTCAGAGATAGCGCCGTCGGAAATAAAATGCAGGTAATAGCCATATATGAGCCATGGAACGGCTATGCCGAGGAAACCCGTCCAGAATGCACCGGAGGGCCCGGCCGACCGCCAGAAAAGTACCAGAAAAGGGATAATGGCAATTACCCACCATGGGGCAAATATTTGCAGCAAGACGGACAAAACGGCTATAATCGCAAAATTCATATCAACCTGGTTAACGCTTTTTCAAAACAATACTTGATGTGAGGTGAGGGACTTTCTGGTCCGGAGATGTCAGAAAAATCAGTTCATTCAGCTCACCTTTCTCCCACTTTTTCAGCAAATTAAGGTAATACGGACTACCGGGATTACCCGACTGGCCGCCCGGATAAATGCCATATGCGCGCGGCGTAGGCCCAAGCTCGACCACCATTCTCCACGACGGCCCTTTGCGTTTGGTTATCGCATTTACAATACTGCTTCCTCCGCCTGTAGTAAGCGGTGGGGCATTAAATGGCTTAATACTCCTGCTCAGATGCCGGATTTCGGCAGCTTTTACTTTCGACCATTCCCACTCAGGGCTCATAGGTCCCTTGTGCGCGGTAAGGGTATCCAGGGAAGCTTTGAAGCTTTGATAAACCAGATCTTGCAAAGTCTCTTTGTTTGGAGTGCCTACATTGTCGAACCATGGCGCGTTCGGTTCTTTTAAGATCATATATAAGGTACGATCGCGCGACGGGTATTCCATAGGTGTTTCCGGAATAGAAAAATCATCATTCCAAATGGCCTGGCCGAGTAATGGGAACCACGTTTCGAAAATCGAGGCAGCAATGGATTTTGGGGTATTTTCGTAATTCCAGTTTGACAGCATAATGCGTGCCGCTTTCTCTTTCGGGCTCAGCGCCGTTGTTTCCAGGATACCAAGAAGCTTTGGAAGAAGGGTCCGGGCCAGAACGCTGAAATTATCATTCTGAAGCATTCTCAAACTATCCGCATTCGCATTGGTCATTGCTTGCAGCCGTTCGTTGATACGGATGCCGCGCTCGGATGGGGCAAAACTCCAATTGATATAATAAGGATAGGTAGTATCTGCAGAAGATTGGTTGGCGCTACTCACGAAACCGCGGGGTGGATTTTTAACAAATGGATTCTGCTCCGCCGGGATCCAGCCGTTCCAGTCGTCGGAAGGAGAAGTGCCGTCGAGCAGGAATTTACCTTGCTCCTTGTATTTCAATGGAAGTTTACCATTCACAGTGATGGCTATATTCTTCCCATTATCAGCAAACACAAAGTTTTGCGCAGGGCCTACATAATGACTTAATGCCTTTCGGTAATCATCGTAATTCTTAGCTTTATTAAGCTCATAAAATGTAATGAAACTATTGCCCGGTTCGTGCCCAATCCATTTAATAGCCAGGTTAGGGACATCGCCGGAAGTTCCGTCGGAATCAGTAACCGGACCGTGGTGCGTGTAGATAACCTGCTCTCGATATGGTTTTTGTCCTTTTACATAAATAATTTCTTCCCGCTTGCGTGTCGGTTTCCATTGATTATCATGCCAATAAAAGTTCCGGTACTCGTTTTTGAACTTGATTTTATATAAATCAAAAACATCGGCATCCACATTGGTCACTCCCCAGGCAACAGACTGGTTGAACCCAATAATCACGCTTGGAATCCCTGGAAGAGAAACCCCATATACATTCATATCTGGCGAATGCAGCTGTACCTGATACCAAATGGATGGCAATGATAGTTCAAGATGCGGGTCGTTGGCCAGGATAGGGTAGCCGGTAATAGACTTTTCGGCCCCCACAGCCCAGTTGTTGCTTCCAATTCCTTCTTCTTTGGGAAGTCTGTTGGCAAGAGAGCCAACCGGTTTCTTGCTGAATGAAATGCTGTCTCCGGGTAGCAACGGTGGAATGTGCCTCGGAACGGGCAACCTTGGAAAATCCCAGGAAGTGCCGCTCGGAATAACCGGGCTTTCCTGCAACTTGGGGTAGTTGGGGAAGAGCTTAGCTACGGTTTCAGCGCCATATTTTTTGAGCGCATTGGTCATTGCAATCTCATTAGACCTGCCCGCGAGCGTAAGCGTCATCTGTTCAAGCATGTACATCGTGTTAATGGGCTTCCAGGGCTCCGGTTTGTAGCCCAGCAGCTTAAACTCGATCGGGTAATGCTTTGGAGACAGCTGCCGGATGTAGGCATTGACACCAGCCGTATAGCCAAGCAGCGCTTCACGTGAGCGTGGGTCAGTTATGGCCATTTTGAGGTTCGCTTCTGCTCCATAGCCCATTCCCAGGCGGCGGCTTTGCTGGTCCATGGCCAATGTAGCTGGTCCTAATATTTCCGAAAGCCGCCCGGCAGCAGCCCGCGTCTGCAGGTCCATTTGCCAGAGCCTGTCTTTGGCAGTGATATAACCTTGCGCATAGAAAAGGTCGAAATCATTTTTGGCAAAAATGTGCGGCACTCCGTATTCGTCGAACCGAATGGTGACGGCATCTTTGAGGCTGTCGAGTTCGAGGGTTTGCGTGCTTTTTGGATCAAGGGTTGTTTCTCCGTTTTGCCATAGACCCGTAAAAGGACTAAGGAATGGCCCCAGCGCAGGTGCCAGTCCCCAGGGCTTGTTTAATGCATAAACAAGCCCGGCAGTCACGAGAAGTGATATCAGTACCTTGACAAATTTCATGAGAGAGGATGTTGGCGTGCGCTGGTTGGAAAAGAAGGTTTACGGCGAAACTACTTGTACGATAGCCTCCACAAGTCCAAGATCGCTGTATAGGACTGATCGCTCGTCGGGGATCTCGCCAGCCATAGAAATGCCTTCCGGAAAATATTTCTGCCGGCCCGGCCTGAAAGCTTTGGCGGTCAAGTGCAATGCATGGACGCCGGTGGCAGCCAGTTCAGCAGCATTGTTGTGGTTAACACCTCCGCCTGCCATGATCTCTATGGCTCCTTTGGCTTCGGCAGCAAGTTTGGCTAGCAATTCGGTTGCCTGAATGGCCGAAGGTTTCTGTCCTGAAGTTAGAATGCGTTCTGCGCCCGTCGCGATGACGTCCTTCAATGCTTTAACGGGATCGGGAGTGAGGTCGAACGCCCGGTGGAAGGTCACTTTCATCGGAGCGGCGTATTCGACTAGCGCTTTCGTGCGGGCTACGTCGACCTGGCCGTCGGCAGTAAGTACGCCCAGGACTACACCATCTGCACCGAGATTTTTGGCGAGATCAATGTCTTTTCGCATGATTTCTTCTTCAAAAAAATCATATACAAAATCACCTCCACGCGGCCTGATCATCACATATATCGGTATTTCGATGTGTTTTCTAACGATTTCGATGAGTCCGGCGCTGGGTGTAGTGCCGCCTTCACCAAGGCCGCCGCATAGCTCGATCCTGCCTGCTCCGCCAGCCTGCGCATTGATGCAGGATTCAAGGGAGTAAGCGCAAATTTCAATAGTCATATTATGGTATTTATAATGGCAGGGGAAATTAAGGGTTTTTCAGGAAAGAACCGGAATTCGGGTTAATGCAACATTGGAATTTTGATTTAATTACCGACTTTGTAAACATCTTACTAAAGTGAGAAACAGTTTAACCATGAAAAACTTAGCGCAGATCAAGAGTGAGCTGAAACCGATCTCTTCCGAGAAAACGTACAGGGAATATTTGGCTATAATCGATTCGCTGGTGGACTGTGCAGAAAATAGCCCTGAGGAAGAGTTACTGGAACTGGTTTCGATTTTAGTCGAGAATTACGAATCCCGGCATTATCCTATCGAGGCACCGGATCCCTTGGAGGCGATCAAAATCAGAATGGAGGAGCAGGGGTTGAAAAGGAAGGATATGGTGAGCTATTTTGGCAGTGCAAGCCGGGTGTCGGAAGTACTAAACAGAAAACGTCCGTTGACCCTGGAAATGATGCGAAAAATACACATTGGGCTAGGTATTTCGGCAGAAACATTATTAATGGGTTGACTTTTAATATATTGATTTTCAATTCATTAATAATATTGACGAAATTAAATTTTTCGCCGAGCAATTATTTTTCTTTTTTTTCGCTTTAAGCTTTTAAAAGATAGCAAATTTTTTACTTTTGCAAAAAAGTAAAGTAACCATTAATAGGCGAAAATATTATGTACTGGACTCTCGAACTCGCATCGTATCTTGAAGATGCTCCCTGGCCAGCTACCAAAGACGAGCTAATTGACTTTGCAATCAGAACAGGCGCTCCGTTAGAAGTAGTTGAAAACCTTCAGGAGCTTGAAGATGATGGTCAGCCTTATGAAAGCATTGAAGAGATTTGGCCCGACTATCCCACCAAAGACGACTTCTTTTTCAACGAAGATGAATACTAGAATGAAAACGGCACTTTATCGGTGCCGTTTTTTTTGTAATTATTTGGTCAGTTTTTTGCGCAACTCGTTCCCTATTATTTTTTTAATCTGACAAAAGGAATGTAAATTGTTAGCGTTAACATAGAGGAAGACGAGGTAAGTTACCGAAAGTGATTTAGTCATAACTCAGAAATCTATCCATTCCGACCGATGGAGCTTCGATTGTTGAAAGAGCTGGTTAAGAAAGGTGAGGGTGAACATGTGGAATTCAAACTGAAATCCAACCATCCTGAGAAAATCGTCCGCGAAGTGGTAGCTTTCGCAAATTCCGGTGGCGGTAAACTGTTCGTGGGCGTCGGTGACGACAAAACGATCAAAGGCCTCAAAGACGCAGAAGAAGATGAATACACCCTCACAAGGGCGATCGACAAGTACATTTTCCCCAAAATAAGTTATAGAAGAGAACGCGTGCCGGTCAGTCCTGATCGTGACGTGCTCGTTCTGACTATCCCGCGAAGCATCGACAAGCCGCATTATGTGGTGGACGACACGGGAAACAGGCAAGCCTATATCCGCGTGGAAGACAAATCTATTCAGGCAAGCCGCGAAATGAAGGAAATTATGCGACGTGGCCGAGGGGAAAGGGACATCAGCTTTCAGTACGGCGACAAGGAAGAGAAACTGATGAAGCTGCTGGATGAGAAGGAATCCGTAACGGTTGATTTGTTTGCGACATTTGCAGGTATTCCACGGAAAATAGCATCAAATACATTGGTAGTAATGGTGCTTGCACGCATTCTTGAAGTGCATCCGCAGGAAATGATCGACAAGTTTACAATGTCGATGGCATATCAATCGAGCTGATTTCAGACTGAGAAAAGCGTTTTACCAAACCACATACCCAGGAATGTGGCACCGAAGCAAAGAACAACGCTGAGGAGCACATTCAGGAAAGCTTCTGTCCAGCGGTTGTTGAGAAACAATTGAATGGTTTCGTTGCTGAAACTGGAAAAAGTGCTGAAACCGCCGCAAAATCCAACGACTATAAACATCCTTGAGGCCGTCACCATGTCGGCGGATCTTAGGGCGGCCCATCCTGTAAAAGTACCCAGTATCAGGCAGGCAAGAATATTGGCCGTCAATGTTCCGAAAGGGAAAACTGACGGCCATGCTGAAAGGGCTTTCGCTGTACCGTAACGTGCCAGACTGCCCAATCCACCTCCTATAAATACTAGTACGAGATTATTCATGGCAGATTACCGGCCGTTGGATAAACGAAGGATCAGAACGGAAGGTCGTCCGATTCTTCGCTGAATGTCGTAACCGGAGGCAATGGATTGCTGCCCGCGCTATATGAAGGGTTTCCGCCTCCTGATCCTGCTTTGTCTACTTTCCATGCCTTCACTTCTGTATACCAGCGTGAATTATACTCACGGCTCTCCACGTCAATGGAAGCAGTTACGGAGTCGTTCACCTGAAGGTTAGCCTGATCGATTTTATCTCCCCAAAGCGAGATACACACTTTTTTCGGGTATTGAGAAGGTATTTCAAGAATGAACTCCTGCTTACGCCACATTCCGTTTTTTCCCTGGCCGGTTACTTCCGGAAGCAAGGCGATAACTGTTCCTGATAGTTCCATTGATCAATTAGTTTTTAGTGCTTTCAAAAATGGTTCCAAAAGTAAGGCATTTGTCCTTTGATTGCAAAGCTTAATCGCCTTCTATGGCCTGTTGTAAGTCGGCAATGAGGTCGTCCACATCTTCAATCCCGACGCTGAGCCGGATGAGTGTGTCTTTCAATCCTACCTTTTGCCGTTCTTCCCTGGGAATGCTCGCGTGCGTCATGCTCGCGGGGTGTGTGCAAAGCGACTCCACGCCTCCGAGTGATTCGCCGAGAGAAAATATTTCCAGGCGCTCCATTGTGCGTACTGCTTCTTCATATATATCGCCCTTCAACTCAAATGAAAGCATTCCACCAAAATCACGCATTTGTTTTTTGGCAAGATCGTGCCCGGGATGGTCGGGGAGGCCTGGGTAATACACTTTACCGACTTTCGGGTGGTTATTTAGCCATGTAGCCACTTTTGAGGCATTCTCACAATGTCTTTGCATCCGGATATGCAGCGTTTTGATACCGCGCAACACCAAAAAGCAATCCTGCGGGCCAGGTACAGCGCCGCTGGCGTTCTGGATGAAGGCAAGTTGTTTGGCGAGCTCATCGTCGCTGGTAATCAATGCACCCATGACGGTATCCGAATGTCCACCAAGGTATTTCGTCACCGAATGCATGACGATATCAGCACCCAGGTCGAGCGGATTTTGCAGGTAGGGCGATGCAAAAGTGTTATCGACGACCGTGTGAACGCCCAGCTCCCGGCAAATGCCGGTGATTTCTTTAATGTCGATGATCTTTAAAAGCGGGTTTGTGGGCGTTTCGAGCCACACCATTTTGGTTTTATTTGTGATCAAACGCCTGATCTCGCTGGCCTCGCTCATGTCCACGAACTTGAAGATGAGACCAAACGGCTCGAAAATGCGCTTCATAATACGGTAAGTGCCGCCATAAATATCACTCGTGGCGATGATCTCATCACCGGGGCGGTACATTTTAAGTACTGCGTCGGTTGCTGCAAGCCCCGAGGCGTAACAGATGCCATGTTTCCCATTTTCCAATGCGGCCAAAGCATTCTGCAATGCGGTGCGAGTAGGGTTGTGGGTCCGGGAATATTCGTAGCCTTTGTGCTTGCCCGGGCTCTCCTGCACGTAGGTGGACGTCTGGTAAATCGGCGTCATGATAGCGCCTGTTGTTGGGTCCGGTTCTACACCGGCGTGTATGGCTTTGGTTGCGAATTTCATGTTTGAGTTTTTATATGCCACGAATGCATTAATGGACACGAAGGCTGTTTACTGGCATCAAAATATTAATGTACAAAAGCAAGATTACAAAAACCTTTTGACCATGCAACTGGTTATCCATTTACAGAACAAGTAAAGCCAATTAGCCTTGGAAACGTCTACACCAAAAAGATTTTCATTACCAGTCGTTGTTAGCATATTAATGACGATTGTTCCCCTGGTGACGACCTCTATCCTGACTGCCTGGGTAATTAATCATGAAAAACTGCTCCGGAACCTTCCTATTGAATGGTGGCTTGGCGTTACATTCATTCTGACGCTCGCGTCTGCATCAGCCCTCACGCCCCCCACATTTCTTGCATTGGTTTATGGTTATGTGCTGGGATGGGCATCGCTGCCAATGCTTTTTGCCCTGAATATTGGTGCAATAGCTATCATATATGTATCCGCCCATTTCCTGCATGCGGCTTCGGTGAGAAGCTATCTTATACAGGTGTACCCGCAGGTTGCGACACTCTTGAGAAGGTTTTATCAAAATGAGTTGCGGCTGATATTTTTTGCCAAATTGTCGCCGGTGCTACCATTCGCAATCACAAATCTATTTTTCGCTATGGCTGGCGCGCGGTTCAAGCAGGTACTGACTGGCGGCACATTAGGCATGATCCCCCGGACGATGCTGGCGGTTTGGGCCGGGAAAGAAGCACAGGACATCCGCTATCTCCTCGAACATCCAAATGAAGGATTAGCAACAAAAATTATTCTTATTGTACTGATTGTCATTTCCACCGTTGGGATCGGTTATTTCTTCAAAGACAAGAAGATAGTAGAATAATAGTGGCAATTTTGGCAAAGCGACCTTACGCTTTGATAATATCGTACAATAATAGGATACAAAATGACACAAAACCATTAACTTCATCCTGTTTCTTTGTGGTAAAGTTATACTTACCCGAAAACTAGAATGAAATCCTTACCATTCATTGACCTCTTTATCGTCATTGCCTACCTGGCAGGAATGGTTGCGGTAGGTGTTTATTTTTCAAGACGAAATACAACTGCAGACCAGTTTACGAAAGCTTCCGGCAGTATTCCGGGTTGGGCCATCGGAATCTCCATTTACGCGACATTTCTTAGCAGCAATACTTTTCTTGGCGTACCGGGCAAGGCCTTCGGAAGCAACTGGAACTCATTTGTTTTTAGTTTATCGATGCCGTTTGCCGCATGGGTAGCGACCAAGTTTTTCATACCTTTTTACAGAAGCACCGGAGAGGTGTCGGCATACACCCACCTAGAACATCGTTTTGGTCCCTGGGCCAGGACTTACGCGGTGGTATGCTTTCTTTTAACGCAATTGGCCCGTATGGGTTCTATTTTCTTTGGGATTGCATTAAGTCTTCAGGCGCTCACCGGCTATCCCATGTCGACGATCATGATCGTGGTAGGGATATGCATTGTGCTTTACACCGTCATGGGCGGAATGGAAGCGGTGATCTGGACTGAGGTTGTGCAGGGCGTTATCAAGACAATTGGTGCGTTGGTTATCCTCTATCTTGTAGTCGACGGGGTTTCGGGCGGAATGCCTGGAATTATCGATATCGGGAAAGCCAATGACAAGTTTAGTCTCGGTACCTACGCCCCGGATTTTACACAGGCGTCGTTTTGGGTGATTTTGTTCTACGGGTTTTTCATGAACCTGAACAATTTTGGCATGGATCAGAACTACGTTCAGCGCTATCATACAACCGGTTCAGCCAAAGAAGCAGCGGGGTCTGTGTGGCTTTGCGTGTACCTGTATGTGCCGGTTTCGTTGATATTCTTTTTGTTAGGTACTTGTTTATTTGCCTATTACCAGGGCAATCCCGAATTGTTGCAAGTCATTAAAATGCAGGTCGCAACGGAGAAACTGCCGGGAGGAACTTCCGATGCCATTACGAGTCTTGCTGCGACACTCACACCAGCCGACTATGGCGACAAAGTAATGCCGCATTTTATGGTTAACAAAGTGCCGGTAGGTTTATTGGGATTGATTATCGCTGCGATTATGTCGGCGGCGATGAGCACAATCAGCTCTGGAATGAATGCTTCTGCTACGGTGTTTTCGGTCGATATTTATCAAAAATATATTAAAGAGGATCTGACACCGAAACAGTCGTTGCGCCTGCTTTACATTGCTACCACTGTTTTTGGTTTGCTGGGAATGGTAACCGGCATTGCGATGATCGGCGTGAAAAGTGTGCTGGATGTTTGGTGGATGCTTTCGGGCATATTCGCGGGCGGAATGCTCGGCTTGTTCCTGCTCGGGATTATATCCAGAAGTACCGGTAACATTGAGGCGCTTACGGCTACTTTGATAGGGATCCTGGTTATTGTCTGGATGACGTTTTCAAACCAGCTGCCGGACAACTATTCGTATTTACGCAACCCGCTCCACCAGAATATGATCATGGTGGTGGGGACATTGACGATCTTCTTGACGGGAATGCTCCTGACCAGGCTCAGACGCAAGCAACCATCCGAAAAGAACGTGCTTTTACACAGCAAATAATGCAGGGGCTGGTTCACTGACCCCTGGTTTTCGATAGATTAATCACATTTCGCATATCCAATTCATATGATGTCATCTGCAACGTCTTCCGCCACCGCTTTGCCTCAAGGGTTCATTCCGGTCATGTTAACACCTTTTCTCGAATCCGGGGAAGTGGATTATGATGGATTGAAGGCTTTGACAGAATTATACCTCGAAGCGGGTTCCGCAGGACTTTTTGCCAACTGCCTTTCCAGTGAAATGTACGAATTGTCTGAGGATGAAAGGCTGGAAGTGACCCGTACTGTGGTGGAGCAGGTAGCTGGGCGGGTACCCGTCGTGGCCACAGGCACATTCGGAGGGCCGATTGCCGAGCAAGCACTTTTTGTAAAACGTATATATGATACCGGAGTACAGGCCGTGATTGTAATTACCGGACTTATAGCCGATGAAGACGAGTCGGATGCGGTATTTGTTCAAAGAGCTAACGAACTGATCAGTCTTACAGAGGACATTCCGCTTGGCTTTTATGAATGCCCTGTCCCTTACAAACGATTGATCAGCAGCGACATTCTGGCAGAACTGATGCCGACTAACCGCATTATTTACCATAAAGACACTTGTCTGGACCTGGATGAAGTGATGCGCCGCATTAAGGTAGCAGAAGGTTGCCGGTTTGGATTGTACGACGCATATATGGTCAACGCAGTTGCTTCGCTGAATGCGGGCGCGGCGGGATTGTCCTGCATCCAGGGCAATATCTATCCTGAGCTGATTGTATGGATTTGTGAAAATTATAATAATGCTGAAAAGCAGGCGGAAGTCGAAATGCTGCAAAAATTCTTCGTCGATTCGATGGAGATTGTGCATTCGGCTTACCCTACGATTGCCAAATACTGCCTCCAAAAAAGAGGCTTCCCGATCTCGACGTACACGCGTCGCGATGTGGGATTGTTGACGAGCGATTTGCAGGAGCAGGCTGATACACTGCTGGATGAAATCGACAGGGTCCAGGCGGAACTGAACATTTCCAGTGTTTTTAAAAAGAGCCTTGCAGCACCATTGAAATAACCCGAACGGTCCATAAAACCCATACTTTCAAAGCTATGACTTTTCCTAACCAACAAATTTTGTTTCGGGTAACCCAAGGCGACGAGGCGGCCTTCACGCAACTGCGGTCGTATTTTCATGTTCCTGCGTTCAAATTTTGCTCAGTCCTGCTAAAAGATGAAAAGGAAGCGGAAACGGTGATTGAAGATGTGTTTAGTAAGATCTGGGACGAAAGGCTTGCATTATGTGCAGATGATAATTTCCAATCTTATCTATTTACAAACCTGAAAAATCAGATTTTCGGTCAAATGAGAAAGTATAGCGACCCAGTAGCCAGGAAGCAATATTTGGACAGAATGCAATCGTTTCGGGCAGAGTAGAAAACTTTTTACCCGGTATAATATTAGTATTACCCGATTAAATAGTATTTTTTTAGAGGTTTGCAGACATTGCAGGATGGATATTTAAAAAAAATTCATTTAAATTGAGCAATGGCAGAATACCTAAACCCTGCCTGTGTTGATTTAAATGAAACCGCATTTCCACAAAGTCCCGATCCCGTCGAGGACTTCGTTTAGTATTCGTCATGACAAAGACTCCGGCTTTGGTACGGTATGGCATTACCATCCGGAGCTAGAATTGCATTATTTGGTTAAAGGAAGGGGAGTCCGGTTCATTGGTGACAATATCAGTAACTTCTCCGATGGCGAATTGATCCTGATGGGAGAAAATTTGCCGCACACCTGGCGCGTTGAAGAAGGTGCGAGCAACAGTACCGTCGAAGTAATAATCATCCACTTTTTGCCGAACTGCCTGGGGAGCGAATTGCTGCTCTTGCCAGAAGCTTATCAGATACCAAAACTCTTCGAACGGGCGAAGCGAGGCCTCCTCATTCAGGGGGAAGCCAGAGAAAAAGTGATCGAGTTAATGCATTCGGCTGTTGACGCCGAAAACCTCGACCGGTTGATAGCACTTTTGTCTATTCTTAAAATTTTGGCCGAGGCAAATGAATACGAAACCATCGCGTCAGCACATGCCTTTTATAAGTCGAACGATGCGGAAACACTTCGTTTGAACAAAATCTACGCTTATACGCTTTCCAACTACCGCAACGACATTTCATTGCAGGACGTAGCTTCTATCGCAAATTTGGGTATTACTTCGTTTTGCAGGTATTTCAAATTGATGACTAAAAAGACGTACAATGACTTTCTGGTGGAAATCCGGATCAGTCAGGCGTGCCGGTTTTTGATCGAAGATAAAATGGCTACTGAGGTAATTTGTTTCGAGTGCGGTTTTAACAATGTATCCAATTTTTACCGGCATTTCAAAAAGGTGACTGATATGACGCCATTGGAATACAAAAGGAAATATCTCTACAAAGCCGCACCCGAAATGGTGTGATCATTTATCATGTGTCCTCATCCATTCATCCATCGAATAACGCCCTGAGCCGATAATAGAGAAAGTTATCACCAGGATCAATGTAATCATCGAAAGCCATAATTCTGAGTTGAGATAGGAAAAACCCATCCGGATATTGACAAAGAATACAGCAGTAAGCAGGATCGGAATCTGGATGAGGGATGCGATTCTGGTCAGGCATCCCATGGCAATCAGGAATCCTCCAAAAATGTGTGCAAAAGCTACGTAATGAACGGCTGTAACAGTGTACAGATGGAAATCCAGCCCGGTAACCAAATGAGACAACTTGGTAGTATCGCTGATAAAGCTGATACCTTTAGCAAACAAAAAAATCCCCAAAGCAATACGAACTAAATCCATCCAGGCAGGATGATGTGTATCGCCCCAATGCTCGATTCGATCCATCATGTTCATAACTACAAGAAGTTTGGTTTGTAGAAAGTTACACTTTTAAATGGACGGAGTCAAGAGTAAATGGATTTTTTCCAAGAGTTTAAATAGCCCGGATCAATGCTTTTCGATGAGCGAAGTATGTTTGGTATCCTTCATTTTGATGTAAATAATGAGGGATAGAAAAATGCAGGCCGTCACGTACCAGTAATAGTACGTTTCATGCCCTTGATTTTTAGCCCAAAGCGCGAGGTACTCCGCGGTACCCCCGAAAATGGCCACGGTAAGTGAATAGGGTAATCCCACACCCAAAGCGCGCACTTCCACAGGGAATAACTCCGCTTTCACCACGGCATTGATGGACGTATAGCCGCTTACGATGATAAGCGCAGCCATCAGCAACCCGAATGCCGACCATAGTCCGGTGGTGTGACTTAATGTATTCAGTAATGGATAAGTGAAGATCGTTCCCAGAACACCGAACGAAATCAGTAGGGGCCGCCTGCCTACTTTGTCGCTGATCGCGCCGAAAACAGGTTGCAGCATTGCAAAAATGAATAATGAGCAGAATGTCAGCATGGTGGACTCGTACTTCGTTAATCCTACCGTATTGACCAGGAACTTCTGCATATAGGTCGTATAAGTGTAGAACGCAAGCGTACCGCCCATTGTGAGCCCTATTACGACCAGGATCGCTTTCGGGTGTTTAAGAAGCTCTTTGAGCGACCCTTCTTTCTTTACTTTCAAATCCTTTGCCTGGAATGCTTCTGTTTCGTTCAAATTGGCGCGTAGGTAAAGGGCTACCAATGAGAGCATTGCGCCAATGATGAAAGGAATGCGCCAGCCCCATTCATGCATTTGTTTGTCGGTAAGGAAGATATTTTGCAGGATCAATTGCAGGCCAAGCGCGATGAGCTGTCCACCGATAAGCGTTACATACTGGAAACTGGAAAAGAAACCACGCTTCTCTTCGGTAGCGACTTCGCTCAGATACGTTGCGGATGTCCCATATTCGCCTCCTACACTTAATCCCTGCAATAAACGAGCAACCAGCAGCATGATCGGCGCGGCAATCCCGATGCTATTATAACCGGGTAGAAAGGCAATTAGCAGAGAGCCAAACGACATTAGCAACACAGAAATGGTCATGGCGATTTTGCGGCCCTTATTATCCGCCAGTTTTCCAAACACATAGCCACCGATGGGCCGCATCAGAAAACCCACGGCAAAGATGCCCGCCGTATTCAGAAGTTGTACCGTCGGGTTCGAATCGGGGAAAAAACTATTGGCAAAATAGAGGGAAAAAGCTGAGTAAGCGTACCAGTCATACCATTCGACGAGGTTACCGGCCGAGCCGCCGATGATGGCTTTAAGACGCCAGCTGGTGTCATTTTTATGTAAAACTTGCTCCATAAATCGGGTTTGGTTTTCCCAATTTACTTAAATAAAGTGCAAATCCACACGGCTGCATGTTCGACCAGGCGCGTATGGCCGCTTTTTAGTTCAATATATTGATTTTTAGGAAGGAGCTGCGCCAGTTTAGTGACGGCTTTCGGTTTTAACAGGCTGTCATAAACGCCTGCGAAAAGGTAAATTGTAACCTGATTGGAATTTGCAGTTTTGACGAGTGCCGGAATATCAAACCGTAAATTTCGGAAAGCTACCCAGGACTGGTAAATTGTTTTTCGTCTTTCAGGCGTGTTCAGTACTTGTTGCGTAAATCGTACGAGGCTTTTGCTGGCCAGGTTCAGTGTACGCGCGACCCGGACGCCAGGAAAAAACACTTGTGGGTGTCGCATCAGCCAACCATAAAACCATCGTGCCGGCGGAATGCGTGTCGCCAGAGCATACATGGGGTGCTCTGAGACGCCATCCGGTGCTATCAGGAAAGCCCGGTCAATATTTTCAGGAAATGCTTCCAGCGTAGCCAGTGCAAATCGTCCACCAATGCTGAAACCGGTGATGTCGAAGCGGGTGATATTGTTTTCGTTCAAAAAATGCTGAATGCATGCTTTCCAATCTGTTTTTGAAATAACTTCAAACGGTGCATCGGAATTCTCACCATGAAAGGGAAGATCGAAGGCATAGATGGTGTAATGGTGGCCAAGGGATTTTTCAATCGCTTCAAAACAGCCAGGACCATCCTGTCCGATTCCATGGAATGCAAGGAGAATATTCGGGCCGGAGCCTAGCTTTTTGCAATGAAGGTTCATCGGCCCTTGGTCTTACCAGTAAACTTCAACGTTATAAATGGCAAAGTTCGGATCTTTGGTGATTATTCTTAACGTTTCCGTCAAACCCTGCACAATAATAAGTCTGTCAAAAGGATCTTTGTGCAAAAATTCCAACTTGCTGAGGTGAAGCGCATGAGCCAGTGTTATGGGAAGGATTTTAATTTCTGACGCGATTAATAGCGAAAGAAATTCTTCAAAAGATTTTTGTAAAGTCAGCTTATTTAAGCTGATTTTTATACTTATCTCCCAAATTGATGCGATGCTTATGTATTTTGTATTCTCCGGATTCTCAATTTCTTTTTGAGCTTTTATGGAAAGCATGGAATTTCCTTCCATGAACCAGATAAGTGAGTGTGTGTCTAAAAGGTAGTTCATGGCATATATTCGTTGAAGTCCTCTAATGGCTCATCAAAGTCATCCGACATTTTAAACGTACCCTTCATCATTCCGAACTTCAATGGCTTTTTCGTCGGCTCTTTGTTCAGGTGCTTGTTGATCAGGAAATCGACATAGTCTGAAACCTCTTCTTTCAAATTTTCCGGTAAGACCGATACCTTGTTTAGTAATTCAAGTTCATTCATAGCCTTATATTTTATAGTAAGGTACCACAAAACAAAAAGACCTCCAAACGCCCAGGATAATTGAAACGGTGCGTTTGGAAGGTCTCTTTTGTTATTTTACGATTCCATTAGGTAGGCCTTGATGAAATCATTGATCTCACCATTCAATACGGCGTCGGTATTGGAAGTCTGGTAGTCGGTGCGGTGATCTTTCACGCGGCGATCGTCGAGGACGTAGCTGCGGATTTGTGACCCCCATTCGATTTTCCTTTTGGAAGCTTCCACTTCTGCCCTGGCGGAGTTCCGTTTTTCGAGCTCGATCTGATAAAGACGTGATTTCAAAAGGCGGATCGCCACTTCTTTGTTCATCAGCTGCGAACGTTCCTGCTGGCAGGCGATGATAATGCCGGACGGTTTGTGGTGCAAACGGACTGCCGTTTCCACTTTGTTCACATTTTGTCCACCAGCACCGCCTGAACGATAAGTGTCCCAGGTAATATCGGCCAGGTTCACATCGATCTCGATGTTGTCGTCGGCCAAGGGATACACATACACAGACGTAAACGAGGTGTGACGACGTGCATTGGAATCAAAAGGTGAAATACGGACCAGACGGTGCACGCCATTCTCCGATTTCAGGTTTCCGTAAGCATATTCGCCGTCGATTTCCAGTGTTACGGATTTGACTCCGGCTACATCGCCATCCTGCAAATCAACCTCCCTAACTTTGTAGCCGTTCTTTTCCGCCCACATGATGTACATACGCATGAGCATGGAAGCCCAGTCCTGCGACTCGGTACCACCAGCGCCCGCATTGATCTCGATCACGGCCGGCAACTCGTCGCCTTCTTCGCCCATCATTTTCCGGAACTCGATCTCTTCCAGTTTGTCCGAAAGCTTTTTGCCTTCTTCGTCTACCTCTTCCTCGGTAGCCTCTTTGGCTTCATAAAATTCCCAGATCGTATCCAGGTCGTCGAGCAGGCGTGCGAGTTCTTCGTATCCGTTGGTCCAGAATTTCAGTCCCCGGATCTCTCTCATTGTTTTTTCCGCGCGTACTGAATCATTCCAGAACTCGGGCTGAACAGTTTGCTGTTCAAGGTCTTCTAGCTGTCTTTTTCGGTTAGCGTAGTCAAAGATACCTCCCCAAAGCCTCTACACGGGCTTTCAAGTCTTTCAATTGCTCTGATGTCATTTGAAGTTTGAATTTTAAGTTGAAAAAATAACTACTGTAATACAGGCGATTACGATATTGTCATCCTGAGCGCAGTCGAAGGGTGTGGGCAACATCGTGCATACCCTTCGACTACGCTCAGGGTGACATTGTGCTTAAACCGTTCCGACTATGACAGGAACTGACTCTTACAAAGGTAGAACAAATCACAACAATGGTCTGTTTCACTTAAATAGGCCTCTTTGTAGATGTAGGCATTCTGGCAAATCGTCTTAACTTTGCGAGAAATTTTTGTCAACCCATTTCGAACAATAAAAATACCGGAAAATGGCTCAAACATATGATGTGATTGTAATTGGTAGCGGCCCCGGGGGTTATCCCGCAGCCATTCGTGCTTCCCAATTAGGACTTAAAGTTGCTATTGTTGAAAAAGAAAGTTTAGGGGGAATCTGCCTTAACTGGGGTTGCATTCCGACCAAAGCGTTGCTGAAAAGTGCACAGGTATTTGAATATATCAAGCATGCAAAGGATTATGGGATCAATGTAGCCGACTCTTCTGCGGATTTCGGTGCGGTGATCAAACGCAGCCGTGGTGTTGCTGATACCATGAGCAAAGGCGTTTCCTTCCTGATGAAAAAGAATAAAATCGACGTCATCATGGGGACTGCAAAAGTGAAAGGCCAGAAAACGATAGAGGTGACAGATAAGGATGGCAAAAAAACAGATTATTCGGCCAGCAAAGGTGTGATCATCGCAACAGGTGCCCGTGCCCGCGAGTTGCCTAACATCAAAATCGACGGCGAAAAAATCATTGAATACCGCAAGGCGATGAGCCTTGAAAAGCAACCTGCATCCATGCTGGTGATCGGTTCAGGTGCTATCGGGATGGAATTTGCATACGTATATGCATCAATGGGCACGAAAGTGACTGTTGTAGAATTCCTGCCAAACCTGGTTCCGGTTGAAGATGAGGATATCTCAAAAGAAATCGCGAAGCAATACAAAAAACTGGGTGTTGACACTTACGTAAACTCTTCTGTTGAGAAAGTGGATACTGCTGGGAAAGGCTGCAAAGTGTTTGTTAAAACGCCGGACGGCGAGAAAACTTTCGACGTGGATGTAGTTCTTTCCGCTGCGGGTATCGTTGCCAACATCGAGAATATCGGTCTGGAAGAAACAGGTATTAAAACTGAAAAAGGTAAAATCCTGGTTAATGAGTGGTACGAAACCAATGTACCGGGCTTCTTCGCAATCGGTGACTGTACACCTGGCCAGGCATTGGCGCACGTGGCAACGGCCGAAGGCATTATCTGCGCTGAGAAGATTGCAGGACACAAAACCGAAGCATTGGATTACGACAATATCCCGGGATGTACTTATTGCCAGCCTGAAATTGCTTCGGTAGGATATACCGAGAAAAAGGCCAAAGAGGCGGGTTACGATATCAAAGTAGGTAAATTCCCATTCAAAGCTTCCGGTAAGGCGGTTGGAGCGGGCGTTACCGACGGTTTCGTCAAAGTGATCTTCGACGCGAAATACGGTGAATTCCTTGGAGCTCACATGATCGGCGCCAACGTTACTGAAATGATCGCCGAAGTAGTTGTAGCGCGTAAGCTTGAAACGACTTCCCACGAGATCATGCGTGCCGTACACCCACACCCAACAATGTCAGAAGCATTGAAAGGTGCCACTGAGGCGGCTTACGGAGAAGCGATTGATTTATAATATTGGGGCTTTCGGCTTCGGCTGACTGCTTTCGAAATATCGATTAACAACAATGCCCGGAAATTTTTCCGGGCATTGTTGTTTTTTGGCGTTTATTGGGATTAAATTTAATTCATAACACTGCTCAGCTTCCTATGTCTGTCAACGCATTATCAGGGCAATATTCCGAAAATCTGGGAAAATTCCTGCGCCTGAACCGCGTCGCGGACAAATTACATCGTGGAAATCCGAATCACAAAACCAGACATTCGATGGACATTAGCAGTGATGATGTGATGCAGCTCTTAAAGAGTTTAAATACGCATGAAGTGAAATACTTGCTCGTTGGCGGTATGGCAGGAGTTGTCCATGGACATATCCGTACTACACTGGACATGGACTTATGGATTGGCAATACGCATAAGAATACAGAAGCGTTTGTTTGTGCATTGGTAGAAAATGATGTTGTTGGCGCTGAACTTTTACGAACAATGCCGCTGATTTTTGGCTGGACATCGATTCGCTTCGGAAAATCTGGTTTCGAGCTAGACTTAGGACATTCATTAAAGGCATTTGCTGAAACGGACTTTGACGCTTGTTACAATCGAGGCTTAGTTGCCGACTATGACGGCGTACCGTTCCGAGTAATCCATTTGCGTGATCTCATCACCGAGAAGAAAGCAACGGCGAGAAAAAAAGACATTGCCGATGTCGAAGAATTACAACGCATTTGGGAGGAGCAAAACCGACCATAGGTGTCCTATGGTCGGTCTTTTATGATCACTTCACCGTCTGTCTCCGCTGCATTGCCTCCCGCCAGGTTGTCAGCACAATGCCTTCTTTTTCGATGTACTTTCTTAATTCAGGATCGATCATGGCCAGGAAATCGCCTTCGCGGGTGGGCCAGGAGTCCGATATTTGTGGGAATACTTCGGTGTGAATGGTGCAATGCATGATCACCATCGTGAGGCCCGGTTTCAGTTTGCCGATGGCCTCAATGTATTTGTCGGTTTTGTACTTTTGAAGAGCTTTTTCAGATTTATCGCCATTTGCTGGGCCTTTCCAGCCATAGCTGCTGTTTTCAAGATCGTCGAGAACCGGTAAGCCTGCATTCCAAAGCTGTTTTCCTACTTGTTGCGTCATCTCAAACCTTTCGGCGATCATTTTTTCTTCGGCTTGAATAGCGGTGTTATGTCCACCCGGGAACATTACTGGGATTTTTTCCTGCATCCCTACCTTTAAATACCTTTCCAAAAACTCAGGTTTTGCGAAAAGAGTACCCATATGCGAGTCCATATGCGTAGGCTCGAAGCCCATGGTCCGGGCGCGCTCCAGCTGTGCACGGATTTCCGTTTCGACTTCATCCGGCGATGCATTTTTAACTACATCTGCCACACCACGCCATAATGCTCCCTGCGAATCGACCAATCCTTTTACCTGGTTTTTTCCAGCCAGCGGCCCCCAGCGGTAATCTTTCCACTCCGATGTCATGGTAAGGTGCAGGCCTGCGTCAATATCCTTATTCTCTTTCCAATAATTAACGAAACCTGGCACCCAGCCGCAAGGCATCATCACGCTCAATGAATTGGCGACACCTTCGCGGATCGCTTTAATCGCACCCTGGTTGGATTCGTAGGACATTCCAACGTCGTCGACGTGGATGATCAGTACTTTTTTGCCTTTTGGATAACCCAGTTTTTCGGCGTAAGTGGGTTCGGAAGTCTGCGAAAATGCGACAAATGGGGTGATTGTGATCAGGAATAGCAATAACTTATACATAGAGTCTATTTGGTTATGTTGGCGCAATCCATTCATTACAATCAATACATGCTATGAAGAAGTTAGTACTACCGATTATACTATTTTCTATATAAATAATGTCTTTGTCGAAACAGGAGCTAGGGAGGCAAGCTGATTTTGAGAAGCGGGTCAAAATACAATAGCCCTGATCTTTTCGCGTTATTTGCCAACATTTTAACGCACCCCTAAATATTCCTGCATGGCTAACCCGCGATACCTGCTAACCCTTTCGCTCCTGGGTCTGATTTTTCCTGCACAAGCCCAGCACTTTTCCCTAAGCCGTCTTTTTTATCCTAACCTGACCCTGAAAGCCGACTATAACGTTCCGGCGAACCTCGATGGGACCAGGGATTATGGCGTTTCTAAAACCGGTTTTTTCGGGATTATTCCGGTGCAAAGCGAAGTACAATTGGGTTATAGTTTGCGTAAAAAATTCGATTTACGGGCCGTGCACACCGTTGCGCTGGCGCAATACACACAGATCCAGCCTACTTTCGATAGTAAAAACGATCCATCAAATGGGTATAAGACGCTTTCACTCGGCATAATCCGTTTGCAGGCAAGCATTAAGGACCGGCTTTGGGTGTATGGCGGCGGATTGGGCATGACAGAAAGTAATGAGACGTTTTTCAGCCCGCAACCTTTCTTCTGGGGCGGCGCGGCGCGCATGCATATTCTCGGTTTGCGTACCCAGATTATGTACGGTTCTATTTTGGCATACAACCAGAAATTACGTTTCGTGCCGGTTTTCGGTATCAATAAGGGCCTGGGCAGACATTGGCGGGTTTCGGCGTTGCTGCCTTTTATGATGAATGCTAATTATAAGGCTACTAAATGGTTCAATGTTGATTTTCTGGCTGGCTTGAATGGTTACAGCGGTGGCTTTCAGGTGCAGACGCCGGAGGAAAAAGCACTGCGAAGGGAGAATTACCGGCAGATCAAAACGGGCGTTGCCGCTAATGTGCACTTGTTTACAGTGTTAAATGTATCGTTGGAAGCAGGTGTGACCACGTTCCGGCAATTAAGGACATTCAACAGTGCGCGGGAAAACCTGACCTCGTACACGCCTGCGACCACGCCATACATAGGCGCGAGCGTACGCTACATCACGAGCCGTTCGCGGTTATCATCGAAATTCATGAGGAAGATGAGCCTGGGCGATGGAGGCGTCAACTGGTAGCTTCTTGAAATACTCGTCAGACAAGCTTTTCAGCTTCTGTTTTCAGCAGGTTTTTATCAATAGGCACCACACCAACCATTTCGCAAACGAGCCCACCGCCCAGATTTGAAATCGCGGCGATCGTTTTCGGAGGCAAGTTTAGCGCCACGCAACATGCTGCAATGCTGATAACCGTGTCGCCAGCGCCGGATACGTCCGCGATTTGACGAATATGAGCAGGTAACTTGTGGATTTCATTGTCGAAATCAATGAAAACACCTCTTTCCGAAAGTGTTATCAATGCACCTTTTACATTCAATGTGTCTTTTAGATGCTGGACGGTGGCGCGCAGTTCTTCCGGATTATCTACATTAAATTCGACCTTCAAACCTTCGCGGAGTTCTTTCAGGTTAGGTTTGAAAAGTGTGGTATGGTTGTAGGCAAGAAAGTTGCGTTTTTTGGGATCTACGACCGTCGGGACGTTGTGTTCGTTGGCGAATGCAGTGATTTCGGCAATGGATTCAGCGGTTAATACACCTTTGTCGTAATCCTCAAAAATGATAACCTGGCAGGAAGGGATCAGTTCTTTTGCTTTGGAAACCAACTTTTCTGTTTCGGCACTGGAAACAGGCTTGTCCGTTTCCGTATCGATCCGTACCACTTGCTGGGAGCCGGCAATAATGCGTTCCTTAATGGTGGTGATCCGGTCGTCGCTGCGGATCAGCCCATCACAGTTTAATCCTTTTTCTTTCAGACTGCTTTCGAGCAAATCGCCGGCGCCATCTGTACCGATAACCGAGCATATAATCGCTTCCGCACCGAGCGACTGTACATTGAGCAGTACATTTCCTGCGCCACCAAGCCGGTATTCTCTTTTTTGAACATTAACCACCGGTACAGGTGCTTCCGGCGATATTCTTTCAACCTTTCCCCAAACGTATGAGTCGAGCATCACATCGCCGATAACCAGTACACGCAGGGAGTCAAATGCTTTAAAAACCTGATCTATTGTCATTGAAATAATTCCGATAGTAAAACTTAGCCTTAAAAACGACTTAAAAAATCAGACCCTGGCTACAAAATGTAAGCTGGTAACCTCAAACCGTTTGTTAAGATAGAGCCTGTGTGCATCCGTTCTGGCTGCACTAACCCCCGAATCGAGGTGGATCTCCTCATAATTTTCTTTTTTGGCATAATCTATAATCCAGTCGAGCAGCATTCCCGCATAACCATTGCCGCGCTGAGTGGGTAATGTCGACAGGTCATCGATATAGATATATTTTCCCCTGAAGAGGTTGTAACCGGTTTCAAAAACGGCTACTGCGGCGGCATCATTGCTTTCGTCGTCAATAAAAACGATTTGCCGGTTGTCTGCGAGTGTTTTTTTGACCGCTTCGAAATAAATATCATCGGTTAACAGTGGCCGCAGCGCCTGAATCGCGCCGCGGCATTTGAGAATATCATTTTCCGTTGCAACGGTCCGGATTGTGATCATCCTTTGCTGACAGGAATTGTGAGGTTGCTTAAATTATGGCCCATTTTGTCCCTTTTGGTCAAAAGGTATCTTTCGTTGTAGGGGTTAGAGGGAATTTCGATCGCCACTGAATCCACAATTTCCAGGCCGTAGCCGATCAGTCCAGCGCGCTTCTTTGGGTTATTGGTGATCAGTTTGATCTTGGAAAGTTCGAGGTCGCGAAGAATTTGCGCCCCAACGCCGTAGTCGCGATCGTCCATTGGAAAGCCAAGTTCAAGATTGGCTTCGACGGTGTCGCGGCCCATTTCCTGAAGTTTATATGCGCGGAGCTTGTTGAGCAAGCCTATGCCACGTCCTTCCTGGTTCATATATACGATTACACCTTTGCCCGCCTTGTCCACCATTTCCATGGCTGCATGCAGTTGTGGACCACAATCGCACCGGCACGAACCAAAAATGTCGCCTGTTACGCAGGAAGAATGCACACGTACGAGCACGGGCTCATCTTTTTCCCAGGTTCCTTTTACCAATGCAAGATGCAGGTCTCCGGTATTAATCTGCCGGTAGGCAATCAAATCGAAATGTCCCCATTTGGTCGGCATATCCACGCCTATCTCCCTTTTAATGAGGGATTCTTCGCGTAAACGGTACTCGATCAGGTCTTTGATACTAACCAGTTTGAGGTTGAAGCGGTTGGCGATCTCGCGCAGCTGCGGAAGTCGTGCCATAGACCCGTCTTCATTCAGGATCTCTACCAGAACACCGGCAGGCGACAAGCCGGCCAGTCGTGGAAAATCGATCGCAGCTTCGGTATGTCCTGTACGGCGCAGAACGCCGCCTTTTTTGGCTTTAAGCGGAAAAATATGCCCGGGACGACCGAGGTCTTCCGGTTTGGTATCTTTATTAACCAGCGCTTGTATGGTCTTGGCTCTGTCGCTTGCCGAAATACCGGTAGTACAGCCATGACCGAGCAAATCCACAGAAACGGTAAAAGCCGTTTCATGCAAGGCAGTGTTATTGCCGACCATCATTTCAAGGTCCAGTTCGACGCACCGCTCTTCGGTAATGGGCACACAAATGAGCCCACGGCCTTCCCTGGCCATAAAATTGACTATTTCAGGAGTTACAAGTTCGGCAGCACAGATAAAATCCCCTTCATTTTCGCGGTCCTCGTCATCGACTACAATGATGAGTTCTCCTCTTTTTATTGCTTCAATGGCTTCTTCTATAGAATCCAGTGCAATCGGATTGGTATTATTACTCATTAATCGGGTTGCTGAAAAATAGTTTTAAACTAAAACTCGTTTTTACACTGCAAAGGTACATTGTTAATATTGAAAGTTCTATTTTTGAACGTCCGTTGCATGTTTAACACAGGATTTGCGTGAAGCGTTTCACGAAAGCCTGCGCCGCACTGATAACCAATTTACTCACGTATGAAGATTAAGCTACTGATCATATTTTTGTTAGGTTCATTTTTACTTACTCAACAAGAAGTTTCAGGTCAGAGCTTTTGTGGGAATACTGGTGCATTCACAGTAACTCCAACCGTGGGTTGCGCACCGATGAAGGTGGCGGTAACCAGTCAGATGGTGAATGCCGAGAGCGAAACCTACTCCTATAATTTCGACAGAAAAAGAACTACTCCGCCGGACGAGAAAGACCGCTCCTACGAAACATCATATACATATAACCTGCCAGGAACGTATACTATTCTCCAATATGGGAGCATTAAGGACGTTGGTGGATTCACTGCCTGTAAGGATGTGACGGTGAAGGAAACAAGAGGGCCGAAAGCTGAACTAATTGCCTGTCCGAACGGGAAAGTAAGATTAACGCTGATCAGCGACAACATTTCAGCTGCCTACGATGCGATCGAAATCAGCTGGGGCGATGGCGGAAAGTTCACAATCAATCCAAAGACAAATACTGCGGCCTATTTCGACCATACCTACGTGCCAGCAAATAACCGGGCGGCCATTACACTTAAAGGAATATATTCAAACGGAGATTGCGCCCAAAGCAACAACGTTACTACAATCAACAATGACACTCCTCCGCCATCCCTTGCAAAAATCCGTATCAGAAGCGTAGAAATGCCGGCTAACGGTGATGCCAAAATTGTGTACGATGGCATGGACGGAATCGAAACGAAAGTGTTCATTGCGCTGGGAGAGGGAGATTTCATATTCACCAACAAAAGCGGGAGGACAGGCGGCCCACAATCCGTGAATGTGCCGTTACTCGATCCAAAGCAGGTTTATCGCTTCAAACTGGTATCGACCGATATTTGTGGAAATGAGGTCCAAAGCCCGATAGTGAGTAGCATGGTTATCAAAGAGGGCGGCCTTTCGTTGGATGAAATTATTTCGGTAGCTTGGGAACATGGGCAAAATACCGACCAATTGATTCAATACCAGCTGAAACGTGATGGCGCCGTGGTGTTTTCCACCGCCGATAAGCGTTCCTATGAAGATACCGACGTGAAATGTGGTAATACCTATCAATACGAAATTGTAGCCATTATTGCCAACGACGTCAGGTCATATTCGGCACCGCTGAGTATGGAACCTAAAACTTCTGCCCCGGAGACCATCGGCAAGGCGAGTGTGACGGTCAAGGACCCAACGACAATATCGACGAAGGTCGAGCTATCGGGGGAAGGGCTGACGAGCACTTATGATTTGCTTGTGGAGCGGGCATTGCTCGGAAGTCAGGATTTCCAGCAAATATCACCTCCCGGTAACCAGAGCCTGCAATTTGAAGATTCTGGTGTAAATACATCGGAAAGTGCCTATTGTTACCGTTTTCAATATGAGAATGCGTGTAAGTTAAAATCACCGTCTTACAGCACGCCGGTTTGTTCGATTTTGCTGACCACCCGTCCTCCCGAAATGGTATGGAACTCCGATTCGCCATTTACCGATGCAGTTGGATCTTACGACCTTCAGGAAACCGATGAACAGGGCAATCTGATCAACACAATTCCTAAACAACTAAGCACGGCTCACACGGTCGACCTCGCGTCGCAATCTTCATTGTCGTACCGGGTACAGGCTACATCCGCCGATGGTAATTTTACAAGTCTTTCCAACATCCTGAATTTCACAAGCGAGGCGATCATCCTCGTGCCCGACGCTTTCACACCAAATGGAGATGCCTACAATGAGCGGTTTGAGGTCAAAGGTTATTTTATTGATAATTTCAAGATCTCTGTTTTTAACCGTTGGGGAGAAGTCGTCTACCATTCGGAAGATATGGCCGAAGGATGGGACGGAAATGTTGACAGCGGCAAAGCGCCGGGCGGTTATTATTTGTACAAAATAGAAGCTATCAATACATCCGGAGAGGCAGTTACGCGAAAAGGGAGTTTTTTATTGATCCGTTAGGACTTTTCTAAGGCATTGCTTGTCAGGATAATACTTTTTTAATAATCCCGTTTAATAGGTACGCATCAACGCCACCCCGAAATAGCTTATTTTTGCTATTGCTTTTGAATTCGTTAATCATTCCAGAAACTTTCTGATTTAATCAATCGACTTTGAAAAAAGGTAAAGGCCTAATATTGCACACTTATGAGAATAACACTACTATCCTTCTCCTTCATTTTTGCCACTATTTTTTTTAACCCCGTATTCGCCCAAGGAGTGTGCGATATCGGAGGCGGGGGCTTTTCAATCAACACCACTGCGGGTTGCGCGCCTCTATATGTAGAATTCAAGAATACGGTTCCCAATGCGATTACTGTTGGGTACGATGTTAACTACAACGGCAGTTCGACCCCTCAGGTAGTGCGAAACAGGACGAACTACACGTATCCCGTTGCTGCAACGGGAATTTTGCTCCAATTGGGCGTTGCTAACGGTGCAGAATTTTCACATTGCGAGAAAATAACTATTTATGAAAGCAGGCCAGTGGCGACCCAATATGCGGCCTGCGGCGGAGGTAACATTGTAATGACGCTCACGGACGATGCGATTTTGAAAGCATATGACCAGCTGGAGATACTGTGGGGCGATGGAGAGAAGGTGACTTGGAAAAAAGGCAATTCTTTAACATTGGAACATAACTACATGAACGTTGCCAACAGCCCGACTATTTCAATAACAGGTATATACGATGCGGGAAAGCCCTGTGCGAAAGGAGTGGTTGGTTCTTATCCCATTAAATTCGAACGTCCGCAATTGAATGAAATTCAGGTGAATGCGGTCGAAATGCGTGGCGACGGGACAATCCGGGTTACCTACAAAGGAGTAGCGGGAATTCCTACAAATATCCAATATAGCACCGACGGGAATTCTTACACTACGGACGGCAAGCGGTCATCAGGCGGCACGCAACCCTATGATATCAAGGGAAAGAATATCGGCCAGATTTATAAGGTGCGACTATCATCGGAAGATCTTTGCGCTGGAAGCACCGAAACGTCTCCCATCAGCACAATGATCCTTTCGGCGAGCTCGGGAAATAGCGCTAATACATTGAACTGGAACCAATATCCCGATGCAGCGGCATTTGAAGGCTATGATTTGCTCCGGGACGGTACAGTCATCAAGAGCTTCGACAAAATCACCGACGTTACATTTACGGACGATCAGGTGGAATGCGGTACATTCTCGGAATACCAGGTGATCGCTAAATTGAAGAATGCAACCTCCACTTCTGCCCCGGCGGGTATCAAAGTAGAAACGGGCAACCCTAAGCCGATCTCAGCCGCCTCGGTCTCGGTGCTCGATGCAAATTCGGTGCTTATCAAAGCAGCGGTGCCGGGAGCCGGGCCAAACAGTTCCTTTGAACTTTCCATTGAGCGTGCGGAAGCAGGAACGACCACATTCAAGAAGATCATTACGCTTTACAACCAAAGCGAATACACCGATAATGCAGCGAAGACAAGCGAGCTTTCTTACTGCTATCGCCTGAGCTATGAAAACTCGTGCGGTCAGAAAGTGCCTGTTTCGGAGCCGATTTGCACTATTTTACTTTCAAAAAACCTTACAACCCTTAACTGGACAGCCGATGCGCCTATTCTGGGTGGCTTTGAGAAGTATGATGTGATGCAGACGGGGTCCAGCGGCTCGTCCGAGGAAATTCCGGTCCAGAAGAATACCAGCTATACTGTTAAGCTGAATACGCAAAGCGACCTGGAATACAATTTTCAGATCAGGGCTTCGACGCAAAACGGTGATTTCGAAAGTCTTTCCAATATTATCAACTACAAAAGAAGCGCCGGGGTCTTCGTTCCGGATGCATTTTCACCCAACGGCGACGGCTTCAATGACATTCTCGAAGCCAAATCCACACAACTGCAGTCATTCAATTTCTCGATCATGAACCGTTGGGGAGAGGTTGTTTTTCATTCCGAGGACATCGCAAATGGCTGGGACGGAACCATTAACGGCATGAATGCGCCGGTAGGGTCCTATGTTTACAAAATGACTTTCGTGGACGACATTAATCAAACTGTTGAAAAAAGCGGTACTTTTATGCTTTTACGGTAGGAACTATTCCCGTAAAATAGTTTTTATAAAAGTCTAAACTTAACAGATACGGATATGTTTGGAAATATGGCGGACATGATGGGTCTCATGGGTAAGATGAAGGACCTTCAGTCGCGCATGAAAGAAGCGCAGGAGCAACTGGTTACCATTACTGAAACTGCAGAGTCGGGAGGCGGAATGGTGAAAGCAACCGTCAATGGCCAGAAAGCATTGATAGGCCTGGATATTGACAAGGATCTGGTGAACCCTGACGACAAAGAAATGCTTCAGGACCTGATTGTAGCTGCTGTCAACAAAGCTTTTGACAACATTGAACCTAAGATCAAACAACACTTGCAAAAGGCAACGGATGGCGTGCTCCCCAACATTCCCGGGTTGGATTTGGGAGGGTTTATGAAATAACCGATCATTGAATGACTCCCTCTGTTGCGATTGTAATCCTGAATTATAACGGTCAGCATTATCTCGAAAAATTTCTTCCAAAAGTTATTGAACATTCTGATGGCCATGCCATCTGGATTGCCGATAATGCGTCCACGGATCACTCGCTGGACTGGCTCCGGTTGCATTATCCGGAGCTGAATATCCTTATAATTACGGAAAACAAAGGCTATGCAGGCGGATACAATGATGCGCTGAAGCGGATCCGCGCGGACTATTATATATTACTTAATTCTGACATTGAGGTAACTGAAAACTGGATACAGCCGGTTATCACATTCATGGAGTCGGACCCGCAGATTGCGGCCTGCCAACCCAAAATCCGCGCTTACGACCTTCCTACGCACTTTGAATATGCCGGAGCTGCCGGTGGCTACATGGATTATCTGGGTTATCCTTTTTGCCGGGGCCGAATTTTCGATACGCGGGAAGAGGATTTGGGCCAATATGATGACGAAAAAGATGTATTCTGGGCAACAGGCGCATGCCTGTTCATCAGGTCGGGCGCATTTCACAAAGCTTCGGGTTTCGATGAGTCGTTCTTCGCGCACATGGAGGAGATCGACCTTTGCTGGCGGCTGTTAAACATGAAATACCGCATTACTTACTGCGGAAAATCGATGGTTTACCACGTCGGCGGCGGGACACTGCACAAATCCAATCCGCGGAAGACCTTCCTGAATTACAGGAATAACCTTATTATGCTTTACAAGAACCTGCCTAAGGGACGGCGTTGGAAAACGGTACTAATCAGACTTATACTGGATGGTGTTTCAAGCGTGCGGTTTATGGCAACAGGTGCGTGGCCCGACGTTTTGGCAATCGTCCGGGCGCATTTCGCTTTTTACAGGATGATCCCCGCTCTTACCAGGAATACAAAACGCACAAGATACCGAGCTCCACTGTATTACAGGAGCGTTGTGTGGGAATATTTTGTTCTGGGAAAACACCGTTTCAGTAAGCTGACGGGCATTGACTCCACTAAAGCTCCCAGATCGTAGGGCTGTTATGTCTCCGCCAATGCTGGTGTAATTCCATCCAGAATGCCAGGACAAGATAAAGGATAATAGGGGACCCGAAGGTCATGAAAGTGGCGTAAATAAAGTACTTCCGGATGCTGCTAGCAGGGAAATTGAGCTTCTCTCCCAGCTTAGCACACACTCCAAATATCTGGTTCTCAACGAAATACCTGAACTTGCTCATACCTTATCTTTGAATAATTGCCTCATAATTAGCGATTTTCGCCCGGATATGCAATTTTGCCGTGTGAATTTAACTTTAAGAATGGCGAAAAAGCAAAATACCGCTAAGTCGTAAATTTTCAAATTCTTTAATCAAATAAATTGTTTTACAAACAATTTTTGTTTCTTTGTGATTGAAGATTTTGTAAGTTGTTCATTATAATCGAGATGTCTTCATGAGAATTTCCAAAATTTCTTTTGCTAATGCGTTGAGCCTCCCTCAATTATTTGGTAAGGTCATTTCGACTTTTAACTGAAACGCTTACATTTCCTCTTGTATTTTCACCTTATTTCAATTTTTTTATTTCAACTATTATGCCAACAGGTACTGTAAAATTTTTCAATGAAGCTAAGGGATACGGCTTCATCGTGGAAGACGACACAAACAAGGACATTTTTGTCCATGTGACAGGATTGGGAGGACTTACTATCCGTGAAAATGACCAAGTAGAGTACGAAGTCGTTGAAGGTAAAAAAGGACTAAACGCTGTGCAAGTAAAAAAGATATAGTAATATTTTTTTTGCAGGAAATTAAAAATGCCGCTCTTTTGCGGCATTTTTAATTTATATCCTATTCCACCCAGACCTTTACATCGTCCAGCAGCGGCATTTTTTCTTCAATTTTCAGCTTTTTGCGCATACCACCCAAATCATTGAAAATCTTGTTCGGATTAGCGCTTTTTAGTTGTTCGATCGTCAGGATATTCATTTTTTGCAATGCGGGCACCCATACCGCAGGCACTCCGGCACTCACATAATCTGCTTCTTTAGCCACCTCCGCTTTTTTCTCCGGACGCATCTGCGGGAAGAATATCACTTCCTGAATGCTCGCATTGTTGGTCAGCAACATCGTCAGGCGGTCGATACCGATACCGATACCTGCTGTGGGAGGCATTCCATATTCGAGAGAGCGCAGAAAATCATCGTCCATTTCCATTGCCTCGTCGTCGCCGCGCTCTTTCAATTTAAGCTGATCTTCAAAACGTTCGCGCTGTTCGATCGGATCGTTAAGCTCCGAGTATGCGTTGGCGATCTCCTTACCGTTTACAAAAAGCTCGAAACGCTCCACCATGCCTGTTTTGGTGCGGTGTTTCTTGGTAAGGGGTGACATTTCGACAGGGTGGTCGATGATAAAAGTAGGCTGAATGATATTCGCTTCCACTTTCTCACCAAAAATCTCATCGATAAGTTTGCCTTTGCCCATGCTTTCGTTCACTTCCATTCCCCAGGCGCGGCATTGGTCGCGGATCGCGTTTTCGTCCAGCTGTTCAACGTCCAGACCGGTATATTTGTGGATAGCTTCCGTGATGCTCAGTCTAGGATATGGTCCTGCAAAATCCAGTTCCACTTCTCCAAACAGTACTTTAGTTGTTCCATTAACCGCGAGCGCCACTTTTTCGAGCAGGCCTTCGGTCATGTTCATCAGCCAGAGGTAATCTTTATAGGCAACATATAACTCAACAGTTGTGAATTCCGGGTTATGCGTCCGGTCCATTCCTTCATTACGGAATAGTTTGCCAAACTCATAAACGCCTTCAAAACCGCCGACGATAAGTCTTTTTAAATGCAGCTCAGTGGCGATACGCAGGTAAAGCCCAAGGTCGAGTGCATTGTGATGCGTTGTGAATGGCCTTGCGGCAGCCCCTCCGTGAATGGACTGAAGTACAGGAGTTTCCACTTCCAGCCAGCCGTTCGAATCGAAATAAGAACGCATGGTGGTAATGATCCGCGCACGTTTGATAAAAATCTCACGCACTTCGGGGTTGACGATCAGGTCGACGTAACGCTGGCGATACCGTAGCTCGGGATCTGTGAAACCGTCATGCACATTACCATCCTCGTCACGTTTTACGACGGGTAGTGGTCGCAGGGATTTATTCAAAATCTTGAATTCCTGCACATGAACCGATATTTCGCCGGTTTGTGTAGTGAATACAAAACCCGTCACCGCAATAATATCGCCGATATCGAGCAGTTTTTTGAAGACTGTGTTGTATAAAGTTTTGTCCTCGCCGGGGCAAAGATCGTCACGGCGGAAATACAGCTGCATACGGCCTGTACTATCCTGAAACTCAGCAAATGCAGCGCTTCCCATAATCCGGAAGCCCATCAGCCTGCCGGCCATCGTGACGTGTTTATAGTCGATCTTGTTGTTCTCGTAGTTTTTAAGAATGTCGGCCGCGTAAGTATTTACAATAAATTCCTCCGCAGGGTAGGGCTCAATGCCCAATCGCATGAGTTCTTCGCGCTTTTGACGACGTAATATTTCCTGTTCGCTCAGTAACATCTGACAGCAATGATTTAGAAAATGGAATCTTGAATTCCAAAAGAGAGCGCAAAACTACTATATTTTGCCGTGAATAGCGAGACTGACGATAATTTCTGGCACGCTATTAATGTCTTACTTATCTTGTAATTGGAACAACCGGCTTCCAGTCATCAACATCGTTAAAAACCCTTCGATCCATGTTTTCGAAAGTCCTTAAAATCTTTGGTTTTGTAGCACTGGCAGGCTTTTTACTTTTTGCAGCAGCGGAAATATGGGTTTATCACAACAGGGAAAAGATATTCAGGGCAGCACAGGAGACGATAAATGAGAGCCTGAATGGTAATCTGGAAATAGGTGACTTCAAATTCAGGCCATTTTACGGCGGGTTGGGGCTGAACTTCACGCTGTCGGATGTCAAATTGACCGATAGTCTCTACAACGTTCACCGCAAACCGTTTCTTGAGGCACGTCGCCTGCACGTCGCGCTGGACTTCAAAGGATTTTACACGAAGGACATCAAGGTCAAGAACCTGGTGCTGGAAGACGGAAACCTTAGTCTGTTTGTACAACGCAATGGATATTCGAATTTATCCATATTTAAATCAGGCAAAGACACTAAAAAGGATAAGAAGGAGGGCAACAGCGATGATTTGATCGACAAATTAGGAAATGTCCGGTTCATCAACTTCGGCGTGAGTTATTCGGATTCTACCAAGCAAAAATATTATGGCGCATTGTTCCACGACGTCACCAACATTGTAGAAAAGACTGACTCAGGCGCTACTGCCACCCTCACCGGGCCCACGCTGTTCCATGGCCTCACTTTTCGTGTTGATAAAGGCGGCTTTCTCATGAATCAGGAGACGATCCTGGCGCTTGCTGTGGGATACGACGAGGATGCGAAGGCATTGAAAGTATATCCTTCAACGCTGGAAAGTGCCACACACGACAAGATCGGGATCAATGGGGTCTTCGATTTTTCCGATACCATCAAAGTTTTCCAACTGAATTTTGAAGCAAAAAAAATAGCTGTTAAGAATGCGCTTCCGCTTTTAAACAGAAGGCTCCAAAAGCAGATCGATTCGATCGGGATCCTGGCCGATGTCGATACCCGGGTGAGGCTGAGGGGTATATTGGGCAGACCGGGATTGAAACCACAAGTAGATGTATATTTTCAGACGGATACCTTTAATTACAGCCTGCCAGTGGGTACGCTGCGCAAAATAAAGGCGTCGGGAACGTTCACCAACCGCGCAGACTCGACCAAGCTCGCTAGCGTTTTCAACTCTACGCTGATAGCCCCTAAAATAAGTGGCTTTTTCGAAACGATTCCCTTTGCATTCAGTCTGGTAGTGAATAATTTTCGTAACCCGAGGGCAAAGCTTGATGGTCGTATTGAAGCGGATTCGACAAATCTGGGCGATTTGCTTGACCCTACACGTTACCGTTTCAAACACGGCAAAGCGAAGATCGATTTTCACTTTAATGGAAACCTTAAGAAGTTTTACAACGCCGAGCGGGACAATTTCGATGGCAAATTGTGGGGTAAGGCATCGATGGAGAACGTGGCAATGGATTACTTGCCGCGACAGGTGCATTTGAGCAAGATCAACGGAGATTTTACCTTTAATGAGAAAGCGGTAGTACTTCCCAATCTGCGATTCTCCGACGGGCAGAACATGCTTTATGTGAGGGGCCAGTTGCTGGATTTGATTCCCTACCTATTTGGTTCACCCAAACCATTACGTGCCAATGTTGACATCAACATCCCCAACTGGCAGCTTAACTGGCTTGAAACGTTGCTTGCGGCAAAAGGTACCGTAAATACAAAAACCAGGAAAACGCTGAGACTATCGAACCTGCTCGATAATGCGATCGATAAAATGCAGATCGTCGCAAAGCTCGATGCGAAGAAACTACGCTACCGGCATTTTACCGGTCGGGACGTGAAGGGCCAGCTTACTATCAAAAACAATGCTATGAGTATTGAATATTTTGTAATGAAGGCATTTGGAGCCGGAAATGTGAGGATCTCCGGGGAAATGGATAATTCCGGGTCCGGGACGTTGCCACATCTATCCCTGCGTGGAAGGATAGCCAATGCCGACGTGCATTCGGTATTTTATTCTTTTGATAATTTTGGACAAAAGACTATTACCCATCAGAATCTTAAAGGCACCCTAAACACTGATTTTAACTTTGAATCGGCCCTAAGCAACAATGTAAAACTGATCCCATCTAGCATGCGAGGTGTGCTTCGCGTTGATCTGACAAATGGCTATATTATTAATTTTGAGCCATTTATGAAGATGAAAAAGCTCATATTCAAAAAGAGGAACTTTGAACGCGTAAAGTTTGCGCCCATACGTAACGACTTCCGGCTTACGGGTCAGGAAATTCTGATCGCGCCGATGGAAATCGAATCGAACGTGCTTACGCTCTACATTGACGGGGTTTACAGCTTTGGCAACAAGACGGATATCAATATTCAGATACCGTTAAGCAACCTCAAAAAACGGGACTCGACCTACGTGCTTGACCCTAACAATCCCGAAAAGAAAGACGGCTCAAAGATATTCCTCCGTGCTATCGATGAGAATGGAGAGGTGAACATCAAACTGGCCTTCCGCCGGAAAAAGAAGGATAAATCGAAACAGGAAGATGACGAGGCTAAAAAGCTGGAAGATATTGAGAAATAGCCAGTTACTCGCGCTCGTTACTGAACATATAACCTACGCCTTTTAAGGTTTTGATATAACTGTCACCCAACTTTTCGCGCAATTTTCTGATGTGAACGTCGACAGTTCTTTCCAAAACATAAATATCGGCGCCCCATATCTTTTGCAGCAATTCGTCACGGCTGAAAACCTTGTTGGGGGTTTGAGCAAGGAAGAAAAGCAATTCGAACTCCTTCTTAGGCAGCACAGTTGATTTTTCCGCTCCCTGCGTTACCGTATAGTTCTTCCGGTTTATCGAAAGGTCGAGAATTTCAATCGTATCACCCGATTCAGCCTTTTGTGCCTCGCGGCGGAACAATGCATTGATCCGGCTCATCAGTGCGCGTGGCTTAATGGGCTTGGTAATGTAATCGTCTGCGCCAACCTCAAATGCCGCTACCTCGGAGTATTCTTCGGAACGGGCGGTCAGAAATAAAATATACGTATTCTTAATATCGGGATTCTGGCGAAGGATCCTTCCAGTTTCGATGCCGTCGAGTTGGGGCATCATGATGTCCAGGAGGATAAGATCCGGTATAAACGCTTTGGCAATATCAATGGCTTTTTTGCCGTTGGAGGCAGTCTGTACGGAATAGCCTTCCTTGGTTAAGTTATATTCGAGGAGTTCAACAATATCGGAATCGTCATCAACTACTAATACTTTTGGTGCCGAAGCAGCAGATTTAGCGGTGCTCATTGTTTTTATGATTAAAACGCGATTCGAAATTAGCAGATGTGACGTTCACATTATATGAAGAACGTTATTGTTAACACAATCATAACATCACCGAAAGGTAACCCGGTAGATATTCCCCTGTTCGTTTGTAACCAGCATATCGGTATTGTTCAAAAACGTGATTGCCTCCGTTTGCTTCCTGGAAAGCCTGAAACAGCCGCTTGGCTTGCTAAAATTAATGTCATCTCCGGTTACTTCAAATAGCAGCACTTTGCCATAAGTCAGCAATGCGAACCTTTTACCATCCGGACTAATCGCCGCGGAAGTTACCTGGGCATTAATGCGGATACTGTCGATCGCCTGCAAGTCGTAGCTCCCCGGTTTGGCAGGCATTTTATATAGCTTCACAGACTTGTCCCTGCCCCAGTTTTTTGAAAGAAGATATAGACTGCCTTTGTGATGAAAAAGCGATTCAGAGTCTGAAATAGGTGTTTTTGATTTTTTGGCTGCTGTTTTTTGATCTTTATATTGAAATGCAATGCGCTCCGTTTGCGATTTGGCAACATCAAATTTATATATTTCAAACGTGTTTGCCGATGAAGCATTATTGCCAATGTCACCAATGTAAAAAATGCCGTCCTCGTCCTTTGCAAGGTCTTCCCAATCCCTGTTTTTTGCATTGGGAACGGCTTTTGTAGCCAAGAGATCACCTTTAAGGTTAAATTCGTACAGTTCTGCTTTGCCACCACTGTCATTATGGGTCCAGAAAGTGGTGCTGTCATCGCCTCTTGCCAGGCCCGAACTTTCGGACGCAACTGCCGGAAGCTTACCGATTTTACTAATTTTGTAATGCGATTTAACTTTCTTAAAATCATTGGTTCTGTGATCGGGCTGGCAGGTACAGAACACCGTCTTGACAGCAAACCACAGATATATCAACTTACTCATGAATTCAACGTTGCGCCCTCTTCCCGACAAAGATAGAGAAACCCCTGTTTACCTGAAAATTGCCAGTACGCTGGTTGCCCTCATCGCGACGGTTTACATTCTTTACGTGCTGAGGGAGACGATTATCCCGCTCGCATTCTCTATTTTGCTCGCGATATTACTGCACCCCGTCTGTGCCTGGCTTGAAGTGCGCCGCATTCCGAGAGTAGGGGCCATATTGCTGAGCATTCTCACATTGTTCAGCGTAATTGTCGTGCTCGTTTATGTTGTTTCGATGCAAATCGGAAGCTTCGCCGAGGAACTGCCACGCATTACGGAAAAGGCGGAGGCGATCCTGGACCAAACGCTCACTATGGGCGAGCGCTACCTGAATATAAGCCGCACGCAACAGGTGAGCGAGGCAAAAAAATACCTGATCAATGCGCTGAGCGAAGGTCGGGCGGTGCTGCTCAATACATTGGTGACCACTACCGGTGCCATATCAACGTTTGTCCTGATCCCGCTTTACATCTTTTTCTTCTTGTTGTACCGCGACTTTTTCAGGATGTTCCTGCACAAGGCTGTCAGAAAAGTGCCTAATGAAGATTTGAATGCATTACTTAAAAAGATCTACGAGGTAATACGAAGTTATTTGTCGGGCCTGTTTCTGGTAATTCTCATCGTAGGAGTCCTGAATAGCGTCGGGTTACTGATCCTGGGGATTCCGCATGCGATATTCTTTGGATTTTTGGCAGGTTTCCTGATTCTGATTCCCTATATCGGCATTCTGATTGGCTCCGTCCTGCCTGCATTATTGAGCGTTGTTACCATGGATTCGCCCTGGTATGCGGTGGGCGTGATTGGTATTATGAGCTTTGTACAGTTTCTAGAGGGTAATTTTATTACTCCAAATATCGTAGGATCAAAAGTAAGCGTAAACCCGCTTGCTGCGATCGTAGCGTTGTTTTTGGGAGGACAATTATGGGGGCTTTCAGGGTTAATACTTGCGTTGCCAGTAACAGCCATCCTGAAAGTGGTCCTGGACACGATTCCCAGCCTCGAACCTTATGGATTTTTACTGGGAGAACCTGTACATGAAGTTGCGGAAGAAAAAGCAGGTATTTTAAGAGGAGAAATGGCAAAAGAAGTGAAAAAGAAGCCTAACCGCCGGTACCGGAATAAACCCAGGAAAAAACCCGATGGCAATATTCCAACGCCTCCGCCCGCAGGAAATTGATTTAAGGCTTCACCGGTACTTTCTCCACGCTTATCCCAACGCTAATAATAAATGGCAGCGGATTTTGCCGCATCGATTGGGATAACACGAAAGTGTAAGTGCCTGATCTCGGAAAACGATAGTTTTTCAAAAAAGGGATTTTATGATCAAAAAGATCACCTAACCCGTGCCCGTAAGGTTTTCCGGTAGTTTCGTTTGAAATATAAACCTCTTCCAGCGTGTTGGATATCACTTTCTGGTCGGGGCCGGTAAAATTCCGGGTGAGGTAAAGATTGTAATAGGGATATTGAAGCGCATTACGAAGCAGATAATAGACATTGTAACTCTGCGTCGTATCGGTGATCTCCACTTTGAACGTTGGTTTGTCTTTAATATACCAGAGCCCGTCATCAATATCCTCGTGCGCTTTGTAAACGACATTTTTATCGCATCCCGACAAAAACAATACAAAGGATAAAACGACAGCAAGCCGGAAGAACTTCATGAAGGACTCTGATATGTTGAATTACAAAACTACCTTTTTTAGTATTATAAGCTTGTTTCTTCTGTAAAATAGCGGTTAAGCCACGAGTTAGACGCCGCGATCTTCCAGCGCTTCATCCATTGCGCCTTCGTACTGACCTGGTTGTCAAAAATAGTAGTAGTAGGCAGGATCGTTTCATTGACAACAGCCTGTTTGATTTTCGGCACCGGGATAGTCTGGACCTCGTCGTTGTCGTCGAGATAGGCGAGTGAGCGATCAAAGAAATCGATATTCATCCGCTGACCTATTTCCTGCAACCAATGTACAGACTTGTCAATCGAACAGCCGCTGGGCAGTTCGTCGCGTTCGTCGACGGCGATCACAACAAACCGATGTTCAAACACTTTACCAGAAGCTGTTAATGGTTTTCCGTGCGCTTCCCAGGTATCGAGTGAAGCTTTCAGGGTTTCGGTAATGATCCCAGTTTCTTCCTGAGTCAGTTGCCGGTCGGCCTGGTAAACCCAAACCCTGGCTTGAAAATCAATATCACTGAAAGGTATGTACATAGTTAAAGAGGTTTGGTATTCAAATCACATTTGACGTGGTATATGGTATTGTAGAACAACCTTGTTTGCGGCTAAGTTCTGTTCCGGGCCTCAGAGGCCTTTTGCCTGTGCTACGAGTTCGGCGAGATCATATACTTTCACAGACTGTTCCTTTTCCTTGTTTTTTACCCCGTCGGTCATCATTACCATACAAAACGGACAAGCGACAGCAATCGTATCGGCGCCTGTGCCGATCGCCTCTTCAATTCTTTCAACATTAATATCTTTTTTGCCCGGCTCCGGTTCTTTGAACATCTGTCCGCCGCCTGCACCACAGCATAATCCTTTGGTACGGCTTCGTTTCATTTCCACCAAATCGGCATCCAGCGCCTCCAAAACATGTCTTGGCGCTTCATAAACATCATTGGCCCTGCCGAGATAGCATGAATCGTGGAACGTAATTTTCTTGCCTTTGAAAACTTCACCGCCTTCCAGCCTCACACGGCCGGCATCGATCAACTGCTGTAAATATTCCGAATGGTGAAGCACTTGGTAGTTGCCGCCCAGCTCCGGATATTCGTTTTTGAGGGTATTGAAGCAATGCGGACAAGCTGTAACGATCTTTTTGACGCCATACATATCCAGCACCTGGATATTGGACATCGCTAGCATTTGAAAAGTAAATTCGTTGCCAGCCCTGCGCGCCGGATCGCCCGTACAGCTTTCTTCTGTGCCCAGAACAGCAAATTTGACGCCTGCACTATTGAGAATCTTCACAAATGCCACCGTAACCTTTTTATAACGGTCATCAAAAGAGCCGGCACAGCCCACCCAGAACAAAACCTCGGGCGTTTCGTTGCTGGCGGCCATTTCTGCCATGGTTGGTACCTTATATGTGATCTCGCTCATGATTTACTCCTGAATTGATGCTTATGAATTCGCTGATTTATTTTCCAGACCTTCCACCCAGTTGAAGCGGTCGCCGGGAGAGAATTTCCATGGAGCCTGATTGGTATCCAGGTTTTGAAACATCATATTCCAAGAACCTGGTGCCTGGGATTCATCCATAACCTTGTGCCTGCGCAGCTGCAATATGATATCCAGCGGATTGATCAACACCGGGCACTCCTGTACACAAGCATTACATGTAGTGCATGCCAAAATTTCTTCTTCAAGAATATAATCGCCGATCAGGCTTTTGTTATCAGGAACAAATTGGCCTTTGTTGGCCTGCATTATTCTTCCTACATCTTCGAGCCGGTCGCGCGTATCCATCATAATTTTGCGTGGCGACAGTTTTTTCCCTGTGATATTGGCCGGGCAAGCTGCTGTACATCTGCCGCATTCTGTGCAGGAATATGCGTCCATCAGGTTTTTCCACGTCAAATCCGTCACATCCTTTGCGCCAAACCGCTCAGGAACGACTGAGTCACCCGCCTGGCTTTCCAGTCCCAGCATGATCTTGACCTCATTGGTAATTTCGGGCATATTTTTCATCTCACCTTTCGGTTCAAGTCGCGCAAAATATGTGTTAGGGAATGCCAGGGCAATGTGCAGGTGCTTGGAATAGGTGAGGTAGATCGCAAAAACAAATATGCCCAGGATGTGAAACCACCACGCAAACCGCTCGATAATTATCAGCGTACTTTCAGGCATCCCTGAAAAAATGGGCTTGATCCATTGGCTGATCAGGAAGTCACCTGTTTTGGGATAATGTGCGCTTCCAAGATCCTGTAATGCACTATCCGCCGCATTCATCGTGAGGATCGCGACCATCAGTACAATTTCAAAAACGAGGATCAATTTTCCGTCCAGTTCTGGCCAGCCATTCATTTCGCGATGCCTGGATGGTTGAAGCCGCTCTACCTTCCAAACGCTCCGGCGGATCAGGAAGATGACACAAGCGATGAGCACACCGAATGCAAGAAATTCAAAAAAGCCGATCAGGAACGAATAAAAGGAACCCAGTGGAGAAGCAAATATCCGGTGTGTGCCTAGGATACCATCCAGCACGATTTCAAGGATTTCTATATTGATGAGAATGAATCCGGCATACACAGCGAAATGCAAGAAGCCAATGAGCGGGCGATCGAACATCTTTTTCTGTCCAAATGCAACACGCATCATGATCCCGAACCGACGGCCAGGCTGATCTTTCCGGTCATCGTCTTTACCGAGCATAATGGTGTTTCGGATAAAGCTAACCCTGCGGAAGGCGAGCCAGGCTACTACACCTAGCGCCACTAAAAAGAGAATTTGCTGGATGATTGCCATTTGGAAAGCTGTTTTTTCGACCTGAGAATCGGGGTGTTAGTATGCTCGCATACTAACAAATATGGTAAAAATGTATCTCGGCGCAAATGGTTTGTGCATAAAATAATGGGCACCTTATCTTAATGCGAAGGAAATCAGCCGGATATCATTTTTCAAGAAACAATTTGAGAAATATTTGGGAAAATAATTTGTAAAGCAAAAACAGGTTTCTATTTTTGCACTCCCGAAAGGAACCAATTGAGCCTGGTGATGTAGCTCAGTCGGTAGAGCAAAGGACTGAAAATCCTTGTGTCGGCGGTTCGATTCCGTCCATCACCACAGAATGCAAAGCCAACCGCTTGATAATCTTTGAATTATCGAGCGGTTTTTTGTTTGGTTTACATTCTGGTTTACAGTCGGGCCGAAATTGCCCATCAACGCCGAATATTCTCTTTAATCTTGCTGGCAAAAAATCTTCATTTGCCGCTCGACCTGGCTGCGAAATTTCTACTTCGCGGCCGCCATCAATCCCAAAAAGGCTCCAATCATATTACGCTTTTTTTAATTCCCAGCCGGAATTATCGCTTTTGCTACTTTATCGCGAGATAAGGCAAAATGCGCCTAAACGGCTTCTGGATGCATTTAATACCAGTTGAAGCAAAGTTCATACTTTTTCATACTTGATTTTTCGCCTGCCTTCCCCCAACCTTTGACCAACATCAACCGAAAACAAACGTGTCATGTCAAAACTGGTTTTAATCGAATTCGACGAGTTCAAGAGTTTCACCCGAGAGGTGATTCAAGAGGAGTTTAGAAATGTGTTCAGCCCGAATCAGGGTCTGAAAGGCTCGAAGGAAGAGCCACTGCTTTCACGGGCTGAAATGGCGCGTGAGCTGAACGTTTCGCTGGTCACGCTGCACCAGTGGCAAAGATCGGGCTTGCCCTATCGGAGGCTACATCGGAGAATTTACTTCATCAAGTCCGAGGTGCTGGATTACATGTACTCAAATCAGAAAACAAAGAAAAAGGGATAATGCCTCGAACGCATTACCCCTTAAAAACTTAAAAGTCTTAGTATGACAAATTTAACAGCCCTGAATGGTTTCTCCAACCATTCGGAAGGAAAGATTTTACATAAATCTTCCTTAAACACAATGAAGGATCTCGCGGAGAAAGGGAAGACGCTCGCTCCGCTTAGACGTTTGCTCGGGAATTATGTGCTTGAAAACTCGGCAATAATCTTCGCAGCGGAGCGTGGTACCGGGAAAACGCTTTTAGGTCTCCAAGCCTGTATTGCTATTTCAGCGAAATGGCCGTCTCTGTGGAATGAACCAATCGAATATCACGGAAATACATTGTTCATCAACTGCGAGCTCAGTGAAGATACAATCAGTCGAAGACTACGGCATCTCTTTGAAGCACCACCTAAGGAGATCGGGTCTTCGGAGTACCATAGCTATGTCTACACAACAAAGAAAAGCTTGGAGGAAGAATCCCAGGCGATCATTGAAATGTCGATGATTCAGAAACCTGTCTTGATCGTTTTGGACAATTTCAGGGTAGCCTTCCTGAACTCGGATACGAACAACGGTAAGGAAGTCGCGAAGGCAATGCATTTGATCCTGACGCTTCGTGATCTGCTGGACACAACGATCATCATCACTGACCATACACGGAAGCATACCCGAAATTTGCTGACCGATAGTGACCTTCAAAGCGGCTCCGGGGTGAAGTCAGATTTGACGGATAGCGACATGTTTCTCCGGAGGAGTAAACAGGATATTCAGTATCGGATTTTCAAACGCTCCAAATCCAGGCATTGCGAAGAGACGGACGGTGCTAAGTTGATCCGTCTGAATCCTGAATCGCTATGGTTTGAATTCGTCCAGGATGACATCGACGAAGCTCAGCACATAGGCACAGAGGTAATGCCGATGAAGGAGGAGCAGAAGGATTTAGCGCGAGAGCTTCGGGATCAGGGAAAGACCATCGAGCAGATAGCGAAGATACTGAATCGGGGCAAAGGCACCATTCATCGCTGGCTAAACGAGTAATGGACTCGAACGGGCCCACATTTTTCTCACAACCCCTCCTAATTTTTGAGAGGGGATTGCGAGAAAAATGCTCGAAGAAAATGGCAACATCAGGAATTGAACTTGGAAGTCCGGGCTCGTTCCACTTGTTCCAAAAATTCCATTCGTTCCACACGTTCCATTTGTTCGGTTGGTTCCATTTTGGTCTGGGATGTTCCATCTCGTTCCACTTGTTCCAAAAATTCCATTTGTTCCAAAGTTCCGTTTCGTTCCATGCGTTCCATTAATTCCATTTTGGCTTAGATGTTCCATCTCGTTCCATTTGTTCCGCTTGTTCCATTCCGTTCCAGGCGTTCCACTTGTTCCGGAAATTCCATTTGTTCCACATTTTTCACATCAAAATCTGACTAAAAAATGGAACGTGCTAATTATCAGGTTGATAGCGATTTTTTTGAGCAAAATGGAACAAGTGGAACGCGTGGAAAATGGAACGGAACGGAACGACGGCGGGTGAAAAAAAGAAAAGTTATGAATGCAAAACAGATTAATCAAACGTACGAAATCGTGGCCTTTTTGGCTCGGCATGGCTTCCGGCCAACGTCTGTAAAAGGTGATAACTATTGGTATATCAGTATGATACGCGGGCCTGAGAGCCGGGCGTCATTTAAAGTTGATTCCCGAAAAAATCTCTGGTATGATCATGCACTTGGTGTGGGAGGCAACGTGGTCGACCTGGCTTGCCGGTTGTTCCAAAATTCGGATGTCAAGGAAGTCATGAGGCTGATCACTGACGGTCTTTCTTCTTTTCACCCGCAACAAACCGAAGTGAGGCTGCAACCTGACGTGAGTTCTGGGCTGCGTATAATCTCGGAAGGTATCCTGGAAAATGACTACTTGCTGCGGTATCTACGCAGACGAGGTATATCAGAGGAGGTCGCAAGAAGCTATTGCTTTCAGGTCAGCTATGAGAACAACGGTCGCGAATACAACGCCATCGGTTTCAGGAATAGGGCTGGCGGCATCGAACTACGGAGCATGAATTTCAAATCATGCATTGCTCCGAAGGATGTTTCCTACATCGATAACTCCGGCAATAAGCTACTCGTTTTCGAAGGGTTTATGGATTTTTTCTCGTACTGGATGCTCCCCGTATTCCAAATATCCGATGCGAATTTCCTGATCCTGAATTCCACTTCGCAGTTAAAACGAGCCCACGAATTTCTTGCAGCACCTGGTCCGAAGTACCTGTTTCTCGATAACGATAAAGCCGGATTCGAAACAGCGGCTTATATGAAGCATAACAATCCGAATGTGATCGACTTGGCGGTAATGTATGCTGGCTGCAAGGATTTGAATGATTTTCTCACTCAAAACCAACACCTCAATGACCAAAGACTTGCTGTTGCGCTTGTACGCGAGAAAGGACCGGAAGCGCCGGAAAATGCTCTTCGCGCTTTTTAGGGACAGAATTAAGCTTGATATCTCGATCGATGCGGTAGTCGAAATGATTAATCAGGAATTGGGAAAGCAAGGGATTGTCAATGCCGCCGATATCAAATACTGTCGCCACTATTTTGGTAAACGAAAGGCTGAGAACGAGATACCAAAGCTGATTGTAGAAATCCCCCCTCGGAATAACTCGAATTCGCCAATCATAAGGAAGGACGTCCAAACCGTCCAACCTGATCTTGAAGAATTGGATTGGACAGACATGGAGGAAATAAGTGTGGCAATAGAAGGTATTAAATCAAAATTCACAAAAAGATGAAACAGCTAAATTTTATCCTTCAAGCGAAGGGAGGAGTAGGTAAAAGCCTGCTAACATATCTGCTCGCGGTTGCTGAGCAAAATTCTGAAAAGTCGCTGTTTGTTGATCTTGACAGCTCAACCGGTACCTCGACCCGCCAGCTCAGATTTTTGGGCGATTTGCGGACGGAGGCGGTTTCGCTTCTCAATGAGAAACAAGTGCTGGTAAGGGATAGTCTTATCTCGTATCTGGAAAGCCTCGCCGAGACGCCTTTTGATCGTATCTATTTTGATCTCGGTGCTCCGGAATCGGAGCAGCTTCCAGCATTAATTGAACGCGATATCCCATTTAAGGATTTCGTCGACGAGTTAGGTTGCAAAGCCAACTTTCACATTGTTATTGGCGGTGGCGGAATGTATAAGTCGAGCGTCGATTATTTGCAGAAGCTACTTATGGCTTTGCAGAATGAGTTTGAAGTGACCGTATGGCAGAGCATTACCACGTTTAACAATTTTGCTCAGCTCGGCGAAGAGTTGGAAAGGAATTGCAAAGCCCTGGGATTACGATTCCGGAAGTTCGCCGATTTTGATCCCGGTTCAAATTTGGGCAGTCATATACTCGACGGCATAAGAAAAGGTTACAGCATTGGCGAATATCAGACTGGTGCAAAGCTGAGATTGAAGAAAGAACTTAACGACCATTTCAAAGATGAACTCAACAATCAATAAAGACGCAATCACCAGGATGAGGGGCGCATATCAGGCCAAGTACGGCTTCGAAATGGACGAGTGGACTGCGGTAATGCTGACCGAGCTGCACGAGCATTTTCATGACTTTGGTAAAAATGTCGCTCAGTCCAACAGCGAAATTGGGAAAGCGGCCCAATTGATTAAAGGGCAAATCAACCAGGTGCATTTTAAAAGCGACCGACAAGCATTCTGGTTTGGCCTGAGTAGGCGTTTGTTTCCGTCGTTGGTCGCATTGACGGGGATGCTATTGATCGCTTATTTCGTAAATCAGGGAGAGAAATACCAGGCTATTGCCCGGTTTCAAAACAGTTACCCTGACTTCGATCAATTTCGAGAATTGATCCAAAATGCACAAGTGCACGAGGAGAAGAATGTCACGTATCTGGTACTTCGCCCTGCTTCGGATATCTCTTCAATGAAAATTGGGGAAGAGTATCGATACAACAAGGAACATAATGTGGTTATGGTTCCAATTAGCATTGATAATCAGTGATTTACGGTCATATTTCGACTTCTTTCGACCAAATTCGACCGTGTTCGGCCGGTTTCTAACCTATCAACTGGCTTTCATTAAGCAAGCCATGTGATTGTAACTACAATTTCTGCGCTTCGCTCCGAATTGCAGTTACAATCACACCGGTCGTTCCTCCCTTGTCTTGTCGGGGTGAAACCCCGAACCCCAAAATCCATCAACTTATCGACAACTATGAAAGAGCATTTCGACAATGCGGCTGATCGGCCGTGTCAATCCAAAAAGACGAATAAAGACCGAACAATCCCGCTGCGTGTTACAGAGCATCAGTATGCGACAATCAAATCGAAAGCAATGCTTGCGGGGTATTCCGTGTCTGAATATTTACGGAGGCTGGGCATCGGCCATCCCGTCGAAGCCAGGTTCGACAAAGACGAGAAACGGAACTTAGTGGGTATCGGCAGAAACCTGAACCAGCTGGCCGCAAAAGCCAATAACGGCTTCTTCTATCACAAGCCGATTATGGAAGTTTTGGAGCAACTTAAGCGGATCCTGGTAAAATGATAGCGAAAACGACGATAGGGGCGGACTTCCTGGGAGCGATCTGCTACGGCGCCGGCTTGCGAGTCAATGGGAAAGAGATAGAAGGGAAGTCGGAGCTGCTTTTGGCTCATAACCTGATTTCGGATGATCCGAAGGGCATGGCGCTGGAAATGCAGCGGGAGGCGGAGTTTAGTCGATGCAAGAAACCGGTTTGGCATACTTCACTTAGCTGGAAGCCGGGGGAAGATCCGAGTAAGGATCAGATGATTGAGGCTGCTAACCGGTATTGTGAAAAGATGGGTGCTAGTCCGGAGGATCATCAGATAGTAGTGTTTCAGCATCATGACCGGCCGCATAGGCATATTCACTTGTATGTTAACCGCTTGCCCATTGGTGGCGGCAAGGCTCTTGAGACTTCTCACAACTATGCTCGAAATGTTAGGGTGTGTAAGGAAGTTTCTCGAGAGCTCGGATTTGCAATGATAGAAAAACTTCGGCCGGAGAAACTTCGATACGTTGCTCAGAATCGGGAAGAAGCTCAGAGGTTTGTGAACTTAGCTATAAAGGAGGCCTTGACCCAAAAATGTACGAGCGTTGAGAACTTAAGACTGTGGCTGAATGAGAAAGGGATTGGTTGTAAATTTACAATGAAAGAAGGTAGTTTAAAGTATTCCAGTTTCAGTTATAAAGGGGTGGCGATTAAGGGGCAGGATGTGGGATTTACTGCTAAGATGTTACAGCGTCAAATCGATCATATTGTAGAAAGAGAGATTAAGAAAAAAGTTGCTATACAACAGAGCTGCTGTTAGCCGGGACAGAAACGGACGTCCGTATCAAATACTAGATTCAAAACTTGAGCAGCCCCGTGAAGCATGGCTTTATGAACAAATGTACGTCGATCTTCAGCATCGTACTTTGGTGAGTCTAGGGGGCTGCTCATATCACAACACCAGGCTAAATACTGAGATTGAACTTAGCATTCAAAATTTCTAATTTTTGAATTCGGTCTATTCTAAATGTCCGTTCGGCATTTCTTAGATTGCAATGCCCGATTAGATATTCGACTATCTTTTCATCCTCACTTATTTTTACGACTTTGAAGCTGTCCAACGTTCGCGATGAAACGTTTTCGTTAATGTTGATATATTTGATTCTTATAAATGAGTTAGATTTTCGGGCTTCCTCGATCGCGGATATCATTTGCTCGTGTCGTATAGCAGGTGTAGATACCGTACCATCATCAAAATTAAAGTCTGGATATGATTCCGAAAAATAAGAATCTAAAGTAAGTCCAATTGGCTCATTGTCAATAAGTTGAATGTCTATGATCGAATTCAGAATGTAGTCGAATGCGCTCACATGAAAATATCCACTTCTATAAAAAATCGCCTTTGGAGCAATAACTCTGGTTACCTGCCCGTCATTCAAGGATATATACTTGCCTTGCCCGATTAAATTACGAACGAACTTAATCGCATCAGGCTTGATTTCTGGGATAAGCTGTAGCGCATCTGCGGCAATAAACTTCTCATGAAATTTACTACTTTCAGAGTTAAACCATTTACATCTAACCACCCATTTTGGCACGAATCGTTTTTGTTCTCCCCTCCTTGAGTCATATAATGGGTCTTTGTGGTCATAGCGCTTAATCTCAACTATCTGCATTACAGGGCTTAGGTATGTCAATAACCCTTCAACTCTTGTTCTGCCACTAGTCAGGTTATTTTCATCCGACCTCATGTAACTTTTCCTTTTACCAAGTTCAAGATTTAAGGTGGTTAACGAAACTTGTTTAGATATAAACGCTTGATAGATTTCTGGTAAACTCCTAGCAACCGATCTTTCTATAAAGTCCTGAGAATCATTAGATTTTATTGTTTTGAGCAATTTGGAAGATAGCCAGACTTCTTCAAATTGATCCTTGGTGGAGAAAAACAAGCATTTGACGCTCAATTCATCTTGCTTCACCCCCGTGTGTTCGTCATATGTGGTCTTAAAGTTCTTCTGGGTTTCAACAACAATCATAAATGGTGAGATATGCGTCGTATCGCCCCCAACTATGACATCCGACTCAGCATCAGGATACGGATGAGTTTTTAGGGACACTATTGAACCGATGGCTATATGCGGAGTGCTCCCGGGTTGGGTGTTGGTAGGTTCTGACATTTTGCGATAGATGAGTTCTATCCCAAATATAAAGGACTAAAGCATATATTTGTAGCGGTCTTGCAAATCATGAAGAAGGCAACAACTAGTTTGGACTGTAAAGTGATTTGCTTATGATAGTGAAAAGCTACTGGCAATTGCCAAATAAGGTAGATTGTTCAGGTAACAGATTCCCATTACAACTACATCCTGGAGCAACGTTGAACAAACGAGCAAGGTGAACTACGAAAGTAGACAACACGACAATTGCTGATTGATTCAACCCCGTTATCAGAGTAGATCCGGTAGGGAATATTGTAAATATAACAATAAATATCAAGGTTAAGAAATGTTTCATTGGTTTCGATGATTTATTTGTGTTTGACTTTGTTCTTGTTATAGAATTCAAAATTTGTGTGACTCAATAATTTGGGTAATAGTCTAACTCATTAAGAGCGTATGTTGTCGTAATTTCTGCTACACCATGATTGCAAGACCATATTTTACTAAGAAGCCTGTCGATATTCCTTGGCTTAAGAATAGGGGATATTTACATATTACGCCACAATTAGATATAATCTCCGACAGGCATAAGATCATTGGGAAAGTGACTAATAAGACATTCATATCTTCTTATGCATTTTTTCCATTAATACATTCAGTAATCAAGGAGAGGCGCTTTAAAAAAATACCTGAGATTTCTCGAAGAGCCCATTCATATCGAACTTTGGATGGCATTATTAAACGAAATGATAAAGTAAGGCCTTTACATTATGCTTCACATTTTGATTCTTTAATATACGGCTACTACGCCGATATTTTACAGCAACTTTATGAAAAAGTATTGGAAGAAGATGAGGAGCTTTCAAGATGTATTATCGCATATAGAAAGATAAGATCAGAGCAACAAAATGGTAACAAAAGCACAATACATTTTGCTGGCGAAGTCTTCAATACTATTAGAGAACGTGCCATTGATTCGTGTGTTGTTTTAATGTTTGATATAAAGAGCTATTTTAGTTCAATTGATCATGATTTGTTAAAGAAGTCCTGGACTGAACTTGTCTGTGAAACTAGGCTGCCGCCAGATCATTATAATGTTTTTAAAGCTACAACTCAATTTTCCTATATATTGTTGGACGATTTGAGATTGAAGGGGTCGATTAATGGCCGAAGGAGGGGCTTTGACGAACGAAGGCTTAGCCAGATTAGAAACCAAAATGGAATTTTCTCGTTTTTTGATTCAGCCAAAGAATTTAGACATAAAATTAAATCAAAAGAATTACGTATTCATAGGTTTCCTTTTAGAAATAAGCATAATGTACCTATTGGTATTCCTCAAGGTTTGCCTATCAGCGCCACACTAGCTAACCTTTATCTCTTAGACTTTGATAAAAAAATCAAGCAAAAAGTCGTTGCTGAGTCAGCTGGTTTTTATCGAAGATACTCCGATGATATTATAGTGATTTGTAAGCCAGGTCAAGTTGCAGAGATTGAGAAATTTGTTATGGATGCAATTAATGAGCGTAAAGTTCAGATCAGTGTTGAAAAGACGGATAGGTACATGTTTCGTTATATGCCGAATAATGATGGATCGAGACATGTGGTATCGATCAAAATGGAAGAAACAAAGTCTTCTTTTAACTATCCATTAAGTTATTTGGGATTTGAATTTTATGGAGATAAAATTTTAGTCAAGTCCGCAAACCTGTCTCGCTTTTATCGCAGAATGATTTTTTCGGTTAAAAGAAAAGTAAGACGGGCTCGATCTAAAATGGAAAATGATCCTAATATGCCCTTCATCTTATATCGTAGTCAGTTAAAGAGGTTATATTCAAATGTCTCTTTGAAGAAAACGAAAATACATCGTCATAAAAAATTTTTGACTAAAACGGAGCTTGGTAGCCATAAAATTAAAGTCAAAAAATCAGATAAAAGTTTGAGAAGTAATTATATCGCCTACATTAAGAAGGCAAGTCATCTATTGAATGAGCCAAGGTTAATCAAACAGGTAAGTGGACATCAGAGGGTGTTAAATCAAGCTATTCAAAAACAGAGTAGGATAGAGAATCGAAATTAGACCAAAGTTGACTATTCGTACATTGGCTGCCTGCCACATAGGAAAGTCGAGAATCACGACAGTGTTTTATTCCTGGATGCCCACAAAAGACGTATGGGTGGAATTGAGCCCTGAAATGACGCGTTTCTATTTACATCAATCACCAGTTCTTCACGTTTTTCATTTCCTCGATATACTCGCTAATACAAAAAAGTTTACTTAGGAAGTTCCTGGTTTTTTGCATCTCCATATTTTAAATGTTAACATAGCAGTATATCTGAGAATTGCAATAGACAGGGGGCAAAAAGTAACATCCTGTCATCAAGCCACTATCCTGGACTAATTAGCATGACAATTATTCGACCAAGGCTTAACGATTATCATTCCGTGGCTATTACCCAAGAAGCCGTCGACTTTGCTATACCGTTCTTAGACGAGGATATCCCCCTATACGTAGATCCGTTCTTGCTGTGGAAGTCACCATCGATGCAGGACAATTCTTTGCACCTGTTGATTACTAATAGCTTCAACAATCTCGGGTATTTAATGTCTCGTGGAAGGGAAGCCGAAGCGATTGAGATTTTAATTAGGGCTTCTGAATGCACAGAAGTTGGATTAGGAAATTCAAAAAACAAGGAGGGTAGGCGAATTGGAGAAAAGCTGGCGAGACAGATACTCAACCTATTTTCTAGTATTCCTGAAATACAGAAAAGTGGGTTTCTTCATTTTGAAGAAGCGCAATTACTAGTGGATAGCTTTTCAAAAGATAGAGTGAGTGATATTGCGTGTAACTTTATACAATCTTTTTTGGTTGACTTTACCATAGAGCAATGCGAGAAGTTTGGAATTCCGATTGAATCGGTAAAGTTGAGTAATGTTTATGATCTCAAGAAAAATAAATTTTGTGATGAACAAACGCACCTGCCAGTAAATCCCGTGACAAAAGAGCCGATTTTGCTTGTGCCCAAGAGGTGGTTGAGACATATACCTTGGATTAGTACTGACGACTATTTTGATAACTATTATAAAAAAAATGTATACGACGAGAAAGATTTGTTTCCAGATCGTATAAAGCTTCTGAACTTTAATCGTCAGAACTATGATATAGTCAAGGCTTATACTGCAATTAAGGAAAAGCAAATTGAGAACTGTAAAAACGATCCGTTGTTTTCTCAAATTCCCGTCACATCAGCGAAGCGGAAGATATCAACAATAACTAATATTCCAACGGGAAAAATTGACAATGCTGACAAGAAATATGAAGACAACGTGTGTCAATTATTTGTCTCTTTAGTGTATCCACATCTCGATTTTGCGAAAGAACAAAGCAGAACAGAGTCTGGTTTCCATATACGAGATTTGATATTTTATAATAATAAGTCGTTTGATTTTTTGGGCGAGATATATGATGATTACCAATGTCGACAGATTGTTGTTGAGCTTAAAAATGTTATGACTTTGGAGCAGGAGCACGTTCTTCAGCTAAACCGCTACCTTAAGAGTCAATTTGGTAATTTTGGCATTATTGTCACTCGTAACCCTCCGCCTAGGAAGGTGTTTAAGAATACAATTGACCTTTGGTCTTCGCAAAGAAAATGCATTTTAATACTGGACGACTCTGATTTGAAGTTTATGACACAGATATTTGAAAGTAAACAACGTAACCCCATAGAGGTCGTCAAAAAAAAATACATAGAATTTACCAGGGCATGTCCATCCTAACTCAAATTTGTATGAAGCCAAAAGACATAGACAGTTTCAAAAAGATTCTTAATCAGCTTGAAGGTTTGCATGAAGAAATATCTACGCTTTCTAAAAAGTCTTACACTGATTCGCTCAATAGCTTTAAGCTTAATTTGGTAAACCAGGTTTTGTCAAGAGCAAATGAGATTCTCGGTGAGAATTATTTACCATTTACTGACTTTACTATATTTGAAGATGCGAACATTCCCAATAATAGTGATGTGACGCTTGTTTTATCCCAGTATATTAATTGTATGGAGAGTTTGCGGGAAGAAAATATTGTATCGAAGATTGAATATACCACGAGTGGAAGTATTGCTAAAATCTATTGGAGCTGGAAAGGGACCAATTTAGAAACATATCCGCCAAAAAATGTTAGAAAATGAGAGATTTAACTGAAGGTTTGCCGACAAATAAGGAGATAGTGAAATTTCAAATGCTAGATGAATTAGCAGAGTCAGTTTATGTTGAGGTCAAGGAGCTGTCGAAGAAGAAGCCCGATGACGCATTGAATAAATTCAAAGTAAAAAACGTAAATAGAATTCTTGTCGAATTGAAGGAATTTTTGAAAAAGGAGCCCACTGTGGATTTCTTGGATTTGCTAGATGAAGAGGCACTTCCAACGAATAGCGATGCAATACTTGTCATAGGGCAATTCAAGGCTTCAATGGATAATTTCCGAAAGAAGTATAGAAACATGTATGGTAAATGGAGAACCGTGGAAAATCCGTCCGCTAAGGGCGGTATGGATTAGGTGCTTGGGTAACTCAGTGCCCTCTCGCAGAATGAAACTAGTAATTGTATAGGATTCCTTGAATCTTTAACAGGATTTACATAATTGATAATCTTGGGAAGCGGATCGGGTTATTGCGATCTATTTAATATGCTTATTATTAGGTTCTTCACTGTTTCCATTTCCTCGGGCTTACTAGCCGCTGCAAACAAAGTGAGACTAGCAAGAGCCTCATTACTTAAAATTGGATCTCCTGATTTTGATTTCAACAGGCTATTGCTTTCAAGAAATAGCAGGAAGCATGCAGCGGCGATACGTTTATTCCCGTCCACAAAGCCATGATTCTTGATAACCAGATATAATAAAGTAGCTGCCTTCTCTTCTATCGAAGGATAAAAGTCAACATCCCCAAAGCCTTTACCAATTTGTACCAGTGCGCTCTGGAAGCTTCCGTCCTTCTCCTTCCCAAAAACATCGGAATCGAAATCTGCCTTCATGGTTTCAACCACGCGATAATATTCTGTTATCTCCGGATATACTGCCTTTTTCGTGCTTAACCCCTTTTCGTCCAGTTGTTCATGGTCGTAATCGTCTAGCAACTCCAATCCCTTTGCAAATTGTCCGAGCCACGCAAGATCCGTTTCGTTGACTTTATCCTCAATTGCCCTGCTTAATATTCGAATCCCATCTTTAAGCGTTTGAACTTCCTGCTGTTTCTGGGCAAGGCGTTGCTCATTGATCACATAACCTTGAACCAGATAATGCCTCAGGCGCTGCGTGGCCCAGATGCGAAATTTTGTTCCTTGGGACGACTTTACTCTATATCCGACGGAAATGATCACGTCGAGGTTATAGAAGCTGATCTTCCTGCTGACTTTCCGATTCCCTTCGGTTTGAACTGTCAAGTATTCCTTGACAGTTGCCTCCTTCTCCAATTCTCCCTCTTTGTAAATGTTGGCGATGTGGAGACTGATGTTTTGCTTGGTCTGCCCAAAAAGGTCGGTAAGTTGCTGCTGGCTAAGCCAAACCGTGTCTTCCTCAAATGTTACCTCTAACTGAGTCTGGCCATCACTGGCTTGATATATTTCGACTTTACTCTCCATGATCAATAATTGGTATTTGGGTCTGACCAGAGGCCAATTTCTACTTCGCCTAACTCCCGATGCTAGTCTGAACACATACTCGTCAATTTCTTAAATTCATCAAACTCTGCTTGGGAAATTGGGTAGTTCTTCAACTTGTATATGATATGTTTCTTATCCCAGTTGAAGTAATATTTGTCATTTTCTCCCTCCAACGTGATCGACGCTCTGAAACTCACATCATCTAGATGCGACTGGTTTCGCCTAGTTACTGTGTTAAGCAGATCTACAACTTTTTTGACATCTGCTGGATTGGTAATTTCTAGAAGACTCGTTTTGATGGTAAACAAGTCATTTGGAGCTGCTATTGCCTCAAAGTTATTTTCATTGATAGACACGATCGTGTGCGTGCGAAAGGGAAAACATACCATTTTAACCACTTGGGGGTATTTGGGATTGTTACAGCCGCAAACGGCCAAGATAAAGAGTATCACCAGGGACTTTGACATTCTTAAGTATCTATTTCAAAAATCATTTATGTGAATCTGCCCATCACGCATCCGATGTTTTTGCTGACTTCATTTACTTGGAGACAATTTGCTCGTCGACCCGTAGAAAAATGCCCTTAATTCCTCCTGCAACTGTTCCGGAATATTTGTTGCCGTCCGTATCTCCGACGCCTCTTTCTGTAATGATGATAAGGCGGAATTTTTGAAGCTCTCAAACTGGTGAAGAGCGATGGCAGTCCCCAGGCTGGTGGCTTTCATTGCATATTCCGAGCCATTCGGATCCTTAATGTCATTGAAAAGGAAGGAAAATAAACGCAAGATTTTGTCCCTGTCCTTACCCTTTATCTCGGCTCTAGCCCCGACATAGACAGGCTCCATTTTATAGGACTCGTAATTATCAATGACCCATTCCAGGCATGTATCAAGTCGGATCTTGTCTTCCTTGCCGGACACCAGCTGAATCCTCGCAGGAAGGGAGAACTTGAAGTAGCGCAGAAAGCGTTCCTTTTCGTCGAAGTGGTGATAATGATATTCTAGACACTCAATGGCCTCTTCAACCGAGCTGAAGTAGCAGAGCAGATTAATGATGTCGTTTTGATATCTTCTTCTAGTAGGTCGTTCAGCAAAATGCAAATGATACGGATGCGTCGCTTCTCCGATTTCGTACCGAAAATATGGAGTGAATTCGAGGCTATCCTGATGCTTTAATCCAAAGTGCTTCTTGAACCTTTCAAATTCGGAATATCCAGATTGATAGTCAGTTTGTTCTGCCATAATCACTCATCTTTAAAGCGCTCCTTCCAAATCTCTGAAAGCTGCCGCGCGTACTGTTTTTTGGTTACCTTGATGTATGTTAAAAATGCTTTTTCGGTCCGGTGGCCGGTGATTGCCATAATGGCGTAGGAGGGAGTGCCGGCAAGATACTCATTGGTTGCAAATGATCGCCTGGCGGTGTGGGAGGTAATTAACGAAAACTTACTTACCTTTTTCTGCGTCCGGACTTTTCCTTTCTTCTCGAATAAAGCTACGTCATCGCTCAGATTGGCCTTTTCGGCGATCTCTTTGAGATACTCGTTCATCTTCTGATTGGATATTACCGGTGGCAAGTGGTTTGGAGTCTTACCCTTGTATTTCTCCATGACCTTCCTGACGATCGGGTGGATCGGGATTTCTAAGTATTCGTCTGTCTTGATCGTTTTGGTCTTTAAATATTTGAAGTCCGGCGATATGTTCTCGGCTTGTATGGCCGTGAGATCGGAGAAGCGTAGGCCCGTGAAACAGCCAACAATAAAGAGATCCCGCACCTTTTCGAGCCTGGGTTCAGCTGACAAGTCAAGTTTCATCAGGAGCTTGATTTCATCTTCATTCAGGTAGATCGAATCGACTTCCTTGCGGGGTGTCGAAAACCGCCGACTCTTGAACTCGATGTTGTCATTCTCCTTCCGCTCTGTTGCTTCGTTTAGGAAGAATTTTAAAAGCCCGGTGTGCTTATTTTGTGTGTTCTCATTGTACTTCTTAACCTCGACCATAAATCTTTTGAAATCATGATAGAAGTCCAGCGTGATGTCATTAAAAGCAATGCTTTTCTTCTTGGCATCAATCTGATATTCCATTAGCATCTTCAAGTGTGAGCGGTAAGTTTTGACCGTGTTAGCGTTTTTGAATCCTTCCACCGACTTGATGTATTTGTCAATGAAATCGGTCAGGCCAGGCTTGCCTTTCTGAGGAGCTGCTTCATATTTATCCGTCCTGATCTCTCGCTCAAACAGCGGTTTCAAATCGGCTGGAGTGATCGGCAGCTTTTGATAAAGCCGTTGTTGGTATATCTTCTGAACTTCATTTCGCCACCGGTCCAGATTGGCATTGAGCTCTAAATAGGCCTCGTGGCTTGCCTTCGCCCTTTGGTTTTTTGCGTCCCAAGATTTGGGCTTTATAAACTGATTTGTAGAGACAACCACCTGCTCAGTTCCATAGCGGAAATATAATGAGATCAGGCAATTGCCATTTGGTTTTGGCTTTTTGAGATAGTATTTTGTAGTAGCCATTAAGCCGACAACTTAGTTTACACAAATCTATCTTAACTAAGCTGGTTTACAAAATGGTTTACGATAAAAATCCTTTGCGAGGTTGTATATTGTCTAACCCAATTTTATATATTTGCCATTAGTAGCTCTGAATCAGAATATTTTAACGAAAAGCTCATGAAAGTATCATTCGAAGGTTCGATTCCGTCCATCACCACAACCAAAAGCCGTTACGAGCAATCGTAGCGGCTTTTTTGTTGAACTGAGTGAATTTTTCGGTAGGAGCTGTCTTCAAATGATGCCAATTCTTTCTCTCGCATTAAGAGTTAACTAACAAATCTCTTAGTTCAGAAAATGCATAGAAAACTGAACTAGAAAATCCGTTAGTTCAGTTTTAGGGCGAAAAGCTGAACTAACGGAATTTATAATTTAGTTTTTCGACCAAAATCTGTACTAAAAGGTTTTTTGCTTTGATGATGTCCTTTAATCTAGCTGCGCGTCGTTTTAATGATGGCAGCGCTCCCCTGACCACGTTTTAAACTCCCCACATTTATGAGTAGGGAAATCAGATCGTCATTGAAATAATAGTTTTCCTTGCCTAACTTTTTCTTGTGAAGTAGATCGATTTCACAAAGTGAGTCCAAGTACCGGGCGGCTGTTTTTCTTGCTACATTCAAATCCTTTTTCACGAACTCGATTTTGGTATAAGGATGCCGAAACAAACTATTAATCAAATCCTGACTATATACCTTTGGCAACTCTGTCCTGATCTTCTGTTTGTGGCTGGTCATCAGAACCTTAATGTCTCTTATCATATCCGATGTTTGCAAGGCTGTTTGCTCGACGGCATCCAGAATATACAAAATCCAGGGTTCCCATTGTTCCGTCTGACGGGTTTGCTGCAACAAGTTATAATAGGCAGCTTTATTTTGATTAATAAACCGACTCAGGTACAGGATTGGTAATTTGAGCAGGCCCTCTTTAACAAGGTATAAAATATTTACAATCCGGCCGGTCCGTCCATTACCGTCGTAAAAAGGGTGAATGCTTTCAAATTGATGATGGATGATTGCCATCTTTATCACCGGATCGATGTCTGAAAGACTGTTTTCGTTTATAAAATGCTCCAAATTTCCCATGAGCGAGACGATGTCTACGTGATTTTGAGGAGGCATGTAGACAACTTCGCCTGTTTGTTCATTTTTCAGTACCGTTCCGGGTACTTTTCTGAAACCGGCGTCATTTTCTTCGAGTAGTGCTTGCAGAGCAATAATATTGTTGCTGGTGAGCAGGCCTGTTTGCTTTACCTGTTGATATCCTTCGAGTAATGCATGTGCATAGTTGTATACTTCTTTGGCGGCTAGGCTCACAAATTGATGTGCCTGACTGTCACTACTATACAACTCATCGTGCGTTGTTACGATGTTTTCTATTGCCGAACTATCCTTAGCTTCCTGCAGTGCAAGCGTGTTGATGATAATGCGTTCATTAGGAATGCTTTCTGCAATACCATTCAAACCGGCCAAAGCCGCACGTGCAGTACTTAGCTTTTTAAGTACTGCCTTGGTTTCTATTTCACTGGAAAGAGGCAGTTGTGGTAGTCGTATCTCGCCGCTCATACTTCATGGGTCATTTTTTCAAATTTAGGGCTATTTCCCAACTAACGTGGGTCATTTTTTCGATTTTTGACTCACGTCTTACTTAACGTGGGTCATTTTTTCGATTTTTGACCCACGTGTTAGAGGACGTGTACCCGTTTTCACTGAAAAAGGATATCAGCTTGTGAAGCACATACAACTAATCCGTTGTGCATTATCCGATTAGTACAACCTACTTTTGAGAAGAGAAAGACGACATCGGTTCCTAAGGGATTTTAATTCTTTTATATAAATTCAAAGGACAACTCCACCACAACATAACAATACACGCTATGAATTTCAAAATCATTACCATTCCTGAAACGCAAACCGAAGTATGTCTCCATCGTGACCGTAATGAAGAGGGAGAAGAAATTGTACGCATTACGGCACTTGTGATCAGTTTAACCGGGACAGAGCCAATGCTGGAGACAGTGGTGAGGTTCGCTGACACATCGTCAGCACAGTTTTTTGTAGGCGACTATTCGGAGACGTCGGCGAGAGGGTTTTTGAAACAGTGTTCGGAAGAGGAGAGGATTGGAGTGAGTGAAAACCACATTTAAATACACCTCTATCCATTAAACAGCAAAAGCAGACGTTGAGTGAGCCTGCTTTGCTGTTTAAAGGAAGTCTTATCAACGCACAAAACGGTGTTGCTCGGAAGTGCCGTCTTTCTTGAAAACCTTCAAAATGTAAATTCCTGCGAGAAGATTTTGCGTATCGATCGTTGGTCGCGGGTTATTGCCCGAATCGTAGACCGTCAATGCGCTGATCGTGCTGATCTGCACCTTTTGGACAGATTCCCAATTTTTCACATCCACGGTAAGCTTACCCGCCGCGGCAGGGTTAGGGTAAATGCGTCCGGCGCTTCTTTGACCGAAAAAGATGGATTTGATACTGCTAAGTGCGAAGGTCCCGTCGATGTCGATCATTTTCAGGCGGTAAAGGTTATTGCGGCCGTCCACTGGCCCGGCATGTACGAACTGGTAGTTTTTGTCTGTGCTACTCTCGCCTGCGGCGGCCAGAGAGCCGATACTCTGCCATTGTTTGCCGTCGATGCTGTGCTGGATTTCGAATTCGCTGGAAGAAGTTTCGGAGGTTGTTTTCCATTGAAGGAATGCCGTATTGCTTTCTTTCACTGCTGAAAATGCGGCAAGGGTTACCGGCAACGGGTCGTTGGCAAGTTTGATTATCCAGAAATCTCTTTCACCTTCATTTTCTTCAGATTTGTCGGGACCTGCGGGTGAATAGGAGATTCCAGCAAGAATATATCCGAGGTCGGACGTCTGTTGAACACTGTAAAGCCTATCTTCATTCGGGCCGGCGAAAGCCTTATCCCACTGGTAGAAACCGTCTGACGACAATTTGGTGATCCAATAGTCAAAGTCGAACGGCCCTGATGGATTATTCGGAAGGGACCAACCTCCTAACACAAAGCCGCCATCAAAAGTCATGGACAGAGAAGTTAACTGGTCATATCGACCCCTACCGTACGTTTTATCCCAGATCTTGTTGCCATTTCCATCGATTTTAACTACCCAGAAGTCAACGCTCGATTCGCCTACATCAAGGGCCGTTTTATTTCCGCTTACGTCTGAATAGGAATCGCCGGCTGCCAGATAGTCGCCTGATGGTGTTTGAACGATACATCTGAAGGAGTCGGAATTATCGCCACCGAAGCTTCTATCCCATTCCTTAATACCCGATGATGAAAGTTTCAATATCCAGTAGTCACTCGAGCCGAAGTTTGCCTGTGTTTTGTCTCCGCTGATGCCAGAGCCGGAAGTTCCTCCGAGAATGTAGCCTCCGTCTGAAGTGAGCGAAATTGATCCGCCCATTTCATAGCTGCTTCCCCCATAGGTCCGATCCCATACTTTGCTGCCGTCGGTATTCAATTTAACGATCCAAAGATCAAACTCACCCCGGGAAGCCTCGGTTTTGTCGCCACTAATTCCGGAATAAGTATCACTAATGAAAATATATCCACCATCTGTGGTCTGACGGATCTCAGACATGCTTTCTCCGCTGCTGCCACCTAATGTGTTTTCCCATTCAATGCTGCCGTTTGCCGATAATTTGACGACCCACGCGTCCTGACCCATGGAATTTTCGCTTTTATCTCCGCTGGCGCTGGATTGGGAGGAGCCAGCCAGAATGTATCCGCCGTCAGATGTTTGCTGAATGTCAGAAAGAAAGTCGGCACCACTACCGCCAATTGTCTTATCCCATTGTTTGACACCCGACGAATTCAGCTTAACTACCCAATAATCAGCGCTGCCTTTACTATTTTCGGATTTTTCCCCCGATGCATTCGAAACGGATGAGCCGCCAACAATGTATCCGCCATCGCTGGTAGGGGTCACTTTTGGATCGTCCTCAAAGCTATTTCCGCCGATGGTTTTATCCCAAAGCTTAATCGGCGCTTGTGCGGAAACAAATGAACCGGGTGAAACGGAAAACAGGAGCGCAAAGACGCAAAAGAAAATCAAACCCGGGCTTTGTCGCCGGGATGGTCGCGTAGAAATGAACATAAATTAGAGGTGGTAAGTATGAAAGTTCAAATGTAATAAGTCTAAATCGATCAGGAAAGGTTATTTTTGGGCACGCGTTCCGCCCCCCTCTCTCGATAACGACTATTACTCAATGCAAAAAGTAGATGTTTGTATTAATTACTACGGTAAGCCTTATCAGACCGGAGTAACGTTGCTTAGCCTGTGGAAGCACTCTTCCAGGCATATTCAGAAGATTTTCGTAATCGTCGAGAAGGTTCAGCCGTATGACGAGTATGGTAGCGTTCCACTTTTGAAATTCTTACTGAAAGACCTGCCGGTCGAATTTATATATCCCAAACACTTCTATTACGCGGGTTGTCCGCCGGTTAGCTGGCTTGCAGACCCTGAGAAGCGCTATGGGCTCAAATACCAGTATGCGCTGGAAGATTCTAAATGCAAATATCTTTTCCTGACACATAACGACTGTCTTTATCACGACGACCTGATTGGCAAGATGAAGAATGAGATCGGAAACGACGAGGTGGCGGGAATCGGTTTGATAGGTCAATGCTGGAATTGCCCCGCACGTACTGCCGGATTGTGCGATGGGAGCATGTTTGAGGAGTTCATACCTTCCGCAGCCCAGCTTCGCACGATTACCGAACAGCACAATCCTCCCCGCAAGGAAATCCACATGGAACTGATCGATAATGGCTTCATTCATCCGCTTCCGGAATGTCGCTTAAATGAATATGCTTGCCTGATTAATGTGCCTGCCTACCAGCAGAATGTTGTGCCGGAAGGGGACATTATGCCGTTGGGAGGGAACTGGCACGGCACCGATTGGGGCACGGTATGGTTTCATGAAATGTATAACCGGGGTTATCAGTTTATCAATTTTCCTTTCGAGCCTGAAATGACGCATGCGCCCTTTTCAGATAATGGAAGCGGACATAAAGCCGATTCGGACGAGGAACTTTACAAGGCAACAGAGAAACAGGCATTCAATTATTTGGTCGAAAACGAATATATCAGCGGCGATATCCCTATTACAGTGGGGTTGGCCAGAATGCAGCATAAGGCCAATTATTTGCTGGATAAAATTTTTGTCAAAGTAAAAAACAGGCTCGGCACCACTGCTTAAACTCCGAATATCCGCCTGTCCGTAATCAGTTCACGCCTTTCTTCAAGAAACTGACAGAATGAAATAATCTGATTTTCCTGAAAAGAGAGGTCGGTTGCCTGATCATATTCTTCCTGATAAACCTCACGAAAATCCGTGATGACGTACCGCAGGCTGCGCACGCCTTTGGCACGTAATGCGGGCAGGTAAAAGTTTTGATGACTTCTGGCAAAGCATCCCGCGCGGTAGTTGCTCGTTGTTTTAATATCGACTGCCATCATTTTTCCCAAAATATCAACATAGCCGTAAATAAGGGCATCATTCAGTTGATATTCGCAATACACCTGTGTTTTCAGCATTGGGCGGGGCAATAGCGCACGTACCCGCGTCAGAATATCGATATCGAAAGACTCTTCTCCAATCCCTTTTACCACAGCATCCTCAAAAGAGACTCCTTTGAACTGCGCTTCTGTTTGCGGCAGCGGCACCCGGTTAATACGGTTCAGAAGCTCGGAATCGTCGATATAACCGCGTTCGTACCGATCATAACAGCCTAATAAGGACGGGTAAAGTCTGTATTTAACAGTGGTAGAATTCATGCTTAACAGCGTTAGTCAGTTGCATTAACATCATTTCGAACGTCCGAAACGATAAGATAGAAAAACGGAAAGGAAACTGAACCGGTCATTGGGAGTATCGCTGTATGATTCGCTTTCCTCCGGGTTAGTGAGCCGCCAGCCTGATGTCGCATCCATTTTATCAGTCCTCACAAAATAAAAACGATAATCGAGCCCGATTTTCAATTGTTTCAACAAAGCATAATCCAAGGAAGTGCCGACCGGTAAAATTCCTTCCCTGGTTTTTTTGATCCCCGGCCGCCCCTTTGGTCGTCCCCAGCGGAGAAACAGCGGATTTCGTGCGCTCAATTTGCTGTTTGAGAACCGCAACAGTTTGTTATTGTCTATATCAAATGCATTTGCAGTGAACCAGATCTGCCCGATTCCTGCATAAAGTGCAAAATGGACGGGGCCCGGCTCCTGGTCGCTAAATTGTTCTGTAAGGTCCCATTTGACAATGCATTCAAGCGTATTAAACTCATTTACAAAATAAGAGTTGAAAAAATCCTGCTTTTCCCCGCCCACTTTTCCGGCATTGTAATCAGCCTGTATCGAAAGCTGCTTGTTAAATGCCCACCCTGCATTTATGCCCGCAACGGCATGCATATCCTGACTGTCGAGTTCGCCGAAGAATTGGGTCAGCCCAGCTCGAATGTTGATAAAACCGGGATGATCGGACCTCCGGTTATAATTCTTTTTGCCGCTGATCCCGTTAGTTGAGCGGTAATGGGCTGGTTGGCAGAACGAAATGTGAGTAACTGTCCAGCAAATAAGAAGTAGTGTATAGCGCATGGTCGGCAATGATTGTTACAAGATGTTTGTTCAACCATTCAGACGTACGTTTTTCAATTTGGTCACTTTTTGTAGAAGCAAGAAGATCACAGTGCCCCATGAGATAACCGTAAATATCTGTTAGTTTTGCTTATAGTTGATTTTACAAGAAGAAAAATGAGTGTAGTACCATATAAGGATAAAGACGGCACCAAGAGGGAGCAGGTGGCCGAGATGTTTGACAACATTTCGCCGAAATATGACCTGCTGAACCACGTGCTAAGTGCAGGAGTAGATATCTACTGGCGGAAACGGGCGATTAAACTGCTCAAAAAACAAAGTCCGAAGGTGATCCTGGACATTGCCACGGGTACCGGCGACTTTGCCATCGAAGCGCTAGCCCTGAACCCCGACCGGATCATCGGTGTCGATATTTCGGAAGGTATGCTGGCCGTAGGCCGTGAGAAAATAGCCAAATTGGGTAAGCAGGACATCATTACACTCCAAAGCGGCGATTCCGAAAGTTTGGCTTTTACAAACAATTATTTTGACGCGATCATCGTTTCGTTTGGAGTACGCAATTTTCAGAATTTGCTGGCCGGATTGACTGAGATGAACCGCGTGATGAAGCCAGGCGGAACCTGTGTGGTGGTAGAGTTTTCGAAGCCCAAAAGCTTTCCGTTCAAGCAACTTTATAATTTTTATTTCAAATATATATTACCAATCATAGGGAAGACCGTCTCTAAGGACAATGCAGCATACACGTATTTGCCCGAGTCGGTTCAGGCCTTTCCTGACGGAGAAGCTTTTCTTGATATTTATAAAAAAGCAGGTTTTATAAACACCAAATGCATACCACTTACCTTCGGGATTTGTTCAATTTACGTCGGACACAAATAGTTATAGGCATTCTCGCGCTGTTGATGGCTGCGCAGGAAGCAAGTGCACAGGGCATCGGATACCGCCGCAAGCACCTGGAATATTATGACGATAAGCCGATCCATTACGGAATATTGTTCGCTGTGCCATTTACGCGGTTCAATATCAAGCATAGCAATGACTTTGTGACCAAGGATTCGGCGTTTGTGATCCAGTCGCCTACCAATGCGGCATTCCGAATGGGATTTACCATCAATGCATATCTAAGCGAGCATTTTGATCTCCGGACTACGCCGTCTGTTTCCCTTTATGAACGCCATGTGAAGTTTAGTTATCCGAATGGTACTAATCTCACAGAGAAGCGGGAATCGACGTGGATCGAGATACCGCTCTTGCTAAAATACAAATCGTTGCGGAGGGTAAATTCGCGTATGTATATGGTAGCAGGCGTCACGTTGGGGCTCGAAACGAACGTGAAAAGGAATCGTGGCGGTGGGCCAGGAACACTGGATACAAAATCAAGTGACCTGTCACTGGATTACGGGATAGGGTATGAGCAGTTCTTCGAGTTCTTCAAATTTGCGCCCGAGTTGCGTTTTTCACATGGGTTGACCAATATGCTCGTGCCAGCAAAGAATTCTGCCGGAAACGGGATCAGCAAAATGACGACCCATACGGTAACACTCTATTTAAATTTTGAATAGTGGTTCCTGATTTTCAGAAAGTTGAAAAATAATTCGAATTTTTTTCTACAAATATTTGCAGAGTTCAATTCAGTCGCACATATTTGCACTCCCAAACGACGGGAAAACAAGGGAGTTTAGCTCAGTTGGTTCAGAGCATCTGCCTTACAAGCAGAGGGTCGGGGGTTCGAATCCCTCAACTCCCACAAAGAAAAGCATCGAGAAATCGATGCTTTTTTCGTTTACAGACCGCTCCATTTGTCGGGCATGTCTTACAGGCAGAGGGGCGGGGCGGTCGGCCGTCGCCGCGGTCCGCCGCGCGGTTCGAATCTATCACCGCACCGTCTCTCCAATCCAGTTCGACATTGTTTTCAGCGCCAGTGGCGAGAAGGTTTGTTCAATCATAGGGTATTCGACGAATGAACCTGTTTTGCATTCCTGGAACAAATGGTTCAGTCCCGGCAATTCGATTGCTTTCACTTTTTGGTTTCCGCTTCTTTTCGCCGCCCACTTAATGCCTCCAAGGTTTTCTTTCGGCGGTACCTGAAAGTCCTTTTCACCATTCAATGCAAGAATAGGGCAGGTAACTTTTTGAAGCGTGGCAATAGGGTCGTAGGTTAAGATAAACCGCGCCCATGGTGTCGATAATGCATCAATAGACGCACTGACGGCCTGTTCGTGGGTCATTCCTTTGGGTCTCCCCAGCGATGTGGTATCCGGGTTTTCCTTGACATATGCCGTCAATTGTGCCTTTAATGTGCCAGGGTCTGTCGAGCTTGTGACGATTTTGTAAGCGCCTGCATTGATTTTCCGCGACTTTTGTATCTGCGCCTCTGGCAGGCCTGAAATTCTTGAAATAACAACCTGTTGCAGGAGCAAAAGTGAGTCGAGCTGCATGGCTGGCGCTGCAAGCAATACCAGAAATGCAACATCCTTCGAGCGCGCCGCGACCATCGGAGCTATGAGCCCACCCTCGCTGTGTCCCGCAAGACCGATCTTGTCTTTCTTGATTTCCTTCCTGGTTTTTAGATAGGTAACAGCGCTTTCAACGTCATAGGAAAAGTCTTCGGAAGTAGCCGTTTTAAAATTTCCAGTGGATTCGCCAACACCGCGATCATCGAACCGCAGTACTGCAATGCCATTTCTGGTTAAATGGTCTGCAATTACGTGGAATATTTTGTGGTTGTAGATTTCCTCGTCACGGTTTTGAGGGCCACTTCCGGAGATCATTACCACCGCTGGAAAATTGCCTTTAAGTGCGGGAAGTGTAAGCGTTCCTGCAAGCGTGACGCCTGCTTTGGAATTTTCGAACTTTACTAATTCGCGATAATAGGGAAAAGGTGGATGAGGCTCCTGAGGCCTTTTGGCGCCGGTTGGCATATTGACGAACGCATGATTGACAATAAATGCGAACAGCGCGACGGAGAGAACAATAGCAACCACTTCAAAAGTAGAAATCTTCTTCTTGCTCATATATGTGCCTGGTTTGTATTTACATCCAAGCAGTTACATCAGTGGTTTTACTTGTTTTTGTGAGGTAATGAGATGTTAAAAAAAGCTAAATACCGCTTCATCTCCAGTGCGACTGAGAATGTCCGGATTTGAAGCGGTATCCTTTAATATTAATAATTTACAGTTGAACCTGTTGACCGGTTTCCGCGGATTGCAAGCCAGCTTCGAGTACCTGGATAATTTTAAGCCCATCTGCGAAATCAGGCTTGATTTCAGTATCGCCGTCGATAGCTTTCACGAAATCGACCACCGCATGCACGAATGCATGTTCATAACCGATAATATGTCCGGCCGGCCACCAGTTGCCTGCATAAGGGTGAATAGATTCCGTCGTAAGGATTGTGCGGAACCCATGCTCACCTGGGGCGTCTTCATTGGAATAATATTGGAGTTCGTTCATTCTTTCAAGGTCGAAAACCAGGCTACCTCTACTGCCATATATCTCGAAAGTAAGGTGGTTTTTACGACCTGTGGCAAATCTGGTAGCTTCAAATGAGCCGATAGCGCCGTTTTTGAACATTACCATCATTAATGCGGCATCTTCTACAGTTACTTCGCCCATTTCGTCGCCAATGGATGCACCGGTAAGACTTCCGGTGGCGGCATCGTCGGCAATGGGGCGTTCCTTGATGAAGTTGGTCGTCATCGCAGACACGGTAGCAATGTCGCCGACCAGGAAATGGGCCAGATCCACCGCGTGCGAATTAAGGTCCCATTGCGGCCCGGCTTTGGAAGTTTCCTTTTTTAGTTGCCATGTCAGCGGGAATTTCGGGTCTACGATCCAGTCCTGCTGGTAGGCGCAACGCCAGTGAAAGATCCGGCCGATTTTGCCTTCGTCAATCATTTCTTTGGCGAGTGACACAGCCGGCGTCCTGCGATAATTGTGGTTCAGGTAATGCTTAACATTATTTTCCTGACAAACTTTGAGCATTTCTTCCGCCTGCTCGATGCTCATTGACAGGGGTTTTTCACAAAAAATATGCTTTCCCGCTTTCGCCGCGGCGATCGCTACTTCATAATGAAGGTGCTGGGGCAATGCAATGTCGATAATGTCAATGTCCGGTCTTGTTACCAGTTTTTCCCAATCGGTTTCTGTTTCTTCCCAACCCCATTTTTCCGCAAATTCTGTCAACGATTCCTGATGACGGCCACAAGCGGCTTTCAACACCGGAGTCACCGGAATATCAAAAAACAGCGGAGCTTTTTTCCAGGCATTGCTATGCGCGCGGCCCATGAATTTATAACCTACTATACCGACATTAAGCTGTTTTTTCATTCTAAATTGATATTGGTTAAAGGGTAATGATCTTGATTTGGAACGGTCAAAAATATTAAATCTTTGTGATTGCTGGTAATCTTGTAAATTTCAGCCGGAATCATTCCAACTCAATGCACACTATATATATGAAACAGCTTGCGCAAAATCTGCGGACAGGCCAGACGATCCTGCTGGAAGTCCCCGCACCGCTCCCGACAAAAGGGTGCTTACTCATTCAAACACGTAAAAGTCTTGTATCGGCTGGTACCGAAAATATGCTGGTGGAGTTCAGCCGGGCAAGTTTTCTAGGGAAAGCAAAACAGCGTCCTGACCAGTTAAGACTGGTTTTGGATAAAGTAAAGTCGGACGGATTGCTTTCAACTGTCCGCACCGTTTGGCGAAGACTAGATCGCCTGATGCCGCTTGGCTATTGCAATGCGGGCATAATAATCGGTATCGGCGAAGGTGTGGAAGGATACCAGATCGGCGACCGGGTAATCAGCAATGGGCCGCATGTGGAGATTGTCAATGTGCCGGTCAATCTCACAGCCAGAATTCCACCGGCTGTTACCGATGAGCAAGCGGTCTTTACTGTACTTGGGGCTGTCGGGTTGCATGGGATAAGACTTTTGAGCCCGACACTGGGAGAAACGGTGGTAGTAATTGGGCTTGGATTAATAGGTCTACTTACGGCCGACTTGCTGAAATTGCACGGCTGCCAGGTAATAGGCATCGATCCGGATGTCCATAGACTCAAAATTGCCGAGGAAAAGGGATTTTTGACGGTTAATCCAACCTTCGGCAATCCTGAAAAGCTGGTCGCCGAAATGACAGCTGTCGTTGATGGCGTGATCATTACTGCATCATCCAAATCGAGTGGAATCATCTCGCAAGCGGCAAAAATGTGTCGGAAACGCGGCAGGATTGTTCTCATAGGCTCAGTTGGTCTGCATTTGAACCGGGCAGATTTTTACCATAAAGAGCTTACATTCCAGGTTTCTTGCTCGTACGGTCCGGGACGTTATGATCCGCATTACGAAGAAAAAGGTAGAGATTATCCATTGCCATACGTCAGATGGACAGAAAACCGGAATTTTCAGGAGGTATTGAGGCTGCTTTCGACTGGCGCGCTTGACCCCAAGCCACTGATCTCGGCGATAATTCCTTTACAGGATTTCAAGTTCAATCACCAAAACAAGGATGCAGCCAAAACGATCGGGGTACTAATCGATTATGCTACACAGGTTTCGGCGGATCGGGTAGTGCAATGCATTACGAATAAAAAGACGGTGGGCGAGCCCGTTGCGGGTATAATAGGCGCAGGTAACTTCGTGAATATGACACTTCTGCCAGCAGTGCGGGGCAAAAATATCAAGTACCTCGCCAGTGCTGGGGGTATGAATGCCACTGATCTTGCCAATAAATTTGAAATACCTTTCATTACTACTGACTATCAGAAAGTGCTCACCGATCCTGAGGTCAGCATTGTGTTAATCGCTACCCGGCATAACGATCATGCAAAGATGGTCGTGGAAGCATTGCAGGCGGGAAAGCATGTTTTCGTTGAAAAGCCATTAGCCATTACGCCTGCCGAGTTGGACGAAATCATAAGCGTATTGCAATCCGTGGCGGACAGCCTTTCATTGACAGTTGGCTTCAACCGAAGGCATTCTCCTTATGTCCGTAAAATGAAGGAATTGCTGCAAAATGTGCCCCTAAGCATGGTTATCACCGTTAATGCGGGCGAACTTCCAGCGGATTCATGGCTATTGGATCATTTGATCGGGGGAGGGAGGTTGGTCGGCGAGGCTTGTCATTTTATTGATCTCGCGAGTTGCATTGTGGGAAGCAGGATCATTGCTGTTTGCGCTTCGTCGGTAGGTGTTGACAAATGCATGAATACTGACGTCAGCATATTGCTCCGGTTTGAAAATGGCTCCCAAGCTACGGTTCATTACTTTTCCAACGGTCATAGAAATTATCCAAAGGAAAGAATAGAGGTGCATTCAGCGGGCCGGACATTGGTCCTGGACGATTTCAAAAAGCTGCGGGGTTATGGGTTTAAAAGTTTCACAACTTATGAAACTGGCTCGCAAAAGGGACATAAGGAACAATGGGATGCACTTTTCGAGCAGGTTAAAGATGATAGGAAGCCCAAAATCGCATTCGACGAATGGGTTAATACTACCAGGGCAACCTTTGCTGCATTGGATAGTCTGAAAACCGGTAGATGGATCGACGTACTATGAAAGCGATTCAGAGGCTCGAAATGTTTTGGCATATTCTGAGAAATATGGGTATTCGCTATGTGTTTTTTAAAGCCTGGTATGAAGTCCAGCGCAAAACCGGCATACTTAAATACAAATTTCCGAAGGTAGCAACTCAAAAATCCTTCATCACGATTGCCGACTGGCAGAACCTGTCCGTCCGTTTCTTCTTTGAACCAAGGGGCATTAAAGTCAGCAAGAACCCGGATTTGACAGGCTTGAAGCGCCGCGTTATGCAAATCCATCAACATCGTTACCGGTATTTCAGCGATGGCTGGTTTGAAGTTCGTGACTGGCATACGAATCCACTAACGGGATATGTTTATGACCGAAATGTGCATTGGTCTGATATCGAGGATTTTTCGAAAGAAGCGGGTGATATCAAATTTGTGTGGGAAAAATCGAGGTTTACTTTTTTGTATGACTTAGTCCGTTATGATTTCCATTTCGGCGAGGATCAATCAGAACCTGTTTTTGCATTGATCCTCGACTGGATCGAAGCGAATCCAGTCAACTGCGGGCCCAACTGGAAATGCAGCCAGGAAATCGCGCTGCGGGTGCTTAACTGGACTTTTGCATTGCATTACTACCGGTCTTCCGATGCCTTGACCCAAAATACGTTGGATGTGATACTGGCCAGTATCCGTGACCAGATGAGGCACGTCGTCGGTAACATCCGGTTTTCGCTGATAACCGTCAGGAATAACCACGCATTGACAGAAACGCTTGGGCTTTTCGTTACTGGCCTGTTATTTCCGTTTTTCCCGGAAAGCAAAATCTGGAAAAGGCGCGGTAAAAGCTGGTTCGAAAAGGAAATAAACTTTCAGATTGCTGCCGACGGCACATTTATTCAATCTTCAATGAATTACCATCGCGTTGCGGTCCAGCTCCTGACCTGGGGAATACGTTTGGCAGAATTAAATGACGAACAACTGAATAAGCGCGTATATCAAGCTGCAAAAAGATCGCTGAATTTTCTATTGGCTTGCCAGGATTCACGATCGGGTGCATTGCCGAACTATGGACCGAACGACGGCGCATTGTTTTTTCCTCTGACCGAATGTCGGTTTAACGACTTCCGGCCGCAACTGTCGGCGCTTGGTGCTGTGTTGAAAATAGATTGTCGGTTTGGAGCGGGTCGTTGGAGCGAGGAAACCGAATGGATATCCGGTAATAATAATGTCCTTTCAGCCAATTTGCTCGATCCATGTGTTCCTGCTGTTCTTACGTTCCAGGCCGGAAGCTATTATATTATCAGGGAAGCGGGATCGGTTACATTGCTGCGTTGCGGGCTTGGACACGGCAGGCCGTTTCAGGCAGACCAGAACCATCTCGATATTTGGGTTAATGGACAGAATATCGTGCGGGATGCCGGAACCTGGTTGTACAATGCGGGCGAAGAAACTTCGGATTATTTTACCAGTACAGCGGCTCATAACACCGTAGTGGTCGGCGATTTTGATCAGATGAAAAGGCGGGAGCGGTTTATGTGGACACATTGGATTAAAAACGCGAAAGGCATTGTCGGTCGGGGAGAGGACAATTTTTTAATCGAAACAGTATTCGAGGGCTACCGGCATCTGCGCAAGGGGATAATCCATCGGCGAAGATTGCGGAAACAGCGGGGTGTTTTGCACTGGGTTGTCGAAGATTGGGTCGAAGGTGTGCCCAGCGGCATTCCCATTGTACAAATTTGGCATCCGAGACATGGTTTTCTGGAAAATTATGTGATCCGTGCACACGATGCCCAAAAGACGAATGTAACACCTGTGTTTGGTAGTGGCTGGTATTCAAAAATATACGGAAAGCGCGAGCAGACGATCACTATATCGTTTCCAATCAGCAATGGATATATATGTACAGAGATTTATACTACAAAGAAGTGACCGGATGGGTTATCGCACGTCATAAGGTTTTAAAACCTTACCATGACGGCTATGCACATTCTACTGATTCATCAATATTTTCTGGAAGATCACCAGGGCGGCGGCTCACGATGGAATGAAATGAGCCGCATTTGGGTAAATGAAGGGCATCAGGTGACCGTGGTCACGGGAAGTATTCACTATATGCAAGGTAGGCCTAGTGAGGGACGAAAAATTCGTTTTAGTTGTAAAACTAATATGAACGGCGTCAGGGTGATCCGCTGCCCGGTTTCAGAGACGTACCATTCCGGCTTTGCTGGAAGATTGCTAGGGTACTTTTCCTTTTCATTTACTTCGCTTTACGGGGCCTTGGTTTATGGTAGGGGAAGATATGATTGCATTCTGGCAACATCACCACCACTGCACGTCGGCATTGCAGGTCTGATGCTTTCCTGGTTGAAAAGAATTCCTTTTGTATTCGAAGTAAGGGACTTATGGCCTGAATCGGCCGTTGATTTGGGTGTTTTAAAAAACCCGTATCTGGTAGGGCTGGCCTATTGGTTTGAAAAACAACTTTACAGAAACGCAAGACTCATATGTGTCCTGACGCCCACATTCCGGGACAATTTGGTAAATAAAAAGGCAGTTAAGAAAGAGAAAATCATTCTCATACCCAATGCGGCTGATTTTCATTTGCGCGGACGAGCTGGTGCGCGAACCAGGCGGGAAATGCGGGCACGCCTGGATTTAAAGGACAAGTTTGTGATCATTTATGTAGGAGCGCATGGCGCTGCGAACCATTTGTCGCAAATTCTGGAAGCGGCGGAATTGCTACGGGATACTAATGCACATTTTCTTTTGATTGGTGATGGAAGAGAAAAGAAGACACTTATCGAAACAGCAGCGGCGCGCGGCTTGCGGAATGTTCAATTTATGGAACCTGTTTCCAAAACGGAGGTGTTTAAATATATCAAAGCTTCGGAGGTAGGAATATCCGTTTTGAAAAAGGCTGATATTTTCAAGACGGTTTACAGCAACAAGACCTTCGATTATTTTGTCTGTGGAAAACCGGTGCTGATGGCCATTGACGGAATTTCACGTGAATTGATTGAAAAGGCAGAAGCCGGGTTGTTTGTAAGGCCGGAAGATCCTGTGGATTTTGCACAGAAAGTTAGATTTTACATGGATAATCCAAATGTTCTGCGCGAATATGGCGAGAATGGATACCGGTTCGCAAAGGCACATTTTGACAGGGATGACCTTGCAAAACAATATCTTCAGCGCCTTTTAGACATATTATGACCAAGTTTTTACTCTATATTTGTCATAGGGTAAGCCGTGTTTAAAACGAATTACGATTTTGTCAGAGTACTTTAAAAATATATCGGATGGCATCAGCACGACCTTAACAGGCATGCGGCTGACACTGCGCCACCTGCTGAATGCGCGGAAAAAGCGCAAACCGGGTGACATCCGTTCGGCTAACTTTTACGACCAGCAGGACGGCATCGTGACCATCCAATATCCGCTGGAAACCATTCCCATTCCGGACAATGGACGATACCGGCTGCACAATGAAATGGATGATTGCATTGTGTGCGATAAGTGTGCAAAAGTATGTCCTGTTGATTGCATTGAAATAGAGCCTATCAAGGCTGTGGAGGAAGTTGGACGCGCCTCGGACGGTTCACCGATCCGGTTGTATGCGGCCAAATTCGATATAGATATGGCCAAATGCTGCTACTGCGGCCTTTGTACGACGGTATGTCCCACGGAATGTCTGACAATGACCAAGACTTTCGATTATAGCGAAGTGGATGTCAGGGATATGGTTTACAATTACGGAAACCTTACACCAGCGCAGGCAGAGGAGAAAAAGCAGTTGCTCGAACAATTCCAGAAAGAGAAGGAAGCGCTTAAAGCGGCTGCAAAACCGGCCGTCACCCAGGAAGCTCCCGCACAAGCGCCAACCCGACCTACTTTCAAGCCAACAATCAAACCAAAGCAAACTGAAATAGAGGTTAAGACAGAGGCGCCGGTTGAAGAAACCAGAGCCGAAGCTACAAAACCAGCTGCCAAACCTGCATTTAGGCCTACATTAAAGCCAAAAGCAGTTTCTGATGAGAATGGGGAAAAACCGGCGGCTGAGACGCCGGCAGAACCGATACCAGCTGCGAAACCTGCATTCAGGCCTACATTAAAGCCAAAAGTAGTTGCTGATGAGGATGTGGAAAAGCCGGTTGCTGAAACGCCAACGGAATCTGCACCTCCGGAGCCCGCGCCAGTTGCTAAACCTGCATTTAGGCCGACGATGAAGCCGAAGGTTGTTCCTGATGAAAATGTAGAAAAGCCGGTTGCTGAAACACCTACGGAATCTGCACCTTCGGAGCCCGCGCCAGTTGCTAAACCTGCATTCCGGCCGACAATGAAACCGAAGGTTGTTCCCGCAGAAAACGCGAAAAAACCAGAAGCCGAAACACCGATAGACTCGGCACCAACGGAGTCGAAGCCCGAAGCCAAACCCGCATTCCGGCCAACAATGAAACCTAAGCCAAAAGAATAGCGGTCGATACACCACCTGATATGGAAGCAATCGTTTTTTACATATTTTCGGCGTTGACGCTTGTTGCCGCTCTCGTCATTCTTTTTTCAAAGAACCTTATTTATGCTGCGTTTTCATTGTTTGTTGCGTTTTTAGGCGTGGCTGCATTGTATGTCCTTGCCGGAGCTGATTTTTTGGGCGTTTCCCAGATCATGATCTATGTCGGGGGCATTCTCGTCCTGCTGATATTTGGTATTATGTTGACACAGAAAGGCGAAAAAAGTGACGATTCAAGCAGGCATAATCGTGTGGAGGTGTTGATGAGCCGGGGAATCTGGGGAACTTTGATAGGGGCAGGGCTATTTGTCTTCCTGGTTAAAATTATCCTGTCTTCTGATTTCAAACTGGCCGGAGAGGTCAATAGCAGCAAATCCACTATCAAAACTATTGGGGTTGAATTGATGACAAGTCACTTGTTACCTTTCGAAATTGCTGCAATTTTACTGCTGGTAGCGCTCGTGGGTGCTGCATATCTCGCATTGAACCGTAATCCAGCGTCATGACCTCCATTCCAATACAATATTACCTGATCGTAGCAGCTGCATTGTTTTGCATTGGGCTGGCGGTGGCCATCACCAAACGCCACTTTATCGGCATGCTCCTCGGCATCGAACTGATGCTGAATGCTGTTAATATCAATCTCGTGGCTTTCAGTCGGCATGACCCGGAGAAGCTTAGCGGTCAGCTTTTTGCTTTGTTTGTGATTGTAGTGGCGGCCGCCGAAGTGACAGTAGCGCTGGCGATCGTGCTTCGGGTGTACAGCCGTTTTAAAACCGTTGACCCGGATAAGGTAAGTGAGTTGAAGAAGTAGAAGGAAGTCCGGGAGGTTTGATATAACTTCGCTAAAAATGATCTTCTTTCTTCGATGAACTGGATTTTCCTAATTTTTGCTTTTCTGATCGGCATCAGCAATGCCGTCCAATCGGGAGTTAATACACAGCTCCGGGAGTCTATCAACAATCCCATTCTGGCAGCAATGACGTCTTTTTTCGTCGGACTCGTCGTGCTGTCGATCGCATTTGCCTGTTTTAATCAAAACCCAATTCCCTCAATAACTGACCTGAAGCAGGTTTCCTGGACGCGCTTTATGGGCGGTGTGCTCGGAGCGTTTTACGTCATTACCGTCATTTTTATCGTCCGTAATATTGGCCCGGCCAATATGATGTGCCTTGTGATCGCCGGGCAAATGGTAACTGTAATGACGATCGATCATTTCGGTTTTCAGGGCTTTGCTGTGCACCATATGAATCTTCCACGCATTGCCGGCACGGTTCTCCTCATAGCCGGAGTTTACCTTATCCTGAAAAATTAAGGCATAAAAAAGCGGCAATCCGGATGAATTGCCACTTTTATGTGCTTCTAACGATATCGTCAAGGTATTTTGTTGAATACAAAAAGGTCTACAAAAACCCATTTGTTATTCTCCATTTTACCGCGCTGGATTACCAGTTGGGTTTGAGAGCGTCTTTCGTAGATAATCCTCACTGAAACGTCGTCTTTTTCAAACAGCGCCTGGTTCTTTTTAGCTTCAATGAAGTTGTAGCGGTCTGCCACTTCTTTTTCTTCCAATGAGATCATGCCTGGCTTGAAATGCTTCACCATGGCCACAGGGCCTTTTTCTGTTTGCTCAAAAGCGAAAAGTTCGTAAAGCGCAGGCTTGTCGTCTTTGGTCATTCTGATGAATCCTACAATGCTGTTTCCGGCGGGCGCCGTCCAGGATGCTTCGATAGGGCCGCCATTATAGGTTCCCAACCAGCGTCCGTCCAGAAAGCTGAGGTCTTTCAGCGTGCCAGTGGATTGTGCATTGGCCCATGTTGCCGTCAAAAGCATTGCCAGTATCAGACAATTGTTTGTAAAGATTCGGATTTTGTTAAATCGGGTCATTGAGATTTAGGTTGATTTGAGGCGGCAAGATAAATGAAATGCCAGTAAGTTTTATGAAATAAAGTCGAGGTAATTGTCGCGGTTGATAACCTGAAAGCTTGCCTCAGGGTAAGCGTTGGCAAATGCCACTGGAACCTTCGCACGATCTTCTTTCCATTTGAATTCATAAGCAGATAGTTGACCGTTTTCCATTTCCAGCCAGTCTATTTCTTGTTGGTCGTAGGTGCGCCAGAAATAACAATCAACATGCCTTTTGGCATAAGTAAGTGTTTTCACCCTTTCACTGATCACATAGTTCTCCCAAAGTTCTCCGACATCCGTCCGCAGGGATAGTGGCTTGAAGTCGTTGATGATTGCATTTCTTACCCCGTTGTCATAAAAATACCAGCGGGTGCTTTTTGTTACTTCCTTGCGAAGGTTTTTGCTGAACCCGCCTAATCGCCGTAAGATGAAAACTTTTGAAAGCAGGTCCAGGTACTTCTCAACCGTATTTTTGCTCAAATGCAAAGCCACTCCAAGCTCCTGCAACGATACTTCCTTTCCAGCTTGATAGGCGATCAGGCGAAGCAAGTCTTTTACCTTTTCAGCATTGCGTATGCCTTCAAAAGCGAGTATGTCTTTTAGCAGGTAGGAGTTGACCAAATCTTTGAGGTAAGATTCTTTTTCCCGTGATGTTTCAAACTGAAATAATTCGGGATAACTGCCATATATCAGACGATCTTCCAAATGCTGCCTTGTTTCCAGGGCGTTCTCAAATGGTAAGAGTTCCTGTTGGGCAATTGGATACAGATTGTGAAAATATGCTCTTCCTGTGAGAGGTTCACCGGTTTGTTGGGCCAGGTCGAAAGCCGACGATCCGGTTGCTATTATCCGGATACCTTGTACATGGTCGACTATAAGTTTCAGTCTTTTACCGATATCCGGAATGGCCTGCGCTTCATCAATCACAATCAGGTCATAACCGGAAAAAATGCGTTTGTAATTGGCAATACTTGCCGGGGAAAGGAGATTTTGAGCGTCAATATCCTCGCCTTCCAGAACAAACACTCTGTAATGGGTATTCGCGATTATTTTTTGAACTAAAAAAGTTTTGCCAACCCGCCGGGTGCCAGTGATAACGTTTACTTTGTTAGGCTTCAGATGGTCAATTACTTGTTGATATAATAGGCGATTTATTTCCATAGCATTAATTCCGTCATTATACTGACGCAATTTAGCTAAATTCCGTCAGTATAATGACGGAATTAACATGAATTGGGCAAAAAAATAGCCGACCTGTTTTTCAAGTCGGCTGTCTTAAGAATTGAGAATCCAATCAATAAGCTCTTTCCAGCTTACCTTCGTAGGAATTGGCGAATGCTTTGTTTACTACTTTGTTTCCGCCTTGGGTTGGATAATTTCCGGTGAAATACCAGTCTCCCAAATGTCCAGGGCAAGCTTTGTGCAAGTTTTCAACTGTTTGGAAAACAACGGAAAGTTCCGCATTCAAATCTTTTGGACGGATAATCTCAGCGATTTTCTGAGAAATTTCTTCATCCGAGAACGGCTCATACAATGCCTTTACAAAGTTGGTATGATACGGATTGCGTGTTGCGATGGATGTAACGCTTTGAGTGTAAACGTCTTCCAGCATATATTCCAGATCTCTTTCTTCAAGTAATTTGAGAACAGCGCGGAACGCCACAAAATCCTTCATTCTCGACATATCGATACCATAGCAATCCGGAAAACGAATTTGCGGCGCCGATGACGCTACTACAATCTTCTTCGGTTTAAGACGATCGAGCATCGTCAAAATGCTCTTTTCAAGCGTGGTACCACGGACAATGGAGTCATCAATGATCACGACGGTGTCTACATTTTTGCGAACTACCTCAAAAGTGGTATCGTACACACTCGAAACCATATCATCACGCAATGCGTCAGCAGTGATAAAGGTCCTCGATTTGACGTCTTTGGTTACGAGTTTTTCAATCCTCGGTCGGAATGACAATACCTTTTCCAAGTCGGATTCAAATAGAATGCCTTCCATAATCGCCTGTTTGCGCTTTTTAGAGAGATATTCTTCCAACCCTTCGATCATACCCAGGAATGCTGTTTCAGCTGTATTGGGTATGTAAGAGAAAATCGTATTTTCGAGGTCGTAATTGACTTCTTTAAGTATTTGCGGAATGAGCAGCTTGCCTAGTTGCTTGCGCTCATTATAAATATCCGGATCGGTGCCCCGTGAGAAGTAAATGCGTTCGAAGCTGCATGACCGTTTTTCCAGGCGTGGCAAGATAGGGAATTCATTGAACTCGCCATTTTTGTCCACGATCAATGCCGAACCGGGTGTAATTTCAGTGATCTGGTCGTAATCCACATTGAATGCAGCTTTGATCGCCTGCTTTTCAGATGCAACTACAACTACTTCATCGTCAGCATAGTAGAATGCAGGACGAATGCCAGCCGGGTCGCGGATGACAAATGCCGCGCCATATCCTGTAAGCCCGCACATCGCATAACCGCCATCGAAATCACGGCATGATCTGTAAAGCAAACGAGGCAGGTCGATGTTGTCTTCTATGACGTCCGAAAGTGTAGGATTTTCATAGATTCCTTTGAAACGCTCAAACACCCGCTGGTTTTCTTCATCCAGGAAATGTCCAATTTTCTCCATCACAGTCACGGTATCCACTTTCTCTTTCGGATGCTGTCCCAAAGAAACCAGTTTACCGAACAATTCGTCCACATTGGTCATGTTGAAATTGCCCGCCATCACCAGGTTCCGGCTTCTCCAGTTGCTTTGGCGCAACATAGGATGGCAGTTTTCCACCTCATTGGTCCCATGCGTTCCATAACGAAGATGTCCCAGCCAAACTTCTCCCGTAAATGCGAGATTTTCCTGCAACCACTGGCCATCTGAGGCGCGGTCACGGTTGTTTTTAAGGCCTTTGCGGAATTTCTTGTGAATTTTGGAGAAAATGTCCGTAAGTGGTTGAGGCTCTACGGACCTGTATCGGCTGATATAGCGTTTCCCGGGTGGGACGTCTATCTTGATATTGGCTACTCCGGCTCCGTCCTGGCCCCGGTTAACCTGTTTTTCCATCATTACCGAAAGCTTATGTACTGCGTACAGCGGCGTTTCGTACTTGTCGATGTAGTATTGATAAGGCTTTCTAAGACGGATAAGTGCTATGCCGCACTCATGCTTAATGGCGTCGCTCATAAGAAGAGTAATGCTTTAGAGATATTTTTGTTTGCTGGTATGCAAAGCGTATTCCCTGAATATTAGCTTAACGAATTTGTGTTCTTGTTTAGTTCGTTAATTCTTGCAAAGGTACAAATCCTTTGGCTTAAAAAACTTCAAATCTTCCGATTTTTCGAAGAGCACATCCCCGCTATCCGTTCACCACTCAAGTTTTGTCCGGACAGCCTGACTTTATAAAAAATTAAACTACAAATCTTTATAAACCATCACCTGACCATAGCTAACAGAAAGATAGTTATTTTTGATTAAATGGATATTAAAAATTACAATGCTTCATAAAACCCGCGGTATCGCGCTCAGCTACATCCGCTACCGGGAATCTTCTATTATCGCGAAGATTTACACGGAAGCCTTTGGCATACAGACCTATATCGTAAACGGAGTCAGGAGCAGCAAGTCGAAAACCAACCGGATTGCATTATTTCAGCCCTTAACACTGTTAGATATGGTTGTGTACCACAAAAGCAAGGACGATACGATCCACCGGATTTCGGAGCTCAAATGCTACGCGCCGTTCTTTACAATCCCTTTTGATGTATTAAAATCAGGCCTAGCATTGTTCATGACCGAGATTTTAGGAAAAGCTTTAAGAGAGGAAGAAAATAACGAGCCGCTCTTTCGGTTTATCGAGGAGTCGGTCATGCAGCTTGACCAGGCGGACCGGCATTTTGAGAACTTTCACATCCAATTTCTAATGCAGCTGGCTCATTTTCTGGGTTTTGGAGTTGAAAACATCGCTGATCTAGAAAGAGAACTGAAAGACAATCACTATCCGAATTCTTCGGACGCACAGGAGCACCGGGCTGCTGAACAACTCCTATTGAGCGATTATGGGCAAGCTATCTTGCTAGACAGGACGAGAAGGATCAATATTCTTGAAAAACTGATTTTTTTCTACAAGATCCACATGGATAATCTTGGGGAGATCAAATCGCTGGAAGTATTGAGAGAAGTGCTACGCTGATGATTCCCAGTTGCACGTGGCATAATTTTGATAACGTATAGGGTACTCACAAAAAATCTGTTGCAATGAAACACATTTTGACAACCGCCTTTCTTCTCATGTCAATCCTGGTGACCGCTCAGGTGCCGAAGGGCGCCTGGAAATCGCAGGAACCAACGGGCAGTGCCTCTTCGCTGATCGTGGCCGACAATTACCTGGTAATTGCTTCCTATAGTATAGGTAACAAATATTTCGAACGGACCGAAGGTGGACCCTTCACAATGAGTGGTGATCAGATGACCTACACGCCGGAATTTAACTCCGCGGATACAGCGAAAATCGGGATACCGATTGTTTTCACGGTGACCGTAAAAGACGATATTCTCACGCTCCGGTACGAAGAGGCAATGGTCTGGATGCGTGTGGATGACGCTACCAATGTGCCTATGGCAGGCGCGTGGCATATTACCGAGCGTGCGGATGCGCAAGGTGCGCTGGTGCCGATCCATCAGCAAGGCACGCGAAAAACTTTGAAATTACTATCGGCAACCCGCTTCCAATGGTTCGCGATCGATCCGGCAGTGAAGGGCTTTTATGCTACGGGCGGAGGTACTTATACAGCTAAAGATGGTAAGTACACCGAGAATATCCAGTTCTTCTCCAAAGACAACAACCGGGTCGGCTCTTCTTTGAAGTTTGACTTCAAACTGGACAATGGCCGGTGGGACCATAGTGGCAAAAGCAGCGATGGAAAACCGGTTCACGAGATCTGGGAGAAAATCAAATGATGCGTAGGTATCCGGTTATTTATTTAGATTTATTCAAAATAATTTCCTTTCAACATTTGAATGATTCTAAATAGGTATTACATTTGTCTGAGTTTTAACAGCAACGTGGATGAGCGCTTTTACCTGTAGTGATTATAGTGCAGTTTCAGACCAGGAGGTTTCCTGGATGAAAACCTTCGAAGACAGTAGCGAATGTGTGTTTAAGAAGTGTTGTGAGAAGTACAAGAAGAAGGGAAAGCATTGTAAAAAGTGCCCCAAAAAGTAACAATTGCTGTTACACTTTTCGACTAGTAATACAGTTCATGGTGAATAATTGTAAGAGAGGGAGTGCCGCCTGAGCGTTCCCTTTTCTATGCTGAAGAGTCTCTTTATATCTTCCGTTTCAGCTCGAAGTTCTGTCCCAGGTATACACGCCTTACCACTTCATCTTCTGCCAATTCTTCGGCGGTGCCTTGTTTTAATATTTTTCCTTCAAAAAGGAGATAGGCGCGGTCGGTGATCGAAAGGGTTTCATTCACATTATGGTCGGTGATGAGAATGCCGATATTCTTGTGTTTGAGCCTCGCAACGATGCTTTGAATATCCTCTACTGCGATCGGATCGACACCGGCAAACGGTTCATCAAGCAAAATGAATTTCGGATCCACCGCGAGAGAGCGAGCGATTTCCGTACGTCTCCGCTCACCGCCCGACAGCACCATACCTTTGCTTTTGCGTACGTGCGCGAGGTGAAACTCTTCGATCAGCTCTTCTACTTTTCGTTTTTGCTCGGTGTGGGTCAAGTCGGTCATTTCGAGCACGGCCCTGATGTTTTCTTCCACCGTAAGTGAACGAAAAACGGAGGCTTCCTGTGCGAGATAACCCAGGCCAAGCCGCGCCCTTTTGTACATCGGGAGGTTTGTAATGTCCTTATCGTCGAGGTAAACTTTACCGCTGTTTGGCTTCACAAGTCCAACCGCCATATAGAATGATGTAGTTTTGCCAGCTCCGTTCGGGCCCAGCAGTCCCACAATTTCACCTTGCTCGACCTGGTAGCTTACATTGTTATTGACAAGTCGGACACCATATTTCTTTACAAGGTTTTCAGTTCTGAGTATCATTGTTCGTTTTAATTCAATGGCTGAGCCCCGCTCAGTGCAGCTTAATGTCTTTCAACGAAAGCTGTAACGTTTTTTTATCGCGAAAGTTATTTTCTTCAAGGCAGTAACAAATGGAGAACGGCCGGCCGTTGACGATGTCCGGATAGAAATGCCCCATTCCAAACCCGATCGCCGTAAATACTGCCGAGTTCTTCTGCTTTACATCGAACTTGATGTGTTTTTCCTTCATCAACGACGGCCTTCCGACCAGCGTTATATCGCCCGACTCGAATATCGGAGTCATATTGCCCGGGCCGAATGGGCCCATTTGTTTCAGGACGTTATAGAATTTGGGTGTGATGTCTTCAAGATCGAGCACCATATCCACATTAATCATCGGTACGAGCTGTTCAGGCAGGATGCGGCTACTTACGATTTCGTTGAATCGGGCACGGAATGCTTCCACATTATCCAGCGGTAATGTAAGCCCGGCCGCGAAAGTGTGGCCGCCATATTGTTCCAGCAGGTCAGCACATTCTTCTATTGCTTCATAAACATCAAATCCCGGAACTGAGCGCGCAGAGCCAGCTGCTTTACCGTGTGATTGGGTCAGAATAATGGTAGGACGATGGTATTTTTCGATACACCGGCTGGCCACAATTCCGATCACACCTTTGTGCCAGTCTTCCTTATATAATACGGTACTTTTTGCGCTCGAAAACCATTCATCGTTTTCGATCATAAAAAGAGCCTGCTCGGTAATGCTTGAATCGAAATTGCGTCGCTCGCTGTTATGCTTGTTGATTTCCTGAGCAAATTCCATTGCCTCCTCTTCGACTTCCGAAAGTAACAGACGGACAGCTTCTTTGGCATGCTTGATACGTCCGGCAGCATTAATCCTCGGACCCAGGCCAAAAACCACATTGGTAATGTCCAGCGCACCTGAAATGCCTGCAATTTGTATCAATGCTTTAATCCCTGTCCGTGGAGCGGTATTCAGTCTCTGCAACCCATAGAATGCAAGCACGCGGTTTTCGCCGGTAATAGGCACAATGTCGGAAGCAATGCTGACCATGAGCAGGTCCAGGTAATCGTATAAGCTTTCCTGATCCAGTCCTTGATCGATGCAAAATGCCTGTAAAAGCTTAAATCCGACCCCACAACCGGTGAGCTCTTTATAAGGATAAAAGCAATCGTCCCGTTTCGGGTCCAGTACAGCTACGGCAGGAGGAAGCTCGTCGCCGGGCCTGTGGTGGTCACATATAATAAAGTCAATGCCTTTTTCAGCAGCAACTGTTACTTTATCTACGGATTTGACGCCGCAGTCGAGGGTTACAATTAATGTAAAGCCATTTTGTGCTGCCCATTCAATGCCCTGCCACGAAACACCATAACCTTCTTCGTAGCGGTCCGGGATATAATAGTCGAGATGGTTGTATATTTTTTTCAAAAACCCATAGAACAATGCAACGGACGTGGTACCATCGACATCGTAGTCACCATATACCAGGATTTTTTCATTGCTGGCGATGGCCTTCACGATTCTGGCTACGGCCAGCTCCATATCCTTCATCAGGAATGGGTCGTGCATATGGGTTATCTCAGGGCGGAAAAAGTTGCGCGATTGCTCGAAATCGAGAATGCCCCGCTGGACCAAAAGCGTTGCCAGTGAAGGGCTTACTTTCAGTGATTCTGCTAGTTCCCGCACAACTTGTTGCTGGTCAGGGGTAAAGGGAGGGTGGTGTATCCAGCGCTTTTCAATCATAAGGCAAAGATAATCGGATTCCGTAATGCGCCCATCAAAATGTACGATCGGTCCGGGCAATCAGGAAAAGCTAATGGAAAGGTCTTATCTTTGCAAACTATTAACATTTTTTAAAATACATGCCGCGTCTTTTGGCAATCGACTATGGTGCTAAGCGCACCGGCATCGCAGTAACCGATCCACTCCAAATCATTGCCACGGCCTTAGATACTGTCCGTACGCATGATCTGATGGAGTTTTTAAAAAAATATGCAGGCCAGGAACAAATCGAGGCATTTGTCGTGGGAATGCCTAAGCGGCTGGACAATACAGCGAGCGAAAATGCAGCAAGAGTTACGGCTTTTGTGAAGACATTGCAAAAAGGATTTCCCGACATCCCTGTCCACCTGCATGACGAACGCTTTACTTCCTCAATGGCACTTCAATCGATGATCGCCGCGGGCTCGAAAAAAAGCGACAGAATGAGTAAAGGCAATATCGACAAAATCAGCGCGACCATTATCCTGCAATCTTTTATGGAAAGCAGAAGATAAGCCGCCATCAAACCGCAATTACAGAACGAATCAATAAAAGTCTAATATAATATGATCTATCCTATAGTAGCATACGGTGACCCTATTCTGAGAAAGCCAACACGATTTATCGAAAAAGATGAAATCGATCTGAAAAAACTCTCTGAGGATATGTTTGAAACCATGCATTCTGCTAATGGAGTGGGACTTGCTGCCCCGCAGATTGGAATGAATATCCGTGTTTTCGTAGTAGACGGTACTCCTTTCGCCGAACGCGATGAGGAGGATGACGACGACGAGCCGGATCTTTCCCTGGTCGATTTCAAAAAGACATTTGTCAATCCCGAGATATTGGAAGAAACCGGGGAAGAGTGGGCATTCGAAGAAGGCTGCCTGAGCATTCCTGGAATCCGCGGTGACGTATATCGCCCCGAAACATTGCGGATCCGTTACCGCGATACCGAGTGGAACGAATACGAGGAGGAATACTCTGGCATGGCGGCCCGCATCATCCAGCATGAATACGATCACCTGCTTGGCAAGTTGTTTGTTGATTATCTGCCTACATTAAAGAAGCAGTTCATCAAGAAAAAACTGACCGATATTTCGAAGGGTAATGTAGATGCTGATTACCGCATGCGCTTTCCCAACCGCAGATAGCAACTTCAAGCCAATTGAACATTGAAATGCAGGACAAACAAGCCGATAGCCAGCTTAACGTCGCATTAATGCAGGCCGATCTTTACTGGGAGGATGTAACGGCCAATCTGTCGTCATTCGAGGAGAAGATAGCAAACCTTGCTGAGGCGGTTGACGTGATAGTGCTGCCCGAAATGTTCAATACAGGGTTTACAATGAACACCGCCGTTGCCGAGCCCATGAACCTTACCACCACGCGGTGGATGAAGCAGGTTTCGAAGCAAGCCAATGCACTAATAATAGGTAGCTTCCCCGTGCGGGAAGGGGGCCGTTATTACAATCGCCTGCTGTGCGTCGCACCCGACGGTTCATATAGTCAAAACGACAAGCGCCACCTGTTCAGTTACGGAAGTGAGCATCTGACCTATTCTCCCGGTGCGTCCCGATTGGTCGTTGAATGGAAAGGGTGGAAAATATGTCCGCTTGTTTGTTATGACCTCCGTTTTCCGGTTTGGAGCCGGAATGTGGTTTCGGATCCCTATGACCTGCTGATCTACGTTGCCAACTGGCCGGCCAGGCGTACACACGCATGGGAAACGCTTCTTAAAGCCCGAGCGATAGAAAACCAGACTTACGTGGTTGGGGTTAATAGAATTGGAGTGGACGGCAATGGCCTGGAATACCGCGGCGACTCCGTTGCACTCGATTACCTGGGAGAGCCGCTGAACTTGCTTGGTTCCGCCGAGGTCGAAAAGGTGGTGCATTTTTCTAAAAACGACCTGAATGCATACCGCCGCAGTTTCCCTGCGCTCGCGGATGGAGATGCTTTTGAATTGCTTTGAGTAGGTATCGGGCACTGTGCCCACACTTACTCAATCACTTTGGGTACCTTTATATATATGTCATCTTTTGACGGCGCATTCGATAGGGCATCTTTTCTGCTCAGGGTGTTCGAGCCGATATCTGAACGCCAGTTATTTTCCTCGTCCAGCACGTGTGTTAGGGGTTCTACGCCCTCTGTATCGATTTCGTTGAGCTGATCCATCCATGTAAGGACGGAATCCATACTTTTCAACAGAGCAGCTTTTTCTTCCGGCTTGATCTCCAGGCGCGCAAGGTGCGCAATCTTTGTCAGCGACTCGTTGTCAATTTTCATCGTATTTTAAGAATTTGTTAAGTTAGTGGCCCGTCATCGATGGAAAGGCAAAATTACCGGATTTTTGTCATTCCGCTTACACTATTGGGGAGGGAAATTGCGTAAGGGGTATGAGCATGGGCTAAAAATCGGGGTATAGGGGCGCATTGATTTAATCAAATTCTGCCTGCCGGGCGAAAACGGCCATGCTCAAATTTTAAAATTGTTGTTTAGACACATAGTAGGAGAAAAATAATATTTGCTTTTCTGGGGTAATGTTGAAATATTTTGAAATGCAAATCTCCTTACCAAAAAACATGTTAGCAGTAATGGGCGAAAAGAGTACAAATTAACACCTGTTTGCTGTAAGTGGGTATTTGCCTATCAATCAGTATTAAAACTAGAAAATCTACTAAAATAGAGAGGAAGACGTTCTTTAAATTATGCAATTTTTAATCGGTTCTGCGAAAAATCTGAGAAAAAATCTGACGAAATGCTTGCTTTTTTTTAAAAGGAAAACTCATACTTTTGTAGATGTCGATTATCTGAAAAGCATTCAAAATTTTATTTTACTAAAACCAGTTTTAACCAAAAGTTTTATTTAATTCACAACCAAAATCTCAATTTAACCTTTAAAAGTAAGTCTGATGGAAAAGAAAGCTACAAGTCCGGCACCAGCTCCAAAGCCTGCTGCGGCAGCAACAAAAGGCAAAGGCGGTTTGAACCCGGCATTGGTAATCCCTCTACTATTTGCGATTGCACTATGCGTTTACATTTTCGTGTTGGGAGCTCCCGAGCACTTTAAGGATGGCGATCACGCAAAAGGCCCAATCGATGGAGATTACTACGGAATCGTTTACAAAGGAGGTCCTATCGTACCGATTTTGATGACATGTTTCCTGATCGTATTAACTTTTACAATCGAGCGTCTGATCACTTTGAACAAAGCAAGCGGCTCAGGCAGCATCGATTCATTTGTTCGTAAGGTAAGAGGCCTGCTTGACAAGAACCAAATCGACGAGGCAATCAAAGAATGCGACAGACAAAAAGGCTCAGTTGGTAATGTTATCAAGGCTGGTCTTTTGAAATATAAGCAATTGACTACTGAGACTGCTCTTGACAAAGAGCAAAAATTGGCGGCTCTTCAGAAAGAAATTGAAGAAGCTACTACGCTTGAACTTCCAATGCTTCAGAAAAACCTTACCATTATCGCTACACTAGCGGGTGCTTCTACTCTTTTGGCACTTCTTGGAACGGTAATCGGTATGATTAAAGCGTTCGCGGCACTTGGTACATCAGGTTCTCCTGACTCTGCTGCACTTGCAACTGGTATCTCTGAGGCCCTTATCAATACCGCTCTTGGTATCGGTACTTCGGCTATCGCGACGATCTCTTACGCTTACCTGAACAGCCGTGTTGACGATCTTACTTACAGCATTGACGAAATTGGCATGAGCCTTCAGTCAAACTTTGCTGCACACTATTGATAGTTCTTTGAACTAAATAATAGTGAAGTTTCGTTAATATAAAAAAAACTTATATATTTGCTATGGGAAAGGTAAGACCTAAGAAGCACGCCCCGCATACTGATATGACGGCGATGACTGACGTAGCGTTCTTACTATTGACGTTCTTCATTATGACGGCAACCTTTAAGTCGAATGACGCGGAGATAACCACTCCAACGTCCATTTCGCAAATTAAAGTGCCAGATGATGATATAATGGTCATTAGTATAGACAAAGCGGGAAAGGTGTTCTTCGGAGTGGATGCACAACCTGTCAGGGCAGCAATGCTTGATAATATCGGACAGGCAAAAGGCATCACATTTACAGATACGGAGAAAGCAAAATTTGCACTGCAGTCGAGTTTCGGATTTCCGTTGAACCAGTTGAAGCCTTGGCTTAATATGCCAAAGGACCAAATGTCTCAGGTGAAACAACCTGGTATTCCTGTGGATTCAACAGGCGCCAGCGAACTTGCTGACTGGGTATATGCTGCACGTAAGGCCAACAGCCAATTGCGTATCGCTTTGAAAGGGGACAATTTTTCTAAATTCCCTGTTTTTAAAGATGTACTGGCTAACCTTCAGTCGCAGAATATCAACAAGTTCAACCTGATCACAGGTAGCGAACAAGCACCGGCCGGTTATACAAACGAATAATGTTATCATTTAATAATTAGAAGAAATGGCAGCAATTGAAGAATCCGGTGGTGGTGGGCATGGTAAAGGTGATGGTAAGGTTCGGGCCAAGAAAATGTCCACCCGTGTGGACATGACTCCAATGGTAGACTTAGGATTTTTACTTATTACGTTTTTCATGCTAGCGACAACTATGTCAAAGCCGACATCTATGACGTTGGCAGTGCCTGATAAAACGGATGAGGAGGATAAAGAGAAAACCGAACCTTTGAAAGCATCGAAAGTGCTTACCCTATTCATGGGTGCGAATGACGACGTATATTATCTGGATGGAGTTGCAGCTGATGATGACAATGCAGCGACGTCCCTGAAAACTACCCGTTATGGCTTCGATCTCAGAAGTGTGATTTTTGCTTCTGCAAAACGGATCAACGCCGCTAACCCCAAGGATGAAAAAGGTAACGAGCCTTTTGTGGTTGTAATCAAGCCGACGGCCGTCTCCACCTATAAGAACATGGTGGACGTACTGGACGAAATGGCAATTACCAAATCAAAAAGGTATGCGCTTGTAGAGACACTTACTGATGCAGAAAAGAAGCTATTGGGCGATAAAGTAATACCGAAAAATTAGTTTTAAATCAAAATCAATCAAAGCGCCATGGCAGAAATAGGCCCGAATGCGACACTTGATGATATAGTGTTTGCTGATCGTAATAAGGCGTACGGAGCTTTTTCTCTTCGTCAGGGATATCGTAGAGATGTGACGAAGGCCACTTTAATCGGAGCTGCTCTTTTTGTTCTTGCAATGTTTACACCGTCAATTATCAACAAATTGACAGCAGGCAAGGAAGACGAGGAAGTAATGGTAGAAGTGGATTTGATGAAGATTCCGCCGCCACCAATTGACCCGGCAGAACCACCTCCACCACCACCACCACCGGTTGAACAACCGAAGGTGAACACGGTGAAATTCTTGCCACCGGAGGTGAAAAAGGATGAAGAGGTTCCCGAAGAGGTACCACCACCAACAGTTGAAGAAATTAAAGAAGCTGTTGTTGCCGATAAAACGGTAGAAGGTGATCCGAATGCGAACGAAATCATTGTAGCTCCTGAGGCAGTTGCAGCACCGAGCAAAGGAACTGTGGTAGAAGCAGCTCCTGAACCTGAAAAGGTTTTTACAGTGGTTGAGCAGCAACCTGAGTTCCCCGGAGGTACCGCAGAAATGTACAAATACCTCGGAAAGAACATCAAGTACCCAAGTGCAGCATCCCGTGCTAACGTTTCCGGAAGGGTTTTTATGTCCTTCGTTGTTAACATTGACGGAAGTATTCAGGATGTACAGGTTTTGAAAGGATTGGGTTTTGGTTGCGATGAAGAGGCGATCCGTGTTGTGAAAGCAATGCCTAAATGGAAGCCAGGAAAGCAGTCAGGACGTGCAGTTCGTGTAAAATATAACCTGCCGATCAACTTCCAACTGGAGTAACTCATGAGGGAGAAACCATTGCATGAGAAGATCGGTGATCTGACCTCTGTGGTAATGGCTCTGGCATACATAGGAGGAGGGGTCTTTTTGATCCTCTCCTCCTTCTCTTTTAGATTGTTGCCGATCGGGAGCATATCCAGGTATGCGTTTGCTGGCACACTTATTTTGTATGGAGCCTACAGAGGCTACCGGGTTTGGAGAAGAAATCAGGAAGAGTCATGAAAGATAGAGCAGGGAGTTTGTTGTTGCTGGCGGGTCTCGCACTTGCCGGCCTTCTCGGATGTACGTCTTCAACCGGAGAGCTGGACAATCCAAGACAAGGTACCATTACCATCGCCGCGGACGAATCCTTCAAGCCTTTGGTTGGCGCCCTAACAAATGCCTACGAGGGGATTTATCCGAATGCGCATTTCAAGATCGACTACAAACCTGAGCAGGAGGCTGTAAGGCAGCTATTGAACGACAGCGCCCGCATTATTTTTGCTACGAGGCAGCTTAATGATAAAGAACTCGAGATCATTAAGAAACAGAAAAGCAGCCAGCGGTTTCAGCACATTGCGACTGACGGGCTGGCACTTGTGATCAGCAAGAGCAACCCGGACAGTCTCATTACCATGCCGGAATTGAAAGCAATTCTGGAAGGAAAACTGACAGATTGGTCGCAATTGAAACGGGGAGGACAAACAGGCTTAATAACGCTGGTATTTGACAATGCTAATTCCAGTAACCTCAATTTTGTGCTGAACAAGTTCGGTATCAAGGATATACAGGGGCTGAGAATCATTTCGGCAGGGTCCAATGAAAAGGTGATCAAGGATGTCAGGGAAAATCCACAACATCTTGGATTTATAGGAGTCAACTGGATCAGCGACGGTCATTCCCTGGCTTCGGAAGAGCTTTCAAAAGGCATACACGTCATGGGCGTAGCCAAGAATGCAAATCCAGGCTCGATATCGGAATACATTCAGCCATTCCAGGCGGGACTCGAATTCAAAAGATATCCCTTGCACCGCGATCTGTACATTATTAGCAGAGAAGGGTATTCGGGGTTAGGAGGTGGGTTAATGACCTATATTGCAAGGGATGTGGGAGGGCTGATTATTCAGAAAATGGGTTTGTTACCCACGGTCCCTTACCCTCGTGAACTTGAAATAAAGAGCACAAGAGACCTTTAGTGAGAGTAAACAGTTTAATAGATTTGGAGCTTGTTATTGAAAAGCCAAATTTTTTATCATTATTTTAACCGGGTAAAAAATGAACAGAAACATGAGAATGAAATTAGTAGCATTGGTATTTGGTTTATTAGCGTTTGTTAACTTACACGCACAGACGGTACAGGATGGCTTGGCATTGATTCACGGCGAACGTTATAATGACGCAGGAGCGCTGTTTAAGAAACTTGCCGAAGGAACCCCTTCTGCTGATAACCAATATTACCTTGGTTATTACTATATAAAAACCAACCAATTGGACGAGGCGCAAAAGGCTTTTGAAAAAGGGCTTCAGCTTGACGAGAAATCGTATTTGAATCAGGTGGGACTTGGAACGATCGCACTATCTAAAGGCGACCGTGCGAAAGCCAAAGAATTGTTTGATACCGCTGAGAAGAAGAAAGGCAAGGATGCGGAAGTTTTGTACAGAATAGGTGAAGCTTACACACTTTTCGAGAAAAACAACGATCCTGCCGAAGCTATCAGACTATTGGATGCGGCAGTTAAAAGGGATAAAAACCTTGCGGATGCATACATTGCGAAAGGCGATGCCCTTATGCTTCGTAACGAAGGCGGTAATGCGGTAACAGCTTATGAGTATGCACTTACAGCAAAACCAAACTATGCAGTAGCTCACAACAGCATTGGCCAGATTTACCTGCGTGGTAAAAACTACAACCTGGCTCTGGAAAACTACAAAAAGGCGATCGAAGCGGATGCAAACTTTGCTCCTGCCTACAAAGATCTCGCAGAGCTTTACTTCCTGGCTCAGCAATACAAAAAGGCTGCTGAAAACTTCGACTTGTATATTCAGAAAAGCGGAACTACTGACCCTGAAATGAAGTTGCGTGCGGCTCAGTTTGCATTTACTGCAGATGACTACACGAAATCACTGCAATTGCTGGAAGACATCAAAGGCAAGATCAATAACCCGATCACGCTTCGTATGTATGGCTGGTCATATTTCAAAACTAACGAGCCTGACAAAGCCATCCAGAACCTTGACCAATTCATGAAAACCGCACCGGACAAAGTGATTGGTGACGACTACAAATACCTTGGTCGTGCCTATAATCAAAAGGCAACTGACGGTAAAGGTTACGACTCGCTCGGGATGGTTTACATTATGAAAGGTGCAGATCTTGACACAAGCAAAACACAGGCTGCTGCTACTTACAAAGAAGTAGCTGGTCTGTACTACGCTGCGAAGGATTATCCTAAGGCTGCTGCGGCTTACAATAAGGGAAATAGCCTGGATACTGCCAAAGCAACGGCGAATGATTACTACTACGAAGGTTTGGCTAACTTCCAGACTGCTTCGAGTATTGTTGTTCCAAAATCAGGTGATCCTAATTTTGCTGACAGCACCAAAATTGCTGCCGACAAGAAGAATCTTTATTTGAGGGCTGATTCAATTTTCGCTACGGTGACACAAAAGCTTCCTGAATGGCCATACGGGTACTATTGGAGAGCAAGTACGCTTTACAATGCGTACGACAGACAGGAGAATGTGGACAAAGGTATCTCTGCTCCATATTATCTGAAGCTCACGGAGCTTGCTGAGAAAGATCCCGATCCAAACAAGTATAAGTCATACCTGAGGCTGGCCTATGGTTACCTTGCATTCTACAACCAAACTACGTTGAAAGACGCTGCTAAGGCCAAGGAATACTGGGAAAAGCTATTGGCGATCGATCCGGATAATGCTGCTGCAAAAGAAGCATTGGGACTCGCTGTTGCGCCCGCTGCCCAGCCAGCGGCTACTGCGCCTGCTGCCAAGGCTAAGCCTGCTACAAAGAAGAAGTAAAAGCAGACCGTTTAAAAGAAGAAAGCCGACCGGAATTTCCGGTCGGCTTTCTTCTTTTAATACTGGCTCTTGATGTTATATTTCGCTATAAAGTTGATAGCCGTTCAAAACAAGTGTTTAGAACGGGCAGATGAACAGTTGCATAATGGTCGTAACACCATTGTCGTAAACGCTTGATTTCGGCAGGCATCAACATACGTATTGCCTTCCGAAGTTCTTTTTCAAATAATTTGCGGTCGAAGCTGACTTTTTGGAGAATAATTTTAATGTATTCAAGCATCGAGGCCATAGTATTATGTAGTTTTGTGGTTTAGGGACGAAGAAAAGTTAGTTGGGAACAGCTCGATACGCTCCGCGCTGAGCAATTCCTAATAAAGATAACGAAAAATTCCAATGAAATTATATGCGTTATTGAATATTTTTTTGTGTTTTTCGGGTATCGCTTTTTCACAGTCACCTGAGAACCTTGCCACGATAGAATTTGGCTCGAAAAATCTGACGCTCGATCAACCGTTCCTGATCTCTGTCGTGCTCCGGGACGCGGAAACCAGACCGCCTGTTATATTCCCTGAAATTAAGGATCTTGAAAAGAGGAGTAAGTCGGCAACAAGTTCCGTTAGCACTGTGGACGGGCGTAAGGTTGTTATTCAGACTATCACACAAGAATATTACGCATTAAAGGCAGGCAACTACGTTATTCCCGGGTTTACCCTAAACGTAAATAACCTGCGACTCCGGTCAGAGGAAACGATGGTGGTGTTTGCAAAAACGGACGATGTGGCAGGGACCAATACAACGCAGGAAAACCTGTCCCTGACCGAGATCGACGACAACAGCCAGGCGGTGTTTTTGTCCGTTCAGACAGATAAAAAGGATGTGTATATCCGCCAGGGCTTCGCAATGCGCATTTCGCTTTACATTGCAGAAAATGCGCCTGTCGAGATGGAATTTTACCAGTTCAACGAGCAGTTTCAGTCTATATTGAAGGTGCTGCGACCTGTTAATTGCTGGGAAGAGAATATCGGCGTAGAGGAGATTATCAAGCGAAAAGTCACGATCCGGGGGCGAAAGTATGCCGAATATAATATGTACCAAGCCAGGCTGTTTCCAATCACGACAGAAGACATTGTGCTACCCTCCATTAAATTGGAGATGCTGGTTACAGATAACAGCGGCGCTGTCAATGTCGATAAAAAGCTGATCAAGGCATTCAGGTCAAAGCCGGTCAGGATAGCAGTGCGACAATTACCGGACCATCCGCTACGCGATCAGGTGGCTGTCGGGCAATATAGTTTACGTGAAAGGCTCTCGAGCAACCTTGTTTATCCGGGTGAAAGCGTACGATATATGTTCAAAGTAGAAGGGGTGGGCAATATAGCAGCCATTCCCGGACCTGTCATCCAGGCCAGTTCGTCGTTTGACATTTATCCGCCGGAAGTGAGCCAGGTGATCAGGCGAAGTTATCAGAGTGTGATTGGAGAGAAAACTTTTGATTACTTTGTTGTACCCAGGAAAGATGGCCAATTTCCGTTGGGAAGGTATTTTCAATGGGTGTATTTTGATATAGAAAAACAAAAGTATGATACGCTCAGGTCAGCGGCATCGCTGGAAGTAAGGGGCGACGATTATAAGCTGGCCAACCTTTCTTTGTCAGGTTCAGCAGGGCTGTACGACAATCTGGAAAACCTGGATAGCAGCCGTGAAAGTATTGACTATAAGAAGATTTTGAAAGATTTGACCAACATAGCAGTCGTATTGCTGCTGGTCACGATGATTTGGATATTTAGAAAGTAAACGGAATGGGTAGTACATACGGAAAGATATTTAAGATAGCGACGTTCGGTGAATCGCATGGTGTAGGTATAGGTGTAGTGATTGAAGGATGCCCCGCCGGTGTGAATTTTGACAGCGATTTTATCCAAAGCGAACTTACCAGAAGGAAGCCAGGACAATCCAGGATTACCACACAGCGTAAGGAAGCGGATGAGTTTGAAATCTTATCGGGCGTTTTTGAAGGTAAAACAACCGGCACACCGATTGCATTGATCATCCGGAACGAAGATCAGCGCAGCAAGGATTATTCGCATATAGCAGCTCAATACAGGCCTTCTCATGCCGATTATACTTATCAGGCGAAATACGGCATCCGTGATTATCGCGGGGGTGGAAGGAGCTCTGCGCGCGAGACGGCTGCGCGTGTAGCTGCTGGTGCGCTTGCCAAGCTTTTGCTGGCAGACCTGGGTGTAAATGTGCAGGCGTATGTATCGCAAGTAGGGGCGATGAAGCTCCAAAAGGAATATCAGGATCTCGATCTAAGCGAGACTGAAAACAATGCAGTACGCTGCCCAGATCCCGAAATGGCACAGCAAATGTTCGATTACATTGACAGTGTGAGAAAGCAGGGCGATTCTGTTGGCGGGCTGGTGAATTGCATCATCAGAGGCGTGCCTGCCGGATGGGGAGAACCTGTTTTTGATAAACTCCACGCAGAACTTGGAAAAGCAATGCTGAGTATCAACGCCGTGAAGGGTTTTGAATATGGCAGCGGATTCGAAGGGGTTAATCTGCTCGGTTCGCAGCATAACGATGCCTTTTATACCGATGAAGCTGGCAATGTGCACACCAGAACAAACCACTCAGGTGGCATTCAAGGCGGTATTTCGAACGGCGAAGACATCTATTTTAAGGTGGCATTCAAACCCGTAGCCACCATAATGCAGGACCAGGAGAGTGTAGACCAGGACGGCAATATAGCGATTGTGCAGGGTAAGGGCCGACATGATCCTTGCGTAGTGCCAAGGGCTGTGCCGATTGTGGAAGGAATGGCTGCTATTGTTCTGGCAGATTTTTATCTCAGGAATAAAACAAGCAGAGCTTAGGCTTTGGATGCGGTATCAGGCCTTATTGCGTCCACGGCGTTGATTCAGGCTTAAAACGAGCCATATTGTGCCGAGGAACTCGATCGCGAGACCAGTAAGGATCACGGGATCGCTGAATTGCATTTTTGAGGAGTTTAAAAATGACCCTGTGGCCAGTACGAGCATACCAGCCAATAATATGAGCAGCGCATTTCTTAGACCAAGTTTCACTGAATGTATCTTTCGTTACACAATAGCTAACCCGGGAATTTCCCTAATCGAATATAGATATTCCCTTTGACAAATACTACAAAACAAAAAATGGCTCGCGAGGAGCCATTTTTTGTTTAACAGGGTATGTTATATTACCTGGGTTTTTCCTGGAATTGCCACAGGATAAAGTCCATCCGGGCCAGGCAGAATCTTTGGAGACGCGTCCCAAGCCAGTTTATCAGGGAAAAGGTTGATATCTGAATTCAACGCTTCGTCCCATTTGATCATCTTGCCGGAATAAGTCGCCATACGGCCCATAATAGCCGTCATAGTACTTTTTGCTCCATTTTCAGCATCAGCGAATTTGTATTCACCTTTTGCAATGGCCGCAAACAATTCGTCGTGCTCTACCTGGTATGGGTTTTTATCGCCCTTATCGTCGTGCTGGTAAATCACACCGCCTTTGTAATCTTTAAGAGCTGTTTTCTTGCCATCGAAGCTATCAATGCGGCCTTTTGTTCCTACAAATGCTTCGTCAACGCGGTTCCAGGTTCCTTCAAACTGGCGGCATTGGCTGGAAATAACTGTTCCGTCGGCATAAACGAGGTCAAGAGTGTGGTGATCGAAAATTTCACCATAAGCTTTACCGGTGCGCACCTGGCGTCCGCCTGAGCCCTGGATTGTTACAGGATAACCTTTTTTCACCCAGTTGGCCACGTCGATATTGTGAACGTGCTGCTCTGAAATGTGGTCGCCGCAAAGCCAGTTGAAATAATACCAGTTGCGCATCTGATATTCCATCTCAGTCTGGTTCGGCTGGCGTTCTTTCATCCAGGGGCTGCTTCCTACCCAGTAAACCTGTCCGCCAACGATATCACCAATAGCGCCATCATGAATGCGTTTGATCGTTTCGCGGTAGTTAGCCTGGTAGTGGCGTTGCAGACCTACGACAACGTTCAATTTCTTTTTCTTAGCTTCTTCTGCGATTTCAAGCACTTTGCGAATACCCGGCGCGTCTGTTGCTACCGGTTTTTCCATGAAAATATGCTTGTTGTTTTTAACAGCTTCTTCGAAATGCGAAGGACGGAAGCCCGGAGGTGTCGCCAGGATAACCACATCTACATCTTTCAAAGCGATCGCTTTTTTGAATGCATCGAAACCGACAAACTTCCGGTCATCAGGAACGTTCACCTTGGTTTGAATATCAACCAAAGCACCTGCTGCATTTTTATATTTTTTTGAAGTCAGGTTTTTGTAAGAGTCATCGAGACGGTCCTTAAAAGCATCGGCCATTGCCACGATCTGCACATTTTGAGTCGTGCTAAGCGCTTGTGCAGCAGCACCGGTTCCACGTCCACCGCAACCGATAAGGGCCACTTTGATCGTTTCGTCAACAGAATTGTTGAAGCCATATCCTGATAAGGGGTTCAGCATAGCACCTCCTGCGATCAGGCCCGATGCTTTCAGAAAATTACGTCTGTTTTGTTCCATTACTTTAAAATTAAGAGTTTAAATATGATCAGTAGTCTTCAATCAGTTTAGGGCTGTAATAAGCCTTAATTTCTTCTGGCGATGGCGTTTTCAATGGTCTTACAACCCTGAAACCAACAAATGAGGCGCTGGTCATCCACCATTCGCTTTTAGGCAATTGCGGATCGAGGACTTTCCATTCAGGTTTGGAAGCGGTACGCGCAGCACTGCGGAGGTCTGCGGCTTCGTCATCCCATGAGCCGCCGCGAACAGCAGTCGGGTAAAGTTCGGTTACAGGTGCGAATGCTTCGCCGGCCGGTTTTTTAGAGTAGTAGTCAGGAATATATTGGTCCAAAGTCCACTCCATTACGTTTCCGTGCATATCGTGCAACCCCCAGGCATTGGGTTTTTTGGTACCAATTTTTTTGTAAGATGCATCGCTGTTTTTGCGGTACCAAGCATATTCATTGATTTTTGATTCATCACCAAAAGAATATGGAGTCTTTGAACCTGCGCGGCAGGCATATTCCCATTCTGCTTCGGTTGGCAGACGGTAAAAGATGCCTGTTTTTTCATATAGCCATTTACAGAAAAGAATAGCGGCATATTGGGTCATATTAATGGCCGGATAGCCCTCTCTTCCCATTCCAAAGGACATATCTACATAAGGTGGGCTTGGACGGGTGCTTGCGTCGGTTTTCTGAACGCTTTTGTCGGGATCGGGGTGGCGTGCGCCCATTTCCTTTTCCATGTTTTTGAAAGCGTAGAGATCATAAATATCCCAGACTACTTCGTGTTTGCCCATCCAGAAAGGCTCGATTTTCACCTTATGCTGAGGGCCTTCGTCGGCTCTGCGGCCTTTTTCGCTGGCAGGGCTGCCCATCATAAATTCGCCCCCGGGGATGGCGACCATATCGTACACCTGAGGACTTCCTCCAATTTTTTGCGTATAACTCTTAAAATTACTGTCCTGCGCTACTGCATTAAAACAAAGAAAAACGGTTGAGAATAGGTAAAAGAATTTTTTGGACATGATAATGAACGTGTTCAATGGAACCATCTAACAAAATATAAGCGGCAATATTAGCCTATTTACCCTATGAAAACGAATTTTTTCTTTGTTGTTTGATATCTGTCCTAACTTTGCAAATACGGATTTTTACTTTTAATCATGAATTACCTTTCAGCAGAAAATATAGCCAAGTCATTTGGAGATCAGTGGCTTTTTAAAAATATCAATTTTGGGATTAGTAAGGGGGATAAGGTCGCGCTCATCGGCACGAATGGAACCGGAAAGACTACTTTTCTGAATATACTTACCGGCAAAATTCCGGCCGATGAAGGAGAAGTCAGCATCCGGAAAGACATCCGGGTCGGCTATCTCGACCAAAGTCCGGCGTTTGATGAAAGCCTTCCGGTACTGGAAGTGATCTTTTCGTCGGACAACCCGGTTGCGCAGGTGGTGAAACGGTACGAGCACGCCATCGAAACCGATAATCACGACGAGCTCGCAGATGTGATGGAGGATATGGACAAGCTGAATGCATGGGATTTCGAATATCGGACCAAGGAAATTCTTGGCAGGCTCGGCATTCATCATACGGATAGCCTATTTGGTACATTATCCGGCGGCCAGCGGAAAAGAGTAGCGATGGCCAAAGTGCTTCTCGAAGACCCGGATCTGTTGATCCTCGATGAACCCACCAACCATTTGGACCTCGACACCGTCGAATGGCTGGAAAATTACCTCAATACTTCGAATACAACCATTCTTGTCGTGACCCACGACCGGTACTTCCTGGATACTGTTTGTAACCAGATGCTGGAACTCGACCACGGCTCAGCTTACACATATAAAGGCAATTATTCCTATTTCCTTGAAAAAAAGGCAGAAAGGGAGGAAATGGAAGCGGCGGGCATCGATAAGGCCAGAAACCTGATGCGCAAGGAGCTGGACTGGATCCGGAGACAACCCAAAGCGCGGGGTACCAAGGCAAGATACCGCGTCGACGCATTCGAGGAGCTTAAAGAACGTGCGAGTCAGAAGAAATTCGATGTTCAGATGGAACTGAATGTGCGCACTTCGAGGCTGGGAAGCAAAATCATCGAACTGGAAAAAATCAGCAAGGGATTTGGTGAGCGCGAACTCATCAAGGATTTTGAATATACCTTCCGTCGCGGTGACCGCATCGGTGTCGTTGGCCAGAATGGGATGGGCAAATCGACGCTTCTGAACATGATTACCGGCGAGTTGGAACCTGATAAAGGCAAAATCTCAACCGGGGAAACGGTACAGTTCGGTTACTATAAGCAATCGGATCTGGTGTTCAATGAAAACCAACGCGTGATCGATATCGTCAAGGATGTAGCCGAAGTGGTGCAACTTGGAACCGGTGAAACGGTGACGGTTGGGCATTTGTTACAGGCATTCCTTTTTTCGCCTTCAAAACAATATGATTTTATTTCAAAACTCAGCGGTGGCGAGAAAAGGCGGCTGCAACTTCTTTTGATCCTCATTAAACAGCCCAACTTCCTGATCCTCGATGAACCTACGAACGATCTGGATATTGCCAGTCTGAACGTATTGGAAGAGTTTTTGCTCAATTTCCCAGGCTGTCTGATGATCGTTTCCCACGACCGGTACTTCCTGGACAGGCTTGTGCAGCATATTTTTGTTTTTGAAGGAAATGGCAAGATCAGCGATTTCCCCGGGAACTATACCGAGCTGCGCGAGTTTCAGGATGAGCAGGAAGCAGAGAAGAAGGCTAATGCGGCGGCAGGCAACAAATCCGTTGCAACTCCAGCGCCGCAGCCGAAAGAAGAGACACCTGTTGCGACTGTTGCCAAGCGAAAACTGAGCTACAAGGAGCAGAAGGAAATGGAGCAATTGGAGAAAGATATAGCCGATATGGAGAAGAAAAAGGTACAATTGGTGGCAAATCTCAACAAAGGCGGTTCACATGAGGAGCTGGCAAAATGGTCGAAGCAGATTGAGGAGCTTACGGACAGCCAGGCAGAGAAGGAAATGCGCTGGCTGGAACTATCGGAAAATGCTTAAATTTGAAATGATCCAAACACAGGATCGGGTGCGGCCATTTCTTTAATATGCTCTTATGAATTCAATTGTCGAGTTTTTTCAATATATACTTAACTCAGAAGAAATTATCCGTACGGGAGGGTTATTGGTAATCACATTTATTGTATTTGCTGAAAACGGACTTTTTTTCGCGTTTTTCCTTCCCGGTGATTACCTCGTTTTCCTCGCCGGGGTCTTTTGCGGAACTGGTATCCTGGATGTTCCGATTGCTATTTTATTGATATGCATGTTCACAGCGGCCGTATTGGGGTCGCTGGTTGGATATATTTTCGGGAAATATTTTGGAGATATGTTCGAAAACCGGCCGGATTCTTTCTTTTTCAAAAAGAAACACATAGAAACCACCCGCACTTACTTTGAAAAATACGGCAGCCGAACATTGATCATTAGCCGGTTTCTTCCGGTTGTCCGTACGTTCGCGCCTATCCTGGCCGGACTCGTAAAAATGCCTTTCCCGTCGTTTCTGATTAATAACGTAGCAGGAGGAGCCATCTGGATCGGTGCATTAACGGGCGGCGGCTATCTCTTCGGTGAGCGCTTTCCCTGGATCGTCGATTACGTTCAATACATTATTCTTTTCTTCCTTGCGATTACCACTTTTACTGTGATCAAAGGATATTTGAATGCAAGGAAGGAAATGGCGGAGTAAAGCTGCTTACTGGATACTGCCCGGCGGATACTAGGCTTTTTCCTCGTCCCTGAACCAACCGGAATAAGTAATGTAGTTGTTCGCTGTGCGGTCGATGGCTGCATTCAGTTCCGGGGAGACGTCTTTGAGGTATTTTGCTGGGTTGCCTGCGTAAATTGTTCCGGGCGGGACCTTGGTGCCCTGGGTTACAATGGCGCCCGCCGCGATAATAGCACCTTCCCCGACAACAGCTCCATCCATCACGATCGATCCCATTCCGATCAGGACGTGGTCTCCAATAGTACAGCCGTGTACGATGGCGTTGTGTGCAATAGACACATAGTTGCCGATTGTGGTCGCAAAACGCTGGTAAGTACAATGGATAACAGCCCCGTCCTGCACATTGGAATGATGCCCGATGCGGATGCTGTTCACATCGCCACGAATGACTGCGTTAAACCAAACAGTGCAATTTTCGCCCATCACCACATCTCCCACAACAGTCGCATTTTCAGCAAACCAGCAGCTTTCATCGAAGGATGGGTGATGTCCGCGGACAGATTTTATCAGTGCCATGATCTTATTTTTATTATATTTTGGGCAATATCCGCTTTTCAGTGCGAAAAATAAATATATTTCGTTTTTGAATTAGTAATCTGCCAGATTATGCCGTCAGCCGTGAAAGTTTCAAAAGGAAGCTTGCTTATCGCCAAACCTTTTTTGGGAGATCCCAATTTTGAAAGGGGCGTGATCCTTATGTGCGAGCATAACGAACAGGGAAGTTTCGGTTTTGTGCTTAATCAAACTACCGACCTGTTTCTGGGCGATGTACTGGACGAAACCATTTACCAGGATATCATTTTACACCTTGGTGGTCCGGTTGAGAAAAACACCCTTCATTTCATACATCGCCGGCCCGACCTTGTGACCGGAGGAACCGAAATCATGAAGGATGTGTATTGGGGAGGGGATTTTGACAATGTCAAAAAACTCCTGAATCTAAATACCCTGAAACAGGAGGACGTCATGTTCTTTATAGGGTATTCGGGATGGAGCGGTGGTCAGCTCGACGACGAGATCCGGCAGGACTCGTGGATTATTTCCAATACCAACTCCGATTTCCTGTTTTCAACACCTCCCGGCAACTTCTGGCGCGAAATCCTGCGCAATATGGGCGGCGAATATCGCTCCATCGCGCATTATCCTATCGATCCGCGGTTGAACTGAGCAATTAGTTAGGGCGATTTAAGCCATTAACCGATTCATAGTCGGATTTGATCCGCGCGACTTCGTAGGTAAGGAAATGCTGCAATTCTTCATTGAAAATCTTCTTTTCGTCCTCAGGCAGCGAAGCATACAAGTCTTTTAATTCCTGATTGATCTCCGCTCTTTCCTGATCGGATCCCGCATTCATCGAGCGAATGTGGAATCTCTTGAAATCGTATTTAGGCATAACTGATATAGATAAGGTACAAAAATACCGAAAACCACTTATCCGCGGAAATTTACCTTCGGCCCAGGTGTGAAGCCATTACTGTACATTCATGAATTATCCGGTACAATCCTGAACGTGAATGGTTTTGCCGGTGTTTGTCGTTGATATGACAACTATCATTTTAAAATGAACAGAACCTTCTTTTTTATCATACTTACATTCATCCTTTTTGCCATTGACTGGTATGTCTGGCAAGGCTTGAAACTGGCCATTCGCGGCCTCACACCCTTAACACAACGCTGGATCGGAGGGGCATACTGGTCGCTGACACTCCTCACACTCGGAGCTTACATCGGAATGCAATTGCTTCCGCCGGATTACTTCAAAAGCAGTACACGTACGTTTGTCGTTGCATTCATCGCCATTCCCTATCTCTCGAAATTGCTGGCAGTGTTCATCCTGCTGGTGGATGATGTCCGCCGCTTTTTTCAATGGATCATCAGTTTTTTTGCTCCCTCAGTGGCTACTTCTTCGCCCGAAACCGGCGAACCTACGATTCCCCGTTCGCAGTTTCTGGCCACAACCGCAGTTGTGGCCGGTGCGGGGCTAATGGGGACATTTGCATATGGCATTTTGTCGGGAGCGCACGATTATCGCATCAGAAGGGTGAAAGTGCCTTTGAAAAATCTGCCAAAGCAATTTCACGGCATGAAAATCGCGCAGCTTTCGGACATTCACTCGGGTAGTTTCTTTAATAAGACCGCTGTGAAGGGTGGCGTGGAAATGCTGATGAACGAAAAGCCGGATATCGCTTTCTTTACGGGTGACCTGGTTAACGATCGGGCCAAAGAAGTGAAAGACTACATCAATATTTTCGATAAGGTAAAAGCACCGCTTGGTGTGCATTCCATTCTCGGAAACCATGATTATGGAGATTATTTCCAATGGCCGGACATCCATGCAAAAACGAGGAACCTCGCTGATCTGCGAAAAGCACACGAATTGCTGGGTTGGAATTTAATGCTGGATGAAAACCGCGCAATTACGGTGGATGGCGAATCAATCGGATTAATCGGCATTCAGAACTGGGGCGCGGGGAATTTTGCCAAGTATGGTAATCTCGAAAAAGCATATCAGCACACCGATGACTTTCCTGTGAAAATATTGCTTTCTCATGATCCGAGCCACTGGGAGGCGCAGGTTTTGCCTAAATACAAAGACATCGATCTTGCGCTGGCAGGCCATACGCATGGAATGCAGTTTGGGGTCGAGATCGGGAAGCTACGGTGGAGCCCGGTGCAATACCGGTACAAGCAATGGGCCGGTCGGTATGAGGAAAACGATCAGTTTTTGTATGTCAACAGAGGATTTGGCTACCTGGGATATCCGGGCAGGGTGGGTATTTTGCCGGAAATAACCATTCTTGAATTGGTAAAAGCCTGAAATTTTCGGAACATTGTGAAAGGCAATGCCGCGCATACCGGATCGCCGCTGTTTTACGTTGCATATTTAACTGTTGACGATCGATAGCATGAAAACGATAAAAAAAATTACTCCCTGGCTACTGGTATTCGCATTAATATGCAGTATATCTATCGTAGAACCGGCGTCTGCGAGTCCTTCCGCTTCAAAAGTTGAACTCTTTGGTAAAAAAAAGAAATACAAGGGTTACAAGAAGCCACGGTCGAAGAAATTCCTGGGAATATTCAAACGGAAAACAGATTGCGGTTGTCCTAATCACTAGGAACTTCCTGATTTAACATTTTGTACATATTCAAGAGTAAGCACAGCAATCAATCTCTAAAAGATTCGGTTGGATTTGCTTACTTTTGTATTTTAAAATCACCTAATAGCGGCATTCTCAGCCTAACTTGAATGAAAGTTAATCTTCGAAACCAGGATAAATTTGAAAACCGTCACCACGGTAAAGACGAGCAGGAATTGCAGGAAATGTTGAAAGCCATTGGTGCTGCATCGCTCGATGAATTGATCGATCAGACGCTTCCCCCGGCCATCCGCTTATCGAAACCCCTGAATCTTCCCCGCCCGAAATCAGAGCAGGAGTTTTTGCAAGGAATCAGAAAGGTGGCATCCAAGAATGCGGTTCTCAGGTCCTATATCGGGACGGGTTATTACGACACCATCACACCGAATGTAATTTTACGCAACATCCTCGAAAATCCGGCTTGGTACACGGCTTACACGCCTTATCAGGCAGAGATTGCACAAGGCAGGCTGGAAATGCTCTTGAATTTTCAAACCGTCGTGACGGACCTGACCGGAATGGAGATTGCCAATGCATCTCTTCTCGATGAAGCGACTGCTGCTTCTGAGGCGATGACGATGCTGCACAGCGCACGTGCAGGAGTGAGGAAGAAAGCCAATACGTTTTTTGTATCTGAGCTCTGCCACCCGCAAACCATCGATTTGATTTACACCCGTGCTAAACCGGTTGGTATAGATGTAGTCGTAGGAAACCACGCAACACTCGACCTTACCGACGAAAATATCTACGGCGTACTGGTGCAGTACCCTGCAACTGACGGAGAAGTGATCGATTACACCGATTTTATCGCTTCTGCACACGACCTGGGAATTTCAGTGGCGGTTGCTGCTGATCTGCTGGCATTGGCATTGCTGAAATCGCCGGGAGAAATGGGCGCGGATGTGGTAGTTGGTTCTTCGCAGCGTTTTGGCGTGCCGATGGGTTACGGCGGTCCGCATGCGGCATATTTTGCTACAAAAGATGCTTTCAAGCGTCAGATTCCGGGCCGTATTATCGGCGTATCGGTGGATGGTGAAGGCAATCGTGCATTAAGAATGGCGCTGCAAACGCGTGAGCAGCATATTCGGAGAGAAAAAGCTACTTCAAATATTTGTACAGCACAGGTGTTGCTTGCGGTTATCGCGGGAGCATATGCTGTATATCACGGGCCGGAAGGAATTAAGAGCATTGCAGCACGTGTGCATGGCCTTGCGCGGTTGTTTGTTGATACAGTTAAGAAATTTCATTATGATGTCGTTACCGAGAACTTCTTTGATACGGTAACTATCCAGACGCCATTGACGCGCAAGTTGCGTGAGCAGTCGCTTAAATTTGGCATCAATCTAAGATATAACGGAGAAGAAAGCGTTAGCATTTCCTTCGATGAAGCCAAGACTTTTGACGACGTGATCGCGCTGTTGAATGTTTTTGCGGAAGTATCAGGCTTCCAGGGTGAAATGGTGATCGACGAAGACATGGAATTCTCAATCGTAGAAAATCTGGCGAGAACGTCAGAATATCTCACGCATCCCGTCTTCAATACACACCATACCGAGCATGAAATGTTGCGGTATCTGAAATCTTTGGAAAGCAAAGACCTTTCGCTGGTGCATTCAATGATCTCATTGGGAAGCTGTACAATGAAGCTGAATGCAACCGCCGAAATGATCCCGTTGACGTGGCCGGAATTTGGTGCTATTCACCCGTTCGCACCAACCAATCAGGTAGGAGGTTATGCACAGCTCGTAAGCGAGTTGAATACCTGGCTTTGCGAAATTACAGGTTTTGCTGCAATGTCATTTCAGCCAAATTCGGGAGCTCAGGGAGAATATGCAGGATTAATGGCCATTCGTGCCTACCACGAAAGCCGTGGTGATTTCCATAGAAATGTGGCATTGATCCCGTCATCTGCGCACGGAACGAACCCCGCTTCGGCAGTAATGGCCGGAATGAAGGTGGTGGTTACCAAATGCGATGAAAGAGGTAATATCGATGTCGAAGATCTGAAAGCGAAGGCGGAACAGTACAGCAATGAGTTGTCCTGCCTGATGGTAACTTATCCTTCGACGCACGGTGTTTATGAAGAAAGCATTATTGAGATCTGTGCCATGATCCATTCATTTGGAGGCCAGGTTTATATGGACGGTGCAAATATGAACGCTCAGGTTGGGTTGACAAGCCCAGCGACTATCGGGGCAGATGTATGCCACCTTAATTTACATAAAACATTCTGTATCCCTCACGGCGGTGGCGGTCCGGGTGTTGGCCCGATCGGCGTTGCAGAACACCTGATGCCATTCTTGCCGGGACACGTTAATTTCAATACTCAGCCGGAACATTTGCCAAATGGTCAGGCAGGAGCTGTTTCCGCAGCACCATACGGAAGCGCAAGTATTCTAACGATCTCATACGCATACATTGCGATGATGGGCGGCGAAGGACTTACGAATGCAACGAAATATGCGATATTGAATGCGAATTATATCAAGGAGCGTCTGAGCGGCCATTATGAAGTACTTTATACTGGTACAAACGGACGGTGTGCGCATGAAATGATCCTGGATTGCCGGTCGTTCAAAGCGGCTGGTGTGGAAGCCGAAGATGTTGCCAAGAGGTTGATGGATTATGGATTCCACGCACCAACACTTTCATTCCCGGTTGCTGGTACATTGATGATCGAACCTACTGAATCGGAATCGAAGGCAGAACTCGACCGTTTCTGCGACTCGATGATCGCTATTCGTAATGAAATCCGCGAAGTGGAAGAAGGCGTTGCAGATCGTGCCGATAATGTACTGAAAAACGCGCCGCACACATCCCGCGTGCTATTAAGCGAAAACTGGAACCGGTCTTACAGTCGTGAAAAAGCGGCATTCCCGCTTCCGCATTTGCGTTTTAACAAGTTCTGGCCAAGTGTAAGCCGCGTTGACAGCGCTTATGGTGATCGTAACCTCATATGTTCGTGCATTCCGGTTGAGGCCTACTCAGAAGTAGAAGAGGCCTGATCATACCGATGGACACCATGCAAAAGAGGCTCGAAAGAGCCTCTTTTGCGTAACCCAGGCTTTTAAGCCTGGGTGTGGACGATGTGTCTCGTATCCTAGAAGTGGCGTTCGCCGATCTCTCTCTTTCCCAACATCACCGCTCCTACCATCGCAACTAGCAACAGAATGGAAGCAAGCTCAAATGGCAGCAGGTAGTCGCGGAAGAGCAGTTTACCCAAACTTTCAATCATCCCTACCTGCGAATCATATTGCTCCGGATTAAATGGCGCAATGGCTGTTTTGCGATAAGCTCCAAAAAGGATCACAAAAACAGTCCCGCCGACAATTGTAGCGGCAATCTTGGTCAGGTTGGTTTTGGACTCTTCGTTATCCTGTTTCATATTAAGGAACATGATGACGAACAGAAAAAGCACCATAATGGCCCCCGCGTACACGATGATATTCACCGCTGCCAGAAACTGTGCATTCAACAGGATATAATGCCCTGAAAGCGTAAAGAATGTCAGGATCAGGTAAAGAACGCTGTGAATAGGGTTACGGGAAACTACAACCATGACCGCGCTTAAAACGGTGAGGAAGGATAAAAAGTAAAAGAATGATACGGTCGAATTCATAATCTTAATAACTGCTGACAGTTTAGGTTAACCTCAGGGAATAGCTCTTGGAACAACGTTGGTCACTTCACCGCTGGCTCTTTTCGCATCCAGGGCTTTTGCTTCTTCTTTGGTCCAAGCTTCACGGGTATAGCGGCTGTTCATGTCCTCTACGAGCAGGTCTTTTCCCCAGATTACCTGGTCACGTTCGGTAAATACAGGCACAAACTCATCGTGACGCAAATAAACAGCTTGTTTTGGGCAAGCTTCTTCGCAAAGGCCGCAAAAGATACATCTAAGCATATTTACCTCGTATACAGCCGCATATTTTTCTTCGCGATAGAGGTTTTCTTCTCCTTTCTCACGTTCCGCCGCGACCATTGAAATCGCTTCTGCGGGGCAAGCTACGGCACAAAGTCCACATGCTGTGCAACGTTCACGACCTTCTTCGTCTCTTTTTAGAATATGTCTTCCCCTGAAAACAGGTCCGAGGTAACGCTTTACTTCAGGGTATTGGATAGTTACTTTTTTAGAGAAAAAATGCTTGATCGTAATCGCCAAACCTGTTGCAATAGCCGGCAGGTAGGCGCGTTCCATCAGCGTCATTTCTTTATTGCTTACTTGCTTTGAGCGATTTGTCAATTGCATGGCAATACGATTTTGAAATTAATTCAACCACGCGGTAACGAGGGGCTTCAAGAAAAGCACGGCCGCACCGGTGATAATGATGTTAAAAATAGCAAGAGGTATCAGCTTTTTCCAGCCAAGGTTCATCAACTGGTCATAGCGGAAACGTGGGATCGTCCAGCGCACCCACATGTAGAAGAATATGAAGAACAAGGCTTTGCCAAAGAAAACAGCCGTTCCGATCAATGTCGCTACGTTATGGCCTGTATCAGCACCCAGCGCTTTAACCAGCTGCTGGTAAACAAAGTCCATTCCCGGATAATTGTAGCCGCCAAAATAGAGCACTGAAATGATCGCCGAGGAAATGAACATGTTGATGTATTCCGCAAACAGGTAGAAACCCAGCTTCATACTTCCATATTCTGTGTGGTAACCACCTACAAGTTCCGTTTCACATTCAGGCAAATCGAATGGTACACGGTTACATTCAGCGAACGAGCAAGTGATGAAAATAATGAACCCGAGCGGCTGGTAAAAGATATTCCAGTTCATACCGTGCTGCTGCGCCACGATCTCGCCCAATGAAAGCGAGCTGCTCATCATCAGGATTGCGATTAGCGAAAGGCCCATCGCAACTTCATAACTGATGTTTTGAGAAGCTGCACGGATCGCCCCAAGCAATGAAAATTTATTGTTGGAAGCCCATCCACCGACCATAATGCCGTAAACACCCAAAGCCACAACGCCAAAAACGTACAGGATACCGATATTGGATTCAACGCCTTGCATGGCTACTTCATGCCCAGCCACTCGAATGGTACTCCCAAAAGGTATTACAGCACTTGCAAGCATTGCCGTAAGCATCGCGAGGCTAGGCCCGGCTATGAACAGCCACTTGTTGGCGAGGGCCGGAATGAAATCCTCTTTAAAAAACATCTTTCCCGCATCGGCCATTGGTTGCAAAAGACCACCCCAGCCCGCGCGGTTAGGTCCGCTACGATCCTGAATAAAGCCCGCGACCTTTCTTTCGGCCCATGTGGAGTACATGGCGATGACGAGGGTAAGCACAAAAACAACAAATATTGTTGCGGTTTTAACAAGAAACTCGGTTAAATCCATTTGAAAGCAAGTTAATTAGGCTGCTTTGAACTAATAATTAATTATTCTTCGCCAATAACGAACGGTGGTTCGCCTTGTCGTTATTTTCAATGCTTTGCTGGCGGATCGTTTCTTCGTCCGTCACATAAGGCCGTGAATCGTCGATTTTTTTGTATTGGGTTGCAGCCAGTTTCAATGCGAAATCAGGCTTCTTCACAAGATCAGCGCGGTATTTGTTGGCCGAAATAACCGAACTGCGCTTTACTTTGGTAGGCCCTTCGAGCACCCATTCGCTGGTGTTCTTCTTTTCAAAACGGCATGTGTTGCAAATGAAATCGGTTGCCTCTCCCCATGTATTTTTCCGGGCAGTTACGCGGAGCACTTCGTCGCCGCGGTACCATAATGTCACTTTTCCGCAGCATTTGTCGCAATTCCGATGTGCGTCCTCCGGTTTGGTGAACCATACGCGGTTTTTGAAGCGGAATGTTTTATCAGTCAATGCGCCAACCGGACAAACGTCGATGACGTTTCCAGAGAAGTCGTTATCAATCGCTTTTTCAATATAAGTACTGATTTCCGAGGCATCCCCGCGGTTCATTACACCATGCACGCGCTTGTCGGTGATCTGGTCGGCCGTGTAAACGCAACGATAGCAAAGAATGCAACGCGTCATGTGCAACTGCACATGCGGACCGATATCTATTTTATCAAAAGTCCTTCTCTCTTCCTCGTAACGAGTCTTCGCGGAACCATGCTCAAATGCAAAATCCTGCAAATGACATTCGCCAGCCTGATCACAAATGGGGCAATCGAGCGGGTGATTGATCAGCAGAAATTCGACAATGCTCTTACGGGTATCCAATACGCCCTGGTTGGTCGTATTCTCCACGACCATCCCGTCCTGAACCTGCGTAATGCAGGAAGGAACTAGTTTAGGCATCGGGCGGGGATCTTTGGCAGAACCCGCAGACACTTTAACCAGACAAGCACGACATTTACCTCCGGAAACCGGCAGCGGTTTATAATAGCACATCGCGGGAGGAACCAGATGCCCCTGACTCTCGTCGGCTTCGGCGATCTTGCGCGCAGCCTGCATGATGGTCGTTCCGGGCTCTACTTCTACCTCGATGCCATCGAATGTAATTTTCAACAATTGGGGTTTAACCTCTTCCATGCCAAATTCATGTACAATGTTCTGAAATGTGATTACACCAGGGCCATTTCACCCATATAGACCGCTCCTGGCTGGGTAGCTTCGTGCGGATGGGTGATATGCCATACAAATTCGTCCCGGAAGTGGCGGATCGCGCTGGCCACAGGCCATGCAGCGGCGTCACCCAGCGGACAAATGGTGTTACCTTCTATTTTCTTTGAAATATCGACCAGCAGATCGATGTCATGCATGCTGCCGTGGCCATGCTCGATGCGGTGAAGTACTTTCTCCATCCAGCCGGTCCCTTCGCGGCATGGGCTGCATTGTCCGCACGATTCGTGATGGTAAAAGCGCGAGAAATTCCAGGTGTTGCGGACGATACAAGCTGTTTCATCAAAAACAATAAAACCACCTGAACCGAGCATGGTGCCAGTCGCGAAACCGCCATCGGAAAGTGATTCGTAACTCATCAGGCGGTCTTCTCCATTGGCTGTTTTCGTAATGAGATGGGCAGGAAGAATGGGTACGGACGATCCGCCGGCAACCAATGCTTTCAAATAGTGCCCTTTCCGGATACCGCCGCAATATTCATCCGAATTCAAAAATTCGTCTACACTCACACCCAGCTCAATTTCGTAAACGCCCGGCTTTTGAATGTGGCCCGACGCCGAGATCAACTTCGTTCCCGTACTGCGTCCTATTCCGATCGCTGCATACGCGTCGCCGCCATTGTTAATGATCCACGGCATATTCGAGATCGATTCCACATTGTTCACAACGGTAGGACTTTGATAAAGTCCTTTCACGGCGGGGAATGGCGGTTTGTTTCTCGGGTTACCTCTTTTTCCTTCCAGTGATTCCAGCAATGCAGTTTCCTCACCGCAGATATATGCGCCGCCACCAGGCTGTACTACCAATTCAAGGTCGTAGCCGGAGCCCAGGATATTTTTACCTAAAAATCCTTGTGCTTTTGCTTCCTCAATGGCTTTTTCCAGAATGCGGATCACATACATGAGCTCACCGCGCACATATATGAACGACTTGTGGGCGCCCAATGCAAAGCTGGAAATGATCATACCCTCGATCAACAGGTGAGGGATGCATTTCATCAAATGATGATCTTTGAATGTACCCGGTTCGGATTCGTCGGCATTGCAGACGAGATAGCGGGGAACACCCTCAGGCTTGGCCAAAAAGCCCCACTTCATCCCCATTGGGAATCCTGCACCACCACGACCGCGCACGCCTGATTTTTTTGCTTCTTCCACTACCTCTTCCGGGGTCATGGTTTTGATAGCTTTTTCAACGGCAGTATAGCCTCCTTGTTTGCGGTAAACGTCGAAGGTTTCGATACCCGGGACATTAATATGCTCCGTTAAAATTTTTCTAGCCATTTGAGGATAATATTTTCAGCTTAAAAAAGCTTATTTACTTAACTCTTCTATAATTTGATCGACCTTGTCATTGGTCAGGTTCATGTAGAACTGCTCGCGGATCTGGAAAACAGGGCCCCATCCACATGCAGCCAAACATTCGACTTCTTTCAATGTGAAAAGCCCGTCGGATGTCGTTTCACCGGCGTCGATACCCAGCTTGTTTTTCAGGTGGCCGTACACATCTTCACCGCCCATGAGGCAGCAGGGGCCTGTACGGCAGTATTCGATCACATGCTTACCGACCGGGTCGAGGTGGTACATGGTATAAAAAGTCGCAACTTCATATACCTCCACAGGCTCGATGCTTAAAATTCCCGCGACATAATCCATCACTTCGCTGCTCAGCCAGCCCCATTGTTCCTGAGCGACGTGCAAAACAGGCAAAAGAGCCGATTTCTGGCGGCCCTCAGGATAACGTGCGATAATTTCTTTTACTTTTTCAAGTCGTTCGGGTGTGAACGCAACCAGATTGGGTGATTCGGTCATTTCTAATTAGATCTTTAACAAACTTTAAGCGTCCAGCTCACCTGCAATTACATTCAGGCTACTCATTGTCAGGATCGCATCTGACAGGGACGAACCTTTGCACATTTCAGGATAAGCCTGATAGTAAATAAAGCTTGGCCTGCGGAAATGCAGACGGTATGGTGCCCTGCCGCCATCGCTGATGAGGTAGAAACCCAATTCGCCGTTTCCTCCTTCCACAGCATGATAAACTTCGCCGGCTGGTGCATCTATTTCTCCCATTACAATTTTGAAATGATAGATCAATGCCTCCATATTTTTGTAAACCTCGTCTTTGGGAGGAAGGTAATATTCAGGAGCGTCGGCGTAATATGGTCCTTCGGGAAGGTTATTAATGGCTTGCTCCACAATCCTGAGGCTTTGCCACATTTCTTCATTACGTACCATATACCGGTCGTAAGTATCGCCATTCTGTCCGATGGGGACGTCGAATTCGAAATCCTGGTAGGACGAATAAGGGTTCATAACCCTCACATCGTAATCAAGGCCCGCTGCACGGAGGTTTGGACCTGTAAAACCATATGAAAGAGCCCTTTCCAATGAGATAGGACCTACATTGATCGTACGGTCCATGAAGATCCGGTTCCGGTTGAGCAGTTTTTCAAGCTCTCTTAAAACCGGTGGAAAGGATTTGATGAATTCGTGGATCTTGCGGATCGCCGTGCTGGAAAGATCGCGTTCCATTCCACCCAGCCGTCCCATATTGGTGGTCAGACGTGCACCGCAGACTTCCTCATAAATTTCATACACCTCTTCGCGTTTTTGCATGACATACAAAAAGCCGGTAAATGCACCGGTGTCAACGCCAAGAATACTGTTGCAGATGATGTGGTCGGTGATGCGCGCCAGCTCCATCATGATCACGCGGATGTATTGCGCTCTCTTAGGGACTTCTACGCCCAAAAGCTTCTCGACAGTCATGTGCCATCCCAGGTTATTAATCGGGGACGAACAATAGTTCATGCGGTCGGTCAGCGTTGTAATCTGGTAAAAAGGCCTTCTTTCGGCTATTTTCTCAAACGCCCGGTGAATATATCCGATGGTTTGCTCGCCTGAAACGATCTTTTCCCCATCCATTTTCAGGATGTTCTGGAAAATACCGTGGGTGGCAGGGTGCGTCGGGCCGAGGTTGAGGGTTGTCAGTTCTTCAACGAGCTCAGGAAGCTCACTTTGAGAAGGGACATTATGTGGTAACAATTCAATATCTGCCATAATCTTACTCAATATAGGTCATCGGCCGAAAAGGGCGTCAATTTTGTCTTCACGGGTAGCATCCTCCATCGGATATTCTTTACGCATCGGGAAATAATCCATTTCGTCAATGTTCAGAATGCGTTTCAGGTTCGGGTGCCCGTCAAACAAGATACCAAAAAAATCGTATGTTTCACGCTCCATCCAGTTGGCGCTGGCGAACAGGCCGGTGGCGGTAGGAATGTGAATATCTGCTTCTGAAAGCGCCACTTTAATCCGCAGACGGAAGTTGTGGATAAAGCTGTGCATATGATAAACCACTACAAACTCCTGCCCTGCATTGTCGGGATAGTGAATGCCTGTGATATCGGTCAGGAAAATGACCTGATAGGTTTTATGGTCTCTCAGGAACTCCATCGCCGGGATGATCTCTTCGCGGGTCGTTGAGAATGTTAAGAGCCCATAGGGTTCTTCAAAGTCGAAGACCTGGCTTCCAAATTTTTCCAAAAGCCCTTCGGCTACCTCCTGGTTAGTAAGCATAGGGGGGTTACTGAATATTATAAGATGCCAATAGTTCCTGATATTCGTCCGTATTTCTGCGACGAAGTTTTTCGTTCTGAGCGAGATACTGGATCTGCATCAAGCCGTCGATGATTTGTTCGGGACGCGGAGGGCAGCCGGGTACGTATACATCTACAGGTATAATGCGGTCTATTCCCTGCAATACGCTGTAAGTGTCAAAAATACCGCCACTCGATGCACATGCACCAACCGCCATAACCCAACGGGGTTCAGCCATTTGCAGATAAACCTGCTTAACAACCGGGGCCATTTTCTTGGCAATAGTGCCCATTACCATCAGAAGATCGGCCTGGCGTGGGGAGAAACTCGGGCGCTCAGACCCGAAACGGGAGATATCGTAGTGCGCACCCATGGTGGCCATGAATTCGATTCCGCAGCAAGACGTCGCGAAAGGGAGCGGCCAGAGTGAGTAACTACGCGCCAAACCGATTGCTTCGTCGAATGAAGTTGCAAAAAAACCAGATCCGCTATGTCCTTGCGGAGCCTCCACTATCTTTACTTCTTTCATAATTCTTTGTATTTCAATGTTCGAAGCCTATTCCTCCCAGTTAAGCACCCCTTTGCGGATGACATAGTAAAAACCAGAAAGCAGCAAGGCCATGAACAATAACATTTCAATGAAGCCGAACATTCCCAAACTCTTGAAATTGACAGCCCAGGGGTACATGAAGATCACCTCGACATCAAAAAGGACAAAGAGAATTGCCACCAGGAAGTATTTGACGGAAATAGGCGTACGGGCGTCTCCAACCGACTCGATACCGCATTCAAACGGATCATCTTTCAGTTTGCTTTTCCGGCTCGGGCCGATCAAATGGGTGACGATCATTGTCCCGCCGATGAATCCGGCAGCCAGAATAAATTGAACTATGATGGGCAGGTAATCGGAAGGAAGATATGTACTTTTCATTGTTGTTGGTCTGTTACGATCCGGAACGTTTACCCTAAAAAATGTTGCCTGCGGGTTACTTTCTTTCCAGTTTCTCAAAATTAGCCTTTGCAAATTTATCAATCAAATTCTTTACTTTTTCTTTTGTCTAATTAGTATCATACTAAATAAGCCCCGTGATGGCGGGGCTTATTTAGTAACTAAGAAAGAAAAAATGGTTATCTGATGACAATTTGTTTGGTCAGGCTTTGCCCTTGTCCGGTTACGCGGAGGATGTATTTGCCTGTTGGTAAGAGACCTACATCGATCTGCACCCTGCTGTCGAGCAACTTGGGAAAAGTCGTCTTAATGACCCGTCCGTAGATGTCGAAAAGCGTCACGACGGCATCCTTAATATTGTCTCTTGATTCGATGTAAATGTAAGTGCCCTGACTTGGGTTAGGATAGATAACCACGTCGTTCTGCTCGTTCGTTTTGAACTCTTTGGAAGCAGTATCCGAGTAGCAAACCAATGAATTACTATCTCCAATCGTGTAAACCACCCTGGCTTTGGTAGAATATGTGCCTGATTTAAGTATTTTGACCAGCGTAGCCGTAGTGTCGGTTTCGGAACCTGGTCTTCTCCACAGGAAGGTTTCATTCACTTCCGGACCTTCCAAAATGCTTGCCGAAACGCTGAATGGTCCGGAAGCCTCGATAACAGGCTTGGAAACTTTGGTGCGGATGATCAGCGAAGAAGGTGCTGAATTCTCTGAAACGCATCCGAAAATATTCTGGCTTTTTACAAAATAATTACCGCTCTCTCCAATTTTAGCAGTAATACCCGTAGCGATCGGCGTTGTGCCGCCTTGCTTATACCAGCTGTAAATGTCCGTTCCCGGAGCTACTGAAAACTGAAATGAAGAGTCTGCACAAGCTTGTTGTTGTCCTTGTTGTTGGATCGTTGGCTGAGCAGGTTTGGCATCCGTATCCAGAACGACAACGGAAGTGAGCGTCGAATTTCCAAATGCGTCGCGGACTGTTGCGCTATAAGTTCCCGCTTTCGTTACCGTGATTGTGCTTCCTTTTTCCTTGGTGTTCCACTCGTAGGATGCGTAACCAGCAGGAAGCGAGATCCTGACGGCATTGTTTTCGGTCACACAGGAAGCTGTTATGGCCGGTATTTCGGCTGGTGCGGCTGGTGGCACTGTCGAGAAGAAGTTAACATCGAGGCTTTCGTTCCAGGCATTAGCCAGAATTCTCAGGGCATTGACGGTACCTTCAATATCAGATGGGTCTTTGCCTACAAAGTGAGTTCCATCACCGCGATTGGTTACCAGGTTATCCGTTTCGGGCCCTGGATATGTTGGGTTAAATGGTGTAGCAAGAACAGCATTTTGTGCTGCAATGATCGTTGGATTTACACTTGAATTAGTAGTATTGGCTGGTGAGGTTCGGCTGGTTCTTGCAATAACCCAGGTTATCCTCTTATTTGTTTCAGCAGAAAGCCTTGTGATAAGCAACTGCAGATTGTCACGGTAGAAGGACAGTGGAGTTTTGAATAAAGCATCTGCCTCTCCCTGCATCCAAAGCACAGCGCGGACGCCATACTGGTTGGCATAATTCCTGGCCGCAATGCGCAGGTTAGCATACGGCATTCCTGGTTTATAAGTGAAACCGCCGTATTTGTTTTTCGTGGGTATGCCCTGGGCGCTAAATGACCAGTTTTCGATCGCAGTACCTTCCCATGCAGTATTAATAAACAACACAGGTACGTTCAGCTTTTGCACAAGCAAGTCGCCCAGCATACCCCAGCACCACGCTGTCTGGCCGCGTGGCGACATGAATTTCATATTGTTTGATATTTTTTCGAAGGTCGGAGGGACGGGATCCGTCAGAAGGTCATTGTACATGCCTTCTTCGTCATTCTGATAGTTGTTAACATACAAGACGCGGTCGTCCTGCGCGGAAGGTCCCCAGGGATAGCCCTTCAAGCCCTGCGCATTGGATTGGCCCGCGATCAGAAACACCTCGCCAATCCCCACGCGGGATAGCACGTCTCTTCCTACAATTTTTCCGTCGGAAACAGCCCTTACTTCCAGCGTATACCAGCCGCCGTGAAGAGTAATCTTCCCCGCGAAAACGCCACCTTTGGGGGCAACTTGAAGGGGCTCCCACGGTAAGTCTATACCCTGACCCTGGGCAGCGGGTACCGCCCTTACTTCGACCTTGTCCATTGGAACGGTGAATGTCCCCGACACGGTTATCTCTCTTTGTCCGCTAACTTCACGTTGGTACACGGCCTGGAAAGTAGGAGAAGTAATTTTGATCTGAGAGAAGACCGTAGAGGAAATAAGAGAAACCAACAGCAACGCCTTTGCCACTACCGGAAGAATAAATCTATAACGCATTGGTAATTCTGATACAGGTAAAGTTTTTATCGGCTAACGATTGAGGTTTTTAATTTTGTTAATGTGTTCTATTACAAAACGGTCACAAATGTAAATGATTATTTTGGCTAAAATAGCACTATTCCGGTTTTTTGATTAGTCGGCGGGCAATGTGCCCGCTTAGCGTACAATAATGAGCTTTTGAGTGGCTGTTAATGAAGGTGAGCTGATCCGGATGATATAAATGCCGCTGGAAAGACCGGTGAGATTAAAGAACTGGCGGCTGTCAAACTTCGCTACTTTGAATGTCCTGTGGATAACACCACGGCTATCGATAATCTGAACGTCCGCATTGACTATATTGGACAAAGTCTCCACCGTGACTTTATCGGTCGCATTCGGGTTTGGATAGGCTACAAAACCTGAGTTCTCGGTGTCAAGATAGAACATGAAGGGCTCCGAGAATTCCGATGAACAAGTCAGCGTCGGGCTGTATACAATGGTGTTGTTAACCACATAGTTACCTGCGCGTACAGCTTTTAAAGTAGCGGTGTTTTCCGAAAGTTCTGTTCCGTTGTACTTCCAGACATGGTCTCCTGCATTCAGGTTGTTTTCCGCGAACAGCGTGTAAGTACCTATCTTCTTAATTGTCGGGGCAGTCGGAGATGGTTTTACATCGATGGCAATGGCTGCTGAATAGGGCGAAAAGCAACCCTGATCATCCTTGATGCGCGCAGCATAACCCCCGGTTTTAAATACCTCAATAGTTTCTCCCTCTAACCCATTGGTCCAGAAGAACGCATTACCGTTCGCGGCTTTCAATAAAATCGTATCCCCATCGCAGAAGGTTGTCGGTTCTAATGCCGTCACGATCGGCGACGGAGGCAATGCGAGTGTTTGTGTCGAAATCTGGTTACTTGGATCGGAGTAGCATTGGAACTGGTTGATAGTCTGGACAGAAAACGTTCCGGCCGTTGTTACTTTGAGCGTTTGGCTCGATGAGCCGTTGCTCCACAGAAACCCGGCGGCGTTCGAAGATGAAAGGTTAACGCTCAGATCAGCACAGAAAGTGGTTGGGCCGTCGGCCGTGATTACAGGTGTCGGCGGCAGTGGGTTCGAGACAACTTGCACGACCGGAGAAACCGGAGAAACGCAGCCATTTTCATCTTTCGCCGAAATTGTAAAATTACCCGAAGTTCTGATCTCTATTTCGCGATTTGTCGAACCATTGCTCCAAAGGTAGGAGAATGCTTCGCTGCTGCGCAATGTCGTGTAGTCCCTGTCACAGAATGTAGTAGGGCGAAGCGCAGTAATAGCCGGAGTTGCCGGGAGCGGGTTTACTTTTACAGCAATTTCATCGGAAACAGACTCGCAACCGTTGCCATCACGCTGTTTCAATGTGAATTTACCGGTTGCTGCCACGGCTATGGATTTGGTGGTGGCGTTGGTACTCCAGATGTTGCCGGTGTCATAGCTGGAAGTCATGGTTACATTACCGCCCTGGCAGAATGTCGTTTCTCCACTCAATGCAATGGCGGGTTTCGCTGGAAGGGGATTAACTTTCACCGTTACCACGTCAGATTCCGGTGAGTAACATCCCACGTCGTCCAGCGCCCGCACGCGAAAATCGCCGGAGTTTGCAACGGTGATCGTAGCGTTGGTAGCTCCGTTGGACCACACATTCTTTACTTTGGAATCGGAAGTTAGATTCACTTCTCCGCCCTGGCAGAAAGTAAGTAGGCCGGACGCAGTGATTTTTGGTTTATCTGGCAGGGGGGAAGTAAGCACTTTCATGCTCACCACATCCGAACTGGCTTCGCAGCCATATACATTTCTGATGGTCACGAAATAATCGCCGCCTGCTGTTACCGGTAGCCTGTCGCCTGTTGCGCCTGTGTTCCACCGGGCGTTTTGAGAACTGTTTGAAACCAGGGTCGCAGTGTTTCCAAGGCAAACGGGGTTGCTTCCTTCAATCGAAATAAAGGGCCGGTTGGGTTGGATTTGTTCAAAAATACGTATCTCCGGCGACCAGATAAGGTTGTTGCGGTCATCCCGCGCAGTAACGCGATACGATCCGTTGCCGACTTGGATGCTCTGGGAATTGCCTCCATTATTCCAGCTAAATGAGTTGAGGCCCACGCCTTCCGCGGTTAATGTCACATTGCCATTTCCGGCACACGTAACTTTTACGTTCAAAGGTGTTAAACCCTGGTAAGGTTCGGAACGGGCAAAGTAATCGTCATTCAGCCTGTCGTTCCATGCATCTGCAAGTTGAGCCAGGCCATCCTGCATGAAATGCACTCCGCTCGGATCAATCCGTGGAATTTGTATCAGATCGGTCAATGGCCCTTGAAATACATTAGGCACATTATTAATAACCCTCGTCTGACCATCGGTAACCTGGTTATCTGTTCCGTTCCTATTATTGTAAGATGTGAGGGATACCATCCATGAAATGTTCCTGCCGGATTCGTTCCTGGATGCTTCGATGACTGTTTTCAAGTCATTGAAATAGCTGTCAGAACTGGTATTGTTATCGTTATCCGCTTCCCCCTGCAACCAGAGAATTCCCCTTAATCCGGTAAGCGAGGTATAACGGCGGATCACATCGCGCATGTTACCATAAGGCATTCCGGCAGGTTGAAAATACTGATCGGCATAAATCGATTTCGGAGAAGCACCCGAAATACTTTCCCTCCATGCAGCAATGTGACTTCCATACCACCCGACATTGTAAAACAGTACCGGTACGCCCAGTTTAGCCACCAGCTTGTCGCCCAACCTCCCCCAGCACCAGGCCGACCTGCCCCGCGGAGCGATATCAGATTGAGAATCAACGTGTATAAATGACGGATACGGAAAATCGGACCCAGCGCTTGGAAGGCCTTCCGTTGTCTGGACATTCATGTGGTTTACCGCACTAACGCGGTCGTCTCCGGCCCCCTGAGCGCCCCAGTCCGTATATGGCTTGCCTGGCTCGTCGTTCCGGTATCCTTCTGCATTTGATTGCCCGGCGATCATAAACACTTCGCCAACGCCTACGTGATCCACCTGGGTAGGGCCGATCATCTGGCCGTTACGCCATCCACGTACTTCAAGCTTATACCAGCCGCCTTCCGCGTTCAGACTTCCGGAAAAGAAACCGCCCTGTGGATTGTCGTGGATAGTTTTCCATTCAATGGTCACGCCCCCGTTCATGGCACCCAACCTTGCTTCGATTTTGTCAACAGCCTGGTTAAAACTGCCTGAAATGTAGATGTTTGCTCTATTGCCTTTATCCCGCTGGAAAACGGCGCGATCCGAAGGGAAATCGATGGAGATTTGTCCGTGTGCAGTGAAAGAAATAATGCTTAATCCTACCCAAAACAAGTACGGTAGATAGTGTTTCATAATGACCTGAAATTCTATAATATAACTTCTTGGACACACAATATGCACCGAAAGGTTGCCTCTTTCAAGAAAATATTATTTTACGGGGAACGGGGAATTGATGAGTTCCCATATCTTGTCTTTTAATTGTTCAATGCCTTCTTGAGTAATTGCAGAAATTAAAAGTGTGGGAATACCGTTAGGTAGATTTTTGCGCAGTGTAACCCTTTCTTCATCAGAGAGTACATCTACTTTTGAGATAGCCAGAATGCGGCTTTTATCGAGGAGGGAGGGATTGTAAAGGCGGAGTTCCTGTACCAGGGTCTGATATTCGGCTTCGATATCTTCGCTATCGGCCGGTACCATGAAAAGCAGGATGGAGTTACGTTCAATATGTCTCAGAAAGCGAAGACCGAGGCCTTTACCTTGTGAAGCACCTTCGATGATGCCCGGAATATCGGCCATTACGAAGGATTTATAGTCGCGGTAAGCGACCACACCCAGGTTCGGCACAAGGGTGGTGAAAGGATAATCTGCGATTTCAGGCTTTGCTGCTGATACAACAGAAAGCAATGTCGATTTACCTGCATTAGGGAAGCCTACCAATCCTACGTCTGCAAGGACTTTGAGTTCCAGGATTACCCATTCTTCCAGGCCGGGCTCGCCGGGCTGGGCATATTGTGGCGTCTGGTTTGTGGCCGATTTGAAATGGTCGTTACCCATTCCACCGCGACCACCACGAAGCAGGATCACCTCCTGGCCGTCTTCGGTAATTTCAAAAAGCTGTTCTCCTGTCTCCGCATTTTTGGCGGTTGTGCCCAGCGGCACTTCCAGGATAATATCTTTACCAATAGCACCGCTTCTGCGGCCGCCTTCGCCGCCTTTACCGTCGAAGGCTTTGATGTGTTTGGTATATTTCAAATGCAGCAACGTCCAGAGCTGGGAATTGCCTTTCAATATAACATGACCGCCCCGTCCGCCGTCGCCACCGTCGGGCCCGCCTTTCTCGACGTGTTTTTCACGCCTGAAATGCATAGAACCGGCTCCGCCAGCGCCTGAGCGAACATTAATTTTAACGTAGTCAATGAAGTTAGAGGAGGCCATGTGAGTATAGTGAAAAATGGAAATCAGGCAGGGGTAACCCGTGAAATCGCCTTGGAAATCTCTTCGAAAATGAAGTCGATCTCACCAATCCCGTTGATAGCGACAAACTTGTCCTGGCCTTGATAATAGTCGGCAACAGGTTTTGTTTTACTGTTATATTCCTGAATGCGCTTACTGATCAGCTCTTCGTTCTGATCGTCGGGGCGGCCGGAAGTTTTGCCGCGGTTCAGCAGGCGTGCCAGCAGTTCATTGTCATCCACAACCAATGCAACCATAACCGAAATGCTTTCGCTGTAACTGGCCAGCAAAGTATCCAATGCTTCGGCTTGCTTTACTGTTCTTGGAAAACCATCGAAGATAAAACCGGCAGCGTTGCGGTGCTCTTTCAGCTTGTTGTCGATCATCCCGATCACCACTTCATCAGGAACCAGAATCCCTTTATCCATAAGCGTTTTGGCTTGTAGCCCTAGCTCGGATCCTGCTTGTATTTCTGAACGAAGCAAGTCCCCTGTCGAGAGGTGGATCAGATTATATTTGGCAATGATTTTTTCACTTTGGGTACCTTTTCCGGCGCCGGGAGGGCCAAACAGTATAAGATTCAGCATAGTTGCTTCAAAAATTGATGTCGCTGTAGATTGGTGAATATCCCGCAAATTTACAATTCTTACTCTATGTCAGCGAAATTGTTGCATAATTTTTACAATAAAAATCCCCTCCGTTATTTCTAACAAAGGGGACCCGCCATTAACAATGTGGTATCGATCAGGGAATAACGACCCTTTTCACCGCTCCGTCTTCATTTTGTACCACGGTTACGAACAGCGTTCCTTTTGTATTTTTCTTAAGTTCGATCTGGCCTACGAATTCTCCTTCAAAGTCTTTAATGTCCTTTTTGCCGACTTCGCGGCCCTTGGTATCGGTAACCGTTACAGTCACGTCGCCTTTTTCGGGGACTGCAAAACGTAGGTTGAGCACATCATCGGCCGGGTTATTTGCATAAGCACTCAGGGAGCGTACGTTGGCTGCTTTGCCCATTTCCTTACCATCCCAGATATCGCCCATCCGGTTTCCGAATTCCTCCATATCCCGCATCATGATCTTAGCCTTGGGTTTGAAGTCCCGTTCGATGTGTTTGAAATGCTCACGGAACTTGTCGGAATCCCAGGTCATGTCATGTTTGAAATCACCGTCCCACAGAAATGCAGTCGGTTCACGGTCGTCGCGATGGTCGATGATTACTTTTTTGCGCTTTTTCATCGAGATCACGTCGTCGTCACCATCATCGATTGTGATTGAAATGGCTTGTTTCTTCTTTTTATCCACACCCAGCGAATCCAGAACCTTATCGACAAACTTCTGCCTTTCTTCATCGGTAAGTGCGCCTACCTTGTACGATTTCTCGATGTCGCGGGTCTTGCCGTCCACATCCTCGGTAACCCTGATCCGGATGCTGGCTTTTTTGTCGTCATCGTCGGATTTCTTGATTTTGTCGGATTGGGCCTGTGCAAATGTGAACATTGCCGGTCCGGCCAGCAACAGCAGCGACCATGTCAGTTTTTTGAATAAATCGGTTCTCATAAATGTTTTTTTGTTTTGTGAATGAATGAATTGCAAAACACTGTGCATGTTGCTTCCATGGCTGTTAAATAATGTTAAAAACACCGGCGACCGGGGCCTAAGCATTAAATTTGTTAACGGTAAAATGTCGGGAACAACGGCGGGTGCGTTGCATAGGGGAACTGAAAATTATGAGCAGAAGGAAAATACAAATCATAGTAGGCCTGATGTGCCTGGCGCTGATCGGGCTGATCGGTTTCCAGTGGTACTGGATCAGGGAGGCGATCGCCATCCGCAATGACCAGTTCAACCAAAAAGTGTCGGAATCGGTGCAGGAAGTGGTGCACCGGCTCGAAAAGCAGGAAATGATGTACCTGCTTCAACGCAGGATTGAAACCGAGCAGCAGAAAAGCCGGCTCGACCGGATTACGCAATTGCGCAATATGCCTGTGAAGCGCACATCACCCCCGAACCCGAAACCTGCGCGTGAGGCATTAGCACACGTGCAACCGCGGATGGAAGTTGCCATTGGGCCGAATGGCGAGGAAATACATTATCAGATCATCACCGAAGCGGTGCCTACCGACGTCCTTAGCCCCAATTTCAGGGTCATGGTCGATCATCAGCAGCGTATTATGGAAGAGTTTTTCCAGGCGCAGCAATACGGAATGGCTGGGATTGACGAATTTATGAGAAGACGGCTCGAAGAGGAGCGGAAGCTGGGTAATGCAATCCGCGGCGTAGCCGACCCGGAAGCCGGAAAAGGAGGGAATGAGTGGATCAGGAAAGACTCTGTGAAACGCAATGTGGCCAACCGTAAAGTGGCATTGCCGAACGGCACCAAAGGAGAAAGGCTGAAATCGCGTGCCCTTATCAATGCCGGGGAGCCGGACCGCGCAGAACTTCTGAAAGAGGTAATGAAAGATTTTATTTATACAAAAAGACCGATTGAACAACGTGTGAACCGCTTTTTATTAGATACACTGCTAAAAAAGCAACTGGTACAAAACGGCATTACGTTACCTTACGAGTTTGCCGTCAGAGGGCAATCCGACGACAGCCTTATTTTTTCGACCACCGTATTGAGGCCGGGCGAATGGGAAGAAAAATCCTATAAAGCTTCTTTATTTCCGAACGAATCGGTGAATGCGCAAAACGCGTTATATGTGTTCTTTCCCGATCAGCAACGTTACATTCTTAGCAATATGGGGGTGATGTTCGGGGGCTCGGGTGTGCTGATTATCGTGATCATGGCCTGCTTCTACATGGCCGTTACGACGATTTTGAGGCAGAAAAAGCTTTCTGACATCAAGAATGACTTCATCAACAACATGACGCACGAATTCAAAACGCCCATTTCAACGATTGCACTCGCAGCTGAAATGGCGCAGGAGAATTCGACTTCCATGCCCGAAACGGTCAAAGGTTCGCGGCTCGATCGTTACCTGGGCATTATCATGGAAGAGAATAAGCGGCTGGGGACCCACGTGGAAAAAGTACTTCAGATGGCTTTGCTGGATAAAGGGCATGTCAAACTGAAAATAAGTGATGCCAACATCCATGACCTGATCGGAAAGGCATTAAATGGGCAAAGCGTTCAGATAGAGCAGAAAGAAGGCGACGTAGATCTTGATTTTGAGGCCGAAGAAGACGTGGTAGCGGCGGACGAGGTACATATCTCGAATATCCTCAATAACCTGATCGATAACGCCATTAAATATTCGCTTGACAAGCTGCACATCGCGGTTTCGACCCGAAATGAAAACGGAGGCATTGCGATATCCATCAGAGATACCGGTATCGGCATGAGCCGCGAGCAGCAGCAACGTATTTTCGATACGTTCTACCGTGTTCCTACGGGTAATGTGCACGATGTCAAAGGTTTTGGCCTTGGATTGAGCTATGTTAAAAAGATGGTTGAAGCGCATGAAGGCACCGTTCGCGTGCAAAGCAAGCCCGGCGAAGGCAGCACGTTTACCGTTTGGTTGCCTACCCGCAAAGAGGAGCAATAGTTTAGAAATATCGTCTGCAAACCCTAACTTGCCGTCTTTTTAAGATGACCAGCCGACAGTTACGGTAAATTTCAGACTACACAATGATTTCCAAAACTTATGCCCCCCAGGAGATAGAGGATAAATGGTATTCCTACTGGATCGATAACAAGTTCTTCCATTCGAAACCCAATCCTGACAAAGAACCCTATACCATCGTGATCCCGCCGCCGAACGTCACAGGCGTGCTGCACATGGGGCATATGCTCAATAATACCATTCAGGATATTCTGGTCCGTAAAGCCCGCATGGAAGGCAAGGAAGCCTGCTGGGTGCCCGGTACCGACCACGCTTCCATTGCAACGGAGGCCAAAGTGGTGGCGATGCTCAAAGAGCGCGGCATCAGTAAGCGTGACATTACCCGCGACGAGTTTTTGGAATATTGCTGGGAATGGACGCACAAATACGGCGGTATTATCCTGAAACAACTACGGAAACTCGGCGCTTCCTGCGACTGGGACCGTACGAGGTTCACGATGGAGCCCGACTTGTACGATTCCGTTATCGACGTTTTCATCGACCTATATAATAAAGGAGAGATTTACCGCGGTCACCGGATGGTGAACTGGGACCCTCAGGCGCGTACAACCGTGTCCGATGAGGAGGTGATCATGAAAGAGGTGAACCAGAAGTTGGTTTACTTGCGATATCCTCTTGTTAAGGAGAATGGAGGAGGGAGTATGGAGGACGGCGTTGTGATTGCTACTACCCGGCCGGAGACGATTATGGCCGATGTGGCTATTTGTGTGAACCCTGCGGATGAGCGTTACCAGCATTTGATCGGTAAGAAAGTGCTTATTCCGTTGATCAACCGTGCTATTCCAATTATTGCGGATGATTATGTGGAGATGGAGTTCGGTACAGGCTGTTTGAAGGTAACTCCGGCGCATGATACCAACGACTATGAACTTGGCAAGCGCCACGATCTGCCGATCATCGATCTTTTAAATGAGGATGGTACATTAAATGACAAGGCGCAAATCCTGGTAGGGGAAGACCGTTTTGCGGCCCGGAAAAAGATCATCAAGATGCTGGAAGAGTCTGGTAACCTGGTGAAAGTCGAGGAATACAAATCCAATGTGGGCCATTCGGAGCGCACCAATTCGGTGATCGAGCCGAGGCTTTCGGAGCAATGGTTCCTGAAAATGGAGAAGATCAGCAAGCCGGCATTTGAGAATGTGATGAACGATACTGTGCAGCTGATTCCGGCGAAGTTCAAAAATACTTACCGGCATTGGATGGAGAACGTTCGCGACTGGAATATCAGCCGCCAGCTTTGGTGGGGCCACCGCATTCCCGCTTATTATCTCAACGACGGAACGATCATCATCGCCAAATCGAAGCGGGAAGCGCTGCGCAAAGCCCAGCATGAATACCAGCTTTTTGCATTAACGGAAGAAGACATTACGCAGGATCCCGACGTGCTCGATACGTGGTTTTCGTCGTGGCTGTGGCCTATGTCGGTTTTTAACGGCATTAAAGAGCCAGACAATGAAGATATCAATTATTATTATCCTACCAATGACCTGGTAACTGCTCCCGAAATCCTCTTTTTCTGGGTGGCGCGGATGATTATCGCGGGTTATGAATACCGTGGGCAATATCCGTTCAAGAATGTGTATCTGACGGGTATCGTGCGCGATAAACAGGGTAGGAAAATGTCGAAATCGCTAGGCAATTCGCCCGATCCGATCGATTTGATCGATCAATATGGTGCCGATAGCATTCGTACAGGCATGCTTTTCAGTTCCCAGGCGGGCAATGACCTGCCTTATGACGATAAGCTGATTGAGCAGGGAAGAAATTTTGGTAATAAAATATGGAATGCATTCCGTTTGGTCAAAGGCTGGACTGTGGACAGCGAGCTTCCCGTGCCCGAAGGTTCTCAACTGGCAGTTCAATGGTTTGAAAGCAAATTGAACCAGACTTTGGCGGAAGTACAGGATCATTTTTCCAAATTCCGTATTTCGGACGCATTGAATTCAGTTTATAAATTGATATGGGATGATTTCTGCGCCCAATATCTCGAAATGATCAAACCAGGCTTCGAGCAGCCGATCGATTTGTCGACCTACGATTCGACACTCGATTTCTTCGACAGGCAAATGCGCCTTTTGCATCCATTCATGCCCTTTATCACCGAGGAGATCTGGCAAAATATCATTGAGAGAAAAGCTAACGATTCAATTTGTATCGCGCATTTCCCACAGGCTGGAAATATCGATCAGACGTTGTTAAATGATTTTGAAATCCTGTTTGAGCTCGTATCGTCAATACGGAATATGCGTAATGCGAAAGGTATCAGTCCAAAAACGGCGTTACCACTTGCCATCAGGACCGATTCCGCCGACCGCTATAACAGCCTTACTCTATTGATTGAGAAACTGGCAAATGTGGAAGGCATCAGCTATGTGACAGGCGAAGCCGAGGGCAACTCATTCCGTGTAAAATCGGACGAATTCTTTGTGAACCTTGCCGATGAACTGGATGTGGAGGCAGAACGCGAAAACCTGCTTCGTGAGTTGGAATATACCAAAGGCTTCCTGGATTCGGTAGCAAAGAAGCTTTCCAACGAACGCTTTGTCCAGAATGCGAAAGGAGATGTAGTGGAGAAGGAGCGCCAAAAACAGGCGGACGCCGAAGCGAAGATTGCTACGCTGACAGAAGCATTGGAAAGGCTTAAATAGGATATTGAATTGTTTGAATTTTGAGAGGCACAGGACATCAGCGTCTTGTGCTTTTTTTGTTATGCAAGAACACTTTTATTGTCGGTCAGACATTTAAAAAGTGCAACGTGACGACTGCTTAATGTGCTCACCCTTAGGATTAATCAATGAATTTATGGAGATAAAATTATATTAATTTTTAAAAAATTTTATTAGGTTAAACTGTTTGGAAATACTAAAATTCCGGGTGTAAATTTCCCTCCAATCTGATGTAAATCAATTTACTATGGCAACGAAAACAGCACAGGAACTTGCCCTGCCGGTGGGGGTTACCCTCGACCGGTTCATTATGCACAGCCAAAGTGCATTCCCTTATGCGACGGGTGAACTCTCGCAGTTATTGCGTGATATCGCGATGGCCGGGAAGATCATTAACCGGGAAATAAACAGGGCCGGGCTGATCGACATTGCGGGCGGAAACGGCACGGAAAATGTGCAGGGAGAAAACCAGCAAAAGCTCGATATAGTCGCCAATATCCGCTTCATCCGTGCTTTGAAAAACGGCGGGGAGGTTTGCGCCATCCTTTCGGAAGAAGAGGAGGACATTATCCATACTGGCAACAACCACGGCAAATATGTGGTAGCTATGGATCCGCTCGACGGCTCCTCGAATATCGATGTAAATGTGTCTATCGGCACTATTTTCTCTATTTACCGTCGCGTTACCCCGATTGACGGTCCCGCTTCGATGGAGGACTTTCTGCAAGGCGGGCGCAAGCAGGTTGCGGCAGGTTACATTCTCTACGGCTCATCGACAATGCTGGTTTATTGCACCGGTGATGGTGTCAACGGGTTCACTTACGACCAGTCGTTGGGTGAATTTATATTATCCCACAAAAACATCAGTTCTCCGGCGACGGGCAGCATTTATTCGGTTAATGAGGGGCATTATCACAGTTATCCGCCATTTGTGCAGCAATATATAGCGCAATGCAAATCGAGGAATTTCAGCGCGCGGTATATCGGTTCGTTGGTCGGGGATTTTCATCGTAATATGCTCAAAGGCGGCGTCTATCTTTATCCATCTACCAAAAAAGACCCGAAAGGGAAGCTCCGTTTACTCTATGAATGCTACCCGCTGGCATTCATTGCCGAACAATCGGGTGGAAAGGCGAGCGATGGCTTTGGAAGCATTCTGGACATTATTCCTAATTCATTTCACCAGCGTTCTCCACTATATATCGGGTCGGCTGCGCTTGTCGACGACGTTGTGAAAGTCTGACCGATGCCGACCGTTATAGTTTTCGTACCTTTGCCACATGCAGACTACGCAAAACTTATTCGAGCAATTCAAACTCAACCGTCAATTGCTCAATGCCATTGAGGAGGCGGGTTATACCGAACCAACACCGATCCAGGAACAGGCTATCCCGCTGGCTTTGGCAGGCCAGGACATTCTGGGCATTGCCCAAACAGGCACGGGAAAGACCGCCGCTTACACATTGCCATTGCTGATGCGCATTAAATATGCCCAGGGAAAAGACCCCCGGGCGCTCATTATGGCACCAACCAGGGAATTGGCCATGCAGATTTCCGAGGCAATCATGCAGCTCGGGAAATATACCGATATCCGGACCGTCGTACTATATGGCGGCGTAGGCCCGAAGTCACAGATTGAAGCATTAAGGAAAGGGGTCGATATCATCGTTGCGACGCCTGGCAGGTTTATGGACCTGTATTTTCAGGAGGAAATTGTGGTCAAATACCTGAATGCAATGGTGCTCGATGAGGCGGACAAAATGATGGATATGGGCTTTATGCCGCAGATCCGCAAGTTGCTCGAAATCATCCCGACCAAACGGCAGAATATGCTTTTTTCGGCGACATTTTCAGAAAAAGTAGAACGCCTTTCGCACGAATTCCTTGAATTTCCCACCCGCATTGAGGTAACACCGCAGGCCACTACGGCCGAGATGGTTTCCCAATGCCTCTATGAAGTCCCCAATTTCCGGACGAAAATCAATCTGCTAAGCTATTTGTTGGAGGACAAAGAGACGTTTAACCGCGTGCTTATTTTTACAAGAAGCAGGGAAGTGGCCGGACTTGTACATCAGAACCTTCTGAACAGAGTAGTTCCTGAGGCAGAACTTCGGGTGATCCATGCCAATAAAGGTCAGAATACGCGGATCAATGCCATGGAAGCATTCCGGGAGGGATCTATACGCGTCATGGTGGCGACTGATGTCGTAGCCCGCGGGATCGATATCACGGAAGTTAGTCACGTTATTAATTTCGATGTTCCGTTAATTTATGAAGATTATGTGCACCGGATAGGACGTACCGGCCGCGCCAATAACATCGGGCAGGCGATTACCTTTATGACCGTCGCTGACGAATACCATATCCGCAAGATCGAAAACATGATCCGGATGGAGATTCCAAGAGAGGAATTGCCGGATGACCTTGAAATAGTTCAGACGCCGCAGTTGGAAAACCAGGATATGCTCCGGGAAATCGACAACCAGCGCCGACGGGAAGACCCGACTTTCAAAGGCGCCTTTCATGAGAAGAAAAAAGTGTATAGGCCAGTTACAAAATCGCCCGGAAAAGAGGGGAAAGGCCGCAGGGGTGCTGGTGGGAGAAGTAAACGGAGATAATGCAATACAATTCCAATAAAACCGTTTAACTTGGACAATAGAAACCTATCTTCTATTAAAGTTATTTATGAAAGAGTCTGTTGTAATTTGGCTTGCTATCATGATACCTGTATTGGGCTTAGCCCAAAATACGCATCTGGCAAGCGCGGGTCCAAGCACAGATACAAACGTTGCCCCCAAAAGACCACTTGACCTAAAAGAAAGGCGCATTTTGCCGCTTTTTGGAGAAGTAAGCAAGACCTCAGAACAAATCGATGAAGAAATCCGGTTTCTGAGCGAATGCGACAAATCCTTTTCCAGCCGTGCCGAAGCCAGCAGTTTTTTTGCTACCCGGGCCTGGGAATACCTTCAGGAGGGGTCGCTGGATACTGCCTGTTACCGATTCAACCTGGCCCATCTGCTGAACGACAAAAATGTAGAAGCGTACTGGGGCCTCGGAGTAATCTCTTATCAGCGTGAAAACTGGGTGGATGCGAAACGGATGCTGAGCAAGGGAGTAAGTCTGGCGGGAAACAATGTGCCGCTGCTTGTTGACCTATCGACTGTGGAATTGAAGCTTTACGCGATCACGAGCAGAAAGGAAGAACTGGACGAAGCGTCGGAGCTTTTGAAACATGCAACTTCCATCGATTCTACTTATGCATTAGGGCAATATAACCTCGCACTTTTGCATTATAATCTGGACGAGCTCGACAAATCCTGGGATCATTTACACAAAGGCCGAACGCTCGATTTCTCGCAGTTAAACCTCGATTTTGTACAATTACTGAAAGCCAAGATGCCGGATCCGCAAGGGTTTTTCAAGTAGGCAAAAAGAAATTAAAAGGAAGGCTGTCACGTAACCGGGACAGCCTTCCTTTTTTATTTGAAACCTGATATCTACTTGAAGAAGAAACCAGTCGGCGACACTCCAACTTTCACGGAATCAACCAAACTGCCATCCGCACGGTACCGCACCGCGTATCCCGCCTGAGCGAGCGAAGGTGTAACACCCGCATACAGGAGCCCTTGTGTAGGATCCACAGCCAGGCCGGTGAAATTTCTCTTGATGAATGGAGTATTTACGTTAACCTGAGAATCGGTGATAGCAAACTTGTAGGTATTGCCATGAGCAGCAAAACTCGCGTCATACCACGTCAATACGAAGAAAATGGATTTCAGATCGGCGCTGAGCGTGAAGTTCGTTGGTATTTTCGAAGCGTCTGTACCGATGGGAAGTGTCGCTTCCACTGCGTAAGAATCCGGGCTCATCTTCAATGCGCTGATACCCGCGCTTACCCAAAGCTTTCCATTAGCGTCGATGCCGATCGGCGTAACGGTGCCATTCAGTGGGATGGATTTTGCCACTTCATCATTGGTGGTTGAAATCACCGTCAGCGTTTTGCCAGTAGAGAAGGTGGTCGTTCCTACAAATATCTTTCCGTTACTATAAATGAGGTTTTCCGGACCTTTCGCGATATCGATTTTTTTGATAACCTTTTTGGTGCTCAGGTCTATTACAGCAACATAGCCTGTGCTGAAAGTATAAGCTGGGTTGGTTCCCCAACAAGTTACATAAGCCTTTTTATTGGCAATAACCACTTCTCTCGGATTCTCGATGTCGGGTGCGCCGATGCTTCCTTCGGTTTTGAAGGTGTTGCTATTTACAAACTGAACTTTGTCCATTCCAGCCGCCGAATTATCGATCAGGATAATGCCGGTGCCTTCGAACGCGGTGTAATCCTGTACGCCACCGCCTAATGCCGACCCGTTGGCGTCTGCGAAAATTTCGGCCTCGGCAGTGCTCTGTTCGCGGGTGAAGTAAGAAATGCCACCATTATTTTGTAAAAAATTCCCCTCGTTCATCACAAAAACCCCCTGTACATAATCTCCTTTCGGGGCCGGATCGCTTTGGTTACAAGACCATGCCAAAATGGACAAAAAGGCTGCTGCTACTACACTGGATAACTGTCTTTTCATTTTCATTGATTTATTGAGAATCGTAACTAAAGGTTAAACTTAATGCAAAACTTCTTCCCGGCATTGCATTGTTTCTGACATTTAAATAAAACGCATTGCCGACATTGAAGACCTGTCCCTGAAAACGCAGGGCGACTTTCTGTACTTTTATGGTGGACTCCGCAAGGATATTAACGAGCATATAACCGTCCAGATACTGTGAATTATCAAAGGTCGTGTAACGCTTATCCACCGCCAGCACTTGTCCGGTCAGCCTGACCGATTTATAACTCACAAAAGCGTTCACATTACCGCTTTGGAGGGGCACGAAAGCCAGCTGTTTTCCGATGATGTCAGAAGAATAAGCGTCATATGCCCTTTCCTGGCTACTTTTATTGAATGCATAGCCGCCATTAATGCCAGCACCCAAGATAGCCGAGTGGTATTGGTAGCCTGCCTGCACCTCGACTCCCCGAGCCAAAACCTGTTGCAGATTTTCGACATGATAACTCATCGCCGGGTTCCAGTACGTCCAGTCTTTGACCCGGTTGTGATATACTGTGACCGAAGAATTGAATGAATGGTTCGCAAATGGTTTGTATTTATATTCAATGCCCGCTTCCTTGTTCCAGCCGTTTTCAGGACGGACGTCGGGATTGCCGAGGTCTTTCCAATGGCGTTCATTCAGTGTAGGAGCGCGGTAACTCCTTGCATAAGACCCTTTCAGACTTAGGCGATAGTTTTCTTTTTGAACCAACTGATATTCGGCGCCGAGAGAAGGTGTGAAAGGCGGATCATAACCTGTTATAAATGCCTGCCGGAGATTCAGTGACACAACAAGGCGTGGGCTGGCTTGCCAGCGAGTGAGCAGGAAAAGGTCAGCTCGGTTTTCTGTAATAGCCGGTCGGTCATAGCCTGCCACACGGGTCCGATAGTATATCCATTCGCCACCTGCTTTGAAATGGATATTGGCAAGTCCAGGCGTAAGGCCGAGGTTGAAATCTTTTTCGATCCTGTTGGAAAACCGGTCGGTAGTCGCATGATCGGGTTGGGAGAAATCACCTTTGGCATAATCTATAATGTCCCTCACCCACGCAGTCCTGACTGTAAACGTCCGAATCCGATAGCGCAGCATGGTCCTGTACGCCTCAGTAAGCGTCAATTCACGACCTGCAAGATCTTCGGGCGTAAGAACGAGCCGGTTGCGGGTCAGCCATACATGCGCTGAAATCTCCTGATCGTCTTTGGATTGGAAAAACAAATCCTGAACCAGGCCTCTTTGGCCTGATTGCGAGGGGAGCAATGCATAGCCCCGCCGCTCCGCGTAAGGGAAATCGTTGTTCAGGCGGCCGTCATAAGCATTGGTTTTTCCCGACCAGCTCCATTTTTCATTGATAACGGAGCCGTACCGCGCACCAACTTGCCCCTGATAATTGTTGAAACGTTCATAATGCGCTCCCGCGGACACATGAAGCCCGGGTGCGGGTGCATTGCTTCCCAACAAAATACTTCCGCCCACCGCATCCGTCCCGACGACGCTCGCCGCAGAACCATACTGGACGGAAAGCTGATCAAAACCGGCAACGGGTATCGTGGAAAAATCAGTTTGTCCTAATGTTGGCGCATTGATATTCAATCCATTCCAGAGAACAGCAGTATGATTAGCCGACGTTCCGCGGAATGAAGCGGTATTTAACTGACCCGGCCCGTAGTTTTTAAATGCGATCGGCGTGTAAAGCGCCAGCAGTTCGCTGATGTTTTGAAAGCGATATTGGATTAATGTAGCAGAGTCGATGCGTTGTATTTTAAGGCCGCTCATGAATTTTTCAGGAACAAAACCTTTGACAATGGCCGGCGCGAGATCGATGGTGTCGCTTTGGGCATGGGCGGACGAGGCAGGCAAGGCCAAAGCCACCATTCCCGATAATATCACCAAAAACCCTCTGATAGTCACGTATGCACTTCTTAATTGGCGGTCAACCTGTCATTTTTCCTCCGAAAACGACAAAGTTCCTTGCTCTGGCAGGTCTCCTGGCTCGTCTCTGGGTCCGTCGCCTTCCCGTTGTAGAACAGTGGCATTGAAGATCGGACCGGTACTACAGACTTACAGTTGCGGGGACAGCTTCCGGTTCAACGGAATTCCCTATTAAGCCTTATCGCTGAACAGAAGCAGCTTATGGCACCAAGCGTCGCAAAGTTAGGCATTTCCACCGACTTTCGACTCTGTGGGATATCCCCTATATTTGCCCAAATTTCCATCCGGTTGGCCGCAGATACTGAACATTTCCCGAATACTTCTTCCCAAAAAGGCATTTATCTGATGCTGGGCGCTGCTTTTTTCTTTTCGCTTACTTCGGCTATTTCAAAGTGGCTTGGTAAAGATTTTCATATTGTCGAACTGGTATTCTTCCGGAATATCGTAGGGGTGATCTTCGTCGTTTCCAGCATCCGGCGGAGGCCTTTGCGGCAGGAGGGAGGCAAACTCGGATTGCTTATCTTTCGTGGAGTAGTAGGCACATTGTCGCTCTACATGCTCTTTTATGCGATCCAGACGCTCGGACTCGGGCGGGCTTCTACTTATCAATATACTTATCCGATCTTTCTTGCACTGCTATCATGGCTGCTGATTGGCGAAACGCTAAATCCGCGGGAATGGATGGCGATATTCGTCGGCTTTACCGGAATTCTCTTCGTTTTCCGTCCCGACCTGTCAATTTCACTTCGCGATAATGCGCTTGGGCTCGGTAATGCGTTGCTTACCGCCATATCTTATTTGTCCATCCGGCAGCTCGGGGTTGTATATGATACGCGGGCCATTATTCTTTCCTTTATGTTAAGTGGAATTGTAATGCCGATTCTTTCCATGTTGGTCGGGACCTATTATCCGATGGAACACCTCGATTTTCTAATCGGAACTTTCAAATGGCCTGACAATGCATATCAATGGCTGGGTTTTCTGGCATTGGGACTTACAGCATTGCTGGGGCAGCGGATGCTGACCCAGTCATTCACACATGACAAAGCAGGACGAGTGGCGGCTGTGGGTTATTCTAATATCCTTTTTTCAGTGTTAATCGGCTTTTTGATGGGAGAAGCATTCCCGTCTTTGTCGACGCTGACAGGTATGGTGCTGATCGTTGCAGGAGGTATATTGGTTTCTTTTGCCAAAAAGAGGAATGTGAAGGCCATTCGGTAAATGCAAGTATTTTTTATAATCAGATCGACTTGCGAATCAATTATTTAGTCACAAGATTTGTTTACTAAAAAGAAATCAAAAAGATAACCATGAAACGGTTCTTGTCATCGCTCGTAATATTTTCCGCACTAATAACTTTTCTTACAGGTTTTAGAGCCGATTCAGTGCAAAAACCGGCGGAAGGGATACAATGGCTTACCATCGAGGAAGCATTTGCGAAAATCCAGAAAGAGCCCCGCAAAGTGCTGATCGATGTTTATACCGACTGGTGCGGCTGGTGCAAAGTAATGGACCGGGAAACTTTTAAGGACAAGGCGGTTACCGAATATATCAACAAGAAATACTACGCCGTGAAATTGGATGCTGAGCAAAAGGAGGCTATCACATTAGGCGATAAGAAATTCAAGTACCTGGCCCAGGGCGGCCGCGGCATCAATGAGATCGCATTAGCGCTCACGAATAATCAGCCCAGTTATCCTACTACAGTGTTTCTGGATGACAAATTCAATATGATCCAGCCGCTTCCCGGCTATCTGAAAGCTAAGGAATTTCACCAGATCATCACTTTTTTTGGAGAAGATTATCACAAAAAACAAGACTTCGAAAGCTATAAAGCCAAGACTTACGGTGAGTTGTATCCTGCGAAATAGTTAGTTTAAGTTTTCCTACTCACGTCCTTACGTAAAATATATGATGTAGAAGAAGCCCGTTCTCGAGTACCTCCTTGCGACAGCTCTTTGATAAAATTAGTTATCTATCTATGAAGAGCAACGAGCTTTTAAGGATGCTGAGAAAGGACGGCTGGTACGATGTCAGACAAAATGGTAGCCATATTTTAATGCGGCATCATTTCAAGAGCGGGCAGTTCGTTGTTCCGGACCACGGGTCCAAAGAAGGTCAAGAAAGGACTGTTGATTGCTATATTGAAACAGGCAGATATAAAAACAACTAAGGGATGAAAAAGCCTCTGATTATTGTAGATGTTGTCAAAGAGGATGTCGGGTATAGTGCCGTTTTCAGCGAGGGGGACATATTTATAGGTACACAGGGCGACGATTTCGAGGAATTAAAAAACAACATCCTCGAAGCCGTCAATCTTGCCTACCTGGACAAGGGGTTTTCCTTCCAAATGGAGGAAATTCAGTTGAGGCCTGATTTAATAGAATCGTATTAAACAGCCTCTCCTTCCTGCATTCTTTCTGCGTTCTCTGCAATGCGGAGTTTCTCGATCAGTTCAGCGATATCGCCTTCCATGACGGCAGGCAAGTTGTAAACCGTGTAGCCAATGCGGTGATCGGTAATGCGGCTTTGGGGATAATTGTAGGTCCTGATCTTATCGGAACGGTCGCCGCTGCCTACCATTGACTTTCGTTGCGAACTGATTGCGTCGTTGTGCTTCTTCAATTCAATTTCATATAACCTTGAACGAAGGACGCCTAATGCACGGTCTTTGTTTTTGAGCTGTGAACGTTCGTCCTGGCAGCTAACGACCAATCCGGAAGGAATGTGGGTAAGGCGGACGGCGGAATAGGTCGTGTTTACAGATTGTCCACCAGCGCCGGACGATTGAAAAGTATCAACCCGGACATCATTCATGTTGATCTGAACATCCACTTCCTCGGCTTCGGGCAATACCGCCACTGAAGCAGCCGACGTATGGATCCTTCCCTGAGATTCAGTCTGCGGCACACGCTGCACACGGTGCACACCCGATTCGAATTTCATCTTGCCATACACATCTTCGCCTTCTACTTTGCAGATGATCTCCTTGTATCCGCCATTAGTACCCTCGGTATAGTCCATTACGGATGATCGCCAGCCCATTTTTTCAAAGAACCGTTGGTACATTCTGAAAAGGTCACCCGCAAAAATCGCTGCTTCATCACCACCTGTACCGCCACGGATTTCGAGGATAATGTTCCGGCTATCGTTAGGATCTTTTGGAATAAGCAATTCCTTGATCGTCTGTTCGAGTTCTTCCAGCTTTGGAAGCAAATCGTCGAGCTCTTCTTTGGCCATTTCCCTCAGCTCCTCATCCTTTTCAGTAGCAATAAGTTCCTTGGTGCCGGCGATGTCCTTCTGCAATTTCTGATAGATTGTATATTGATCCACTATCTTGCCAAGATCCTTATATTCCTTGCTGATCTTGGAATAACGCGTAGAATCGGAAACAACTTCCGGTTGTATGATTTGTTGAGAAACCTCTTCAAAACGTTCTTTTATAGCTTCTAATTTATCGATCATCTTTATTCAATATCTTTGGCACGACGCATTCGGGGCACAAAGATACGCATTTTAGCCAAACGAATGATTTCGACGCAATGCGCAGGTTATAGCATAATCCAGCGTTTGTTAAATGTAATTCAGGTTAAAAAATCAGAAATGAAACATCTTATATATAGTATGGCGATTGTCGGGCTTCTTTCGGGATGCGACCTCAAAAGCAACCGCATTGAGAATACGAAGGAGTTGAACAGGGAAATCAAGGCTTCGCAGATAAAAAGGGTAACCAACACACAGCTCATTTATTCGGCAGATGAATGGGGGAAAAAGATCTCGCAGATTGCTGAAAAATCGCTGAAAGCTGAATTGGAAAAGAATGCGGAGGCGGGGACGGCGCTTTGCGGGGATCTCAGCAAAATACCTGTTATAGCTGCTCTGGAAAAGGAATATGGGGTTAAAGTGCAATTACTGGGTTCGGCTGACCTTAAAAGTAAAGAGCTTGCGCCAAAGGAACGTGAAGTACTGGACGCCTATTTGTACAGCGCCAGGGCCAAAGCGGCCGCAGGTGATAACCTGCAACAATTGAATGACACATTGCTGGTGTACAATGCGCCTGTATCGCCGGAAAGCATTGTCTGCAAAAAATGTATGACCGGCCAGGACACGTCATTCGGCGTATGGAGACTCCTGTTTAGCAAGAAAGAAATTATCAGAAAGCTGGATGCCAAGCAGTTGAAAAATTGACAGGGACTCGATTTTTTGCTTACTTTAAGAAAAATAGCAAATCATGATTACTCAGCACAAAAAAAGCCTCGCCGATCCGGGGACTATTTCCAATCCACTCGTTTTCGAGGAGTGGGATGGAAAGGTCTACTACCGAAAAGGTTACCGTGAAGTTTTGAGTGGCTCTAAAAAAATAGAGGAAATCATGGGTAGCAGCAGTCTTCAGGCCGAAATTGTTTCATACATCTTGCAAGTGATTCTGCGCTCCATCGACTTGTCGAAATACCGTGTCCACGTGAGTGAACCCGGTATCCACCTGGCGCATCAGTTCAATATGGCCGGAGGCATCCTGGTTTATGACAAATCGGTTTTTACTGCTGATAAAATTTCGAAAAAATATGCTGAGGTTCCGCCCAAAGTCGTGATCGAGGTCGATATCAGTGTTGAAATGGAGGGGATTACGGAAATGGGTTATGTTTTTCAAAAGTCCGAAAAGCTAATTGAATTTGGATCTGAAAAAGTAATCTGGATATTAACGGAGATTCAAAAAACAGTGATTTTCAGGAAAGGGGTCGAGGCGGAAATCATCAACTGGCATGGTGATGTACCCGTTTTAAATACTATTGCATTCAATGTTGGAAACTATCTCGATGCGGAAGGCATTCATTTATAGCGGCTTTGCCAGAAAGTCGCTCTTCTCGGTAATTCTGGCTGCTTTCTCTTTTATATCTGCTTTTGCCCAAAATAATACCCTTGTATTTCAATCGGATTTCGGCCTGAAAGACGGTGCGGTTTCTGCAATGAAGGGTGTTGCTGTCGGCGTTTCGCCGGATATCAAACTGTATGACGTAACGCACGAGATTCCAGCTTATAATATTTGGGAGGCGTCTTACCGGCTTGTTCAAACGGCCCCGTATTGGCCCGCGGGAACTGTGTTTGTGTCGGTCGTTGACCCTGGCGTCGGGACTGAGCGGAAATCAGTTGTTTTACTGACTAAGTCAGGCCATTATTTCGTGACGCCGGATAACGGCACTCTGACACTCGTAGCCGAGCAAATGGGCATTCAGGAAGTGCGGGAAATTGATGAGGCAGTCAACAGACGTAAAAACTCAAATGAGTCTTATACTTTTCACGGGCGCGACGTATATGCGTATACAGGCGCAAGATTGGCGTCGAAAGTGATCTCCTATGAACAAGTAGGGCGGAAATTGCAGCCGGAGGTCGTAAAGATAACGTATCAGAAACCGTCTTTTGAAAATGGAAAAGTGATAGGTGGGATTCCAATTCTGGATATTCAATACGGAAATGTGTGGACGAATATCGATAAACCGACTTTTGGCAAGCTGGGAATCAATGTGGGCGGTAATGTGAAAGTGCAGGTCTTTAACTCAAAAAATAAGGTTTACGAGGGCGTCGTAAAATATGTCAACACATTCGGCGAAGTCAGGGAAGGTAGTGACGTCGGGTATTTCAACAGCCTGCTCAATTTTTCGCTCGGGATCAATATGGGTAATTTCTCCGAAAAATATAAGGTATATAGTGGAAATGAATGGAGTATTGTTTTGAGCAAATAACAATACTCCTTCCTTTTTCTATTTGCCAACTACCTGATATATTTCGTACCAGTCTTCGCGAGATAGTTTGATGTCGGACGCACTGGCACCGTTCCGGATGCGCGTTTCCGAAAGTGACCCGATAATGGGCAACGTGCCCAATTTCATAAGCCATGCGACGGCTGTCTGTTCAATATTAGCGTCATATTTCTTGCCAATAGCTTCTAGTTTTGCGCGGAGTTTAATTGCTTTTTCATTGGTCCCATCCAATATCTTTCCTCCTGCGAGCGGTGCCCACGCAAGCGGTTTGCTGAAACTTTGTTTGATAAAATCGATCCTGCCGTCTTCAATGGCAGAGGTATTCATCAGGTTCAGCTCGATATGGTTGGTCACGATCGGGATGCGAAGATAGGAGGCCAGCAACTGATGCTGGAATACCGTAAAATTGGCGACGCCGATATGTTTGGCCTTGCCGGACGTCACTACCTCGGCAAGCGCCATCGCAGTTTCTTCGGGGTCGGCGAGCAGATCGCTCTGATGTAAAAGGAAAATATCGAGATAATCCGTTTTTAGTCTTTTGAGCGAACCGTTGATGCTATTGATAATGTGGTCCCTTGAATTATCGTAGTACGTGAATGACTTATCCTGGGAAGTCCTGATGCCGCATTTGCTGAACAGGACAATGTCTTCTCTTTTAAAGGATTTGTTTTTGATGATTTTTCCGAAATGTTCTTCGATGGTATTGTCGCCGTAAACGTCAGCGTGGTCGAAGGTATTGATACCCAGTTCAAGGCATAAATTGACCGTTTTTTCAATCTGAGCGGTGGTAACAGCACCTTCGTCGGTCCATCTCCAGAAACCATAAATTGCTTCCGAAACCTTCGGGCCGGAATCGCTGAGGCTTACTTTTTTCATCAGTGGTAATTTGAATTCGTGCAAAAATATCTATTTCTCCAATCGTTTATCTTTTACAATCAGATAAAAATCGTTTTCCAGTTCGAGATAGCCGTAGTCGTACACAAAATGGTAGATGCTCCCTTTGAGTGTAGGGCGGAGACTGGTGATCAGGTTAAAGTCGAAACCTTTTCCGAGCAGGACCGTTTTTGTGGTTTTTGATTTATCGTCCGGACAGAGTTCTTCGAGTATCCGGCGGTTTTTGCGGAGCTGGTTGTTCATATTCCGCACAATGTTGTAGGAATCTGAATTAAGCCGGTTATTAAAGCTGTTCCGGCACATATCCGAGCAAAACTTCTTGTCTACCCTCCCCATCAGGGGCTTACCGCATTCCTGGCAATTCCTCATTGACATTTTGTTTAGTCCGGCCTGCAAAGGCAAGATCTGTGTGCATAGGTTTCCTGAATGCAATATAGTAAAAATCATGAGGAGCGATTACAAAACCCATATTCGTTTGCAAACGGCTGCAAACGTTTTTATTTGATTATAAATGGCAACTATATACTACTTGGGACAAAGGGAAATGAAGAGGTCAAATCCCTAAAAGTGGGGTAGGTGAAGAAGGGGTCAATCCATCAGCGTCAATACGCTTAGACCTTCTCATGGTCTGGACTGCGCCTTTGTTTCAAAGAGCGAGTCAACCTTCTGATAGTTCTCGCAGCTAGTTTGGGACTCCCAGAGTACGGCCAGTACCGGGGCTGTGGGGTAATATTTCGCCGATGAAGGTATAGGACATCGTAGCTATTTGCTAAACATGTACTTCAAAAACCTAATGACACCAAAGCACAAAGCTAAGCCAACCATCGTAAACGCCAAGAAGCTTATTTTCGCCCCGCCTTCCATATCTGTAAATAGGATAATAACGATCATTATAGCCGAGAATATCCAGAAAGCGATATTGGTCAATTTTAACGTGAAGCGATAAAGGGTTAATATAAATTCTTTCATTCTTCTTTATGCTCCTTTTTCTCCTCCTTGTTCTTCGGCTTAATGGCGGCCGCAATCATATCTTCGAAGGTGCCTTTCACGGCTACCTTCGTTTCGTATTTTTCCGCCCTTTTCTTTGGCTCTTTTTTCTCTTCCATAGGTCACATTTTTATAAGGTCAAGATACCGAAGGCGTTTCCCGCTTGCACGTTCTACTGAAAGCTCGAAACGTGTGGTATCCTTAACCTTTCTGCTATTATAACGAAATCCGAATTCATTGCAATATCTGTGCAGGTGTTTCGGGCTAACGTTGTGGTAAATACCGATAATGCCGCGTTTTAGCTGGCTCCAAAAATTTTCTATGTTGTTGGTATGAAAGTACTTGTCAGTAACATAGTTTCCTTCTGAGTGCTTCACGGTAACGTGGCTATAAACTTTTTCCAGTCCTTTGTAAGATACGTAGGCATCGGTGATCAAGGTCGCAGATGAAGCAACCTTTGCCCGCATAATGCCTTGTAGCGTTTCACCTGTAGTATCAGCTACCACGTAAGTAGTAACGTTGCCTTCACGCTCCAACACGCCCACAACGGGCACCTTGCCTGAGCCGCCTTGTGATTCATCATGCTTCTTATTGGCGTGACGGTTTTTGTTTTTGCCGCCTACATAGGTTTCATCTACTTCAACAGTACCTTCTAGTAATTCAGGTGCATTGTCGGTCAGCATTTCACGGATACGGTGCAGTACAAACCAAGCTGTTTTCTGTGTTAAGTTCAGATCACGGCTCAATTGTAAAGAAGAAATTCCTTTTTTGTGTGCAGTGCATAGGTACATTGCAGCGAACCAAGTACGAAGACCGATTTTAGTGTTCTCGAAGATTGTGCCGCTGATAACGGTAAATTTCTTATAGCACTCTTTGTTGGCGCATTTGTAGCCGCGAGTGGTAGTGTAAACGTGTGTGTGTCCGCAATGTGGGCAAACGGGCTTCGAATCAACGCCCCAACGTTTTTCAGCTAAGTAGCTTTTGCAAGTTTCTTCATCCTTGAAGAAATCGAGCACTTGAAGTAAACTATTGAATTGAGAAGTCATTTTTGCTTGTCCGTTTAACCTGTACAAATATACAAATTAATAACTTAATGGGACAAGAAATTAAAGATTTATTTTTAGGTATATTTCCATAAATTTGTCCTTTTAGAAACTAGAATTTGTTTAAAAACGTTCTATAAGTGTCTTAAAGTCAATAATTTGGATACTTTCGAATCAAATATAATAGGATTGAGAATTTCTGGGGGCGGGGTATCTCTCAGTACCGTAACCGCCACCGAGGTAGGGACATTGATTGCTATTTTTGAGAACTTAATTCTGGAAAACGCCAAAGCGCAGTTTCCAGAGTTAGATATCAAGGAATCGCCTATCCTCCATTTTCATGAAGTAAGGGATCAGAGCGTGGGAGTTTATTTGAAGGAGGAGACTAAGCGAATTTCAGACTTTGTAAAAGAAGTCATAAAAATCTCTTTTATCTCATTGACCACAGCAATTCATACAGGTAAAGTTGACGAGATAGACGAGAAGTCATTGAGGTATTTATCTTCAATTCAAGGAATTATTGCAGCTTATGGCGCTGAGGCAGAGTTGAAGTGGAATGATGAAACGCTGGTCAGTTTTGATCAACATATTAATTTTGAAGTGCAAAAGGCGGTACATGGAAGTTACTCTGGCACCACAACAATCATAGGGGTATTAAATGATGTCGGAGGACTTAAGGCCAATATTCATTTAAATGTAGGAGGTAAAAACATTGTTGTTAGAACTTCAAAAGAGGCAGCAAAGAAACTCGCCCCAAGTTTGTATGAAAATGTAGTGCTCAGGGGGGTTGCCACGTGGGATTCCGCTACCGACGAATTGATTGCATTTAAGCTTGATGAGCCTACGGAGTTCAAGGCGGGAGGGACATACGAAGCTATATTGTCGCTTCGAGAGATAACAAGTGGTTATTGGGATAACTTTAACTCAAATGAAGAAATTAATGAAGCCCTCCTTAGAGATTGATGTATGATATATGCCATTGATGCCCACCCATTTATATGGGGAGTGAAAAAGCAATCTCATGAAAACCAAACCGATTTCATAAGAAAGGCGGAAGAGTTCTTCAAATGGGCTGATTATCACAAACATATTGTGCTTATGCCGACGGTCGTTGTGGCTGAAGTGTTAGTCCCCGAAACAGATGAAGAAGTAGATAGGTACTTGAAAATTATAGGCGACAGGTTCTTTGTACCTGATTTCGATAAAAACACAGCCAAAATATATTCCCGGATTTTACACGGGAGGATGGATGAGATCAAGAAGAACTACCAAGCCATCGAAATTACTAAGCAACAAATGAAGATAGATCATATAATTGTTGCCACCGCCCGCGCACATAGAGCTGAGTCGATTGTCACCTACGATAATGGATTAATTACTTTTGCAAAGGGGATAATCAGAACTGATGGACTAAGGGATAGCTATCCTTTCGGCGACGCTCCGCCACCATCCCTATTTCGTGATTTATAATTTGGCGTGGCGAGGGGGAGTCGAACCCCCTCTTTTTCCCTGCACAGTTTATTGCTTCTGAATTGAGCGATTCCAATTGTTATGTGTTCCAAACCTGGATCCACGCAAGGGAGGCCATTCCAATTATCTTCAATAGTCCGGTATTTAAGCGATATTTTGCCATAGTAATTTTAGTTTTGTTAAAGTCTGTAATCATATTACACATCAATCCTAAAATAACAGCCGGAAGCTGATTGAGCCCAAAGCATCCACAATAAACCAGTTTCTTTTAGTGCCGTTGCACTTACCATTGATTTACAATGTTGATTGCGAATTAGTTCACAAAAAAAAGAGGCATTTAGCCTCTCTCATTTCCTGCTGAGGAAGACCTATTAAAATCTAACCAGTACTTGAGAATACCCTATAACGTGGCCTTCTTCGTCGACTACTTTTTTGACTTCGGATTCAACAGCCCACCCTGCTTCGATCTTCTCTCTTACCAGCATATTAAAAAATTGCCAGTCGTGTGATTCAATTTCGATTCTTTTCATTTATCTGCATTTAAGTTAAAATATATTACACTTCAAAGTAACAAAATTAAAAATCTAATTACAAGTATTTGTTAATCAATTGGTTAGGTGCGATATAACTCTAAGAAAACAAAATCACTATTACTTTCATCGGTATTAGTATCACTCGAATCAACAGGAGCAACACCTGCGTTTCATCTTCTTTAAAATCTTTCTCTAATCCGACCGCAAACGCTTAGACCCGACTATAAGCGACTACCTACCGACTCCTTCAAAATCTCCGTTGCACCTTTGTATCGTTCATCGATGCTTGTCCCAAGTAGTATATAGTTGCCTTATAAATGGTTAAAAACCGAATCACATTAGGGCTTGAATGCACTTTTGCAATGTCGATCAGGAACGATAGACAAACCAATTTTTCATCATCTAAACATTTGTAATCATGAACTCAGTAAAATTAGTAGGGAACGTAGGCCGCGAAATCACGGTAAAGGAATTTGACAAAGGCAAGATGGTTACCTTTTCGCTGGCAACCGATGAAAATTATGTCAGCAAGAAAAACAACGAGGATGTTAAGAATACCACATGGCATAACATAGTGGTTTGGGGCCAGCTGGCACAGCATTGCGAAAGGACACTTGAAAAAGGCAAAATGGTTTCGATCGAAGGGCGATTGGGTTACCGGCAGTTCGTGAACAAGGACAATCAAACCGTCAAGATTGCCGAAATAACTGCATTCAAAGTGGAGGAGGTTCCGAGAAAAGCGGAAGCAACAGTATGAACGGGTGGTGGTTAGCCTGGTCTCATCAGCGTGGGGCGACAGATGAGACCAGGGCCATACTAAAGACTTTTTTCGAGCACTGCTTTCCATTCGGCGTAAGCCTCCTTGGTAGCCTGAGCCTTGTCCTGATCGGGTTCGATGGTCCGTAGGGCGGTTAGTCCCACAAAAGCTTCCTCGCGGGTTTTGTAGTAACCGAGCCCGAAGCCAGCAGCACGTGCGGCACCTTGCGCGCCATCCGTGTTGTAAAGCTCAACAGTCGCGCCCGAAACGTTTGCGAATGTTTCCCGGAAAACGGGGCTAAGGAACATATTGGCCTCCCCGGCGCGGATGTTTTTAAGCGACACGCCTACGGTTTCCATGATTTCCATGCCGTAATAGAGGGCAAAAACAATTCCCTCTTGCGCTGCCCGTGTGAAATGGCTCAGTCCGTGACGACTGAACTGTAGTCCTTTGAAAGTGTTGCCGGGATCCTGGTTTTCAAGCATACGTTCGGCGCCGTTGCCGAATGGGAGGCAAAACAGCCCGTCCGAACCAATAGGGGCCTGCGCTGCAAGCGAGTTCATTTCAGGATAGGAGACATTGCCCTGGAATAAGGAATTGCGGAGCCAGCCGTTAAGACTGCCCGTTCCATTGACGCACAGCAATACGCCGTAACGGGACGCTGCTGAAATCGGATTGACGTGCAAAAAGGTATTTACCCTTGATTTGGGATCGAATTTGATCTGGTCGCTTACGCCATACACGACGCCTGAGGTGCCAGCTGTGGCGGCAACTTCGCCCGGTTCCAGTACATTGAGTGAAAATGCATTGTTAGGCTGATCACCTGCCCGGTAAGTTACCGGAATTCCGGCGGTCAAACCGAGTGCCGAAGCTGCTTCAGCGGTTACCCGGCCTTGTTCAGTGAATGTTGGCAGAACAGTAGGAAGTATATCGGGGCTGAAGCCGAAGTAGTCAAAAAGGAAATCGGCGGGACGCTGGTTCACAAAATCCCAGAAGATACCTTCCGACAAACCGGATGGCGTGGTAACGACTTCGCCCGTCATGCGTGCAGCAAGGTAGTCGCCGGGAAGCATGAATTTGTGCACTTTCGCATACACATCGGGCTCGTTTTGTTTCACCCATCCAAGTTTGGAAGCGGTGAAATTTCCCGGAGAGTTGAGCAAATGCGGCAGGACATATTCCTCACCGAGTGCCTCCATGGCACTGTTGCCTACTTCAACCGCCCGGCTGTCGCACCAGATGATGGAAGGCCTGAGTACATTCATGTCTTTGTCGACCACAACGAGTCCGTGCATTTGATAAGAAATACCGATGGCACCGACTTCGTCCGGGGAAACGTTGGCATTTTGTATAACTGCTCTGGAAGCCAGGCAGGCGTTTTCCCACCACATCTGGGGCTGTTGCTCGGCGAAGCCAGGCTTCGGTGCGGCAATTGTCATTTCCCTTTCAGGATAGAATGCAGAGGCAGCCACCACTCCGGTATCTGCGTGGATCAAACATGCTTTTACGGACGAACTGCCTAAATCGAATCCAAGGAAATACATTGGTTAATATGATTATTTTGATTTGAAATGCTTTAATCTTTAAATATAAGCGCTAAAAAATACAAAAATGTTCAAATAACTTTAAGAAAAGAAGTTTGTTAAGTGTAATATTTACACTTAACCGTTTCGAATGGTTCCGGGCCTATTTTAGAAGGCGTGTACATGACTGACATTTGGTACGAAAAATGCTGTATCTTAAAGAACTAATGAAACTAAAGAGGTGATTTTGGGGTCTCATTTGTGTTTGCCTTGCAAGTGCTCGAATAACTATGCGATATTTGAGTTAAAATTGAAGTTACTGACATCCTTTATCGGGTATTATGAAGAAAGTTGTACAAGTTGTTCTCATCGGTGGGATGATTTTTTTGTTTTCTGAATTTCGTCCGGCAGATAAAAAGTGGGAAAAGCCGTTCTCGAAGTTGGATCGTGAAATCAGGAAAAACAGTCAGGCATATGCGACACTGGGAGAGGCCACTAAGACAATAGGGCACCGGCTGACTGGAAGTGCAAACGGCGAAAGAGCGGAAGAATATGCATTCAAATTGCTGAAAGGCTATGGCTTTACAGACGTTGTTTACCAGCCATTCGAAGTAGAGGCCTGGATGAGAGATACCGTAACCTTATCCATCGCGCCAGGCAGTAGCGACAATTTTCGGGATGTTCCGGTAGTTTCACTGGCCCATTCTCCGGTTGAATCCAATTTGCAAGGTGAAATAGTGGATGTAGGGAATGGCCTGGAAGAGGATTTTCAGGCGATGAAGGAAAAAGTGAAGGGGAAAATAGCGATGGCCAACATCAATCTGGTGGGGGTTACAGGCAAAAAGAACCTGCACCGATCTGAAAAGACAGCCCTTGCCATCAAATACGGCGCCCGCGGTGTGATCATGGTCAATGGTGCACCAGGTAAGATATTGCTTACGGGCACCGCTTCCGTAACGGGAGCGATTATTTCTATTCCGGCAGTTTGCATATCCAACGAAAGCGGTCAGGAGATCAGAAAATGGATCAAAGATGAAGGCCCATTGGAAGCGCACATCGATATGCATAATATATCCAAGCCGATCCGGGCGAGGAATGTCATCGCAACACTAAAAGGAAAATCAGACGAAAAGGTGATCATAGGCGGCCACCTCGACTCCTGGGACCTTGCGACGGGTGCCATCGATAATGGAATCGGGTCATTTGCAGTGCTGGACATAGCCAGGGCCTTCAAGGCGTTGAAAGTGAAACCGGAGCGAACTATTCAGTTTGTATTGTTCATGGGAGAGGAACAGGGATTGCTGGGGTCCAAGCATTTTGTGAGCGAATTGAAAAAGACTGGGGCGATCGATAAAATCAGCTATATGATGAACCTCGATATGACCAACGATCCCAGAGGTGCAAATGCATTCGGGCGGGACGAAATGAACGGATTTTTTACAACAGTCGGTCAGGCGATCCATAATATCGATCGGGAATATAAAAACGAAAGCACGAACCGGGCGGGGCTCCACAGTGATCACCAGCCGTTCATGCTGGAAGGCGTGCCGATTGCCGGACTTTCAGGCCACCTCGATCCTAATGTATTGCAATGCTACCATGCGGATTGCGATGATTTCAGCCTCGTGAACAAGGATCAGTTGGAGAATACGGTCCGTATTGCTTCGATGTATCTCTACGCGCTTTCTAACGCAGAAAACATTTCAGTGAAGAAACTTTCGGATCAGAAAACGCGCGACTTCCTGATTTCACAAGGGCTGAAAGAAGAACTGATTATCGGGCAGGAATGGCGATGGGAGCAATAAAATTTGACTTCAATGCTCGTATTTCCTAACGCTAAAATCAATATCGGCCTCCATATCGTAGAACGGCGGCCGGATGGATTCCATAATATAGAATCCTGTTTTTACCCGGTCGGTTGGTCCGACGCCCTGGAAATCACTCCTGCGGAAGAGTTTTCATTCCAGTCCGACGGGATCGCGATCCCCGGTGAGGGAGATGATAACCTTTGCACACGTGCCTACCAGATGTTGAGCAGGGATTTTGACCTGCCACCAGTCAAGATTCATTTATTAAAGGCGGTACCGATCGGCGCTGGCCTGGGAGGAGGGTCTTCTGATGCAGCATTTACCATCAAGGCGCTAAACCAAATGCTCGATCTGGGTATCGATATTGACAAGCAGGAAGAATATGCGCGAAAACTGGGCAGCGACTGCGCCTTTTTTATCCGAAATAAACCGATGTATTGTTTCGAAAAGGGGGACAAATTTGAAGATATTGAAATAGATATTGCCGGAAAGTGGATCGTCCTGATCAATCCTGGTATCCATATTTCGACAATTGAAGCATATTCCGGGGTTGTCGCGAAACGAAGCGCTGTTGATTTACGTACTGTATTATGTAAGCCTGTTTCAGAGTGGAAAGGTCGGATAGAAAACGATTTTGAAGCAACACTTTTTAAAAAATACCCTCTTTTAGCTGAAATTAAGGAGACATTATACACCCGGGGAGCCGGGTACGCAGCAATGAGCGGTTCGGGTTCAACGATATTTGGAATTTTTGAAAAGGAGAAAAATCTCAAAGACCATTTTTCCGACTTCAGGTTATGGCAAGGATTCCTTAAGTAAATTTAATGTCTGAGAAGATGTACGAAGGTGTAAAATAGTCGTTATATTCACTTGTAAATGCGCTTTTTAAAAAAATAGCAGAGATAGGAAATGGGGCCGAAGCACACAACGAGACAGACGGAAAACCCTTTCACCAAACGCCGCGAGCCTTTGGGCTTTATGCTGTGGCTGGGTGTTGCCGGAAGCTCTGTGATGTTCAGTTCCATTTTTGTGATATTCCTGGTGCATGCTCATAAGGAGACTGATCATCTCGTTGCATTGCCAGATATGTTTTGGTTGAGTACCCTGGTCATTTTATTTAGCAGTATCACACTTCACGAGGCAAATCTCGCTTTTACCAATGAACGCTTCCTACATTATCGGGTATTCTTAGGCGCTACATTGCTGCTCGGGTTCATTTTTGTTCTTTTACAGGCAGGCGGATGGATGGAAATGGTCAATTCGGGTATTTTCAGCGGGGTCAATACGTCGGAAGGATTGATTTATCTGCTGACTGGCCTTCACTTGCTGCATATGATCGGCGGCATTTTATATCTGAGTTACCTGTTCAGAAAAGCAGTAAAGAATAGCAGTTATGTAGACTCCTTTGTGTACAGTGTGAACCCGCCTAATCGCCTTCGGATCAAGCTTTTTACGCGATATTGGCATTTTACCGGCGCGCTTTGGCTGGTCGTCTTTATTTTTCTGATCATTCTTTATTGATATCGCAGTAATCTCGATCCGGGCAGGTGCTACGTTGAAAAACTACATTTGCAGAAATTTTAATCCATGATCCCTGCCGCTCCGCCGATACGCATCGACCTCTTTTCATTATTTATTTTATTGGGTTGTGTTCAAGGCCTGATCCTCGCTTATTTTTTCCTGACCCATTCTAAGGGCAGCAACCTGCCTAATCTGTTTTTGGGTATTCTGATACTGGGAATGTCGGTCATTATCAGCGATGTGTGGCTGGGATATACCAACTACATGTTTCAGGTATTATGGCTGGTCGATTTCAGTGAGCCATTGAACCTGCTACTCGCCCCGATGGCTTATTTGTATATCAAAACCGGGATCAATCAGCGGACTAACCGGTGGACATGGCTGCATTTTTTACCTGCCGGAATCTACTTCCTGTATATGTGCATGCTCATTTACCCGCAAAGCCTGGCTTTCAAATACAACGCGAACCTCGGCTCTTTCCATCCGGAGATCGACAGGATACCGTCCACCAGTTATGGCAGCGAGTGGATGTTTTTTCCAAAATGGCATATCAATGATCTTACATTCATTAGCATGTTGTGCTATAATATAGCTGGGGGCCTCTTTTTAAGGAATGCATTTAAACGCAGTCAGCAGAGTTTCTTTGCGAGCGGGAACAGTTCATTATCCTGGTACAGAAACCTTTATTTGCAGCTGTTGCTGCTGGTTATCATATTCTTTGTCGTCCGCAAGACCTTCCCGCACGACCTGGGGGATCATTTCATTGCTGCGTGTATTTCTCTCATTATTTACATAACAAGCTTTAATGTGCTGAGGAGGTCGCTTTTCTTTCAGGAAACCAACGCGCGCGCACCCAGGAAATACGAGAAATCGTCCCTGACGGCCGAAATCCAGTCGACGACGCTCACGAAGCTGGAAGAAATCATGACCCGGGAAAAACCTTTTCTAGATGCGAGTTTCTCAATGCCTGCATTGTCAAAACGGCTCGGGATCTCTACGCACCATCTATCCCAGATTCTTAACGAAGAACTGAAACAAAGCTTTTTCGACTATGTTGGTTCTTACCGGATCAAAGAGGCACAGCACCTGTTGATTGACGATGAATGCAGCCACATTAAAATCGAAGAAATCGGCCAAATGGTAGGTTATAATTCTAAATCGGCGTTTAACACAGCTTTTCGGAAAATTACCGGATCAACGCCATCCGAATACAAGAAAAACGTAGTGCGCTAGACGTTCGTTCTTATCGGAAAGTACGCCATACGGATAAGGAAGGTCGTTTTTGATGTATTTGGCCTTCTACTTTTGGACATCAATCAAAAAAATGATTATGTCATGGAAACAAACTTTCTTCCCCAGGATCCTTCGCACCAACTGCGTCGTTACGACCTCGACTGGCTTCGTGTCATCGCATTCGCCATTCTAATTTTCTTCCATGTCGGAATGTTCTTCAACCATTGGGGATGGCACATTAAAAACAATGATATTACCAGCGCCGTTGAATGGCCTATGCGGTTCAGCAGTCAATGGCGGATGGCGCTGTTGTTCATGATCTCTGGCGCGGGCGTTTATTTTGCGTTAGGCAGTCGCGGCGCAGGAGCATTTATGAAAGAAAGGTTCGTGAGGATATTCGTCCCGCTGCTTTTCGGAATGTTTGTAATCGTTCCGCCCCAGATCTTTTTTGAGAGATTGACGCAGGGACAAACCTATTCTTATAGCGAGTTTTACAAAACAGTTTTTGAATTTCAAGCCTATCCCGACGGCAGTTTCAGCTGGCACCACCTTTGGTACCTGGCGTACATCTTCTTTTACTCGTTACTCGGCCTGCCGTTGCTTCTCTTCCTGCGACGTAATCACAGGTTGACAGAAAGGATCGCAAATGCTTTCAAAAGTCCCTTTTTACTGATCGCCATTCCGGTGGTCTGGCACGTGACGGGCAGTGCGTTTCTTGGCGAGAAATTCCCGACAACCCATAATCTCGTACGAGATTGGAATGAGCATTTTCATGATTTTACACTCTTCGTGACTGGATTTGTGTTTTGTACCCAGGTGGCTTTCTGGGAAACGATGAAGAAGTACAGAAAGTTGACTCTCGGGATCTGGGTTACTCTGACCTTTATTCTGTATGCTTTTTACTGGACATCTGACCGCGATATTGAGGGAGCTGAGCGGCTGCTTTACGAGATAATCAAGACCGTTAATGCATGGTGTATCCTGCTCTCGTTCTTCGGATTTGGTTACACTTACCTGCGTTTTAGCAATCCATTTCTCAAATATGCGAATGAAGCGGTTTATCCCTTCTACATCCTGCACCAGACTGTGATAATTATATTGGCCTATCCATTGATCGATTCTCCGTCACACTGGCTTGCGAAATTTGCCTATCTGTGCATTGCGACATTTTCGGTCTGCCTTGCGCTTTACCACTTCCTGATCAGGCGGTTTGACGCACTTCGGATTGTGTTTGGATTAAAGCTTAACAAATCAAAGAAGCGCTCTGAGGCAGGCGCGCCTATTTCTTCAATATCTTAAATTCCACACGTCGGTTGCGCTGCTGGCCTTCCGGCGTGTCGTTTTTGGCAACGGGGACCGTTTCTCCATATCCTTTACTTGCCACACGGTCCGGTTCGATTCCCTTGCCGATAAGGTATTCGCGAACGCTGTCGGCACGCGCCTGTGAGAGGTTGAGGTTAAATTCTGTGCTACCGGTATTGTCGGTATGACCGCCCAGCTCGATCGTGAGCGTTTTATTCTCAGTCATGGAAATGGCAATGCGGTTCAGCTCGGGGAAGGACTCATTGTTGAGGGTCGACTTCCCTGTTGCAAAAAAGATATTGTTGAGCCTCACGATCTGGCCTTCCTCAATGGGGATCAGTTTAAGGGATTTGTTGGCAATTTCCTTGAATGCCTTACCCTTCCCGCTATCCGTTGTGTCGGTAAGGTCGATATTTTCACCCTCCGCGATGAAATCCGGGGCGACAGCCCGCCAGCTGTATTTGTGGCCGTATGGAAGTACTATCTTGTATTCACCGGTTGTAGGGTTGGTGGTAGCTGTTCCCACCTCTTCCCCGTCGGCCAGGTTTTCGTAAATGATCGTTGCCTCAACGGGTTTCCCGGTTTTTGCATCTATTACTTTTCCACTGATCATCACCACCGGATCCGCGGGTGGCACGACAGCGATCGGTGCTTCCTGTGCTGAGTCGGCAGGGGAAGGTATCGGTTGCAGATTAAAACGAACAATGTCGCCTTTGCCCTCAGCGCCCTTGAAAGAGACCATATAAGCAAAATCGCCCAATGCGGAAATGGTATAATAAGCATCATAACCATCCGAATTAATGGTTGGTCCGAGGTTAACCGGCCGGCTCCACCGCTTCCAGGTTTTATCGATCCGTTTGCTGTAATAAATATCATTGCTTCCCTGCCCGCCCTTTCTGTCGCTTGAAAAATAGAGGGTAACGCCATCAGGAGCGAGGAAGGGAGTGGTTTCGGTGAAATCTTCGGTGTTGATCTCAGGCCCAAGATTCAGCGGTTTTGTCCAGGAACCGTCCTTCTGTTTGAAGCTGACGTACATATCATCAACTTTGCTGTTCTTTTTTTCGCTGAAGGACATTACCAGCACTTTGCCGTCGGTCGAGAGATAACCGCAATCAAACTGGCCCTTACTCAATTTGGTATAACCGGGAATGTCGAGCTTATTGGGTGCTGACCATCCTCGTGCTGTTTTTTTACTGGTAGAAAACCCCCTGGTCTCGTAAGTGCCGTTTTTATACGCTCCTTTGATGAGCAGCGTGTTGCCATCCGGCGTAATGCTATAAAGGCTGTTGTAGTCTTCTTTGTTGAGCGGCGAGGGAAGTCTTCGGGCGGCGGTCCATTTGTCGTTTTTGAGCTCCGAGAACCAGATATCCTGGCTTCCTTTCGGGCCATGCGTGTTTTGAGGGTGACTTACCCGCGAAAAATAGATCGTTTTTCCGTCGGGGGAAATGATGGGGCTGATCTCGTTGTACTCGGTATTTACAGATGTCCCGAGATCCTCTAATTGCGCATACGCAGATAAAGTGGTAGCAACCGTAACAGCTAATAATAGAAAAACACGCATTGTTCTGACTGGGGATGGCTATTTATTATCTACATATAACGACCTGTCCAGCGGCTTATTTTCCCGGTTTTCCAAACGGTAGGCCTCCATTTTCGTAAGGAGCGTAGCCGGGTCTTCGGCTACCACAAGCAATGCCCGGCTTTCAGCACGCAAGAAACCTTCTTCGATCATTTTATCCAGTTGAAGAAGCAGTAAATCGTAGAACCCGTTGACATTCAAAAGCCCAACCGGCCCCATGAATATCCGTAGCTGTGCCCAGGTAAGGATCTCAAACAGTTCGTCAAAAGTGCCATAGCCGCCTGGCAAGGCGATGACTCCGTCGGTAAGCGACACCATTTTGGCCTTGCGCTCGTGCATTGTTTCTACAAAATGTAGCTCTGACAGTGTTTTATGGGCTACTTCCAGTTTTGCCAGGAAGTTGGGGATAATGCCCGTAACAAAGCCATTGTTCTCCATAGCGCCATCGGCGACGCGGCCCATCAGGCCCATGTTGCCGCCGCCATAAATCAGCTTGATGCCTCTCTTTGCGAGTTCGGCACCGAGTTCATAGGCGGATTCGGCATATATACTTTTGTTTCCCGGATTTGAACCGCAGTAGACTACAATGGATTGCATATTTTATTTTTAGGCTAAAATTTCGTCTGCCAGCTTTTTCAGGTCGAGGCCTCCAAATGTTCCCGAGCTCATCATTAATAGATTAGCATCCTCCCAGGTGAGTGATTTCAGGAACGAAACGAGTTCGGCTGAATCGGTAAAAACTTTCAGGTCGTCGCGCTTGAATGCGGTCCGGATATCCTCTTCGGAAAGGCTTTCCAGCCTCTTGTGTTCTAGTGTAAGCGGGTTATAATAGACCACTGCAATATCTGCTGATTTGAGTTTGCGGCGGTATTGGGTCAGAAAAGCTTTGTTAAGGCTGCTGAAAGTATGCAGTTCCGCGCATGCCACCAATGAGCGTTCAGGGAATTGTTCCTTCAATGCAGTGGTGGTCGCTTCGACCTTGGAAGGTGCGTGTGCAAAGTCGCGGTAGATATTCACAGAGTCGGAGCTGCCTAGTAATTCAAGCCTTTTCGATGCGCCTTTGAAAGAACTTATTGCTTTATAAAACCCTTCATCGGTAATGCCGAGGCGTTCACAGATCTCACGGGCACCGCTGATGTTTTTCATATTGTGGCTTCCAAAAACGAGTACCGGCACTTCGCCTTGTTCGGAGGTGATGAGTATCGTTTTGCCGTCCACAATTTTGTTTGGATGCACATTGTAGGGCGTGCTTGTCACGTCCGGCCTTTCTTTTTGCCCGATAACATCCAGCATATCGTCCGTTTCGTCAAAAATGATAGCGCCAGCTTTGGGCAGCGAATCGGCCAGGAGTTCGAATTGTTTTACGTAAGATTCCCAGGTCGGGAATACATTGAAATGGTCCCAGGCAATGCCGCTTATCAATGCGATATGAGGCTGGTAATGCATGAATTTCGGGGTAGGGTCAATGGGCGACGTGAAATATTCGTCCCCCTCGATCACAATGAGCGGTGCATCTTCTGAAAGCCTCACCATATTGTCGAAACCTTCAATCTGCGCACCCACCAGATAGTTGAAGTTCCTGTTATTGTATTTCAAAACGTGAAGCACCATCGAGGTGATCGTGGTTTTCCCGTGACTTCCCGCAATAACGACCCGTTGCTTATTCTGGCTTTGTTCAAATATGTATTCGGGATAAGAATATACTTTGATACCTAATTCCCTCGCGCGGGCCAGTTCCGGATTATCCTGCCTGGCGTGCATACCAAGGATTACTGCATCGAGATCCGCGGTTATTTTTTCAGGAAACCATCCGGTCACAGCTGGAAGCAGCTCGTATTTGGCAAGGCGGCTTGCCGACGGCTCGTAAATCTCGTCGTCAGAACCCGTCACCATGAGTCCTTTTAAATGGAGTTCGATGGCGAGATTGTGCATAACACTTCCACCGATGGAAATAAAATGTATTTTAGACAAAGATGAAGTTTGACTCATTGAAAATAATAAAACTGATTCCGTTCGAAAGTTAGCAAGAATTGGTCGCCGGGCAAATCCCGTGAACATCCTATTTCCCGGCCTCCTTCACGAATTTTACATTTTCCTGCACTCCATCAGCCCGCATCAGCCCTATTATGTATGCACCGGCAGCAAATGCCCGTATGTTGATTTCCGGTTCAGGTTTCTCGGAACTGTAAACGACCAGCCCTGAATTATTGTAAATCCGGACCTGTTTGACTTTTTCCCATTCATTCGCCGCGATGATCACCTTGTCGGTCGCCGGGTTAGGATAAGTTGTAATGCCAGTATTGGATTCAAAGTTAAGGCTCACGATCGTGCTGTACGCAAAAGTTTTGTCCCTGTCGATCATCTTTAAGCGGTACAAGTTCTGCCCCTGAATAGGTTCGATATCCCTGAAATGGTAGCGTGTTGTTGTCTGTACGGTCTCGCCGCTGGCTGCCACGGTGCCCATTGTGCTCCATTTTCGCCCATTAGAGCTTCGCTCGACTTCGAACTTTTCACTGTTTACTTCTTCGGAAGTCGCCCATTCGAGCTGTGCGTGATTTTGTTCTTTTACAGCTGTGAAACTGATCAGTTTTACGGGAAGTGCCCTTGTCACCGAAAGCGTTGCTACGGAGCTCTTTGGACCGCAGCCGCTCCGGGCCGATGTGACCAAGTAACTGTAATTGCCGGGCACCAGCGGGGCAGCAAATGAGATGGAATTGCCCGTGCGGTTATTGGCGCCTTCGCCGTTCCACCTGTAACTGGCGGTATTACACTCAGGCCCGTTGCAGTTTATACTCAGGGTTACGGTGGTGCCGATAATAGGTTTCGGCTCGCTGGTGTTTACACTTACAGAGAAGTTGCACGGCAGATAATTGCCTGTGTCCCAGACTTTTTCCCAGTATCCGATATCTGTCATCCTAATTGATTTGGGTTGAAGATCCGACTGAGCGAAATTCTGGCCGCCGATCTGATTCCAGGCATCAAAAAGAAACGTTGACGTAAAAACGTTGGGAAAGATATTGACTGACGTCGCTGCCGCCCGCGCCGGAGGCTGGTAGGTGGGTTTCAGATAGAGCTCGCGGCATGCAGCGATGGCGGGCGCTATCTGCTGGATTTCGTTGTCGTGGAAACGCATGGCGAGGTGAACGTATTCCGCACCGTGCTTGTATGCCCTCGGTAGCCATTCATTACCAATGCTTGAATTGATCCCGGTGCCGCCGCCTGGCTGGCCAAGATCAATAGGGTCGAATTCCACTCCGGCTATCTTGTTCGCGTAGGTGCCTTTGATGCAGTCTATCCCCATTATTTTTTTCCAAAGGTCATGCTGGCTGATCCCGTCGGTGTGGTAAATGCCGTCGGACAGTTCCATAGCCAACAGCAGGGTACTGCTGTGAAGATGCCAGTTATTGCCCTGTACAGATCCAAAATCAGATATGAAATGCAGGACTTTAATGGATGAATTCCGGTTTTTAACAACGTCATAGAATCCCTTGAAAAGTTTCAGCAACCCCCAGCCTGCAAAGCGGTGGAGGTCCCGGCCCATTTCGGAATTATAGTTTCCGTCGGTAGGTTGCGGGGCTGTGGCGATAGGGTAGGTATTGCGGCCCCAGGTTACGTTGGTTTGGCCTGGATAGCGTGCCGGTAGGAATTTGGTCCGCCAGGCCTGCAATGCTTTTCCTTCAAACAGCCCCGCATAATTAATGGAATTGATTGTTTTATTAGGTACATAAAATTCTTCGGAACCGTTGTTGCCCATCGCCACATACAATATTCGCGATGAATAGGGCTGGACTTGTATCAGAGCGTCATCTACAAACGATAGGAACCTTCCTGTGGCATATTCGGAGAAAATTGATGGCGAAGTGTGTGCAATGGCGTCGCGTATAAGTGTGCCGTCGGAAGTTTGTGCAATGTCGGCGGTCGACAGATAGCTGTCGTTCCAATAACCCGGACGCAGGTACGAAAAGTGGAGCGCCACCTTCATATTAGGGTTCAAGTCGAGGATAGCCTTTACGGCCTGTGCCATTTTTTGACGCTGATAATTTCCCAGGGTCGGTTCGTATTGCTCCCATTGAATGTGCAATCGTACAGCCGTCGGGCTGGCGTCTTTTCCGTTGTACTTAAGGTTAACAAATTTAAGAATGTATTCCCACTGGCCGGGGTTGATACCGTTGGGCCCCATACGATCGAAGCCGTATCCGGTTGTATTGAGGATGAGCTCGCGTTGCGCAAGAAGCGAAGGGGTTTGACAAACGAGCAGGGTGAAAGAAAACAGGGTAAAAAAGAGTCTTGAATGAATGCAGATAAGTATCAGACGTTTCAAGTGCATAAAACTTATTTTCAGTGGGCGATTAATGATGTATCAAATCTACTACACAAGAGAATATATTCTACAATCTATGTAGAAAAATCTTGCTTTTTAAAGTTGTTGCCGCATGGGGTGGCGTTGAGTAAGCAGCCAGGCAATATGAATTGTGGTAGAAGGGAATTTTAGTTATATCTTAAATAATCACTTATTCAATAGGTTATATAAGTTTTAAATGATAAAGGATGGGATAAGTTGGTTAGAAAGGTAGAATATTAAAATTAAATTTCAAGCACGCTGTGAACAAATTCTACAAATGGTCACAAAAAAAGCGCCCGCAATTTCTTGCGAGCGCAGTCTTTACATTGGCCTGGTCCAGGCTAGGCCAGCTTCTTATACTTAATCCTTTTGGGAGTCGCTTCCGTGCCCAAACGCTTCCGGCGGTTTTCTTCATATTCTGAGAAATTACCCTCGAACCAATAAACCTGTGAGTCGCCTTCAAATGCTAGGATATGCGTAGCCACGCGGTCAAGGAACCACCTGTCGTGGGAAATGATCACTGCACAGCCTGCAAAGTTTTCCAAACCTTCTTCCAATGCTCTCAGTGTGTTAATATCCAAGTCATTGGTAGGCTCATCCAGCAATAGCAAATTGCCACCTTCTTTCAAAGTCATGGCAAGGTGCACCCGGTTACGTTCACCACCGGACAGCGTTCCTACCTTCTTTTCCTGATCACCACCGCCGAAGTTGAAACGGCTCACATACGCGCGCGCATTTGACTGTTTCCCCGCAATCATAATCCAGTCGTTACCGTCGGCAATGCTCTGGTAAACCGTCTTGGCAGGATCAAGATTGTCGTGTTCCTGGTCTACATAGGCCAGTTGCACGGTATCACCCACGTCGAAATGGCCTGTCAGTGGTTTCAACTGACCGGTAATGAGCTTGAATAAGGTGGTCTTACCCGCGCCATTCGGTCCGATAATGCCCACAATACCGTTTGGCGGCAATGCAAAGCTGAGGTTTTCGTACAATAGCCTGTCCCCAAAACCCATTGATACATTATGCGCTTCGATAACCTTGTTGCCGAGCCTTGGGCCGGATGGGATAAAGATTTCCAGTTTTTCTTCTTTCTCCCTGCCTTCTTCACTAAGCAGTTTTTCATATGCCCCGAGCCTCGCCTTGGATTTCGCCTGACGGGCTTTTGGTGCCAACCGTACCCATTCGAGTTCGCGTTGCAGCGTTTTCTGGCGTTTGGATTCAGTTTTTTCTTCTTTTTTCAAACGCTCCTGCTTCTGTTCAAGCCAGGAAGTGTAGTTCCCTTTCCATGGAATACCTTCGCCACGGTCGAGTTCGAGGATCCAGCCAGCCACATTGTCGAGGAAATAGCGATCGTGGGTTACGGCAATGACGGTACCTTTATATTGTCTGAGGTGTTCTTCGAGCCATAGCACTGATTCGGCGTCGAGGTGGTTGGTAGGCTCATCCAATAGGAGCACATCCGGCTGGCGGAGCAATAGTCGGCATAATGCAACGCGGCGTTTTTCTCCACCCGAAAGTGTCGACACCAATGTATCGGAAGGTGGGCAGCGCAATGCATCCATTGCTATTTCCAGCCTGTTATCCAGGTTCCAGGCGTCGGCAGCGTCCAGTTTTTCCTGAACTTCTCCCTGCCGTTCGAGTAATTTGTCAAAGTCCGCATCCTCTTCTCCGAATGCTTCATTGATCTGATCGAACTCCTTTAATAGGTTTACGATTTCCTGAACACCCTCTTCCACGGTCTCCCTAACTGTCTTGGTAGGGTCAAGTTTTGGCTCTTGTTCGAGCATCCCAACCGAGTAACCAGGAGAGAAAACGACATCGCCCTGAATGTCTTTATCGATGCCGGCAATAACGCGTAAAAGTGTTGATTTCCCGGAACCATTCAGACCTAAAACCCCGATTTTTGCACCATAAAAAAAGGATAAATAAATGTTTTTGATAATATGTCTGTTGGGGGGAATGATTTTGTTAACCCCCGACATTGAGAAAATAATGGTTTCGTTACTCATTTTTTGTTTAATTTGTGCGTAACAAATATCGTTATATATCCCTACACTTAGCAGATAAAAAAATTGAAAGAATGGAAAATGCCACATTGAATGATGAATACGGCTACGTTAAAGACAGCAAAGTATTTTTAAAGGGGTACCTGGATTTCCCCGACCGGCAAATTGGAGAAGTGAAAAGGACGGAGCAGGAAGCGATAGATTATTTCAAGAATCGTTTCAATATTGTCCTGAACAAAGTAGAGCAGCTGGAAAACGAAATAGATGAAGCGCTTAATAAGGGCTCCTATCTTACCAAGTTAATACAGCTCCAACGCAAGCTGAAGGGGTTTGACGCACTCGGGGATTTTGTACCGCTTTTGAAGAGGCTTGAAGAGAAGGAAGAGTATCTGAAAGGCCTGATCGAAGTGAACCAGCTGAAAAACCTGGAAATCAAAAGAGCTCTGATTGAAGACGTGAAAGTTGCTGCTGCGGTTACGGATTACGCTGCTGCAACCGACCAGATTCAGGAGATCAAAGCCAAATGGATCCGGACCGGTCCTGTGGAAAAAGAATATCAGGAGGAAGTGGAAACTACTTTCCAGCAAATCCTGGACGATTTCTTCCAGCGTCGCCGTGATTACTTCGACGAACAAAACAAACTCAATCAGGCACGCATTGAAGAATACGAGCGCCTGATTAAGATAACTAAAACACTTAGTTATGCGAAGGATCTCGATGAAGCCTATCAAAAGGCCCGCGATGTTCGTAATGCATGGAATAATGTAGGGGAAGTTCCTCCCAAGCGTTTCTTTAAGGTTAATAAGGCTTACCGCCATTTCCTTAAATTGTTCTACGATAAATATAACCTTGCGAAAGGGATCGAGCCGAAAGTACGCGTCGACCCACGCATTGTGGAACAGCAGAAGCTGTTGCAACAAGCAGAAGTGCTTCTGAAACAGCCTGATATCATTGAAGCGTCACAGGAAGCGAAGGTGTTGCTCAGCAAATGGAAGGAAATCAAAATCCCTTTCAAAATGGCCGACAAAGAGCTTGCCGAACGTTTCAGAATGGTATGCGACAAGATATTTGAGCTTAGCTATCTGGCCAGGGTTATCAGTCGTAAATACCCTGCATTCGATCTGAAAAGCCCAGAAGAACAACTCAGGACTAAATACAGAGAACTGGAATGGCTGGCTAAAAGAGAGAAAAGCGACCTCGAATTCGCTATCCTCGAATTTGACCGTACCGCCACTGGCGATCCTGAACTGGACAAGCCAGCCGTGGGCCGGATCAATATCCAGAAACGGAAGGTGCAGATGAAAGAGAAGATCCTCTCAGAATTTGAAAGAAAACTGAAAGCGATTACCGGATAAGGGTATCGCTAATGACGCATAGAAGATTTATTAATTACCAAATTGGATTGCAATACCCTGGTCTCAAACTCGACCGGGGTATTTTTGCTTTCGATCAAATCCAGCAGCAACGAAGTAGCCTGTTGCCCCATCTCGAATGAAGGCTGTGTAACCGAACTTACCGGCGGGTCGAGGAGCGAGGACATGGCCAGGTCGCAGAAACCAACTACCGCCACATCGTCGGGCATCTTGTAGCCCAGTTGTCTTAATGCCCAGTGAATACCCATTGTAATGCGGTCACTCGCACCAAAAATAGCGTCGGGCCGCTCGCGTAATGCCATCAGTTGGTAAGTGCGTTCGGTTCCACCTGCCTGGGTGATTTCACTGTGCAACACCCATTCCTCCTGAAATTTGATATCATACTTCCTCAATGCATCCTTATAGCCTTCGAGCCTGAAACGGGTGATCGACACCGGCTTCGGGCCTGCTATATGCGCGATACGCCTGCAACCGCGCTTGATAAGGTGCTCAGTAGCCTCAAATGCACCTTTGTAATCGTCAATCCTGACCTTGTGCGTCTGCATAGCATCGCTTACCCGGTCGAAAAACACGACGGGAATGCCCTGGTCCTGCAATGAGGCGAAATGATCGATGTTTTCGGACTGGCTTGATATTGCTACAATGAGCCCGTCCACCCGGCGGGAGGCGATATGCCTCGTTGCGGACCGCTCGCGTTCGAGCAGCTCGTGACTCTGGTAGATCATCGTATGGTAGCCCCGGCTGTAAGCAATGTCTTCTACGCCTCCGATAGCCGAAGAGTAAAACCGGTTGGCAATATCCGGTACAATTACACCGATCGTCTGCGTGCGGTTTTTGAGCAGACTGATCGCAATCGGGTTGGGGTAATAGTTGAGCTCCTCCGCAAGGTTGATGACCTTTTGCTTGGTTTCTTCACTGATTTCGCTGCTATCACGAAGCGCCCGCGACACGGTCGATTTCGAGATGTTCAGCTGACGGGCAATCTCTTTAATTGTAATTGAAACCTTCTTCATGGAGCAATATGGAAATAGTACAATTCTTGTCTCGGTGTTCTAAACCGACCCGACGCCACCGTGTTGCACAATATCAAAATTCCTGCACAAAGTTCCGGGAAAAATTGCGGGAACGGGAACGGTTTCGGGAACGGTTGCGTAAATTTATTGCTTTTTTTAAAGAATTATTTTTGTGTATCAACGAATCTCTCGCTAAACTAGGTAACTGATCGACGAAGTACAAGGGCAGATCACCACTACAAATCCAGGAAATTTTCTATATAATTAACCTAGCTCAGTTACATGGAGACAAATTCTTTTACCAGCGCTTTACCATCGGCTTGTTCCCAGAAAAGCATCCTGGAAACTTTGTTCGGCAGGGTAGTGACTACCGGTGATTACAATGCATTCAGAGAGTTGTTTACGCGTAATTACCGTTCGCTTTGCAATTATGCCATGCGGGTTGTTGTGACGCGCGAAATTGCGGAGGAGGTTGTATCTGATGTGTTTGTAAAGCTTTGGAAAAATCGTGAGCAGATCGAGGTGCATACTTCATTTCAGGCTTACATTTACAGGGCCGTACGCAATCAGGCGCTGGATTATCTGAAACTTCGGATACACCGCCAGAACGAACGCGATTCGCTGGAATCAGTGCAGTGGAATATGAGCCATGCAGACCATTTCTCTCCTGCGGAAGAGCTTTCCTACAATGAGTTCTATTCGCATGTAGAAGGCTGCATTCAAGCGTTGCCACGCCAATGCCAGCTCATTTTCCGGCTTAGCAGGGAAGAAGGACTGCGTTACCGCGATATCGCCGAGCGCCTCGAAATATCTGTCAAAACAGTGGAAACACAAATGAGCAGGGCATTGAAAGTACTGCGCGAGCGCGTACCGGAGCATCGATTGGTAGCTTAGGGGTATAAGCTGTAGGCTATAAGCAATAGGCTTTTAGCTTTTGGAATACTTCGATTTGACTTTTGATCTGAAATTAACTATTAATATAAAGAGCCTAAAGCTTAAAGCCTACAGCTTATAGCCTACAGCGCCGCAAGGCATTCTACTAACATGGCACTAGAACAAACTTGGCGCTGGTTTGGACCTAATGATCCTGTATCGTTGCAGGATATTCGTCAGGCCGGCGCGACGGGGATCGTCACAGCATTACATCATATTCCTAACGGACAAGTTTGGGAAATAGAAGAAATCAGGGCACGCAAGGAAATGATAGAAGCAGCTGGCCTGACATGGTCAGTAGTAGAGAGCGTGCCGGTCCATGAAGCGATCAAGACGCGTACAGGTGATTTTGAGCGTTATATCCTAAATTATCAGCAATCGCTCCGTAACCTGGGCCAATGCGGGATCGATACAGTTTGCTACAATTTTATGCCTATTCTCGACTGGACGCGCACCGATCTGGACGCACCGATGAAAGATGGCTCCACCGGCTTGCGGTTTGATGCAACGCAGTTCGCAGCATTTGATCTTTATCTTTTAGAAAGGCCGGGTGCGCAGGAGATTTACAGCGACGAGCAGCAAAAAGAAGCAAAAAGGTGGCTCGACGGTGCTTCGCAGGACGAAATCCAGAAGCTCGTACGTAATATCATCGCCGGATTACCAGGATCGGAGGAGAGTTTTACGATCGAGGAGTTCAGGAAAGTGCTGGATACTTATAAGCATATCGGCGACCTGGAATTGCGGACGCATTTGTACCAGTTTATTCAGGCTATCGGCCCGGTAGCCGAGGAGGCGGGTATCCGGCTTGCAATTCACCCGGACGATCCACCATATCCTATTTTGGGGCTTCCAAGGGTGGTTAGTACTGAGAATGACGCATTGTTGCTGCTTGAAGCTTACGATCACCGCGCCAATGGTCTCTGTTTCTGCACTGGATCTTACGGGGTAAGGCCGGATAACGACCTCAGCGGGATGGTGAAGAGACTTGGTGACCGGGTCCATTTCATACACTTGCGGGCCACCAAGCGCGAGCACGACGGAAGTTTTTATGAGGCCGATCACCTTGACGGTGACGTTGATATGTACGCGGTAATGAGCGCATTGGTAAGGGAACAGAAAAGGCGCGAAAGTGAAGGTAGAACCGACCTGCGTATGCCTTTCCGTCCTGACCATGGCCACCGGATGCTGGACGATCTTTCCGCAACCAAAAGAACGAACCCCGGCTACACGGCTATCGGGCGCCTGCGCGGACTGGCAGAGTTGCGTGGCCTTGAATATGGTATTGAAAGAAGTTTGTGACCGAAACATGAAAGAAATGGAATCAATGACTACCGCAGTACAGAAGACCTTCATATCGGAGGATTTTCTTCTCCGTTCGGAAACCGCGCGTATCCTTTATCATGATTACGCAAAGGAAATGCCGATTATCGATTACCACTGCCACCTTCCACCCGATCAGATCGCGGAAGACAAGCAGTTTGGCAACCTGACACAGGCCTGGCTTTACGGCGACCATTACAAATGGCGGGCTATGCGCGCCAACGGTATCAACGAGCGCTATTGCACCGGGGATGCCAGCGACTGGGAGAAATTTGAACAATGGGCGGCAACAGTTCCATACACCATTCGTAACCCACTGTATCACTGGACGCACCTGGAATTGCTTCGCTATTTCGATATCGATATCCTGCTTAATAAAGATACTGCAAGAGAAATATATGACGAGTGTTCGGCCAAATTGCAGCAGCCTGATTTTTCGGTGAAAAGCCTTTTGAACCGGATGAATGTGAAGATCATCTGCACCACTGATGATCCGACCGATAACCTGGAATATCACCGCCAGATTGCGGACAGCGGGTTTAATATCAAAGTATTGCCGACTTTCCGCCCGGATAAGGCGATGCTCCTGGTCGATTCTCCGGAAGAATTTAAACAATACCTTTCTAAACTCGCGCAAGCAGCGGGAACGGGTGAGATCACATCGTATGAAGCGCTTCTTGCCGCATTGCAAAACCGTCACGACTTTTTTGCTTCCATGGGAGGCAAGTTGTCGGATCATGGATTGGAGCATATTTATGCATCTTTTGACGAAACAGCGGCGCGTGAAGCTTTCGCTGCTACGGTAAAAGGTGAGCTCGCTTCGGATGCGCAGCGTCATGCATTCAAGTCTGTTTTGCTTTATGAACTTGCCAAAATGGACCATGCCAAGAGCTGGACACAACAATTCCACCTTGGCGCGCTGAGAAACAACAATGCCCGCATGCTACGCGAGCTGGGCCCTGACACTGGATGGGATTCCATCGGCGATTACAGCCAGGCGCAGGCATTGTCGAAATTCCTGAACAAGCTCGATTCGACCAATCAGCTTGCCAAAACGATACTTTATAACCTCAACCCATCGGACAACGAGGTGATTGCCACTATGACCGGGAATTATAACGACGGAACAGTGGCCGGCAAGATGCAATTTGGATCAGGCTGGTGGTTCCTTGACCAGAAGGACGGAATGGAGCGCCAGATGAATGCATTATCGAACATGGGCCTTCTGAGCCGCTTCGTAGGCATGCTCACCGATTCGCGCAGCTTCCTGTCTTATCCGAGACATGAGTATTTTCGTCGGATCCTTTGTAACCTGATCGGAAACGATGTGGAAAACGGGGAATTGCCGAATGATATTCAATGGTTAGGAAAACTGGTAGAAGATATTTCGTACCGCAATGCCAATCAGTATTTTGGCTTTTAATTAAAAATCGAATTTAAATGCAGCGATAATGGATAGCCCACACATTTGTTGTGGGCTATTTTAATGTTAATACTTAATTTTAACCGATAATTCATTTTTTCAAAAGCCCGTCAGGGAGATCATTCTTTGGCAAACGGGCAATAGTTTAAAATATGGCTCAGATTGTTTCCTTTGGAGAAGTCCTTATGCGGCTCTCCACTCCCGGTTTTTCCCGTTTTGAACAAGCCCGTCAATTGAATGTTACTTATGCAGGTGGTGAAGCCAATGTTTCCACCGCCCTTGCATATTGGGGACACAGCACGGCGCATGTCACGCGTTTCCCCGATTCACCTATTGGCAGGGCTGCGGCACAATATCTGCATTTTCATGGTGTGGATGTTTCGCACATTATCTACGGCGGTCCGCGGATGGCTGTTTATTTCCTGGAAACGGGTGCGTCACTGCGGGGCAGCCAGATCGTTTACGATCGCGCCAACTCGTCGCTGGCCACGATCGACCCAAAGGAGATTGACTGGGATTCGATCCTTAAAGATGCCAAATGGTTTCATTGGGCGGGTATTACACCTGCATTATCGCAGGGAGCTGCGGACGCATTGCTGGACGGTATCCGCACAGCCCGCAAGTACGGGATCACTGTTTCGGGCGATATTTTCTATCGGGCCAATCTTTGGAAATATGGAAAAAAACCATCCGATATCCTTCCCGAGCTTACTGCCGGAACAGACATTGTAATCGCCAACAGCATTAATATCAAGGAGATTTTTGACATCGATGGAAACGATTTTATAGAATCCTGCGTCAACTTACAGAAGGCATTTCCCCAGGTAAGCACGGTTGTCGATACAAAAAGGACTTCGATCAGCGCTTCGCATAACCTTTTGAGGGCGATGTTGTGGAATGGTAAGGAGTTGCTGGAAACGGAGGATATCGAGATCAACCCTATTATCGACCGTGTAGGCGGCGGTGACGCATTCATTGCGGGTCTCATCCACGGTCTGATCACTTTCGACGACCAGCAAAAAGCGCTGGAATTCGGCGTTGCCGCTTCTGCATTGAAACATACCATTGAAGGCGACGCATTGATTTCCACCATCGCCGAAGTAGAAGCAATCCGTCAGGGAGAAACCTCAGGAAGAATCAAACGCTAACAAAGCCAATAGCTGGCAGCCTATTATTTATGGATAAAGAAACAACACTCATACTTTTGAACGAGGTCGGCATTTTGCCCCTGTTCTACCATGCCGACATTGAGATCGCGAAAGAGGTGGTCAATGCAAGCTACCGGGGTGGGGCACGTGCATTTGAATTCACCAACCGCGGTGAGAACGCATACACCGTGTTCATCGAACTGCTAGCCTACACCAAGGAAAGCCTTCCGGGCCTCTCATTGGGGATCGGTACTATTTACGATGAAGAAACGGCGCAAAAGTACATTGATGCCGGTGCTGATTTCATCGTAACGCCTTGCCTGAATCCAGCAGTGGGGCATGCTTGCGTGAAAGCGGGTATTCCCTGGATTCCGGGCGTTTCCACCCTGACCGAAATCTTCAATGCGCAGCAAGCCGGTGCCGAAGTAGTGAAACTCTTCCCCGGAGAAGTGGTAGGCTCCGCATTCGTGCGCGCCATCCGCGGGCCAATGCCGAAAGTGAAGATCATGGTGACAGGAGGTGTACAGCCAACCCGCGAAAGTATCAACGAATGGTTCGGTGCCGGAGCTTACGCGGTAGGCTTGGGATCCAATCTTTTCCCGAAAGATGTTGTAGCAGAAGGAAACTATCCCTGGATCGAGCAAAAAGTAGCTGAAAGTATCGGGCTCGTGAAGGAGTTCAGGGCGAATAGCTGATTAATATTCGAGAATATCGCTCAGACGGACCGAGAATGCAACCAGCACCTCGCCACCTGAGAGCGTTTCTTCAAAATGCATAATAAGCTGAGGCTTGCCAAGTTCATAAATGTAGGTTGTCTGGCTATCCGGACAAATGAGCCAGGCAAGCCTCACACCATTTTCAACCCATTTGGTCATTTTGGCCTGCAAGTCCGACAAGGCATCTGTTTCTGACTTTAATTCAATAACAAAATCGGGGGCCATGCGGGGGAACGATCGCTTTTCCGCTTTGCTAAGTGCATTCCACCTATCAATGTGAATCCAGGCAACATCCGGAACCCGCATAGATGAATCTTCAAGAAAAAAGCCGCCATTCGATTCCAGCACTTTGCCTGCTTTGTGTTGCCGGTTCCAGATCCCTATTTCGGTGATAAGTTCGCTGTTATTGGAACTGCTCAGGGCAAAAGTGGGTGTCTTATCAGTGAAGTACTGGTGCGCAGGTATGTTCAGTGGAAGAACCATAATGTGCTTTTTTTCAAATATAAGCATTTGAGAAGGAGAAAGTCAATTGAGTTTTTCTTGGCATAATTTTGTAACTTATATGGCATATAGCCGTGACTTGTCATGCTTACCGCCGCAATTGTTCTTTCGCTGACCTTTATTCTCCTTGGGTTTATCGTGACCCCTGGCAATGCTAAATACCTGCTGTCCGGATATAACCTGATGTCTGAGGCCGATCGGGCTAAAATCGATATCGTTTCTTATGTGAAATTTTTCAACCGCTTTCATTTGTGGCTGGGCATTTCCCTTTGTGCAGGTTTTTTTGCTTTTAATTTTTTCAATAGTAATTGGGCGGCCGTCTTTTTGGTGCTCTACCCATTGCTGGCCTATGTTTTTATGGTTGCGAGGGGTAATCGCTATTACAGTGGCACCAGTGGCCAACGGGTCGCTACTTACGTGATCATGGCGATTTTGCTGGTTATTGCCATGGCGATCGGCGGGCTGTTTTTTGTAAGTATGAGAAACAGCCAGTTATTCCTGACTGATAAAACACTCGATATCAAAGGAATTTACGGTATGAAAGTTGCCAGGGAAGATATTTATGATTTCAGACTGGTACGTGATCTGCCCGATATTGCCAGAAAGTCAAACGGCTTTGCTGCGGGCGAATTTTCCAAAGGGACATTCATTACTGAGGATGGACTGCCGGTGAAGCTTTTTGTCAATAAAAAATCTCATCCTTTTCTGGTTATCCGTACCAAAAAGGATGAGATCTATTTCAGCTCCGATGAGGTATCTTCCGCTGAGCTTTATAATCAGATCAAAGTGTGGAAGTCCCGGTAGCAACTGCCTCCGCCAAATGCCCTTTTACGGCCTCTGCAAAGCCGGGCAGAAGTGTGAGGTCGGTTTCCCAAAGCGCGGTGTCGCTCATTACCTGCTGCGCCAAATCAATCGGTGAAGCAGCATTCTTCCATTTTTCATCGAAGTAGGCAGCTGAATCGCAGCGGATAGAATAAGGTTGGCCGTCGCGCTCGCCATAGAACGCACCGTCTTTATGCAATACCGGTTTCATGAACTTCAAAAATGCTGCAAAGCCTTTTGCGAATAATGCAGGCGCCTGATCGGATGTTTCGTAATGCTTCAACAACGTCGGTATGTTGCGCATTTTCATCTTGGCTGTATATTGAACGGTAATGTCGATCAGCTGGTGGCGGATGAATGGATTTCTGAAACGGTCGAGCACCTGGCCGCCGAATTCCTGTGCCTGCGCCGGATCGACGTCATATGGAATGGCCGGAGCAAGTTCGTTAAGCATCACACCGGCGATAAATTCCGCTGTTTCTGCATTCTCCATACTTTCGCGGACGGTGTCGAGCCCGTGCAGAAAGCATAGGCCCGAAGCGAGCGTATGCGTCCCGTTAAGCAAACGAAGCTTTAATTCACGAAACAGGTCGATATTCGGTTCGATAACCACTCCCTTGTCTGCATCCGCGAAACTCAGAACTGCTCTCACATCTTTACCGCCTTCTACCGCCCACAAACGGTAAACTTCCGAGACGATCAGCAAATCATCCCTGAAACCCTGCTTTTCCGATAATGCTTCAACTGTTTCCGCATCCGGCTTGCCAGGAACGATACGGTCGACAAGTGAACTGCAAAAATGATTATGGCCTTCAAGCCATTGGATAAAGGCATCGCCAAGGTCATGTCGTTTGGCTTGTTCCAGCACAATAGCTTTCAACTTAGGCCCATTCCCGACGATCAGTTCTGTCGGTACGATCACCATTCCGGCTTCCGCGGTGCCATTAAAGGCCTTGAAGCGCTCGTAAAGGTAGGCGGTCAGTTTACCGGGAAAGGATGCAGGAGGATTGGCAAAAATATCATCATCCGTGAGCTGTATGCCGACTTCGGTTGTATTCGAGATAACTATTTTTAAGTCCGCATTATGGGCGCATTCCAATATGTCAGCCCAGTCGCTGCTTGCGGCCAGGGTGCGGCTGATGGCGCTATTAATTACAGTTTCGTCGATCTGATTGCCGTTTTCGATGCCGCGAATGCTATGCGAAAAGATGTTTTTCTGTTCTGAAAACGCGTCGGTACCGCCCGTGCTGGTCGATTTCACGACAACGATCCTGCCGTTAAATATCCCCTGCATATTGGCTTTGTTGACAAAATAGTCAGGCAGGCCACGCAGCAACACGCCGGTTCCAAACTGGATGATTTTTTCGGGCAGGGCGAGTAATCTTTGATGGTCGGGAAGTAGCCCGGGTTGCTGGTCCAGCAATTGCGGGGAAAGCTGCGGTAACGACATTTTTTAGTAGATAAAAAGGTTTATTGATATGACGCTGTTTGGAAAGCATAACCCCTAAACAAAAAGAGGCGCCTTTCGGACACCTCTTTCATATAATTTTTAAGCCAGACTAAACGCTCAGCGTAGCATAGCCGCTATCTTCTTTTTCTTTCTTTTCGTCAGGAAAAACAAATGTCGTAGCGTTCTTCACTTTTTCAGGAAGAAGGGCTATTCCGAGCACTTCGTCGATCTGGTCTACATAATGGAAACTAAGGTCCTTAATGTAGTTGGCCGGCACTTCCTCGACGTCCTTGCGGTTTTTAACACAAAGAATAATTTCCCTGACACCAGCCCGGCGCGCAGCCAGAATTTTTTCCTTCACACCTCCAACCGGAAGCACTTTACCACGTAATGTGATCTCGCCCGTCATCGCGATAAAAGGTTTTACCCTGCGTTGCGTGAAGATCGAAGCCATGGAAGTGACCATTGTCACACCCGCGGACGGACCATCTTTGGGCACCGCGCCCGCAGGTACGTGTACGTGCAGGTCATAATGGTTAAAGATCCGGTAATCGATGCCAAGCCTGTCAGCGTTTGCTTTAAGGTATGATAATGCGGCTACTGCCGATTCCTTCATCACGTCACCCAACTGGCCTGATAATGTCAATCCACCTTTTCCGCGGCTTAGGCTGGTTTCGATGAAGAGGATCTCTCCGCCTACAGACGTCCAGGCAAGACCTGTAACAACACCGGCAAAATCATTGTCCTGGTAAAGGTCCTTGTCGAAAATCTCAGCGCCCAAGTATTTCTCAATCTGGTCGGCTTTAACGGTTTTAGGATAATCCTGTTCCATAGCCACCGATTTCGCTATTTTTCGGACTACTGTACCTACTTTTTGTTCGAGGTTACGCACACCGGATTCGCGGGTGTAGCCTTCGATCACTTTCTGAAGTGCGAGGTCGTCGATTTTAATGTCGGTTGCTTTGAGACCGTGGTCTTTGCGCTGTTTCGGTACGAGGTAGCGTTTGGCGATCTGCAATTTCTCTTCGATCGTGTAGCCGGTCATTTCGATGATCTCCATCCTGTCGCGCAGGGCGGGGTGAATGGTGTCCAGCGAATTGGCCGTGGCTACGAAAAGCACTTTCGAGAGGTCATATTCGACTTCCAGGTAGTTGTCGGTAAAGGACGAGTTTTGTTCCGGGTCCAGAACTTCCAGCAATGCAGACGAAGGATCGCCGCGATAGTCGGAGCTTACCTTATCGATTTCGTCGAGAATGAAGACCGGGTTCGCTGAACCTGCTTTTTTAATGTTCTGGATGATCTTACCCGGCATTGCGCCGATATATGTTTTCCTATGCCCGCGGATTTCAGCTTCGTCGTGGACGCCGCCTAATGCCATGCGGATGTATTCCCGGTTCAATGCTTTGGCGATCGACTTGCCAAGAGAGGTTTTTCCTACTCCGGGAGGTCCGTACAAGCAAAGAATAGGGGCTTTAAGGTTACCTTTCAGTTTCAGTACCGCCAGGTATTCGATAATGCGTTCTTTGACTTTTTCGAGGCCGAAATGATCTGCATCGAGTATTTTTTGTGCCCGTACCAGGTCAAAGTTGTCCTTGGTATATTGGCCCCACGGCAAATCTACCAGCGTTTCGAGGTAATTCATGGTGACCGGGTATTCCGGCGCCATCGGATTGATCCTTTGAAGCTTGGTAAACTCTTTGTCAAAGTGGTTTTTCACCGAATCAGACCATTTTTTCTGGCTGGCTTTCAAACGGATCTCATCAAGATCGCGTTCCGGGCTGTCCATTCCTAGCTCGTCGTGCAATACTTTGATTTGCTGGCGAAGGAAATAGTCGCGCTGCTGCTGGTCGATATCGGAGCTGGCCTTGGTCTGGATTTCCCTTTTCAGTTCCAGCATCTCGATTTCGCGCATCATGTATTGTAGCAAGAGCGTTGCCTGCTTATGGCCGTTTTTCTCTTCAAGCAACTTCTGCTTGTCGGCGACCTCTACATTAATGTTCGATGAAAGAAAATGGATCAGGAAAATCGGGCTTTCGATATTGTCGAGCGCGATCCGGGCTTCCTGGGGGATCTCGGGATTAAGCCGCATGATCTTGTGTGCACCGTCACGAAGCGATTGCAACAAGGCCTTCGCTTCTTTTTTGGTAGGTCCCACAAACGAATCCTCTATCGGGCGTACTTCCGCCGTCAGGTAGGGCTCTTCATGAACAATGTTCTTGATCTCGAAGCGCTGCCGTCCCTGCACGATAATCGTCACATTGCCATCTGGCAGGGTGATCATTTTCAGGATCTGGGCTACGGTGCCGACATTGTACAGGTCGTCTGCCGTAGGGTCCTCCTTGTTAGGGATTGCCTGTGTCACGGCACCGAGGATGCGCTGGTTAATATCCGAGTTACGGTATATCTTTTTAACCAATCGAATGGCTTTCTGGCGTACTACCGTAACGGGTATAACCATTCCGGGGAAGAGCACTGTTTGCCTGATCGGCAGTATCGCTAATTCATTGGGAAGTTCAAAAGGTTCATCAGAACCGTCGGGGCCGCCAAGTGGAACGATTTCAAGGCTATCCATGTCCGAGTCAGACATTAGTAGCCGGCTATATAGATCAGAAGGTTCAAATTTCATAGGCATTCTGTCAAATTGACAGATAATCTTTTCCCAATATATAAATAATGACTTTCAAAAGAAAGGCATTATTGAAACAAAATAGCCGTGCCACCACACATTATGTCAGGTAGTTTTACAAGCGGTCACAATTATTTATAGCAGGTGAGATGTCTGTCCTTTTTTAAATAAAAAGGTCTTTTTATCGGAAGTAAATCGTACGTTAGTCATATTGACTTGATCGTCAAAAACTTCCATTAATGTAGTATTGAAAAGTTTGCAGCCATTTAAAGTTCCCTGAAAAGGCACTTCCAGGTAAACCCAGGTCGCATCTTCTTCCTGTTCTTTTCCAATGTATTTAATTGGAAGCGCTTTTTTCTGACTATCTGTCAAAACAAATGATTTGCGAATATAGGCTTCAATTACAGCGTCGTTTTGATCATTGTTCTTAATTACAAAGCGTTGTTTATTATGACTTTGTGATAATCCCTTTTCCAAGTCATCCGTAAATAACCGAATGCTCACTTCGAAACTCTTAGCAGCAGGATTGTACTGCATTTGCGTTACCGAAACATGGTAGTCGTGAACGGGCGCGAAAGAAGATAGGAAAATGAGGGAGGAAAGGAGGAGGGATAAAGGGAGGAAGGGACGAAGGGGGAAAGGGAGGAGGGATAGAGGGGGGAAGGGACGAAGGGAAAAAGGGACGAAGGAGGATGGGCAAAAATTCCCTTCCTCCTTTCTCCCTTCCTCCCTTTCCTCCATAAATCCTTCCTCCCTTTCCTCCATCCTTAAAATACCACTTTCCAAACGTCGTTGAAGATTGCGAAAGCCATTAGGCCTAGTAAGAGTACCATACCGACTTTCTGTGCGTTTTCGAGGAATTTGTCTGAAGGCTTGCGGCCGGAGATGATCTCGTAAGATAGGATAACCGCGTGACCGCCGTCCAGCGCAGGGATAGGTAGTGCATTCATAAATGCAAGCACCATAGAAAGCAGCCCGGTAAGTTCCCAGAAGCGGCTCCAGTCCCAAACACCTCCGAACAGCCTGGCGATCCCGATCGGGCCGCTCAATGCCTTGGACGCTGAAACTTCTCCACGGAATATTTTCCCAAAACCTTTGATGTTATTATAAACAACGGCAAATGCATTCTCCGTGCCCACTTGTACGGCTTCTCCGAAAGTATATTCCGTTGTGGTGTAGTTCAAAAGACTTTTCGGGTAAAATCCGAGCGTTCCGTCTTCGCTTACTTTAATAGGCAATGTTTTCTGTTCGGCGCCGCGCTGAACTACGAGCGATGTTGGTTTGCCTTTCAGCTTTTGCAGCTCGTCCTGAAGTTGGTGGAAAAACTCAACCGGCTTGCCATTGATGGAAACCACTTTATCACCTTCTTTGATTCCTGCTTTCGCTGCGGGCATGCCCGGAATAATCTCTCCGATCGTGAATGGTTCGCGTGCACGGATGAAATTGCGTTTCTCGTCCGGGTCGGATAGTTTCTCGATAAAATTATTGGGGATATCGATTTCAATCTCCTTGCCATCGCGGCTCACCGTGTAGGAGCTGTTGCTTCCCAAAAACACGTCTGAACTGATCACCTGGCTGAAATCATCGAATGGCTTTCCATTCACCCGGACAATCTTGTCACCGGTTTTAAGCCCGATTTCCTGGGCAAGCTCGCCAGCCACGATACCGTTTTTATTTACTTCGGTGCTCGATAGGAACCGGTCGCCTTCCTGATATGCGATAGCTATGAAAATGATAATACCGACAATCACATTGACAATAATCCCTCCAAGCATCACGATAAGACGTTGCCAGGCCGGCTTAGACCGGAATTCCCATGGCTGAGGCTCCTGGTTGATCGTCGACATGTCCATTGACTCGTCGATCATACCGGAGATTTTAACAAAACCACCTAATGGAATAGCTCCGATACCATACTCTGTTTCGCCTCTGTGGAAACTGAATATCTTAGGAGGAAAGCCTATAAAGTATTTCTCCACCCTCATTCCGAACAATTTCGCGGCGGCCATGTGCCCCCACTCATGTAACCCCACCAAGATCGACAGGCCCAGAATCAGCTGCCCTGCCATGATCAATATTTCCAATGCTTTCTGTAAATCCATTCAGGTATTTGTAATCGTTATGGGTTAATTTTTAATTCAAGTTCGATCTGTTTGATCAGTGTTTTAAACGTAAATGTAAACAGTAAAGTTACGCAAATCCTTTCATAACATTAAAAATGCTCATCTGGACTATGCCAGCGGGCTTTTACCGGTCAGGTCGATGTCGATACCCATCATACGCATGAGCTCGGAAGCATTGAAACTCCGGCAGATACCCTCGTGGAGGCGGTAGTCGAAATGGAGCTTGCCATTCTCGACGTCGGACCGGAAATGGAAGTTATGGACGTAATTTTCAGTAGCGCCCCATTCACCGAGTTCCAGATCGTGGGTCGATACCATGCCCGATGCCTTTTTGGTATGAAGCTGCCGGATCAATGCTTCGGCGCCGCGGTGGCGGTCTGCCGAATTGGTCCCTTTCAGAATTTCATCGAGCAGATAGAAAACCGGTGCTTCGGCATTTTCATCGGCCAGTTCGAGCAGCTTGCGCAGCCTTTTTAGCTCAGCATAAAATGAAGAAGTGCTTTCTTCCAGCGAGTCTTGCGTACGCATGCTGCTGAACACCCGTGCGGGGGAGCATGTGAAGCTTTGTGCACTTACCACCGCGCCCATTTGTGCCAGGACGAGATTTAAACCTATTGTCCGTAAAAATGTACTTTTCCCGGACATATTAGAGCCCGTGACGAGCACCGTGTGCCCGGTCCCCTCCATTTTGAAACTATTACTGACCCTTTTTCCGGCCAGGATCAGCGGATGCCCCATTGCTTCTGCCGTTATCATGATTTCGTTTGCGGAGACAAGTTGCGGGGTAACACTGTCCGGATTTGCAAATGCGTGTCCTGCAAGACTGTTCATCGCCTCCGTATCGGCCAGTACGTCCAGCCATTGTGTAAGTTTATCGTGATTGGCATTTTTCCACTTTTCCAGGCCCGCGAGGCAGTGAATGTCCCAGAGCGTTGGAATGCCTACAAATATGGCGAAGTAGGGATTAGTCCGAAAATCGAGCTTCTCAAAAAGGTTACCTGCCTTGCCAAGGGCCGCTGCTGAACCGGTAATCCTCGTTTTCCGCTCATCCCACCATGGCGATTGGTAGGGTGCCGACTCTGCTTTTTCCAAAAGTTCGCCGTAAGCAGTGAGCGTATAACCCATGGAAGTCGTCCGGTCGGCAAGCACTTTAACGGTTGCATTGAAGCGTGATAAGATAAAGAGATGGATCGCGAGACTAATGAATACTGTAATTCCTGGAACGACATTGGCAATGTAAAGGATCAGAATTATCAGCGTCACCAGCGAATACCAGCGCCACGAAAGCGCCTTTCTCAGCGATGCAGGTAGTACGTCGACAGACCATGCCTGAAACTCACCAACGTGTTTGGCAGTGTGCTCGTGAAGGAGCGCCGTTGCCTCCCATGACTGGATCAGTTCCGGGTATTGGCTGAAATCTGATGCGGCTTGCTGCCGTTGCCCGACTTCATCCGGTCCTGCGGGATTTTTGAGCCAGTTGGCCAGCCTTCTGCCACCTTCAGCGGTGTGGGTGCGGTTAAGCAGTTTGAAAAGGGAGAATTCCCCGAAGATATCGAGGTCAGCGGCGTAAGCATGGTCTTTTTCCTGGAATTCGGTGCCGGTATCCGTTCTTTTGAACCGGAGGTTCAGTCGTCCCAATTCATCTTCGTTGATCGACTGCAGGTTTCTTTGAAAGTCCCTTTTTTGCTTCGCTTCCTGCTGTTTACGCATTAGAACAAGAAAGACTGCCAGCAGAAGTGGAATACCCAGTCCCCAGAAAGCCTGACCGGTTTTGCTCCACGTTACAGCCATCGCAATCATTCCAGCGAATGCCAGCAGCCGCCAGATAGCTATGTTTTTAAACCTTTCATGCTCGGTTGCCTCTGCTATGCGTGCATTTTGTAGTTCGGTTTCAAAGAATGTAGCCGGAGCTTTTTCATTCATATCAATGGCATTTTTCATGAAATATCCTCCGTGTTTTCGAATTGTAATTTGATCAGGTTGGCATACAAGCCATTGTCCATGCCACTCAGCTCCTGATGTGTGCCGGATTCGGCGATATGCCCTTCGCGCAACACGTAGATCATATCCACTTTCCGTATCGTGGCGAGCCGGTGGGCGATCACGATCGTCGTCCGGTTTTTCATCAGTTCATCTAATGCGATCTGCACCAGCTTTTCAGACTCGGCGTCCAGCGAGCTGGTAGCTTCGTCCAGGATCAGGATTTTCGGATCTTTCAGGATTGCCCGCGCGATGGCAATGCGCTGGCGCTGCCCACCCGAAAGCTTAATGCCCCGCTCGCCGACGATTGTTTCAAAGCGTTCGGGAAAGGAATCAATGAATTCGAGTGCGTGGGCGCGCCTTGCTGCGTCGATGATCTCCTCGCGGGATGCGGACGGCTTTCCGTAAGCGATATTTTCGTAGATCGTGCCACCAAACAGCATGACCTCCTGTGGTACAATGGCAATATTCTTCCGCAATTCTGTAATCCCGTAACCGCGGACTGGTTTTCCATCCACCAGGATTTCGCCCGATTGATAGTTGTAAAAACGCATCAGCAGTTGCACGATCGTTGATTTGCCGGCGCCGCTGTAACCTACCAATGCAATTTTTTCACCTGCATTAATCTTGAAAGAAACACCTTTTAAAACCGGCAGATCCGGGCGGGAAGGGTAGGCGAAATGCACATTATCATAGGCTACGTGACCTTCAATATGACTTGCTGCTGCATGCTGTGCATCCTCGGCGGAAACTTCTGGTGTTTCTTCGAGAATTTCGAATATTCGTTCCGAAGCGCCGATTGTACGGTTGATCTGGGCATATAAGTCGCCCATTCCGCTGATCGAGGCACCGATGAATGTAGTGTAAAGGATAAAAGTAAACAGATCGGAAAGGCCGAATTCGCCCGCTTGCACCAATCGTGCGCCATACCATATTACGCAGACGATCCCTCCGAACAATGCAAATATGGTAAATGAGGCAAATCCTCCGCGAAAGCGGGCTGCATACATGGAAAGATCGACTACCTGGCCCAATATCTTTTTGTACCGGTTGATCTCCAGGGATTCGTTGGTAAATGCTTTTACTACATTCACCGATTGCAGCGTTTCTTCTACCACCACATTTGCCGCTGCGAGCTGGTCCTGTGCTTTACGTGAGAGGATGCGCGTATGTCTTCCGAAAAATACCGACGCTACGACTAGTATCGGAAATGTGGCCAGCATAAACAACGTAAGCTTCCAGGAGGTGTAAAAAAGTATGGAAACACCCACGACCAGGGTCGCCAGCTGCCGGAAAACTTCCGCCAATGTAAATGACAACAGGCCTTGTAACTGGGAAACATCGGATGTAATGCGACTGGTCAGTTCTCCTACCCTCCGTTCTTCAAGGTAAGGGATAGGCAGGGTGATAATCTTGCTGAAAACATCCAAACGGATATTGTTTACTGCATTTTCGCTCACTTTGGAAAAAAGGTAGATCCTGAAATAGGAGAAAACAGCCTGACACACCAGCACCAGGAACAGGAATAGGGTGATTTGGTTGATGGTAAACCTCGATTTACCTTCAATAACCTCTATAATGCTTCCTACCAGCTTTGGAAACGCAAGCGAGGTGCCAGTGGAAAGTGCCAGGAAAAGCATTCCAGCCACGAAAGTGCCCCGGTAGGGCCTCAGGTAACTCAGGAGGTGAAGTGTGATTTTAAGCCCTTCCCATTTAATTTTCCTTACTGCAAAAAGAGAGGGCGCCCCATTGCTGTTTGTATCGTTGGCCATCAGGTTCTATCGGTGTGCCGCTGGTCTGCCGACCGGGCCATATTAACATTTGACAACAGGCAGCAAAAGTAAGGAATTAATTAAAAAGCACTTCTGAAGCCGGTTGACGGGCCAAGTATACAGTTTGGAACCATTGAAATGCATACTTTTCAATGAACGGCCGTCACGTCCTTTTGCCGGTAGCAGCACGTAAGCCGGGAATTGATGGAGTTTAGAGATTTTAATGCATTTAATATTAAGATTATCAATACATTAAGTAATATTTGAAAAAACTTGTAACGTCCAGGCAACCCTGAATCCGGTTCCACCGTATAAGTCAAAAAAAGGAAATAGCATGCCCGAGTATAACTCCGCCGTTCTTCAAGAACTACTCGACGGCTGTTTAAAGAAAAACCGCCGCAGTCAGGAGCTGTTGTATAAGCAGTTTTACGGCTATGCTATGAGTATTTGCTTACGCTATACACGCAGCAGAGAGGAAGCCAAAGAGATACTCAACGATGGATTTTTGAAGGTGTTCACGAAACTTGAAAGTTTTGATGCAACGCGCTCATTTAAAACCTGGTTGAGCAGAATTATGATAAATACAGCCCTCGATCATTACAGGCAGGAAGTTCGCAGAGATGTTTTTGATGACGTAGCGGTGGCTGAGCAGGTATCGGTGGATGAAACAGTGATCAGTAAGCTGGCACACGAAGAGTTGGTGAGCCTGATCCAGCGTCTAACACCCGCCTACCGCCTGGTTTTCAGCCTTTCGGTCATCGACGGTTACACACACGAGGAAATTGCAGAACAACTGAGTATTTCAGTTGGCGCGTCGAAATCCAATTTGTCGCGTGCAAGGGAAAAGTTAAGAGAAATGTTGTCCAAGATTAATATTGACGATTATGATAGAGTTACCAGATGACGAACTGGACAAGCTCTTCAGAAAGTCATCAGAAGAGCTTGATCCGACATTCGACCCGGAAGATTGGAATAAACTGCGGAAACGTTTGGATCAGCAGGATGGAAGAAATCCGGCCGGTTGGTGGAAAAAATGGTGGCCCTTGGGCCTACTTGCGGTTGCGATACCGGCGGGCGTTTTGCTTTATTCTTATAGTGGGGATGAAGAGAAGGAAAAGTCAGGTATTGTTAGTGTAGGGGAGAATGGAGGAATGGAGGAAGGGAGAAAGGGAAAGTCAGGAGTTGTCAGGGAAGAGGGGAATGGGACGAACGGGAAGTCAGAGGTTGTTGAGGATGGGGAGAATGGAAGGGCGGAGAAAGGGACGAAGGAGGTGGCTGATGGTTTATCGCGAGTTGATAGGGAAGTGGAGCATGGACGAGGGGACGAGGGGAGGGCGGACAAGTCGGGTAGTTTGTCGGGAGTTGTTAAGGAGAGGGATAATATTGTTGCGGTTGGAAAAGAGATTGGTAAATCTTCCTCAAAATCAGAATTGAATGCTGCCGCCAGCAAAGGCAGTGAAATATTGCCCCGGAGCCGTTCTAAGGCAGGCGGAGTGTACTTAGAGCCTAACCGCTCAAAGGTGGAAGGAGGCGACGGGGCTCTTTTTATTAAAAAGAATGCGAATAAAGGCAATGTGAAATCGTCCCGTGGGAAGACTTCTCCCACACAGGTTCCGGATTTGCCGAATGGTAATGAGCCAGGCAAACCGTTGTCTGAAGACCGAAAAGACGAAGTTGAAAATGTGAGCATAAATGGTGGCGGATCGAAGAGTAAGGGGAATGCGCCGGTTGATAATACGGATGTCTCCGCGGGCGAAGTATCTCCGCAGTTTACAGGGCCAAGCCGGACATTGATTTCTGCATCGGAGTTGAATGGGAAGATGCTGAAATGGAGCGCATTGCAGCTGCCTGGTATTTCAAATCCAATTCAGGAACTTCCCGAGTCGCCGAAGCCAAGTCAGCCGTCGATGTCCGCTGATGATCAGCCGCTTTGGGCAGTAAGGTTCGGTTACTCGCCCGATTTGAGTACTGTGGGATTGAAAGATTTTTCCAAACCCGGAACGGCGGTTTCACTTCTGGTCGAATATTCGGTTTTGCCGAGGTTGTTTGTCCAGAGCGGTGCTGTTTGGAGTAGAAAGGACTATTACGCTCCGGCCGAGGCGTATCAGTTACCCAAAAAAGGCCATTACCCTCCACTGGCTTTGTCGGGGATAGATGGAGTCTGCAAGGTGTTGGAAATACCACTTAATCTCCGTTACGATATTGCCCTGCGTGAGCGGTCGCGGTGGTTTGCAACAGGTGGCTTTTCATCCTACCACATGAACAGTGAGAAATATAAATACAACTATATTGACCCGAACGACCCTAATGCGAAGTGGGCTCCGGGTTGGGATGGCAAAACCGGCTGGTACTGGCTTAGCCACGCGAATGTCTCGGCCGGTTATGAATACAGGATATCGCGCAAGTTGTCCCTGCTTGCAGAGCCATCCGTTCGTATGCCGCTCAAACGAGTGGGTTACGGAAAAGTGAACCTCATTACCACAGGCTTTTGGCTATCGGTCCGGTATACACCTGTTTTCAAGTGAGCACTTTACTCACATTAGCATTGAATTATATCTACTAATTAATTTTTTATTCACCATGGACACAACTAAAAAAGACCAGATGAAGAGAGGCGAGTTTTTGAGAAACCTCGGTCTAAGTACCTCAACGTTAATGGCATTCTATTGCCTGGGCACCACTATGACGGCTTGTGGATCAAAAGACGAAGATCCCGATCCTAACCCAAACCCGAATCCGAATCCAGGGGGCGGCACAGGGGTAACAGGCACAACCACCGGCAGCGGTATCAATTTTACGGTGGATTTGGCCAATTCCAATTATACTTCGCTTAAAACAGCAGGAGGTTCTGCAAAGGTGGGAGATGTTATTATCGCACATACGAATGCAGGGGCATATGTTGCGCTTTCAAAGGCTTGTACCCATGAAGGAGAAACAATTAATTTCCGTAGCGCACAGAATGACTTTTTGTGCCCTCGCCATCAGTCTGAATTCTCAACAACCGGAGCGGTGGAGCAAGGCCCAGCGGCAAGTCCGTTGAAAGTTTATACCGTCACGGTTTCCACAGACGGAAACACTTTAACAGTAAAAGCTTAACCTGCAATATTATGAAAGTACTCCGCCTCGTAATGATGTTGCTTTGCTCAACGACTGTTTTATATGCACAGGATGATCTGTTGAATGAATTGTCCAAACAAGACAGCGCGCAGACCATCCCGGTTACAGCCACCTTCAAATCCACGCGTGTTGTGAATGGGCAGTCGGTTGAAACAATGAAGAAAAAGCATCTGGATTTCCGGATATCCCACCGTTTCGGGCGGTTGAATTCAGGGGCTTACCAGTTCTTCGGGCTCGACCAGGCCACAATGCGAATGGGCTTCGAATATGGTCTGACGGACGATCTGGAAATAGGTGTTGGCCGGAGCACGTCGCAGAAGGTGTATGACTTTTTTGGTAAATATAAACTCCTCAAACAAAGCACCGGAGCACACAGCATGCCTTTTTCGGTAACGCTGTTTGGTGGTACGGGCGTCGCGACGGTGAATAAGGAGCTGGAATTTCAGGATAAGGTCTATTACTCTGCCCAGGTGCTTATTGCCCGTAAGTTTGGAGAGCGGTTATCATTGCAGCTTTCGCCTACTTACCTGCACCGCAACAAGCCGGAAGTGCAAGGGGATGAGAAAGTGCTCCTAGCTCTTGGTATCGGAGGTCGTTTCAAATTATCGAAACGCGTTTCGCTGAATGGGGAGTATTTTTACACTGCCCGCGAAAAGAATACGGTTACTGCTCCGTACCATGATTCCATGTCGTTCGGTGTGGATATTGAAACGGGGGGCCACGTTTTTCAGCTGCATTTTACCAATTCCCTTGGCATGATCGAGAAACAGTTTATCGGCGAAACGGCCGGAACCTGGGGCAAAGGGGACATCCACTACGGGTTTAATATCTCCCGGACATTCAGCTTTGACAAGAAGAACAAGAAGCAGCCAAACTGATCTATAACAAATTATGAAACTGCATTTTTATCGCGTGGCCCTTGCAGCCATGTTCAGTATCGCTTTGCTTTGCGGTAACGCTTTTGCGCAGGGAGGGATGTTTGCAACGACGACAGGGAATACCAGTTTTTCAGCATCAACGCCTTTGGAAGACATTAATGCAGAGAACAAAAAGTCGCAGGCCATCCTGAATACGGCCAACAATGAGATTGCCATCCGTATGAATATGCGCGACTTTGTTTTCCCTAACAAACTGATGCAGGAGCATTTCAATGAAAACTACATGGAATCGGTGAAATACCCGACCGCAACTTTCAGTGGAAAAGTGGATAAAGCTCCGGATTACTCGAAGGACGGGCAATACGACGTGTCGGCAACCGGGAAGTTTACCGTCCACGGCGTTACGAAGCAGCGGACAATCCGTGGAAAAATGAAGATAGAAGGCGGAAAGATCAGCATTACCTCTGATTTTGAAGTGCCGCTGACCGATCATAACATTGAAGTGCCGAAAGTGGTATTCGTAAAAATAGCCCAGATCATCAGCGTGAAGGCACAATATGTTCTGGCGCCCTATAAAAAATAATTGTGGGGTGTTGCTTAGATCTGGCGGGCATTTAAGGCCTGCCAGGTCTTTTATCTTCTCCGCCTTCTCCTGACGGGCTTTCTTTTCTTAACTACTTTTTTGCGTACCGGCGCTTTCTTGACAGTCGTTTTCCGGACAGGTTCCGCAACTTCTTCGTCAGCCAGATCTTCTTCATCGCTTATTGCCGTTTCGCTAACAGCCACTGTCCCATCAGTCGCAGCTTCTTTTTCACCGAGGTAGGGAAGGCGAACACCGGCGATCTGGTCGATATTGGAAGTATTGTCAATCGGTCGCAGGCGGAATGCGTAGGAATAGGTCTTCGCAGGCAACAGGTAGGCCTCATGTACGCGTGGCGACCAACTGTCGTCACCACCCAATCCCATTTGTGCAAGGTCTATATTTACTGTGGTTACCTGTCCCCGGCTGAGGCTTGCGGCCCTGCGCTTTGCCGCGAGCAGGTCTTTGTCCGTATAATCATGCACGTTGAAGTTGAAAACCGAATCGCTCATGACCAGCAGTCCAGTCCCTTCCTGGTTGGTAATAGTTGCCCAGCGCACGTCTGTTTTGTTGCCATTTTCCTGGGGTGCGATGTAAGCGAAATGCTGGTCGGCAACAGAGCCGCCATAAATGCCCACTTTTGCCGATTTACGATCCGAATAGGTTTCGAACGGACCATTGCCATACCATTGTGTTTTCGTGAATGCATTAGGCATTGTTAGCTGCATTCCTACTTTGGCCAGCGGCGGCCATTCTCCCCTCGGGGTAAATGTATTCCGCACGTGGATATCGCCCGACGCATACACCATGTACACCGAGGTGACGTCCATTTCTCCTTTCGGTTGTTTCAAAGTTTGCGTGAGGGTTACGCGGTAAATCTGTGCTGTAATTCTTTGTGTTTTGAGGTCCGAGGAAACCGTTTCCAATGTATCGAGACTAGCCGCACGCCATTGAGAGGCAAAGCTTTTGTTCCCTCCGCCTTCGTCATTATCAGTTGGTACCCGCCAGAAATTAGCATATGGCCCGTTTTCAAGCATTTCTTCCTTTTTGTTTTTGAAAGAAATCATTCTGCCCTGGTTTTTATCAAAAGTGACCGAAAAATCCTGCCCATTGATAGCCACTCTCCCTGAGCTGATTTGCGCCACACGAAGCGGCCTTTCACTGTATAGGCTGAGATTTGGAAGTGGGGCAGCGGGTTTGATAACCGGTACCTGGTGCCATGCTACTTCATGGCCTTTTGGTGCCCAGGTAGTGGCTTCTTTGAGCCTTACGCTGAGATTAAGGAAGTATTCCGCACCGGGTTTGGAAGTGGCAGGAAGTTCGTAAGGAATATTGACCGGATGTTTCTGCCGGGCCTGGATATTAAGATTGCCGATCGTGCCACCTTTGCCGATGGTTTTACCATTTTCCTGAACAGACCATACGAGCTCATAACCATTGAGTGATTGAAAATCGTAGGTGTTATGAATCGTAACCGCTTTTTCGCCGACTTTTAATGTGTCTGGCAATTCAAATTTTACATATTGATACACCTTCTTTACCTCGTTCAGTTCGGGCTGCGGTGTGCGGTCGGGATTAACGAGCCCGTCCCCGGCATTGGCGCCATCGATGTAATTGAAATAATCCCAATATGCGGTACCGTCCGGTTTTTTGAGTTTAAGGCCCTGATCTACCCAATCCCAGATAAAGCCACCTTGCATGGACGGGTGCTTTTCGATCACATTCCAGTATTCTTTAAGGTTGCCAATGCTGTTGCCCATCCCGTGCGCATATTCGCATACGATAAGCGGCCGGGTTTTGTCTTTTTTTACCAGATCGATCATGTCCTGAGTCGAGGGATACATGACCGAAACAATGTCGAAACTGCTTAGCGACGTGGGTTTATAATCTTTCCTCCCTTCATAATGAATAGGGCGGGTTGGGTCAGCCAGTTTGATGAATTCGCCCATATCGGCAAAGTTCTGTCCCATTCCGGATTCATTACCCAATGACCAGATGATCACCGACGGATGGTTTTTATCCCTTTCAACCATTGCATTGCCTCTTGCCAGGAATGCCGAGCGCCATTGCGGATTATCGGCCAGGATGATGTTTTTACTCCAAAGCTCATGGCTCTCAATATTAGCTTCGTCCATCACATACAGCCCATATTGGTCACATAGGTCGTACCATTCGGATGTATTGGGATAATGTGAAGTCCTAACCGCGTTGATGTTATGCTGCTTCATCAGCGTAATATCCCTGATCATCGATTCGCGGCTGATAACTCTTCCGGTTTCCGGGTCGAATTCGTGGCGGTTCACCCCTTTAATCATCACGGCTTTCCCATTGACGAGCAACTGGCCGCCCTTGATTTTTACATCCCTGAAACCTACTCGCTGGCTGGCTGCTTCGAGTACTTTGCCGTCGGAATTCATCAGCTGAATGGTAAGGGTGTACAAATGAGGCGTTTCAGCACTCCATTTAGCAGGATTAGCTACGGGCATCTCGGCCCTGACAGTACCTTCCCGGCCGGTTTCAAGGGTGCCGACCATCTGGCTAACTGGCGTCGCGACCACCGATTTGCTGGCGTCATATAATGTGAACAGCACCTGATGTGCATGAATAGGCTGCTGGCCGTAATTTTTGACGAATGCACTCAGTTTCAGTGTCGCATTTTCATGGTTGGCGTCTAGGACTGTTCTCACGGAATAGTCTGTTAGCATCGCTTTTGGCAATAACAGCAGGTTCACGTCCCGGAATATGCCCGAAAGCCGCCAATAGTCCTGGTCTTCAAGATAGCTGCCGTCGGACCAGTTGATCACCTCCACAGCCAGGTTATTGACACCCGGTTTGACGTCTTCCGTAATGTCAAATTCAAATGGGGTCATTCCGTCTTCGTGGTAGCCGATCGCGACGCCATTCAGCCAAACATAGCAGGCGGACTGCACGCCACCGAAATGCAGGAATACCTGCTTGTCTTTTACTTCTTCGGAAACCGTAAATGTGGTCCTGTACATGCCTACCGCATTGGTATCGGCCGTAATACGCGGGGGCGTGGCTTTGAAAGGGTGTTTGATATTGGTAAAAATAGGACGATCATACCTGCGTCCTTCACGCGCTCCCACAACCTGCCAGTTGGATGGCACGGGAATATTTTCCCAGTTGGCATCGGAAACCTTAGGATCATAGAAATTGAGCTGGGCTTTGGAAGGGTGCGATGCCCATTTGAACTTCCAGCTGCCATTCAGCGACTGGACGAAAGGGCTTTTGCCGCTCATAGTGAGTGCACTTTTTTCTGTGGGGTAAGGGATGAAGTCGGCGCGGGGTTTTTCCGTATTGATGCTGATCACCTGCGGGTCCTGCCATTCGGGAACTGCCTGGGCATAAGCGCCGAGGCTGAAACAGGCAAGGAAAAGGCTTTTGATAACGAATGCATGACGGGTAGAAAGGCGCATATAACTTCAAGGTGATATTGGTGCATTGCTTTGATGAACCGAGGGAAAGCAATGCGGTTTTATTTTTGTGATAAAATTATAGATAAACAAAAAGAAACGGAGGCAAAACCCGGCGTTCATGAAGTTTTATTTGAAGAATGCCTTTAATTTGCCTCTGCATGTAAATTCTCTGTTATGCTTTTAGCCGTCGACGTTGGTAATACCGACACTGTTTTTGGACTCCACGATTCGGGGGACTGGGAACATATCTGGCGCATGCGCTCCCTGGTGCAGGAAAACGAAGCGCATTATGAATCGAAACTACGTCTGCATTTTCTGGAAGCTGGATTATGGTTTGGAGACGTCGACACGGTGGTACTCAGTAGCGTCGTTCCTGCGCTTACGCCGGTGATCCAGCGCATGTTGCGCTCGTTGTTCGGGGAAGATATCATCGTGGTAGGTCCGGAAATCTATCCTGCATTGTCGATCGCTATCGAGCACCCGCATGAGATCGGGGCGGACCTTATCGCCAATGCAGTTGCAGTATCGACCCGTTACAAGGAAAATTGTGTGGTAGTTGATTTTGGAACCGCGTTGACTTTTACAACTATTTCAAAAGACAGTAAAATCCTAGGCGTCGCTATTCTGCCAGGGCTGGTGACCGCTGTGAAGGCATTGTTCGCCAATACGGCGCAGCTTCCGGAAGTTCCACTTCAACTACCCAAGTCAGCGATCGGGAAAAACACGACAGAGGCTATTCAGGCTGGTATTCTGTTGGGTTATGAAGGGTTGGTTAAATCACTTTTGAGCCGGATCCGTGCGGAATTGGGTGGGGAGTGCATTGCCGTGGCCACAGGCGGGTTATCGTCTATTATCGACACGCTCCGTGACGAATTTGTTGAAATCGACAGGAAATTGACGCTGGACGGGTTGCGAATTATAGGGGAGAGTATCAAGGCTTAATATCGAATCTGCCGCTCGTGATCAACGGTAAGTCCTCAACGCGCTGATTATACAAATACACCCAACAAGGGACGACCACTTCCTGACTGTTTTTGACTGGTATCACCTTCCTGACATACAAACTGACGGATTCATCTTCCAAAACATCCTCATATTCATCCAGTTCTTCAAGTATTCCCAATGAATGCAGCTGGTAGATTTCGCCGTGTACTTGCGAGGCTGCATCAGGGTCGAAGCGTGCACCAGGGTACCATTCCACGCGGTATAACTGACCATTGAAATGTCCTTTTCCTATGTATTTTGAAGACAACCGAAGCTTTTCGGCATAAGGGTTATCGAAACCCTGCATCAAAGTGCCGTAAGTAAATAAATTATATAACTTTTCCATTCTGGTGACAGAACATCAGAAATTCCGCTTAATGCTGAACTGTATTTTTCTTATATTTACATATAAAGCTTTCCATTTTACTAATATACAGTTATGTACGAAAAGAATCTCGGTACAAAACAAAAAGCGCTAAGGATCAACCTGGATCGTCGTATTTACGGATCTTTTGCCGAAATCGGGGCGGGACAGGAAACGGCTGCTTATTTTTTCAAAGCGGGCGGAGCATCCGGAACTATTGCGAAAACAATGTCGGCTTATGACATGACTTTCAGCGATGCTATATATGGAACAGAAGAAGGCGGACGGTATGTGGTGGAGTCGCGTTTGATGAAGATGCTCAACCGGGAATACAATCTGGTGGAAAAGCGGTTGTCTGAAAAACGGGGCGTGGACAGTACTTTTTTTGCTTTTGCCAATACAGTTGTTGCCCTTAATTTTCAGAAAACCAATGAATCGCACGGCTGGATCGGCTTGCAATTTCAGCTTACGCCCATGGGCCCGACCAACTACGTGGTTATACACGTACGTATGCGCGACGACGAGAACATCCTGCAACAACAGGCGCTGGGTATTATCGGTGTAAACCTCATTTACGGCTGCTATTTCTATTATAAAAGCCCCGAGGTGCTGTTAACGTCGCTTATGGACGATCTCACGACCGACCGGATTGAAATCGATATGGTGCGTTTCAGCGGGCCTGATTTTGCCAAAGTCGATAACAGGCTGATGAGCTTGCGGTTGGTGAAAAACGGTTTTACTGATGCAGCGCTGTTTGGTAGCGATGGTGGCGTGTTGCAGCCTTCGGAAGCATTATATAAAAAACACATTCTCATGATGCGCGGCCGGTTGCGTCCGATCACGAACGTACACATCGACCTGATCAGCAACGGACAAAAGCAGTTCCTGGCCGAGCCGGATGTTGATGAGTCCAAGGTCGTGCTGATTTCCGAGCTTACATTGCATAACCTCAAAGGGGGCGATCGTGATATTGATGAAAAGGACTTTCTGGACCGTGTGGATATTCTTTGTTCGCTCGGACATATGGTAATGATCTCCAATCACCATGAATATTATCGTCTGGTTGCATACTTGTCGAGGTTGACCAAACTTAAAGCAGGGCTGCTGCTGGGTAGTCCTAGTTTGCAAGATATATTTGAAGAAAAGCATTACGAATTCCTTCAGGGCGGCATCCTCGAATCGTTCTCGACGCTGTTTAGCCGGAAGGTAAAACTTTACATCTATCCGACATTACAACCTGATGGCTCGGTTTACAGCTGCGAAAATTTCCGCGTGCCCGACCATCTGCGGCCATTGTTCCAATATCTGATAGTAAATGATAAAATCGAGGATATCCGGAATTACAATATCGAGCATATGCACATCACCACCGACAGTGTGCTGGAAAAAATCAAGCGCGGAGAGCCGGGTTGGGAGAAGCTGGTGCCGGAAAATGTCGCGCAAATGATCAAAGAAAAATCGCTTTTCGGACTTCCTAGTGAGGATAATTATATGGATACCGTGAAGCAGATCCACCAGGCTGTCGGGAATCTTTAAAATTTTTTAATGCCACGAAGGCACGGCATCGGCCGCCGCGAATTGACACGAAAATGCATTCGTGTCTCATTCGTGCCTTCGCGGCATTAAAAGTAAGCAAACACACATATTAGCTTTTGGATATAAATCCCCATTTATGTCCAAAATTCTTACTCCACCCACCACCTTCACAGGCAGGCTCCGCTATCTCGGTCCTGGTTTTATCCTCTCCGCGGCTATTGTCGGTTCCGGCGAACTTATTGCTACTACGGCATTGGGGGCCAAGGCCGGTTTCGTCATGTTCTGGATCATTATCCTAAGCTGCCTGGTTAAGGTCGCATTGCAGCTGGAATTCGGGAAAAATGCCATTTACACAGGGACATTCATCATGCACAATTTCAATTCCCTGCCGGGATTGAAGTTGGGAAAAACGCATTGGAGTATCTGGTTATGGCTTTCGCTGCAAGGCCTGAAGCTATTACAGGTGGGAGGAATAGTGGGGGGCGTAGCAATCGTGCTGAATATGGCTTTCCCCGCGATCAGCGTTAATGCCTGGGCGATTATCTCTGTACTTATTACATCGTTTTGGATATATAAGGGCAACTACGGGGCAGTGGAAAAAGGGTCGCTGGTGATGATTATCCTATTTACCATTGTGATTCTGATCTCCCTTTTTTCGCTTCAATGGACGCGATATGCCATTCATTTTGAGCAAATCAAGACAGGGCTTACTTTCTCGCTACCGGTTGGAATGGTGGCAACAGCATTCGGTGCATTCGGCATTACGGGCGTGGGAGGTGACGAAATCATGTATTACAATTATTGGTGCATTGAAAAAGGGTATGCAGCCTACACCGGCCCTAATGATGGAAGCAAAGAATGGGGCGAAAGGGCCAGGGGCTGGTTTAAAGTAATGTACCTGGATGCAGTATTGTCGATGGTCGTTTACACGATTGTAACGGCTGCTTTTTATCTTCTCGGCGCTGCGGTATTGCACACTGGCGGCACTGTTCCGGAAGGTTATCAGATGGTCGATACACTGTCGAGGATCTTCACAGAAACGCTTGGGCCCTGGGCGAAAAACCTTTTCCTGGTCGGGGCGTTTTTTGTGCTTTATTCGACGCTTTTCACTGCTACTGCCAGCTGGGCGCGGGTCTGGGGCGATGCGTTTGGTCAGTTACGTTGGCTGAAGTTCGAGACTTTAGAGGAACAACGGCGCAGCATTGGGATCATGTCGTGGGTGCTGCCTGCGGTTTGGTGCGTTCTGTTCCTCTTTTTCCAGTCGCCCGTCATGATGGTGCTCCTAGGCGGCATTGCCACTTCTATTCTGCTGTTGCTGATCGTGTATGTGTCCCTGGTTTTTCGCTTTCGGGAGTTACCCGCCGCATTGAAGCCTTCTATGGCCTATGATATTTTCTTCTGGATCAGCGTGCTGTCGATATTGTTTGTCAGCGGTTACGGCATTGTGAGAATTATGTAATTTGATATAGTACTTATTTTAAAATTAGTAGTACTTTTTAATACTGTCTCGATGGGGGGACAGTCTATAAAAATCGTCTAACCAATTGCCTGCCAGAACAGTTGTTCGGCTGTTTTACACCGAAATCCTAAATTCTTTCATATGGACAAATCAAATGAAGTTTCAAGAAGAGATTTTATCAAGAACACGACGGGTGCTGCTGTGGCGCTGTCGATCCCGACTTTTATCCCGGCAAGCGCATTCGGCGCAAACGATCGCGTGCGCGTGGCCGTATTGGGTGTCAACGGACGTGGGCAGAACCATATTTCGGGTTTTAATAACCTGAGCAATGTGGAAGTTGCGACATTATGCGACCCCGATAATAACATCCTGCAAAAAAGGGCTCAGGAGTTCGAGCAGAAAACGGGTAAGAAAGTCAAAACTGAGAATGACCTGCGTAAGGTATTTGAGGATAAAACCATTGACGCCGTCAGCATTGCTACTCCCAACCACTGGCATGCATTAGCAGCTATTTGGGCTTGTCAGGCAGGCAAAGATGTGTATGTTGAAAAGCCCGGCTCGCATAACCTGCACGAAGGCAGAAAACTCGTGGAGGCTGCTAACAAGTATAAGCGCGTTGTGCAGCATGGTGTGCAGTTGCGCAGCTCAGAAGCATTGAAAGAGGCTGTAAAACACCTTCGTGACGGACTGATTGGAAACGTGTATATGGCCCGGGGCCTCGTTTATAAATGGCGTCCGGATATTGGCGACAAAGGCACTGAGCCGGTACCCGCAGGATTGAACTACGATCTTTGGACCGGACCAGCGGAAATGAAGCCGTTTTCCAAAAATTACGTGCATTACGACTGGCACTGGCACTGGAATTACGGCAATGGCGATATTGGAAATCAGGGCATTCACGAGACAGATATGTGTATGTGGGGCCTGGGTGTCGACACTTTCCCGGATAAGATTACTTCGTCTGGAGGCAAGTTTCTGTGGAACGATGCGAAGGAAACGCCGGAAGTTTTGAGTTCGTCATTTGTTTATACCAAAGAAAAAAAGATCATCGAGTTCGAGGTGCGGCCTTGGATGACCAACGACGAAGGCGGAACCGGAATTGGTAACATATTCTATGGTTCGGAGGGATATATGGTGGTCAAAGGTTACGACTATTACGAAACGTTCCTGGGCAAAGACAAGAAAGCCGGGCCAACTCGTAAAGCAGGCGGAGATCACTATAAAAACTTCATCGACGCCGTGATTGCCAAAGATCCAAAGTTGTGTAACGGTCCTGTTGAAACAGCGCATTTATCATCTGGTCTGGCGCATTTGGGCAATATCGCCTACCGCACCGGTCGCGCATTGACATTTGACCCAAAAACTGAAAAGTTTGTAGGAGATGATGATGCTAACAAGCTGCTGACGCGGAAATATCGGTCGCCTTATACATTGCCGCAGGTAGTGTAGAGGCGCTGCTTAAGTAGTTTTTCACAGAAAAGTTCTCTTTGCGAGAACTTTTCTTATATTCACACACTTAATGAAAGTACATTTGATTAAGGAACAGACCATTCTCAGTTTTATTCAGGTTCACGGCAGGAGCAGATCCTCGTTTGATATTTGGCTTAAGAACTTAAAAACGGCGGACTGGCGATCTCCGGGAGAAATACAGGAAACTTATCCGACGGCAGATTTATTAAGAAATGGTTCTGAGAGAATTGTGTTTGACATTGGTGGAAATAACTACCGGATGATTTGCAAATACTATTTTGGTCCCAACCGCGTGCATTTATCGATATGTTGGATTGGAACACATGCTGAGTACACTCATTTGTGTAAACGGGGACAGCAATATTCAATTTACATTTATTAGAATGGAAACATTGAAATATAAAGTAATCAAGACAAAAGAGCAGTACAATAATTACTGCAATGAACTCATACAAATGTTAGAGTCAGAGAAACCTGAGCAGTATGAAGATGAAATAGACCTGCTAACGGTCCTGATCGAAGCTTACGACAATGAACACAGTACGTTACCGGATTACGATCCGGTAGAAATGCTCCAATCACTTATGGCTGATCATAAAATGAAGGCGCGTGATCTTGCAGAACTGTTGAATGTCAGCAAAGGTTACGTTTCGGAAATTCTTCATTACAAAAAGGGAATGTCAAAAGAAGTCATCCGAAAACTGGCCGAGCGTTTCGCGATGCGGCAGGAGGCGTTTAACCGGCCATACAAGCTGATATCGGATTATCCTGTGATGCCAGAGGAGCAGGAAGCAGTTATGGAATGAGCACAGTGATTATTGTATATTTAATTTAAACAGAACACTATCCACATGAACCACTATCAGGAAATTACACGCTATCTGGACAATGCAAGGGAAATTTTAAGTACCAAAGCAAACAAGGAAGGGCAGGAATACAAGGACATTAAGTACGTGCAAATGGCCTCGGGAACGGCTTACAATGCTGCATTGATGATCGCGGACGAATATTTGAGAAAGAAGGAGGGCGCGAAATTTATTAAACCTCAGAGTATTGATGAATACCGAATCCGTATCCGGAAGTACAACAAAACCTTACTTTCCTATTTGAACGAGGCCTACGACACGCTGCATTTGGCAGGTTATTACCACGGCACGCCGTCAGTAAGAACAATCAAAGACGGCATGGACGCAACTCAGAAAATGCTAGCACTAGTAGCCTAAGGCTACAAAAAAGCGATCGGCAGAGAATCTGCCAATCGCTTTTATATCCATTTGCGGCGCTCCTCAGAGCGTCGAAAAATCAAAAGTTTCAAGATATTTTGTGGTGAAATTGCCGGATTTGAAGCCGGGATCATCCATGAGCTTGATATGGAAAGGGATCGTGGTCTTGATGCCTTCGATCACAAATTCCTGCAATGCCCGCTTCATACGCGTCAGTACCTCCTCACGTGACTGCCCGCTCACGATCAGTTTCGCGATCATGGAGTCGTAGTTTGGCGGAATGGTATAACCGCTGTACACATGGCTGTCGATACGGACACCGTGCCCCCCCGGGAAATGCAGGTTGGTAATTTTGCCGGGAGCCGGACGGAAGTTATTGGCAGGATCTTCGGCATTGATCCGGCATTCCATTGCGAAAAGCTTCGGTGTATAATTTACTCCCAAGATAGGCTCGCCTGCGGCTACTTTGATTTGCTCTTTAATCAGGTCAAAATCAGTCACTTCTTCCGTAATCGGGTGCTCTACCTGAATACGGGTGTTCATTTCCATGAAGTAGAAATCACCGTGCTTGTCGACCAGGAACTCGATCGTACCGGCACCTTCGTAGCCGATCGCTTGCGCTCCTTTGATCGCCGCAGCGCCCATCTTTTCACGCAGTTCAGGGGTGATAATGGGAGATGGTGTTTCTTCGACCAACTTCTGGTGACGGCGCTGGATAGAACAGTCGCGCTCGGAAAGGTGACAAACCTTACCAAACTGGTCTCCGATGATCTGGATTTCGATGTGGCGCGGCTCCACTACGAATTTTTCGAGATAGAGGCCGTCGTTCCCAAATGCCGCTGCCGACTCAGTACGGGCGTCGGTCCACGCTTTCTCGAATTCTTCTGGCCTGTTGATGATCCGCATTCCGCGGCCACCGCCACCCGCTGTTGCTTTTACGATTACCGGGTAACCGATGCCTTCGGCGAGTTGTTTACCTTGCTCAACAGATTCAAGAAGGCCTTCCGAGCCTGGTACTACTGGTACTCCGGCTTTGATCATCGTGGCTTTGGCAGTAGCCTTATCGCCCATTCCGTTGATCTGCGCGGCAGTAGCTCCGATGAACTTAATGCCGTAATCGGCGCATATTTGCGAGAATTCCGCATTTTCGGACAGAAATCCATAACCTGGGTGGATCGCATCCGCGCCCGTTACTTCCGCTGCCGAAATGATGTTCTGAATACTTAGGTAAGATTGTCTGCTTGGAGGAGGACCGATGCAAACGGCCTCATCGGCAAAACGTACGTGAAGGCTGTCGCGGTCGGCAGTAGAATATACAGCGACGGTTTTAATGCCCATTTCACGACAGGTCCTGATTACACGCAGGGCGATTTCGCCCCGGTTAGCAATGAGTATCTTTTTAAACATGAAATTCAATTAAGTTTAGAGATCGATCATTGCCTTATACAGGCTCAACCAGGAATAATGGTTGGTCAAATTCCACCGGAGTAGCGTTTTCCACCAGGATTTTGACAATTTTTCCTGATACTTCCGATTCGATTTCATTGAAGAGCTTCATCGCTTCGATCACACAAACCACTTTTCCTGGCTTGATCTCGTCACCGATATTAGCGAAAGCTGGTGTTTCCGGGCTCGATGCGCGGTAGAATGTACCGATCATCGGGGATTTAATAGTGATCAGGTTCGAAGAAGCAGGTTCTTTGGAAACCGCTGGCTCAGTAGAGGCGGCCGGTGCATGTGCTGCCGGTGCCGCAGGGGCCAGAGAAGGTGCAGGAACTGCAACAGGGGCAGTGGTGTAAGAAACAACCGGCGCAGTTGCGAAGCGTTTTACCTTAATTTTTAAGTCTGCCGTTTCAATATTCACTTCATCAAGTCCCGACTGGGCAATGAAGTCAATCAGTTTTTGGATTTCTTTGGTTTCCATTTAGTCAAATTTAAACTGTGGAGACTGGATCATTGAAGGCTTAGTTATAAGCGTCGGGGCAGATCCATTTACCGCCCACAGAAAACAAAAAATTATGATTTTACTCTTTCTACGTAATCGTAAGTGCGTGTATCCACTTTGATTTTCTGGCCTTCTTCGATAAACAAAGGAACCATAATTCTCGCACCTGTTTCCACTTCGATCGCTTTTTTCGGAGAGTTGGCTGTATCGCCTTTCAAACCCGGTTCGGAGTAAGTAACGGTCAGTTCTACAAATGGCGGCAACTCGCAAATAAGGGCTGCATCCGTTTCTGTATTGATCAGGATTTCAACTTCCTGGCCTTCCTTCATCAAGTCGGCATTTGTAACCAGTTTTTCGTCGATCAAAACCTGATCGAACGTCTCGGAATTCATGAAGTTATATCCCACTTCATCCTTATATAAAAACTGAAATTTGTGCCTTTCAACGCGTACCGGCGTAATGGTCGCTCCGGATGAAAACGTGTTATCCAACACTTTACCGGATGTAAGGCTTTTCAGTTTGGTGCGTACGAAGGCGTTTCCTTTGCCTGGTTTAACGTGTTGGAATTCAATCACCTGAAAAAGATCGTGGTTGAAATTGATTACCAGTCCGTTACGCAAATCTGCAGTAGTTGCCATTTTTATTCAATGAAATTTAATAATGCTTTTGACGAAATCACAATCTTATGCGTTGTATGCCCATTTCAGGTACATCGCGCCCCAGGTAAAGCCCCCACCGAAAGCGGCCAGTATCAGATTATCTCCCTTTTTAAGTTGTGATTCATAATCCCACAGGCAAAGCGGAATGGTTGCTGCTGTGGTATTTCCGTATTTATGTATATTCATCATCACCTTATCCATCCCAACGCCCATCCGGTTCGCAGTTGCTTCGATGATCCGGCGATTGGCCTGATGAGGCACGAGCCACGCAACGTTACCGCTGTTCAGGCCGTTGCGGTCCATAATGTCGGCAGCGATGTCGGCCATGTTGGTTACCGCGAATTTAAATACCTGTGCACCGTCCTGGTACACATAATGCAATTTGTTATCGATCGTTTCGTGGGTAGGCGGGTAGCGGCTCCCTCCGGCTTTCTGGTTCAGGTAAGGATAACCTGCACCATCCGATTTAATGATCGAATCCAGGATTCCATTTCCGTCTTCGTCCGGTTCCAGCAGCACTGCCCCTGCACCATCCCCGAAAAGAATGCAAGTTTTGCGGTCGGTATAATCGACGATGGCGGACATTTTATCGGCACCGACGACAATGACTTTCTTATATTTTCCGGTCTCAATAAATTGAGACCCCATAGTTAATGCATAAACAAATCCCGAGCAGGCAGCCTGGATATCGAAGCTTCCGACGTTCCGGATGCCCACCATGTCGCAGATGAGGTTAGCTGTGCAGGGGAAAATAAAATCAGGTGTGGTGGTAGCGCAGATCAGCAGATCTATCTCTTCCGGACGTGTATTGGTTTTGGCGAGCAATCCCTTTACAGCTTCCGCACCCATATGTGAACTCCCTAAACCTTCGCCTTTGAGAATACGCCTTTCTTTGATACCTGTACGACTAACGATCCACTCGTCATTTGTCGCAACCATTGTTTCCAACTCGGCATTAGTCAAAACATAATCAGGCACATACCCGTGTATTCCTGTTATAGAGGCTTTTATATGGGTCATGATAAATTAACTATTCAAAATTCGAATAGATTTGGTAAAAAAAGACAGTTTCAGTTTCTTCATAGTCATGTGGTTGTCAGCATTCATAGTCTAGCTCAATGCCTGGGCAATGTGCTGATAAGCTTTGGATTTAACCTGCTTATAAGCCCAGCCCACCATGTTTTTGATCGCTAACGGCGAGGACACCCCATGTGCGATCATCACATTTCCGTTTACCCCGATAATAGGACTGCCTCCGATGGATTCATAGTTCGTCTGGTCGATAAAATCGTCCTGGAAACCTCTTTTGCGGGAGATTTCATACAATGATTCTCCCAATTTAAACAGAATATTCCCGGTAAAGCCGTCAGTTACAATTACATCGGCCTTATTGGTGAAGAGATCTTTCCCTTCTATATTTCCTATAAAGTTAATTCGTTTGTTTTGTTTCAGGAGGGGATAAGTTGCCTGGGAAGTGAGTGAGCCTTTTTGCTCTTCCTCCCCGATGTTCATCAGGGCAACCCGCGGCTTGGGGATCTGAAAAGTGTATTGTGCAAAAAGAGAACCGATTTCTCCGAATTGGGACAATACTTCCGGCTTGCAATCCGCATTGGCTCCGATATCGAGCATGATTGCATAGCCGCCGCCTACCTGAGGTACAAATCCAGCAATAGCAGGCCTGAGTATACCTTCGATAGCCTTAATACTGAAAAGGGCGCCCACATGCATGGCTCCCGTATTTCCTGCACTGCAGAATATATCTACTTCTTTTTCTTTCAGAAGCTTGAAACCCACTCCGATGCTGGAATTGGGTTTTTGAGAAAGGGCTTTTGTAGGATGCTCCCCCATCTCAATTACATCTTCTGCGTGAACGACGTCAACATTAGTAGGTGTGAAATTGTGCTGGTTAAAAATGTCCCAAATCACACTTTCACGACCAATTAAAACGATTCTCGCCTCGGATGGTAGCTCAGAAGAAGCCAAAATGACCCCTTCGACAATTGCTTGCGGAGCTAAATCTCCCCCCATAGCATCTACCGCAATTTTCATTTACACGCTGTTATTTTAGACTAATAAGTTAGAAATCGAAGGTGTAAATTTAGCAGATGTGCCGTAGTAAAAAAGAATTTCGCAACAACTTTTATACGGCTGCTGCGAAATTGAATTGCTCATCGACTGAAACTAAACCGTTTTGGCATAGTTTTCAACTACAACCTTTCCTCTGTAAACCAGGTTGCCTTCGTGAACGTGCGCACGGTGCAACTGATGAATTTCTCCGGTTGTAGAGTCAGTTCCCAACTGCTTTCCGGTAAGGAAATCGTGCGCTCTGCGTGAATCGCGACGTGTACTGGAATGTCTCCGCTTAGGATGTGCCATGATATTTTTTGTCTATTGTTGTTTACTTTTTTATAGTCATCGCCGTCGATTGAAATCAACGGGCATTGATTCTTTTATCCAGTTCCGTCGGTTTCAACCGGCGGGAGGCGACCCAATCGGGATCGGCTTGCTTTTTCTTTCCCCCGTCGACTAAAGTCGGCGGTTAATATCGATCATCCAGTTCCGTCGGTTTCAACCGACGAGAGAGGGCGTCGCGGCGGGCTCTGATTTATTTTTTCAAATTCTTCAATGCTTCCCAGCGTGGATCGATTTTCTCTTCATCCTCCCCTTCGTCCCCGTCTTCCGGTTCACCTCCGGAAGTATACACTAATTTTCCTTCCGTCTCATCATCCTCCAAATCGAGCTCGTCTTCTTCGGTGCGCAGACTTGGATGTACCTTTTTTACTGGTAATGAAAGCGCGATAAAGTCGAAAATATACTTGGCGACGTTGATCCTGTTTGTGTTACGGTTGATGATCTCTATCTCCTCGGTCAGTTCCTCATTGCGGTCGCCAAACTTCAGAATGATCCGATCATCAGAATTAATAGGTTCTTCGAACGGTTCCAGACTACGGTCACAGGTCAGGGTTACGCTTCCTTCTGTGTGAAAACCGAGCTGGATCATGGTAGCCGATTTATTCAGAACAACGTGTGTTTTGAAATGCCCGTGCTCAATCAGATCCTGATCCAGTTCCTCAAAAAAGGCATCGCCAGACTCCATATCATAGTCATACTGTTTGTCTTCCAAACCGTAAATGTCTATGTTGTATTTACTTAGCTCTTTCACTTTTTCTGTCAAAAGGAGTGCAAAGGTAAAGCGTTTCGGTTTAATAAAAAAGATATAGAAGGTTTTTTTACCCCTGACCCCTAGAAGGGGAATCCAAGTAAAGTCCCCTTAAGGGGATTTAGGGGCGGGGAGGGTCAAACCTTCTTCGCCGGATTGCCAAAATACGTTGCTCCCGCAGGAACATTCGCCACTACCACTGATCCTGCACCGATACGGGCATTTTTGCCAACCTCAATTCCAGCTACTATCACCACTCCGGAGCCGATGAACGCGCCGTCGCCTATTCTTACACGATCGTTGATAATCGCACCGGCGCCGATTGTTACGAAATTACCTACAATCACAGATGTATCCACAATGGAGCCGGTCTGGATCAGACAATGGTGGCCGATAACCGATTTGGCACCAATTGTTGCCCGCGCAGCAACAAGGTTCCCATGACCAATGGCCGCCACTCCTGAAATAATGGCGCTATCGTGAACCGCATTAACTGGCATTGTCTTGCATTGTTCAGTCAACGTTTCCACCAGTCGTTCCCGCACCGACCGTTCGCCGATAGCGATAAATGCCTCGCATTTGGATCCTATTATATTAAGGTAGCTATTGTCGTCGGTTTCACCAAGCACGCTTACATCGCCGAACTCTTTGCCCTGAAGTTCTTTGTGATCGTCGAGCAGGCCATATACCAATACATTATTACGTCTGAAAATATCGAGGGCCTGCATTCCGAGGTCGCCGGCGCCAAAAATTATTACGGGGTTTTCCATGATGGTAATTAGATTGTAAGAATAAAAAGTCTTCATCTGAGGGTTAAGTTCAAATGAAGACTTGAAAATTATGCCAACAGGGCGGAATGTTACAGGAATGTCACCCTGAAAACGAACGGGCTGCCGTATGGCGACAGGTTTTGGCCACTGTACTGATCGATCTGGCTGTCATAGCTCAGGTTATATAATGCAGTCAGGTGGACCGCTTTGATGAACCTTCCGCCGATAGGTTGCGAATACGATGCTCCGAGCATTGGTGAGCCCAGCCATTTCCTTTTTTGGTAAGAGCCTTCCACGTTCAATGCCTCAAATTCGCCGATAATATTGACGACCGGAATCACATTATACATCATAAATGCCCTTCCCCCGTAATAAGCTGTATTGATATCATAATATTTATAGCGGAAATACATTATAGTCGCTCCCACGCCGCCTACAAGCTTTTCAGTAAGCTCGTAACCCGCCATCGGTGATAGATTGACATTGGTTACAGTTCCAAAACTCAATCCAAAACTTCCTCCCAACCTTACCCGGTCGATGAACGGGCGATCTTTGAAGTCTGCAAGTGTTTTCTTTTTCTCAACCTGTTCTGCGCCCTCACCCTGTCTCCGGTTTTCTACCGGAGGGATTTCCTTACGTTCCGGTTTTTCCTTCCGGAGCGAATCCGGGCGGTAGTACTCGTCATTCTGGGCCAGGAGTGAAGGACTGATCAAAACTGCCATCAGAAACAGGAATGGCAGGAGGATTTTACTTTTCATCTTAAAATCGTTTATTTTATAATATTGTAACTGGTAACGTAGGACTCCCTGATTTTTGTCTACTAAAAACTGCGCTCCCGGCTCCTCTTAACACCACCCGTTCATTTATGCATTATCATATTTCGGTACCAGACCCGCAGTCCCGCTTCTTACGCATTACCTACACGATACCGGAAATTCAAAGCGATCATATTGAGATTCAGTTGCCGTCGTGGCGTCCGGGGCGGTATGAAATTCAAAACTTCGCCAAAAATATTCAATTTATTGAAGCGATCTCAGCCGCTGGTCACAAACTGCCTATTCATAAGGTAACTAAAGACCGTTGGCAGGTTGGAACTTCGGGTGAAAAAGAGGTCCAGATCCGGTATTCGTACTTTGCCTCGATCCAGAATGCGGGGAGCAGTTATGTCGATGAAGAGCTCTGGTATCTGAACTTCATTAATTTCTGCATGTACACGGAAGGCCGGATTTCGGAGCCATATACCGTTGCATTGGAGTTGCCCGATGGTTATCAAATCGCGTGTGGGTTGCCAGCAGCCGGGATGAATGTGCTGGCGGCAAGGGATTTTTATCAATTGGTTGATAGCCCGCTGCTGGCTTCTGAAAGCTTACAGAAATGCGAATACCATGTCCGGGGCGTGCATTTCAAGATTTGGATGCATGGTAACCTCAAACCCAACTGGCGGCGCATTGAGCGCGATTTTCGCCGTTTTTCCCGCGAGCAGATCGCGATGATGCAGGAATTTCCCGAAAACGATTACCATTTTCTGAACCTGATATTGCCCAATGCGTTCTATCACGGCGTAGAACACCAGAATTCGACGATGATCGTACTTGGTCCCGACGATGAAGGCGAAGGGTTGTATTCAGACCTTTTAGGTGTGAGCTCACACGAGCTTTTTCACACCTGGAATATTATCCGGATCCGCCCCGCAGAGCTCTTGCCTTATGATTTTACCAAAGAGAACTACTTCCGTACATGTTTCGTAGCCGAAGGTTGTACTACTTATTATGGAGATCTCTTTCTGAGAAGGGCAGGGGTTTTAAATGAAGAAGCTTATGTAAAAGAGTTGCAGGTATATATGAAGCGGCACTTCGAAAGTAGCGCACATGCTGCCCAGTCGCTTACTGACTCTTCTTTCGACCTTTGGCTCGACGGTTACGAAAAAGGCATTCCAAACCGAAAAGTATCGGTGTATCACAAAGGGGCGTTAGTCTCATTGATCCTCGATCTTTATTTAAGAAAGAAAACCAACCATGCCAAATCGCTTGATGATGTGATGCGGTTGCTTTGGGTGCGTTTTGGCAAGCCGTTCGTTGGCTATACTTTGGAAGATTATATCAGCATTGTCGAAGAAGTGGCGGGCGGAGAAATCGGATGGTATTGGCAGGAATGTATTTTCAGTGCTGAACCGCTCGAAAATCGCCTGAACGAAGCACTCGCATTTGTGGGTTTGCAAATGTCGGTATTCAGCAACGGCAATGTACAGCTGAATATCCACGACGATTTTAAAGCTAAGTTGCAAAGGGATAAATGGCTGGGAACATTGCAGGTGTTGACGGTCGAGGAAGAGGAGGAGTAAGGGGAGGTACAGCGGAAGTACCTATCCAATGCAATTATTCAATGCCTCGGTCAAATCCGGGAACTTGTATTTGAAGTTCGTTTCCTTCTTAATTCTTTCATTAATGAGATAATTACTGCCTAGTATGGCACCGGCGAGTTCCCCTAATGCGAGTTTTAATGCGAACGCAGGAACGTTGGGAAACCATTGGGGGCGGTTTAATACTTTGCAGATTTGCCTCGTAAGTTCTTCATTAGTGACCGGCGTTGGCGCTACTGCGTTGTAGGGGCCTTGCCAGGATTCATTTTCCAGGGCATCGATGTACATTTGGCAGAGGTCGTCGATATGGATCCATGAAACCCATTGTTTTCCGGAGCCCAGTGGCGCACCCAGTCCAAACCGCGCAGGAAGCGCCATTTTAGGGATCGCTCCTCCTTCCCCGCTGATTACGATGCCCGTTCTCAATTTAGATGTTCGAACGCCCAGGTCAGCAATGGCATCTGCTGCTTTTTCCCATTCCACAGTTACATGGGACAAGAAGTCATTACCGGCAGGCGCGATTTCGGTATTCGTGGTATAGTCTCCAGTATCCATTCCATAATATGCCGCGCCGGAGGCGGACACGAATGCAACGGGGCGGATGTTTTGTTCGGTGAGTTTTTTAGCAATGAGTCGAATCGAATCCGTCCGGCTGCTAATGAGAACTTTCTTTCGTTCTTCGGTCCAGCGGTGGTCAGATATATTGGCGCCTGCGAGATGAATGAGGAAATGGGTGTCGGTTAATGCGCCGGATTCAATGTAACCCTTGCTGACGTCCCATTCAAAAACCTGAATTGACGGTATGCCCGATTTCTTCCGGCTCAGGTAGGCGATTTCATAGCCTTTTTGCAGCAGCATTTCCGTAAGGCGCTTGCCTATAAGCCCCGTCCCGCCGGTTATCAATATTTTTTTCCCCATATGGCTTTAATGAAAAAAGCATACCATGCGCCTAACCCTCGTTTTGGGGCAGCCAATCGTTGGGCGCGACCTGTTCAATGGCTTGCGTGACCCTTTCCACCATACTTTCAACCGACTCGTCAGGCGCGAAATGCATTGGTGCCTTGAACTGGACGGTGATCTTTGTATTTCTTTTTTTGAAACGAAGACCTTTCTTATCAAAAGCCCTCCTAAAACCATTGATCACGACAGGAATCACAATGGGATGGTGGTCGTTGATCAAATGCGCCGTGCCTTTGCGTACAGGGGCATACGGTTTCGTCGTCCCCTGTGGAAAACTGACGACCCAGCCATGCTGCAAACCCATCCCGATCCGGTCCTGAGCGGAGTTGTCCAGCTGTCTTTTGACATTCTCCCCGTTCGCGCGCCACGAGCGTTCGATAGTAATAGCACCGCCCATGCTAAACAGTTTGGGTAAAAAACCACCTTTCATTGTCTCGGCGGCAGCAACGTAATAGCATCGCGCACGGGGCGAAAAAAGGTAAAATGGAGGCGAAATAGTGTCTTTATAGCCCCATTTCACAGCGCAAAAAATATGGAAGAAAGCGATTACATCCGCGAAATAAGTCTGGTGATTGGACAAAAAAAGTACTCCCTGATCGGGCAAATCCATGAGATGTTCAGTGCCGGTAATCCTGATCTTGTTAACCGCAGTATACCGGTAATAGGTGAACCAGCCTAAAATAAATATCAATATTCTTTTAATAATCAGATAGTTGCCGAATGGATCTTTCTCGAATAGGCCGAAAAAGTCTAAACGGGCCAGCCAGCCGGGTAATGCGCTGTATGTGATCTTTTTAAATGTCATAGTGCAGTAAAGAATGCGGCATGCTTTTAGGGTTAGGTCTGTTGTGTTGCAAGATTGCTCCTGCGGATTTTAGGATCAGGTCGTAATTTATGTAATATGCAGAGTTAAAATAAAATATATTTTTCGGCGATTGCTTAATGCGATCCATGCTGCACTAATTGGCATGATTCTTTCGGTTAATTCGGTACAAAGTTTAATTTTGAGCATCTCCTTCATTCAAGTCATTTTTCTAAGTTTATGAAAATGAAATTTCAAATCAGCATCCTGACCGGGCTCGTAGCGGCGGGAATGTTGGCAGGTTGTTCCAAAAATCCCGTGACGGGCAAGAAAGAAATTATCTTCATGTCAAAGGAAAAGGAAATCGCTCTCGGTGCCGAGTCACACCCTTCTATTGTGGCTACAATGGGCATTTACGGAGATAAAAACCTGCAATCCTTCATCAGCGAAAAGGGTATGGCGATGGCGAAAATCTCGCACCGCCCCGATTTGCCTTACCAGTTCTTCATTGTCGACTCGCCGGTAGTCAATGCCTTTGCTGTGCCTGGTGGTTACGTATACTTCACACGCGGCATTATGGCCCATTTCAATAACGAGGCTGAATTTGCAGGCGTATTAGGGCATGAGATCGGCCACATTACAGCCAGGCATTCTGCGCGCCAACAAACTTCCCAGATATTCGGGCAGGTAGGCTTACTGGCGGGAATGGTGCTTTCGGAAACCGTGAGAGGATTGGCGGAACAGACCCAGCAGGCTTTGGGTCTCTTGCTACTAAGTTACAGCCGCGAGCACGAAACCGAATCGGACAAGATAGGCGTCGATTATTCAAGTAAGATTGGTTATGATGCTCATCAGATGGCCGATTTCTTCGGTACACTTAAAAAAATCAGTGAAAAAAGCGGACAAACGATCCCTACTTTCCAATCAACGCACCCTGATCCGGGCGACAGGCAAAACAAAGTCAATAAACTTGCTACACAGTATCAAACCGCGCATCCGGCTAAATACAATGTGAACCGCGATGCCTATCTCCGCAAGATTGACGGTATTATATATGGTACCGATCCGAAGCAGGGTTTTGTAGAAAACAACCAGTTTTACCATCCAGAACTGAAATTCCAGTTCCCCGTGCCGAGCGGCTGGCAATATGAAAACTCACCTGCACAGTTCCAGATGGCCGCGAAAGACGGTAAATCGATGATGCTGTTCGCGCTTGCGGAAGGTAAATCGTTGGAAGAAGCGGCGCAGACGATCGTGAAAAATTACAGTTTGCAGGTGCTTGAAAACGATAAGACTACCATCAATGGAAATCAAGCGATTGTTATGGTTTCGAAACAAGTGGCCCAATCCCAAAACGGCCAAGCCCAGGCGCAACCGGCAGAAAATACGCTTCAGGTAGCCACGTGGCTGATCCAGTACGGCGGCAATATTTATGCGATCCACGGTGTGGCCGCTATGCCTAATTTTGCCGGAAATCTGGGTCAGTTCAAATCCGTTGCGCAAGGCTTCAAATCAGTTTCCGATCCTAATATCCTCAATCGCCAGCCCGAGCGCATTCGCATTAAGACCGTCCAACGCGACGGCACGCTTAAAGATGCGCTCAAAGACAGCAATCAGCCCGATAACAAGCTGGACGAGTTGGCCATCATCAACGGAATGGCATTGTCCGACAAGGTGACGAAAGGCATGTTGGTTAAGACATTGGGTAAATAATCCGAACGTATTCCACCTGTTCGATCCTGTGGTCTGCGCCACGGGGATTCCATTCGATTCCCATTCCATTCCATCCATCCTCCCCAGACTCAAGTCTGGGGCTAGTGATGCTTTGGGGAGCGCACTCTTGGTGCGTCTCCAAAGCTGGGGCAGGTTGCCCACCTTTCCCTAACCCCACGGCTTTAGCCTGGGGAAGGGGAAAACAGAATACAGGTTGCTGAATAGGGTCCATCTACCATGCGATTCGACCGTTGGCCACCTCACAGAAAATTTTTTCCAAATATATTTGGTTGATATATCAACACAATATAAATTTGCATCATGAATCCGACAATAAACAATTGGCAAAACCTTCGGGAAGACTTGAAAAACTCTCTGCAGTTCAAACTCGGGGCTGTTACGAAAGTTGTATTCAAGAAGATGAATGCTCAGCTGGTTAGTGAAGGGATACCTGTGCTGGCGGAGCAGCTGCCTATTCTGATGGTTGTATATTTCCAGGAACATGCCCTAACGCAGCAGGATATTGCTAATATATTGCAAAAGGATAAAGCGGGTATTCAGCGATCTGTGCAGACATTGCATAAAGATGGCTTCTTAAAGATCGAAAGTGATATTGAGGATAAAAGGAAGAACCTGATATCACTGACACCGAGCGGTAAATTTGTCTGCGAGCGGATTCAGTCATTAGCGATCACATTTAACAACCAGATTATGGAGCATTTTTCAGGAGAAGAATGGGGAACGTTCCTCGGTTATCTCGACCGTGTTTTTAAAGTGATCGACAAATAAAATTTTTTATATAGATAGTTGATATATCACCAGTAGACATGTCAACTAAATTCAAGCATTAGCCAAAATTAGAAAACAAAGAACCAATGAAGCGTAAATGGATTATACCCGTGTTGTTTCTGCTGGGCGTTGCGCAAGGCACGATGGCGCAGACGAAGCTCAGTCTTAAAGACTGCATTGCCTACGGGATCAAGAACAATGGCAATGTGAAAATTGCTCAGTATAAGGAGAGCATTGCGGTGCAGCAAGGTAGGGAGGCATTATCTGGCTATTTGCCGCAAGTGAACGCCAGCGGTGCTTTGGATGATAACCTTAAATTGCAATCAACTGTGCTTCCGGGAGCGGTTTTCGGCTCTACGGAAGACCGGCGCATTAAGTTGGGGAGCAAGTATTCGTCCAGCATTTCGGCCCAGGCAGAGCAGGTGGTTTTTGACCAGTCGTTGCTGACAGGGCTGAAAGCGAATAAACCTAACATCGAAAACTCCGAGTTGAATTCCAAAAAGACCAAGGAGACCATCATTTACAACGTTGCCAATGCCTATTACCAGGTTTTCGTGACAACCGAGCAGATCGCGCTTTTGAAAGACAACCTCGAAAAAACGCAACAAATATTAGGCACACTGAAACTGCAACTGGATAATGGTGTCATTAAAAAGGTGGACTACGATCGTACACAAGTAAATTTGAACAACATCAAATCCCAACTGACGCTGGCTGAAAGCAACCTCATATACGCTCAGAATCAATTGAAATTTCAGATGGGTATGCCACTTTCCGAGCAATTGCAACTGACGGACAATCCGTTGAACAGGCCATTCAAAATCAATGATCCGGCCCAGTTCGACGCTTCCAATCTGACGGATTTCAGAATGCAGAAGATCAATATGCAACTCCAACAGATCGAAAAGGACCGCATTAAGGCGGGTTATTTGCCGAAACTATCGGTTTACGGCCGTTACGGTTACCAGGCATTGGGTAATAATCTTGGCGATTCGTGGGGTAACTGGTTTAGTTTCAGTGCCATCGGTTTGAAATTGTCCATTCCGATTTTTGATAGCTTCAAACGCGATGCGCAGTACAAGCAAGCTGACCTTAATCTGATGACCCAGAACGAGCAGTTCAAGCTTAATGTACAGAACTACGAATTGCAGCATAATAATGCAACCACGCAACTCCAAAGGGCAAAATCAAGCCTGGCCAGCGACGAGAACAATGTAAATCTCGCGAAGGAAGTATACGAGGTAACAACCCTTCAATACAGAGAAGGCACCGTGCCACTCACCGACCTGCTGAACGCCGAAACGTCCTATAAAGAAGCGCAAAGCAATTATATCAACTCAATGCTAAGTTACTATCAAGCGCAACTAGGCATCGAGCAGTCGCTAGGCACGTTAACTGACTTCTATGCGACATTGCCGTAGGATGGTCATGCATTGTCATTAGTCAGGAATAGTCAGGGAAGCAATATTCACTCATTCAATCATTCAAAATTGAACCCCCATGAAAAGAAAACTCATCATCATCGGCTCTATCGCAGTTATCGGCATCCTGATCGGATTCCGGCTGGTGGCCAATAAATCCAAGATCGACGCTAAGAACAAAGTGCCGGAAACCAAGAATGTAACCATTCCGGTAACTGTGGCAGAAGTGAAGGAAGGCTTGGCAGACCAGCAACTGGTCAAAACTGGTAGTCTGATCCCATTCAAGCAGGCGGATATTACGGCTACTTCGGCGGGTAAGGTGCTGTCTGTCAAATATGAACTCGGTACATATGTAACGCAGGGTGCGCCGGTTGTAAAAGTGGATAGCCGTTTAAAAGAGTTGAGTCTGGAAGCTACTGAGCTGAATATCAATAAACTGAAAAAAGATACCGATCGTTACTCGAAGTTGCTGGCCGGTAATGCAGCTACCGAAATTCAGGTGAACGATACCAAATACAACTACGAAAATGCATTGAACCAGGCGCAGCAGATCAAGCAGCAAATTGGTGATGCGACGATAGAGGCGCCCATCAGCGGGCGGGTTATCAAAAAAGACATCGAGCCAGGCGAATATGTGAATGTAGGAGCATCGCTGGGCACGATCCTGGATGTTTCGAGACTGAAAGTGCAGGTGATGATCAGTGAAAATGATGTTTATAAATTGAAAGAAGGTCAGCACGTACAGGTTTCGACGGAAGTCTATCAGGATAAAAAAATGGATGGTGTGATCTCTTACATTGCCCCGCAAGGCGACGAATCGCATAACTATCCGGTTGAAATCGTGATCAAAAACTCGGTTGGGCTTCGTGCAGGCACATTTGTGACGGTATCATTCCTGCAAAAGACCAGTCAGCAAGCTTTGCTTATTCCGCGCAGTGCGCTCGTGGAAAGCGTGCGTAACCCGTATGTGTACGTGGTAGAAAACAACGTGGCCAAGCAACGCAAAATTGAAGTAGGTCGCGACCTGGGAGATCAGATCGAGGTGCTTTCAGGATTGAAAACAGGCGAAACGGTGATTACCACCGGCCAGATCAACCTGAGCGAAGGCGCAACTGTACAGATTGCAAAATAATTTCATCAGCAAACACATCATTATATGTCAATCACAGAAGTGGCCGTAAAAAGACCGCTCTTCATAACGGTAGTATTCGTAGTACTGATACTATTCGGGTTGATCAGCTACAATCAGCTGTCATACAACCTGTTGCCTAAGTTTGAGGCTAATGTGGTGAGCGTTATGACAACCTATCGCGGGGCAGCAGCTGACGAGGTAGAGACTAACGTTACCAAGCACATCGAGGACGCCGTTTCGGCGATTGAGGGTTTAGATAAAATCAATTCCACGTCACAGGAAGGCGTTTCTTCAGTGATTATCCAGCTGAAACAAGGCGTAAGCGTCGATCTGGCACAACAGGAAGCACAGCGGAAAGTGGAGCAGGTGATTTCGCTCCTCCCGGACGATGCCGACAGGCCGGTTATCAACAAGTTTTCCACAGACGAGATCCCTGTGTTGAGAATGGGCGTAACAGCGAACCTGTCGCCATCCGCATTGTATGACCTTTTGGATGATAAACTAAAACCGCAACTTTCTAACGTGCCGGGTGTGGGCCAGGTGACCATTATCGGTGGTACCGAGCGCCAGATCCAGGTGAATGTGAGCCAGGAGAAGCTGAAAGGCTATAAAATCTCGATCGGGCAGGTGGCGCAGGCTGTTAATAATGCCAATACGTCGTATCCAGCAGGTCAGGTTAAAACCCAGGAAGACCAGCTTTCGATCCGGTTCGATGCCAAGCTCACGACTGTTGAAAACCTCAAAAATATCATCATCGGTCGTTCCGCGACAGGTGGACAGGTTTTATTGAAAGACGTTGCCGAAGTAGTGGACGGAATCGCGGACGCTACCGCCGTGAACCACATTAATGGCCGCCCTTCCGTGGCTGTACAGATTCAAAAACAGTCGGATGCGAACGCCGTGGACGTGAGCAAGCTCACCCGCGAGCGCCTAACGATGCTCGAAAAGCAATATGCGGCGCAGGGCGTGAAGTTCAATATCGCTTCGGACCAATCTATTTACACGCTGGCTTCCGCCGACGCAGTAGTATTTGACCTTGGTCTGGCGGTTCTGATCGTATCTGTCGTCATGCTGCTATTCCTGCACAGTTTCCGCAGTTCGATGTTCATCCTCGTGGCATTACCGTCGTCGATGATCCCGACATTCATATTGATGAACGTGATGGGTTTCTCATTGAACCTGATGACGCTCATGGCCCTTTCGCTTGTGGTAGGTATCCTTGTCGATGACTCCATTGTGGTGTTGGAAAACATCAACCGACATATGGAAATGGGTAAAAACAAGCGTCAAGCCGCGTTGGACGGACGGAGCGAGATTGGCTTTACCGCTTTGGCTATCACCTTGGTAGACGTCGTTGTATTCGTGCCGCTGGCGCTGACTTCCGGTCTGATTGGTAACATATTAAGAGAATTCTCGCTGGTAGTTGTATTCTCAACGCTGATGAGCTTACTCGTTTCCTTCACATTGACGCCACTTTTGGCTTCGCGTTTTGGGAAAATAGAGGTTTTGAGTAAAAGCAGCCTTTGGGGACGGTTGAATATCGCATTTGAAAACTTCCTGGACCGCGTTAAGGAGGAGTATGGACGTATGCTGACCTGGGTTTTGGGTCACAAAAGATATATTTTCCTGCTATCGATCTTCCTCATCGTCGGTTCCATTGCGTTAGTGCCAGGCGGGTTTATCGGGGCCGCATTTATGCAGCAAAGCGATCGCGGGGAGCTGAATGTAACACTCGAAATGGCCCCCACAGCGTCGATTTACCAGACTAACCAGGTATCGCAACGTGTAGAAAAGCTGCTTTTGGCAAAAAAGGAAGTCACCAAAGTCTTTACTAATGTCGGTTATAGCAGCACAGGCTTGGGTACGACTTCAAACAGTAACATTTCGAACTTGACCGTTCAGTTGGTGGATAAAAAAGAACGGAGCATTTCCTCGGAAGATTTCGGGATGATGATCCAGAAAGAGATATTGCAGATCCCGGGCGTGAAAGTGACCGTGTCGCCGACCTCGATTACTGGTAATGCCAACCAGGCACCGATCCAGGTTGCAATTAAGGGTACCGACATGGCCGTGATCCGTAAAACAGCAGCGCAGGTGAAGGAACTCGTGGCGTCCATTCCAGGAACCCAGAATGTCGATTACTCGGTGGACGATCCGAAACCGGAGATAGGCGTGTCGCTTGATCGCGAGAAAATGGCTGAATTCGGGATCAATGCCGCGGAAGTAGGTGTTGCGCTGCAAACCGCATTCCGGGGTGACGACCGCTCGAAGTTCAAGCAGAATGGTAAGGAATATGACATTATGATCAGCCTCGACCAGTTCGACAGGTCCAAAGTCGACGATATCCGACACCTAACATTTGTGAGCAGCAATGGGCAGGCGTTTGAGCTATCCCAATTTGCCACCATCCGCGAAGGAATGGGCGAAAGCGTCCTGCAACGGATCGACAGGCTGTCATCTATCACGATCAATTCGCAGGTGGTAGGCCGCCCGTCGGGGTCCATTGGAGCCGATATTCAGGCGAAAATGGCCACTGTGAAACTTCCTGAGGGTATTTCTGTCGAATATTTGGGTGATTTGAAAAACCAGGCAGATGCATTCGGAAGTCTAGGCGTGGCGCTGATCCTTGGTATCGTGCTCATTTACCTGATCATGGTAGCCCTTTACGAAAGCACCATTTATCCTTTCGTGGTACTGTTTTCGATCCCCGTCGCATTGGTCGGCGCATTGACAGCCCTTGCATTGACGATGGAAAGCCTTACCATATTCTCCATTGTAGGTATGATTATGCTCCTCGGTCTGGTCGCCAAAAACGCGATTCTGATCGTCGACTTCGCCAACCAGCTCAAGGAAGAAGGCCACGGTCTGAAAGAAGCATTGATCGAAGCAGGCAAAGAGCGTCTCCGCCCGATCCTGATGACGACCATCGCGATGGTCGCGGGTATGCTCCCCATCGCCCTTGCATCCGGCGACGGTGCCGAAGTAAAGAACGGCATGGCCTGGGTAATCATCGGCGGCCTAACCAGCTCGCTATTGCTAACCCTATTCCTGGTTCCTAGCGCTTATTATGTGGTGGATAGGATTAAGGAGCGGTTTATGAAGCGGAAGAAGAGGAAGGAAAGGGAAGAGGAGTTGGTTTTGGAATAGGGGAGAATCCCTATTCGCAAATGCGCCCTGCTATCTGGATGATAGTGGGGCGTTTTTTATAGAAGCTTGTTGAATAGTTCGGCGGTGCCCACAGTCTGTTTGAAGCCCATCTTGTGAAGATGATCAACCAGTTTCTTATCGCCAGTCCAGAGCATTCCTCCGGTTTGTAATGCGAGAGCGACATAGCTAATGTCAAATGAATCGACGCCTGCCGTCAAACGCTCAGCTTCTTTCCAATGCTCCATTTCGATAAGAGCTTCGTTGTAGAGTTGCATGCTAGTCAGGATGTCATACAAATCGGCGATAACCTCGTCCAACGACTTGTGGGAGCACTTCACAATTTTTGATTGGTGCTTAAATAACTCAACGGTGGCATAATAGCAGCTTATGCGCTTCGCAGACAGATTGGGATGAGTAAGGATTTGGGCCAGCTTGCCATTTGGTGTAATAAGGGCGCTGAAGATTATGTTTGCGTCGACAATTACAATCACTTGACAAAACGACTACGATTCTCAGCCCACCACATACGTTGAACCTCTCGAGCAAGTTCCGTTGCTTCTTCCTCCGTGCCTTGATTCTTGGCGTTAGATTCCAGAAAGCGGAAATAACTAGTAAGCTTTTGTACTTCCTCCATGTTGATCAGGGAAGCGTTGAGCCGTATGACGATGTCTTCATTTTGTCGTTCGATAACCATAATCGTGTGGTCAAGTATAATCAAATATAGCTATTTTTAGCGGAGACAACAACCTCTTAATGAGCAAATGGCTACTGATCAGTTATCAAAAGATCAGGAGTTGCCAAACGGGACAACTCCTGATCTTTACGGCGTTTACTGTTTTGTGCCTTCAATCCGCTGAAAGAAAAACACCAGCTCCCTGAAAGTCATAAATGTGTCGCTAATTCGGGGATTGCGCCCTGCCTCCTGTTGAAACGCCATCGAGTCGCTGTAAATCGCCCAAAGATCTTGGAGCATTTCGGAAGGGCTGCATCCATTCAATAATTCTTTGACTTGCCTGCCGTATGCGAGGCATACCGAATCCTCGGATTCGGTCATGTGTGTTGATGTTGTCATTTTGATAATGTGTTAGGATGATGAAAATGCCCTGCATTAGGTGTCCTAACGCCATTATCAGCGTCCGGGGGACTTTCGAAACACCCACACCATAGCAGGGCAAAACCTTGTAGTTTTTTCATAATAGATAATGTTTAAGGAAGGTGTAAATTGGGGAAGTGGCGTTAGAAATGCAAGGTAGAATAGGAGTAATTTTCCTGCGGCTAAAACCAGCGTGCATGCGACATTTTTACGCTTTAAGATGCTATTTTCTTACGTCGAATTGAAGGAGTGAATGGCGACGCGCTGCCGCAGGCTGTGGCTAAAGCCTGACATCTCCTTACTTTACTAACCCCAGGCCGAAGCCTTGGTTAGTGATTTTTATGCTAGCATATATGCGGGATTGGTAGAATGGCGGATTGCCTTTCAAATTGAGATTTTCTGTGATCCTGAAAGCCTCCTGGCCTTAGTAGCAGGCTTCGAAGTAGCTTGCAGAGCTTGTTCCGCTTTCAGCAATTCTTCAACCGGCTCAAAGTGAAGTATTGGCGCCTTGCCAACCAGCAATGCAAGGTCAATCAGCTTCGAAATTGTAAAATTGAAATTCCCGTTAAGAATCTGCGACACATAGGAAGGAGAGACGTTCAGTTTCTCTGCGACCTGCTTTTGGGTCAGATTGTTTTCTTCCATGTAGGTATTGAGCAGATTGAAAACCTGGATCTGCACTTTTGTAAGCCAGTATGCAGGACTCCTTAAAAGCTTTTCGCGTTCTGTCATGAGTTGTTCAAGTTTGTAATTCCTTGTGAATGAATATTGTTTATAAGCATTTCTAAGTATTTAATATCCGCTTTTTGACTAGTCTTGCAACCACCGAGCAAAATCACTCTCCCGGTCTTTTCTAACTTGATTAAATAAAAACGTAAGTGTTTACTTTTAGCCTCGAATAGTCGGTAGGGGAGTTTTCCTAATCTCAACTGGCGAAACTTCGTCTTTGGTAATAACACGAGGTTGCAAGAATCTTCAAGAGTCGCATAAATCTTATCAATTTCAAGATTCAATCCGGTATCACGCTTGACAGCATTCTCAAATTCATCAATTGGGCAAACTTTGTTGATTGCTAGCTTGTATAGTTTAATTCTTGTTGATGTGACTTTATCTGATAGGCGAATGCTAAACTTCGTCATAAAGTTAAGTTATAACTTAATATTCTCTAAATGATTCTGACTTTTATTTTAGCAGAAGTGTCGGCTCACGAGGATATTACTATGACGTGGGAGAGCTAATTAGCAGCAGGTTAGCGCTAATATACAAACGGAAATTCGGCGATGTCTTTGAGATAGAAATATGCCACCCCTCACTTCCTCAACCTCACCAACAAATGCTTCACCCCATCAACTTCATTTCCTACGATCTCATATTTATCAATGCTTTTGAAGAGTTGGGTTAGCTTTTTGAAGCCGTAGGTGCGTGAGTCGAAGCTGGGATCGATTTTTCGGAGGGAGGAGCCGATAGTAGAGATGAAGGCCTGATCTTCTTCATTCGTTGAGATTTCGAAAGCCTTATCGATTACCCTCATATCGATATCGGGGAACTGCTTGCCTCGGGGCTCTTTGGGTGATTTTGGGGTTTCCTCCCTGGTTGTGCTGCTAGTTTCCAGTGGGGTTTGCTCCTCGGGAATGACTTCCAGTTCCGCGACGAGGTTTTCGCTGAATGTGAAGATCTCGCAGGAGCTCACAAATGCGATGGGTGTTGTTTTTCGCCCGATGCCCATGACGAACAGCCCTTCTTCCCGTATTCTTTTGGCAAGTCCGGTGTAATCGCTGTCGCTGGATACAATGCAAAAGCCGTCGATGCTTTTGGTGTGTAAAATGTCCATTGCTTCGATGATCAGTGCGCTGTCCGTCGAGTTTTTGCCTGAGGTGTAGGAAAATTTTTGAATCGGGTTGATCGAATATTTATTGACAATCTCCTTCCAGCTGTTCATATCCGACCGTGTCCAGTCGCCATATATCCGCCTGATGGTAGCCTTACCATATTTGGAAACCTCCTCGAAGATCTCTTTGATCAACTTGGCTTGCGCATTATCTCCGTCGATTAATACCGCAATATTGAATTTGGTTTCGGCCATGATTACATTTTTTTAGTCCACTTCTCCCCCAAAACCTTCATCCAATAACCCCCAACAACCGACCTCGCTCGGAAGCCTACCGACTTTCCATTGGTTGTTTCGTGCCAGTCTGAAAGTGGAATGCGATCGGGCGTTTGGGTGGCATATTTGTAAATGGGTTGGATCAGCGCGTTGAAGTCCTTGGCATTATCGGCCAGGGTAGCTGTCCAGATGATCCAGTCGGATTTGGTGTAGGTTTTGCGGCTATCGAGCGGAAGGCCGAATGGCTGCTGTTTGGTAAGATAATAGGTAATTTCCTTTTGCGCGACGGTCTTTGGGAATACATTAAGGCCGAGGAGTTGGTCCCAGACAAGGTTATATTTCTGGCTCCATGTTGCTTTTTTGTCGAATGTGAGGGCATAATGGTCGCCATCGGCTGCCATTTGCATCCATTTTTGCGCGAAATCTTTGGTTAATGCATTCACCTCGGTGGCTTCTTTGCTTTCGCCTAGCTGATCAGCCATTTTTGCGTAACAAGCCAGACCCATAATGGCTTTGATAGATAAGTTCGTATTGCGTGCCAAATGTCCGGCAAAATCATCGGTACAAAGCTGGTTAGCCGGATCGAAACCTTCTTTTTTGAGGTAATTGGCCCAGGTCGAAAGTACTTTCCAGTGTTTTTTGGCATATTCTACATTGCCCTCAGCTTTGCAGATCGCATAAGTAAGGATGAGCATGTTGCCGGATTCTTCCACGGGCATGTCTTCACCGTAGGTCTGGCCGTTTGCGAGCGGATAAGTGCCTACGTCGTGCGCTGCGAAAGGTTTGGTCCATTTACCGCTTTCAGAATAATAAAAGATCGGTTCCAGCATGCCTTTGAGCAATATCGGATTGTAAAGCAGGAAAAGCGGCGCTGATGGATAGGTTACATCCACAGTGCCAATGGAGCCATTGCTGAAGTTTTCTTTGGAGAAAAATAACGGTGTGCCGCTTGGGTCGGCGACCAGCTTATGTGCGGAAATTGCCTGGCGATATGCAAGCACGCAAAGTTCGGCATATTGTTCGCCGCCCGCCTTGAATGCATCGTCGTAAATCATTTTGTCCGTTTCTTCACAAGCCTGCATGATTTTAACAAAGTCGGCCTCCGCACTTTTCAATTCGCCCTGGATCGTTTTGTTACCATCCTTGTTCCACCACGGACGTAGATTTTGACTAAAATATTGAACCGAAAAACCGTCATCGTAACCCACTATCGAGTGGAGTGACTTGCTTTCAGCACCTACTTTGCCTGCATTCAGGATCAATGCCATCGATTTAACATCTGCTAATGCAGCGCCTGCCTGATCAAGGCTTAATGTGCCTTTTTGAGCAAATTCCTTCACAATATCGAGCGGTGCGCCGATGGACGAACCTTTTACCGAACCCACCGGGGCCGAAAGATAGGCCTGCCCCCAGTCGATACGGACGTCGTCGCCTTTGCGCGCAAGCACATTCTGAACCTGATTGGCGAGTGAAAGCGTCGTAAGTCCATCCTGGGTAGCTTCTTTGCCGGTAATCGATTGTCCATTGTCGTTAACAGCCCACAAACCCGATACCGATTGCAGTAAACTCACATCATGCGTTTTACCGTCCGCAGATTTGACTTCATATATAATGTAATTAACCGGCCGCGACAGCAATGCAAGGTCATTCATCAGCAACGGGGCTACAAAACGCACCGTCAGCAGCACAGGGCCTGTTTTAAATTGATATATCGACTGCGTTGCCTTCATTTCAAAGCCGACCTGATCCGCCAAAGCAATGGCATCAGCAGCTTTCGGAGCAATTTCATCGGCCAGACCAATGTCTATGTAGCCCGGACCAGCTCCGTTCTTGCAATAAGCTGCCAGAAGATTTTTGCCTTTTTTAAGCGCTTTCTGCGCAGCGGGGCTGATGGGTTTGAACTCGTAATCTCCTGTGTAGCAGGGCGCGCAATCGAATGCCGGTACGCCATTGATATAAACCTGCACATCGTCGTCGTGAAAGATATTCAGCGTTGGTTTTTCAAAATCAGCCGCAGTCAATGTGAACTCGCGGCGGTACCAGATTTCTTTTGGGAACTCCGTGCCGCCTTTCAGCATATTGTCATTACGTTCTTTCGTCCCGAACGGGGCAGGGCCTTGTTTCCAGGTGCTTACATTATAGCCTTCTTTGTACCACCAATTCGGGTCGGGCTTCGTGGTGGTGAATTTGGCGGTATATTCTGATTGTTTGGCTGTGGGTAAAATCGTTTTCATCTCAGGCGTGGCCGCGCCTAGGAAGCGGTAAGTTTTGCCATCCACTCGGATCAGTCCGTCCATCGGCTGTGGCCTGCCGGTCCAGTGTTTGGTGACAGAGCCATTCAACTGATCGCCAAATGACCACACGCTGGTATAAGGGTCGACCGTTACAAGCGGAGTTGCCGGCGGGCGGGATGTTTGGGCGAATGAAAATGTGTGATAGAGTAAGATGAATGTAGCAGCAGACCAGCGTTTTATCATGGATCAGGATAAGAGTATGGTGGAATGTTTTTGTAATATTAATGTGAAATGTTTATAAAAGAGGAATAGAGGATGTTTTTTGTTCTTTTGTAGCTACACGTGGGTTCAGGCGAACCTTTTGTGAACATAATGGTCTTTCACATACCATCCCTACGGGATGAAAACGCCTCACCATTGTTTTTTCTACCGAGATGTTGTCCCTACGGGACATAGATGAGGGTATTTGACGCATAGCACGACGGCCGTGCCGTCAGGCACGATATCCAGGTAGGAAAAATGCGATATCAGAACAGCGTCGTGCCGTTAGGTACGGCATGTGATTTTGGGTTGCCGTGCCTTATTTCTTCCCAAACGCCGCCTTCCCACTATCCAGAAACGCTGCAAACTTTGCAGGATCCAGGTCGTAGTTTTTGGGTGAAACGAGCAGTTTTCCTTCGTGATCTACGAGGCAATAATGCGGTTGTGCATTGTTGTTGTATTTCACGATCTGCAAATCGGCATTCTGCGCGCCGATGGTCTTTTTGACTTTATTGTCATATTTGGAGGTGTACCATTGGGCTTCGGGAAGCTCGGTTTTGTCGTCCACATAAAGTGCCACAATCACATAGTCCTCTCGCAGACGTTTCAGCACAGCCGGATCCACCCATACGCGGGCTTCCATTTCGCGGCAATTAACACATCCATGACCCGTGAAATCGATAAAAACCGGCTTATTGACTTTTTTGGCATAAGCCAATGCTTCATTATAATCGAAGAAACCTTCCAGCTCATGAGGCAGGTGGAAGAGATCGGCATACTTACGTGCTTCACCGGAAACAGCCGACGGGGCCGCGCCCGCAGTTCTTTTATTCAGATCGAAATCCAAAGTCGATTGTGGCGGTAGGTAACCTGCCAGCGCTTTCAAAGGCGCGCCCCACATGCCTGGAAGCATATACACAACGAATGTGAAAGTGATAATGGATAACAGAATGCGCGGAACGCTCACTTTTTCAAGCGGTGAATCATGCGGTGTTCTGATCTTGCCTAATAAATAGAAACCCAGCATCGCAAAAATCACGATCCAGAATGCGAGGTATACTTCGCGGTCGAGCAGGTTCCAATGGTAAACCTGATCGGCAATGCTGAAAAATTTCAATGCCAATGCCAATTCAAGGAAACCCAGCACCACTTTCACGGTATTAAGCCAGCCACCCGATTTTGGAAGCGATTTCAGCCATTGCGGAAACAATGCAAAAGAGGTAAATGGGATCGCAAATGCAGCAGAGAACGCAGCCATTCCAATTATCGGTTTCACAACTTCACCACCGGCAGATGCCACGAGCAAACTGCCAACAATAGGCCCTGTGCAAGAAAACGAGACCAGTACCAGTGTAAATGCCATAAAGAAAACGCCTGCATAACCTCCCTGATCCGCCTTTTGGTCCATTTTATTAACAAAACCACTCGGCAGCACAATCTCGAAAAGTCCCAGGAATGAAAGACCAAATACAAAGAAAATCCCGAAGAAAAGCAGGTTAGGCAACCAATGCGTACTCAGGAAATTGGCAAATGCAGGGCCATTCAGCCGTGAAACGACGGTACCTATTAATGTATAAATAAGAATGATCGAGATACCATATACAAATGCTTTTAACTTGCCCTTTTCCTGATTGGTAAAGAAACTCACCGTCATCGGGATAATCGGGAAAACGCAGGGAGTTAGTAAGGCAACGAGCCCGGAGAGAAAAGCAGCCAACGCAAATCCCCAAAGCGATTTGTCGGTTGTAGGATTCTCGTCGGTACGTACAAGTTGTGTAGATCCATCGGTTGCTTCATTGGTAGCAGAAGCTGGGTCGTTCGGCGCTGGAACTGTTGCGACAGAAGCAGTATCGGTTTTCGGCGCAACCGCCACGGTCGCCGGTTCTTTGGATGATGTCGCGCTTACTGTTGGTTGCGAGGGATCGGTGGCAGCTGGCGTTACCGCTCCGGCCGACGCTACTTTCAAGCCTTTAAATTCAAAATCCTCATTTCCGGGAATGCATAGGCCCGTTACATGGCTGCAAGTCTGGTATTCAGATGTTCCTTTGATGACGGGATTGTCGGAGAGGATTTTTACGGTTTGTTTAAAAACACCTTTTCCTTCAAAATAACGCACATTACCCTGCCATACTTCTTCATATTTGGTCTTAGGATTCTGCGGTTTCAGTTTTCCGACGACTTCGAATGTCTTATTTTTCTCGAAGGTGAAAGTCGTAAGCATCGGCCCCAGATCGGGATCGAAATCCGAAGAGTACATATACCAGTCCTTGTCGATCACCGCCGTGAATACCAGGTCCACCGTTTCGCCCTTTTTTACCTCGGGTTTGGAAAAAGTGTAGGTCCAATGCGCCTTCGACTTCTGAATCTGCGAAAACGCAGCGAACGTGAGGAGAAGGCAGATATTCAGGGTCAGTAGGATGCCACGTTTCATGTGAATGTTGGGGGAATGTGCTGGTTGCCTGTTCATTTTGCTATCAGGCAATTATATCTATGAATTTGATAGAGCTTTCTAAGTCAACGTAATTTTGCTAAAAAAATTCATCATTTGAAATTCCCTTTTTGACCGATTTTGGTTTATGTTACCTTTGTCGCCTCAAATTCAGAATAGTAAAAACGTATTTCCATGTCCCAAGCCTTGTATGTAGTGAAGATCGGCGGTAATGTAATCGACAATCCCGACGCGTGTTCCAGGTTTTTGAATGCTTTTGCCCAAATCGACGCGCCCAAGATCCTTGTGCACGGAGGCGGGAAGGTCGCCACGCAGATTGCCGCAAAGTTGCAGATCGAAACACAGATGGTCGACGGACGACGCATTACCGACAAGCCGATGCTCGACGTGGTGACGATGGTATACGGAGGACTGGTCAATAAAAACCTGGTAGCACAGTTGCAGGCTGCAAATTGCAATGCAATCGGACTTACGGGCGCTGACGGCGGGATCATACGTTCGGTAAAGCGGCCTGTAAAAAGCATCGATTACGGTTTTGTAGGCGATATTGAAGCTGTAAATGGAGTACAGATCAACGCCATTCTTTCCAGCGGTCTAGTGCCTGTCATCGCACCATTGACTTACAGCGCCGACGGCCTGCTCCTGAACACCAATGCCGACACTATGGCTTCTGCCACTGCCGTCGCCATGTCGGAGGCTTTCGAAGTAAACCTTATATATTGTTTTGAAAAAAAAGGCGTCCTGTCCGACCCGGACGATGACGACGCTGTAATCTCAAACCTGGTTCCCGCCACTTACGAAGAATACAAATCAACGGGCGCCATCAACAAAGGCATGATCCCGAAGCTCGATAATGCATTCGCAGCATTGAACGCGGGCGTGAAGCAGGTTACGATCTGCCACGCCGACGAGCTGGAAAAAGCGGTTGGTGGCGGCGCGGGAACGGCGATTGTGTTGTGATATTGGAAGACTTGTTCACGGCATCCCGCATTCATACACAATAAAAGTATTAGGAGTTGCGTATATTGCCATGCGTTAATATATCATTGGCTTGGCGCCATTTGTATCAATATACGCATAGTAATGGCTTAAATAAGGTCAATACTGTATCAGTCAATAACTGCAAGTAGCAAATCTATCGACACGCCATCCGCCCGTTGAAGTAATTTCATTAAAAGTGGTTACATAAGAATAAAATGGAGCTGAAAGAGGTCAGTTGCCAAATAGTCTATCCTAATTATAGGTTATTTATTAATTTTTTTTAATAAATATTGACCAATTTGTTAATAATATCTTTATATTTGACATCCGATTGTTACGGGAATGTGAACATATAATCGTCGGCCGGTCGTAAGCCGGATTCGAAGGAATACAAGTTTGACGCAGTAAACCATCTAAAATTCTTTAACAAACTCTATGACAAAACAGGAAACGTACAAATAGCCCACCTCTAAAATTGCCAAACGCGTTCATTAGATGCATTCTTTGAACAGTACAATTGGTAAAAGTCCAAATCGCACAGCGGGAAAGCTGGTCGTAATTGCATTTATTAATAAAAAAATTTAATAATTGTGGTTTATTTCGTGAAATAACATTTAAAATTGTGTTAATTTTCAATACCTTAATTAATCTAGCTTAACTCATGGGAAAAAATTTACTAAGACTTATCGTCATGCTACTGATGGTGAGCGCCCCGGTTTTCGCGCAAACGATCACCGGTAAAGTTACCAGCGGTTCCGACGGTTCGACTCTGCCCGGCGTTTCCGTATTGGTAAAAGGGACTACTATCGGCACCACTACGGATGCTGATGGTAAGTACAGCATTGCAACGACTGGCCAGGGAACCCTGGTGTTTTCCTACATTGGATACAAAACCCAGGAAGTGGCGGTCGGAAGTAGTAACGAGCTCAACATCACCCTTGTGGAGGACGCCTCGAACTTGCAGGAAGTAACTGTGACGGCTTTGGGTATCCCTAAGGAATCACGTGCACTCGGTTATGCCACTTCTACGATCAAGAGTGACGCGCTCATCAAAACGGCTTCACCCAACTTCGCTACTGCATTATATGGAAAGGCTCCTGGTTTGACAATTAATGCTACTCCGGGTGGTGCAACCTCAGGTGTGAGTATCAATATCCGCGGTTTCAGCTCTATTACTGGTAATACACAGCCGCTGATCGTTTTGGACGGTATACCTATTCGTAACGGCGAATCCCGCAACGGCGACTACTGGGGCGACCAGCGTATCCGTGGTAACGGCCTTCTAGACCTCAATCCAGCTGATATAGAGAATATTACCGTATTAAAAGGTGCTTCGGCAGCTGCATTGTACGGTTCGGAAGCGGTTAACGGGGTGCTTCTCGTGACTTCTAAAACCGGCAAAGGAAGAAAAGGTCTTGGTGTTGATTTCAGCGCAAGTTATAGTGTTGATAAGATCGCTTACCTGCCAAGATATCAGGATGTAAGAGGGCCTGGCTATATGCTGAACTACCTCAACGGTGGTCAGGATGACAAAGGGTTTATCTATTATGACACTGACGGCGACGGAACAAAGGAAACCCGCGGACTTCTGAACGCGACCGTAAACTTCGGCCCGAAATTCGACGGACAGCCGGTTATGTCATTTGATGGCAAGATCAGGCCTTATTCTCCGTCAGGCAACAGCTACGCGGACCTTTTTGAGAATGCCAACAGCTCAAACATTAACCTTTCAGTGTCCAAAGGCGGTGAAAATTCAAATCTTCGTTTTTCTTTCACTCGTCAGGACAACGGCATGATCAGCTACGACGCAAAGAATAGCAAGAACATTGCAAACCTGAACGCAAGCTTCAATGTAAACAAGAAGTTGAGCACCGATTTGATGATCAACTACATCAACCAGAAGACGCACAACCGTCCTTTTAAAGTGGATCGTATGATCAACAACTTTACTGGTATGATGAACCGCTTTGAAGCTGCTGACTGGTATTTCGACAAATTTCAAACCAGCCAGGGATACAAATATGTAACGCAGGCATCCGGTAACCCAAGCTTGACACCTGGGGAGAACATCAGATACAATGGTTTCAAAGGTGACATTGCTGATTACGTTTGGAACACCAGAAGAAATACTTCCGACGAATGGAGCGACCGTGTGATCGCAAGCATTACTCAACATTGGCAGATCACAGACGATCTGAAACTTCGTGGTCGCATCGGTACGGACCTTACATCGGAGCGCCTGGAAAACAACAACGCCACTGAAAAGCCTTTGGCTTTCGGTTACTCAGGTGGATTCGGTATGGGTAACAACGTTTACAGAAACGTGTACGGAGAAGCCTTGATGACTTATAATAAAAAGTTGACTGACGACGTGTCGATCGCGTTGATGGCTGGTTACAATGCGTACAAGCAAATGAACACCAAGTTGAGTGCAAATACCGAAGGTGGATTAAGCACTGAGAACTTCTTCGACCTATCGGCTTCTGTCAATATGGTGAGCACCGTAAGAACCCGCGATCGCTGGACCCGTGACGCGGTTTTGGGAACTGCGCAGTTTAACTACAAGGATATGTTCTTCATTGAGGGAACTGTCCGCAGAGACCGTACTTCCACGCTTGCTCCCGGAAACAATGCATTTGTTTACCCATCCGTGAACGCATCTTACGTATTCACCGATGGACTGAACCTGCCTTCATTCTTTAGTTATGGTAAATTAAGAGGATCGTGGGGTGAGGTAGGTAACTATCCTGAAACTTACCGTGCAAACGTAGCTTATCTGCAAAACTCGTTGAATGTTCAGCAAAACGGCGGCCAGTCGGTGCTGTATACATACATCGATCCTAGCTATGGTAACGACAAGATCCGTCCTGAAAGAAAGCGCGAGTTTGAATTCGGTTTGGAAACTAAGTTCTTCAACAATCGTATCGGTCTTGATGTGGCATATTACAATGCTCAGATCGTAGATCAGATCCTCCCTTTAACGATCGCTGCTACAACCGGTGCCCGTTCAATCCTTGCCAACATTGGTACTTTGAGAAACCAGGGTATTGAATTTGCATTCAACGTTTCACCAATCCAGGGAAAAACAGGTAACGACCTAAACTGGGATCTTACGCTGAACCTTGCGAAAAACGTGAACAAGGTGGAGAAACTGGCTAACAATTCTACCGAATTGCTTCATTCGGACCTTGATGGAAATGCTGCGCAGATCCGCTCCGTAGTAGGCCAGCCAATGGGTGACATTTACGCTCACGGAATCCTTAGAAACGATAAAGGCCAGGGAATAGTTGGCCCCAATGGGCTCTATCAGCTGGACGGTGCAAACTGGATCAAGGTAGGTAATGCAATGCCTAAACTGACCGGTGGTTTGATCAACAGCATCTCCTGGAAAGGCTTCACGCTCGACGCGATCACTGACTTCCGTTTTGGTGGTTCGATCATGCCGACCGGTATCAACTGGATGACTTCACGTGGTCTTACCGAAGAAAGCTTGAATAACATGGATGCCGAGCACGGCGGTTTGAGCTATTACCTGGACGCAAATGGAAAGGGTGTTGCTACGACAGGAGCGGCCGGCCCTAACGGTCAGCCTGTTTACCACGATGGTATGCTGATGGATGGTGTTACTTCAACTGGCGAAACTAATACTAACATCGTTTCACAAGCTGTCTACTACAATGCTACCTACAACTGGGGTGGACCTCAATATGGTAACGCGCGTTATGAGCTGTATGTGAAGAAAAACACTTACATCAAAATGCGTGAGATCTCGCTTGCATACCGCCTGCCAGCTTTTATCGGCAGCAAAATCGGTGCTTCGAACGTGACGATCTCGGTATTCGGACGTAACCTGTTCTTTATTTATCGTACCATTAAAGACCTGGATGCGGAGCAGACCAACACTTCTACAAGGTGGTATGAAAATATCTCAAATGCAGGTGCTAACCCATCTTTCCGTACTGCGGGTGTAATGTTGAGAGCCAGCTTCTAATTTCAATCAGACTATGAAAATGAAAAAGATATCATCAGTTATTTTGGCGGGGCTTATGCTGGTAGCAGCGTCCTGCAAAGAGTCCGATTTCAGCGATGTTTACCCGGATCCTTCAAAGATCTCCGAAACAACGGTTGAGAAGCAATTCACAGGGTTTCTTCAATCCAACAAGGATTATGTATTGCCCGGCTACACGCATTACTTCACAATGCTCCGCATTACATTGAACCAATATAACCAGGCGATTGGCTGGGTTAACGGTTCGGGACAATATGTGCCGGGTTCGGCAGGTGTGGAAAACGTATGGTTCAACTATTACAATATGTTGGCCCAGTACCGCGAGCTCGAAAAAGTTTTCAATTCGAAAACAGACGCGGAAAAGGCTGATCGCAAGTTCTTTATGACCGTTGCGAAAATCTACCTGTACGACCAGACGCAGAGAATGGTTGACGTGTTCGGTGCGATCCCTTTCACTGAAGCAGGTATGGTAAGTACCAAGGGCGGCGATTACAATGCATCATCCGCGAAATTCGACAATCCTCAGGCGCTTTATACATTGATGCTGGACGATCTGAAAAGCATTGCTGCCGAGCTGAATGCTACAACGATCAATGCAGGTTACCAGAAGTCGTTCCAGACTCAGGACTTTATCAATAAAGGCGACCTGACTGCGTGGAAGCGTTATTGCAACTCTTTGCGCCTTCGTATGCTGAACCGCGTTTCTGATGTAGAATCGTTCAAATCACGCTCTAACTCGGAAATCGCCGAGATACTGGGCAATGCGACTACGTATCCGATTGTTGAGAACAATGATCAGAACATCCAGATCACTGTATTCGACCTTAACAGTGCTATCAACTCGAAAGGCTTCCAGGAAGGCTTGGGCGGCGGCACATGGTTTGGCAACACTGCAGGTAAGAAATTGATCGATTACCTGAGTACTAATGCGGATCCACGTTTGCGTATGTTGTTCGAGCCAGGAGCCAATGCAAATGGTAAGTATATCGGTATCGATCCTAATGCGACAGCCGCTGTACAAAACGAACTGGCTAATGCCGGACAGGTAGCAATCTACAACCGTTACGTCACAAACTTCAACCAGTTCTTCCCTGGTATCATTATTAATGCTCCGGAGGTGAACCTGATCAAAGCTGAGTACTTCCTGAGAACCGGTAACGATGCGTCTGCTAAAACTGCATACGAAACAGCAATCACTCAGTCGATGGATTTCTATAATAGGATCAGTAACGTCAGTAATGCAGCACAGGGAACCAAGCCTGCTAATGTAACAACTGCTGAGGCAACCGCCTATATCGCAGGAGCCGGTGTAAACTGGGCCAAAGCTACGACAGCTGCTCAAAAACTGGAATTGATAGCTACTCAGAAATGGGTGCATTACAACCTGGTGCAGCCATATGAAAACTGGGCGGATGTACGTCGTTTGAATATGCCTTCGCTGACTTTCTGGACTGATAACGCAAACAACCAGACTCAGCCACCGGTAAGATTGAACTACCCAGGCAACGAGATCACTTACAACCCGGTTAACTACGCTTCGGTTCGTGAAAACGACAAGCTAACGACCAAGATATTCTGGGATGTGAAATAACCCACTGCTTTAAGAATAAATACAACTTAGATTTAGTTAAGAAGTAAAGAGGCCGGTCGCTTGACTGGTCTCTTTTTTTGGTAAAAAAAATCAAGAGTTACTTACGGCGATTGGTGAGGACTAATAGTTGCGGAAATGTGAGTTGACCGCGTGAAATGAGCTTCGACATCTCGCCAATAGTATGGAAATACGAGCCCAGGACAATGTCGGTATCTCCGTCCTGGTCGAAATCGGCTGCCTCCATCGTGAGCCATTTGCCGGTTGCGGCCATAGGCGTGGAGAATGCCTTGAATTCCATTTTGCCGTTATTGGCAAGATATATAAGGCTGTGTGCGGGATTGGCAAGATCGGAGTAGAATGAAGTAGCGGCGATATCCAGGTCACCGTCGAGGTCGAAGTCGCGGGCGATGGCTTTGCTGGCGCCATAAAGGGGGAAAAACCAGGCAGGTTTGAAATTGTCCTTGCCATCGTTGAGATAGATCCTTACGCCGTGATAGTTCTTATTTACGGGTGAAAGGTCCCAATTATCGCCATTAGTAAGCAAAATATCCTGAAAGCCATCCTTATTGAAATCAGCTGTTTCAAAATAGCTCATGCCATAGGAGGGCGGAAATTGCAAGACTACCTTCTCTTTGAACTTACCATTGCCGAGATTATAAAATACAGAAACCTGCTCCCAAGCCTGCGCCATCAAAGCAATCACATCCGGTTTTTTATCTTTATTAAAATCGTGGATTTCGGCCCTTCTCGCCCCTGGAAATTCCTTCAACACGTTTTCCCTGTCGGATTGAAAATTATCCAGCCAGAACAACTTACCCGAATGGTTTCCAAAACCGCAGATCAAGGCGTCTTCTTTTCCATCCATATTCAAGTCCCCGGTTGTGAATTGTACCGGGCGGGGAAGGTTCTGAATGTTGACAAGCGATGGATCCGAAGTCTTTGAAAGTGACATCAGTCTACCCGTCCGCTGATCGGACGGCTTGAAAACGCCTATTGAGAGGAGCCGCGGAGACGCATTCTTCGGGAAATCAATGTCGGTGGGCGCAGAGTCGATCCACCAAGTGCCCTTTAAACCAGTCCTATCGATGACATACAATGCATTCTGATCGTCGCCAATGTATACCTGGGATGTTGCCGGGTCATATTTGAGCAATGTCGTTTTGGGTACCTGCTTATCTCCCACAGTGAGATCGGAAACGTGGAAAAGCGGAAGGGAGTCGGCCACAGGAACGCTATGTTCTTGCGGAAGCCGTTCGGCGGGGGCCATAGTGCGGTAGTAAGCGACGATCTTTTTCCATTCCGGTTCCGAAATGAGTTTGGCTTCCGGATACACATTTAATGCACGCATGGCTTTCTCCTCTGCTGGTATCAGGTCGGCATAGGGATCCTGTCCACCCGTGCGTATTCCAAGACGCAGGCCCATGTTAGGTAGCACGCTGGTTATCCAAGTTTTTTTATCAAGTAGCTGGGGATCGGGAAACAAATGGCAGCGTTGGCAATAGTCCATAGCCAACTTTCGTCCTTCGAGCACGGAATCAGCCATTGCCGTACGTTCTTTTGATTCCGTCTGAGGCAAAGTACTGTTGAAAGAAAGCAAAAGCCCCGCCATTCCGATGGGTACAGAGAACAGCAGGGCATTTTTTAAAATTACCATTGAGTCGGTTAACGGATCAGTTTTTCAAGTGTAGCAACCACCTTCTCATACCCAAAAGCCCCAATCTCACGCTCCATCCGCTCTTTGATCTGCGCGGTTTGCAAGTTGCCAATACTACCTTCATGCGTATGTTTCAACTCCCGTGGCGGCACGTAGCTCCCGTCGCCGATTTCAGCTCCTACCTGTTTGTAGGCATCCCGGAATGGCACACCGGCGATGACCAGCTCGTTCACACGTTCCACACTGAAAAGGAGATCGTATTTCGGGTCGGCGAGCAGGTTTTGCTTCACTTTCATGTGTTCGAGCATGAATGCGGCGATATCCAGGCAGTCGAGAATTTCGTCGAATGCAGGCATTAATATCTCTTTCAACAACTGCATATCGCGGTGGTAACCCGACGGTAGGTTGCTTAGCACCATCGTCACTTCCATAGGCAATGCCTTCATGCGATTAGTCTTGGCGCGCAAAAGTTCGGCCACGTCCGGGTTCTTTTTGTGTGGCATAATGCTGCTGCCGGTCGTAAGATCGTCGGGGAGAATGATAAAGCCGAAGTTTTGGCTATTGTAAAGGCAAACATCCATCGCTAATCGCGAAACAGTGGCTGCAAGGGAGCTGATGGCCGTCAATGCGGCCTGCTCAGTCCTTCCGCGGCTCATTTGGGCGTAAACCACATTATGATGCATTCCCTCGAAGCCCAGTAGCTCGGTGGTCATTTCCCGGTCCAGCGGGAATGAAGAGCCATAACCTGCACCGGAGCCGAGCGGATTGCGGTTGGCGAGGCGATAGGCTGCATTCAATTGAATTATATCGTCGATCAGTCCCTCCGCATAGGCCCCAAACCAAAGCCCGAATGACGAAGGCATAGCGATCTGCAAATGGGTGTAACCAGGCAGAAGATCGTTCTTGTGTTCGTCTGATTTGTTAATTAGCACATTGAAGAGCTTTTCGGTAGCCTGCACCACTTCGAAAAGGCGCGCGCGGGTGTAAAGTTTCATATCCACAAGCACCTGGTCGTTCCGCGAGCGCCCGCTATGTATCTTTTTGCCTGTATCGCCCAGTTTGCGGGTCAGCAGCAATTCCACTTGCGAATGGACGTCTTCAATGCCTTCCTCGATCTCAAATTCTCCTTTCTGTACTTGCTCATAGATCGCTTTCAGCTCGGTTTTGAGTGCAGCAAGGTCGTCGGCAGTCAGCAGACCTATGGTTTCGAGCATGGTAGCGTGTGCAATGTTGCCCAGCACGTCGAATTCGGCCAGGTGAAGGTCCATTTCCCGGTCGCGGCCCACGGTGAAGCGCTCTATTTTTTCAGAAGTAACAGTATTTTCCTTTTGCCAGAGTTTCAAAATGCAGGGATTATAAAAGACGATTAAAGAAACATAATCGCAAATTTAAATGATTCCGTCACCTGAAGGTGGCGGGGATTGAATTTGTTTGATTTTTAAGCAAGATTGAGGTGGCGGGGATTGAATTTGTTTGGTTTTTGAGCAATGGCTGAGGTGACGGGGATTGAATTTGTTTGGTTTTTGAAGAAGACTGAAGCGCCAAGAATTCAATTTGTTGAAATTTTTTGGGTTGAGGTGTGACCGACGTATTGGGTTTACGTCTAAATGACTAGCGGCTTCCGCAGATCGGTCATTTCTGTCACCTTTAATCTTTATTATTATGAGTTGGACAAGTGTTTGGATTCACATGGTATTTGCTACGAAATACAGGACACCATTTCTAAAAGACAGTATCAGAAAGCAGGTTTTTTTGCATATGAAGGCTAATGCGGAGGCAAAGGGCATTCACCTCGACGTGGTCAATGGATATACTGAGCACGCCCATTGCCTCATTTCCCTGAATCGGGATCAGACCATCAGTAATATTGCTCAGCTCATTAAAGGAGAGTCTTCCTTTTGGATCAATAAAAAGAAATTAACAACCGGAAATTTCATGTGGCAGGATGACTATTGGGCGGTCAGCGTCAGCGAAAGGCATATTGCCAGGGTCAGGCAATACATTCTCAACCAGGAGGAGCATCACAAGAAGAAGACTTTCAAAGAAGAATCAGACAAATTCGTAAGGAAATACGGTTGGCCCCCCTTATATCAATTACCGTCGACTTAAGTCGACGGCTAGGGGCTAGGGGCTAGGGCGCTAACCTAGCTGGCTAGGGAAAGAGCCGCTTTACAGCCACAAACCGCTTACTATAATAAGCCGCATTGAGCAAATCATAGCGGATACCGCCTTTCCACGCTGAATGGATAAATTTCACATAGCCCGGCGCTACTTCCGTGATGATACCCACGTGGCCGATGCGTTTGCTTTTGGTGCTGTTGCCCTTAAAGAAGATCAGATCACCAGGCTTGGCATTGTCGAGCTCCACTTCCTCACCATGCTGGGCCTGGGCTGCGCTGGAATGGGGCAATGCGACATTCCATTGGTTGAAGCAGTACCGGACGAATCCCGAACAGTCAAAACCTTTTTTGGAAGAACCGCCCGAGCGGTATGGGATGTGTAAATGCCTCGTCGCGAACGATACCAGCGACTGGATCGGGCTTATTGTATCTGCTGTGGATTCCTGCGTAGGACGGGCCTGGGCGAAGGTCTCATTGGTGAACGTGCAACCGGCAAGAAGTAGGGTAAAGACAACCAGGAAACGAATCAAAAAAAGCATGAAGGATAAGTGGGTTCAGGGCTTAAAACTGTCAAACAAGAGATTCTTTTGTTTTTTATTGGATTACCTCAGGTTTGTAAAGCTAACGACTTTTTTGCATTTGTGTTATTTTAATAAATCGTTAAAATTTGCAATTTTTTGTAAATCACTGATTTAGCCTAAAAAGGACTACTTTCATTAAAGTAAAGGTTTAAGCCCCCTTTTTGACTACTTTTGTGGCAGAATCAGGATAGCTTATTTAATTCAAACGCTCAGATGAAAACTACCGACCGTTATCTCCAGCGCGGTGTATCGGCTTCGAAGGAAGATGTGCATAAGGCCATTGAAAAGATCGATAAGGGGCTTTTTCCCAAAGCTTTTTGCAAGATAGTCCCCGACACACTGGCTGGGGACCCCGAATATTGCACCGTTATGCATGCAGATGGGGCCGGTACCAAAACTTCTCTGGCCTATCTCTACTGGAAAGAAACGGGCGACATTTCGGTGTGGAAAGGAATTGCGCAGGATGCGATCGTGATGAACACTGATGACCTTCTTTGCGTAGGCGCGACCGGCCCGATGCTTTATTCGTCGACGATCGATCGTAACAAAAACCGCATTCCGGGGGAAGTGATTGCCGAGGTGATCAACGGGGCCGAAGAAGTGCTGGAAATGCTTCGGAGCTACGGCGTTGAAATTTATAGCACGGGAGGTGAAACCGCCGACGTGGGTGACCTCGTTCGTACAGTGACCGTTAACAGCACGGTGATCGCGCGGATGAAGCGTTCGGAAGTGGTCGACAATGCGAATATTCAGGCCGGAGACGTGATCGTCGGGCTGGCGTCGTATGGGCAGGCCAATTATGAAGACAGTTACAATGGCGGAATGGGCAGTAATGGGCTTACATCCGCCAGACATGATATTTTAGGTAAATATCTTACCAAATACACGGAAAGTTTCGATCCGGAAGTGAGCGATGAACTGGTGTACAGCGGGAGCAAAAAATTGACCGATCCGGTGGAAGGTACGCCGCTGAATGTTGGCCAGTTGATCCTCTCACCTACACGCACATACGCACCCGTGGCGAAGGCGCTCCTCGACGAGATGCGGTCGCAGATCCATGGCATGGTACATTGCAGTGGCGGTGCTCAGACAAAAATTCTACATTTTGTTGATAACCTTCACATTATCAAAGACAACCTGCTCCCGGTGCCGCCACTTTTCAAACTCATTCAGGAAGAAAGCGGAACGAGCTGGCAGGAAATGTACAAGGTGTTCAACATGGGACATAGGCTGGAAATTTACCTTCCTGAGGCACTTGCCGTGCGGGTGATCGAAATCTCAAAATCGTTTGGAATTGATGCGCAGATCATCGGGCGGGTGGAAGCATCGCCGGTGAAAAAGCTGACGATCGAAAGCGACCACGGAACGTTTTTTTACGAATAAGATATATAGTGCCTTAAAAGTTTGAGCCTTTGGATCTTATGGTCCGAAGGCTTTTTTGTTTCTCTGGAATTTGGTACACGTGTCGGGTATAACAATTGTAGTATCATTTCAAATGCGAAGTAGAAGTATATTATCTATTTAAACCACGAGAAATATGAAGCAATTTGTCCATAATAAAATACTGGTGGCGGTTACCCTGGTATTTTTCTCCCTATCGCCAGTCCTTCGTGTTGCTGCGCAAATTCCGGACGTTACGATCAATCCAACGCCGGTGATTTCCGGGTTGAGCTCTGCGATGCAGCTTGTACACGCCGGAGATGGCTCCAACCGCATATTTGTAGCGGAGCGGGCAGGTATCATTAAGGTTTTCGAAGCGAATGCGTTGGGGACGCCTATCGAATTTTTGAATATGAACAGCATTACTCCGACAGTCTCAACCACTGGTGAAGGTGGACTGCTAAGCATTGCATTCCATCCTAATTATGCCACTAACGGCTATTTTTATGCTTATTATACCGATCTGGCCGGTGATCTTGTACTGGCCCGGTATACTGCGGACACGCCATCCGGGAATGTAGCGAGTGCCACAACGCGCCTCGAAATTCTGAAAATCCCGCATCCGGTGAACACCAATCACAATGGAGGCGAACTGCATTTCGGATATGAGGATGGTTACCTGTATTTATCCACCGGGGACGGCGGTTCCTTTAACGACCCTAATCAAAACGGACAGAATACCAGCACGCTGCTTGGCAAAATACTACGCATCGACGTAAACCCACCATCGGGTTCGGGCCTCAACTATGTGATACCAGGCAGTAATCCTTTTGGCAACGAGGTTTATTGCCTGGGCTTGCGGAACCCGTTCCGGTGGAGTTTCGACAGGCAGACCTTTGACATGTGGATAGGCGACGTTGGTCAGGGCAGCCTGGAAGAGGTCGATCACCGGGACGCTGGCATGACTTCTGGTGCCAATTTTGGATGGAGCTGCTGGGAAGGGACTATTCCACCTCCGGGCGTTGATACGACAGGTTGTGGCGATTCCTCGAAATATGTTTTCCCTATTTATACCTATCCCAACAGTGTCGATAGGGGCAGATCGGTGATCGGTGGAGTAGTTTACCGTGGTGCTAATTTTCCGGTTATGCAGGGATATTACATCGGAATGGACTATTTCTCCGGCGATATTCATAAAATATTATCGGACGGCTCGGTGAAGGAGTTTGAGACGTCCACCACAACCGGTGTAACGGACATTGGAGAGGATGAAGCGGGTGAAATATATGCCGTAACCGGAAGTGCCATTTACAACATTACCGCCCAGGATCCGCTGCCCGTGACTTTGGTTAATTTTTCTGGTGCTCCTGGTAATGAAGGAGTCAGGTTGCTGTGGAAGACGACAATGGAAGAGAATTTTAAAGCTTTTGATGTCGAATACAGTACCAATGCCAGAACTTTCGAGAACATCGGGACTGTGGCGGGCTTGAATGTTACTGCCGGTCATACCTACACTTTTTCACATGCAACAATTGAAAAAGGCAATCTCTATTACCGACTCAAAATGATTGATACTGACGATAGCTTCGAATATTCGCGGGTTATCACAGTGAGCAGGGGAGACGAAGTGGAAGCTGAAAATTTTGTTAGGCCTTCGCTCATCAGTACCAGCACCATGAACTTGCTGATCGAAGAGCCTTTTCAAATGGTTGAGGTCGTTAGCGCCAGCGGGCAGGTGGTGTTGAAAGAAGAAATCGGCGGCCGGAGCGGCCCGGTGAGCATTCCGCTTCAAACGACAGCATCGGGCATTTACATTGTGCGCATGGCTGGTCACGACCGCATCGTTCAGCAAAAGGTGCTGGTCCTTAAATGAGTTTTCAACCAATGTCCAAACCCGAACGGATTTGTTCGTTACCGGACACCGATATGAGTATACTTTCCTGGATTGGAGTTCATTGAGGCCATTTTTAATGGCCTCTTTATTTTGGCAGGCTATTTTATAAATGCAATTATGCTTTCTGTCTCAGCCATTCAATCTATCGAAATATGCTTGGAAACTACTTGAAGACCGCGCTAAGAAGCGTTCAGAAAAACCGGCTGTACTCTCTGATCAATCTGACAGGGTTAACACTCGGGCTCGGAGTGACGATCACTCTTTTCTGGATCGTTCGTTTTGAGTATAGCTTTGACCGTTACCATAGCAAAGTGGACCGCATTTATCGGATCAAATCTATCGATAAGTATGGCGAACCACAGTCGCACGTGCATCAGACTGTCATTAGAAAGCTGAAAGAGGATTATCCGGGTGTTGAGAAGGCAGCCAATCTGTATGGTATGAATCCGTCCGCAGTGCAGGTAGGGACCGAAATCTTTCATCAAAACAATATCTTTTTCACAGAGCCAGCCATGCTCGAAATGTTGGACGTTACCTGGCTGGCCGGCAATCCTAAACAATCCCTGTCCGCTCCCGGTAAGGTTGTGATCGACCATACCACGGCCCGGAAGCTCTTCAAGGGTAATGCGATAGGGAAAACACTGCGGTACAACAACCAGACTGATCTCACCGTGACCGGCGTCATTGCCGATATGCCCGCCAATACCGAATTCCCTATGGAAATGGTCATTTCCTGGGAGACAATGAAAAAATTGCAGCCGGATTTTGCCAAGGAGGATAAGCTAGGAGGCGGGGATTCAATGGACCAGGGTTTTGTGTTACTAAAAGAAGCCGCCTCAGCCGAACCGATCAATGCTGGTCTAAGCAAATTTGCAAAGGGGCGGCAAGAAGAGACAAATATTGTGTCATTCGAGTTGCAGCCACTTCGCGATATGCATTTTGACACGACAAAAGATCCGTACAATTATTCGATGCCCGAATGGATGCTCTATACGCTTACTAGCATCGGCCTGTTTCTTATTTTCATTGCGTGTATCAATTTTATTAACCTTGCCACCGTACAATCGATCCAGCGGGGCCGCGAAGTGGCAGTGCGGAAGGTATTGGGTAGCGGCAGGGGTCAGCTTGTTGCGCAGTTCTTTGGGGAAACGGCTATTCTGGTTTTTATAGCGATTGCGTTGGGTAGCTTGCTTGCAGGGAAACTGGTCACCTATTCATCCGAACTTTTGAATACAAAGATTGCTGGTGCAAATGTGTGGGGAGTCGAAACTTTCGTGTTTTTGATGGTCCTTGGAGTGGTGGTGACCTTGCTTGCCGGCGTTTATCCAGCCCTTATGCTGTCGGGTTTTCAGCCGGTGCGTGCATTGCAAAGCCGTATATTCCTGCCGTCGGCAAGTGGCGTTTCGTTGCGGTCGTCACTGGTTGTCATGCAGTTTGTGATCGCCCAAGTGTTGGTGATATGTACTTTGCTGGCTATGAAGCAGATCCGCTATTTTTATGAAAAAGACCTTGGTTTTGAAAAAAGCGGCATTATCACCGTCGATATGCCGGACCGCAGCCCTGTGCTGCGGGAGCGTTTCTTGCAACAATTGAAACAACATCCCGAAATTCGAGAGGTGGCTTTTGGGCTTACCACGCCTGCAAGCAAGCGGAACCACTGGTGGGGGAATGTGAAGCATCCCGCGCTGCCAGATGGCGAAGAAGTGTTCCGGATTCAGCATGTGGATACCAATTACTTCGATTTCTTCCGCGTGCCGCTCGTAGCCGGTCGTGCGTTGACGGCTGGTGACACGACGCACGCCATCAATAAGATCTACACGGTCGATGTGGTGGTGAACGAGCAGGCGACGCGTGATATGGGTTACCGGAATCCCGAAAAGGCTATTGGGCAGCAGATCGAATTCTGGGGGATGAAGTCCAATGTCATCGGTGTCGTCAAAGATTATCACTCGGAGGATCTGAAAAGCAAACTTATCCCGCACGTGTATATGTACGCGGGTTGGAACTTCCAATTGGCAAGCATCCGGATCGATAATACGCGGAAACAGGAGGCGCTGGCGCACATCGGGCAGCAATGGAAAACTTTATTTCCTAAGCATTATTATCAGCCGAAGTTTCTGGAAGATGATATCCGGACGTTTTATGACAGTGAACGCAAGCTGTCCAATTTCTTACAGATTTTTGCCGTCATAGGCGTTTTCATCGGCGCACTCGGCCTTTTCGGGCTGGTATCCTTTGTTGTTACGCAACGCACGAAGGAAATTGGCGTGCGGAAAGTGCTTGGGGCGACCGTTTACAGCATTGTGCAGCTGATATCACGGGATTTCTTAAAATTGATGCTTATCGCATTTGTCATAGCCGCACCAGTCGCCTGGTACGCCATGCAACAGTTTTTGAAAGAATATACTTATAAAATCGACATTGAGCCCTGGGTATTTGTGTTGGCCGCCTGCATCTCCATTAGCGTCGCGCTGATAACCGTTAGTTTTCAAGGTATTAAGGCAGCACTGCGAAATCCCGTCAAAAGTCTCCGATCTGAATAAGGGGCGAATAGTATTATTTTCTGGTCAAAGTAAACAGTCCGTAGGCATCACCTGCGGACTGTTATCATTATACAACCCTAAAACCCAATTTATTGAAATGCAAAATTGAGGATGTAAATATATGGATATATTCCTAAATAATGGAATATATCCATATATTTTTTGAGCTGATTCGAACGTGTGTATTCGTTATTGCATGGAATGATTATTGTTGTTCAGCGTGTATATACTCACGTTTCTTGAACAGAATGACCGAAAATCAGTATGATAGGCCAGGCAAGGAGCCGGATATGGTGATGTCGCGAAGGCGCTTTTTTCACCATTCTGGGGCGGCGGTATTGTCCACAGCTTTGTTGACATCCTGCGATGGACTTCTTGACAAAATAATACCTGATAAGAAAGATACCCGTGACAAAACGCTCGCGTTTTTCGGCGACAGTCTCACGATCGGCTCCGGCGGCACCGTCCCGTATGGAACCTGGGTTGGAAAGGCATTTCCGGAACGACCGGTAGTCAACGACGGCATCAACGGCCAGATAGCATTATCGATCTCGATCCGGCAGGGGGGCACTCCGGTGACGATATCCGTGGAAGGTGGTAAGTTCGACGGATTAAAGGAGCTCAGAGTGACGAAGCTGAGCAACGAGTTTTTATCAACACCGATCAACAGTGATGTCTACACCCGTAACGGCACGGTAGCGGGCGTTAAATGTACGATCACGCGCCGCACGGTGCCGGAAGTGGGAGAAATGTACAGCCTTCAACCATTGGTGGAAAGCATTGCCGAGATACCGGAAGGCTCAGTATTTGAGCTGGATGAACCGGGAGGGCTTCGTACGGCTACACAAATATTGTGGTATGGACGGAACGACATTGGCCGGGTTACGGCCGAAGAGGACATTTTTTTGGCCATTGCAAATTCAATAGATTACATAAATTCACCCAGAAGGTTTTTGGTGCTGGGAATATTGCTGGCGACACCCGAGAATAAAGGGACACAGAACTTTAACCAGGTTACGGCCATCAACAATAAACTCGCCGCACGTTATGGCGAGGCATTCGTGCCTATGAGGCCACCCACCGAAGCGGAAATGAAAGCGGTAGGCTACACACCCAGCGCGGAGGATCAGCAGGATCTTGAAAATATGAACTTTCCCCGCGGATTAAGGCCGGCCAATAAGTCTGATGAAATACATATTAATGATCAGGGTTATCAAATCGTAGCCAATAGGGTTATTCAAAAGATCAAGGATTTGAAATACTAGCTGGTAAATGCAAATAGCATTGCAATATGAAAATGCCGGGTCGCCTACACCCGGCATTTTTGTTCTACAGACATTCTATATTGTTTAAATATTATTTTTTTACCAGAATAAGTTTGAATTAATTAATGATGTAACTTTATTGCTACAAACTTATTCTATTTAGAACAGCTCCTTATTTGGAAAACCACTTTCATCTTTTCAGACTATGAGAAAATTTACTTTCCTGTCCTTTTTATTGTGCCTGTTTATTTCCGGAGTTGGTTTTGCGCAAAAACAAAAGACACCATTCTATCGTAATGTCGATGTTCACGTGATGCCGATCGCATTGGCATTTCCGGATCCTTCTATCAGGATCGGTAGTGAGTACATGACGAATGGCCGTTGGAGTTACGGGTTGAGTCTCGGAGCTGGGGTGAATGTATTTTCTTTAGATAAATCTTTTCGCAGCGGCGGGAAAAACTATAACATGATAGAAGTGCGCCCGGAAGTCAAATACTACTGGTTCCGGAATAATCAAATGGGCTGGTACGGGGCTGTGGAGGGCATGTTTGTACACGTAAACCGTGGCCTTGGCAAGGATTCCCATTTCTTGACCGACTCTACCCAAGTGCAGTTTGACCGGGCCCGGTTCACTAAAAATAAGTTAGGATTTGCTGGGAAAATAGGGGTTAAGTTCTTACTGCGCAACAAGCTTACCATTGATATGTACACGGGTTTGGGACTGGCTCGTAACAATGTCAGATATACAGAAATTCAGAACCCGACCGAGGAAGTTTATGATCCTTTTTTTGAATGGGAGAATTTTTACCCGGGAAAGAAAACCAAAGCAATCGTTTCATTTGGAGTAAAGTTCGGCTTGTTGGTGTGGGAAGAATAAGGGTTTAGTATTTATTAAATAGGCCTCATTAATAATTATCAGCCATGAAAAAATCACTCTGCTATCTCTTTCTGTTGACCCTATTATTACTCAATTGCAAGAAAGACTCTGATTTTGCCGGATTTGCTCCAAAGCCGCAGCCCGAACCGGAGGTGGTGATCAATGCGGACTACTTTTTAAAGGAATTAGAAGTGAACGGATCGACAGCTATTCGGTTTGATTCGCTCAGAAACAATTACATGGTAAGTTTGCCGGATAGCTATAATGAAGAAAATGCAGAAGTAAAACTGTCGTTGAAGCCGGGGAGGTTTCTTACCGATGGCCAGGAAAATCCGGTTTTGGATAGCGTTATTCATTATAAATACAAGGCTACAAGTCCCTTGGCATTTCGGTTGACGGACGAAAAGAAGAAGTATTCGATCAACTTTACGGTTTACTTTAATTTCACAGGAACGCCGGATATAAAGTTGCTTCAAAAAGAAATTGCTATTAATTCCTCGGGCATCAAGCTTCCGCTTGTCTTTAATGCCAAAATAGGTAGTATTCCGGCTGCTCCTGAGCAATCGGGCATTGCTATGAAATTTATAAATAGGAAAACCGGCTTTGTGACTGAAGCCGGTTTCTACGGAGACGGTGGTATCGTATATGCCGCTTCGGCCGAGAACCTGATCTCGAACGACCCTATTGCATTGGAAATTAAGTTATACAACCAAAATCCAGTGGTTTTTGAAGGAATTAAATTTTTACGCGCACTGCCGGAAGCGCAGATTTATACAACTTACACGAAGGGATTTACTTACCAGGACACAGTAAGAGTGACGGGCGGTTATTTTGTCCCGGATGAAAAATACACCGTCACTATTTCAAATGCTGTAATGACCACCCCGGTCACGACAGCGTTAAAGTTTAATAGTGTAAACATGCTGACGGTTGACAAGCTGCCGACGAATTTGCCGGAAGGATCATATTTGTTTTCTTTTTTCGAAAAGGATAAGCTGATAGGAAAAGCCTCGACGTACGTTTCGGATAAACAGGCTAATTTCCTGGAAACGATTTGGAAAGGCGATAGGAGCTATAATCTAGGCCGAAACGTGGACCCGTTGTCATTCAGCATTGGAGATACTTTTTATGCAAAGTCGATCCCGCTGGAATATGGGACGTACAACACCAATTTCGATATCAAAAAACTGCCGCATCTTCGTTTGAAATCTCCGTCGAAGACCATCGATCTGGCTCCTGAAATGGACGTTTTCCATTGGGGGATCGCGGGGATAAGCTACTCGTTAGGCAAATACACCATTCCGGCAGACCTGGCCAGCGGACATTACCAGGTAACGGCCATTTACGCAGACAAAACGGAATCCAAACCGTACTGGTCAAAACTGGAAGTCAGATAACCTGCGAATGTCCGTAGCAGCACATTCCTTGTTCGTTTACGGACAACCGGAAGGTTTGAAATAGGCTTTCCGGTGCGTTTGAGGCTGTTTTAGATCCTGGCAAGGCATTTGCACTTGGTCTGCAAACAAATGTCTTCCCTGTACTGCTATGATCAGGAACTACTTCAAAATTGCCTTGCGGAACATCGATAAAAGCAAATCTTCGTCCTTTATTAACATCGGCGGGCTCGCTATGGGAATGGCCGTGGCCATGCTGATTGGGTTATGGATCTATGATGAATTATCCTTCAATAAATATCACGAGAATTACGGCCGGATTGCGAAGGTTATGCAAGGCGCGACCGTAAACGGGGGATTCGGCGTAGGGCAGCATATGCCCATTCCATTAAAAGATATACTGGAAACGCAGTTTAAGGACGATTTTGAACAAGTCATACTGTCGTCCTGGACTAGCAAGCATATTCTGGCTTCCGGCGACAGGAAAATCATCAAAACCGGTGCTTATCTGAGCCCGAAGGCACCTGATGTGCTAAGCCTGAAAATGATCGCAGGAACACCATCCGGTTTGAAAGAGCTGGCCTCTGTATTATTGTCCCAATCCGTCGCGCAAGCCCTGTTCGACGACGCTGATCCGCTGGGCAAAATTGTCAAGATCGACAATAAGCTGAGCGTTAAAGTAACGGGCATTTATGAGGACCTTCCCTACAATACAGAGTTCCGTGAACTGACTTTTATCGCTCCGTGGGACCTGTATGTTGCTTCCGAACCCTGGATCAGGGAGAACAACGGCTGGCAGAATAACTCGTTTCAGATGCTTGCGCAAATCGCGCCCCACTCGGAATTTCAAAATATTTCTGCAAAAATAAAGAACCTCAGGCAGTTGCATTTGCCAGAAACCGCCTATATGAAACCCATTATCTTTCTGCACCCGATGAGCCGCTGGCATTTGTACACCGGCTGGGACAAATCGGGCAATGTGGAAGGCCGAATCCAGTATGTCTGGCTGTTCGCAATCATCGGCGTTTTCGTTCTGATGCTGGCTTGTATCAATTTTATGAATCTGTCGACGGCCCGGTCTGAGAAGAGGGCGAAGGAAGTAGGGATCCGCAAAGCGGTCGGGTCGCAACGTTCCCAGCTGATCGCCCAATTTTTCAGCGAATCGCTGCTCGTGGTGGGTTTTGCTTTTCTATTATCGTTGTTATTGACATTGGTTGTGCTTCCGTTTTTCAATGAAGTGGCGGATAAGAAGCTGACCGTTCCGTGGAATGAGCCCGTTTTCTGGATGGCTGGCGCAAGCTTTTGTCTGTTAACAGGCCTGATTTCCGGGAGCTATCCGGCACTTTATTTGTCGTCGTTCCGGCCGGTAAAGGTGTTGAAGGGCGCATTTCAGGTTGGCAGGTTTGCCTCTGTTCCCAGAAAGGTGCTCGTTGTGCTGCAATTCACAGTTTCGGTCACTCTGATCATCGGTACGATCGTTGTTTTTCGTCAGATCGAGCATGCCAAGAACCGCCCGGTCGGATATGACCGGAGTGGGCTGGTCACGGTTGACATGAATACGCCGGACCTGTTTGGAAAATATAATACATTACGAAGCGAACTGATCGCCACGGGAGCGGTCGTGGAAATGTCGACCTCGTCGGTACCGACTACACAATTACGCTCGCGAAATATCGGGTTCGACTGGGAAGGGAAAGATCCGGAATTCAGGGCGCAGTTCGGTACGGTTGCCGTCACGCATGATTTTGGCAAGACAGTGGGCTGGCAATTTGTAGCGGGACGCGATTTCTCCCGGGCCTTTTCCACCGATTCTTCCGGCATGGTTTTGAACGAAACTGCCGCCGCTTATATGGGATTGAAAGACCCTGTTGGAAAATTTGTAAAATGGGACGGTAAGCAATATCAGGTGCTGGGCATCGTGAAAGATATGCTGATGGACTCGCCGTTTGAGCCGGTTTACCAAACCGTTTTTATATTGAGTTACGACTGGGCGAGTGTGGTCAATATGAAACTAAACCCAGCCCGTGGCGCAAGGGAATCGCTCACGCAGATCGAATCCGTGTTCCGCAGGCTCAATCCGGGCAGTCCGTTCGAATACAAATTCGCCGATAGTGAATACGCATTAAAATTTGCGACCGAAGAACGGATCGGCCGTCTCGCTTCGGGCTTTGCAGTCCTGGCCATTTTAATCAGTTGCCTGGGCTTGTTCGGTTTGGCGTCATTTGTAGCCGAGCAGCGTACCAAAGAAATGGGCGTCCGCAAGGTGCTGGGCGCTACCGCATTTAATCTCTGGCGCTTGCTGTGTACTGATTTTGTGCTGCTGGTGGTCATCGCCTTGCTAATTTCCGGCCCGATTGCCTATTATTTCCTGCACAACTGGCTGGTTAAATATGATTACCGCACAGAAATTTCCTGGTGGATTTTCGCAGTTTCGGGCGGAGGGGCGCTGATCGTTACGCTGCTTACCGTGAGCTTCCAGAGTGCAAAAGCAGCGCTTATGAACCCGGTAAAGAGCTTACGCAGCGAGTAGGGCCCTTTTGACCCTACTCATGGAAATGCTCATTCGCTTCGCAAACTTTTTGCGGGATTCATCAAAGCCGTCCGTACAGATTGAAAACTCACTGTCAGAAAGGCTATTAAAACAGCAAGTAAGGCGGCTTGCAGGAATGTGAATGCGCTGATACTGATGCGGTAAGGATAGTTTTGGAGCCATTTATCGATGGTGTAATAGGCCAGAGGAAATGCAAAAATGAAGGAAATGCAGACGAGCTTCAGAAAATCGGACGTCAGTAACCGGGCAATGCTTGCGACCGAAGCGCCCATGACCTTGCGGATACCAACCTCCTTATTACGCCGCTCAGCGGCAAGCGTGGCCAGTCCGAACAGCCCGATGCAGGAAATGAAAATGGTCAGAACCGTGCCGAAGAGCATGATCTGCCTCCATTTGGCCTCAGATTCATAACGTTTCATATTCTCATCATCCATGAATTTATAGGAGTAGGGGTTGAGCGGGAATAGTCGCGTGTAAGTTTCCGCAATGTGCCGGAGACTGGTAGTTTCAGTGCCGGGCTTGATCTTGACGAAAAACCTTCCATATGCATTGCCGGGCTTCATCGTGAAGAGTTGCGGGCCGATTTTTTCGCTCAGATCGGCAAAATGATAGTCCTTAACTACGCCGACAACCGAGTATTTCGCATTGTCATACCAGAAATCCACAATTTGCCCGATAGGGTCTTTCCAGCCAGCTTGTTTGACAAACGCCTCGTTCACCAGTACAGAGCGTGTAGAGTCGGCCGGAAATGCAGGTGAGAAATTGCGCCCTTTTACGACCGGGACCCGAATGGCAGGCAAGTAATCGGGATCCACCGTCTCATAAGTAAACTGAATTTCTGTGTCTCCGTTCACCTTTCCCATTGTATTCCAGCGGCCGCCGTTCTTAGGCGCAACGGCGATAATGTTTGGATCTTTTTCCAGCTCCTGTTTAAGCAGGTGTACTTGTTCTCTGGTAAGATTGGACTTTTCAACCATGATCAGATGCTCGTCGTCGTATCCCAGATCTTTATTAATCAGATAATTAAATTGGGAATTGATTGTAAGCGTACCGATGATTAGGAAGGAAGCAATCGAAAATTGAAGTACTACCAGGGATGTCTGTAAATAGTTCTTGCCCGAAAGCTGCATCCGGTTGTAGAGTGTTTTGACTGGATTATAGCCAGACAATACAATGGCCGGATAAAACCCAGCCAGCAAACCGGTAGCCAGAAAAAGGGCCATATAACCCGCCACCAGCTTCGCATCGAAAAGGTACGAAAGATCCAGGGCCTTATTGGAAAGCTGATTAAAGGTGGGCAATGTAAGCTCGACGAGAACGAGCGCAAAAATGAATGCAGCCATACAGAGCAGAAAGGATTCGCCAAGAAACTGGATAATCAACTGCCCGCGCCCGCTTCCGACCACCTTGCGGATGCCAATTTCTTTGGCACGTTTCAATGACCGTGCGACGGTCAGGTTTACGAAATTGATACAGGCGATCAGTAGTATAAAAATCGCAATGCCTGTCAGAATGTAGGTCAACTTCGGATCGCTGTGACCCACCAGCCCGTTATCGGAAGGTAATTCGGCGCTCAGGTGCATATCGGTAAAGGGCTGAAGCGTGTATTGTTTCTTGTCCTTCATTCCGTATTTTTCGGCTACTTCCTTAATGGCTTCTTTCGCGTCTGCATTGTAAACCAGGTTCATCTTCCTCTCTACCCGGGCCATGTCCGCTCCGGGAGTGACCAGCACGAAGGTATTCATGAAAGTGTTGAACCAGTTGGTAGCGCGCTGTATTTCGCCGGGACCGATGACCATCGGTATGAGGATATCGAACTTAATGGACGAGTTTTGAGGAGATTTCCGGGCCACGCCGGTGACGGTATAGGGTTCAAATCTTGCGTCTTTATCAAAGCTGTCTTTCATCAAAACCGTTTTTCCGAGCACATTCTTGCTTCCGAAATGCTTTTCTGCCATTTCTTCGGACATTACCACTGACCGCGGTTCTCTCAATGCAGTTTTTGGATCACCACTCAGCAACGGAAAGGAGAATACGGAAAAGAATGTTGAATCAACACGAAAGATTTCTTCACTTTTGATTTCATTACCTTTTTTAATGTCGTTGCGGTGCCCATGGTAGCGCACAAATGCCTGGATTTCGGGCACGCCGGCAGCAAATTTCGGCCCGGCCACATATCCCGTGTTTCCCATCACGCCCACCTGCTTTCCTGCGGGGGAAATGTATTTGTTTGTGATGCGATAGATATTCGGATTGTTGGCGTGAAACTGATCAAAACTTACCTCGTCTTTGGTATAGAGCAAAATCAACATGGCGGCAGCAAGCCCAATGCTCAGACCTATCACATTGATAAACGAATAGACCTTATTATAGGCCAAAGTCCGCCGGGCGATTGTGAAGTAATTACGGATCATATCATGGCTGAGTAAAAAAGTGAATGGATAGCAGGACTTTTGTCTTTTGATGTACCGCCATTTCAGAAAACCTAATGCTTCGCGCCAGTATTGCAGCCGGGCTCTTCGCTCACCGACTTTGCCTACCTGGTAATCAAATTCTTCGTGCAGGTCACCGAGGACAGATTCCAACAAGTGTGGGGCGCAAAACAGGCTTAGGAGCTTGTCGGCCCAGGAAGGGGGATGAGGTGCATTCATATCTCGAGTGCGATTGTAAAGGGTTTTGCAAGACGCGACCACAGATTTTCACGCACTTCCCTGATCTGGGCCAATGTACGCTCCCCGTAGGCAGTTACCGTGTACAGCCGTTTGCGCCGCCCGCCGCGTTCTGCAGTGGGCTCGCTCATGTCGGATTTGACCATTCCTTTTTCTTCCAAACGCTGTAAAGCTGAGTGGATCTGGTTGAGCCTCGCCGGACGACCGGTACGTTCTGTGATTTCATGCATGAGTGCCACGCCATATGCGCTACCGGCGAGAGCTGCGGCGGTCAGCAAGACGATTTCTTCAAATTCTCCAAGATATGCCCTGTTCATTGTCGTTGATTAGTTCCATATTTGCTGATCAAATAGTTTGCCAGGTGAAAAATTGATAGATAATGATCTATTATATAGTCAGTTAATGTATTTAATTGATTGTCGTAGGTGTTCATTTGCGGACATTCAATGTCCGGGTTTACAGAGGAGACACACGTTCCAGCGATTCGGCTTTACATGACGATAAATAAGAAAAACAAAATATTTACTTCTTTTTATACCAAAAGTGCAACATAATCGCCCAATATTGTGTCGGTACTCTTAAGTCCTAAACTCAACCGACATCTATTGCCATGAATTTTAAGCTATTTCTGCTTGGCGTGCTATTGATATGTATTCCAATTTTTCGCCAGGATTTTTTTGTCAGCCATTTCACTGTTTTTCCGCTTTATTTTGTCTTTTTCCCCGTCGGTATAGTCGTGTTGCTTTGGTCGGTTTCCGTGGGGAAATTGAAGCGGTTGTATTTATTGTTAGGTATCTGCGCCGCCATTGAGATCGCACTGATCGGAAGCATTATCTATATGGCTCGTTACCAGCGTTTCGAGCCGCTTTCGGAAAGGTATTTCTTGTGGATGCGTGAACAGTACGGCTTTTTTAAAAGTACTACCAACTTTGATGCAAACCTGTCCCAGCACGACTCATTAATGGGATATCGTTTCCGACCAGGTATCATTGGAAGGTTTACCAATCCTGAGTTTAATGTTGAAATCAAGACGAATTCACTGGGCGTGCGCGATGACGAAGCCAGCCTTCAAAACCCGTCCATTGTAGTGTTAGGCGATTCGCACGGGATGGGCTGGGGTGTAGAACAACAAGAGCGTTTTTCGGAAGTGCTTGAAAAACAGCTCAATATAAAAGTCCTCAATACTGCCATTACTTCCTATGGGACGCACCGGGAAGCCAAGTTGCTTAACCAGGTTGATCTGGATTCTTGCAAGCTCGTCATCATCCAATACTGCGATAATGACCTGGATGAGAACCGGGTGAATTTTCCCAATCCGCAAAAGTCGGCAATAGATGCCCGCGCTTTTGAGGTGGCTGGGAAGCAGAATACAATCAACAAAACTTATTATCCTTTCAAAGGTATTTTCCTGAGTCTTCGCTCGCTGATTACAAATGCGATGAAGAAAAGTCCACCTTCCAGCCCCGTGGCCTCTGCCCAAAAAGTTGCCAATGATTCCAACACCAAATTGGAGCACGCAGAAGCCTTTTTTCCTTATTTGGATCGGATCAGAAGCGTATATAAAGGACCTATCGTAATTTTCGACCTGGGCGTTTATAACCATCCCATAGTGGAAGAATTTGAGACATACCAGGCAACGCATCCTACCCAGGATATCTATTTTTTTAATGTTCATCCTTTGTTGGGGCAACGAGAATACTTCACCATTGATGACCATATCAATGCAGCAGGTCACACCAAAATAGGCCTTGCATTAGCTGATTACATTCAAAAGAACGATTGGTTGAGGAAGCCTTGATCGTTTAGCGATCGCGTCGTATAGGGTAAGGCGTTATTTAAAGCAACCGGTTAAGTCGCGGAAACCTATCTTCCTGGTGATTACCATGCCGTTATCTGCCTGAATTTGTTTTTATTTGCAGATGAACGTCCATTGCTTTTCTAACTTTAAACTTCTGATTCAACATGAAAACAAAGTATTACTTTTTGATGGTTATCGCGATTGGCATCTTTTCAATTGCGGCAAAAAAAGCAGTTACAGCCGACGACCTGGTTGGTACCTGGAAATACCTGATCAGCGACGTTCCAGCTGAATACGAATCGGGTTTTTTTATATTTGAGCAAAAGGAGAACAAAACGGTGGGATACGTTGAGGCCTCTGAAAAGCAAGAGGTGAAGGAGTTGACCGTTGATCAGGGAAAGGTCACATTTAGCACCGAAAACCAGAACGGCGTCTTCAAATACAGCCTCATGCAAAAAGGCGATACTTTAACTGGAGTAATTTCATCCCAGTACGGAGATTTCCCAATCAAAGCCGTCAAGCAAGCCGCGAAGTAAGGTTATTTGTAGTTTGATATGGAAAAGATGCCTGCAAGCCGGTGGTTTGCGGGCATTTTTGTTGCACTTCCAAGTAACTTTCTACAGAGTGTTGTCCCCCCACTACGAAATTTTCAATCAAAAACAACGGTAAGGACACCGTGCCACCTTCTTTGAATTTTATAACAACCAACCTAAACTCCTTATGAGCAAATACATACTGCTGACGTTTCTTTTTTTGATTTCTGCATTAATAACGAAAGGTCAAAAAGGCCCGCTGGAAAATGTAGTAATCACCTCCGAAAAAGGCAAAATCGAGGTATCCGTTGGTGCAAACGGCGAATTGCATTTAAATGTACCTCCAAAGGACATTGCTAAATATAAAGCTGCCGGATTGGTGCATTACAATGATTTCGGTGCCAAAGGTGACGGTAAAACGGATGATATAGACGCTATCGCGGCGACCCACGCATTTGCTAACCTGCATGGACTTTTGGTGAAAGCCAACGACGGTGCCACCTACTACATTGGCGGGAAAGAGCGCACGGCGGTTATTCAGACGGATACTGATTTCGGCAAGTCGGCTTTCATGATCGACGATACAGAAGTGCAAAATCGCAATGCATCTGTTTTTATGGTTGGTTCAGGACTAAAATCATTCAAGCTCGAAAAGATATCTTCTCTAAAAAGAAACCAGAAAAAAATCGACGCGTCTTTGCCGGGACCATGTCTGATCACAGTTACGAATGCCAATGTGAAACAATACATCCGGTTTGGGCTCAATCAAAACAATGGCTCTTCGCAAACCGATATATTCGTTGTCGATAAAAGCGGAAATGTGGATATGAATGCTCCGATCATCTGGGATTTTGACCAGATCACGGAAATTACGGCTCTTCCCATTGACGAAAAGCAGTTGAAGATTACAGGCGGACGTTTCACTACCATTGCCAATAAGGCCGAATCAAAATACACCTATTATAACAGAAATATTGCGATCCGGCGGTCTAATGTCGTTTTGGAAGGACTGGAACACCGCATTACTGGCGAGGGTGATCAGGGGGCTCCTTATGGAGGGTTCATCAACATTGGCGACTGTGCCCATGTGACCGTAAAAAATACAATCCTGACCGGACACAAGACATATAGCACCATTGGAGCAGCCGGCAAGCCCGTCACGATGGGCACCTACGATCTTTCTGCCAATCGTGCGGTTAATATATCTTTCGTGAATTGCACCCAGACTAACGACATCAACGACAATACCTACTGGGGTATTCTGGGGTCCAATTTCTGCAAAAACATGCTTTACGACCATTGTATCCTCTCCCGGTTCGATGCGCATCAGGGAGTTGCCAATGCCACCATCCGCAACTCGACGCTGGGGCACATGGGAATCAATGCTATTGGGAGCGGACTTTTGCTGATAGAGAATTCTACCATAAAAGGCAGGAGCATTGTCAACCTGCGCTCGGACTATGGCAGTACATGGCAGGGAGAGGTGGTGATCCGCAACTGTGTTTTTGTGCCTTCAAATGGCAAGCCGGTTAGTGCTTCCCTCATTAACGGGTCCTATTCTGGTCGGCATAACTTCGGCTACACTTGCTATATGCCGGAGAAAATCACAATTGAAAACCTCCGTATTGAAGATTCCCAGCATCCTGAAAACTATCAGGGGCCTGCAATTTTCACCAACTTCAATCCGGAGATAACTGACGATTCCTATCAGGAGAAATTTCCTTATGTTAAGACTAAGGAAGTCATTCTCAGGAACGTAACCACGGCAAGCGGGAAAGCTGTGCGGGTTAGCGATAATGCAGTGATGTTTAAGGACGTCAAGGTTCTGGCCGGGAAGTGATGCCGGTTCCGCGATAGTTGTCAGATTCTTTGCCACTAAATCAAACTATTTGCTTCCACCCTATTTTTTGAATAAATTCGATAGCCTGCCCACTTCATTAAGTTGCGTACCCCCTCTTCCTCTTCAGCATGACAAACGGATTTTTTCGGGCGCTATGCGCGGCCGTAGTGATTTTGATCTCCGCTGCTATTTTCCGTCCGGATGGTGGAAAGAAAATAAGCGCAGCCCAGCAGGCAGGCGAAGTTTACCTGAATGAAATGCATCGGCTCGACTCCCTGCTGATTGCCTACCCGAACTACTTTTTGGATAGCAACTACACTGCCAGGTTTCGCGTTTATACCGAGCTTGCCCGTCAGTTCAAGCGCGTGGAGCTCTTCTTTCTGTATTTTTATCCTGAACAGGCATACTCCACGATGTGGCAGCCGATCCAGTCGACCAAGCAACCGGCTGGGCCGCCATTGCCGGATAATTTTTTGATTGCGGGGCCTTTTGGTGTTGATGCGGACTCTGTTGTCGCTAAAAGAAGTAAGACAAGCCGTGACTTTGAAAAAATGTTCATTACCCGCGCCGCGAATAATTTCCGGGCGACAATGGCTGAAACGCAATATGAAAAAGGTATTCCGCAAATTACGGACGGTCAGCTCATGGAAGCGCTGAAACTGCAATTGTTCAACGTCAGTAGCGTGGGGCTTGGTAATGGTGATTTTCAGCTGAATCCCGTCAATTTGCCGTGTGTCCAGGCCGAAATGGAAGTTTGGAGCAAAGTCATGCGGATTTATCTGGCGCAGCTTCCCAAGTCTTCCAAAAAACTCAAAAGCCAGGTTGAAGATTTGCTGGGCAAGACTGAGAAATATCTGGCTGTAAATACTGATTTCGACTCATTCAATCGGATGGAGTTCTTAACCGGGTATCTCAATCCACTTTCCGCCCATTTGGCTACTGTAAGAAAAACGTTGAATATTCCTGCCAATCCCCGCTTTGCGGCACTCAATCCGGAAGCCAACAGTCTGTTTGAAGCAGATATTTTCAATTTGTCCTTCTTCATGCCGGATAGCAATGCCACCCTTTTCAAGGAACGCTCCGAACTGGGTAAGGTCCTGTTTTTCGATCCAATTCTTTCAGACAACAATGAGCGTTCCTGCGCATCTTGTCACAAACCTGAAATGGCATTTACCGACGGTTTGGGGAAAAGTATAAGCTTCACCCTCGGTCAGTTGCCCCGCAATGCACCGACCGTCATCAATTCGGTTTTTCAGCCATCGCAGTTTTGGGATTCGCGTGTCAATTCGCTTGAAGACCAGGCGGATTCGGTGATCATGAACCCTAACGAAATGCACGGGACATCATTTGAGATCGTGACTGAACGCATTACCGCCAGCGAAGAATACATCCGGCTTTTCAACAAAGCATTTCCTGAAACGGTGAAACATGGGATTTCCCGAAAACACATTAAAAGTGCGATTGCGTCCTATGAAAGGACTTTGGTCGGCCTTAATTCGCGGTTTGACAAATATATGAGAGGTGAGAAAACAGCTTTGAACACGCAGGAAATTAACGGTTTCAATGTTTTCATGGGCAAAGGACGCTGCGGAAGCTGCCATTATGCACCGTTGTTTAATGGTACCCTGCCGCCTCACTTTACCATTTCCGATCATCGCAGTTTGGGTGTGCCTGTGAAGGATACAATGAGCAAGTACGAACTCGATGCGGACATTGGTTTGCAGCATTCCAGGCGGAATCCATTGTTTAAGGCTTCATTCAAAGTCCCGACTGTCAGAAATGCGGCCCTCACAGCGCCATACATGCATAATGGCATTTACCGATCGCTCGATCAGGTTGTTGAATTCTATAATCACGGGGCAGGCAATAAATTTGGATTCAGGATCTTTCTGTCCATTCTTCCCGACTCTTTAAACCTGAGCGAGACGGAAAAGAAAGACCTTATTTCCTTCGTACATGCACTCACCGACACCTCGGGCACAAGTGCGAGGCCGAGGTATTTGCCGGAAATAAAAGGAAAGCATGCCGTATTGAATGATCGGGTTGTCGGAGGTAAATTTTAGTTTATTTTCCCTCCGTCACCTGCCGGATCACCCTTAGCCAGTTTAAGCCAAGGACCTTTTTGATCCGCTGATCGCTGTAACCCAGCTTTTGCATAGCAATGGTGATTTGCGGAAAGTCACTGATGTCTTTGATTTCGCGTGGCAGTTCAGGGCCGCCATCCAGATCGGAGCCCAGGGCAATGTGGTCTTCACCGACCAGGTTTACACCATAATCGATCACCTTGGCCAGCTGGTCTACATGCATCCAGTACTCGTCGGGAATGGTCCCTTTGAAAGTAAATGGAAGCTCTTTCGCAAATTCCTTGTCCACGTCTTCAATGGTTTGCGTTGTAACCTGGGAAGTTAATATCCGCGGCGTTTTAGGCTGAGGTTGTACTTTGACAGGATTGTTCGCTTTCTGCCATGCCCAATATTTTGGATTGTTGAAGAGGCTGCCGAAATGGACGCCGATAACGCCTCCTTTTGACGCGATCGCTTTGGCAGCTTCGTCGGTAATGCAGCGGGGATGGTCCACTATTTTGTGAAAACCGCCGTGGCTGTAAATCACCGGATGACGACTGGCGGCCACCGATTGCATAATGGCGTCGTTGGATGCGTGGGCTACATTGATCACCATGCCGAGATCGTTCATTTCTTTGATCACCGCTTTTCCGTGATCATTAATGCCACCCCAGGTGTAAACATCGTTGCAGGCATCGATAAACGCATTGGTGGTACTGTGGGCGGTCAGTTGCATGGAGCGCAGGCCTAGCTTGTAAAGCGCGCGCAGCAGATCCAGGTCGCCATAAAGGTCATAGCCGCCTTCCAGGTCGAGGAAAGCCGCCATTTTGCCTTTTTTATTGATACGTTCAATGTCCGAAGCCGTGAGCGCCAGCTCAATCATTGCATTGTTCTTCTTAATCTGATCCAATGCGAGGTTCACCACCCGAAATGTGTTTTTTGTCTCGAACCGGCCCGGATAATAGTTTTCAGGCGTATAAGCCGAAAAAAACATCGCATCCAGCCCACCTTCTTTTGCCCTCGGTAGATCGACGGTACCGTCCGGATAACGCTGGCCAATATCAGTTTTCATCACCAGCTCGCGACTCATCACATGCGTATGCCCGTCCATCACGAAAGCGTCGCGATGCAAGTCGGGCATCGGCTTATGCTCAGGAATCAAAGGAGCATTGTTTCTAGCAAAAGAAACGTGTAAATGAGAGTTCTTTGGTAAAACACCACGGATTGCGGGAAGTATTGTTAAGCCTTTTATTACGTCTCTGCGTTTCATTCGCTATTTGTCATCGTAATGACCTTTGGAGGATATGATATCTACTGTAATGGTTTGATCATCTACTGAATATAGAAGTCTATGCTTGTCGGTAATTTTTCTGGCATATAGTCCTGCGAGATCATGCTTTTTAAGCTGCGGTTTGCCTCGTCCGGTCTTAGGATGTTCCGCAAGCTCCTCTATTAGCAGCCTTGCTTTCTTATACGCCTGTGGTTCAGACCTTTTCAAGAACTGTAAGTCTTCCTTTGCTTTATCAGAGAAAATAAGTGTGTATATCACAGGTTGTCAAAAAATGCATCAAGTTCTTCTTTATTCTTGACGACCGTACTTTTCCCCTCTCTGATTTCCTGTTGCGCATCTTTAATCCGCTGGATCATTTCAGGAGTGAAATACAGGTCGTCCTCAGAGACAGGAGTAAGGACATAGGATTGTTTTCGACCTCTCCTGATAACCACTTTTTCTCCCTTATCGGCCATTTCAAAGAAATCCTTTTGTCTCTCTCTGAATTGCCTGCTTGTTGTTTCTATAATTGCCATTGTGTACTTTTTTTGGTACACAAATATAAGCCTATTTATTAGAAAATGTATCGCGGCTAAAAGTATTGGCTGGTGAATGATTGAATGATTGAATGACTAATGATTGAATGATTGAATGAGCCGCGGAACGGGGAATGAGTGAATGAGCGAATGATTTTCAAACCACTCTGAATTTTCTCGTTAACCTTGAACCAGATAACCAATCAATTATTCAGCCGTTTATTCGGTCATTCAATCATTCAATCATGCAAAATTCACTTATTCACTAAACCCTCGCAAATACGCCTTACTCGGCGGGCGCTCGCCTCTGCTAAATTGCGGCCCGCGCGTTGAGCGGTATTTTATGTTCATGAATGGCGTTTCAATGCGGCGTCCGACGGCGGAGTATTTGCCGTTTTCCCAGTTCGAATCCATGTTGTAGTTGGTAATTCCTGTGGATAGCAGCAGCCGCTCGGCATTGAATGGCTCCTTTTTGGTCACCATCATTTCGGTGATCCAGTGTGGTTGCGAGTTAGAAGCATGGTACTGATCGAATGGGCCGGGCCAGCCAAGCATGGAGATGATCGTCGGATCCTTTTGTCCTTCGATTTCGCCGGCATAGGTCCAGCCCACACCCTGGGCATTGTAAATCGCCGCTTTTGTCCCATCATTATATTCTACAATGCAGACGTTTGGCTTGGCTATCTCCTTAAAATGTCCCGGTTTCAGGTCAAAGCTTATCCTTGCAGCTTCAAGCAGTTTACCTGCCCAGGGGTTCTGCTCGGTCCACTTCCACGTTTCAGGCCCCCGTATACATTGCACCGACTTTACACCCGTTTCACCTCCCTTGCGGCGTTCCACAAATGCCTGTAAGACATCGACACAATGGAAAAGGGCACCCTCGTCGGGTGCGCCTCCGAGAACGAGTGAATGTTTTAAGGGCGTATCAATGTCGAGTTCTATCTCAGGTTTGCGGAAATAGGTTGGTATGGAAGAACCGCCGGTTAGCGGAAAGTTTAGTTCGCGCGATTTGTCGAACATCCATTTGGCTTCGTCCCAATTGTAGGAAAGGTGTTTATCATTAAAAACTGGCACGGAGCGCTTGCTTTGCTCGAAAACGCGGATCACTTTTTCGTACATCCACCAACGCGGCAAAAGCCATTGCCCTTTGAGATTAGTTGGATAATCCCCATGCTCTCCAACGATGACAACCCCATCCACAGCAAGCTCCTTTCCCCCAAGCATGACGGCTTCACCGACTGTTTTGAAGATCGGAATGTTTTTTGATTTGCAAATTTTCTGGCCCAGCAGACTCGTTTCAAGCTGATGAATGTAAACAGACACCACATCCACGCGCGAAGGCATGTGGGCGCCCTGCCACCAGTAGCCGTCGAGCAACTTCGTTACGATCCAGTCAGCATGTGATCTTGTAGCGCCCCAATAGGTAATGAGGCACGCGATGCGAGGTTTTGTTTGTGCAGTTTGCGGAACAGCAGCGGCCGTGTTCCCCGCCAATGCTGCCAAACCGGCCATTCCGGTTACACCAAGCATTTCGCGCCGGGTGAGGCGCGGGTTGGGTTGTGGGGTTGTCATGATGTTTAAGGTTTAGGTGAACCAACGTTCAGTTTTGATGCAAGATCATGAAAATACTGCGGACTCCAGATGTCCAGAACTCGGGGATCCGGTATAAATCTTCGAATATCATCCTTAATCCGTGAAAAATTAACAGCATCGATTTTTGCATTTAACAATTCCCGAAACTCCGCTTCACTGATATTCTCCTGATCCCAATCACCGCTATCTTTGGCACGTAGGGCGAAGTGTTTAAGATTCAATGTAACGCCTTTTCTAATATACCATTCCATATCGTACCAGTCGCGTCCCTTTACATTATCCTTCCATTTTCTGAAAAGTAAGGCATGCATTTTACCTGCGAAAAGGTCAGAAATGCTGAAACACTTCACGTAGAAGGAAAATGGTTTCAGCAGAAGCTTTTCCTCAATATCAAAACCCGGGGGCGGCATGGTGTCAACTTCCAACTTAATTTTGATACTGGCCGTTTGGCCGAGCCCTTGTTGAGGTACAACGCCTTCCAATACGAGTTCTCGCCAGATTGTTTCAGATTTCAGGAATGCCGAATCTACGTTCGTTTTAACCGCTTTCTGCTTTTCCTTAATTGATACCTTCATGCCTAAAGCTTCAAATTCATCGACGATCGCAGGCAAATAGAAGTTGATTGAAAAATCGGGGTCAACTTCGAGCAGTGAGAAGTCAAGATCCTCCGAAAATCGGTCAAGTCCGTAAAAGATGCGGAGGGCAGTCCCACCGTAGAAAGCAGCCTTTGTGAAGAATCCTCTCCGATATAAACCGGCCAACGCGACCTCCTGCATGATCTCACGCAGAGCCTGTGTAGCCTCGTCCTTGTTGGTAGGATTATAGCTTGCCAACCACTCTTTAATCATAGTTCTTTGAGGAGTTTAATGATATATGCCAAACTCTCACGTTTCGGAGAATCGTTTAGCCAGCTTTCCATTGCCTCAATATCCAGTTGTTTCAACTGTTCTTCATCTATTCTCAGGTCTTCAATCACGTATTCACGGGCTGCAATTTTACTGCGGAGCTTTAAACCTACCGTATTGATTATTTTGTCAAATAAAGCTTTCTCGGCTGATGCGATGAGAATGTTCTGGTTTTCTCCGATCTCAACCTGCCGAATTCCGAAACTATAATAAGGTAGTGGTAACCGTATGAAACTAAAACTGCCGATCGGCGTGTCGAACCGACGTGTAGCTTTTGTTGTTGCGGAGGAGATCTCAAACACTCGTTCAGGAATTAACCCATGATATGATAACGCACTATCAAATGACACATAACTGGGTCCCAGCATGTGGTTTGCCAGAAGGAATGGCTCCGTACGTTTCTTTGAAATTTTGGCAGATGGTAAGTATAACCCCTTTTTTACCGGTTCAATGATCCCTGCGGAGATCAACTCATGAATTTTGTCGTTGGGGCGTTTATAGTCTTTCAACAGGGAGCTGAGCAGCTGATGTGTCAGCGGCTGACTTGAAAAATTTCGTATACTTTGGTAGAGATCCATGTGTGAATTTAATAAGATAATCGGAATAAACCCGATTATCTTATTAAAAATGTACATAAATTTACCTTACATGGCTCATGAACACCGGCTTAGACCTGACGGCGAGTATCGTATACAATTTGATGTCGACTTCCCAACACATAGGCGCGGTTATCGCTGCCCCATTGATCCATCGCATCCATAATGGGAAGAATGCTCTGTCCGACGCGGGTCAGTGAATACTCCACCCGCGCAGGAACCTCGGCATAAACCTCCTTGTAAATGATGCCATAGGCCTCCAATTCTCTCAAATGCATGTTAATGACCCGCAGACTGATCTCCTGTATCTCGCGGTGGAGCGCGCTCGGCCGTTTGATATCCCGGTTCAGGCAATCCAGTATCCAGGCTTTCCATTTGCCGCCAATGACTTTGATGGCAACGCTCATCCCGCAGTCGAATGTTTCTGGTATTTTCCTTTCGTACATATTGAAAATTGTTGCTTTTGTCACTTTTCAACCCTTAAATGGGACAAAATGTTCAAGTGCCGACGTGGCCTGTCAGGGCATGGTGAAAAATTTTTCCCTAACCTGAATCTTTTTTCCCTCATTGATCAATACATCAATCAAAAATAGTTTTGACCCGAAAATAAAATCTGGTCATAAAGAGAAATAAAAGAAAAATGAAAAAAGAGAAAATTGCTGTAATTGGCTTGGGTGACATGGGCGCTGTGCTGGCTTCTACATTGTTAAAAGCTGATTATGAGGTTAAGGTCTGGAACCGGACGCCTGAAAAAGCGAAGGCGCTGATTGAAGCGGGTGCGATTTTGGCAAACCATGTGAAGGAAGCAGTCAATGCGAGTGACATTGTAATCGTATGCCTCACTAATTATGAAGCAGGCAGAAAATTGCTGCAAACCGACGAAATAGCGAAGGTGATGCACGGCAAGCTTTTGATTGAATTGAGCACGGGAACGCCAAAAGATGCCCGGGATAACGAAGCCTGGACCAGGAAAAACGGCATCGGCTACATCGATGGCGCTATACTGGCAACGCCCAGCCAGATGGGCCGACCGGAAACACCCATATTTGTTTCGGGCGCAAAGGCGGATTTTGAGCGGAGTGAGGAGGTTATCAAAGCGCTGGGTGGCTCCGTCCAGTTTATGGGAGAAGACGCCGGGGCGGCCGCAACCTGGGATTTTGGGTTCTTGTCATGTATGTTCGGGGCGATGCTGGGCTTTTTCATGGGGCTAAGATTTTCCAGGCAGAGGGAATTCCTGCGGAACAGCTCGGGGGCTTGCTTTTGCAAATTGCACCGGCATTGGGTGAAATGATCAAATACCAGGGCGATGTCATTGCCTCAGGCCATTACGAAAATCCAGAGAGCTCAGTTGACATTTGCGCCTCGGCGATGAAGCTCATCATGAGGCATGCCGCTGAGTCAGGAATTAATAATGAAGTGCCGGCATTAATCACTCCTTTTTTCAAACGGGCGCAAGAAAGCGGCTACGGAAAGGAACAGCTCGCAGCCGTTTACAAACTTTTGGAATAACACGAGGTGTTTATTAGCTACGAATAACTCTGCCCGTGCATATAAATAATGTTGATTATTTTCAACATTATTTATATTTTTGTTTGTAATAAACAACATTATGCAAACAAGAAAGCAGGTTCTATTACCCAGGTTCCTGAAAATATTGGAACAGTTGGGTGAAAACATCAAACTGGCCCGGAAGCGCCGGAGGCTCACGACGATTCAGGTGTCTGAACGAGCAGGGATCGATCGCACCACACTTTATCATATCGAGAAAGGCAATCCAAGCGTATCCATTGGAGCTTATTTCAATGTTCTGAGGGTATTGGGCTTGCAAGACGATTTTTTGAAACTGGCTGCTGATGATGAGCTAGGGAGGAAATTGCAGGATTTGAAACTGATTGGCAAGTCGTAACATGGCGGATCGAACGGATATATATGTTTATGCTGACTGGATTGGCATGACCGGACCAAAGCTAATTGGAATGCGCGGTTGAAATTGGTGCAGCCAGAGCGAGCATACGCTCATGGCCCCGGCGTTCCGGGTTTAGTGTTGTAGCGTTTGTGCGTAAAATTGTCAACTTCCCGTTACAACTTAAATAGTCGAATGGTTGTCTTCATTGTCAAATACGATGAGCTATGACTAAATCACGACTGTTTATTTTAATGTTACTCGCATTTGCAGGATGCAAGAAAGAAAATGATCCTGTTCCGTCGCCCGAGGTCGCTTCTATCGTGGGAAAATGGCGCGCTGTGGAGTATCGGCAAAGTCGTGGGGATTCAACAATTTCGCAACCTTTGACAGAGGAAAATTCGTGGGTTTATGAATTTCGGTTTGACGGAGTTGTTTTGAATGAACGCGGGTATGTGCCCTGCTGCCTTCCGTCGGTATATTATTTAAATGGAAAAGAGTTCAGGCCCGACCGTACTGTGCCCGCTGAGCTGGATCCAAGCTGCGCTTACTCACTATGTGTTGCTTGTCCGGAAATGAAGATCACTCAGACCTCACCGGATAGTTTGACCATCGAAAATTGCCAAAACTACTTTACAACGTTTGTCCGGAAAGATTAGCAGGTATTCGCAATGCTACCCCGCTCTCAATCCTTTCAGCAAATCCAAAAAAATGTAAGCCTTATCCAGCGTCTCTCTGGTTCGGCCGGGTGTTACGTCCCATTCGTCGGCGGGGTAGAGATAATGCAGAAGGAGGTCAATGAAGAAATGCTCCAACTCTGCGACATTGTAACCCGAGGAACTGAAATGTTGAAGTAATTCTTCGGCTGTAAATTTTGATGTAGCTACTGGTGTAAATTCTGACATAGCGCATGTATACCGGTTGCAATGAAACGCAACAATAAACGGTGCCGCGCTTGCCGTGCTCAACCCAGTCTAAGGGCAATGGTGCTATGTCCATTACGGTAGCCACGACACCGTCAAGCGATATACGTAGATAATAATAGCACCTCCTGACCTTCTTTTGAAGGACGGCACCATAATTTAAACTGAATTGAGCGTGATAAACCTAGGCTTTTTGTTTGAAGAAATCAAAAGCAATTTTCAAACGGTAAAGAAGTTTTCACAACGATACCAAGCCGGGCAATACGCATCACAAATTCAGATTTTTACTTTCGAAAAGACGTAAAATGTTTCAGTCGCTATCTGCTTGCAACGCTCGTCATATTTCGCTGTTTCCTGCGGAGTACCGTCAAATGCCTTCGGATCATTGTAAGGGGTAGCGACGCGCACGGTTGCGCCTTTGACAGCCGGACAAGCTTTGTCAGCTTCTGAACAGGTCATTACCGCGCAGAAATTGCTCTGAGGATTGCTGCTATCTTCATACTTCTTTGAGAAAGCTTTAACAGGCTCTGTATCACTTGCATATTTGACTGCATAGACGGGATTTTTGCCTTCTGTTGTTTTTGTAATATCAAAACCAGCCCTTTCACAAGCAGCCACCGCCCTGTCGTTGAATGCAGTGGCTTCGGTGCCGCCGGAATATGTTTTCACATTGGGAATATCATAATAAAAAGCGGCAGTAGCTGCCCAAATTTGTCCAAAATGGCTGCGTCTGGAATTGTGGGTACAGATATAGGTCAGTTGTGCCGGTTGGGAAGCATTTACCTGCTTTTGGATGTACAGCGCAATCTTTTCAAGCTCGTCTTTTCGGTCTTGAGGTATCTGTGAAAAGTCATTTTTGATAGTGTTAATGTAGGTGGCCAGCTCTGGATTCAGCGATTTCTTATTGTCGGAGTTTTTACCTGGCGTAATCATAATTGTACTTAAAAAGGTTAATGTCAATAAGTTGAGAAAATTCATATGCTTTTCTTTTCAGTGGGTATAAAAAAATCTAATCGTAAAGATACGATTAGATTTTATCAGGCAAAAAAAACTTAAAGCCTATGTATTTCATTGACTATTGTTTATCCCACCAAACCCTTGTTTTGAAATTGTCCGTACCCTGGCGCGCCACTGCGGCATTGTAATTATCAGCATTAAGCACAGGTTCATCCTCGGGGTAGCGCAGTCTGCGGGGGTAAGTTCCGTCGGTTTCATTGCTTGGATAATTAATGGGCGTCAGCTTGGGATAGCCGGAACGACGCACATTGGCGTAGGCTTCCAGGCCATTCATGAAGCAGGCCGCCCAATATTGGGTGTTGATCTGTTCATAAGCTTTTTCCTTGTCAGCAATGCCTACGAAGGGATTAGCCGTTAGATAAGCATTGATTTCTGCATCCGTGATCACCGCCGACGCGTCGTATTTGGCAACGTTTTTCATCGCTCCGGCAACGCCGTTTTTGTAGAGCGCGGCGGCATCTCCGCTGATCCAGCCCCTTACCACCGCTTCCGCCAGCATAAACTGGACTTCGCCGTAAGTAAGGCACATTCTGGGTCCATCGAGTTTGGCGTAAACATCCCGGTTGATACCCGAATACTGATGCTGATCTTTGGTATTGTCCCAACTCGCATCTGCCTTGATGGTTACCAGGTTGAAACCGTTGGGCATTCCTTTCTGAATAGCGGGATCGGTGTTTTTGGTCGATGCTTTGGAAGGATCGGAATACACGGCTACCATGTGTTTGAGGCGCGGATCGTTGTGGCTTTTCATGTAGTTAAAAATGGTCGCGCTGATCTTGCCCGGCGATACGCCTGCCACGGATAATGTCCAGCTTTCTCCGTTCACTAGCGATTGATTTGCACCCGTTTTGTCCGGAAACCTGACGTACATATTGTCGTCGACAGAAGTAAATACCCCACCAGCGAATGCCTTCTTCACCCAGGTTTCGGCCGTCGCCGGTTCTATTTTCTGCAACCGCATACCCAGGCGAAGCATCATGGAATAGCCGAATTTTTTCCATTTGGCAACATCACCACCATAAATAATGTCAGCTGTTACAGGTCCTTTCGAAACGTCGAGCTTAGCCGTTGCATCTTCCAGTTCGCTCAGCATGCTGTAATAGATATCTTTTTGCGTATCGTATTTGGGCTTGTAGTTCTGGCTGGTGTAACCCTGATTCGCTTCGGAGTAAGGTACATCCCCATATAAATCCGTCAGACGGTGATAAATAACCGTTTTCCAGATCCGCGCCATGTTGTGCAGATTACTCAGCTCGGGTTTGTCCTTTGATAGTTGAATGGCGTCTTCCAGCAGTTTACTTCCGCCATTTATCGCGTTGAATGTATTTTTCCACAGACTCTCGCTTCCCCCTTTATTATACACGTATTTATCACCGAAGAAATCGAATGTTCCGGCGTCGCTCAGTGTCGAGAAATGCTGGACGAAAGTTTCGGTATAATGCAATGAGGCCCCATCGTCCCCTCTCGACGAAAACAGTTGTGCGGAGGTAAACAGGTAGGCCGGACTGAACAGCTCGCCGGTGGCCGCATTAGGATCTTTATTCAGTTCTTCAAAATCGCCATCGCAGCCAGCCAGGAGCACCATGCAGCTTGCGAACATCAGGCTTAATATATTTTTCATCTTATAATAGATTTAATCCGTTGCCGATTAGAATTTCAAATTCACATTAAAGCCGTAGCTTCTGGTAGGAGGAAGTTGTGTCGATTCAATTCCCTGATCGTTACCCGCCGATAAATTCGTTTCCGGGTCGATGCCGGGAGTATGTTTCATCAGTATTTGGAGGTTTCTTCCTACCAATGAAACACTCGCGCCTTTGACAAAGCCAATTTTCTCATACACCGCACGTGGCAGGTTGTACGTCAGCGATACGTAACGAAGTTTGATGAAACTGGCATTGTACAGATAGTCGTCCAACGCATCGCGGCGTCTCACGATAATGTCCCGGTTATTGACTTGCGCGGGCGTTACCAGCACTTTGTTTTCTTCGCCCGTCTCAGTCACGCCGGGTAGCACCACGCCATTCGCTCTTCCGAGCAACGACCTTGGCGACATTCCGCGGTGTTCCAGATTGTAGTTGGTGTTCGAGTAGATCAGACCTCCGAATTTGCCGTCCACCTGGGCTGAAAGCGTCAGGGACTTGTAGTTAAATGTATTGGTGATACCGGCGGTATACCTTTGAATACCCGAACCGAATGCCTTCACGGTCGTAGGCACGGTAGGCAGGCCTTTGGCGTCCATCACGTCCCGGCCATTTGCATCCCGCTTAATGGTGCGGCCGACAATCTGCGAATATTCCTCACCTACGATTTGTTTCAGAAAAACCTTCGTGGCCGTTCCCAACAGGAATTCGTTCGTTGAGTTGGAGATTTTCAGGATCTTGCTTTTGTTGTAGGCCACATTGAGCGAAACATCCCAGCTGAAATCCTTCTTAGTGACAGGCCGCACGGTAAACAGCATTTCAACGCCCCGATTGCGAAGCTCTCCCACCGTAACCACGGCCCCATTATAACCGGTAACTGACGAAACGGTTTCAGTGGTAATGTCGTTTTTGGTGGACCTGTTGTAGGCGGCGATGTCGAAAGCCAGCTTACCGTTGAACAGACGCAGATCCAAGCCTGCCTCCAATTCGTTCACGCTCAATGGCCGAAGGTTTTTGTTAGGAACAATGGCCTGGTTGATAGTACCCAGGGGTTTGCCGTCGTAGCTGTAAGGCAGCACGCCATAGGTTAGGTTAAGCTGGTAGGGATCCGTTGCCCCGCCCACAGAAGCATAGGAAACCCTGAATTTCCCAAAACTGATCGCCTTAGGCATTTCGAACGCATCCGAGAACACGTAGCTAAGGCTTGCCGACGGGTAAAAGTAGTTGTTTGATTCAGGACTGAGGGTTGAAAACCAGTCGTTCCGGCCGGTTACGTTCAGGAACAGATAATTTTTGTAGGCCAGCTCGGCGGTACCAAACAAGGAGTTGATCTTGTTGTCCGTAATAGTCGTGGTGGTATTGCGAACGGAAGTATTGTTAATGACCTCCAGACGGGGTGTAATAATGCCGGAACCGCTGATGTTGGTGCCATTGCTGTGTTGCGACATCAGGTTACCGCCTGCATTGACCACCAGATTGAAATCCTTATTCAAGGCTTTGTTGAGCCCGATCATACCTTCGAAATTTCTTTCATAAAAGTTAGTCTGAATCTGGTCGATCTGCCCGTTTGGACGATAGCCGGTGCCTTCGGGGACAATTTTGTTGATCTGATAGGAGAACATATCCTGTCCCACTTTTCCCTGCACGAACAACCAGTCGGTAATGTTCCACCGCGCATTCACTGCCGCGATGAAACGGTCTTTCTGGGTGTTGTTTTTGATCTGATTGAGGGAATAATAAGGATTGGTAGCGCCAAGATCAGTACCCAAATTCTTCTCTTTGAATGTGATAGGATCGTAACCGGGAGCCAACGCACTGGTCGGCATGTTGCTGTTTACGAACAAAATAGTCCCTGCGCTGTTGGCATTGTTCGTTTCGAGCACGTAACGGTTATTCACCTCTTCATTGATGTAATCCACATTAGCGCTGATGAAGATGTTTTTAGTCGCATTCTGGTTGATGCTCAGACTGATATTGTCCCTCCGCATGGTCGCATTGGGTATAATGCCTTTGTTGCGCATATCCGTTACGGCAACCCTGAAATTACCTTTGTCGCCGCCACCCGTGAAGGCTACATTGTTGGACGACGTATGCCCATTACCGTAAAAATCTTTCAATACCTGATCCTTCACATAAGAATACGGCCTTTCGACGCCATCCAGCTGCACCACCATCGATCCGTCATAGGGCGCACCCCAGTGATTTTGCCCGTGTGCTGCCGCCACTCCGACGCCCGAAGGTTTTACACCATTGTAACCCTGGCCATATTGCTTTTGCAGGTCCCATATAAAGTAAGGCACCTCAACGGTATTATTCGAGTTGAATTCAATGCCGATGCCTTTGTTGCCCTTGCCCGATTTGGTAGTAATAATAATGGCACCGTTTTTGGCCCGCGATCCGTACAATGCTGCTGCGGCCGCCCCTTTGAGGACGGTCATTTCTTCCACATCGTCGGGGTTAATGCTCGATATATTGTCGCCCCAGTCCGGATTATCGCCCTGGGTCTTGCCGAACTTCGTATTGTTCATAGGTAACCCATTGATAATAAAGAGCGGTGCATTATCTCCGGAAAGCGAAGTATTCCCCCGGATCGTGATCCGGCTTGATCCCGCTGGCCCGGTCGCCGCCGCGGCGACATTAACGCCTGCTACTTTTCCGGCCAGAGAGTTACCGATATTGGTTTCCCTGGTCTTGGTGAATGTACTTCCGTCTACCTTCGTTACGGAATACCCGACAGACTTAACCTCTTTCTTGATGCCCAAGGCAGTTACCACAACTTCGTCCAGCGATTTGGTATCCGTCAGAAGCTTTACTTCCAGTACTGAACTACTGCCGACAGTGACTTCCTGAGGCTGGTACCCCACAAATGAAAACACCAGAACGGCATTGGCTCCCGATACTTCTATCGTAAAATTCCCGGCCGCGTCGCTGCTTGTACCTTGCTGAGTGCCCTTCACCAGAATGTTCACTCCCGGGAGCCCGTCGCCCTTGTCGTCGGTTACCTTTCCTTTCACGGTCTGGAGTAGTAGCGGATCTCCGATATTGTTGTTGACTGTGACTTTCTTCTTTGCAGACTCGAATGACCCGGTCGCCTGGACAGGGATCGTCATGCCTGCCAGGGCGGCCAGCAGGCAGCACCTCTTACAGTAATTTTTGAAGCGTGTACCTTGTTCAGGTAAAGTTTTCTGTTCCATGCAATTAACTGGGTTTAAGGTTCCAAGAGATCCGCAGCCGCTCGTGATGAGGCATATGGGTGTAATTACATGTACGTTGCGAGTTACTAATCAGGCCTCCGATTAGTACTATTTTTAAATAAAAAATTCCTAAATGATAGATGAGTTTAATTTTTCATTCCAATTTTTTACTTAAATGTGAATATTGCTTGAAGGGAATAGCCTTTGCAGCTCAAATGGCGTACAAATAACGGCGGGTCTAAGTACTTCACATTACCACCTATATATTTCAACAGTACGTCAATATGAAAACACCTAACAAAGTGACCAGAAGGGGCTTTCTGGAAAAAATGGCGCCGGCAACGCTTGGTATCATGGCCGGAAGCGGGATGCTGCAATCTGCATTTGCAGGTAGCAACACGCAGCATTCGAATTTTTCAGATGCTCTCGTAGCGGATGAGAAGAAATTCGTCCCGGTCATGATCACGCCGTTCGGTACCGACCTCAAAATCGACTATGACAACGTTTCCAGGGTGATCGATTTTTACCTTGCCGCAGGTGCAAAAGGTTTTTTTGCCAATTGCCTGAGCAGCGAAATGTATTTTCTGAGCGATCAGGAACGCATTGACCTCACCAGGCATGTGGTGAAATATGTAAATGGGAAAGTCCCGGTGGTGTCAACCGGGTCTTTTGGCGATACGCTGGCAAGCAAGGTGCTATTTGCAAAGAAAATCAACGACACCGGAGTGGATGGCGTCATTCTGATATCCAGTCATTTCGCCGAAAAAAGCGAAAGTGATGCCGTGTTGATGGAACATTTTGAGCAATTTTTCGCATTGGCCGGAGATATGAAATTAGGTACTTATGAATGTCCGTCGCCCTACAAACGGATCATTTCCCCGGAAGTGTTCAAGTTCCTGGTTTCCAATAAGAACATGATTTACCATAAGGATACGACCGAAGATATTGTGAAGATCGAGGAAAAACTGGCCGTGGCAAAAGGCACTCAGATGGAGCTTTACAATGCCCATTCCGCAACCGCCCTTCAATCGCTGCAAAAGGGAGGAAAAGGCATGTCCCCCATTTCCGGAAATTTTTATCCCGAAATACATACCTGGCTGTGTAAAAACGCCAATAACCCAGCCAAAACAGCAGACGCAAACTGGATTCAGACTGAAATTGCCCGAATGGAACCGCTCATTTCACAACCCTATCCCCTCAGCTCAAAATATTTCCTGAAAAAGCGCGGCCTACCGATCGAGCTGGTTTGCAGAGCCAAAAGCAAGGTCGTTACACCTGAACAACAACAGGTTCTGGACGGAGCGCATAAGACATTCCTGGGATGGTGCGAACGGTTGGGGATTGAGATAGTGAAAGTCTGACTTGTAAAATGCAAGGAGCAGAAGTTCGGGGAATGCAACGAAATACGTTATCACCGGGTCTAACGATTTGAATACTAAACTAATCAGGTGATATAGTTATGATGGTTAAAAGACTGCTCTTGCTGACGGCAATTATCATTGGTATGCCGCATTTAGTCCATGCTCAAAAGGTAAATAACTGGGACTTCGGCATCTCCGCTGAGCTGGGCAAAGACTACTACGACCGTAGGTATGCACCAGAATATGATAGGTTTATTGATATGACGAGAAGTTTTCAATCTAACTATTCATGGGGTGTAGGAACGTGGGCCGAAAAGCATTTGAACCGCAGCTTCTCCGGAATGGTGAGGGCCAACTACATACAGAAAGATATAGATCCGACTATTTATACCGAAGCGAGCCGTACAGCAAATAAATGGTTCTTTAAGGAGAAGCATCATCATATTGTCGCTGATGTTGGCGGCCGATGGTACGTTAACCCAAATTCAAAAATCAAGATTTTTCTCGACGTGAAAATGGGGGCCGATGTGTTTATCGCTATTGATATGTATGAGCACAGTGATGGCAAAATTACAAGCAGCGACAACTTTGGATATAACCGTTGTCAGCCGCTTGCAATGGGAGCAGCAGGTGTGAACTGGAAGCGGTTCGCATTATTCATTGAATATAACCGTGATCTGAAACGGGCGAGACAGTCTGGTAATGAGACAAGCATGCTCAGGCAGGGCCTGAGTGTTAAAACCTCTTTCGCGATTATAAATCACAAATAATCCCCCCGAGCCGATCTATTTCACACTTTCGACGCTGTTTTGAGCTAACCATTCGCGGAGCGGGACAAATTTTTCGGTGGCAATTTCTTTTGCCAACGCGATCCTTGACGCTGAATCCGGGCCCATGTAAGTGTAGTTTTCAAAGTACCCGAACATCTTAGCCAATTCCTGTGCACCTTCAAAAAAATTGGAGAAAATTTCGGACGGCACGTGCGTAAAGCTGTGCTCGCTGCCATTGGCTTTATAGGCTTCAATGATGTCATTAAAGCTGTTCAGCTCTGTTGCCAGGGCTAGATAATGGCCATTTCCCACTTTTTCAGGCTGCGAAAACGCTCCGGCAACTACCTTCCCAAGGTCATTGATATCGGCCATGTGAATTGCTTTCTTTGAGGGATCGATGGGCAATGTCCAGCCAGTTGTTCCATCTTGCTTCGGCTGTGGTCCGAGCATTCCGACTAGATTTTGGTAATAAAATGGAGGCTGAACGAATGTGGAATATTTAAATCCTGCACTTTTTACGAGGTCATCTACCTTCGCTTTCCCGGTAAAATGAGGAACTTCGAACGCCGCTCCGCTGATGGCTTCCACATCCGGAAGTGTCGACCAGATAAAGTGTTGTATGCCAGTAGCTTTTGCCGCTTCAATGGCGTTTTTACTTTGAGCAATTTCATCTGCTCCTTCCCAAAAATTGGTTACTACAAATACGCCGTACGCATCTGTGAAAGCATCTTTTAAAGACTGCAAATCATTCAAATCTGCATAAACAGCTTCCTGAGCTGCACCTGAATATGACTGTGGGTTGCGCGTTGCTGCTTTGACGTGAAAAGAGCCTTCATTGACAAGTGCATTCACAACACCCTTACCTTGTGCACCAGTTGCACCGAGTACCACTATTGATTTCTGTTCCATTTTGCTTGTTAAAGTTTCGTTGTTGAACAATGCAAAATTGCAGCCTTGACGAACCTTCTAACGATGACAAATGGCGAAAAAAAACGTAGACAAATGTCTATTTTCTCAATGCTTGTTTTCGTACCCGGCTTAATGTGTCTTTGGTGATGCCGAGGTAGGAGGCTATCAGATGTTGGGGAAATCTTTGAAGGAATTCGGGGTGATTGTCGGCAAACTCTTCGTAGCGTTTTTCTGCCGTATTACTGATCGTGGAATTCAGTCTGCGTTGGGAAGCGATGAAGCTTCTTTGATCCATCAACCTCGTCATTTGCCCAAACGAGGGGATTTTTCCGATCAGATCTAACATATCTGCAACCGTAGCAACCAGCAATTCAGTGTCTTCCCAGGCGTCAATATTGTATCTGGATGGCGTATGTATTACAGCACTTTCGCGGTCACTCACCCACCAGTCCTCCACATACAGGGTTACCATATGTTCAATGCCTTTATCGTCCACACTATACTGCCGCATTGCGCCTTTCACGATAAAACCAACATATTTGCATACATCTCCTTCCTGTAAAAAGTATTGCTTTTTCCTCAGTTTTTTGGGTTGAAAAGCTGCTATTATCAGGGCTTCTTCTTCGCCCGTAAGTGGGGAGGTTGCATGTCGATTTACATAGGAGAGAAGGCTTTTGTGCATTTGGATAGATGATTTATGCGAACGCAAAGATATATCTCCGAGAGGTTAAGGCTATACGAATTAACCGATTTTGCTCATTTTTCGCCACCGAAATTCTGAACAAGGCTTGCATAGGGAGCTCGCCTGACATTGTATGGCTGAGGACATAATCTGGCTGCGCAGCCTATTTCAAAGTACGAAATGCTTAAAATATTACTTCGGTGAACAGGTGACGCCATCCATTGTTTTACGACGTGGTGGGCATAGGCCGCATACGAAAAGGGCTGGGCCGTGCTTCGAAGCTCGGGGTCGATAAATTCGTATTGACCAGATTTGCGATCCCATCGAACCATCATAAAATCACCGCTAGGCAAAGTTTGATAGCGGCCTATATTTTCCCCAATTCTTTTGAAGCGTTTGGTGCACAAGTCGACTCTTTTATCCACTGTTTTCTCAAAAGGGCTAAATGGATTGTTGTGGCCATAATACCGTTTGATCGCCATTGTAGTTGCATGACGGCTAGCGGCGATATAGAGGCATAAATCGTGTTTAAATGGAGGTAGACCATGCTCACGTCGCACCTTGTTTGTAGCTTGAAATATGGCAGCATCCAGCAGCAAAGTGTCCGGTTCGACCAAAGAGATTGTTTTGGTGGTGATGGGTAAATCAAAAAAGACCTCATCGCTCATTTGGTAATAATGCCTGCTATCTATGTTTTGGAGCGAGAATAGTTGCAGCGCTAAATGGAATATAAAGTATTGGCCCATACGCAAAACATTAAAGGTTGGAGTCGGAAGCCAGCGGTGATTAAGTGTTATATCGGTAATTTATATATAAAACACAATGATCATTTTTTTACTCGAATGTTTGCGTTGTTTATCCTATTGTTAACAATTCCTACCTTCACCATCTTGTTCAGTTGTTGCGAACAAATGCCTTTTTTATTATGAATAGGAGCACTGTAATAGGAATCGGGATTGTGTTAACTACAATAGTGTTTTACAGCATGTTTCTTTGGCTTAATATTACCTCTGATTCAACCGGCAGTTTTGAGGACGATCAGCTGGAATATCTGAGACACTATCCGGCCATTATTAGAAATGCGCGGCTACTAACTGTCTTTCATATTTTATTAAATGTTTGCGCTGTCACTTGTTTTATCAAAGTGCGAGGCAATTCAAGAAAGGCGTCAAAGTGGCTAGGCTTCTTGATTATCCTAAATATCACTATGTTAATCTGGCAATTATTCAGCCTGATGTAGTATCCAGGTTAAACGTGTTCTGAAACCAGGGCCGTCGCCTCTAAGAATTCGTCCTTGTCTCCCTTCCTCCCGATTCCCTTCCTCCCTTCCTCCCTTCTTCCCTATTCCCAGCCTCCGCAAAATCAATGATTTTGTACTATTTACTTGTGCGGCGCTGTCGGATTTTTGTATAAAAAAGAATCGACGCGTGAAATCAACACTGATAAGTTTGCTGATCGCTGGTGTGCAGGTGCTATCTGCGACACAGACCACTCCACAAGAAAAGGTAACTGTATTTTCCAAACAAAACAGAGCTGGAACAATGAATGCAACACAAGAAGAGGTGGCCTCACCAATCCAAAAAAAGTACCAATTAATTAATGGACTTAAAATGGCCTATGTCGAAATCGGGCAGGGTGACCCGATTATTTTCCTGCACGGAAACCCAACGTCCAGCTATATATGGCGGAACATTATACCGCATGTGCAACATTTGGGCCGCTGCATTGCACCCGACTTAATGGGTATGGGTGATTCGGATAAATTCGCTGACAAAGCGGAATATACTTTTAGTAACAACGAAAAATTCCTTAGCCAGTTTCTTGCCAACCTCGGCATAAGCAAGGATATAACGTTTGTGGTGCACGATTGGGGGGCGGTATTGGCTTTTGCCTGGGCCCGTAACCATCCCGGCGCGGTAAAAGGAATTGTGTATATGGAATCCATCACAAGGCCACGCACATGGGACGAGGTGCCTGGCGTAGCGCGGGAAACTTTTCAAAAGCTTCGCACGGATGAAGGCGAAAAAATGGTGCTCATTCAGAATTCCTTTATTGAGTTTAATTTGCCAAAAACAGTTTTGCGTCCTTTGTTAGAGGAAGAATTGGCTGAATACCGTCGCCCTTTTGCTGAACCTGGCATTGGCCGTTATGCTATGCTTAGCTGGGCCCGCCAGTTGCCGTTAGGGGGCGAACCGGCGGGAATTATTGAAATTGTAAACGAGAACAGCAAGTGGCTGGCGGAAAGCGATATTCCTAAATTGTTCATCGAAGCGACACCAGGGACTTTGGCCGAGGCGGAGAAGAATGCTTGCAAACGCTGGCCTAACCAAACTCATGTTATTGTAAGTGGACATCATAATGTGCAAGAAGATTCTCCGGAAGAAATTGGTTTGGCCATTGCAGAATGGTTGCAGAAACCCAGGTAAAATGGTACATTGAAGTTGTAATCTATGCAAATATTCAAACCTGTTTCTTGTTTAGCCCCATTCGTAAAATCGTTTGTGGTTGTTGAAAGCAGCGAGGCGCTGGTCAACCGCCTGTTGCCTGACACATCCGTAGTTGCAGCGATTCGCCTGAATGGGGCCGTACAAATTGAAAGTTCGGGCGGTAACTCCGCTTTACCGCTGTTTTCTTTATCTGGTTTAAGGAAGTCGTTCAGGCTGGTTGAATATGGAAAAAACAGCGCCAACATTCTTGTTCAGTTCAAGGAAGGTGGCGCTGCTGCTTTTTTTAGACTGCCGATTCATGAATTATTCGAAACGAATGTTGCCCTGGACGAATTCTTCCGGCCATCCGAGTTAATGCAGCTGGAAGAGCAATTGGGAACAACCGGATCGATCGAAAAGAAGGTGGCTATTGTGCAACAGTTTTTTATAGAAAGGATCCGAAATGAAAAAACTGATATGCTCATTGCCAAATCAGTTGAAAAAATAACGGCAGCAAATGGGGTGCTTGATGTAAAGGATCTGTCTGAAAGCCTGTACATTAGCCGCGACGCATTCGAAAAACGATTTAGAAAAGCAGTAGGAACAGCACCCAAACAATTTGCAGATATAGTCCGCATGAAAGCCCTGATCGGCCGGGCGCATTTAACCGACTCCCTGCTTGATTCGGCACTGAGCGCAGGCTTTTTTGACCAATCGCACTTTATCAGAAACTTCAAAAGGTTTACCGGCCTGACTCCCAAAGACTTCTTTCGCCATTAGCAGATCAGGCCCCGGTTTTCACCGCTCAGGACAATCCACTACTCCTTGTCCATATTCACCCATCAGAATGTCTAATTAGCCAACCGTCAGACTTGATTTCTGACAATACCTTTGTCATAGACTTAAATAGCTATGATGGAAAAGCAGGATTTCAGTACAACGATTTCAGTTGATCAACCGCCCCGGGAGGTGTTTAATGCTGTAAATAACGTTCGGGCCTGGTGGTCGGAGGACACTAAGGGGGATAGTCTTGCCCTTCATGACGAATTTATGGTTGATTTCGGAGCGCATTGGTGGGCACTCAGGATCATCGAAAGCATTCCTGATCAAAAAGTGGTATGGCTGGTTAGTGGCAGCTATATGCCCTGGAACGAACACAAGCATGAGTGGACGGGCACCACGTTAAGTTTTGAAATCTCCCGCGACGGTAACCAAACGACATTACAGTTCAGCCATGTTGGCCTGGTTCCACAGTTTGCGTGCTACAATGGATGCTCTAAGGGCTGGACCGGTTACATTAGCATCAGCTTAAAAAATCTCATAACTACCGGTGTTGGTACGCCCGATTATCCATATTAACGCATTATGATCCAGTAAATTAATGATTGAAAACATCCAGGAGCTATGTTACTAAAAGACAAGAACGCCGTGATTTACGGAGGAAGTGGCGCCATTGGCGGTGCTGTGGCAAGAGTATTCGCAAGAGAAGGCGCAAAGGTATTTATCTGCGGCCGCACCCAGGCCAGGCTCAATGCAGTAGCAGAGGATATCCTTGCAGCGGGTGGGGCAGTAGAGACAGCATTGCTTGATGTCTTCGATCAGCAAGCTGTTGAAGCGCATGCCGAAGCGATCGCTGCGAAAACCGGAGGTATCGACATTGTGCTCAATGCAATCAGTGTGATGCACGATCAGGGGACCCATTTGGTGGACTTGTCCCTGGAAGCGTTTATGCGGCCGGTTGATGGTTTCCTGCGGTCTCTTTTCATAACGAGCAAAGCTGTGGTGCGCCATATGGGCGGAAAACGTCTCGGTGTGATACTGACCCTTTCTACTCCCGGCTCCAAGATGGCTGCTCCGGGCGTTTTGGGATATTGTGTTACCTGTGCCGGCACGGAAGCTTTTTCGCGGGTACTGGCTGCGGAACTTGCACCCGAAAATATCCGGGTTGTGTGCATCCGTCCACATGCTATCTCAGATGCACCCGCCGCGGGCTCATACACGAGGGATCTTTTCAAAACGCAACCTGCATACAAAGAAACAGGAGGCAACCAGCCCGTTGAGGAATGGTTACCGACTTCGGACATGGCACAAGGCACAATGTTGAAACGCTTGCCGACCCTTTACGAGGTAGCCGAGACAGCCGCATTCCTCGCCTCGGATCGCGCCGGAGCCATCACCGGATCAGTTGCGAACCTATCTTGTGGTGCAGTATTGGATTGAGATGGGCGGTGATTTGAATTTTAATTTCCGATCGGGACGAGTACGCCCAGGTGGACTGATACACCGCGGTTGTACATTTTCAGACTCTCAGTCAATCGTCGGAGCCCAAGATGATAACGTGCTTCGCCGAAAACCTTGAAGGACTTTAAAGGATAAGCAATGCCTGCGCCACCTGCAAGGCCATAATCAAATGCCCTTCGCCCAAAGCCATCATTCATATCGACCTCACCCGACTCGTCCTTTGTCACGACGCCATCGTATATGAATTTGGAGGTGTACTTCAACTTCGGATTACCGACGCGATAACGAAGTTCCGGCCCAAGGGAAACAATGCCTTCAAATTTGCCTATTCGCGGTTTCCATTGCAGCAAAATAGGAAGCTCGATGAAGTTCAACCGGAATTTTCCCGTTTCTTTAGTTTTCAGGATAAACCCGTTCACAGGGCCTTCTTCTGACATCTCATATTGCGCCCCGCGCTGCGAAAAGCCTGGTTCAATCTGAATGCTGAGGAAAGAATTTATGGATTTATTAAAAAGCAATGCGACGTTTGCTCCGGCCCTCGCATCATAATAAAAAATCGCCCCGGGTTTGTAATTGGCAAAATTGACACCCGCGCGAAAGCCTACACTGTACTGAGCCTTGGACTCCGGGGCTGAAATGAAGATGAACGCTGCAACCAGCAAAAGAAAAGGCGTAGTGTTTTTCATAGATGACACGTTGAAGAGATGAGTGGCCACTATATAACGAGCGGTGACATCTTGTCATTATGGCGATTGTAAATATTTGACCAGGCCTGCGGTCTACTTATTTCCCATTCTGTTTATGATTTCTCTCAACAAATCATTTTGCTCTTGTTTTAAAGAGATAAATTTATTTACCCATGTGTAAATCAAATAGAAAACACCACCAATTATGGATAGGTAAATGATAAGAAACAGAGATGTAAGCATGATTATTTTTTCGTTTTAAATTCTTTATCAGGATAGAGGCTTAGTCACTTTAATAAAAATTTGGGAAGTTATCGCGTCGTCTTCTGAATACTTTTGAAGATAATCGATTTGTTTCAATCTGTATTTTTCTTGCACTGCCGGGCTTTTCCAGGTTTGAAGAACATCAACGTTGAAGCCCGCTTCTTCATGCAACTTAATCCATTCAGAAATCCTAAGCCGGTTAACATAAATGGAGCGGTTCCAGGTCATTTTTTTGAATAGCTCTTGGCTGTATTGAAGATTATTAAATGTATCGGGATTGTTTTCATCCAATACCAGGTGATCTCTCAGATCAATGTGGTGAAGCGCAATGCCGCCTGGTTTAAGTAATCGGAACGTTTCTTCTATTGTTATTTTTGGATATCTGAGATGTTCATAAACGGTATGGCTCCAGATAAGATCCAATGTCTGGTCTTTAAGAGGGATTACACTTCCATCGTAGACGATATACTGAATGCCGGTTTTAGCGATGGTTTCATCGTCCAGATACTTGATAATATCTGCGATTACTGCACTTTTTGCGCCCTTTTGCAGAGCAAGCTCCATTAATTGGTAAGTGTGGCCTGGTCCGAGTTCAAGAATCGACTTGCCCTTCACGTCAGTTACGATATTATAGTCGTTAAAGGTGGATAGCAGTGCTTCTTTGCTTTGGCCATTGAGGCCGGTTGTATGGTTTACGAGGGAGGATATCTTTTGGACGACGGGAAATTGAATTAAGAAGTTTTTTAGAACTTCAGACAGGATGTGCACATTTCTCATACTTTGTTTTGTATTGAGGTTAGTTGAGTGATTTAGGCGGTAGGGACTGAGTGAACTCAGATGTGTCCCCAAATATACTATTTCAAGGTATTATGCTGTTTAACTTTATTAAAAATCACATGCCATTAACCGTACGTATTTAAAACAGTATGGCATATGATGCGTCGGGACTCATCCGAAGTCAATGCGGCTGAATGTTGGTTTGAATTTCTTAAACATCGGTTTGTTTTTCTTTATGCAGCTGGCTGAATGGCCCGGTATTTTTGTGCCTTAATTCCGCACATTAAAAATCCTGCTATGGAAAACGAGCATATTACAAATGAGCCGGAAAGCCCCCATGCATCGCGAAGGAGTTTTTTGAAGCAATCTTCTGCGCTGGCCGCCTTCGCATTGACGCCTCCCGCCGCAGTCGCGGCAGTGGAAAACGGTTTGGACGAGAAGGTGGCCGTCGCTTTCGAGCAGCAGCCGCTACGTGTAGAGATCAACGGCGTAGCCCAGCAGCTATCTGTGGAGCCGCGCGTGACTTTGCTGGACTTGCTGCGCGAGCAATTGCATTTGACAGGAACCAAAAAAGGCTGCGACCACGGTCAATGCGGCGCTTGCACTGTGCATGTCGACGGCCAGCGGGTCAACTCCTGTCTGACATTGGCCCTGACGACCGAAGGCGCCAAGGTGACGACGATCGAGGGGCTGGCAAACGGCGATAAGCTCCATCCCATGCAGGAAGCATTCATCAAACATGACGGTTTTCAATGTGGCTACTGCACGCCAGGGCAGATCATGTCGGCCGTGGCTTGCATCCGCGAGGGTCACGCCAACACACCCGAGGAAGTTCGAGAGTACATGAGCGGCAATATCTGTCGCTGCGGCGCATACGCCAATATTGTCGAAGCCATCATGGATGTTAAAAAGAAAGGAGGCCAGCTATGAACCCGTTTCAATTTACGCGTGTGAGCACGCCAAAGGCCGCTATTGCGGCCGTAACAAAGGAAAGCGGCACCTATTTTCTGGCTGGCGGTACCAATCTGATAGATCTTGTCAAACGCGAAGTAATTATTCCTGAGCGGCTGGTGGATATTAACAAGTTGCCGCTCGCGACGATTGAAAAAACTGCCACCGGAATTCGCATTGGCGCCATGGCTAAAAATTCGGCTGTGGCAGACCACGAATTGGTTAAAAAGCATTTCCCATTGCTATCGATGGCTTTGAATGCAGGCGCATCCGCGCAGTTGCGCAACATGGCTACCGTGGGCGGCAACATGATGCAGCGCACGCGCTGTTCGTATTTTTATGATACCTCCATGCCCTGCAATAAACGCGGGCCCGTACAATCCGGGCCAGATAAAGGTCAACCCAACGGACCGACGGGCTGCAGGGCTATTGGCGGCAGCAACCGCATGCATGCCATTTTCGGGGCATCGGGCAAATGCATTGCCGTACATCCGAGCGATATGTGCATTGCCCTGGCCGCATTGGATGCGACTGTGAATATCAGCGGTCCAAAAGGCGACCGGTCGGTCCCATTCTCCGAGTTTCACAGGCTCCCCGGCGATATGCCGCAAAAAGACAATACCCTTGCGCCCGGCGAGCTGATTATGTCGGTGGATGTGCCAACCAATGCATTCAGCGAGCATTCCTATTACCTGAAAGTACGTGACCGGGCTTCGTATGCATTTGCGCTCGTCTCGGTAGGAGTGGGTATTTCCATGAAAGGCAAAACGATCCAGGACATACGACTGGCAATGGGCGGAGTAGCCCACAAGCCCTGGCGGCTGAAAGAGGCCGAACAGTTTTTGAAGGGTAAAGAAGCGACAGAAGCCAATTTCAAACAAGCCGCAAAGCTGACTATGACCGGTGCGAAAGGCTATGGCGAAAATGATTTCAAGCTCACGCTCGCACCCAATTCCATTGTAGAAGCACTTCAAGTAGCCACCAAAACCGCCTGAACCCATGAAAAACGAAACGAAAAATCCAGCCATCGACCGGATTGACGGGCGGATGAAAGTGACAGGCGGGGCGAAATATTTCGCCGATTTTGATTTACCTGATCTGGCCTATTGCGTGATCGTCGGCAGTGAAATTGCGCGCGGAACATTGACGAACATTGATACAAAAAAGGCGTTGAGCGCACCCGGCGTGCTGGGCGTGTTCACGCACCTGAATATGCCGCCCATTCCCGGCTGGGACGCACCCGCGGGTGGACAAGCCGACGGGCCACCGCCCAAACCTGCCACAGAAGAAACCTACCGGATTCTGAGTGGGCCGAAGATACTCTTCGATGGGCAGCCCATTGCCCTGGTGGTGGCCAATACCTATGAGCGCGCCACTTACGCCGCTTCTTTAGTCAACGCCAAATACAGTAAGCAGACCGCCCGGACCAGTCTGGAAAAGCATATCGACAAGCAAGTCACGCCCAAAGGCGGGGACTACAGCAGAGGGAAAGCCTACGCATACCAATCTGCACCTGTAAAACTGGAAGCCGACTACAAAATCCCCATTGAAGTGCATAACCCGATGGAACTTCACGGGATCACCGCGCATTGGACGGGCGACAAGCAGTTGATGATCTATGCTAAAACCCAGGGCGTGAATGCGACCCAGCAGGCGATGGCGCAGGCTTTCAAGATCGATCCGAAGAATATCCGTGTGCATACCGAATTCATGGGAGGAGGCTTTGGAATGGGCTTACGCACCTGGCCCCAGGAAACGGCTGTGGTGGCGATTGCCAAAAAAATAGGCCGCCCGGTGAAGCTGGTGATAAACCGCAGCCAGATGTTTACCATGGTCGGTCACCGGCCTTACACTGTGCAAACCATCCAAATGGGTGCAGACAACCACGGTAGACTGGTAGCGATTAACCATGCGGCTACCGCTGAGACGGCCAGCTACGAAGACTTCACGGAGGCGACTGTAAACATGACGCGTTTCATGTACGAATGCCCGAATGTGAGCACCCGATACCGCCTCGTGCGGCTCGACCGCAGCGTACCTATCTGGATGCGCGGACCAGGCGAAGCTACCGGCGCATTCGCATTGGAATCCGCCATGGACGAAATGGCCCATAAGCTGAGCATGGACCCCATTGAATTCCGCTTACGCAATTACACTGAAACCGACCCGGAGCATAACCTGCCCTATTCAAGCAAACACTTGAAAGAGGCTTACGAACGCGGCGCGGATGCGATTGGCTGGAAAGACCGCAAAAATGAGCCGGGCAGCTTGAAGGAGGACAACTGGCTTGTGGGATACGGCATGAGTACAGGGGTGTTCAATGCATTCCGGTGGGAAGCTTCCGCCAGGGCGATACTCCATGCCGATGGATCGCTTGTGATCCAAAGCGCTGTTACCGACATCGGCCCGGGCACGGGAACCGCATTGACCATGATCGCCCACAATGTACTTGGCGTGCCGTTTGACCGCATCAAAGTGGAGTACGGAGATACATCGCATCCAAAAGCACCCTCACAGGGCGGCTCTGCCATTGTTTCGGCGGTGGGTTCGGCGGTCTTCGATGCGTGTACCAAAATCAAGAATGAGCTGTTCGAGCTGGCTGTAAAAGCGAATGGCCCACTGGCAGGCGCGCAAACCGCAGATTTGGTATTAACCGAAGGAGCTATATCCATTGAAAAAGGCCTCGACAAAAAAGTGGCAGTGGGCAAACTGATGGAATCCAGCCAGCTTTCAAAGATTGAAAAAGACGCGGATTTAAAGGGCAGCCCGGACTTGCAAAAATACTCGATGTACTCGTTTTCGGTGCATTTTGTCAAAGTAAAGGTAAATTCTTTGACAGGCGCGGTTAGAGTCACCAAAGCCGTGAGCGTAGCCGATTCGGGCCGCATTATCAGTCCGAAAACTGCTGCGAGTCAGATGATCGGTGGGGTAACAGGAGGCATCGGGATGGCGTTAACGGAAGAAGCGGTGATTGATCATAGGTTCGGCAGGTTTATTAACAACAATCTGGCCGATTACCATGTGGCAGTGCATGCCGACGTGCCGGCAATCGAAACTATTTTTATTGACAAGCCCGACCCTGTCATCAACCCCATGGGGGCGAAGGGAATGGGTGAGATTGCATTGATCGGATTTGCCGGGGCGGTAGCCAATGCGGTTTTCAACGCAACCGGCCAGCGCATCCGTGAATTGCCCATTACGCCGGACAAAGTTATGCAGAGGGAGGTTTAGACTATCAGAAAAACAAAAAATGTCATGAAAGAAAACATCAGATTGCGGCTGCTTCATTCGCTAGCCTTTTTTGCGGTAGTCGCATCAGCTCTGACAGCAACAGAAAGCTTTGGGCAAGCCGGACAAAAACAAGCGGACGTTAGCCAGGGCATATTTCCGAAAGGTCAGCAAGGGCCCGCTTCGAACTTTACCGGAAAGGCATTTAACTATGGTTTGGTGGCTGCGGACAGCACCTACACCTCGCTCGTCGGCAATGTATATTTCGAGCCTGGGGCCCGGAGCAACTGGCATACACATCCGGCCGGCCAGATTCTGATCATCACCGACGGCGCCGGTTTTCACCAGATCAAAGGTCAGCCGAAACAGCGTCTCAAAAAGGGAGATGTCGTTAAATGCCCTCCGAATGAACTGCATTGGCACGGAGCCAGCCCGGACGTAGGCATGCAGCAGCTCTACATCATTCCTAATACGGAGAAAGGCATTGTTAACTGGATGCAGGCTGTGATGGATGCGGAGTATGGGGATTGAAAATGGGTGGGGTGAGAACGCGGGAAACTGGAGCGTTTGGTTTTAGATCACCTGAAAAGCGACTCCAATCCGAGATGGAAACCCAGGAGCACCCACAATCCTGTCAGCCATACATAAGGCAGATATTTCCGCTTTCCCTCTCTAACAAGCCTTTTATTTGCGGATAAGTTTACAATAATGCATAAGCAAAGAATTGGTATACCGAGAATTCCTGATCTTGCTCTTAAAAAACCTACTTCGACTGTACGGTCGTGTTCATTTTGGGATAGCCTAATCTTTTGGACTGAGTTGGTGACAAAAGATCTCATTAAAACAATCTTCTGGCCGTCGTTGATCATATTGGACGCCCTTCCCGTTATCGGAAAGTAACCACTTTCTGTTTCAATCTCAAAAGTCTTATAGGTGTGCCTTAGACTGCTAGTACTATAATAATCCTGCCGTAATACGGTTTTGGGGTCATCTTTGAGCGGAACCAAGTACGAGTCAATATACATCAACCCACATACGAAAAGGCAAAACAAAAGGAGATTCCGGTTATATATTTCTGTTGACATGAATTAATCTATTCGTTCAAAATTCTGACATCTCTCCATCTTCGGATAAAAAAGAGAATAGTATCACTTTCTCCACCCTCAGCCTCGCATGTGCAGACTTCGCGAAGATATTGGGAACGGCGAATTTAGTTGTTAGGCGCCACCTTACTTGCATTCGTAGCTTGTCAAATCGTTTATTTGCTGCTATCTTGTTCTTTTGAATGCTCGAATGGCTTACTACATCACCATATTCTCTCCTGACACCTATAATACGTTTACTAAAACCGAGCGATCGATCTCTGGTTTTCGTGAATCTCAAAAAACACAGGCAAATGCCCTTAAAAAGGGTGATAAGCTTATTGCCTATGTGACCAAATTGTCTCGCTGGGTCGGTATCCTGGAAGTTACAGGGGAATACTTCATAAGCAAAACGCCAGTTTATAGCTCAGAGGATGATATTTATACGCTGCGGTTTCCGGTTAAGGAGATCGTCTGGCTTCCTCTCGACTTGGCGCTCCCTGTTGATGATGAGGAATGTTGGGCCAGCCTTTCTTTTACCAAAAATTTACCCAAAAAAAGCATCGCATGGACCAATATGGTGCGAGGAAACTTGCGCCGTTTTGAAGAGGAAGATGGGAATTGGATTGAATCGTATTTAAAAAGACAATTATCAACTCCCAAGAGTTTTCCGCTCAGTGAAAGTGATAGTCGGAAGCTAGTCACGTTGACCGTCAAAACGCAGGAGAGTAAGGAAGTCGAAGTGTCGGTACCGACGAAGGAAGAGCAGGAATTTTCTCCGAAGTCTGAAAAAGAGGATGTTCGCGAGTCTATCCGGGTTCAGGCAATGCTATCGCGAATTGGCGAAAGAATGAAGTTGAAAATCTGGCTACCGAAAAGCGACAGGCAAAGGGTCCTGGCAGTTTGGAAACCTGAAACCGACTCACTCCTTACCACGCTGCCATTGAATTATGATACCATTACGCTTCGAACCATTGAAAATATCGATGTGCTCTGGATCAAGGGCCGGTCGATCGTTCGTGCTTTTGAAGTGGAACATACGACTTCAATCTATTCCGGCATCCTCCGAATGGCCGATCTGATGGCCCTGCAACCCAATCTTGACATCAGTGCCCACATCGTAGCCCCAGCCGAGCGGCGGGAAAAAGTGCTGCAAGAAATCTCCCGGCCAGTTTTCGCACTTTTAGAAAAAGGGCCTTTGAAAGAGTCCTGTACTTTTATTTCCTATGAGGCGGTTACAGAATTGTCTTTGGAGAAGAGGCTTGAATATATGAATGATAAGGTGCTGGATGAGTATCAGGAGCGGGCGGGGGATTTGGATGATTGATAATATATAGTTGAGATAATTTAATTTTAAGAATAACCGAAGTAAAAAGTACTGGACTGAATTAAGTAGTATGAACAAACAACAGCTTGCTGCCAAGATCTGGGAATCGGCCAATCAGATGCGTTCCAAGATTGAGGCGAATGAATATAAGGATTACATACTTGGATTTATTTTCTATAAGTACCTCTCTGAATCACAAATCAAGTTTGCGAAAAAAGCAGGATATACTGATGATGAGATCAAGCAGCTTTCGGAAGAAGACGTCGAAGCGGTAGATTATATTAAAACTAACATTGGCTATTTCATTGCTCATAAAGACTTGTTTTCCAGTTGGATAGCGAAAGGAAGCGATTTTGAAGTGCCGGATGTGCGTGAAGCTTTGTCTGCATTTACCCGATTGATCAATCCGGCTCATAAAAAACTGTTTGAAGGGGTTTTTAACACCTTGGAAACTGGACTGAGCAAACTCGGCGACACTGCTGCTTTGCAGACGAAGGCTATCAGTAAGCTCATTCAGCTGATTAAGGATATTCCAATGGATGGCAGGCAGGATTATGACGTGCTTGGTTTTATTTATGAGTATCTCATTGGTATGTTCGCTGCCAATGCAGGAAAAAAAGCAGGCGAATTTTACACTCCGCATGAAGTATCTGTGCTAATGTCGGAGATTATAGCACATCACCTTAAAGACCGTGAAGAGATAAAAATTTACGATCCTACAAGTGGGTCAGGTTCTCTTCTCATCAACATTGGTAAGAGTGTTGCCAAGCACATTAAGGGAGAAAATAACATTAAGTACTACGCACAGGAACTCAAACAAAACACCTATAACCTTACCCGTATGAATTTGGTCATGCGGGGCATTCTAGCGAACAATATCGTTACCCGGAATGGCGATACATTGGAAGAGGATTGGCCATATTTTGATGAAGTTGATCGCATCAATACCTACGAAGCGCTTTATGTGGACGCTGTGGTTTCCAACCCGCCTTACTCGCAAAAATGGGAAACTGCCGGGAAGGAGGCAGATCCACGCTTTGCGCGATTTGGTCTGGCTCCCAAATCGAAGGCCGACTTTGCTTTTTTGTTGCACGATCTATTCCACTTGAAGCCCGATGGAATTATGACCATTGTATTGCCCCATGGTGTATTGTTTAGAGGTGGTGAAGAAGGAGCAATTCGCAAAAATCTGATCGAAAAAAATCACATTGATGCCATTATTGGTTTGCCGGCTAATATCTTTTTTGGCACGGGCATTCCTACCATTGTGATGGTGCTTAAACAAAAACGAACCACAAACGATGTATTGATTATTGACGCATCCAAGGGTTTTCTAAAAGAAGGAAAGAGCAACAGGCTTCGGGCTTCGGATATTAAGCGAATGGTCGATGCAGTCATTGCACGCGAAAGTATCCCCAAATATGCGACACTTGTAAGCCGTGATGAGCTAAGAAAAAACGAATGGAACCTCAATATCCCGCGGTATGTGGACTCGGGTGAGCCCGCAGAAAGCTGGGATATCTATGCCACCATGTTTGGCGGTATCCCTATTAATGAGATCGAGGAATTACAAGCTTATTGGGAAACTTTCCCAAGGCTGAGAGATAGTTTGTTTTTCAACACTTCCGCCGAAATGGCCGCTTTGAAAATCGAGGATGTAAAAACGGCGATCCAAGAACATGCCGATACGAAGGCGTTTGTGCAAACATTTGCCGATGCATTTGTTGATTTTGATAAGACACTTCGTGAGCGGTTGATTGGGCATATGATGACACTTCACGTTTCTTCGGAAAAAACCAATTTGAGTACGGACATTTTTCGCCGTATTGCCAATGTGCCGTTGCTTGACAAGTATGAGGCCTACCAATTGCTCGATAATGAATGGCAGAGCATTTTAATCGACTTGGAGATTTTACAGACAGAAGGGTTTGACGCTGTCAAACAGGTAGATGCCAATATGGTAACCAAAAAAGGGAAGGTTGAAGACACCGAAGTACAAGAAGGTTGGAAAGGCCATGTATTACCTTTTGAGTTGGTGCAGAAAGTACATTTATCAAGCGAACTGCAAAGTCTAACTGATAAGGAGAACCGCGTAGCAGAAATAACCGCTGAATATGAAGAACTGCTGGATGCTTTGTCAGAGGAAATTAAAGACAGTGCAATTACCAATGATGCCAAAGATGCTTTCATGAATGCGGAAGTGGTAAAACTTGCAAAAGAAATTACTGCCGAGAAAAAGAAAGGTGCGACATATGGTGAGGAAGATGATGAAACGAAAATTTTGAAAGTAAGTGCCTTGATAGCTGAGGAGAAAACACTCAAAAAAGACATCAAAGAGGAAGCGGAGGCCTTGCATTCGCTGACCAAAAAAACCATTGAAACCCTCACCGATGACGAGGCAAAGGTTTTGTTGGAGCGCAAATGGATTACACCACTGGTGAAAGCTTTACACAGCTTACCCAACAACAAAATTGCTACGCTGACGCAGAAAGTAAGCTATTTGGCAGGTAAGTACATCACGACGTTGCAAGATCTGAGCCAGCAGTTACAGAAAACAGAGGAAGTCTTAGTCGAATTGATGGGTGAACTTACTGGCAGCGATCACGATATTGAAGGGCTGAACGAATGGAAAAAACTCTTAAAAAGTGAAGAAAGTGATAAGCGATAAAAATATTCCTGCCATTCGATTTCAAGGGTTTGAAGAAGGGTGGAAAGAAAAGAAGTTAGAGAAGGTTGGTGATTTTTCAAAAGGAAGAGGATATTCCAAAAAACATTTGCTTAAATCAGGTTGCCCGATTATTTTATATGGTAGACTCTATACAAAGTATCAAACTATAATTGAAGATGTAGATACATTTGTAATACCTCAAAAGGATTCTGTATACAGCAGAGGAAACGAAGTAATCGTTCCATCTTCGGGTGAAACGGCGGAAGATATTTCAAGGGCATCAGCAGTATTAAAGGCGGGTATTGTTTTGGGTGGAGACTTAAATGTAGTGTCTCCATTCGAAAATATATCGCCTGTTTTTCTTGCATTGAGTATTTCAAATGGAACGTCTAAAAGGGAATTAAGTAAAAGAGCCCAGGGGAAATCTGTTGTTCACCTACATAATTCAGATCTAAGGAGTGTTAAATTCTTCCATCCTTGTCTCGCCGAACAAACCCATATTGGCAATTATTTCAATAAATTAGACGGCCTAATCCTACTGCAAGAGCAAAAGCTGGAAAAGATAACTAATCTAAAAAAGGCAATGCTCGAAAAAATGTTTCCCAAAGAAAATACAGATGTTCCAGAGATTCGTTTTAGCGGATTTACTGAAAAATGGCAAAATAAAAAATTAGGTGAGGTTTCGGAAAGCTTAGAATACGGATTGAATGCTGCTGCTATCAAGTATGATGGAATAAATAAATATTTGAGAATTACTGACATAGAAGAAAATTCTCGCAGATTCATCTTGGAAACATTAACTTCACCAGATACAGATTTAAGCAACGCGGATAGTTACAAACTGAGACAAGGTGACATATTATTTGCGAGAACGGGAGCCAGTGTAGGTAAAACATATCATTATAGCGAAAAAGATGGTTTGGTTTATTTTGCGGGATTTCTAATCCGTGCGAGAATTAAACCAAATACGGATAGTGAATTTGTTTTTCAAAATACCCTCAAAGTTGAATATTCAAAATTTATTAAGATCACATCGCAACGTTCTGGGCAACCAGGTGTAAATGCAAAAGAATATAGTGAATTTGCGATAAAAATGCCTGTACTTTTAGAGCAGCAAAAGATCGGGCAATATTTTCAAAGCCTGGACAAGATAATTAGCCAATCGCAGCAGAAAATACAGCAGTTAAAGAACTTAAAGCAGGCAATGCTCCAAAAAATGTTTATCTAGAAATCCTCTTCCGTATGCAAACATTTACCAGCGAAGCACTTTTTGAAAACGCGCTTATCCAGATCCTTTCCACCAAGGGCTGGGAAGCGGAGGTGCTCAAAAATCCTACGGAAGAAGATTTACTACAAAACTGGGCAAACATACTTTTTGAGAATAATCGGGATATCGACCGGCTCAACGATACGCCGCTGACAAGTGGCGAAATGCAGCAGGTTATGGAGCAGATTAATGCGCTGCGATCGCCTCTCAGGCTCAATGGTTTCATCAATGGCAAAAGTGTGGCCATTACCCGCGACAATCCTGCCGACATCTTGCATTTTGGAAAAGAAGTAAGCTTAAAAATATACGACCGTTTGGAGATTGCCGCCGGGCAAAGCCGGTATCAGATCGTGCAGCAACCACGCTACAAAAGCAAATCTAAAATTCTGAATGATCGTCGTGGTGATTTGGTGCTGCTTATCAATGGAATGCCGGTGATCCATTTGGAACTCAAACGCTCAGGGACCGACATTAGTCAAGCAAGCGAACAAATCAGAAAATATGCCTACGAGGGTGTTTTTTCGGGTATCTTTTCCCTAATACAAATTTTTGTGGCGATGACACCCGAGGAGACGAGGTACTTTGCTAACCCTGGTCCGGATGGAAAATTCAATAAAGATTATTTCTTCCGTTGGGCGGATTTCAATAACGAACCCATCAATGATTGGCGGCAAATTGCCAGCTCCCTGATCTCAATCCCAATGGCACACCAGCTCATTGGATTTTATACTGTTGCCGATAATACCGACGGTGTTTTGAAGGTGATGCGGAGCTACCAGTTTTACGCTGCAAATGCCATATCAGATCGCGTGGCTAAAACAGATTGGAAATGGCCTGATGTGCGCGGCGGTTATATATGGCATACCACGGGCTCAGGTAAAACCATGACTAGTTTTAAGTCAGCCCAACTCATAGCGAATTCCAAAGACGCCGATAAGGTTGTATTCCTGATGGACAGGATTGAGTTGGGGACGCAATCCCTGAGAGAATACCGTGGTTTTGCTGATGATGATCAATCGGTGCAGGCCACCGAGGATACGCATGTGCTGGTCACCAAGCTCAAAAGCAACGACCCTGCCGATACGCTGATCGTAACTTCTATCCAAAAGATGAGCAATATTGGTGCGGAAGAAGACGGCCTCAATGCCAAAGATCTAGAACAAATGCGCCGCAAAAGGATGGTTATTATTATTGACGAAGCGCACCGTACTGTTTTTGGAGAGAATATGTTGCCGGCGATTCGTGAAGCATTCCCTCGTGCCGTGTTTTTTGGATTTACGGGCACACCCATACAGCAAGAAAACCAGCGCAAGGAAGCTACAACGGCTACAATATTTGGTAATGAGTTGCATCGGTACAGCCTGGCCGATGGAATCCGGGACAAGAATGTTTTGGGTTTTGATCCTTATAAAATCCTGACTTACCGGGATACTCATATTCGCACCGAAGTTGCCCTGCAAGAAGCCAAGGCAAGGAATGAAGCAGAAGCAATTAATGATCCCGACAAAAGCAGAATCTATTACCGGTTCATGGATTCTTCGATAGTTTCCATGGCTGGCAAACTAAACAATGCGGGCCAATATGAAAAAGGCATCGAGGATTATCTAAACAGATCTCAATATGAGCGAATAGAACATCAGCGAACTGTCGTGAAGGATATTCGTGAGAATTGGATGCGTCTAAGCCATAACGGGAAGTTTCATGCTATTCTGGCGACGAGCAGTATTACGGAAGCAATTGAGTACTATCGCATTTTAAAAGCCGATTTTCCAAAACTGAAAACCACTGCATTATTTGATTCCACTATTGATAATAATGCTGGATTTGATTTTAAGGAAGATGGTTTAGTGGAGCTGACGGAAGATTATAATGAGCAGTATCAGCAAGATTTCACCTTACCGTCACATGCCAGGTTCAAGAAAGATATATCGGCACGGTTAGCTCACAAAAGACCTTACGAACGCATTGAAAGATCGCCCGAAATGCAAATCGATTTGCTTATAGTGGTCGATCAGATGCTAACCGGCTTCGACTCCAAATGGGTCAATACGCTTTATTTAGACAAGTTGCTCCGCTATGAAAATATCATACAGGCATTTTCTCGTACCAATCGTCTCTTCGGCCCAGAAAAGCCTTTTGGTGTCGTAAAGTATTATCGTTTCCCGCATACAATGCATCAAAATGTAGACAAGGCGGTAAAGCTTTATTCGGGTGATAGACCTTACGGTTTGTTTGTGGAGCATTTGGATGAGCATCTTAATAGAATGAATTTCATCTACCAAGATATAAGGTTATTGTTTGCGAATGCTGGAATTGACAACTTTGAGAAGTTGCCGGAAGAGTTAGTAGTAAGAGGACGATTTGCAAAGCTATTTAAAGCTCTTAACCAAAACCTGGAAGCTGCAAAAATTCAAGGTTTTCTTTGGAGCAAATCAACTTACGAATTCAGAGATCGAAAGCCCAAGCTTGTCATCAACATGCTTTTTGATGAGAACGATTACAACAGTCTGCTGGCGCGTTATAAGGAAATGTTTACCAATGGTGGCATCGGGGGCGTGATCGGTGTCCCTTTTGAGATAGAACCTTACATTGTAGAAATTGATACAGGTAAGATCGATGCGGATTACATGAATTCCCGCTTTGTGAAGTATACCAGATCTCTAACTCAGGCAAATATTACAGAAGAACAACGCAAAGGGATTTTAGATGAGCTGCATAAATCTTTTGCAACACTTAGCCAGGAGGAACAGAAGTTTGCCAATATATTTTTGAATGATATACAAAGTGGAAATGTCAAATTAGCCGCTGATAAGAGTTTTAGGGATTACGTTACGGAATATCTTTCTCGTGCAAAATATGGGCAGATTTTAAAACTTTCAGATCTCCTAGGTGTTGATAAAGACCTGCTTCAAAAGTTAATGCAGAGCCACATTACTGATCAGAACATCAATGAGTACGGGCGTTTTGATAAATTAAAGGAAACCGTAGACCGAGAAAAAGCGAAAGCATATTTTGAAAAATCAGAGGGCAGGGCCTTGCCTCCCTCCCGAATCAGCATTAAATTAGATCAACTGCTGAAAGATTTTATTATGCAAGACGGTTTTGAGCTAGAATAGGCCTATCTGTAAAACTTCACCCAAACAGTTTTTCTGGAAAAATGGCCGCCGCTTCATTCCTTGGCTATTTTGCGCATTGGCAGCACTAATAACAACATCCCATTTTGCGACTCCTAGCCCCACGAGCCGCCGCACCTTTCCCTTTGCCAGGGATCAAAACTTTCCCCTATATTTGCCCTCGCAAACGTTTTCCAATTTTCATTATGAGCTTACAATCAAAAAACAGGAAGAAATGGTCTTGGAGGGGCATACGGGTGAAAGTCCCGCGACCTGTCAAAGCTCGCTTTGGTGACGTTTGCAGTGACCTCTCCTTTTTTGTTCACATCAAACCATTTCACAATGCAAACGTCACATGGTTCCTGTCCCGACTCGAACTCAAATTCAGTCAACCCAACGAATGATGCCCGTCACGCATCAAACGCCAGCGCTCCGCTGACGCAATCACAAGCCGAGTTTTGGTATCTCGTGGAATGTCAGGGCAGCAAGGAGCTGGCGCATTCGCTCAAAATGGTCCATGATCTGGCGCTTTATCATTCGGATGTTCCGTTTGAGAAAGCCGAAAAATCAGCGCTTTTCGATCTGAAAGTGCTTTGGGAAGGACTCGAACAAATGGGTCAGAAAGCTTAGGGAGTTGAGGACTGTTGGTGACAGTCCTTTTTTTGTTGCTAACGCTTCTCCGCATGATAATAATAATTCTCTCCCTCATCCTCAAATTCCTACATAAGCGAAAGTCCTGATGCAGCCAGTAACCCTTTGTATTTCTCCGCCCCAAGCGATATTGATTCTACTGCTATAATTGCATCTTCCCATTTCATGCTTAACGCCCCCAAATAATGAACCCTGCCAGCGCTGCGAATGCTGCATTGACGCCAATTTGAAAAGCTTCTCCCCGGATAATATGAAAGCCTGCCGCTGCCAGCATCAAAGCAATAATGCCAATGGCCGTTGCCGTGACAAGCTGATCTTTGCCCTTGAAAAACGAAGGTAATATAATGCCAATGCCTGAAATAAGATTTGCGAAGCCTGTAACAATCACCAAAGTTGGGTGAGCGGCAGTCCAGGGCCACATTTCAGCCAGGGGTTGAGCTGGTGTAAAAAGTTTTGTAAGACCAGCCCAGATAAGGCCCGCAGAAAGCGAAATCTGAACTGCCCAAAGTGCGAAATGGAGGATGCGGGAAGTTTTTTTGATTGTTTGCATATAAGTCGGATAGTTGAGACAAGCGTAAAACTAGCTTACCTTTGCTTACCAAGGGATAGTACTTTCCAATCGGATAGCACTATCCAATCTGATAGTAATGCTGATAATCAATTATGCTGACAAACGGAGGTTGCCCCAAAACCATGTTATCCATTCGTGATGCGTTAGAAGCGCTTGAAGGACGGTGGAAGTTGTTAATCTTGTTTTGCCTGTCGGCCGGTCCGCGCCGATTTTTTGCAAATATCCAGGGAGGTCCCCGGCATCACGGACAAGATGCTATCCAAAGAGTTGAAATTGTTAGAAAGTAACAAGCTGATCACCCGCAAGGTATTTGATACGTTCCCGCCAACGGTCGAATATGCGATTACTGAACACGGTCTTTCACTCGAAAAAGTGCTCGAAGAGCTACATTACTGGGGATTGTCGCACCGGAATGTCGTGATGCATGACGGAATGTAGATCAATTTTTCATTTCAATAAGATCCCACAGATTACCATAAAGATCGGCGAAGACTGCCACTGTGCCATAACTCTCTGCTGACGGCTGCCGGACGATTCGAACGCCATTTGAAATCAAATTCTGGTAGTCACGCCAAAAGTCGTCGGTATTCAGAAAAAGAAAGACCCGCCCACCAGTTTGATGACCTATGCACGCCCGCTGATCTTCTGTGCTGGCCTTTGCGAGTAGCACAGCGCATTCAGTCGCGCCTCTTGGCGCAACACGTACCCAGCGTTTGGCTTCGCTTAACAGGGTATCTTCGAGCAACACAAAGCCAACTTTCTGAACGTAGAAGGAGATGGCCTCGTCATAATCATCGACCAATAAACTAATGAGGGAAATGTGCTGTTTCATGCGTGCGTGAAGAGGGTTATATCTTTTCCAACGATTACCCAGGTTTTCGCGTTTGTTAAGTGGGTATTTCGGAGAAGTTGACCACCTGATTCCGTGGCAAATTGACCACCTATTTAGCTGGCGGCCGAAGGCAAAAAATGCTGTAGAAGCGGTTCAAAATTAGTAAATAAAAAGTGTTTTTATTGGT
>NZ_JAMOZL010000008.1 GCF_023667495.1 Dyadobacter sp. MSC1_007
CCCCGAAGCCCCACCCTGAGTCCGTAGGTGTCAGGAATTTTATTGGCTTCCAAAGTAGTTCTAATTTCTAGCTTAGCTTTTTCGGTAAGTTGGACCGGGTTTTCCATTGTCTGAATATTCATGCGCATTAAACTGGTAAACGCGATTAGGGCGTATTGGATTCGCGTTTTGAAATAAATATCTGCTTAATACCGGTAATCCCTTAATTTTGTGCCTCATTTTGGCATAAAATTACGCATTCACACCATGGAATATTACCTGATCCTGACTGTTCTCATACTCGGCGTCGTTGTGACTTTTGGCATGTACCTTACCATTACCACAGTCGCGAACAAGATTTTTGAAAAACAGCGCTGGGACATTCGCAGCAAAAACATCGAGATCACTTTGCCGCTCCGTTTGCAGGCTTACGAACGCATGTGCCTGTTCCTGGAACGCATTACCCCAAGCAACCTGTTGTTACGTCTGGTGCCTTCCGCCATGTCGGCATTGGAGTTACAGCAAATCCTTTTGCAGGAGATCCGCGATGAATATAACCATAACGTAGCCCAGCAGCTCTATATCAGCAGCCACGCCTGGGAACAAGTTACCAATGCAATGAACGAAACCGTTGCGGTGATCAACCAGTCGGCCGCAGAAGTAAGCGGCGAAGCGCCACCTTCGGACCTGGCGAAAAAGATCTTTTCACATGTGATCGAAAAGGAGGTCCAGCCTTCTGCCCACGCATTGAAAGTGATTAAGGAGGAGATCCGGAATATTTTTTAACATCAACAAAGAGAAAAGGCTGATTGCCCGCGCGCCATCAGCCAACAACCAATAAAATGCTATATCCGAATACAATCGAACAAAAGCTGGGCTTTGATAAGCTCCGTGAACGATTAAAAGAAAATTGCATCAGCACATTAGGACAAGCGTTCGTCGAGAAAATACGCTTTTCCGAAAATTTCGGGATGGTCGAAAAGCTTGTCAGCCAGACAGCCGAAATGCAGCGCATACTTGAACTGGGCGAGAACTTCCCATCCCAGAACTACATCGACGCTACCCCTTACCTGAAACGGGCGACGATCGAAGGCATGCTTCTCACTCAGCCCGAGTTCTCGGACCTGAAAGTGTCGTTGCTGACGATCCGACTGTGTCTGCGTTTTTTTGAAAGCCAGGAAGCTGATTCGTTCCCTATTTTGGGCGAATATGCCAAAACGATCCGTGTTGAAAAGGCCATCACCGATGCGATCGACCGCATTATCGACGAACGCGGTCAGATCCGCGACTCGGCGTCGGGTGAACTCTCGCGCATCCGTAAGCGCCTTATTTCAGAGCAGGCAGGCATCCGCAAGAAGCTCGATACTATTCTGAAATCCGCCAGAAGCAACGGGTGGATCGGCGATGATGTGTCGCTCACCGTCCGGAATGGCAGAATGGTAATACCGGTCGCAGCTGAGCACAAACGAAAACTGCGCGGCTTTATCCACGATGAGTCGGCCACCGGGCAGACTGTTTTTATAGAGCCTACCGATGTTTTCGAATCCAATAATGAGATCCGGGAGTTGGAATATGAGGAGCGCCGGGAAATAAACCGCATACTCCTTGAACTAACTGCACTCCTGCGCCCATTCGTGCCGGATTTGCAAAAAGCTTACGGGTTTTTGGGACTGATGGACTTTCTGCGTGCCAAAGCCAGGCTCGCCGCCGAAATGGGCGCTATCAATCCTCCGTTCAGCAACCGGCAGTTTATCGACTGGCGTGACGCACGGCACCCACTTTTGCATTTATCTTTCCAGAAACAAGGCAAAAAGGTGGTACCGCTTAATATCGCGTTACAGGAAAAGGAACGCATTCTGATCGTTTCAGGGCCGAATGCGGGAGGAAAGTCGGTTGCATTGAAGACCGTCGGATTGATACAATACATGTTTCAATGCGGGTTGCTGGTACCGATGGGCGAAGGCTCCTCTATGGGCTTTTTCCAAAACATATTCATCGATATCGGTGACGAACAATCCCTTGAAAATGACCTGAGTACATATAGTTCGCATCTTACCAATATGCGCTATTTCCTTTCAATGGCCAACAAACGCACTTTGTTTCTGATTGATGAGTTCGGTACGGGTACAGAGCCGGGCCTTGGCGGTGCGATTGCAGAGGCTATCCTGGAAAATCTGACCAAATCGGGTGCATTTGGTATGATCAATACGCATTATACCAACCTGAAAGTACTGGCAGATAAAACCGATGGTCTAGTGAACGGCGCTATGCGCTTCGACGGCGAGCATTTGGAACCACTCTATCAACTGGAAATCGGCCGACCGGGAAGTTCTTTTGCATTTGAAATCGCTTCGAAAATCGGGCTGCCCAATGCGGTTATCGACCGGGCCAAGGAAAAGCTAGGAACACAACAGGTGAATTTCGAAAAACTGCTGAAAGAGCTGGACATTGAAAGAAGGGTATTTTCAGAGAAAAACATCGAAATAGGCATCAAAGAGCGCAAACTCGCCAAACAGCTTGCGGATTATACCTCATTGAAGGAAAAGCTCGAAAACAACGAGAAGAAGATCGTCAATGAGGCCAAGCAAAAGGCTAAGACGCTGCTTTCGGATGCTAATCAGCTGATCGAAAACACAATCCGTGAGATCAAGGAAAATAAGGCTGAAAAAGAAAAGACAAAAACTGTAAGAACGCAACTGGAATCTTTTGGCAAGAAAAACCTTGCATTGGAAGAAGTTGTGGAGGCGCAGCCCGCAGAAGAAATATATGAACCCGAAAGCGGCGAAATTACGCCCGGAAGCTACGTAAGGATCATCGGGCAAACGGCCATCGGGGAAGTGCTTGCAGTAAAAGGCAAAGACGTTGAAATCCGGATCGGCGACCTCAAATCCAATATAAAACTGAACCGTCTCGAAAAAGTTTCTAATAAAACGTACAAGGCGGCAACCGGCGAAAAGAAGCTAAAAACCGCGGCCAGAGGCGTAGATATGAATGAGCGAATGCTCAATTTCAGTTTCAATCTGGATATGCGGGGCAAACGCGGCGAGGAAGCACTGGGACTGGTTGATCAGTTTATGGATAATGCGATCATGCTGGGTTACGACGAACTTCGCATCGTTCACGGCAAGGGCGACGGCATCCTTCGCACGCTCGTACGCAACCATCTACGCGGGTACGCACAGGTAGCAGCCATGCAGGACGAGCACGCCGACCGCGGTGGCGCAGGGGTCACGATTGTCAAATTGAAATGACAATGCATTGGAATTGCTAGGGTGACATAGGAAGCCCCATTCGGGGCTCGATACCGCTACTAATTCATCGATTTCCCTATAAACAGGTAGCCCCTCTGGGGCTGGCTTTACGGATTTCAACCACGGAGTGGTTACCTGTTTATAGAAGAAAACGGGCACGCGCCACAGCCCCGGCAGGGGCTTCCTTTAACCAGTCCGGTAGATGGAAAAAAACCATATAAAAATAGAAAGCGGTTAACGATGATCATCGTTAACCGCTTTCTATTTTTATAACCTTTCTACGCACCATGCTTCTGCATTTGTGCGTCATGAAATCCTAATTAATGTACCGCCGCCGAAGATGCAGGCACTTCTTTACGTCCTTTCATCCAGAAATACAGGATACCGAATGCGATGATCAGAACCGCCGGGAACATTACCATTGTGCTCAGCGTCGCCTGTCCGGCTGCCAGCTCCATTTCGTCACCGGTCAGCCCTGCAGCGATTTTCTCAGCTTTGGCATCATCCAGCCATTTACCGATTACCGGCTGCCAGATCGCCGTTGAGAACATTCCGATGCCACCAACTATAGACATACCCAAAGCACCGCTCAAAGGCACGTTTTGCGCCACGAAACCGATCATGGTTGGCCAGAATAGCGCCACGCCCATCGCGAAGATGACAGCCGCCGCATAAGCCGCAGGGCCGGTCACTGTGCTAAACAGGTAAATACCTGCCGCCGCCAGGATCGACGATCCCCAAAGGATACCCGTTTGTCCCAATGTAGCAACAATAGGGTGTGCAAAATATCTGGTCACGGCCATTAACCCGGTTACCAATGCAAGGATCAGCATCGGGCTGGCGCCGCTTTTACTCATGATAAGACCTGTCCATTGCTGAGGGCCGAATTCGCTGATCGCAGTGAATGCCATACAAACGAATATAAAAAGGAACAATGGTGTCACCATCGCTTTCAGGTTCTCTCCGATTGAGGTAACGCCGTCCACGTGTGGTTTTGGAAACGCTTGTCCCCAGAACAAATATGCGTAAATAAGAGTAGGAACCAGGATAATCCAGATTTGGGCCTGCCATCCGAGGTTCGCGTCGGTCATGAATTTCGAAATCAAACTACCTACTACGATGCCGCCCGGGAACCACATGTGGAACCGGTTAAGCATTTTACTCATCTGCAAACCTGAGTAAGCATCGGCGATCATAGGGTTACAGGCAGCTTCGGTACATCCGTTACCTACCCCGATCAAAAAGGTCGAGATCAGCAATCCGGTATAACCACCTGAATAGATTGTCATGACAATACCGATCGCGTGGCAGAAAAATGCCACCTGCATGATGGTTTTGGGGCCGATAGTGTGATAAACAAGCCCGCCGATGATCATTGCAAGCGGGAAGCCGAAAAACCACATCGAGTTGATAAAACCAAGCTGTTCGGCTGTCAGGTTAAATTCCGTGCCCAACTGAGGCAGGATCCCGGCGCGAATACTAAAAGAGAATGCAGTGGTTATGAGCGCAAAACAACTTGCATTGAAGAGCCTTCCGCTGTTAACTGATTGGGTCATGAGACTTAACGGGTTTGATTATTTGAATTAGTGAATGATAACTTCGGGATGATGCTTTTCTTTAAGATTTTCACAAAAAAAACAAATTAAAGACAATTCTACTGGTTTTAATTATTCCTTAAGAGCGTTTTTTATGTCTTAAAATTATATTTGTAAGAAGTAAGAGTCCAGTATACTACTCTTCTTGTTATAAAATCTTTTCAAAACCTTAAACCAACTGGAATGTCAAGAAAGATCAGAATGGGCATGGTCGGCGGCTCCCTGGATGCATTTATTGGTGGGGTCCATCGCCGTGCAGCGATCATGGATGGAGAAATTGAGCTTGTTTGCGGAGTGTTCAGCTCCGATCCGGCTAAGTCAAAAGAAACAGGAAAAGCGCTGTATCTCCCGGAAAACAGGGTTTACAACGACTTTGAGGAAATGATTTTGAAAGAAAAACAGCTGCCGGAAGGCGAACGTATGGACTTTGTCGCCATCGTTACGCCCAACCACATGCACCACGCACCTACAAAACTTGCCCTTGAAAATGGTTTCCACGTTGTTTGTGACAAGCCTATCACGCTGAATACCGAAGAAGCGGAAGAAATAGCGGCCGTTGTTGAGAAATCAGGCCTGATTTTCTGCCTTACGCATAACTATACCGGCTACCCTATGGTAAAGGAAGCCCGCCACATGATAGCTTCCGGCGCCATTGGGCAAGTCAGGAAGGTAATTGTGGAATATCCGCAGGGTTGGCTGGCCACGCTCGTGGAAGTTACCGGCAACAAGCAGGCCGCATGGCGGACAGATCCGAAGAAGTCGGGAGCTGCGGGCGGCCTTGGTGACATCGGCACACACGCCGAAAACCTGGCGGAATACATCACCGGACTCCAAATCACCCAGATTTGTGCCGACCTTACCATATTTGTGGAAGGCCGTTTGCTGGATGATGATGCACATATTCTTTTACGGTTCAATAACGGTGCCAAAGGTATTCTGCAAAACAGCCAGATCGCCAACGGAGAAGAGAATGACCTCAATATCCGCGTTTACGGCGAAACGGGCGGTCTGCAATGGAAACAAATGGAGCCTAACACATTGATACACAAAACCAACCAGGGTACGCGAATCATTCGTACCGGTGTTGGTAACCTTTCGAAAGCTGCGCAAGTACATACGCGCATTCCCGCAGGCCACCCCGAAGGTTATTTCGAAGCATTTGCTAATCTTTACCGCAATTTCGCGATTCACCTGAGAGCTTACTGGGAAGGGAAAGCCGCTGATCCGGTATACGATTTTCCAGGTGCAGCGGAAGGTGTCCGGGGGATGAAATTCATCGATGCCGTCATCGCTTCCAATAAAACGGAGACGAAGTGGACCGATTTCTGATCTTAAATCAATCTTAATTCATTACATCTCAATTTAACCCGTCCCGGGCGGCCCGCTCCGGGGCGGACAGTTTTTCACCTACTTTCCATACCCATTTATTTTATGAACAAAATCAAAGTTGGCGTTGTCGGTACAGGTTTCATTGGCCCCGCTCACATTGAAGCGCTGAGACGTCTTCCAAATGTTGAAGTAGCTGCACTCTGCGAGGTAACCGCCGAGCTCGCCAAACAGAAGGCCGATTCCCTAGGCATTGCCCGCTCTTATACTTTCGACGAGTTGCTGAAACAGGACGACATCCAGGCGATCCACATCTGCACGCCTAACTTCCTTCACTATTCACAGTCGAAAGCGGCTTTGCTGGCAGGGAAACACGTCATCTGTGAGAAACCTTTGGCAAAAGACCTTGCGGAAGCCGAGGAACTGGTAGAATTGGCTGCGAAAACTGGGCTGGTGAATGCTGTTCACTTCAACCTGCGCTATTATCCGCTGGCCCGCCAGATGAAGTCTATGCGTGAAAAAGGAGAATTGGGCGAAATTTATTCGTTTATCGGTTCTTACCTGCAAGATTGGCTATTCTACGAAACCGACTACAACTGGCGTCTTGAACCAGACAAATCAGGTGATTCACGCGCTATTGCCGACATTGGTTCACACTTAATGGATATCCTGGAATACATTACCGGCCTGAAAACGGTAGCGGTAATGGCTGATTTCAACACAGTTCATCCGACCCGCAAAAAGCCATTAAAAGCGGTGGAAACGTATTCAGGTAAATTGCTTCAACCGGAGGATTACGCAGACGTCCCCATCAATACCGAAGATCACGCGAACGTATTGCTCCGTTTCGACAACGGCAATAAAGGTGTAATTACGGTGTCACAGGTTTCGGCAGGTCGCAAAAACCGTATGTCACTGGAAATTTCAGGATCAAAGAAAACATTCAGCTGGTGCTCTGAGTCGCCCAATGAAATGTGGATCGGTAACCGCGACAAAGCCAATGAGCTACTGATGCGCGACCCATCACTCGTCAATGAGGACGTTCGTTCGACCATTACCTTCCCAGGCGGCCACAATGAAGGCTTCCCTGATACATCTAAACAGATGTTCAAGGAAGTATATGCGGCTATCGAAGCAGGAAAACAACCCGAAAATCCAACTTTCCCAACCTTCGCAGATGGCTACCGCGAGTTGCTGATTTGCGAGAAGATTTTGGAAAGCAATAGGGCTGAGGCGTGGGTCACCATTTAATCTAGAAAAACATATGAAAACAATAAAAGGACCAGGTATCTTCCTCGCCCAATTCCTCGGCGACGAAGCACCATTTAATTCTCTCGATTCCATTGCCGATTACATGGCGGGGCTTGGTTATAAGGGCTTGCAGCTTCCTACGTGGGATCCGCGGGTGATCGATGTGAAACAGGCTGCCGAGTCGCAGACTTATGCGGATGAGCTTAAAGGCAAACTCGCTGACAAAGGACTTGAAATCACTGAACTGGCTTCGCATATCATTGGTCAGCTGGTGGCATCGCACCCGGTTTACGACGAAATGTATGACAATTTTGCAGTGCCTGAGGTTCGCAAAAACCCGAAAGCACGTGCAGAATGGGCTACACAGCATTTGAAATATGTAGCGCAAGCAAGCCGCAGGCTTGGACTGAAAGCCAGTGCTTCATTCACGGGCGCATTGGCATGGCCATTCCTGTATCCATGGCCTCAGCGCCCTGCCGGACTCGTTGAAACTGCATTCAAAGAACTGGCGGCACGTTGGAAGCCTATTCTGGATGTTTATGACGAAAATGGCGTGGACGTGGCTTACGAGCTTCACCCGGGCGAGGATGTTTTCGATGGTAGTACTTTCGAGATGTTTGTAGATTATCTCGGCGGTCACACCCGCGCTAACATCAACTACGACCCTAGCCATTTTGTGTTGCAGCAATTGGATTACCTCCAATTCATCGACCTGTATCATGACCGCATTAAGGCATTCCATGTAAAGGATGCGGAATTTAACCCGAGCGGCAAACAGGGCGTTTACAGCGGATTTGCAGGATGGGCTGATCGTGCGGGACGTTTCCGCTCGCTAGGCGACGGCCAGGTTGATTTTGGCGCCATTTTCTCAAAACTTTCCCAATATAATTACGATAGCTGGGCAGTTCTTGAATGGGAATGCTGCATTAAGTCGCCTGTTCAGGGTGCCGCAGAAGGTGCGCCTTTTATCGAAAGCCACATCATCGAAGTAACTACGAAGGCATTTGATGATTTTGCCGGAACCGGTGCTGATGAAGCATTCAACCGCAAAGTTTTAGGACTTTAATTGTCTATCATACAAGTATATTGAAAACCTATTTTCCTTATGGAAGGTAGGTTTTTTCTACGTTAACCAAACCATCATAATGAGTGAATTACCCTTTCAAAAAGTAATAAAACGTTTCAGGATGGCAGGCGTTGCCGCTCTGGCCTGTTGCAGTATGGCCGCTTTCGGGCAGACTATGACCCCAGAGAAGCGTGTCCTGGTATTTTCGAAGACAGCCGGCTTCCGACATTCCTCTATCCCGGCCGGTAGAACCGCAATCATCAAATTAGGTAAGGATATCGGTTTCGCTGTGGATACTACCGAAAATTCGAGTGTTTTCACGGATAAGAACTTGCAAAAATACAGCGCAGTCATCTTTCTGAACACAACCGGAAATGTACTGAACGACAAGCAGCAGGACGCATTTGAGCATTACATTCAAGCAGGCGGTGGTTACGTGGGTATTCACGCGGCAACCGACACGGAATATGATTGGCCCTGGTATAATAAATTGTCTGGCGCCTATTTTGCGAGCCATCCGGGCAATCCCAATGTGCAGGAAGGTGAAGCTTATGTTGTGAACGATCAGCATCCTTCTATGGATGGTTTTCCCAAAAAATGGAAAATCAAAGACGAGTTCTATGATTTCAAAAGCTTCAATCCGAAAGTGACTGTTCTTGTCAAGATTGATGAGAAAACATATAAAGATGGTAAAATGGGCGACGACCACCCCATGTCGTGGTACCATGAATATGATGGTGGAAAAGCATTTTACACCAACTTCGGACACGAAGATGCGACTTTTGTGAACCCGGTCTTTGTAAAACACCTCACAGGCGGCCTGAACTACGTAATGGCCTCCAAGCTCGATTATTCCAAAGCACGTCCCGAAGAAAACCGTTTTACAAAAAAGGTACTCGCCACCAAATTAGACGAGCCAACAGAGCTGGTTGTTTTGGACGATCAACGCGTATTGTTTACCGAACGGAAAGGAAAACTTAAACTTTTCAACCCAAAAACCGGGAAAGTAAAAGTTGTTGCCGATGTTCCTGTTTACATTAAGCAGGAATATGGATTGATGGGGATTAACATTGATCCTAACTTCAAAACGAACAAACTGGTCTATCTCTATTATTCGCCACCGTCGTCGGAAGCGGATACTGCCCAGCATTTGTCGCGCTTCAAATATGATGATGTAAAAGACACATTGTTGCTAAGTACCGAAGAGGTCCTACTGACCGTGCCTGTAAAAAGGACAGATTGCTGCCACACGGGCGGTTCAATCGCGTGGGATAGCAAAGGCAATTTGTATTTATCTACCGGTGACGATGTAAATCCATTCCAATCGAATGGCTACGGCCCTATCGACGAGCGTCCGGGACGCCAGGGATGGGACGGACAGCATTCATCGTCCAACACCAACTCCCTGAGAGGTAAAGTGTTACGCATTAAGCCGCGTTATGGCGATCGTCGCGCGAATATGCCAGGCGGAACGAACTTGTATGACATTCCGGAAGGCAACCTATTCCCTCCGGGAACCGAAAAAACGCGTCCGGAGATTTATGTAATGGGTACACGTAACCCTTACCGTATTTCTGTTGACCAGCACACCGGCTTCCTTTACTGGGGTGACGTAGGACCTGACGCTTCTGTCGATAATCCAAAACGTGGCCCGAGAGGCTATGACGAGGTGAACCAGGCCAGAAAAGCGGGCTATTTTGGTTATCCTTTATTCATTGCCGACAATAAGCCTTACATCGACTTCAATTTCGCAGACAGTAGCTCGGGCAAGCCATTTGATCCGCTTAAACCGATCAACAATTCGCCGCACAACACCGGTTTACAGGAATTACCTCCGGCGCAGCCTGCGTTTATTTATTATCCTTATGCAGATTCGCCGGAGTTCGGGCCGATTGTTGGTAAGGGTGGACGTAATGCGATGGCGGGGCCGGTTTATTATGCAGCCGACTTCCAGAATAGCAAAAACAAGTTTCCTGAGTATTACAATGGCAAATTCTTTGCCTATGAGTGGATCCGGGACTACATCAATGTGGTTACTATGAATGAAAAAGGCGATATCACGAACATCGAACGCTTTTTACCAAACATGAAATTCAGTCACCCGATCGATATGCAGTTCGCCAATGATGGCTCTTTATATACATTGGAATACGGCCCCAACTGGTTCGCTCAGAACGATGAAGCAAGTTTAGCTCAAATTACCTATAATGCAGGTAACCGTGTACCAGTGGCTGCCGCAAATGCTGTAAATACGGTCGGAGCGGCGCCATTGAAGGTTAATTTTTCTGCAAAAGGCTCAATGGACCACGACGGTGACCCGATTAAGTACGAATGGTCGTTTGGAAAAGGGCTTCCTAAAAGCACCTTGGCCAACCCAAGTTTTACTTATGCCAAAGCCGGTGAGTACAGCGCAACGCTGAAAGTGACTGACAATATGGGTAATTCCAATACTTCGGAAGTGATCGTAAGAGTAGGCAATGCAGTTCCGAAGGTGGATCTGGCCATCAAGGGCAACAAAACTTTCTATTGGAACGACAAGCCTGTTGACTATGAGGTAACTGTTTCGGACAAGGAAGATGGCAGCCTGGCCAACAAGAAAATCCCTGAGGACGAGGTTATGCTTACTATTAATTATCTCGAAGGTTTTGATAAAACACAACTCGCGCAAGGCCACCAGGCCAACACTGGATTTGAAACCGGCAAGCGCCTGATCGAGCTCAGCGACTGTAAAGCCTGCCATTCAGTAGATAAAAAATCGATCGGACCCGCGTATCGTGAAGTTTCAAAGAAATACGCAAACGAGCGTAATTCCCTGAAAACACTGACCGACAAAGTCCTGAAAGGCGGAAGCGGCGTTTGGGGCGAACAGGCAATGCCTGGTCACCCTCAGCACAAGCCGGAGGAAGTAGAGGAAATGGTTAAATATATCCTCGCGATTGCCAAAGAGAAAGTGATCGATAAGAAACCGTTGAAAAGCTCTTACGTGACGCAGGCTAAAAAGAAAGACGGTTCGTACATCTTCACTGCCAGCTACACCGATAAGGGTAACGGTGCAATGGGTCCATTAACCGGTTCCAAAACGATTGCATTGCGTCCGGCTACATTGATGGCTAATATGGCCGACAGCTCCCGGAACACGATCAATTTCAAAGGTGAAAAAGGAACGGAGCTTGTGGTTGGTTTGAAAAACGATGCCTTTATTGTATTCGACGATATCGATCTTACCCAAATCGCGAACCTGACTATATCCGCAGGAAGCAGAGAAGGACAGAGCGCGGGTGGAACGCTCGAAGTACGGCTCGACAGCCCTTCCGGCGCGAAAATTGGTGAAGGTAAAGTAGATAAAATGGAGACGCTGAACATTCCCGTAAAAGCTCCAGCCGATAGCAAACCGCACAGGGTATTCTTCGTATTCAAGAATCCGACAGCCGGTAACAAGCCGCTCTTCTTTGTCGAATCGATCCGGTTTGACAATTCGGTGATGTAATTGTTATTTCATTTTCCTGATATAAAAAGGAACGCGGGCCTCAAATGGGGCCCGCGTTCCTTTTTACAAGACTCGATTTAATACTTCTATTTGTTAACCATCATTTTTTTCACACCATTACTTTTGCCATCAGTAACCAGGTCGTACAAGAACACGCCGCTGTGAAACTGGCTTGCCGATATTTTCAATTCTCCTTCCCCACGCTCCTTGACCGGATAAGAACCCGCTTTCACACCGTCCACCGAATACACTTCGATTACTGCGTCTTTCACAGATTGCGGAACAAAAAATTTGATCACCGTATTTTCCGAAAAGCCGTTAGGGATATTTTGTTCAAGTACGACGCCGTTTGCATTTGGTTCGGCATGTCTGCTGGCCAGGTTACCAGTCAATGGCCTGGTCGTACCCGCCGCTATGATGCGTTCCAATTGTTCCAACCGTTTTGACAGCACCGCTACCTGTGCATTCACCTCCTGAATCTTCGCTTCCTTCTCCTCTATCACCGCCTGCTGCTCTTTCACCGAGTTGATCAGAATATAGGTCACCGCATTCGCATCATAATCCAGATATTTCGTTTTGTTGCCCAGCGAGTCCTGATGAGTGAATGTACCAATAGTGTAAGGGGCGATCTTCTGCATTTCCTGTGCGATGATGCCTACGAATTGCTGCTCACCTGTTTCAATACCTGCTTGGCCATTGTACTGGAACCATACTGGTTTGATTTGTTTCAGAAGAGCGAGGCCGTCTGTGAAGTCGGAAATGTTCTTTTTGAGGCGGCTGTCGGAGGCGACGGTCCAAACGGAAGAGCCGGCCTTGGCTGCCGCGTTGGTGCTGAGGTGTAGCTGGAAAGCCGGGGCGGACATGCCAATACCCACCTTGGCATTGCTGCCGAGTACTAGACTATTGTTCGCTGTAACCAGCGCATTCGCCCCTATCGCTGTGGAGTTGATCAGTGAAGCACTCCCGCCGCTATTATACCCTAAGCATGTGTTATTACTTCCATCGGAATTGAAGATACCTGCCTTGTAACCAAAGAAGGAGTTGTTATCCCCCGTAGTGTGGTATCCTGACTGATTTCCAAGAAAAGCATTGCCAGAACAACTACCTGCCTTATCCCCGCTCTCGTGCCCAACCATTACGTTATTGTCGCCATCTTGTAACAATGAGCCTGCCTGACCTATAAATGTATTTTTATTTCCTGTCAAATTGCCTGACCCCGCGGAAAAACCGAGAAATGTATTGTTATTCCCATTATTAAAATAGCCGGCAAGACTTCCCATAAACACATTTCGGGAACCTGTCGTGTTATAGAAATATCCGGCATTGTGACCCATAAATACGTTGTGCTCTCCAGTCGTATTGTTAGCTCCTACATTTTGCCCGACGAATGTATTGAAAGGGCCTGTGTTCACCTTGCCCGCGTCCACTCCGAAAAAAGAATGGGCGCCTCCCTGCGTCCCCGCCCCTTGCCCATAATGCGTCTGCGCGTTCACCTGTGTCAAAGCACATGCTCCCACCAGCAATGCACCCGTCATTTTGTACCATTTCTTCATGTTTTTAAATTATTTGTGATTGAGGATTTACCCCGTTTATTTGTAACAGGTACAAATTTGAGGTGAGCGGCAGAAGCAATTCCAAAACGATTACTGATCGGTGTACACAGGATTATTAAGCGGCAATGACTCCTTTGATTATGATAAATGCGATGTAAAGGTACTTTAACAAAAAAGGGCTTCGTCGTCGAAACCCTTGCTCAATTATCCTATACAAATATTACTTCACCAACATCTTCTTTACCCCCACACTCTTACCATCCGTAACCAGGTCATAAACATGCAACCCACTTTTATATTCATCAGCTGAAATAACCAGTTCTCCTGCGCCTCTCTCAGATATTGGGTAGGAATTGACCTTGATTCCATCAACGGTGTAAATGTGAATCTCTGCTTTCTTGACAGATTGAGGAATGAAATATTTAATGGAAGTCTTATTTGAAAAACCGTTGGGTGCATTTTGTTCCAGAACTACGCGATTGGACTGCTCGCCAACTTTATCTAAGGTTCCAGACGTACCAGTCATCAACTTTTCAAGTCTTTCCAAACGATTTTCCAACTCCTGAATCTTCGCTTCCTTCTCCTCTATCACCGCCTGCTGCTCCTTCACTGAGTTAATCAGAATGTAGGTAACCGCATTCGCATCATAATCCAGATATTCCGTTTTGTTGCCCAGCGAATCCTGATAAGCAAACGTGCCTACTGTGTAAGGGGCGATCTTCTGCATTTCCTGCGCGATGATGCCTACGAATTTTTTGTCTCCAGTTTCGATGCCTGCCTGACCATTGTATTGAAACCAGACGGGTTTGATCTGTTTCAAAAGGTCGAGGCCGTCATTAAAGGTGGTAATGTTCTTTTTGAGGCGGCTGTCGGACATGATCATCCAACTTGAAGAGCCCGCCTTCGCAGCTGTTCCGGTGCTCATTTGCAGTTGATAAACGGGCGCCGATACGCCAATACCTACATTGGCATTATTACCCAATACAACGCTGTTGCTCGCAGTCACCTTAGCCGATGCACCGATGGCGCTGGCATTAACAATGTCCGCTTTGCCTCCTGAACCATACCCCAGATACGTATTCTTTTCACCCGTGGTATTGTCATACCCTGCTCCATGCCCAAGGAAGGTGTTCAGGCTACCACTTTTATTCAAAAATCCTGCTTTATTACCCAGGAACGCATTTCCTGTGCCGCTTACACTATTGTATCCGGAAGCCGTACCAAAAAATGTATTCAGGCTCCCGGTGGTATTCGAGTAACCGGATTCCTTTCCGATAAAATTGTTATCGCTTCCCTGGTTATTAAATCCGGCATCTGTCCCTATCAAAACACCGTTACTTCCTTTATTATATGTACCTGTTCGGTATCCGAAAAACGTATTGTAGCTCCCTTTGCTTTCCCAACCGGCAGAAACTCCAATATAGGAATTGGCGCTTCCTTCTGCGCTCCCACCAGCACTGGCGCCAATAAAAGTACTCTGATCTACATTAGCGAAGCTTTCACCGGCTTGGTACCCAATGAAAGTGTTGAAAACCCCATTTGCGTTGAGCCCTGATTTAGTTCCGACATAAGTGTTTGCACTACCAAACGCGTTAGCATGCCCTGCCTTCCATCCGACAAACACATTATCGCTTGTTTGGTTGTTATAACCGGCCTCAACCCCGAGAAAAACATTACGATGGTTTTTGCTTTGATAGCCCGCCTTAGCACCCAAAAAAACATTGTCGCTGCCATCCTTATTAAAGTTGCCTGTTCTGTAACCAAAAAAAACATTATTTGAACCACTGCTTTCCATACCAGCCTGATGACCAAAATAGGAATTCTGGTCCCCTACCGACAACATTCCGGACCTGTTTCCCAACATCGTATTTGCACTAAAATCACCATTTGCTTTACCGGCCTCAAAGCCGATCAAAGTATTGGATCCCCCGGTATTGTTGAGTATGCCAGCCGAATGTCCGAGAAATGTATTGTATTGTCCACCAATAGAGTTCTTTCCGGCAAAATGTCCTATATATGTGTTAAATGCGCCGACCTTCCCATTGGTCCCATTCATTTTACCGGCATCGGTACCGAAGAATGCATGCTCGGGACCGGCTGTCCCGGCGCCAGCCCCGTAATGTGTTTGCGCTTCTGCCTCCTGGCTCAATGCGCTAACTAATGCGACAGCAAAAGCTAATTTGAAAAATTGTTCCATATGCTCGTTATTTGATGTGAAAGATTCGTCATTACTTCTCTTGAAATACACCTCAATTTGAAGTCTTCCGAACAACAAACAACCGCCAAATACCCCACAGGGCACGATGAATTAGCCAAAGGAAGCCAATCCGAAGTACTTGCTAACCATACAAATTCAACTCAAAGTTTTTCTAGATTACGGGATGATGTGGCGGAACACACAAAGTGCGAATGCCTGCAAATAAGTCGACAAAACAAGCGAACTAAGAGGAAGACTTATTTAGCAAAACCTTCAATTCCCAACCCAAATAATGCAAAGTCATACTTCACGGGGTCATGAGGATCGAGCAAGCGCAGGGAAGCGGTGAGTTCGGTGGCGGTTTGCCAATTGGTGACCGGGCGCTTGATGAGGCCCAGAAGGCGTGCCACGCGGTCGACATGGACATCGCAGGGACAGACGAGCTGGGAAGGGCGTATGGTGTTCCAGATTCCGAAGTCGACTCCGTTGGTGTCTTTACGTACCATCCAGCGCAAAAACATATTCAGGCGCTTGCAAGACGACTTGCGTACGGGCGTAGCAATGTGCTTGCGTGTGCGGGCAGGGAAGTTTTCGGAATTCGAAAACAGGTCGTGGAAACCAATGAGGCCTTTTTCAATGGTCACATCGTCGGCGCGCATATGACTGCTGAATGCGAATTCGAGCGATTCGTGTTGTTTGTAATATTCCTGAAAGAAATGGAGAAAGTAAAGGGTGTCAGTAGCGTTGAAAGTGCGGTGCTTGAATGTCAGGAAAGGTTTCAAATCGTTTTCCTGATGATTCAGAATAAAGTCATAAGGTGCATTGTCCATTAATGCCGACAATTCCAGGCATTTATTGATGATCGTTTTACGCTGGCCCCAGGCCAAAACCGACGCCCAGAAACCCATAATTTCGATATCCTGCTTAATGGAAAACCGGTGCGGGATACTGATCGGGTCGAATGGAATGAAATCAGGCTTATTGTACTGCGCGACCTTTTCTTCCAGAAGCTCTGTGACGTAGGACGGCGGATAGGCAGTTTCGAATTCAGTGCTTGGCATGGCTACCTCCAAACAGGTAGGCCAGCACACGCGAAATACCTGAGAAAAACATCACAATCCCCGAAAAAAGAAAGGTAAATATGGCTATAAAGGGGTAGAGCAATGTGAACATGATACTCCACATTTTATATCCGGGCGTGTTTTTAAGTGCTTCCCGCTCTTCTTCTCTTTTGGAACGAAATTCCGGTGAGTGTTTCATAATATCAATGATTCGGGGTTATTCCAGATAGCTAACCACCGCTCTGAACCTCTTACTGTTGGGAGATACTTTTTCGAATGCTCTCGAAGACAACTTGATAACAATATCGTCGTTCACACTTGTATCGGGAATGCGCCCAATGATCCTGACGATGATTTTTTCCTGGTTATATTCATTCAACACTTCAACCAGCGCTCCAATAGGCGCAGTACGGTGAAGGCCCAAAAACTTGCTCGTACTTTCATCAGTCTCTATCACTTCCGCAAGGCCCGACTCCGACTTACGTTTTCCTTTCACGACCTTGGTCGGCGCAACCTCTTCAACCGGCTTTACAACTTTCTCAGGAACGGCAGTTTTTGCTTTTACCGAGTCCTTAACCACGGTAGTATTTACTTTCGGAGCAGGCGGAGTGACGACAGCTGTGGTCTTTTCGGCTCCTTTTTCGCTTACGATCAGCTCCTGGCCGTCTTTCAGATTGTCGTCCGTCAGATTGTTCCATTTCCTCAAATCGGCCATCAGCACACCGTATTTTACGGCTACCCGGTACAGCGTCTGCCCTGGCTCTACTTTATGAATGCCGTTAGGCGCAACAGAAACAGCTGATGATGCAGAAGGAGCGGAAGTTGTGGCAGCAGGAGGAGTGGCAGTTGCTGTTGTCTCAACGGCAGGCTTCGATTCCTTGACCTCCGCTTTAACGAGCTCCTTCTTATCTTCCTTTTTATCCTCTTTTTTGCTGTCTTTTTTCGAAACTTTCGGAGTATATGGAACCCGTATGGTCTGTCCTGACTGGATCTGGTCGCTCATTCCGGGATTTGCTTCCCGCAATGCATGAATGGTTGTCCCGTATTGACGAACAACCGCAAACATCGTTTGTCCCTGGTTCACTCTGTGCAGGACGAAAATCTTGCCTCCTACCCTCTCGACCCCGACGGAATCCACAGCACTTACTCCCTTTGCCCGGGCACTCTCCATTCCTGTCAACAAACCTGCCAAAAGAGTCAGGCAAAAAATGTATTTCATTTATTATGAAAGCGTTAAACTCGAAAACTCATTGTTGTTTTTAAGATAAACCAGCGTCGACGCTTTCAGCATCATCGTAGATCTGCCAATTCCATCCCGCCCTTCCGACAGTTTCTCATGTAAAACAAGCTGCTTCTGGTCGGTGACTATGAGGAGGTATTGCACTGTTTTATCCTGCTCGTAAATATAATAAGAAAAGATTATATAGGGTCTTTTCTCCAGATAATCGATCTCCACCGCAATGTGGCCGTCCACCGACCGCTGAATAAATTCCGATAGTTTTGGAAAATATACATTTCCTTCCCTGTAACGAACCGGTTCATGTAAAATTATGGATTCCCCGGTTTCGCCCTCCCGCGGCGGTATTTGCATGAGGTTACCATTGGCAGCATTGCGACAGGAATGCTGAAACTGCTCACCCGTTTTGGCGGCTACTTCAATACATTCGTGATCGATAACCCTAACCAGCAAATGATTGGGAAGTTCCCAGAGCAGGGCTCCGGTTTCTGCCGAAATAGCAAATAAATCCGTGGGTTCAGGCAACTCCGGATACCTGTATCCGTGGAAGTAAAGATTACCATTCGCAAATGCAGTGAGCGACGTCCACCAATCGCCACCAATAACGTCCCGATGCCAGAGCAGCCTCTCAGCCGCAACATCCACCACCGCATATGAGACTTTTTTATCTTCCACATCCCTTAACTCGATGGCCCACAACGTGCTCTCCGGCCCAGCGTCGGGCAGTATCCTCCATATGTTCTCCGAAAACCGGAATGAAAAAAGATTTTGCAATTTTTTAGCTTTAATTTGAATCGAAATTTAATTAACCTGCTAACAACGACCTCGTGCGAATTTTAGGAATAATACCTGCCCGCTATGCTTCTACCCGTTTTCCTGCCAAAGCATTGGTAGATATTGGAGGAAAAAGTATGATCCAGCGGGTCTACGAACAGTCGACCAAAGCTACTCAACTCGATCAGGTTATTGTAGCTACGGACGATGAAAGAATATTTAACCATGTTCAAAGTTTTGGAGGAAAGGCGGTTATGACCTCGGATCATCACCAGAGCGGCACGGACAGGTGTTATGAGGCATTAACAAAAACGGACCAAACCTACGATTACGTCATCAATATCCAGGGTGACGAACCATTCATCAGCCCCGATCCTATCGACCACCTTGCCGGAGTCCTCACGGGCGAAACCGAGCTGGCAACACTCGTGAAGGTCATCGACAGCGACGAGATACTTTTTAATCCAAATGTCCCGAAAGCCGTTTTGAACAAGCGGAATGAGGTAATGTATTTCAGCAGACAAACAATCCCATACCTGCGCAATGCGGAAACAGAGTCCTGGCTGGAAAAGCATGTCTTTTATAAACATATAGGTATTTATGCTTATCGTTCCGACGTGCTTGCAGAGATCACCAAACTTCCCGTATCATCACTCGAAAAGGCCGAAGCGCTGGAACAGCTGCGATGGCTCGAAAACGGTTACGCAATCCGCGCCGTGGTCACTTCTGATGATTCGCACGGCGTTGATACGCCAGACGATCTTGATCGGGTGACAAAAAAATTTCTCTCATAAGGCCGACCGGTGGAACGCATTTTTTACATTGAAGAATAACGTATAAGGCTGCAACGTGTATTTCTTAAAAAACGTTAAAACAGCATATTTTATACCACCCGCAGACGACGGGGCGTTACCCTTACATGCATTAATTCACTTACCATTGAAAAAACAAGCATATGCAATATAACATCCTTTGGGCCGATGACGAAATAGATCTTCTCAAACCTCATATCATGTTTCTGACCAATAAAGGTTACAGCGTAACGCCCGTCAACAGCGGTGCCGATGCGCTCGACCGCATTGAAAACGACCGGTTTGACATTGTTTTCCTGGACGAAATGATGCCTGGTATGACGGGCCTGGAAACCCTTGCGCAGATCAAGCAGCAGCAGCCAAACCTGCCGGTGGTCATGATCACGAAAAGCGAGGAAGAGCATATTATGGAGGACGCTATCGGCTCAAAAATAGATGATTACCTCATCAAGCCACTGAACCCCAATCAGATACTTCTTTCAGTTAAAAAAATACTGGACAACAAAAGACTAGTTACAGAGAAAACGACGCTTAGTTATCAGCAGGAATTCAGGAGCCTGGCCATGCAATATCAGGACAGGATCGGGCATGAAGAATGGGCGGATATTTACAAAAAACTCATTTACTGGGAATTGGAACTGGAAAATTCCGAGGATCAGGGAATGGCGGAAGTTTTCAGTATGCAGAAAAGCGAGGCTAATGCCAATTTCTGCAAGTTCATTGAAGATGAATACGAAGACTGGCTGAACGATCCCCGTTCCGACAAGCCGATTTTGTCACATCAATTGATGAAACAAAAGGTTTTCCCGCTCCTGAAAGGCACCGACGGCCCTATTTTCTTTCTGTTGATCGACAATTTCAGATATGATCAGTGGAAAATGATCCAGCCGATCTTGCAGGAGTATTTTAACATTGAAGAAGAATCATCGTACTATTCCATTCTGCCTACGACCACCGGCTATGCGCGTAATGCTATATTCTCCGGACTAATGCCTAGCGAGATGGAGCGGAAACATCCGCAATGGTGGGTAAGCGACGAAAATACACCGGAAGGTGAAGAAGGGTTGAACAACCACGAGCAGGATTTTCTCCAGAAGCAGCTGGAAATGAACCACCTGAATATCAAGTTTTCGTATTCCAAGATATTGAACACCAATCAAGGCAAAGCATTGGTCGACAATTTCAACAATATGCTGAATAACCAGCTGAATGTGATCGTCTACAACTTTGTGGATATGCTTTCCCATGCGCGCACGGATGTTCAGATGATCAAGGAGCTTGCGCCTGATGAAGCAGCTTACCGCTCGATTACGCGCTCATGGTTCCAGCATTCACCATTGCTCGATTTTATCCGTAAGGTCGCTGAGAAAAAAGGCAGACTGATCCTTACAACCGACCATGGAATGATCCGCGTTCAGAAACCGGTTAAAATTATCGGTTACCGCGAAACGAATACGAACCTACGTTACAAGCACGGCAAAAATCTCGGATTCGACGATAACCATTTGATGGTTTGTCGCAAACCGGAAAGAATATTTCTGCCTAAACCGCACGTGTCTACTTCCTACGTCTTTACGAAAGAGGATTACTTCTTTGCTTATCCAAACAACTATAACCAGTATGTTAACCTCTATCGCGACACATTCCAGCACGGAGGCGTTTCGCTGGAAGAAATGATCATTCCGGTTATCGATTTGAAGGCCAAATAGAAGATAAAGCGAGTGAGTATAAAAGCAAAAGCGGTATCCGAATAACTCGGGCACCGCTTTTGCTTTGCAAACAGTATTTTACTGACTCACAGTAACGGTACCATTTTCACATTTGATAACCCTGGCGGGAAATCTCCTTAAAAAGTCGTGGTTGTGGGTTGCCATTAGGATGGCGGTTCCTGCATTGTTAATAGTCCTGAAAACCTGCATAATCTGATCTCCTACTTCGGGATCGAGGTTACCGGTGGGTTCGTCCGCAAGCAGTATCTGAGGCTCATTGAGCATGGCCCGTGCTATCACGACGCGCTGCTGCTCGCCTCCCGAAAGTTGGTGAGGCATCCGCTTTTGGGCGGTACCAAGTCCTACCTGCATTAAAACCTCCGCAATGCGCTTGGAGATCTTTGCCTGCTGCTCCCAACCTGTGGCGCGCAAAACAAACGACAGGTTATCTTCGACAGTTCTATCAGACAAAAGCTGAAAATCCTGAAAAACAATACCTATCCTGCGTCTCAGAAAAGGGATATCAGCCCTTTTAATGTTATGAAGCTCATAACCAGCCACTTTGGCAGATCCGGTATGAAGCCACAAGTCGGCGTATAGTGTTTTTAAAAGTGAGCTCTTACCACTACCAGTCCGGCCGATAAGGTAAACAAACTCCCCTTTATTGATCTCAAAATGAACATCGTTCAACACAGGCCGCTCACCCTGATAAATATCTGCACGATCCAGTATGATTATTGGCTCCGTTGACTCAGTGGTCATAAAGATTTTTTAAAAGTAAATGATTGGGATTGAGCGAAACGCTGTTCGTTTGCACTTCGACTGCGCTCAGTGTGACAACGCTAACTGTCATCATGAGAGCATCGGGCCGCTCAGTGTGACAACCGTTACTGTCATCCTGAGCGCAGCCGAAGGATTTTTGCAAGTGCACTTCGACTACGCTCAGTGTGACATTAGCAGTGCGCCATTGTCATTATTACGAATTCCCTTTGTTATAATCCGAAAGGAATTTCGCAAGACCGATGTCAGTCAATGGGTGTTTCAACAACGCTTCCATTGCGCTCAATGGGCCTGTCATTACATCAGCACCAACCTCAGCGCACTGGATAATGTGCATTGGGTGACGAACTGACGCAGCAAGTACCTGTGTATCAAATCCGTAATTTCTGTATATCGTCAAAATCTGCTCGATCAAAGCGATACCGTCGGTTGAGATATCGTCCAGACGGCCTACGAAAGGAGAAACATAAGTTGCACCTGCTTTCGCTGCCAGAAGAGCTTGTCCTGCCGAAAAGATAAGAGTACAGTTGGTACGAATGCCTTTTCCTGAGAAATATTTCAGCGCTTTAACGCCTTCCTTGGTTATTGGAACTTTCACAACAATTTTCTCATCGATCTCTACCAATTCTTCTCCTTCACGGATCATTCCTTCCAAATCGACTGAAATCACCTCAGCACTTACATCGCCATCCACGATATCGCAGATTGCCTTGTAGTGACGCATAATATTATCCTTACCTGTGATTCCTTCTTTTGCCATCAAGGATGGGTTGGTAGTAACACCGTCTAGAACACCAAGTGCCTGCGCTTCCCGAATTTCGTTCAGATTGGCAGTATCAATGAAAAATTTCATATTGAGAATTTATTGGTTAGAATATTCCACAAAAGTAGAAAACCCTGAACAAAAGCAAAAAGAAAGAAAGCGGAGAATATGCAGGAGAAGAAATAAAAAAAGGCAAACCGAGAATCTCACCGCATCGACCACCTACCCTTGCTTCCGTCAGGACCTGGGGGATTCGGAAGGAGCTGGTAGTTCCGATTTGCCGGGTGCAAAGATAAAGACATTTTATTAACAAAAAGAAAACATTCGTTGCGGCTTTCGCCTTACTTTTGTGCGAATCAACTAGAAATGAATCAGTATGCCCCGATTATTTTTTTTATTTTTTCTGTTTTTACTCTACTCCTGTTCCCAATCTTCTGACGCTTTCCTGCAAAAAGGGAAAGAGCTCATGCAACAAGGCAAGACGCGTGAAGCAATCGATTTTATCAACAAAGCCATTGAAAAAAATACCAGCAATGCCGACGCGTTCAACCTCCGCGGCGTTGCCTACTACGAATTAAAAGAGTTTCCCAACGCATTATTGGATTTCGGACAAGCCATTCGGCTGCAACCCGCGTCCTACCGCCCCTATTTCAACCGCGCATTGCTTTATACCGACGAAAACAAGCTGGACTCCGCATTTGCCGACTACAATAAATCAGCAGAACTGGCGCCCGACACTGCCGATGTTTTCCTGAACCGTGGCCAATTGCTGGTGCTGATGGACAAAACCACGGAGGCTATCGCCGATTTTGAAAAAGCCACAAAACTCGATGTCAACAACAAGCAGGCCTGGTATAACCTCGGAAACACCTACTACCGGGCTGCCGACTATAAAAAAGCAACCCTGGCCTTCCGTCAGACCGTCAAACTGGATGCGCAATATGGTAAGGCATTCTACGGGCTGGGACTGGCGCAGTGGAATGATGGTGAAAAAGACCTCGGCTGTACCAACCTGAAACAAGCTCTGAAGTTGGGTTATAACGATGCTGCCAACGCATTAGCCCAATTTTGTCAGGAAGGAACGCGCTAAAATGCGGTATGGAATAGTTAATAATGCATTGAAACCCGCTTATAACATATCCTTAACCTGAGTATTTACTTTAACCCACTCCGTAATGAAACTTTTCAAAATATTTTTCGGGATCGTTTTCGTCATTTTTGCATATCTCCAGTTGAACGACCCGGATTCAGGAGTCTGGATCGCCATTTACAGCTTTGCTGCGCTGGCGTGTTTTATGAGTATCCGTGAATTGTGGCCGAGCTGGGTATTTTACGTTTTAGCTGCTGGCTATATTGTCGGCGGAATCCTGCAATGGCCGCCTCAATTTGAAGGAATATTTTTCGGAGAAACTGCCATGCGCAGCCTGAATATCGAACTGGCCAGAGAATCACTAGGTCTGGGTATTTGCGCGCTGGTAATGCTGGTATTAGGCAAATGGGGCTGATATCACTCCTTTACCCATTCAATTTCCTTTAACCCGAATTCCAGTATTTCATTTTCGGTGGCCAGCTTGACGCAGATCTTACCTTGCGGCGTCACGCCGGTCACTGTTCCGTTTACGGCATTGCCCTGATAAACGAATTTCACTTCTTCATTGTAGCCGAACAGATTTTGCAGATATTCCTCCCGGATTACATGTGCCTGAGAGTGCAATTTGAGATAATAGGCATCCAAAAATCCCGCAAGTTTCTGAAACTCCTCCGACAGGATGTATCGCCTTCCGGTTTCCTTCCCGAGTGAAGTTGCGTAATTGTTTTCAAAAGCTAACTGATTGATATTAACACCCATTCCTATGATTGAATGCGCTATCCTGTTTCCCTGAATGGTATTTTCTATCAGGATGCCGCACGCTTTTCTACCGTTAAGATAGATGTCGTTAGGCCATTTAACTTCTGCACCCGTAATGTAGGAAGCCAGATAAGCCCGAATGGCCAGCGCGACGGTCTGGCTAAGCAGAAACTGATCATTCACCGGCAGAAATCCAGGTGTTAAAATAACTGAAAACGTTAGATTTTCACTTGCATTGGCGAGCCAGGTTGTACCCCGTTGCCCTCTTCCTTTTACCTGATTATCGGTTATGACAATGGTCCCCTCCGCAAACAGGCCGGCATGTACTATTTCCGCCGCTATGTCGTTTGTGGAGTGACAAGTTGGCAGATATATAACTTTTTTACCAATAATTAAGGTATTCGGTGTGGAGTTGTACAATTTTTTTGTTTTACTTTAGGGTTTAGAAATGGAATCAACTACGCATGAAAGAACGCAAAAATAAAGAACTATCCTCAAAAGATCTCACCGAACTAGTGGTGAAGGGAATGACAGAAAAGAAAGGTTTGGACATAGCAATACTTGACCTCAGAAAAGTAAAAAATTCAATAACCGATTTTTTTGTAATTTGTTCGGGTAACTCCGACACGCAGATCGACGCTTTGGCCAGTTCGGTTGAAGACGAAGTTTATAAAATGTCCAAAACAGAACCCTGGCAGAAAGAAGGAAAGGCGAATGGAGAATGGATTTTGATTGATTATGTGGACGTTGTAGCCCATATTTTCAATAAAGAACGCCGCAAACATTACGATCTGGAAGAACTTTGGGGAGATGCAGAGGTAACATACCTGGAAGATTCCATGGTGTAAATGCCGGCCGGGCGAACATTAGCCCGACCGGAATTGTTGTTAGTTTATATTTCCTCTCTTAATTAAAGCTATAGAATGTCTGAAAACGATAACAAAAGAGGGCCACTCAGTCCTAAAAGTCCCCAAAAGGGCTATCAAGGCTGGATAATAGCCGCTCTGATCGCCACTATACTGGGAATCACGTACCTCAACAGAACATCAACGATCCGCGAAACCACTCAGAAACGTTTCGAGAAAATGATGGCCGACAAAGAGGTGGAACGGGTGACAATCGTAAATGATAAGTCCGTTGAAGTGACACTCAAACCAGAGGCGCTCAAACTAGATAAATACAAAGTCGTTGCCAAGGAAAACAACTATTTCGGTGGAGAAAGTGCTTCACATTATCAGTTCCAGGTAACTTCTGCTGAGACTTTTAAGAAAGACTTTGACAAAATACAGGAAGGTGTTCCTGACGATGACAAAGTTCCTTTCGTGGTGGATACGCGCAATGACTGGACCAGTTTCCTCGGAACCTGGGGCTTTTTTATTGTCATGATCCTCGTGATGTATTTTATTCTCGGCAGAATGTCGGGCGGAGTTGGGCCCGGTGGCCAGATTTTCAATATCGGTCGTTCCCGTGCAACGCTTTTCGATGCAGAGAACAAAGTGAAGATCACTTTTAATGATGTAGCCGGTCTGGATGAAGCTAAAGAAGAGATCAAGGAGATTGTAGAATACCTGCAAAGCCCTGATAAATTTAAGAAATTGGGTGCGAAAATTCCAAAAGGAGCCCTTTTAGTAGGCCCTCCGGGAACCGGTAAAACGCTTCTTGCCAAGGCAGTAGCGGGTGAGGCAGGTGTACCATTCTTCTCGCTGTCAGGTTCTGACTTTGTTGAAATGTTCGTCGGTGTGGGTGCTGCCCGTGTGCGTGACCTTTTCAAGCAAGCGAAAGAGAAAGCGCCTTGTATTATATTTATTGATGAAATTGATGCAGTAGGACGTTCCCGCGGCCGTGGCGCTATGCCGGGCTCCAACGACGAACGCGAGAATACATTGAACTCTCTGCTGGTTGAAATGGACGGTTTCGCAACCGACTCCGGTATTATTATCGTGGCAGCAACAAACCGCCCCGATGTTCTTGACCCTGCATTGCTTCGTCCGGGACGTTTTGACCGTCAGATTTCCGTCGACAAGCCGGATGTGATCGGCCGTGAAGCGATCTTCAAAGTGCATTTGAAGCCATTGAAACTGGCTACAGATGTTAATATCCAGAAACTTTCGTCTCAAACACCTGGCTTTGCCGGTGCCGAAATTGCCAACGTATGTAACGAAGCAGCATTGATCGCCGCCCGTCGTAACCGCGACGAAGTGACAATGCAGGACTTCCAGGATGCAATGGACCGTGTGATCGGTGGTTTGGAAAAGAAAAACAAACTGATTTCTCCCGAGGAAAAACAAATAGTAGCTTACCACGAAGCAGGACACGCAGTGGCAGGGTGGTTCCTGGAACATGCTGATCCCTTGGTGAAGGTGTCTATCGTCCCTCGTGGCGTTGCAGCCCTTGGATATGCCCAGTACCTTCCGAGAGAACAGTATCTTTACCGTACCGAGCAGCTTTTTGACGAAATGTGCATGACGCTTGGCGGACGTGCCGCGGAAGATGTGGTATTCGGCAAGATCTCAACAGGTGCATTGAGTGACCTTGAAAGGGTGACAAAAGTGGCTTACAGCATGGTAACGATGTACGGTATGAACGAACGTATTGGGAATATTTCCTACTACGATTCAAAACAAAGCGACTACGCATTTACCAAGCCTTATTCGGAATCAACGTCGCAGGCGATCGATGAAGAAGTAAGAAAATTGATCGATCAGGCTTACCAGTTTGTTAAAAACCTGTTGTTTGAAAAGCGCGATAAATTGGAAGTATTAGCAAAGGAATTGCTTGAAAAAGAAATCCTGTTCCAAAGCGATCTTGAAAAACTGATCGGCAAACGTCCTTACGAGAAGGAAACGAGCTATCAGGCCTATATTAACAGGCGCTCTAACGAAGAAGCTGCAATCCACGAAGAAGTGGTGAAACAGACACTCGAAAAAGATCGCAAGGAAGAAGAAATGGTAGAAGCCGAAAAGGACGTTACGAACGAATAGGCGCCATTTAATCCGAATAAAAAATACAATAGCCGGACAAATCAAACTGTCCGGCTATTATTTTTACACCATTATCAATTTCATACCTAAACCTCCAAGACCATGTCCTTTGAGATTTTCAAGCAGCAATTCGGGGATTTGACCGAATATATCATTCAGGAAACGGCCACGGGCAACCGGTGCGTCATTATTCCGGAATTGGGGGGGATAGTTCGGCAGCTTTCCCTGAGAAAGGGGCTCACATTGTTTTCCGTTCTGAAAACACCACCAACACCACAGGCACTTGTCGAGGATACACAAAGTGCCTGCGAGCTTTTGTTTCCTTTTGCAAGCCGCATTCCGGAGGGCAAATACAAGTTCCTGGGTAAAACTTACCAGCTTGCTAAAAACGAAACCGGCGGCGAGAATGCGATCCATGGGCTGGTCAGGAAGAAACACTTCCACCTGGAAGAGCAGGCCATTCATGAAGACCATGCTTCCATTCAGCTTTCTATTACGCTGGACGAGCCCGAGGGATACCCATTTACAGTTCATTTCAGCGTTCGCTATACCCTGTACTCCGATGGCCGGTTCACACTTCGTTATGAAGCAAAAAATAATGGCGAGGCACCATGTCCTGCCATGTTTGGCTGGCATCCCTACTTTTTGTTAGGCAACGAGCAGGCCGACGCCTGGAAGATCAGTATACCTTCGGAACGAATGGTAACCTTTAATGAGCACCTCCTGCCGATTGGAACGGAGCCTTTTCATCTTGAAAAACCATCGTTACTGTACCGGAAAAATTTTGATAACTGCTTTATCGTCAATGCAGCCGAAGGACAGGCAGTAACCGAACTTATTTCCGAAAACCAGGATGTCACATTAAGAATAACACAGGAAACGGGTGAAGGTAAGTTTAAATACCTTGTGCTCTATACGCCGCCAGCACGCGACTGTGTGGCTATTGAACCCCTAACCTCCAACGTCGATTCGTTTAACACGGGAGATGGCTTAAATATCCTCGCGCCCGGACATAGCATCAGCGGTACGATTACGGTCAATCTCGCCTGAGGGCCCTCTTCGATACCATACCAGCTTGTACCATAACAGCCTCCAGTGGGCAAAATAATTGAGATGTGCCGCGACAATAGACAGCTTGTCTGTCCATCTGTCGCGGTATTTCAGGTTATATAGCAGGATACGCCACGTTTTTGTTTTCAAAGAAGGGCGCTCATTTTCCCAGTATGCCATTATTTCTTTGACAAAACCATCTGAGGGGTAAGCCTGCGATTCGCTGATGTATTTTGAATAGTTCTCTCCTGTGAGCATGTCGGCCACTCCAAGCGATTCTGATAACAGCCTGTTGAAGCCCTTTTTGATAGATACCTGCCGGATATAGTTCCAGTCCAGCGAACCAGCGTACTTTTTGAGTAGCCTCACGAAATCTGCGGCATATTTCAGCTTATCCCATTGCTCTACTCCTCCGTGGTGTATCACCATCATAATGAGCTGATTTTCAACTTTCGGGACCAGCACAACATTTCCTTTCATATCAAATTCCTCACATCCGTTCGCCAGCTCGTTCCAGGTGAAATTGTAGCAATAGCGCGGATAAGTGCAGTTCCATTGTATTTCCAGGGATTGCAAAGTATGTTCCTTAACCGGCGATAATGGCAGCTGATAATCCGTGTCCAGATAGTCCGCTGCTACCGATTTTTCATGAAGCAGATATTGACGGTAGTCATCCGGCGCGAAGCCGTTTTCGAGTAGAATGTCAAGGCTTTTCGCCACATCCTCCTTGCCAATAAAATAATCGATATCACCGAATTCGCGGGAAGCGGGCTTTTCATAAAGCATCCAGGCCCATAATGCGCCCTTCATCGGAAATGCGCGCACTCCATTTTCTATCAGTTGATTATAAAGCCTCGCACTGATACCCACAAAAGCCATATTAGTGACGGCCTGCCCGAGGCTGAATTGCCGCAGCGTTTGCAGCGCGTTTTCCGGAAGTTCTAATAGATTTTCCTGTGCGTAATCCAGCGCCAATGGCCGGACCTGATGCCATTTTGCGAGCGCTAAAAACTTCGACGGATTAACCGGCCCGGGTTCTACATTAAAAGCTGCCTCGGCAGCTGCCGGAATGGATGCTTTGATCAGATGTGCCAGTTCCTGCGAAATCGTGATCTGCCGCATATCACCCGGCGATTAATTGTTCGCGGATACAATCTTCAACCCAGTTTTCCAGGTTTGAAAAGCCTTCCGGCCGTCTTTTCCGGATCATCTCAGCCGATTTGGCACATTGAAAACTTTGCATGAAATGCGCCTTCAACTTATCAGCATCTAACAGATCGATCGGCAACGGAAAATTCCGAAGTAGCTCAGTGGGAATTTCGCTGGCATTGAGATATTGCCAGGCGTGCCTGTTTCGTGCTTTATGAAGAAAAAACGCCTTTTTCAGGGGTACACTCTTGTGCAGGAAACCTGATTTCGGTTTGTAGGAGTACTTATTAACGCCTTCGCTCACAGGTTCCAGTTCATCCTCGTTGTAGCCTAGTCCCGCCACTGTCCGGTCCCATATTTTGAGCTGCGGATAGGCTGGAATAACGACAGGCAATCCATCCTCATCGAAAGTAATGGCTGTAAGATCATCGCTCAGCAACCTGCAACCGGCTTTGATAAATGCTGCCGCAGTGCTTGATTTCCCTGCTCCCGGATTACCCATGAAACACCAGGCTTCGTCGCCGATGGCAACAGAACTAGCATGGAGCAGGAAGTAACCTTTTTGAAATAGAACAAGCCCTAATGCTTCACTTACTGTAAAAAGGCTGATGAGGTCAGCTTCGGTTGTATGGGACTCTACGATCAGCGTATGACCCTGAATGGCTTTGAAGGACGCAATACCCGCCCAATCGAGGTACAAAGCATCGTGCTCATCCTTTCCAAAGGAAGCTCTGATACCCCGTCTGTATATCTGCGTTTTTTTGAGGCGGGGCAGCTCTAATGCCCCCTTTTGAATATGTATAGCAGCAGCGGCGCTCCGGTCTCCTTCGGCAAGTTCAGGTAAAAGAATCTCTGAATGGATATTGAGCCCGAAGGCGGTGTAATAGTACATGCGTGTCGATTCAAATTAATCATTCCCAAACCCACAATCGTTGGTATGAGACGGTTTCCGGCCAGCGGCCGATGATGATACTGCCATTCCGTTCCACCCATGCATGCGCTTCGAACTGTTTGGCGGGGTTAATTTCTATTCCGATTTCGAGGGTCAATGCGGGTGATTTCCGGAGCATGTATTTGGCAGCCAGGGCGCGGGGCAGGCATAACAGCTCAAATGGCAGCAAATTGGCTGCCGTATCCACCGCCCAAACTGTCTTTTCAATCGTTTCGGGAGCTATTTCCTCCGCCGACGACACCGTCGTCAACTTATGAAAAAACTTTCTGAAAACTGAAAATGGCAATAAGGTAAGTCCTGCTTTGATCGCTAAAAGGCACAGCACCGCTTTGAGGAAAATCTTTCTTTCCGGCGCGGATAAGCTCCGCCATTTCGCGATCAGTTTACCAACTTTTTCCAACCTTACTCAGTTACTTCAACCAGCCTTTCCGAAATCAATTCCTGCAAAAGCCCGTCGATATCATTTTTACAGGTATCAACGTCGACATCGTACTCCCCTACCACAACGTCACATAATGTATCGATCGTCTGCGGCCCTTTTTCCAGTGTGTCCCAGATCAAAACCCCAACTTCGTCCAAACCGTAGTAGGATCCTTTGTTGTGGTTCAGAATAACCGTTTCGCCCGCAACTTTGGACGAAATTTGATCTGGTGTGAGTTGGTATTTCATATAAAAGTGATTGATCGGAATATAATGTGCCTTATCTCTATACAAAGTTAGAAATTTTAATTACTCAATCTCAAACTTTATTCCCTGGGCGAGTGGCAGTGCATTTCCATAGTTGATCGTGTTCGTTTGGCGGCGCATATATGCCTTCCATGCATCGGACCCGGATTCCCTGCCACCGCCGGTTTCTTTTTCTCCGCCGAAAGCGCCACCGATTTCAGCCCCTGATGTCCCGATGTTCACATTAGCGATCCCGCAATCCGACCCTACCTGTGATAAGTACTGTTCCGACTCCCTGACATTCAGCGTGAATATGGCAGAAGAAAGACCTTGCGGCACGTCATTCTGAATGGCAATGGCCTCGTCCAGGCTCTCATAGCGGATTATATAAAGAATAGGCGCGAAAGTTTCGTGCTGAACGATCGCATAATGGTTTTCTACTTCGGCAATACACGGCTGTACGTAGCAACCCGATGCATATGCTTCTCCTTCGAGCACATTCGGCCCGACTATAAACTTTCCTCCGGCTCTGTTTACTTTTTCAACGGCGGCCTCATACTGCTGCACGGCATGTCGGTCAATGAGCGGGCCCACGTGATTGGCAGGGTCGAGGGGACTGCCTATTTGCAGTTGGCCATACGCTTTTGCAAGCCTGTCTTTTACCTCCGCGAAAATGGATTCATGTACAATAACCCGCCTTGTCGACGTGCATCGTTGTCCAGCTGTGCCCACCGCACCGAATACAATGCCCGGGATAGCTATACTCAGGTCGGCGGAAGGGGTCACAATGATCGCATTGTTGCCTCCAAGTTCCAGCAGGCTTCTGCCGAGTCGCCTTGCCACTGCTTCTCCAACGGCTTTGCCCATCGGAGTGCTTCCCGTAGCCGACACCAGGCTAACCCGTGTGTCGCCAGAGATCCATTCGCCCGTTTCACGCCCTCCTATGACCATACAAGACACGCCCTCTGGCACGTCGTTGTTTTTCAAGACTGTTTTGATGATATTTTGACAGGCTATTGCCGTCAATGGCGTCTTTTCCGATGGTTTCCACACGCACACATCCCCGCATACCCACGCAAGCATCGCGTTCCAAGACCATACCGCGACGGGAAAGTTGAATGCCGTGATAATGCCCACAATTCCCAACGGATGCCATTGCTCGTACATCCGGTGTTGGGGACGTTCGCTATGCATTGTCAAGCCATATAACTGACGCGAAAGACCGGTAGCGAAATCGCAGATATCGATCATTTCCTGCACCTCTCCCAGGCCTTCCTGCAAGCTTTTACCCATCTCATAGCTTACCAGCATTCCCAGCTCCTGCTTGTAATTCCTTAATTGTTCACCCATCTGGCGCACAATTTCGCCCCGTTTGGGAGCGGGTACATTTCGCCAGGTTTTGAACGCCATTGCCGCATTTTCAATTACGCGGTCGTAATCGGAACGGGTGCATTGGGTTACTGCTGCTATTGTTCGGCCATCCACTGGAGACGATGATTCCAGTATCTCGCCTGCCCCCGCCCAGCTGTTTTGGCCGGTGCTTGCTCCGTGATTTACGGATTCAATGCCCAGCTTTTTGAGAATAGGATCAATCTCCACCATCATTATTAAATTTGTGGGTCGTTCAATTCAAAATACTTGCCATTTTGTGTTTTAAAAAGATCGCTAAGCAAAATGTCTTCCTGCCTGATGAAGCCTTTTTGAGGTAACACACCATCGGCGACCAACTCCACAACCGCGGCAATGGAAGCTGCCGTTGTCCACGAAATAGCCCGCCAATGCTGGCCGTCGATCTGAATCGGATGGTAGGCACGGTAAAACTCCTCCCTTTCGAGACGATTATCTTTCCAGCCTTCGACGACTGCATACACGTACACAACATCCTGCTGCACAGGCGGTTTTGCTTCGGTCAGGATCTGCTCTACCAGCTCCCTCTTATCTTTCAAACACAATTCATACAACACAAACCGCATAAGACTGCAATGCCCGGGATAGCGGATCGTCTTATAGTTCAGGGTATCCGCCTTCCCTTCAAGTGTCTCGCACATCGTCCCCAGCCCTCCCGACGTACTGAATGCTTCAAACTCCTGCCCTTCGATATTAATCATTTCAATGCCTTCCAGCGAAGGTACCATCTTCCGTACGCCATTGTGAATCACCTCAGCGTCGTTCAGATATTCATTCACAACACCCGCAGGCGACCAGGTAAATGAATAGCCCATCAGCCCGTTCGGATAGCGCGGTAATGCCCCTACCCTCAACTCAATATCCCTCAGTTTTGAAAATCTTTTAGCCAGGTCCATTCCCACAATACCTATAAAACCAGGTGCCAGACCACATTGCGGAGCGAGCACGCTACGGGCATCTTTCGCCATTTCGCGGATTGCCGATGTCGTTGGTACGTCTTCGGTCAGGTCAAAATAATGGATTCCCATCTTATGCGCCCTGCTGGCAATCGGCAGGTTGAGATTGTAAGGCATACAGGAAACGACGCCATCAAAACCTTCCATTACCTTATCTAAAAAAGAATCGTCGGTCACATTACCATCGATAACCTGAAACGGCAACGGCACTGCGGGCTGGGCCTTATCAACACCAGTCACCTCGAAGCGTTTGCTGAGTAACGTGCCCACCAGGGAGCCTACTTTTCCTAAACCAATAACAAGTACTTTGCGCATGTATAGTTATCGAAGGTTTTAGTTAGAATATTTGAAGCTGTTTTGAAAGATAGGAAAAGAAATTGCAGTTTTTAAAACTTACATGTCATTTTTGTAGGATAAACGAAGTGTTATGAACATTGCAATTGTGGGCGGCGGCGCGTCCGGATTTATGGCTGCGATCACCGCGGCCGAAACCTTCCCGGAAGCGAGTATTACGATTCTGGAAAAAAGCAAGACTGTTTTGAATAAGGTACGGGTTTCGGGAGGAGGACGCTGCAATGTCACGCACCGGCCTCACGAACTTCGGTTTTTTATAAAAAATTACCCCAGAGGTGAAAAGCTACTGAGGAAGCTTCTCCATGATTTCGATGCCGAAGCGACGGTACAGTGGTTCGAAAAAAGAGGTGTAACACTGAAAACAGAGCCGGACGGCCGCATGTTTCCGGTCTCAGACTCTTCACATACCATTATTGAATGTCTGATTAAAACTGCCCGAAACCTCGGTATCGACATACAGACAAGCATCAACATTGAATCTTTCTCTAAAAATGAAGGTATTTTTAAACTGAATGTCGTTGGCGGCAAGTGGATCGAGGCAGACCGTTTACTGATCGCGACCGGAGGATACCCGAAGGAAGAGGGCTTTGAATGGTTGCAGGAACACCGTCATAGCATCGTATCACCGCTACCTTCCCTTTTTACATTCAATACACCGGACAGCTATTTACTCCCACTCGCTGGCGTTTCCGTACAGGATGCAGTGGTCAAAATAATGGGCACGAAGCACGAGTGGCGCGGCCCGTTGCTGATCACGCATTGGGGATTCAGCGGCCCGGCTGTTTTGAAACTTTCAGCCTGGGGAGCCCGGGACCTCGCCGAGAAAAACTATCACTTCACTTGTCGCATCAACTGGTTGCCAGAGCTGAAAGAGGACGCTGTCCGCGATTTCCTGCTCGGTGAACGGGCCAAAACGGCTAAGCAACAAGTTACTTCCCATTCGCGTTTCGGCATTCCGTCCCGTCTCTGGAAAATGTTCACCGAAAAGGCGGAGATATCCGAAACGCTCCGCTGGGGCGATGCTACCAACAAAGTGCTGAACCGGCTTACCGAACTATTGACGAACAGTCAGTTTGACGTCAAAGGAAAGACCACATTCAAAGAAGAGTTCGTGACCTGCGGCGGGATCGCATTAGCAGATATCGATCCCGAAACGTTGCAAAGCCGCTCCGTACCAGGACTTTTCTTCGCGGGAGAGGTCATGGATGTGGACGGCATTACCGGCGGCTTCAATTTCCAGAATGCCTGGACCACCGGTTATGTGGCGGGAAAAAATATCGGTATTTAATGCATTACTCGGCCATTGCATCGAAATAGGCCCTTACTTTCCTCGCCCGATCGAGACCGATCAGTTCAGTCAGCGTTTCGACTGAACTCTCGCGCACGCCACGGACCGAACCAAAATGTTTGAGAAGCTTGGTGGCTGTTACCTTACCTACGCCTACAACTCCGTCCAATTCGCTGACCAGGCTGCTTTTACTGCGTTTATCACGGTGAAATGTGATCGCAAAGCGGTGAGCCTCATCGCGGATCTGTTGAATGAGTTTTAGCGACTCCGATTTTTTGTCGATATATAATGGCAACGGGTCTTCTGGAAAGTAAATCTCTTCGAGCCGCTTGGCAATGCCGATAATGGGCACCTGTCCGTAAATACCGAGACTTTTCAACGCGTCGCACGCGGCACCTAGCTGTCCTTTACCACCGTCGATGACGATCAGATCGGGCAATGGCTGCTCTTCGGCGATGAGCCGCAGGTACCGTCTGCTCACGATCTCGTTCATCGATGCAAAGTCGTTCGGGCCTATGACTGTTTTGATATTAAAATGACGGTAGTCCTTTTTGGATGGCTTACCATCCTTGAAGCAAACCATGGATGCTACCGGATTCGTACCCTGAATGTTGGAGTTGTCAAAACATTCGATATGGCGTGGCAGTGTCTTAATCTGAAGGTCGGATTTGAGACGGATCAGCACCCTATCCTTTTTCGAGGATGTTGCCGATGCTTCAACTTCCCTGCGCTCGGCCTTTTCCCTTCGGAAATACATCACATTTTTCATGGACATATCCAGCAGTTTCTTTTTATCCCCGATCTGCGGAACGGTTACTTCCAGGCGCATTTCAAGATCCGGTTTAATATTGCAAATGATCTCCTTAGCCTCTGATCCGTAAGTAGTACGCATTTCTACGATCATCATCGCCAGGATTTCCAGATCGCTTTCATCCAGCTTTTTCTTGACTTCAATGGTTTGGGTAGCCACCATATAGCCCTGTTTTATTTTCATAAAATTCAGGTAGGCGGCCTCCTCGTCCGAGACAATCGTCAGCACATCGATATTGCCGATTCTTGGATTGATAACCGTGGCTTTGCTCTGGAAATTGGACAAATGCTCGATCTTCGTCTTCCAGGCGTGGGCCTTTTCAAATGCCATTTGCTCGGCCGCTTCAAGCATTTTCTCCTTGAAATACTGCTGTGGTGACGACAGGTTTCCTTTCAAAATATTATGTACCTGCTCTATTTCAGCATTGTATTCCGCTTCGCCCTGCAAACCTTCACACGGCCCTTTACAGTTTCCGATATGGTATTCAAGACAAACTTTAAACTTTTTGGCTTCGATATTCTGCTTCGTCAATGGCAACTGGCAGGACCTTATCTGGTACAATGCCTTAAACATATCGAGCAATGTGTGCATGGATCTCAGATTCGCGAACGGGCCGTAAAATGTGCCTTTTGTGCGATCCATATTGCGTGTCGGAAATACCCTCGGAAAAGGCTCGTCGGTAATGCAGATGAACGGATAAGTTTTATCGTCTTTAAGGAGGATATTAAACTTGGGCTGTAATTGCTTGATCAACTGGTTTTCGAGCAGCAATGCGTCCCATTCGCTTAGTACAATGGTGTATTCGATGCGCCGGATCTGGCTTACGAGCCGCCTGGTTTTACGGTCGTGCTGATTGGATTTCAGGAAATAGCTGGACACCCTGTTCCTGAGACTCTTTGCTTTACCAACATATATAACCTCCCCTGTTTCGTCGAAATACCGGTAAACGCCGGGATCGAGAGGAATTTTGGAGAGTTCTTCTTTATAATTGAATTCAGACATTGAATGTAATTTAGGACTAAACGGCGCCCCTACTGAAGAAAAACAACCGCATTAGTTGAAAAGTTGCGTCGCTCACGAGCTTGAATGCCTCGCATTGGGCTGCATTCAGGTCCATTGGCCTGTTCAAAACGGAAACAGCATAAGTCATACCAGCTGCCTGAGCCTCCTCAGGTGTGATTTGCAATGTGCCGCAAACAACCGCCAACGGTACATTGTGGCTTTTACAGAGTCCTGCAAGCCCTTTCACGACTTTACCCGCCAATGTTTGCTCATCCACTTTTCCTTCGCCCGTAATGACCAGATCCGCATCGGCTACGAGCGAGGCGATGTTGCATTGCTCCATTACGATGTTGATCCCCTCTTTCAGCACTGCATTCAAAAACCACATGCAACCCGCGCCGAGCCCGCCTGCCGCACCTGCGCCCGGTACCAGACTCACGTCCCGCCCGAAGGTACGTGTCGCTACCTGCGCAAGGTTTGCCAACCCGGCGTCCAGCGTCATCACCATTTCGGGATCGGCGCCTTTTTGCGGACCATATACAACAGCTGCGCCATCGGGCCCGAAAAGCGGGTTGGTAACATCGCAAGCCACAATAATCGACACTGATCCGAGCCGTTGATCTACATTACGGATATCGATCGTATTGATTTTACCGAGTGCTTGCCCGTCCGGGAAAAGCATATTTCCGTCGTTATCCTTAAATGAATAGCCCAGAGCCTCCGCCATGCCGATGCCCCCGTCGGTAGTGGCGCTTCCACCTATTCCGAGGACGATTTTTTTTACGCCCCGGTCCAGTGCATCCACGATTAGCTGGCCGGTTCCGAACGTGCTGGTGCGTAGCGGATTTCGCTCTCCCTGCTTTAAAAGACGGAGGCCCGAAGCCGCGGCCATTTCAATAAATGCAACCTCGTGGTTGCCCGAAAGGCCGTAGATAGCGTTGATCTGCCGGTTGAGCGGATCCATGACCGTTACTGGTACTTCCCAACCATCAGTCACCTGCGTCAATATCTTCGAAGTCCCCTCGCCGCCATCGGCCAGCGGGATCGCCGTCACTTTTGCATCGGGATATGCTCTTTTGACGCCATCGGTAACGGCATCGCACACTTCCTCCGCTTCCAATGAACCGCGAAATTTGTCTGGTGCTACGAGAATGTTCACAGGGCCGGGATTAGAATATGATCAAAATAAGACACCTTCATCGTCTGACCGTGACGGAGGAATGTAAGTATCGGTGCTATCGGTTGTTACGCCACCGCATCCACGCACATAGTTTTCAGGTTTATTGAACGGTCCTTTGCGGTATTGGACGAGCGTTTGGTCGGCATATACTTTTTGCATGAACATGCCCCAGGCCGGCATCGCAATGCGACCACCTTGTCCATACGCGATTGTCCGGAAGTGGATACTTCTGTCTTCCCCTCCTACCCAGATGCCGGATACGAGATTTTGGGTCATACCCATAAACCAACCATCCGAATAGTTGGATGTTGTACCTGTTTTGGCGGCAATCTCATTGCCTTCGGTAACGCCCCACTGGCGCAGACGGCCAGCAGTACCACCCGGATCTTCCACGGCACCACGCATCAGGTACAGCATATTATAAGCCATATTTTCACTGATTTCCTGATTCTGTTTCTGGAAAAATTCTTGCAAAACATTGCCATAGCGGTCCTCGATTCTCAGGATCGTCATTGGCTCAGTGCGGTGACCGCCGTTTGCAAAAGCGCAATAGGCCCCTACCATTTCATATACAGACACATCGCTGATCCCCAGACAAAGCGAGGGTACTTCCTGCAATTTGCTGGTAATCCCCAGCTTGTGCGCATATTCAACCACTGTCTTGGGCCTCACCATTTTCATCAGGTAAGCGCTTACCGTGTTCACCGATTTTCCCAATGCCTGCCGTAACGACAGCGACTGATAGGAGTATTTGTTATTGGAGTTATGCGGCGACCATCCACCCGGAACCCCATCAGAAGGCCCGAAATATACCGGCGCGTCTGTTACATGGTCGCATGGCGTCAAAAAGCTCTTGTCCAATGCGGAAACATAAACAAACGGTTTGAATGTAGAACCCGGCTGCCTCGATCCCTGCTTGACGTGGTCATATTTGAAATACTTAAAATTAACTCCTCCTACCCATGCCTTCACGTGCCCGTTACGAGGGTCCATGGACATCATACCTGCGCGCAGGAAACGCTTGTAATAGGCAATAGAGTCGAGCGGGCTCATTGTAACTTCTTTCTCGCCGTTCCATGAGAAAACCTTCATTTTATAAGGCCTCTTCATGATTTTCCAGGCCTCCTCCTCACCCAGGTCTCTTTTCAATGAGATGAAATGCGGAGATCTGCGTGCTGCGGTGGTGATAAAGCCTGGTATCTCTTTACCATTATCATAAGTCCAGGGGTTGCGGCCTTTCCAATGCTCGTCAAACAGCTTTTGCTGCTGTTTCATGTGTTCGGTCAGCGCCTCTTCCTGATAGCGCTGTATCCGCGAGTCGATGGTGGTGTAAATGCGGAGACCGCTGGTGTACAGGTCAAGATCGGTGTCGTGCTCTTCATTGTACATTTTCACCCAACTTTTCAGGTAACCTCTCATGGATTCCCTGAAATAGGGCGCCAGACCGGTATTATGGCTGTCGATTGTAAAATTAAGTCCGAGGGATTTTTCTTTATATCTAAGAAAATCCTCTTCTGGAATGTAGTCATACTTCCACATCTGGGCCAAAACCGTGTTTCTGCGGTTCAATGCATTATTAGGGAACCGCAACGGATTAAAAAGAGTCGGGTTTTGAAGCATTCCAACTAGCAGGGCCGCCTCGGTCACATTCAAGTCCCAGGGCTCTTTATCGAAATACGTTTTGGAAGCTACTTTGATTCCGTAGGTATTATTGCCAAATGAAACTGTATTGAGATACATCTGCATGATCTCCTGCTTGGTATATTTCCTTTCCAGGACCACGGCCAGCACCCATTCTTTAGTTTTGGCTATCACAATCCTGACAACCGGGATTTTCCCCAGCAAGCCTTCGTATTCTTCGGAACGGGTATTGAAAAGGTTTTTGGCAACCTGCTGCGTAAGCGTACTGCCTCCCCCCGAACTCGAACTGCCGGATACAACGCCTTTGAATACCCTCAGCAAACTCCTCGGATCAATCCCTGAATGGTTCACAAAGCGCGCATCCTCCGTCGCTACAAGCGCGTCGATGAGGTTGGGCGAAATCTGGGCGATATTGATGGGTGTCCGGTTCTCGAAAAAATATTTGCCCAAAGACTTTCCGTCTTCGCTAATAAGCTCTGAGGCTAGTTCGCTCTTGGGGTTTTCAAGCGTTTTGAGGTCGGGCATTCCCCCGAACAACCACAAAAAATTGAAACTTACTGCAACAATGTAAAATATAATAAGACCCAGCCCCAATGCAACATACCGCCAGAGACGGATAATGGTACGCCGATACTTCCCGGGTTGTAATTCAATCATATAAGTGGGGTGATAAGTTACTAAACAGGCAAATATACAATTTCAGCATATTATCTCTTCCCCATCGAGAGGGAATTGAATTCCTGCATTTCTTTCAGGCGGGGCAAGTAGATACTGGTCGGGTAAAGGCGCATAAATTCGGTAATCGCCTGTGCATAGGCCTCTTTTCCCCTTATTTTGCCAACCAAAAAAACACGTAGCAAAGCAAATTTGTCTTCCATTGACCCTCCTTTATAAGCAGGCAGGTTCTTTTCAATGTCTTCCAAAGCTTTGGTGTAATTTCCGTCCGCATATAATTTATAAGCAGCCTCATATTCCTTCACCGCATTCCCGGACGTCCCGCCGGTGTCGACAGACTTGGTTACCAGCCGTGCATAGGTGGATGATGGGTATTCACTCAACAATTTACTTTTCCAGCTTTCCTTTTGAGCAGTATTCTCTTCATTGCTCAGGAAAAGCAGGTAATATATCTCGTCTTTATATTGTGTTTTCGGAAAGTCAGCCAGTACACGTTCAAAAGTGGCAATTGCGCGGTTCGATTCTTTGAGGTCAAACCTGTAAATTTTGCCCAGATTATAAAGCGCGTCTTCTTTTTTCTTCTGCGACGCCGCGAATAGCGTGTCAGTCAGTGGTATGTTCTTTTTCAAGAGGTCGTGTACTTCCTGCCATTCCGGTGTTCCTTTCTTCATTCCGCTGCTGGCCTGTTGCGTGCCGGCAGTGGCGGTACTATCGCCGGTACCTGTATTGCTGGTCAGCGAACGCAGGGGACGGCTGCTTCTCCGCCAGTCGTCTTCAAGCGGCCGGTTACCCCAGGCCCGTTTGAAATCCATCTTTCCCTGGTTAACCAGCGCCGGATCATACAACTCCCATCTTCTCTCGTTACCATTCACGAGCGGATTGCCGCCTCCCTGCTGCATACTTGCATTCTGTGCAGCGATTTGGGCCTTCCTTGCTTTTTCTTCGTCTTCAAGTCGTTTCTTTTCCTTTGCCTCGATGATCGCGTCGATCCTGTTATCCAGCGCTGCCGGGTTCATCTTTGCTAGTTTTTGCAAACTATCCTCAGTAGAAACGATGGTATATTGTGTCACAAAGTTGTCCAGGGCGCGTTTCCGGTCGGCAACCAGGCGGTATTCAGGTGCTTCCTGCGGCAGAATGGCCAATGCACTGTCATAATAAGCTTTGGACACCTCAAAGTTTTCCAGCGACTCATACTGGATCCGCGCGAGTTGCAGGTAGGTATAAGCCTTTTGCTGTAAGTTGCCTTTTGAAGCCGCCGCTGCCTTTTGCAGGTAGCTCACCGCTTCCGGAATTTCCTTTTTATGTTCTGCCAAAAGCCCCATTGTGAAATAAACGCGGTCTTTCAGGTCGTCATTCTTGCGGTCTTTCAGCATTCTGTCGAAACCCACGTCGCTGAGATCTCTTTTAGGATTTAACACTACCTCATTTTGCAATGAGTTCATCGAGGAATAAAATCCAAGATCGTAGTTGGGTTTGTTCCTGTTCACGCTTTTGTAATGCTTGTTTGCCAAGGCGTACTGGCCGAGCCGGTCATACATTTGTGCCGCAGCAAAATGAATGCGTGCCGTTTCAGTTGATTTCTTCAAGAATGGAAATGTCTCTTCAAGAATGGCGACGGAAGTCAGGTATTCGCCGTTTTGCTGATGCAGGTATGCTTTGGTAAGATAAAAATCCCTAACCGACGTTTTGTCAAGCGGCTGCTGGCTCAGGTATTCGGCCACACCTAATGCGTTAGCATAGTCTTTCCGTTCGATATAGGCCCTCATGAGCAATATGAGTGCATCATTTTTGTCGCTTTCGTCGCGCCCGTTCGCATATACATAACGAAGCGCTTCGAGGCCATCGGCCCATTCGCCGAGGTAAAGCCTGGATTTACCTAACAGAATATAACTGTTGTCGATCCACTTACTGTTTTGGTGTTTTTCGGCGACGATAGAAGCTTTTTTGATCGCGTCCTGCAACTTGGGTTTCACAGGCATTGCCAGGACTGAATCCATCGGCAATAGAATAGGAAGCAGTTGATTGTAATTCTCCTTGAAGGCCTTTTTCATTTCGTATTCAGCCTCCATCATGTCCTGCTCTGCCATGAAATAGGCATTGTAACGCGCAGCCACATTATGAAAAGTAATAGCACCCGGCCTCGAACTGAATTGTGAACAAGCAGCCAGGAGACTGATCGTCGTCAAGAATAAGGCTATCCGGCGGATATAAAAGGCAAAGCTATCGATCACAAAATTGACTTTATGAGGTGTTCCTGTTCGTTGTTAGGCAAGCAAATCTAAAACGGTATTTTGAATAAATACGTATCGAAGATACTGCCATTTGCAAAATTTGAAGCAATTTTACTTCAATATTCTGCAATCATTTTATCCCCGATTCACCGGAAAGCAGCGCCATGGAAGAGAAAAAATATCCGGATGTGAATTCCTCCCGAAAGTTCCTGAAATATTCGGGTATGGCTATGCAAATGCTCGGAACCATCCTGGTGTTCACTTACGGAGGGTATAAACTCGATGAATGGCAGCAAAATGAAACGCCCCTCTGGACGCTGGTATTGTCGCTGCTCTCCATTGGCGCATCGCTCTATCTATTAATAAGAGGCTTCACCAAACAGTCATAAGAACCAAGCAATCATCCTTCCATGTTACGCACCCTGCTCTACACCGTTTTATTAGGAATTGTATTTTTCCTTGCTCAGCGTTTTCACTTCGACTCGTTTCTACATCCCTATATCTGGTACATTCTTGTGTTCTTTTTCGGGATGTCGTTCCTCGTGCATCGGCTTATGGAATTCGGATTAAGAAACAACCGGGAGAAATTTGTCACTTTTTACATTTCCAGCATCGTCGCCAGGATCATTCTGAGCCTCGTGTTTATTGGCTTGTTTTTATATAGCGGGCTAACTGATTCATTCCTATTTGTTATCAACTTTTTTGCACTCTATTTATTTTACACATGCTTTGAAATATATGGTTTGTATCGTAACTTGCGCCGCGATTGACAAAGCATAGTATTTCAAGCATTTATGTATACCTATTTGAGACGGTTTTTTACAATTGCCCTCGTAGCGGCAACATGCCTTTTTAACCTTCCGGCACAGGCGGATGAACCTACCCAGCATGATGCTGAAAAGGTGGTACAAGGTATCAATGACCAAGAGCATAAAATTGAACATAAGCTTGAAGAATCCGAAAAGGAGTTCAAGATCGGCGAAATGATCATGCACCACATCGCCGACTCTCACGAATGGGAGTTTACGCACGGTGTGGTACTTCCGCTTCCCGTCATCCTTTATTCAGAGGATCGCGGCCTTGAAGTTTTTTCTTCATCCAACTTCCACAACGACCACCACGAATACAACGGTTATCACCTGGTTCACGGTGACTCGGAGCAGATCGTACCTGTGGACGAATCCCGCAAAATCTACGACTTCTCCATCACCAAAAACGTAGCGTCGATGCTGTTGAGCGCGGTGATCCTGATCTTGGTATTCACAAGCATCGCCGGTTGGTATAAAAACAGCAAAGGCAAGGCGCCGAAAGGTTTCCAGTCCGCCATGGAGGTGATCATCCTTTTCATCCGTGACGACGTTGTTAAACCGAACATCGGCCCTAAATATGAAAAGTACCTGCCCTACCTGCTGACGCTTTTCTTCTTTATCCTGATTAATAACATTCTGGGACTGCTTCCAGGATCGGCTAACCTTACCGGTAACATTGCAGTAACCATGACGCTCGCGGTGCTCACATTTATCATTGTTCACCTGAATGCGAACGGCAACTATTACAAACACCTTTTAAAGCCTGACGGCGTTCCTGCTCCGCTTTTGCTGATCATGATCCCGGTTGAGATCGTGGGTGTGTTCATGAAACCATTCTCGCTGATGGTCCGGTTGTTCGCCAACATTACGGCAGGCCACATTATCCTGCTCAGCCTTTTTGGTCTGATATTCATTTTCCAAAGCTTTGTAATTGCCCCCGTTATCTCGCTGTTCGCATTATTCCTGAACTTTATCGAGATCATGGTTGCATTCATCCAGGCTTTCATCTTTACCCTTTTGTCGTCCATGTACATCGGAAGTGCCATTGAAGAGCACAGCCATGCAGATCACGGACATTGATTTCGAATCTCTTTTTTATTAATTATATTTTAAAACAAACACAATTATGTTGCTTCAAATGTTGCTTCAAGCTGCGGAACAAAGTGGTGCAGGTCTAGCTGTTTTCGGTGCTGCTATCGGCGCTGGTCTTGCTGCTATCGGTGCAGGTCTTGGTATTGGAAGAATCGGTGGTAGCGCTGTTGAGGGTATTGCCCGTCAGCCAGAAGCTGCTGGTGCTATACAGACTGCCATGCTTATCATCGCGGCCCTTATTGAAGCGGTAGCGCTTTTCGCAGCGGTAATCTGTCTGCTTATCTCGTTCAAGCTTTAATAGCTCGTCGGGAGAAATCGTTATGCCGGTGCGCTAGGCCCGGTGTAATGCCAAAACATTCTCGTGGGAGCATTAGGCTTCCACGAAATTTTAATAAGAAGAGAGCCGATAACGAGGAATTCCTCATTTAGTCTTACACTCAAAACTCATTTAACTATGTCATTGCTTACTCCAAACCCAGGCCTTATTTTCTGGATGCTGGTAGTATTTTTGCTGGTAGTTTTCATTCTGGCGAAATTTGCCTGGAAACCTATCCTTAAAGGTCTTAAAGACCGTGAAAACGAAATCCAGGGTGCTTTGGACCTTGCCGAAAGGACAAGGGCTGAAATGGCACAATTGAAGTCAGATAACGAGAAACTGATCGCAGAAGCAAATGCAATCCGCGACCAGATCCTGCGTGACGCCAAAGATGCTGCCGACAGAACAATCGCAGAATCGAAAGATAAAGCAGCTGCCGAAGGACAGAAAATCATCGAAGGTGCACGTGAAACGATCCGCAACGAACAAGCGCTGGCAGTTAGCAAAATCAAGAAAGAAGTTGCTGTACTCTCGCTTGAAATCGCTGAAAAGGTGCTGCACCGCGAACTGAAAGACAAGGAAGCTCAGGAAAAACTGATAGCAGATCTTGCTTCATCTGCCCGTCTTAACTAATAAGTATCCAAAATTAATTTCCGATGTCAGTTAGTATAGTAGCTTCCAGATATGCAAAATCGCTGATCGAGCTCGCGAAGGAACGAAATGTTTTGGAAGAGGTGTATCAGGACATGCTTTTGTTCAAGGATACCGCTGATAATAACAGGGGTTTGATGCTTGCTTTGAAAAGCCCTGTGGTACGTCACGAAAAGAAATCAGGGATTTTGAAGGCGCTTTTTGAGAAACGTGTCAATGCGGTTTCATACGCCATCTTCAATATTATCACCAAAAAGAACCGGGAGTCCATTCTGGACGAGATCGCGGCAGAATTTGTTAAGGCTTATAACTCTCACCAGGGAATCCAGAAAGCGACGGTGGTAACCACTACCCCGCTAACAGATGAGCTGCGTAAGCAGTTTACAGATATGGTTGCTACGGCAACAGGAAAGACGGTGCAGCTTGCCGAAAAAGTTGATACTGCTTTGGTAGGAGGATATGTGTTGACGATCGGCGACCGCCAGCTCGACGCTTCACTTCGCAGCCGTTTGAATGAACTTAAATTACAGTTAGTAAACTGATATTTTTATCTGCATAATTTGGAAGACCCGGCTGCTATGCGGCCGGGTCTTTTTTTATTATACCTTCATTTTGGTAACATTCTTGAAGCTGATCTCGATGGCCTGCACCGGTGCGATCTTCGCCACATCCTGCTCCACAAAGAAATGCGTCATACCAGCGAGTTTGCGGTTATCGAAGATCTTCTTGAAATCGATAGAACCGGTTCCTACCTCGGCAAATGAACCGTCTTTCTTATCCATATCCTTCACGTGCCACAGCGGGAAACGGCCCGGATATTTCTTGAACAATGCAACCGGATCGATGCCAGCCTTCACTACCCAGTACAGGTCGAGTTCCAGTTTGACAAGCTTGGGATCGGTGCTAGCGATAAGATCGTAAGGCAATTGGCCGCTCAGCTTTTTAAACTCAAAATCGTGGTTGTGATAGCCAAATTGCAATCCTGCTTTCTTAGCAACCTCACCAGATTTGTTGAACAGATCGACGTATTTCTTATACTGGTCGATTGTCTTGCGTTCCGAATCCGTGAGATAAGCGCAGTTTACATACTTTTGACCCAATTCAGCGGCGTCGTCCACTGCTTTTTGCCATCCATTGCTCAATGTACCTTTGGCGGTTTTGTTTTCAACACCTGCGCCATAATGGCCACTAACGGGATCAAGACCAAGTCCGTTCAGGATAGATTTAAATTCCTTGGGCGTTTTTCCAAAGAATTTACCATCCGAATATCCGTAAAGCTCCACCTCTTTATAACCAATAGCCGCTACTTTTTTGAGCGTTCCGAGCAAGTCTTTCGATATCTCGTTTCTGAGTGTATAAAGTTGCAAACCGATTTTCGAAGGGGCTTTAACTTCCCAGCTGTTTAATTTGGAAAGCATAGGGGTCGCCAGTGCAAAAGCACCGGCTTTCAGGAACGATTTCCGTGAAATCTTTTCGTTGTAATCCATTGAGTTAATCAGAAAAAGTAAAAAATAATTGTTCTACGGGGTAATATCAACGACACCCGAACCCGAAAGCTTGTTCTTCGTTTCGTCTGTCAATGTCCAGTTATCTTTGAAATAGCTATCAATAAGCAAGTTCGATGACGAGTCTTTGAAGAAAATAATGTCTTTAAATTCCGCCAGTTTCCGGTGCATGACTGGCACGAATGGAAAACCCTGGTCCGCAGCTCCGGCCCACCAGGGCAAACCCGAACTCACAGCTACATAATGGCCGTCCAACGGAAATACATAAAAAAGGCCGTGGGTCGCATCGCTGCTCTTCAAATGCAATGGCAGTCTGGCCGCATGTTTTGCGATCAGCGCATTGGTTTCCTTTGTTCCAAACAAAATCAGATTGCTACTCTCGATATCACTCGGACGAACTTCCTTATCGGAGAGAACACGCGGGAAAAACATCATCCGGCCAAGAAATTCACCTCGATATTGCGACCAATTGGCGGCCTGCGTTGCAATTTCAACGCGCTTTTTGAGCTCTTCCAGGGAAGGATTATCAGCCGTTCCGTACACATAAACATGACGTGACGAAAATGCCGCAAAAATCGGCCCTTCCGCTCCCTGCTTCTTGCCTGTGTAAACCGACATAATCGTCGCTGCCTCGACCTGCCACTTTCCAGATGATTCCCTGAATAATGTTATCGAGCTGTCAGTTTTAGCATTTACAGTCGAACCGTCTATTTTGATATTCAAAGCGGCACCGGGTTTGAACTTTGGATGGCCCTTTAAGTTCAGCGTGAATTTTTCCAGGTTCTTAGTGGTGATGTCCAGACTGTTTTCCTTGGCAAACTTTGCCTCGATATCCGCAACCTTACCATAAGGAAACCGATCAAACACCACCCAAAATGCTTTGTTATACTTATATTGTTTACTTACAAAACGCACACGGTCAGGATAGGGATTGCGCTCCGCATGACCGAACCATTCGAAGATAAATTCGTTGTCATAAGCGCTCACCCAGCTGTCGTGCTTCACATCCACGAACTCCTTATAACTCACTTCCACCCCCATTCCCTGTAACTCGGCAACCCATTTTTGTGTACCCGCCACAGGCACCACCGGGTCGGCATCACCATGAAAGAAATGCACCGGAAAGTTCTGCGCATTCGGCGCAAGGTCAAAGGTACCGGCGGGTGGCGCAGGACATACCGGCGCGATTGCGGCCCAGATATCCGGCCGTGTAAGCCCGATCCACAAAGTACCGCCGCCGCCCATGGAAAGACCGGTCAGATAAATGCGGTTCTCATCGATTTTAAAGCACTTTTTTACATCATCCAGCACATCGTACACATCCTGCTCAGGAACGCCCTGGTAACCGGCCGTTCCACGCGCATAAGGCGAGGCGACGATAAAATCGACATTGTCCCATTTTGGGAAAGAACGGGTAGCCTCCACATCGGTTTCGCCTTCGGCATTACTTTTCCCGAACACCCTGCGCAATGCAAGCCGATGGTTGGAACCAGCGCCGTGCAGCATAATAACCAGTGGATATTTACGATTTTCATCAAAGTTCTCCGGCAAGTACAGGCCATAAGGCTGCTCTGTGTCGTCGGCGTCGGAGAAAAAAGTAAGGACTTGCGGGCCCGATGGAAGTTTTTGTGCATTTACACCTGCGACAAAAGTGCAGAGGCCAATTAAGATATTGAGAAGTATTTTTTCAGAATGTAACCTCATAGCCCGGATTAGAATTTTCAAGGGCTAAATATAAACTAAATCATAAACAGATTGCAGCCGCCATTCACTTCCTTTTCTGAAAGTTTGCGATACAGATAGGACATAAAAAAAAGCAGGTCCTTTACGACCTGCTTTTTCAAGCTACTTGTTCATTTTGAGTTCGACAATTTTAGTTTGCCAACTCTTCTTCTTTTTTCCGAACACTGATTACAAGTTGTTCACTGTTCTCTTCATGATCTGCTACCAGGACATCGCCCTCGCGCAAATCGCCTTTCAATATTTCTTCTGCAACGGGATCTTCCAGATATTTCTGGATCGCGCGGTTCAAAGGACGGGCGCCGTATTGCGGGTCATATCCTTTTTCCGACAAGAAATCCTTGGCAGCCACTGTCAGTTCTATTTCGTATCCCAAACCTTTCACACGGTGGAACAATTTGCCTAGTGAAATGTCGATAATGCGGTGTAAATCTTCACGTTGCAGTGAGTTAAACACAATCACATCGTCGAGACGGTTAAGGAATTCCGGAGAGAATGCCTTACGAAGTGCACTTTGAATGGTGCCTTTCATAATATCATCCTGATTTTCCGTTTTCGCCTTAGTAGAGAAACCGATCCCCGATCCGAAATCCTTCAAATCACGCGCACCAATGTTGGACGTCATGATAATGATGGTATTTCTAAAATCGACCCTTCTTCCAAGACCATCGGTCAAAATACCGTCGTCGAGCACTTGCAATAAGATATTGAATACATCCGGGTGCGCTTTTTCAATTTCATCCAAAAGCACCACGCTATAAGGTTTGCGTCTGATCTTTTCTGTCAGCTGTCCGCCTTCTTCGTATCCAACATATCCCGGAGGTGCTCCAACCAGACGCGATACGCTGAATTTCTCCATGTATTCGCTCATATCGATGCGCACCAGCGAGTCGTCCTTATCAAACAGATAAGTTGACAATACTTTCGCAAGTTCCGTTTTACCTACCCCGGTCGGACCAAGGAAAATGAACGAACCGATTGGTTTCTTAGGATCTTTAAGCCCTACACGGGTTCTCTGGATCGCTTTTACCAGTTTTTCAATCGGAGGATCCTGGCCTATTACTTTGCCTTTCAGCTCGTCGGCCATGTTCAGCAATTTCTTGCCTTCATCCATGGATACGTTGGTAACAGGTATACCCGTCATCATCGCCACCACCTCAGCCACATTGTGCTCGGTAACTGTGTAGCGTTTCTGTTTGGTTTCCTCTTCCCACGCCAGTTTCGCTCTGTCCAACTGATCGATCAGTTTCTTTTCACGATCGCGGAGTTGCGCTGCTTCCTCGTATTTCTGGCTTTTTACAACCCTGTTTTTCTCCTGTTTGATATTCTCGATCTGCTCTTCAAGCATCAGAATATCCTCAGGAACAGTTATGTTGCTGATATGCACCCTTGCTCCTACTTCGTCGAGTACGTCGATAGCCTTATCCGGCAGGAAGCGGTCGGTAATATATCTTTCCGAAAGCTTTACAGCCGTGCTGATAGACTCCGGTGTATAGTTCACGTGGTGGTGATCTTCGTATTTGTCCTTGATGTTGGTCAGGATCTGGATCGTCTCTTCAATTGACGTGGCATCCACCATGACCATCTGGAACCGGCGCGCCAAAGCGCCGTCTTTCTCGATATACTGACGATATTCGTCGAGCGTGGTTGCGCCAATACACTGGATTTCACCGCGTGACAATGCCGGTTTGAACATATTGGATGCGTCCAGTGACCCGGAAGCTCCGCCCGCGCCCACAATCGTATGAAGCTCGTCAATGAACAGGATCACGTCCGGTGATTTTTCCAGCTCGTTCATTACCGCTTTCATTCTTTCTTCAAACTGTCCCCGGTATTTGGTACCAGCTACCAGTGAAGCAAGGTCAAGGGTAACAACGCGCTTGCCGAAAAGTACACGCGAAACTTTTTTCTGAACAATGCGAAGTGCAAGGCCTTCCGCGATCGCCGTTTTACCGACACCCGGCTCACCGATCAGGATCGGATTGTTTTTCTTACGGCGGCTCAGGATCTGGGCTACACGCTCGATTTCTTTTTCACGTCCTACAATCGGGTCAAGCTTGCCAACCTCGGCCATTTTGGTTAAATCCCTTCCGAAATTGTCCAGCACTGGTGTGCGGGATTTTTCGGCACCTTTTGATTCTTTACCGGAAGAAGAGCCACTACCGCCTCCAAACATTCCACCTCTGGCTTCATCATCCCCGTCTTCGGTCTCCGGCCCCATATGAGGTCTGGATCCGGATGATTGATATTCTAACATTTCCTTGATGACTTCGTAGTTAACATTGAATTTATGCAATATCTGAGTGCCTACATTATCCTCATCTCTCAGTATCGAAAGAAGCAGATGCTCGGTACCGATCAATGTACTTTTGAATATTTTGGCTTCCAGATAGGTAATTTTCAAAACTTTCTCGGACTGCCTGGTCAGAGGTATATTTTGTAAATTCTTCACATTATTTGTTGCAGCACCTTTGGTTGCCTGCTCTATCGTCTGTCGGACATCGTCCAATGACACGCCGAGCTTTTTGAGCAACCCAATGGCTACACCATCTCCCTCGCGGATCATTCCTAATAACAAGTGTTCTGCTCCAATGTAATCATGGCCAAGACGGAGGGCTTCTTCCCGGCTCATTGAGATTACCTCTTTCACTCTATTCGAAAATTTTGCTTCCATTGTGTAGCAATAAAAAAGTGTTTATTAATCTAAACGCTACTTGATCCTCGTTTGTTCAAAATAGCTTTATTGAGACTTACAGGATCTTAACAAAACACTTTTTGCTTCCGGCCCCATATTAAAAAGTAAATCAACAATACTTAAATTCCCCACAAAATCATTCCCGAAGGTCTGATAATAAGGCGCTGGCTGATAAAATTTAAAGGAATCGGGATGTTTCTTATTGTTTATAAGCGAAATAGCATTCTCAATCCCCATTCCTTCATTTTCCGCACCTGACAAATTGTACCTTATCTCTGTCCCTATACCTACCAATCTAAGACAAATTGTCAATAATTCATAATTGAGATCGACCAGGTATGCCAGCTTTTTTTCGTAGACCCTGTTAAATTCGTGTGCGTAAAACTCGTAGAAAGGAGACTTTCCGTAACCCGATTGGAGACAACCCAAATGCCGCCTTATCCAATCCTGATTGTAGTCGATCAATATATCTTTTGTGGGGGTGGCTGGCTGATACCCTTTGACCGGAATCGTGAGTGTATCAATTTTATTGGTAGTGAGCACACTGCACCGGTTTCTGTAAGTTTGCTTCGCGTACCGCTCCTCAATGTCAATGTAAACCCGGTCGTACTGTAAAATACAGGTAAAATACTCTAAACAAGGCAGATACTGCAATTCAATCCGTACTTCCCTGATCTGGTCCTCTATACTCAAAAATTCTGGCACTATCAAATATGGTAAAGCCTTACGATATTATCAAAAAATTTATAATAATTATTTTGTATGGTGAGCATTGTTCAACACCAACTTAAATCATTACAATTTTTGGTCACTGGAAGACGCTAACATCACCGAGACCCTCTCGGATAATTTCAAAATAATCGGTATCTGCCTTGACGATTGTCGATGCGACATTGCCTCCATAACCTCCGTCGACGACCATATCCACCTGGTGCTGAAACTTCTCAAAAATCAGCTCAGGATCAGTTGAATACTCGATGATTTCATCGTCGTCCTTAATGGATGTTGTGACGATAGGATTACCTAACTCTTTGACAATCAATCTCGGAATCATATTATCGGGAACCCTGATACCCACTGTTTTCTTATTGGTGTTGAGCAGCTTGGGCACCGCACTGGTCGCTTCCAGAATGAAGGTGTAAGGACCAGGCAACACTTTTTTCATTGTCTTGAAAGCCGCATTCCCTACCCTCGCGTAATCCGAAATATGGCTCAGGTCATAGCAAATAAAAGAGAAATCGTTTTTCTGGGGCTTAATGCCTTTGATACGCGCGATTCTCTCCACTGCGCGGCTGTTATAAATGTCACAACCAAGACCGTAAACCGTATCTGTAGGGTAGATGACCAGGCCTCCATCACGGAGACAAGCTACGACCTGACGGATTCTCCTTTCGTCAGGATTTTGAGGGTATATTTTGATAAATTCAGCAGGCATAGGCAAAAATCAACTTTTTCAGCTAACAAATTCAAAAGCTAAATCCTTCCTGCGCAACGGTTTTTTTTAAGTTATCAATATAAAACCTGTAAGCAAAATTTACCGGCAAATGCAGCCTGCACATGAAAACGATTAGTTCTGTCTCCCAACCGGGATTCTCAATATAGTTCAATAATCTGCGAAAACGAATTGCCAGTTCAAACTCCTGTGCGTAGAGGCATTTCCTAATAAATGTACGAATACGGGCCGCCAAAAGATCAAACTCTTCCTGATCGCGGTTCAAATCGTAAGCCTTATTGCAAACCGCGTAATAGGACTCCAGCATGCCACTGCCTTTTCGGTAAACCGCCGTTGAGAGCGACGTTTTGAGTACCCGCTTTTTGGTGAGGATTTCGTCGAGATAGTCATATTTGAAGCGGACGGCTGAACGTATCCAGAAGTCGAAGTCTTCAAACAGCAGATTTTCGTCATAGCCGCCGAGCTGATGAAGTGCCGACGTGCGCATCATCATCGTAGGCGTGCAGATGAAATATTTTTCAAGGATGTTTTTATAAACGTCGCCAGTCGGGACAGGGCGGGTCACATTTCCGGCAGCATTGACCTCATAATGATTATGGAGACGCTTGCCATTTTTATCGATGTAATACGCATTGGAGAATACCACGGCATATTCTTCGGATAATTGTTCAAACTGCCTAACCTGTTTTTCAACGCGGTCGGCGATCAGCACGTCATCGCCGGAGAGGTCGATGACGTATTTGCCCTGAGCAATTTCGAGTGCCTGATTAAAGGCTTTGCAAAGGCCGCGGTTCCGGCTGTTTTCTATCAGCTGAAAGGCCGGTGCGGTGGCCTTAAAGCGCTTGATAACATCCAAAGTCCTGTCAGTGCTTGCATTATCAACTACGATGAGCTGAATGTAAGGATAAGTCTGAAAAAATACTGAAGTGAGGGTTTCTTCAATGTATTTCTCCTGATTATAAGCTGTCAGGATTACTGTAACGAGTGGTTTTTCTAAGCTTGTCATGATGTGTAATCTTGCGCCCCCTCTTCTCCCAGTGCCTTTAAACAAAATTTATGGAGGTCGCAGAGTACAAAATTACCAACAATAAGATCAAGTCGCCCGTAATGTTATTATCCGGTAAATCATTGCTTGACAGCCCGTTTCGCCTGTGCCCGTGAGATACTTGCATTGATCTCAAATCCCAGTATAATTACAAATGCAAGCAAGTATATCCAGATCATCAGCGCGATCATCGTGCCGATCGAACCGTAAAGCTTGTTGTAAGAACTGAAACGCGACAAGTAAAATGAGAAGCCATAAGTAGCCGCGAGAATAAGGATGGAAGCGATGATAGAACCTGCATTAACGAAGGAAAATTGCCTCCCGTGGGATGGCGCGAACCGGTAAATGATAGAGATCGTCAGCATTAGTGACCCAAAACTGATCAGGTAGCGCGTAATATTCAGCAATGCGATAAGCCAGTTGTCGCGAATGATGTGCCAGTCGCCAACGATATTCATCACCGCATCACCCACAATCAGCAATATCACTGACAGGAAAAGCACGGCGATCAGCAACAATGTCAGCATCGTTGCAATGCCGCGTATTTGCAGAAACCCGCGGGTCTCATGGTCTTCATAAACCATATCGAAAGACCGCATCAACGACATCATTCCGCTCGTGGAAGCGATCATGGCAAAAATAAAACCCAGCGACAACACGCCCGACCTTGGCCTGCTCACAATATCCATGATCGTCTGATCAGCCGCTTCGAAAGTCCCTTGGGGCATATTATCGCGGATCAATTCCATAATCTGCTGATCGAGCCCCTCTATGGGAATGTAGGGAATTAATGTAAAAAGGAAGATAATGCCGGGAAACGCCGCCAAAGTGAGACTGTAAGCCACAGCCGAAGCACGCTGGTCTATCTCGTGCTTGCGGTTGCTTTGGACGATATTAAGCAGGATGTCGTACAGGGAAACCGTATCCCTGAACAACATGGTTTGTTGCAGCCAGATGACGATGCGCTTGATATGGCGGTTTTTCAACAGTTTTTCAAGCATATCTCTTGTGTGTTACTCCTTAACTTCAAAAAAGGGTTTTAGCTTTTCCAAAAGCTTGTCGGGTGCCATGCAAAGCTTGCCATTGTCCATCCTCTGAAACACCAGTGTGGTATCACCCGTATTCAACAATGTATTGGTCTGGTTCCTGATCTCGTAAAAAAAGCGGACGCGGACACCAGGCAGTTGTTCAATTTTCACCAAAATATTAAGCTCGTCGTCATAACGTGCCGGTTTCAGGTAACGGGAGTGACTTTCGTAAACCGGCATCATTACCCCTTCGTCCTCCATGGCCTTGTAATGAAAATCGAGGCTCCTCAAAGCTTCCACCCTGCCTATTTCGTAATAGCGGGCATAATTTCCATAATACACATAACCCATCTGGTCGGTATCCGCATAACGCACTCTGATGCCCTTAACTTCGTAAACAAACATGTTTATTTCATGATTTTCAACCGGTTCAACTCGGCCTGATAAAGGCGGGCATTGGCGAGGTGGTCGGAATAATTGGTAGCAAAAGCGTGGTAGCCCGACAGGTCGGCCTTGGCACACATATAGGTATAATCGTGTTTTTCGTAGTTCAATACCGCGTCCAGTGACTTGAAATCCGCAACCCTGATCGGGCCCGGAGGCAGGCCGGTGTTTACATAAGTATTATAGGGCGATTTAATCATCAGCTGCTGATTCAGTATTCGTTTGATCGCGAAATCCTGCAATGCAAATTTAATGGTCGGGTCCGCTTGCAGGGGCATATCCGCGTGCAGACGGTTGATATACAAACCAGCAACACGCGGGCGCTCGTCCACTTTCCGCGCCTGCTCTTCCTCGACGATCGACGCCAGGATAGAAACTTGTTCCGGCGTCAGGCCGATCGCCTTGGCCTTGGCAAGCCTTTCATCGTTCCAAAATTTCTTGTATTCACTGTGCATACGGTCGAGAAACTTTTCCGTTTTCGTGGTCCAGTAAATTTCATAAGTATTAGGAAGGAACATGGACACGATCGTGAGCGTATCCAAGCCATATTTGTTACAAACTTCCGGATCATTCAATGCCTTTCTGAAATTATCCTCGCCAAACTCGAAACGGCTCCCAATGCGCTTGATCAGGTCTTCTTTCAACCTGATATTATTAAAAGTAAGCTTCACCGCATCCTGATTCCCCGATGACAGCTTTTTAATCGCTTCATAATTGCTCGTCTTTGGTTTGATAACATATCGGCCGGGCTTCACTTTTTCAGTGTATTTCATAAGTTTCGCCAAAAACTGGAACGAGATGTGATCGTTAATCACTTCATGCTTATTAAGTGTATCCAGCACGGTTTTGTAGGTTGCACCCTCAGGAATGAGCAATACGAAGCTCGATTGCCTATCCGCCTGAAGATTAGGCGTCCGGAAGATCTGCCAGAAGTAAAAAGAGAAGGTGGTTACAAGGATCGCTATGACTACAAACAACCCTATTTTGAAATTGCGCGACATATTTTTGTGGCTGTCAGCTTTCGGCCATTGGCAGTCGGCTGGTTAGTTTTATTATTTTATATATTGATTTCAAATGGAATGCCAAACCTTTTGGCCAGCTCTTCTAGTGACAAAACAACCGGTTCCAGAAGCTGAATGCCGTTCGTGCCCCGTTCTGCTTCCATTTCGCGCTCGGGATCACCGGGTATCAGCACCTTCTGACCATCCACAGCCCTCGCACCCCTGAATGCCCGGATCCACTTGTCCATATCGGCCTTAAACTCGTCCGCCGGCCTGAACCCATCTACACGCATGGCGCCCAGAAAATGCCCGGTACCTAACCCCACGCCCTGTTGCACGCCCATGAAGCCGGCAGTAGCGAATGGTGGCACCCACGGCCCAAAGTTAGCACCCGAAAGCACTCCCGAAAAAATATCGACGATCGCGCCCAGTCCATAACCTTTATGACTGCCATGCTCCCGGTCCGAACCCAGTGGAAGCAAACCGCCGCCGCTTTTCACCGCATTGGGGTCGGTCGTTGCATTACCTTCTGCGTCTTGTGCCCAGCCTAATGGCGCAGGCAAGCCTTTGCGCTGCAATATCTCAAATTTACCATAAGCCACCGCGGTTGATGCAAAATCCGCCACGAATGCAGGTTCCTCTTTGGCAGGAACGGCAACGGCAATGGGGTTGGTGCCCAAAAGCTTATCCAGTGAAAACGTAGGCGTAACGAGCGGCGCTGCATTAGTCATCGTCCAGCCAATCATATCCTTCTGCAAGGCAAGCATTGCATGATACCCGGCAATACCGAAATGGTTGGAATTACGGACGGAGACCCATCCGGAGCCCACCTTTTCAGCTTTTTCCATCGCGATCTCCATCGCTTTGGGCGCTACCACCAATCCAAGGCCGCGGTCGCCGTCGACCACAGCGGTGCTGGGGGTCTCGTAAACAATGGTAACATTCGGTGTCGGATTAAGGCGGCCATGGTCGTAAAGCCTTACATAACCAGCCAAACGGGCAATTCCATGCGAATCAACCCCGCGCAAATCGGCGCTTACCAACACTTCGGAAGCCAGCCCTGCCTCTTCCTCAGAACATCCTATCGCAAGAAAAACTTCCCTGGTAAAATGTTTTAAATAACTGGCCTGATACATATACGTCAAATGAGTGAACTTCTTTTTAATTTTACCGGCACAGAAGCAAAATGGGACGCCGGAACCGCAAATATCCTAATTCAATCGGCATCGTCCAATATTTCATTTCCAGGATCTGATTTTGCCACTCATCGTTCAACTGCTCCCATACCAGCGCAAAAGGCTGTATTGGAGCATATATATCTGCTAATCAGCCCCGTTATAAGCCGGGGCCACCTCAATGGAAATCAAAAACTCTTTCCTCAAACGAATCATCAGCTACTTCATCCGCGGACTGGTACTGGTAGCACCTCTTTATGCAACCGTCCTCATCATCTGGACCGGAGTGGAATACCTGGACAACATTCTGCCGATCGACATTCCGATTTCTAATGAACAGACGGTATATCTGCCCGGGCTCGGCGTGCTGATCATTATTCTGGGCATCATTTTACTGGGTTTCCTGTTCTCGACCATCGTTCCGCAGTCATTTTTCAAGTTCACGGAAAGCATTATGCGGCGAATTCCGCTGGTGAGTTTGATCTACTATTCCATTAAAGACCTCATCCTGGCATTTGTCGGGGATAAAAAGAAGTTCAACCAGCCGGTGCTGGTAACGATGTACCGCGAAACGAATATTAAAAAGATCGGCTTTATCACACAAACCGATCTGGGACACCTGAAAATTACCGACCATGTGGCGGTGTATATGCCGCTTTCATACGCACTTTCTGGTGAGCTTTTCATTGTCCCGACTGAAAATGTGACACTTCTAGACGCCAAGTCTACCGATGTCATGAAAATGCTTGTATCAGGTGGCGTTTCCGTTAAGGTTTCGAAGGAAGAAGCGTCGGAAGAGGAGTAGTTTAACGCCTTTTTAATAGGCAACAATGCAACACTTTTGCCCGTTTAAAAGAATGATTCCCTATATTTGAAACATTCTTTTTGTATTATGAGACAATTACTTCCTCTTGTCGCCTTGCTTCTGTTTGGGAATCTCAATGCCTGGTCACAGGAACACTACGATCCCAAAAAAACGCTTTCCAGCGAAGAACTTTTCATGAAACAGGGCACGGCAAGCAGGGTTATAGCGACGCCGGGGCAGAAATACCTGGTCCTGGACGCCTCACCTGTCATTGGCGGATTTCACAGGTACCGTTTTTTCCCGGGGGACAACATCAAATTCCGGATGAAAAACGAAACGATCCGGTTCAACGAAACCATTGCCAGCGTAAGCGACTCTTCATTCACGATCGGGATCGTCAACGAGGCGGTAGGGCGCATGGATTACCAGGAAATACTTCTTAAAGACATCCGCCTGATGAAGGTCTCCAAAAGGATCCCATTTGTTTCTCAACTGGCCCCAATCCTGCCCCTGGCCGGATTGATCTTCATCGGTGCCGATTTCTTCAACAAAGGACTTGACAATAAACGCTATACAACCGATCCTTCCTCCATTATCATAGGGGGCTCAATGATCGCTGCCGGGTTTATCTGTTATAAGCTGACGTTTGCCTCCCTGAAAATCAATGGGCGCAACAAGCTGAAAGTGCTGGAAACTTATTAATACCCCGAAATATCGTTACGGACAATGCGGTCCATTTTTCCATATTTGAATACTTAAAAGTGAAATCCATTCTCGTTCATCCACCCCAAGCACCCATAAGGGCAGAAATCCAACTTGCTGCATCCAAAAGCGAATGTAACCGTGCCCTGATCATCAACGCGCTGACAGGTTTTAAATCAGAGCTTACCAATATTTCGGAAGCACGCGATTCGCAGACTATGCTTCGCTTGCTTAACTCTTCGGACGCAGTAGCTGACGTGATCGACGCGGGTACGACAATGCGGTTCCTGACTGCCTATTTTGCTGTTACCGGTCAGAAAAAAACGATGACTGGCACACCCAGAATGTGCGAGCGGCCGATTGGAATCCTGGTTGACGCACTGCGCAGCCTTGGGGCAGATATTACGTATGAGAAGGAAAAAGGTTATCCGCCATTGAAGCTGAACGGTTTCAACTATTCAGGCAATAATGAACTGACCATGCGCGGCGACGTAAGCAGCCAGTATATTTCTGCATTGCTAATGATTGCCCCCGAGCTGCCAAGCGGACTGACGATCAAGCTGGAAGGCGAAGTCGGATCGCGCCCTTATATTGAAATGACCCTCAACCAAATGGCTCATTTCGGCATCGATTACAAGGCCGACTGGCAAACCAATACCCTTTATATTCCTGCATTAAAATACCAGCCGCAACCCTATGCCATCGAATCGGATTGGTCGGGTGCCAGCTATTGGTACAGCATCGTCGCTTTGGCAGAAGATGCTGAAGTTGAGTTGTTAGGATTGAAAAAAGACTCACTTCAAGGCGACAGCGAGATCGTGCAGATCATGAAAAACCTGGGAGTAGACAGCGTTTTCACCGACCGTGGCGTGCTATTGACTAAAATTGCGCCCGCGGCCTCCATTGGCTGGGATTTCACCAACTGCCCTGACCTTGCCCAAACCGTAGCTGTCTGCTGCGCTGTTAAAAAGATCCGTTTGTCGCTTACCGGCGTAGAAAGCCTTAAAATCAAGGAAACCGACCGGATTTTTGCATTGCAGCAGGAGCTTAAAAAACTGGGTGCCGAACTGAAAGAAGTCGAAAAAGACCATCTATATGAAGTGACGGCCATTAGTGATATTCCTACCGATCCTGTCCCGTCCATTCACACGTATGACGACCACCGGATGGCGATGGCATTTGCACCGGTAGGTATGGTTACGCCGGTCATCATCGAAGAACCTGGTGTGGTAGTGAAATCTTATCCGGGCTATTGGAAAGACCTCGCGAAAGTGACCACCTGGGAAGAAGTTTAGTTATTCGCCATTAATGCATTTACTATGGAGACGGTTTTGGCCTTTCTGGGATCGATACCTGTGTGGGTATATATTGTGTTGGTTCTGGTTGTGATCGCGCTGCGGGATATTTTCCAGCGAAAACATACCATCCAGCACAACTTTCCACTGGTAGGACATTTCCGTTACATGATTGAAACGATTGGTCCGGAAATCCGGCAATACATCGTGGCTAATAACCGCGAAGAGCTGCCATTCAACCGCAGGCAGCGTTCGTGGATTTATGCATCTTCCAAAAAAGAAAACAATTACCAGGGATTTGGCACTGACCAGAACATGCAGGAACCGGGATATGTCTTCATTAAACCGGCCATGCTGCCTTCCAGGCTCGATCCAGCGCACAACCACCATATTAAGAATGGCAAGGACCCGCACCATTATACCATTCCGTCAGCCAAGGTAATTGGCGAATACCACAAGCGGAAGCGCCCGTATCGTCCGCGCTCGGTGGTGAACGTGAGTGCGATGAGCTTTGGGTCGCTATCTTCAAAAGCCATTGAATCTCTGAACAAAGGGTCTTACAAATTTGGGAATTACCATAACACCGGCGAGGGAGGTTTATCTCCTTACCACAAATTTGGTGCGGATGTTGTGTTCAATATGGGCACCTCTTATTTCGGTGTACGTGATGATGCTGGAAATTTTGTAATGGAAAAGCTCGTGAAGCTTACCCAAAACAACCCGGCAGTGCGAATGATCGAGCTTAAACTGTCGCAGGGCGCAAAGCCTGGCAAAGGCGGCGTGCTGCCAGCCAGTAAGATCACAGCCGAAATTGCCGAGATCCGCGGCGTACCAATGGGCGTCGATGTGGTATCGCCACCTTATCACAGCGCATTCTCGGATGTAAAGGAAATGATCGCATTCATTGAAGAAATGGCCGCTGCGACCGGGCTTCCGGTAGGCATGAAGTCTGCCGTAGGAAAAACAGATATGTGGGAAGAACTGGCCGATCTGATGGTCGAAACCGGTAAAGGCCCTGACTTTATCACGATCGATGGCGGTGAAGGAGGTACAGGTGCCGCGCCGCCGTCATTTGCCGACCATGTGTCGCTGCCATTGGTGTTTGCATTTAGTACTGTTTACAAAATTTTCCAGAAACGGGGACTGACAGATAAGATCACATTCATCGCATCAGGCAAACTAGGGCTTCCTGCCCAGGCTGTAATGGCTTTTTCGATGGGTGCGGATATCATCAATGTAGCCAGGGAAGCGATGCTGTCCATCGGCTGCATTCAGGCACAAACCTGCCATACCAACCGCTGTCCAACGGGTATTGCTACCAATAACAAATGGCTGGAATCCGGCGTGGACCCGGCACTCAAAAGCGAGCGTTTTAATAACTATATGAATACGCTGGCCAAAGAAATCATTGAAATAACACATGCCACCGGCTATGAACATCCATGCCAGTTCGGGATGAATGATGTTGATATTTCAATGGGGGACAATAATAAAACCGTCGCGCTTGCCGACAATTATGGTTATCTCAAAACGATAGTACCTTACCCCGGCATCAAATCACTGCTTGAATGCCCTCACCTCGGCGGCAGGGCTCCCCGGGAAGAAATCACGCATTGAATCTGCATTTCAGCTCCACATTTTCACCTGAGAATAAGTATAAGGAAACATATGCCTGAAACGTTGCATAGAAACGTGCGGCTACATTTAACTTGTAGTGCCGTTCGCCTGGCAGCGGCATTCAAAAAACACTATTATAATTCCTGAAACAATGACGAGAACTTTACTGATTGCAGCATTCTCCCTATTCTTCATTCGGGCGTCCGCCATTGCTCAAAGCAATCCGAGATATCTGGTTTTGTTTAAAGACAAAAGCAACACGATTTATTCGATCGACAAACCTGCTGAATTCCTCTCCCAAAGATCCATTGAACGCAGAAAACGCCAGAATATCCCGGTAACCACACAAGATTTCCCTGTCAATGCCGGGTACTTGTCTGCCATCAAACAGATCGGTGCAAAGGTGATCTATCCCACCCGCTGGTTCAACGGCGCATTGGTCGAAGCCTCGGCTGCCCAGCTCGCCGAGATTAAAAAACTGGCTTTTTATAAAGGCATCGAACTGAACCTTCCCGTCGCGAATATCAATGCACCGTCCGCGGGGATCGCCAGGGTTGCAGCCTCGCAACAAAAATTCGGCACGACTGAAGACATTAACTACGGGAATATGACGGCGCAGCTGGCGCTTATGGAGGTTCCTAACCTGCACAACAAAGGCTTTCAGGGGCAAAATATGCTGATAGGCATTTTGGACAATGGTTTCAGCATGGCCAATGAAGTAGCCTATTTCAAACAACTGCGCGACGAAAAACGCATTGTAGACACACACGACTTTCTAGCCAGGGACGGCAACGTATACAACGATGGTTCCCATGGTTTGAATGTAATGTCGACCATAGCCGCCTACTTGCCGGGAACACTCGTGGGTAGCGCATTCAAAGCATCCTTCGCACTTTACAATACTGAAAACAACTTCGGCGAGTCGCCCTATGAAGAAATTACCTGGTTACTCGCAGCCGAACGCGCCGATAGTCTGGGCGTGGATGTGATCAATTCATCACTGGGTTATACCATATTTGACGATGAATTCAGCACGCCTGCTTACAACCACACCTACCAGCAAATGGACGGTAAAACGACCATTGTGAGCCGCGCGGCACGTTTTGCCACGCGAAAAGGAATTTTAGTTGTTAATTCGGCTGGCAACGAAGGTACTAACAGCTGGCGTTACATTACCGCGCCGGCGGATGTCGACTCTGTACTTACGGTGGGTGCTACCGGTTATAACCGGGAATATGCTTCATTGAGCTCGGTAGGGCCTAATGCGGCAGGGATTCAGAAGCCCGACGTCGCGGCTGTGGGCGCCGGTGCCATCGTAGGTAACGCTTCCGGAGGTGCATCCAGCGGCTCCGGCACATCGTTTTCATCTCCACAGGTAGCCGGCCTGGCCGCAATCTTATGGCAGGCTTTCCCAAATCTGACTGCCCAGCAGATTATTTACGCACTTAAAAAATCAGGGCATAATGCCGCAAATCCTGACAATTTGCTGGGTTATGGCGTGCCAAATGCCATCAAGGCGCAGCAAATTATCGAAAACGAATTCTCACCGCTCGGTACCGAGAAAGAACTGCTTTCCGCCGTCATACTTTCACCGAATCCAGCACAGCACGAAGTTGTACTTTCCATTCCACAGACATTAGTCGGGAAAATGGCGAAGGTTAATCTCTATGCAGCCAGTGGGGCAACAATGCTTTCTTCTGTTTCAAGACTCACAAATATAAAGACCCTCCCGACCGCAAATCTGTCATCGGGGCTTTATATGGTGCATATCCGGGTCGACAATCAGGAAAGGACTTTAAAATTTATAAAGCAGTAGTTTTCCGGACCATCCGCATAATCGACTCCGAATCGTGAAAATCCTGCACGGCCGGTAGAGGGACCCATTTGACGTCTTTCGATTCGCTGTTCAACACAATATCCTGATCGTTGTCGATCCCGAATGCAAACCTTACATCATAATGGTAATGTGCGGGCACGTCCTTATTGGCAGGAATAAGATGTACATCAACGTCGAAAATACCTGATTTCAACAGGTTAAGGTCGCTAATCCCGGTTTCTTCGAGCACTTCTTTTTCGGCCACCGCCTGCACGTCCGGGTCGCCGTCGCAATGGCCACCTGGCTGAAACCAGCGATCGAGTTTACGATGGTGCATGAGTAACACTGCGTCCTTATCCTTAGATAACACCCATCCCGAAGCCGTCACATGCCCTGGCAGCAATGAGCGCTCGAAACAATTCGCATGCTGCTGCACAAACTCGACCGTATTCTGGTACATTTCCTTTTCTAAACCTTCCTCCGGCTCATATGACGCGAGAAGCGAAAGCAAACTGTTCCTTTTCATTTAGACTATCTGATATTTTCGTTCTAATTTCACCACAAGTTTAACAACTGAGTAATAAACCACCTTATTCCAAAATGAAAAAGTATCTATTATCCATTTCTGTGGCCGCATTGCTTGCCACGCAATCCATAGCACAGCGGGTTCCTCAGCCAAGTCCTGCCGCGGCTGTGATGCAAACCGTCGGTGTTACCGATTTCACTGTCAAATATTCCCGTCCGTTCATCAAAGGCCGTAAGGTATTCGCCGATAATTCCGCTCTTGCTCCTTACAGCCAGCTCTGGCGTACCGGCGCGAACCAGGCGACAACTTTTGAAGCCAGTACCGAATTTACATTTGGCGGCAAAAAAGTGCCCGCAGGCAAATACGCATTGTTCACAATCCCGTCGGGAGCGGCCTGGACAGTGATTTTGAACAAAAACTACGAGGGAGGCACCGAAAGCTACAAGGAAACGGAAGATGTGGCCCGCGCGATGGTTGTACCGACTTCAAATCAGTACAACGAAGCATTTAAAATAGAGATCGAGCCGGTTACCGACAGCACAGCGATGCTGAACCTTGCCTGGTCATCCGTGAATGTGCCTGTGCCCATCGCCCTAAGCACCGAAAGCTTGACCCTCACTGCATTGAACAAGGCGGTTGCCGAGAAGCCGGAAGATGTGGCGACATTGCAAAGCACTGCTGGTTACCTGCTATCGAAAGGCAAAGATTTGCAAGTGGCGCTTTCGCTTGCCGATAAGGCAATCGGCCTGAAAGAGTCGTTTGGTGCATTGTGGACAAAAGCCCAGATCTTGAACAAACTTGGCAAAACAGCCGAAGCTATTCCAGTAGCACAAAAGGCATTGACAGTAGGTGCGGCAGCTCCAGACGGAGCCTACAATTTCTACAAACCCCAAGTGGAGAAAGCCATTGCCGACATGCAAGCCAAGGCAGCACCGGTGAAAGAAGCTGTTTCGACAGTTAAATCGAAGAAAAAGAAATAATATAGAAGAATGAGTGCTAACGAGGTTGTATCAAACTTCGTTGTCACCCTGAGCGCACCTGGCGGTCGAAGGGCATCACGCACGTTACCCTTCGACTTCGCTCAGGGTGACAGCTTAACCACATTGATATTACCTCATCCATTATCTGAAAAAACGCGGTACACTCCAATGGTAGCGAACCGCCAGAATGCGGATGACAATTATTACAACGGCCGACGAAATAAACGTCACATTGCGTTCTGCGCCGAGCTTATCGAGCAACAGATAAAAACAGGCTCCCGTAAAACACGCCGTTGCATACACTTCCTTGCTGTAAATGATCGGGATTTCGTTGGTCATCACATCCCTTATCACTCCTCCCATTGTAGCAGTAAACACACCCATAATCACCGCTATTTCGGGCCTCACGCCCAAATGCAGCGCCTTTTCTGTTCCTACCAGCGTGAAAAGCGCTATGCCGAAGGTGTCGAACAGGAAGAGTGTTTTTCTCATCCTGAGCAGAAATTTGTAAAATACAAATGTGGCCAGAATACCCAGAATAATGGCGTAGATGATCGTGATATCGCTGATCCATACCAGCGGGTAACTGTCGAGCAGGATGTCGCGGAGCGTACCACCGCCGATGGACGATATGAATGCGGTGAAGCTTGCCCCGAACCAATCCTGGTGTTTCTGGTCTTTTACAGCCAGCGCGCCGGATATGGCAAAGGCAAATGTACCGATGATCTCTAAAATGTATTGAATACTCATGACGGGGACCTCCTACACCGCCACCGGTGCCTTAATACCCGGCCACGGGTTATAGTTTTGAAGTTCAAAATCCTCGAATTTGAAGTCAAGAACACTTTTTACATCCGGATTAAGCGCCATAACTGGCAAAGGTCTCGGCTCGCGGCTGAGCTGTAACTCCACTTGTTCAAGGTGGTTCAGGTAAATGTGGGTATCCCCGCCAGTCCAAACGAAATCGCCCAGATCGAGGTCGCATTCCTGTGCGATCATCATCGTCAGCAAAGCATAGCTGGCAATATTGAACGGTACGCCCAAAAATACATCCGCGCTGCGCTGGTAAAGCTGGCACGAAAGCTTGCCCCTCGTTTCACCTGCCTCTGTATCAGGCGGTGCCACATAAAACTGGAACAATGCATGGCATGGTTGCAATTTCATTTCCGGCAATTCAGCCGGGTTCCAGGCCGAAACGATGATCCGTCGCGAATCGGGAGAATTTTTCAATTGTTTCAACACTTCCTGCAACTGGTCCACAGACTTGCCATTAGCACCTTCCCAGCTACGCCATTGCTTGCCGTAAACCGGGCCAAGGTCGCCATTTTCGTCCGCCCATTCGTTCCAGATCGATACCCCATGTTCTTTGAGGTATTGAATATTGGTATCACCCTGCAAAAACCACAGCAGCTCGTAAATGATCGACTTGGTGTGGACCTTCTTGGTCGTTACCAGCGGAAACCCCTTTTTCAGATCGAAGCGCATTTGGTAGCCGAAAACGCTGATAGTGCCAGTACCCGTGCGGTCTGTTTTTCTAACCCCTTCTTTCAGAATATGGCGCAGCAGATCGTGATATTGTTGCATTGAAATGGATTGATTATGCTAATGATGGTTGGATTAAACAGAGGCGATCTCCACGTCGTAAGTGATCGTGGCCAGTGCTTCGAGCTGTGCTGTAGCCGAGCAATACTTCTCCATCGAGAGGGCAATCGCGCGGTTGATTTTATTTTCATCCAACTGGTTACCGGCAAATTTGAACAGCAAATGTATTTTGCGAAAAGGCTTCCTTTGCGTGTTCTCCTCCTGTTCCCGGTCACCATCTACAAGAATGCGAAAATCGGTAATTTCCTGCCGCTGCTTTTTCAGGATCAACACTACGTCAATCGCGCTGCAACTCGCCAAACCCATCAGTAACAGCTCCATTGGCCTAACGCCCAGGTTACTGCCTCCAATATCGGGAGATCCGTCGGTATGTACTTTTACTTCTGAGGAACCGGTGCCTTCAAAATGGAAGGCGTCATTTACGCGGACTAGTTCTACTTTCATAATGAAGTGGCCCGAAGCTATCGTGGCCTTGTTTAATAAATCAGGATATATCCTCTAAAGGTATTGCCACAGATCAAAGTTCAAATATACGGCATCGAACCCGAAACGGCTATTTGGGTATGGAATTTAAAAACACCCATATTCCTCGTATATTCGTTTTTGTGAATAACTTGTCAAGAAGATTTAACCAAAAATAATGGAGAGATATGTGGCAGGAAGAAGATAACAAACTCAAAAAGAGCTTTTCTTTCAAGGATTTCAGAGAGGCTTTTGCATTTATGACCGAGGTTTCGGAGGTGGTGAACGAAATGGACCACCACCCCTATTGGACCAATATGTACAACAAAGTCAGTTTTGAATTGAACACCCACGACGCCGGAGATATTGTAACGGAAAAGGACAGAAAGCTTGCTGCCGCGATCGACCGGATTTTTAAGAAATGAAACTTTATATAGTCCCAACGCCGATCGGCAATCTCGAAGACATCACATTACGGGCTGTCAATATTCTAAAAACTGTGGACGTGGTCCTCGCCGAGGACACCCGCACGTCTGGAAATTTGCTCAAACACCTCGGCATTTCTAAACCGCTGCACAGCTACCACATTCACAATGAGCACCAAACGGTTGCGCGTGTGGTAGAACGCATTCTGAAAGGTGAAACAATGGCACTGGTATCCGATGCGGGCACACCGGCCGTGTCCGATCCCGGCTTCCTCCTCGTGCGCGAATGCATTCGTCAAGGCGTAGCGATCGAATGCCTGCCCGGGCCTACCGCGTTCGTCCCGGCACTTGTCAATTCAGGGTTGCCGAGTGACCGTTTTACATTCGAAGGTTTTTTACCCCATAAAAAAGGACGTCAGACCCGGCTGCAAAACCTTGTTCCCGAAGAAAGGACGATGATATTCTACGAATCGCCGCACCGGCTGGTGAAAGCATTGCAGCAGTTTGCCGAGTATTTCGGGCCCGACAGGCAGGTGAGCGTTTCAAGGGAATTGACCAAAATTTACGAAGAAAATATCCGCGGCACATTGACAGAAGTAACTGCTTACTTTGCCGATAAAACGGTGAAAGGCGAAATCGTGATTGTACTGGCTGGCAAAGCCGAAGAAAAAAAGAAAGCTGATAAATATGAGGATTAATATCCCCGGCCATGTATTCCGGTCATTCCGCAGGCTTTGTCTGCTTTTAATGGTTGTCGCAATAGGTATACCGGTTGCATTCGGGCAAACGGCCACGTTAAGTTCCGGCGCGAAGGTTAGTTTGGTGACCGTCAGTCCGGGCCAGGAACTTTACTCCGGCTTCGGCCACAGCATTCTCTGGGTCTTCGATCCGGTTACTGCAACGGACAGGGCTTATAATTATGGCACATTCAGCTTCGAAACGGGCAATTTCTACATCAAATTCCTGAGGGGAACGCTGCCCTACTCCATATCGGTTTCACCGCTTTCCTATCAGATCGAATATTATCAGGGCGAGAACCGGTCGATTTCGGAGCAGGTCCTGAATCTTACACCTAGCCAGAAGCAAAAACTTTACAACTTCCTGGAAAACAACTACCTGCCGCAGAACCGGCAATATCAGTACAAGTTTTTTTACGACAACTGCGCCACCCGCATGACCACCGCATTGCGCGCGGCCTGTGGCGACAGCCTCATCTATACAGGTTATACCAAAGAAAAACTGAGTTTCAGGCAATGGATCGACCGCTATGCTTTCAAACAAAACCCCTGGGCAGATTTTGGAATGGACCTGGCCATTGGCGAACCCGCAGACGAAATTGCTACACCCGAACAAGCTACCTTCCTGCCTGATAACCTCGCAGCCGCTTTTGGAGATGCCAAAGTAAAAACGGCCAATGGCGTCGCTCCGTTGGTTTCTTCCACGCAGGCTATCTTTACAGCCGCTCCAAATCCGCCGCCCAGCCCATTGACACCAACCGTCGTCTTTTGGACATTGGCTGCATTGGTATTGGCCTTCACTTATTGGCAAATCAGAACGAACCGCATTGGTTTTACTTTGGATAAAATATTATTCGGCATTGCAGGATTGGCGGGCTGGATCTTGGTACTGCTTTGGTTTGGCACCAACCACGGCGTAACGAGCTGGAACTACGACATTCTCTGGGCATTGCCGCTCTGGATGCCGCTGATCTTTTTCATTTCCGAGAAGAAGAAACCAGGCTGGTTTCAGATGCTGTTGATTTTTTACGGATTTCTCTTACTTTGCGCAACAGGCAATGTTTTGAAGCATAATTACGTGGTGATACCCATTCTTTTAATGCTGATTGTAAGGGTTTACTACATTAATAACTCACTTTCTAAAATTCCAACAAAGGATAAAACATATGGATCTGAAGTTGCTGACACAAAAAACGATTGAAATAGTAAGGCAGGCTTCCTCATTTATTCAACAGGAAGCAGCCCTTTTTTCCCGTGATAAAATAGAGTACAAAGACCTTAATAACCTGGTTTCCTATGTAGATAAGGAGGCAGAAAAATTGCTTGTAGCCGGTTTGCAGGAGATTCTCCCGGAGGCCAGTTTCATCACCGAAGAAGGCACTACCGGCCAGGAACCTGATCCGACTGCATTGAACTGGATTATCGACCCACTCGACGGGACAACTAATTTCATTCACGGCATTCCGGTGTATTGCGTAAGCGTAGGCCTCGCCCGCGGCAAGGAATTGCTCGTTGGCGTGATACACGAGCCGAGCCGTAACGAAATGTTTTATGCCTGGCAGGGCGGCGGTGCCTGGTGCAATGATAAGGAGATCAAAGTTTCTAACGTGCCGCTCTTGCAGGACAGCCTTATCGCGACAGGTTTCCCTTATTATAAGTTTGAAAAACAAAAGCGTTATATGTACATTCTGGAACTTCTGATGCAAAAAACACACGGCATCCGGAGAATGGGCGCTGCGGCAGTCGATCTGGCATATGTGGCGGCCGGACGTTTCGATGGCTTTTATGAATACAATCTCAATTCCTGGGATATGGCGGCCGGCGTGCTGATGATCAAGGAAGCAGGCGGAACGGTGACTGATTTCAAAGGAGGCGACAATTACCTCTTTGGAGGCGACATCATAGCAGCCTCAGGAGCCCACCAGGAGCTGGTAGAAGTGATTAGCCAGAATTTTTAAAATATCCATTCATTCCCCGTTCCACGGCGACTCATTCACTCATTCAAAATTCAGTCATTCACTCATTGAACATGGACATCGATCAACTTCGTTACCCTATCGGCAAATTCCACGCTCAGGAAAGCTACACTCCGGCGGAAGTTAAATCTAATATACAGATCATCAGTGCATTGCCATCCAAGTTTATCAATTTACTTGGCAATTGGGATGATTCAAGATTGGATACACCCTATCGTCCGGATGGCTGGACAGTGCGACAGCTTGTTCACCACGTGGCCGATAGCCACATTAATGCCTATACCCGTTGCAGGTTGGCGTTGACCGAAGACAACCCCGTCATCAAACCGTACGAAGAACATTTGTGGGCTGAGTTACCGGATGCCAAGACGGCGCAGGTGGAGTTGTCGATCCAATTGCTGCGTTATGTGCATTTGAGATGGGTATTGCTGCTGAATTCTATGGACGAGAAGGATCTGGCGAGAACTTATGTACACCCTGCCACCGGAAAGACTTACCGGATGGATCAGGTGATTGCCAATTACGCCTGGCATAGCGAGCACCATTATCAACATGCATTCAGATTGGCGCAACGGAACAATTGGCAGTAACATCCTGTTTTGAAACTATGGGAATGCAGCAAATCATCATATTTATCCTGTTCCTGGCGGCGGCAGGCTATATGGGCTGGCGAATCTGGAAAGCCTTTGACCGGCGAAATAGCGGCGGTTGCGCAAAAGGATGCGGCTGCGCGGATGATAAATTGACGTCTGTTAAAATCAAATAATGTGTTGTATTGGAATGTACGTTTGTGCGTTTCAATACGTAGGAGGCCCCGCCGGGGCCTTTTTTCGTTGTGGATCGTCATTTGCTAGAAACAGGGAACCGCTCCGCGGTTAATGTGTAGTTGCCATTCCACAATTACGTGACCACCGCCGATGCCGGAGGCATCTCCTGTTTCTAGAAAAAACGGGTGGGTGAATACGACAAAAGGCCCCAGCGGGGCCTCCTGACAACAATAACAATTAAAATTTACAATTTCCCCGACTTGATCTCATCAACAACTGCCGGATCGAGCAGCGTGGACGTATCTCCAAGGTTATTGACATCTCCTTCCGATATCTTTCTCAAAATCCTTCTCATGATCTTGCCTGAGCGTGTTTTGGGCAAACCAGTCACAAACTGAACCTTGTCGGGCTTTGCGATCGGGCCGATGATGCGGGAAACGGTTGCTGCAATATCTTTTCTGAACATTTCAGGATCGTCGGGCGCGTGCTCGGTGATCACGTACGCATAAATGCCCTGACCCTTGATATCGTGTGGATAACCGACAACTGCCGATTCGACCACTCCGAGGTGCATATTGATCGCATTTTCCACCTCAGCCGTGCCGATCCGGTGACCGGAAACGTTCAACACATCGTCCACACGACCGGTAATGCGGTAATAACCTTCTTCGTCACGTAAGCAACCGTCGCCGGTGAAATACATGCCGGGATAAGTGGAGAAGTAAGTCTGACGGCAACGCTCGTGATCGCCATAAGTGGTCCGGATAATGCCCGGCCATGGGAACTTGATGCAAAGATTTCCGCTGACACCATTACCCTCAATCACATTACCAGACTCATCCACCAGAACAGGCTGAATTCCCGGCAATGGCAATGTCGCGTAAGTTGGCTTTTCGGGCGTTATTCCTGCCAATGGCGAAATCATAATTCCGCCATTCTCGGTCTGCCACCAGGTATCTACAAGCGGACATTTGTCTCCGCCGATATTGGTTTTATACCAATGCCACGCTTCCTCATTGATGGGCTCTCCCACGGACCCGAGCTTTTTCAGGCTCGATAAATCGTGGCCCTTCACATAATCCAGCCCGAAGCTCATCAGCGAACGAATGGCCGTTGGAGCTGTGTAAAGGATATTAACCTTGTGTTTTTCGACAATTTGCCAGAAACGGCCTGCATCCGGGTAAGTAGGAACGCCTTCGAACACCACCGAAGTGGCCCCGTAGCAAAGCGGCCCGTAAACAATGTAGCTATGGCCGGTAATCCAGCCGATATCTGCCGTGCAGAAATGCACCTCGCCTTGCTCATATTGGAACACATTGGCAAAAGTGTAAGTCGCATAAATCATATACCCGCCGCATGTGTGAACGACGCCCTTTGGCTTGCCGGTCGACCCGGAAGTATATAAAATAAACAGGGTATCCTCAGCATCCATCGGCTCGGCAGGACAAACTGAATTAACCTGCTTCACTTCTTCTTCCCACCACAGGTCACGGCCTTTGAGCATATGCACCGGCGTACGTGTGCGGGTCATTACGATTACATTCTTTACAGTAGAGCACTGTACCAATGCTTCATCGACGGTATCTTTCATCGGGATCACCTTCGAGCCACGATATGCGCCGTCGGAAGTGATCACCATCGTGCATTCGGCATCATTGATGCGGTCGGCGATGGATTTGGCAGAAAAACCTCCGAAAACTACGGAATGGATCGCGCCTATACGAGCGCATGCGAGCACCGCTACCGTGAGCTCCGGCACCATCGGAAGATATATACAAACGCGGTCGCCTTTTTGGACACCGTGTTTTTTCAAAACATTGGCAAATCTGCAAACCTGATCGAACAATACATTGTAGGTCAATGTAACTGCCTTATCGTCGGGATTATTAGGTTCCCAGATAATCGCGGGCTGTTCTCCGCGCTCAGCCAGGTGACGGTCGAGGGCATTCTCGGTAATGTTCATCACACCACCTTCAAACCATTTTGTCCGCGCTTCCTGAAAGTCCCAGCTCAGTACTTTCTTCCACGGTTTACGCCACTGAAATTGTTGGGCTATTTCTGCCCAGAAACCTTCGGGATCGTCTACGCTTTGTTTGTAGGCAACCTGATACTCTTCAAAGGTCTTAATTCTCATGATAAATAAAGGTTAGACTCGGATATTTAGGATTTGGGCAACAAGTTATAATTTTCATTTGGTTAGTCCTACCTGGACAGAAACAGAATATCATGCTCACAGCGCCCATTTAGCTGATAATCAACCATTACCAACCGGGTATGATTTGTTATGATTCTGATAATATTTCAAAAATGCATTTCATTCGGTGCTGGTTGTCAGCCAAGATCAAAAAGACGTACTTTCGGGTCTTGAATGGTGCTTAAAACATGACAGAAAGTAACACAACCGCCCCTGAACCGAACGAAAGCGAAGGTTTTTCCGACGAAGAAATAGCTTTTATACAGGCTCATTTGCAGGATAATCCAAGCCAACTGATCCTGAATGCGGGCCGCTTCAAGGGACTGGACGTCAAGAAACTGGCGAGTCAGATCCAGTCACGCCAGAAGGCTGTGAGGAAGTTACCGGAATGGTCGGCAAACCGAAACCTGATATTCCCACCCGCGTTGTCTGTCGAACAATGCTCTTCGGAAGCCACTGCCAAATACAAGGCGAGCCTGGTTACTGGCGAAACGCTTGTCGACATGACCGGCGGAATGGGCGTGGATTGTTATTATATGGGACTGAAATTTGAGAAAGCCCATTATTTTGAACAGCAGGAAGAAGTTGCCCGTACCGCCGCATTCAACTTCCGGCAGCTTAAAGCCGACAATATTCGGGTGCATACTGGCGACTCACTGAAAGAATTCCATTCAACCGGCATTCAAGCTGACTGGATCTATGCCGATCCGGCACGCCGCGGCAGCAACCAGGAAAAAGTAGTGAGGCTTGCAGATTGCACACCCGATATCGTCACCAACCTGCCGCTTCTTTTTCAATATACCCAAAATATAATGATCAAAACTTCGCCGTTGCTGGATATCGACCTGGCCGCGACGGAACTCCAAAATCTGAAAGAAGTATATGCGATCGGGTATGAGCAGGAATGCAAAGAGCTATTGTTCATACTCGACCGCGAATGGAGATCGCCCGCGTTTACCGTTCGGGCGCGCATCATCGATAGCAATGGCGAACCTGTCCATCGGCTGGATTTCGAACGGGAAAGTGAACGAAGTGCTCCTGTACGCTACTCCGCGCCGCGCGCATACCTGTACGAGCCACACGCGGCAGTTTTGAAGGCAGGTGCATTCAGGACACTCTGCAATACATTTAAAGTAGATAAAGTGGCGATACACAGTCAATTATACACCTCGGACATACAGGTGAAGGATTTCCCGGGCAGGAATTTTAAAATCGTGGCGATTTGCAAGCCCGATAGCAAGGAGATTATGAAACATATTGAAGGCAACAAAGCGAACCTTACCGTTCGCAATTTCCCGGCGAAAACCGAAGATCTAAGGAAGAAATGGAAATTAAAAGAAGGTGGTGACTACTATCTTTTTGCCACCACACTTGCAGATCATTCGAAAGTCGTGATTGTTACCGTTAAGCCTGTTTAAGGAATTTTTCCTCGTACAATTTTTCGGAGAAGCCAATGCTTACCGCCTTTCCGGAGGCATCTTCGATCAACGGTCTTTTAATGGCTGAACTATGGGATATCAGCAGATTAGCGGCGGATGCCTCGTCGGTGACGGTTGCTTTTTGTTCGTCTGGCAGCTCTTTCCAGGTGGTCGAAGCCTTATTAAGCACCTTATCCCAGGGAAGTTCTTTAAACCATCCGTTAATCTTTTCGGTAGTGATGCCGTCTTTTCTGTAATCATGAAAACGATAGGCAATCTGATGCTTATCCAGCCAGGTACGCGCTTTTTTTATGGTATCACAATTGGGTATTCCGTAAACCGTCAACATACAATTTTACTCTGAAAATAAACTAAACTTCGGAAGCCACTGCCTCTTCCACAATCTTGTCCGAATCATGCATCTTCTGATCGTCGAGTTCTCCTTCCCAACGGGCTATAACAGCGGTTGCCAGACAGTTACCCGTCACATTGACAGAAGTCCGCGCCATATCCATCAACTCGTCGATCCCCATGATCAGCAGAACAGGCCATTCGGGCATGCCAAAGTTAGCGATCGCACCCAATAATATCACCAGGGTCGCACGTGGAATGCCCGCGACGCCTTTACTTGTCAACATGAGCAGTAATACCATGGTCAATTGCTCCCCGATTGACATTTCGGTGCCGGTCGCCTGTGCTACGAAGACCGTTGCCAGCGCAAGATAAAGCGTGGAACCGTCGAGATTGAAGCTATAACCCGTGGGCATTACAAAGGACACGATCTGACGTGGCACCCCGAATTTCTCCATTTTCTCCATGGCTTTGGGCAATGCAGATTCCGAACTGGTGGTAGCGAATGCAATGGAAACAGGTTCAAAAATAGCTTTCGCAAATTTGATGACGGGAATGCGCGCGATTAGTGCGATTGGCACAAAAATGATCAGTATAAATACGATCAATGCGCAGTAAAGCGTCGCCAGAAGCAAAGCCAGGTTTTTAAGCACATCGATACCCATATGGCCTACCGTTTCCGCGATCGCAGCCCCCACCCCGATTGGCGCGAAGTACATGATGATCTTGGTAAATTTGAACATTACCTCAGCCAGCAGCTCAACACCGTGAACGAATTTCTCTTTCTTTGCGGCAGGCAGTAATGCCAGACTAATACCGAACAAAACGCTGAAAACGACGATTTGCAACACTTCGCCGTGGTAAATCGACTTCGCTACGTTCTCCGGGAATGAATGCAGCACAATGTCCTGCCAGGTTTGCTGACTTACTTTCGGAAGGGTCGCATTCAAACTTTCAGGCGGTATTATGCCCACTCCCGGCTTGAACCAGTTGGCAAAGAACAGCCCGATCAGCAATGCGAATGTGGTTACGACTTCAAAATACAAAAGCGATTTCCAGCCCATCCGGCCTACCTGTTTGAGGTCGGAATGCCCTGCTATACCGGTTACGAGCGTCGCAAAAAGCAATGGTGCGATCACCGTTTTGATCATTTGTAAAAATATCTGACGCAGGAAATGCAGCTCAGTGCCCATTTTCGGGTAATCATAGCCGATTTCTGTTCCTACCAGCATCGAAATCAGGATCGAAGTGGTCAGGTTTCTCTTCAAAACCGCATACACGATCAGCCCAGCCAGCGCCAGCCAGCGAAGTCCGATCAGTACATTATCAGGTAGTACAAGGATATCATAGGCACTTAATACGGAAGCAATAGCGGCAATGGTAACCAAAACAATGTTGATAACGGTAATCTTGCTCTTCATACGGGCGATTTGTAATGGGAAATAGTTTGTAACGGTAAACTTATAAAAAATCAAATTAAGCGCAGCAATAACAGGCTATGCATTTTAAGCAAAATACAAAATTTATAATAGGCATTAAACTACAATAACAATTGTTTGTATTACACAAAACGGAATTTTTAAAATAAACAACTGTTTACTCCTATAAAGACAATCTATTGGACAAATGCAAAAACGAACAGGAGTGCGGCGGCAGGGAAAGCGCTGAGACAGAATTTGGCTGCTAATTTGGCATAAAAATTGAATCTGTTACTATTACCTGAATATTAAATCTTCCGGAAAAAGGGAACGATCTCGGAAAGATGATCAAAGTCCTTGATTTCAGTTCTTAAAATCGATATGTTCGGACACACCTTACCCAACATCAATCCCAAACATATGAACAGTATCCTCATTGCCATCGACTTTTCCGAAAACGCGGAGCGTGCGCTGGCAGCGGCCAGGCTGATCGCCGAAAAAGGGGTCACCGAAATGCTTATACTGCATGCCTACCAACCCTACATCGCCGACGTGAATGTGACGCCTGGCAACGTAATGCCCGGAATTGGCGGCGCCGACTTCATTACCATGACCAACGAACTGGAAGGAGAATTCCGGAAAAGACTGGAAGAAATTGCCGCCAATCTGGTTACGGAAGGCCACCGGGCCCGCCCCATCTGGTATTTGGGTAGTGTACAGTCAGCTGTGGAAGAGGCTATTGAAGAGCATAATCCAAACCTTGTGGTGGTCGGGCGTACCGGAACCGGCGGGTTCCTCGACAAGCTGATAGGCAGTTCGGCCACGCATATTGCCTTGCATTCACCCTGCCCGGTGCTGGTGATCCCGCCCCAGGTGACTCCCGGCAAATTCAGTAAGGTAGTATATGCCACCCAGTTCGAATATGATGAGATCGACATCCTTAAAGAAGTGTTTATTTTGATGAACCAACTCGGAGCTAATCTCACGTTGCTGAAAATCAAATCAGACACTCAACCCGACATTCAGCCTGATAACCAGTATATTGCAGAAATAAGATCGGTGTTCGAACTGAACGACGAACAGATTGTGATCCGAAGCGACAAACACGTACTGGACGGCATTGAGGCCTATTGCGATGAAGTGAAAGCCGACTTGCTGATTATGTCTGCACGGGAAAGGTCGTTTATCGAAGAATTTCTGATCAACCCGAGCGTTACACGTAAACTCATCATCGATACGCACGTACCTTTGCTTGTTTTTCATCTTAAATAAGACCGGTTTTGCATAAGACAGAAAACGGCCACAGCCCGAAACAGGGAAACATCAGGAAGTCCAAAAGATATAAAAAACGCGGACTACTGACCTCGCCGGGGACATTGACCTATATTGGTCCGGAGATCGGGTTAAAAACCAAGATCCGGCGCATTCGCTATAACGAACAGGTGTACCAGGACGAAGCGGTAAAGTCGCTCGATGAATGCCGGGCGGCAAATCATGGCGAGAACTTCATTACCTGGCTTAATGTGGACGGTATCCACGAAATTTCCCTGATTGAAAAGCTCGGCAAGCTTTACTCACTACACCCGTTGTTGCTCGAAGATGTTGTTAATACCGAGCACAAGCCCAAATTGGAACTATACGACACCGGACAACTCTTCCTTACCCTGAAAATGCTTCATGTGGATTCTGACTCTCCGCTGAGCATTTCGTCGGAGCACGTCAGCTTTGTGCTGGGCAGCAACTACGTGTTGTCGTTTCAGGAAGAATTGACATCCGATATCTTCACATCCGTTGAAAACCGGCTGGAAGCATCTGTCGGTAAAACCCGCCGGAATGGCCCCGATTACCTTCTTTTTGCATTGGTAGACGTCGTTGTTGACAACTATTTCATTGTCCTCGAAAAATTGGGCGACAGTCTCGACGCTACCGAAGACCTGGTGATCCGTGGAGAGGAGGACCTTTCACTGAAAGACCTCTACGCTTTGAAACGCGAGCTTACAATGGCAAGGCGACAGATATGGCCGCTCCGGGATATGGTCAACCAATTGATACGGGAAGATAACGGGCATATCAATAAGGACGTAATCCCTTACTATCGTGATGTTTATGACCATATTATGCAAGTGCTGGACACAATCGACTCTTACCGCGAGCTTGTGGCGAGCCTTGTCGATGTGCATTTATCGACGATCAGCAACCGGATGAACTCCGTGATGAAAACGCTCACCATATTTTCGGCGGTATTTATGCCGCTGACCTTCATTGTAGGGGTTTACGGAATGAACTTCGATTTTATGCCTGAGCTAAAAATGCGCTACGGGTATTACTACGTTTTGGGCCTGATGGTGGCGGTTACAATAGGGATGATATTTTATTTCAAAACGAAAAAATGGATGTAGGATTGGTACATTTGTACTTTGTTAAAAAGTATTGGAATGAGTCTTACCGGAAATATCTCCCCCATAATTACCACACAAGCAGCCTATATTCTTACCGATAGCCGTCAGGTTTCTTTTCCCGGACAAAGCATTTTTTTTGCGATTAAAGGTGAAAGGCACGACGGCCACTTGTTCCTGCCGGAGCTTTATGACGCCGGCGTCCGGGAATTTGTGGTGGAAGAGGCCGCATTTTCAGAGTCATTACGAAAAGCAACTGCCGAATGGACCGACGCCAAAATATGGATCGTTTCGTCCAGTATCAGAGCATTGCAGCAACTGGTTGCGGACAAGAGGAAGGAGTATAATATTCCCGTGGTCGGGATTGCCGGAAGCAATGGCAAAACGATCGTAAAAGAATGGCTGGTACAGCTACTTACCCCGGGAAAACGGATCGTGGCCAGCCCTAAAAGTTACAATTCACAAATAGGTGTGCCGCTATCCGTCTGGAACCTCGGCAAAGAACATACATTGGGTATTTTCGAAGCGGGCATATCGAAAGCCCACGAGATGGAGTACCTGCAACCTGTGATACAGCCGACGATTGGTATTTTCACAAACATCGGTCCGGCTCACGATGACGGCTTCCGTAGCCGCAAGCAAAAGATCACAGAAAAGTTGCGGCTTTTCACAAAGGTCAAAAAGCTGATCTACCGCAAAGATTATAATGAAATAGATGAAGAAATAAGCCTGATCCTCCGGCCCGTGAATGCCTTTTTGGAAACGCTGAGCTGGGGGAGCAACTACTCGGGCGCGCAGGTGCAGGTGACTTATACACCGCAAAAGGACAAGACTGTTATTTCCCTGAAAGGCAAACTCGGCGACCATACCTTTGAAACCGGCTTCCGCGACGACGCTTCCCTGGAAAACCTCACGCATTGCATTGTTTTTCTGCTTGATTTCGGTCTGGACGCGCGCACAATACAGGAAAGGATATTGCTTTTGAAGCCGGTATCCATGCGCCTGGAATTGAAGGAGGGGATTAATCACTCGTATATTATCGACGATGCCTATAACAATGATCTTCAGGGCCTTTCCATGGCACTGAACTTCCTCAGCCAGCAGGAACAGCGTCAAAAAAAGACGGTAATACTCTCCGACGTGCTGCAAACCGGGCAGACACCCGCGGAACTGTACAAAATGGTGTCCCGGCTACTGACCGAAAAGGAGATCCACCGGCTCATCGGCATCGGGCAGCAGATCAGTGGACAGGCCGCATTGTTCAATATTGCGGAACAGGAGTTTTACGAGGATACAGACACTTTCCTGAGGTCATTTCCTCTCCATACGCTGGCAGATACCCTCGTGCTCGTGAAAGGCGCGAGACCATTTTCGTTTGAAAAAATCGTCCACCGGATACAGCAGAAGGCGCATGGCACGGTGCTGGAAATCAACCTGGACGCATTGGTACACAACCTTAATTTTTATAGGTCCAAAGCCGGCCAGGGCACCAAAATAATGGCGATGGTGAAAGCATTCGCATACGGCACCGGCAGTTCCGAAGTGGCCGCATTGTTGCAATATCACCGCGTCGACTATCTTGGCGTTGCCTATACTGATGAAGGGGTAATGCTCCGCCAAAACGGCATTACATTGCCTATTATGGTCATGAATGCCACCCTACCGACTTTTGACCTGATCTGGCAATACAAGCTCGAACCTGAAATTTACAGCAGGCGCATCCTCACCGACTGGATTGCATATGTGAATAAACAGACCGACAGTGCTTCTGCGCCGCCGGTCCATCTCAAACTCGACACGGGCATGCACCGGCTCGGATTTGTGAAAGACGATTACGAATGGCTGGCAGCTCAGTTGCAGTCCAACCCCGCAATTAAAGTAGCTAGTATATTCTCGCATTTGGTGGGCGCGGATGAAGGCGTCCATAATGAGTTTTCCAGACAACAATATCAGCAATTCATTGAAGGCGTTGCATTGGTGGAAGGTGTACTGGGTTATGAAGTCCTCAAACATATCCTCAATTCGGCAGGAATTGTGCGCTTTCCCGAGTACAGGCTGGATATGGTGCGTCTGGGCATTGGACTGTATGGCGTGGAAGCGACCGGGCAGGAGCAGCGTGCGCTGCAATCCGTTGGCACTTTAAAAACCATTGTTTCTCAAATCAAATATTTATCATCAGGCGAAACCGTCGGATATAGCAGAAAAGGCGTTGTAGACCACGATGCCGCCATTGCAACGCTGGCAATCGGGTATGCAGACGGTTACGACCGGGGGCTTGGTAATGGCGCAGGGCAGGTTTGGGTGAATGGCACGTTATGCCCCACAATCGGGAATATATGCATGGATATGACGATGATCGACGTCACGAATGCGCAAGTCGAAGAAGGGGATGAAGTGATCGTTTTTGGCAAAGAAGTGCCCATTACAGAGCTCGCCAAAACCATCAACACCATCCCCTACGAAATCCTGACCGGCATCGGTGACCGCGTCAAGAGGGTATTTTTTAAAGAATAAATCAGTTATTGATCCGCTTCTGCCTGCACTTCCGCATCTGCATTTTCAGGTTCGGAAGTAGCAGCGGCTTCCAGTTTCCTATCTTCCTCCTCAAAAAGGTGGGTAGCCATCACTTCATCCAGCGTGACATCGTAAAATGCCTCATGGACGTTCAGAGGCGCAACCCCTTCTTCAATTTCGCATTTGATATACGAACCATCTTCCTGCAACTCATACGCATTCACATTGTCTTTCAAACTATAAGCAAGAATATGGATGGCCTCCTGCCTTACCCGCGGGTCAACAAGTTTGAACAATGATTCGATCCGCTTATCGAAGCTACGGACCATTGCATCAGCACTTCCGCCATAAACCAGCGGGTTGCCATTCTGATGAAAATAGAATATTCTCGAATGTTCCAGGAAGTCCCCTACTAGTGACCGGACAGTAATATTTTCACTCAAACCTTTCCGTTTTGGTCGCAAGCAACACATGCCGCGAACAATCAGGCGAATAGGCACACCGGCTTCGGACGCCTTATAAAGTTCATAAATCGTATCGCGGTCTTCCAGTGAGTTAATTTTAATACAAATACCACTTTTTAGACCTGCTTTCGCATTCTCTGCTTCCTGCTGGATCAATTCGATCAATTTTGCACGCATATAGCGCGGCGCGGTGATCAGGTTCTGGTATTCCGAAGGGATGGAATGGCCGGTAATGACGTTGAAAAACTCGGAAATGTCGTGAGTATACTCCTCGTTCGAGGTCAGCAAGCCGGTGTCCGTGTAAAGGCGGGAGGTATCTTCATTGTAGTTTCCACTCGATAAATGCGCATATCTTAATACCCTGTTGCCTTCATTCCTGACGATCAGGAGTAGTTTAGTATGGGTTTTGAGTAAACCAATCCCGTAAATCACAAAGCAGCCTGCTTTTTGCAGTCTCTGTGCTTCCTTGATGTTATTCTCTTCATCGAAACGCGCCTTCACCTCGAACAATACCGCTACGTGCTTGCCATTTTCGGCCGCATGCAGGAGCGCTTCGGTTACGCGCGAATTTTTCGCCAGACGGTAAATCGTCAGTTTAATGGACAATACCTTCGGATCTTCCGCCGCCTGTTCGAGCAGCTGCAAAACGGGCTCGAAGTTGTTATATGGATGGTGCAACAGGATATCCCGCTCCCGCATCACCTCGAAAATATCAGGGATGCGCTCGCGGTCCATGCCAAGCGGCGGCACGGGCGGGTGGATCGGCGGGATCTGATCTTTGAACTCCGGGTGCTTGATAATGCTCCACAGCGAAGTATAGTCAATCATGCCGTCGATCACGAACACGTTATGGTCGTCAATCTCCCAGCGCTTTTTGATCAGGTTCAGCAGATCGGGGTTGGTATCGGGTTCAATAGAGACCTGAACGACGCGGCCAAGTCGTCTGCTTTTGATTTTTTGCTTGATCTCATCAATGAAATCTGCTTCGATATCATCACTTTCCTCCAAAGTAAAATCACCATTTCGAATGATCCTGAAAAGGTTGGTGGACACGATGTCGACATTCCTGTACAGTTTGTTGATAAATGCCTTTGCAATATCCTCAATGGGCAGAAAAAGCAGCTCATCTTCACGTTCAATGGCATAGAAACGTGGGAGGTTCAGAGGCAACTGTACAAATGAAAGCTTTCTGTCCTCCTCCGATGTGGTACCTTTTACCTGAGTAATCACCCCAAGGATCAATACCTTGGCGAGCAACACCGGGAATGCGTGTGTGTAGTCGAACAGCATGGGTGTGAGCATCGGGTACACCGTCCGTTCGAAATATTCTTCGATACCGGCCTTTTCCTCGGTCGTTACCTCGTCCAATCCGATAATGCGGAAGCCATGCTTGGCAAACTGCGGCAATAACTGGTTCTTATAACATTCATTCTGGCGGCGGACAAAGTCATGCAGCTCGCGCATCAGCACCTTGCGAAACGGTATTTCACGCAGTCCTGAATAATCGAGCCGTTCTTTTCCGAAGTCCAGATAATTGTAAAGACTTCCTACGCGAATCGTAAAAAACTCATCGAGGTTCGAGGAGGTGATCGCGAGAAATTTCAGCCGGTCAAAAAGGTTACGCTCTTCGTTGGTCACCTGGTCGAGAACGCGGTCATTGAATTTCAGCCAGCTAAGGTCGCGGCTGATCAGGTCGCTCTGCTGGACCTGGGTATTTGCTTTTTCCGATGGGCTCACCCCCTTGCTATCCTCACCAGCAGCAGGTTCTTTCGGACTTTTAAACAAAGCGAACAGGCTGGTCAGTTTGCTTCTTTTTTCGTTGCTATATATAGGATCGGATGAGCCGGACATGATCAAATCGTATTAAAGGTTTTCAGAATGGCAATAAAAATTCAACGAATCTAAACAATCTATTGTTTTCGGGCCGATGAACTTTGTGTTAAATTTTCGTCCTTAAGGTGAAACGGATGACCGCCAATGGCAGCCATCCGTTTCTCTCCGGTTGGAGTCAATGGCTACACATCTACGCGTGCATACTTGGCATTTTTCTCAATAAAATCGCGCCGCGGGGCTACTTCATCACCCATCAGCATGGAGAAAAGGTGGTCCGCCTCCGCCGCAGATTCTACCGAAACCTGTTTAAGGCTTCTGCGCTCGGGATTCATGGTTGTTTCCCAAAGCTGCTCTGCATTCATTTCTCCAAGACCTTTATATCGTTGTACGTTTACAGAATCTTCTTTTCCTGGTGCAATCTCGCGGATCGCCTCTTCACGTTGTTGCTCGGTCCAGCAATAACGCTCTTCCTTACCCTTTTTGACGAGATAAAGTGGTGGCTGGGCAATGTAGATATATCCGCTGTCAATCAGGACCTTCATATAACGGAAGAAGAACGTCAGGATCAGCGTCCGGATGTGGCTACCGTCAATATCGGCATCGGTCATGATCACGATCTTGTGGTAGCGCAGCTTATCGATGTTCAATGCCCTTTCGTCACCATCCTTACCGATCTGCACACCCATTGCGGTAAACATATTCTTGATCTCTTCGTTTTCGTAGATCCGGTATTCCTGGGCTTTTTCCACGTTCAGGATCTTACCACGCAATGGCAGGATCGCCTGGAATGCCCGGTTACGGCCTTGCTTCGCGGTTCCACCCGCAGAGTCTCCCTCCACCAGGTATAGTTCACAAATTTTAGGATCGGTTTCAGAGCAGTCGGAAAGTTTTCCTGGTAAACCGGTGCCGGTCAATACGTTCTTACGCTGCACCATTTCACGCGCCTTTTTGGCTGCGATACGTGCTTTTGCTGCAAGAATAACCTTGTCGATGATCACACGGGCTTCTTTCGGGTGCTCGTCCAGATAGGTATCGAGCATTTCCGAAACCACCTGGCTCACCGCACCGGTAACTTCGCTGTTTCCTAGTTTTGTTTTAGTCTGACCTTCAAACTGAGGCTCCTGAACTTTGATCGAGATTACTGCTGTAAGTCCTTCACGGAAGTCATCTCCGCTGATCTCTACTTTTTCTTTCGCCAGAATACCCGATTTTTCGGCGTAGTTTTTCAGCGTACGGGTTAATGCAGCGCGGAAACCTGAAACGTGGGTACCTCCTTCAATCGTATTGATGTTGTTCACATAGGAGAACACATTCTCACTGTATGAAGTATTGTACATCATAGCCACTTCCACAGGTATGCTGCCCTTGTCGCTTTCCATGTGGATCGGCTCAGGGATCAGCGGCTGGCGTGTAGCGTCCAGATACGTTACGAATTCGTTCAGACCAATTTCGGAATAGAATTCTTCACCGCGGAATTTGCCGTCTTCGTCTTCCTCACGCTTGTCTTCCAGCGTAAGGCGGATGTTTTTGTTGAGGTAAGAAAGCTCACGCAGACGGGTTGCTACGGTTTCATATTTAAATTCAGTAACCGTAAAGATGGTTGCATCCGGCAGGAAGTGGATAATCGTTCCGGTTTTATCCGAATCGCCGATTACGCGGGTCGGGTACAAGGGCTTACCCTCGCTGAACTCCTGTTCGAATACTTTTCCTTCGCGGTGTACCTCAGCGCGCAGGTGAATAGAAAGTGCATTCACGCAGGATACCCCTACCCCGTGCAAACCACCCGATACTTTATATGTGTCTTTATCGAATTTACCACCGGCGTGAAGGACTGTCAATACAACCTCAAGAGCGGATCTTTTCTCTTTCGGGTGCATTCCGGTGGGGATACCGCGACCATTGTCTTTTACGGTAATCGAATTATTTTTTTCTATTGTTACATTGATGGTATCGCAGTATCCTGCCATAGCCTCATCAATGGAGTTATCAACAACCTCCCAAATCAAATGGTGAACGCCTTTAAAGCCAGTATCACCGATATACATCGCCGGACGTTTACGAACGGCCTCTAAACCTTCAAGAACCTGGATATTTTCAGCCGAATAGCTGTTTACTTCTAGCACTGCTTCGTTTGACATATAGTTTGTTTTACACTTGGATAAAAAGAACCATTATCTGGCTTTTTAAGCACGTAAAGATACGATTTTTTTACGGTTTTACCTAGCAAAACCACTACTTGAAATCGGATTAAGTATCGTTTTCTGACCAAATCGCCCTCTCTGGAAAAAGAAGGGCAAAATATAAGTTTTCTTCGTTACAAGCCCGGCGAAGCGGCCTGTATTCGGGGAATATCCGGTCTCAGACTAATGGTGAGACCGGTCGGCATAAACGCTCCATCGTAAAACAAGGAAACTCGGTATTTCCCGGCCGGAAAGTTCTCTGCAAGGCATTCAACATTGAAGCCGGGCCTGTAAAAAGAGCCTGTTGCCAGAAACTTGTCAAGACTGTTACGGCCTTTCCGGGTCGGAAGCCAGTAGACCGTACGCCCATTATCAGCGGATAGGCACAGAAAAATATCCGTTGCCGTCAGACTGTCTTCTTCAATCGTTAGATATGTATTTTGAAAAACCTGCGTCGCATCCTGACCTCCTCTCGACTGTAATGAATACCTTAACCGGGCATTCGATTTGAATACATCTGGTGGCGGTGCTGTACAACCAAGCCGGTTACGGGTTTTGCAAATACCGCGTTCCACAGCGGCACTGAATATTGGCCGCATATTATTGTTGACAGCCAGCGCCTGGTTTAGAAATGTTTGATGGCAATACCAGTTCGTATCGTCGGCAACCAGCCAGTTTCTTTTAAAGGTAATTTCTTCCGTGTAATTGAAGTAAGAGAAAAGGTTGAATAACGCCGCCAAGACCAGCGAAACAGCTCCAAAAGCCGTCTTATATGGCTTTGAAATAACCGATATCAGCAACAGGTAGCTAAGGCATGCCATCAATGCCGAATACTGCTGATAACGGGGAGCCAGAACGCTTTCCAGGCCCAACCAGCTCCGTGACACTGCCACCAGGGCTCCCGTCAGACATAAAAACAAGATGATGCCGACCAGCATTTTTCCATGCCACGCAAGGGTACTTTTATTCCTGTATTTAGGCAGCCATACCAGTGCAAGACTGAATGCAGTTATAGCCCAGAGCAACACGCCAGCCATTATCGCCGCCGATGGATTTGTAAAGTAAATGCGCGTTAAAGACCCAAAGAATGCGAAGAAAGAGCCGACCAGTCGCAACGGATCTGAAAAGCTGCGCGCTATATCGGCATTTTGCCCTGTATGAAAATCGTAAAAGTACAGGAGAGCCGTCAATACGCCTGTCAGAGCCCAGATGAACGTCGCTAGCCATTGCCGCGAGGCCATCAGAAATACAATTCCGATCAAAAAACTGAACATCCCGCTTCCGTGTGTAAATGTGGCGAGGATGCAAACTGCCATTGCCCACCCAAATCGCTGCTTTCCGCAGAGGTAGCTCAAAAGCACAAACCAGAACACAATTACAGATTGCTGAAGAATGCTGATTGCCCAGGTTACATTGTCGTGATATTGTGGTTGGAGGAAAATAAGCGGGACCGGCAAAAACAGCCAGGCACCAAGCGCATTGGCACGAAACCATTTCCAGAAAAACCATAGCACAGAAGCCCAGACGAGGTTGCCGAGCAGGATCAATGCAGGCCAGTTGATATAACCCACAAGCCGGTAAGAAAGGTAAGTAATCAGCCTCGGCACTACAATGCGATGCTCATTATGTTGTTGAAGGAGCATTTTTAGCTTTGCTCCAAGGTTTGGTGCATCCTGTATCCATATCACCGCTTCCAGCAGATGAAAATCGTCCGCAAAAAATACGGAAACCGAATAATGCCAGGCATAATACAGGTATGCGAACACCGGCATCAGGATGAACGCAAAAGGTATCCGGTCTTTGATCGTTGGGGACATTTACTTGCTATCTGGAAAAACAAGTAAACAGGAATAACTGCGACAATCAAATTAACCGGGCGGCATTTCTCCATCGGTGAATGCCGGTGATTGAGCGGCTATTTCAAAGCGAAACCGGTGCCGGATGCGATGAGTGATTGCCCCAGTTTGTAAAATGCCTTTTCTCCATTCCCGCTCACATCCATCACTGCCAGTTCGTAACTTCCAGCTGCCAGATCGTCCTGCCGGAGCATGCTATTAAACCCTTTTTTGTAATAGTTGCCCGAAGTAATGATCTGCCTTCTCGCTTCAATTTTCGGGTTTGCATTCATCAGGAAAGTCATCCCTGTTCTTGAATGTCGAAGAACAAGGAACCTATTGTCCCAAAAATGCTTGCGGTCCGGAAAACTGTTGCTGGCCACAAAAGAGTAAGTGAGCGCCTCTGTTCCGGTCTTTAATATCCGGTCGATCTCCCAGTCTTCCAGGTAGACTTCCTGGCTGCCTGTTGCATTGCCCGTTTTGGCGAACATGGAATCCAGTTCTTCCTTCTTCACTAAGGCCTCGGGTAGTTTGAAAAACCCTTTTTTATAGGCTGGTAACAAATAAAAGTTCGCATTCCTGACAATGGATTTTTCCACCGAAAACATGCTCCGGTTTTGCTCCCAGTTATAGACGTCTGCGAGATAAACCGTCTTTTTCGAAGCGACGATACCTGTAAATAGATAGTGGGAATACCCCCAGTAAAATACGCTTAGGGCTGTAATCAATCCAAAAACCCATTTTTTCCGAAAAAAGGAAACATAATACAGCAGGAAAATGTAAAAAATAATCGTCGACAGTGATGCATAGATCTGGAAGCGGCTGGCGATAGTCGGGCCGGCCCACGAACGGAACAGCGCGATGACGGTACTTGTGATCAGCATAAATGCGAACAGCGTCAAAAGCTCTACGGTGCCTGGTTTCAGATCTACCTTTTTACCGAAATAAATCCTGCTGACTTTGACCAACATGCAAATCATAAAACCCACAATAACCGCTCCCCATATCGCAGAAACAATCACCGGATACGCCCAAAGCGACAATGCAGAACCGATAAATCCGAACAGGGACGACAGGAACGAACCCACATCCTTAGGCAGGTTCACCGACTGCCCCGATTCATAACCGGCAAGATAAATCACCAGACAGGCAATCATGAATGCAGCGGTGAGACCAGCCTTTTTAAAATCTTTCAGGCACAAAAAATAGAAAACAATGGCTGGAAACGACAGAATACCGTTACCGTGCGTGAATGTGGCCAGGAAACAACACACCATAGCTCCGAAGAACGCGGCACTGCTTCGTTGAGACACCAGGATAATCGCCGTTACGGTGAATGCAGTGAGGTAGGAATGCTGCATGCCATTCAGTGCCCAACCCGATATCTCGTGAAACAGCGGCTGAAAAAAGAGGAACGGCACCGGGATGAAATAATAAAGCGGCAGTTTGGATTTTTTGAACTGCAGGTAAACAAAATAGAAGATATAAATGATGTTAATAAGAACCAGTACAATGTAAAAGCGAAAATTAAGATGTCCGGTAATACCATATTCCACCAATGAGATAAATCTCGGAATTACTGCCTTATGGTCATTAAACGTGCGGAACATTTCCTTAATCAGGCCAAAAAAACCTAAGCCGCCCTGCGACACGACTTCAATGAACTGAATGAGTAAAAAATCGTCCTGAAATGGAAAATTGACCGAAAAATGGAAGTTATAGAGGAAGTATAAGAGTATAATCAGGCATATGATGACACCAGGGAGAAGTCGCCGCATAAACAGACAGGTATGTAAGGAATATTGAGTGGATCGCGTTCTTAGCAACCGAAAAATACAGCCTATTATGTTCCACGCCAAATTAAAAGAGCGGAAGTTACCTTCCGCTCTTTTAATGATACCAATATGTCAGCCAGTTTGGCTCTCCTACATTTTCTCCATAGGATGTTCTTTAAGCAGCTGATCGGGCGAATAGAAGTCTTTCTTGCTTTCTGTGGCCGCCCTCACCTGTTTTACTTTCTCCGGTGATATCGCCGGCCCTTTGTTGCCAAAAGAATTGCGGACATAAGTCAGTACCGCGGCGATTTCGTCGTCCTTCAACAGGCCACCGAATGGCGTCATCGGCACCTGGCCGGGGTATTTCTTGCCATTTACCTCGATAGGCCCAAGCAATCCTTTCAAAGCAAGTTTGATGAGCCTTTCGTCGCTTCCTTTCACCCAGTTGGTTGCGGCAAGCGGTGGGAAACCGGATGCTTCCAAGCCCTTTCCGTCGGGCTGGTGGCAGGTAGCGCAATAGCCTTCCTTCGCGTAAATCTGTCTCCCCTGGTTAAACAGAACCAGGTCCTGACCTTTCAGGGTTGTGGTGGCGACGTTTTCTTTTTCGCGTTTTACATTCTCTCCTTTCAAATGCGCGACGGCGGCGTCATATGCATGGATCGTCCAGTCGTCCAGCGGCGTTTTCTTCGCTTCGGCCAGGATTGGCAATCCTTTTTCTTTTCCGATCCAGGAAGCGGCTACAATGGCCATTAACCTTACCCGGCTGTTTTCGTCGCGGGCAGCCTGCATCAGCAGCTGGGCCTGGTCGGGTACCTGATGTCCGGTGTAGCGTACAACCTGCACGGCGGCGGCCCTGGCATGATAGTCCTTCGCTTTCAAAACCTGTTTCAACAGTTTTTGGTCAACCTTATCCATTCCCCAGCTCACCCAAAGGCCTTCGAGTAAGTGATGCTCGTAACGCGGATCGTTTTTATCCAGACCGGCTACCCATGTATTCAGTTTTGCAAGGACCTGCGATGCATCACGGCCACGAAGTTCGCGCCGCGTGCGGTAACGAGTGCGGTATTCCGGCAGTTTAAGGTTATTTAAAAGTTCTTCAATGCTGGCCCCCTCCACTTTTGCTGGCGTAACCAATGGCCTTGAAGGATAAGTAATGCGGTACACACGCCCGTGTGAGTGGTCACGCAAAGGATCGCGTGCATTGTGCTGCATGTGCCCGATCAGGATATTGTGCCAGTCGATCACATACAGTGAGCCGTCCGGTGCAAATTCCATGTCCACAGGCCTGAAATTACGGTCCTCACTCACAACCAGGTCCTGGCGATGGTGACTTTTATAGCCCGTGCCTTCATCGGTTAAAGTATGCTCTTTGGTTCCCAGGAAGCCGATTGTGTTATTGATCAGAAAATCGCCTTGTATGTCGTCCGGAAAATGGCGGCTTGAAATGAATTCAAGGCCGGAAGTAGGTCGCACGCGATGTTTGTCTTCGATCAGCTGCACCGATTTGTGTGTAGCTTCGCCGTATCTCGGCAATACCGATCCCGGCAGCATCCAGCGCACATCGGGGCTCGACGTTTCTGCAAAAAATGGCTGTCCCCAATCGTCAAACGCGATACCCCAGGGATTTGGAATGGATAACTGCGCAGTACGTTCCAGTTTTTTAAGTTGAGGTGCATACCTGTAAAAACCGCCATTCGTCGCACGCACGGGACCATACGAAGTCTCCACATTGGTGTGCAGGAACACCCCTTCTCCTGAATAGATCGCACCGGACGGATCAACTGTAAATGCATGGCTGTTGTGGTGGGTATCGTGATCATCGAAACCACTCAACAGAATTTCGGTTTTGTCGGCCTTGCCATCGCCGTTCGTATCGGTCAGGAATTTGAGGTTTGTTCCTTGCGAAACATATACTCCCTCAGCGGCAATCTCGAAACCAAGCGGCAAATGCAGGCCGTCGGCAAAAACGCTTTGCTTATCTGCCTTACCGTCGTTATTGGTGTCTTCCAGGATAATAATCTTGTCGTTAGGCTTGGAATCACCCGGCTTGTAATGCGGGTAACTTGGCATGGTAGCAACCCAAAGACGTCCCTTGTTGTCAAATGACATCTGCATTGGCTTCGCCAGATCAGGGAATTCTTGCTCCGAAGCGAAAAGCTCGATTTTATAACCTTCCGGCACTTTTAATTTGGCCAATGCATCCTGACCGTACAGATAAGTTAGGCTACCGTTTTTGTCCGGATTGAAATTCGTTTTCACTTGTGGCAGCGTCCTCGTACTCTTATCAGCAGCGGCCACGTCCATTTTTTCACCTTTTGAAGCTGCGAGCCATACCGCTTTGTCACGGATGTCTGTCATTTCCCGGATCTTTTCGATCTCCGCCGGGTAGTTGTCAGGCCCGAAAGGGTTGTAGCGGCGTCCATATACGTGCACACCGTTTGGTATCTTAAAGTCGTTATGCCACATCCAGTTCTTTTCGTTCACCGCGTCGTGCACGAGTGCGCGGTTCTTTTCTGCCTTTTTAGGAGCATTACCGAAGATTTTATCTACCAACAATACACCCAGCTTTTTGTAACCTTCTTCATTGAGCTGTGAACCGTCGATGGTCAGTGGCTCTTTGGTTTCATCATACCATTTTTTGGAAGGGGTAAATGCGTCTACGAACAGAACTCGGCCGGCGCCCCGGTTGTTCTGGTCAGCGACCTCTTGCATTGCTTTGGTATAAAGCAGCAGGTTTTCATTCTCTTTTTTGCCATTCGGAAGATCGTATTTGTCGGAAAGGTCCTCGAAAGCGATTGGTGAGACAATTGCGAGCTGCGGGGCGGATGTACCATTGTATTTCTGGCTCAATGTCCATTTGATAAATGCATCCAGCTCGGCTTTGTAGTTAGCCAGGCCTTCCTTACCGTGGAATGACTCATTATACCCAAAAAATGAAACGATCACGTCCGTTTTCAGGCGGGTGAGCCACTGGTCCGGTGTGTCAAAATGTCCTTCACTTTGTGAGGGGTTCGCCAGTTCGGTTTGGAATTTCTCGGCTCCGGGGAATGCCCAGGGTGAGTTTCTGCTGGCATGGGGCCGGAACCCCGGCGTATCGCCTCCGTCGCACATATTGCGGATATACAGCATGTCTTCGGGGTATCGTACGTGAAGTTCGGTTTCAAAATTGTCGTAATTCATCATCCTCGAACCCAGGTTATTCCCAATAAGGGAAATGTGGGTCCCTTTGCCAATTACAATCGGGGCAGGTTGGTTGAATTTGAAAGCGCTGAATGCGATAATCGCCAGCACAAATGCAATAAACGACGAGTAAACGCTGATTTTCCTGGGTTTAGACATTTGAAATTACTTTAAGATGGGTATTAGAGAGCGTTATGTGAAATTTATTTGGCTTCGCGGTAAGGAACCTGGATGTCCATTTTGCCTTTCCATTGTTTGGGGATTTTCAAACCCAGCTCATAGTGGATCGCATTGATCACCAGACGCTGGAATGGTTCAAGTCTAAAATCTTCGGGGTGTCCGAGTGTCGTCATGAAAACCTTTCCACCGAAAGAGTTGGTGCCGGTCCAGGCGACAGGGTTTTCGATAGCCTCTTTGTCAGGATTAACGGATTTGCCCATCAGCAACCAGGTCGAGCCTTTGGTAGGATAATCCGGCAATACCCGGTACAGCCACGAACGGGCGTGGAACGGACCTGTAACGCCCGTCAATATCGGGTTTTTAGCTTGCTCGGGAATGACAGTTACATCCGTGCTGCTGTTGTGTCCATAATGAGTATGCTTGGCAGCCCCGCCCCATCCCGGAGGTGAATTCAGTGCAAATTCGCCGAAAGCATTCCATTTTTCACTTTCATGTCCTTTTGGAAAATTAAATGCGTGGGTGGTCGTCCGGAATCCCATTACCGGTTTTCCAGTTTTGAGATATGCTTCGATAAGGGCCAGCTGGTCGGGCGGTAGTTGCCGCCAGCGCAGATAGAAAACGGCCAGATCAGCGTCTTTCAGCGCTTCAAGACCCGGAATATTTTTTTCGCTGTTGTGATCGGGATAGGCTTTCAGGACGATGGTTTTCATACCATAGTTCTTTTCGAGCTCCGCGGCGACGATCGGCAGGGTTTCTTCGCCGCTGTACTCGTGGTCGCCTGTTACAAATACGACCAGCGGTTTTTTGTCCTTTTTACCGGCCTGGGCAAAAACCAGATTGGTTGTTAACATGCAGGCTGCCGCTGTAAATAACAGACCAGCGCAGAACTGTTTCAATTTCATCATGAAGGATAAAGGTCAAAGCTTAGTGAGTAAAGAATATATAATGCAAAATACGTGATAAACTACTATGCACAGCCGGTTTCCACTGCATTGTTAACACAAGACGCAGTACAAGGCCAGCCCACCGTAAACTAGACTGTTTTATCCAACTTTTCCCTTAGTTTGTTATAAATGAAAATGTAACAGAAACGTCCGTGAGGGATTAGCTTGTTAAGCTCTCACTTTTCCCGGGAATTGGGAAGTATCTGTCCCTCAGATCCAAAAAAATGTAGAAGATGAGATAGAGGTGTTTGTAGAGGCTCACTTTTTCACTATCCTCGGCGTATTCTTCCAGTTTGTCCTTCAAACTTCGGAAATCGAGGTCCTTGAGCTCGGGAAATTGTGATGCTATTTTCATTAGCTTATCGCGCTGTTCCAGTAACCAATGCACTTGCTGGCTGGCGTCCTCGAATGTTTGCTCGCCGCGTTTGTGTTTTCTGACAGGATTGCAGAAAAATGCAGAACAAACGTGTGGACGCTGCTCTCCATATACAGTGCAGCAGGATGAAAAATGATGGCAAGGCTGCTTGAAAAATAGCTTGCCTTTCAACTCAAAAGTGGTCATTTCTAAGCCATCAGCAATACTCCTGTCTGCTTCGTCCCGGACTTGTCCACTTGCAAACAAAGTCCCGTCGCAACACATGCCACAACTCACGCACAAATCCGAAATCTCATTTTTGCTGTCCGACATAATAGCTCCGTAAGAAAGAGAACGGTAATTTTAATCATATTACACTAAAACTGCAACGCGGGATTACCGTAAAAACCTAAACCCGAGCGTGAGCGAGAAGCGGGAAAGGTCGACACTGTTATCTTTGGACAAATGCAGTGTTTCGGTATTGAATTCGGTTTTTCTTTGAAGGCGGTAAATGGCACCCATCATAGCGGCAGCCGTTACATTGATGGCAAATTTACGGCTAACCGGATGTTCGATGCCCACGCTAAGGCCCCAGCCCATTGTTTTACCCGAAAACGTGAGTTTTTGGGCACCTACGGCACTTTTATTTTCGTAAGGCTGATAACCCAGGAGCAGCGAGGTAAGTATAGCAGTCTTTTGATTTTTCAGGAAAGATCTGTGGATCAATGCACCGCTGAAATGCTGAATCGTAACATCTTCGCTCAGGCCGTTGTCCGTTTCCGCCTTGCTTTGATACCGCTCGTAACGCAAGCCAAATCCAACTTTACGCCAGGGGAAATAGGCCACATCACCACCGAATGCAATGCCGGATTTCAGGTTTTTGATGTATCGGTCGGTAGCACGGCTATCGATCCTGCCCACCCGGAACAGGCGGTAACCATACCCGCCATTCAGTCCGAAAGTCCATTTGGGCTCCCCCGGTTCGACATCCTTTTCCCTTACCAAAGTACTTTTATGGTGTTCCTGCACTTCCTCCCTGTCTTTCTTCCATTCGTTAATGGAAGCGTCCTGCGCGCTGAGCCGCGTGCCGGACAGACTAAGAATCAATATGAAAAAAGTAAAAAATCTGGTCATTTGTGATGCGGGAACACAGGAATTTCGAGATGCCAAAACTACTATTTTCGGGACAAAGTTGGCTTTCACTCTTCCAGATTTTATCAGATAACGGGTTTTACACCGCTTTTTTTGAGTTTTTCAATGATAAAACCCCCGATTGCCCGGCCCTGCTCCTGCCCATTCACGATGGCATCGCGGTAATGGATACCACCATAAAGTCTGGAAATCGCTGCTTCTTCGGACGCCTGGCGGAACGAGCGGAAATCGCGGACTGGAAGATCGAAAATCACTTCCGTGTCGTCTCGGAAAGCGAAGTTATCGCCCAGCAGGTAAGTTAATATCTCTGAAACTGCGGTCGAAACTACGCTGTGCCCGCTGGTATATTCAGGGAATGGAGGTGTTTGCAGTAAGGGCTGCCATTTTGGATCAATATAGCGGTTGATAACCGTTTCTGGGCGAATACGGCTACTACGGTATTTCTCGTCCCAGCAACTGATGAATGCATCCATAAGCGTCGCCGCGGCCAATGCGTGCACCATAATACCTTTATCGAGGTCCAGATTAGCTTTTGCGGTAGCAATGCCGGTAATGTTCATCCAATGCCCTCCTGGGCTGATCTTTTTAAAACCGATCGACATATGCCCCGAAGTATTGATCGCAAATGGGTTGCAATCCCAGTATGAAGCGATGAAACGTTCTTTTTCCGTCAGCTTTTTTCCGGTATTGTAAACTTCCATAGCAAGCTTGTAAAACTCGCTGGTAGTATCCTTGCTGAATGCAACAGGCGGCTTAGGAACAAACTGATTACAGGAATCGATCATCACAGGGCGGATCGTTTTCCAGTGCGGTTCAATGCCTTCGATGTATCCCGGCGGAGTCGGGTACCAGTAGGCGTCGCCCTTTTTGGGCCGGTAGCGCAGGCGAGTGCTTAACTTCAGATAACCGTCCGTCGCCGAGTTTGCCGCAATCTGTTTTGCCACCTCTTGTGCAACGGCAATGGACTGATCGATACTTTTCTGGGAATGGCCTTCACGAAGCAGATTGATTATCAGCTTTTTCTGGTCCTCTTCCAGCATATAACCCGATGGTATAATCAGCCTACCCGTTTCAAGAATGCAATACAATGCTGCGATCTGATAATCATAATCCAGCGTCCCGATCTTCACATCGGCAGAGTTTTTGATAAACTGCGTCGGAGAAACGATCTGTTTATTGTTGCGGGCCACGATCTCATAAGCGCCCATCATACAATAGGTGTAAAAACGGCTGGCAGCAGGCGGGTTCACCACATCGTGGATCATCACCATCGTGACCGAAAAAACGGCCGGTTGCAGATGCTTGCGCAGTTCCTCTTTCGCGGGAGCAGCAAAAGTACATTGGCACCACAACAACAATATAATGGTAATCCTGAGCATGGGCTATTTCGAAAGTTTGTAAAATTGGAGGGGCTGATTGAATGCGCCGATCACAAGAAAAGACTGGCCTTTAATTTTGATATCGATCACAGTTTTCACATCGCCCTCCACCGACAAACCGGACGAAGGCTGCCCTACATATTTAAATTCGCCCTTCCCATTTCCGGTCAAAAGGCAGCCATAGTTAGCGTCCATACTGCCGAGTTTCAACCGGTTATCAGTCTTATTTCCGAGCAGCAACAGGTCCGTCTTACCATCATGATCGTAATCTTCGGACAAAATATTGCTTGCCGGTGCAAACTGGGCTTGCACTGGTAATGGCGCTTTTTCCATTCCGTCGGCAGTGTTGATGAATGCAACTGTCCTGAGTTCGCGCGCTTCAAGCCGGGTTGCCGCATTCAGATCAGTTTCTGAAAATACCTCCCGGATAGTCGCATTGGCGTAGTCCTTATAATATGGAAACTTTTTACGCATCGGGTATATCTGGTCGTTCAATTCGTCACGGCTTACAAAGGGGTAGGATTTTCCCTGTACGTAAAAGTTAAAGAAAGGGTCAATGGAACCGTTTTTGTCGAAATCGGCAAAGAATAGCTCCGCTGGTTCCTTTTCGGAAGCCTTGATCTGGGAATTCAATCCCAGGTTACCGGCCAGGATATCTGGCTTTCCGTCGGCATTCAGGTCTGCTATTTTGAGCGATGACCAAAAACCGGTTTGTTCTGTTTTAAAATAGCGAGTTGTCTGATCTTCGAAATCCTTTCCATTGAATGAAAAAACCTTGATTGGCATCATCTCACCAGCAATTACAAGTTCCATGGCGCCATCGGCATTCAGGTCAGTCCATTGCGCGTCGGTTACCATTCCTATCTTGAAGAAAGGTGATTCCTTTGCCTCAAAACGGCCTTTTCCATCATTTATCAACAAAAAAGAAACAGGTGCCTCGGGATAACGGCCGGCAATTACCCGTCCACCCACAAAAAGGTCCGGATCGCCATCCTTATCAAAATCGCCCGCGCGTACACACGACTTGCTACTGGCTTTCATATTAGGCAGCGACAGCACAGCGAGAGCCAGATTACCCTTGCCGTCGCTCAGGTATATTTCATCCTGAAATGAAAAAGTATTAGGTTCAAAAAGCGAATAACCACCTTTCGCAATGTAGAGATCATCGAAACCGTCGCCATTCGCGTCAAAGAACAGAGCTGATGAAATGGCGGAGACGTTTTCATCTCCGACGGCAAATGCAGGCATTTCATGAAAACCGCCATCGGGATCCTGTAACCATATTTTCGCCTGCTTGTTCTGGTCACCGCTGACAAAAACATCGTCCAAACCGTCCTTATTCACATCCCCTTTCGCCACTACCGGTCCTGTTTGGGAATACATCGACAGCATTAGCGGCTGGCGTTTGAAATCGTTTTCAGTAAAACCTTCGTGCTGGTATGCAATCGCAGGTGTTTGTTTTTGAAATAGAACGGCAGGTTTCACAGAGCCTCCGCGTTCCTTGCCCTTTTTATCAGATTTTTTTTCAAAAACCAATAATTGACCAGCCTTTACATTGGTATGGATTTCCTCCGCACCATCCGGCCATACGATTTTAAGAGAATCCACGGCCGTTTCATTCCCCAGTCCGAAATGCAAACGCACCGGCGTACACGATAAATAGCCCCGCCCGGGGCTCACTTCCTGATATTGGACAGTTCCCTTATGCATCAGGAATACTTTGCCGCCGACAGCATTCGCATTTGCGCCAGGCCCTTTCAGTTTTACCTGCATCCAGTTCGTCTGGTCGTTCGAGGTATTTTGGTAGATAAATGCGGGGTCATTGATATTATTGACAACCAGGTCCAGGTCGCCGTCGTTGTCCAAGTCGGCATAAACTGCACTACTTGACACGGCAGGCGCTTCCAGGCCCCATACCTGCTGCATTTTGGTAAATGTAAGGTCGTGGTTGTTCTTGAAAATATAATTCGCAAGTCTTGTAGAAGGCATTGCCTTTACGAGATCCATTAGCTGGAAAGGCTCCTTATCGACGGCCCTTTTGATCTTGTAATCGCCCCAGTATTTGAGAAAGTCTTTATTGGTATAATCCCTGAGATAGCCATTTGAGACAAACAGGTCCTTGAAACCGTCGTTATCGAAATCGGCAAAAAGTGGCGTCCAACTCCAGTCGGTATTAGAAACACCTGCAAACTGCGCTATTTCGCTGAATGTGCCATTCCCGTTGTTCAATTGCAGCATATTCCGCATGTACTGCTTTTGCAGGTTCTGGCTCACCATTAGCTCGAACGATTCGTAGTTTTCCTGCAATTGAAGCAGTTTTTGCCGCTGGTTATCCTCCGGCAGCATGTCGAGCGACATCACATCGGGGAGGCCGTCATTGTTGAAATCGGCGATATCGACGCCCATTGAAAACTGGGCCAAATGCCGGAAATATTGTTGGGTCACATCCTTGAATGTGCCGTCGTGATTGTTGAGATAAAGGTAATCCGGTTCGTTATAGTCGTTCGTGACGTAAATATCCTGCCAGCCATCCATATTCACATCCGCAATGGCCATTCCAAGCCCGAATGTAAGCGGGTACTGGTGAATTCCTGCTTTTTTTGTGACTTCTGTAAAATGGTTTTTCTGGTTTTCAAATAACTTATTGCCTGCCAGTTCGTCCGTCTCCTGCCTGAACTTGGCCAGCTCCATATTATCGATCTTCTTGACACTATGATTAAGCAGCATCATATCAAGATCACCGTCGCGGTCGTAATCAAAAAAAGCGGCTTGTGTGCTGTAACTGATGTTATCCAGGCCGTATTCTTTTGCCTGTTCTGTAAATTTAAGATTACCCTGATTGATAAAAAGCTGGTTTCTGCGGTCCTCATCTTTCACTTTGCCGGAATAGCACACATAAATGTCCAGTAGCCCGTCTCCATTCACGTCTGCCATCGTCACGCCGGTTTTCCACCCACCTTTCCGCCCGTCCAGGTCCTTTCCAGCCGACGAGGTAATGTCTTTAAACTTCATCTTTTCACCCTTCGCGCCCAGGTTCAGATAAAGCTTGTTCGGCCCCATATTAGATGAGAAAAACAGGTCTTCAAAGCCGTCATTGTTGATATCTCCTACTGCCAGACCTCCGCCGTTGTAGTAATACTCATATGACATTACGTTCTGGCTCTCATTCTCGCTGATCGGATTGATGAAGTCAACACCGGTTTGTTTAGGATCCAGCAGGCGGAACAAAGGTTGCTGCGCCCTGACCGTGAGAATGGGAAATGTCAGGAATATAAAAGCGGACAGATAACGAAGAAAGCCCCGGTTATTCATGGAATGCGCAGTACCGATTTAGAAAGGAAGATTTACAGCTAAAATAAAAAACTTCAACAGAAAGTTGAAGTTAAAACTTAGCGACATGATTTTGGAAGAAAGCGATAAGAAATTTAACATTTCCTATCGCTTTCCTACTATTTTATTTGTCCCACCAAACTTTGGTCAAAAAGTCGTCCGGCCCCTGGATCGCAACTGCTGCACGATAATTAACAGCATTTTTTGAAGTTTCAGAAGCAGGATATCTCAACCGGCGAGGAATCACACCACCTGTCGCATTTCCCGTGTAGTTTGTTGGCTTCAACACAGGATAACCAGTCCTTCTCCAGTTGGCATAGGCTTCGTAGGAGTTCAGAAACGTAGCAGCCCAGTACTGTGTATGGATTTGCTCCATTTGTGCGGTCATGCCAGTCGTTACAAACGGATGAGCAGCTAAATAAGCTGTGATAGACGCCGCGGGAATAGTCGCTCCGTAAATTGAGAACAGATCCATCGCCGCTGTAACACCCTTATTATAGTGACTTGCCGGACTGCCATCGCCCCAGCCACGTAAAGCGGCCTCAGCAAGAAGATATTCGACCTCGGCATAAGATTGAAATACGGTCGGAGCGGCGTTGCTCGCGATGTAGTTCAGGTTCGCTTCTGAATAAGTTGCCAGCGAGTTATCATTCCAGGAAGGAATCAGAGTTTTAATCGTCGTTGGATCATATCCGTTTGGCAACCCCTTTTGCGATGCAGGAGCAGAGGCGGTCGGCAACTGGTTCCTATCAGCATTACCTTGCCACAAAGTTGCTATGTAAGGCAAACGCGGGTCATTATTAGTTTGGAGAAAATCAACAAACGTCTTACTCAATTTACTATTTGCCTTGCCTTTGAGGTTAGCCGCGTCATACTCCTGCGTTTTCAATGTGTTCGCATCGAGGTTACGGTTATTGTCGTTGGTATCATAATGAAGCAATCTCGCAACATCGTTATTGCTCGTCATGACGCCACCGGCAATCGCTTTCTTCACATAACTTTCAGCAGAAGCGATATCGGATTTCGTCATTCGCATTCCTAAACGCAACATCATTGAATTTGCAAACTTCTTCCATTTTGCAACATCTCCCGCATACAGTGGATCCGCAGCGCCGTAGCTATCTTTTCCGGCATCTAGTGCACCCCCAGCTTCTTCGAGCTCTTTCAGCATATCCTGATAAATCGCTTGTTGCGTGTCGTACTTTGGAGATAAAAGTCCGTCCAGAAATCCTTGCCCTGCCTCGGAATAAGGAATATCCCCATACAAATCTGTGATGCGGTGATAAATGAATACCCGCCAGATACGCGCGATATTGTACTTATTGCTTAGCTCAGGCTTGTCCTTAGTCAGGGCAATAATCTGCTCGATCTCCTTTACCTGATTAGTATACGCCGTTTCGAAAAAAGCGCTATAATATTCCACATTCGACAGGTATTTGTCGCCTGACCAATAGGTAGTAAGAGATGCGAAATGCTGAATCATTGCACCCGCGTAGATCAAGTTTCCACGGTGGTTCTCATAACCTGTTCCGCCAGTTTTTACTACATTATAAGTAAAAAGGTTTTCCAGAATCGGCTCTGTGACCGCATTGGGATTGGTATTCAGTTCTTCGAATCCCTTGTCACAGGAAGTCGTGACCAGCCCGGCGGTCAGAATTCCGCCGATCAGTGCCAGTTTTGATTTATTAATATACTTTATCATTTCACAAATCGATTAAAATTTAACCATTAGGTTCAAACCATAACTCCGGGTTGGTGGCACACCAAACATCTCAAGTCCCTGACCATTCCCACTGTTATAAGTTGATTCAGGATCCACATTCGGCACCTTTTTATACAGTATGAAAAGATTTCTTGCCACAAAAGACAAGCTTACCGACTGAATAGGCATTTTCCCGAAGACGCTTTTCGGAATGTTGTAACCCAAAGTCATCTGACGAAGTTTAAGGAAGTCTGATTTGTAAACCGACTGATCTGTAATTGTAGTGGCAATACCTGAGTAGTAATCCTGTGCACTCAATGTCTTTGAAAAAGCTTCGCCTTGCTCATCAACACCGGTCACTGTCACACCTGTTTCCCTCACATTATTGTCCGTCGTTATTTTCGAAAGACCGCGGGACATAGCGAATGCGTTCGTAGCTGAATAAATGTAGCCTCCGAATTTACCGTCAATCAGGAAGCCAAGCGAAACACCTTTATAAGTGACGGTGTTGGTCAGACCCATTGTCAACGGAGGAACGCCCCGTGCCAGCATTTCGAAATCACCCTGAACTGGTAAACCTGTCGCCTTATTATATACTACGTTGCCACTTGCATCGCGTTTCATTCTTGACCCGGCGATCATGCCGTAAGGCTGTCCCTCAAAATGATAAACGTAAGCATTGCGGGTACGGGATTCATCTAATGACAGAGTAGGAAGGCCGTCAGCGATTTTTACAACCGTGTTGGCATTGTAAGCCATATTAAAGCTTGCATTCCAAATGAATCCGCCAGGAGTTTTCACCGGAGTTCCAGTCAATAATATTTCAACACCTTTGTTTTGTACCTTTCCTACATTCAGCAGAACGTCGTTATAGCCACTTGCACTCGAAGTCGACGCTTTTACAGGATCGTTCGTAGTAACACGATCATAGTAGGTCAGGTCAAGCCCGATTCTATTTTGGAACAACTTGGTCTCAATACCAAACTCTGTGGTTGTAGACGTATTCGGTTTCAGGCTCTGGTTTGGAATAGTGCTGGTTCCGATGTTCATTAAAGGATAACTTGAATATGGATTACCCTGTAATGTGTAAGTGAGGCCTAAGGCATAAGGATCCGGGTAACCACCACCTACTTGTGCCCACGATCCGCGCACTTTAGCGTAGGTCAACCAGCTCGGCCTGTCAGCGATCGCATCGGAGAGGATGTAACCTAAACCAACGGAAGGATAAAATATGTGGTTGTTAGCAGGGGCTAATGTTGAAAACCAGTCCTCGCGTCCAGTAAAAGTCAAGAATAAAATATTTCGCCAGCTCAGGTCAGCAGAGGCAAAAAGCGAATTGATCTTGAATGGTTTATATTCTATATTCCTATCGCTGCTGGTAAGGTTGCCAAGGAAGTAGTTAAAAGGAATTACAAACTGGCTTCCGCCGATGTACATATTTTGATTTACGCGGTACATCTGGTTACCACCGATAATGGCATTAAGGCTAAAGTCGCCCACCTCTTTATTAAAGCCCAGCAAAAGTTCTCCATTGGTTTCATTGATCTTACGAACATTTGTACCCATTGAACCTGCTGTGGAATAGGCTATCCCAGTTGGCTCGATGCTCTCGAAATCGATGGTGTTCAAATCTGTCCCTACCCGGCCGCGAACATATAAGAAGTCTGTAAGATTGTAGCGCAGGCTAAATGAACCCAGGAAACGCTTGCGATCATCACTGTTTTTCACATAGTCGGTCGCGAAATATGGATTTTGCGCGTAAACATTCGAATTCCATAGTAATTCATAGTTTCTGCTATCAACACCAGGAGCCAGATTTCTGATATCTACACTATTGGCAATCATGTAAGCTGCAAAATTAGGGTTCTTAGGTGTGTCAGAAAGGAAACTTCTGTTTCTACCTTCTTCAATATTGTATTGTACAACACTTTCGAAGACTAACTTCTTGGCAAGATTCGCATTCACACTTAAATTGAACGATTTTCTATTGAAAGAAGCATTAGGTACTACACCTTTTGAATCCGCGTTGGATGCAGAAAAGCGAAAATTCATTTTTTCGTCGCCGCCGGAAATCGCGACCGTGTTGGAGAAAGTACTCCCGGTACGATAGAAGTTCTCGATGTTGTTTTTCTGCGCGCTATATGGGCGGGAGACACCATCAAACTGGATAGTTGGCGAACCGTCCAACTTTGCACCCCATGAAACGGCGCCACTGGCGAGGGCTTCATCTTTACTTGTAGGCTTTACGCCTTGGGTCCCTGAGCCATATTGGTATTGCCAGTCGGTCAGGTCTCTTACTTTTTCGAAAGTGTAAGTACCATTGTATTCCACACCAATACCTTTGCTTGCCTTGCCCGTCTTGGTTGTAATAAGGATCACACCATTACCTGCACGTGAACCATAAAGTGCTGCTGCTGTACCACCTTTTAAGACCGTCATAGACTCGATGTCGTCCGGGTTGATGCTGTTTAGTCCGTCACCAGTGTCAAATCCACCCCACATTCCGGCGCTTCCGACGTTGGTGTTATCAATCGGCACTCCATTGATAACATACAAAGGCTGGTTTCCTCCGCTCAAAGATCCGTTACCACGGATCAATACACGGCTTGAACCACCGGGACCTGTTGCTGTACTAGTTGCATTAACCCCCGCAATCTTGCCAGACAGCGCATTTCCAAGGTTCACTTCACGAGCCTGCGTAAAGTCGCTACCCTTCACCTCAGTAACTGCATAAGCAAGCGCCTTTTTGTCTTTCGAAATACCCAGCGCCGTAACGACCACTTCCTCGAGATTCGCGACATCAGGTAGCAATTTGGCATTTAATGTATTCTCAGCACCAACCTTAATTTCTTGTTTTAAATAGCCGATTGAGCTGAATACAAGAATATCATTGTCCTTCACACCCGCCAGCGAGAAATTGCCTTCGGCATCGGCATTGGTGCCTCTTGTGGTGCCCTTCACCGTTACTGACACACCAGGAAGGCCCTGGTCCTTTTCATCGATCACCTTACCCGAAATAGTCCGTTCCTGAGCAAAGGCTGATAAAGAGGCAAAAAGCAGAAACAGCCCCAGCGGAACCAACCGGCTCCCCAGGACCTTGTGTAGCTTTTCTTTCATACGTTGATAAATTAGTAAATTTTAAATAGGTTAAACTTGGTATGTGCCGAATAATATTTGAGCAAAATCCGACAGCAACAAATATCTTAAATATTTTGATAATTAAATAATTTTAAAAACGCATAGTTAATAGTATATTTTTTTTATTTTCTTTTATTTTTTCAATACTAAATTTTACAAACGTTCGTTGGGATCAATCTATTTTGACGGGTGCTCCGTCTGTTATATATTTTAAAACATTGAAAGACAGTCCATAAAAAAATCCCGGTTGTCAGAACTGACAACCGGGATTTTTCACTTGTTTTAATACAATTTAATCTCTTCGTCTTACAGGCGGTGGGTCGTTACCGAAGCTGTCCCGAGGCCGAATGAAGCATATTCCATTGCGCCGGTTGGAATCCGTGTACAAGCATGAAGTTCTGCGTTTGGGCCGATAAGAAAATTGGGATGGCTGATCGCCACCCCAATTTCAAGACATATCTGCTATTTGAATGTTAAAAGTTTGCAACTTTTCCCGTATCCCACCACAGACGGGTAGCGATGTCATCTTTCGCGCCTGTACCCATTTTGGAAACTGCATCTGTAACAGCAGCGGTATTACCAGTTCTTTCCGCATTAACGAATGGCATTCTTTTAATCCATTCAGTTGCCGGAATAACTCCCCAGTCGCCATTACTGTCATTTTTGGCCACGTGTGGTATTTTTGGATAACCCGTGCGTCTGAAATCAACCCATGCCTCCTGCGTATTGGTGAAGGTGTTCAGGTATTTCTGCGTAATGATCTTTTCCAGTTTCATTTCGTTCGAATCCGCATTATTCCAGGCCACTGTAACAGTAGATACAACAGTGAAATTGTTACGAGCGTCGATCGGGTCCACATAACTGATTGGCTTGCTGGTTGCGTCGGCAAGATAAGCATCTACACCACCAGCACCCCAATCGGCAAAGGACAACTTGATACCTTCCTCGTAGTTGGTTTTAGGATCGCCTGCGCCTGCCCAGCCCCTAAGTCCTGCTTCTGCTTTCAGGAAGGCTACTTCTGCCGCGGTGAAGTTCCTTCTGGTTTGAACCGTCTGGAAATCTTCACTCACTTTCGAGAAAGGCACGTGGTCCGCTTTTGCCTTGATATATGCGCCATTGCGAACACCTTTGTAAGGTACAGAAGGGTGATCCGCATATAGGGCCGCATTGGACATCGGTGCAAAATATTTAGAAATCCGGCCATCTTTCAAGCCTACCAGGAACGACTCCATCACAGCTCCCATGCGGGTATCATCCCATTCGTAGCAGATCTGAGCAACAGGTATCTTATTACCATTCAATGAGTTGACAAAATTATCAGAGTTGGCCGTGATTAAGCCAGCGGGATCAGCCAATGCTTTTTCACCCTGGGTTTTAGCCATTGCCGGATCCACTTTTGAGATACGCATAGCTAATCTCAGGCGCAGGGAGTTCACCAGTTTCTGCCACCGTGGAATGCTGCCTCCGTAAAGTGATGGGTCAAATTTTTTGTACCCTGTATACTCTTTGTTGGCATTGAAGTCGGTCTGGATAGAGTCCAGCTGCTTGAAGAAAAGCGGGTACAGATCCGACTCCTTGTCGTACGGAATTGTATTAGCGGAGGAACCGTACTGGGAATAAATAACTGGCCCGTGTACACCCGTCAATTTAGACACGGCGAAAATACGGATCAATTTCGCCCAGGTCGCAAACATCGGCAAATTGTTATCCTTTGCCAGCTGTATTACCTGTTTCGCAGGCGACATTACGCTACCATACACGCGGCCCCAGTAAGAGTTCCAACGTATGTAGTAAGTGGTATTATTCACGTTACCCACAAAGTCCGTCGGTGTACCCATGTATCCCATCCAGTTGTCGGCACACAGATCCTCTTCAATCTGGTGACCGTTCAGGTTGAAGATCATGTTTGAAAACGGCGAGCCTACAAGGTTGAAATCCTGTTTAAGCAGCTCATCCGAAATCTGGTTCGGGTTTTGGTTCGCCTCTATAAAATTGTCGGTACACGCCGCAAATGCGATCAGAGATACCAGTCCTAGAATTATTTTTTTCATCTCAATGATTTTTATAGCTATTAGAAACTAAACTTCAGGTTCAACCCGTAAGATCTTGTAGACGGCAAGCCAAACACGTCCGTAGACTGCATGGCGTTGTTCGTACTCATGGCCTGCTCTGGATCGAAAGGTGCTTTTTTGTAGAAGAAGAACAAGTTCCTGCCTACGAAAGAAATAGAAGCATCTTTGAAAACGGGGTTCGCACCTTTGCTTTTGATGTTGTAGCCTATTACAAACTGCCCTAACCTCACGTTTGTTCTTGAAAACACGTAAGGTTCCATGATCTTATTCCTGTCTCCGATGGCAGAATAATAAGTGTAAGGAGCAATGGAAGTAACAGCAACGCCCTCAGGTGTAACTGCATTGATCGGCACTGTTCCTGCATCTCTTGCCTCCGCAGATCTTTCACTCACGCCATAAGAATCCAGGAATGCTTCTGTTTTGGAGAATGCAACGCCACCGAATTTACCATTAACCAGTACGCTGGCGAAGAAGTTACGATAACTCACATTGTTGGTCCATCCCAGCAGAAGCTTAGGATTAACATTACCGACGAGGGTTTGCGTAGCCGCCTTGGTAGGGACACCATTTTTATCCAGGATGATCTGCCCTGCCTCATTGCGCGCGAACTTGTAGACATAAACATCATTGAAAGAACCACCTGCTCTGATAATCGAGGCAAAACCCTCACTGTCTCCACCTACCTGGTAATTAGGATTAGATGTGATCAATTCTACAATCTTGTTTTTGTTCTGAGAAGCGTTGAGCGTGGTATTCCAGCTGAAATGGTCCGTACGGAAAGGCTCTGCATTAAGCGTTAGCTCAAATCCATTGTTCTCGATCCTTCCTGCATTAACATAGTAGGTTGTATATCCCGAGCCCGAAGGTGCTGCCAATGAAAGGAACTGGTTGGTACTTACACCACTGTAATAAGTAAAATCAAGTCCCAACTTGTTGTGGAAGAACTTGGTTTCCAAACCGTATTCGTTAGCCACGATTTTTTCAGGCTTCAGGTTCGTAAATGGCACCTGCGTCGGCCTGTTGATACCACCGATGCCAGTTGGCCCGCCTGCACCACCAATAGAGCTCAATGGAAGCACCCTGTTATAAGGTACTTCGTTCGCCGTTTGTGAGAACGAAGCCCTCACTTTCAGCAATGAAATTGCCTTAGGCAAATCCAGCATCTGGCTGATCACAGCAGATCCTCCGATAGATGGGTAAAAATACGATTGGTTACCGGTAAGCGCCAGGGTAGAAGCCCAGTCATTACGTCCGGCAAGGTCCAGGAAAAGGAAGTCCTTGAAACCAAGGGACAAGTTGGCGAATGCGCCCTGCTTGATGGTATTGCTATAATCCGGATGGTTGTTGAAAATGACGTTGTACGGCATATTCGCAAATGTGTATACGTTGGGATACTGCAACGATACTGTACCGTTGTTCACGGTCATTCCATCATAGTATTTGTTCTTCTGATAACTAAGACCGGCCAATGCATTCAAACTAAAATCACCAAAGCTCTTGTTATAAGTAAGGATACCATCTGTGTAAATGGACTGGTCGGTATACCTGGCGTAAGTCCATGTACCGTTCGGGCTAACGCTTACCGAGTTGCCACCCGCCGCGTAGCGCTTGTCATCCAAAACATTGTTATAGTCGATGTTGGCCCTTACCTCAAACCGAAGATTCTCTACGATATCATAGGAGAGTTTCACATTGGCAATGAGTCTTTTGTAAGATTGCAGTTTCGGGTCCCTGTTAAGCTCCCAATAAGGGTTGTTCTGCTTCTCTTCCGTCGAATACCAGTTCATCTTGTCCATGTTCCGGGCCTCATTGAACACTGCGTAGCTATTTTTATAGCTATTAAAGTCGCGATCCCTGGCAAACAAATACAGACCGGTCAGCGGGTTGTTATAGTAACCAGCACCCGGACGGTTCTTGGATGTTTCAGCAGACAGGATTATGCCGGAGCTGATTGTCATCTTGTCTCTCAGCAGTTTGGTGCTTTGTCTGAACGAAAAGTTATTTTTCCGGTAGGTATTTGTTGGCATAACACCCTTCGAAGAAATATTTGCGTAGGAAAAATACACATTCGTTTTAGCGTTCCCGCCAGTGATTGCCACCGAATTAGTGAAGGTAGCGCCAGTCTGGAAGAAATCTTTGATATAATCTTTCTGATAATTGTCTGCCTTAACCTCCGTTGTTCCTACGGGAGTCCAGCTATAGTCCCCTCCAACAGTTCCATAACGGTACTGAAAATCGGGAAGACCCGATACTTTTTCCAAAACTGCACTCGAATTGAAGTCAACAGATAATTTGCCTTCCTTGCCTTTTTTGGTTGTGATCAAAATAACGCCGTTGGCACCCTGGCTACCATAAAGGATAGAAGCATTTGCTCCTCTCAATATGCTGATACTTTCGATATCGGCCGGGTTAATGGAAGATAGACCATCACCACCATCTGTTCCACCATAAGAACCTGGCTGCGCACCCTTGTTATTGACCATAGGGATACCATCGATCACATAAAGCGCTTCACTCGACCCCTGCAAGGATTTATTTCCCCGAAGAACGGCCCTGGTAGAACCCCCTGCGCCGGAGCTGCTCACTTTGATGTCAATACCTGCCGCCTTACCATTTAAGGCATCGACGAAGTTGGTATTGGCGGCCTGCCGCAATTCGGAGCCCGCAATCTGCTGGGTCGCATAGGTCAACGCCTTTTTGTCCCGCTGGATACCCAAAGCTGTTACCACCACTTCTTCAAGATTGGCAGCATCCGGTACCATTTTTATATCCATCGAACTGCGGCTACCCACGCCGAGTTCTTGTTTTAAATAACCGATTGAACTAAACACAAGAATATCGCTGTCTTTCACACCCGCCAGCGAGAAATTACCTTCCGCATCCGCATTGGTTCCCCTTGTAGTACCTTTCACCGTCACAGAGACACCAGGTAGCCCCTGGTCTTTTTCATCTATCACCTTGCCGGTTACCGTTCTTTCCTGAGCAGAGGCTGATAAAGAAGCTAAAAGCAAAACAAGCCCGAGTGGAATCATTCCTTTCCCTAAGGCCCTAAGTAGCTTTTCTTTCATAATTTGGTAAATTAGTAAATTAAAAATTGGTTAAAATTGGTACAGGCCGAATAATTGCAAGCAATTGTCCGGTTAAAACAAATCTCTATAATTAGACAATTTTAAGAAACTCGGGAGTTATTTATAAGTTTTAATATACTCCGATTGTCAGGAAGCACCCGGCGGGCCGGCGTCGTTGATCTGCCCGGAAACCTGCCGATCGCGGGTGGGCGAGGTAGAAATCAAAAATGCTACTTGCATAAATGTAAGTAGCATACACAGTAAACTTTTTCGCATAGGTTGTTGGGTTTATGGATTTTCATGAAATTTAATTCTATCCAGCCACTTATGCAATTTATTCCGTCTTTTTTAATTGCACTATATCAATATTTCGAACCAAAACCTATTTTTAGCACATAAAGTGATATTTTAAGTTAGATAACAAATATTATTTGTCCGAAACACATTTATAAAAGCGAAGCATATTTTGTTGCGTGCTCGAAACACCAATTTGAATTCGGCATTTATCCATAAAGTCAAAGCTTCTTTGAAAGTAGCTGTCGAGTGTTTTGGGAATAGAATTTTAACTACAAAAAAGTACTACACGTCAATGCGAAACTGACGGGCTGAACTAGTACTAAAATAAGAATGGGCTACTCGTATTTACGCCATACGCCGAGTATGCTTCCAGTAACCGTATAAACGATTACGCTAACACCGCCGTCGATCAGCGATAGTAAAAGTGGTTTGAGAGAGAACATGTCCTTGGTGATCGTCTCGAACAATACGAACACGATACCGAACAAGAGACCGGTCAGAAAACCGGCAAGGAGTGATTTAACAGGAATTTTGGTAAAAACCCAGGCCATAGTGTAGGCCATAAAGGAAGTGGAAACGATACTTGCCAGATAAGGAACAGGACTTGTGGCCGACTTGATCTGCTCCATTGTGAAGCCATTCAACGCCATCCATTTCTCCGAAAATGCGCTGTACCATAAAGCTGGTATTACCTGACCTATCACCACACATACAAGCACGGCCCAAAGATTGACAGATTGTCTTCTCATAATTTGAGTGTTTTATTCAGTCATCGAAAGGAACTCCCCGCCTCAAATATAAGAGGTTTCACATTTAATTGTGCTTTTTATTCAGGGGATATAACAAATTCGATATTCCGCTTCAATCCTTCATATTTGGCCCTTTTGACCGGTGAGCGTCTGAAAATTTCCCTGAAAACTTCCTCCGTAATCTCCTGCCAGTCACTATTTTTAAAGGCAGCCAGCGATTCCGGAAGATTAAACTGGCTGGTCTTGTGCGGTTTCGAAAAACGGTTCCACGGGCACACATCCTGACAGATGTCACACCCAAAAATCCAGTTATCAAATTTCCCTTTCACCTCATCGGGAATCGCGTCTTTGAGCTCGATGGTGTAATAACTAATGCATTTGCTGCCATTCACGACGAAAGGTTCGGTAATAGCGTCGGTCGGACAGGCATCGATGCAGCGGGTGCAGGTACCACAGTAATCGGCCATGGCGGTATCGGGTTCGAGATCCAGATCACAGATAATTTCTCCAATAAAGAAGAAACTGCCCATTTCGCGGTTCAACAGGTTGGAATGCTTGCCTATCCATCCCAAACCGCTTTTTGCTGCCCATACTTTGTCCATAACAGGTGCGGAATCGACGAAAATGCGACCGTTTACCTCTCCTACTTCTGCCTGAATGGAACTTAAAAGCGCCGCAAGCTTTTCCTTTAATATATAATGGTAGTCGGTGCCGTAGGCATACTTGGAGATTTTGAGGTCATTCTCACCCTCGGGCAGGCGCTCCGGCGGGTAGTAGTTGAGCAATACAGAAATAACACTTTTTGCTCCCTCGACGAGTTTGGTCGGATCAAGCCTCTTATCGAAATGGTTCGCCATGTAACCCATTGCCCCGTGATGGTTGAGATTGAGCCATTTTTCGAGCCTGGGAGCCTCTTGTTCAAGGAATTCTGCTTTGGAGATACCGCAAAAGTCAAAGCCGGTTTCAAGCGCTTTTGCTTTGATGAACTGACTTCTTTTCTGCCGTACGATATCTTCTGTAGTCATGATGCAAAGTTACAAATTGATTGTAAAATGCCATCTTGTCAGTAATTTAGCCGTGGCAAAATAATTTAGGGTAAAAAAGGCTGTTGCAAAAGTCAAATTATTACGAAGAACCATGCCGGAAAATACAGAATTCAACATAGATCAAGACAAAAATTACGAAATGAACGAGGAAAAAGCTTCATTGGAAACTGACAATCTGGTAAATGAAGAGAATGCCGAAATTTCCAACAATGTGCCTTTGGACAATGCAGGGCAGGAAATTACTGGTGAGGCACCCTCCGGTGAGAAGCCAACCGTAGAAATCGATCCGCTGGATGCTGCCAAGGCAGAAATAGCCGAATTGAAAGATAAATACCTGCGCTTATATGCTGATTTCGAGAATTTTCGCAGACGTACCGCCAAGGAAAAGCTCGAAATGATCTCCGGTGCAAGTGCTGATATGGTCAGGACTATCCTTCCGGTAGTGGATGATTTCGAACGCGCGAAAGTCTCTTTTGATTCCTCGACAGACGTGGAAGCCCTTAAAGAAGGGGTTGACCTGATTTATAACAAGTTATTCAAGACATTGGAATCCAAAGGTTTGAAAGCGATGGAATCCAGGGGAGCGGCTTTTGATGCAGAGATTCACGAATCCATCGCGCAGTTCCCTGCACCGTCGGACGACCTGAAAGGAAAAGTGATAGATGAAATTGAAAAGGGATATTATCTCAATGACAAGGTGATACGCTACGCGAAAGTGATCGTAGGCGCTTAATGGGGCTCAACCTTCCTTACAGGATACATCAGTAATTAAAAATGGCAAAGAAAAGAGATTATTACGAAGTCCTTGGGGTGGATCGGGGCGCTTCGGCAGATGACATTAAAAAGGCTTACCGCAAGCTTGCAATCAAGTTTCACCCCGATAAAAATCCCGATGATCCTACCGCGGAAGACAAATTCAAAGAAGCGGCCGAAGCATATAGTATCCTTAGCGACGAAAACAAACGTGCACGTTACGACCAATATGGTCACGCAGGCGTAGGTGGCGCATCAGGAGCGGGTGCAGGTGGTTTTGGGGGAGGATTTTCAATGGATGATATCTTCTCTCAATTCGGGGATATTTTCGGGGATAGCAGTCCCTTCGGAGATATTTTTGGTCGCCAGGGCGGCAATGGCCGTCGTGTCCGCAAAGGCTCCGACCTCAGGATCAAGCTTAAATTGAACCTGGAAGAAATCGCTAACGGCGTTGAAAAGAAAATTAAGGTTAAGAGACACGTTACCTGCAATACTTGCGGTGGAAACGGTGCGAAACATGGCACGTCGCTGACCAATTGCAATAGCTGTAACGGCACAGGCCAGGTTCGTAAAGTAGTGAGCACAATGCTCGGCCAAATGGTGTCGACAAGCACCTGCCCTACCTGTAATGGCGACGGTAAAATCATCAGCGAGCGCTGCGACTCCTGCGCAGGCGAAGGCCGTTTGTTGCAGGACGACCTGATCACGCTCAACATTCCGGGCGGTGTTGCCGAAGGAATGCAACTATCGATGTCGGGCAAAGGCAATGTGCCTGCACGCGGTGGTGTAGCGGGCGACCTGCTGATCGTGATTGAAGAAGAGGAAGATGCATTGCTGAAAAGAGATGGCAACAACGTCGTATTCGATATGCATTTAAGCTTTATCGATGCAGCATTGGGAACTTCGGTTGAAATCCCGACCATCGACGGAAAAGCGCGCATTACGATCGATCAGGGTACCCAGGCCGGGAAGATCCTGCGCCTCAAAGGAAAAGGTATCAAAGACCTGAACGGTTACGGAAAAGGCGACCAGCTGGTACATATCAATGTATGGACCCCGCAGCAACTTACTTCGGATGAAAGAGAGACTCTGGAGTCATTGCGCCATTCGCCGAATTTCCAACCAAAACCGGGCAAAAACGAAAAGGGATTTTTTGATAAAATGAAAGATTTCTTTCATTGATCTATAAGAAGTCACAATTATTTAATGGCAAAGAGCTGCTTCCTGTCGAAGCGGCTCTTTTTCTTTGAACCTGAAATGACCATAAATTGTAATTAATCTGTGCTTTCCGGCATCCGGCCAATACTTATGAAAAATTTATTACTACTCACCTTGATGATCAGCCCACTGCCTCTCTGTGCTCAACAGGCTACGCCCCAGGAACTTACTTTTGCAACTTATAATGTAAGTATGGAGGCCGAGAATTACTTCCCGCGTGGCACGCCCGGCAATTCCGAGAAAGTATTGATCAAGGAACTGGCGTCGGGTCAAAACCAGCAGATCAGGAATATTGCCACGATCATCAAAACGGTCAGACCGGATGTGATCCTCTTGAATGAATTCGATTATATCGAGAAACCTGAGGAAGGCGTCAGGCAGTTCGTAAAAGCCTATTTGAACAATGATTCGGAGGGCGCGAAGGGAATCGATTACCCTTATTACTACTATTCGACAGTCAATACAGGCCAACCCACGCCCTATGACCTCGACAGGAATGGCAAAACGGAACAATATGGCGCCGACGCCTGGGGATTCGGCAATTATCCGGGGCAATATGGAATGGTACTTTTATCGCGGTTCCCGATCGACACGAAAGCAGTCCGCACATTCCAGCATTTCAAATGGAAAGACATGCCAGGCGCATTGAAAACCACTAATGCCGACGGCTCGGATTGGTATGCGCCCGAAGCATGGGCACATTTTCCGCTTTCCTCCAAATCACATTGGGACGTGCCTGTAAAAGTGGGCGACAAAACTATCCACATCCTGGCCAGCCACCCTACCCCGCCTTCATTCGACGGGAAGGAGGATCGCAACGGCAAGCGCAATCACGATGAGATCCGTTTTTGGAACGACTACATTACTGAGGGGAAAGGCAACTACATTTATGACGACCAGGGCAAAAAAGGCGGCTTGCCCGGAAATACATCTTTCGTGATACTGGGAGACCAAAATGCCTCTCCGGATGAGGGCAATGCCATTTCTGACGGTATCAGGCAGCTTCTCGGCAATCCCGGAGTCAACGGCGGCTTCACACCCGCCAGCAAAGGCGGCGCCGAGCATTCACCTGCCAATGCATTTGCCAAAAATCACACCGCATTCTGGCGCATGCGGGCCGATTATGTGCTTCCTTCCAAAAAAGGCTTTCAGGTAATCGATAGCGGCGTTTTCTGGCCTGCCAAAGACGAACCCATGGCCGACCTCGTCGAAAAACGCGAGTCAAGTTCCGATCACCGGCTGGTTTGGGTCAAATTAAAACAAGAATAGAGCCAAGAAGAAACAAGACGAGGATTACGGGCAATAAAACAAAAAGGGCGGCACTTGCAAAAACAAATGCCGCCCTTTCAACTCTAGACTTTAAACTCAAAACTCAAAACCCTACTGCCCGCCATACATATTAAATGCGGCCAAATGCTTCTGAAACAGGGCTTCATATTTCTTCGCCGCTGCTTCCTGCTTCGCTTCGCGGCATTCCTGCACGATCACCTGCATGATGTACAGATATACATTGCTGTCGCGGCGGCGTGTGGTGCCATTGTCTTTGGCCCAGGTTAGCACTTCGTCGGCACGGGTTGCCATGGTTTCGGCGATTTCCAATGCTTTTTTGTTTTCGCCAAGATCAAATAATGGTCCTATGAAATTAGCAGAGAACTGATCGTAAGGAATGCTTTTGTCCGGCATTGTTGCGAGTGACTTCTCTATCGCTTTCTTAGCCTCGTCTTTGCGACCATCCGCAATAAGCTGGCCTGTCAATCTCAGGAATGCAATTCTTGCAGTAGCAACCGGCGATCCCAGGTACGTATTATCGTAATAGGTTTTCGGGTTGTCGAGCTCACGCCAGAACATTTTCGTCATGAGGTTGTTGTACATCACATCCGCATTCACATAACCGTCGCTTGCGCCCGGCACTTTTACTGGCAACAAACGATATGCATAACCTTCCAGCTGCATAAATTCTTTCAGGTTCAGATAGCTCGATCCGCCGAGCGTCGACGAGAAGTAAATCGGGCGTTTCCAGTCGTTGCTGGCGATAATGTCCAGCATGATCAGGTCTGATTTATAAAGATCGCCTTTACCGATTGTCCAGCTGATAGAATCGCTCACAAAAGGAACAAGGTCGGCTTTGATAATATTCATCTTTTTAACCGCTTCGGCATTCACCGGAAGGAAAAGCACGGAGGAAGGCAGGATCGAGGTCATATCCCCACTTGTGAGCGGAACCTGGATCGCCTTGTTTTCCTGCTTCACCAGGCCAAGGTATTCTTTGAGGTTAATACCCGCTTTAACAGCCGGAATCTCATAGAATGGCACGATATCGTTCTTTCCAAAAGCATAATTGTTCTTATCGAGAGAGATCGGCAGAGCTTCCGATTCGTAAGTCTTGCGTTTCATCTGATCGATATACCAGTCAGTTCCCAGCAAGCTCAGGTTACACACGCGAACGTCGGTACGGAAGCCTTCCACTTCCTGCACGTACCACAATGGGAATGTATCGTTATCGCCTCCTGTAAACAATATCGCATTGGGTGCGCAGGAGTTGAGCAGGTTTTTAGCAAAATCAACAGAATGGTATCTGTGGCTGCGGTTGTGATTATCCCAACCTTTGGCACCCATAATGACGGGTACTATCAAACCGAGGGCCGTCGCCACACCAGCACGGGTTGTTGCGCTTTGAATGAACTTGCTGATCGCATCGGCAATAGCAATTACCCCATACCCGATCCAGATACAGAAAATATAGAATGAACCGACATAAATATAGTCCCTTTCACGAGGCTCGGTCGGCGGCGAATTGAGGTAAACCACCAATGCAACGCCGGTCAGGAGAAATAGTAACCCAAGCACCAGCAAGTCGCGTTTTTGACGGAAATACAACAATACCAATCCAAAAAGGCCTAACAGGAACGGCAGCATAAAGTAATTGTCATGCGCTTTATTATGCTCGATAGGCTCCGGATATTTCTTAGAAACGTCCCATGGAAGCATATTGCCAGCACCTTCCTCGTCACTTTCACGGCCTACGAAATTCCACAGAAAGTAACGCCAGTACATATGCCCGATCTGGTACGAGAACATAAACGACAGGTTATGCCCCATTGTAGGCTTCTGGCCTTCCGCCAGTCCGGTCATTTGCTGATATAATTGCGGGTGGCCCGGCTGCGTGCTGTACATACGAGGCAGCAGCATATTGCTTCCCGGTTCGTATTCGTATTCCGGGCGGTAATCGTAAATAGCATATTTGCCGTCCTGCTTACGGTACATCGGCGCGCCGCGTTTCTGGCTTACCGGACGGGATACGAAAGACGGGCCATAAAGCAATGGGCGGCTTCCGTACTGTTCACGTTTCAGATAGGAAACAAAGCTCAGGACGTCGTTAGGGTTATTTTCGTTGATTGGCGGGTTGTATTCTGCGCGCACAAGCACCATCAGATAGCTCGCGTAGCCGATCAGCACGAAAGCAAGTGAAAGCAGACCGGTGTTAAGCAACACATTTCCTTTTTTCTGCGAATAACGGATTCCCCAGATCAAGGCACCAATAAAAATGATAATGAAGAAGATTACGCCCGATTTATAAGGCAATCCCAATGAGTTGACAAAGAATATCTCAAACTTCCCGGCAACGCTCGGCAGGCCCGGGATAATTCCGGAGTTGATAATCGCGAGAATTACAAGCCCCCCAACGAATGCTATAATGCCTCCAAAAACATTGATTTTTGGATATTTCTTGAAATAATAAACCAATGCAAGCGCCGGGATCGTCACAAGGTTCAGCAAGTGGACGCCGATAGAAAGACCTACCAGGTAAGCGATAAAGATCAGCCAGCGGTTTTCAGCAGCAGGGTCCTCGATACGCTCCCATTTGAACACAGCCCAGATTACAATCGCAGTGAAGAACGATGACAATCCGTAAACCTCAGCTTCAACGGCTGAAAACCAGAATGAATCGGACCAGGTATAAGCCAGGGAACCAACGATTCCTGAACCCATCAAAAGCAGAATATCGCCTGATGTCAGGTCTGCGTCCGCTTTTGCGATCAGCTTTCTGACCAGCAATGTGATCGTCCAGAAAAGAAATAATATCGTAAATGCGCTGCTCAGAACCGAGACCATATTGATCCAGTAAGCCACATTACTGAGGTCACCAAATGCGAAAAGCGAGAAAATGCGGCCTATCAGAAGGAAAAGTGGTGCGCCGGGAGGGTGAGGCACCTGTAATTTAAATGCACAGGCTATGAATTCCCCGCAATCCCAAAAACTAGCAGTACGTTCGACTGTAAGGGCATATGTGACGAAAGCAATAGCAAAAACAATCCAACCCGTAAGGTTGTTGGAACGGTTGAAACGGGTCATCTGAAAGACGGTAAATTTGAAAAAGTTATATGCACGATGCGCAAAGATGGCGACTCTTTTTGAGCAGTTCTATCAATGATCGGCCAAAAATAGCAAATTTACCACAACAGCAACGACTTGCAACTCTTAAAAAACGTTAAAGCCGGGCTGTCGGCAGAAGTCACTTATAGAATATCCATTTCGCTAATTCTTTATAGGTCACCTTCTTACCATACATCAAAATCCCAACCCGGTAAATGCGCGCTGCAAGCCAGGTGGTCCCCACGAAACCCAGCACCAGCAGGAACATCGACAAGGCTATTTCCCAAGCCGGCACACCGAATGGCACGCGCACCATCATGATGATCGGGGAAGTAAAAGGTATCATCGACGTCCAGAATGCCAATGTCCCGTCCGGATCGCGGAGTACGAATTGTGCGAATACAAATGAAAATATGATCGGAAGTGTGATTGGGAGCATAAATTGCTGGGTATCGGCATCATTGTCGACCGCGGCCCCAACAGCCCCAAAAAGCGCGCTGTAAAGCAGGTAGCCTCCCAGGTAATAAAAAAGGAAGCATCCTAGAATCAGCGGGATATTCAGGCTGCTTACCGCGCCAAGTACTTCTGCAACCGGGTTTTCAACGCCATTGCCCTGCATTGCCTGGTTGGGCACCTGTACTTTCTGCATTTCCTGCGCCATTTGCGCCGGGTCGTTACTCATTTTACTTCCCAGTACAGCCGATGCGGCGCTGGTGAGCGCGGTTGTGAGCAATATCCATAATACAAACTGGGTAAGCCCTACCAATGCCACGCCGATGATCTTGCCAAGCATCAATTGAAACGGCTTCACAGAAGAAATGATCACTTCCACGATCCTGCTCGTCTTTTCCTCGGTAATGCCCCGCATCACCTGCGTGCCGTAAATGAATACCGACATATAGATCAGAAATGCGCAGATGCCACCAATCACAGTGGCCGCGCCCGAGCTGCTGGTCTTCTCGCCCTCGTCACTCAGGCTGATGGTCTCCGAATTCACATTTACACGAGAGTCTTCCAGTATTTTGTGCGTTATACCAGCCTCCGCGAGTTTGATTTCCTCGATCTGCTTTTCGATGACCTTTTCGATGTCCGATTTAAGGTCCATACTCACATTTTTGGCGGCATAGATCCTGACGCTCTTCGGGTTTTGGATCACATCACCGGGAATGTACACCAGCGCATTCACATCGCTTTTCTGGAAACCGGCTTTGGCAGAATCCAGGCTCGTGTCAATGAATGTAAATTTCAATGACTCGGAATCCTTGAATTCCTTCTTGAACAGGCCGCTTTCATCCAAAACCTGTACCGTCTTCGTGTCCACCGACCCCATCGCAACCCAGATTACAGTGGCGTAAAAACCGACAAAAAGGATCGGGCCCAGGAGTGTCATGATCAGGAAAGACTTCTTCTTGACCCTAACCAGGTATTCTCTTTTGATTACCAGAAAAATATTTCGCATCTCGGATTTTTTAATGATTGGAATTGCAGATCGTCTCAGGCTTCGGGGACTTCGTTCACCGACCGCATAAAAATGTCGCTCATACTAGGGATATTCTCGCCGAAAGCGCGTATTTCCACTTTGGAAAGCATGTTCAGCAGCAATGCGTTGGGACTCGCGTCGTCATACAGGTGGATGTTCGAGCGGCTATAACCATTTTCAAGCTCTTTTTGGTCGAGTACCTGGTAAATAGGATCCAGTTCGTCCAAATGACCTTTATATTCTACAAAATAAGTATGCGTTTTAAATTGCTCCTTGATCACGTTTTTAGGCCCATCCAGCACCTTTTTCGACTTGTGAATCAATGCGATGTGATCGCAAAGCTCTTCCACGGTTTCCATTCTATGGGTCGAAAAAATAATGGTACTGCCTTTTTGTTTCAATTCCAGGATCTCGTCACGGATGAGATTGGCGTTGATCGGATCGAAGCCGGAGAACGGTTCATCGAGGATGATCAGGTCTGGCTCGTGCAGGACAGTTGAAACGAACTGTACTTTTTGCTGCATTCCTTTCGACAGGTCCGAAACGCTTTTATCCCACCAGGTTTTAATATCAAATTTAATAAACCAGGTTTTGAGCTTATCCATGGCCTGTTTCTGTGTGAGGCCTTTTAATTGTGCGAGATAAAGGAGCTGCTCGCCCACCTTCATTTTTTTGTAGAGCCCGCGCTCTTCCGGCAGATACCCTATTCTCGAAATATGGGAAGAATTAAGTGGCTGACCGTCGAAAAGCACCTCACCCTTATCCGGGCCGGTGATCTGGTTGATGATCCTGATTAGAGACGTTTTGCCGGCGCCATTTGGTCCTAATAAACCAAAAATACATCCTTTCGGAATGGAAATACTGACATCGTCAAGTGCGGTATGATTGGAGTATTCTTTTGTGACGTTCCTTACTTCGATAATATTCATAAAAGAGCAGGTTCAGTGTATTGCCCCCAAAGATGCAAACTATTGCCGGACCCGGCGAAATTCCATGTATAAAAGTCTGCCTGGACTGACGAATGGCAAAAATAAAAAGCGGACGGAAAATTCCGCCCGCTCTCCCCAACTAGAAGTGTGTATGTAATATTAAGCGTATTTTTCGCGGATCTGGAACAACACCCAAAAGCCGATCAGGCCGCCGATGATGAACCCGAAGATACTGAGCTGGATCAAGTTGCTTACCAGTCCTACCAGCAAAGCATAATAGAGCAGATTCCAGCCAGCGCGTTTACGTGCTTTCAATGGAGAAAAGGCCATCAGATACATTACCAGGGTTACAATCCCCAATGCGATAGCCACATAAAAATTAAAGCCCATACCCACCGATGCCGCGCCCATGCCGAGTACCGCACCACCGACACCAAAGGCCGTCAGCAAACCGAATATTCCCAGCACGGAAAGTATCAGAATGAAATAGGGACCATACTGTACGAGAAATTCTTTGACACTGTCGGAGAAGGGCGGAAACTTTTGGAGGAAGATAGGTTCCAGTTCTTTTTCAAGAGGTAATTTTGATTCCATAAACGGGTGTTTTAAAAGCTGAATTTCAATCAATTATTCCCTAAATTAAAAATAAATTCAAGAAACCAAATTCAATAATCTACTTGCCGTCGGAATTGTTTATTAATCGGCCAAATTACCCGGCCAAACCGTTATTATCCTCAATCTTCCGGATAAGGGACAAATACAAATCCCGAAAACTCCCCGATCAGCACGAACAGGCAGCAATATTCGTCCGGGTTTTTATAGTTTTCCGTAAAAAGCGGCGCAGACTCTTCCCCTATTAGCTTTCTGTCGATAAACTCCTGCATATATGAAGCTTTATAAACATAACGGTTCGTAAGCTCGGTAGAATCGAAGAGCAGCACGCCCAGATCGATCTCATTATTTGTTACCGCAAAAATCGGATACTCTGAAAATTCGCGTTTCCTGATCTGGTAAGACGCTTCTTTGAGCTGGTCGGCCACACGGATAAAGTCCTGGGATATATAACCCATCAATTTCTGGTTCAACTCCGGAGAGTTGGCATCGTCCATCAGGGCATTCTCGTTGCTATTGTTAATCATATTTGGCTGTATGCCGTATGCAATAGGCTTAAAGCGCTTTGCATCAGCATTATCTAATTAGTAAGTATCAATTATTTCATAGACCTTAAGCATACTGCCTATTGCTTAAAGCCCCCCAGCTACATCCTCGCTGCCAGCAACAATGTCAGGTCTTTATACCGCATATTGAAGCTTCTGGCAATGTGCGAGTTGGTGAGCGTCCCTTTGTGGCAATATACTCCTTTCATAAACCAACGATTGGCATAAATCATTTCCTCGATGCCGCCTATGGTGCCTGTTTGGAGCAAAAACGGCAAAAATACATTGCTCAATGCGGTGCTTGCGGTGTGCGCTACGCGTGAAGGGATATTGGGTACGCAATAATGGATTACGTCATTGTATTTAAAAATCGGGTTCTTGTGCGTGGTCATGCGGGATGTTTCGAACGACCCGCCCTGGTCGATGCTCACGTCGATGATCACGGAACCGGGTTTCATCTTCGACACCATTTCACGCGTCACGACCATCGGGCTCAGCCCATTCTCCGCCCGCATTGTACCGATCACCACGTCGGCCCTTCCGATCGCCTCCGCGAGCGTGTCCGAGTCGATAATGGAGGTGTATAGGTTCTGACCGATCGAGTATTTCAGTCGTTGCAAGCGGTAAATGTGTTTATCAAAAACCTTCACATCCGCACCGACGCTGATGGCCGCACGGGTAGCATATTCCGCGACCGTACCTGCGCCCAGAATGACTATTTTGGTCGGCGGCACACCCGTAATACCTCCGAGGATGATCCCGCGACCGCCATTTGGGGTCGACAGATATTCCGCTGCAATCAAGAGCACTGTGCTTCCGGCGATCTCACCCATTGCGCGGATAATAGGTTTCCCTCCTACTTTATCCTCGATCAGCTCGTAGCCGATGCCGGTTATTTTAAGTTCATTCAGTTTTTCGAAGTAAGGTTTTTCAAGGGCGGGGAGATTGAGGGCTGAGATCAGGGTTGTTCCTGCTTTGACAAATGCAAACTCCTCTTCAACCAAAGGTTCTACTTTTAGAATGACATTGGCCTGATATACTTCCTTCGGACTATGTACGATTTTGGCACCCGCTTCACTGTATTCATGATCCGAGAGGTTCGCTCCCATACCAGCATCTTTCTCCACCCACACCTCATGGCCGTTCCTCACTAGTATTGCCACTGCGTCGGGAGTCAGCGCGATGCGGTTCTCCTGTAACGAAACCTCCTTCGGCAGCCCGATGTGCAGGGAGTTCTGATCCTTGCGAACAGCTACTAATGATTCCTGAGGGTACAGCACCGACTGTTTGGCGAGCTCTTCAAAACCGGTAATCTGAGGTTGTGCCATTGACTAGCAAAAATGAATGTGAAATAATTAACGGACTGATTTTTGACCTCTTATACCCTTTGTACTTCTAATATTCTCGTGCCACTTTCGTCCGCCACGAGGTGCAGCTGCAAATAATTCAGCGGCCACAACGATTCTATCTTCCCGGGCCATTCTACAAAACAGAAATCACCAGAATCGAAATACTCTTCCACACCCATATCCAGTGCTTCCGTTTCATCCTTAATTCTGTAAAAATCAAAATGGTAGATTGTCTTTCCGCCCGCATCGTATTCATTCACAAGGGAAAAAGTGGGACTCTGGACGTGGGTAGTCACTCCCAAATGGCTGCATAAGGCCTTGATCAGTGTTGTTTTACCTGCACCCATCGCCCCTTCAAAAAGCCAGACCGGTGTTTCCGCACCAATCCGAAGAAGCTCCGCAGAAACGTTTTCCAGTTCATCAAGTTCCTTAAAACGAATTATAGTGGGCTGTCCGATCATGCTACAAAAATACACATTTTGGAAAAACTCATTGCTATTTTGTGACCGCCAAACCCATTCCTGACCTAAAATAAAAAAACCGGAGACAGTCATGCTGATCTCCGGTTTCCGATTTCCAATCATTCCTCTTTTAAACTTTCCATTCTTTTCGCATGGCGCGTCCGAGGAGCTTATCAGCCTCTTTATCGCCCGAAAATGTTTCTTTCACCGGGTCCCATTTCAGCGAACGCTGCAAACGGTACGCGATATTGCCGATGTTGCAAACCGACGCCGTCCGGTGGCCAGTTTCGACATCACAGATAGGCTGTTTCCTGCTCTTGATCGCATTCAGGAAGTCTTTATAATGGTTGTCGCTCACGTACACTTGTCCGGCACCTTCGCTTAATGCTTTATCTTTCAGAGACTCGGGGGTGGTTTTAAGCTCTCCCCGGGCCACAAACACTTCTCCGTCGGTGCCTACGAAATGGCAATGCTGTTTTCCCTCCATTGGCCGGTGGATTACCTCCACGCCGTTGGCATATTTATACACCAGCCCTTTTCCCGGTTCGGAATAAACGAGCTCCGTGGGACCGCTTGCGTCCATATTCAATCCCCATTGCGCAATATCAAACATATGTGCACCCCAGTCGGTCATCCCACCGCCTCCGAATTCACGGTAATCTCTCCACTTGGGCCAGAATTTGGCGTCCATCGCGGGGGCTAGTTCATTGTTATATGGTCTTTCCTCTGTATTCGGCCCCATCCAGAAATCCCAATTGAGACCTTCGGGTTTGGTTTCTCCTTGGAGGTTCCATTCCTTCGGCGGCCCGCCTACATTTACATAAACCTTTTTCACAGTGCCGATAGCCCCGCTCCTGACTAGTTGAACTGCCTGCGTAAATTCCTTTGACGACCGCTGCATGCTCCCTGTCTGGAATACACGATTGTGTTTCCGCGTGGCATCGGCCATCGCCCCGCCTTCTCGGACGGTCAGCGACAGCGGTTTCTCACAATAAATATCCTTCCCCGCTTCGGCCGCACGGACAGACATTGCCGCATGCCAGTGATCGGGCGCAGCGATGACCACCGCGTCGATATCTTTCCGCGAAAGCAGCTCACGAAAGTCGGTGATGCCGGTTGCAGCTTTATAGTCTCCTTGCCCGAGCTTTTCGGAATACCATTTGTTGGTTGCATTGACAAAACTTTCCAATTTGACCGGGTACACGTCGGACGCAGCGATAATGCGGGTCTCGCGGGTGTCGAGAAAGCGGTTGCGCAAACCGCCGCTCTGCCGTCCACAACCAATAAAACCAAGCGAAATGAGGTCGCTCGGTGCTGTATAGCCTCTTCCGAGCACATGTCTCGGCACGATCATAAATGACGAGATTACGGCGCTGGCCTTTAAAAATTCACGCCGGTTCAAACATTTAGCTGTCATATTTTTTCAAGAAATTATCCTGATTGAATTTAAATTAAAGGCCGAAGTCAGTGATTCTACTGAATATTGGAGTCTTATATTAAGATTGCATTCAACTTCCTAAACCACAGCCGCTATGATCAGAATTATTCTTGCCTTTTGCCTTGCATTAACCCTGCCCCTCCGCGCACAGGTAACCCAGCGCAACATTTTATCGAAACAATACACTCAGGAAATGCTGAACCAGTCGCTCGTCAAACGCGAAAACTGGCACCCCTTCCTACTCACGCCGGAGGAATGGCGCGGCAAAGTAGATCCGGAGCAGTTGAATACCATTATCCAGGCCGGTGAGGAAGCACTTGCGAAGCCGATCCCGGCCATTTCAGCAAGTCTTTTACTCGAATATGTACGCAGTGGTGACCGCGAAAAGCACGGCGCTGCTTCCTATGGTCGGCGGATCCAGTTGATGAGCATGGTCCTGGCGGAGGCCGTTGAAGGGGAAAACAGGTTTACGGAAGCCATTATGAATTCTGTATGGGCCATTTGTGAAGAAACCTATTGGGGCGTACCTGCGCATTTGAGTGTACAAAAAGCGAAAAACGGTCTTCCCGATGCGGAGGACCCGACCGTCGATCTTTTTGGCGCCGAAACAGCCGCCGTCCTAGCCCTTACCGACTATTTCGTCGGTGAAAAACTGGATAAATTGTCCCCGCTGATCCGGCCAAGAATCTATCTGGAAACGAATAAAAAGATATTTACACCTCTCGACCAAAGTAACCGGTACGGATGGCTCAGCAAAACAAATCCGGTGAATAACTGGAACCCATGGATTGTCTCCAACCTGCTCATCGCGAACCTACTGCTTGAAAAAGACAACCAAAAGCGCAATGACAATGCCTACCGGTATATGGTTTTTTTAGATTCTTATTTTAACAGCCTAGGCGAAGACGGTGGGTGTGACGAGGGTCCGAGCTATTGGTTCGCAGCCGGGGCGAGCGCTTACGATGCATTGGCTATCCTGGAAAGTGCAACCAGTGGGAAAGTCAACATTTATTCTGAACCGCTGATTAAAAAAATGGCAGCTTATGTCTACAAAGTACACATTGCCAATGACTACTTCGTGAATTTCGCCGATGCCGATCCCAAGCTCAAACCCGACGGGCTGATGCTTTACCGCTTTGGAAAGGCCGTGAATGATCCCGATCTGGTCGCATTTGGCGAATGGGCTTATGGGCAGTTCGGGCCTGTGATTGGTGGTGCCGGACACCAGCGGCCGCGGAAGATATGGAACCTGCTGAGCATTCAGGATATTGCGAAAGAAAAGCCGGAGCCGTTCAAACCGGTTGCGAATGCATGGTTGTCGGATATTGAAGTGCTTACTGCCCGGGCTGCCAATGGCCTTTACCTGGCTACCCATGCCGGGCATAATGCCGAAAGTCACAATCATAATGATGTAGGCGATTTTATAGTTTATTCTGATGGCGAGCCGGTTATCATCGATGCCGGAAGAGGCAATTACACGGCGCGGACGTTCTCTTCGAAGCGATATGACCTTTGGTTTACACAATCACAATATCATAACTTACCAATAGTCAATGGTTTCGGTCAGTTAGCTGGCAGGAAATTCGGTGCGCGGAATGTAAAAAGTGAGGTGTCGGACAAGGAATCTTCACTTGCCATGGACATCGCCCCTGCGTTCGACGAAAAAGCCGGTGTAGTGACCTGGAACAGACTTGTCAAGTTAAATAAGCCAAAGAATACCGTCGAAATAGCAGACGATTACAGTCTGAAACAAAAGCCCGATTCGCTCCGGCAGATTTTCATGACGGTATGTAATATCGATGTCAATACTCCGGGCAAAATCATTTTCACCACTGCCGGTAAAAAATCGGTAACCCTCACTTATGACCCAAAGAACTGGGTAGTTACAACCGAATTGCCTTCAACCGAAGGAATGGAATACAACAGTTTTAAAACCAAATGGAACGGGCAACCCGTCACGCGGATCGTACTGACCAGCAAGGCATTAAAACAAAAAGGCAAACACAGTTTCGTCATTTCAAAATCCTGATCATACCCATGAACCTATCCCGGAGAGATTTTCTCATTAACACGGCCCTGGCCGGAAGTGCCATTCCGGCATTCAGACAGCAAGCCTTCGCCACAGAAAGCAATGCAGCCGCAGACAATCTGAAAGTCAACATTTTCTCAAAACATCTTCAATTCCTGAATTATCAGGATATGGCCGACGTGGCCAAAGAACTTGGTTTCGACGGCATTGACCTCACCGTGCGCCCAAAAGGCCATGTCCTTCCCGAAAATGTAGAAAAAGACCTTCCACTTGCCGTGGAAGCTATGAAAAAGGTCGGTTTTTCGCCGTTGATGTTTTGCACCGCCGTGGAGGATGCCGCTAACCCCGCCGACAAAAAACTGCTGGAAACCGCAGCCAAGCTCGGTTTCAAATATTACCGGATGAACTGGTACCGCTACAACGAGCAGGCGGCAATACCCGGCCAGCTGGTCACATTCAGCGATAAAATGGCCGGATTAAGTCAGCTGAATGAAAAACTGGGCATAAACGGCTGCTACCAGAACCATTCGGGAAGGATGGTGGGCGCTTCTATGTTCGAGATTTGGCAGATTTTACAAAAAGCCAACCCGAAAACGATGGGCGCGCAATATGATATCCGGCATGCGACGGTAGAAGGCGGCCTTTCCTGGCAGACCGGCCTGAACCTTATCCGGCCGCACATCAAGACGATCGTGCTCAAAGACTTTATCTGGGACAAAAATAATAGTGGAAAATGGGCCGTCAAAAGCGTACCGATGGGAGAAGGGATGGTTGATTTCAAAACTTATTTCAAAGTGTTGAAAGATGCGAAAGTCGATGTCCCTATTTGCCTCCACCTCGAATATCCGCTCGGCGGTGCCGATCAGGGTGCTTTTCAGATTACGGTTGATAAAAAAGTAGTGTTCGATGCCATGAAACGGGATTTGCAGCGGGTGAAAAAACTATGGGCGGAAGCCTGACACATTCGGCGCAAACCACCATGAAAGTCACCCTAACCCTGCTCATCCTTTGTGTTTTTTCGCTTTGCAGCTTCCTGATTAGTTGGGGACCGGGGAACGACTGGCCGGGCCACGACTGGCCGGAATACAACGGCAATGGCGACAAAAGTCATTATTCCGCTCTGAACCAGATCACTAAGGAAAACGTGGGACGACTCAAAGTTGCGTGGACTTACGCGTCGGGCGGAGCGGATACCGTGCGGAACCGGACGCAAATGCAGTGCAACCCGATCATCATCGGCGGCATTTTGTACGGCGTATCGGCTGGAACGCAGGCTTTTGCCATTGACGCAGCAACCGGCAGGGAAATCTGGAAAACCAGTCTTACCGACAATGGCGGCACCACAAGTCGCGGCGTTACCTATTGGGCAGACGGAGCAGATAAGCGTATTTTTTTCGGGGCAGGGAAATGGATTTATGCATTGAATGCAAAAGATGGCAAGCTGATCACCACTTTCGGTGAAAATGGCCGCATTAACCTCAAAAATGGCATTGAGCGCCCGGGTTCGGACGATTATCTTACCCCAAACACGCCAAATACCATTTACAATAACCTGCTCATTACCGGTGCCCGTGTAAACGAAAACGAAACGGCCTTACTCGGCGACATTCGGGCTTATAATGCCGTTTCCGGAAAACTGGTCTGGACTTTTCACACGATTCCCGCGGAAGGAGAGCCGGGTGCGGAAACGTGGCCCGCTCGTGCGAGGGAGAACTTCGGGGGTGCTAATGCCTGGGCCGGAATGGCCATTGACCGCAAAAGAGGGATTGTATTTGTTCCCACAGGTTCCGCCGCATATGATTTTTATGGCGGCAACCGGCCGGGCAACAATCTTTATGCCAATTGCCTCATTGCATTGGATGCCGCTACGGGCAAGCTCATCTGGCATTATCAGCTCGTGCATCACGACATCTGGGACCGCGACCCGCCCGCGCCACCCAATCTGGTAACAGTTACGATCGGTGGCAAACGCGTAGACGCCGTGGTACAAGTCACGAAGCAGGGTTATGTATTTGTTTTTGATCGGGTTACCGGAAAGCCGCTGTTTCCGATCAGGGAAACTGCGTTTAATTATGCAGCGATAGATGGCGAAAAAGTGAGCAAAACACAGCCGATCCCAACTCTACCCGTTCCATTCACACGTCAGAGTTTTACTTCGAAAGATTTCAACGCATTTGTAGCTGACCGCGATTCACTGACAGAAGTGCTTCGCAATGCGCAAACCGGCAGCGCCTACATTCCCATTACCTCACGTATGACCATTTTTTATCCTGGCACTGATGGTGGCGCTCAATGGGGTGGCGCAGCAACAGATCCGGACGGCATTATGTATGTGCCGGCCAAAGAGATCCCGGTTTATACTACGCTTGTGAAAAAGGCAAAACAGGATGGCAATGAGGCTACCGGCGCGCAGCTTTACCAGACTAACTGCGCGGCTTGTCACGGGGCCGATAAAATGGGCAACCACGATGGCTCCTATCCTTCACTGGCGAATATTGGCAAGCGTATGACGACAGCCCAGATTACTACAGTGCTCCAAAACGGACGCGGAATGATGCCGTCATTCACGCATATCTCCAATGCCGAGCAAAAAGCAATCATTGAATATTTGTCTGATAAGGAATCGTCTGTCAATACTGTGAACAAAAACGGGACGCAGGTGCCTTACCAGCATACCGGCTACAATCGCTGGTATGATCGCAATGGCTATCCGGTGAGTCAGCCGCCATGGGGGACATTAACCGCTGTTAACCTCAATACCGGTCAGCGCAAATGGCAGGTTCCGCTGGGCGAGTACAAAGAACTTACGGCCAAAGGGATTCCGCCAACCGGCACGGACAATTACGGCGGTCCGCTCGTCACCGCTAGTGGCTTGATCTTCATTGCAGCCAGTCGGGACGAACACATCAGGGCAATGGATAAAGAGACTGGCAAAATAGTATGGTCGGCTCAGCTGCCGGCCGCGGGTTATGCCTCGGCAAGCACGTATTCAGTGAATGGGAAACAATATGTCGTCATAGCCTGTGGTGGCGGGAAGCTCAATACGAAGTCGGGAGATAAATATGTGGCTTTTGCATTGCCGCAACCTTAATTTACCGGACAAAATAAATCTAGAACTAACTTTGTGAACGCACTGCGGTGACGCCACATCTATTTCAAGTTAAATTCAAAACTATGCCTTCAAAAATTCTTAATGTCGGATTGATTGGTTTCGGGTTATCCGGACGATATTTTCATTCTCCGTTTCTGAGCACCAATCCAGGTTTCAGAATTAAAACGGTTGTTGAAAGAAGTAAAAATGAAGCTCAGGAGTTTGATCCTTCTATTGGCAACGCAAGATCGGTAGAGGAACTGCTCAGCGACGAGGAAATCGATCTGGTCTTCGTTTGTACACCGAATGATACGCATTTTGAGTATGCGATGGATGCCCTCGAAAACGGCAAGCATGTGGTCATTGAAAAGCCTTTTGCAGCCACAGAGGCCGAGGGCCGTCAACTGGTAGCACTCGCCAAAGAAAAAGGCCTGATCCTGACGGCTTATCAGAACCGGCGCTGGGATTCCGATTTCCTGACGATTAAGAAACTGCTTTCGGAAGGAAAACTGGGTGATATTATCGAATACGAATGCCGTTATGACCGCTATCGCGAGGTAACCAAAGGCTCCTGGAAAGAAAAAGCCGTACCGGTCGGTGGCAATGTATATAACCTTGGCCCTCACCTGATCGACCAGGCGCTGGTGCTGTTTGGCGAGCCAGAATCCGTTACTGCCGACATCCGCATTGTGCGCCCCGACAGTGAGATTGACGATTACTTCGATATCCGCCTTACCTATCCCGACAAACTCGTGATTGTGAAATCCAGCCTGATGGTTTATGAAAATCACCTGCGCTATGTCCTGCACGGCACAAAAGGTTCTTTTATCAAAGGCGGTCTGGATCCTCAGGAAGAAACTCTGCGCAAAAATATATTGCCTAACGTGCAGCCGTGGGGTGTCGAGCCGGAAGATCGTTGGGGTAAATTGTCCAGCGAAGCATTTACTGGGATCGTCAAGAGCGAAGCCGGCGATTACATGCCTTTTTATCAGAATGTCTATGACGCCATTGTGAATGGCACCGAGCTGGCGGTGAAGCCAGAAGAAATACTGCGGACCTGCCGGGTCATCGACCTTGCATTCCAAAGCAGCAACGAAAAGCAGGTGCTTCCTTATTGAGATTTACATCTATTGAAAACAAAAGGGCAGCCCGCAATGGACTGCCCTTTGTATTTTGGCAGGTACTACGATTATTTGATAACCGCTGTAACCTGACGTTTTGTTTCAGTCGAGATCGCGAATGGCTTAGTCGAGATTTCGCTGCCATTGTTGATTACGAAGCTGTAATTTCCGTCTGCCAGGTTCGACAGGTCGAAAATTTTAGTGTAGTTTTCCGACTTTGGAATAGAAGTGCTGTAAACGATCGTTCCTGAGTAGTCCTTAATGACAACAGAAGACCTTTCTTTTACATTTTCCAGAGAAAGTTTGAATTTCAATTCGCCAGATGAAACAAGCTCGATAGAAGCGTTGTTTTCTTTTACTTTGTCGGCAGCGATTGAAAGATTAGCAGCTGATACTCCCACCAAAACTGCGATTGTCAAGATAGTTTTTTTCATTTTATTTTGAATGTTTAATGTCTAACTGAGTTATCAATTGTACTTTTCAGGCATTTAACTTATTCCGCCTTAAAGTTTTCATCAATCAGTGTTTCGGTTACGAATCTTACTGATTTTGTGATTCAAAGGTACCCTACATTGTTATTCAAAGTCAATAGCCGCATTTTCAAACAGTTAAAGTTCTTTTTCTTGTAGTACATAAATATTGGAATAGTTATACGATTCTATAAATAATACAGCAAGTCGTTTGAAATTTGCCACATGCATTAGAAAAGTACAATTGATCATATTTTGTATTTTTCTAATAAATTAGAGAATGATCGCATCTTTGTTATGTTGCCACGAAGACACGATTTGCACGAAGAACCTGAATCGTGTCCGTGTGAGGTCGCGGCCGCGGCGCCTGCTGGAAATAAAACTGTTCACACTTAAAGTAATTTCGGCGAACCTACGTCAGTCAATCTGTAACATTCTCATTCTTTTGTCGCAGAAAAAGCCAAATATCATTCAAACGGTTGCTTCTTACGGTAAGCAGCTGCTCGGTTTTATCCGGCAGCGCGTGAATACCGATGAGGATGCAGAGGATATTCTTCAGGACGTTTGGTACCAGCTGAGCAGCGTACCTGAAATAGAGGCGATCGAACAGATGAGCAGCTGGCTTTACCGGGTGGCCAGGAACCGGATTATCGACAAATACCGGAAACAAAAGCCAGATTCCCTGGAAGATTACGGATATGAGGACGAGGAAGGTGAATTTCATTTTAAGGACATTCTGCTCGCCGACGACAATACGCCCGAGACAGCCTACCTCAAAGAGCTCTTTTGGGACCAGCTCACCATTGCATTAGAAGAATTACCCGAAAACCAACGGCAAGTATTTATTTGGAATGAACTGGAAGACCAGACTTTCCAGGAAATAGCCGACAGAACGGGTGAAAATATCAAAACCTTGATTTCCCGCAAACGATATGCCGTCCGCCATTTGCGCGATCGGCTTGAAAGCGTATACCGGGAGTTCGTAAATTATTAAATTTGTCAATCATGGACCAGCGAAACAGATTTAGGAGATACAAGATAGCAATGCCTGTGTTTGCATTAGTGGCCGCCCTGCTTCTGGGAGTGGTTATACAATGGCTTTGGAACGCCATCCTCCCGTCTGTCGCCCATTTCAATCCAATTACTTACTGGCAGGCAGTAGGGCTTTTTGTATTATGTAAAATTCTTTTCGGCGGTTTCCGGGGAGGACGTCCGGGAGGTTATCGGGGCAGAGGACGCAGGTTCAATGAAAAATTTGGCGATCACACAGCCGGTGGGCCCTGGGCCTGGAAAATTAAGTGGATGAAAATGACCGAAGAGGAACGAATGCGCTTCCGACAGGAAATGCGTAACCGTTCCGGAAAGCCGCCTGGAAATATTTGAGGTTTTGTTAAAGTATTTTTTCCGCATGTACGTCTGCCTATATGTACACGGGATCAATCATCAAACAAAACTAAATACCATGTTCATCTCCATTCTAAAAATCGCGCTTGCGGGCATACTCGGTAGTATGCTTCTTTTCATCATCCCATTTCTGATATTCAAGGCAGTCATATTCTTCCTGATTCTCGGGCTGATCTTCCGGCTTTTCGGCAGACGGCGCTATTACGGAAGATGGAGACGCTATCATCCGTATTTTACGGAATACTCCGACGAGTCCGCTTCGTTCGGTGGGAAAGAGAGTTTACGAGACCGCGCTATCGACGGCCCGAAACAAGTTTAACAACAGTGTCAAAAAACACTTTCATCAACTAAAAACCAATCAATTATGTGCAATAACAGGTTCGGCCGTCGCGGCTTCGGAGTCCGCCATGACCATTATGCGAGACAATTCGGAGGACAACGTGAGTTCAGGGTTCCGGTCAACATCGTCAAAAACGAGAACAATTACGAAATGTATGTTTTCGCTCCCGACAGGCAGAAAGATGATTTCAAAATCAATGTAAAAGGCCACGAGCTCACCATTTCATACAATCTGACCAACGAGACCAGCGAAAACCGGAACTGGATCCGCCACGAGTTTAGCAAGACGTCCTTCGAACGGACATTCATGATCGATGAAACGGTGGATACAGAGCATATCCGTGCGGAATACACCAACGGCATTCTGCAACTGATTTTGCCTGTTATTCCCGGATCCGAAATACCTGCTCAGGAAATCCCGATCAGTTAACATTCCGGCGCTTACACGAAGAAAGCCTCCGCACTAACCTGCGGAGGCTTTTCTGAATACAAACGCTTAACAATTCTGGTTAACTAAACTAAAATCACTTATATGCAGGATCTTGTACCAATGTAGCTTTTCCTTGCTGATACGACCGGTCTATCGCTTCCTGTGGAATCGGGAAGTATTCATTTTTACCTTTTGTGAATACCGCGCCTTTCTTGTAAACGCGCTTGGTGGACTCCACTGCAACGTAGGCATTCAGCGTTTCAGCCGCAATTCCCCACCGTTGCAGATCAAAGAAACGGTGTCCTTCCATCGCAAATTCGAGACGTGACTCAAATCGCACCGCCTTGCGTGCAGTGGCTGCGTCGGCCCAGGGCTGATCGTATGTTTTGATCACATAATTAGCCGCTGGTTCGTTCACAACGGTATAGTCATCCCTTGATTTAGATCCCTGAATCGCCTTTTTCACAAAACCGGCGGGATTTGCAGCCCTTGTACGGATCTGATTGACAAGCTTCCTGGCGTTTTCAAGGTTACCAAGCTCAACATCAACTTCCGCCAGCCAAAGCAGGATCATTCCATAACGCATGATACGGTAGTTATTGCTCGAAAGGTTGCCCCAACCGTTAATACCGAAGCCTGCTTTTTCAGAGATATGTTTTTTTGGAGAATAAGGTCCTGCATAAGTCTGATCGCGGATAAAGTCACTGCCGTGAATCTTGAAATCCTTGAATAAAATACCTCTGCGACCTACCGTCTGGTCAAGGCGGGGATCCAATGGGCCGGCGTGAGGAACAAACGGATCCGTATATTTCAACCCCTGATCATTTTTCACGTCACTTTCATTAAAATTATCCAGCAGCGGAAGACCTGTTGCACTGGTTTTAAATGCATTCACCAGGTTTTGAGACGGTTGATAGAACCCGCAGCAACCCCATGGGTCAATGTACGGGTGGGCCAGACCGACGCCTGCATCAGCTGCATCACCGGATGCACTCGAAACCGCATATTGGATTTCGAAAATAGATTCGACATTATTCCTTGTTGCAATCAGGAAGTTATCTTCGAATTTCGGTGCGAGTGAGAATTTCCCAGAGGCAATGATTTGTTCCAGCACAGGTTTTGCTTTTTGCAATACAGCCGTATTTGCTACGCCGGTAGTTACATTCCAGCCCTGGTACATGTAAGATTTGGCCAGGAAAGCGAGTGCTGCCCATTTAGTGGGGCGCCCAACCTGCGATTGCGTTTCAGGCAGGCCTTCTGAAGCCGCTTTGAAATCAGCCTCGATCATCGGCCATACATCCTTATCGTTCGGAATTTTGGTACTTTCCAGGTCGTCGAGCTTGTAAATATTCTCGTCGATGTACGGAATAGTCTTCCACATTTTTTTCGCTTCAAAATGGAACAGGCCACGAAGGAACCTGGCTTCGGCGATGATCTGCTTTCTTCTGGCATCCCCCACAGCTTCTACTTCCGCAAGCGTATTGATCACGTCATTGGTACGGGCAATGCCTTTGAACAGGCCGCGCCATTTGTTTTTGATGTGATTATTGGTAGGCTGGAAGTCCCATTTCTCGATAAACGACTCTTCCGGCTGGTCCCCCGCATCTGTTCCTTTATAGGAGTCGTCGGACGCGATACCTCCAAATACCCAGCTCTGAATGTCATTGTTCCAGGGGTCCTGGCCGTCGAGTCCCTGCCCGTCGACCATCGCATAGGCCCCAATCAGTAATCCTTCCACACCCGCGGGTGTTTTCAGCGCTGTCGGACTGTATTGTCCCTGCGGATCCCTCGTCAGGAAGGAGTCTTTACAAGCGGAGACGAAACCAATCGCCAGACCCACTGTAAGCAAATATTTAAAGATTTTCGTATTCATATATTTTGAATATTTAAGATCAGTGGAAAAAACCGGTTATCAGAAGGATACATTAAGACCTACCAGGAATGTTCTGGACACCGGCATGTAACCGCCGTCGAACCCAAGCGTCCTATCCTCTCCTGTCTGGATTTCAGGGTTAAGACCAGTGTATTTGCTGACTGTGAACATGTTTTGTCCCTGTACATAGATCTGCGCATTGCCAAAACCGATCTTGGTAGAAAGTACCTTCGGCAAGGTGTAGGTTAGCTGCACGTTTTTCAGACGGAAGTAAGTACCTTTTTCCACAAAATAGCTGGAAGGGCGGCTACTGATCTGGTCATCCGCATCCATAATGGGCACAGTACCTTCTTTGTGGTCCGGCTGCCATGCGTCATACAATGCCCTCTTGGCGCGGTTACCCTGGAATGTGTTGAAATCGGTGAAGTAGCGCAGGTAGCTGAATATTTCATTTCCAACAACGCCGTTTCCGAATACCGTCAGGTCAAATGCCTTGTAGCCGACATTCACGTTAATACCATATACAAAGTCGGGGTGCGGGTTGCCGATAACGGTACGGTCATCATCAGTGATTTTGTTATCTCCGTTAATATCCGCAATCTTAAACTTCCCTGCCTTGTTGTATGAACCGTAAGGTGCCCATGCTTTGGCCTCTTCATCAGATTGGAAGATACCCAGCACTTCGTAACCATAGTAAGAAGAAATAGGTAGTCCCGCCTGTGTAAGCGTAACCGCCGGCACGCGTGAGCCTGATCCAAAGTACTTGGTATTTTCACTTTCATCCAGTTTATCAACCTTATTACGGTACATCGAGTAGTTCACTGACAGTCCGTAACGCAAGTCACCTTTCATTGCGCTATTCCGATAACCAATCCCAAGGTCAATTCCCTTGTTGGTCATTGCACCTACGTTGAATGATGGCGCGCTGGCGTCACCGGCTGTGAAGGTGATCGGCGTCGAGAATAGCATGTCGGTGGTTTTTCTGTTCCAGAAATCAAGTTCCAATGTCAACGCGTCGTTCAGGAACGTTGCGTCCAGACCAAGGTTATTGGAAGTCGTAGTTTCCCATTTTGCATTAGGGTTACCAAAGGATGAAGCGTCATAACCGATCGTTGGCTGGCTTCCAGAACCGTCGATAGGGTAACCTGCGTGGAATATATCTGCCCGATAGGTCGTAAATGCGTTGTAGTCACCGATCTTCTGGTTACCGGTTTTACCCCATCCGTAACGGAACTTCATGTCGTTGATAAAACTCACGGACTTCATGAACTGCTCGTCCGATAAACGCCATCCAACACTGAATGCCGGGAAAATCGCATTTCTCGAAGCTTGTTGAAAACGGGAAGATGCATCGTTCCTTAAAATAAACTGGAACAAATACTTGTCGGCAAAAGCATAGTTAACCTTACCGAACTGTGAATACAAGCTGTAATCGCGGTTCACTCCACCGAAGTTGGTCGCTTTAGTGGCGTCACCAAGGTTCAGATAATTGATAATAGACGGGATCTCGAATGCATATCCGGACCGTGAGGCTCCAAACTCTTCCGCAAATTCACGGATCGCTTCAACTCCAACGTAAGCGTCTACTTTGTGATTGGCACCAAAACTGCGCGAATAGCTCAAAGTATTGGTCCACACCCACTGATAAGAGTAATAGTCTGTCGACGTAGATCCGTTGTTGAAGCTACCTTCCACATATTCAGGGTTCGCCCGACCGATGTAACGACCGCGCTGGCTTACTCCGTCGATACCAAGGCTGGTCTTCAGGGTAAGTTGTGGAATGATGTCAAATTCTCCGTAAATGTTACCAAACGCCCTCAAACGATAAGTACGGTTGTCTTTTTCACGGTAAAGGGTCGCGTAAGGATTGGAATTATTTCCCAGGTTGGCACCGCGTGAACCTGCAAAGTTTCCGGCAATGTCATAGATAGGCAGCAACGGATGGTGTTTGTAGCTACCTGAAACCGCATTTTGTTCCTGGTTATTTCCAAAACCTCCTTTACGGTTATCGAACGAGACCGCAAGGTTCTCACCCACGCGAAACCGCTTGTTCAGTGTAGAAAACTCGGTATTTGCACGAATGGTATAACGGTCGTAGCCGATGAACTTAACCACACCATCCTGGCTGAAATAGCCTACTGATAGTGCATAACGGCTGTTCTCTGTACCACCGGTTGCCGACAACTGATAGTTCTGGATCGGCGCCGTGGTCGTCAGTTCCTCCCACCAGTTGGTGTCGGCTGCTTTGGTAATCGCGTAAATATTACCCGGCACCAGCGAGTATTTGGCCGGATCCACGTCGGGGGTTCCTTCTTTTCCCTTACTTGGAAACACGTAATCAGGAATAGTTACTTCACCGTTCGGACCGAATGTGTACTGGCCGTGAGAAGGCGTTTTACCTGCATATTTATCAGCCAGATAAAGGTATCTTCCAAGTTCCTGTGCATTCAGTGCCTCAGCATCCTTATAGGTCTTTTGAGAGCCCACATAGGCATTGAACGAGATCACCGGCTTGCCGATCTTACCTCTTTTAGTTGTAATAATGACCACCCCGTTGGCCGCCCGAGATCCATAGATTGATGCCGAAGAGGCGTCCTTAAGGATTTGGATCGTTTCAATGTCATTGGGGTTCAGGTTTCCCTGGTTTTCTGTCGGTACGCCATCGATGATGAACAGTGGATCGTTGTTACCGATCGTACCGAATCCGCGTATACGCACGGTAGCGTTACCGCCAGGTGTTGCGTCATTAACAATGTTTAACCCTGACGCACGTCCCTGAAGCTGCTGTGCAAAAGTAGTAGCCGGAACAGATTGCAGGTCCTTGGCATTAACTGTCGTTACCGAACCGGTAATATCCCTCTTCGACTGCGAGCCGTAGCCCGTTACGATCACCTCTTCCAATGCGCTTACGTCGCTGGTCATCGCCACATCGATCGTGCTCCGGTTGCCGATAGCGACTTCCTTTGCAGTGTAACCGATGAAGGAGAACACGAGAATCTGCGCATTCGCAGGTACTTTGATGGAATATTTACCGTCGGCATCAGTTGTGACACCTATCGTAGTTGACCCTTTGAGAGTCACCGAGGCCCCGGGTAGACTTGACCCGGATTGCTCGTCCATAACTTTCCCTGTTATGTTAATGTCTTGGGAAAATACGGTTAAAGAGAGGAAAAACAGAAACACGCTAAAGACCAGCCTGCTTCCCAGGTGAAGGTAGTTTTGTTTCATCGTATCTAGTTAGGTTAATATGCTTATGCAGACCAAAAATATAATTTTGCAATCATTAAATAATCTAATATTTACAAAATATATTCTATCATATATAAAATATAACTTTTTGAATCCAAAACCTAACAACTAATTGACTTATTCCAACATTTCATCCCTCATTTGTGTAGAATTTTAATCTCATTTTAATCCCGCAACAATAAGTGTCATACGTACAAATATCACAAAATCAGCCATTTATAGTTAAATATAAGTTACTTTAATAAGATTAACCAACGGCACAAACTTGTCTTTTTCCTATATTATCACAATCTTAGCTTAAAGAACCATTTGATAAAAATAAGTTACGTCACGGCAGCCTTTTTTATATCAAAACAGCATAAAGCCAGCCAAAATATCGGAATATTTATATTTTTATATTAAACAAAATGACAAGTGCCCGAAGGATTGCTATCCCGCGGGCACTTGTCATTTTTCCAATTATAAGGATGCTATTTAATCTCCCGTTTTCGTCCTCTAAAACTCACAATAGAAGCTCCTGTTACATTCGCTGGCAGGAATAATGTATGCGAAGATTGGGAAAGAAATGAAGAACCGTACCCGATTTCCTCGGTTCTGGTCTTACCATTTTTCAAATGCAGCAATACCCTGTTTTCGTCAGGCGCCAATGCTATTTTTCTTGCAGGAGCCGCGCTTTGGTGAAAACAGAGCGAATCGCGGTTCTGCGAGGTTACAGCCAGCCAGTTATTGCCGTTCGTCGCGACTTTGATAAGCCCTTTGGCATTACCTTCAATCTTGTAGCCGCTTTGCGAGAGCGTCAACGGCTGAAACCCACCCTTGCCATCGCCCTTCAGAACCAAGCCATACATCGCGTCGTAACGCCCCACAGACACCTCAGAGCCATAATCGTTTCCGGTTAACATCACGTCCAGATTCCCGTCCTGATCGAAGTCGTCGGCAACCATTCCGAAGATTGGCGCAACCTGTGCCTGAACCGGCAGTTCGTGCAATTCAAACTTGCCTCCGCCCTTATTCTCAATGTAGCTGCTTTTCATCCAGGTGGCCGACAGATGCAATGCGTCCTTCAATTCTTCCGGTTTTAATATATCCGGCAATGCCGATTCGGCAAATTTCCCATACTCCTGAAAACGCTGACGGACCTGGATGATCTGCTTACCCATGTCATCCCGGGTGTTGTATGGGAATTCTTTAAAACTGTCGTCCTGAGCCCTGTAGAAAACCGTCGGTATGGCATCGAAATAGCCGTCGTTGTTGAAATCCTTGGCATACATGCTTACAGGACGGCTTTCAGAGGCCCTGCTCAACGAGTTAGTACCCAGGTTACCAGCCACATAGTCGATATCGCCGTCATTGTCAAAGTCGCCGGACAGCAGACTTCCCCACCAGCCTTTCTTCGCCTCCAATCCGGAGGTAACAGGCTGGAACTTACCATTCACGTTTTTGAAAAAAGTAAGCGGCATCCATTCACCCGCAACGAGTAAGTCTATCCAGCCGTCATTGTCGAAATCAGTCCATAATGCATCGCATACCAACCCGATATTCGTCAGGCCCGGAACGACAGCCGACGTTGCGTTCGAGAACCGGACAGCACCGCCCCTGCTATCATTACGCAACACGTAGCTCGATACCGGTCGTGGATACTTGCCAGCTTCCACCCTACCCCCGATAAATAAATCAAGATCGCCATCCCGGTCATAGTCAGCTGCTTTCACACACGAGCCATTGACCAGAAATGCGGGTAAAGCCGCGGAATCCAATGTAAACTTTCCTTTGCCGTCATTGGTATATAGCCTGTTTTTCAGTGCATCCGAACCTTCTTTGAGCTCATAACTGCCGCTGACAATATACAAGTCCAGATCTTTATCACCATCAGCATCAAATAACAGCACGCCCATATCCTCCGACGTCTTCTCGAATCCCTCGGGGCCGGGAAGAAGATCGGCGGTTTTGAAACGGCCATCGGGCTGCTGGATCAAAAAACGGCCTTTATTTTGGAATGCGCCTCCCACAAATACATCGTCGAGCCCGTCGCCGTTCACATCGCCCGCAGCAAGCGCCGGCCCGAACTGCGACATTTTATGAGGCAACAATTTCTGCACATTAAAGTCGATCACATCCATTTCAACATGCCGGTAGGCTACATTCAATGTAGAAGTGATATCCCTAAAAAGGGGCTGCTCCCCGGTGGGCGCACTAGCAGGCAGCACGCCAGCATTCTTTTCATGAACGGTTAGCTGTTGATTAGCTTTGACATTCTTCAAAATCTGTCCCCGGCCACCTGGCCATATCACCTTGACCTCCGCAATGAACTTTTCGCTCCCTAATCCAAAGTGGACATAGGGCTCGACACTGGACAAATAACCGCGATAAGGTGAGTTTTCTGCGATCTGCTTTGTGCCATTGCCATAAGTAATTTCTGCGATAGCCCCAATGCCTGCGCCGTTGTACCGATCCCCCTTAAACGCAATGCGCAAATAGTTACTGCTGTCTGGCCGCAACTGCATGCTGTTATTCCGGTATACAGCCGCCGAGTCGTTGATATTATTGACAATGTAATCCAGGTCACCATCATTATCGAGGTCGGCGTAGGCGGCACCATTTGAAAATCCCGGCGTGTCGATCCCCCAGTTGTCGGTAACGTCTTCAAAGCCGAGATTACCTTTATTTTTGAATGCAAAATTCCGGATCCGGACGCTGGGAATGTAGTCCAGCATCATCATAGGTGCCATAATGCTCGAAACTTCATTGCGATAAGCTATGAAATCCAAGTCAGTAATGTCTTTGGGAAAGCCATTGGTGATGATAATATCCCTCAGACCGTCGTTATCAAAGTCCGTCACCATCGGTGCCCAGCTCCAGTCGGTTTCAGCCACACCGCTCAGCAGGCCGATTTCACTGAATACAGGCTCCTTTTTGCCCTTTCCATCATTTCCTAAGTTCAATTGCAAGGTATTTCGTGCGACCTGATACTGGTATCCGAATATTTCATTGTTCTGATAGGTCACGTAGCTGTTGGCAGGCGTCATCATTTTCTTCCTGCGATTTGTGGCGGGCATCATATCTACGGCGATGACATCTACCAGGCCGTCGTTGTTAATGTCGGCCACGTCGTTACCCATAGCCGAATGGGATGTATGTTTAAAATAGGAAGATGCCTTATCGGTAAAAGTGCCATTACCATTATTGATGTAAAGCAGATCGTTGGTGAGGTAGTCGTTGGTCACGTAAATGTCCTTCCAGCCGTCCTGGTTCACGTCCGTTACATTAATGCCAAGGCTATACCCTTCAATCAATATGCCAGCCTCTTTGGACACATTGGTAAACACCGGATGGTTCAATTTCGCGTCCCAGTCGTTCCGGTATAGCCTGTCGGTGCGCCGCGACGAGCCGTCGACAACTTTTTGGTGGTATTTGTTGGGGAAGTTATTGTCATCCATTTCATTGACAATCAGGAACAGGTCCAGGTCCCCATCGTTATCGTAGTCAAAAAAAGCAGCATTGGTGGTGTGAGTAGTGTCGGCAATGCCGTATGCCTTTGCCATCTCCTTAAAAACCGGCGCTTTGTTCTTATCGAGACCCTGGTTAACATAAAGCAAGTTCTCGCGTTCACTCGCTACATCACGCACCGATGCGCATACGTAAATATCGAGCAGGTTATCATGATTAATGTCCACCAGCGCCACTCCTGTCGACCATTTATTTTCCGGCGCCACGCCCGCGGTTTTGGTAACGTCTTCAAATTTAAAATCACCTTTATTCAGGTAAAGTTTATTGCTGGATGTGTTACCCGTAAAATAGACATCCGGCAGGCTGTCATTATTGAAATCGCCCAGCGCCACGCCACCTCCGTTGTAGACATATTCAAATGCGAGAATGTTCATCGTATCGTTTTCTGCAATACGATTGGCGAACCGGATGCCCGTTTTGTCTGGGGTCAGCTCTGAGAAGGTTTTCAATTCCTTTTTGCAGGACAAAAACAGCAATGCTGAAAATGCCACAGCGAAATACTTAGTAAACATCTGTCAGAATTAATAAAAAATAATGGAAAGGTAATATTTCCAAAAATAATAAAAGGAGATGGCAAAGTAATGCCACCTCCTTTTATTTAAATGCCTGATAAATTATTAGTAGCCGGGATTTTGTTTCAGGACTTCATTTCCCTGAAGGTCAATTTGACTTTGTGGGATTGGAAGCACTTCGTGTTTGTTGGCTGTGAATTTAGCACCGCCCAACGCGCCGCTCAACTTCGTCGCCTCGTATTTGAGATAAGCGTTCAGCTCTTTCTCGGCTGTTCCCCAGCGTACAAGGTCGAAGAAACGGTGGCCCTCCAGCGCCAGTTCCAGTTTTCTTTCAAACCGGACTGCACTACGCGCCACTTCTTTGTCGGTCCAGGCAGTTTTATAAGTATTGATGACATACTTCGCTGCCGGTGCGCCGCCTTTCTTTACAAATCCGTCTGCATTGGCTGCTCTTGCGCGAACCATATTAACATACTCGCGGGCTTTTTCCAAGGTTCCAGCTTCAACTTCCGCTTCCGCAGCCATTAGCAATACATCAGCAAAGCGGATTACAGCGTAATTGATAGCCGTATAACCAGGCGTCCATGAGCTGTTATCCTGCAACGAACCTACGTCGGTCTTGTAATAAGCGAATTTTTTAGGGCTGAATGGTCCTCCGTTGGCCTGGTTACGAATCCAGTCTGCTCCCGGATGGTCGATCCAGTCAAGGAATGGAATTGCGCGACGTCCTACCGAATGATCCAAACGTGGATCCAGGTTCCCTGCATCCGGCGTGAATGCCGCTTTGGACAATAATCCCATATCGGATACCACTGCATTTCCCGCTGCATTGTAAGAACCATCGAGCAAGGGCAAGCCGTCTGCGGTTGTGCGGTGTGAATTTACGAGCTCAAAGCTAGGCTGGAAAAATCCGCAGCAGTTACCAGGACCATTGGTTCCAGTATTGTATGGCCAGTTAAGGTCAAACTCAGGGTTGGCATTGTTTACACTACCCGTATTGGCAGCAGCCTGCACAGCAAATACCGACTCCGGATTGTTGTCGTTAGACGCTCTGAATACATCGGCATACTTTGGCACCAGGGCATATTTTTTACCGTTGGTGGTTTGTCCGTTGGCAATGACCAGGTCAAACAGTGCTTTTGCCTCTGCATACTTCTTTTCGTACAAATAAGCTTTCGCCAGATATGCGGCAGCAGCCCATTTGTTGGCACGTCCGGCAGCATCCTGTGTTGCAGGAAGATTATCATAGGCAAATTTGAAATCAGCCTCGATCCTGGGCCACAGGTCGGCGTCGTTTTTCACTTTTTCGATCCCAGAGCCGTAATCCACCATTTCGTCCACATAAGGAGTATTACCGAAGGCTTTTTTCAGCTCAAAGTAATAATGGCCTCTCAAAAAGCGCGATTCCGCTGAGATCCTTTTTTTAATTGCATCGGTAACGTCCGGGTTGGCTTTTGCAACAAGTCTCAATACCGAGTTGGCCCGTGCAACACCCTCGTAGTTACCTGCCCATTTTTCAGAGATAACACCCTGAGTAGCCAGGTATTCGTAACGTTGGATCGGGTTGATATCACTGTAATCGCCAGGGTCGGTGCCTTTGTTAGCGTCACCTCCGCGGATACTTCCCCAAACCCAGTTACTGGGGCTAGCCATCCGGCCGCCAGCACCTTTTCCGTTGATCTGGCCATAAACAGCGATCAATGCACCTTCGAGGCCCTTGGCAGAAGTAAGCAATTCTTCGCTCACCGCCCCTGTCGCGGGCTTTTCAAGAAAGCTCTCTTTACACGAGAAGAACAATGTCATCAGCAAAGCAGTAGCTGCCATGCTATTTGATAATATTTTTTTCATCAGTCAGAATATTTATGATTCAGTAATGTAGAATGTCCTGTTAAGAATGTGTTTGTTAAAATCCGAGGTTTACTCCAAACACCCAGCTTCTTGTTACAGGATAGTTACCTACATCAATCCCAAATTGCGTATCGGCGTTACCACCTACACCAGGATCGAGTCCTTGGTATTTGCTGATGGTGAAAATGTTGTTTGCAGATGCATAAATTCTCAGTTTCTGCATTTTAAGCTTACTCAACAATGGTTTAGGCAGGTTGTATCCAAGTGAAATGTTCTGCATTCTCACATAATTGCCATTTTCAACATAGAATGAGTTCGCTTGTGTATTGGTACTAAAATTGGAAGCGCTCTCGAAAATGGGGATAGACGCACCTGGATTTGATGGACTCCACGAGTCTTTCACCCTTTCGCTGATTGAAGCACCCGCAAATGAGGGATAGAAATCAGTAAACCATTTTGAAGCGTTGAAAATCTTATTCCCAACCGAGGTATACATGTATGTTTCTATTTCAAAGTTCAGGTAGGTCAGTTTCAGGTTTAAACCGCCGGTAAATTTAGGAACAGGGCTGCCCAGGTATTTACGGTCGTCAGCGTTGATGATATTGTCACCATTCACGTCTTCATACCGGAAACGGCCAACTCCTTTTCCATCCTGCGCCGCTGCACCGTCAACTTCCGCCTGAGTCTGGAATAAACCCGTTACATTATATCCATAGAACGCTGACAATGAATAGCCCAACTGGTTACGGATAGGTGTCAATCCACGATAGCCCGGGTTGATACCGGCCAGGTATTTGTCACCGCCCAGGTCGCCGATTTCGTTTTTGAGAACACTTCCCGTCACATTCAGTTCGTAGCCTAGTTTGCTGCCGGCTTTTCCTTTGGTGATGATCTGGAAATCGATACCCTTGTTGGTGATCGTTCCTGCATTCACATAAGGAGGCGTAGCACCCGATCCTACAACCGCGGGAACGCCTTTCTGGAACAACAGGTCCTTAGAGTCTTTCTGCCACAAATCAAGGATCACGTCCAGTTTACCATTAAGGAAAGTCGCATCGAAACCGATGTTTTTCGTAACGCTGGTCTCCCATTTCGCATCAGCATTGCCGAGCTTACTACGGAAATAACCTTCCGTGGCGCTGGTATTGGATCCGGTGATATCATAAGCCGAAGTACCGATACCCGCCGAGTACAAGCTGTACTGGTTATCCGGACGTACTGCATTGGAGTTACCCATTGTTCCATAACCTCCGCGGATTTTCAGGTCGCTGATGAAAGTCATGCTCTTCATGAATTCCTCTGATGTCACACGCCATGCCACCGACACCGCAGGGAATACCCCGTAACGGTTGGCTGCCCCGAAACGGGACGATCCATCACGGCGCAAAACTCCGGAAACAATGTACTTGTCGTTGAATATGTAATTAAGACGTCCGAAAAGCGAGTAAAAAGTAACACCATTGCTCAGCTGGCTGTTCGTCACTTTCGACGATACGTTCGACATGTTTACGTAATTGATGTCATTCGAGAATGGGTTCAGACCTGATGCCTGAAGGTCCCTGCTCACACCGGTGTTCAAAGCTTCCTGTCCTACCAATACATCCAAATTGTGTAAGCCGAAAGTCTTGCGATATTGTGCGGTGTTAGTAAATGTCCAAGCAAAACGGTATCCTGAACCTTCGCCATAACCTACTGCCGAGTTGTTTTCAGAGTTTTCGTATTGGCGGCGTGAGTAGTTCCAATAGGTATAATTGTTGTACTGGCCACCAATGCTCGTCCGTAATGTAAGGTTCTCGATCGGTTCGAATTCCAGGTACATATTACCAAAACCGTTGGCATTGAATGCATTGTTATTCGCCATACCGTCGCGTGTCGCAACCGGGTTTCTCGGGTTATTGAAACCTTTTGCAGCAGTACCAGCGTATCCGCCGAATTCGTCATATACCGGAATAATCGAAGGCATACGGAACGCGCTCAGGATATCATTTTCATCATTGGCAACGCCCTGGCCATTGTTAGCTCCGCCAATACCCAATACCTGGCGATAGGTTGCCTGAATGTTTTCGCCAAAACGAAGATTTTTAAGAATATTGAACTCGGTGTTAACCCGGAAAGAATAACGTTTGAAGCTGTTGTTCAGCAAGATACCCTGCTGATCCTGCAACCCAAGGCCTACATAATAGCGACCGTTTTCTCCGCCGCCGGAAAAACCAAGCGAATGGCGTGTCACAGGGGCTACGCGGGTGATCGCATCATACCAGTCGGTACCGGCCTTATTGGCTTTCATCACCTGATAAACGCTTCCCGCAGTAGGATCTACATTGTATTTCAATTTTTCCGCTGCAAGGTCCACGTTACCGGTTACACCATACGTTCCGCCCACCATTAGATAGTCGGGGATCACAGGGGTAGCACCTTTCCCGAACTGCGGGTGGTTCCAGGTATCGTCGCCTACTTTCCAGCCCGAATTCCGGAATGCATTCCAGGTCCAGTCAGCGAAGTCGGTTGGATTCATCATTTTCTGACCGCTTCCGGGAGTGGTAAAACCAACCAATCCGTCATAGGTTACGCTCAGTTTTCTGTTCTTAGAACCTTTTTTAGTAGTATAAACAACTACACCCGCTGCGGCGCGGGCTCCATAAATAGATGCTGCGGCGGCATCTTTCAGTACGGTGGTCTGGTCGATATCATCCGGATTAAGGAAATCGGTCGATCCGACAGGCACCCCGTCTACAATATACAATGGCTCATTAGCCTCAAAAGAACCGAAACCGCGAACACGGATCTGGCTGTTAGTTCCCGGCTGGCCGTTCGTAATTACAGTTACACCAGCTACCCGGCCCTGCAATTGCTGCTCCACGTTTCCGGAAGGAACGGCAGTCAGGTCTTTCGACTTAACGAGCGCCACGGATCCGGAAGTTTCCCTCCTTTTATCCGTTGTATAACCCGTTACAACTACCTCTTCCAATGCAGCAACATCGTCTTCCATTTTCACATCGAGCGTAGTGCGATTGCCGATTGTGATTTCCTGCGTCTTGTAACCCACGAAGCTGATCACCAAAACATCCTTGTCCGAACGCGCGTTAATCGCGAATCTGCCTTCGGCATCGGTGTTGGCGCCGATCTGGCTGCCTTTAATAAGAATGGTGGCTCCTGGAATGCCTGTGCCTGAGGGGTCGGACACTACGCCTGCTACTCTGCGCTCCTGTGCGAACGCCATAAAACTTGTTAAGAACAGGAGGGAACAAAGAAGACCCCGGAGGGAATTTTTGTAGATTATTTCCATATTTTCTAGTTAGGTTAATAATTATTAAGCGGATCAAATTTATAATTATTTGAGCAATTTTTTATACAAAAAAACTCTCTATTTTCATTTTTTGACTGAATTGTACTAAAAATGGCTAAAATACTATCACATTTCGTCACCAAAAGTGTCGTTAATTGCATTGCCGCCAGTCGACCTTAATACTGCCAGATTATACGATATTATGATAAATCATTATGGTGGGTACGGACACACTAATCGTCCCCCGCTTTCACGCTTTGCTCTATACGCAGCGTTGCTCGGCTTCGCTCTTTTTTTTGTTAGTTCGTGCGGCGGTAAACGGATCAAAGAGGGAAAATTACTTGCAGAGCGCCATTGCGGCAGCTGTCACATGGTTCCCGAGCCCCGTTTGCTCGACAAAAAGACCTGGCTGGAAAACGTCCTCCCGGCAATGGCCTGGCAGGTCGGGATCGAAGTGTTGGAAGGGAACATATATATGGATACGCACAAGTCGGCCCTGAAACTGGGCGAATGGGCAAAACTTGTGGAATACTACCAAACCCTGGCGCCGGACACCCTGCTTCCATCGACGGAAACTGCTGAACCGGCCGAATGCAAAACGATTTTCAACCTTTTGAAGCCGCAAGCCCAGTCCACGCTGAGCAGCACAATGATGGTGGCGATCGACACAGCGGGTAAATCTGTTTTTACGAGCAACACAGAAACCCCTTCTCTCGTCCGCTATGATGTCGGCCTGCGCCCCGAGGTGGTTAGCCCGCTGGCATCCACCGCCGTTTCAATGGTATTTAATAGTAATCAGGAACGCCCTGCTCTTGTGACATCCATGGGCGGGATGCAGGCCATGGATTATACCAGGGGACAAATTCTGGCTTTTGGAAGGGATTTCGGGAAGCCGGAACAAATGTCGGGAGACATGATACGCCCTATCGAAACACTTCCGGCCGATTTCAACCGCGATGGTGTGACCGACTTTCTGGTTTGCGCATTCGGCCATAACCTCGGCGGACTTTACATCTTGCAGCGCCGGCCCGATCAAACCTTTAAGAAAATAGCAGTCAGGGCCCTCCCAGGGGCAACGCATAGCATTATACGCGATTTGAATGCGGATGGATGGCCTGATATTATGACATTATTCGCGCACGGGGATGAAGGCATATGGATGTTTATCAATGACCGAAAAGGCGGTTTTAAGGAGAAAAACCTCCTTAGGTTTCCTCCGGTGTACGGTTCGAGCAGTTTTACATTATCAGATATGAACCGCGACGGCCTGCCCGACATTGTTTTTACATCCGGTGATAACAGCGACTATTCCCGGATCTTCAAACCTTATCACGGCATTTACATCTTTACAAATACCGGCGATTTTAATTTTAAACAAACGTTTTTCCACGCAGTGAACGGCTGTACGAAGGCAGTTGTCTCCGATTTCGACGGTGACGGAGATGCTGACATTGCCTCGATCGCTTTCTTCGCCGACTTCAAGAATAAACCGGACGAGACGTTCACCTACCTTCAACAGGAGAGCAGCAACGGGAATACGGCATTCAAAACCTGCCGGGTACCGCTCAGTAGTTATGGCCGCTGGCTTTGCATGGACAGTGGGGATGTGGACGGTGACGGAGATGACGACATCGTTCTGGGCAATTTTTCAAGAGGTTTTTTGAATCAGGAAAATATAAAACCCACCTGGAATAGGCATTTACCTTTCGTCATACTTCAAAATAACGCTAAGCGAAAAAGCAAGCCCTGAAATCAATCGTCCCTTTTCCAATCGGCTGGTAATAGGGATGAAAAGCGGTCGTTGCCAAGATCACCTGCTATTTCAAAGCCCATTGGCATCACCACCCATCCCTGCGGCGTGATCACCATGTAGCCCTGCGGGAGCGTGATCTGCGTGTACGCATAAGGCATGTCCGCATAAGGCGACCTTCCTCCCTTTTTGGTATTGAATACTTCCAGTTGCGTCCCCGACACAATGTACCTTTCCGTCGGCAGTTCGCCGGGCCGGACGAGCCTCATGCCGCGTACCTGCTCTATCCGGTTGTGTACGTGGTTGGCTATCGTATTGTAGCCATTTACAGCCCGCACCGATTTAAACATTCGCATAGAATCCGGTAGGGCCTGATAAAGCTTAAAACCCTGCTCCTGGACGCTATCGGCGACAATGCTGGCGAGCAGGTGCTTTAATGAGCCCTGATAGGCTGTTTTCTGGTTTGCCCTCCATTGCCGTTTCTGCGCATCATCTTTGGCCGGCAACAGCTCAAAACGCGTGCTTCCACCGTAATATACCTTTCCGTTGTAATAGTCAAAATCGTCCAGGTCCTGATGAATGCGGTAACCCAACGCATAGTTCTCGATAATGAGCGGCTGGGTCGTCTGGGCACCGAGATGTCCGTCGTCGTCTTCGGAAATTCTTAGGACCTGCGGGTTGATGATCTTGCATTGCTTGCTGAACTTACTATTCCCCAGAAGCTCTCTGGTGATAATCCTGAGGTTCTTTTCGCGCTTTTTGTTCTTTTTGGCGTAAACGGTTACTCCTTTGAGCTCTGTGCCTTCCCGTAGTTTGAAAACTACGGTTTTTGGTCCTGGTTGCTCGAATCTTAGCGTTTGCTTCACCGTTTCATAGCCCAGGAAGGAGACTACCATTTCCAGGTTTCCCACTGCCAGATTAGGCAGACGATAATTGCCGTTTTCGTCAGAATTTGTGCCTATGGTTGAATTATTGATAAAAACATTTGCAAAAGGCAGTGGTTTGCCTGTTTTTTCATCGATAACCTTACCGGTTAACGTCACCATAGCGGCCTGCTGGGCATACGCACCTGTGGTCACAACGAGGCAGATGATGACAATCCGGATGCAACAGGAAACAGAAGCGCAGCAAAAATTCAAAATCGGGTACATCAATGGAGTTCAAAGCTTTATGCTTCAAAGATAAAAGAGGAGTTTGGAAAGTTTTGAACCCGTACGGCATTTGTTGGTTTAATGTTGCATTTCAGTCCGCTTACGGCTTCGTTTTCAATGTCACACTTTTCTGGGATGATGCCAACGCATTGTCCGTCACAATTTCAGCAAAAAGCACAATGCTTGCATTCTTGGATTTAGGCGCCGTCACAGGCACTTTCATCACATAATTACGGAGCTCGGCATCGTATTTCTGAGCACTTGCGGCAACGGTCGATACCAATGTCTTGCTTCCCGTCGCCGTCTCGGCGGAGTATATCTTAAATTCCTTCACGGGTATCTCGGAAGTATATTCGATATTGACATTTACAGTGCTGAGTGAATCGACCGTGATGCCGGGCTGCAAAACGCCCGCAGCATTGTAAACCTTTGTGTCGCCCAGCCAAACCACGGCGATCTGTGCCACTTTCCCGTTGCTTACCAGTAAATCTTCGAAAAGATCCGGCTCTTTATAACAACCTGTCAGCAGGAATAGTCCCAATAACAGCACGCTGATATATTTGAAAATACGGTTCATATTAATTTCAGTTTAAATCGATTTACAAAAGCCTATTTTGTCGTCACCCACATCATCGTCCCTGGATCTTTCTGATTAGCCAGCACCGTTTTTGAATTCCTGGTAATCTCCGACTCGGGATACTTCATTCGCTGAATGCGCTTTCCCTGAAGGTCGGGATTGACACTGGCCGGCATTGGAAAATCCAGGTAATCGTACTTCCTGATATCCGTCCAGACATCGCCTATCAGCAACATCGATTTGAATTTCTCTGTGATAATGTGATTTAATGTCAGTTTAGAGGCGCCTACATTGATTTTTGGATCATTTAGAAAAGCTGTAATGTCAGCATCTGCTACGCCGACCTTTTTCATATTGGTTGAAATCATCTGCCTGTAAGCTTCATAGGCGTCGGGCGTGGTGCCGGTTGTTCCTCCATTGACAATAAATCTCGCCTCCGCTTCAATGCCCTTCAATTCCGAATAGGTCATCATCACCAGCGGCGAATTGATATTCGAATGCCAGGCCTTTGAGTTAAGATCAACCGTAGAGCCGCTGCCAGAGCCTGGGATTACGCCAGAATATACGGTCTGGTTATTTTTGATACCAATAACCTTCGATAGGCGCGGATCGGCAACACCCTGCTTCGTCCCGTTCATCAGATCCACAATCGTGTTCGTAAAAGTCACGGTCAGGTTGCCCGTCGTATTCGGAATGGCAACTTTGCTGTACCAGGGGCTCAGGTTTTTGGAATTGTATTGTAACTGAAAATCATCCTCATTCCCTTTCATCCCTTTTGCAAGCGCATCCAATGCAGACTGCGCCGTTTGCTGGGAATTTTTTAATGATTGATGCATGACATACCTGGCACGAAGCGAATACGCCAGTCTAGTCCACTTACCGAGGTCGCCCTGGTAAATGAGATCGTCCGTCGACGGCTTGGTGCCGGTGTTGCTGGCTAATTCAGTTACTGCCTCGTCCAACAGTCGTGCTATCGTCGCGTAAATCTGCTCCTGAGAGTCGTATGAAGGTGAAAAGTTCTTCTGATCGGCATCAGTATAAGGTACATTCTCCCAATTGACAGTCGCCACACCCAGATTATAGGCGATGAGCACCTTCGCAATACCCACATATGCGGGCGAACCTTCTTCCTGTCCCTTTTTCATGATGGTATTTAACTGGGGCAATGCATACAGGTAGAAATTGGACCAACCCAGCGTGTTATCGGTTTCGGCGTAAGTATCGGTACCGTTGGCCCCCAATGCACTTCCAAGTTGCTGTGCGTACTGGCATGCTACATATGCCTGTTGAAAACTGGCTTCTGCGGTGTAAAACTGAGCGGTAGGTAGCAACTCCTGCATGGTAGCATCGCCTTTCAGTGTCTCATCGGTATTAATGTCGAGAAAATTATCGCACCCTGTCAGCGTTATGAGCAATGCGAGGGTGAGAATCGCGGATATATGTTTGATTATTGTCATAATGGCTTAGAAGTTGACGTTAACACCCAGTTGGAAACTCTTCGTGGCCGGATTGTTCCTCCCGACAAAGCCGATCAGATTAGTACCCGAACCGAAAGTGAGTGCCTCGGGATCATATCCCCTGAATGGTGTATTGAGAAATAAATTGGTCCCGGTAAAACTAAACCGGACTCCTCCTGCAAACACTGTTTTTGCAAGCGCCGACTTCGGAATGGCATAGGAAAGGCTTACCGTCCGCAATCTGAACCATGACCCGTCCTGAATATTGAAGTTTGCCGCATTGCCCATATAGCGTGCCGTGGAGGGGTTATAAAAGGCATCATCGATAACAACCGCCTTCTTGTTGGGCACATAGGTAATGCTGTTGTCGGCGCCTTTCTGTTCTACAACTCCTTTGAAAACAACCTGCTCATACCGTTTTTGGGTGATTTTGATCGAACCCGCCCTGAATGCATTTCTTTCTCCCAGATCTACCACATCGCCACCCTGCCGCCATTCGAGCAAAAAAGAAAGCGCCAGTCCCCTGTAATTGAATGTGTTGGTCAAACCGGCAGTCCAGTCGGGCAACGCGTTTCCGTAGGGAGTCGTAACCTGGCTTGTCAGCGGGAAGCCGTTGGACTGGATCAGTAGCTGACCGTCCGGCGCGCGGAGATAATCGAGGCCCCAGAGCTCCCCTACCTTACTTCCCTCACGCACTTTGAGCACACCGCGACTACCATTGTCGAAATAGGCTATTTCTTCGAGTTCATCGGGCATATCCACCACCGTCCCCGACATTTTAGTAAAATTCAAAGACATATCCCAATTGAACTTTGAAGAGCGGATCGGTTTCAGCGACATTAGTAATTCGATGCCCTTGTTTCGGATCAGGCCTATATTGGTGTAATAAAATGAATAACCAGATACATTGGAAACCGGCGCCCGGACAATCTGGTCTTTGCTATCCATTGTAAAATAGGTAGCATCGAGCATGAGCCTGTTATTAAAGAAGCGAAGCTCTGTACCGAATTCGATCGACGTCGTCCGCTCGGGTTTCAGGTTATCTGCCGCCGTTGTAGAGCGCCGGATGTAACCTGGGACCGTATTACCGAATGGAAAATTATCGGCCAGTTCATAGTACACGCCAATTACGTACGGGTCTGTGCCCTTTCCCACCTGCGCCCAGGAAGCGCGAAGCTTTCCGTATGACAGGATATTGTTTTTAGGAAGGTTTTCGGTAAAAATATAACCTGCGCTGAACGACGGATAAAAGAATGAATTATTGGCTTTAGGCAATGTCGAAACCTGGTCGTTCCGGCCGGTGATGTTCAGGTAAAGCATTTCTTTATAGCTCAGCTTGGCATCCGCAAAGAAACTTACAATGCGGTATTGCAAGGGTGAGTAAAACCGCTTTTGCTGGTTGCGATAACTGTCTATTTCATCCGAAAACGGTGCCCGCCACCCTTCGCCACGTTCATAATAGCTGTTCGGTCGCTTGCTGTCGACCACCGAGTTGCCTATCATCAGCGAGCCATTCCAGTTTTCATTGAACTGTTTGCTGGCCGTCACATATAAGTTCGAGTTAATCTCCCGGTAATTGATATTTTCTTTGATCAAAAAACCTTTTACTGCAGTACCGATATCAAAAGTACTGTCCACTTGCCGCTTCCGACGCTCGTTGAATGCGTCCATCGTGACCTGATATTTGGCTGTCAGCCAGTCGGTAATATTGTAATTGAGCGTAACGTCGGCGATATACCGGTTAACCTCATCGATCCTGGGGCTTTTTTCAACGAGGTAACGGGGATTATCTGTGAAACCGGGCAGCAGGTTTTTGTACGAACCGTCGGGATTGAGGTAATCGTTGACGTCGTACGTGTTAGGCCAATAGGATAATGCGCTGAAAACCGATTTATCACCGGCCGGAGGGCGTTTCCCGCCAGACCTGATGTAGTTAAACGAAGCTGAGGCTGTAAGCTTTTTCGTAAGGCTGTAAGTCCCTGCAATCTTCCCGGAGGTCCGTTCAAAATTGGTGGATGGTACAATGCCCTGCTGGTAATTATGACCTACTGAAAAGTAGATATTTCCTTTATCACTGCCTTTTGTGAGCGTGATATTGTTGTTGGTACGGAAACCCGTTTGATAAAAACCACGGAAATTATCATAGATCTTATCAGTAGTATTCCCGATCACCGACGGCCCGAATGACTGATAAGGCGTCCGCTGACGCACCTCCGTGGGCGATATGAACTCGCCGAAACGTCCCTGAATGAAGCGCTTCTGAATGTCCGGCGACTTCCCCAGCACATCCACTCCGCCGGATAGAGATACCGACACATTGAGCTTGCCTGACTTTCCACGCTTGGTGGTGATGATAATGGCTCCATTGGAAGCCCTGAGGCCATATAATGCAGTTGCAGCGGGACCTTTCAGGACTGAAATGCTTTCTACATCGTCCGGGTTAATATCCGCGGCGCGGTTGGTATTCGCAAACTGCTCGGCCGCGCCCGGAGAGGCCGTACCTGCGCTTGGAAGCGGATTGCCCGCAGTTGTAGCATTGCTGATGATAATGCCGTCGATCACGAACAATGGCTGATTGTCGGCACTTCCGCTAAGCGACGTGATCCCGCGCAGGATGATATTGACGCCTGCTCCCGGAGCACCGCCCGATCCTGTAATAACCGCACCGGCCACCTTCCCCTGCAATGCACCAACCATATTAGGATTCCCCGACTCACGGATCTCATCAGCCTTAATCGATTGCACGGCATAACCAAGTGCACGCTTTTCCTGCGTCTGCCCGAGGGCGGTTACCACCACCTCGTCCAACATCGCAACGTCGGGCTCCATTGTTATGTTGACGAGTTGTCGGGCGTCAACGACAACTTCCTTCGGTTTGAAGCCGATAAAGCTGAATACCAATATGGCCCCATGCCCTGCCTGGATCGAATATTCGCCCTTTTCATCGGTGAGCGTTCCCGTGGGGGTACCTTTAATACTAACGCTTACGCCAGGGATCTCGACTCCCTCCCGATCGGTCACCTTTCCCCTTATGCCGCCGTTTTGTGCTTTCGTGACGTGCCAGCAAAGCGAGATCGCCAGGCACAGCATCACCAAGTTGTTGTGAAGTAATTTTGTCATCATAAATTAGTCAGGTGTGATATTCGAAAAGAACACAATGTAATTTACAATCCATTCTTCAAAAAGTAACAAATATCAAGCCAGTAAGACAACAAAAGGTAACATATTGGTTATTTACCGGTAAAACAGGTGACTTCTGGTTCTCCATTAATCACAAAATCTATTCAAAATTTATCATTACTATAAAAATAGTTTGTTAACTATAAAAATAGTTTATATGTTTGGCACATGGAACTCGAAAAATTAACCAATAAGGAAGAAGAGGTCATGCAAGTGCTTTGGAGTCTCGGAAGCGCTTTTGTGAAAGACATGCTTCCGCTTTTCACTGAGCCCAAATTGCATTACAATACTCTATCGACCATTATCAGGAACCTGGAAGAAAAAGGATATGTAACGCACCGGCAGTTTGGCAACACTTACGAGTATTTACCAGCTGTGGGCAAAGAGGACTACCAGAACCATTTTGTACTAAATAAGGTGGTCGGAAGCTATTTTAATGATTCCTATAAAGATCTCGTAGCTTATTTCGCAAAGCAGGAGAAAGTAAGCCCTGACGATCTTCGCGAGATCATCAGGATGATTGAAGAAGGAGAGTAAAAGTATTGATGTAACACATTAATCCACAGACTTTATGCTGATCCCTTACCTGATGAAAGTCAGCCTGGTGCTGGCCGTCCTCACGCTGGCCTATCGCTGGCTGATCCAATTTGAAACGTTTTCGAAGCTGAATCGTGTGCTGCTTTGGCTGAATGTCGTCGCGGCATGGACGTTACCATTAGTCTCACTACCCAACTGGGGGCCGGTAAATGTTCAAACCGAATTTCATCACACCATTCCCAGGATTGTAGGGAAAGTACCTGTGTTGCAACAGCCCATTACCACAATCCAATCGGCGTCGGTTAAAGCTGCAACCAGCGCCACGCTACCATCCATGACAACCGCCGACTGGATACTGGCCATTTATCTTTTGGGTGTACTGATTACAGCAACTTATTTCCTTTTTCAGATTTGTCGACTGTTCATTGTTATTGCCAGAGGCCGTACCGAACCGTGGAAGAATGGAACCGCCATTGTCCATATTCCCGGCACGCCGCCCTCCTCCTTTTTCAAGTGGATCATTCTCGACCCTAAGAAACATTCTCATTTCGAATTACAAAACATCATCGCACACGAAGTGGAACATGCCCGGCAATGGCACAGTCTGGATCTATTGCTAACCGAAATACAACGCATCTGCTTATGGTTCAACCCTTTCACCTGGATTCACCAGCGGCTGGTGCAGGAAAACCTGGAATATCTGGCTGATAAAGCAGTATTGGATAACGGGTTTGAGAAAAAGCAATATCAATATACTTTGCTCAATGCGGTGATGCAGACAAACGAATTTCCGCTTACCAACTCGTTTGCCCAATCACTTCTCAAAAAGCGCATTAAAATGATCAATAAAAAGCCATCGCATTACCTGGCTTGGAGCAAATATGTAGGTGTGCTGGCATTGGTTTACATATCATCAGCCTTCGTGGCGCCATACCGTGAACAGCTGGTCAAGCTGGCACCGGCGAAGGTCAGATCTTTTGTGCAACCGCTGGTGGGTGAGGCCCTTACAACGACCCCTGCAAGAGAGGAGTCAACGGAGGATGTCGAAAGAAAGAATGAAAGACCGACAGAAGCAGATAAATCAACGAGTACGCCTTCCGCGGCCGATGCGGCCCAGGCTTTGCAGAAACCTAATGTCAAGGGTGTGCTGATCCGGAACGACACATTATATTGGGCTATCACGCCTCTGATGACATGGGATGACATCAATGCATTGAGAGACGTCGTACATGAGTTTGATGCAGAGTTGGCTGTAAACAAAGTCCAATTCGACCCTTTTCAACAATTCATCACCTCTGTGTCGGTCCTGACCAGAAGTAGTGGAGGCGGCTCCTCCGGATCGGGATCAAGAGATGGTAAAGACGCGTTCTCGCCGATTGAAGGTTTCTCGGGATACATTCTAAAAAATGGCATTGGAATGGGTCAACTGCCGCCAGCACCCCTCATTCAAGAACTATCCGGTGACGTCGAGAAGGCTAAGGTCGTCCAGAAGAAAAATGAGGTGGCCTATTTCGAATACAAATTCAAGCAAAAATTTAACAAACCGACCTCTAATGCGGTCTACCCTCAAAAAATGCTCCTTTCCGACCGACTCTCGGAACGGGAAGGAATAAGTAAAACACTACAGAATACACTGAAAATCGATTTTGAGCTCAATAACTCGGAGTTTTATCTGGACACCCTGCATGCAACGCGAGATGAATTAAATGCTTTTCCGATTGGAAAGGTTGAGAAGATAAGCGTAACCCAGGTCGAGGACGGGAAAAAATATTATATCATTTACACCAAATAACAAAAGGCGGCCCAAATGAGCCGCCTTTGCATTTACATGCCTCATTAAGAAGGACTATTTCAAATTCAACTCCTCACCTATCGCTTTCACTTTCTCTTTCAGCGAAGCGTAAACGCTGTCGAAATCCTCGTTTCTTTCCAGCGCAGCGCGTACACCTACGTAAAACTTGATCTTAGGTTCGGTACCCGATGGGCGGCAGGTGAACTTCGTGCCGTCTTCGGTAAAGAATTGCAATACATTCGATGATTCGATGCCCATTTCGCCGGAAGGAATGGATTGCGTGGTGCCGGTTTTGAAATCGGTTGTGTTCAATGCTTTGTAATCATCCATACGCACTACCGGTGAGCCTGCGATGGTTTTTGGAGGATTAGCACGGAAATCGGCCATCATCTGCTGAATTTCGTCCGCTCCCGATTTGCCCTTTTTCGTCAGGGAAATAAGGCCTTCATAATAGAAACCGAATTGCTTGTAGATCTCCATCAGCATATCGAAAAGGCTAAGCCCTTTGTCCTTCGCATAGGCCGTCAGTTCCGCAATCATGGCGCAGGAAGCAATCGCATCCTTATCGCGCACCGCATCACCGATCAAATAACCATAACTTTCTTCTCCACCGCCGATGAACTGCTCTTTTCCTTCTTTCTCACGGATTACCTGTGCAATATATTTAAAGCCAGTAAGCGTGTTATAGCATTTCACGTCGTACGACGCAGCCATTTTATCGATAAGGTCGGTGGTTACGATGGTTTTGCAGACAAACTGTGAGCCTGTGAGCTTTCCTGCATCTTTCCATGCATTCAGCAGGTAATAGATCAGCACGCTGGCTGTCTGGTTACCATTCAAAAGCTGGATCTCCCCATGGTGGTTTTTAACGGCTATCCCTACACGGTCCGAATCCGGGTCGGTACCCATCACCAGGTCCGCATCGATTTCCTTTGCCTTTTCCACGGCTTTGGACATTGCTTCGGTTTCCTCCGGGTTAGGATAAACCACTGTTGGGAACTGTCCATTTCCTTTTGGCTCGGCTTGTTCTTCGATTACCGTGACAGCTTCGAAGCCCATTTTGGCCAGCAATTGCGGAACCAGCGTCACACCCGTTCCATGCAAAGGCGTATAAACGATTTTAAGGTCTTTCTGACGCTCCAAAGCACCTTTTGAAATAGATAGCGACATAATGTGCGCCATGTATTTCTCATCCACATCTACGCCTATCTTCGTGATCTTGGAGCTGTCACCGTCAAACCTCACCTCTTCGATGGACGTGATCGCGTTCACCTCATTGATGATGTTCGTATCGTGCGGCGCTACTACCTGCGAACCGTCGTCCCAGTATGCTTTATAGCCATTGTATTCTTTTGGATTATGTGACGCAGTAACTACCACCCCGCTTTTGCACCCCAGCAAACGGATCGCAAATGATAGCTCGGGCGTAGGGCGCAGCGCTTCAAAAAGGTAAACCGAAATGCCATTGGCTGTAAATATATCCGCAATGATTTTGGCGAATTCGTCGGATTTAATGCGGCTGTCGTAAGCTACTGCTACTTTTTTCTCTTCGTTAGGGAATGCCTTGTTCAAATAGTTAGCAAGTCCCTGGGTCGCGGTACCCACTGTGTAGCGGTTCATGCGGTTGGAACCGATCCCGATCAGGCCCCTCAGTCCGCCGGTCCCGAATTCCAGGTCTTTATAAAATGCATCCGTCAGTTCGGTATCGTTGCCTTCATCGATCAGTTGTTGAATGGATTGCTTTGTATCGATATCATAATCACCGTTGAGCCAGCTGCTCACTTTGGTCATCACATTCGGTTCCAATTTTGCAGTCATAATTAAGTTAAGTAGAATAAATTAAAAAGAATTAAATAAATACAAAGAGGAATTATTTACTTATTTCCATTTCCTCTTTTTCGATTGCTGAGAATGACTCCTTGGCAGTTCTATGGATCAGTTCCGCAACCAGGCCAGTCCAGCCGGTCTGATGGCTCGCTCCGCACCCACGACCATTATCCCCGTGAAAATATTCATAAAAAAGCACGTGGTCGTTGAAATGCGGGTCTTTCTGCATTTTTTCATCATGACCGTACACAGCCCTTTTTCCTTCCGGATCTTTCTTGAAAATATCGATCAGGCGGCATGCAATGGCCAATGCGGCATCTTTGATAGTGGTCAGGTTACCCGAGTTGGTTGGATATTCGATCATGAAATCCTCTCCGTAATAGGTATGGAATTTCATTAATGAGTCAAAGATCAGGTAATTTAATGGGAACCAGATCGGCCCGCGCCAGTTGGAGTTACCACCCATAATGTCGGTGAGCGCTTCTGCTGGTGTATAATCGACCTGCAAAACTTCCCCGTTGATATAAAACTTATAGGGGTTTTCCTCGTGGTATTTAGACAAAGCCCTCACACCATAATCGGACAGGAACTCCGATTCGTCCAGCATCCGCTTCATGATCATCTTCATCCGGTGACCGCGCAGGATCGAAAGCAGCCTGTTTTCGCCTTTTCCTGATTCAAACCAGCGAGATATCAACCGAGCGAGGTCGGGCCGGTTGGCTAATACCCATTCAACTCTCCGCTTGAACATCGGCAGCTTGTCCAGGTTCTGCGGATCGAGGATTTCTACCGCAAACAGCGGTATCAAACCTACTATCGATCTCACCTTCAATAAGATACTCTGACCATTCGGAATGTGGATCACATCATAATAGAACTGATCTTCCTCATCCCACAGACTGATCGACGAGTTCTTGCCGCCGATAGACTCCATAGCACCGGCAATATGCAGGAAGTGTTCGAAGAACTTGGACGCCATGTCCTGATAAACGGAATGCACCAGCGCTATTTCTACCGAAATGCGCAGCATATTCAGGGTATACATTGCCATCCAACCGGTGGCGTCAGCTTGTTGCAACTTCCCACCAAAAGGCATGGGCGTCGATCGGTCGAACACACCGATATTATCCAGCCCGAGAAACCCGCCACTGAATATGTTGTTGCCGGTATCGTCCTTCTGGTTTACCCACCAGGTGAAATTCAGGAGCAGTTTATGGAATATTTTTTCAAGAAATTCAATATCCCCCACCCCGTTATTTTGCTCACGATCAATCTCATACACCTTCCACGTTGCCCAACCATGAACGGGCGGGTTTACGTCGGAGAAATTCCACTCGTACGCTGGTATCTGTCCGTTCGGGTGCATATAATACTCCCGAAGCAGGATTTCGAGCTGTCTTTTAGCAAAGTCGGCATCCACGCGCGCCAGCGGAACGCAATGGAATGCGAGGTCCCATGCAGCAAACCAGGGATATTCCCATTTATCAGGCATTGAAATGATATTGGCCGCATATAGGTGTTTCCATCCCGAGTTGCGGCCCCATTTCCGGCCCTGGTTAGGCCCAGGCTGGGCGGGATCGCCTTTCAGCCATTCATATACATTATAATAGTAAAACTGCTTGCTCCACAGCATGCCCGCATAAGCCTGCCGCTGGATTGAACGGAGGTCGGCGTCCGAAACATCGCGTTGCAGGTCGTCATAAAACTCATCAGCCTCCCGGATCCGCTTCATAAAAAGGTCCTCAAAACCTCCGAATGGCTCTGAAATGGAGTGATTTACAAATCTTAGCCTAAAAGTCACACTCTCACCAGCCTTGACCACTTTCGTAAAACGCGCTGCTGCCTTGGTACCTATGTTGTTGGGATTAACGGTGTTGGTCTTCTGACCGCTCACAATATAATCGTTGATACCGTCCTTAGGGTAAGCCGTATTGTTGGCAGTTCCGTAAAGCTTTTTGAAGTTGGTCTCATTCTCACAGAAAAGCAGCTCGTCGGCTCCGTCGAGGTAAAGGTTATATTTACCGTGTTTGCGGTGTGTAACCTCGATCAGCCGGTTTGAGATACCGTTCATGATCGGTTTGTAGTTGAACGCTTCATATCCCCACGACCACGTGTTGCGGAACATGATCGTCGGCAGCACCGTAATGGGTGCATCTGTGGCTCCCCGGTTGAAGACCGTCACCTTCATCATGATGTCTTCCTCGTCGGCTTTGGCGTGCTCAATGAAGATATCGAAGTATTCATCGTTATCGAACACACCTGTGTCCATGATTTCATACTCGGGATCCTCTTTCCCGCGCCGCCCATTTTCCTGCCTCAGCTTATCATATGGAAAAGCCTGCTGCGGGTATTTATAAAGCATTTTGGTATAGGAATGCGTGGGCGTACTATCGAGATAATAGTACATTTCCTTCACATCTTCACCGTGATTCGATTCTCTGTTGGTGAGGCCGAAGATCCGCTCTTTCAGTATTTTATCCTTGTGGTTCCAAAAACCAAACGAGAAGCATATATGCTGTTTGTTGTCAGAAAAACCGCCGATTCCGTCCTCTCCCCAGCGATATGCTTTGGAAAGGGCCATCTCATGGGTAATATAGTTCCAGGCGTCGCCGTTACCGCTATAATCCTCCCTTACTGTTCCCCATTGACGTTCAGACAGGTAAGGCCCCCACTTTTTCCATCCCTTGTTTTCTTTCTGAAGGCTTAGCCTAACTTTTTCAGCTCCTTGTGCCATTAATCTGTCAATTTTTCGAAAGGAATGAATTCAATATTTACCCAATTTAGAAAACCGGTTTTCAAAAACACCAGAAACCGGAAGAAAATTGAAAAAATTTAACAACGCCAGGAATCACCGTTCGCAGAAATTCTACGGACATAATAAACTCATTATGAGCGGTTACAACCGAGGTTATTAGGACTATCCCAAGGCGCTTAGTTCCGAGAAAGCTTCTACTTCATAGGATACTTCGCCAGCGTAGAATGCGGTAAGCCGCTCCGCTCTTTTTGATGTTTCTGTCAGCAAGGGATGCCTTTCCGTGTGCAGTAAGGCTTCCACATCGGCAACATATTCCTTGAACATCAAAGGGTTGGGAAGTTTGTAATATTCACTTTCCGAAATTTTCAATACAGGAACCGGCTTTACTTTTCCTTCGCCATTCAATTTGCCGTAGCGAAGCCGTGCCTGAATGTATTCTTCATCCGTAGCACCGAAAACGATCTGTTCCGCAGGTTTTGAAACTGCATTGTTTGCCGTAATTTGCTCATCCAGCCCTGCAAGGAGGTTTCTAAGCCGCCAGGTTTGTTTACCCGTACGTATCCGCTCGCGAATGGATTGTCTTACAAGGTATGTCAATGCATGGGTTACATTCAATCCAATTTCAGCCATTTGCTTGAAAATGAAAGAAGTAGGCGACATTCCCGGGATAGTATTTGGATCGTGCAGCAGAATGGTCCCGTTTTCGGTCAGGAAACCGTCGATCCGGGCGCACACATCGATGCCCAGCTGCTGAAAAACGCTCGCGATAACCTGCTGGATCTCCTGGTTTTTTTCAAGGGTAGTGTCAACCGGAATGCGCTTGCGGCTCGCACCGGGCTTGTATTTGGCATTGAAATCAAAAACCGTCACCATTTTGATCACCTCGCTCGGTGGCAATGCAAGCGGCGAACCATCGTCGAACTGAATGCAGCCGCACGAGAATTCCTGTCCGTTGACAAACTCTTCGACGAGCACCTGGTCTTCCGCATTGGCGCTACTAATGAGCGCGTCAGCGTTACCTGCTGCAAAATGGCTTTCCAGTTCGTCGATAAGCGTGGATGGATGGTGTATCGTCTTACCTGCAACTATGACCGGAAAACCGATTCCTTCATCCAGGTTTGCGATCTTTTGGCCCCAGGCCAATTTTTCGGCCTGATCAAACTCCTTCCAGGTTTCGGAAGTCAGTTCGATCTGGAAAAAGCATTGGTTGACGGCCGATACGAATTCATCAAGCGAATCCTCCTTCACTATTGCCACGCCAATGGACGATCCCTGATGCGGCGCTTTAATCACCAATGGCAAGCCTAAATGCTTTTTTAAAACCTGGAAAAGCAATGGATATTCCCTGGGTATCCATTGACTGTATTTCAATGTCCAGCTTTTCTTGTCCTGCCCGTTGACTAGGGCAATCATATCGTTTTGTAATATTTTGTCTATTCCGACTGCTGATCCCATCAAGCCAGGACCGCTGTAAGGAATCTTGTACCATTCCAGCAATCCCTGAATGGCTCCGTCTTCACAATCGGGACCGTGCATGGCCAGGAATGCGAAATCAAAATGCTGCGCAAATTGATCAGGGCTTAGCAGCGTTCCGATCGAAGACGGCACGCTTTCGTTTGCCAGCTCGGGAAATGATTCGATATATGTTTTGAAACCGCCCTTCTGATTGGCCGGCGCGGGATAGAATTCCCTGATTTCAGTTGAATACATCAGCTCATTTTGCAGCAAAATGAAGCGTCCGAAACTGTCTACAAAAACCGGTACCGGTTCAAAAAGTGACTTATCGAGGTATTCAAATGCTGTTTTACCACCTGCAAATGAAATTTCCCTTTCGCGGGAAGGGCCTCCAAAAAAAATTCCGATACGCATACTTGATTATCCTGATTAATGCATTCAATGATGTGCGCAATATAAGGCAGTATTCGGGAGGAATCAATTGCTAGTTTATTGTGGAGGTTATCAGGAAAAATAAAAAGCAGCTCTCTTTGAGGAGAACTGCCTTTTGTGAAGATCAGATATTGATTTTCCGCTATCAGGCCAATTCAGGCACGTTTACCGAAACAACTTTATTAATATAAGGCGCGGCTTTACGGATCGATTCTTCCAGCCCTGCGCGGAAAGTCATGGCGCTCATCGGGCAGCTCTGGCACGATCCCTGCAATTCAAGCTTCACGATCAGGTCGTCTGTCAGCTCCACCAATTTCACATCTCCTCCATCCGCATGCAGATAAGGACGCACCGTTTCGAGCGCCTGCTCGATCAATTCTATGGTTTTTTCTTTTGAGTCCATTGTTAAAAAGTCTGTCTGCTAAGATGCAGGATTATATCCAAAAAATCAAATCATTCATATACTTCCTGTTAAACCTGGATCTCCACGGGCTGCGTCTTTGCCCGGGATGCGTTCCGGATCGCCACCTGCTGCGCCAGCGCCTCGGCAGCCACCCTGAATGCGTCGTTCACAATCGGGTTTGTGTCCATTACTGCCGGGCGACCTTCATCCCCTGCCTCTCTAATCCCCTGAACGAGCGGTATCTGCCCTAACAAAGGTACTTCAAATTTGTCTGCCAGGAACTGTCCGCCCCCTGTTCCAAATATATGGTATTGATGATCAGGCAGTTCTTCGGGTGTAAACCACGACATATTTTCAATCACTCCCAGGATCGGAACGTTGATCTGCGGCTGCTTAAACATCGCTAAACCCTTCACTGCATCCGCAAGCGCCACTTTTTGAGGTGTAGTCACAACCACTGCCCCGGTCACCGGCACCGTCTGGACCAGTGTAAGGTGAATATCGCTGGTACCGGGAGGAAGATCGATTAACAGGTAATCCAGATCACCCCAGTCGGTATCGGCAAAAAACTGCCTCAACGCCTGGCTAGCCATCGGCCCTCTCCAAACCACGGCGCTGTCGGGTGGTGTCAGAAAACCGATCGATATCATTTTAATGCCATACTGACGGATCGGATTGATAAAATTCTTACCGTCTTTTGGCGTAATAGTAGGCTGCATATTCTCCGCACCGAACATGACCGGGATCGAAGGCCCGAAAATATCGGCATCGATAATCCCAACTTTCGCGCCGGAACGGTGTAATGCCATTGCAAGGTTCGCCGTCACGGTTGACTTCCCTACCCCGCCCTTGCCGGATGAAATTGCAATCACATTTTTCACACCGGGAATCAATGGACCAGTATGTCTGGTAGTCGTCACATTTGCTGTGAGTTTAATGATCACTTCCACATCCGGACTGAGGTGTTCGTGGATCGCATTCTCACAATTTTTCCTGATCAGTTCTTTAAGAGGGCAGGCGGGGGTCGTCAAAACAACCGTAAACCGCACCTGATTAACGCCAATTTCTATATCCTGGATCATTCCGAGTGTCACCAGATCTTTTTTCAGATCCGGTTCTTCAACGGTGCTTAATGCCTGTAATACTTTTTCTTTATTTATTGTAAATTCTCCCATTATACTGGTTAGCGGACTTTTACTTAATACTATGCAACAAGAAATACTTCCAATGAGTTTGTTACATCCCCGGAAATTCTGCGATACGCTTTTCAACTTCTTCCATTTCTGCTGAAACATCCAGATTACGGGAAATGGCATTCAATTTGCTCCAAAGCGATTTCAGCAACTTCAAATGTCCTGCCGTGAAGCCGTGCAGCGGACGATGATCGAGGCTATACCGTATTGACTCCCATTCCTTCATAAACTTCATGGAATCTGGATGCAAAAAGGCTTTTGAGAACGCATTAAAAATATATGTTTCGGCCACCTCGCTTGGGTGGATCATATCCTCTTTATAGAAGCGGTAATCCCTGAGTTCATCGACCATGATCTCGTAAGACGGAAAATAGCTGACATGCTTGTATTTCTCAGTGAGCCTGTGACACACCAGCCGCAATGTCGATTTGCTTACCTGGTTTAGCGGCAGCGTGTCACGCGTATGACGTACGGGGCTGACAGTAAGCATGATCCGCAAATTTCTATTGAAAGGGATCAGCTTCTGGATCAATTGTTCGAAAGCGATGATGATCTGATCAAAGTGCAGGAGCTCCTTCACAAACCTGTCACCCGGCAGTTTATGACAGTTTCCAACGATCTGATTCGTTTTCCGATGCCTGTATGCGTAAGCTGTCCCCAGTGTAATCACCAACAGATCGGCTTCTTTCAAAAACACCCTGATGCCCTCTGATTCTCCTACAAGCTGCGTTTCGAGCTCAGTTTGTCCTTTTGCCCATTGCGAAGAATGGTAATCGTGGTGCAGCCAGATTTGATCGGGATTTTGTAGAAAAAGTGCAGGATTTGGCTTTTTTCCTTCCAATGCCTGATCCAGTACTTTGCAGATCGTCAGGGGATTGAAGATCGTGCCTAGCGGGTTATTGAGCACGTCGAACTTGTAATTTCCCAGCTGCGCACCCAGTACTTCGGCGAAACAGGACCCCAGGGTTACTATTTTTGATTGGTGATCAATCTTCCAATCTGACACTTCCAAATCTACCTCAGTACTCAGCTTTATTTCCTTCATTACATTTAAACGACGTGCGGGGCCATAAAATTAAGCATGAAATGCACAGGATTTCACTAAATGCTGTGGTTTAGGAATTTATAATTCGGGTTATAGGGATTTTTTATATGTTTGAGAGAGAATTAAGAACACACTATAAGTCGTTAGATGTATGAATGAAAAGGGCTATCCGTTTGAAGCTGGCAGTGACGGCTTGATTTATAAGTTCGAGAGTGTCAGTGCGAATAAAAAGATAGTAAAAACTGTTTTGCTTTCGAGCGTAAGTGGCAACACAATCTATAACCTTGCTTTGCTTGATCCATTGGGCGAGGGAGAGTACAGTGATCAGGTTGAGAGCCGAAATGGTGATCTTCGGGAAGTACTAGCCACTGTTTTTCAGATTATCAATGATTTCCTAGACAAATGTCCTCATGCGATGGTCGGTTTTCAAGGAAGTGATGCGCGTCGCCAAAGATTGTACAGAATCGCTATAACCCACGAGCTCAGCAACATATCCAGAACGTTCGAAGTTTATGGCCTAATAAACAACGAAACCATTGTTCCATTTGAACCGAATACAGATTACGATCACTATTTAATCAAAAAGATATAGGTATGAATCGCTATTCAAAATACAACCTGACTCCTGCCCAGCAGGAAATCGTTGATAAGAAGGTGAAATCACTCGCAAAAGCCGTAAAGAATATTGACCTCAACAATCTTCCGAAAAGGGAGGACCATCGGGAAGCTTACAGACCCGCAGATGGTTCGAAACGCACGGAAAAAGCATAAAAGGCAGAATATTCCAAAGGATCGTCAGGGGATTGAAGATCGTGCCTAGCGGATTATTGAGCACGTCGAACTTGTAATTTCCCAGCTGAGAACCCAGCACTTCGGCGAAACAGGACCCCAGGGTTAATATTTTCGATTGGTGATCAATCTTCCAATCTGACACTTCCAAATCTACCTCAGTACTCAGCTTTATTTCCTTCATTACATTTAAACGACGTGCGGGGCCATAAAATTAAGCATGAAATGCACAGAATTTCACTAAATGCTGTGGTTTAGGAATTTATAATTCGGGTTATAGGGATTTTTTATATGTTTGAGGGAGATTTCAAACACACTATAAGTCGTTAAAAATATGAAGCAGAGCAACTATCCATTTGCATTCGAAGAGTCGGCGTACCGCTTTGAAAGCGTTAGTGTAAATAAAAGGATCCGCAAGGCGGTTTTACTAACACGGTCGCTGAACGACAGCTTGTTCAATCTCGCACTGATGGATGTAACTAATGAAGGCCATTTGAGCGATGAAGTTCAAAGCAGAAACGGTGATGTCAGGGAAGTGTTGGCAACAGTATTTCAAATTATCGATCACTTCCTAATGCGAAATCCAGATATAATCGTCGGCTTCTCCGGGAACGATGACCGCCGACACAGGTTGTATCGTATTGCCATCACTCAGGCTTTGTCGGAAATTTCAGGAAAATTCGAGATATACGGAAACAAACGCGGGCAAGTAGTTCTATTTGAACCGAACCAAGAATATAATGCTTATTACATCAAACGACTATAATCATGGAACGATACAATCTCACTCCCGAACAAAGGAAGATAGTGGACGAAAAAGTGCGGTCACTTGAAAAAGCTTCCAGGAACATCGATTTCAACAATTTACCGAAAATAGAAGATCACCCGGAAGTCGCAAGATCACGAAAAAAACAATGAAGGCTCGCGTATATCCCATATCAAATTTTTTATTGCTGAGTGGCATCGGGCTGTTTGCAGCCCTGAGCAGCTGTGCCCAGCCTTCAGAAAAACCTAGAACGAATACACCAACCTACGAATTTGCCCCTACCCCATCCTGGCAGGACGAATTCAACTACACGGGCAAACCTGATGCCGCGAAATGGAGCTACGACCTGGGTGGCGATGGCTGGGGCAATAATGAGCTTGAAAATTATACGGACAAAATCGAAAACTCGAAAGTTGAGAATGGCAATCTGGTCATTACGGCTATCAAAGAGCCATCGGGGAAGCGTGAATACAGTTCGGCGAGGCTGGTTTCGAAAGGAAAAGGGGATTTTCTATATGGAAAATTTGAGATCAGGGCGAAGCTGCCGAAAGGTATTGGAACGTGGCCGGCTATCTGGATGCTTTTCAGTCATAACAGTTATGGAAACAAAGGCTGGCCGGACAATGGAGAAATCGATATCATGGAGCATGTAGGGTTTGACCAGGACCGCCTCCATGGTAACATCCACACGAAAGCCTTCAACCATGCCATCAAAACGAATAAAGGCAACAATATCATCGTGAATGGCCTTTCGGATGACTTTCATGTTTATTCCTGCGAGTGGACGCCCGAAGCTATTACGATTCTAGTGGACGGCAAACCTTACTTCACATTCAAAAAGGAAGCTTCCTACCAATGGCAGGAATGGCCTTTCGACAAGCCACAGCATTTAATTTTAAATGTGGCCGTTGGAGGCAACTGGGGCGGGCAAAAGGGCGTGGATAACAGCATTTTCCCACAAAAAATGGAGATCGATTACGTCCGCGTTTACCCCCTGATCACGAAAAAGTAGCTTTGAAAATCCAGTGCACGGAAGTATCTTGCACCATGGATCATTTCGTTGTTTCGGCCAGGAAGTATCGTCCCGTCACCTTTGATTCGGTGGTTGGACAGTCACACATCACTACTACATTAAAAAATGCAATCCGTACCAATCACCTCGCGCAGGCCTTTCTTTTCTGCGGTCCGCGCGGTGTAGGGAAAACCACCTGTGCAAGGATTCTTGCCAAAACCATCAACTGCCAAAACCTGGGCGACGATGTGGAAGCGTGCGGTGAATGCGAATCCTGTGTAAGCTTCCAGAACAACGCATCGTTCAATATCCATGAACTCGACGCCGCTTCCAACAACTCGGTGGAAGACATCCGTAACCTGATCGATCAGGTACGCTATCCACCCCAGACTGGGAAATACAAGATCTACATTATTGATGAGGTTCACATGCTGTCGCAGGCCGCATTCAACGCGTTCCTGAAAACATTGGAAGAGCCGCCTTCCTACGCGATCTTCATCCTGGCAACGACCGAAAAACATAAGATCCTTCCCACGATCCTCTCCCGCTGCCAGATTTTCGACTTTAACCGGATCCAGGCAAAAGACATCGCTTACCATTTGGCAGACATTGCCAAAAAGGAAGGCATTAAAACTGACAAAGAAGCATTAGAGTTGATCGGACAAAAGGCCGACGGTGGTTTGCGCGATGCATTGTCGATGTTTGACCTTAATGTCACATTTTCGACGGATAACCATCTCACCTACCAGGCGGTGCTTGAAAACCTGCACATTCTGGATTATGATTATTATTTCAAGATCACCGATGCATTAACAGCCGGTAGCATAGCCCGTTCATTGGTTCTTTTCGATGAGATTCTGAGAAAGGGCTTTGATGGCCATTTGTTTGTAGTTGGATTGCTTGAACATTTCAGGAACCTGCTCGTTTGCAAAGACCCCGCAACAGTGACTCTGCTGCAAGTATCGGAGTCGGCGGAAAGGAAATATCTCGAACAGTCGGCTATGGCGGATATGAGTTTTCTGTTATCCGCATTGAGTATTACCGGACAATGCGACATTAACTATAAATCTGCCAAGAACCAACGTCTGCATGTTGAGCTCTGTCTCATGAAGCTCGCGAATTTGCCCCAGGTTCTTGAACTTCATAATCTTGCCGCCGTTGATGAAACGGCAAAAAAAAAAGTTGATGCCCCAATAGTCTCGCAGGAAAGTAAACCTGCGAACGGCCATGCATCGAATGGCAATAACTATTCGGCACCTCAAGCGCAACAAGCCGTACCCGTGCCACCGCCGGTCGTATCACAGTTGCCGCCGACATCGCCGCAAGTTGCACCACAACCAGCAGCGCCTTCGCGTTTGAAGAGCACTATCCCTCTGACTCCATCCTTTAATGCTCCAAGTCAGGCAAACAACACGGCAGTGCAGGATCGTCCTGCGGTGCAGCAGGTTGCTGTTTCAGAAAATGTAAAAAAGGAAGAGCTCACGCTGGCCACTTTACAGCGGCTATGGTATGAATTTGCGGAAAAAAGAAAACAGGCAGGCAACTCCACGACAGAGGAAATCACCCTGAACCGCGAATTCCGGCTTAATGAAACTACCATTGAAATTGCGCTCGACAACGATCACCAGCTCGATGCCATCCAGAATGTCCGTTACGAACTGCTTGGATTTCTGAAAAGCCGCCTTAATGCACCCAAAATCGATATTAGTGCACGGGTAGCGCCACAGGAAGTCAACCGGTTGCCTTACACACCGGCTGAAAAATTCAATTACATGGCTGAGAAAAACCCCTACCTGCTGGAACTGAAACAGGCCCTGGGTCTGGATGTAGATTTTTAAATGATTTGACCGTGCCTGAAAAGGCCGTGCAATGCAAGCACCTGGGGAATAAGCGCTGCCGTTTCGTCATTGTCAACAGTAAAATCGGCAATTCCTTTGCGTGCCTCATCCGTAACCTGTCTTTCGATAATAGCCCGCACCTCTTGCTCGCTGCGTTTATCTCTTTGCAGGATCCGCTTTACACGCAGGTCAACCGGCGCCTCGACAACCACCACGTAGTTCATCGCATTGGCCTGTCCGGCTTTGGCCATAATGGCCGCTTCCTTGACCACATAAGGCAAGCCGCTGTGACTCATTACCCATTCCCTGGTGTCTCTCAAAACGACGGGATGAATAATTGCATTCAGCTCTTTCAGCAGATCTTCATCTTTAAATACGACCGAGGCTACGAAAGAAGTATCGTACCGCCCGTTGGCATCGTACGATTGTGAGCCAAGTAGTGCGGTGACTTTTTCCCGGATTTCCGGATCGTGATTGGTAAGCCATTTTGCGCGGGAATCGGCGTAGTAGACAGGTACGTCGAGGCATTCGAAAAGCCTGCAAACCATGCTTTTGCCGGAACCTATTCCTCCGGTAACACCTATCAGAAGCGGAAGCGTCATGGCCGATTCGGGGAAAGAGTGTGGTAGTAACTTACTGCGGAACTGTATTCAGATATTGAGCCACTTCAAAACTCACATAAACATCTCTGTGACTGACTTCCACCAACGGCGAAACCGGCAATGGGATCGGCAGACTTTCATCGAAATTGTTCTGAATTTTCGGCGTAGGCACCGACACCCTGATTGTGTCGGGATAAGATTTGATAAGCGAAACAGGGCCGTCTACCGAGATCAGTGACGGCGATACATTGATAATGCTGGAAATCACATAACCTTCCCGGACGTCGATTCCCAGGCTGTCCACGCGGATAGGGATGATTTTTCTGATTTTGGGCTCAAAATTCAATTCAAAGGTGTCCGCAACCACGTAGTTAACGTGCAGGTTCGGGAACATTTCCGTGATCTGGTCGGTGAGCGTCGTCGAGTTGATGAAGCTGGATACATTCGGGTTTTGAACCCTGTAAACCACCGGGTTAGCATTGAAATTCAACCAGGACTTTTGAAGCAGCGTCCAACCGTCTCCGGTCACATTCACCGAAATCCTTTTGGGCAGTGGCTGCATCGGGACGTAGGCCGAGTTATCGTATTCGATGGACAATGGATAATTCAGTTTGAGCGAATAGTTATCCTTGTTCAGGACGTTCATCAGCCAAAAAAAAGACGCTGCAAGCAAGCATCCTATGAATGTTTTAATCCTATTTTGATTTGGCGGAACCTGACTCACAACAAAATTTTAAAAATTGCATGCATCGTGTGAATGCATGCTGATTATAACTAATTATCCGGCAATTGTGCGGGAAATGGCCGATTTCTCAACTGTGAGCTTTACCCCTTTATCCAATTCCAGCGTCACCGTACTTTCTTCTACTGTGTAAATCCGGGCATGGATACCGCCGATGGTCACCACCTGATCACCCTTTTTCAGGTTGGTCAGCAGTGCCTTCTGCTCCTTTTGCTTTTTTTGCTGCGGACGGATCATAAAGAAATAAAACACACCGATAATACCGACCCACATGATAACCTGGTAAATCATGCCTTGCGAACCGCCGGCTCCTGCCTGTGCTAAAAGAGAAAAATTCATTGGAATAGATGGGTTGTATTTAATATTTGATCTAAAAACCGGTATTCGATAAAAATAGCTACTTCGCCGCCTCAGGCTTGGGAGCTGCATTTACAATCCCTTTGAGTCGCAACTCAGCATAAGCAGGTTCAGTATTTGCGTAAACGGTGATGGTTTTCACCTGCGGCCCGGATTTGTGTTTGGTATCAAACCGTACCTTGATGCTGGATGTCTCCTTCGGGCCTATCGGCTCTTTGGGCCATTCCGGAGTAGTGCAACCACAGGAAGAGCTGATGTTATTCACGATCAGCGGATATTCTCCGTCGTTGCGAAAACGGAAACTATGCTCCACAATAGCCCCCTCTTCAACAGCCCCAAACTCGTAAGACGCGCTGTCAATCAAAGCAAAAACAGGCATTTTTGAGTCTGCCTGTTTTTCTTCGCTTTTCTTCTCCGTTTTTGAGCAGCTGGAAAAAGCGAGGGCTAATCCCAAAACCGCAAAAAGGCATATTTTTTTCATACAATATTATCAGCTGGCCTGACCTTTGATCTGGGCCATCAGGCGGTCCACATCTTCCAAAAGCTTTTCTGCTTTTTCACGCGCATCATTCACTACCCGCTCCCCTTCTGTTCTTGCAAAACTGTCGGGCTGGTCTTTTTTGTCGACCAGGTCCTGAATGACGTCCTGAAGTTTTTCCCGGTATTTGGACAATCTGTATGTAAGCTGCGTCCTGAGCACTTCTCCTTTATCGGGTGCATACAAGATACCCAATGCCGCGCCTGTGACACAACCTGTGATGAATGCGATTAAGCTGTTACTGGTTTTACTCATGATTTCTGGTAGTTTTTTAGCTGCTAAACGGGTTCAGCTCATTTATCAATAATGGCGTCCAAAAATTGTTCCATTCTAACCGGCACAATTTCGGCAGCTTTTATTTATTATCAATCAATCCGCGTCCGCTTTTTCTGATCACGCCTTCTTGCGCAAGTTTGACCGATAGGACGTCCAGGACGCCGTTCACAAACTTACCACTTTTTGGGGTACTGTACCTTTTTGCAATCTCAATAAACTCGTTAATCGTCACTTTCACGGGTATTCCGGGGAAATGGATCAACTCGGCTAGCGCTGTTTTCAGGATGATCAGATCCACCATCGCTATCCTTTCGAGCTCCCAGTTTTTCAACTGGTCGTCCAGATAAACGTCATATTTGTCACTTTCCTCAACAACGATCTTGCAAAGTTCTTCAACAAATGCGCGGTCCTCTTCCCAGTCTTTGGTAAGTGGTGCAAGTTCGAAAGTATGGCTATTGTCTGCAGAACGCAATGTTTTAATGGCAAGACTGCGGATGAGTTCGCTGTGGTCTACCCAATAAAGGTCCCGTTGTTCAAGATATCCGAGTGGAATTTCGTGTTTCAGGATAACCTGCCGGAGTACGTGCTGAATAATATTTTGATCTTCTTCCACTGTATGCGAAGCCGATTTGCAATATTCCGCGTACGTTTCGTCCTTCCGCAATGCATCGCGGTAGATCTGACGGATCAGGTTCATTTCGTTACTCCAGTTGATCCCGCTACGGATCAGCTCTTCTTCCAATTTCTTATCCTCGCGCAATACTTTGATCACGCGGTTGGTATCTAATCCGGAATCTTTCGGGAATGGTGCCTCGGGATCGTCGTAACGGCGTTCACGGTCAATTTTGGCCTGATGCGAAAGCTCGATGAGTATCGATAGCACCCGGATAAAATCGTCATAGATCATTTCGGTTTCATTTAAAACCCGCCTTACCAGCCTCTCGCCGTCCGAAACAGTCTGCCTGCTGTATGCTTCAAAAGCGCTCTGGGCTACTCTTAAAACCTGCGGAGGAAGTTCTTCGTCCTCATTCGGTTTCCCGTTTTTAATAAGCTCATCCAGCGTCATGCTGGCGAGACGTTTCATACCGGCCAGCTTCTGGCGGTTTTGGGGCTCCATGGAATTGAGGTCGGGCGCAAAAGCTTCTTCAATATGATCGAGTGCCAGTAAACGGTTCGCATCGGCTGTAAGCTGCCGTGCATAAAGTGCCTGAACCGCTTTGGTTCTTAATAATCTTCTATTCAGCATAAGCCGGAACACTAATTGGATAAAAGGTACAGTAAATCAAAGAACGTGTCTGCATGGATAGCAAGGCCATTCAGTGTGTACCCTGCATTTGATGTTTAAATTGACCGCAAAATTAGACTATTTTGTTCACAATCGGAAAATTGATACACAGCGTTTTAATTTTGCAACGTTTTGACAAAATAGGATGTTGCCTTGAAAGTATCTTAACACTTCGATCTAAAAGTCTATCCGGTGAAAGCATTAAAGTACCTGAACAAGTACTTATGGAAATACAAATGGTATCTCATTCTGGGGATCATTTTTACCATTATTTCTAACCTTTTCGGCATTATACCTGCCCAACTGGTGCGTTATGCGCTGGATTTGGTGATCGAAACCATTGATATTTATTACCTGTTCAACGGGGTGGCGCTGCAAACTGAAATGTATGACATTTTTGCGTTCAGCATTTTACTATATGGGTTGCTCATCCTCCTGATGGCCCTTTTGAAAGGCATATTCCTTTTTCTCGTCCGGCAGACTATCATCGTGATGTCACGCCATATTGAGTTTGAGCTGAAAAACGATATTTACCAGCATTACCAAACTCTTCCAGCCAGCTTTTTCCGCCGTCACAGCACGGGCGACCTCATGGCGCGCATATCCGAGGATGTGAGCAATGTTCGCATTTACGTCGGCCCGGCGATGATGTACGGGATTAACCTGATCGTGCTTTTCGTCCTGGTCATTTCCTATATGGTATCGGTGAGCCCCAAACTTACATTTTATGTGCTGCTGCCATTACCGGTGCTTTCGATCAGCGTCTATGTGGTCAATAGCATGATCATGAAACGCTCACAGGAGATCCAGAAACAGCTTTCAGGGCTTTCTACCTACGTGCAGGAAGCGTTTTCCGGAATACGGGTCATCAAATCTTTTGTTCAGGAAAAACACTCCTTTTCCAATTTTCAGAATGAAGCCGAAGTATTTAAAGTAAAATCGCTGAGCCTTACCAAGGTAGATGCGTTTTTCTATCCCGTGATCCTGCTGTTGATCGGATTAAGCAATATCCTGATTATTTATATGGGCGGTCAGGAGATTATCAATGGCCGGTTAACGCCAGGCAACATTACCGAGTTTATATTGTATGTCAATATTTTGACCTGGCCCGTGATGGCCCTTGGGTGGACGACAAGCCAGATTCAACGCGCGGCATCTTCCCAAATCCGTATCAATGAGTTTCTGAACGAAAAAACGACGCTGGTATCCGAAAAGGGTTTAACAAAAGACCTCGACGGTGTAATCACTTTCCGGAATGTCGGCTTTGTATACCCCGATTCGGGTATCAAAGCATTGGATAACTTCGACTTGTCGATTGCTGCGGGTGAAACCGTGGCGATCTTAGGAACAACAGGTTCTGGAAAAAGTACACTGGCGCACCTGCTTTGCCGACTTTATGACCCCACCGAAGGTCAGATATTAATTGATGGCACCCGGATGCAGGATTACGACGTGCATGCTTACCGCCGTCAGATCGGCTACGTGCCACAAGATGTCTTCCTTTTTTCCGACACGATCCAGAATAATGTACGCTTCGGGACCACAGATATGCCGTTCGAAAGGATAGAACAGGCCGTTAAAGACGCCGACCTTTACAATAACATCCGCGATTTCCCGCACGGATATGAGACCGTTCTTGGCGAAAGGGGCATTACCCTTTCAGGAGGCCAGAAACAGCGACTTTCCATCGCCCGCGCCATTGCCCGCGATCCGAAAATATTAGTCCTGGACGACTGCCTTTCCGCCGTTGATACCAATACCGAGAACATTATCCTGAACAATATGAAAAGGATTATGGAAAACCGCACATCGGTGATCATCTCCCACCGCGTATCGTCCGCCAAGCTGGCCGACAGGATCGTCGTTCTCGATGATGGCAAAATTGTGGAGCAAGGCACTCACACCGAGCTTATGGCATCGAACGGTGCTTACAAAGAGCTTTACGAGAAACAGCTAATTGCTGAGGAGGTTTAGGAGAATAATATTTTAGATAGTTTTCTGTTTTTTGCCTAACTTCAATTTAAACAAGCAAAAATCACACTATGTTACAGACAATCACCATTGACGTTATCAATGACAAAGCGCTCGATCTCCTGCGAGATTTGGAGCATCTTAATCTGATTCGCCTCCGGGAGGATACCCCTTCTAAAACAAAAAATACACGGCGCAACTACAAAGGCGCTATGACTCAACAGCCCGTCTCCGAAATTGAAAGTCAGATCAGGGAGCTTCGGGACGAATGGAGCTAAAATATCTTTGGGATACTAATACAGTCATATACTACCTTCAGCAGCAATTTGGTACTGAGGCCGAAGAACTAATGGACGAGATCGCAGGTAATTATCAAATCTGCATATCAACAATTACCGAGATTGAGCTGTATTGTTGGAGAACGACGAATCCGGAGGACTTAAAAGTTCTATCCGATTTTGTGGCCGACGCCACAGTGATCGAGCTGGAAAAGGAAATTAAATTTCAGACGGCGGAAGTCCGCAGAAGGCATCGCGTTAAACTTCCTGACGCTATTATTGCCGCAACAGCTCAGGTTCACAATTTGACGCTCCTAACTGCAAATACAAAAGATTTCAAACAGATAAGCGGCCTCTTGACGCAGGATCCTGGAAGAACCAATTAAGATAGCGTCATCTGACCAACCGCTTCATCTCCTGTTTCAACTCCCGCATTTCCTGGTGTAAACTATATAAGCTAACCTGCTGAGAATCTGCTTCCAGATCAAATGTAAGTTTGCTGTTAACCTGCCATACTTCCCGGATTTCGGCTCCGTCCACACGGATAGGTGCGTAATCCGGGTTTAGAGATATTAAATTTACAAAGCCCGACTGCTTCTCCATCCGTACCTTCTTAACCAGCACACTGTCAACCGTTACGACGACATACATTTGCTTATCATTCACACTTTCTAGGTCGTCAACTGCCTTTGCAACGATCCATTCGCCCGAATGCAATGCCGGGGTCATGCTGTCACCGTCCACCTGAAACCCTCTAAAAGTTGCATTGCGATATTCCGGTAGAGGGATCGTGAATGCGGGCAGTTTTTCAAACCATTGCGCATCGCCTACGTTACCCGGGTACCCTGCTGCCGCTTTCGCGCTCACGAGGACTATATTTTCGTTCCCCGTGTTGTCCACAGTCACCACTTTTGGGTTAAGATAAACCTTGTCGGCATGCAGGTATTTTTGTGTGCTGTCTCCAAAAAGCCAGAGCGGATTGACATGGTATTTCTTCAACAACTCTTTTACGACCTGCCCGGGAATGCGCGTACGGCCTCTTTCAATGTCGGCCGTGGTAGCACTGATCCCCAGTTCCTCCGCAAAAGCCGACTGGGTGAGGTTCAATTCCTCCCTGATCTGTTTGAAACGCTTAAATTCTTCGTCAGCAGCCATATCGATGCCTGTAATGTATTTGTGGGTGCAAATCCTTAATCAATCCAAACATACAAAATTATTTTGGAATATTTCCTTTTATCCCATGGAAATGATCCATATATTTGGAATAAATCCATAAATAAGCAAAAATTCCAATCTCGGATGGAACGCGCGATACTACATTTTGACCTGGATACATTTTTTGTGTCCGTTGAAAGAAAGCTTGACAGCCGTCTGGAAAAGAAGCCTATTCTCGTCGGGGGGACCGGCGATCGTGGTGTGGTGGCCGCGTGCAGTTACGAGACCCGGCCGTTCGGTGTACACTCGGGCATGCCTATGAAGATGGCGCGGATGCTTTGCCCGGAAGCTCTCGTGATCCGCGGCGACGGAGGTACTTACGCGCAGCACTCCAAGGAGGTAAGTGAAATTATCGGCGAGCACGTGCCGGTGTTCGAAAAAGCCAGTATTGACGAGTTTTATGCCGATTTGTCTGGTATGGACAAGTATTTCGACTGTTACACGATGGCGAGCGAACTCCGTGAGCGCATTATCAAGAATACCGGTCTGCCCATTTCCTTCGGACTTGCCACGAACAAGCTGGTTTCCAAAGTAGCCACCGGAGAAGCAAAGCCTAATAACAAGCTGAAAGTCGATGCCGGACAGGAAAAGCCTTTTCTGGCCCCAATGGAAGTCAAGAAAATCCCGATGGTGGGCGACAAAACCAACCAGATATTGAATAACCTCGGGATAAGGTATGTAAAAACGATCCAGGAAATGCCCATGGAAATAATGGGTAAAGTACTAGGCAAGAATGGCGTTGCATTGTGGAACCGCGCCAATGGCAGGGACGACTCCCCTATTATCCCTTTTCACGAGCGTAAATCCATTTCAAGCGAGCGCACTTTTGGCAAGGACACCGGCGATGTCCGAAAAATGCGGGAGATGATCCGCGCAATGACGGAAACGCTGGCATTTCAGCTCAGAACAGGGAATAAGCTCACTTCCTGCGTATCGGTAAAAATCCGTTATTCTGACTTCAACACCTTTTCGCGGCAGCTTAAAATACCTTACACATCCGCCGACCACGTACTTATTCCGCAGGTCGAGCGGCTGTTCGAACAACTTTATAACCGGAGGATGATGGTAAGGCTGGTCGGAGTCAATTTCAGCGATTTGGTAACGGGAAATTATCAGATCAACCTGTTCGATGATACCGAAGAGCGGCTGAACCTTTATCAGGCAATGGATTATATCAAAACCAGATACGCTTACAACAAAGGCGGCGACCAAATCCTGACCTGGGCCAGTACCATGGACGTTTCCGATATCGGAAGCATGGGAAACCCCTTCAACGGCGAGCCCCCGATTATCCCGGCGCACCGGAATGCATGATTCGTATTACCTAGTTCAATAATGCTACTCAACTGTCACTCTTATTTCAGCCTGCGCTTCGGGACGATATCCGAAGATAATCTGCTTAATATGAGCAGAGAAAACGGCTATGATTGTATTGCGCTGACAGACATTAACAACACGTCTGGCTGCCTGAATTTTATCAGGATGGCGCCCCGGTTCGATATCAGGCCAATAGTGGGTATCGATTTCCGGAATGGCGTGAACCAGCAGTTTGTAGGATTAGCAAAGAACAATAAGGGTTTTCAGGAACTCAATGCATACCTGTCCAGACATATGAATGCAGGAGAACCATTTCCGGATGAGGCACCAATGCTCGAAAACGTAGCATTCATATATCCATTTGAAAAAGTTTATCAGGAAAAAAGAGAGAAATTCCGTTCCGACGAATACATTGGAGTGTCGGTAAAAGACCTCGACAAGCTCCATTATTCGCGTTTACACCAATATGCCGACCGGTTGGTCATTCAACAACCGCTGACTTTCAGAGATAAAAAAGATTTCAATGCGCACCGCTTGCTGAGGGCCGTGGACGGCAATACATTGTTAAGCAAATTGCAGCCATCGGAAACCGCCCGGGAGGACGAACAGATCATACCGCTCAAAGTCCTTGAATACCATTTTAAACAAAAAGATTTCCGCACGATCCTGCATAATACCCAAAAACTAATGGAAGAATGCCATATCCATTTCAGCTTTGGTGACGACCGGGAGCATCAGAACCTCAAAGTTTTTGGCAAAAGTGAGCAAGAGGATTTTCAAAAATTAAAGTCGCTGAGCTACCAGGCGCTGGGTTACCGGTATGGCGGCGACATTACCGATGAAATATTCGACCGCATTGCAAAAGAGCTCGAAATGATCCAGAAGCAGAATTTCGTTCCCTTTTTTTTGGTCAACCATGATATCGTCAGCTATGCAAGACGCAAGAATTATTTCTATGTAGGAAGAGGCAGCGGCGCAAACAGCATCATCGCTTACCTGCTCAATATCACCAACGTCGACCCGATCGAGCTGGACCTTTATTTCGAGCGTTTTATTAATCTTCACCGCAAAAATCCACCCGATTTCGACATCGATTTCTCGTGGCGCGACCGTGAGGATGTAACACAATTTATTTTCGATACTTATGGCAAAAATGGGCAAACGGCGTTGCTGGCGACTTACAGCACCTTCCAGCATAGTGCGGCAGTGCGCGAGCTTGGGAAGGTATTCGGTTTGCCTGCTTATGAAATCGACGCGCTGAGTAATGGAAAATATGATCCTAAGAAGCTGGATCAGCTTTCCGGCCTTGTTATCCGATATGCCGACTTTCTGCAAACGAACAATCAGCCTAACCACCTGAGCATTCACGCTGGCGGAATCCTGATATCCGAGCGTCCGATGCATTATTTCACGGCGACAGACATTCCTCCAAAGGGCTTCCCCACCACGCAGTTCGACATGGTCATCGCCGAAGATCTGGGGCTGGCCAAATATGATATACTCGGCCAGCGCGGCCTTGCCAAGATCAAGGAAACGCTGGAAGTGATCCGCTACAACCGCCCGGATGCACCCAGTTTCGATATCGATGATGTAAAACGGTTTAAAACAGACCCGAAGATCAATGCGCTTATCCGAGAAGCACAATGCATCGGCTGCTTCTACGTGGAGTCGCCGGCGATGAGAATGCTTTTGAAAAAGCTGGAAGTGGACAATTATCTGGGATTAGTGGCGGCCAGCTCGATCATCCGGCCGGGTGTCGCCAAAAGCGGTATGATGCGCGAATACATCCTCAGGCACCGCAATCCCGACAAAAGGAACGAGGCCCATCCCCGACTGCTCGAACTAATGGAAGAGACCTACGGGATTATGGTTTACCAGGAAGACGTGATCAAGGTGGCGCATTACTTTGCCGGGCTTACGCTCGGGGAGGCCGATGTGATCCGGCGCGGTATGAGCGGCAAGTTCCGGGGCCGGGAAGAGTTTGAAAGGGTTAAGAGGAAATATTTCAAAAACTGCAAAAACAAGGGCTACGATGAAACGACAGCACTGGAAATATGGAACCAGATCGCCAGTTTCGCCGGCTTTGCATTTGCCAAGGGGCATTCGGCGTCCTATGCCGTCGAAAGTTATCAGACCCTTTTTCTAAAAGCATATTTCCCGCTGGAATTTATGGTTGCGGTTCTCAACAACGGAGGCGGTTTCTATGCACCTGAACTTTACATTCACGAAGCCCGCATGCTTGGAGCCAATGTGTTCGCGCCGTGTGTGAACCATAGCTATGCGCAATCGAGTATCGAAGGCACCGATATTTACCTCGGCATGCAATTCCTCAATGAACTGGAAGAAAAGACTATTGAAAGGATTTTGTCGGCAAGAAAGCAGGACGGCCCATTCACTTCGTTGAATGATTTCCTGGACCGCGTCTCGATTTCGATTGAACAATTGACGATACTGATCAGGATAGATGCTTTCCGGTTTACAGGCATCGACAAGAAGACATTGCTTTGGAAAGCACATTTCAGGCTTAGTAAGACGCCTGTCAAAGTACCTCAAAAGCAGCTTTTTCATTCCGAAGTGAAAGATTTTGAGCTGCCTGTATTTCACTCTTCGATCCTGGACGATGCTTATGACCAAATCGAGTTACTGGGGTTTCCGTTGTGCAGTCCGTTCAATTTGCTCAAAAGTCCGTTGCCTAAAAGTGTGATGTCCCGCGACCTGCATTTGTATGTTAATCAGGAGGTTGTGCAATATGGTTACCTCGTGGCCATCAAAAATACAAGGACCGGGCGCGGCGAAACCATGCAGTTTGGTACATTCCTGGACTATGAAGGACAATTTATCGATACGGTGCACTTCCCGAACGTCGCGGCGAAGTTCAATGCGTCTGTGAAAGGCGTTTACAAGATTTGCGGCGTGGTCACGGAAGAATTCGGCTTCCTTACCCTTGAAGTTTTGGAGATAACCCGGATGGAATCCGCTGCGAGGTAATAATTCCGATAGTGCTTTTTCGTTGTTAATCAGTTTTTGTAGTTTCAGGCGGGTCAGTAAAATTCGTCCTGTCACCAGATAATCTGCTTATTGAGATGAAAAAGCACACATTTTATTTTTTGATCATCGTCACCTTCCTTTTTTCCTGTTCTAAAGAATCAGGTTCCATCAGCGGCAGTTGGGTAACCGAAATGGAAGATCAACCTCAACACAAACAGGGCTTCACACTTAAAGAAGACGGCCGCGCGGTAGCTATCAATCTCGGAGGAATGAGTTACGACAAATGGGAAAAACAAGGTGACAGGCTCATATTGTCAGGAAAGAAAGAACATGGTGGGCAAATGTCCGACTTTCAGGATACATTAAGGATTATAGCCGTCGCAGACAGTACATTGACGCTCGAAAAAGACGAAAAACGGGTCAGGTACGCCAAAACAATGCATCCGGACAAGCTTGTCAATGACTTTGAAATCTATGAATGCTTTGTTTATAAGATGAAAAAGGACTCTGCATTCATGCACATCAACGTCGCTGACAGCATCGTGACCGGTGAACTGGCCTATGCATTTTTTGAAAAGGACAGGAACCAGGGCAGGATCGAAGGCAAGATGATCGGGGATACCCTTCTCGTACAATACACATTTGTCTCCGAAGGCACTGAATCTACTCGGGAGACCGCGTTTCTAAAAAGAGGTTCGGGCTGGGTACAGGGTTTCGGTGAAGTGAAGGACACTGCTGGTGTAATGATCTTTAAGGACAGGTCCAGGCTCAGGTTTAAAAGAGGATTGTTTTTCAAGGGCGTTAAATGTCCGCCGGTTATGTAAAAAAGTCGGGACTTGCTGCCATACCGCTGTCATTTCGTATTCGTTTATTGCCAATCATCAACTCAAAAACGAATACAAATGACCAAATTAGATCTTACCAAGGAATTCAAAAATTATTACAGCGCCAAAACCACACCCGCGCTGGAAACGCTGGGGCCCGCTTGCTACCTCTCTATTTGCGGAAAAGGCGACCCGTCGGGAGAAGGGTTTGCCGAGAAAATCCAGGCGCTTTACCCTGTCGCCTATCAACTGAAATTTGCATTCAAAGCGAAAGGAAAAGATTTTGTAGTTGCCAAACTGGAAGGATTATGGTGGTACGATGAAACCCGATATAGTGACGTGTCGATTTCCGAAGCTCCCAAGGCTATTCCCAGGGAAGAATGGGAATACCGCCTCCTGATACGTATTCCAGACTATGTCCGGCGCGAAGACGTGGATTTGGCCGTCAAGGAATGCGTCGCAAAAAAAGGTAATGACCTCATTCGGGAGGTTACCTATTTCGAAATGAATGAAGGCAACGTCGTGCAAATGCTGCATATCGGCCCATTTGATACCGAACCCGTGTCACTGGGTGTGATCTATGATTTTATATTAGGACATGGCTTTGGCAGGAACGGGCTGCATCACGAAATCTATCTGTCAGATTTCCGGAAAACCCCACCCGAAAAGTTAAAAACAATTCTGCGCGAGCCAGTTAATTAGGACCCGTTTGGGAACATTTACGTCCTGCATTTTGCAATCGCAATCTTTAACAATATATTTCGCCCCTCCTGAATTTTATCAATTAAAACTAGAAAAATGAAAAAGGCGTTTATAGCGTTATGCTTTGCCGGATTGGGTATTTGTTTTGTCGACGGCGTGTCCGCGCAGAACCTCAGTACCCAAAAAGTCCCCCTCGATCCCAGTGTTAGAATGGGGAAACTGAAAAACGGAATCACTTACTATATTAAAAAGAATGCGGAGCCAAAGAACCGTGCGGAGTTGCGGCTCGCTGTCAAGGCGGGCTCGGTGCTTGAAACCGACGCACAGCAGGGCCTGGCGCATTTCATGGAGCATATGAACTTCAACGGGACCACCAATTTCCCTAAAAACGAGCTCGTTAATTTTCTCCAGAAGACCGGCGTCCGTTTCGGTGCCGATCTGAATGCTTATACCGGGTTCGATGAAACGGTTTATATGTTGCCGATTCCTACGGATTCTGCGGGGTTATTGGATAAAGGTTTGCAAGTGCTCGAAGATTGGGCGCATGGCGCATTGCTTGATCCTTCCGAAATTGAAAAAGAGCGGGGCGTCGTGTTGGAGGAGTCGCGGATGGGTCGCGGCGCACAGCAAAGAATGCGCGACAAGTTCCTGAAAGTGATTTTGAACAATTCGAGGTATGCCGAACGCCTGCCGATCGGGAAAGACAGCATTTTAAAAAGCTTCAAACCTGAGACTATCAAGGCATTTTACCAGGATTGGTACCGTCCGGACTTGATGGCTGTGATAGCAGTCGGCGATTTCGATGTTGCCAAAGTGGAAGCAACGATCAAGCAAAAATTTGGGCCGATCAAACCGCCTGCTGCTCCGAAAAAACGCATACAGTATGATATTCCGTTGGATGGCTCGACCCGCGTAGCGATTGTGACGGATCCTGAATATCCCCAAAACCTAATCCAGCTGATTTATAAGCAGCCTAATAACAAAGAAAAGACGTTGCAGGACGTGCGTAACAATTTCGCGCAGGGACTTTACAATGCGATGATGGGTCAGCGGATGCAGGAGCTTACCCAGAAGGCTAATCCACCGTTTTTGTATGGTGCGAGCCAGTATGGCGACTTCCTGGGCAATCTGGATTCGTACACGTCGATCGCGCTGGCGAAAGAGGCTACTTCCATGAAAACGGCGTTGACGGCATTGCTGGAAGAGAATGTGAGGGTCCAGAAATTTGGTTTCACGCAACCTGAGCTGGACCGGGCGAAAAAGGATTTTTACAATAGTATTGAAGAGTATTATAAAGAAAGGGACAAAACGAAATCCTCGAATTATGTTCAGGAATATCTGAGCCACTTCCTGCATGACAAACCTTACATGGGCGCAGAAGCCTATTTTGAATTTGTAAAAAAACACCTCGACGGTGTTACGCTGGCAGAAATCAATGGCCTGGCGAAAAAATACATCACTGACAAAAACCGCGCGGTGGTGATCATGGGGCCTGAAAAAAGTAAAGCCAGCTTGCCTACTGAACCTGAAATACGTGCGCTTCTGAATGATGCCGGAAAGGATGTAACAGCTTATGTAGACGATGTGGTCGACGCACCGCTTTTGAATGCCGAGCCCAAAGGCGGAAAAGTCACGTCGGAAAAAGCATTGGAAAAGCTGGGTGTTACAGAGCTTACATTGTCAAATGGTGTGAAAGTACTTTTAAAACCCACTGATTTTAAAAATGATGAAATCCTCATCAAAGCGACAGCTAAAGGCGGCTATTCATTGTTCCCAGACGAGCGTGAAACGGGCATTTTCACAAGCTATCTGGTACAGTCTGGTGGTGTGGGGCCTTACAATCAGACACAACTTCAAAAATTCCTCGCGGGAAAAACTGCCAATGCGGGGCCATTTGTAAGCGAATTAACGGAGGGTATCGGCGGTAACACCAATCCGAAAGACCTGGAAACGACGCTGCAACTGATATATGCCTATTTCACCGAGCCACGCAAAGACGTGGATGTGGTAACAGGTATTCTGGCCAATCAGAAGGCATATCTGGAAAATATGCAGAAAACACTGACGCCGGAAAAGGTATTCTCCGACTCTTTGAATGCTGTATTGACGAGCCACAATCCCAAACGCACGCCACTTAAACCGGAAAGCGTCGATAAAGTAAATCTGGACCGGGCACTGGAAATTTATAAAAACCGCTTCGCTGATGCTTCCGACTTCGTGTTCACAATTGTAGGTGCATTCAAGCCGGAACAGATCAAGCCGTTAATCGAGAAATACATCGGAAGTCTGCCGTCGAGCGACAGGGACGATACTTATAATCATCCGAATATCTTCCCGCCAAAAGGCCGCATTGAAAAGGTCATATATAAAGGCCTCGAACCCAAAAGCCGGGTAACGCTTGTTTCCAGTGGTGAATACGATTACAATCCTGAAAACAACATTCAGATTGAAGCTTTGCAAGAAGTTCTTCAGATCAAACTGATCGAATCGCTTCGTGAGGAAGAGAGCGGCGTGTATGGAGTGGGTGTATCCGAAGGTACAGATAAATTCCCCACCGGGCATTACCGGTTTAGCATCAGTTTCGGCTGTGCGCCCGAGAATGTGGAAAAACTGGTGAAAAGGACACAGGAGGAGATCTCGAAGATCAAACAGAACGGCGCTGACCAGAAGGATATCGACAAATTTGTAGCCGAGACACAGCGCAAAACCGAAACCGCCTTGAAAACAAACAGTTTCTGGCTGGATTACCTGGATGACAATACCTTCCTGGGTGACGACCTGAATGAGGTCTTCGAACAGGACCGCCTGCTTAAAACCATCACGGTCGAAAGCACCAAAGCTGCCGCACAAAAGTACTTTAACGATGATAATTTCATCAAGGTTGTGTTAATGCCGGAGAAGAAATAAGGCTTCGGCTGAAGCCCTGATGATATGCATGGCCGCTCGCAGCCCAAGGTTGAAACCCTGGGCTGTGGGGGTGTGCTGGATGCCGCGTTGCGGGGTTTCTGGCCAAGCGTGTGGCCTGATGATATACGTGGCCGCTCGCAGCCCAAGGTTGAAACCCTGGGCTGTGGGGGTGTGCTGGATACCGCGTTGCGGGGCTTCTGGCCAGGCATGTCGCCTGATGATATACGCGGACCCCCACAGCCCAAGGTTGAAACCCTGGGCTGTGGGGGTGTGCTGGATACCGCGTTGCGGGGTTTCTGGCCAGGCATGTGGCCAGGCAATATACCATCCTCCATGGTACCGCATCCCCCGAACCCAGGGCTTCAGCCTTGGGTATCACGGGCAGCCTCCCCTCTCCACCGGCTTCAGCCGAAGCCGTCCAGCGCCGCTCCCACCCCCACCCTCTAGTCCAAATCGTCATCCGAATACCCCAAACTCCTCACGAAGCTCTTAAACTCTTCCTTAAAAGCCTTTTTTCGGTGATGAGCTTGCTGGTTATCGATGTAGCGTCGTACTATATCCAGCTTGCTATCACTCACGGAAGCCGCAAAGTACTTGACGGACCATTCCAGTCCATCTTTAACGAGATTTACTTTGTTCGCCCAGAATGCGCTTTCACCTTTCAGGAGTTGCATTTGCTTCGAAATACTGAGCTCGCTTTTTAAAAGCATCAACACATGAACATGGTCGTCATGCCCATTGATCCGGTCGATGAAAATGCCTTTTGAGCGGGCGTTTACCCTGATGTGTTTGCAAATCTCTCCCAGTACAGGAGGTTTTAAAAAGGGGCGTCTGTGCTTGGTTGCCCATACTGCGTGAATCCAGATCTTTACGTAAGACATTTGTAAATGATATTGAATGTGATCAATAAACTACTATTGTCTTAGACGTAAGGAGTCGTGGGAGGTAACGGGTTGTAGAATAGCGAGTGTTCTTGACTTGGCTGAAGCCGGTGACCGGTGGTGGCGGTTGGTGCCGCAAGGCTGAAGCCCTGCGCTGAGGCCTTGGGTTGGGTGCTGCTTCGCTCCCTACCGCATCTTCCGCAGGCCCTGGATCAGGTATTCGAGGCCGTTTGATTTGATCTCGTACATCGTGCTTAGGAGCATGCCGAGCTTTCCTGAGGGAAAACCCTGGCGCTGGAACCATTCGAGGTAGGATACGGGAAGGTCGGCGATGACATAGTCTTTGTATTTGCCGAACGGCATTTTATACCGTAACAGCTCTTTTAAAATATCGGTATCGGGGTGGGGCAACTCCTCCATGTTGATCGGGTTAGTTAAGCTTCGTTTCCTGCGCGGAGTTTCAGGATAAGGTCTGTTTTCAGGTCAAATAACCCTTTTTCCAGGCCTACCGGATAAGTATGGGGATTTACGAAACGGGTAATTCCTTTGTAAAAACCTGACAGCTGTTCCTGCACGCGCGCCCGCGTCTCATGTACGGAAGGAAGTTTGTAAATGAGTTTTCCACTGTCAAAGATCGGCACAAGCAGATCTTCATAGGAAGCCGATTCTTCGAACGACCTGTTTTTGGTAAAATCATAAGGATCTACCATTGTTGCCTTACCAGTCACCGGAGTTTCTAAATTGAAGATCATATCAGAAACAAACCCTTTAGAATCCTTAAAACGCCTTACCTGTTGAATACCGGGTGTCGAAACCTTAATCGCTTGCTCCGAAAGTTTCAGTTTGTAATCCCATTCGCCGGCTTCAGTCCGGATAGCGGCCAGTTTGAAAACACCGCCCAGAGCCGGCTGGTCGTAAGCAGTTACCAGCTTGGTACCGATTCCCCAGACGTTGATTTTAGCCCCCTGGATTTTAAGACTGTCCATAATGTATTCGTCGAGGTCGTTGCTGGCGACAATACTGGTTTTCTCAAAACCGGCTTCATCCAGCATTTTACGCGCTTCGATGCTCAGGTATGCAAGGTCACCGGAATCAAGGCGGATGCCACCCAGGTCGTGCCCTTTTTCACGCAACTTTTTTCCTGCGGCAATCGCATGGCGCACGCCATTCAACGTATCGTAGGTATCTACGAGCAGCGTCACATTGTTGGGCATGTGCTCCGCGTAGGTCTCGAAGGCTTCCAGCTCACTGTCGAACGACATTACCCAACTGTGTGCGTGTGTACCTTTCACCGGAATTTCGTAAAGTTTCCCTGCCAGCACATTGGATGTCGCATCAAAACCACCAATGTAAGCGGCGCGGCTCGCCGTAACGCCACCGTCGGGCCCCTGCGCTCTACGTAACCCGAATTCTAGCAGCGCATCATCTTTCGCCACAAGCCTCATACGGGCAGCTTTCGTCGCTATCAGTGACTGAAAATTAATCAGATTAAGCAACGGAGTTTCCAGCAGCTGGCATTGCAAAATAGGGCCGCGGATTCTGAGCAGGGGCTCATTCGGAAATACGACTGTGCCTTCGGGAATAGCGTCGATATTGCACTGCAGCTCCAGGCTCCGCAGATATTCCAGAAATCCGGCATCGAATAGCTTCCCGCCATCGCTACCAGTTAGCGACCCGATGTATTCAAGATCCGCTTCGCTGAAACGATATTCGGCCAGGTAATCAATCACACTGCTTAACCCGCAACTGATCGTAAACCCTCCCTGAAAAGGATGTTTTCTGAAATAAAGGTTAAAAACAGCTTCTTGTTCCGATTTTCCCGCTTTCCAGTAGCCATAAGCCATGGTCAGTTGGTACAGGTCGGTTAGAAGACTTAATGAAGTGCCGTATAGTTTATTGATCATTCCCGATGAATTTTTGTGTTCAAAAAAGGGCCGCCTTATGAAAAGCAGCCCTCCTATCAGGTTTTGAAATATCAAATCGCTTCCAAAATTCTTTCGATTGCGACCTTGTAACCTATTTTTTCTTTTAGTTCACTGATATGCACGCGCTCCTGCTCCATGGTATCGCGGTGACGGATCGTGACGGTATCGTCTTCCATGGTTTGATAATCCACAGCAACACAGAATGGCGTTCCGATCAAATCCTGGCGGGTATAACGCTTTCCAATGGCAGCTCCATCGTCATAAGTCGTCCGGAATGAGGATTTAAGCGAATTGGCAATGGCTTGTGCCTTTTCGGCAAGACCGTCCTTCTTAACCAGCGGCAGCACAGCCACTTTGAATGGTGCCAATGCAGGGTGTAATTTCAGGTAGGTGCGCTCTTTGGCATTCTCTCCTTCTCCTACGGTCTCCACAGTGTAAGCATTGCAGAATGTAGCCAGGAATAGGCGGTCAGCACCAACCGACGTCTCTACCACGTACGGAATGTAGTTACCATAAGGCTTGCCATTCTCATCGAGGTCAGAATCGAAATACTGTTGCTTTTTCTTCGATAATTCCTGGTGGTTCCGGAGGTCAAAATCCGTTCTTGAATGTATTCCTTCCATTTCACGGAAGCCAAACGGAAACTGATATTCAATGTCAACAGCTGCATTGGCATAATGTGCCAATTTTTCGTGATCATGGAATTTCAATTTTTCAGCTGGTAATCCGATCGCTTTGTGAAACTTCATACGTGCTTCTTTCCACGATTCGTACCAGGCCATTTCAGTGCCAGGACGGATAAAAAATTGCATTTCCATCTGTTCAAATTCCCGCATACGGAATGTAAACTGCCGGGCAACAATCTCGTTCCGAAACGCCTTACCGATTTGCGCAATACCAAACGGAATCTTCATCCGACCGCTTTTCTGCACATTCAGGAAGTTCACAAAAATCCCTTGTGCCGTTTCCGGACGAAGGTAGATGAGGCTTGATTCTTCTGCTACTGATCCAACCTGCGTGCTGAACATGAGGTTAAACTGGCGAACCTCCGTCCAGTTGGCGGTACCGGAAACCTGACATTTGATATTTTCTGAAATAATGAGCTCACGCACACCGTTGAGGTCTTCAGCGCTGAGCAACCGGCCCATTTCGGCCAGCAATGCACTTGCTTTTTCAGGATGTCCTTCCGCTTCATATTGTTCCGCTTTTCCTTCGAGTAGCTGGTCTGCGCGGTATCTTTTTTTGGAATCCTTGTTATCGATCATCGGATCGTTGAACCCATCGACGTGCCCCGACGCTTTCCAGGTAAGCGGGTGCATAAATATCGCAGCATCGATGCCAACGATATTGTCGTGCAGTTGCGTCATCGCTTTCCACCACGCTGCTTTCAGGTTATTTTTCAATTCAACACCATTCTGACCGTAGTCATAAACGGCTTGCAATCCATCATATATTTCGGAAGAAGGGAACACAAAACCGTATTCCTTGGCATGCCCAACAATGTCTTGTAAAGAGGTGGCAGGTGCTTGGCTCATTCTATTTGTTTAAAATCAATAAGAAAAAAAGACTATTAAATCCATCAAAATCATGAATTTGGCAAAAATAGGGATTTGATGGCAAAGCGTATTCAAATAGCAACGAAATCGGCACGGATTTTCGGCCAGTGCAGCGTGCGGAGCTGAACGACAATGTCCGCTATTGAACATTGGTAAAATATAAACATTCTATAACACACTGTAAATTAGATAGAAACAGCTATGGCATGTAATTTTTTACCAACAAAGCTCTGACTAACAAACCTCGACTTATGCTTTTCAACTACCTCAAAATATCACTCCGAAATTTCCGCAAACAGCGCTTGTTCAGCGGATTGAATATCCTGGGCCTCGGGATCGGAATGGCGGCAGTGTGGCTTATGGTGCTTTATGTAGCTGATGAGCTGAGTTACGATCGCTTTCATGCCAAATCTGATCGTATTTTCCGTGTTACTCAGCAGGCGCAATGGGCTACTGGTAGTTTCAAACTGGCGCCAACTTCACCGCCATTTGCCCCGGCCTTGCAAAACGAATATCCCGAGATAGAGCAAGCAGTGCGGTTCAGTATCGAAGGCGGCGGACAGATTCAATACAAGGAAAAGAAGATCGATGCACCGGACATATTCTTCACAGACGCTTCGGTTTTCGACGTTTTCAGCCATCCGTTTCTTTACGGCAACGCTGCGACTGCATTAAAAGAGCCTCAGAAGATTGTGCTCACCAAAACCCTGGCCGAGAAGATATTCGGTGACGCGTCGAAGGCCGTCGGGCAAACGGTTTTCTTCTCCAACAACTATCCCAATACAGTTTCCGGAGTGATTGAGGACGTTCCTTTCAATTCGCATATGCATTTCAGTGCATTACGGTCGTTGCCGCAAGGTTTCACCGGCGGCTGGCAGGATGGCGATATGTATACTTATGTTCTTTTGAAAAAAGGAACGGATTACCAGAAAATCGAACAGAAGTTCCCCACTTTTTATGCAAAATATCTTAAAAAGGAGATCGAAAATGCGGACTATAAAATGGAGTTGCAGCCACTTACGTCCATTCACCTGCACTCGCATCTTGACTATGAACTTGGGGCTAATGGAAATATCAATACCGTTTATATCTTCTCCGCCATTGCCGCGCTCATCCTGATCATTGCATGTATTAACTACATTAACCTTTATACTGCGCGTTCGATGAAGCGTGTACGTGAGGTAGGCGTGCGCAAAGCCATTGGTTCGCAGCGTTTCCAGCTTATCGGCCAATTCATGACAGAATCTTTCATGATGACTATTCTGTCCGGTCTTGTCGCATTCCTGCTCGTGAAAGCCGCATTACCTTTTTTTAATCAATTGGCAGAAAAAACACTCGGTATCGAATATCATGGCAACGGCTGGGCGACAATCGGTGTTGCAGCCGCTTTTCTACTCATTATCGGCCTGCTTAGTGGCTTGTATCCGGCCTTGATGCTGTCGGGCTACAAACCGGTGACTGCATTGAAAGGGCAGCTGGGCAGCCAGATGAGCGGTGCTGGTTTTCGTCAGTCGCTGGTGGTATTTCAATTTGCTGCTACCGTGGTGATGATCGCCTGCACAGGCATTGTTTATCGACAGATCTATTATGTCAACCATAAGGATCTTGGTTTCAACAAAGATCAAATCGTCACTTTCCATATCGACAAGCGGGAAGTACGAAGCCAGGTGCATGCATTGAAGGAAAAGCTGGAACAAAACCCATTGATCGAAAGCGCTGCTGCGGCCAGTAATCCAATTGGCAACAATACACTAGGCTCGGCATCCCTTTTCGTGGAATCGGAAAGCGGTGAAATGCCTTCGACTACCTTGATCGCCCAACGGTTTATGGCCGATGCGGACTATTTGAAGACAATGGAAATTAAGCTTTTAAAGGGCAGGGGATTTCAGAATGATTCGCCTGTTGACCTTGCTGGTGCGGTGTTGGTGAATGAGGCGATGGTGAGAAAACAAGGTTGGAGTCGCGCAATCGGCAAAAAAATCCGGTATGCAACCAACGATGGCACTCCTGGAAAAGAACTTACAGTCGTTGGTGTGGCCGCGGACTTTCATACCTATTCCCTGCAACACAAGATCGAACCGCTGCTGATCCAGATGCCGCCGGCTCCGGAACAGGACAATATTTATGTCCGCATCAATCCGGCCAAAACCCGTGAAGCACTGGCTTACATCAGTCAGACCTACAAACAATTTGACGCCAATGCAGGACTGGAATTTCATTTTCTGGATGAAAACTTTTCAAAACAATATCAGGCCGAACAGCGACAAGGTAATGTACTGCTCGCATTCGCGGTCCTGGCGATCGTGATTGCCTGCCTCGGCCTGTTCGGATTAGCTGCATTCGCAGCCGAAGCGCGTACCAAGGAAATCGGCGTTAGAAAAGTATTGGGTGCAAGTATTAAAGATGTTGTGGTGTTGCTATCCAATGATTTTGTCAAGCTGGTTTTGATTGCGATTGCCATTGGCACACCGGTAGCAGTATATGCCATGAATAGATGGCTCATGAACTTTGAATATCGCGTTGAATTATCCTGGTGGATATTCACATTATCCGGCCTGATCGCCATCGTGATCGCATTGATTACGGTAAGCTCGCAGGCACTGAAATCAGCATTAACGAATCCGGTAAACGCACTCAGAGCAGACTAGCCATGCTTCAAAACTACTTCAAAATCGCGGTACGCAGTTTGTGGAAACATAAATTGTTCTCTTTCATCAATGTTGTCGGCCTTGGATTGGCGATGGCTTTCTGCTTCATGCAGCTGATCCAGGTGCAAAGCACTTTCGAGAAAGATTCGTTCCACCCATTTCCCGACCGCACCTACCGGATCATTACCGACGCGACGAGTAAAGATGGTCAAACCTATTCACTGGCTTCCACGCCATTCCCGCTGGGCGAAAAGCTTTTGAACGAACAAAGTATCATAGAAAAAACCGTCCGAATCAACCGCACATTCGGTGGAAACCTGAGTAACGGCATCAAGACGCTCCGCACCAACGGACTCTATGCTGATGCCTCCTATTTTGAAGTATTTGGTTTTAAACTTGAACAAGGAAAACCGGCCAGCGAACCACGGACAGCCGTATTAACCCACGAAATGGCCGAGCGTTTTTTCGGAACAGCGGATCCGATTGGCAAAACCCTGACCAACTATGAAATGGGCACTTTCACGATCACAGGCGTTTTAAAGCCGCTGGATAAATTCCAGACTCACCTGAAATCGGACATCGTAGTCTCGATGGCAACGTTGCCGCTGTTCAAACCTGCGGTCAGAACGGAAAACTGGGTGGATTACGACACTTATACTTTTGTATTGCTTTCAAAAGGCACTAAACGCGAGGCGCTCGACCGTGCGCTGGCGGATGTTGCCGCGGCGAACAGGAAGACGGTCGATTTTAAAGAACTCAAATACCATACATTCCGCGAACAATCGTTGTCAGAAATTTCACCGGACTACGAAGGACTGCTGAACAATCCTTTCGTGGAGCCGCTCTGGAAAATTGGCGTGAGTCTGCTTGTTCCGTTGATCATCATCATTCTGGCGGGATTCAATTATGTAAATCTGACACTCACACGGTCATTGAGCCGCGCCAGAGAAGTAGGTGTGCGCAAAGTAGCCGGTGCCAGACGTGGTCAATTAATCAACCAGTTCCTTGTCGAAACTGTGATTGTAGCGTTGCTTGCGCTCGCAATCGGGTATTTTGGGCTGCTTTTCATGCAAACTTATATTCATGTGAGCTGGATTACCTGGGAGGTCAACGACACCCGGATGTTATGGGCAATCTTCCTTGGATTTACGCTTTTTACGGGATTTTTGGCTGGCATCTTACCGGCCCGGATATTGTCGTCTTACCAGCCCGTTCAGATCTTGAAAGGTGAACTGGCGCCGACGGGTTTGGGTAAGTTCGGCTTTCGGAAGACCTTGACGATCATTCAATTCGTAGTCGCGCTGGTTTTCATGACCGCTACGGGCATTATGAACAGCCAGTTTGAATATATGGCTAACGACAATGAGAATTTCAACCGAAAAAACATCCTGAACATTCCACTGACAGCCGACAGCGATTTTAAGCTGCTAAGCAATGAAATGGCAAAGCAAGCCGGTGTCAAGCGCATAGGCCTTACCTCGGCCACATTCAACGAAGGTGCAGGAAAAGCAAAACTTGCCCGGCTGACCGACAAAGCAAATGCTGCGGCTCAAAAAGAAGCATTTATATATTCGACGGATGCAGGTTTTATTGAGAATATGAGACTGAAATTCATCGCTGGTGAAAATATGCCTGCCACCGCGGACACTTCCGTCCATTTTGTGGTGCTCAATCAGAAGGCGACGCGGTCACTTGGCTGGAAAAACCCAAAAGATATCGTAGGGCAAACCATTATGCTGAACCAGACCGAAGTGATCGTTTCCGGCGTCGTGAAGGATTTTTGCATTATGCGCTACGAACTGCCTGTGTCATCGCTGATACTTGCATTCGATCCCCGGGAAATTAAGGTATTATCGTTAGAAGTCGAAGCCGGGACTGACCCCGAGCAGGTTACCGCAGGTCTGGCAAAGGTTTGGAAGCGTTATCACCCGCGTGAGTCGTTCGTTTATTCGTGGTATGAGGAGCAACTTTATGAAGATTATGCCGAAGGAGGTGACCAGCGTGTCACGGAGATTATGCTATTTATCGTTTTCGCGATTGCTGTGTTGGGATTACTTGGTATGGTCACCTATTCTACCGGGAAGAGGATCAAAGAAGTGGGTGTGCGAAAGGTAATGGGTGCGAGCGTGGCTCAGATTATGCATTTGCTTTCGGTCTCATTTGTAAAAATGATATTAATTGCCGCTGCTATTGCCATTCCGCTGGGTTATCTGCTCGGGTCGCTTTTCCTCAACATCTTTACCTACCATGCAGAACTCGGCCCGCGTGTGTTCCTGGTTTGCCTGGGAAGTCTGTTATTAATCGGCCTATCAACCATCGGCATGCAGACTTATAAAGCAGCGATGACAAATCCTGCGGAAACGCTTCGGAATGATTGAGGCTACTAACTCAGCCGCACGGAAAACAAATCCTTTGACCTGAGATAGATCCATGTTACAACGACGATGGTCAACACACCTCCCATAATAACGGAGGGGACGGTTCCGAATGCTTTGGCCATTACACCGGATTCGAATGCGCCCAGTTCGTTGGACGAACTGACGAAGATGCCATTTACTGCCGCTACCCGGCCCCGCATTTCGTCGGGAGGATAGATTTGTAAAATGGTCTGCCGGATGATCACGCTGATGCTGTCGAACACTCCGGTACCAAAGAGCGCGGCGCAGGAGAAGAGGAAATTGGTGGACACTGCAAAAAGCAAAGTAAATACCCCAAACCCGGCAACCGCAACCAACATATTGCGCCACGCATTATGCGTGGGTGGATAATAGGCCATTGCAAACATGGTCAGTAGCGAGCCGATCGAGGGAGCAGCACGCAAAAGCCCCAATCCCTCCGGCCCTACCTTTAATATATCCTCAGCGAAAACCGGTAGGAGAGCCACCACGCCGCCAAACAAAACGGAGAATAAATCCAGTGAGATCGCATACAACACGATCCGCGTTTTGAATACAAACCGGAAACCTTCTTTCAAACTTTCCAAGATCGGAGTTGCTATTTTCGGGAATTCAGGGCGGGTTTTGATCATGGCCAGCAAAATCCAACACACTACAAAACTGATAATCACAACCAGCAATGTGTTGGCAAGCCCAATAAATGCATACAAAAAGCCCGCGATCGCCGGCCCCGTTATCGACCCAGCCTGCCAGAATGAGCTGCTCCATGTCGACGAGTTATGGTAAATGGTCCTTGGGACAAGAAACGGTTTCAGTGAACTGGAAGCCGGAGAGTAAAACCCTTTGGCAAAACCAATGAGCGCAAAAACGGAATAAATCACAATTAAATGCTCGGTTTGGGTTAATGCCTGGTAAATGGACGGTTGAAAAGCCATGTACAATATGACTGACCCGAGCAGGATCACGACCAGACTGATATGCATGATCGTGATTTTGTTCTTCTGGTCGGCCACGTATCCTCCAAAGATCGAAGTGATAATAAACGGTATCACCTCCGCCAATCCGATCAGCCCGAGTGCCAGCGGATCATGGGTCATTTTATATAACTCATAACCCACAATAACCTCCTGAATGAGTATGGTTGCCGAAAAAAGGAATGTATTGGATATGAAAAACCGGAAATCGGAATAGCGAAGCGCTGCGTAAGGATCTGTGGATGCTACTGTTTTCAATGCGTGGGCATAGTGGTATAAAAAGCTAACACCCGGCCACAGCGATAATGTTCTGCTTTAATTAAAAATTAATGCAACTTATTTACAGAATGCCATTCCTTTATAAAAAGCCCTGATTCAATCTTTTACATTTCGTTTACATTGTTTTACAGACGTTCTGCGGCGTCTTACAGCAGTAGGGATAATTTTGGTACAGTTAAATCAGCTACATAAAAAAAGACGACCATGCGAACCTCAATCCCCAAAATCCTGTACTGCCTGTTTATGCTTGGGACTTTAAATGCGTCCGTAGCCCTCCCCCAGCCTCCCGAGACAGTTAATGGCAACCCCTTGCTCCTGAATGGCGCGGTAGTTACCATGGAGCAGCTAGCCTGGGCCGCGCGAGGTGTTCTTGCGGTTGTAAAAAGGGATGCCGCTTCTACTCAATCTACACGCGTACCCTTTTATATTTATCTAAAAAGGGACGGAAAGATTGTCGATGCAAATGCCTATGCACATAACCACTCGGTAATGCAATATGAACTTGCGGAAGTACTCAGATCGGCACGCGCCGGAGATCAGATCGTCATAGATCCAGTTGTCAAATCCGACGCTGTTGGCCGCAGCATTATCACCGTTAAAACAACGCAGTTAGTCCCGCACTTCGATTGGTCATATGGATTGAAGCAAAAAAAGGATGGTTGCTAAAATTCATTAAATTTGGAAGTACTCACCTGTGTTATGGAGCGTGTAAAATCAATTTTTGGGGTATTTCAATGGTCGGTCTTGCTCTTGCTGGTCGCAATGAGCACAGCCGTTGCCAATAGCGATGCTGTCCGCTTTTCTGAAAATGTAAATTTGGCCATGCGGCGCACAGTACACCAGCTTTTGCTCGCCAATAACGACTCGCTCACGCGGATCCCGCCAGTGAAGCAGGTGGACGCGCATACTTTCTCGGTACGAATGGATAACATGCTCGACTACGGGAAACTTCCGGAAACACTACAAAACTCCCTGCAAATGCATCACATCGGCAGGGAATATAATGTGTCGGTGGTCCGCTGCGAAACCGGCGAAATACAGCTCGGTTACAATTTCCTCGATCTCAAACGAGAAGGCGGCGTACCTTGCCAGAACAGGGCGACCGATGCCGTTTGTTACATATTGCAGGTGAGGTTTGCCGAAGAAAAGGAGCCGGTAAAATCAGGTGGGAATGGCTGGTTGCTGATTTCGTTCGCCGGTACGTTGGTAGGGCTCGGCTTTGTGGCCTGGAACCGGTCGAGACATAAAAAGACGGTGGAAATTGATACGCAGAACACACCGCCGCTTTCGCCCCGACTTGAATTCGGCAATTCATGGCTCGATATCCAAAATCAGACGCTGGGCACGGGTAACCTCGTTCACAAGCTTACGTATCGCGAGACAAAACTGCTGACCTTTTTTGTAAAAAATCCCAATCGGGTCATCGAAAGGGATGCTATCCTGAAATCGGTTTGGGAAGACGAAGGCGTAACCGTCGGCAGGAGCGTGGATGTGTTTGTCTCCCGTCTCCGGAAATTGCTTGCCGCCGACTCTCAGGTTAAAATCAGCGCAATACACGGCGTTGGGTACAAGATGGAAGTCCAATCCTGAAAAATCCATGTTCAAAACATTTCTTAAAATTGCCGGTCGCCACCTGTGGCGCATCAGGCTGTATGCCTGTATCAATATAACAGGATTATCACTCGGGATGATGTGCGTCGTGCTCGCCGCACTCTATGTGACAGACGAACTGAGTTTCGATCGATTCCACCAGCGTAACCCACATTTATACCGCATTACGAGCACATTCCGCGACGACGGTAAAGTGGCGACTAGTGGTGGCACAGGCCAGGTACAGGGGCCCGCCTTCAAAGCGCAGATACCCGAAGTATTGCAATATGCCCGGCTCATGGGCGGAGATATTTATGGCGATGTTCGGCACCAAAGCAAGGCATTCAAGCTGCAATTGCTGTTTGTAGACTCTACATTTTTCGATATTTTCTCTTTTAAACTGTTGAGGGGTGATGCCGCTACTGCCCTCGACAATGTCAATTCTGTGGTGATCACGGAACGAACGGCACGGCGCTTTTTTAATCGTACAGATGTCACCGGAGAAGTCCTGCAAATGGACGCGGATCCGTCGGCCATGAGGATTGGGAAGCCACTTGTAATTACTGGTGTGGTAGCCGATCCACCGCTCAACTCTTCCATTCAGTTCGATATTCTGTTCCCGTTCTCGTTCATGAAGGTGTCTTTCGACGATACCAGCTGGCTGAATGCTTACCTGGGCACATTCGTCGTGCTTCACCCGCTTGCCGATGTTGATAACGTCATTGATAAATTCAATCGCGTTGCCGCTTCCATGTCAAAGGACCAGCTCGCTGCGGACCGCAAAGCCTCCCCGATTACTTATGGTTTGCAGCGAATCACGGACATCCATTTCAATCCGCAGGAAATCCCGAACCAGAACGGAGAGTCAGGTGTAGTCAATGGAAGCAAACCGGTTTACTCCTATATTTTCCTCGGCATTGCGATATTCATTTTGCTGATGGCGAGCGTCAATTTTATTAATATCAGCATCGCTTGTTCCATGAAGCGGGCCAAAGAAGTGGGCATCAGGAAAGCTACGGGAAGTAGTAACAGACAAATTCTGACCCAGTTTATCGGAGAATCGGCATTATCGATTTTCGTGGCCATGATGCTCGCATTATTGCTGACCTGGGCGTTGCTTCCGGTTTTTAACCAACTTTCCGAAAAGCATATTTCGCCCTTTCGGATACTGGCTCCCGAGCTGATCGTCTGGTTTGCAGGGATATTTATAACAAATGTACTGGTGTCCGCGGTATACCCGGCCTATCTTCTCTCAGCACTAAACCCGGTACAGACACTTTACGGAGGCAATCTTCCGGCGGCAAAGAATTTGGCAGGAAAGACCCTGATCGTATTTCAGTTTGCCATAGCGATCGTGCTTGGCATTGCAAGCCTGGTATTTTACCTGCAAATGCATTTCATTCGGACACGGGACCTGGGATATGATCCCGCGCAGGTCGTTAAGATCGGAATCCAGGGTGTCCGCGATGCCAGGCAGATCAAAGAACAGTTTGCCAGTGAGTTGGCGGGTGATCAAAGCATCGGAGATATTTCGCTGGCAGGTGAGTTCGGTCGTCGGGAAACAACCGTCAATAGCCACAAATTCATGAGCTACTTCCGCACGGTCGATGAGCATTATGTGCCGATGCTCGCCATGCAGGTCCGGGATGGACGTAATTTCTCTCCCTTGTTTGCTTCGGACAAAAAATATGGTGTCCTCGTCAACCAGGCATTTGTAAAAGAAGCAGGTTTAAAAGACCCTATCGGCAAGAAGCTGATGCCAGATTCTTATTTTGGCACAGCAGGACTTACCATTGTGGGCGTGCTCCGCGACTTCCATTACGGGTCACTGAAAGAACGCATCCAGCCGATTGTAATGCCTATGAGCACGCAATACGGCGGAGACGCATTGTGGGTCAAGATCAAAAAAGAACAACAGGAGCAAACCATTGCCAAATTGGAACGGACATTCAAGAAAATTGTTCCCGGAGCCGTTTTCGATTATTCATTCCTGGACGAAAGCAATGCAAAAGCTTATGCTTTGGAACAACGGTGGCAAAAAATCATCGGCTATGTCACTGTCTTATCGATCATTATATGCGGATTAGGACTATTTGGACTTACCCATTTATCAATTTTACATCGCAGGCGTGAAACAGGTATCCGGCTCGTGCTCGGTGCCAGCGCATTTGAAATAGCCTCTGGCTTTTCGGTGGACTTCATCCGGATCATTCTTATCGCACTGTTAATAGCCTGTCCGGCAAGCAGCTATTTCCTTCATTTATGGCTCAATGATTTCGCTTATCGCACGGAAATCCCCTGGTGGGTTTTTGCATTGACGGGCGGAACTGCCCTCGCAGGTGCGCTCGTCACTGTGTTCGCGCAGGGCTTGCGCGCTGCCGGCGTAAACCCCGTCATTTCATTGCGTTCGGAGTGATATTCCGGGTGTAAAGCACCTGATGTAACCGTGAATGGACTGTCCGTCCGGCGGCGTCCGATACCGTACACATTTTGTACGGTATCGGACGATTGGAAAGAAACATCAAAACCAAAACAACTGTAAATCAATTATTTATATGTTTGGCAAGGCTTTTTAAAATAGGATTGGCATAAGAGATACGGGTACATGCATTTGTTTTTAATACAGGTTGTCCGTAATTGTACCTGAATCTCAAACCCAACATTTTTATGATTAAGTTAGAAAAGATATCAAAGTATTACCCAGCAGGTTTTGGCAAGACTTACGTATTACGCCACATTGATTTGCATATTAAAGAAGGTGAGTTTGTATCGATCATGGGACCATCCGGATCCGGTAAATCAACCTTACTACATATACTTGGATTGCTGGAAGAACCGTCGGAAGGCGAATATCTTTTCCTTGACGAACCTGTACAGAAGTTGTCCGAGAAAAAGCGTACCGAATTGCACCGCCACCACATCGGTTTTGTGTTCCAGGCCTATCACCTGATCGACGAACTGACGGTTTATGAAAACATCGAAACGCCGCTTTTGTACAAAGGCACGTCGTCTTCGGAACGTAAAAGCAGGGTTGCTGAATTGCTCGACCGTTTCAATATGGTTGCCAAAAAGGATCTTTTCCCGCACCAGCTTTCGGGAGGTCAGCAGCAGCTTGTGGGCGTTGCTCGGGCGATCGTCCACAATCCGAAAGTAATTTTCGCGGATGAGCCAACGGGAAACCTGCATTCGGAACAGGCAATCGAGATTATGGAATTATTTCAAAAACTTAACCAGGAAGATAAAGTCACCATCGTTCAAGTAACCCATTCAGAAACGAATGCAGGTTACGGCAACCGCATCGTCAGGTTGAAGGACGGCTGGTTAGCCTAACCTAACTCAATCTATTAGCCATGAAACGTTTTATTTTACTTTTTTGCCTTCTGCCGTTTCTCGGGAAGGCACAGGCCAAGCTTAGTCTGGCAGAATGCGTCGACCTGCTTGTTAAGAACAATCTCGTTTACCAAAAGAGCAGTCTGGATGCAGAAGCGGCACAGGCCCAGCTGCGCCAGACGCGATCGCAGATACTTCCACAGATCTACATCAGCGCTGATCAAAGCCTTAACCTCGGACGGAGCATTGACCAATATACCAATGCGTATATAGACCAGCTTTATGGCTATAATTCATTGAGCACCGGTTTTCAGATGCCCGTTTTTCAAGGCGGAAAATTGCAGAATCAGATCCGCCAGGGAACGCTCGCCAAAGAATCGGCTATGGAAAACCGTACTGCCATTCTCAATGCGCAAACCGTGCTGTTAATGCAAGGCTACGTGAATGTGCTGGCTACCAAAGCATTACTCGAAGCAGCAGAACAGCAGGTAGCATCGTCCCAACAGCAGGTCGACAAGGCACAAAAACAGGTGGACGCCGGAACAATAGGCACCAATTTGTTATTTGAGATCAAAGGTCAGCTGGCCAACGACAAATTCGCACAGGTCACCGCATTGAACAACTATCGAACCGCACGATTGGCTTTGTTTCAAAGGATTAATATCACGCCGGACGATAAGGTGGAATTCGAGCCTCTTTTACCAAAGGAAACGGCCACAGTGCCCGAAAGCAATGCATTACAGCTTTACGAGGATGCTGCGAAAAGCTTCCCTGAAATCAGAAGTGCCGAGTTGTACCGCCAGAGCTTTGCCTATCAGGTAAAATCGATCAAAGCGCTCAATTATCCATCACTGACACTGAGTGCCAATGTGAGGGCATTTTACGCATCTACAAACAATGATCTTGATTATTTCAAACAGCTGAATGCTACCCGGAACGGATATATAAACCTCGGATTGAACATTCCGATCATGGGCCGCTGGGTAACACGTCCGAGAGTGGAACTCGCAAAAGTGCAGGAAAGGCAGGCGCAAAATATCCTGGACGTCACCAACCAGCAGTTAAGACAATCAATTGAACTGGCTGTATTGAACCTGAACTCCATGGCCGACAAACATGCCGCGGCACAAAGCCAGGTAGAGTCGCTCGGAGCCGCATTCGGAGTGGTGGAAAGCAAGTTCAACGCCGGGGTTGCGAGTGTATTTGAATATACCCTTGCAAAAGCCAAACTGGCCAAAGCCGAAGGCGACGCCATCCAGGCAAAATATGACTATCTGATGCAACAAAGACTATTACAATATTATCGTCAGGGAAACTGGCAGGGAGTGTTTTAAAAAGCTTTAAGCGATAGGCTATAAGCCTTAAGCTGTAAGCTGCCGCGTAAATCAAGCCTACGGCCTATTGCCTAAGGCTTACAGCTCGCAAGACGCTGATGCGCACACGATTGTTAGGTTAAATTTGGTATCGGTAATTTTTAGAGGCAGTCACTGGATGGCTGCCTCTTTTTTTGTTAAATAAATTTAAATAATTAGGTGGTTACTTAATCGTATGTAAATTGCTTTGCAAACTAATTTTATATACCATGAAGAAACTTTTTCTATTGTTACTGCCGGGAGCGCTGTTGTTGGCAGGGAATGCGGAAGCGCAATTACAGAAAGGGACGAAGTATTGGGGGGCGACGATCAGCACTGATGGGCACTCTTTACATTCGGAAAGTCTACCAAGTGTAGAAAGCAAATCTAACAACCATAACATAGCCCCATCCATTCAAGCGGGCTGGATGTTTAAGGATAACAGAATGTTCGGATTGCGGCTTAGTTCAGTGGTCGCATTGCGAAAGGGGATATCAGAACAACAAGGAAATAAAAATGAAAATGTTAGTAACTACACATCCGTAGGTTTATCTCCATTTATCAGGCACTACAAATCCATCAATGAAAAGTGGGCTATCTTTCTTCAAACAGGATTCGAAGGTGCCTATTTCCGCACAAAAGATAAGTACACCAATATTACCGAGCATGAGAATGGGTATGGATTGGGAATCTACGTTCTTCCGGGTATCTCGTATTGGGTTACGCCACGATTCGCATTAGAATCTGACGTGAATGTTCTTTCCCTGGCGCTTAACTATACCAGCATGGAGGATGTCAATAACTTCAATTTTAGCGCTGGCGTCACGTCTGGCATACAAAGCTATTTTGGCATCCGCGCCTCGTGGTATCTTCAAAAATCAAACTAAGCCGACAATGAAAAAATCTATTCTATATCTGGTAATATTAGCTTTCGGGTCCGTCTCCACCGCATTTGGGCAGATGGAAGGCAAAAGGTTCATTTCCGGCTCCGCGGGCCTGAACTTCAACAACCGGAATCCTGTAAATAACAGGCCCGAGCATGGCTATTCCTATAATTTCAACATTGGCCTCGGGAAGTTCAAAACTGCCACAAAAACTGGCGAATGGACCATACTCAGCTCATTGGGAGGTGGGAAAAATTACCTTGACGCACAAACGCAGTCAATCACAAGGAAAGGCATCGGCAGTTTCGCCCTTGGTGGCGGCTATACCTGGAATTATTACAAGCATTTCAGCGACAAATTCGGCGTTTTCGGCGGACCAGGTCTGACACTGAGATATGCATACAGTAAAATAACCGACAGTAGTGGTGATAATATTTACGAACAAAAATCGAACGAAGTAGCTGTCTCTTTCCAGTTGGCCGCCGGTGCTTACTATGCCTTAAATGAAAGGTGGTGGCTGATCGGCTCATTGGCATTTTCAAATCCAGCATCCGTATCGTATGTCTTTGGAAAAGCCGAAAGTCTGACATCTGACGCAGAGTCTAAAAATTCAGGATTTCACTACAAGTTTTCACCGTCGTTGAATTTTCCTTCCGTAGGCCTGGGCCTACGCTATTTTTTCAAAGACTAATATTTCAAATATCCAATTATCATACATTAAAAACCTCGTGGATATGGCTTTTAAGGCCATATCCACTTTTATTTTGTAATGAAAAGACACCTTCTGATCGTTTTTATCGCTGCATTCAGCGCTTGTCATAAACCACAAAATTCTAATCTCTCCGGACCCTGGGAACCCGACTATCCGGTGAACCGCTCGGAGAATGCGATTCTGGAATTCGAGAAAAAAGATGCCGCACAAATGCCCGCACCTGGTGGAATAGTTTTCACTGGTAGCTCCTCATTTACCAAATGGCAGAATGCAGATAAGGATCTGGCACCGCTGCCGATTATCAACCGCGGATTTGGAGGTTCTACATTACCGGAAGTGATCCATTATGCCGATCGCACCATCACCAAATACAAGCCCAAAACCGTCGTGATTTATTGTGAAAACGACATGTTCGGCAAGAAAGCGAAGTCACCCGAGCAGGTGCGCGACGCATATGTTACGCTCGTGAAAAAAATCCGTGAAAAACAGCCGGATGTGCAGTTATATGGCGTTTCGCTGAAACCATCGCCCTCCCGCTGGGCCCGCCGCGATGACGTGATCAAAGCAAACAAACTCATTCAGGATTTCATCAAAAAAGATAAGAACCACCATTATATCGATGTGTGGCCGGTAATGCTTAAAAACGGCCGTCCTGACGGTGCTATCTTCGTGAGCGACAGCCTGCATATGAATGAAGAAGGTTACAAGAGGTGGACGAAAGTGTTTCGTCCGATCCTGGAAAAATCGGTGTAAAAGTATCCTGCTCTTTGTGGTTTTTTACAAAGATTTTAAAACAATGGTTAAGGGTATAGGTTTTAACGTAAAGTCACTATATTGACCGAAAAAATACATTTCCGGGTAAAAAAGTGATATTCCAATAATGAAAGTAACAGCGGTTTTTGATATTGGCAGGACCAATAAGAAGTATGTACTTTTTAACGAAAAGTATGAGATAGTCCACGAATTTTCCGAATCCCTCCCTGAAACTGTTGACGAAGATGGCTTTCCGTCGGAAGACTGCGAGCTGCTTACCAAATGGGTTCAGGACCGCTGGGCTGAATTGCTGGCCGATCCGAAATATGATATCAAAGCTGTTAACGTGGCTGGCTACGGCGCAAGCCTCGTCCACCTCGACGCCGCCAACAGGCCGCTTACACCGCTTTACTCCTACCTGAAACCATTCCCGGAAGACCTTTCCCGCCAGTTTTACGGCGCTTACGGCGACCCTACCCGGCTGTCGCTGCAAACGGGCTCACCGGCAATGGGCATGCTTAATTCAGGCATGCAACTGTACTGGCTCAAATATAAGAGACCGGAGATTTACAGCCAGATCGCGACTACTTTACATTTGCCCCAATATATCCTTTACCTGCTCACGGGCCGCAAAGTGAGCGATTACACGTCGCTAGGCTGCCATACCGCGTTGTGGAGCTTCGAAATGTGGGATTACCACGATTGGGTAAAAACGGAAGGTATTCATAAAAAACTGGCGCCGGTGTTGGCGTCTTCGTCATTCATCTATCGTCACGGCGATAAAGGTATCCAGTCGGGATTTGGCCTGCACGACAGTTCTTCCGCATTGATACCTTACCGGATGGCCGTCAAAAAGCCTTTCGTGTTGTTATCGACCGGTACATGGTGTATCAATTTTAATTCTTTCGCCTCGAAGCCGCTGACATCCTACCAGCTTGAACGCGACTGTATGAACTACCTGACCCCGGAAGGAAGCGGGGTTACGGCTTCACGCCTTTTCCTGGGTCGCGAACACGACTATCAGGTCGCACGCATTGTTGAGTATTTCAATGTGGATCCGGATTTTTACAAATCGGTTGTGTTCGATGAAGAGATTCTGAAACAAGACACGCCAAAGTTCTACACCGCCTGCATGACCGGCAATGGACCGTTCCCCGAGGCTAACACTCAGGAATGGCAGATCAGCGCATTTGCGTCGGCAGAAGCTGCATACCATCATTTGCTAAAAGGCCTGACCGAACTGCTGTTCGTCTCCCTTAATCTGATCAATATCAAGGAAGTACATGCCATTTATATCGACGGAGGTTTTGCCCGGAACGAAATATTCACGCGCCTGATCGCCCGCCAATACCCGAATCACAAAGTTTACGTTTCGGATCTCCCGTACGCGACCTCGCTGGGTGCTGCATTGCACGTAACGCGACCGCAGACATACGAGTTCGCGGAAGAAATTCGCGAGATAAAACCCTGATCAACTGATCCGGCTCCAGTTTGTTTCTTCCTTACGCAAATTTTCAAGATGCACGCGTATAGGTTGGTGAACAGGCTGGAGCAGGTCGGGGTCGCTGGTCAGGATATCCTCGGCCGACGCTCTGGCAGCTTTTAATATTTCACCGTCCTGGGCGAGATTCGCCACCAGCAAGTCCATTAACCCACTCTGCTGCGTGCCCGAAATGTCGCCCGGCCCTCTCAGTTGGAGGTCCACTTCTGCAATTTCAAAACCATCGTTCGTACGGCACATCGTGTCAATGCGAAGTTTGGTCTCCTTGCTGATCTTATAATCGGTCATTAATATACAATATGATTGCTCGGCTCCCCGCCCTACCCTGCCACGCAGCTGGTGCAATTGCGAAAGCCCAAAGCGCTCCGCATTCTCGATCACCATTACCGACGCATTAGGCACATTTACCCCCACCTCGATAACCGTCGTCGCCACCATAATCTTGGTTTCACCCCTCACGAAACGCGCCATTTCGAAATCTTTATCCTGCGACTTCATTTTACCGTGCAAAATACTTAGCGGAACACCCGGAAACGAACGCGACACGCTTTCATAACCGTCCATCAGATCCTTCAAATCCATCTTTTCAGACTCTTCGATCAATGGATAAACCATATATATCTGGCGTCCTTTTGCAATCTCCTCCTTTAAAAAACCAAATACAGACGTTCTGTGCGCGTCATAGCGGTGTACTGTTTTGATCGGCTTCCTGCCCGCCGGTAATTCATTTATTGCCGAAATGTCGAGATCGCCATATAGTGTCATGGCCAATGTTCGGGGGATTGGCGTGGCGGTCATAACGAGCATATGCGGGTTAATATGCTCATTTTTAGCCCAAAGTTTGGCGCGCTGTGCTACTCCAAACCGGTGTTGCTCATCGATAATACAAAGACCTAGGTTTTTAAACCGTACCACATCTTCAATCAGCGCGTGCGTGCCTACGATGATATGCAGCGTGCCATTTAGCAGCTCTTTGTGGATTTGTTCGCGTTCTTTCTTCTTGGTTGATCCGGTAAGCTTGCCGATGTTTACGCCGAGCAGGTCTGCAAACTTCTTCAAGCCCTGACAATGCTGATCAGTGAGGATTTCCGTGGGTGCCATCAGGCAGGCCTGCGCGTCGTTATCGAGGGCAAACAGCATGGAAATAAATGCGACGATCGTTTTTCCCGAGCCCACATCTCCTTGGAGCAGCCGGTTCATTTGCCTGCCGGTTTTCAGGTCTTCATGAATTTCATGCAAAACCCTGATCTGAGCATTGGTGAGTGTAAAAGGCAAATGCTGTTCATAGAACTCCTTTACCAGCAATGTTTTGTTAAAAACAAGACCAGGAAATTCTGTTTTATGAAGCAGTTTATTCTTGATCAGCCTGAACTGGTTGTAAAACAGCTCTTCAAATTTCAACCTGCGTTGCGCCTGGTGCAGCCATTGCTGACTTTGCGGCAAATGGAAATGCCAAAGCGCGTCGGCTTTTGAAACCAGGCGGTACTTTTGGACCAAGGTTTCAGGAAGCGTCTCCCGTATGTGCGCGCGTGAAATTTCCAGCAGGCTGCGCATCATTTTGCTGATAGCTTTACTATCTACAAATTTCCTGCGCAGCTTTTCGGTCAGCGGATAAATGGGCTGCCAGTAGCCGCCACTTGCATTCTCTTGCGTAAGCGGCTCAATTTCGGGATGGGTAATGCTCCATCTCCCGCCGAATAACAGTGGTTTCCCGTATACGATGTAGTCCGCATTAGGCCGCAGGTATTTTTCGTACCAGGCTATACTTTGAAACCATACCAGCTCGATGAGCCCGGTACCGTCGACGAACTGGCCTACCAAACGTTTTTTCCCTCCCTCGCCCACAATGGTCCATTCCCGCAGGCGGCCTTTGATCTGGGCTGCGGGCATCTGTTCATTCAATGCACTGATTTTGTGAAAAACGCTACGATCCTCGTGCCGGAAAGGGTAATGCTGGATAAGGTCACCAAAAGTGAAAATATTCAGCTCCTGGTTCAGCAGCGCTGCTTTCTGCGGGCCTACGCCTTTCAGGAATTCGATCTTGGTGTCGAAAAAACGGGTTCTTACAGATGGGTTTGTTTCAGAAGTCATTATCCAAATATAAGCGAAATCATAAAAAGCACCGATTTGTCCGGTCAAATGTTAATCTCTGTTAACAATGTTATAATTGTCATCATTTCGGGCACAAGCGGCTTGATTCACAACTTTTGAATGCCGTATTTCGTTGCTGTTAAAATGTAATTCTTACCACCAATCAATTGCTAAATTCTACATCTTTTTATGAAAACAACATTGTTATCGCTTTTCCTGACTTTGATCGCATTCACCTGGGCATCCGCACAAAGCCCGCACGTAACCGCAGACGGTAAAAACATGAGCGTCCGTTACGGCCAGCCATCGAAAAAAGGGCGTGTATTATTCGGAAAAGCGGGAAGCGGGAGCCTCGAACCGTACGGCAAGCCATGGCGTATCGGCGCTGACAGCGCAACTACGATTACCTTCAAAAAAGACGCGACGTTCGGTGGGAAACCTGTCAAAGCGGGCACTTACACCCTGTTCGCAACACCTAACGAAAAGGATTGGACACTCATCCTAAACAGCCAGCTGGGACAATGGGGAGCCTACAAATATGACGAATATAAGAGCAAAGACGTCCTTCACGTAACAGTTCCTAACAAGGCTTACCCTACATCTCAGGAAAAACTGACTTTCGATGTAAAAGACACTTCCCTGGATTTTCAATGGGACAAAGTAGGATTCTCAGTGCCTGTGAAGTTTTAAGTTTAGAGTTTAGAGTTTAAAATTTAGAAATTATTAGTATAAAATCAGAAAGGAGCCATCACAAGTGGCTCCTTTCCTCCTTTCCCCCTTTCCTCCATTCTCCCTACCCCCTCTCACAAATTCTGCCGGATCATATTCTCCAAAACCTGCAAATGCTCTGTAAAGGCCTTATGCCCTTCGTCGGTCGCTTTGTAGGTGGTAAGCGGTTTTCGGCCTAGGAACTGTTTCTCGAATTGTATGTATTTAATTTCCTCCAATGCTTTTAGATGGGACGCGAGGTTACCGTCTGTCAGTTGCAAAAGCTCCTTTAACTCATTAAAGCTCAGGGAATCGTTTACCACCAGCACAGACATTAGTCCAAGCCTGATCTTACTTTCAAATACTTTATTAAATTTTTCTAACCAATCCATGATTTACCCTATTACCCGGAGTTCGGGCGCCTGACGCCGGACGCTCCGTTATTGATTTGCTTCCAGGAAAAGCATTGCATCACGGTTTCTTATCCAAACCGCCTGGTCCCGCTGATTGTTGGCCTGCGTGGTCAACACCGAGGAAATAAGGCCTGTTCCAACCGAAACCCAGAAAAATTTCCGCAGATTTTCGCGGTTACCGGATATCAGCGAGATGATCGACCCCGCTGAACCTGCCACCGAAATAACCAGGCCTATCCCCCTTGTTCTTCTGGATTTGAGATACAATTCCATTCCTGTCGGAGAGATCATAAATTCTTTCCGCAATGCTTTCTGGCCCGCATAAATCACATTGTTTTTGACAAATCTATTCCCATTCCTCAAATAAATAGTCTCCTTGTCATACCATTTTCTCGCCTTACTTGCCGTGCTGTCCAACGGAATCTGCGATTGGGCGGCAAATGACACCAGCAAAAACAATACACTCAATGCGGCCCTCGAACCGGTTTTATCATTGGGTAGTTTGTCACGTTCATACCTGTTATACATTGAAAGGCCATAAACAATATGCATTACTCCAAAGCCCAATGCCCAGAATATCAGCGAATAACCCGTCAGAAATAGCGCTATACACCCGAGAACGATCTCTGAAATGCCCAGATAAAAGACTTCCGGATAGGTGAACCGGCTTGCATTAACGAGTGCCAAACCATAAAACAGGAGCGTCACCGGAAATACCAGCCATATAAATCCATAATGCAGCATTGCCAGACAAAATATTCCTCCGGTGACCAACGGGATCAGCATACCGACAAGCAATCGCTTTGAGCTGCCGTTCCAGAGTGTGAGCCCCTTTTTCTTTCCTCTTCTTACTGTGAACAGTATCCCTACCGCCAGGGATAGCACCAATACACAACATCCGTCGAGTATCAGGAACGTGATGACGTCGGGGCGGGAACGGCCCTGATGTGTGCCGAGGGGAATAAGAATGTCGGCCAGCCAGTCGGTTTTGAAGCGGATGTAGGCCACAGCCGCACCTATGAGGGCGAATATCCCTGCAAAAACGCCACTGAGGCCACTGAGTGACAGAAATTTCGACGACCTTTCCATCAAGTCGCGGATCTCGGTCAGGGTGTGCAGCGAGTCCTGTTTCGGATTCATAAGATTTTAGAAAATGTAAAAATCAGTTCAATATCGATTTTAAAATGCGCCTTAGAAAAGCAATATCAGTTTCGGGATAAAAATAATGGAGCCGACGATCACAGCCGAAATGGCCATTAACAACACGCCCGCCGCGGCAGTATCTTTCACTACTTTGATCACCGGATGATATTCGGCCGACACCAGGTCGGCCAGCTTTTCAATAGCTGTATTAAATGCCTCGCCTGCCCATACCAGGGCAATCTGGATCACGATCAGGCACCATTCGGTTGAAGAAATCTGAAAGAAAACACCGGCAATCACAACAGCTATGCAGGCCATTAAGTGAATGCGGGCGTTGTTTTCATAGCGGAACAGGCTGTAAATTCCTGCGCCGGCGTAACGAAAGCTGCGGACTGCTTTAAAAATATCGATGGGTCCGTTCATTTTGTTTCAATTCGGCGAAAATATGGAACGCAAAGTACAACAACATCAGCACGAACGAAAACGTGACGGTATGTTTAATGGCCAATGGATCGCGTAAACTGTGATAAATACCCCGTGCCAGTGCGCCGGGTTGTGTGATGATATCCCAGCTGTTCCAACGCCCATACCTGCCCAGAAATACCCCGAAGCCACTCATTACCATGGCTGCGACGATCGCCAGCCACGCCAGGCGCTCGTTCCAGCGCTTCGTAATGATGCGATGGACGATCCGGATGCTGTACAGGCCTGTGAGAAAACCGGCGAGCGAGAATGTGAAGATCATGATGGCATCATACCAGATCATGTTTTCGGGTACGGCACGCAAATGTTTGAGATCAGTGATAATGTAAGGTGCATTGGGAAAGAATAGCAACCAAACCGATAAATAGACCATCAATAACCAGAAAGGTGCCTGCTGCTTTCGCTCCATTTCCCATACCCATTTGATAAACAGAAGCGGAACCCACGCCAGAAAGAGGTTCCATACCAGAAAAATGAAGCTCCAATCCTGCAACAGGATCCGCATGGCCAGCAGCGCCACAGCGGCGGCCGAAATGAATGCCAGCAACGCGACTTTCAGGTTACTCTCCAAATAATTTACCAGTTTTTCCAAGGCCATATTGTTGAATTTTAAAGTACTTTGCAAAACAAAGTTATAAACCGCTTCTGACTTCTCAAAGCGGTTTCTCAATTCAACAAAAAATCAGGAGTTATTTCTTGGCGCTGGCGACGAAGGCTTTCATCATTGCCCATTCCCTTCCGGCTGTTTTGGCTTTAAAGGTCTCCAGGCAGCCACGGTCTTGCAATGTAATGTAGCAGGTTTTGCCATTTTTGCCTCCAAAGCAGATATTCGACACCTTTTTGCCGATGGTATGGATTGTTTGGATCACTTTCCCTTCAGGTGAAAGCACGGCTACCTCGCCTTTGCCGTGGCGGGTGATGTATAAATTCCCCTCAACGTCGCAACGCATTCCATCCATGCCTCCGTCCTCGAAATGATGGAGCAGCTTTTTGTTCGATAAAGTGCCGTCGGCGGCAAGATCAAATACCCATACATTCCGCTGGACGCTCTCATTCACGTACAATTTTTTCTCGTCGGGGCTTACGTCTATCCCGTTGGTTGTCCCCATTCCGCCCATTGCCAGGTTTACTTTTCCATCGGGTGTAACGTGCCAGATCTGGCCTGTACCTTCCTTCCAGTTAGGGTCGGAGCAGAAAACATGCCCGGTTGCGGTTACCGCGAGGTCATTGGGCTGGTTCATTTTAGGCTCATTGGCAAAAACCGATACGTCTTTAGTGAGCATATCGACTTTCAGGATATTATGTCCTGTGAAATCGGCTACATAAAAAGTGTTTTTATCCATGAAGCGTATGCCGTTTCCCGTGCTGCCTTTTGGTAAGGTCACAAAAAAACTGGCATTTCCCTTTTTACTTAACTGTGCGATAGTGCCATCACGCGCGAAATTGACTGCATAGACATTACCGTCCGCGTCCACTGCCGGGCCTTCACAATTACTGGTAAATTCGCCTTCATTCGAGAATTTCCTGCTTTTTGTTTGTGCATTGGAATGGCTGGCAGACAACAGGACCGTAAAGAGGAGGATGAGCGTTAAAAACTTATTCATAGAGTCAGTTAATCGAATAAATCACTGGTTTTTCCATTTGATGGCACACCCTACCGGCTTGGTAACGGTGGTGACTACTGGTTTTCCGCCTGCGAGATTGGCAACAGCTTCATCCACATAATGCTTGGTAACCGCGCCGGCGTCCTGGGGATTGTCATCAATCATACCAATATACCTTACCGTAAATTTGCCACCGCTTTTTTGCAAAACATAGACCTGGGGCATCCTTCCAGCACCGAAAGCCTTTGCTACCTGCTGGGCGTCGTCGGCAAGATAGGGATAACCGTAGTTTTTGGCAGCTGATCGTTCCTTCATTTTTTCGAATGAGTCGTCCTGGTGTGTTCCAGGGTCGCTCGGGTTGATGGCGATCACCGGGAAACCCTGGCCAGCAAATCTACCGTTCAACGCGATGATCCTGTCCTCATAGGCCTTGGCAAACGGACAGTGATTGCTCGTAAATATGACGATCACACCCTTCACGTTACCGAAGTCCGCTAACGATACCATATTACCGTCCGTGTTCTTCAAACGGAAGTTGGCAACGGCGTCACCGACCTGGTAACCTGCTCCGGCCTGCATCGTTCCAGCAGTATAAACCTTTGGAAGGTCGGACGCCCTGAGGCTCCCGGTAAACGATACGCCCAAAACCATCGAAATCCACAGACAAACCTTTATCATTTTGTTTTTTATTGACATGCTATGGTTAGACGTAAATACTGGATAAAAGTAACGGACCCGGACTGTTAAATTTTGTTAAGACAATCATTGGCCCGCGGTTTCTAAACGTATGGCGCCCTGCATATCATATAAAGGTAAACTTTTGGCCATCTTTAACCATATTCAGCACAAAAAAGCATGAATATTCTCGCTAATACATTGTGATTCTGCAACTATGTATTTATCTTTGCACCTCAAAATTTGAATCCAGTTTAATAAATTTATTAACATGTACGCAATCGTAGAAATCGCAGGTCAGCAATTTAAAGTTGAAAAGGGTCGCGAAATCTTCACGCATAGGCTTGAAGGTGACGTGAACGCTGCACTTGTATTTGACAAAGTCCTTCTCGTTGATAACGGAGGCACAGTACAGGTAGGTCTTCCAACAGTAGCAGGTGCTTCTGTTAAAGCAACTGTTCTTGAACACCTTAAAGGTGAGAAAGTGATCGTCTTCAAGAAAAAGAGACGTAAAGGATACAGAGTGAAAAATGGTCACCGTCAATATCTGACCAAAATCAGCATCGACGAGATCGTAGGCTGATCTATCACATCTGGCGCAAGCCAATCCCAGTTCAAATAGGAAATTACAACTAATAGTATTAAGATATCATGGCACATAAGAAAGGTGTAGGTAGCTCGAAAAACGGACGTGACTCGGAAAGTAAACGTCTTGGTGTTAAATTATTCGGTGGCCAGTTCGCAAAAGCTGGAAACATCCTGGTTCGTCAGCGCGGAACCAAGCATAACCCAGGCAACAACGTGGGTATCGGTCGTGACCACACATTGTTCGCATTGGTTGAAGGTAATGTAGTGTTCCGTAAGACGCGTCAAAACAAATCTTACGTTCACATCGAACCAACTGCGGCTCCTGTTGCTGTTGAGGCAACTGCAGAAGCGTAAGCAATAATTTCCGCAGAGCGAAAAGATCAGGAAGCCCGTCAAACAGAGATGTTTGACGGGCTTTTTATTGCCGACACAGCCACACGATAAACCAAAAGCCGGTTTTCCGTGTTTACCAGAACAGAATCTTTTATCCCCAGTAACTCCAATGATGTCACGTCCGATTTTCGTATATACTGAACTGAGTCCCAATCCGAACTCGATGAAATTCGTCCTGAATTTCGAGCTTGTTCCCGACGGCCTTTCGTTCGATTATCCATCCCTTGAAGCCGCAATGGAAGAAGGCAAGGCGTCACCGCTTGCGGCAGACCTTTTCCAATTCCCGCATGTTCAAAGAGTGTTCATTGCGAGCAACTTCATCACCATTACGAAAGACGACGCCATCGCCTGGGAGGAAGTTTTGCGCGACACCAAGCAGTTTATCAAAATATACTTTGAAGAAAATCACCCTGTATTCGCGCAGCAAACAATCGATAAAAATACGCTGATCGTGGATTCAAGGGACTCTGATACTGTTCAGAAGATCAAAGCCGCATTGGACCAGTACGTCAGACCAGCCGTTGAATCGGATGGTGGTGCGATCAACTTCCACTCTTTCGATGAAGACTCAGGCGTGGTGAAGGTGCTTTTGCAAGGATCTTGCAGCGGCTGCCCATCGTCGACCCTCACCTTGAAAGCCGGCATTGAAAACCTGCTTACCCGAATGGTACCCGACGTAAAAGAAGTAGTTGCGGAAGGTGTTTAAGCAAGAAAAAAATATCGGGAAACCCTGTCGGAACACGGCAGGGTTTCTTTTTTTAAGGCGTTTCGTTAGTTTCGGCGCATGAAGTCTACGTTGGATATATTCATTAATCGCATTCAGGAGTTGCAGTCGGACGGAGACGCCCTTTTTCCAGAAGGCATCTTCCCCGCGCAAAGGACCAATGCGTCAATCGGTTACCACCGGCCCGACACGACAATGTTCTTTTCAGCAATAACCTGCTTCACACTGCAAACCATTCAGAAATATTGCAGTCCTGAAAGCCAGGCACAGATTACCGCTATCTGCGACAATGTGGTTGCCAACTACCCCGATTTCCGCAACAAGGACGGCCTCAAAACCTATAATTTCTGGAAAACAAAACCGTCCCGCCATTTCCCGAATGGTTATATCTTCCACCGTTTCGAGCATTTCCGTATCCCTGATGATATTGACGATACTGCATTCGTGTACTTGACCTCCCGACCCTCCTCCGAAGAACTGCATTGGCTGAAAGACAAGCTCGCTCTGCACGCGAACGGGACAAAGCAATGGATCAGGAATACGTATCCTGAATACAAATCGCTCCGGGCCTATTCTACCTGGTTTGGTAAGAATATGTACATTGAGTTCGATGTAAGCGTGTTGAGCAATATGCTGTACTGTATCATGCATTACGGACTGCCACTCAACGAGCACGATGGAGCCAGTCTGCAGTACATCAAATCAGTGATCGAAACTGATCGTTACATTACCGCGCCATTCCGTTGCGCGCACCAATATCCCCGGACACCGCTCATCATTTACCACGTGGCCAGGCTTATCGCCGCATTCGATCCTCCGGCATTGAAACCCCTCAAGGAAAAGCTTATTGCAGACACCAAAAGGCTGCTCGAAACAGGTATTAGCCGCATGGATAAGGTCATATTGTCCACATCGCTCATGCGTCTTGGCATTCAAACCGATCGTATTCCGGTTGAAAATTTCTCTGATGCAGATTTCAAAGGCTTTTACTTCTTTATAGCCGGGCTTCTGACAGCGTATGAAAATCCGTTGCTTTACAAGTTGTCCCACAACCCGCTATTCCATATGCATTGGACTTGCGAGGCACATTGCTGGACCTTACTGGCCGAATATGACGCAATATGGATTCAAACTAACAAAGAGGCCGTTTCAATATAATAACTGAGCTTACGACCAATGGCAGACCAAACCATCACTTTAAGGGTCAGGGAAATAATCCGTGAAATGGACGATGCGAGAACATTTGTATTTGAAATTCCAGACGGGACAAAACTGGATTACAAAGCCGGGCAGTTCCTCACTTTCCTGATCCCCATACATGACCACGAAGTACGACGGTCCTACTCCATGAGCTCAGCGCCGGATGTCGACGCGTTCCCGGCAGTTACTGTAAAGCGGGTGCCCAATGGCGAGATCTCACGCTTTTGGATCGATACGGTACAGGTTGGGGACATTTTCAGTGTATTGAGCCCATCGGGCAGGTTTGTTGTGGAAGGGTCCGCAGGCAAACCTAGGGATATCGTCCTGATCGGTGCAGGAAGCGGCATTACGCCTCTATTTTCGCTATTAAAACAAACACTTGTCCAGGAAACTGAAAGTCATATTACGCTGATCTACGCGAGCAGGAACGTCCGGCATACATTGTTCTGGGAGGATATCAGGCACTGGGAAGCCCGGTTTCCGGAGCGATTACAGGTCATCCACATTCACAGTCAGCCGTCCGATGAGTGGAACGGGATCCGCGGCCGTATTAACAACACGAGACTGGAACAACTGGTAAATAAATCCCTCCGGTTTGACCGGCACGATGCGCAATTCTTTATTTGCGGGCCTTTTGACCTGATGCGTTCGGCGGAGATTACCCTGCATTTCATGGGTTTTAAGAATACACAAATCCGGAAGGAGAACTTTGTGATACCCTCTCCTCCCCCGGCGCCGCCGGTTTCCTACCCTCATTACATTACCCTGCATTTCCGGGGCACCGTTTACAACCTCCTTGTGCCCGCGCATACAACAGTCCTGGACGCCGCGCTGGCCGAAGGCATTCATTTGCCATATAGCTGCAAAGGCGGCCGCTGCTCGTCGTGCGCAGCGCTGTGCACACGCGGAAGCGTGCATATGAGTGTCAACGAGGTTTTAACAGACCGTGATTTGGCCGATGGATGGGTACTTACCTGCTCTTCCTATGTCGACAGCGACGATGTAGTCATCGACTTTGATCGGTCTTAAAAAACAAAGAGACGCACGAAACTGGTCGTGCGCCTCATCAGGTTTAGGATTAGCAGAAATTCAATGATAGAATTCCTGAAACGGTTAAAGGTTAGGAATATTAAAGAATAAAATTTTCTTTCTTATCTTATTTACAAAATTACTTGCCAAATCGGAATTTCCTAACAAAATTTAAAAAAGTGTTCGAGCACGCAATGGGAAACACACCCCGTGTTCGTACCCGATTCCCGTCACAAGTAGTTGTTTTTGGCTAGGTAAATCTAAAAACGCACGGCGACAATCTCAAATTTATTATAAAAAAAATTTGAAAAATTTTGTTGTGTATAGTTTGGTTTGACTAAAAAAGGCAGGATTACCCATGTTCGTAATTAGTTGTTAGTTTTGTTGAACCGAATCGAAATCTCCTGAATACAAGTTGAGTGTGAAAAAGAAAATTGTAAGAATTAAAGATATAGCCGAAAGGGCGCAAACTTCAAAAGGAACCGTCGACCGTGTGTTACATAATCGCGGCAGAGTGGCTGATGATGTCAGGGAGAGAATATTGGCGATCATTAAAGAACTGAATTACGAGCCTAACCTGATCGCCCAATCATTAAAGTCACAACGGGCATTCAACCTGGCAGCTTTGGTACCAGACCCGGATCTGGATTCGTACTGGGAAGCGCCAAGGAACGGTCTGGAAAAGGCCGAAAAAGAGCTTCGGCAATATGGCGTTCATGTGACTAAGTTCATCTTTAATTCTCACGAGGAAGGATCTTTTATAGCCAAAGCCAGGGAGGTCACCCGCGAGCACCCCGATGGCCTGCTCATCGCTCCTATTTTTTACAAGGAAGCATTGCCTTTCTTCAAGGAATGGACCGAAATGGGTATTCCTTATGTGCTTTTTAACACGCAGATTGAGCATGTAGGGCCATTGTGTTACATCGGCCAGGATTCGTACCGAAGCGGCTGCCTGGCTGCGAAGATCCTGCGTTTCGGGTTGCATACACCCGGGACGGTGCTGGTTGCGCACGTGAATGAGGACATTTCCAATTCTGCGCATCTTATTACCAAGGAAGAAGGTTTTCGGGACTATTTCAAAGGTGAAAACCTGGCGGACACATTCAAAGTTATCAGCAGTGAAATAAATTTCCCGGACGAAGAAGGCCCTGATCGCCAACTTGACGAAATCAGAAAAAAGAATCCCGATCTGAATGCCATATACGTCACCAATTCGAAGGCTTTCGAAGTGGCTGCTTATCTTGAAAAAAACGGGTTAACGGATATTAAACTGATCGGATATGACCTTGTGGAACATAATCAGGAGTACCTGAAAAAGGATGTGATCCACTTCCTGATCAATCAGAACCCGTTAGGTCAGGGATACTGGGGCATTCATCAGCTGGCCAATCACTTGATCTTCAAAAAGGAAATCCAGCCAATTAAATTCCTGCCACTCGATATAATCACCAAGGAAAATCTCGACTATTATCTTGATCCTCAGTAGCAAAGCGCTACAAATCGCCAAACTGGCTGTACATCTCTTTAAGCTTCGGTTCCGTTTCCTTGGCACGAATATCTTTGCGCAATGCCGTCACGCCCTGAATGTCCGTAAGCAAGCCTAACGCCTGGAATGCACCAAATCTCACAAAATAGGACGGGTTCTCGCGTGCGAGGCCTTCGAGGATCGGAATGCTTCTGCGCTGAATATCTTGTTTGGATTTGATCAGGTATTTACCAAAAACCTGTAAGAAATTATATTTCTCCGTCGGCTTCATGGCTTTCATTTTCGAGAGGAACCAATCAAACCGCTCAGGCTGGGCAAGACCAGCGTAATAATTCGCGACCGACGTTACGATTGCGTCGTTAGGGGAATTTTCAAATTGCGCGGCTATTTCGTTTGCATCAGTTGGCTGGCCCATCAGATACTTTTCAATCGCGACAGATACTACCTGATAGGAACTGTCGCTCAGCGCCTCCCTGTATATCGGATCGCTGTTGTTATCGCCGAACGACGCCAGCGTAATAATGGCTTCGGACCTTACCAATGGGTGCGGATCCACTTTTGCACGGTTCTGGATCACTTTTTCGATGTCTGCAAACCCGGTACCGGCATATTCGGCGAAGTTACTGATCGCCATTTGCCGGAGTTTCCAGAACGGATCATCCATTGCTTTCACCAATATATTCTTGGCTGTGCTGTCTGCCAACGCACCTTCGAGCGAGGCTAATGCTTCATATTTGTGCAAAAAGCGATCAGAATGCAGGTATTGAAATTCCATCTCCGGACGGCTTTTCTCATGCTCCACCACACCAAGCAACTGCGCATCCGAGTCGAATACAACCAGATCCGGCTTTTTGGCAGCCGGAAATTCCAGCGTCTGGTTCACTTTATCGACCACCACATCGTATTGATTTTTCTTTCCCGAAACCCATACATCCACTTTTAAAGGCAACCGGTAAACCGTCGTCGCCAGCGTATCCTGGGTTTGTTTGACTTTCAGCAATACTTTTCCAGTCGCTGCAACATATTCCTGCTGAATTTTCAGCAGCGGATGGCCAGGTCTGTGAAACCATTGGTCGAAAAACCAGTTAAGATCCTGTCCCGTCACCTTTTCAAATGCGACCCGAAGATCGTCGATCTCCGCGGTGCCAAATGCATGCGATTTCAGATATTGCTGTAATGCGGCAAAGAACGCATCATCGCCGACGATCGACCGCAGCATATGCAGTATCCGGCCCCCTTTCGCATAGGAATGGCTGTCGAACATATTCTCGCGGTCTTTGTAAAAATACCTGATCATAGGTACCTGTTTCGTTTCCGACTCGGCCAGGTATTCTTTCATTTCCTGCAAATTACCCCAGTCGGCTTCAAAACGGCCGTCGTTATATTCGCTCCACAAATATTCTGAATAGTTGGCAAAAGATTCATTCAAAGGCAACTGGCCCCATTCCTCACAAGTCACATAATCGCCGAACCACTGGTGCGCGAGCTCATGGGCGATCACCGCGTCGGAATTGCCGTCTACCAACGAGCGGGTATCGTTCTGAACAGCCTCTTCATGCACTGTGGCGGTAGTATTTTCCATGGCACCAGCCACAAAATCGCGGACTGCAACCTGTGCATACTTTTCCCACGGGAATTCAACCCCGAAAATATTAGTAAAGAAACCGATCATTTCAGGCGTCCTGCCAAAAATAGCGTGCGCATCGGCACCATACTTCGGCTCTACATAATAACTAAGTTCTAGGCCATTCGGCATCATATCCTTCGCCACGGCAAAATCGCCGACGGCCAGCATTACAAGGTAAGGGGCATGAGGCAGCGATTGTTTCCAATGGTCGGTGCGTGTTCCTTTTTTACCTTCTTCCTGACCTACCAACAAGCCGTTGGAGAGTGTTTTGTAGGTGCTATCTACGGTAATGTAAATGTCCTGGGTAAACTTTTGATTCGGGGCATCGATGGTAGGGAACCAGCATGAACTGCCTTCGGTTTCACCCTGCGTCCAGATCTGGCGAGGCTTTCCTTCATCCATGCCATCTGCATTGATAAAATAGAGCCCTTTGTCGGAAGCACTGTCGTCGTCTTTTCCTCTCGGAACGTCATTGGGACGCGCCACGTAATCGATTTTCACAAATAATGTATCCTTCCGGCTGTATTCTTGCCCCAGCTTTATTGTCAGTTTGCGCTTGTCGTAGGTGTATTCGAGCTTTTTCTTGATCTTGCCGGCTATGGCCTCTGTGGAAAGCGACCCGTAATTACCGGACGTGTCCATTAATGAAATTGCTTTAATATCGAAGCCTTTTGCATCCAGTTCAAGTGTATTTTGGGGATAAAAGTGGGGCTTGAATTGCAGGATTGCCGAGGCGGGGACTTGTTGCTTTACCCAATCAAATTGCACATCGAGGCGAGTGTAAAGAATATCACTCTTTTTGGGCTTTTCGGGCCGGTAAGGACCTTTGGGAGTAACAGTCCCCGGATTTCTTCTAAAAAGTGTGTCGGCAGCGGGCCGGGTGGCAGCTTGTGAACTGAATGACAGCGTGAGTAAAATTCCAAAAATTGCGAAGATCAATCGGTTCAAAAAGGTCTTATTATCACCGGTCATATCTGCTTTCAGATTGATTGCTAGGAAGTAAGTCAATGTAAATCAGTTAATTTTCTTGTTATTTCCTCTTTTCAAAACACCTAAACCCGTAAGACCAAGCCCGCATCTGCGGCCCTTCGTGCGGGAATGTAGGAAACAACCATAGTTATCATAACGACAATAATGCCCGTGTAGAGTATGTCGGCCCATATTAATTTAACCGGATAGGCATCCACCAGCGAAGTGGCCATGCCCATCGATACAAACCCGTACCGCATTTGAAGCCAGCAGATCACCACGCCTCCTATCAGGCCGGCGATTGCGCCCGAAAACGCGACAATAGCGCCCTCAGCCATGAAGATCTTGCGGATCAGCGACGGATTGGCGCCCATAGCGTAAAGCATTGAAACGTCCTTCTTCTTTTCAATGGCCAGCATGCTCAGCGAAAAGAAAATGTTGATCGCGGCAACTAAAATAATGAGTGACAGCGTGACGGCCACAAAAAGCTTCTCCATTTTTATCGCACGGAGCAGGTCGGCATTCAACGAGTCCCGGTCCTTTACTACAAATTTCGCACCCAGTTTCTCAGCTATTTCCTCGCTCACATCCTTTTCAGTAAAGCCCGGCTGTATATACACTTCCAATGCCGACCGCTCCCCGTGATATCCCATGAGTTCTTCCACCTGTTTCAGAGGCGCGATCACATAGTCATCATAGCGGCTTTCAATAAAAAAGATCCCGCCTGGTCGCAGCGAAAGCAACTGAAATGCCTCCGAGGAAGTCAGGTCCAGCGTTTTTGACCCGGTGCGGGGATACAAAAGCTCCAAAGGGGTGAAAATATCTTCCAACGAGATCGACAATGCATTCCGCACACCCTCGGCAATGACTGCGAAGGGCGTCCCATTTTGTCCATACAGCTTCACGGAACCCTCAATGATAGCCGTGTCCAGTTGTCCCTGCTGTTCAAAGGTGCTATCCACCCCTTTCAGCCGGATAATCGTCTGCTGGTTGCCATACCTGGCCAGCGCGTTGTCCTCCACGACCTGCGTCACGAGCTTTACCCCTGGCACCGACCGAACGTCGGTCAGTAATGCATTGGTCATTTTGAACCGCTTGCCTTCGGCGGGCGTAACCTTCACGTCCGCATCAAACGTTTTGAATATGTTGCGGTTGAGATCCTCCATCCCATTAAAAACGGACAAAACTACCACCATGGCCATCGTACCCACAGCCACGCCGGCCATCGCAATACGCGCGATCACGCTGATGAAGCTTCTTTTGTTACGCGAGAAAAAATAACGAATGGCAATCCGGTAGGAAATATCCATGCTAGCTCGTGTGTGAAATCAATGGGTTTCTTCCTCGTCGTCGGGTTGTGCAGGTGGTATGACCAGATCGGAAAAAAGGAGGTCCATTTTAGCCGCATACTCGGCTGTATCGTCGATATAAAATTGCAGGTGCGGTACAATCCTCAACTGATGGCGTACACGCTCGGCCAGCTTTTGACGTATAAAACGGGTGTTTTCCTTGATCGTTTCGAGCAGCATTGTCTTATTCTTGTCGGGCAGGAAACTCAGGTATGCCCTTGCTATGCTTAGATCGGGTGTGACCCGTACGGCAGTGATCGTTACGAAGGCTCCGCTGGTAAGGTGCTGTGCATCCTTTTGGAATATCTCACCAAGGTCTTTCTGGATTTGTCTGCCTACTTTTTGTTGTCTTTTCGATTCCATGTTTTTAATCGTTATCAGAAGGGATTCTTGCCGGTACTGCTCGTACATCCACTCCGCCAGTTAGAATGATGTAAACTTACGTCTCCTAACTCATACCCTCACTCCTTTAAATAAGTACAAATATCCATACTTATTTTGTTTTTGTAGAACGCGGCATTGTAATTTCGTGAAACTTATTCCCGTCAGATACATAATCCACCTGCTGCTTGCTTAGTTTTTTTCGCGTTAACGCACGGTACCAGACCATCAGTTTAGTAGTATTCTTCCTGCTGCTCCGCCTCCCCTTTTTCCTGGGTGGCGCGCCGCTGCTGATACCGGAACTGAGCTGGATGCTGGTGGGCGAGCAAATGGGGCGCGGATTTATGCTCTACCGCGATGTATGGGACAACGTGAGCCCGTTTTCCGGCCTCACTTATTGGCTGATCGACAGCCTCTTTGGCCGCACGCAATGGATCTATCAGCTCGCAGCAATGGGTGTATCCCTTGTACAGATCCTTTATTTCAATTATGTAATCCATTCGCGCGATGTTTTCCCTGAGCGCACATTCCTGCCGGGGGCATTGTACGCTTTATTCCTCAATATCTCATTCGACATGGGTACATTATCACCCATGCTGCTTGCTACCACTTTCCTGCTCTTCGCTTTCGGTTCGATCGTTAAAATGCTGGTGAGACGTGAGGTTACGACGCAGGTATTTGAATTAGGGCTTTATATTGGTATCGCGACGCTATTTTACCTGCCTGCATCGCTATTTATGATTTGGGCCTTTCTGGCGTTGCTGTTTTACACCGGCTCCACGTTCCGTCACCATTTGCTTGGGCTGTTCGGATCGATTTTTCCGTTGCTGATGGTCGTCCTGTTTTTCTATCTTAATAATGGGATCGAAAGCCTCAACCGGAACTTGCTCACGTCTGTATTTCAGGTTAAACAATATAACCTCAACGACTTTTCGTCGCTTCTGGCCTCTTTGCTGTTGCCGCTTGGCTTCGGAGTAATGGGCTTTATGCGGATTTTCACGACCCTGCGTTTTGTCAATTATCAAACGAGGATTCAGCAGGTAATGGCCCTATGGTTTATCGTGGCTGTGTTTACGATCCCGCTGATGCAGTTTCTGGCGCCAATGCAGTTTGTGATATTCGTACCACCGGCAGCATTTTTTGCCACGCATTATTTCCAAAGTTTTAAAAAGAATAGCTGGGCTGATGAATTGCAATTCACACTCATGGGCGCGGTGATCATCCTGATCCAATATCAGGGACTCCGGGGCGTGCTTCCGGGGGTTTCGATGGGTAAACTGGAAAACCTGAGGGCCAAGCCGGCCAACCTGCCCGAACAAATCCAAAACAAGCGGATACTGGTGCTAGGTCAGAATTCAGGGGAATATATTAATAATTTTACGGCGACGCCTTATCTCAACTGGGAACTGGCCAGCTACGATTTGCGCAATCTCGACAATTTCGACAGCGTTATCCATGTCTATGATAATTTTAGAAAGGACCCCCCCGATTTTGTGATCGACAAAGTGAATATTATGCCGAAACTCCTGAACCGGGTTCCGGCATTAAAGAAACAATACATTCTGAGCCCGTGGAAGGGCATCTATCAGCGTGTCGACTAGCAGGAGATTTTATCAACCCGCGTTTGATGCCTTCCGCCTTCGAATTCTGTACTTAAAAAGGCTTCCAGCGCCGCCAGTGCCGTTTCCAGCTCCAAAAATCTCACTGGAAAGCAGATCACATTGGCATCATTATGCTGGCGTGCCAATGCAGCTAATGGTAAATCCCAGACTAATGCAGCTCGAACGCCCTGGTGTTTGTTCGCTGTAATGCACACGCCCTGCCCGCTTCCGCACAGCAAAACCCCTTTTTCAAATTCCTTACTCTCTACGCCATTTGCAACCGGATGGGCAAAATCCGCGTAATCTGCCGAATCGGCATCGTAAGTACCAAAATCCTTCACCTCAAACCCATTCGTGGTCAGCCATTCGATAATCGGTTGCTTGTAAGGGAACCCCGCGTGATCGGCACCGATAGCAATTTTTCTCATTACTTTTTTGTTAATTGAAGCCCACCGTCGTTGTAACGATTGCGGACAAGGTTAAAAGTTTCTTATTTTTTGGTGATAATGTGTACAAAGTTACCATTATCCGGATCAACAACTCAATTGAGTCTTTAAATATGAGTGAAGAAGTAAAACCTACCAATGCAGAATTAGTTGACGTATCTCTCCTTAACCCGGCGGTCCCGGAGGATGAAAAAAGGATCAAGGAGGCATTTGAAGACAGAAACTGGAACGAAATCAAGAGTGCAGACTCCTGGGTAATATTCAAAGTAATGGCTGAATTTGTCGAAGGTTTTGACAAACTGGCCAAAATCGGGCCGTGTGTTTCGCTGTTCGGTTCAGCCCGCACACTTCCTGACAATCCACATTACAAAACGGCCGAAGACATAGCAGCCAAGCTCGTAAGGCATGGCTATGGTGTGATCACCGGCGGCGGGCCGGGTATCATGGAAGCTGGTAACAAGGGTGCATTTGAACAGGGCGGTAAGTCCGTCGGTTTGAATATCAAGCTCCCTTTCGAACAGCACAGCAACCTTTATATTGACCACGACAAGAGCATCAACTTTGACTTCTTCTTTGTCAGGAAAGTTATGTTTGTGAAATATTCGCAGGGCTTTGTTGTGATGCCGGGCGGTTTTGGAACGCTGGACGAGCTTTTTGAGGCGCTTACATTAATCCAGACAAAAAAGATAGGCCGGTTTCCGATCGTATTGGTGGGTAGTTCCTACTGGACGGGTCTGCTCGACTGGATCAAGAGCACAATGCTGACCGAGCACAATATCAATGCAGAAGATCTGAAACTGATCAGCGTTGTAGATACGCCGGATGAAGCCGTCAAGGTGATCGATAACTTCTATTCGAAATACTTGCTGAAACCAAACTTCTGAGGTCTGGGAGAAGAGGTTGAGGCATAAAAAGTAAAAGGGCTTCCGTTTGGAAGCCCTTTTATCACCATATAATATCTTGCAGATGAATTTTTGACATTTGTCTCATAACATGACTGGTTTATGTGAATTCGTGTGATAGCTATACAATAGTAACACTATTTTCGATATTTTAGTGCTTAATCTTAAAATTCTTACCCGACTGAAAGGCACCCCTCATAACACATGACTTATCGTCATAATCCTGAACAAAAATAGATTGCAGACCAGTTAGACCATGTCTGGCTTCGATTTGAAGTCTGACGAATTTATGGTTATCCCCTAGTATGGATTCAAGGTCATCTTTTGTCCTGAATTGAAGTGCGAATTCATAGTTCTTGCCTTGCCGCGCTTTCTGGAATCTATCTGCGAGCGGAAATTTCCCCAGACTAGGCGGCGTCAGTATCGACTTGTATATTTCTATACTTTGCAATTTCAAGTGGTTTCCGCTATTTCTAACGACACTGACTTGGTATAGCTCAATTTTGATGTCGTATGCACGAAAGAATGATCTATTGCATACTTTGAAAAAGAACAGCGGTTGACCATCTGCACCGCTATCACTCTTGGCAATGATTTCTGAAATGGCAATTCTTGGTCTTAGAAGTACAAATACTATGAATAAAAAAATTGTCGACGCGATCAGGTTGCAGGAAAGATTAAACAAAAGTTCGTTCATGATTGTCTTGAAGTTATTGAGAGGGAATAGAACTAAAAAGAAGGTATACCCGCTCAGAACGAAAGGTATGGCGTTATTTTTTTGAGGGTAACCTCATCCATAACTTTCGTTTTCTTCAAATCTTCCGCATTCTGGAAAGGACCGTGCTGGTCGCGGTAGTTAATCAGAATTGTAACCAATTTCCGGTTTTTCAAATAGCTGTGCATTCCTAGTTCAGCGGCGGTTGCCCGGTTGATATTGGTCTTTTTCACTGGCGCGATCACGCGTGCATACTTGTGAAGCTCAGACAACGCGAGCGAATCCAGGCCGAATATTTCCTGATATTGTTCCGTCGAATGAAATCCTCCGAGGCCATCGCGGAATTTTAGTATCCGAAGGGAAAGCTTAGTTCCAATGCCCCTGAGCTTCACTAGTTGCGTAGTATCGCAGGTATTAATGTCAAAAACCTGTATCACAGAAGCCTGTCGCTTTTGCGTACGATCCTGGTATTTGTAGGTCGGTTTAAAACCGCGTTCTGTGGCAGATTTGACGTCTGTTACATTAGGTCGACCTTGCAGAACAATATGTTTTTCAAGTTTTTGATAAAGCACCGGAGGAAAATCGTAGATTTTCAGAAGGTCCTCTTTCCTTCGAAATACACCTCCCTTATCTCTGAACTTGCCAATCCGCTTCGCTATGAATGCAGGAATTCCCAGCTCAGCGAGTTGCTCAACGGACGCGGTATTTGGATCGAAATCAACCAACCTGGCAGGAATTTTCAAGGCCGGTTTATCATTACCATTTCCCTTTTCCAGCACGATAGCGAGGCTATCAAGCCTTTTCATATCGATCGGGTCACCTGGCGGCGGCACCATCGGCAATACCCATCGCCTGAACAAAAATGGCGCCCAGACGATCACCAGACAAAGAATAATCATAACCAGGGCACCACGGGCCTCCTTACGTGAAATGCCGAAAAAGTCTTGCAGGCGTTCAATCAGTTTTGTGTGCATAAGCCAAATGTTTACCCTTTAGACGCGGGTCTTCGCATTTGGTAACGCTATATAAAAAAATAAGCGGCCGGAAATGATTTTCCGACCGCCCTGGCATTCAATATTATTTCTTACTGGTTCACATAAACACTGCCGCTGCTGGCAGAAAGTGTAACCGGAATTCCGCCTCCATTCATTTTACCCAGAACACGGTCCTTTTCAACCTGTCCATCAAAGTTTTTCAAAGGGATGGATACTTTGTTGCCTTTTAGGTTCAGGTCAACGCCTTTATCGAGCGGCATCGTTACACGGACGCTTCCAGCCGACGTCGACAGATCCACATATTTGCCAAGCGACGTCAGTTCCACCTCAATACTTCCTGCGCTTGTGCTGGCTTTGATACTGCCCGACACTCCGGCAAGCCTTACCGAACCTCCCGAGGTGCCAGCATCCAGTGAGCCGCCGATGCGTTCGCCTTTAATGCTGCCGCCGCTGGTATGTGCCACCACATCGCCATTCAGATTGTTCAACTGAATGCTTCCGCCAGATGTTTTCAGCTCGATTTTACCTTTCAGCTCTTCCGCTTTAATGCTGCCGCCGCTCGTATGCAGGTTAATATCCTTGCTGCAACGCGCTACGTCAATACTTCCACCCGATGTGCGGCCATTGATCACACCATCGAGGTCGTCGATTTTTAGGCTGCCACCGCTGGTTGAAAAGTTTTGTGTACCGGTCAGTGAAGCGATTCTGATGCTGCCGCCGCTAGTTTTCAGATTGGTTGCTACATTCCTCGGCGCCGTCACTTTAAATGCTATTGAAATGCTTTTCCGCTCATTCCATTCGATGTTTTTCTTCCTTTTTGCAGTGGCGACTACTGCATTGCCTTCCGTTCCGATCAGAATATCGTAATCCTCCAACCGGTCTTCAATTTCTTCTTTCGTAAGTTGGTTTTGGCCATTCCAGTTATTTGGTCTGACATACATTTCTACTTTAAAACCACCGGTCTGGTTTCCGGTTACCGATATCGAACCGCCGGAAGTTTCAACCTGCAATTCTTTCAGGGATGAGCTGGTGAAATTCTTGGTCACATAAGGCTGTTCATTATCGTTTTGCGCATTTGCCACAGACACAGCGCCCAGGAACAACATTATTAATAGTAGTTTTTTATTTTTCATGTGATCTACGGTTTGTTTTGTAAAATGATGGAGAAATAGCGCGGGAGGTTGCATGAAGCATTTAAAAAAGTTACATCTTCCCGGTACGGATTTTGAATAGTAAATATTCTAAACAATGAACCTATGAAAACGTTTCGTGTAAAGGCGGTCCGGGAAACGGATAGCGATCTGGTCTGGCAAATCCTCAAAACACTTGAAAGAAAAGGAATGATCGTATTTGAAGAAGAGAAGCCAGATATGCGGCCTAAAGAAGCTACACCTGCCACGGAGGAGCAGGTGCAGGAGATTATTGATGAAGCGGAACTTGGTCCTTATTATTCAGAAAAAGAGGCAAAAAAGATACTGAACCTTTAAGCCGCTATTTTTTGCGAATCATGGCTTAATTAAGAAGACACAGCCGCTTTCGAAATAGTTGGAACGATCGGTTACATTTTCGAATCTTTCAAGAAATTCCTGAACCACTTCCCCGATTCCTTCACGGTCCGTTTCTGCGTATTGAAGTCTACAAACACGAGGCCAAACCGGGCAGAATACCCATGTGCCCATTCAAAATTATCGAGCAGGGTCCACGCGAAATAGCCTCCTATCTTTACACCTTCCTGTTTTGCCTTTAAAACCGCTGCGAGGTATCTTTTGAAATAGGTTACTCTTTCGTGGTCATTGATCTCCCCGTCCACGACGCTATCCTTGAAAGCAGCCCCGTTTTCGGAAATGATAATCTCGCGGACACCTTCATATTTTTGAAATTGTTTCAGGATTTCATACATCCCTACCGGGCTGATTTCCCATCCCATACCTGTAACCGGCACATTCCGGAGCGTGGCGGGCACTTCTTTCAGCCACATCACCGGAGCGAGGTAAGAATGCTGCACAACCATGCTGAAATAGTTTTGAAGCCCCCAGAAATCAAAGTCGAATTTCAGCTTTTCGCGATCGCCTTCGCGCATAAACCTTTTGATATTTGACAAAAAAGGAAAGGCATCTTTGGGATAGCCGAGGCCGAGCGCAGGTTCGATAAACAACCTGTTCAATAATGCATCGGCTCTCCTGGCCGCACGCACGTCAGCCGCGCTGGTGCTATTCGGGTACACATACGAACATGAAATAGCGGTCCCGATACGCGCATTCGGCACCAGTTGGCGTAACACTCTGCCTCCTTCCGCCTGGCAAAGTGCCAGATGGTGCACAACTGGCAAAAAATGATGGATACCTTTGTCACCAGGAGCATGCTCGCCGGTTGTGTAGCCGAGGCCCGCCACCGCCATCGGCTCATTTAATACGATCCAGTTCCGCACCCTGTCGCCAAATGCATTGGCACAGATAGCAGCATACTCTGCAAACCATTCCACAATCCTCCTGTTTTTCCATCCGCCAGTCTTTTCCAGGGCCTGAGGCAGGTCCCAGTGGTAAAGCGTTATCCATGGCTCGATGCCCAATGACAGGCATTTGTCTATCAATCTGTTATAAAAATCTATCCCCGGTTGATTGACGGTCCCATGGCCTTCCGGCAGTATTCTGGACCACGATATCGAGAACCGGAACTGCCCGAACCCCAGCGACCGCACCATTTCGAGGTCCTGCTCATACCGATGATAGAAGTCGCACGCGTGCTGTGCGTGGTCGCCATTGCGTATTTTCCCTTTCTTTCTTGCAAAAACATCCCAGACGCAGTCGGTCCTCCCATCCTCATGCACGGCACCTTCTATCTGATAGGCCGCAGTTGCGATGCCCCATTGAAAGTCCTCTCCAAAATCCTCCTTCACGAACTCCTCCGCCCATTCAGGCCCTTCGCTCTTTTTACTGGAGATGCGCACGTGTTTATCTTCTGTGAATGCTGTCAAAACAGTTGTTTTTAGTCTTCAATGCAGAAAGTTAAAAACATATCTACTAAGAAAAGCCCCTCATCCACCATTTCGGGACAAGGGGCTTTTCTATTAATAAAATACTTTCCTTTAAACTACCTTACAACCAGTATCTTACGCATCAGCGATCCGTTATTGATCTTGACAAAGTAAGTTCCCTGCGTTAATCTTGTAACATCAACCTCATTCCCCGAATCCGGAATAGTATTCATTACCAGCACGCCGCTTTGATTGTACAGCTTCACATTGCTGATCTGCTGGTTGCTGCTAAGCTTGATACGGTCAACGGTCGGGTTTGGATAGATTTTGATCTGCTCATCGCCATCGAAATTAAGGCTTCTGATTGAGCTGAATGCGTAAGTGTTATCCAGGTCGACCATTTTCAGACGGTAAAGATTAACTGCAAATGGGCTAGTGTGGGTATAGCTATAAGGAACTAATGCTTTGCTTTCTCCTTGTGCCTCGATGCTCGTCAAGGCTGTCCAGTTTTTGCCGTCCTGGCTATGTTGAACTTCGAAATAGTCAGAATTGCTTTCGAATGTTGTCGACCAGCTAAGCAATGCGGTTGTTCCTTCTTTCTTCGCATTGAATGCCGCAAGTGTTACGGGAAGCGGAACACCTGAGAATGTAAGACAGCCATTGTCAACCACAAAGTCATTCCCCAATGAAGAAGCAATCACCCGAACAAGTTTTGTACCCGAAGGCGCATTGCCGACCAATGTATATTTTTCAAGCCCCAATGGGTCGCCTGTCAACGACTTGGTTACGTCTTTGGTAATTTCACCAAGCACCTGCTCTGATTCCGAAAGGAACACCAGCTGGAATTTCTGGCTATTAGCAGTGTTGTAAGCACCATAGATGGTCAATGTTACCTCGCTACCGAAAGTCGACAGCATTTCGATGTCCTGCCAGAATTTGCCTGCTCCGGTTAATTTACCTCCGTTTGTGCCACACACAGCATAGTTTGGACTTACTCCCAGGGTACCGGTTACATTCCAGTTTGCCGTTCCGTTTTCGAAGCTTCCGTTTTGCAGCGTATTGTTGTTACACTCGGCGCAGAAAGAAGGTGTTGTAATGCTCATACAAACGACATCAATCTTCAGATAATCTCCTCCTGAGTAAGCAGAGAAACGTACTTTAACGGCTCCCGCTGGGGCAGTTGCCGACAATGAGAACTGTTTCAGGTTGCTGTCGACCACATTATAGTTCATATCAACTACTGCTTCTCCGGAATTAATCTTATTGCCAGATGCATCATAGAAAGCCAGCTTGAACTGATGCGTAAGGCTCGTATTGTGCGTGCCGCCATATACGTTTACATCCACTTTCGAGCCTGCTACCAATGCAACTTCCTGATATATTGTACCTGTGCCAATAATCAAACCATTTTTGTCTCCGCACATATTGTACGATTCATCAATTCCGAAGTTTGTACCGCTGCTTTTCAGCCAGTCAGTAGTGCCGCTTTCGAAGCTGCCGTTCTTAATCGGGTTATTAGCCGCCAGACAGCCGCAATCAGTAGCGGGCGCTGGTGGGGTAATGCTCATACAAGCCACATCCACTTTGAAATAGTTTCCGCTCGAATAAAGCAGAAAACGCACTTTGGTGGCACCGGCAGGGGCTGTACCGGACAGTGTATACTTGTTCAGACTGCTGCCGGTCACTTCGTAGTTCATGCTTACAATAACGTTGCTCAACTCAGTCGCTCCGTTGTAAAAAATGAGTTTAAACTGGTGGGTCTGGTTGTTATCATGCGTGCCGCCGTACACAGTCAGATTCACTTTGCTGCCCGCTTCCAGGCTGGCGTCCTGCCAAACCGATCCGGCACCGGTAATTAATCCGTTTTTGCTTCCGCAAACGTTATAACCACCGTCGGTGCCGAAGTTCGTACCGTTGGACTTTGACCAGAAATCTGTACCGGATTCGAAGCTTCCGTTTTTCAAAGCATTGTCTGCATCGGAGCAGCCGCAGTCAGTCGCGCTGGCTTGGGAGGCCAAGCCCAGAGTTAATAGTAATAGTGTAACGAGAAACGTAAAATTTTTCATAACGTAGTTGATTTGTAATTGATTAGCGATTAGCGCACGTCAACAAAATGTACGTCACAAAGGTAAAAACTAGATCAATTTAAAATAGCACTTTTTTTATATTACAAGCGCAGGAGAAGAACATCTATGTGCATTATTAAAATAATTGTAACCATTAATATAGAAATATTTCTATATTTAAAATTTTATTAATTTACTATATTACAACAAGTTAAATTAAATTATTTCTAAAATTCCCATCCAACTGATGGCACAATTGGATAAAATTAATAATATAACTTTTTAAAGATACAAGTGATCATGCATTGTCCGTGTGACCCCGTCGGTTACAAAAACAATTCATCGCGGTCAGATAAAAAAAGCGGTATAAGTCGGGCTTTTCGGTGACTTACGCGCCTAGAACGTATAGTTGTAATTTCAATGCAACCGTTCGGGACATGAAGGCAAACGCTAGTATGGTTACTACAAACTCCAATGAGCAAACGGTTGTGCTTAAAGGATAAAATGCTCATTTTTGTTACCGATCGGCACTTATTAAAATAGGCTGGTTTTGTGGCTATCACTGAACCTCAACTGAAGAATTTCGACAAAATTATTTTCCGCCGAATAGCTCGCTTCTACAAGCTTTATTTGGAATGCGAATCAAATACAACTGTTTTACCACTGCATAGCAGCAATACAGCTACAATGCACCTGATCGCCTGATAACTAGTTGATAACAAATTTTACTGATCTCTAAAAAAGCACTCGATAGATATGGCAGAATGACTAAAATGCGAAATTTTTGACCACAACTTAGTATTCGGTATCAAATAATCGTTGAGTTATTATTACAGACAATATCGAACAGCAGATTGCATTTTTTCTTCCCTGCCCTTCCGTTCCGGCAATTATTAGTATTTTCAGCGGGAGTCAGGATACGAAGCGACTTTTGTCATCCCGCCGCAGTTCTGCAATCATTCAAAAAGACAAACATTGCCTTTATGGATAAAGCGCTATTTAGAAAATACCTGTTCGTCCCAGCCATAGTGTTATCGATGATGTCGTGCAGTAAGCATGTCGAACAAAACAACCCCACAACACTGCTTGACAGCATTGCACGCGAGTATGTGCGGCTTGGGCTGGCGATCGGGCAGTATGATGGTGACTTTGTCGACGCATATTATGGGCCGGATTCACTGAAACCAGCAAAAAAGGACACGTCGGGTTTTCCTAAAGACCAGTTTCTGACCAGAAGTACACAATTACGGCAAGCGCTTCAGGGAGTATTATCAAAGTCCAAAAACGATACGGTCAGTCACCGGGCCGAATGGCTGACCGGCCAGCTTACTGCATTTGAGCGTAGGATACAGGTATTTTCCGGAAGTTTCGTGCCGTTCGACACCGAGTCCCGCGAGTTGTTCGATGCTGTGGCACCTGTATATAGTGAAAAGCATTTTCAGGATTTGATCGCGAAGCTGGACAGCATATTGCCCGGAAAGGGCCCTATTCCCGACCGCTACCAAAAGCTTGCAAGCCACTTTTTGATCCCGAAAGACAAAATCGATACGGTCTTCAGGACGGCCATCGCAGAAGCCCGCAGGCGTACGCTTACACATTATGCCCTTCCGCGAGAGGAAAATTTCAAACTGGAATATGTCACAGACAAGCCATGGTCGGGCTACAATTGGTACAAAGGCCAATATAAAAGCGTGATCCAGATTAATGTAAGTCAGCCCATTTACATTGAACGGGCGATTGATCTGGCTTGCCATGAGGGTTACCCGGGCCATCATGTATATAATGTATTATTGGAAAAGAACCTTTTCCGAGATAAAGGCTGGACAGAGATTTCGCTTTACCCGCTGTTCAGCCCCCAATCGCTGATTGCCGAAGGGAGTGCGAACTATGGCATTTCTGTTGCGTTTCCGGGCAGCGAATCAAAGGAATTTTGCGAGAAGGTACTGATGCCCCTCGCCGGGCTCGATACTTCGTTTGCCGACCAATATTTCAATGCACTTGCCATCCGTGCCGGGTTGAACTATGCCAGAAACGAAGTGGCGCGCGGATTGCTGGCGAACACAATGAGCGAACGCGACGCTGTGCGCTGGCTTATCGACTACTGCCTGCTAGCTCCGAAAGGCGCATCCGACTATGTTCGTTTTATCAGAAAGTACCGCAGTTATGTGATCAATTATAATTTTGGACAGGATATTGTGAAGAACTACATCGAATCGCAGGGAGGTACTTTGAACCAACCTGAAAAAAGATGGGAGCTCTTTGGAAAACTGCTGAGCAATGAGACAAAACCGTCCGTTTTAGTCAAAAATACGGCTGGGAAGGGCTATATTGAACCACATTAACAACGCCCTTTACCAATCTTGAAAAACTTAAAATTACTCACTAAAAAAACCTGCTTTACCACTCGAAGAACCCCGGCTTGCTTGTTAGCCATCGCCAGCCTGCTCAATATTGCTACTCCATCACAGGCGCAGCCGGTAACTCCTCCCAAGGCATATACCTGTTATCAAACTGACAAGGAAATTAATATCGACGGCAGGCTGAATGAGCGTGCGTGGAAGAAAGCAACGTGGACATTGTCATTTGAGGATATTGAAGGCGACAAAAAGCCTCTTCCGCTGCAAAAAACGCGCGTGAAAATGCTTTGGGATAAAGAATATCTCTATATCGCCGCCGAAATCGATGAAGAACACATTTGGGCTTACCAGGATAAAAAGGACCAGATCGTGTACCTGGAAAATGATTTCGAGGTATTCATCGATCCTGACGGAGACACCGACAATTACTACGAGCTCGAAATCAATGCATTGAACAATACATTTGACCTTTTCCTGCCCCGCCCCTATCGCAAAGGCGGAAAAGCACAATTGAAATGGGACATTAAGAACCTGAAATCAGCTGTCTCGATCGATGGGACGATTAATAACGCAACCGACAAGGACAAGCGCTGGACATTGGAAATCGCTATCCCGTTCGAATCCCTGTCCACTGAAAATGTAAAGCCGTTAATGCCGCAGCACGGCTCGGATTGGAGGATCAACTTTTCGCGCGTTAACTGGCAGCATGAAGTGGATCAGAATGGCCGTTACAAGCGGAAACGGAATCCCGAAACCGGCAAAGTAGTACCCGAATACAACTGGGTATGGTCACCGCAAGGCATTATCAACATGCATTACCCCGAATATTGGGGATACCTGCATTTTTCGACGGACAAGCCCGGAAAATAAAAAAGCGGCGAACTGGTGAATTAAAACCCGCTCGCCTGCAAAATCAATAACAACCCGCCCACTGGTCTTCACAAAGTCGGTTCTCCTATGCAATGGCCTCCCGCAAAAGATTCCTGCTTTCCTTTTTCACAAATGTGATGGGTACAAACTCATCATTGGGTGCACCGATGTAGTAAACGGTCCATTCAGGATCGTGATGCGACAGCATTTCGCTGATGCAATCTGCGCGGTGCGCTACCGGATTGGTGCAGTCTTCCCAATAAAACAGCTCTACACGATAGAACAAGTTTTGCTTGATTCCATTGATCGTGACTTCAACTTTGATCTCCTGCTTACCTTGAAGCGGTGGGATGGGGATGGCAATGTGGCTCATGGGACTTAGTGTTTAAAAATTCAAATGCATATATAGAGGTTTAAATGTTTGGGGAAGAGGGAGGAAGAAGGAGGGAGGAAGGAAGGAGGAGGGAGGATTAACGTAGCTTTTGTCATCGTCCTTGGTCCTCTCTCCCTTTCCCCTCTCCTACCTTCGTCCTTCCTCCCTTTCCCTTCACTTCATTCCGCTCGCAGCGACTTGACGGGATTTGCCAGTGCCGCTTTGATACTTTGAAAACTGATCGTACATAATGCCACTGCGATGGCCAGCAGTCCTGCCGTGACGAACATCCACCATTCAATGTCGATCCGGTAGGCGAAATCGTTCAACCATGTTTTTACCGCCAACCATGCCACCGGCGAGGCAATGAGTATCGATACAAAGACCAGCTTGATGAAATCCCTGGAAAGCAACGCAACAATGCCTGCCACGGAAGCACCCATTACTTTCCGGACACCAATTTCCTTTACTCTCCGCTCCGCCGAGTACGATGCCAATCCGAACAGGCCCAGACAGGATATAAAAATGGCTAATGCGGCCAGAATGCCTACAATTTCGCTTACCTGGCTATCCGCTCGATATATTTCGCCGAAGTGTTCGTCAAGAAATGAATAGGAGAATGGCTGATCGGGGACGAGCTTGTTCCAGGCCGCCTGAATGGCCGCCACTGCCTGTTGCGGGTTCCCGCCTTTAATCCGTACCGATATTTCGGAATAGGACCAATCTTTCTGATTAAAAATGCACAATGTCTCGATCTTGTGATGCAGGGAATTGAAATTAAAATCCTCGGCCACACCCACAATCGTCGACAGCGAATCCATCCCGGAAAACCCGAAACGTTTGCCGATCAGCGTTTCCATGGTGAGCGTCGGCTCGTCTTTTAGCAGCTCGCGCGCCAGTGATTGGTTGATAATGTATGTTTTTGCATTATCCGCGGCGCTGTTCGTGAAGTTGCGACCGGCAACCAGTTTGATTTTGTATAAGGTAAGATAGTCTGGATCCACGACCACCTGCGACGACGTGAGCTCCCGCTTGGCGCCTGCCCCCTGAAACGTGACCCCGGTTTGATGCAGATTGTTGCCCAGGCGCTGCTGCGAACCGGTCACAGCTTCTACAAATGAACTACTCAGCATCTCTTGCTTCAATGCATCATATTTTCGGTCGGTTTTCGAGTTCATCGGGATGATTACCACCTGGTCTTTATTGAAACCCGGATCCTTATTAACCATATACCGAAGTTGTTTGACCGCAAAACCGGTGGCGATGATCAGAAACACTGCACTCGTGAATTGTGCGATCACCAGTGCGCTACGAAAATTGCTTTTTCCTGCCCGCAGTGTCCCTTTCAACACCTTGACCGGCTCGAAAGCCGATAAAAAAGCGGCAGGATAGAGCCCCGAAAAAACGCCTATCAGCACAGTACCGCACAAAATGAGCAGGAGCAACCCGGGATTCGCAAAAATCGGAAATTCCAGCTCGCGCTGACTGAAATTGGCAACTGGCGAAATCACCAGCTTCACTATGAGTATACCCAGAATCAGTGCAAATAATGCGAGCAGTACCGACTCGCCAATAAATTGTCCCGCCAACTGAAAACGTTGTGCGCCGATCGATTTGCGGATCCCTACCTCCTTCGCCCGGCCGGTTGACCGCGCCGTTGAAAGGTTCATAAAGTTTACGCAGGCGATAATCAACACAATGGCCGCGATGATCGAGAAAATATAGGTGTACCGTTTATCGAATTTCTGGTAATTGACATAGTCATGGGTAATATCCACCGACTGCGCATGAACATCGGCCAGCGGTTGCAGAAACAGCGTATAAAACTTCCACTGGCCTTCTTTCATGTGTTTTTTCAGAAAATCGGGAAATTTCTTTTCAAGCTTTGAAATATCGCTGCCCGGTGTCAGTTCCAGATAAGTCACGAGCCAGTTACCGCCCCAATTGTTCATAAAATCGGGCTTGGAGATGGTATTGAATGAAAACAGCGCGTCAAACTGCAAATGCGAGTTGGCGGGAATGTCGGCCATTATTCCGGTGACTTTCAAAGTGATGGTATCGCTGCCGAAATGGCTGATGTATTTGCCAATGGGATCGACTTTGCCAAATATCCGGGTAGCGCTTTCCTGCGAGAGTACGACACTGTTGGGCTCCCGCAAAACCTTCCCCTTATCCCCTTCCAGCAACGGAAAATCGAACATTTGGAAGAAGTTGGGGTCGGTAAAATAAGCCTGAGATAGCTCTACGCGTTTTTCGTTATAATTAACAGGCAGCTTACCCGTGGTATTAATTCGGACAAAGTTCCGGATTTCAGGAAAATCTTCTTTTAAAGTAGGACCCATCGGGTACATCGACAATGCAACCTTCTGAGGTGCCACCATGCCTTCAAATTTCTGGACTTCGTCGAGGCGGTAAATGTTCCGGGTGTGTTGTTTGTCGAAACTCCGCTCATAAAAAACGAATAGCAGGATCACGATGCATGCCGCCATGCTCACCGCAAGGCCAACGATATTGATGGCCGAAAATACCTTGTTTTTCCAGATATTACGAAGGGCGATCTTGAAGTAATTTTTGAGCATTTGCGGTGCTGTAAAGGAGTTGAAACAGTCATTATCAGAAAGCAAAATTCCTTAAAAATGGCTGTATCTGCTTACCGCAATAAATTTATGCCACGCACATCAATAGATTAATAATCAAATAGTTAAAAGATGAAAAACAGAAACAACTGTCCGAATTCGAACAATCTTGTTCATCCATGGACAACCGTCTTTTCAGCGAATGGCCTCTACCATTCCGCCCGGACGCCAAGGTAGCCTCCTGTCCGTTTTGTGAAGATATCACCCTGGTCGGTCGCGAGCCTGGCGATGATACTCATCCCTTTGTTTGACCCAAGGAAATACTGAGCGCCAAGCATCGACGAAAACTGTCCTCGCGCCGGATCAAAGTCCGCGCCCGGAGTGCCAAAGTTCTGGCTATAAGAGCCTTTTAATGTAAGTAATAGTGATTTACCAAAACGCCCCTGAGCACCAACATACCACATATTCAACCGGTTATTGGGATAGAACCGCTGGTTTTCCAATTTTGACTGGTCCATATCCTTGCCGGGAACCATAAAAGGCGTCCCGACCGTCCTGCCCTGATACGACCATCCTTCGGCATATTGCGTGTGATTGAAATAGTTGTCAGCCCCCTGGTACTTGCTTCCAGGAATATAAAACTCCGACCCCGACTGATCTTTGGTCGAAAGGAATTCCAGGGTAAGATGTGTTACCGTAAAACCACCAATGACAGTCCCTGGTTTTAGTTGGAAATTAACCCCGTAAAGCCCGTCCGGGATATTTCTAAAAAGCATACTCGATACATCTTCGAACGGGTGCTGATGATAAATAAAGAGATTATAACCTTTCAGTTTTGTTTCAAATGCGATGTCATAACTTCCCAAATGATTTCCCAGCCGGTAGCTATCAAATGCACCATAACCATTTTTGGTAAACCAATTTTTGGAGGTGAATGCAAGCACAACATTGGGATAGAACTTCCAGGAAGAAGGCAGCTCGCCATTCACAGCAAGTTCGGGGTGCTGTTTCAGATATTCGGAATGCCCTGCCCACATCACATTGTGGTTCAATCCAAAATAAAACCTGTTCTTAGCCTTACCTAACCTGAAATAGAGAAATTTCTGATGAAGCCTTACGCCCTGAATATAGTCCGTATTGAACCAGCCATGCGCAAATCCCGCATGGACTGCCAGGAAATTGCGGGTGAATTTTAATGGCGTAAACCCGACAGTGCCAATCTGGATCTTGGGAATTGGCAGGGAATTCCCTGATACCGAATAGAAGCCGGAAGACAGCGTCGAATCGCCCAGGCCCATCAATTCCCGCCGCCTGCCTACATAAAGCTCGGTGTTTTTAAACCGAATGCTCGCATGTGCCTCTGGCAACAAAACACGAAAGTCCTCGTCCTTTTCATAAGTACCCACCGGAGACACCCCGGCACTCCAGTCGAATTTCTTTGGTTTGCCCGACAGGCTGTCAAAAAAGATATAGTTCCGACGAATGGTAGCCTGCAAAACACCCGCTGTGCTGCGGTCGGGCACAATACCAAACTGGTTGGCCGTAAGCCAGAATGGCGTCATATCATTGGAAGAAACGTACGCGCCCGCCTCCACATTCGCTTCCAGGTTGGAAAAAAGCATACTTTTCTGCGCCCGCAGCGGCCCTGCAACGCATGTTAGCACAATGACAACAACGCAGGTAAAGTTTCTGGCCAAAGGTGTGTTCGCTTAATGAAGGATTCCACTGCAAGATAAAGACGCAGAGACAAATATCCTTTACCAAAGCATTAATTAAAGCTCCGGCTCATTCGGCACGTAAACTTTTAACCGGATTGACCAATGCGGCACGAATAGCCTGAAAACTGACTGTAAGCAACGTAATAACAATCGCCCCAAGTGCTGTTAGCGCAAATATCCACCATGAAAGCTCAGCGCGGTAGGTGTAATTTTTGAGCCAGCCACTCATGAAATACCATGCGATCGGGCCGGCAATGACGCAGGAGATCAACACCAGCAATACAAAATCGGTCGACAGCAACTTCCATAAATTGGTGACGGAAGCTCCGAGCACCTTGCGGATGCCAATTTCTTTGGTGCGTTGTTCGGCCACAAACGATGCCAATCCAAAAAGTCCAAGGCAGGAAATGAAGATAGCCAGCGCGGTAAAGAATGAAGCCAACTTACCGATCCGTTCTTCGTCGCCAAATTTCTTCCCAAACTCCTGGTCTACAAAACGGTAAGTAAACGGGCTGTCCGGGTCGTATCTTTTGAAGACGCCCGCAACTTTTCCCAGTGCCTCGGACGCACTGAGCTGTGGCGCAAGCCTGATATTGATCACGTTGGTATTGCGATAATTGAGGACATAAAATGCGGGGCTCACCTGCGAAAAGGGTGATTCCCGGATCATATCCCTCACGATCCCCACGATCCTGTATTCCTTTCCACCCCAGTTAAGGATTGTTTCAAATGGCTTTTTCAAGCCCATCAGTTTCAATGCAGACTCATTCAGGATCATACCGGTCGAATCTGTGGCATAGGTCCTTGAAAAATCCCGGCCCTGAATGAGCTCCCAGCCGATGGTTTTACCAAAATCATGAGAAATATTGTTCGACATGAGCAACGGCACTGCATTGGCCGCCTTCCCAGGCCAGGAGAGGTTAGTAACACCGCCGTATTGAACCGTCACCGATCCCGACGATTGTGAATAGCCACTCACTGCGCCCGTATTCATCAGATCGTTTTTAAGTGCATTATAATGACCATGTAATGCGCTAGTGGTCATATCCACTTCAATAAGTCCATGGTGGCTATACCCTACCGGGCGATTTTTGGCGTGCTGGATTTGTCGAAAAACGACCACCGTCCCGATAATAAGCGTCACTGAAACCGTAAACTGCATCACTACCAACACTTTACGTGGCACCGAAGCAAATCTTCCTGCTTTGAATGTCCCTTTAAGCACTTTTAATGGTTGAAAAGAAGACAAATACAATGCAGGATAACTTCCCGCGACTATCGCCGTGAACAGACTGAAACCAATTCCGACTAGCCAGAAAAACGGGTTTGCCAGCGGCAACGTGATTTGCTTGTTGGATAATTCATTGAAAGCAGGCAAAACCAGCCCCGCAATGAATACCGATAGCACAAATGCGATCAGCACTACCAGAAGCGATTCACTAAAAAACTGACTAGCCAATTGCGCACGGAGCGAACCGACCGCTTTTCTGATACCTACTTCCTTCGCACGCTTTTCGGACCTTGCAGTGCTAAGGTTCATAAAATTGATGCAGGCCAGGAACAACACAAAAACGCCTATCGTCCCAAACAGCCACACAAATGTGATCAAACCGCCGGTATTCACGCCGTTCTGGAAATCCGAATACAAATGCCACCGTTCCATTGGATGCACAAAGAACTCGGGTTTATAGCCCGGCGGGTTTGCACGTTTCATCCGCGAATCCTTGATCTTGGCAGACACCGTGCCGAAATCAACGCCTTCTTTAAGTTGCACGAAAACCTGATAGGAATTCTGATCCCATTGCGTATCCGCGTCCTTTACGGAACCGTCGGTGGAAGTCAGAAGCTGCCAGGGTGCAAAAAACTGCGCGTCTTTAAATGTACTGTTGTGAGGCAAATCCGCATACACGCCGGTAACCTTTACATTGGTCTTGTTATTGATCTTCACAATGCTATTCACAGGGTTCGCGTTCCCAAACAGGGATTGCGCCAGCGACTGTGAAAGCAGGATGGAATTGCCCTCTTTTAAGCCGTTTTCACTTCCCGCGATGATCCTAAGCGACATCATTTTAGTAAAGACCGGCTCTACGTATTGCCCCGATTTCGAGAACATCTTATCGCCATTATTAATGACAATGCTTCGGTATGCTGATTTACTCACAGCTTCGAAATCCGCGTATTTCTCCCTCATTTCATCGGCCAGCGGCAACGGGACTACATTATAGGATGATTTCTCGACGTCGAACTTGACGAACTGCCAAACTTGCCCGATACGGTTATAATTGCTGTGGTATTTGTCAAACGAGAGTTCATCATAAATCCACAATCCAATCAAAACAGCCACCGCCATTCCTACCGACAGCCCACCAATATTGATGGCAGAATATCCCTTACTTTTCAGCAGGTTCCTGAAAGCGATTTTAAAATAGTTACGTATCATATTGTATGAGCTAAGGGTTTGCTACTCTACTTTAAGGCTTTTGACAGGATCCAGCAATGCCGCTTTAATTGCCTGATAACCTACGGTTGTCAATGTAATGGCCGTGATACCTGCGGCAGCGATGATGAACACGCCCGCATCCAGGTCAATTCTGAATGCGAAATTGCTCAGCCACTCGTACATTACCCAGCCGATCAGTGGAAATGCGATGACCAATGCAATCGCCAGAAGTTTCAGAAAATCCATGGATAACATCATGACCACATCGCTTACGGAAGCGCCTACCACTTTTCTGATGCCAATCTCTTTCTGCCTTCGCTGGGCAGTAAATGCAGCCAGTCCAAAAAGGCCGAGGCAAGAAATAAGGATAGCCAAACCTGCGAAATAGCGCGACAGCACGCCTACCCTGCGCTCGGGCGCATATAGTGCCTTATAGTTTTCGTCCAAAAACTGGTAATCAAAAACCAACCCTTTGTGGTGATCCTGAAACGTCTTTTGAACGCGGGCAATGGTTTGCTCCTCGGTTCCTGCCTGCATTTTGACCATGATGTTCGGCATAACCGGATATGTCTGAAAAAAGCAAGGCTTCACGGATTCATACAGCGATTCGAAATTGAAGTTTTTCACCACGCCGACAATTTGCTTCTCCATACCCCAAAACTTCACCGTTTTCCCAACCGGATCTTTCAGGCCCATACTCTGGATTGCTGCCTCATTGAAGATGATCTCGCGGCTTGCATTCTCATTTTGCGAGAGAAACCTGCCCTCTTTCATCTTCATACCCATTGTTTCCATGAAATTATAACCCACTTCGAGATTAGAAAACTCGATATTCCTGCCAGGCGCCTTCCCAGGCCATTCAAAGTCGGAAATGGCGCCGTGACCGCCAGTAAGGTTATGGTAGTAACTCGAAGCGCTGACCACGCCAGGAATGTTCCGAAGTTCCGCCAGGAACGATTCGGCTGCTTTCAAGTCCACTGAATCCATTTCCAGCGGTATTTCAAAGTGGATAATGTGATCCCGATTGTAACCCAGGTTTTTGTTTTGGATAAATTCAATCTGACGATAGACGACGATCACCGACACAATAAATATGACGGATACTGCGAACTGAAACACCACCAGCCCGCGCCGCACGAGCAATTCTCCGGCCGAGTTTTTCATTTTGCCTTTCAAAACCGCTGCGGGACTAAATCCAGAGAGATATAACGCCGGATAACTACCCGATAATAAACCCGTTATGAGTGTAACGATCAATATGGCAGCTATGAGCGGAGTATCGGGGCGCAGTTCTATCTGCTTGCCGGTAATGTTGTTGAACTGCGGCATGAGCAACGCCAGAATGCCTATTGCAAAAAGCAATGCAATGGACGTGAGTAGAATGGATTCGATCAAATGTTGGGCGATGAGCGAGCTTCTGAGTGCCCCTACCACTTTCTTGATACCTACTTCTTTAATTCTGCCGGCAGCCTTGGCGGTCGACAAGTTCATAAAATTGATGCAGGCAATGATCAATATAAACACTGCAATCACTGAAAACAGCCTCACATACGTAATGCGCCCGCCTGCCTGAATGCCATTCTCAAACTGTCCATGCAGGTATTTATCTGAGTAACGAATGGCAAAAAGCTGCGCTTCAATGTCTTTTTGTTTTGTTGTAAGAAAGCTGCTCAGTTTTCGATTGAAGACATCTTTGTCCGTCCCCGCTTTAAGAATTACAAATGTGCTAGGATCGCTGTTTCCCCATTGCTCCATGCCGGGCCGGCGGGCTTTAAACTGCTCGAAATTTAGCAGCACTTCAAACTGATTAGTCGCATTGGCCGGATTCTCCTTAAAAACACCGCCTATGCGATACAAACCTGTAAACTCCGCCTGCTCCCAGCGAATGGATTTGCCTGTAACACCTTCTGTTTTACCAAAAAGCTTGACTGCCATTGCTTCGGAAATCGCGATGGTGTTTTTATCTCTAACGACAGCCTCACGGTCGCCGTCGATAAACGGACAGGTAAATACATTGAAATAATCCTTGCTAATAAACTGCCCGCCTGCTTTCAATTTTGTTTCACCAAAAGAAATAATGCCTTTTCCGGAAAACCACGAGGCGGGAACCACCGTCGTTGCAAACTCCACCTCGGGTATTTCGGCTTTTAATGCATCTGCAAGTAAACCAGGTGTATGTTCAATGGTTTTGATCCCGCCTTCATTGGAATGATTAGCCATTACCTGAAAAAGCTGGGCGTCTTTTTCATTATACCTGTCGACTTGCAGTTCATCATTAACCCACAAATAGATCAGCAACGTACAAGCCAGCCCGGTCGACAAACCAAGCAGATTCAAAAAGGTAAACTGCCGGTCTTTGAGCAGGTTACGCCAGGCAATCTTAAAGTAGGTCCGGAACATGATCTATATATTTAGCAGCTGAATCATTCATTTCGTAAACTCTTCACTGGATCCAGCAATGCGGCTTTGATGCTCTGGAAACCAATCGTAAACAGTGCTATGCCCACCGCCAGTAATCCTGACCAGGCGAAAATCCACCAATGAATTTCGATCCGGTAAGCGAAATCCTGCAACCATTTGTTCATGAAATACCACGCCACCGGGCTCGCAATGACAATTGCTACCAGCACCAGTTTCAGAAAATCCATGGATAGCATTGCCGTAATTCCGGCCACAGATGCACCCAACACTTTGCGTACACCGATCTCCTTGGTTCGCTGCTCGATAGAAAACATAGCCAGCCCAAACAACCCAAGGCACGACAGAAAGACCGATAGCAATGCAAAAGTGGTCGTGAGCCGCGAGGCAAGTTCCTCGCGTTGGTAAAATCGGGCTATTTCCTGATCGTAAAAGCCGTATTCAAACACATTATCGGGAAACTGATCTTGCCAGATATGCTCCACTTTCTTTATCGTAGCGGGATCCAGTACATCTAGCTTGATCCCGGCCGAACGGTAACGCTGGCGGGAAGAAAAAACGATTGTCGGTTCAATGCCGGTGTAGAGGTCGCCGTTATTGAAATCGGAGAGCACCCCTACGATCGTCCCCGTTTTTCCTGCGTCGCCGACCAGGAGCCGTTTGTTAAGTGCATCTTCCGGTGATTTCAGACCAAGGGATTGCACAAGTTTACGGTTGATCAGTAATTCATGAAGGGTATCGGATTGAGCAGGAATGCGTCCTGCGAGAAGCCTTAGACCATAAGTTTTGACATAATCATGGTCGGCAATGCGTGAACGCGCCACAAATTTCTCCCAGTCCCGGTTTTCAAACTTAATGCTGCCACCGCTACTTGCCTGAACAGATGGTGGCGTCCTGAAAAAGGATACTGAAGCCACCTCGTGCAGCGACGACAACTCGTTTTTCAATGCTGTAAGTCTGCTTGTTTCAGTTTCAGGCAGGCCAATATGAAGGATCAGGTCTTTATTTATACCAAGATCCTTGTTTTTCAAGTAATCTGACTGCAAAATAATAAGCGTCGATACGGCTATGAGCACAAACGAAATGCTGAACTGAGCCACCACGAGGGTTTTTCTTACTGAAAAGAAGCTTCTGTTGTTCTCCTTCAACAATCCTTTGATGGCTTTAACCGGATTGAACCGAGATACGATCAGCGCTGGATAGACTCCGGCCATCAACACCACAAAAACAAACAGGCCGAGGCAGAATGCCAGCAGTAATGTGTCTTCCACGACATTGATCGGAATGTTCGTTCCGATCCACTGGCTTAACAATGGAGCAAACACTTTGGCGAGAATCATGGCCACGGATCCGGCAATGGCGGTAAGCAATGCGGTTTCCTGTATAAAAAGCCAGAAAACCTGAGATTGAGAAATTCCCAGCACCTTTCGTACCCCTACTTCCTTGCTTCGCTTGAATGCGCGGGCTGTCGACAGGTTTATAAAATTGAAACAGGCGATCAGAACAAGCAATAATCCAACCGTCGCCAGGAGCACAATGGTGTAATACTTGATTTTTCCGCCGTAATCGATGTTGAAATGCACATCAGCCAGGTCCTGCAAATGGTAATGGAAAACCTTGCCGTCGGGCCCGTAGTATTTGGTTGCAAAAGCAGGCATCTGCTTTTCAAAAGCCGCTTTAAAATCGTCAGAACGAAGGGTAATGTACGTTTCGCGGTTGCTGTCGATCCATCCCCAGTCCTCGTAACCATATTCGGGCACTACTTTTTTCAGTGTAGGCAAAGAAATGAAAATGTCCTGACGGAAATCGGTCTGATCCAAATAATCGGCGATCACGCCTGCTATCACCACATTCTCTGCATTGTTGACACGGATTACCTTGCCGATCGGATTGGCTGTGCCGAAATACTTCCCTGCATAACGTGCCGTAATAATCGCCTGATTTGGCACATTTAACGCGGACGAATTACCGCTGATCCATTTATAATCGAAGATTTTGAAAAAATCGGCATTGGTGAACGCTGCGTTCTCTTTTTCAAGAAATTTCTTAGTAGTTCCACCTTCGGTCACGCTCAATGTCAAATCCTTATGCGCCAGATAAGCCGCGTCCTGCACGTAGCTGAACTCTTTTTTCAAAGTCTCATGCAGCAGATAAGCCGAACCACGCTCATTCTCAACAGAGCCATCTTCCAAATGCAGATCGACCACCACCCGGTAAGTACGATCGGCATTTGCATGGAACCTGTCTACACTCAGGTGATATTTGACCAACTGAAAAATAATGATCGCGCCAGCCATACCGATCGCCAGCCCGATCACATTAATGGCTGAATAAACCCTGTGCTTCGTCAGATTTCTCAGTGTGAACTTCAAATAGTTCTGAATCATAGAAAATGCATTTATCGAATTTATTCGCTTCTTAAACTCTCCACAGGATTTATCAATGCAGCCCGGATGGCCTGGTAACTTACCGTCAGGAGGGTGACGAGCAGCGCGCCCAGGCCCGAAAGCGCAAATATCCACCAACTCATTTCGGTACGGTATTGATAATGCTGTAACCATTCGCGCATGGCATACCATGCCAGTGGAGCGGCGATCAGGCTCGATATGACGACCATGATTACAAAGTCTTTCGAAAGCATTTGCCACAGGTTGGCCACGGATGCGCCCATTACCTTCCGTATCCCGATCTCCTTGGTGCGCTGTTCGGCAGTGAATGAGGCCAGCCCGAAAAGACCCAGGCAACTGATGACAACAGCCAGTATTGCAAAAAATCCTGCGAGCTTGCCAATGCGCTCCTCTGTCCTGAACTTCTTATCATATTCCTGATCAGCAAACTGGTATTCAAATGGCGCCGACGGTATCAATTTCCTGAACACACTTTCGATGGCAGGCAAAGCCCTCGCGGCACTTACCTGTGGATTTAGTTTGATATTGATAAAATTAGGAGACCCAAAAAGGAAGAAAACGGTAGGTTTCACCGGATCAAAAGGCGATTGCATGACCATATCCTTCACTACACCGAGTATAGTAAAACGTTTTTGAATGTTGTCGGTCATCCATTGACTTTTCCACGATATGACCTCTCCCACCGGATCGGCCATTCCAAATATCTTTGCCGCTGCTTCATTAATTACAAAACCGGACGTGTCGGACGCAAATTCCTTTGAAAAATTCCGGCCGCTGACGAATTGCCAGCCCACTGTTTTCGCATATTCGGGAGAGACCGTCAGGGTTGCAAATTGCTCTGTGAAACCTTGTGGCATACCCTTCCAGCTGAAACCGTCGTTCGCTGAAAATACGCCCGTGACCGGACTTTGCGATTCTGCCACTTCGGCTACCATTCCTGTATTTTTGAGCTCGGCACGTAGCAGGTCAGTCTTTCCGTAAAAGTCACCCGACTTCATGGTGATCATCAGCAAACCGTCACGCGAGTAGCCTACCGGGCGGTCTTTTGCAAAGCTGATTTGCCTATAAACGATAATGGTGCAGATAATGAGCGTCACGGAAATCGTGAATTGTAATACCACAAGTATCTGACGCGGTGTGTAAGCCAGTCGTCCGAAATGCGTGCGCAACGACGCGCCTGATCCTTTCAGGACTTTAACCGGCTGAAAAGAAGTGAGATAAATGGCCGGGTAACTTCCGGCTAGTACGGCGGTAAGCACCACAAAAGCAGCGCTTGCAAGCCAGAAACAAACATTCGTCCACGGAACTGTAATCTGCTTGGCTGCCAGGTTATTAAACCACGTAAGCGACAACCCGACCAGTATCAATGCAAAACCGAATGATACCAGGACGATGAAAAACGATTCACTGAAAAACTGACTTACCAATTGCCAGCGCATGGAACCGATGGCCTTACGAACACCTACTTCGCGCGCCCGCTTTTCGGAGCGTGCGGTGCTGAGATTCATGAAATTAATGCAAGCCAGCAATAACACGAAGAAGCCGATCAGGCCCACCATCCAAACATATTGTACCGGTCCGTTGCCCACAACTCCATTTTTAAAGTCGGAGTGTAAATGCCAGTCCTTCATCGGATGAAGCCACATTTGCGGATTTGTCGCGACTTCCTCCTTCATATCATCCAGATTCTTGATCACATTGAGCTCGGAGTTGCGGATGCCCGCTGTCACTTTATCAAAATCGGTGCCGTCGGCAAGCTCACCAAAGATCCAAATGGCGTGGTTATCCCATTTCTTTTGCTTCATCCATTGGTTTTTGTCCAGATAATAATCCCAAGAACCCATGAACTGTACGTTATGAAACTTTGTATTTTGTGGCAGGTCTTCGTAAACCCCCGCCACTTTCATATCCATATCTGTATTAATCTTAACCAGCCTGTTGAGCGGATTAACATCACCAAAAAGCGCTTTTGCAGTGGATTCAGAGAGAATAATCGCCTGCTGTTCCTCCAATGCCGACCACGATCCCTGCAGCATTTTCAGTGTAAACATCTCCGGCGCTGCCGCGTCAATAAAATTGCCGTTTCGGGATAGCTTTTTGTCCCCGGCAGTAAGAATATACTCGTCCGTCTGGCTGGAAACAACAATACGCCTGAAATGGCTGCTATAATTGCTTTTAAGCTCTCCGATATAAGGTACGGGTAATGAAAACGAGGTATTCCGCTCGCCATGGATCACCTGATCTTGCAGGATCTGGCCTATCCGGTCATAGTTCTTGAAATAGCGGTTAAATGCCAGCTCATCATAAACCCACAAGCCAATGAGCATAGCCACAGCCATACCGGCTGCCAGTCCACCAATGTTAATGGCAGAGTAACCTTTGTTACTCCACAGGTTCCTGAAAGTGATTTTGAAATAGTTGCGGATCATAACTGCTGTCGGAAATGAGCGAATCTTAATACCCGCTTCCGCTGCTCAAATTGCGAGCCACTGGATGATAACACATTAACTACCTAATTATGAAATGGTTAGTTAGACTTCATAGCTCCTATTACTGTCCACTATCGGACACGCTTTGTTCGTTTTGGAACGGACTGAGGCGGGCCAGGAAGTGTTCATTAATAAAATACAAGTTTGATCATTGTTAAAATATAAAATTGATCATTACTAAAATACAATCTTGTTCGTTAGTAAAATACAAAATTGTTCATTAGTAAAATATAAGTTTGTATATTTGTAACAAACAAGTAAGCAATGGTATTAGAAAACGTCATATCAAACGTAATAGAGGCTCAAAAGGCCAACATGGATGTACTTGATCTTGGGTTACACAGAAACTCGATCAAAACGCTGCCAGACCTGACGTCCCATGCGCTTATCGTCTCGGGAATACGCCGGTGCGGTAAGAGCACTTTGCTATACCAATTGTTGAAAGAAAGGCACCCGGAAGCACTCTATCTCAATTTTGAAGACACAAGGCTATATGATTTTGACCCGTCTGACTTCGTCCGGCTGGATAAAGTAGTCAGGGAATCAAAAAGCAAAACGCTGTTTTTCGACGAAATACAGATCATTGATCGCTGGGAAGTATACGTCAGGCAAAAGCTTGACGAGGGCAGCAAAATCGTGATAACAGGTTCCAACGCGTCGTTGCTGAGCCGGGAACTGGGGACCAAGCTTACCGGCAGGCACATAACCAGGGAGCTATTTCCCTTTTCCTATGCCGAGTTCAATGCATTTGCGGGATCCGGCCCAAGTGAAGAATCTGTTTTGTCTTACCTGCAAACCGGAGGATTTCCTGAATATATAAAGTCGGGATTGGACGAAATACTGCATCACCTGTTCGAAGATATCCTGATCAGGGATATCGCAGTGAGATATGGTGTAAGGGATGTTAAAACTTTACAAAGGCTTGCCTTGTACCTTGTTTCCAACGTCGGTACCCGCATTACCGGCAACAGGCTAAAAGGCATGTTCGAAAGTGGCTCCACAAATACGATTATGGACTATCTTTCACATTTTGAATATACGTATCTGTTTCATTTTGTACCGAAGTTCAGTTATTCGCTCCGAAAGCAGCTGGTAAACCCCAGGAAAGTATATGCAAGTGACACCGGCCTGATCAATGCGAATTCAGGGTCCTTCACGGATGATCTCGGAAGCCGGTTCGAAAACCTGGTGTTTCTGCATTTGCGAAGGCAGTTTAAGGAAATATACTACTTCGCTGAAAAAGGCGAATGCGACTTTGTCGTTTCCGAAAAAGGCGCTGTGAAGCAAGTATTGCAGGTATGTTATGAACTGACTGCGGATAATCTGGACCGGGAGCTCAATGGTCTCTTTGAAGCGATGGATTTCTTCAAGTTGAAAGCCGGCAGAATAGTGACGCTGCACCAGACCGACGAATTTGAAAGGGATGGCAAGAAAATAAGCGTTGTCCCGGCCAAAGAATATCTGATGGATTGAAGTCAGACCTGCGAGATCTTCAATGCCTCGCAGGTCTGACCGGTACGGTTAATTTCCGTTTTGCACGTCGTCGTTGCGGATACCTCTTTTGTTCTTTTTGATCGCTTCTTTCAACTTACCAAACTTGTAATTCAGGCTCAGGTTGAACGATCGGAAGTACTGCCAACGATCGGTAAACTGGTCGAAATCAGGACCGAAAGTTTCATTATGATATCGTCTGAATTTGGTAAACGGATTGCTGACAGCCGCTGAAAACGAAAGCTTGTCCTTCACAATATCCTTATTCACGCTGAATGAAGTGCTGGTGATCGCATTGCTCGTTCCCTGCAAACTTAAATTAGGCCCGTTCGCATTCACGTTAGCATTAACCCTCCAGTCCCTGGGCAACTTATATCCTGTCGAAACCGCGATCTGGTACATCACACCACTATTGGTAATCTCGGTTCCATTTACTTCGCCTGTCACTTTTCCGTGTGCAATGCGCAGGTTAGTACTGAAATTCCATTTTTTAGTAATAGGGTAATTGGCATTCAAATTGGCGGTAAACAATCGCGCTGTTCCGGTGTTTCCGTAGGAAGTGCGGGTAACCTGCGTTTCGGGGTTATACACAGCAATCGGGAAAATCAGGTCCCTGAAATGAATGTAACCCAATCCAAAGTTCACCGAACCTTTTTTCGATTTGTTGAAGCTCAACTGCAGGTCATTCACATAAGCTGGACGAAGGTCGGGGTTACCGGTACGCTCGTAGCTCGGATTGGAGCGGTCCACAAACGGATTGAGCTGCCATATTCCCGGCCGTTGAATACGCTGGCTGTATCCAAAATTGATACCAGCATTGTTTTTCAGCTTACGATTGATCGAAACCGAAGGGATCAGATTAAAGTAATTCTGTTCCACTTTTGAATCGGTGGAAATAAAGTCAGCATCCACAATCGTTTGTTCAATGCGGGCGCCTGCTTTAACCCCCCAATTTTTGAAATTGTAATTATAAGTATTGTATGCTCCAAAAACCTGTTGCGTGTTATTGTACTTATTGCTCATATCAAGATCGACCTCATACGTGTTGTTTTCAGGATTAAACACCGCATATTGAAAATCGCTTTTATTATCCCGCATGATCCCTTTCAAACCCGCCTCAATATTCAGCTTCTTCACCGGGTATACAAAATCTACCTGGAATGTCTGTTCCGAGAACTGCTGATTGTTAAGCTGATGATAGTCGGGTCTGTCGTAATTGATGCGGTCGCTAATGAGCAAGTTGCCTTTTTGCTTGTTATCATAGCCATAATAGCGGTAAGAAAACGTCAGCAATCGGTTTTTATCGGCCTTAAACCCGCGCTGATAATTGACCGACGCGTCCCGGCCATTGCCACGATCAGTATTATTATTATTGACATTATACCTTTCCAAAATCTCCTCCCCGCCGTTCAGCAAGGAAGATTGAAACCCGACTCCGTTATTACGGTTGCCGTTTACGTTAAGCTGGGCACTGAGCAAGTTCAGCGTATCGATTTCGTAGGTTATTTCATAGCCCACATAACCACTCTTATTATCCTGCCTCGACCACCCGCGCTGATCCAATACCGTAGGATCTATCCCAGTCGTCGCGCGGTTCGAAATTGTCTGCGTCGAAGGGTTTTTATACTGATTGCCGCCTACGTTCAACGTCATTCCCACTTTCCCAAGCTGGGCCGAGAGCGAGCCACCGACTCCCGGTCCACCCACAGGAAAACGCTCGCTCACATTCAGCGTTCCGGTATAGCCATTATCCACTTTTTTGTTAGTGATAATGTTGATAATTCCTGCCAATCCTTCGGCATCATATTTTGCGGGAGGCGTGGTGATTACCTCAATACGAACGATGGACGAAGCCGGCATACTGCGCAGAATATCTTTATAGCTCCGTTCCACCATGCTCGAAGGCTTACCATTGATGAGGATCTTGAAATCGGAATTCCCTTTGAGAAAAATATTATCCTCGGCGTCCAGTGAAAGGTAAGGCACTTTCCGCATCATTTCGAGCACGCTGTAAACCTTGCTTTCCGGATCCGCTTCCAGGTCGTAGGTAATTCGATCAACCTCCTGTTTTACAATGGGTTTAATTGCTGTTACGGTGACTTCTTTTAATCCCACCACATTCTGACTAATGCTGATAGTGCCCAGGTCCACGCTCTTGCGCGTGCTGTCCGTGAGATCTACTTCTATTGTTTTGCTTTTGTAGCCCACGGCTACCAACACCAGGTTGTATTTCATTGGTTTAAGGTTTTGAAAGACAAAGGAGCCGTCCGATTTGGAAAAATCCGCTTTAACGGCGGTGTTTTTGTCTTTCATCAGATTAAGCGTGATAAAATCGAGCGGTTTGGCGCTTGCTGAGTCAGCGATAATGCCAGTGATACGGCTGCCGCCATTCGGCGCCTGGGCAAAAGATGGTGTAACGCAAACCAAGCCCATGATCAGGGCAGACATTAACAATTGGAGTAGTGTTTTCATAGCTAAAATTTTTCATGGCTAACAGATTTCAAAAGGCATAGGAATTCCCGTCGAGATATGGCCTTGATCGGCCACAAATCGCATTACTTAGCAACCTCTATAATCACTTTGACAATACAAATGTATTCTAAGGTACTTTGTGATGCAAGGTACTAGGCTAAATTATTTTTAGGAAATGATGAACGGTTTATTTTCGGTTTGACCGGCAACGTATTGTTTGAGCAAGATGCTATTCCTGGGGCTTGTCTTTATCCAGATTGCGTTCGATCAGGAAGTTAAGTATCAAACTGATGCCTCCAAGCAGAAACACCATCGCCAGATAAGCGACTCCTTTATTGAAATCATAGTTTTTTTCCAGCCAGTTACCAAGCAATATTCCCAGCGCTATTCCGACAAACAGCATGCCGAATTTCAGTGTAGGATAAAAAGAACGGCTGCTACCTGCAAATATCGAAGCGTCGGCGCCCTTTTCGATCAGGGCCATACGTTCGCGGTTGCGGGTCATGAGGAACACATATACAATCCCAAAAATACCAATGAAGGCGGCCACTGAAACAATTACACCGGACATAGCTAATATTGATTAAATTGAAGTTATGCCCATTGGACAAGGCACGGCGCGGATTGGTTACAGATTTTTTCCAAAAATTTTAAAGAAAATATTTTACACCAAAACTGTAACCATAACCCGGCGGACACTGTCTTATCACCAGTAGCGCAACGAATGCATGAAAAATACGGACGAATGGCTTCATATCGAGAATGTCAAAAGGGGCAACCTTGCGTCCTATACGTTTCTGGTTGATAGATATAAAAACATGGCATTTACCATTGCCCTGAAAATAATGTCCAATGCGCAGGACGCTGAAGATGTGGCGCAGGAAAGTTTTGTGAAGGCCTATCTGCAAATCCGCCACTTCGAAGGCAAAGCCAAATTCTCAACCTGGCTCTACACGATCGTTTACCGTACGGCCGTTTCGAGATTACAGAAACATCAGATCCAGTTCCAGACGATAGACGATGATTTCAGTGAAAATTATGCCTATGAATATGCTTCTTCGCCTATTGATACGCTTCAAATCACTGAAAGGGATAAATTTGTAAAAGAAGCTGTCGAAAGGCTGCCGAAAATCGAGTCGCTGATTATTACTTTGTATTATCTCAATGAAAATTCCATTGAAGAAATCCAGGAGATCACCGGCCTGACGGCATCGAACATCAAAGTCAAACTTTTTCGTGCTCGCAAGGTTTTGGGGAAAGAATTGCAGTTTCTGTTATAATAGGTATGTGATATGGAAACGGAAGGAAACAATGAGGAAAATTTCAGAAAGCTGATCCGGGAGGCAATTCCTGAACAGCCTTCTGCTGATTTTACCGGTCTGGTGATGCACCAGGTACGGGAAGAAGCAGCATTGCAAAATCTTTTACAAGAGCATATTCTCGAATCGCCGTCACCTGCATTCAATCAAAACATTCTTGCCCAGTTGCAGCCTGCACGTCCGGCCTTGCAATACAAGCCGGTGATCGGCCGCAAAGGTTGGTATGGCATTGCAGCAATGGTAGCGGCAATTATAACCGCTTGCGCTTTCGTGCCTGCATCAGGCAATTCCCCGACGCTCGCGACCTATCTGAACATTGGGTTAGTGCCTGGACAGGCCTTCTCCAATCAATTGAAATCCATCCCTCAACTCTACCCTCTTACCGTAATCGGCCTGGCGGGGCTGTTGCTCATTGATTATTTCCTTCGTGAGAAGCTATTGGCACTAAATAAACCAGCCAGGTCATAAGGCCTGGCTGGTTCTGTTCATGGCTATTTAACTACTCCTGATTATCCTCTGCGGTTGTAACGGGTTTCATAACGGTGTTGGTAAGCAAACAAACGTTGACGTTGTACCGGGGTCAAAACCGACAGAATTTCTCTTTGTTTTTCTTCTTCCAATCGCTTCATGCCTTGATAGGTGTGATAACGTCTGTTTGGCGAAGCCAGGCGATCGTATTTGTTCTCGATCTTCTTGATCTGGTTTTCCTGTTTGCGGCTCAGTTTCACAATCTCGTCCAGCTTGTTGATCTTCATCTCCTCATAGGCGTTGTCAACGCGGGCGCTTTTTGCTGCGGGAGCGTGGTGTTCGTAACGTTGAGCGAAGCTGTTACCGATGGTCAATGTAACTATGGTTGCGATGGCTAAGATGGTCTTTTTCATGGTTTCAAATGTTTAAAATGGTTCGTTTATGTAGTTTAGAGGGACTTTTACGACGAACGTTTAACGCATTGAAAACACAATCTTCCAATTGTTACTACCAGTAGATAGTCTGCTGCTTTTCATCGACGAAAGGGCACTATTCGCTTCGCAGCGATTTGACCGGATTCATTAATGCGGCTTTGATCGCCTGGAAGCTTACAGTCAGCAACGTAATGATGATGGCCGTTAATGCAGAGAAAACAAATACGATCCAGCTCAGTTCGATGTGATATTCGTACTTTTTGAGCCAGTCACTCAGGAAATACAATGCAATGGGCGACGCAATGAGGCATGAGACGATCACCAGGTAGATAAACTCTTTCGAAAGCATCGCCCACATCTGCGCCACACTCGCGCCGAGCGCCTTCCGTATCCCTATCTCCTTCGTACGTTGCTCAGCCGTGTAAGCTGCCAAACCAAATAAACCCAGGCAAGAGATAAACACCGCCAGCACCGCAAATACCCTCGAAAGCTTCCCTACCCGTTCCTCAGCGCGGAATTTAGCCTCATATTGCTCATCCGCAAATTTGAATTCGAATGGCGAATCCGGATCGTGCTTCTTGAAAACAGCTTCCACCCTTTTCAGCGCTTTATCCACAGGTGTGCCGGGATTCAGTTTTACATTGATAAGGTTGGCCCATCCATAATCCATCAAAAATACCGTAGGAACCGCTGGTTCATAGGGCGACTGCATGACCATATCCTTGATCACTCCCACCACTTGCTTCGGTTTGCCATTGAATCTTATGGTTTTGCCAATGATATTCTTAATTCCCGTGAGTTTAACGGCCGATTCGTTGAGGATAAATGCCGCAGTGTCGGTGGAGAAGTCGCGCGAGAAATCGCGGCCTTCGATAATTTTCCAGCCGATCGTCTTGCCAAAATCATGAGTACAAGCAATGGTACCGAACAAAGGCAACGAGCCGGGTTCCATTCCCTCCCATTCAAAGCCGATCTGGTTCGAGTAAATACCTGTAGTTGGGCTCGACGACTGGCTCATTTCGTACACCGCGCCGGTTTTCAGCAGGTCGTCACGTAATGGAGCATATTTACCATAAAGATTAGGCGTCATATCGAATTGCAACAGCCCCTGACGATCATAGCCTATCGGCCGGTTTTTCGCATGCTGTATTTGCTGGAACACGATGATCGTCCCGATAATCAGGGTTATAGAAACCGTAAACTGCATGACTACCATCACTTTCCGCGGTACTGCCGACCATTTCCCGACTTTGAATGTCCCCTTCAAAACAGAAAGCGGATTGAAGGACGAGAGATAGAATGCCGGATAGCTGCCCGCTATCAATCCTGTAAACACAGCAAAAATCAGTAGCCCGACCCAAAACTGTGGATAGAAGAAAGGAAATTTCACGTGCTTCCCTGCAAGGTCGTTAAAGGCAGGAAGCGATATCAGCACGAAAAGCAATGCGAGAATCAACGCAAATCCAACAACCAGAAACGATTCACTCAGGAATTGAATCACCAGCTGGCTTTTCAACGATCCGATCGACTTGCGGATACCTACTTCTTTTGCACGCTTTTCTGATCGGGCAGTGCTCAGGTTCATGAAGTTGATACAAGCCAGCAGCAACACAAAAACGCCGATAATGCTAAACAGCCACACAAACTGGATGCCTCCGCCTATATTTTTCCCATCCTTAAAATCCGAATACAAATGCCAGCGGCTCATCGGATGAAGGAAATACTGAGGCTTATCAGTCTTGGAGAATGCATGCGGCAGCTCCACATCACGGATCTTGCGGGATACCTGGGCTATTTCGGCGTGATCTGCCACTTGTGCGAAAAATTGGAAAGAATGGTTGCCCCATTGCGTTTGCGCATCCTTCACCCAACCTTCCGCTTGCAGATAGTCGCTCCACGGCAATATTAGAAAAAGCTCATTGAAGTTGGAATTGAAAGGGATATCTTCATAAACACCCGTCACTTTCACATTCTTTTTAATGTCGAGTTTAAGGGTCTTATTTAAAGGATCATCGTTGCCAAACAGGGACTTTGCCAGCGACTCCGAGATCATGATCGATCCAGGGTCTTTCAAGCCATCATAATCTCCCCGGATCATTTTCAGAGAAAGCATTTCGGGGAATGAGGGCTGTGCGAACATTCCTGATTTGTTAATCTTTCTATCACCATTCGCAAGCAAATGCCCGTAGTTCCAGGACGCGAGGGAAGTGTATTTGAAATCCGCAGAATATTTGGTCGCCATTTCTGTCACTGCAGGAATGGAAACCGCCGTTCCGCTTCCCGTTTGCTTGTTGAATGTCTGACTGATCCACGCCTGCACAATGCGATCGTAATTTTTGTGGTAACGGTTATACGAAAGTTCATCCCAAACCCACAAACCGATCAGGAGCGAAACTGAAATGCCCACAGCGAGCCCCACGATATTGATAAAAGAATAGACCTTGCTTTTTGAAAGGTTACGGAGCGCGATAACCAGATAGTTCTTGATCATAACGGAGCGGAATAACGATAAATGAAAGGTTTATTTGGCACACTGCAGCAATGATGATCAAAAGTACATGCAGGTTGCACTGTTGGCTAAAAACTAAATATCCCGACTGAGCTACTCGCTTCTGAGCGCCGTCACCGGGTTTGTGAACGCTGCTTTCAAGCTCTGAAAACTAATGGTAATCAATGCGATAACGACAGCAACCACGCCGGCAACAACATATAGCCACCAACTGATCTGCACTTTATAGGTAAAATCCTGCAACCAGCCGTCCATTAGATACCAGGCGATCGGCGAAGCGATTACAAGCGCTATCACGACCAGTTTTACAAAATCGATCGAGAATAATCCAAAAATATTGGCTGCTGATGCACCTATCGCCTTGCGAATCCCCATTTCCTTTGTGCGGGACTCAACCATGAACGCTACCACGCCATACAGACCCAAGCAGCCGATGAATATGGCAATGGCGCTCAGGATTTTAAAGAGCGAAAAGAAATTTTCCTCCTTCTCGTAAAAACTGTTCAATGTCTGGTCAAAAAAGGAGTAACTGAACAGATAGTCAGGATACAACTCCGTCCACGCAGCCTCGATCTGCTTAATTTGTGCGGGGCCCGCATTCTTATCGAGCTTCACACTTAAAGTGCGATAATTATCGCGCAATGTCGTGAGTACACATGGGATGATTTCGCGATGCAGACTGAAAGTATTGAAGTTTTTAACAACACCCACCACCGGCAATTTGACGCTTCCGCCACCTATTGTCATGCGCTTTCCGATAATGTCCTGAGGGTTTTTAAAGCCTAATTTTTGCGCGAAAGCCTCATTGACTACATATTCACGGATTGTATCGGCGGGCAGGTACATTCTTCCGGCTGCCAGTTTCAAATCGTAGGTATTGAAATAGGCAGTGTCCGCAGGACGCATTACCACACCAAAATCCAGGTCCTCAGCATCATTCTCAAACCTGAAACCAGTTTGCCAGTTGCTACGCGACATGGGTGTAAATGCACTGAAAGTAAGTGATTTGATGCCCGCAATGGCGCTCAATTTCGCGCGCAGGGCTTCGATTTTGCCTGGCTCCTGATCTGGTATGGCGACATTAATGATTTCGTCTTTACTAAATCCAAGATCGAGTGTTCGGAAATACTTCATCTGACTGTAAGCGATCAGTGTACCAATCAGGATCACCTGCGAAATTGAAAACTGCAACACAATCAATCCACGCCTCAGATTCGACTGTGAACTTCCTGCTGTACGCATTTTGCCTTTCAGAGCCAGGATCGGCTGGTAACCAGATACCACCATTGCCGGATAAAAGCCGGCCAGCAAAGTAGTTAATATCGTCAGTCCGAGGCAAAAGATCAGGATGACAGGATCACTAAAAAACCACACGCCCTGGGGCTGAATGCTCAAAACTCCCGCAATGTAAGGCAATGCGAGCTGCGCAGCCAGCAAAGCGAGCACCACAGATAAGATTGTGATCATACCCGTTTCAGAAAAATACTGGCGCAATAATTGCCCTCTGGTACTTCCAAGCACTTTTCTAACACCCACTTCGCGCGAACGACGCAGTGCCTGAGCGGTTGCAAGGTTTACAAAATTCACGCAAGCGGTGATCAGGATGAATATCCCGACAAGTGACATGGCCCATATCATTCCCTTGCTGATGGAACGGTTAGCATAATTGCCGATTTTCGTGGCGAAATGGATGTCTTTCAGTGGCTGCAATACAAACCGCGACCTTTCTGCGTCCCGCGGACCGCGGTATTTTTTACTGAATGCAAGAAGCTGGTTTTCGAATTGGGCCTGATTCACATTTTCAGGAAGCATTATGTACATCTGGCCACCTCCGTAGCTCGAAACCCAGTCATCCCAATTGGTAAAAGCGCCATAATCCTTCAATGAGGCGAAAGACAGCATGGTGGTAAATGGCATGCTGGTAGTTACCGGCGGGTCGGCCACGATGCCCGTCACCACAAAATCCCTATGGTTACCGATATTGATAGTCTTACCCATGGGATCTGCATTCCCAAAATATTTCGTGGCCTGCGCGGACGTCAGCACTACCGCTCCCGGGTTTTTGAGCGAACTAGCTGGCGCTCCTTTTAACCAGGTATAATCAAACAACCTGAAATACTCAGGCCCAATGAAGGCGACATTATAACCCGGATCCGCAAATTTCTTTTTTTCATTTCCCTGTTTGACCGTCACCAGCGTCGACCGCATGGCATAAGTGCAGGAAACCTGGTTCTTTATTTCAGGATAATCGTTTTTCAATGCGGCCAGTACTGGCAGCGGTATCCCGGTATTGAAACCTTTGTCGCCGTCAGCAACGCTATGATTCAGTAAACGGTAAACGCGGTCTGCATTTTTGTTGTGTGTATCGAAACTCAACTCATAGCGAACTGTAAAGAATATCAGCACACAACAAGCCAGGCCCAGCGTAAGGCCAATGACATTAATGGCGGTAAAGCTCCAATTGCGGCGAAGGTTCCTGAGTGAAGTAATCAGATAGTTTTTGATCATGGCTGGAATGTGAGGTTTTAAGGCTAGTGGAAACTGCTTTAAAACCTATACCAGACATTTAGAGCACTTATTATCAGTGCATTATATCTCAAAAACACGACTTTATTGTCCGCTTTCGGACACTTTTGTACGGGTTGGACAGAACTAACATCCTTAGATAAAGGAACTGATTTCTGTAAGTATCAGTCAGGGACGGAATGTTTCACCCGATTGTAAATGAGGTCCGTATTTGCTATTTTTGGTTATATCAAACTGTTGTTGATTATGCTTACCACAATAAAAGGGGTCTATGATAATGGCAAAATCACCCTCGATGAAATTCCCAAAACGAAAAGAAAATCAAAAATAGTCGTGACATTCCTCGACGATTTAGATGATTCATCGCCGAAGAAACGTCGTCTAGGCAGTCTAAAGGGAAAGCTAGGTACGCCAAATGATTTCAACGATCCATTAGAAGATCTTAATGAATATATGTTTTGATGAAATACCTCCTGGATACTCAAATTCTCGTTTGGTCTCTGGAAGATAATCCCAGTCTTCATTCACGCACTAAGGCATTGATTGAAAATCCGGATAACATAATGCTGTTCAGCCCAATCAGCTTAATGGAATTGTCGATCAAACTTAAACTCGGTAAACTTCCGCAATTTATCGTTAGTATAGAAGAAATCACCAACCAATTGATCACCGACGGTTTTGATTTACTTCCGATTCATTTGAGTCACATTTACACCTATCAAACCGTTCAACTTTTTGAAGATCACCGTGATCCGTTCGATAGGTTTTTACTTGCAACCGCCCTGGCGGAACAAATTCCGATTACTTCCTCGGACGAGAAGTTCTCCCGATATGCTCCCAATATTACCGTTTTAAATACCTAATCAAATTCAGGTCGGTAACGTCGCTGGCTCGTGCAGATTTAGCTTTTCCAGCATTAAATTAGTGTAGCTCCCATCGTCAGATCGTGCGTACATGGGTAAAAAGCGAGCTCCGTACACTAATTCGTCCTGCGTATAGGAGGTACGTTGCTGGACGGTGTTTGAAAAATGATCATCAAATGCTTTGATCGTGATCATCATTTCAATCCGGCAGGTATTAAAATCTTCTTCCGTAAAATCAACCAAAGGGCTTTTTTCATCCAGCTTATGCACAATCGTCCAGCTGAGCGCTAGTGAATTGATATGACTGATTTCCAGTTCGAGCGGATAAAATTTGGTGACCGTTTTGCCACTCTCCTCCACGTGTATCGCTATCGTGACCTGCGCGTCGGCGTCGGTTAGGTGATTGTTTTTGTAAGTAGCGAGACGAAACATCAGGGCTCTTCCACCTTGAAAAGGAGCCACCAGCAGGTTTGGACTGAAACGAATATACGCTTTAGGCCTCGAAAATCGTGCATAGAACATACCGGTCACCAATGCGAACGACATAATGCCTATAAACGACTCCATCGAAGCGATCACATTGGCAACAAATCCCACAGGACTGATGTGCCCATAGCCTACGGTTGTCAGGGTTTGAGAACTGAAGAAAAAAGCTTGCAGGAAATCTTCAAAAAAATCACCCGATCTATGAGCGCCCGCCAAATGATCAATGCCGATCAGAAAATATAAGCTTGCAAAAGACAGGTTCAGACAAGTGTAAATTGCGAAGACGGTCAATGTAAAAACAAAGTTGTTCATATGCAGCAGCGAATGATAGACGCTGATCCGCTCGTACAATGGCACCCCGCTTTTTTTAAGATTGATCCGCCCGTCCTTATTCGTTAGCCTGCCGCCCTCAGCGCTGCTATTTGGACTGAAACCACTATTATCGATCGCCTTACTATGCTTGTATCCGGGGGTTCTGGGCATTAAATGAAAAACGATTTATGCATTAAAGACAAAGTGAAATTCCCCGGCTCAACCGACATCCCATTTTCCAGAACTGACATAACCGCCAAGGTTATTATCTGTAATCCAGCCTGGCAGATTATCCATTGTTACTTCCTCGACCTCCGTATCCATCACCTTAATAAATGAAACAGAAGAAAAGAGCCCGGAATGTTGCTTAAAAAGTGTGATCGTGTTGTTATACATCTCTTTGATAACCAGTGGCTCCACAAGATGCCCTCCATTTTGATGCCTTACCTTTGCTCGCAAAATACACAACTCAACATTGTCCGTAAAAAACAATAACAAGTGAATTTTGATCCCCTTACCTGAAGAAAGCAACGACTTTACATATTCATAATGTGAAGGGTAACCCAAATTGAGCTCAATAGCAAAATCTGCCTGACTAGACAAACACTCCTGCACAAATTGATTCGCCCTGAAAGAAGCGAGCTCAGAATAGTCTGCGAATCCTTTCTTTTTATATTGATATGCAGCTAAATCATGATCCACGATAGGGACATGATTGGGAATGAGTTCTCTTCCATAAGTGCTCTTTCCAATTCCCGGCGGTCCGGCTATGAAATAAATGGTCATTTGAGGGACTCAATCCGCCCGTCGCGATATTCTGCTACCGGCGTTCCATCCTTTTGGTAGTAAACCAACGGTTGCCCGATGGAGAACAAATAATCCCTTGCGCGCTCAAAAGACTTCTTTTTCCATTCCGCCAGCTCGTCCGCACTCATGGCGGCGGGGCGCTTCACCATAATGCCGGTTTTGGTAATCAAATCATTTATCATGGTTCTATTGTATGACTAGCCGTGCATTTATCTATCTATACAAAGATAAATGTCATATAGTTTAAGTACAACAACCCCACTATTCACTCTTCAGCGAATTCACCGGATTCATTAATGCGGCTTTGATGCTTTGGAAACTTACTGTTGCCACGGCTACAAGCACGGCTATCAGGCCAACAGCGATAAAGACCAACGGGCTGATTTCAATGCGGTATGGATAGTTGTCCAGCCATTTTTGCATAAAAAACCAGGCAAGAGGCGTTGCCAGCAGAATGGCAATGAGTACCAGTTTTACAAACTCCCGCGATAAAACGTAAACCAGATTGCCGATACTGGCGCCCAATACTTTACGAACACCTATCTCCTTGGTACGCTGCTCAATCACGATCAATGCCACCGCAAACAATCCAAGACATGACAATATAATAGCCACACCGGACGCCAGACTGAACACCTGCGAAAGCCTTTCCTCTTCCTTATACCAGGCATTAGTGTTTTGATCAACAAAAGAGCCTTTAAACTCCGATTCTGGCGTAATTTCCTTCCAGACCGCTTTGAGCTTATCCATCGCCGTCGATAGACTTTGAGGCGAAACACGAACGAAAATGTAGCCGACCGATCCCGAATGGGACAGGTACATGGTAATGGGTTTCTTCTCAGATTTCGACGAATACAGGTTAAAGTCGGGAACAACGCCAATGATCTGATGTTTCGCGCCCGCAGTATCTGTCTGGAAAAATTTGCCGACCGGGTCTTTTTCGCCGATCATTTTAGCCATACTTTCAGTAATAACCACGCGGTCCAGGGAATCGGTTGGATATGCAGGATCGAACTCCCGACCGGCCAGCAATTTAATATTGAGCGTTTTCATGTAATCGTAATCAATGCCCAGCCAATCGGTGGCAATATCTTTGCCCTTAAATGTGAAACCAAGCACACTCCTGGAAGTACTTCTGTCCAGCCCCACTCCCAGATTAACCCCTGTACCTGTGATACTTACGATATTCGGATCTCCCGCCAGACGGTTACGCATCCGTCGCAGCGCCATTTGGCCATTCACCTTGTTTCCAACCGGAATGCTGATCACTTCTTCTTTTTGAAACCCAAGCGGCTGTTTACGCAAATGGTCCACCTGCTGCACGGCAATAATCGTCGAACAGATCAGCAAACTGGACAATGTGAATTGCGCAATGATGAGTGAATTCCGCAATACGCCCGGCTTTTTTAAGGACACTTTCCCTTTCAGCACTTCAACCGCATTGAATTTTGACATTTGCCATGCCGGGTATCCGCCAGCGATCAATGTCACAAACAAAAACAACCCGACGAGCATCGCCAGTTTATCGGGTTCAAATATGTAGTCGAGTGTTAGTTTAGATTGAAAAGTTGCATTGAACATGGGCAAAAGCGATATCGCGAGCGATATCCCGGCTAAAAATCCAAGCAAACACACAACCGCGGCTTCACCCCAGATCTGCAAAAAGAGCTGTTTCTTCAAGGCACCCAAAGATTTGCGTACGCCCACTTCCCGTGCCCGGATGAAGGAGCGGGCGACGTTCAGGTTGATAAAATTGATGCAGGCGATCAGCAAAATAAAGAACCCGATTCCCATTAATGCATACACCAGCGCCACTTCTTTTCCCCCTGAGATTTCCTTATCGAAGTGCATATCTTCAAGTTTTTGCAGTCGGAGGGCAAAAAGATCACCGCGTTCGTCCGGCTTTGCCCCCTTCTTTTTCAGCGAAGCTATACTTTCAGCAAAATACTTACTCGTGAATGGTTTAAGTCGTTGCTCAAAGGCCAGCTTGTCGACGGACGGTTTCAGTTTCAAAAACACATTATGCGAATAGGCGTCCCACTGTTCTTTTTGCTGATGGTAACCACCCACATTTTCGCTCCTGACCAATGCATCAAATTTTAATGACGAGTTCTCCGGAAAGTCTTTAAGTATGCCAGTTACAACATATTGCTTCTTATTGGCATCCAACCCCAACTGCACCTGCTTGCCCATGGGATCCTCATTGCCGAAGACGGCTTTTGCCATATGCTCCGTCATCACAATGTTGCTCAGGTCGTGCAACGCCGTACTCGCATTGCCCTGCACAAATGGGAAAGAGAATATCTTAAAAAAGTCGGGTTCAGTATACCTGATGTATTTGTCGAGATATTTCCCTTTGTATTCCACGACATCGGAGCCATTAACAGCCCTCGCGATTGCTTCTATTTCCGGAAATTCTGCCTTTAATGCAGGAGTAATCGGATAAGGCATCGACGCGCTTTTATTGACCTTTTCCGGATCGTTGGACATCAAATAAGGCTGATAGATACGCTCCTTATCCTTATGGAAATCATCGTAAGACAAAGAAAAATACGCAGTCAAAAATAGAAAAACACTAATGCAAAAAGCCACAGAAAGGCCCACCACATTTATGAACGCATAACCTTTACTTTTCCAAAGGTTACGCAATGCTATTTTGATATAGTTTTTGAACATCGTTGTTGAGTTTTAGGGCTTTTTTATTCTGATTTCAGCGATTTCACCGGATTAGTGAATGCAGCTTTAATGGCCTGGGTACTTACAGTGATCAGCGCAATGGTAATGGCTAATGCGCCAGCACCGGCAAACATCCACCACTGAATATCAATTTTATAAGCAAAATCTTGCAGCCATTGGTCCATCAGATACCAGGTCAGCGGCGTTGCAATCACGAAGGAAATAATAATCAGTTTTACAAAATCACCTGACAGCAATGTAACAATGCTCGCCACCGACGCTCCCAGCACCTTTCTTACACCGATTTCCTTGATCCGCTGCTGTGCTGCAAATGTTGCCAGACCAAATAGTCCCAGGCAAGAAATCAGGATCGAAATGACCGTAAAAGAATTGACCATTCTCGATGTGCGGGCATCGGCTTTATAATTGCTTTGAAAATCTTCATCCAGAAAACTATATGCGAAAGGCTCATCCGGCACCAGTTCCTTCCATTTGCTTTCTAGAAAGGGTATAACCGAAGCAACGTCCTGCCCGTTTGCATGGGCTATCAGGTAGTTGAAATTGGTGCCTGAATTGAGGAAAAATGCATAAGGTTCAATCGCCTTACGCAGGTCCGTAAAGTGAAAATCCTTCACTACACCCACAATTTCCACTGCACCCGGCGTTCCCTCGCCCCTTTCAAACTGAAATTTCTGACCAACAGCCTTTTCGAGCGGAATGCCAAACCGCCGTAAAGTCGCCTCATTGACAACGATCTTGAAATTGGTATCAGCAGGAAATTCCTTTGAAAATGTTCGTCCGGCTGCAAGTTTGAAACCCATTGTCTGGATAAATTCCGGCGCCACCCAGTTTGTTTTGACCAGTTTATTTTCATTCACCGTTTCACCGGGCAAATGCACCGACATATCGCTGGGATTCAGGATTCCGGGATAATAGGAAGTTCCGGATGCGCCGGTAATGCGACTATTTTGAAGTATTTCGTTCCTCAATGCGGTGTAAGCTTGCCTTGCCTCCTTGCTCCTGAACGGGATTACAATTTGCTGGTCTTTCTCGAAACCCAGCGGCTGTTCTTTCATAAACCGGATCTGCCCCTGGATCACAATCGTAGCCACGACCAGCCCGATTGAAATCACAAACTGAAACACAACCAAACCCTTTCGCAATGCAGTAGCGGAAACCGAGTTGACAAACCGGCCTTTAATGACATCCAGAGGATTAAAAACCGAAAGATAGAACGCGGGATAACTGCCAGCCAGCAGTCCGGTTACGAACGCAAGCGCTACAAATCCGGCTATGATCTCGGGTTTGAGCAACTCATTAATGGTTAAGCTTTTGTCTGCCAACTGATTAAAGAAAGGCAGGAATAACACCACCAGCACCGCCGCGAGAAGCAGCGCCAGGAAAGTAAGCACCATGGATTCTCCAAGGAACTGACCGACCAGTCCGCCCCTACCTGCGCCCATCACTTTTCGCATCCCAACCTCGGCAGCACGTTTAGCAGAACGAGCGGTTGCCAGGTTCATGAAGTTGATACAGGCGATTAATAAGGTAAATATGGCGATCGAAGCAAGTACATAAAGATAAGTAGCGCTTGTAGTCGGGGTGACGATTTTCTCGATCTGGCTGAACAGGTGAATGTCCCGGACAGGTAATAGCGCCAGTTTCTTGTCAAAACCAGCCACTTTCAGGTCCTTCCTGGCGTATTTCTCAATGAATGCCGGCAATTTGCTGGCAAACAGATCTGCATCCGTACCCGGCCTCAGGCGCAGATAATGGTAAAACATATTATTGCTCGTGAAATTCAGGTCGGGCTGCCGGAGGTAATCCCCTACCCAGCCTGCTTTTAACGACACAAAGTAATTCGCATCGATATGGGACCGGGCACTTTCATTGCGAAAGACGCCGGTAACTTTGAAATTCTCGTTGTGGCCTGTCTTCCCACCCACTTTCACCGTCTGATTAACGGCCGACCGCGTCCCAAACAGCTTATGGGCAAGTTCTTCGGACAACACGATAGAACGCGGATCGTTCATCGCAGTCCGTTTGTCACCTTCGAGGAACTGATAGGTAAATACGTCGAAGAATGTGGAATCGATATGAATGCCTTTGGTTTCGTAAAACGAAAGCGGTGTATTTCCGGGCCGGGAGACAGTCAGCAATGTTTTGTCTTCCAGGAAATTTTGCCATAACCTGGTGACCTGCACCACCTCCGGATATTCGCTCTTGATAGCCTGCGCATAAGGTGCTGGAGCTCTGGGGTTATCCATTTTCTCCCCGTTTGGCTGCACATTTTCGCAACGCACCAAGTAGAGGTCATTGACGTATTCCTGATGTCTATCGAACGAACTTTCACTGAGTATGTAGAGCAGGAGCAACATGCAGCAGGTCATGCCCACCGACAGTCCAAACACATTGATAGCGGAGAAGAGTTTGCTTTTGAGCACGTTTCTCCAAGCAATTTTGAGGTAATTTCTGATCATGGCTGGTTATTTTGGCAAAATCCTCAATCATAAAAAGAATAATTGTACCAACGCAAAACACGCAAGGATAACAACTTACTAATCAATAAATTACCTCCATATTTAAACAACAAAAGTGTCCGGTTTCGGACACTTTTGTTCAGTATTGGACTTGGGTAAATGTATAGTTAATGCTATCCATCAACTCCAATCCACATCAGTCCGTTTTCAACGACTTTACCGGATCCACCATGGCTGTTCGCATACTTTGATAACCGACGGTCAGCACCGCAATGGAGATCGCGAGAATGGCGGCCAATGCGAAATACCACCACGAAATATCAATCCGGTAAGGGAAATCCTGCAACCAAACCTCGGCGCCGTAATATGACAACGGCAGTGCAATGACGATCGCTACAATTACCAGTTTGATAAAATCAATGGAAAGCAAAGCCGTAATGCTGGCCACAGAAGCGCCCAGGACTTTCCTGATCCCAATTTCCTTAATGCGTGTTTCTGCATTGAATGTAGCCAACCCGAAAAGCCCGATGCAAGAAACAAATATGGACAACATAGCGGCCAGCGTGATCATCTCTTTCCATTTAGACTCTGCTTCATAACGTTTCAGGTTTATTACGTCTTCAAATTTGTATTCGAAAGGCAGGTATTTGACGTGTTTCCGGAATATTGCTTCCACAGCCTTGATGGTAGCCGGAATGTCTTTCGAATCAAGCTTGGCGTAAATGGTGCCGAGTCTGTAATTAGGGTCTTGTGTGAGCAGTAACGGTTTAATAGTATCTTTCAATGAAGCGTAATGATAGTCCCGGATGACACCGATCACTTTCATTTTCTGGTTTTTCCAGGTGAAGTTGATTTCCTGCCCCACTGGGTCCGACCATCCCGCTTCTTTTACAAATGCCTGATTAACAACCACCGATTCCACAGGGTCGGTTGAAAACGCTTTTGAAAAATTCCTTCCCTTAACAACCGGAATCTGTAACGTTTTGAGAAAATTATCATCCACACCAATGTAGCCAAAACCGATTTCATGCTCGCCTATTTTGGCACCCGTACCATTGTAATTCCCATTGAATGCGGCCACTGACGCTATTCCAGCCGTATTTTCAAGTTCCTGTTTGATCACGTCCATTACCTGCGCCCCAGGCCCTCCACGGCCCAGACTAAAACTCATCAGATTCTTGTCGTTGTAACCCAAATCTTTGTTAGTCAGATATTTAAATTGCGAATAAATCACAATAGTACCAATCACCAGCGCTACCGACAATGCAAACTGAAATATGACAAGTCCTTTGGTAAGATAATTCTTCTGGGTCAGTTTAGTTCGGTTGTAAAGTGTCTTGACGGGGCTGAATCCTGATAAAACCAACGCAGGATAAACGCCCGCCACCAGCCCTGTAAGCAAAAACAAAGCAAAATATCCCGAAACAAGCCCGCTATCCAGCAAATAGGAAAGCGCGAGCTGCTTATTGGCTAATTCATTAAATGTAGGCAGCACAACCTGTGTCAGCACGATGGCCAGCGTAAAGGCCAGAAATGACAACAAATAGGACTCTCCCAGAAACTGATAAATAAGTTGCTTCCTCAGTCCACCGACAACTTTCCGCACACCGATCTCCTTGGCCCGGTTTAGTGACCGCGCCACTGTCAGGTTTACGAAGTTAATGCAAGCGATTAACAGGATAAAAATGGCAATGCCTGACAGGATGTATGAGTAAATGGGGCTGCTGGCGTGATCCAGTCCATTACGCATATCACCGGCCTCGCTGTTGAGGTGCATATCCGGGAAAGGTTGGAGATCAAACACGATGCTTTGTTTGAAGTCCTTTATCTTCCCAATTTCCTCGGCCGACTTACTCGCGAAGACCTTGTTCATTTTAGACACAACAGCACGATAATCCGCCTTGTCGTTCAAAAGCACGAATGTATTCATGTAAAAACCCAGCCATTCCTTATCAGTCCAGCCCCGTACTTCCTGAAATTTGAACGGCAGTATAGCATCAAACTGAATGGAGGAATTTTCCGGACATCTTTTGGCTACTCCAGACACTATAAATGACTCAAATTCCTGGTCAATTTTGATTTCAAAGGTCTTTCCAACGGCGTCTTTCGTGTTGAAATATTTTTCCGCAAGATCTTCCGACAATACAATCGACTTGACATCGGAAAGGGCCGTTTGGGGATCTCCTGAAAGCAAAGGCATTGAAAACACTGAAAAGAACTGTTCGTCAGCGAACAGCACATCCTCGCTAAGGATTTCGTTACCTTTCCTGACAACAAACGTGTTGCTTTGCGCGCGGATTATTTCCTTGATCTCCGGAATTTCTTCTTTGAAACTCGGCCCATGAATCGCATTGGTGCTCCCGATGGTGCGCGTCTCCCGGTCATCTGACATCGTGACCCTAACCCGATACAACCGGTCTTTGTTCTCCTGAAAACGGTCAAAGCTTATTTCGTCCTTTGTATAGAGGACAATGAGCATGCAGCAGGTCAATCCAAGAGAAAGCCCGGCAATATTGATCAGCGAGAAAACCTTGTTTCTCGTCAGATTGCGAACCGCAATTGTAAAATAGTTTTTGAGCATGGCGTGTTGTCTTTTATTCGCTTTTCAATGATTTCACCGGGTTCATTAAAGCTGCCTTGATGGCTTGAAAGCTCACCGTGAAGAGTGCGATCATTAAAGCGGCCACCCCTGCCACGAGGAAATACCACCATTCGATTTCGATCCGGTAGGCGTATTTTTCCAACCATCCGCTGAGAAAATACCAGGCAATCGGGAAAGCGATTACCGCGGCTATCGTGACGAGTTTCAGAAAGTCGGCAGACAGCATCCCGACCAGGTTGGCAACACTGGCCCCGAGCACCTTACGGACTCCGATTTCCTTCGTACGTTGTTCGGCAGTAAATGCCGCCAAACCGAACAAGCCCAGGCACGAAATAAAAATGGCCAGGAATGCAAAATAGTTAGATAGCTTGCTCACAACGTGTTCAGCCTTATACAGCTTTCCAAATTCCTCGTCCGCAAAATGGTATTTGAATGGGACGCCAGGGTTGTATTGCCGGAACACCTTCTCGATGTTCGCGATCGCTTGTTTGGTCTTACCGGCTTCCGTGCGGACCATCGCTACACCCCAGCTTTCAGTTTTCGGCTGAAGTCCCACGATCAGAGGTTCAATCGCCACATGCAGCGAGCCGATGTGAAAGTCTTTCATCAGCCCGATGATCTTGCCTTTTTTACCCCACATCGTCAATTCCTTGCCAACAGGGTCTTTGTAACCTATTTTCTTCGCAGCAGCTTCGTTGACGAGGTAGTTAGAAGTGTCCGTACCATACGCGGGACTGAAATCGCGTCCGTCCAGTAACTTAATGTCCATTGTTTTGACAAAATCATAACCCACCGGATTGACATTAAAAAGTAATTGCTGGGTCGTATCCTTTCCCGGCCAATTCACACCCATTGTGGAACTGCCATAATCCATCGGCCCTGCCTGGGAAACTGCCACCGCCTTAACGCCCGGCTCGCTTTCCAGTACTTGCTTGAAAGAAGCGAAGTTCTTATTCATGCTATTCTCGATATCAGGCAGATAAAGCAGATTTTCTCTACCAAAGCCCAGATTTTTGTTCTGGATAAACTCAATTTGCCGGTAAACCACGATCATCGACAGGATGAGCAAGATTGATAAGCCAAACTGAAATACCACGAGGCCCTGCCTGAAATAAGTTGCTGTGGGCTTAAACTTCAATGCACCTTTCAGGATCGTGACAGGGTTGAGCGACGACATGAAAAATGCGGGGTAGCTGCCGGCGAAAAGTCCGGTTATGATCGTCAGGGCCAACAATAATAAAAGTATCGATGGGTCGAGAAAATTCAGATACAGTTGCTTTTCAGTGAGCGCATTAAAGAATGGCAACAACACCACTACAATGGCAATTGCAACAACCAGCGAGAGCAACGTTATTAAAAGAGACTCGCCCATAAACTGGCCAACCAAACTGGATTTGTAAGCACCAACCACTTTCCGCAGCCCTACCTCTTTCGCCCGCTTGACTGAGCGCGCTGTGGCAAGGTTCATGAAATTGATGCAGGCTATGATCAGTATAAAGACCGCCACGATGGTAAAAAGCCGCACATATTCAATCCGGCCGCCGTTCTGTTTACCCGCCTCCCATTTGGAATACAGGTAAGATTGACCGTAGTTGATCAGGAAAAGGTCTACGTTGCTGTCCTTGTTTTTGGTTTTGATATAACCCTTTATCTTGGCATTGACTTTGTTGATATCCGCGTTTTTAGAAAGCAGCACTGTACACCTGGGCCCGTTATTCCCCCATTCGTTGGCCCATTTGTTATTTTTAAGCCAACGGTCGTAGCTCATCAGAAAATCGAATTTCATGGATGAAAACGGCGAAACTTCTTTCAGAATGCCCGTTACTACCACGTCATCTTTATTGTCGATCCGAATGGCTTTACCCATCGCATCCTGACCTTTGAAGTATTTATCTGCAAGTTTCTGTGAAATCACGACGCCATCGGGGCGTTTTAATGCAGTTGCCGCATTCCCTTCTTTCAATTCAAATGAAAACATGCTCAGGAAGTCGCCCTGCACGTAGCGGCCTTTCTCATTATCAAAGCTGTTACCTACCCTGAACACCGGCGCCACTTCCCACAATACCTGGCTTGCCTTTTCGATTTCAGGAATATCTTTCACGATATGTTCCGCTAGTATCCCCGGCGTGGCGGCGAAAGTATTGATCGTCCCAGAATACAACTGGTTCTCCATTACAGAATAGAGCCGTGCGTCATTTTCATGAAACCGGTCCATTTTGATTTCATCCTGCACCCAAAGCATAATGAGCAGGCTGCACGCCATTCCAAGCGCAAGGCCCAGGATATTGATCAGACTGAACGTCTTGTTTTTCAACAAGTTCCGCCAGGCTATTTTGAGATAGTTTTTAAACATACCGTTTGTTCATTTATAATGGAGCTATTCGGGTTCATGATTTGTTATTTCATATATTTGATAATCACGAACTTTGGAAGTCATGGAACTGGTCAGAGAAATCATTGTCCCTACGAGTAATTCATATACACTTACTTTACCAGATGAAATGGTAGGAAAGCAAGTGGAGGTAATCGCGTTTGAGGTCGAGAATTCACCTTTAAGTGCTCCAACCGGAAAATCCAAAATCGATCAGATAACAGATATCAGGGCGATTTTCAAGGACAGTCTCGTCGATCTGAGTGGCTTCAAGTTTGATCGGGATGAAGCAAATAACTACGATGAATGATTTTGCGGTAGACACAAATATTTTAATGTATTTGTATGATTCTGACAACCCAAATAAACGGTCGACAAGTGAATCCCTCCTTGCCTCCACACCCTCTGTCAGCGCACAAGTAGTTTCCGAATTTCTTAACGTGACAAAGAGACTACAAAAGCTTCACAAGCGCGATATCCTGGAAAAATGCACCAAGGCTCTACGGTACTGTAAAATCACTCCAACGGATCACAATGTGCTGGACAGAGCAATGTTTCTATTGAACCGCTACGACTTTCAAATGTTCGACAGCATTATAGTAGCCGCCGCCCTCGAAAGTCAATGCCAAATCCTATATTCCGAAGACCTTCAGCATCGCCAGGTCATCGATGGAAAGCTCACTATCATTAATCCGTTTCTCTAATACACACTTCCATTGCCCCTACTCCGATTTCAGTGATTTCACCGGATTCATCAGTGCGGCTTTGATACTTTGAAAGCTGACTGTGAGTAATGCAATCATAATCGCGAGCAAACCGGCTGAGGCGATCATCCACAAGGAAATATCGATGTGATAGGCAAAGTCGCTGAGCCAGCTGTTCATTGCGAACCAGGCAATAGGACTGCCAATTACAATGGCTATGAGGATCAGTCTCAAAAATTCCCTGGATAGCAACGCTACAATGTTGGTTACACTCGCCCCAAGCACCTTTCTGACACCAATTTCCTTTGTGCGGCGCTCGGCTGTGTAAGCGGAGAGTCCGAATAGCCCGAGGCATCCGATGATAATGGAAATGGCTGCAAACGTGATGAAAATCTGCCCTACCCGCTGTTCGCTTCGGTATACATTGTCAAAATCCTGGTCCATGAACCGGTAGTTGAAAGGTTGTCCGGGAGCCATCTTTTTCCACAATGCTTCCACCTGCGCTACGGTTTGCACCGCGTCGCCGCCATTCCACCGGAAGACAACCGAACCGTTGCTTTTATACAATACCAGGCTCAATGCGCCGATATTCTTCCTAAGTGACTCAAAATGAAAGTTTTTAACAACGCCGATGATTGTGTAAGTGACTTTTTGGGTCAATGCCGCATCTTCATAACCGAATATCTTCTTTCCAATCGGATCCGCATAACCCAGCACTTTTGCAGCGCTTTCATTGATGACAATACCCGTCGAATCAGAAAGGAATTCTTCCTGAAAAGCCCTTCCTGTTTTCAATTCGAGGCCAAGCGTTTTCACAAAGTCAACATCAACCGCCCATTTCTGCATATTAATCCCCTTATCCTGCTGCATTTGACCGACCGGAAAAAAAGTATGGTCGGTGCGGGAAGAGGGCGTGGGTAAAAAGCTGCTTACCGTGCCACTTTCCACATTTGGAATCTGTAAAACTTGTTCTTTAAAAGCTTTCACCTGATTATCCAACGCATAGGCGTCGTTCACAATCAGCATCTGGTCCTTGTTAAAACCGAGCTTTTTCGTTTGTATATAGTTCAACTGACGGTAAATAACGCCCGTACCAACAATGAGCATGACCGAAATCACAAATTGGAACACTACCAATGCATTACGCAGGTAGCCGCTTCCCTTGCCTTGCAATTCAACAGTATTTTTAAGGACTTTCAACGGAGTAAATGCAGAAAGGAAGAATGCAGGATAGCTTCCCGCCAGTACACCAACAATACCTCCGGTGAGCAGCACAATCAGCCAAAACCACACATTAGCGATCGGGAATTCGATCTGTTTGCTGGCCAGATTGTTGAACAAGGGCAATGCGAGATATGCCATTAATACGGCCAGCGCCAATGAGAAAAAGCTCAGCATCACCGACTCAGTCAGGAATTGACTTACGAGCGCCGAACGCTCCGAGCCCAATGCCTTACGCACACCTACTTCCTTCGCCCGGTTAGATGAACGCGCCGTCGCGAGGTTCATGAAATTCACACAAGCTATCGCCAGTAGAAATATTGCTACGATGCCAAAAATGTAGACATACTGAATATTGCCATTAACGTTGATCTCAGCAGTGCGGTCAGAAAACAGGTGAATATCCGTGAGTGAAATCAGCGAATAACGCAAGTAATTTCCCGACTTTCGCACTTCATCCAGCGATGCGCCCAGGAATCCCCGGATCCATTTGTCCGTATATTTTTGAAGAACTGTTTCAAAATTTTTCTCAAACTGCTTCGGATCCACCCCTTCCCGGAACAATAAATAGGTACTGTAATTGTGGCTTCCCCAATTGTTGCTCCGGCTATCGTCATACGAACTCATCGACATCAGCATATTGACATCCCGCATGTGCGAGCGTGCAGGAATGTTCTGCATCACACCGGTGACAGTATACGTCTCCTTGCTATCGATCAACAGTGACTTGCCTATCGGGTTTTCATTTCCGAAATATTTAACTGCGTCCCGCTCCGATATGACCACAGTATGCGGCTCTTTCAGCGCTTTATCCCGGTCACCCATTATGAGCGGAAGTGAGAACACTTTGAAGAAAGTCGAATCGGCATAGACAACATGATCTTCTTTCAGGTTTTCGTTTACTTCCGCCTTCCGCACGAGCTGGCTACCGGTTTCACGAATCCTCACGACCTGCTCTATTTGCGGATAATCCTTTTTCAATGTAAATGCGAGCGGGTCCGGAGCTACGGCCAGGCTCATATCTGCCCCGCCAAAACGGATATCTGCATTGACCCGGTAGATCCGTTCGGCATGATCGAAAGACCTGTCGAAACTCAGCTCATCCACCACATACAGGGTAATGAGCAGGCAGCTCGCCAAGCCCAGGGACAGACCGAAGATGTTCAGGAATGTGTAAAACTTATGTTTACGCAGATTCCGCCAGGCGATTTTCAGATAATTTTTAAGCATTGCATTAGTCCGATTACATTTCCATTCCTTTGCCAGGAAGTGCTATTTCGTTTTCGAAGGCTTCAATGATCCGAAGTCGTTCCTTCTCCGATTTTTCCGCCGCATTGACGGTCTTTTCGTAGATAAACTCCTCGTCATTTTTCATGAAGCGGTATTTAAGGAACATTTCACCGGAATCGGGATTGTACCTTACTTGTTTGGAATAGCCCTTGGGATCGTTGGAAACAGGTTCTTTAATGTAGCCTTTGCCTGAGGATATTATTTCAGCATTCACTTCATTCGAAGAAAATACCATCGGCTCGGCTGCGGGAGCGGCTGCCGGCTTAGGCGGTGCTGGCAGCGCTTTCATGTCACTTTTACGCGGAGGCTCCGGCAGGTTAAAGTCGCCGGCAGCAATGGAAGCCAGCACTTTTTCGCGCAGCTCCTCGCGCTCTTCCTTACTCATGTCCTCCACATTGAAAGAGCGGTCGTAAGCAACGCACTTTCCGTCGACGGTTCCGCTCGCTTTAATGGACAATGTTTTGCCGTCGTCATCAATGCTCCGGCTCAGGTTTACCCTTTTCTGGGCAATGGCCAGCGTCGTTACGCCGGCCAAAAGGATAGTCAAGATTTTTTTCATGGTTAGATTTGGCTTTTTAACATTAGCTACTGGCAACATTGCATTCGCACTCCAAAGGACATACCGCCTCGTTCGAGGTATTCTTAAAAGCCAACCGGGCAACGGTCGCAGCTAATGGTTAATAGCCTTCTGCTTTCTAAACATGTATTTTTTCAGTCACGATCTTGCCGTCGAACAGGTTCACGATCCGGTGTGCGAACCCTGCATCGTAAGGCGAGTGCGTTACCATCAGGATCGTCGTTCCGGCAGCATTGAGCTGGCTGAGCAGATTCATTACTTCTTCACCGTTCTTGGAATCGAGGTTACCCGTAGGCTCATCCGCAAGGATTGTTTTAGGAGTTGCAACCACGGCGCGGGCAATGGCGGTACGCTGCTGCTGTCCACCCGAAAGCTGCTGGGGAAAGTGGTTACGACGGTGCATCATATTCATCCGTGTTAATGCCGCTTCAACTTTCTCCTTGCGTTCCGAAGGTGGTGTTTTCAGGTACAGCAATGGAAGCTCCACGTTCTCATAAACGGTCAGTTCGTCGATCAGGTTAAAGCTCTGGAATACGAAACCGATGTTTCCTTTCCGAATCTGTGCACGCTGGCGCTCCGACATTTTGGCTACCTCAGTACCATAAAACTCATAAGAGCCTTCGCTAGGGTTATCCAGCAATCCAAGGATATTCAGGAGGGTGGATTTTCCGCAGCCGGAAGGGCCCATGATAGCCACGAACTCACCATCTTTCACATCCATGTCGATGCCGTTCAGGGCAGTGGTCTCTACTTCTTCAGTAGAAAAGATCTTATGCAGGTTGCTAATTTTAATCATTGTTTTTTAAAGCTTTGGAGGAAAGGGAGGAAGGAGGAAAGGGATAATTAAATTAACATTGCCCTTATTCTTTCATCTATCCTTTTAGTTATGTCAAAAGTTGAAAAATTCGAAGATTTAAAAGTTTGGCAGGAGGGAATCTCCTTATCCATCCATGTTTATCAGACGTTTATCAAATGCCGCGATTTTAGCCTTAAAGATCAGCTTTGTCGGGCCTCTGTCTCTGTTCCTTCCAATATTGCCGAGGGTTTTGAACGTCATTCTAATAGAGATTTTATAAGGTTTTTACGAATTGCAAAAGGGTCTTCCGGTGAACTCAGAACTCAAATCCATATTGCTGTCGGAATAGGTTTGATTAGTTTAGAAAAAGGCAATGATCTAATATCAAAAACCCGTCAAATATCTGCGATGCTCCAAAATTTAATTAAAACAAGAGAAACAAACTTCCAGTAATCCACAAGAAAGAAAGACCTCAACGTTCCATCCCCCTTCGTCCTTACTCCCTCTTCCCTTCCTCCCTAGTCCCTTTCCTCCCTCATCCCTTCCTCCCCTAGTCCCTTTCCTCCCTATTTCAGAATTCCAACACCTCGTTATCTCCAAAGTTCTCGTACGAACTGGTGATGACTTTTTCTCCCGGTTGCAGGCCTTCAAGCACTTCGAAGTATTCCGGATTTTTGCGGCCTAATGTGATTTTGCGTTTTGAAGCGCGTTTGCCGTCTTCTCCAACCACATACACCCAGTTTCCGCCGGTTTCCGAGAAGAATCCTCCCACCGGCAGCAATGTAGCCTGCGATGGCTGGCCTAACTGCAAACGGATCGGTGCAGACTGTCCCCTTTTGATAAGCTCAGGAGCTCCTTTTTCAAATTGCATATCCACTTCAAACCGGCCGCTCAGTACCTCGGGATAGATTTTGATGATCTTCAATCCATAATCTTTTGCATTGAACTCCATTGATCCCTGCAATCCTGCAAAAATCCTTGAAATGTAGTGCTCATCAACGCTAACCCTCATTTTGAAGCCATTCAGGTCATCAATCTGACCGATGTTCTGGCCCTGGTTAATGTTCGAACCAACCTCAACATTCATGGATGATAGCAAGCCGGATACCGGTGCTTTCACTACCAGGTTATCCAAAGTCTGACGCCACAGGCTCACGTTCTTTTGCGTGCTCGCCAGGGTTTGCTCCAATTGATTGATCTGCATTTTGGCGTTTTCTTCCTGGTATTTCTGCGATTCAATTTCAATTTCACGCTGTTTTACCAGCTTATCGTAGTCGCGTTTTGTTTTCAGGTAGTCTGCATCGGGGATCACTTTATCTTTGTAAAGTTTCGTGTTCCGATCGTGTGCATCCTTCGCCTGATCGATCTGGAAATCCAGGTCGCTCAATGTCTTTTGCAACGTAAAACGGGCCACTTTCAAGTTTTGACGGGTATTTTGCAAGTCATTTACCAACCGGCTGGCCTCTGTTTCGGATTGGAGAAAGCTTAATTTAAGGTTTTGGTTTTCCAACCGAAGCAGCACGTCTCCCTGCTTCACCATATTACCGCCTTCAATCAGTTTCTCGGTCACATAACCGCCCACGATCGCATCGAGCTGAATGGTTTTCAAGGGTTGAACCACCCCGGTTACCACGATGAATTCGTCGAATTTACCTTGCTTCACAGTTGAGACCGTTAGTTTGTCCTGCTCTACATTCAGCTTGCTTCGTTTATCGGCAAAGAAAAATTGATAGACCAGAAAAGCCACCAGCAATGTGCTCCCGGCGATAATGCTGATTCGCTGGGTGTTCCAGAATTTCTTAGGTTTGATTTTGTCCATTGATGACCCTGCGGAAAATCCGTTGCTGGTGTTCGTAGAGTTAGGTGTTTTAACTTCCATTATATTTCAAGTGATTGTGTTCGCTTCTGTATTTGCGTTATAGTATCCAATCACTATGCCAAAGAGAGCTATCCTTTATAATCAACTGAAAATCAATACAATTATTAATATACACCCCTAAAATGCTGTCCGATAACGGACATATTTGTTCGGGCGCGGACAAAGCGATTTTGTGCCCTTTTTCGGGTAAAATACCGACATTTTAGCTTGTTATGAAATAAAAATTCAAATTGCATCCTTATCTTAACCGAACAAATTCAATCACAGCCTATCACCGCAGGAATTAGCCACCTGCGCACCACAAGAAATAACAGCCATGCTACTCTCCGAAGCCAAAATCCTGATCATTGACGACGATGTGGACGTACTCAGTGCGGCCAAACTTTTACTGAAACGTCACGCCAAAACCGTCGACATTGAAAAGAACCCGCAGAAGCTGCCGTTCCTGGTCACGAATGGTGACTACAACCTGATCCTGCTGGATATGAATTTTACCCGCGATGTCAACAGCGGCCGCGAAGGCTTCCATTGGCTCGACCGGATCCTGGACATCAACCCATTGGCCAAGGTGATTATGATCACCGCCTATGGAGATATCGAAATGGCGATCCGGGCCATCAAGGCTGGTGCTATCGATTTTGTTTTGAAACCCTGGGAAAACGAAAAGCTGCTGGCTACTATTTCCGTGGCATTGGAAGGCGGAAAAGATAAGGTTATCCCTCTACCGGAAGAAAAAAGTACGGACGACGGTAAAAAGAACAACAAGGCAGGTGTAGACACGATCGTCGCCACGAGCGACAGCATGCGTCAGGTACTCGCAACTTCCGAACGCGTTGCCGCTACCGATGCCAACGTGCTGATACTCGGCGAGAACGGCACCGGCAAGACACAACTTGCCAAGCATATTCACCAGCATTCCAAGCGCGCCGACAAACCATTTGTCGTGGTTGATTTGGGCGCATTGAGCGAAACGCTGTTTGAAAGCGAGTTGTTTGGCCATGTGAAAGGTGCATTTACGGATGCAAAAGAAGACAGGGCGGGCAGGTTTGAAGAGGCTAAGGGAGGAACGATATTCCTTGACGAGATTGGTAATCTCACATTGTCGCTGCAAGCCAAACTGCTCACCGTGATCCAGGAGCGCCGCGTCACACGCGTAGGATCCAACAAGCCCATTGCTCTCGACGTGCGCCTTATTTGTGCAACCAATATGAATATCGAGAAAATGGTGGCTGAAAAAGTGTTCCGCCAGGATTTGCTTTACAGGATCAACACCATCGAACTGGACCTGCCGCCCCTGCGCGACCGGCCGGAGGATATCAGCGCATTAGCCGATTTTTATCTCAAACAATACTCCAAAAAATACAATCGGCCGGTCAACGATATCAGCAATGCATTGGTCAAAAAGATGCAGCAATATAATTGGCCAGGTAATATCCGCGAACTGCAACATGCCGTGGAACGTGCGGTGATCCTTTCGCAGGAAAAAACTTTGCAACCAGACGATCTTTTCCTCAAAAGCTCAGCAGGACAACCCGCCACAGCCACCGGCTTCGACCTCGAAGACATGGAAAAGAATATGATCGTAAAGGCTATGAAGCGCTTCAATGGCAACATTACCGACGCCGCCCGGGAACTTGGATTAAGCCGCGCAGCCCTTTACCGGAGGATGGAAAAATACGGTCTCTGAGCCGCTGGTCTTTGTCGTGGAGTGCAAAGTTGGCATGTTTTTGGTGTTGAAAAGGTTTTAATGCCCGAATTCCATACCAATTTTGTACTCTCGATGATCAAATATCTTGTTCTTTTCACGGCTACCCTTCTTCCTTCCTTACTCCTCCCCCAGCCCGGGCCGGTGACGCCGGTACCGTTGAAAAACACTAAAACCAATCAGGGTTTCTGGCATGACAGGGTGCAGCTTGCCCACGATGTGACCGTACCGCACGCGCTCCATCAATGCGAAGAATCCGGCCGGATCGACAACTTTGCTGTTGCCGGTGGACTGAAAAAAGGTGTATTCCAGGGAATCCGGTTTAACGATTCCGACGTTTTCAAAGTAGTGGAAGGTGCCGCTTATGTGCTTCAAAACCAGTACGATCCCAAACTGGACCATTATCTGGACAGCCTCATTACACTTTTCGCTGCAGCTCAGGAACCGGACGGCTATCTCTACACCATCCGCACAATCAATAAAGACACAACCGGCTCTTATGACTGGATCGCAGGCCCCTATCGATATGCGTTCGAAAATGGGAGCCATGAGCTTTACAACGTCGGGCACCTTTACGAAGCGGCGGTGGCGCATTACGAGGCTACCGGCAAAAAAAACCTGCTCAACGTCGCGGTGAAAAATGCCGACCATCTTGTCAAAACCATCGGCCCGAATCCCGGACAGATCGTGGTGGTTCCGGGACACGAAGAAATCGAAAGTGCATTGGTGCGGCTCTATAAAGTAACAGGCAAAAAAGAATACCTCGCCCTTTCGAAGTTTTTCATCGATATGCGTGGGAGGTCGGATAAGCGCACATTGTTTCTCGACGAACATAAACTCGGTCCCGCCTATTTCCAGGATCAGGTGCCATTTGTAAGACAAAAAGAGGCCGTTGGGCACGCGGTTCGCGCGCAATATTTATACGCGGCAGTCGCAGATCACCTGGCCATTCAGGATGACCCGAAATACGATGCTACCATTGATGCCATCTGGGAAGACGCAACATTCAAAAAACAATATATTACCGGCGGCATGGGCGCCCGTGAGGATGGCGAAGCATTCGACAAACCTTATGTGTTGCCCAACGACAACGCCTATGCCGAAACCTGTGCAGCCATTGCCAATATGCTTTGGAACCATAAAATGTACCTCGTCACCGGCGAAGCCAAATATATGGACGTTTTTGAGCGCGTGCTCTACAATGGCTTCCTGGCAGGGATGTCGGTGAAGGGTAATGCATTCTTTTATGTTAACCCAATGTCTTCCAATGGTATAAATGATTTTAACAAAGGCGCAGGTGCTGTGCGGCACGAATGGTTCGGAACGGCTTGCTGCCCTACCAATGTGTCGCGCTTTCTGCCATCCATGCCTGCTTATATTTACGCAATGCGTGATAATGGGCTGGTTATTAACCTTTTCGCAGGATCCGAAACGAATGTAACGCTTGCAAATGTGCCTGTTAAGGTGAGCCAGCAAACCAGTTATCCCTGGGAGGGAAATGTTAGGATATCTGTAAATCCTGAAAAACCTGCTGAATTTCCGCTGTCGGTTCGCATTCCAGGCTGGGCGACCGGCGAGGCGATCCCAGGTAACTTGTACGCGTATGAGGATAAATTATCAAAACCTGTTACGCTTTCCATTAATGGGAAAAAAAGTGAAGCGGTTATTGAAAAAGGCTACATTAAGTTAAACCGAAAATGGAAAAAAGGCGATGTCGTTGAACTTACGCTTGATATGCCAGTCCGGAAAGTGGTTTCCAATGAAAACATCAAAAGCAATGCAGGTAAAGTAGCCATTGAAAGAGGCCCGGTACTTTATTGCGCCGAAGGCCACGACAATGGAGGAAAGGCTTTAACTATTTCAATGTCCGGCACCCAGGATTTCACACCGGTGTTTCAAAAGGAAATGTTGGGAGGCATTAATGTATTGAAATCCAAAGAAGAGAATGTAACCTTAATCCCTTATTATGCCTGGGCCAACCGCGGTGCCAGTGAAATGACGATTTGGTTTAATAAAAAACAATAGCGTTAGTTTCGGTCCAGATTCTTCTGAAATTGCTCGATATCTTTTAATTGACCATCCATAATCAGGTTCATATCGCTGCCATTCAGCACTTCGTTTTCCGATACTATTTTAGTTTTGAAATAAAATGTGAAAGGCATTTCCTTTCCCTTGCCGATCATTTGCCCAGCCGCCTTGATCACTTTGCCGAGGCTTACTGACAATGGTATTTCGTAAACATCCTTGCTCTTGCGTTTCACTTTGGTAATGCCTGTTACTTTGCCCTCGGCGAAGCGTTTTTGCTTGCCCAGGTCCATAGCATAAACGGGATTCTTGAATTCGATAGAAAACGGATTGTTATTCTTAACCTCCATTTTCACGATGATCTCGGTGTCTTTCAAACCAAGCTTTTTTAGATCATAACCAGCCATTTTAACCTCTGGTAAGCGGTACAACGGCAAACGTTTATCGACCGATAATGTAATCGAGTCTTTCCCCAAGAATGGCTTATCAAGATAGAATACTGTTTCAAAACGATAATCGGCACTATCCTCGCCTTTTGCCGCTTCCTGATCTCCCTCGACCCTGATGTTACGAATTTTCAATTGCGCGGGCAGCGTTACCAGTGAGCTATCGCGCGCGCCTATACGAAGGGGTTTGCCATAATGGTCATCCACAATCGTTTTCCCATTCATCTGAACTGAATAATTGAACTTCCTGACATCCATACCCATTGGCAGCGGATTGTGAATTAACGCCTTCAACTCCATGTTCACCGTACTATCCGTTACATCGGAAATGCGGGTAATGCTCATGTCTACCCGGGGTTTAAGTCCCGAAACCGGGTTTGCATTTTCTCTTTTATAAAAGTACCAACCGGCTGCGCCCGCTCCGGCGAGCAATAGAATAACGACAAGTATTTTAATGGGTTTGCTAATTTTCATGAATCAATCATTGAATTTCATAATGGTTTACAAAAAGCATTCCCTTCATTTTCCCACGTATATGTGTATGAATGTCTTCACCCGCATTGCAGATTGGTGTTAAACAGATTATACTTCCGGTGGAACAGATTTTTAAAGAAGCCATTCAAACGGATGGAAATCCCATCCGGGTTTTTAACAATCACGACCATTTAAATATTGATATCATGAAAGCGACAGCAAGTAAAAAAGCCACCAAGCAAATCACCGAAACCGACAGCCAAAAATTGAAAGAGCTCTTTGTGGATGGGTTGAAAGACATTTACTGGGCAGAAAAAAATCTGGCAAAAGCATTGACTAAAATGTCAAAAAATGCCACTTCTGAGGAATTAAAAGCCGCTTTCGAACAACATACCACCGAAACAGAAGAGCATGCAGCCCGTCTTGAAGAGGTGTTCGGAATGGTTGGAGAAAAAGCACAGGCCAAAAAATGTGCAGCCATGGAAGGGCTGATCGAAGAAGCAAACGAAGTGATCAGCAGCACCGATAAAGGCACTATGGTCCGCGACTGCGGTCTGATTATGGCAGCCCAAAAGGTTGAGCATTATGAAATCGCTTCCTACGGTACATTACGCAATATCGCACGTACACTGGGACATTCAGATGTAGCTGACTTATTGCAACAAACCTTAGATCAGGAAGGCGAAACCGACCACAAACTCACTGAACTTGCGGAAGCATATGTGAATGAAGAAGCGAGCGTAGAATAGGATTTTATTACACCCAAAAAAAGCGAAGCGGCGGCCGGAAATCCGGCCGCCGCTTTTGCATTCAATCATTATACATCTACACCAGATTCAATTTCCCATGATCCCCACCTTCCGGTGTGGTACCCGTCAGCACTGCTTTCAGCATGGAGAAGAACACGACCATTTTGGACGAGGTACTATCCCAATAGGCTGCCTCCTGCGTGGTAACTCGCAATACCGCCAAGTCCGGATCATCCTTCCCACCGGGAAACCATGCTTTCGACATCATATTCCACAATTCGTCTTTCCTATGCTCGCTTTCCACGATGGCGGCCGTACCGGACACGCTCAAATAGGTATTATTTTTTGGGTCCGAGTAAATCAAAGTAACAGGCTGCCCGCGGTTGGTGTCTTTCACGAGTTCGGTGTGCCTGCTTGTGAAAAACCATACATTCCCTTCCGAGTCTATATCCAGCGTGGTCATCGGCCGCGATTCAATCCGGCCGTTTTCCCAGGTGGTGTACATACAAAACCGGATATCTTCCGCCAGTGATTTCAGTTTTTTGATAGCCTGATTATCTTCCAGGTCCTTTTCCATAACGATTGTCTTTTTAATCTGTTGAAATTGATATTGACCAGACTTGTAAAACAACCGTTCCAATAATGCTTTTTTTATTTCCCGAAACTCAGAATTCGAGGCGGTAATTCAGGATGGGCAGCAGGCCGGTTTGGGTGATGAGTTCTACCTTGTCATTTCTGCGGTCATAGCGGCGGTCGAGTGCATTCAGCCTGTTGGTAACGTTCTGGATATCGAGCGAAAGCGTCGAAGTGGTGCGCTTTTTATTCTTGGTATAGCTTACCCGAAGGTCGGTCCGGAAGTAGTGAGGTAATTGGTCGCCATAGCTTTTCGTCCAGTCGCGTTCCGTTTTACCATTCAGCCGCGACTTTTCAAGATCGATCGGAGTGGTACGGTTTCCTCCGGCAGCCAGGAGCTTGATATTGGCGGCGAAAACATTGGTCTTGCGCTTTCCTACACGCCATTCCTTTCCTGCCAGAAAGTTCTGCACATATTTTCCATTGAAACGGCTGTCGCGCTCGACATCGTCACGGCCTGTATATTTGGATTGATAAAGCGAAGTCGTGCTCATCAGGTAAATGCCTGCAGTGAGGGATTTTTCGACGGTGAGTTCAAGCCCATAGCTCCTGCCCTTCCCGTCGCTGGTCAGCGTATCGTTTACAAAACCGCTCATTTCATTGATCAGTGAGTTGTGTAGCAAGAAAGGCGTCGTGGTGTTTGGTGGACCTATCGGGATATTATAGTGATGCTGGTAATAGGTCTCGGCTAGCAAACGCCAGCTTGACGACGGTCTGAATTCATAACCGGCTACGAAATGCGTAGATTTCATCAATTTCAGGTCTTTATTAAGAAGGCTTGTTTTGCCGTCAGGTATTTTAACCTGGGCAAAATAGGTCGAAATGGCCTCCGTTTTGCTATGTAGCCCCGCTCCGAAGCTAAGCGTCGACCGTGGGGCTACCGCCCATCTTACACCCGCCCTGGGCTCGATCGAAAACTGGTTGTTCAATCCTAAAAGCATTCCATGCAAACCCGCATTCACAGTAACGGTTGGAGTTAAACGTCCTTTCCATTGCGCATATGCCTGAAATAGCTGCGTACTGCCCTTTTGATCGACATTAATCACAAATGGCCCATCCTCGTTATCCTTATCGAAAAGATTGAAATCGAGATGATTGATGATGACGCCCAGACGGACCGTGTTGCGTGCATTCAATTTATAATTATAGAGAGAGGAGAGCCTAAGTGCCTGGTTTACAAATTTCTGCTGATAAGTAGCCTCAATGTCCTTGTCATAAAAATCGCCCGTCTGGCTGGTTGCGGAATAGGAAACGATGTTTTCCATATAAGAACGATTGTTGATATAGCGGAGATAGTTCACGCCCACCATTCCGCGGTTAGATTTGAATTTCTCCTTAAAATCATCGTCATCTACCGTAGATGTGCTCAATCCGCCCATTCCCCATACGCTTACCACCACTTTGTCGTCGTAAGGAATATGTACTTTAAAAGCAGCATCCTGAAAATCGATCGAAGCATCCCCATTGAGATTAACCCCAATCTTATTAAGGACCGAAAGGGTAGAATAGCGATAATTAGCCAGATAAGAAGCACCGCCCTTGGGGCCGATGGGGCCTTCCGCGGCGAAGTCGAGCCCGAGAATCCCTGCCTGCATCGCATATTCGCGCTTTTCATTGTTTCCTTTTCTTAGTTTGAGATCAAAAACCCCGGAAGTGGCATTACCATATTCGGCAGGGAAAGCGCCTGTGAGGAAGTCGGAATTCCCGAGGACGTTTGCGCTGAGCGCACTGATTCCCCCGCCGCTCGCTCCCTCCTGTGCGAAGTGGTTAGGGTTAGGGATCTCAACCCCTTCCATGCGCCATAGCATACCCTTGGGGCTATTTCCGCGAATGATGATCTGGTTGCTGCCATCGTCGTTTGTGGCCACTCCTGCGAAGGACAAGGCCATTCGCGCCGGATCGTTCACCGAAGCAGCGAAACGTTTGGTCTGGTCCACCGTGAAGGACCTGCCGCTCACGCTTACCATGTCGTTCAGTGGTGCGCCGTTTTCTTTTTGGGCTTTCACAACCACCTCATTCAGTGCCCGGAAAGATTCTGTAAGCTTTACATTCAGCTCCACTTCTTTGCCCGATCCAACATTGATCTCCTGCAAAGAAGCATCGTCATAACCTACACTGGTGATTTTAAAGGAATGCCTGCCAACGGGCACTTTTTCAATGCGAAAATTACCTTCGGTATCCGTGGCAGCGCCCATAATAGGGTCGACTGATGTGATGATGATATTCGCGCCAATAACCGGTTGCTGCGATTCGGTATCGATTACGCGCCCTTTGACGACCTGGGCAGGTTGTTGGGCAAATGCCAGGGCGCTGATCGCCCCGGCCATTACGGTCAAGATAAGTTTTTTCATGGCTGGTTGTTTTGCATTTCTGACAACTCAGCTGATCCTTACCCTAAAATTTTCTGGAAATATTTGTATTCAAATGCAGCCTTTTAGATTACATCACAAAATTTGCATAGGAATCGGTGAATAGGAATGGTTGAGCGGGCCGGGTCCGTGGCCGGTTCTGACGTCTTTTCCTGCTTCAATGGCTCCGGAAATGTATTCCTTGGCAAATATGATGGCTTCTGTAAGTGAACTGCCTTTTGCGACCCAGGTGGCGATGGCAGAAGACAACGTGCAGCCGGTGCCGTGAACATTCGCGCTGTCAATAAAATCACATTCGAGCGTCAGCGTCTCCTGGTTCCTTTGTGCAAAAACGTCAAACACCGAAGGTCCGGTCAGATGTCCGCCTTTGAGCAAAACTGCCTTACAGCCCCGGCTTACCATATGCTCGGCTGCTTCCTTCATGGCAGCCAGGGATTCGATTTTACCGTCCGCCAGGATCTGGCCTTCGTCTACATTAGGCGTTACCAGGTCAACCCTGGGGAAAAGTTCCGTCCACAAAATGTCAATAGCCTCGTCCCTGACGAGTTTTGAACCGCTGGTCGAAACCATTACCGGGTCAAAAACAACAAACCGTGGTTTGAAACGGTCGAGCACATCGGCGATGACCTCCGCTGCTTCGGCGGTATTGATCATCCCGATCTTGACAGCATCGATGGTAATATCTTCAAAAACGGCTTCGAGTTGTTCCTGTAAGAATGCAGGCGGCACCGGGTGGATAGCGCGAACGCCCTGCGTGTTTTGAGCGGTAAGCGCAGTAATGGCAGAAGCGCCATAACCGCCCAGGGCCGAGATCGTTTTGAGGTCGGCCTGAATGCCCGCGCCTCCTCCGCTATCGGAGCCGGCTATTGTTAATATGGTTGGATAGCGATTCATGGCATGATATTGGCATTAGGGCCATTTGTTACGAGCGAAAGTAGTAGATTTGAATGGTTTTACACTCACCTGATAATGATTAAAGCAGCCATATTCGATATGGACGGGTTATTGATAGATTCTGAACCAATGTGGACAGAAGCCGCCCGGACATCCATGCAAAAAGTTAACTTCGAGCTTACAGAGGCCCTTAAATTGCAGACTACCGGCCTTTCCATCAAGTTATTCCTGGATTTCTGCCATCAATTGCAGCCCTGGAATACACCGTCTTTCGAAGAACTCGAAGCAGAAATACTGGAAAAAGCACATCGCGATATCCTCGCAAATGCGGAAGCCATGCCCGGGGCGGTTAAGCTTGTGAAGGAGTTGAAAGCAACCGGACTGAAACTGGCCGTAGCATCTGCCTCCCATATGGAACTCATTGAAGGTGTGCTCAACCGTCTCGATATTATTGACTATTTTGACACCTGGCATTCGGGCGAATTGGAAGAATTTACCAAACCGCACCCGGCGGTGTACCTTACCACTGCTAAAAAACTAGGTGTATTGCCGGAAGAATGTATCGCATTTGAAGATTCGCACGCTGGTCTGCGGGCCGCCCACGCCGCAGGAATGGTTACCATTTCGGTCCCTGCCATGGAAGTGTTCGAAGACCCCAAATTCGATATGGCGCATTATAAGATCAATTCTCTGGAAAAATTCATCCTGAGCGAGATGTCCGGCGTGCCGCAGAGTGCCATTGAAAACTAAACCCGTTACCCTATTAGCTGACCTTACATGATCGGACTCCGGCATTTCAGTATAATGATTATGATCAGGATAACTATTATCGTCCTGAGTGTAATCGCCCTGGCATGGCTTGCCTCCAAACACACCAACGAAACGCTGGTGTACGTGTTGGGCACCATATTCATTTTTATCCAGGGATCATTGCTGTATCAGTATGTCACGAATGTGAACCGGAAGCTTACCTATTTCCTGGAATCTGTCCGGTACTCCGACTTCACGATCAATTTCCGGTCGGATAACAAAATGGGCAGGACGTTCAAGGAGCTTAACCAGCAGTTCAATGAGGTTTTGCATGCATTCAGACAGGCTCGGGCGGAAAAAGAGGCTAATCTACAATATCTGAATACGATCGTGCAGCATATCGGCACCGGGCTCATCACATTTGACAACAATGGGCAGGTTAACCTGATCAACAATGCCGCATTGCGCATGCTCGGCATTTACCGGCTACATCAATTAATCGAACTAAAAGACAAACATCCCCGGCTTTACGAGCTGCTTTCCGACCTCGACAGTGGCGTCCGCGAGCTTTACCGTACACCTTCCGACCAGCCGCTCGCATTACAGGGAGCAGCCATTCAACTAAGAGGAATGTGGGTCAAAATTGTGGTTTTACAAAACATTCAGACCGAATTACAACAACAGGAAATCGAATCCTGGCAAAACCTCACGCGCGTGCTGCGACATGAGATTATGAACTCGATGACGCCTATCGTATCATTGGTTGGCACAATGCGGCTGATCGTGAATGAGGATATTGAAAAATCGACCAGCGATCAAGAGGCTGTGAACGACCTGAAAGAGGCTCTCTCCACATTGGAAAAGCGTAGTAAGGGCATGATGCAATTCGTGAATGCCTATCGTGATTTTACTACTTTACCCAAACCCGTTTTCGCCAACCTGAGCGTTGCCGAGCTTTTGCAGGAAGTATTGCAACTCCTGCAAACCGACCTGGTACAATCGGGCGTGCTATGGAAACTGTCTGTGAAGCCGGAGAATTTAACTGTTAAGGCTGATGCAAGTCAGATCCAGCAGGTATTGATCAACCTGATCAAGAATGCATCCGAATCATTTTCACATCAAACCGACCGGCTCATCAGCCTCGTGGCTTATCAGATAGATGGCACTGTGATGATCGAAGTGGCCGATAATGGCGACGGTATCGAGCCCGAGGCAATCGAAAACATCTTTATACCATTCTATACCACTAAAAAAACGGGCTCAGGGATCGGCCTAAGTCTTTCCCGGCAGATCCTGCAACAACATAACGGTCAGTTGAATGTTACCTCGGAAGTAGGAAAAGGAACCGTTTTTACATTGATTATCTAGCCAAAGAACTAAGCAAGCTTGCTTTTACGGAAGCCGTAGCTGAAATAAATTACCAATCCTATCGCCAGCCAGATTACAAATATCAGCCAGTTGGTCGACCCAAGTTCGGTCATCAGGTAAAGGTTGGTAAGAATGCCTGCTACCGGCAGCGCGGAGAAATTGTGGCGAAAACTCAATACAGACAATGTGCCCCAGGTGATCCAGAAGATAATCGTCAGCAGCTTGTGTTCGATGATTTCAAGAAACGATAATTTATCCCACTCCGCAATTACCGACTGTCCATACAAGGCCAGGCCAGCCACAGCAATCACAAACAGCAACCCCACAAGATATTTGCCATTGAGATAAGGCACCTTAAACTTGGAACGCTCTGAGATGCCTTTGTGATCAAGATAAAGCACCCCGGCGCAAACGAGGATGAATGCGAAGAATGTACCGACGCTGGTAAGATCAACAAAGAAATCCATCTTGAAGAACAAAGCGGGAATACCTACCACAAAACCGGTAACGATCGTGGCAAAGGAAGGTGTCTGGTATTTGGGGTGGATCTTGGCAAAACGTTTCCACAAAAGACCGTCGCGGCTCATCGTCATCCAGATCCTGGGCTGGCCCAACTGGTAAACAAGCAATGCGCTCGTAATCGCGATAACGGAGCTTACTGAAATAACCCCTGCCATAAAATCAAGCCCATTTTTCTGAAATACGAACGCAAGCGGGTCACTCACTTTTAATTCCTTATAATTGACCATCCCGGTCAAAACAAGCGTAATGAGCACATAGAGGATGGTACAAATGACAAGACAATAAATCATTGCCTTAGGCATATCGCGCTGCGGATTCTTACATTCCTCGGCAGTGGTTGATATTGAATCAAAACCAATAAATGCAAAAAATACTGCTGCTACCCCACTTAACACACCTTTCACGCCGTTAGGTGCAAAAGGCGACCAGTTTTCTGGCTTCACGTAAAATGCCCCGGCGAGGATCACCACTAACACAACACCGATTTTCAACACTACCATAATGTTACTTGCCGTTCTGGATTCGCGGATACCAATGTACACCAGCGCCGTAATAAGCAAAGTGACCAGCCCGGCAGGCAGATTGAGCAGGATATGGAAGCCGCCGATCATTGGCGCCGTTTCATAGGCATGGGCTGCGAAACGTTCATAAGTGGATAGCTCGGCAAGTCCGGCAGTCTGTAATTTCACAAATGCGTCATGCGCGGTTTCCTGGTTCATGGTAAGCCAGCCCGGCAATGTGATACCGAATCCTTTGAGCATGCTCACAAAGTATTCCGACCATGAAATAGCCACCACCATGTTGGAAACCGCATATTCGAGAATAAGCGCCCATCCGATGATCCATGCGAACAGTTCACCGAACGCTACATATGCGTACGTGTAGGCGCTACCGGACACGGGCACCGTGCTCGCAAACTGCGCATAGGACAATGCCGTGAACACGCATGCGACAGCGGTAAAAACAAAGAGGAGCGACACGGCCGGACCGCCGTTATAGCTGGCCAGCCCGATTGTACTGAAAATCCCCGCACCCACGATGGCCGCTATCCCCAGCGAAACCAGGTCACGGACCCCAAGTACCTTAGCAAGCCCTCCCTCGTCTCCCGAATGGGCATCTTTTAATATTTGATCAACCGTTTTTTTACGAAATAAGGGAGAGGTTTGTTTCATGAAGGGCGCGATTTACCAGGTATCAGTTTGTAATAAGTTTGGGCTAAAATAGCGATATTCTAAAATCATCCCCGCATCGGTTGCAAATTTGTTCCATTAGTGCCAAAAAATCCATAGAAAATTCTTCACATTCGAAATCAAACGGATTAAGATTGTGTTAGCGACTTAATACCCCGTCTCACCTAGCCACATAACCGGTCATGAAATTAACTTCTACGTTCCTCATCAGCATCCTGGCATTTATGCAATGCGTTACAGCACAGAACATTAAAGCCTACACTACCGCCCAGGCCCATTCACACAACGATTACGAAAGACAAGGAGCGTTTAAAGATGCTTACGAACAGCAGTTCGGATCGCTGGAAGCGGATGTTTTTCTGATCAACGATACCCTGTTCGTGGCCCACAACCAATCCGACATTAAACGCGACCGGACGTTTACCAAACTGTACCTGGAACCCATTCTTGCAGAAACCAGCAAAAATAATGGCAGCATATATCCTCAAAAGGACTTGCCTATGCAACTGTTAATCGACCTGAAGACATCTGGTGAGGAAACACTGGCTGCGCTGGTCAAGGTGTTGGAACCCCATCAGAACGTGCTGGCACCAGCCGGGACCATAAAAGTGGTAGTAAGCGGCAATGTGCCCGACCCCTCCCTTTTTGATAAGTATCCCTCCTTCATTTACTTCGACGGCCGCCCCGAAAACACTTATACGCCGGAACAACTAGCACATATCGGGCTGATTAGCCAGGCATTTCAAAAATATTCGAGATGGAATGGCGAAGGTCAATTACCTGAAAAAGAAAAAAAGACGCTCCTGAAAATGATCAACCAGGTGCATGATCAAGGGAAAAAGGTGCGGATTTGGGCAACCCCGGATAATATCAATTCCTGGAAGACTATGATGGCCCTGGGAGTGGATTATCTCAATACCGACAAAGTGCGCGAGCTCGGTGATTATCTCCGTACTGCCCCAAGATAATTTTTCGGAAGAAAATACGGCTCAGGATCTTTTTTTGATAGTATCAAATGGCTTTGGAACAGTTATAACCTATATTGTACTGTTTTCAAATAAGTCAAACAATCCTGCATGTCCTCCGAACAAACCGCTGCGCTCAAAAAAGTCTTAAAACCAATTCATCTCTGGGCCATTGCGGTCGGGCTCGTTATTTCGGGGGAATATTTCGGATGGAACTACGGCTGGGGCGTCTCGGGCACGATCGGTTTCCTGATCGCCACATTGGTGGTCACCGTCATGTATGTAACCTTCATTTTCAGCTTCACCGAACTCACTACTTCGATTCCGCAAGCTGGCGGGCCGTTTTCATACGCTTATCGTGCGTTTGGCTGGTGGGGAGGGCTGATCGCTGGTTACGCGACACTGGTCGAATTCCTGGTCACGCCGCCTGCAATCGCATTCGCCTTGGGAAGTTATTCGCATTTCCTCTACCCTTCCCTGGGTGTCCTCGAAGTCGCATTCTCGTGCTACGCCATTTTTATAGTTATTAATCTGCTTGGAATAAAAGAATCAGCGCTTTTTTCGCTTGTGGTAACCCTGCTCGCTGTCGTTGAGCTGCTGATTTATGTAGGGATCGTGGCGCCGCATTTCTCTTACGAAACATTCGTTGCCGATCCGATGCCCTTTGGCTGGGCCGGTGTTTTTGCCGCATTGCCGTTCGCCATTTGGTTTTATCTGGCCATTGAGGGGGTTGCGATGGTCGCCGAAGAAGTTGAAGATCCCAAACGTACCATTTCACTCGGTTACATTTATGGTATCCTGACACTCGTCGTGCTCGCATTGGCCGTGATGGTATTCACCGGCGGCATTGCCCCATGGCAGCAATTAAGCGATATCGACTATCCATTACCAGCCGCATTGGGCATCGTACTCGGCCGCGATAGTGGGCTTACGCAGCTTTTCGCCAGCCTGGGATTATTTGGGCTCATTGCTTCATTTCACGGGACTGTGATCGGCTATTCCAGGCAAATTTTCGCATTGGCCAGAGAAGGTTACCTGCCTTCAATTCTCGGCAAGGTCAATACGCGTTTTCAGACCCCGCATTGGGCCCTTATCGCGGGAGGAATTGTGGGCTGCCTGGCGCTACTTCTGGGCACGACCGATCAGGTGATTATCATTGCAGCACTGGGCGCTGTGGTCATGTACATCATCAGCATGGTCGCCCTCTTCGTTCTAAGAACTAAAGAACCCAATCTCGAACGGCCATTTACTGTGCCTGCTTACCCCTATTTCCCCTTCGTCGCATTGGTCCTTTCGATGTTATGCCTCATTGCGATCGTGTATTACAATCCGATATTGAGCCTGTGGTTCTTTGGCGGACTTGTTGCCGTCACGGCGATCTTTATCCTCACCGGACGGCATAAGACATTATAATTCAGCTTACAAATAAAAAATTATATATTATATCAATAAATAATGATATAATTGATGAGCGTGAAAAATATCTGCATTTCTTTTATTTTGTAAAACTACTTCCACAATGACCCAATGGCTTGTGTAAGAGGATATTTTCCACTTAATTGATCCCATGGTCACTTGACACTATGCCGGATAGTCAGTAAAACGTCTGAGGGCGGACATCTTGAGTTGTAATTAATTCGTATATTATCTTATTATTTGTATATCCGGAGTTACCATTAACCCGGCGTACATGAATCTTTACATTCACCTTACAAGCAGGCTGGGTTTCATACTAATATTGAGATGAATATTTTAATCGTTGAGGACGACTTTATCATTGCCAAACATCTCCAATTTTTGCTGAATGGATTTGGCTATGAAGCCAACGACATTGCTACGGACTATGAGACGGCCACCGAATTGCTCAACAGCAAAGTTTTTCACCTGGCGGTGCTCGATATCAATCTTAACGGTTATCAAACGGGCATCGACCTCGCTGACTATATCCGGGAGAATTTCAAAATCCCTTTTCTGTTTTTGTCGAGCCACGATGATATTGCCGTCGTGAACGCTGCATTGCAAGCTGCGCCCAATGCATTCCTGCAAAAGCCTTTTCAGAAGATAACCGTTTATACTGCTGTCAAGCTGGCGCTTAAAAATTACCGCTTGGCGGCTCTGGCGGGCGAAACGGACTCGGAGGAGAAGGAAGACACGACGGTGATCAAGGATGCTTTGTTCATCAAGGAAAAACACATGTTTACCAAAATAATGTTGTCGGATATCCTCTACATCCGCAGCGACGACAACTATCTGGAATTACATACTACGAAGAAGAAATACACCATTCGGGAGACGCTCAAGAATATGCTGCAGCAGTTGCCGCCCAACTATTTTTTCCGGGTCCACAAGTCTTTCATCATCAATCTGAATGCCATTACGGCAATCGATTATGTACACGTCATGATCAACGATATAGAGATTCCGATCACAAATGATAACCGAAATGACCTGCTCAGCCGGATCAAAACTTTCTCTTAATATAGTTACCAAAATGGCACCAGGAGTAACTTACATATTCCCGCACTTCACCCCACAAAATTTGAACTTCACCCCATTGATTTGTAGAGGATGTGACTACGAATTACTTTTATAACACGTAATCACCCTCTTCTATTTATACATAAAATTTACCCCGATGGATAAGCCTGGGCTTCAAATAAAAATTTTTTAAGATTTTTTTGAGGTCCAGGCATCCGTTTTGTTATAAAAAACGTAATTACAGTCGATTGAGCATTTTTGCATGATACAAGACATTATGCACACATTTGTTTCTCAAACGCACACCATATTTTACCGTACCAAACCTAAACTAAATCGTCCATTAGTTTTTAATTAAATATCGTTGAGAATAATTAAACATCCCTGGGAAATCTCTCTGGGATGTTTTGTGTTAACAACTCACTATCAGCGATTTCAAGGATAGATCAGGTATTTTTTTCGCATCTCCTTATAGGCACCCAGCCCGGGTTCCCAGCTCTTACGGATTTCATTCTCCGACATCCCGGCGATGATCTGCTTTTTAAGATTTTCCGTTCCCGCCAGCTTATCGAAATTGCCCATTTGCTTGCTTTGGGTCATATCAAAAAACCTCGCTTTGTCGGGATAGGCATTATATAGCTCGATCAGCCATTTGAGGTGGATCCTGCCCTCCTTTTCAATATGCTTTATGTCGTATTTCCGGAGATCCAGCCCATAGCATTCCGTATCCTGATGCAGCGGCGTTTCACTCATCCCTTTGATACTCTGCGGCTTGAATGAAAAGTCATATCTACCTTTCAGTTGCGGCGCTCCCAGCACGGTAAAGGGCATGTAAGTACCCCTGCCCTGGCTGATGATCGTGCCCTCGAACATGCAGATATGTGGGTAAAGCATCACCGATTGCTGTGTATTAAGGTTCGGCGACGGCATCACCGGAAGCGTATAGGGTGTATTGTGTGTATAATTCGCCACTTTGATGATCTTCAATTTGCATTGCATCTTATTCGGCAACCATCCTTCTCCGTTGATCATCTGCGCAAACTCGGCGATCGTCAGACCGTGGGTGATGGGAATTTTATACATGCCTATGCCCGAATGCAAGTGATCTTCAAGTACCGGGCCGTCTACCAGGAAGCCGTTGGGATTCGGACGGTCAAGAATGAGCATCTCTTTATTGTTCTCCGCGCACGCCTCCATGACATGACCGAGGGTATTAATATAGGTATAAAAACGGGCGCCGACATCCTGAATATCGAACACCATCAGATCGATGGCCGCCATTTGCTCCTTTGTAGGCTTTTTCAGTTTCCCGTAGAGCGAGATCGCGGGAATGCCGGTTTTAGGATCTACGGCGTCGTTTACCTTGTCGCCATTGCTCGCCGTACCGCGGAAACCGTGCTCGGGGCCAAAAATGGTCACGATATTCACGCCCAAAGCCACCAGACTATCCACAATTGGCTTAGTACCAATAATAGATGTTTGATTGACCACGATACCAATGCGTTTCCCTTTGAGATAACCGAGGTATTCCTTCGTCTGATCGGCCGCAGTTACCGGATTTCCCGGCTTTGAAAGGTCGGCGGGCACGGTCGCAAGCGAATCACCGACGGCTGGGCTTTTATGGGTTGTTGAATTGACACAGTTCAGGCATAATGACGCGCTGAGGCTGAGTGCTAGCAGTAAAGTTTTCATGGGTCAGGATTTGGGAAGGCTAAAATAGGGTTTTTATGCCACGAAGGCACGAAGGGACACGAATTTCGTGCTGAATTCGCGGTCCACCGCTGCGGTGCCTTCGTGGCAGAAAATCAAAACAATCGCATTTGTCCGGCCCTCATAAACTGCGAGGTGTCCAGTGGTGGCAATTCGCGGTCTTTGAAATACTTCCGGCACGAATGCTCGTGGAGTTGCCGAATGTGTTCGGCAAAATTACCCTCTCCCACCATCCTGATTCCAAATCGCGAATCGTTTACAGCGCCTCCGTGACATTCCTTGATCTGGTTCAGCACTTTGGCCGCACGATCGGGAAAGTGGTGATTGATCCATTCCTCGAAAAGCGTCGAAATCGCTCCGTTTAATCTCACAATCGTATAATGCGCCCAAACGGCCCCATTTTCAGCCACTGCCTGGATTATGGCCGGAATTTCATGGTCGTTCATGCCTGGAATAATTGGGGCGGTCATCACGCCGACGGGTATGCCTGCTTCGTGCAACGCCTTCACGACCTGCAAACGACGCTTTCCCGTCACTGTCCTGGGTTCCAATGCGCTACGAAGATCTTCATTCAACGACGTGATCGAAAGCGCCGCATTCACGAGGTTCAGTTTAGCCATTTTTTCAAGAATATCCAGATCCCGCAATATCAATGCGTTCTTTGTCAGTATGCTGACGGGATTGCGATATCTCAGGCATATTTCCAGAAGCTGCCTTGTCAGCCGGTACTTTTTCTCGCCGGGCTGATAACAATCCGTATTTCCGGAAATATGGATCGGGTGCGGTACCCATTTTTTTGAATTAAACAGCTTTTCAAGAAGCTGTGGCGCATTTTTCTTGACTACGATCTTCGTCTCGAAATCGAGGCCAGCCGAAAAACCCCAATACTCGTGCGAATTACGGGCATAACAGTAAATGCAGCCATGCTCGCAGCCACGATAGGGATTGATGGAATGGAAATTGGGTAAATCAGGGCTGTCCGACACGCTCATCAGCGTTTTAGACTCTTCTTCGATGAACTGCGTTTTGGGATTTACTTCGGGGTCTTCCCACTGTTGCCAGTCTTCAGAAGTGTATTCGATCTCGTGTTTGAAGAACTTATTGCGCGTGTTAATAGCGGCCCCACGTCCGCGTGCCCGGTTGTCCATTGTATTTTCGTTATGTTGATGAAGTAAGTAGTTATGCTAACGAGCGTGTGTGTGGTGTTGTGCTGAGCGCAATTGTAGCGCTAACGGCAATGTCATCCTGAGCCGCCATTGTCATGCAGACCGTCAATGTCATCCTGAGCGCAGACGAAAGATGATTGCGATGACGTAATCGCATGCGCTTCGACTGCGCTCAGCGTGACATTCTTTACTTAATATACCGAAAATCCTCGTCTCCTTTCAGTGAAAGCAGCACGTCGTACATCAGCTGTATTACGTTTTTAACATCCTCTTTATGAACCATTTCAACCGTGGTATGCATGTATTTCAATGGCAATGATATCAATGCAGACGCAATACCCTCGGCTGAGTAAGCGAAAGAATCGGTGTCTGTTCCGGTGGAACGGCTTACTGCCTGGCGCTGGAATGGTATCTTTTTCTCATCTGCGACACGGATCAGCAGGTCGCGCAGGTTATTCTGCACTGCCGGTCCGTAGCAAATCACCGGACCGCCGCCGCTTTTGAGGTCGCCTTGCTCTTTCTTATTGTACATCGGCGACTGTGTGTCGTGGGTCACGTCGGTACAAATGGCCAGATCCGGTTTCAATCTGCGGGATATCATTTCTGCTCCCCGTAAACCGATCTCTTCCTGCACCGCATTCACGACATAAAGCGTAAATGGCAGCTTTACATTGTTCTCATGTAACATGCGCGCAACCTCTGCGATCATATATCCGCCCATACGGTTGTCGAGCGCGCGTCCGAGGTAATATTTGTCGTTCAGCTCGTCCAGGCCATCTGCAAAAGTGGCTACCGTTCCGACATGGATGCCCATTTCGAATACCTCTTCCTTTTTGGCGGCTCCCACGTCGATAAACAGCTCGTGTACTTTGGGGACCTGGTCTTTAGCCACGTCGCGAACATGTATCGCGGGCCATCCAAAAACACCTTTCACGACGCCTTTCGCAGTATGCAGGTTCACCCGCATGGATGGCGCTATGGCCGCATCCGATCCGCCGTTACGACGAACGTGAATATAGCCATCGTCGGAAATGTAATTCACAAACCATGAAATCTCATCGGAATGCGCTTCAATCACCACTTTGTAATCCTGTCCCGGGCCGATAACCCCTACTGCGGTCCCGTAAACATCAATGATCTGTTCTTCAATGTACGGCTTGATATAGTCGAGCCATATTTGCTGCCCGGTCGATTCGAAGCCGGTTGGCGATGCATTATTCAGGTACTTATAAAGAAACTCTGTGCTCTGATCTGACATACTGTTTATTTAAATTACACTAATTGCATTACTTAAAGATACTTCCACCAGGCACAGAACCTTCGCTTGGAAAGATAGTTCAGGTTCCATTCGTGGGCGTAAGCCTCTCTTTCAAATGAAATATGAATATAGGCTAAATAATGTTTTTTGTGTTGGGCGAGCCGGATTAAATATTCTACAAAATACCACACATAAAACACAACCAGCCCGAGTTCAAGCTGTTGTTTCAAATGAATGCGTTCGTGGTTAAGGAGATAAGCCGGCGGCGATTTCCTTTTCAGGAGTATAAAAGGGAAGAGCGCCATTCCATCAACCCGAAGGGAAGGAACATAAAGCAGGAAGCCTTTGATTTTCATAGTGTATGTCGGCCCTCGGCACTCCGCGTCCGGCCTTTTTTTGCCAATTTAAAACAAAAAAATTGGGTTGCGAAAGGAACATGGTCCATTCTGCAACCCAACGTTTATATATTCCGGGAAATGCTATTCGTGGAACCTGCTGATATCCAGCACTTCGAATTCCATCACTCCGGCTGGCACCTTAATTTCGGTGGTGTCTCCTATTTTTTTACCCAAAAGCCCCTTCCCGATCGGTGAGCCTACCGAGATCTTCCCTGCTTTCAGGTCCGCCTCTTCCTCCGACACCAATACATAGGTAACCTCCATTCCATTCTTGCGGTTTTTGATCTTCACCTTTGAAAGGACCGAAACCTGGGAATTGTCAATAGACGATTCGTCGATCACCCGGGCATTTGACATAATTTCTTCCAGCTTGGCGATCTTCATTTCGTGCATACCCTGTGCGTCCTTCGCCGCATCGTACTCTGCATTTTCACTTAAATCACCCTTATCCCGCGCTTCTGCAATTTGTCGTGCAATCTCCGTGCGGCCTTTGGTTTTCATATCATTCAGCTCATTCCTCAGCTTATTTAATCCTTCTTCCGTATAGTATGAAATTTTAGCCATGACCTTAATTAAGTTTTATAGTCTTTAATTTTTGAAATTCTGCATAAAAAAAAAGAACGGCTCTAAGACCGCTCTACAAGAGTAACAACACTCGTAGTAGAAGGCTAGAAAGTCCTGTCTTTTCGGTTGATATATGATTTTGTCTTCACCATAATATTCTGTTAAGAACGACAAAAATAACAATATTTGTGAATGGTAACACCTTTTTTATCCAAAAGCGGCATCATCTTATGTCTAAACCATTGAGAATTATTTTTATGGGAACACCGGAATTTGCGGTGCCAAGTTTACAAAGTCTGGTTGAGAACAATTCTAATGTTGTTGCTGTAATAACTGTTCCAGACAAGCCCGCTGGCCGTGGTCAGAAGCAGACCGCTTCTCCTGTGAAAATATACGCTGAATCGCAAGGCATACCCGTTTTGCAGCCAGAAAAGCTCAAAAATCCAGCGTTTCTGGACGAATTGAAGTCATTCGAGGCAGACCTGCAAGTGGTCGTCGCTTTCCGGATGCTTCCCGAAGTGGTTTGGAGCATGCCACCGAAAGGCACATTCAACCTTCACAGCTCCCTGCTGCCCCAATACCGAGGAGCGGCGCCGATCAACTGGGCGGTGATCAACGGTGAAACAGAAACCGGCGTGACGACTTTCTTCATCGAAAAGGATATTGACACAGGCAAGATCATTTTCCAGGATCGCGAGCCTATTTTCCCCGAAGATGACGCCGGTTCACTGTATGAGCGACTCATGCACAAGGGCGCCAGACTGGTGGTAAAAACGGTTAAAGCCATCGAAGCGGGAAGCTACCCGCAGGAGCCACAGGAGGAACCGGCTGATATCAAAACCGCTCCTAAAATATTCCGCGAGACCTGCGAAATCGACTGGAACCGCCCTTCCGCAGATATTCACAATTTCGTAAGAGGCCTGTCGCCTTACCCGGCCGCCTGGACTACATTGAATAGCCTTTCCTGTAAAATATTCAAAACCAGAATCTCGCCTGCAAGCGAAGATGCAACTCCCGGTGAGTTCGACACCGACGGTAAGAATTATCTCCATTTCCGTACGGCCGACGGCTGGTTATCCATTGAAGAACTGCAACTGGAAGGAAAAAAACGCATGGATATCGGCGATTTCCTGAGGGGCAACAGGCTCTGACGGATCAACGTGTATATTAATTTTGATGTATCAACAAACAAATTGATCTTTGCGGGCTAAAATTTTGAATCTGAATGCAAGTATCAATCATTGTTGCCGCAGCTGAAAACGGGGCGATCGGTAAGGACAACCAGCTATTATGGCGTTTGCCCGACGATTTGAAACGGTTCAAACAGCTGACATTGGGCCATCCGATGATCATGGGACGTAAAACGTTCGAATCGATCGGCAAACCTTTGCCTGGCAGAACTTCTATTGTTGTTACCCGCAATGCTGATTTTACATTTGAAGGTGTGCTGGTTGCACATTCCCTTGAAGGGGCTCTAAGATTGGCCCGAGAAAAGGATAACGAGGAGATATTTATCGTTGGTGGCGGGGATTTGTATCGACAGTGCCAGCAACTCGCAACCCGGATTTATCTGACCAAAGTGCACACAGTGATTGAAGGTGATACTTACTTCGAAATTAATGAGCCTGCCGCCTGGACCGAAACAGAACGCATTGTGCACGAAGCAGATGAGCGCCATGCGCTTAAATTTGAATTTATAAATTATATTAAAAACTAGGATTAATAAGTATTTTTGCTTTCCACGTAATCCAAAGTGACTCAATTACCAGAATGCAAATAGCAGTTGACACCCTTACTATTGAATTAAGTACAGTACCATTCGATAAACGCCCGGTCTTCATCACAGGCAATTTTTGCAAATGGCTTCCTGACCTGGAAGAATACCGTATGACAATGATAAGTCCCGGGAACTATCGCTACCAGTTTCCGGAAGACCTGAAACTACCCGATCCGATTGAATACAAATACACACGTGGCGGCTGGGACCAGGTGGAGCTTGACCCGGCAGGAAAACCTTACGGCAACCGCTTCATCAAAGCAAGCGAAACACTCGTCAAAGACAAAGTAATACGCTGGCAAACGGACATTTCAAAGAAATTGGACCTTTCTCCCCTTGTCGAGGTAGTGTCTGAGGCTTTTGAAATATCACAGTTCAGCAAAACGCGCCGGATCCGCGTGCTATTACCTCATGATTATTACGAAATTCCCGACCAACGCTATCCGGTGCTGTACATGACGGACGGCCAGAACCTTTTCGGGGAAGGGTCGGAATATGGGAATTGGAATATAGATAAAAGTCTGACTAAGCTTGCCAGGGAGCATAATGCAGGCGTAATTATTGTTGCGGTAGATCACGGAGAAGAGGACCGTGTCCAGGAATTCTCACCTTACGATAATCCGAAATTCGGAAAAGGTTATGGGGCTAAATTCCTCCAATTCATCGCCGGTCCATTAAAAACACATATCGACAGCAAGTACCGTACTAAATCCGACCGGCTGAATACAGGGATTGGCGGAAGTTCGGTGAGCGGTTTGCTAAGCTTATATGCAGCGCTGATGTTTCCTCAAACATTCGGGAAATTCATGGTATTTTCACCATCACTTTGGATGTCAGAAAAGGTCTATTTCGATACGATCCATTTCTTTGAACCTTTCGAGACAAAGATTTACCTGTACGCGGGCGGAAAAGAAGGGGCTAATATGCTTCCGAATATCACCAAGCTGAAAGAAACACTTGAAACACAAAGCTTTGGTTACAGCCGCGTCAAGATCAAATCATCAATAGATCCCAAAGGCCAGCACGAGGAAAAGCAATGGGCCAAGGAATTTCCGGAAGCTTTTAAGTGGTTGTATTTTTAAAAGGGAAGAGGGAGGAAAGGGAGGAGGGACGAAAGGGAAGAAGGGACGAAGGTAGGAAAGGGAAGAGGGGGAGGAAAGGGAGGAAGGACTAAGCGGGAATCAATAGGGACAGGATAATAGAGGAGGGAGGATGGACGAAAGGGAAAGGGCATTACCCCTCCTCCCCTTCGTCCATCCTCCCTCCTCCTTTTCTCCCTAGTCCTTTCCTCCCTTACTCCCTCTCCTCCTTTTCTCCCTTTTAAAGTATATACTGACTCAGATCCCTGTTTTTAACGAGCGCTGAGAGTTTTTCGGAAACCATTTCGGCAGTGACGATAATGTGGGAGCCACTTCCGATCACGTCGGGAATATCGAACATGAAATCGTTGAGCAGCAAGCTCATTACTGTTTGAAGGCGACGGGCGCCGATATTTTCAACCTCGCTGTTCACTTCGAAAGCGATTCTGGCGATTTCACGCAATGCGCCTTCTTCAAATTCCAACTCCACCCCTTCGGACTCCATCATAGCCTCATACTGTTTTGTAAGGGCATTTTTAGGTGTTTTTAAGATTTGGAAGAAATCAGATTCGGTAAGGCTGTTCAATTCTACCCGGATTGGAAAACGTCCCTGCAACTCAGGAATGAGGTCCGACGGCTTCGAAACGTGGAATGCGCCTGCTGCAACAAAGAGAATATGGTCGGTATGGATCACGCCATGCTTGGTATTCACCGCGCTACCTTCCACGATTGGCAAGAGATCACGCTGCACACCTTCGCGGCTCACGTCCGGGCCACCTCCTCCGCCTGAGCGACTGGAAGCCACTTTATCTATTTCATCAATGAATATAATCCCCAGATTTTCAGCTTTTTGAATAGCTTCAAGCTTTACCTCGTCCATATCGATCAGCTTCGACGCTTCTTCATCCAGCAGGAGTTTGCGGGCTTCCTCGACCGTTACCTTTCTCTTTTTACCACGTCTCGGCATCATATTTCCGATCATTTCCTGGATATTCATCATGGAAACATCGTCAACGGCACCGCCAATCATGCCTACGTTAGGAACCTGGTTTTGCTGGACTTCAATTTCGATCTTGCGGCTATCGAGCTCTCCATTCCGGATTTTTTCGCGGAATCGCTCGCGGGTACGCTGGTTAAGTTCCGCGTCGTCTTGAGGCATTTCATCGGAACCATTGTCTGATTTCACCTTCGGAATACCCGAGCCGTGTACCGGCGGAATCAGTGCGTCGAGGATAATATCTTCTACTGCCTGCTCGGCTTTCAGCTTTACTTCTTCCTTTTTTTGAGTCCTTACCATTCCCACAGCCTGCTCCACCAGGTCGCGGACCATGCTTTCGACATCGCGGCCCACATAACCTACTTCTGTGAACTTGGAAGCTTCCACTTTCACGAACGGCGCGTCGGCGATCTTTGCCAGGCGGCGGGCAATCTCGGTCTTTCCTACCCCGGTAGCCCCTATCATTAATATGTTGTTCGGAATAATCTCCCGCTGGATCTCCTCGGGACTATTCATGCGCCTCCAACGGTTTCTCAATGCGATAGCGACATTGCGCTTAGCGTCATTTTGTCCGATGATATACTGGTCAAGCTCGAAGACGATCTGACGGGGTGTTAGACGGTTCAGGTGTTCTGTCATTGTATTGGATATAGATTCCTTATCAGGATTTTTAATGTGATGATTTGGCAGAAAAACGAATTTTTCATGACGACCTAACGCCGTAAAGAACTATGCCGGTACAAAATGTCATGGTAAAGTTGCCGTTGGGAAATCTTTAAACCAGTTTACTTTTTGTTAGCTGACCTTCGATTACTTTTGTCCCGTCATTATTAATGCCGGTTCAATATATAAAGTATAAACTCCCAAATGAAAAAAATCCTTTATAGCCTTTTCTCCCTCTTCATTGCCATTCCGACCGTATTCGGACAAGGCGCTCCCGGTGGAAATCCGGTTGGAAACCCAGTAGATTTCGTGAATCCGCTGATGGGCACACAGTCAAAGTTCAGCCTTTCTGCCGGAAATACCTACCCTGCCATTGCCCTGCCCTGGGGCATGAATTTCTGGATGCCACAAACCGGCAAAATGGGCGACGGTTGGGCTTATATGTATGATGCTGAGAAGATTCGCGGGTTCAAACAGACGCATCAGCCAAGCCCCTGGATAAATGATTACGGCCAGTTCGCCATCATGCCCGTTACCGGAAAACTAAAAATAGACGAAGACAGTCGTGCGAGCTGGTTTTCGCACAAAGCCGAAACTGTGAAGCCGCATTACTACAAAGTATACCTAGCAGATCACGACGTCACCACCGAAATAACTCCTACCGAACGCGCTGCTCAGTTCAGGTTTACTTTTCCTAAGGAAGACAGTTCCTTTGTTGTCGTCGACGCTTTTGACAGAGGGTCTTACATTAAGATCATTCCTTCCGAGCGTAAGATCATCGGCTATACTACTAAGAACAGCGGCGGGGTTCCGGCTAATTTCAAAAACTACTTTGTATTGGTTTTCGATAAAGCATTTACTTTCTCCTCCGCGGTTCGTGGCAAGCAGCTGGCCAAAGACACCCTGGAACTGCAAGCATCGCATACTGGTGCTGTTGTTGGTTTTAAGACTAAAAAAGGCGAGCAAATCGGTGTAAAAGTGGCTTCCTCATTCATCAGCGCCGAACAAGCCGAGCTTAACCTGCAACGCGAACTGGGCACCGACTCATTTGATGTAACCAAAGCGAAAGGCGAAAAAGCATGGAACCAGGAGCTTTCCCGCATTCAGGTCGAAGGCGATAACATTGATCAGATCCGCACTTTCTATTCATGCCTTTACCGCGTCCTACTTTTCCCGAGGAAGTTCTATGAAATGGATAAGAGCAATAAGGTAATGCATTACAGTCCCTACAACGGGGAAGTGCGCCCAGGCTACATGTTTACCGACAATGGCTTTTGGGACACATTCCGCGCGGTTTTCCCTTTCTTCACATTGATGTACCCGACATTGAATGCACACATCATGGAAGGGCTTGCCAATGCGTACGACGAAAGCGGCTTTCTGCCCGAATGGGCCAGCCCAGGCCATCGCGATTGTATGATCGGCTCCAATTCGGCCTCACTGATCGCCGATTCTTATATTAAAGGCATCCGCGGATACGATATCGAAAAATTGTATAATGCGATTATCAAAAACACCGAAAATGCTGGCCCTGTTAGCTCCGTTGGTCGTTTTGGTCATGAATATTACAATGAGCTGGGTTATGTTCCTTATGATGTGAAAGTGAACGAGAATGCCGCGAGAACATTGGAATATGCCTATGCCGATTTTTGCATTGCGCAACTGGGTAAGGAACTGAAAAAGCCACAGAAGGAAATCGATCTTTATCTGAAAAGAAGCCAGAACTACCGGAATATTTTTGATCCCGAAAGCAAATGGATGCGTGGAAAAAATAAAGACGGTCAGTTTCAAAAGCCATTCAATCCATTCAAATGGGGCGATGCATTCACTGAGGGCAATAGCATCCATTACACTTGGTCGGTGTTCCAGGATGTGAAAGGACTGATCGGGCTGATGGGCGGAAGAGAGGCATTCGTGCAGAAACTGGACACGGTGTTCACGCTACCTCCTGTGTTCGATGACAGCTATTACGGCTTCCCGATTCACGAGATCCGCGAAATGCAGATCATGAATATGGGCAATTACGCGCACGGCAACCAGCCGATCCAGCACATGATTTACCTGTACAATTACGCGGGCGCTCCTCACAAAGCACAATACTGGACTCGCCAGGTTATGAAAAGGCTTTATCAGGCCACGCCGGACGGCTATTGTGGCGACGAGGACAATGGGCAGACCTCAGCCTGGTATGTGTTCTCCTCCCTCGGCTTCTACCCCGTCACGCCGGGAACGACCCAGTATGTAATTGGCTCCCCACTCTTCAAAAAGGCAACTTTGACCATGGAAGACGGCAAGAAGTTCACCATAGAGGCGCCAGCAAGCAGCGAAGCCAATCTCTATATTCAGGGCGCTTCGCTTAATGGTAAAGCTTATGGCAATACTTATCTGGAACACGCCGACATTCAGAAAGGCGGCTCTGTGAAATTTGAGATGGGCGGCAATCCATCAAAAAGCTGGGGTACCAAGCCGGAAGCTGCGCCATTTTCGCTGACAAAGTGATCTCAGCAATCCGCTGTTAACATCGCCCAGGGTCTGTTCAATGCAGGTCAAAATGTGGGTGCTAATAAAAAAGGGAGCCATTTTTGTCCAAAATGCTCCCTTTTCTTTTAGTACCTTTACTTTCATATTTAACCAATAAACCAAGCCATTATTCACCTTAATCTATGAACCAAAACATTCCTTTACTTAAAAAATACCTACCGCTGGCATTAGGTGGGATCATGCTAAGCGCATCGATCGGCCTGATGAGCACTATTGGCGTAACGGCTGATAAACGCCACGACAAGAAGGCGTTTTCGGAGGCTAATCTTAAAGTCGATACTGTCGCAACCGGCCTGACCATGCCCTGGGCGTCAGCGTTACTACCTAATGGCGACCTGCTCGTGACGGAGCGCGGGGGAAAATTGCGGTTGGTGAAGGATGGCAAGCTTGATCCACAGGAGATTTCAGGCATTCCTGAGGTGTTGTATAAAGGTCAGGGTGGCTTGCTGGATATTGCATTACATCCAGACTACAAAACCAACGGCTGGATTTACATCAGTTATTCTTCTCCTAAAAAAGCCGGTGAAGAAGGCGACGACGGCGGTGCAAATACGGCATTGATGCGTGCGAAGCTGAAAGATCATGCTTTGACGGATATTCAGCAACTTTTCAAAGCGATACCGAATGTAAAAGCCAACGTCCATTACGGCGGGCGCATTGTGTTTGATAAAAAAGGCTATGTATTCCTTTCGCTCGGCGAACGCGGCCAGAAAGAAAACTCGCAAAGCCTTGCCAAAGACCAGGGTAAAGTTGTGAGGTTGCATGAAGACGGCAAAATCCCTGCTGACAACCCATTTGTAAAAACAGAAGGAGCGAGACCTGAAATTTGGACTTACGGCCACCGCAACCCACAAGGATTGATCATTAACCCTACAACCGGTGTGATCTGGGAGCATGAGCATGGCCCACAGGGCGGCGATGAGCTGAACATCATTGAAAAAGGCAAAAACTACGGCTGGCCGCTGATCACTTTCGGGATCGATTATGATAATAGCATTATCTCCAAGGATACTGCGCGCGCGGGACTCGAACAACCGGTTGCTTACTGGAAACCTTCCATTGCACCTTGCGGTATCACGTTCCTGAGCAACGACAAATACAAAGAATGGAAAGGCGATCTCCTGGTAGGTTCACTGAAATTCGCGTACCTGCAACATCTCACTGTGAAGGGCAACAAAGTAACCAAGCGTGAAATCATTTTCGACAAGATCGGTCGTGTGCGTGACGTGCGCATGGCGACAGACGGTAATGTGTACGTGGTCCTTGAAAGCTCGGGAAAAGTAGTCCGTATCAGCCCGAAGAGTTAACCTATGAAACTAGTATTCGCATTACTTTCGGGGATTCTGTTCTGTTCCGCGATTGTACCAAAACAGGATGACGAACTCGCCAAAAGCATCGAGCGCGGGAAAATGGTTTATTCTGAAAACTGCATTACCTGCCATATGGGCACCGGCGAGGGCGTAACGGCCACTTTTCCGCCATTGGCAAAGGCCGATTACCTGATGAACACACCGGAGGCTGCGATCCGGGCTGTGAAGTTTGGACTGGCTGGCAAAATCAAGGTAAATGGCGTCGATTACGACAATATGATGCCAAATCCCGGGATCGACAATGACGAGATCGCCGATGTACTGAACTATATCATGAATTCGTGGGGAAACTCTTCCGACAAGAAGATGATCACTGAAAAAATGGTAGAGGAAGTAAAGGAAAAAAAATAGTATTGGCCTGATCAGGCTTCGAAAAGCCGCGCTGTTCACCACAGTGCGGCTTTTTCGTGTTTAAGTACCCATTAGTATCACTTTGGTATACATGTCACTGCTCGATCACCTCTATTTTAAATAAATCTAAATAAAATCTTGTCTCGTAAAAAATCCAGGTCGATATTTGCCGCTCGTTAACTATTTAGTCCAATTTTAAATAAAATGAAAAAACTTTATATTTTCGTCCTATTCGTACTGACCAGCGTTGTCGCTTATGCGCAAACGGGCAGAATATCAGGGCAAATACTAAGCTCGGATGGACAACCGGCAGAACAGGTTTCTATCGGAATCAAGGGTAGCTCCAAGGGCGCTATCTCGGACGCTCACGGAAAATTCACAATCGAAAAAGTTAAAGTCGGCCCGCATTCGGTATTGGTGAGCTACGTCGGTCTGGAAACCCAGGAAAAACAGGTGGATGTGGTTGCAGGCGAAACTACGACTGTTTCGTTTACGCTCTCGGAAAGCGCCAACCAATTGCAGGAAGTGATTGTAAAAGGTGGCAATGCATACAAATCGGACCAGGTTTCATCCAGCTTGAAACTGATGACACCGATCCTCGAAACCCCCCAAAACGTGCAAGTAGTAACCTCCAAAGTGCTAGCCGACCAGCAGGTGATTAGCATGAGTGATGGTTTGATCCGCAATGTAAGCGGCGCCGTACGCCTTGAACACTGGGGAGATATGTATGCTAATATTACCATGCGCGGTTCGCAAATCCAGGCATTCCGGAATGGGTTCAATGTTGTAAACTCTTTCTGGGGCCCATTAACAGAGGATATGAGCTTTGTCGACCACATTGAATTCGTAAAAGGACCGGCAGGCTTTATGCTGGCCAACGGCGATCCGAGTGGTTTATATAATGTAGTGACTAAAAAACCGACCGGCCAGACCAAAGGCGAAGTTTCGCTCACAATGGGTAGTTTCGACCTGTACCGGGCGACTCTCGACCTCGATGGCAAACTCAATAAAAGTGGCAAACTGCTTTATCGCCTTAATATCGCCGGTCAAAACAAAGGCTCACATCGCCCGAACGAATTCAATAACCGTTACAGCGTGGCTCCCGTGATCTCTTATCAGATCGATGAGAAGACAAAACTGACGGCGGAATACACCATGCAATATGCGAAAATGTCGGATGTAGGTTCGTTTTACGTGTTTTCTCCCGAAGGCTACGCAACACTGCCCCGCAACTCGACTTTGACACCTGCCGGATTGGCTCCTTCAAAGATCAAAGATCAAAGCGTATTTGTAAACCTGCAACACCAGATCAATGCAGATTGGAAACTGACGGGGCAAATCGCTTACCTCAATTACCAGCTCAACGGCAGCAGCATGTGGCCTGCCGCAGTGAACCCGAACGGAACTTTGGTTCGCGGCGTGGGAATTTGGGATGCAAAAAGCGAAATGACGTTGGCACAAGCGTTCGTGAACGGGAATATCACTACCGGTCTTGTGAAGCACCGCATCTTAGGTGGTATCGACATTGGTACTAAAAATTACTACGCAGATTGGTCCCAATCTCTTCCCCTCGATTCAGTTGGACGCCCATTTGACCCCAAAAACCCGAATTACGGAACACCGGCCATGGGATACCCTGTTTTTGACAGGACACTTAACCTGGAAGCACGCGCTGTGAATGGCGGTGGCGTAATGGAGCAGCAGTACACCGGTGTTTATGTTCAGGATGAATTGGGTTTTCTTGACAACAAAATTCGTCTGACACTGGCTGGTCGTTATACTTATGTGAAACAATCGTCTTTTGGCGGTGCCGAAGAAAAGGGCAAGCATTTCACTCCGCGTGTGGGTGTAAGCGTTTCGCTTACTCCTAATACATCCGTGTACGCATTGTACGACCAGGCATTTATCCCACAGGCAGGAAAACTGGCTGACGGTGGGACTTTGAAGCCCATTACCGGTAACAATACCGAATTTGGTGTAAAACGTGATTGGGCTGACGGCAAATGGAACACGACCGTGGCATTTTACCGCATCCTGAAAAACAACGAGCTGACTGCCGATCCCAACAGTCCGCCAAATGCTGGATTAAGTGTGGTTTTAGGCCAGAAACGTGCACAGGGTGTTGAGTTTGATTTAAGGGGTACCATTGTAAACGGACTTAACCTGACCGCCAACTATGCCTATACCAACTCCGAAGTGACCAAGGTAACCGAAGGCGTTTCCGATATCAAAGTCGGTGATCTTATTCCCGGTTTCGCGAAACACACTGTGAATGGCTGGCTGAGCTATAAAGTGCAAAACGGAGCATTGAAAGGAACCGGTGTTTCGGCAGGCTTCACGTATTTGGCGGGCCGGGCAACCACCAACTGGAGCTCGACCAACAGCAGCCTTAACCAGCCCGATTACTTCAAGCTGGATGGCGGCTTGTTCTGGGAAAAGGGGAATATCCGTGTGACCGGAAACGTATTTAATGTTTTGGATAAATATCTGTACAGCGGAGGCTATTACGATTGGTTGAAGTCCTACTACTGGCAAACCGAAGCACCAAGAAACTTCCGTTTGAGTTTGACCTGCAAATTCTGATAGAAAAAGGTATTAATAGGTAAAAGGTCTGACTTCTGGAAAGTCGGGCCTTTTGCGTTTTCTAGACCGCGTGCTGCATCATCAGTTTCGCGCCCTTGATGAACTTTTGACTCAGAGCATCATATTGCTGGTGCACAGCGTCGTCGGAATCGAATTTTTCACCGACTGATGTAAATGCTTTTAATTGAGAAAAACTTTTGACGATTCCGAGGGCTTTAAGGCCCATCATAGCTGCTCCCACAGCGCCTGTTTCTACGGTTTCGTTCAACATTACTTTTTTCCCAAATACATCCGAAAGCATTTGAACCCAAATCGGGCTTTTGGCAAAACCACCATTGGCATAAATGGTATCCACTTCCTCCATTGTCATCAGGATCTTGCCAATGCTGAATAGGTTGAGTAAAATACCTTCCATCACCGCCCGTGCAAAATGCGCCCGCGTGTGGGTAATATCCAGCCCCGAAAAACCGCCCCTTACCGAAGAACTCCACAACGGCGCCCGCTCGCCGAGCAGGTAAGGATAGAAAAGCAAGCCTTCCGAGCCCGGCTTTATCTCAGAAGCTTCCTTGAACACCGCCTCGTATTCCTCTTTCACGAAAAAAGTATTCATGAGCCATTCAAAAATAACGGCACCATTGTTCGAAGGCCCGCCGATTATAAAAATTTTCTCGTCGAGCACGTAGCAAAAAGTCTGCATCAGCGGGTCGGAGAAAGGTTTATCGGCACAAATCCTTACCGCGGCACTGGTTCCGATCGTAACAGCCATGGAACCGGTTGTAATGGCGCCGCTCCCGAGGTTGGCGAGACAGCCGTCGCTCGCACCCATGATAAGCGGGATACCCTCCGACAGTTTCGCCGGATTATCAGCTGGCAACTTTTCAATATGGTATGGAGAAACAGCTTCGGGAAGCTTTTCGACCCTTAATCCGAGTTTTTTCAATGTGTAGGCGTCCCATTGCAGCTCCCGGATGTTGAACATCCCTGTCGCCGAGGCAATGGAATAGTCAACCAGGAATTTTCCTGTGAGCCGGTAGATGACATATTCCTTTACACCGACAAACTTGGCTGCGCGCCGGTAAATATCAGGTTCGTTCTTTTTCAGCCATAGGAGTTTGCAAACCGGCGTCATCGCGTGGATTGGCGTGCCGTTGTTATAGTATATTTTCTTACCCACGACCGATGCACGCAGTTTCGTCGCCACATCGGCGCTCCGGTTGTCTGCCCAGATGATCAGTCCGGTGAGCTGTTTTCCTTGCTTATCCAGTGCGAGCACGCCATGCATTGCAGCGCTGAAACTGATGCCGACAGGGTCTTTTTTACAAGCATTGATTACCTTTTTCAATGTTTTGCACGCCGCCTGAAAGATTTCTTCCGGATCCTGCTCGCTCCAATCCTGCTGCGGGTGCTGCATTTCGTAGCTTTCACTGTGCGATGCCAGGATAGCCCCTGATACGGTGTCAAAAGCAACTGATTTAACGTTCGTTGTGCCGATATCACAACCAATGATGTAGGGCATTGGAAATATTTTTAGGAGCAAAGGCCCAGACGGTCATATTACCTGCCGCCAGCCAGTTTAAACTGAAACAAATGTATGGAATTTGAGATAATGCCGTTAAGATTGACTAAAAAATGGAAGTGAATGCGAGAAACTTAACCCCGATTTATTATTTTCGCAGCATAGAAAGCTTTTTAATACATTCTGAATATGTCTGATACATCACATACCGAATCTACCCCGCTGTCAAGCTTTGCTTACATTGCAGCATTCATTATCCTTTTTATTATTCTGGCAGTGTTTGGCGACTTGTTCACATTTATTTTGGGAACAATCGGTCTGATCGTAACATTCGCGGCATTTTACAGGGATAACAGCCACGGCGACCATCATTGATGACCCAGGCCTTTTGCGAGGCTTCACCATATTTAACGAACGGCCAACCCCGGGATAGCATTTACGACTTCCCAATCGAGTTGGCCGTTCGCCTTGTTTACCTTCCAGGTTTCTTCATAAATACAGCTATCTTCCAGATCCCGGTACTCCGCCACCAGCACGTCGCCACGAATTAAAAGGTGTACGAAACCATTATATCCAAGTAAATGCCGTTTCAATTGCGTACGCACGCGCCGGTCATAAAACCCGATCTTACCTGTTTCACCCACATCAGGCAACTGCGTTTCCACAGGTAGCCCTCCGTGTCCAATGCACCGGCCATATGCCAGCGGCCCTTCACCGTTGCGGGACGGGTTGTAAACTACCATCCGGTGATCATGGCCCCAAAACCATATTACCGGCCTGTCCGCATCGCCTAACAGTTTCCTGATCTGCTCTCCGGGCCGGGCATATTCTTCCCTGAATGCAGATATATAAGGGTGATGACTCAGAAATACGAGTCCTCGCCGGTCATCCGGATCACCAATGCGCACCACATCGCGTAACCAAGCGACCTGCTCTTTCCGCAGATGGCAGTCGGGTGGAGAAAGTATCTCGAAAAATGGACGACCTACCGAAGTATAGCCCGTATCGATCCCGATGATGCGCCAATATTCATTTTCAAGACAAAAGAAACCCGCCTGTTGCGTCTTGCGGACGTCGCCTACCCGAGCATACATCGCGGGAAGCAAATGCTGAAAGAATGCATTTCCATTGGAATACATTTCATGGTTTCCAGAAAGCGCCAGACTTCCCGACGAGCCATAATACCAAGAAGCGTAGGGAGCCGTGAAATTCTCTTCTATTTCCTTTGGTGAGCCAACAAAATAGATATCCCCCATATGTATTGTATAGTCAGGCGCGTATCTGGACACGAGATTTGCAACCGCATCCGATTCCGCCGTGTCGCTGGCCCAATCGGATAGGAGTGCAATGCTCAGCTCCTCCCTGGAAGCGATGGACGATTGTAATGGATACACACCGGTATCGTCGTTCCTCGGATATGCCTGATAAGGATGCCGGGCGCCAAACCGGCTGCGTAAATAATGCCAGGCGAAGCCAATGAGGTTGGTCTTGAAAAATTCCGAAATTACATTGGTTACGGAAGATGTCTGCTTTACCCGCTTCTCGTAGAGTTCAAGTTGGGTTTTGGCATGATTTTCCGCTTCGCTGTGTCCCAGGTCCAGATATTTCTCAGCGCGTTCTTTCGAAGACTCGGCCATAGATAGATATTCGGTAATGAAAATGTTTCCGGTAAATAAACCAATTACCCCGCTAACCTCCGCGGAATCGCGCTATTTTTCTTTCAAAGGCCAAATAACGATTTGTAACCGATATGCACATTTCCAATAGCTAAATATTATAAAACAGCTGTTGACAATCGCATTCGTTCAGGCTACCTTACATCGAAAATCAATCAACCACCAAAACAAAAAATCGGATGAAACAACTCGCCATTGCCTGCATGATGCTGCTTGCCTCACACGCTGCATTTGCACAAACTACTATTGCCAAACAGATTACCGAATGGGAAAGGGCCAAGGCTTACACCAAAGAATACCTTGATGCCATGCCTGACGACGGTTATGCACTTAAACCTACTCCTGAAATCCGGTCATTTGCGCAGCAAATGGATCACCTGGCAGATGCAAACTTTGCATTCATTTCTGCCGCAAGCGGTAAAAAAAGCCCAATGCAAGGCTCTGCTGAAAAAATGGCTGACCAATCCAAAGCCGCAGTTTCCAAAGTAGTGATGGACAGCTATGATTTCGTGCTCGCAGCGCTGAAAGGAATGACGGATGCTGACCTCGGCAAAGATGTGAAAGTGTTCGGAAAGGATATGAAAGCCGGTGTGGCTTTCGAAAAAGCATTCGAACATCAGACCCACCACCGCGGACAAACCACGGTCTACATCAGGCTGAAAGGTGCGACGCCTCCTAACGAGAAGTTGCTTTAAAACAATAAAGGGCCGAGAGGCCCTTCATTGTTTTAGCTTTGTCCCAATACTTTGGTTTTGAAATTGTAAAGGTTCAGGGCGAAAAAACTATATATCCGCATTACAAACGGAGGAATGATAAAATCCCTGATCACCTCCTTTTTTCTTTCCGGCGATGGGTCGGCCATGGAAAGGTACTTAATGGCATATTTCACCCTCGGCCAGTATGTTTTGCCGTACTCCCTCGAAAACAGCATCTTATAATAATAAGTCGCGATATTCTTCGTGAGCACGTCATTGTATTTGTATTTCAATTCCTTATTGATATTGGAATACATCTGAATGCGGTTGAAAAGAAAATCCGCGCCGTAATGATTGTCCGCAAAGCTCGCTCCTCCCCTGTTTTTTCTGTAAACCGACATTACTTCATCAATATAGCCGATCGGGCCACGCGTTGCGAACATAATGTTGCGGGGAATATCGCCGCTGGTGGAAAGATTCGTCCATTCCGGATCCGGATTCTTGGCAAAATCCTCGGTCCGGAACATCAGGCTTGATGTGGCGATGAAACACAGCTCATCCTCTCCGATGAGATCTTCTACCGTAAATTCCTTCTTTTTTAAGTCATTAACCAGATAAGGCGGAGCTGCATTATCGTCAAAAACTACGCGTGCATTGTGAAAACAGGCGGAATAATGCGGGTTAGCATCCATCATCTCGACCTGTTTCTGGAGTTTGTCGGGCACGAGCAGGTAATCATCCCCGTCAAATTGTGCTATATATTCTCCTTTCGCTGCGGCAAATGTGGATAACGCATTGAATTTGCCATTCAGACCCATATTTTTGGGATGTAACAACAGCCTGATCTTGTCCGGGAAACGTTGCTGATAATCCTTTAAAATCGAAACGGTATTATCTTTTGAGCAATCGTCACCTACGATAATCTCGAAAGGAAAGGTGGTTTGCTGCATCAAAATAGAATCCAGCGTTTGGGCCACAAACTTTTCGTGATTGTAGGTAACTACACATACACTCACTTTTATCATAATCACTGAGTCATTGAAAAGAGCGTTATCGCCCGCACAAATTTAAATTAATTATCCTCAAAATCTGAGTCGGCCTAGTATGCGGCATCGCATTTCGATCTCTCCCGCCAAATAACCCCGCACCGACAAAATAAATTCGATTCTCAGCGATTCCATAGCCGGATCGCTTATTTTTGGCTAAATTTCATTTAACAACTGCTGGAATGCATCAATCTGACACACTCGTTAAACGACCGCTTTTTCGTAAGCCTTATATTCTGCAAAAATTCCCGGAACTGGTGGCGGCGGAAAGCACGCGGCACGGTGGCGTGAGCACTGGCCCGTATGCGTCGCTAAACCTTGGTGGTTCACAGGACCTTCCGGAAAACATTCTTGCTAACAATCACATATTTTTTGGTGAGTTGAATGTCCCTTTCGAACAAGTGGCGAAGTCACACCAGGTGCACGGCACTGACATTGAAGTTGTTACAGAACCTGGCCGTTTTGAGGGCTTCGACGCATTGATCACCAACGTGGTCGGCATTCATGTCGCGGTAACCGTTGCCGATTGTACTCCAATCCTGATCTACGACCCGGTAAGCGGGGCAGTTGCGGCTATTCATGCAGGATGGCGCGGAACTGTTGGCAAAATTGTTGAAAAAACGATAGCTGCAATGCGGGAGAACTACGGGACCGAGCCTCAGAATTGTCTCGGCTACGTGGGCACCTGCATCGATGAATGTACATTTGAAGTCGGCGACGACGTGGCCCGGCATTTCGCCGATGAATACAAAAGATGGGATGCAAACCGCGGTAAGTTCTTTGTGAACCTGAAAGCTGCCAACAGCGACCAGTTGGTTAACTCCGGCGTCCGCATCGGAAACATTGAGATTTCGCCCTATTCGACGGTAACCCACAATCAGGATTACTTTTCACACCGTTTTGAGAACGGTATAACCGGTCGTTTACTGGCTACCATCGGGCGCATTGCTTGAAGTACAAAGCGATAAAACTAAATGATCAGCTTTTTGGGCTGATCGTTTAGTTCATATTTGCTGGAATTAAGCTTTTTCGGTTGCAGGAACTGGCGTTTCAGCTTTCGGCGCCGGTGCGGGTTTAGCTACCCGTTTCGCTGGCGACACCTTTGGAGCGCTCGTCCCTTTTCCTACTGTGGGCTTGGCAGGCGCTGCTACCGGTGCTTTAGAAGAGGCTGCCGCTACAAGTGCTGCGATTTTCTCTTTCTTCTCAGCTTTGCTTTTTTTCTCTTTCGGCGCCTTCAATTTCTTCTCAGCGTTTTTGGCTTCTTTGGCTTTCTTCTTGAGAGTCTCCTTTTCAAACTTGGCTACTTTTTTAGCCAACTTAGCAGCCGCTCTCTCAATCGATTTCTTTATTTTCTTGGAACCGGCAGCAACTGCTTGGATTTTGCCAGTTAGCGTCTCAGCAATCTCTGTCGATAACTTTTTTGTAGCGGATTTCATAATCTGAAATTAAGTAATATTTAATAAAACAGGTATGCTATGCCCACAAAAAGCTGGACATTATACGTCGATATTGTCGCTTGACAATAACCTACAAATACCCATTTTTAATTCATAAATAGCAAATTTTCTGTGTTATATTTATGTTATTTTTTTCTTCACAAAATCCCACAGAACGATTCCCGCAGAGACAGATACGTTGAAAGAATGCTTCGTCCCGAACTGCGGTATCTCCACGCAACCATCAGAAACTTTAATTACTTCATTATCGACACCCTGAACTTCATTTCCGAACACAAATGCGTAAGGAACATCCGGCTCTGGCGCGAAATTCTGCAATAAAACGCTTCCCTCTGCCTGTTCCACGCACCAGACCTTATAGCCTTCTGATTTCAAGCGGTTTACAGCACTCAATGTATCTGCACTTTTCTCCCACAATACCGACATTTCCGCGCCTAATGCACTGCGGGTAATTTCGCGGTGAGGTGGCTGCTGCGTATAACCACAAAGTATGATTTTTTCGGCCCGGAATGCATCTGCCGTTCTGAAAAACGATCCGATATTGTTCAGGCTGCGGATGTTGTCGAGTACGATCACGAACGGGAATTTGTCGGACTCCTTAAATTCTTCGATCGACAGGCGATCCATTTCTTCTACACTCAGCTTCCGCATATTTTTTTATTCAGTTGTATTTATAAAAAAAGGTCCCTGCGCCTCGCGCAGAAACCTTCCTTATTGTTAGCAAAAAACGGTTACTTGATCTTCGTGATCAGCTCTACGATGTTTTTAACCCCCAGTTTCTCAAAAATGCGGGCTTTGTAAGTGCTGACCGTCGAGAGTTGTAAATTCAGTTTCTCTGCAATTTTTGCGGTACCTAAGCCTTCCTTTAGCAGGTTCATTACATCCGTTTCGCGTGGCGACAAGCTCACAATCGGATCAGGGAGGTATTCCTTTGGATTGATGAGACGGTTGATATTCATCTGCTGCATATCCTCACTCATATACTTCTTATTGTTCAGAACGCTCATGACGGCGGTTTTGAACTCTTCTTCGGGCGCGTCTTTCGAAAGATACCCATCTGCACCTGCTTGGAGGTACATCAGCCCATAAAGCTGCTCGTCATAACTCGAAAACATCAATATCCTTGTCCCAGGGGACTTCTGGCGGATTGTTTCCACCATTTTAGTGGTATTGCCGCCAGGGATATTAATGTCTAGAATAAGGAGGTCGTATGACTTGGTCTCGATTTCCTGAAGAATTTTGTCAAAATCGTCAACGTCCGAAATAGATGAATCCGGAATTAGTGATTTGAGGAGGTGTTTGGTACCGATTCGTACCACGGCGTGGTCTTCGGCGATAAGTATGTGTTTCATGGATGGGTTGGGTTCCTATTAAATGTAAAAACTACTGGTGTCAAAATACGTAAACAATCAATTTCCAGCCAACGATTGTCCTTTTTGTGAATGTCCTGATTACCAGCCAGTAGAAAGTTACACATTCAATACGAACTGTTTTGATGAATTGACAAAAATAGTAATCAGCATTGTATTAAACATAAAAATTATCAAATTAGTATATCATTTATTTATCAAATTCCTTGTTACGAGTGTATTTGACCACTATCTCATAAAATCGAACTGAAATAAGTACTAATTTTATACACACGCCCACCTTCAAATGGAATACCTGCGACACATCCGTGGAGGTATTTCCGCTTCCTCTCGGTACTCCTGCTTGCCTTTTCTTTCATCCTCAACATCTTAGCATTCAAACCAGGAATGTAATTTATTCATTTATTCTCACATCCAACGAAGATGGCGGCATTTTGGCCTTTTTCAACTGCTGTAAGTGCTCCGACTTCTGGATTTCACCACCGGCAGCACCGTTTGGTGGTATGCTTTTACAAAGAAATTGTTCAAAACCGCAACTTGACTTGTTCCTCAACTGTATTCTCGAATGGCTCCGGGGAGCAGGCGCCAAAAAGCTAATCGTAAAAACTGCACCTCTTTGCTACTATCCGGATGTTCAACATCTCTGCCACGAAAGCTACCTTGAAGCTGGATTCTTCCCCAATCATACTTATTCTAATCATTATATTCCTATTGATGAGGGTACTTTTTATCAATTGATTGAGCGAACGGAAAAGCGTCGGTTATCCAAAGGCAAAACAGCCGGCTTCCCGATCACCATCCAAAGAGGTCCGGTGGGCGACGATGCCCGGAATTTTCTGGAACACAATTACATTGAGAGGGGATATAAACTGCCGTTATCAGCAGACAGATTGGCCGAGTTCGCAAGCATTTTTCCAGACTCGTTTGTGACATTCGAAGCCACCCATCGGGGCACACTGGTCGCCGTACTGATAGCTGTTAAAGTGACACCTGCGGTTATATACCATTTTATGTCCGGCTACCTTCCCGAATATGCTGCTTTCAGTCCCTCCGTCTTGCTATTTGAAGCACTATATGAATTTTGCCAGCAAGAAGGGTTTTCTGTTCTCGACCTGGGAATATCGATTGATAACCATGGAAATGCCAAACCTTCCCTAAGCCGCTTCAAAACGAATATTGGCGGCCTGGAATGTCCGAAGGTCATTTATGAGGTGGAGTTGTGAATTAAATGCCGAGACAATTTCCATCGCGGTAAAATACACTCGTGCAGGTTTCAATGCCTACTATCGGCGCCATCCCGATAAAGTCCAGTCGACGGAAGCCTTTTTCGGCCAGGTAATCTTTTGCATGCTGATACCATTCTCTTTCCGAATTATCGAGGATGAGCACTCCATCGGGTGTCAGGAAGTCGGAAGCAAACTTGGCGCATTTGACACGGTTACGCCCATCCACGACGATAATATGGAATGATGAGCCAGTTGATTGCACCGATTTTACGTAAGAATCACCCAACGGCCTTTCCAGAACGGATGCATTAGATGGCAGCTTTGGTTTGATCTGCGCAATCCAGTCGCTGTCATGCTCAACGGCTGTGATGTGCTCAACCCTGGCGGCATACCATCTCGTGGAATTGCCCGACCCATATTCAAAAACCCGGAAGTTGGGTTTGAGTCTCGGTTTTAGAAAAAGAATAAAAGGATAGGTATACCAGGGCAATGGATTTCCGTCGATATCAACGGACTGCTTGGAATGAAAGCTTTTAAACCAGCCGTATTGTTTTAAAGCGCCATCCAGATACAGTTGCACACTGCCCCCCAATCCCGCCTGATTCAGCAGATTCCAGGCACTATTCTTTATTTTTTTAAGCATTGTAATTCATTAATGAGCGATCACTCCCACAAACCTACGAATTAATGTATTTTTCTCTTAAAATTGTGACGATACGTTCCGCCGTGTTTCCGTCCCAAAGCTCTGGGATACTTCCTCTTCTAGCATTGCCTTTCAGTATATTGTCAACCGCTACCGATACTTTCTGCACATCAAAGTCCGGTATGAGCTGATTCGTCCCTATTTCGACAGTGACAGGCCGCTCAGTTGAGTTTCGCAATGTAAGGCATGGAACGTCCAAGTAGGTAGTTTCTTCTTGAATACCTCCCGAATCCGTCACAACCATGGCAGCATAGCGAACGAGGCTTAAAAATTCAATATATCCCAGCGGTTCGAGCATGGTCACGGCTGCTATTGCAAGAAAGCGGTCGTTCAGACCAAGACGGATGATGTTCTGCATCGTTCGTGGGTGCGTCACAAACAATACACTCCGAAACCGGCCCAATGCCGACAGTGTTTCTAGAAGCCTCAATAACCCGTTTATATCATCAACATTGACCGGCCTGTGCATCGTTACCAATATATATGAGCCTTGGGATATCACCAGTTTACTGAGGATATCCTTTTTGTCAATCTCTTCCTGGCAAAACCTGATGGAGTCAATCATAATATTACCAACATAGTGAATACGATCATCCGGCACATTCTCATTACAAAGATTGGTGACGGCAGTTTGCTCGGTCACAAACAAATGATCCGATATGGCATCGATCAGCATGCGGTTGATCTCCTCCGGCATTGACTTATCGCTACTGCGCAGACCCGCCTCCACATGCGCAAGCGGTATGCCTGCCTGAACGCCTGCGAGCGCGCAGGCAAGAGATGAATTAACATCTCCCAGGACAATGATCAAGTCGGGCTTTTCTAATTTTAGCACCTCTTCAAATGCCAGCATGATCCGTGCTGTTTGTTCAGTATGGGAGCCGCCGCTCACACCCAAAAAGTGATCTGGCTCCGGAAGGTTAAGTTCTTCAAAGAAAATCCCGGACATTTGAAAATCATGGTGCTGGCCGGTATGAACAATTTTTGATTTCATATCGGGATAGCGCTGTAATGCGCGGTGCAATGGAGCAGCTTTCACGAAGTTGGGCCTTGCCCCTACTATGGTCAGGATCTTCAAAACAGGAGGATTTTTAGTTTGCATCGTACGGAAACCATCGGCATATTACTTATCCTACACGCCATTAGGCTATCTGACGCTTTTTATCTTACTTCGCCTGTTCATCAAGTGAAGCCTCAATGGGGATTATTGTACGTCAGGGATTCAAAAGCTCTATTGTTTCATACATTGGAGTTGTCATCGGAATTTTCAATATCCTGATCCTTTACAACCAATACATGACCCAGGAGCAGCTGGGTTTGTACGCTTCCACGCTGCTCACATTCCCGGTTATTTATATGTCGTTCGCCTTGCTCGGGGTACCCTCCGTAGCAGTCCGGTTCCACAGCCGGTTTCAGGACGAGCATTCACGGCGACAGCTTTTTACCTTCATCATCATCACGCCGCTGATCGGTCTTACTGCGTTTGCATTGCTGTATCTCCTGTTCAAGCCATTATACCTGAAATTCTATCTCGACCATTCACCCATGCTGGTGAAGTATTACTATGTTTTTATTCCTCTGACGGTCGGAATGGTGTATTTGCTTGCGCTCGAATCCTATTCAAGAATAAACCTGCGCATAGCGGTGCCTTCGCTGATCAGGGAAGTGGGGTTGCGGCTCGCGAACAGTTTACTGGTTATCCTTTTTGGGTTCAAGATCATATCATTCGACACGATGGTCAACCTTACGGTAGTCAGCTATGCTGTGGCGATTATTGCCATGCTTGTTTACCTGCGTTTTCAGAACCGGCTTTTTACAAGACTGGATTTTGGTTTTGTCAAACATCCCGCATTCAAGGAAATGTACCGGTATGGCCTATGGGTCCTGCTCGGAGGGGCCAGCGCTGCACTGCTTCCGCATATTGAAAAGGTATTGCTTCCTGCTTTCGAGGGTGGTTTGGGAAGTACTGCGATCTTCGACATTGCTTCCCGCATTGCGTTGGTGATCTCCATCCCGAGAAATGCTATTGTAATGATCAGCGCTCCAATTATTTCCGAGGCTTACGCGAGAAACGATATCCCGCATATTGACACGATTTATAAAAAATCATCCCTTAACCTTTTCATCATCGGCACATTTCTGTTTCTGGGAATCTGGTGTAACATCGACGCAATATTTGGCATTATTCCCAAATCCGATATTTACTCACAGGGAAAATGGGTTGTACTGATGGTAGGCGTGTCCAGGATCGCCGATATGATGACGGGCCTCAATTCGGAGATTCTCACCAACTCGCGATTTTATCGGTATGACATCGTGTTTATGCTTTTTTTCACGGTGCTGATCCTCGGCGGAAGCCAGTTTCTGATACCCCGCTATGGTTACAATGGTGCTGCGGCCGCTGCCCTGTTTGCTACGGTTACTTATAATGTGGTAAAATTGTTTTTCATCAAAAGCAAAATGGGCATTCAGCCGTTTACGATCGGGACGGTTAAGGTGCTCTTACTTGCTATTATCACATATGCTGCTGTCTACTTCATTCCAGCCCCTCCTTCCGAAAACCTGGTTTGGGTATTGACAGACATGCTTATCCGATCGGTAATAGTTACGGTTATTTTCGGCGGAGGCATTCTGCTGTTGCGTGTATCAGACGACATTTCGGCGGGATTCAGCATGGGTTGGGCAATGGTCAAATCCAGTATTTCAAGAAAGAAATAGTAATCTGGTCCCTTGACCTTATTCCGTTACGAAACCGAAATCTATCCCATTTTAACTTTTGCTATCTTTGGCGGGTAAACTGCCTGTAAATCTAAAAGCAGCCCCATAATTCCCGAGATCACCAATGTCTTTAACACAAAAAATAGTAGCCGGCATTCTGAAACAGCCTTACAGCCTGTTCCAGCTAACCACTTATGATCGCACAAAGCCAGTCAAAATGGTTGTTGGGTCAATGTATTCGCTTTACAAGGGCTGGATACATTCCGATATCGAGACGCTGAATCTTTTAAAAAGAACCGATTGGGATAAATATTTCACCGAAAATTCCATCGACAGAATATTAGCGGAACACGTCTGGGAGCATTTGACGCCGGAAGAAGGTCAGCTTGCATTCAACAATTGCTATCACTATCTCAAACCCGACGGCGTGCTTCGTGTGGCAGTTCCCGACGGTTTCAACCCCAGCGAGGAATATATCAATTACGTAAAACCGGGTGGAACCGGCAATGGCGCCGACGATCATAAGCTGCTCTACAACTACAAGATCATGTCAGGCTTTCTGGAAAATGCGGGCTTCGAAGTAAAGTTATTAGAGTATTTCGATGAGAACGGCCAGTTTCACAAATTTCCGTGGAATCCGGAGGATGGCATGATCCGACGTTCAGCTGACCATGACAGCCGGAATCAGGGTGGAAAGCTAGGTTATACTTCCCTGATTATCGATGCACATAAACACTAGCGATGGGTTTGCCTGATCAACTTGCGCCTGTAATCCTGTTTTGCTACAACCGTCCGGAGCATTTGCAACAAACTGTAAAGCATTTGCAAATGAACAGCTTAGCATCGCAAAGCGAGCTATTCATTTATGCAGATGGCCCTAAAAATAATGGTGATGAGCAGCAGGTCGCGCAGGTACGTGAGCAAATTGCCCAAATCACAGGTTTTCGGAACGTTACAATCATTGCTTCGGAAAAGAACAAGGGGCTTGCTGCGTCTGTGATTGAAGGAGTTAGCGACATATTGACAAGGCATAAGCAGGTAATCGTCCTGGAAGACGATATGCTCAGCACATCTGATTTTCTTTCTTTTATGAACGAGGCGCTGAATGTGTACGCTGACAGAAGCGATGTATTTTCGGTAACCGGATATACGCCGCCCATCGAAATTCCGGCAGATTATGCAGCCGATCTTTACTTGGCGCCAAGAGCCAGTTCGTGGGGATGGGGCACATGGGCGCACAAATGGGCAAAAGCGGATTGGGAAGTGAAGGATTTTGGTGCATTGAAGGATGGTACGGCATCGCAACGGAAGTTCGCCGAAGGTGGCGAAGATCTGTGGCCAATGCTTGCCAAACAGCAGCGAGGCGTGATCGACTCCTGGGCTATCCGGTGGACTTATGCGCAGTTCAAGAATGCTGCATATGGCCTCTATCCCGTCCATTCAAAGATCAAAAACATTGGAACGGACGGAAGCGGTACTAACTTTACGTTCAGTTCGGGGTATTACGGGCAGGAAATGAGTGAGGGCAATGTAGTAATGGATCCAAATTTGGCGCCGGACGACGCCGTAATACGTGCATTCAACCGGTATTACCGTGTACCTTTTTTAGTAAAAATTAAAAATTGGGTCAAATACCGGATCTGATCCAACAACAAATATGTACTGGCTTCGCTATCTGCTTAAAGAACCTTATCATTCGCTCAGCTCCCCCCAAAACCGGGAATTCATGATGCTGTTGCTGAAATATGGAAACAACACCCGCTATAAGCTTACTGAGGTCAAATTCGGCGCATTCAAGCTGAAAGTGCCTGATACGATGTCTTTTTTATGGCAGCATAAGGAAATTTTCGCCGATGAATTTTATTATTTCGAAGCAAAAAGCGACCAACCGGTTATTTTCGATTGTGGTGCGAATGTGGGTATGAGTGTTTTGTATTTCAAAAAGCTATATCCAAATGCAAGGGTCGTTGCATTCGAAGCTGAGCCTGAAATTGCGTCACTGTTGCGGCAGAACCTCGAAACGAACGATATTAAAGATGTCGAAATCGTTGACAGTGCTGTTTGGGTAAACAATGAAGGAATTTGGTTTGGCAGCGAAGCAGCCGATTCGTCTTCCATTTTTTCTACTTCTGAAAAAAGAAAGGTTAATTCTGTCCGGTTGAAGGATTATCTGGAAAAAGAGTCCCGGATCGACTTTCTTAAAATAGACATCGAGGGCGCTGAACTGGATGTGCTGGCCGATTGCCGCAGCTCACTGGGTAATGTGAATAACCTATTTGTCGAATTCCATTCTTATATCGGCAATCCACAGGGCCTGGCGGACGTAATCCGCATTTTTGAAGAAAACGGCTTCCGGTATTATGTCGATACCAACCAGCATCGCCTTCGGCCATTTACAAACCATCGCTATCGCGGAAACGATGTAATGGATTTGCAGTTAAACATTTTCGGCTGGCGAGAATAGCATTCCTACAACCTGGAATCCACCATTTCCTGCGGCAATACCGATTTCAGGTCGAATATCACCGAGTCGGGCGCTACAAAATCCGCGAAAGTCATTTCACGGAACTCGTCATGTGCGACTGCCAGAATCACCGCCTCATAAACCGCCTGCGGCTTTTCGATTAAAGTCACATTATATTCTGCCAAAACCTGCTCGCAGGAAGCCCAGGGATCGCAAATTTCGACCTGCGTCCCGAAATCACTCAGTTCGCGGTAAACGTCGATAACCCTTGTGTTTCGGATATCAGGGCAATTTTCTTTAAAAGTGATGCCCAATATAAGCACGCGGCTCCCTTCGATTTTATGCCCTTTTTTGATTAGAAGCTTGATCAATTTATTGGCCACAAATACGCCCATCATATCATTCACTCGTCGCCCCGACAATATTACCTGCGGATAATAGCCAAGCGATTCGGCTTTATAGGCTAGATAATAGGGATCCACTCCAATGCAATGCCCTCCTACCAAGCCAGGCTTATATTTTAAGAAATTCCACTTGGTGGCCGCTGCTTCCAGCACTTCGGTAGTATCGATATTCATCCGGTCGAAGATCAGGGCCAGCTCATTTACAAACGAGATATTGACATCGCGTTGCGCGTTTTCGATGGCTTTGGATGCTTCAGCTACTTTAATGCTCGGCGCAAGATGTGTCCCAGCTTCGATTACTGAGGCATACAGGTCATCAACGTATCTCGCCGTTTCAGGCGTAGATCCGGACGTTACCTTTTTGATTTTTGTAAAAGTGTTGATCTTATCACCGGGATTGATCCGCTCGGGAGAGTAGCCGCAGAAGAAATCTTCATTAAATTTCAACCCACTTTCCTTTTCGAGCACCGGTACGCAATCATCCTCGGTACAACCCGGGTAAACTGTAGATTCATAAATTACCACATCGCCTTTTTTGAGCATTGCCCCGATCATAGCACTTGCTTTCAGCAAATGCGAAAGATCCGGTTTTTTATAATGGTCAATGGGTGTTGGTACGGTGACGATAAACACGTTACAAGATTTCAGGGTATGCTCTTCAAAAGTAAAGGTCACATTAACTGCTTCCCGCAAGTCTTGTCTGGATATTTCCTTGGTGCTGTCGTACGCGTCCCTGAGTTCCTGGACGCGCCTTTTATTGATATCATAACCTGTAACCGGATATTTCCGGCCGAATGCAACTGCCAGTGGCAGACCAACATAGCCAAGTCCAATGACAGCAATTCTCTGATCAAGTCCGGGTAACATGCAATGGGTTTATAGTAGTTGTGCCATAAAACTATGCATATTTCATCCTACCAAAAAATTATTGACGGAAACGTGACCAACATACGATTTGTACGTATTGCTTAAAAGGACCTACAATTTTTATCTAAAACACACATGGAACTAACCGTTATCCAGAACAAGGTTTTCACACTGCGCGGCTACAAGGTAATGCTCGACTTCGATCTCGCCGAAATGTATGAAGTTGAAACAAAGGCCTTAAAGCAGGCTGTGAAAAGAAATATCGAGCGTTTCCCGGCCGACTTTATGTTTGAACTGACTCCAACAGAAATGAAAAACTTGAGGTCACAAAATGTGACCTCAAGTTGGGGCGGCCATCGTTACATGCCTTACGCCTTCACAGAGCAAGGTATTGCTATGTTATCCAGCGTTCTGAAAAGCAAAAAAGCATTGCAGGTTAACATCACCATCATGCGGGCATTTGTAATGATCCGCCAGCATTATCTCGATTCAGAAGAGTTGATATCTAGGATGGAACGATTGGAAGACGAAATGCAGGTCAAATTCATAGACATCTATGAAGCATTAGGTTGCCTGATGGAATCTTCACAACAGGACCGACCGCCAATCGGCTTCAAGCAACATGAGAGTTGACGGTATTTTTATTTCGCGTACGGATTAGGCGGGAAAATGTGAATTTGGAATCCTTCTCGTTTCATCGCTTGCATGGTCGACTCCGAAGGCAGACTTTTGAAAATAACCGCACAAAGTACCTGTGACGGCATGAATGAAAACCGGGTCAGAAAATCATGAAATGCCTTTTTACGTTTTAAACGTTTAAATGCGAGTGAAGAATCGTCTGCTTTTTCGTGGGCGTAGGATGGATGGTAGTAATTGTTATTAATGCCTTTGAATGCCACCGCCGGAAGGCCCATTCCGTTGGCAAGCTTATCCATTTCCCGTTCCGAAAGCTTAAATACATAGTTTCCCACTGTTTCGAACGAGTATCTGTTTTTCCAGTATTTCTGCAATGCAGACGTGTCCCAGCGGTCGAAAATATTCCTTAATGCAAGCAGGAAGGGCATTTTAGAGATCGGGTCGTGAGGCTCTACAAGGATTACCGCCTCACGTGCGACGCGCAGCATTTCGTATACGCCCAGGTACGGACGCGGGAAGTGATGATACGCTTCTTTACAAAACACATAATCGAAGCTATTATCATCAAAACTCAGTTTTTCGACATTTTCGACAGCATATTTTTCAATAAACCCACGCGACTGCGACAACGGCAGGAAAGTCCCGGAAATATCCGTGGCAGTCACATCTAGGCCTTTTTTATAAAAATAATTGGCATCAAATCCATAACCGTCGCCAACGGTAAGCCATGATTTCTTTTCCGCAACAAACGGATTGGTCAATTCGAGCATCCGCTTGTGTATCCAGTTATTGATCGTCTGGTGCTCGTTATCATATTCCCACAATTCAATGGCCCTATCCTTTGCTTCTTTCGTGGCATATTGCAGTTCATACCATTCAGAATGCGCCTCGTGGCTTTTCTTTTCGTTAGACATCGTCTCCGGGTTACCTATTTTGCGATAAAGATACTTTTAACGAATAAAAATTATTTAAACGCAGAACTATTTAATTTTACCTTCATTAATACATTATCCTTCTAAAAACGAATCGATCGACAGCGCAGATGGTACTTCAGTTGAGTACTTTTCATTGGGAAGGGGGAGCCGGCGTTGCCGCGGCCAGGTTACATCAGGCGTTATTGAAATCGGGTATCGAATCCAATTTGCTGGTATCACAGCTGTCAGGACCTCAGGAGCATGCCCATGCGCTTGCCAATACGAAATGGGAATCCCGAAAAGCTTGGGGCCGCTTTGTTGCTGAACGCCTGCATTTTTTGCCTTTCGAAAAAGATAAATCCATTCGTTTTGCATTCTCGCCCGCAGAAGTGGGAGCAGATATAAGTGAGCATCCACTGGTGCGAGCTGCCAGCGTGATTCATTTGCATTGGATCAATTTTGGTTTCTTATCCCTCCAATCGCTGGAAAAGCTGTTCGCATTGGGCAAACCGGTCGTTTGGACGCTTCATGACATGTGGGCCAGCACGGGAGGGTGCCATTATAACCGGGGGTGTGACCACTACCTCTCGCATTGCCAGTACTGTCCCTACCTGCGAAAACCGGAGCAATACGACATTTCATTTTCGCAGTTTGAAGCAAAAAAATCCATTTACAAAGAGGCCAATATAACGCTTGTTTCTCCTAGCAGGTGGCTCGATGAAACCGTAAAAAAGGCGGCATTAACGAGACATTTGCCATCTCTGAGTATTCCTAACTGCATCGATACTGAGCTTTTTAGGCCGACCGGCCAGCTTAAAGCGAGGAAAGCATTAGCATTACCAACAGATAAAAAACTGCTGCTTTTCGCTGGTGCTAACACCCAGGATCCAAGAAAAGGCTTTGCATATCTAAAAAAAGCACTTGAAGAATTTAATCCAAATTCCAGTGAAATTGAAGTGCTCGTGTTAGGAAAAGGCAATGCCCAAAAGTTTGAAGACATGCCGGTAAAGACGCATTTTCTTGGAAAAATTACCGATCCGAATCGCATGGTAAGCGCCTATAATGCAGCCGACATGATCGTTGTGCCGTCTTTGGAAGACAACCTCCCGAACACGATTATGGAGTCGATGGCTTGCGGAACACCCGCCGTTGGCTTTGCGACCGGTGGGATCCCGGAAATGATCGGTCACCTGGAAAATGGTTATGTTGCCGACGCAAAATCAGCGGAGTCACTGGCGGATGGAATACGCTGGATATTAGAGAATAATGCAGAAAATGCTGTCTCTAACAAAGCGAGACAAAAAGTACTGGACACCTACGCCGAAAAAGTAGTTGCCGGTCAATACTCCAAACTATACCACTCGCTGTTGAATGAATAACCATCCCCTACTGACTATCATCACCGTTACATTCAATGCGGAGGCTTATCTGGACCGTACATTAAGGAGTGTAAAGAAAGCGCTGAAACACGTCGATGAACCAGACCAGATAGAATATCTGATTATCGATGGTCTTTCCAAAGACGGCACTCTCCAAATTGCAGATCGGTATAATGGATTTATCTCCCGTATTCTCTGCGAAAAAGATAAGGGACTATACGACGCCATGAACAAGGGAATTGGACTGGCGTCGGGGAAGTATCTGTGGTTTTTGAACGCCGGGGATGAGATTTACGACGAGCAAGTTTTGAAAAACCTTCTGACAGCATTCGGGAGCGATTCCGATGTCTATTACAGCGACGCCATGATGGTCACTGAAAATGGTCAAGAAGTGGGGTTACGGAGCAGATTTACACCGCATAATCTACCGGAAAACCTGCATTGGACCGATTTTGCATTGGGTATGAAAGTCTGCCATCAGGCATTCATTGCTAAAAAGAAAATAGCTCCCCAATATGATCATAACAACCTTAGTGCCGATATCGATTGGGAGATCACCTGCCTGAAACGGGCGGGCAAAATCCGGTTCCTGCCATTTGTCCTTTGCCGGTATTTGCTTGGAGGGATGTCGGTCAAAAATCACCGTCGCTCACTCTCCGACCGTTTCAAGGTTCTCCAAAAACATTTCGGCCTGCTACCAACCCTGCTAAATCACCTGCGCATATTCTGGCGCGGTTTCTGGTTTGCCCGCAGGAACGGGAAATACTGGTAAAATAGCACTATTGCCAGCTGATCCACGCTTTGGCGTCTTTCGCACTCACCATGTCATAAGTAGTTTCCGACGTCTGAATGAGGTAAAAACCAGCTGCATCATAGAGCAAATTGACGCTATTCACATGAGGGCCTGTCGTGGGCACATCCCCTAAGGTGCCATAGGCCGAAAATACAACCCTTCCGTCTGCTGTAAACGTTGGCCGTTTCGGCGCATCCGCGTATTCGATACTTAATGAGTTATCAGCGAAGAAAACAGGCCCGAACAAATCATACTGAGCAGTCAAACCGGGTTGATAGACGTAAAACGCATATTGCGCACCTTCAAATGTAAGGTCTTTAACCTTAAAAGCATCGTCGACGCCATTGACATGGAAACCATCCACCGTACGCCAGTCGCCACCTGATTCAATAGGGTCCTGCCACCATCTTTTAGCCGCTGCCAAATCCACGGACAACGGCTTGACAGCACTCGCTACGATACCGCTGGCTCCGCCGCCCGATAAGCCCAGTTGCGTGGTACTTGCGTTCCAGGTAATGTTGCCAAATCCTGTGATCGTTTGCGAGCCATTTACGAGTGGTGATACAAATGATACTCCGGACGGTGTGTAATAATAACTTGTTGTAAAAGTTTTGGGCGTGCTTCCATTAAGCCAGGTCAGCTTAATGGTACGATCCGTCGCGTTCACTGTAATTTCGTACGTAACTCCTCCCAGGGTAACCCTTTTGAAATAAGTCTGGTATTTCGCGATATTATTAAAAAGAAGCCCTTTTGCAAGGTCTCCGCTATTATAGGCGGTAGCTTGTGCCTGTGTTGCTTTGGTGAGTACCAGCCTGCTTTGATTTTTGCGCCCTACAAGCGTGATCACATCGGCTTTCGCTGAGTCAGGATAAATACTAAACTCAAAATCAGACTGCAAACCCTCGCCACGGACGCCTCCATTTACTTCTTCATCTGGATCCGACAATACGTGCAAATAAGAATAGGTATCAAATATCAGCACAGGGGTTTGTACAGCTTTCAGGCGATAACTGCTTTCCTTAACCTTAGCCGCGGATGCGTCCGAGAAGTCGGAGAACATGGATACCCGGTTTTTATCATCGAACTTGAAATAAAACCCGTAACTACCTCCTCCCCCCGGATAAATCACCGCATTCCAGCCGTAAGGTGCCTCCACAAGCTGTTTTTCATATGAAGCCAGTGCGGCATTCAGGCGTACATCCGCCGATTCTTCAAAAACAGTGTCGTCACTGTTCTCGCAGGAAAAAAGTGTGACAGCCAGAAGCAGCAGGTATATAAAAGAGTTTTTCATGTCGCATTAAAAAAGTTTATTCATCGAACCTCTCACCCTTTTCTGGAGGCTGTAAAAATCAATTTTCCAGGTATTCTTGTAGTAGGCCACAATAATAGCCTCTTTTTGCCGCAATGCAGCCTGCGCTTGTGCCTTTGTGACACCGTGCGGGCTTGTTCCCGCGGGAATTGAATTCACAAGCTTATCGAACCCAACTTTGCCCTCCGTCAGCATCATAGCGATCATTTCTACAAAATCTTCATCGAATGCCGATGAGCTGTACGCTGTAATAAAGCCGTCACGGCGCGCATCAGCGTCACTCCAGTTGATCCAGTTTCCTCCCTGGTAAAGTGATTTTGAGATATTCTTGTATTCCACCGGATATAGCACCGTCTGATGCAGAATATGCCCGAATTCGTGGTGGATCGTGTGCAGGAACCAGTCTTTCACGAAAGATGAGTCCCTCGCCGGGTCGTATCCAGCCATTCCCTTAATTTTGAAGAGGTTTACCCCATACAATATCACTTTCCGGCCACCCTCCGCAGTCCCGAGCGTAATCGAGCCCTCGGAATTATACTCGTTGCTCCCCGAAAGAATAAAGAATTTGGGTGAATATTTATTATAAAATACTTTTCCCGCCTCCTCGACATACGGCATCGTCCACGCTTTTTTGATCGTACTCAACAGCGGAACTACCTGCGATTCATCCGGCGGCACCAGCGTTTTGGTAATGTTCCCAAACTCAAACTGGTCCCATTTGTACTTCGCTGAAATATTATAGGGTGTGACGAGACTGTCGAGAATCCATTGATCGACAGGCCCTTTTACCCACTCATCTCCCCCCAAGCCTGAAATATCGTCTACTTCGCCTATTCCATCCTCTTTGCAAGCGCTGAGCGACACACTGAAAACCAATGCGGCAACGAGGTGTTTAAAAGTTGTTTTTACAATTAATTTCATGATTTTTGGATGTTATCTGCTGTTCTGAGCAATCCCTGACAATGTTGCGGATTGTGGGATCTGCAAAATCCTCCGCGGGTCATTTGCGGGGACAGAGATCACCGAACCGCCACGGGTGACGTGTTCAACGGGAATATTATAGCGCTGAATATCAAACCAGCGCATGCCTTCCTGTACAAATTCTGCGCGTTTGAAAAGCAAAACCGTGTTGATAATTCCATTACGCAGGTTGGTGGTTCCGAAAAAACGGTTGATACTATTGGCTGTAACTACGTGCCTTGAAGCGTCATAATTACTTACGCGCTTGCTTGCAAACACATTCAGATCAGCCAGGCTGGCAGCGGTGTTGTTTAGACAAGCGTTGGCTTCGATGCGGTTGAACAATACTTCCTCCACTGTAAATGCCGGCAGCATCACATAAGGCAATCCTATCTCCGCATTCACTGACTCGCGCACGAAATACTCGGTGAGTTTCGGAATGAGGTAGTTGTTATCTCCCTGGCTATAAAGCGGATAAGCCCAGCTCGCATTGCCTGTAATAATCCCCTCTCCCTGAGACACTTCCAGCCACTTGGCATAATTCATTCCATATCTATAAGTGGCCACATACCTGCCGAAGGTCGACGACGTTTCAATGAGCAGCAAGTTCGCATTCTGGCTTGCACGTGCATAGGTATTGTACAGTTCGGCTGGTGAAAGGCTTGAATAAGTAGTGTTCCATGGACGCAGGTTTTCGCCAAAATTCCCACCGGGGAATACTGCGTTGGCATATTGCACCACCTTTGCATAATCCTTTTTTACCAAATAAAAACGGGAAGCGAATGCATTGGCCGCGGCGCGGTTGAAATGATATTTCGGGATCGTGTAAGCGCCGTCGCTGATCAGCGGCAGACCAGCCTGCAAGTCCTTTTCAATCATTTCATAAACGTAAGCCACCGTTTTTCTTTCGTATTTCTTAATCACAATATCTTCCGGCTCCGTAACATAAGGTATACCTGGATCTGAATTGGGTTGTTGCGGGTCAAAGAATTTGCAATAGAAATTAACCAGCATAAAGTGCGCATAGGCCCTTGCCAGCAATGCTTCGCCTTTTTGGGCAGCATAATCGTCTGGGTTGGACACCTTACTGATAATATCCAGCGCTTCATTTGCAACGGAAACGGCCCGGTAGCATTCCGCCCAATACTGGTCTGGTGAATCCTGCTCGTCCACAGTCGCTTCCACTACCTCAAAAAGAAATGACGAACGATTCGTTTTATCGTCCTCCCCGGTTCCCTTGTCGGCCACATTGTCGCTCATCGACTCAGCAAATACCAGATAATTCCCCTGCGGGTAAGCTGTTGTGAGTAATTGTGACACCTGTTTCGGAGTATTGATCGTCGCCCGGGTACTGTCCGGCTCAGTGGAGAGAAAATCCTCGCAACCGGCCAGCGTCAGCACCGGAACGATGAGCAGTATCCTTTTAAAAAATCCTATTCTGGTCATATTTGAAAAATGTATCATCCTCAAACCGTTTCCCTGTTATAATGTCAATTTGATCGCAACCGTAAACTGTTTCTGGATCGGTTGGGCCACACCACCCGAATTAAAGAACTCCGGATCTTGCCCTTTCAGCTTTTTATCCGAATAAATAAGCCATGGATTAATAGACGACAGCTGAATGCTGGCCCCTTTGAAACCATAACGCGAGATAACCTGCAACGGTACTTTATAAGAAAGGGATACGGATTTTAACCTTACAAAATCCCCTTTCGCCACCCGTTCTGTGGAATAATTATAGATGTTATATGGATAGGTTCCTGCGAGGTATAACTGCTCCAATTGGTCGGCAATGGAAGGCACAGTAGTCTGAGTTTCTTCACCCGACATTACCCAACGATCTAAAAACTCCTTCGGCATCGCATCGAGATCGCTGAAAGCACTTTTGTAGAGCGGGTTCAAACGGATCTTGTTCCCGGCCTGATACGTAAAGAATATGTTCAGAGCGAGGTTTTTATAAGTAAGCGTATTGTTAAATCCACCGGTGAAAGGGGGATCGACAGGACCTTCATATTTAAGGTAACTGATATTCTGATCTTGTAGATAAACATCAGAACTTACCTCGCCATTTTCGTTAAGGAAGATCGGCACACCGGTTTTAGGGTTAAGTGCCCTGTAATCTATTGAAAAAAGACTTCTCACCGGCTTGCCCTGGATGTTTGCTCCCTCTGCTTTCACGAGATCAAAAATGCCGGGGTTATTGTCGACTTTTGTAATTAATGTCCGCGCATATCCCAAAGTAATCCTCGACCGAAAATCCCAGTCCCGGTTTTTGTAAAGCACACCATCCACTGAAAAATCCACCCCGTGCGATTCCATATCCGCATAGTTGGCCACTTTGTAGATCTGTCCGCCAATTCCCGAAGTCTTGATCTCGTCGATCAGATCGAAGCTGTTGCGGATATAGCCATCGACGCTGAAGTTGATCCTGTTCGCGAACAAACCGACGTCGAGGCCGACGTTACCGCTGTAAAGTTTCTCCCAGGTAAGCTCCGTATTTTGCAAAGACGCCAATTGAATGGCCGACTCTTTTTCATCCACAATCGGTCTTCTCGTAATAATACTTTGGAATAACACTGCCGAGTTAGTAGCCGGACCGGTGTCGGCAGAAAGACCATAACTCGCGCGCAAGCGACCCATACTCAGCCATTTGAAACCTTTCAAAAAATTCTCCCGATCGAAATTCCAGGAACCGGCGATGGTATAGGTAGGTAGCCAACGCGCAATGGCCGACTTACCGAAACTGTTGGACCCATCGTAACGAATGTATCCGGTGAAGTTATATTTATCATCCAATGTGTAACCGGCACTACCGTAGAACGCTGCAAAACGCTCATAATCCATCCGCATGCCGTAATATTGAAAGTTACTTTCGATGGTTTGTTTCAGGATACGATAGTCGACAAACGGTGTCCCCCCCTGGTCGTATTGAAATCCATAACCCGTGTTGTTTGAATTCTGACGATTGGTGTATTTGATCTCCTGTCCCGCCAAAAGGTCTATCACATGCCTTTCTGCTATCTTCTTATTAAATCTCAGGTTATTCCGGATGTTATAGAAAAGCATCTGATCCTCATTGCGATTGTAAAAACCTCCGCTCGGCAGCACCACTACAGGATATGCGTTGGGCACATCGGGATCAGTATAGAGGTACTTGTTGGCCAGGGCGATCGTTGAGTTATCAGCCGCACGGTATGCGTTCGCCATGTTGCTATGCTCCGTGATCGTATGCTCGCGGCCAGTTTGTATGTAGCGCAACGCACCGAGGAAATCGTAGGTTAGGTTATCTGTGATTTTATAACTTAGGTTACCCTGCAATTTGATGTCAGCCAATGTCAGGGCTATCCGGTTATTAGCCAGCTCAGACACGATATTGAATGGCGCGAAGTTCCTCCTGAAATATTCCAGGTCGCCATTTTCATCGTAAGCAGTGAGTGTACGGCTGGTATTCAGGGCATAGCTGAATGGGTTAATATCGAAATCGCGATCGAATTTACCTTCTACCGGATTACTCCTCCGGCTAAGTGAGCCGGGGGCCTGCTGCCTCCTCACGGATGCGAGCGTGGTTATACCGATCGTAACTTTGTCTGAAAGCTGATAGGTATTGTTAAAATTGAGTGTGTAGCGTTTCACCTTGTCAGCGATCGTCCAGCCGTTATCGTCCAGGTAACTAACCGACGCGTAAGAATTGGATTTATCGGTACCGAAAGAAATGCTTAGTGAGTGCTCCTGAATGAAGTTTTGCTTGAAAAGCACATCGAACCAATCCGTATTTGTTTTGGCATATCCCAGAAGAAAATTTCTCTTGGCTTCCGGCGTGTTCATGAGTGGAAAATTACCTTCATCGTCGCCTGTCATTGCATTGTACATCTTTCCATAAACCCCGTAATCAGGCTTGGATAGAATGCTTGAGCTGAGATATCCCTTTCGTTCCAATTCGCCAAGCACAGACATTTGCTGAGCGGAGTTCATGATATTGAAATTGCGGTAGGAAGGAGTCAGTTGGGTACTAAAATTGCCGGAATAGCTAATGGTCGGCTTGCCACTTTTACCTTTTTTGGTAGTGATAACGATTACACCGTTCATCGCACGGGCACCATAAAGCGCTGCGGCGGCGGCATCTTTCAGAATGTCAAATGTCTCAATATCATTGGGGTTAAGGCCAGCTACCGCCGAGCCCAGCAATGTGGTAGGGTCGCCGCTGGAAAGCTGATCATTTGAAATGTTGACGATATCCTCCTGCACTACCCCGTCGATCACCCAAAGTGGTTTGTTATCCCCATTCAATGAAGTCGCACCGCGGATACGGACTTTGGGAGCAGCCCCGAACGTACCAGATACGTTTTGAATAGAGACGCCCGCAGCACGGCCTTCGAGCATTCTGCTGACGTCAGGAAGGCCATCGATTTTGACGTCATCGGTTTTCAGCGTAACCGCCGACCCTGTAAATTTATCTTTATCGATCTGTTGAAAACCGGTAACAACAACGTCCTGCAACCCTACCGCATCTTCCACCAGTTCGATCGACAGGCTCCTGGCGGCTTTCACCTCCTTCGGTAAAAAACCAATCATGGTGATCACCAGCGTTGCCCCTTCATTCACCCCTTGCAACACGAATTCGCCCTTTTCGTTCGTAACTGTCCCCTTCTGAATTCCTTTGACGCGTACCGTTGCACCGATCAGCACCTCGCCGGTACTGCTTTTCACGACCCCTTTGACATCGATATCAGCGGCCGATGCGGACAACGGGAATATGGAAACGGAGGCAATCAGGAGAAAGGCATTCAGGAACAACACACTCAGCCGACTCAGGCCACTGATCCGATAGAAAAGCTTCATATAAATAAGTATAAGTCTAACCCCAAATAACTGTCCTTATGCCAAAGCGGCCTTGAAAATTAATAATTTCAATAATACGCATTATCACTCTAAAAAACGAAAAGATTTCACTACCAGCGGTGACAAATGCGTTAAATATTTACCCTTGCGAAAAACGCAAAAGCAAAAGAATATATTCATTACGCTGGAAATTACAATTATGTGGAGAGGTGCGGAGGAATTTTAGCCAATTATCCTTCTTAAAACATCCGGAAGTTCCTTTTTATTGTTACAACCGGTTATTTCAAACGCCTATTTTTTCTTTTTTGTCAAAACAGAAGTAATCCGGTTCAGTTCATCGACCTTATGGGCGAAATCACCTTTGAGCATATCACGAACGGCTTTCAATTGTTCCATAGCGGTTTCCATATTGTCGGGTAATGCATCGCCTAAAACTTCTTTCAGACGTTTGGCGAAAGTAGGCGACATTCCGTTTGTTGAAATCGCTACTTTGAGATTTCCCTTCCTGACGACGGAAGACAAGTAAAAATCGCATATGGCGGGCGTATCAGCCACATTTGTGAGCATATGGCGCATTCTTGCCGCCTCTGAAATCCGCTTGTTTTCTTCCTTATCGTTTGTCGCCACGATCACCAGGTCTTTCGCATCGAGGTCGGCATCGATAAACTTACGCTCAATTAGATTTATTCGTGAATTAGCACTCGCAAGGCCCCTGATCTCATCACGGATTTCAGGAGAAACAAGGGTAATTGTTGCTGCCGGTGAATTATCCAGTACAGCCGTGATTTTTTCCAAACCCACATAGCCTCCGCCAACAATGAGCGTGTGCAGGTTTTCAAGTTTGAGAAATATAGGGAACAGATGATTCATCTATCAAATCTACATAAATATCATGTTCATACCGACCATATAACTGTCTTTATAACTATTCCAACATCACACTTTTTCTATCTGCTTCATTCCCGTACCTTTGCACCATGATCGCGATTACTAACCTCAGCTATTTCCTGGGCGACCGTGCACTTTATGACGGCGCTTCTCTTCATATTAAGCCAAAGCAGAAAATTGGGCTTATCGGCCTGAACGGAACAGGGAAGTCTACCCTGCTCAGAATGATAAATGGGGAATTTCAGCCCGACGGTGGGCATATTTCAAAGTCCGGCGACTGCACGATTGGCTTCCTTAACCAGGATTTGTTGTCTTACCAAAGCGACGATTCGATCCTTTCTGTTGCCATGCAGGCATTTGAAAGACAAAATCTGTTGCAGGTCCAAATGGACAAAATCCTCTATGACATGGAGCATAACTACACCGACGCGCTGGTAGACAAGCTCGCCAGGGTGCAGGAAGAATTTGAAGCGCTCGATGGTTATACCGTACAATCAAAAGCGGAAGCTATTCTGGAAGGCTTGGGTTTTGTAACGGATGACCTTCATCGCCCACTCCGCTTGTTTTCAGGGGGATGGAGAATGCGGGTGATGCTGGCCAAGTTGCTTTTGCAAAAGCCATCGCTACTCATGCTCGATGAGCCTACCAACCACTTGGACTTACCCTCCATTCAATGGGTTGAAAAATATGTACAGAGTTATGAAGGAGCAGTGATCGTGGTTTCTCACGACAGGCAATTCCTTGATAACACCATTGATACGACTGTTGAAGTTGCAGGTGGGAAGCTGAATTATTATGCCGGCAACTACTCTTACTATCTTGAAGAAAAAGAGCAACGCAATGATATTCAGCGCGGTGCATATGAAAACCAGCAAGCCAAGATTCGTCAGACAGAACGCTTCATCGAACGTTTTAAGGCGAAAGCGACCAAATCACGTCAGGTTCAGAGCCGTGTGAAAGCGCTGGATAAAATGGAGGTGGTGGACCAGGTAATTGATGAAAATGCAAAAGTCCACTTCCGTTTTCAATTTACGACCCAGCCGGGAAGGCACGTTTTCCAGTTGGAGGATGCTTCCAAGGCTTATGGCGACAAGGTGATCCTTGAAGGCACCAACATCAGCATGGAGCGCGGTGATAAGATTGCATTGATCGGCGCAAACGGACGCGGAAAGTCGACCGTACTTCGCGTTGTTGCTGGTACTGAGCCTATTGAAGGTAAAAGAAGGCTTGGACATAATGTATCGTTCACATTCTACGCCCAGCACCAGCTTGAATCGCTGAACGTTCAGCATAACCTTATTGAGGAGCTTAAATACGCCAATCCAAACAAGACAGAAACCGAACTGCGGACCGTCCTGGGCTGTTTCCTTTTCACAGGCGACGATGTTTTCAAAAAGATCAAAGTCCTTTCCGGAGGAGAAAAGTCGCGGGTTGCTCTGGCGAAAGTGTTGCTCTCACAGGCGAACTTCCTGCTACTCGATGAGCCTACCAACCACTTGGATATGCAATCGGTGAATATCCTGATCCAGGCATTACAGCAATACGAGGGCAGCTACATTGTCGTTTCCCACGACCGTTATTTCGTTGAAAATATTGCAAACAAGATCTGGTATATTGAAGACCACGAGATCAAAGAATACCCGGGAACTTACCAGGAATATGAGATATGGGTGGAAGAACGCGGTTTGCAATCGGCTGTAAGCGACAAAGCCGTCGTGAGCAGCGCGCCTCCGCAAAAGAATGCTCCCGCAACGACCAATCAGAATAATGGAAAAAGCAATGGTAAGGTCACTTCCAATGAAGATGCACAAAAATTAAAAAAAGCGAGAAAGCAGATAGAAGACCTGGAAGACACGATCAACAACCTGGAAATCAGGAAAACTGAAACAGAAGCGAAACTTGCCGATCCCAAAATATACAACGACTCAGTCGCGCTGGCAGAAATAAACCGGTTCTACACCGACGTAAAGCAGAAGCTGGACCGGACTACTGAAGACTGGGAAAATCTGATGATGGAAGTGGAGGAGCTGACCGGGAAATAATTTTAAAATAGGGAGTCGCGAACGGCTTCCTATTTTTTTGCATTACTTCAATATGCCTTCGGTTTGTGCATAAATGTCGGCCATTTGTAACGTCAGGCCAATATGCCCTATCTCAATACTTCCCTCGATCTCATAGGCAGCCGAAGCAAGATACCAAACCCCATGCTCTCCTTTGCGATGCACATCAGCGCCAATTTTTTGAGAATCGATTAAAACATATTCTGTCAGTGACGGGATGCTTCGATATAAATGAAACTTTTGCCCTGAATCGTAACCAACGGTACTTGGAGACAATATCTCTATAGTGACCGATGGATTGAGGAGCGTATCCTTCTGCTGATCTAAAAGTTCGGGCTTACCGCAAACAATCAATAAATCAGGATATGTGTATAAAGTATTTTCAGGAATGTGGACACGCATGTTGCGGGAAAAGCTTTGACACCCGTTCTCTTTCAGAAAACCCCCTACTTCACCCGACAAATTTTCGGTAATCCTACTATGATTATACCCTTCACGAGCCATCGCAAAAATCTCGCCCCGATAGTATTCGCTTTTGTACTCTGCGGCGCGTTCCAATTCGAGATATTCCTGCTCTGTGCACATTTTGATCGCTGTTGCTGTCATGGTTTCTAATCAAAATAGTTAATAATGTTCAAATCACATTTTCCAAACTCTGTGTACCTTACACTAAAAAGATACGTTACCATTTAAAAATCCCGAGATGCGTTTAGTACTGCTGATAAGCCTTTTGCTCTTTTACACACACACTTACGCGCAGCCGCAGGGGCTTCGTTTGGAGGATTATATTTACCAGGAGAAGATCAAAACAGTGCTGTTATATTCCGCTCTGGATGATCCGGAAACCCCTACCCGCTTGCTTACACCGCCGGTGACGCCAATCAATAATCCCGCACCGCTTGTACTTGAATTCGATGATCTTTCGGGACAACCGGAAGGTTACCGGGCCAAAATCATCCATTGCAATGCGGACTGGACCAAATCAGATCTTAACGACATCGAGTTTACTTTCGAGTTCAATGAATATCCGATCGTTACCTATGACCAGTCGTTCAGCACCAAAGTGCCTTATACCCATTACCGCTTCGAGTTGCCGAAATTGAAGCTTCCGGGTAATTATGTAATCTATGTTTATTCCGAAAGGGATCGTAAACTAATGATCAGCCGGCGGTTTATGCATTATCAACCGCGCGTAAGCATCACCGCGCAGGCCCGGTTTTCACAGGGCATTCAACAACAGTTTTCGGATCAGCAAATCGATTTTTCGGTCAATTATAAAGGGTATCAGCTTAATGCACCCCAATCCGACCTGAAAGTGGTGATGCGGAAGAATTTTCGTTTTGATCAGAGTAAGACCAATTTCAAACCAACGAATGTGCGGCCGTTCGATCAGATCCTTGAATACACGTTCTTTGACTTGGAAAACACATTCCCGGGCGGCAATGAATTCCGCTATTTTGATAGCCGTTCACTAACCGGGAGAGGCTACGGGGTAAATGAAATCGAAAGATCTGACGAGTTTACCAAACTCTGGCTCTTTCCAGACAAGCCCAGGACCGACAATGCCTATATTCAAATGGATGATTTTAATGGGCAATATATTGTCGACCAACGCGAATCGGGCCGGGGAAGTGTGGAAGCCGATTATACACCGGTTGTATTTACTTTGAAAGTACAAGAAGATCCCGAGGCAACATTTTATGTCAACGGCGCATTCAACCTCTGGCAGCTCAATGAGCGTAACAAGATGACTTATAATCCCGACAGGCAGGCCTACGAATGCGAAATGCTTGTGAAGCAAGGAGTTATTAATTATAGCTATACGATTGTAAGGGGAGGCCAGAAGCCTGACGATGCATTCATTGAAGGCAATTATGCTGCGACGGAGAATGATTACGACATATTAATCTATCACCGTCCGCCAGCCAGCCGGGCAGATCTGCTCATCGGCTACCGCACAGTGGAATGGAACCGGAGACGTTAATTTAATAATCAAAAAGAGCGGCCTCGTGCCGCTCTTTTTGATTATTTCTGACTGATTTTCGAACTACACGTTGAAACGGAAATGCATGATATCGCCGTCTGCAACTACATATTCTTTCCCTTCTACGGCCATTTTACCAACTTCTTTTACACCAGCTTCTGTTTTGTATTGCTCGTAATCGGCGATTTTAATCACCTCGGCACGGATAAAGCCCTTTTCGAAATCGCTGTGGATCACGCCAGCTGCTTGCGGTGCTTTCCAGCCTTTCACGATGGTCCATGCACGTACCTCTTTTACACCGGCAGTGAAATAGGTGATCAGGTTTAAAAGCGAGTAAGACGCTCTGATCAGTTTACTCAAACCGGATTCCTTCAATCCGTATTCACTTAGAAACATCTCGTGCTCTTCCGGGTCTTCGATTTCCGAAATCTGCGATTCGATGGCCGCACAAAGTACAATTACATCTGCGCCTTCATGCTTTACAGCTTCGCGCAACTTTTCTGAATATTCATTACCGGTCAGCATCGAACCTTCATCCACATTGGCCACATAAAGTACCGGCTTGGCAGTAAGCAACTGAAGGTCACCGATCACGGCTTCCTTCGTTTCCGCATCGATTTCCACGCTTCTTGCATTCTTGCCTGCTTCCAGCGTCGATTTATACTTTTTAAGCCATTCGAGCTCGGCTTTTGCCTTGGCATCGCCTGCGCGCGCGCCCTTTTCTGTCTTTTGAATTTTTTTCTCGATCGATTCGAGATCTTTCAATTGCAGCTCGATATCGATGATTTCCTTGTCAAAAACCGGATCAACTCGACCTTCTACGTGAACGACATTCTCGTCCTGAAAGCAACGTACTACGTGAACGATCGCATCTACTTCACGGATATTGGCCAAAAATTTATTTCCTAAACCGGCTCCCTGACTCGCTCCTTTTACCAGCCCGGCAATATCAACAAATTCGATGATCGTCGGGATCACTTTCTGCGGATTTACAAGCTTGGTAAGAATGTCCAGACGTTCGTCGGGAACAGTAACAACACCTACATTGGGCTCTATTGTGCAGAAAGGATAATTGGCGGCTTCGGCTTTACCGGTTGAAATGGCATTAAAAAGAGTGGATTTCCCTACGTTCGGCAATCCCACGATCCCACATTGAAGACTCATATTTTAAAGGTAAGCAGTGAATGGCAGCATATTCCCGATGAGTTAAGCAAAGGATATCTGCCTGCTGAATAATAATTTCTGCAAAATTACTATTTAGCGGGTACAAAAACCAAAAGCCTTCGTAATCAATTGCGAAGGCTTCCTTTCAAAATTCTAATTTCTTAATCCCACTTAAGGTCCGACTCTCCAACCACGTCTACCTCGTCCCCTTTGGATTCAAACTGTGAGAAGTCAACTTCCGGCATCAACTCTGTTTTCACGTGATCTACCGCTTCCTTCAAAGCATCAACAAACTTATCGAAGTCTTCTTTGTACAAAAACATCTTGTGTTTCTCGTACGTAAATCCGTCTCCCTGAGGGTGGCGACGGCTTTCTGTGATCGTGAGATAGTAATCGTTAGATCGCGTCGAGCGAACATCGAAGAAGTAAGTCCGTTTTCCCGCCCTGACCCTTTTGGAGTAGATTTGCTCTCTGTCTTCCACTATGTTTAGTTTTAAATAGGTTTTCAAACGCTAAAATATAAAGTTTATTGCAGCGAACAAAAAAAGCGGGACATATTAGCAATTTGTTGTTTTTCAGTTACATTTTTCGAGCACCGCCATTTCAATTTCTCAGAAAATTTTGGTGGTTTCTTCATCTTTTTTACTAGTTTTGAAGTTCATGGGTTTTAAATTTCTTCTGAAATACCAAAGATTGATATGATATAAGGCACTTTTACCTTATTATGTTTCACCTAAATCCTGAGATATGACTTATCGTCGGATTCTGATTCTCACCATGTTAGCGTTTGCCGCGCTGCCCGAAGTATTTGCACAAGTCAAACTAGGCAAAACGGAAACCGGAAATGCATCCTACTACGCATCCAGGTTCCACGGCAGGAAAACCTCTTTCGGGGAAATACACAAAAGTACCGAATTGCTGGCCGCCCACAGGAGCTATCCGCTCAACACGATGCTCGAAGTGACGAATCTTGAAAACGACGAAAAAGTAATAGTAAGGGTCAATGATCGCGGGCCTTTCGCCCGAAACCGCGTGATCGATCTCAGCAAGGAAGCAGCCCGGCTGCTTGGTATCATTGCCAAAGGTGTTGCAAATGTATCTGTAAGGGTTGTTGGAATGGAAGGAATGGTGCTTTTATCGCCCAGTGAAGAGATCGACCCCAAATCAGGCAAAGTGATTTCCATGAGAAGCAAGCTTTAATGCTGATAATCTAATGAGCGTCCGCCAACTGGATCTGGCCAAGGTCAGAGAATTCGGAAACCTGGAATTTCTTGCAAAACAGTTGGTAGAAGGTTTCATCACAGGTCTTCACAAGTCCCCTTTTCACGGCTTCTCTGTCGAGTTCGCCGAACATCAGCTATACAATACCGGTGAATCGACGCGCAATATCGATTGGAAAGTTTTTGCCAAAACCGACCGGCTATATGTGAAGCGCTACGAAGAAGAGACTAATCTTCGCTGCCATATCCTGCTCGACACATCCTCTTCCATGTATTATCCGGAAGAGAATTACGGCAAAATGACGTTCAGCGTAATGGCTGCTGCCAGCCTTACCTATCTGCTGCAACGCCAGAAAGACGCGGTTAGCCTCTGTACATTCTCCGAGAACATCGAAGTTCAGACGGCTGTGAAATCTACGCCGTCGCACGTGCATAAGATCATGTTGGAGCTTGAAAACCAGTTGCAGGCCCAAAGGCCGCTTCTTAAAACTTCGGTTTCAGAAGTGCTTCATCAGATCGCCGAAAAAATTCATAAGAGATCATTGGTCGTCATATTCAGCGATATGTTCGACAATCTGGAAGAAGCGGACAAGATTTTCTCCGCATTGCAGCATTTGCGCCATAACCTGCATGAAGTATTGCTATTCCATGTGACGGACCGCAAAACCGAAGAGCTTTTCGCCTTTGAAAACAGGCCTTACGAATTTATCGATCTTGAAACGGGCGAAAGGATCAAAGTCCAGCCCGACCAGGTGCGGGATTCATACCAGCAATATGTGGGCGATTTTTATCAAAAGCTGAAACTGAAATGCGGACAATATAAGATCGATTTTATTGAAGCCGACATTGCCAAGGGATTTGATCCTGTCCTGCTCGCCTATTTAGTAAAACACTCTAAAATGAAGTGATTTTTTCAGTAATTTGATGCCAATTCCTCTATCACTTCGCGCATCAAATATGAAAAGTTGCATTACCTGCCTCTTCCTGTTGCAACTGTTTGCCTTATTGCTTAATGGGTGTAAATCCGCAGAAAAGTCCCTCAAAAAAGGAAATTATGACGATTCCGTTTTGCGGGCGGTCGAAAAACTCAAAAACAATCCCACTCATTCGTCCTCTGCTGAGGCCCTCAAACAAGCTTACCCGCTTGCTTTGGAGCAGCATTTGAATGATTTAAAGCAAATACAATCTTCCGACGATCTTTTCAAATGGGAGCCGCAGCTCGATTCCTACGTCAGGCTTAACAAACTTTACGCCGGCATTTCCGGCTGTGCGGCATGCGATAAACTGGTCAGTGCAAAAAACTTTGAGAACGAGGAAAAAATCGCCAGGCATAATGCAGTCAATGTGAGGTATAAAGAGGGAGAAAAGCTATTAGCCATGGGTGATCGAGGCAATGCACGTCAGGCTTATGAACACTTTGAAAAGGTGAATGCGCTAATGCCCGACTTCAACGAAGTTCAGAAAAAGCTGGATCTGGCTTATGAACTGGCATCTTTCAAAGTAGTAGTTGAACAGGTGCTGGTTACATCACGGGTCTATCAACTGAGTAATGAGTATTTTCAGGAGCGTGTCAATGAATATCTGCAAACCAACAAGCGCCTCAATAAGTTTGTAAGATTTTACATGCCGGATGAAGCATCTAAGATCCGGCTACAACCGGATCAGGTCATTACGCTGCAATTTGATGATTTTGTGGTGGGGCAAACCCTTTTGGAGAAAAATACAGAGACTTTTACCAGCAAAGACACGGTGAAAGTGGGTGAGAAATTCGTAGGCCGCTCCAAAGTGCCTGTTTATGCAAAAGTCACGGCAAAGCTAACCCAGATCAGAAAGACTGTAAGATCCGCCGGACTTCTGAACATGCGTATCACCGATTTCAGGACCAGACAGATCGTCAACCAGGAGAAATTTAACGGAGAATATAACTGGACGTGTGAATGGGCACATTTCAATGGGGACGAGCGCGCATTAAGCGCGGCCCAGCTTAGAAAATGCAAGAGCCAGGAGCTGTTACCTCCTGACCCTCAACAACTTTTCATAGAATTCAGCAAACCAATTTACGAGCGGCTTACCAGCAAACTGCAAACTTTTTACGCCAAGTATTAACGCCCTCCTATCGTTCGTCCAAGAACAACGACATGAAAAGCTGGTCCAGATGAGCTACCGGTATAACTTCGATCTTCGATCGTTTCAGATCGAGCCCCTTGCTGTTGTATTTTGAAATGTAGATCTTTTTAAAACCCAGTTTCTCCGATTCAGAAATACGGCTGTCGATCCTATTCACCGCTCTCACTTCCCCGCCAAGGCCAACCTCTGCCGCAAAACACACAGAGGGTGGAATGAATTTATCTTCATAGGACGAAACTATCGATGCTACAACCGCGAGGTCGATCGCCGGATCTTCGACTTTGAGGCCTCCCGCCACATTGAGGAAAACATCCTGAACGCCGAGCCGGAATCCTCCTCTCTTTTCAAGCACCGCCAGCAACATTTGCAATCTCTTGGCATCGAAACCTGTACTACTCCGCTGAGGGGTTCCATAGGTCGCCACACTCACAAGAGATTGTATTTCAACCAACAAAGGCCTGTTACCTTCCATCATTGACCCAATCGCAATACCGCTCACGGGCTCGTCTCGCTGGGAAATCAGGATTTCAGACGGGTTGCTCACTTGCCGGAGGCCGGTACCGAGCATTTCGTAAATGCCTAATTCCGAAGTGCTTCCAAACCTGTTTTTAATAGTGCGTAAAATGCGGTAAGTATTATGACGGTCGCCTTCAAACTGCAAAACGGTATCGACCATATGTTCCAACACTTTCGGCCCAGCCAGTGATCCATCCTTCGTAATATGCCCGATCAGAAACACTGGCACCCCCATTTCTTTGGCATACTTCATAAACTCGGCCGTACATTCCCGCACCTGCGACACACTTCCCGCGCCGGATTCAATGTAAGTCGATTGCATTGTCTGAATAGAATCGACCACCAAAATCTCCGGTTGAAAATCCTCGATCTGCCGGAAAATGTTCTGGGTATGTGTTTCAGTAAGGATAAAGCACTTGTCACTTTTGGCGTCCATTCGCTCGGCCCGCATCTTGATTTGTTGTTCCGACTCTTCACCCGAAACATAAAGCACCTTTTTGTTGGACAATGTCAAGGCAATTTGCAGCATCAGGGTCGATTTGCCAATCCCCGGCTCACCGCCAATCAGCACCAGCGATCCCTGCACAATGCCCCCGCCTAATACGCGGTTCAGTTCCTCGTCATAAGTCCTGATCCGAGGCTCATTTTCATACTCAATTTCGGAAATAGCCCTCGGCCGGCTCGCCAGATTGACGGACTTCCACGAAACCGCTGTCTTTTTATCTTCCTTTTCAATAACTTCCTGAACAAGTGTATTCCACTCACCGCAGGACGGACATCTGCCGACCCATTTTGGTGAATTATACCCACATTCCTGACAAAAATATGCTGTCTTGGCTTTGGCCATAATAGAAAAATCTAATTTATATCCTCCTGGTGACTAACGTAATTCAGCCTATATTAATCCAATATTTGCACGTTTCACCCACAAAATCAAAAAAAATATGGGATGGGTATAGTTTTTTGCAAATTGTCGTTATTAACCGGTTTTACTTAAAAAATTATATTATCCATGAACATCCTGACAAAGGTCGCCTGTACATGCCTGCTGAGTATTCTCGCACTTACGTCTGTACAGGCACAAAAAAAAGGTTTTGCGTTCGGTATCAAGGGTGGCGTGAACTTATCGCGCCTCACGATGGGAGATGTTTTCACTACGCGTTACGATGACAATGGAAATCCTTATCTTGGATATGATGGCAAAGAAGTAAAAGATAACCTGAAAGAAAGCTTTAATACAAGGACCGGTGCCGTAGGCGGAGTCTGGATGCGGTTCGGACGCACGGTTTTTATTCAACCGGAGGTGTTGGTATCTACAAAGGGTGGCTCATTCAAGATCATTCAGACCAATGAAGAGCAACCCATCGAAAAAACAGTAAATATCAAGTACAGCAATATCGATGTTCCGTTGTTGATCGGTCTTAAAGGAGGGCCATTCCGAATATTGGCTGGCCCTATTGCGTCTTTCCGTATTGGCGATAACCAACGGTTGCGGGATGCATTTAAATACTACACGTCCGATCTCAACAGCGCGATGTCGCAAGCCACATTTGGTTATCAGTTGGGAGCAGGGCTTGATCTCGGCAATTTCAGCCTGGATGTCCGCAAGGAAGGCTCTTTCACAAATCTGGCGTCATTCCAGGTGGATGGCCAGCCGATAGGCGGAGACGCATCCTTAAAACAAAAGATCAGTTCCTGGCAGGTAACGCTAGGGTTGAAGCTGTTTTAATTTTGAATGAGTGAATTTTGAATGAGTGAATGAGTGAATGAGTGAATATTTCAAAATCCATTTACCTACTTGACTCATAGCTCATTCAGTTGTTCCTTTTCACTCATTCACTCATTGACCCCCTAAAACAAAACGAGCAGCCTTCGATCGAGCGATGGCTGCTGTTTTTATGAATAACCCACTAATTTAATTCACCAAAGTCTTATGCACTGATGCGAAGGTGCGAATGGTCCAGCATACCTGAAACCTCCTTGATCTTTCTGCGAGAAACGACCACTTCTTTGCCGCATGACAATCTTAGCATGCGATCGTCTTCCAAGCGCTCCACTACGTATGCCGCATTGACGAGATATGATTTGTGTACGCGCATGAAATTCGCATTCAGTTGCTCGGCAAGGGATTTTAAAGTTTTTGAAACCAAATATTTCTTACCGGTATTAGTATATATAAACGTATAATTTCCTTCGCCTTCCAGAAACGTAATTACATCTGGAGTAAGGAAGATGGTCCGGCCCATAGATTGAACTGAAATATAGGAACGGCTGTCGTTGTAAGTTCTTTCAGACAGGTTTGAGCGATTAAAGCTTGTAAAATTTTTCATGGTAACGTCGACTAATATTGATGTGATTTCGTATTTCAAAATTAGCACATAGTGTAATGTTAGAGAAATGCGTAAAAGTACGTACCTATATCCAATTGGCTGATAATCAGATTTTTAAATATTGACCGGAAAGTAAAAAGACGTAACAGAACTTAGTAGAATGCGTAGTTTTACGTAGTGCCCAAAAGCTGATTTTTTGTAACAAAGAGACCGTTCTGACGTTTATGGGTCCAATATCTTCCGGTAGCGAGTTAACTTTCGTTATCTTTGCAGCAGTTTTAGGTCACGAAATCCGGCTTGAAAACACATTGAGACAGACCAGTCACCAATAACAATAACCGTTTTATGATTACCGATCGGGTAAAGGAGTTAGTTTCTGAGATTGAACAAGCAACAGTTTCAAACAAGGAGCAGCTCGAAGCGTTCAGACTAAAGTATATCAGTAAAAAAGGCGCAGTCACAGAACTATTTGAAGGCCTGAAAAATATTCCTCAGGAGGACAGACGCGCAGTAGGCCAGGAATTGAACACACTGAAAAACCTGGCTCAAGACCGTTTCCAGACTTTTGCGACCGCTCTTGAAAGCGCAGGCGACACCAACCCGGAAATGCAGATTGATCTTACACTCCCGGTAGCTCCTAATTTACAGGGAAGCCTCCATCCGCTGACCATTGTACGTCGCAGGATCATCGAAATCTTCGAAAGAATGGGCTTCAATGTGTCCTATGGCCCTGAAATAGAAAAAGACTGGTACAATTTCAGCGCTCTGAACTTCGCCGATAACCACCCGGCCCGGGAAATGCAGGATACGTTTTTTATCTCTAAAAGCGAAGGAGAAGTAAAAGACGATGTATTGCTCCGCACGCACACGTCCAATGTACAAGTTAGGCTTATGGAACGGCAAAAACCACCGATCCGGTCGATTATGCCTGGGCGTGTTTTCCGTAATGAAGCGATTTCAGCCCGCGCGCATTGCGTGTTTCACCAGGTTGAAGGTTTATATGTCGACAAGAATGTGAGTTTTAAAGACCTCAAAGATACTTTGTACCATTTCGCGAAGGAAATGTTTGGCAAAGACTCTCAAATACGTCTTCGCCCCTCCTATTTCCCTTTTACCGAACCGAGCGCGGAAATTGACGTTACCTGCTTTATATGTGGCGGCTCCGGATGTAATGTCTGCAAACACACAGGCTGGGTTGAAATAGCAGGTTCGGGAATGGTAGATCCTAATGTATTAGAAAACTGCGGCATCGACAGTGAAGAATACACCGGCTTTGCGTTCGGAATGGGCATCGAGCGGATCACCATGCTGCGTTATGGCATCAATGATCTCCGTCTTTTTACAGAAAACGATGTTCGTTTCCTGAGACAATTCGAAGGAGCGTGACATCAGATTTTCAAATATCAAAAATGCCCTGTACGTTTGATCGTGCAGGGCATTTTTGATTTACTTATATTCTTTAAAACCTCGTTTCTAAATAATACGGCAACATTTTCTTCCATGCCCACCAGTCGTGTGGAATGTCTGGACCCCAGATATCAAGCTCATGCGGCACATTTTTCGATGTCAGAATAGCCGATATGTGTCTGGAATAGTCGGGCATCTCATAAGCTCCGGAACCGGTAACGAAGTGAATATGCCGACTGTCACGGTACATCGATAAATGCCATTCTGCCTTCAACTGAGGCAGATAATGCACCGGAGAATTGAAATACACATTATCGTCATAATATCCGTCGGTGTAAACACTGAGGTCATAACAGCCACTCATCGCAATTACCCCATGAATATAATCGGGGTGCTTGAAAAAGAGGTTCGCAGCGTGCAATGCACCGAACGACGCACCGGCCGCTATGATTTCGTTGGTAGGACTTGAAGTTTCCTTAATAAACGGAACGACTTCTTTCACGACATAATCATTGAATGCCTGGTGCCGCACCGCTTTATCGTAGCCGTGCATATGCGGGTTAAGCCAGCTTTCGGAATTAATGCTGTTAATGCAGTAAACCTTGACCTTTCCCGTATGAATATAAGGTCCAATACTCTCTATTAAGCCATTTTGTTCATATTCCAGATAATCCGATGCCGCCGTCGGGATGAGCAACAGGGCCAACCCATAATGCCCGTAGACAGCGATATCCATATGTTTATTGAGCGCCGGACTAAACCACCCGGTTACTTCGCGTTGCATTGCTTTATCATTTAAGTTACTGACTATTAAACAGATTTCGGCAGTTCAAATATTGGTTTATCAATAAAACAATAAACCGTTATCATGAACAGCCTGCCAGCAACTGTTAATGATAACTTAATACAATACCCAGGTGTCCTTTCCTCCACCTCCCTGCGACGAGTTCACAACCAATGAACCTTTACGCAGGGCCACACGTGTTAATCCGCCCGGAATCACGCTGATATCGTCTCCATAAAGAATATAGGGACGAAGGTCGACGTGACGTCCTTCTGCGTGCCCATCCACCATGCACGGCACTCTTGATAAGGAAATCGTAGGCTGCGCAATATAATTCCGCGGATTAGCTTTTATTTTTTGCCTGAAAAGTTCGTGTTCCTCCGCAGTAGCTTTGGGCCCGATAAGCATTCCATAGCCGCCTGCCTCATTGGCTTCCTTCACAACCAATTCTGATATATTCTCAAGAACATAATTAAGGTGGTCCTCTTCGCCGCAGATATAAGTTTCGACATTCGGGATAATTGCCTCCTCACCCAGATAATACTTGATGATTCTTGGCACGTAGGCGTATACCACCTTATCATCCGCCACTCCGGTGCCCGGTGCATTGGCCAGGGCTACGCGGCCTTTTTTATACACCTCAAAAATCCCCGGAATACCGATCAGCGAATCTTCATTGAATGCCTCGGGGTCCATGAAAGTATCATCTATCCTGCGGTAAATCACGTCCACAATTTGAAGGCCGTTCGTTGTCCGCATTTTCACATATCCATCAGAAACTACCAGATCTCTCGCATCAACAAGTTCCACGCCCATTTGCTGGGCCAGGTAAGAGTGCTCGAAATAGGCAGAGTTATAAATGCCAGGCGTGAGTACTGCCACAGTCGGATTAGGACGATCGGCGAGGTGTTGCAGCATTTGCAAAAGCCTGGTAGGATAATCGGAAACTGGCCTTACCCCTGTTCTGGCCAAAACATCAGGGAAAATTTGCTTCGATAACTCCCTGTTTTCAAGCATATAAGATACACCTGACGGGCAGCGCAGGTTATCTTCCAGCACCATAAATGTCCCGTCGTCACCTTTGATGAGATCAGTCCCCGTAATATGGCACCAAATGCCTTTCGGCGGTTTCAACCCAATGCATGGTTTCAGAAAGCATTTGCTGGATTCGATCAGTTCGCGGGGCACTACGCCGTCGTTCAGGATATTCTGCTCGTTATAAACATCATCAATGAACATATTAAGGGCCTTGATCCTTTGCTTCAGACCCTTTTCAAGCCATTCCCACTCGGCATTGGACAGCACACGCGGAATAATGTCGATCGGCATGATCCGCTCCGTACCTTCACCTTCGGAATAGACGTTAAAAGTAATACCCATCGAAAGCAGGGCACGCTCCGTCGCCGACTGCCTGTTGGTGAGGTCTTCGTGCGTCAGATTTTCAAATTTATTCTTCAAATGCTCGTAACCCTGCCGGATAGTCCCGTCGGGAGTAAACATTTCATCGAAGAAGTTTTCGATCTGATAATTTGAAAATGAAAAATTCATACAATTCAAAATTTGAATAAGTCAATACCGAGTGTTCACAGAACAATATATGGTCAATGTATGAATTAACAAAACAATTAACAATCACCAGATTCCAGGCGTGTAACATTTCATAAGCCTGCTCGTTATAAACCGCTGACGCTGACTAAGTGCCACTCACTTTTCGTTTTAGTTGCGATTTGATAATATTAAAATCATGCCTTTAACCTGCCAGGAATATAATTTACCCAATCGATAAACATTCGTTGCAAGTCAATCCACTTAATCTTTTATTTGCACATTGATATAAATTACGGCGCCCCCGGTACTACGTTCCTATGCTTAAAAGTTGGTTATCCATATTCGGACTGGTTGTCGGAGTAACCTTCAGTGCTCTTTCCCAGCATGTTCCGGGCGTGGCTATGAGTAATTTCGCCGGAACGAATGCACTTTACCATAATCCGGCTTTCGTTACCGACAGCCGTTATAGTCTATATGTCAATCTGGTCGGGACGCAATTTTACACCGCCAATAATCACGTGCGATACGAAGCGCCCTATTCATTTTTAAGCCTAATTACCAACACAGTACCTGCTAAATATCATAACGAAAGAGGAATGTTACTTTTCCCAAGGTCATATCTTGGCGAAAACCTGAACGGCAATAAAAAATATCTGAATGCAGGCGGCGACACACGATTGCCTTCTGTGATGTTCAATATGTTCAAAGGGAGAATCGGTGTAGGTATTTCCACAAGAGCGCGCTACATTCTCAATACCACCCAGGTTACCGAATCGCTTGCCAGGCTTATCAGCAAAACGACCCAGCTTAAAGAATTACAAGGGCCGATTTTCACAAACCAGTCCGGTCAGCTGCATTTGAACGGCCTCGGAGAAATCGCCTTCACGGTCGGCGGGACGGTTTTTGATGACGAATCGGATTTTCTAAAAGTGGGCGTCACGGTAAAAAGGCTTATCGGACTTTATAATGCACACGCCATCATCGATGCCTCTTCGTACGACATCCAGCCCGATCCCACATGGGAGAACAAGCGCCAGTACATCCATGTGAACGAGATCAACGTGCGGTATGCCATGACCCGTGACGAAGGTTTTCAAAACATTAAACCCACTCCTGCCTGGCTCATTGGCGGAGCACCTCCCGGAAGCGGATGGGGCTTCGACCTGGGCGCTGTATACGAGTACCGGCCCGATGTCCATAAATATACCTACCGGGAAATGGGTGATCGAAAGCGGGATGCTTCCAAAAACAAATACCTTTATCGCATCGCCGTTTCACTAACCGACATAGGAAGAGTCCATTTCAAGAACCCAGCCTATATTTTACAACAAGAGACCCATACTACAGATAAAGAATTCAGATACAACACATTCCAGAAGCTCGAAGGCTCAGAAGGGATATTCAATGCGATCAATTCCTCACTGGACGGCGGCCAGCCGCTTCCAGCCAACTTCAAATCGGTATTACCTACTGCATTTCAGGCGAGTGTGGATTACAATGTAAAGCCTAATGTATATGTAAGCGGCCTCTGGGTCCAGAACCTGATTTCCCAAAAAGCATTTGGCATGAAAGCCGAATCGTACGTGGGCGTTACCCCTCGCTACGAGCATAAGTGGTACGAAATATCAGTGCCGCTTTCGCTGATGAACCGCTACCGGTCCCCGGCGATCGGCCTCGCGGGCAGGATCGGGCCATTGTGGATTGGCACCGATCATCTTACCGGTTTGCTCAATATAGGCAATCCAAGGTCCTTTAACCTGTATTTCGGTATTTCAGCAGGACTTTTCCGCCGACCACCCGAATCACAAAACAAATGCTGGCCGCCAGAGGATTCGTGGCTGAGACGTATTTTTACTAAACGATAAATGTTTCGTCTGCGTTAATAATGGATATGGTACTGTTATCTGATCAACCCATATCTAAATTCCAGAAAAATGAGAGAAGTAGAAAAAACAAAAGAAGAATGGCAACAGGAGTTAACGGGGCAACAGTGCTTCGTGCTGTTTGAAAAAGGGACCGAACGACCCTTTTCCCATCCTTATAATGACAATAAAGACGAAGGGACGTACGTATGCGCGGCTTGCGGCACTCCCCTTTTCAGTTCGGATACCAAGTACGATTCCGGCTCCGGATGGCCGAGCTTTTTCCAGCCTATTGCATCGGGCAATGTCGAAGAAATCACTGACAAAAGTCACGGGATGACCCGCACCGAAGTAGTTTGCAGAACCTGCGGCGGGCACCTTGGGCATGTCTTCAATGACGGGCCCAAACCTACCGGCCTGCGATACTGCATGAATGGCGCGGCATTGAAATTTCACAAAGCAGAATAGAATTTGTTTCATAAAAGCCGGATTTAGTCATATCTATCCGGCTTTTCTTATCTTTGAATCCTTACGAACCAAAACGTTTGATGGAAGTTATCCGATCGTTTTTTACCAAGTTAATGGCATTTTTCCGTTCAATCCGGACATGGCTTGCCACATTCATCAACCGAACCGCTTACAAGCTTACTTCTCTGGTTACAGGCAAATCCAAGGCCGACAGTCTGTTCCACTCGTATCGGCAAAACAAAAGGTCCATCCGCCAGTGGTGGGAAGATAAAGTGGACGTCAATGCGTCGTATTACAAGCCGGTGAGGCTGATCTGGAAGACCTTCGCCTATGGTTTTGTAACCTTCGCCGTTTATATTTTTTGTGTCGAAACCAACTTTTTGTGGCTAATGGGCAGCATGCCCAGTGTGGAAGACCTTCAAAATCCGAAAGTAGCTCAATCCTCCGAAATATATACCGCGGATGGCATTATGATCGGGAAGTTCTACACTGAGAACCGGACGCCTGTTACCTATAAGATGATCTCACAAAATATGGTGAAAGCCCTCATCGCTACTGAAGATGTCCGCTTTTACAAACATTCCGGGATCGACTATAAGGCGATGGCTAGCGTAGCCTGGGGTATAGTAACTGGTGCAACCGACCGTGGGGGTGGCAGTACCATCACGCAGCAATTGGCAAAAAAGCTATTTAAAACCAGAAAATCAGGCGCTCGCGGGCTTTTGGGTTATGTTCCCGGTCTTGGCACATTGATCTACAAAACTAAGGAATGGCTCACTGCTATTAAACTGGAAAGGAACTTCACGAAAGAGGAGATCCTGACAATGTATTTCAATACCGTAGACTATGGGAATAATACGTACGGCATCAATACGGCTGCAAAGTCGTATTTCAGCAAATCACCGGATAGCCTGAATGTGCAAGAGGCGGCCGTACTCGTTGGTTTACAAAAGGCTACGACGACCTACAACCCGATCCGCAATATCAAGCGCTCCTTGGAACGCCGGAATGTGGTGATCGATCAGATGCGGAAATATGGCTATCTCAGCAAGAAACAGGCCGATTCGATCAGCGCATTGCCTATTGAGCTGAAAACAAAATTCGAGACGCCTTACGATGGCAATGCCAATTATTTCAAGAATGCAGTAGTTGATTTTGTAAAAAAATGGGGTGACGAGAATGGTTATGACCTTTATACCGACGGTCTGAAAATCTATACGACCATCGATTCACGCATGCAAGAAGACGCGGAAGAGGCAATGACGCAGAAAATGAAGCAGCTGCAACGTGTTTTTGAAGATCACTGGAGAAACCAAAACCCGTGGGTGGACGAACAAGGAAAAGAGATTCCCGACTTCCTCGATAATGTGGTCAGACGCACAAGCAAATACAAAGTACTTGCCGCCAAGTTCCCCAACAACCCCGACAGCGTAAGCTTCTATCTCAACAAAAAAGACACCATGACGGTGTACGATTGGAAGAACAGCGGAGAAATGAAAAAGTACTGGAGTTCGATGGATTCTCTCGATTATTACAAGAGGATCCTCAGGGCCGGTATGATGGCGATGAACCCTCAAACCGGGCAAATCAAAGCATGGGTAGGTGGACTGGATTATAATTATTTCAAATATGATGCAGTAAAGCAAGGCAAGCGCCAACCGGGGTCAACTTTTAAGCCTTTCGTTTACACCACTGCGATTGACGATTCGACATTTAATATGACCCCTTGCGATGAAATCGTAGATAAGCCGTTTGAAAAAACGTACGAGGAAGACGGCGAAGTGAAGATCTGGAAACCACGAAATGCAACCGGGACTTACACCTACGCGCCTATGACGCTCCGGCGTGCATTGGCACAATCTATCAACTCTGTTACAGCCGAGCTCACCGAGCAGGTCGGCGCGGCGAATGTGGTCCGCTATGCTAAAAAGATGGGCATTACTACGCCATTGAAACCCGTTCCATCTATCGGTTTGGGGCCATTCGATGTCTCACTTTATGATATGGTAGCGGCTTATGGCGTTTTTGCGAACAATGGTACCTACACCCAGCCTATTCTCGTGACAAAGATCGAAGATAGCAATGGCAAGGTGATCGAAGAATTCCAGCCCGAGCACCGTCAGGCTATCAGTGAAGAATCTGCATTTTTGATGTTGCAAATGCTGCGTGCCGGCGTGGAAGAAGGTGGTGGTACATCCGGAAGCATTCGCTGGAGATTTAATGTGACTGCGAATGGCAATGAGCTGGGTGGTAAAACCGGAACAACTTCCAACAACTCCGACGGCTGGTTCATGTGTGTCACGCGCGATCTCGTGGTAGGTGCCTGGGTGGGCGGCGACGACCGTAGCATTCACTTCCGGACGACAAATCTTGGCGAAGGCGCCAAAACCGCATTACCGCTCGTTGGGGCGTTCCTTGAAAAGATATATAAAGACAAGTCCGCCGAACCCGGGCCATTTCCGAAACCGAGCTTCAAAATATCCAAAACTTACAACTGTCCTACGCAATGGGCACCTGCCGTCAGCGATTCGCTGGGCATCGAAGGTGATAGTACCCCGGCCAAAAGGAATGAAGAAGATGAATTTCTGATCGGGCCGCCGCCTATCCCACTCGATACAACCAAGAAATAAGTTAGAATGCATTGACCAGGCTCCCGATACCGGAAAAGTCTGGGCAATGTGCTTTTACAAGGTACCGATTTTGTGAACTTCCTTGTATTGCATTCGATAAAGATTGGCGTAAAAACCTTCTTTTTCCAACAGCGACTCATGCGTACCTTCCTCCATGATCTGGCCCTTATCCACAACAATAATCTTGTCGGCCTCCTGAATTGTGGATAACCGGTGAGCGATAACAATGGCTGTACGGCCCTGCATCAGTGTTTCAATGGCTTTCTGGATCAATTCTTCGGTCTCGCTATCCACGGACGATGTCGCCTCGTCGAGCACAATGATTTTCGGCTCGTGGACCATCGCACGCACGAAGGAGATCAGTTGGCGTTGCCCTACCGAAAGCGTTGCGCCGCGTTCCATTACATTATAACTGTACCCGCCAGGCAGCCTTTCGATAAAATCGTGCACTCCTACGAGCTTGGCCGCTTCGATGATTTTCTCGTGAGTAATGGTATCATCGCCTAAACGGATATTGTTTTCAATCGTATCCGAGAAAAGGAAAACATCCTGCAAAACTACACCAATATGTCGACGCAATGCATTAAGCTCATATTCATGAACTTCCACGCCATCAACGTAAATATTCCCTTTATTGATGTCGTAAAAACGCGTTAATAGGTTGATAATGGAAGACTTACCCGCACCTGTCGCACCCACAAATGCAATCGTTTCCCCCTCTTTTACTTTGAAATTAATATCCTTTAAAACATACTCCTCATCATTATAAGCGAACCAGACGTTTTTGAACTCGACATTTCCCTTCACGGTATCCGGCGCAAAAGTGCCTTCATTGGAAGTATATTCATCGCTATCAAGCAGTTTAAGAATACGGTCGGTGCTGACGATACCCATTTGTAGTGTGTTGAAGCGGTCGGCGAGCTGGCGGATAGGGCGGAAAAAGAGGTTGATGAACATTACAAATGCGGTAACCGTACCAAATGTGATCTCAGCCCCTAAAATCTGTTTGGAACCATACCAAACCACTAATCCGGTGCCCGCCGCGGCAATCACATCGGCAACCGGATAATAGATCGAATAATAAAGGATTGAACGGATGTTCGCATTCCTGTGCACTTTATTGATCTCCCTGAATTTCTTGTATTCAATATCTTCGCTGCTGAAAATCTGCACAATACCCATTCCGGTAATATGCTCCTGGACAAACGAATTTAAGTTCGAAACGGCCGCCCGCACCTCATTGAAAGAGTCTTTGATCTTCTCTTTAAAAATATAAGTACAAAAAAGCATCAGAGGGATCATCGACAAGCTGATGATCGACAGCTTCCAGTCGGTATAAAACATGACGGCGATAATGAGCACCAATTGCAGAATATCACCCGCAATGGCCGCCATACCATCACTAAATACATTGGAAAGGGTTTCGACGTCAGAAATCGTGCGCGTTACGAGCCTTCCGATTGGGGTATTATCAAAGAATTTAAGACGTAAACCGATAATTTTCTGATACAACTGCACCCGGATATCCCTGATGATATACTGCCCCAGCCAACCCGACATATAGGTATTCCAAAATTGCGCAAGGCCCTGCATAATGGTAACCAAGATCATGACGACCAGCATCACCGTCAGCTGCGAATAATCGCCGTTTGCAATGGGTGTATCAATGGTATATTTAATCAAAAGCGGCGTCAGCGGCCCCAGGAGCGCATTCAGCAGGATGATTGCGATCAACAGATAAAACTGCTTCTGGTAAGGTCGAACGAAAGTGTATAGACGTCTTAGGGTAGGAAGATCGAATATCTGGCCGCTTTTGGTTTCCTGCTTCACCGGGTAATATTTAAGTTCAGTGGTTGTTCTGGTTCAACAATGTAAAAGTAAAAAATGTCACAGAGCCTGGAAAAATTATCCCTTCAGCTACATATCTTTTTCAAATCCATTACATTACACGCTCAAAACCTAGTCTGTTCAAAAATGGAACTGTTTCTGAGCCTGTGTCTGGGAATAGGCCTTAGCGCGAGCTGCGGCTTCCGGGTATTTTTACCGATGTTTGTCACCAATATTGCCGCTATGAATGGCTGGATCAGCCCTGGCGAGCAGTTTGCGTGGCTTACCACCTGGCCTGCATTCTTTGCATTAGGCTCGGCCACTTTGCTCGAAATAGGCGGCTATTACATTCCTTTTATTGATAATCTGCTGGACACAATCGCGACGCCCGCCGCGGTTGTCGCCGGAACACTGTTGACTACGTCCTTCATCGAAATTGACAGCCCGGTGCTGCATTGGGGCCTGGGACTTATTCTTGGTGGCGGAACCGCTGGACTCGTACAGGCGGGTACGGGTATATTGCGGCTGCTTTCGTCAAAAACAACGGCAGGGATCGGCAATCCAGTGGTATCGACAGCGGAAAACGTTGCTTCTTTCGGTCTTTCCACGCTGGCAGTTTTCCTGCCTGTTATAGCTCTTGCGTTGGTAGTTTTGTTGGTTTTGTGGCTTTTGAAGCGTTTATTGAATTTGAAAAAGTCTTAATGCATGGTATTAGTGTCTGATGCAATTCCGGTCCACTCCCTTCCCAAAACACCCAGTCAGGCCCCGGCCTTAAAGATTTTCAGGTTTAAAAACAGCAACGATATCCAAAAGGAATCGCCTGTTGCATTGCCCATTACGCCGCTTCCTACCGACACGCCGCACCGGCATACCTACTACGAAATCCTGTTCATAGAAGAAGGTCAGGGCTTTCATGAAATTGATTTCCATTCGTACGGCATACAGGGCGCAGGGTTGCATTTCCTCACGCCCGGCCAGGTGCATTTACTCACTTTTTCGACTTCATTTCAAGGCTATATAGTCGCTTTTTCAGAAGATTTTTACACGTTTTACAATCCGGTCAATCCGTCGCTTTCACAACTGCCGTTTTTCCAGCCAGCGCGCAGGCAACCCATTATCACCCTTTCCGCAAGCGAAAAGCATTACTTCCATAATATCCTCGAAAACATGGTCACCGACCATCTGCACACCGGAACCGACCAGACATTGATAGGTAAATACCTGGGCCTGCTTTTACAAAAATGTGCGCTGCTTAGCCAGCAGAGCGCTCAGCCAGTGGAATCTCCGACGCATACCATCCCCGAACTGGCAGGCCGGTTTCAGGAGTTGGTAGAGAAGAATTTCAGACAAATGCATGGCGTTCAGCAATATGCCAGCCAGCTTTCGGTGTCTCCCGATTATTTGAGTAAAATCATCAGAAAACACCTGGGTATCTCTTGCCAGGAGTATATTCTGGACAAACTACTGCTGGAAGCCAAAAGATTGCTCGTCTTCACTAATCTGAGCAGCAAAGAGATCGCTTACCATATTCACATGGACGATCCGTCCTATTTCAGCAGGATCTTCAAAAAGAAAACCGGCCTCACCCCTAACGAATACCGCGAGCATGTTCGGAAAAGTACCATTTAATAGCAAATATGTACCTTGCTATCGCTTTTGCGTGCTTATATCTTTGTATTATCCAAAAATAAAATGGCTAAATAATACTAGTGATATAAGTTATGCAGATAAAAAAAGACATCACAGCAGCTTCGCTTCAATCCAAACTCGACAGGTTCTGGCAAGTCTCAGGTGAAAAAATAAACCTGATCGCAAAGGAATATGACAACTCTAAAGGCACCCCCGTATTTACTGTCAACGGCAAATATACGCTTCGTGGCTGGACAGAATGGACACAGGGTTTTCAATATGGTGCCGAAGTATTGCAGTTCGATGCGACGGGCGATGCTTCGTTCCTTGAAAGTGCTAAAAAGAATACGGTGCAATTCATGGCCTCGCATGTAGGACATTTCGGGGTTCACGATCATGGGTTCAACAACGTAAGTACTTACGGAAACCTGCTTCGCTTGATGAATGAAGGTGTAACCCCGGAAAACGAATGGGAACGCAACTTCTATGAAATAGCACTTAAGATATCCGGAGCGGTGCAGGCCAAGCGCTGGACGAATACTAAAAACGGCCAGGGATACATTCACTCATTCAACGGTCCGCATTCATTGTTTGTGGATACCATCCGCTCCGTGCGTGCATTAATGGTCTCGCACTTAATGGGCCACAGCCTGATGGGCGAGAACGACGTCAAAACCAGCCTGCTCGAACGCGGAACCTTGCATTCCATTGCTACTGCAAACTATTCGGTGTATTACGGCGAAGGTCGTGATAGCTATGACCTTTGGGGCAGAACGGCGCACGAAAGCGTTTTCAATACCAACGACGGCAACTACCGTTGTCCAAATTCACAACAAGGATTTTCGGGCTTCACGACATGGACGCGTGGCCTTGCGTGGGCGATGCTTGGCTTTGCCGAACAGCTTGAAACATTACCGTTGTTTTCTGACGAAGAACTTGCCCCACTCGGCGGCAGGGCAGAAATTGAGCGAATTTACCTCAAAGCTGCCCAAGCTACTTGTGACTTCTACATTGCCAACACAGCTTCGGATGGCATTCCATATTGGGATACCGGCGCTCCGCAGATCCATAAGCTGGGAGACTATACTTCACGCACTTCGGACCCATACAACGAGTTCGAGCCGATAGACAGCTCCGCAGCCGCTATTGGTGCGCAGGGACTGTTGCGTTTGGGTAAATATTTGAATGAAAAGGGACAAACCGAAAAGGGCAATGAATACTGGCAAGCAGGTTTGACAGCTGTCGATTCGCTTTTTGCCGAACCTTATCTATCCACCGACCCGACACATCAGGGATTGATCCTGCATTCTATTTACCATCGTCCAAATGGCTGGGATAATATACCCGCAGGCCAGAAGATCCCTTGTGGAGAATCGAGCATGTGGGGCGATTACCACGCCCGCGAAGTGGCGCTTTACCTGCATCGGGTTATCAAGGGGTTGCCTTATTACAGCTATCTCGGCGCAGTGAGGTAACGGAATTGCTCCGTTTAGCGAAGAGAAATAACGGTATTGTCACCCTGAGCGCAGTCGAAGGGTAACGTGCGTGATACCCTTCGACTGCGCTCAGGGTGACAGTAACAATCCGATTTTCCAACCCATTTTTTAATTAAACCAAACCATTTCTCCTAATTGGAAAATATAACACTTGACCGGTGCTGCATTCATACGATTACTACCAAGCCGTGGGCGTTGCCGGAGGCGGTGGAACGTTATGCGGCGGCTGGGGTGAAGGGCATCAGCGTATGGCAGAACGCCATTGAGGGCATCGGGCCGCACAGGGCAGGCGAGCTTATCCGCAATGCCGGACTTGAAATTGTCTCCTATGTTCGCGGTGGATTTTTCCCAAATACCAGCAGCGCCGGGCGCGCTCAGGCGATCGACCATAACAGAAAGCTCCTCGAAGAAGCAGCAGCGCTCGGGGCGCCGATGATCGTCCTGGTATGCGGCGCTTCTCCCGATCAATCGCTGGAAACATCCCGTGACCAGATCCGCGAGGGCATTGCTGCCATTTTGCCGCTCGCCGAGAAACTGGGTGTGAAACTGGCCATTGAGCCATTGCACCCGATGTACGCAGCCGACCGCTCGGCGATTAATACAATGGCACAGGCCAATGACATGGCCGAATATTTCAAATCGCCATTCGTGGGAGTTGCAGTAGATGTGTATCATTTATGGTGGGATGGTGATCTGGAAAAAGAAATCGCGCGTTGCGGCGCCAGCGGCAACCTATTCGCCTACCATGTGTGCGATTGGAAAGTCAACACCATCGACCTCCTGAATGACCGTGGCCTAATGGGTGAAGGGTGCATCGACCTTAAAAAAATCCGCGGATGGGTGGAAGCAACCGGTTTTGACGGTTCTTGTGAGGTGGAGATTTTCTCAAATATTCATTGGGCTAAGGATCAGAGCTTGTTCCTTGGAGAGATTACAAATGCTTTTTTAAAGACAGTTTAAAATTAAAATTTATATGACAACGCATACCATTGGTATTATCATGAACGGCGTAACGGGCCGTATGGGTACAAACCAGCATTTACTCAGATCTATTAAAGCCATTATCGAGCAAGGCGGCGTAAAAGTATCTGCCGATGAGGTGATCATGCCTGATCCGATCCTGGTAGGCCGCAATGAGGCTAAGTTGCAATCGCTTTGCAAGCAATCCGGTGTTCAGAAATACACTACCGACCTGGATTCCGTGATGTCAGATCCGCATTATCAGATCTATTTCGATGCACAGGTAACCGGCCGCCGCGCAGCGGCGGTGAAGAAGGCTATCTTGGCAGGGAAACACATTTATTGCGAAAAACCAACGGGTACCACTACCGAAGAAGCATTGGAGCTGTATGATCTGGCTACCAAAGCAGGGTTGAAAAACGGCGTTGTACAGGACAAACTCTGGCTGCCAGGCATGCTGAAACTGAAACGTCTGATGGAAAATGGTTTCTTCGGAAAAATACTTTCGGTGAGGGGCGAGTTTGGCTACTGGGTATTTGAAGGCCATAGCATTCCGGCGCAACGTCCGTCATGGAACTACCGCAAAGAGGACGATGGCGGCATTATCGTGGATATGCTTTGCCACTGGCGCTATGTGCTGGATAACTTGTTCGGAAAAGTGAAGGCTGTTTCTTGTCTCGGCGCGACGCACATTCCCGAGCGTATCGACGAAAATGGCAAACCCTACAAATGTACCGCCGACGATGCATGCTATGCAACATTTGAATTGGAAGGCGACGTAATCGCGCACTTCAACTCGTCATGGACAGTACGCGTTCGCCGCGACGACTTGCTTACATTGCAAGTGGATGGCACGCATGGATCTGCGGTAGCAGGCTTGCGCGATTGTTATATCCAGCATTACGGAAATACGCCTAAGCCGGTTTGGAACCCGGATATTGCTCAGCCTATCCCGTTTTTCGACGGTTGGGCGAAAGTACCGGAGCAAGAGCTTTTTGACAATGCATTCAAAGCGCAATGGGAGCTATTCCTGAAACATATTGTCAAAGACGAGCCATTCCCATGGGATCTCAAAGCAGGTGCGCGCGGTGTGCAACTTGCCGAAAAAGGCCTTGAAAGCTGGGCAGAACGGAAATGGGTTGACGTGGAGGAACTATGAAAAAAACAGCGTTAATTACGGGAGGAAGTCGGGGAATAGGATTCGGAATCGCCAAAGCGCTGGCGAAAGAAGGTTACAACCTGGCTATTAATGGCGTACGTGACGAAGAAGGGGCTGCAGCGGCACTGGACGAACTGCGCGAACTTGGCGCAGAGGTTGTTTACTGCCAGGGTAGCATTGCCAGTGCAACAGATCGCGAGGCAGTCATTGAAAAGGCCTATTCTGTTTTTGGGCAAATCAATGTGCTTGTGAATAATGCCGGCATTGCACCGCGTGAAAGGCTCGACATTCTGGAAACGACCGTCGAAAATTACCGGGAAGTGATGACGACGAACCTGGAAGGTCCGTTTTTCTTTACGCAAGCCATCGGCAAACGAATGGCACACGCAAAGCAAAATAACCACGCATTCGAGGCTTCGATCATTTTTGTAACGTCCATTTCTGCCACTGTTGCTTCCATTAACCGGGGCGAATATTGTATTTCAAAAGCCGGACTGGCTATGACCAATCTGCTTTTCGCAGTACGAATGGCTGAATATAACATTCCTGTATTCGAAATCAGGCCGGGTATTATTTCCACCGACATGACTTCGAAAGTGCAGGAGAAATATGACAACCTCTTCCAAAGCGGGATTGCATTGCAACCGCGCTGGGGAACGCCGGAAGACATCGGAAAAGCCGTGGCTTCACTGACACGGGGCGACTTCCCCTACTCTACCGGCCAGGTGATCGGCGTGGATGGAGGAATGCTGATTGACAGATTATGATCATAAACTAAACCTACCATGTCACAAGAAATCCCTCAACGTTCCCTCCTTTCGCAGCTTATGCAGGTGCCTGTCATCGTGGCTGCGTTGGGCTACCTGGTCGACATGTACGACTTGTTTTTATTTAGTGTCGTTCGGGTCCCCAGTTTGAAGGCATTGAATGTTCCTACCGATCAGTTGCTGACGGAAGGGATCACATTGCTCAATTATCAAATGGCTGGAATGCTGATCGGAGGTGTGCTGTGGGGCGTGATTGCGGATAAGCGCGGCAGGCTTTCGGTGCTTTTCGGCTCTATCATTATGTATTCTCTGGCGAATATCGGTAACGGTTTCGTGACTTCGCTTGACCAATATGCTATTCTGCGTTTCATCGCGGGCGTAGGTCTTGCTGGCGAGCTGGGCGCAGGAATTACATTGGTAACGGAAGTCCTTCCGAAGGAGATCCGCGGTTACGGCACTACGCTGGTGGCTACACTTGGCGTTATGGGCGCGATCCTGGCCTATTTCGTTGCGGATATGTTCGCTTGGCGGATATCTTATTTCGTCGGTGGCGGAATGGGTTTGCTGCTGCTCGTGCTTCGTTTTAATGTATTTGAATCAGGTATGTTCAAGCATGTAAAGGAGCATGCGGTCGACAGAGGGAACATTCTAATGATCCTGACAAATGGTAAACGATTGACCAAATACCTGATGGCGATCCTGGTTGGCTTACCAATCTGGTTTGTAGTGGGTATCCTGATTACGTTTTCGCCTGAATTCGGAGCAGCAAAAGGCATTGAAGGTATCAATGCCGGTAAGGCGGTAATGCTTGCGTTTTCAGGACAGGTGGCTGGTGACATTATCAGCGGTTTGCTGAGCCAATATATGAAGAGCCGCAAAAAAGTGATCAGGCTGTTCATTTTCCTTTCGCTGGCAATGGTAATCGGTTATCTGATGATCCCGATGCAGGATTTGTTCTCCTTTTATATCTTATGCGCGCTGCTCGGCTTTTGCAATGGCTACTGGACTTTGTTTATCACCATTGCGGCAGAGCTTTTCGGAACCAACCTGCGTGCTACCGTCGCGACGACCGTACCCAACTTTGTACGCGGTGCTACCATACCGCTTGCAGCATTATTCGTAAGCTTTAAACCTGATATAGGGGTAATTCAGAGCGGCCTAGTCATCGGAGTAGCCACTTCGGCTGTGGCGCTGCTCGCTTTATATTTCCTCGAAGAGACATTTACAAAGGACATGGACTTTGTTGAAAGAGAATAGTTTCGGTTTTAGTTTTAGTTAAAGACGGCCCCCAATTTGGCGGGCCGTCTTTTTTTTAACAGTTATTAACAGTTTCTGAAGCAACACATTACGGCAACATCTCATCTCTTGGTTAAAATATAAATTAGCCATGATACACCGTTCAATTGCTCATTTTGGAAATCAACCACTTATCCCACCCGAATACCCACTCGTGTACTTTGCATTACATAGTACCGGAGCCCCGTTTACCTTTGTCATGTTCTCAAAGAACAAATCTTAAAACAAAACATAGCCATGAAAACATCAATTAAAACCTTCATTTGCGGATTAGCATTAATCGCAACCGCTTCTTTCACTGCTAATGCAGGAGATAAAGAAGCCAAAAAAACTTCCTCATTCGGAACAGGCGTCTACGCCACAAAGTCCGGTAAGATCAATGTCCTGGTTGACAAAATCAACGCCGATGCAAAGACAACTTTGTTATTGAAGGACGCCGACGGAACGATCGTTTACCGCGAAACCATCGCGAGAGACAACAAAAAATTCGGACGTACGCTGAACCTCGAAGCCATGGAAGCCGGCAAATACACGCTGGATATCATCAGCGGCAACGAGATCCAGACCAAAACATTCGAATTGGCAGAACAAAAAGTAGAGCGCGTATTGACAGTTAAGTAAGGTTCAAATACAAAGTATCCAGGCGGCGCCTTCCATTGCGGGAGGTGCCGCTTTTTTTGTCTCTATAATATTTTTTCCGTTACCTTTTTTCAGATCGGCGTATCAATAAAAAACTTCAAACCCAAAAAGTTCTCTTTTTAGTAGAACTTTTATAAATTGTATCGCCGACTGATGGTTATTCGTGGTAAAAAGATCCTGGAAAAGCTCATAGCAAAAAATCGGGGCAATAGACGCTTAGCGGAGGCTGTTGACCAGCTTATTATTGATCTGGAAAGAAATTCGACCCATAGTATCCAAGAACTACTTGAAATTAGAAAAGACGCTGACCGCGTTCACAGAGGGTACTATTTTTTTGATATATGTGTTCATAGAGCGTTAATTTTTATACAATTTGTCGACAACAAAGCGACGATTGTGTGGGCAGGGACGCACGAAGAATATGTAAAGACTTTCAAAAATAACATAAACACAATTGAGAAATGGCTCAGAGCAAGAGACTTGCTGGATTAAACGAACCTGACATCAAAAAACTGCTGGATGTCGGTAGAATTGAAACGGAGCTAGATTATGAGCGGGTAATGTTGGCAGACCGTTATCTAAGATTGCAGGAAAAAAATCAACCTGATCTTCGCACGACCAGGCAGACCTTGCATAAGTTAATTATTGATTTTGAGACCAGACGATGGTCGGATAGAACGCTGATAACCGACGCTCAAATTGAAGAGAGTGACGCCGCAGAGGTTCAAGCTGAGGAAGAATACGCATTTATCAGACAGCGGCGCAAGCTTATTCTTACAAAGCTTAATGAATTCGGTCTTAGGCAAAAAGAGCTTGCAATGCTGTTGAATCATAACAAGTCCTACACATCTGAATTGCTGAACGGTATCAGATCATTTTCCAGTAATGACCTGATTTTAATCCACTTACTATTTAAAATTCGACTTGAAGATCTTTTTATAACGATCCTTTCCCAAGAAACATTGGCGAGATTAAACGCAACGATCGACAAAATATCGGCTTCAAATCCCAAAGCAAAGTCACTTCGATCGGCGCTTGCCCGGAGCCCGTCGGAAACCGTTTCGCAACCCGCTTCACTTGACGGGGAAACTAAGTATCGAAAACCTCGGCGGGCAAAATATGCTACCGCTGAACTCACACTTTCAAATAAATGAGTTACATATTTTAAGGAGATTGATGCACAGCTCCACTTTTGCCTGCAAAACAAGCAGGCTACACGAGCTTTGGCAATTCACTGATAATCACTCATTACTATGGACACACGTCGCGATTTTCTCCAAAAACTGACATTGGGCATAAGTGCAACCGCATTAACCGACCTTCCGGCCGAAGCCAGCCAGCTATACTCCGGCCCGAAAGCCGATAAGCAGTTGCGTGTGGCATTGATGGGCCTCGGAAGTTATGCGACCCGTGTTGCGGAAGCAATGAAGGATTGTAAAATGGCGACGCTGGTAGGGGCCGTGTCGGGAACGCCATCCAAGCTTGATACCTGGAAACAGAAGTATAATATCCCCGAAAAAAACACTTACAACTACGAGACAGTCAGTAAGATCAAGGATAATCCAGATATAGATCTGGTTTACATTACAACTCCTAACTCGCTGCATCACAAGCATGTGTTACAGATCGCCGCGGCTGGCAAGCATGTACTTTGCGAAAAGCCGGTGGCCGATAATGCCAAACAAACCCGTGAAATGATCGCGGCATGTGAGAAAGCGGGCGTGAAGTTTTACATTGGTTACCGCATGCATTTCGAACCACATACGCGCGAGCTCATACGTATGCGCGAGGCGGGCGAGCTGGGCAAGATCATGCATGTGAACAATTATATGGGTTTCAAATCCGGGGACCCGAACCAATGGCGGCTTAAAAAAGCGCTTGCTGGCGGTGGCGCCATGATGGACGTGGGCATTTATGCATTGAATGGCGCACGATATGCGACTGGCGAAGAGCCGATCTGGGTTACAGCGCAGGAAACGAAAACCGACCCTGTTAAATTTAAAGAAGTCGACGAAACCATTATGTTCCAGCTTGGCTTCCCAAGCGGCATTGTGGCAAGCTGCGGCACCACTTACAATTTCAATAATTATGAAAGATTGTATGTTATAGGTGAAAAAGGTTTCGTGGAACTGAGCCCCGCATTTGGTTATGGCCCCATTAAAGGCCGCACGCACCTGGGCCCGATGAACCAACCCGTGATTACGCATCAGACGCTGCAAATGGACGGCATTGCCGACATTATTCTCAACAATAAGCCCGATCCCAACGTCAGCGGTGCCGAAGGATTAAAGGACATGATCGTCGTAGATGCGGTTTATGAATCGATCCGGAAAGGCGGGGCTAAGATTATGCTGGCTGGGAAATAACATTTTATCAATCAGGAATCACCATGACCATCGTGAAGTTGTTGAGGCAATGCATCTTCACGGTTATGGTGATTCTTGCATTTATAACCAGATTCAGATCATTAATAACTCTGAAACTGATTTCTCCAAAACCAAAGAAATTTCGTACAACGAATAAAGCGAAGGTGAAACCTTCCCATTTTCCATCCGCTCAATCGACTGCCTATCCTTGTTACAAGCTCTTGCCAGATCGGCCTGGCTCCAACCTTTCTCTGCTCTGAGCTGAACAATCCTTTGACCTACTTTTTTTTGAAGCTCTTGCTTATCCATGACTCATCTATATTGCATGTCAAAGCCCTTCCAATTCGACATTTTTGAAAATACTCTTCAATAATTCACAAGGGTCAGCGTCCATAGCAAGCGCAATCAGGTAAAGCTCCTTTGCCCTTAGGTGTGCGCCTGTATTTAAAGTCAACTCGCTAAGTCTTGATGCACTGATGCCGGTCTTCCTAGAAATCTCGGCCTTGTTGATTGATTTCCTCGCTAGATAAAGCCCTAATTCTGTCATGATATGACGGTTGTTCCAACATAAATTTAGAATTTCAAAATATTTATTCAGAAATTCTAAAACAATATTTCCGAATTAATCAGAAAATCGATAGTTTTATACAGAATTTCTGTATAAAAACACTTCTTATTGATAATTTAACTAACCAAGCACCATGCAAACACTACCCGCCAAAGAACGACGTCTTAAAATTTACTCAAAGTTCCGACAAAATGCTCCATGGGAATCCCGGTATGTGCCTGAGATCCGCTTGAATGGCAAATGGCTGGAAGACCTTGGGTTTGATTACGGTGAGTCTATTCTGGTGAAGTGTGAGGCTAACCGGATTGTGATCGAGACTTTGGAGGAAGAGTAAGGTTGAAGAAATTTCACGGAAGCTATTGTTAAACCGTTTGAAACGAGTAAAATCGAAGGCTGAAATACAGGTAGCAAACGCATAATCAGTAGTTATGGCGAACAAGAAAGACACTACAACATCGCAGGAGCATTTTACTGAACGTTATGGAGAACCAGGAACCGAGTCCAGAATCGAATTTGAGATCAAAGCCAAGGCATTCATGATTCGAGAAATCATTGACCATTTCTTATCGACATTAAAAGCTTAACATGACCCGCCCGAACATTCTTGTCATCTGCGGAAGGAACAAAAGACGCAGCCGCACTGCGGAACATATTTTTAAAAATGATGACCGGTTTAACATTCGTTCGGCCGGATTGAGTCCTCAAAGCAATCGAAAAATTTCCGAAAATGATCTGAACTGGGCGGATCTGGTATTAGTTATGGAAGCTAACCAGAAGGCTAAGATCCGAAAAGTATACCGGCACCTAGATCTCCCAAACATTGAAGTCCTCAACATCGCAGATGACTATGAGTTTATGGACGACGAATTGATTGATATGCTTCGCGTTAAAATGGATCAGGTGTTGCACGAAAATTACGGGACACAAGTCACCTAGTAATAAGAAGGCATTTATCCTATGGCAAAGTTGAACAAATACGCGGTTTGCGCGAACTAATACTCCGCTATACATTTGCTGGAATTACTTTGTACTGACTGCGCACTATGATACCATCTTCCGATCTAAGGTCGATTGCGTCCGAAAAGTTAACAGACGCAGAAATCCTGCTCCAATCCAGGAGGTTCGATAGCGCTGTTTATTTATGCGGCTATTGTATTGAAATTGCACTGAAATATCGGATTTGCAAAACATTAAACTGGCCAGGATTCCCTTCGACCAGCAAGGAATTTGAGAAACTAAAGAGCATCAGAACGCATGATCTCGACGTACTTTTGTCTTTCACAGGACTGGAACCCCTGATAAAATCTGCTCACATCAAAGAATGGTCGACCATTTCGACGTGGAACCCAGAAGTGCGGTATCAAGTCGCAGGTTCGGTTGATGAGTTTAATGCTTTAAAAATGATCAAAAGTGTTAAAATTATAATGGCGCTGTTATGAAAAAAATCGTAAATAAACTGATCTCAATAGAGCGGGAAACCTCTGAAATTAAAGGTGAATACGACCTATTTGCCTTCTTTTTGAGAGATGACTCATTTCGATGGGATATTCTGGTCGCGGCAAAATGGATATCATCCGACAAGGACGACGCGCTCGGGTATATCTCGGAAAAAGTGCAGAATGCTCTTGACACGGATGAGATCATTCAAATTTCAAGGATCGTGATATTGGATGATCCAAACCTCGAACTACCCGATTTCTTGCAGAATCTTCATATCAGGCACGGCGCCACAGAAATTAAGGATGAAGAATTCCTGGGTCAGCATATTAAAAGAGGATATATCATCACAGGCAACAGTAACCAGGCCGCGTAAAAACTGCCTATCTTCCTATAATCATCAACAAATCAGCCATGAATGAATACCCGCAAAATGTGCGAAGGAAAGACAGACAGGAAACTGATCCGTCGTTCCTTCGAGAAGTCCTGAACAATTCAGTTTCCTGTTCTATTGCGATCGAAAAAGAAGGCTTTCCGCTGATCCATGTTGCTTTTTACCATTACGATGAGCCCAACAATGACATCGTTTTCCACTTTTCCAAACATGGTTATGCCGGTGAGGAAATCACGGATGGCAAAAAAGTGTGTGTTTCAGTTTACAAATACGGAAAGTTATATACCGCACCCAAGGCAGTTGATTTCGGATGTGAGTATCAAAGTGTGATCATCTACGGCAAAATCCGGATCATCGAAAGCGAAGAGGAAAGAATGCAGGCAATGGCTATGTTCTTCGATAAGTATTTTGACCATATACCAAAAGACAGCTACGAAACTTTCACTGTCGCGCAAAGCAAGCCCATTCACGTAGCCCGTATCCGGATCGAGCAATGGTTTGGAAAAGAGCATTTAGTACCGGACATCGCGAAAGAGGCGTTTTATCCAGAGTTTCCCGCGGTAATTGACTCGCGAGAAGCTTAAACTGCCACCCAGGTACAACCTCAAAACAGTAAGCAGACTACCATCACGACTTTAATAGACTAATCCGGTTTAAAAACACCGGATCCGGTTATAATATGCAAAAATCAAAGATCATTATCCCGGTGCTGGCAGGCCTTGCCGCACTTTTTACCCCTATTCTACTTTCCGCACAAATCATGGATCCCAAATCGATCGTTGCTCCCGGCGCGCAGGTTGAAAAGCTGGGCGACGGCTACAAATTCACCGAAGGCCCTGTCCCAGACAAAAATGGCAATGTGTTTTTTACCGACCAGCCCAACAACAAAATCATCCGCTGGGATGCCGAAACAGGCGCATTCAGCACGTTCTCTGACAAAGCTGGCCGTGCTAACGGGATGTATTTCGATAAAAAGGGCAACCTGGTAGCTTGCTCGGACGAAGAAAATCAGGTTTGGTCTTTCGATAAAAAAGGCAATCCAACTGTTTTGGTCAAAGATTACGAAGGTAAATTGCTGAATGGCCCAAACGACCTCTGGATCGATCCAAAGGGTGGCATTTACCTCACCGACCCGCTTTACAAACGAGATTACTGGAAACGCGATCCGGCCATGCAGCAGGACGGTCAGCATGTGTATTACCTCACGCCAGATCATAAAAAACTTGTGCGGGTCGATGAAAAACTTAAAAAACCAAATGGCATTATCGGGACCGCAGATGGCAAAAAGCTGTATGTTGCCGACATTGGCGATAACAAAACTTATGTTTACGATATCCAGAAAGATGGCTCGCTGACAAACCGGACGCTTTTCGTATCAAAAGGTTCGGACGGCATGATCCTCGACGAGGAAGGAAATCTTTATCTTACAGGCGACGGAGTGACGGTATTTGATAAAACGGGCGCTCAAATCGCCCATTTCCCGGTCCATAAAGGTTGGACGGCGAATGTTTGTTTTGGTGGCAAAAACAGGGATATGCTGTTCATCACAGCCGAGACGGCAGTATATGGATTGAAGATGGGGGTTAAGGGCGTAAAATAGATTGCTGCGTTATACAAATGGCGGAATTTCCTGATATGAAGGGAATTCCGCCTTTCTTTTTGAATTGCTGCAACGGATCGAAGGCATATATCGTCATAGTTCTATACAAAAGCGCCATTATACTAGACTTCCCGGTGGCACGTTACTGACATTAACTGTACTCCTGCTTATGCGCCTGATTTTTACCATTTTTCTCTTTCTGGTTTTTTTCGACGCTTCGGGTCAGGAACGTATTACGATTAGTGGTTTTGTCAAGGAAAAAGGCAGTCAGGAGCAGCTGCCGGGCGTGAACGTGTACATCGACGGCACGCCTTACGGGGCGGTTACAAACACGTACGGGTTCTATTCGCTTACCCTGCCAGCCTCCGATTCGGCGACGGTTTCTTTTTCGTTTGTTGGCTATGAAAAGCAGGAGCGCAGGGTTCGCCTCACCAAAAACATCGAACTGAACATCTTCCTTCCCACTATCACCCAACTCGACGAAGTGGTTGTTTCTGCACGCAGGCAGGAGGATTACGTGAGCCGCACGGTGCAAATGAGCAAAATCGAGATACCCATTCAGCAACTGAAAAAAATACCGGCATTTTTTGGAGAGAAGGACGTGTTGCGTGTTTTACAGCTCATGCCGGGCGTCCAGAAAGGCACGGAAGGACAAACAGGCCTTTACGTGCGCGGCGGCGGGCCCGATCAGAACCTCATTATCCTCGACGATGCCGTCGTTTACAATGCAAACCACCTTTTCGGCTTCTTTTCAATTTTCAATTCGGATGCATTGAAAAGCGTAGAACTGACCAAAGGCGGCTTTCCTGCCCGCTATGGAGGACGGTTATCGTCGGTTCTTGAAATGAATATGAAGGAAGGCAGCAAGGAAAAGCTGCATGGAGAGGGGGGAATCGGGCTCATATCCTCCCGGCTGACATTGGAAGGGCCTATTTCAAAAGGAAAATCTTCTTTCCTGATCTCGGGCAGACGCACGTACATTGATTTGCTCGCCACGCCCGTTATCGCACAGCAACAACAAGGCGACGATAGCCAGGTGAGGCCGGGTTATTACTTCTATGACCTGAATGCAAAAATGAACTACGACCTCGGCACGAAGGATAAACTCTACATAAGCGGCTATTTTGGCCGGGATAAATTCCACGTAAATGAAAAAAGCAGCACTTCACAAACCAAGGCGGGGCTCGACTGGGGCAATGCAACCGCGACCATGCGCTGGAACCACGTTTTAAACCAAAAGCTGTTTGTCAATACATCGTTTATATTCAGTAACTTCAAATTCGGTGTTTCGAGTTATTCCAAAGACTTTAACACCGACGGAAGTGTAGATGACGAATTCAGTCTGGATTACAACTCCCGGATCAGGGATTTTGGATTAAAAACCGATTTCGACTTTTATCCTTCGCCCAAACATGCTGTCAAATTTGGCGCGCAGGCCACTTTACACAAATTCGTCCCATCGGCATTGGCCATCGAAGGTTCCTTTACGGACAATCCGATAGAAAGATCTGTGCAGCCGGTGCGTACGCTCGAAACAGGTGTGTACCTGGAAGATACCTGGCAGGCATTGGACGCTTTGAAAGTCAATGCAGGGATTCGGTTAAGCTCTTTTCAAACCAAAACAAAAACCTACCTGCGCCCCGAACCACGGTTTTCAGCCGCATTGCGACTGGCTGAAAATTTCTCATTCAAAGCTTCGTACGCACGCATGAATCAGTACGTGCATTTACTTTCGAATACCGGGTTGGGACTTCCGACGGATCTTTGGGTGCCTACAACAGACAAAGTTGCCCCGCAACAGTCTGAGCAGGTGGCTGCCGGTTTTGCAAAAGATTTTGAACGGCCTGCGCTCACTATTACATTGGAAGGTTATTATAAAAAAATGAACAATATCCTCAATTACAAGGAAGGTTCGTCATTCCTGAGCATTAATGGTGAAAATGCCAATGAACTGAGTTGGGAGGATAATGTAACTTCGGGCAAGGGTTGGTCCTATGGTGGAGAGTTTTTGATCCAAAAGAAAACAGGCAGGTTCTCGGGCTGGATCGGCTACACCTTGTCCTGGACTTACTGGAAATTCCCGGAGCTGAACTTCGGAAAAACATTCTTCCCGCGCTACGATCGCCGGCACGACCTGTCCGTGGTAGGTATTTATGAAATAAGCAAGCGCATTACACTGTCCGCAACGTGGGTTTATGGAACAGGCAATGCACTCACGCTACCCGTTTCAACTTACAGGGCTATCAGCGACAATTTCATAACCCGCCTGACGCCCGAAGGGAAGCCTGCCGTTACCTGGTTCGGGCCGACGGTAAGCGAATATGGGCAAAAAAACAGCTATCGGGCAGAGCCATTCCACCGGATGGACGTTGCCATTCAGTTTCACAAAAAGAAAAAAAGACACGAACGGACTTGGGAATTTGGGGTTTACAACACCTACAACCGCAGAAATCCATTCTTTTATGACATTGAAGAAGAAGTCGTCGTGCTGCCTGGCCCACCAAGCACACCGGTAGTCAAAAACACGTTGAAAAGGTATTCGCTGTTTCCGATACTACCCTATTTCAGCTATAATTTCAAATTCTGATGATGCAGCCCATGAAATTCCAAGCTATTCTTGTCTTGCTGTCACTGCTCGCTCTGACAGCTTGCGAATCGCTCATTACAGATATCGATCAATCAAAACTACCACAAGTTGAATCGAAGCTTGTAGTGCAATGCTTTATATCGCCGCAATCTGCCCGGACGAACGTGGTTGTGACAGAGTCTGTCCCGCTTTTTGGGGACCCGCAAATGAAAAACAGCGTCGTCCGGAACGCATCGGTAAAAATATCAGATGGTGGCCAAGAAGTAACGATACCATTTGATACCGCAAGCCAGCTTTACATGATCGACAAATCGAAGTTTGCTATTAATGCAGGCAAAACCTATTTCCTCACCGTCACAGACGGTACTAGAAAAGTAACCTCCAAATGCACGGTTCCCACCAAAGCCGTCGTGGCCAACTCTTACGAAATCGACACGTCCTATAACGGCAATATGGCCTATCAGGACACCGCGATCACGTTGAAAATGGGTTGGAACGACATTCCGACGGATACCAACTATTACCGCGTGAGGGCGTCGATGGATCTCGAATACAGCATTCCCGAGGGCACTACCCCGGAGAACTTTAAAGAACGAAGGGTGAGGAACCGCTATAATTTTAATTGGGATGATACGATTGGCAGAAGCGACTTTCGTAACGATATTAACCTCGATGGGGCTGCTTTTACCTCTCCCATTGGCCGGGCCAACCTCCCTAACCCGATCACCTATGATTTCGGGAACGGTAATAAGTTTACGATTTATCCCAAAAGCAAGATCATTTCCATTACCATGGAGGTTTACAACACAGATGAGCATTATTTCAAGTACCACCGGTCACTCGAAACGCGCGGGAGCTCGGATAACCCTTTTGTCGAACCTTCATTGATATACACCAACATTGAAGGCGGGCTCGGATGCTTTGCCTCCTACAATTCCGGGCAACTAGTATATCGTCCCAAATAATCTGGTTTATTTACTATTCTGGTTCTACATAATCAGGCAAATTGAGGTCAAAGCACCTCAAAATGTTCCCGCCTTTTTTGTCAATTAAGCTGCGTAAAGCGCGGTGCTGTAAGGCATACTTTTTTCCTGATGGTGGGTAAAAGTAACTGTCAGTAGTTCATTCCACAGATCATCAATCTTAAAACAATATACTTATGGACTTGCAAGGAACCGATCAGGATAAGGTTAAGAAACCGCATCCTTCCAACAAAAACATGAGTGAACCGGATACGCTCATAGAAACGCTACAAGATTTACAGGAACAAGGATATACTTATGACTTTAATCTGACGGCGCATGCCCTGGAAGTGCACAAGGACGACGGTATTTGCCTCACACTTTCACCCGAGGACTTTGATATTGTACAGGTATACCGTTTTGAAGGCATGACCAACCCGTCGGATATGTCGATATTGTATGCTATTGAATCGAAAGACGGATTGAAAGGGACTCTGGTGAGCAGTTATGGCGTTTACGCCGATGCTATGTCCAACGAAATGATTAAAAAACTAGACACACGGAGTTCGCTGATCGTGCATCACTCGGAAGATGACGATATGGCTCATTAATGTATATCAATTCGTTGTTTCGAAAAACAGGATGTTACTTCGCCATGGAAATGGCCGGTAACATCTTTTTAATTTAAGATTTAAAGGCAAAATCTGCACTGTATTGACTGGCACGGGTATTTTAAGTGTATCAATGCATAATAAAAAGTATATGACCATGGAAATGATCGAACTGACCGACGAACTCATCCATTCCGCCGAGGAACGGTCGGCGGGGCTGCCCTATCCTCAGTTTGTTAAAAATCTGAAAGCGATCGGCGTGGATAATTATGAGGTAAAAGTAAAGAACCATAAACGTACTTACACGTCCGTTCACGGCGACAAGCTCATTATCGCCGGCGATCTGCCTGAATTTGAGTGTGCTGAGACTTTTCAGCTCGAAGAAGTTAAAGCTGCCATTAAACGCAATCAGGAAGGCATTACGGATTATCCAACGTTTTTGCGTGAACTAGGAGCGGCGGGTATACATACCTATGTGGCCGATCTTACAGGTATGAAGGTCATTTATCAGGGACCCAATTCGGAATATGAATATGAAGAAATGATCCCGGAAGCATAATTCCGGGCTTTACAAAGCTTTGACGTTGCGGTGCATTTCTTCAAGATGATCATCTGTGAAATCCAGGTGGGTGACAAACCGTACGAGGCCTTTCCCAAATGCTACTGCTAGAATTCCCGCGTCGGCAAGTTTGATTACATATTCGGCTTCCGAAATGCCCTCTGCGAGCTGTATAATGACGATATTGGTATCAACCGGGAAAATGCCGGTGATTTCGGGCCTGCCTGCAAACATCTCCCCGATCGTCCGTGCGCGCTCGTGGTCCTCTTTCAAACGCTCCACATGATGATCGAGGGCGTAAATGCCGGCGGCGGCTAAAAAACCGGCCTGCCTCCATGCGCCCCCCATTACCTTTCTGAAACGCCTCGCATCGCGGATCATTTCCCTGCTGCCGAGCAACAGAGAGCCAACCGGACAACCCAAACCTTTGGAAAGGCAAATGCTGATGCTATCGAAGATTTCGCCATACTGCCTTGTGGTGTCACCCGTCTCGACCAGCGCATTGAAAAGCCTGGCGCCATCAAGGTGCAGTGGAATATTCCGTTCGTCGCAAACGGTGCTGATTGCTTTGATTTCTTCAAAGTCGTAATAACAACCACCCCCTTTGTTCATCGTGTTTTCGAGGGAAACCAGTCGCGTCACTGTCGAATGCACATCGTTTTCGGGACTAATCGCTTCGGATACCTGCTGCGCCGTCAGCCTCCCGCGATCACCGTCAAGCAGTTTTACGGATGAAAAGGAGTTGAGCATGATACCGCCACCTTCGTATAAGTAGATATGGGAATGCTTGTCACAAATCACATCGCTTCCCGGCCGGGTATGCACGCGAATGGCGAGCTGGTTGGTCATCGTTCCGGAAGGGCAGAATAATGCGTCTTCCATTCCAAACAGCTTTGCCGCTTTTTCCTGCAATGCATTTACCGTCGGGTCGTCGCCCAACACATCGTCGCCTACCTCGGCTGCCCACATCATTTCCTGCATGGCCTTTGTGGGCCTGGTAACTGTATCGCTGCGTAAGTCAATTTTCATTTTACTTCAAGCCGGTTTTGTATTTTGCCGCATTTCCGACCAATTTACTTCTTAAGAATGAATTACCGGGCGAGCATCCGATTCTTTATATTGCACCCAAAATCACAATTATGGAGTTTGAAGAATATTTGATTACAAAAAAAATAGACGCGGAAGCTTTCAAAAGAAGCGATGCGGCCCGTTTCGAAGAATGGATGGAGCTATTTAAAACCATGCATCCCGAAAGCTTTACGGGGCATAAAAAGTTCCTCATCAACGAGATTCGTAGACGCTATCATTTGAAAGAAGAAACGGGGCAGCAATAATCTGCAAAGACTTTAACCTTTCATTTCCTCCATTAGCTTCATCAGGATTCCGACCGTTTTTTCAGTCTGTTCACGGCTTGGCGTCGTGTCCCAGTTTCCTACGATTCCGTTGCTACCGATGTAAATGCCGTCTTTTCTGGAAATAAAATTGGCTCCCTGCGTGTACAATTTATAGTTCACATCGCTCTGCGGGATCAAACAGGAAAGTTGCCCGGACACTGGGGTAAGTTCCTGGTCATTGAATACCGGCTTGGCACCCAGCCCCATGCAGTTCACGATTACCTTTTCGGGCAATGCGTCGATATCCTCCACTTTTTTGATCTCTTGGATCTTCACTTTCCCGCCGAACATCGTAAAATCCTGCAAATGGTGCCTCAGATAAGTAGGAATATTGAACATGATATTAGTACGCCGCGTCACATGGTCCGCCTTGAACGGATGCTCTTTGGCATCGAGCTTCACACGTTCGGGTAGCAAGCCTTCGATCTCGAAATCCTCTCCTCCTGCCCCTGGAATGTAAACAGGCGCCTGTTTGAAGACCCCATATTCCTCAGCCCAAGAGGCAATGTCGTTCATACCAAGCAAAAACTGAAACCGCCGAAACGAAAACCGGGTAGCTTCCTCCCATATTGCCTTGAACTCAGGTTTCGCCACTTTCACGTCGCAAACCCTGGATGCCGGCGACCAGGTGCCAGTAGCGAGGTTGCTGGTGATATTAGGAGGCACGTCTTTGGTGTAAATCGTTACTTCGCAACCACTTTCCTGCAACAAGCGCGCAGTAGCGATTCCTACGGTCCCGCAACCTAAAACCGCGACTTTCTTTTCGCCGGTAGCGAGGACATTCTTGCGGGCAATGTTACCCGTTCCCCACGATAATGACCAACCGCTGCCACCATGACCGTAATTATGCACGATGGTTTTATTTCCCAATTGTTCCACATCCAGCCTCGGCCCGGAAGCGCGGAATGGGCGGAGACCTACCGTTTCTTTAACGATCCGGTCCATCGACAATCTTAGTTTGGGAATTTGATGATAGCCCCGGCTGATGTGAAAATGTTTGTCAGGATACTGTAACTGGGTTTTTGGAGCGCATGCAGTAGCGACAGCCCCTAATGCAAAACTGGCAGGAATAGCCTTTTCGAAAAAGTTTCGGCGGTTCATTTGGGTTGGAGTGAGTGATAATGGAATAACGGAAATTAAGTAGCAATGACCTTGTTTGCAAATTTTATATCGCAATCATCTTAACTATCGAAATATTATTTCAAATACTATCAGTTAATCCAATTATTACTTTTTACAATACCAAAACGTGCCGCTTTTTTATTTTTTTGAAAGCGAAAACGGCATGTCCTGCGGTTGGCTTCCCCACTTCCTATTGGGGCTTGCGCCCATTTGAAGCACCAGCGAGCCGCCCTTTGAAAGATCGTCCTGTGTAATGAATGTGCGGGTAAATGGCTTCCCGTTCAATAACGCGGATTGGATATACGGTGCACCATCCGACACTCCCTTTGCCATGATCGTGAATTTCTTCCCCTTTCCTACTGAAATGACAGCCTCCTCAAAAACCGGGCTGCCCAACACATACTGATCGGTGCCCGGCGCTACCGGATAGAAACCCACCATACTGAATGCAAGCCATGCCGACATCTGTCCGCTATCCTCGTTCCCGCTCAGGCCGCCGGTGCTGGTATCGTATTCATCCCGGATGATCTTGCGGGTCCATTGCTGTGTTTTCCAAGGCTGCCCCGCATATGCATACAGGTAAGCGATCTGATGATTAGGCTCGTTGCCATGCCAGTAATGCCCTTGTTCGAAAAGCGTATCGAGCTTGTTGAGGAATGCATTGTAGCCGCCCATTATTTCGGCCAGACCGGCGATATCCTGCGGCACAAACCAGGTATATTGTGCTGGCGAGCCTTCGGTAATGAAGCTGGATCTTTTCGCAAACGGATCAAAATTACTGATCCAACGCCCGTCGGCATAGCGACCGCGTGCATATCCTGTTCCCGGGTCGATGACATTACGGTAATTGAGCGCCCGTTGATGGAGATGCGCCGCGTCCTCGGTTTTGCCTAAACCATTAGCTAAAACGGACAAACAAAAATCGTCGTACGCATATTCCAGCGTGCGCGAAACCTGCTCGCGTTTATGGAATGCCTGCCATACGCTATCTTCCAAAGGCACATACCCATATTCGAGGTAGGATTTCAATGCACGGCGGCCTTTGCCGGCTTCGTAACTTTTGGGATTACTATTGACTTCAAATGCATTCTTCCGGAGATAGGTGTAAGCCGAATTAAGATCAAAATTCCGGACATTCTTCACGTAAGCATCGGCCATCACCGACATGACGTGATCACCGATCATGGCCGCAGTGTAATGGTTCCAGCATGGAAAAATAGGCATCCATCCGCCCTGTTCGGCTTTTTTGACCAGAGATTGCATCATATCACCCGCCCGTTTTGGTTCCAGCAGTATTTCAAGCGGCATAGCGCCCCGGAAAGTGTCCCATAAGCTGAAATCGCAATAATAATCGAAGCCGTCCGCTTTCTGCAACGGGGTGCCGCCGGCAAATGACGGATACTGTCCGTCGACGTCTGAGAAAAGCCGCGGAGCTAACTTTGTACGATATAATGCGCTGTAAAAAAGGACTTTATCCTTATCACTTCCCTTTACAGCCACTTTACCCAATGCTTCGTTCCAAACCTGCCGTGCTTCTTTTTGAACTGTTTCAAAACTCTTCGTGCCCAATTCTTTTTCAAGGTTCATCCGGGCCGCTTCAATGCTGGTGAACGAAGTCCCGATCCGCACGGTAACGACTTGCTTTTCTTCTCCAAAACCAAGATATGCTCCTAACTTCTCTCTTTTGCCCTTGCCGGTGAGCGTACGGCCCATTGGAGTAATGGTATCGCCCAGCCACACACCCGACTGGATTATTTTTTTATCAAACTTCAATACAAAATACCCACTAAAACCCGCTGATTGCCCGGAACCCTGGTAAATGCGATGAACCGGATTGTATCCTACTACCTCACCTCTTTCAGGCATTACCTCCACAAAACCTTGACCTTCGTCGCTATTGGGCTCGATGATAATGAACGATTCTTCACCGCTGCCGAATTTAAAACGCATCATCCCTGAGCGCGCTCCACCAGTCACTTCGGCGCGGATGTTGAGCGCATCGAGCCACACGCTGTAATAATCCGGAGAGCTCACTTCATTTTCATGAGAAAAAATACTCCCGCGCAGGTCGGCATTGACGATCAACTCGCCGGACATAGGCATAACCGTCACTGACCCGTAATCCTGCACACAAGACCCATTCAGCCAGTGTGTACCGCGGAAACCCTGAAATTTATTGTCATTGTAATAATAGGGGGCAATGCATTTGGTTTCGGTGGCCCTGGTTTGGGGCGTCCATTGCGTCATCCCATTCGGCACACCTACCATCGGGATAGTCTGTCCTTTCATCTCGCTTCCTGCCTCGCTGTGCGCTTTTGCGCTTTCGGTGGATGAAGGTGCCGTCCCGATCCGCGTTTCTACATATTCAACAGGTGTTTTCTGGGCGTGGGCGTTGTGGCTCACCCATAAAGTGGCGGCAATACACAAGTAAGAGGGTAAACGGAGCAATCGCATGGTTAGGCTTGTTAAGCAAATAAAAACGGAAGATCGAAAAAATAATGGTATGTTAGACCGAAATAATGTTCCGATTCCGCTGATTAAGACGCATAAAAATGACTAACCCCTTATGAATATACATATTATCGATACAGGGTATTTCAAACTGGACGGTGGGGCGATGTTCGGAGTGGTGCCCAAAGTGCTGTGGGAAAAGCATAACCCGGCAGATGAAAAAAACTTGTGCAGCTGGGCAATGCGGTGTTTGCTTATTGAAACCGGCAACAAACTGATCCTGATCGACACCGGTATGGGCGATAAGCAGGATGCCCGATTTTTTGGTCATTACGATCTTCATGGCGATGCTACATTGCTCTCGTCTATCGCTGCGAAAGGTTATAAACCCGAAGATATTACTGATGTTATTCTCACGCATCTGCATTTCGACCATGTTGGCGGAGCGGTACGTTTCAGTGCGGATGGGGCCAGGTTGCAACCTGTTTTCCCGAACGCTACTTACTGGTCCAATGAGGCGCATTGGCAATGGGCAACGCATCCAAACCCACGTGAAAAAGCTTCATTTCTGAAAGAGAACATACTGCCATTACAGGAATCCGGTCAATTAAAGTTTATAGAAAAAGGGCATTCACCGTTCGATTCGATTGATTTTCTCTGGGTTGATGGTCATACCGAGCAAATGATGCTGCCTGTTATTCAGCATCAGAACCGCAATGTCATTTACTGCGCCGATCTCATCCCGTCTTCTTATCACGTCCCTATTCCCTGGATCATGAGTTACGACATGCGTCCATTACAAACAATGCAGGAAAAAGAACAGGTTTTGCAGCAAGCGCTTCAAACTGAAACCATCCTGCTTTTCGAACACGACCCGGTTTACGAAGCCGCCATTGTCACGCAGACAGACAAGGGGATCAGGATCAGCGAGCGCGGAGCGTTGCGGGATTTCCTTGTTGAATAAATACTGCTAATGCGTTATATTTGAATTATGCAACTGCAAAAAGACATCCAACTCAATCAACTGATAACCCTCATTAAGGGGCTATCCGAAATCCAGCGCAGGAAACTGAAAGCGGAGTTGGATCGTCTTGAAAACAACCCCAGTGATACTTCACTGGAAGAATTCCTATTGTCAGCCCCAACGTTCTCTGAAAATCAAATTCAAATGATCGAAGAAACAAGAAAGGCATTTGACCAATGGAGAAAAAACTAATACTTGTTGACACATCTATCCTCATTGATTTTTTTCGCAAGACCGACAAGTCGAATTCCCAACTGATCAAATTGGTACGGGATAATTCCGCCTATTGCATTTCGGTCGTTACGGAATTCGAAATTTACACGGGGACTTCCGCGAGTCAGACTCAATACTGGGAAGAATTCTTATTCAGAACGAAAGTTTTAGCTTTCGACAAGGAGGTTGCTCGTGTTGCGGTTGCTATCAGCAAGGTGTTGAAACAAAACAACAAGCAAATAGGCATGGCAGATCTTTTTATTGCGGCAACGGGGGTGTATCATAATCTTCCACTTGCAACGCTAAACAGCAAGCATTTTCAAAGAATCGATGGGCTTGAACTTCTGGTGTAACCAATGAAAACAGCACTTATACTCTCAGGCGGAGGAGCGCGGGGGATTGCGCATGTGGGAGTGGCGCAGGCGCTGAGCGAACACGGTATCGTTCCGGATGTGATCAGTGCAACGAGTTCCGGTGCATTTGTGGGCGCGATGCTGGGTTATGGTTACCAGCCCAAAGACATTCTTAAAATCATCCGGGAAACCAGTTTTTATCCTTATCTGCGATTAGGTTTTGGAGCGAGTGGGCTGCTTCAGTTACAGCGCATGGAGGCTGTACTCTGCAAATTCATTCCTGAAAACAGTTTTGAATCTCTTAAAATACCACTAGTCGTTACCGCAACGGATATTGTCGCGGGAGAAGAAGTGTATTTTCGAAGCGGAGACCTTGCAAAGCCTGTCCTGGCGTCGTGTTGCATCCCGGGGCTGTTCAGTCCGATGCATTATGAAGGCCGCGATCTGGTGGATGGCGGCGTGCTGAACAACCTGCCTGTCGAGCCTGTGATCAACGAAGCCGAATATTTGATCGGCAGCCATTGCAATCCTTTTAATCTTGATAAACCATTAAAACGGACCACTGAGGTCGTGTATCGGAGCCTAATCCTGGCTATGCACACCAAAACCAGGGCGCGTTTTGCCAAATGCCACTTACTCATTGAGCCGCCTGAACTCAGCCGGTTCAGCATATTTGATTTCCGAAAAGCCGATCAGCTATTCGAGGTTGGCTACAAGTTCGCTAATGAGCTGCTAAGGTCCCGGAGTTAACGTTCAATTTGCCGATCACCCATTTCCCCACCTGCTCACCTTGCTTTTGACCGTTCTCAATGGCGTCCATAAAATGGATACCGCCGTAAAAGCGTGACATCCCCGATTCCTGCGCGGCCGCCATAAATGATTTAAATGGCCGTGCTTTGAGATTAAAACGTTCCTCGACCGTGTCGGTATAGGCAAATTTATCTCCCAAATAATGCGTCAGGATCACTGCCGCTGCGGTGGATATTACAGAATGTCCGCTGAGGTATTCCGGAAATGGAGGTGTTTGTAAAAAAGGTTTCCAGGTCGGATCAATGTATTTCCGGATCGCTGTCTCCGGACGAATGCGGTTGCTACGGAACTTTTCGTCCCAGCAAGCCATAAAGCCATCCATCATCCCGATTGCTACCGACGTGTTGATTTGCATCGTTTTGCCAAAATCTGTTTTTGCTTTCCGGCAAGCAATATCCGTGATTCCCATCCAATGCGAGCCTGGCGAGATCTTCTTCATACCTACCAACAAATGTCCCCTGTTTTCAAGCGCAAATGGGTTGCAATCCCAAAAGGCCGCGATCACACGGTGCTCTTCCTCATTCTTGTCGTCATAATTCAACTTCATCATTTTAAAAAAAGCTGAATTCTTGTCCTCCGAAAACGCAACGGGCGCCGTCGGGCGGAACTGCGCCGCCGAGTCCAATGTAAATGGTCTTACTGTGTTGAAGTAGGGTTCTACTGGTGGAAAATACCCGGGCGGGGTTGGGTACCAGGTTCCGGGTGCACCGCTGGGCTCGTAGCGCGGGAAGTTGCTGATCTTATTGTAACGGTCCGATTTGGCATATTTCAAAATGGCTTTACTCACAGCCACGGCATATTCCAGCGAACCGGCAATAACCTCGTCGCTGAAACCGATGGCTTTGCACGAGTCGGTCAGCGATGTCTCGTATTTTTGGAGCAATGCGCCCGAGGGCTGCATTTTTTTGGCGGTTTCCAGCATCGCCAATGCAGCGGCAAGCTGATAGGAATACGCTTCAACTTTTGGCTTGGCGATTTCCGGAAAATCGTTCAACACGTCGTGCATGCTTTTGTACGACTTGTCATGCTGTGCTACCACTTCGTAGCCGGCCAGACAAGCATATGAAAAGAAACGCGCGCCCAACGGCGGGTTCGTCACGTCGTGGACCATTACGTCCGTCATATTTAACGTAACCTGCCCGATCACGTCCGGACTGATTTCCTTCTTCGAATCACTCTTTTGACAGCCAGCAAGCGTATAAACGAATGCTATCGCAAAAAATAAGCTACTGAACTTTGCCAATTTGATATGCTTTAATGTCTTGTTGATTTATCCCGAATAACAACTTATTTCCAATAGGCATCACACTTCTTACATCGCCTTTCAATGCCAGACCAGCCTTATTCTGTCTCACATATTGAAACTTCCCTTTGCCGTCTCCCTGTAATAAAATACCATAATTGGCATCATACTTCCCGAACCGCAGCCTCGCTTTGCTTACATTGCCGCACAATAGCAGGTCTTTCTTTCCATCGGAATTATAATCCAGTGACGTAATTGTATAAACCGGCGAAACCTGCACTTCGAGTGGCAGCTGCTTTTCCACGAATTTGCCATTCGTACTTCGCTCAAAATAGGCTGTTTTCAGATAAGTCGCTTTCAGTTCCTTCGCTCCTTCCAATTCCTCGGCCGTAAAAACTTCCTTTACAGTCGCATCCGCGTAACTTTTGTAGTCCTGAAAACGGGTACGCATAATGCTCATCTGGTCCAGCAACTCGTCACGGGTCACGTAGGGGTAACTTTTACCCTGAATGTAAAAGCTCATGATCGGGTCGATGGAACCATTATCATCGAAATCCTTATAAACCATCTCAACCGGCTCGCTGTCGCTCGCCTTGCATTGGGTGTTCAAGCCCATATTTCCAATCACGAGATCTTCCTTGCCATCGCCATTCAGGTCTTCGAGCAGTATTTTGTTCCACCAGCCCGTGTAAGGTTTTTCAAAGTAATCCGTCGTTTTGTTTTCCAGCTTTCCATTATTATTGATAAAAACAGAAATGGGCATCCATTCGCCTGTAACTATCAAATCGGTCTTTTTATCTCCATTAAGGTCGGTCCAGGCAGCGTCGGTAACAAGCCCTATCCTTTCGAGTTCTGGTGAAAACCGGGCGGTTTGATCTGTAAATTTACCTTTGCCGTCATTGACAAGAATATAACTTCTGGGCGCCTCCGGATAACGGCCTGGGACTACGCGCCCGCCGACAAACAGATCGGGCTTACCGTCGCCGTTCACATCTCCCGCACGCACACAACTGGTGCTGGTGAGCATTACGGGAAGTGAATGGGTGCTTTTCGTGAGGTTGCCCTTGCCATCATTGAGGTAGAGCCGACTTTGCAGCAATGGATCTTCCGGCATAAAATTCGCGTAGCCGCCGCTGCTTACAAAAAGATCTTGACTTCCATCTCCATTTGCGTCAAAAAACAGCGCGTCACAATCGTCACTCCGCTTGTCCGCTTCAAAAGCAGGGACAGATTTGGCTGTAAATGCGCCACTTTTTTGCTGAATGTAAAGCTTCGCCGCCTCGCCGGAGCCGCCCCCGACAAACACATCCTCTAGTCCATCGCCATTGATATCTCCTTTTTTAAGACAAGGTCCGGAAAATGATATTGGATTGATCAGCAGCGGCTGTCTTTTGAAGTCATTGGTTTTAATACCAGGACTTTTAAATGCAACCGGCGAAATCGTCGGAGTGAAAATGGGCTGCGCCGGTTGATTGGCCTGCTTGCCTTTCCTGGCTTTTTGTTCTGTCAAAACAAGTAATGCATTGGTCTTGGGATTGACTACTTTCTCTTCCTTTCCACTCAGCCACCACACAACAAGAGAATCTACCGTCGCATCATTTCCTAATCCAAAATGCAGCACAGGCGATACGCTCGACTGATAACCGCGGGTAGGCATTTGTTCAAGATATTGTTTTTGCCCGTTGCGGTAAAGCGTCACTTTTGCCCCAATTCCGAGTGTATTATGCCCTTCCCCTTCCAGTTTGACTTTCAGGTAGTTGTTTTTCAAATGCTTTTCACTGTCATTCTGATAAATGAATGCAGGTTTGTTGATGTTGTTTACGATCAGGTCAAGATCGCCGTCGTTGTCCAGGTCTGAGTAGGCAGCGCCACCGCTGTTTGAGATTTCCCCCAAACCCCACGCATCAGCCATATTCCGGAATGTGAGGTCCTTTTTATTCTGAAACAAATAGTTCTTCATATTGGAAGAAGGCATCTGATTCACCAGGTTGAGCACGTCTTCCCGTTTTACCTGCCCCTCAATGCGCTTCAAATGGTCACCCATGAATTTGACAAAATCCATATTGGTAAAATCGCGGAGGTTACCGTTTGTAATGAAAAGGTCCTTCCAGCCGTCGTTATCGTAATCCGCGAAAAGCGATGCCCAGCTCCAATCTGTATTTGAAACGCCGGAAAGTTGCCCTATCTCGGAGAAAACAGGGTTTTTCGCCCCTTTGTTAATGCCCTCATTCAGTTGCAGCATATTGCGCATATACTGATGATGGAAACCCATTTTGACATTGAAATCGAAGAGTTCATAGTTGTCGAGGCCGGTCAGGAGCTTCTGTCTACGGTTGTCCTCCGGCAACATATCGAGTGTGAAAATATCAGGAAGGCCATCATTATTGAAGTCGGCGATGTCGTTGCCCATTGACGAATGCGACGTGTGGCCTATGCTACTGTCGAGAATATCGGTGAATGTCCCGTTTTTGTTATTGATATATAAAAAATCAGGAACGGAGTAATCGTTGGAAATGTACATATCCTGCCAGCCGTCCTGGTTAATATCGGCCACGCCGATACCCAATCCGTATGTGAGCGGAGAGCTGTGAATGCCTGCTTTCTTAGTAATGTCGGTAAAATGTGGAGTGCCGCTTTGCGGGTCATTTCTGAAAAACCTTACCCCTGTGACAGGGTCGTCCTTTTTAAGGATGTCGGCGGTGCTCGCCTCATCGAGGATCGGAAGCGATTTCGGATTATGGTTCAGCAGGAACATATCCAGGTCGCCATCCTTATCGAAATCGAAAAATGCTACTTGTGTGCTGTTGCTGGGGTCCGCAAGGCCATATTGTTCGGCTAGTTCTTCAAACTGCGGAATGCCCTGTGCATTGTTGCCTTTGTTGATGAATAATTGATTTTTCAGGCTTTCGGGCGATACACTACCGGAATAGCAGACATAAAAATCCAGCTTTCCGTCGCCGTTCACATCGGCCATTGTAACGCCGGTTTTCCAGGGCCTTTCGCGCCCGCCCACATTGGCCATCGCGGTCACGTCTTCGAACACCATCTTTCCCTTATTCAGGTAAAGCTTGTTCGCAACCATGTTCCCTGTGAAATACAGGTCATCCAGTCCGTCGCCGTTCAAGTCGCCCGCAGCCACTCCTCCGCCATTATAGAAGTATTCATACATCAATACATTGGTATTCAGACCGTCTGTAAGTGTATTCGCAAAATCGACTTTAGTTTGTTCAGGTTTGAGAAGCTTGAACAACGGAGGGCCTTCATTTACTTCTTTTTTTTCTTCGGATTCAGAGGATTTTTTGCAACCGGAGAGAGCTAAGGTAGCGATCAGAACGATGAAACTTCCTGTTTTCCAGGACTTAATTAGCTTCATGACAGGAATGAAGATTAATACAGATAGAAAAAAGAAACTATGCCTTGTAAGCCAAGGCATAGTTTCTGTAAAATTAATCAATAAAATATTACTATTTATCGTAGCCTGGGTTTTGCACCAGCTTCGCATTACGGTTTATTTCGTCGCGGCTGAACGGACGGAAATACATCTTATCTACCCATTTACGGTTTTCGTGTGACTTCTCTTCCACCGGGGTGTAAGTGTAGTCATACACCGTAGTATCGTAGTGGTAAGGCTCTTTCATCGATTTACCTGCTTTGAACTTGCCGAGTACGTTGATGTACTGCAAGGGACGGCCCAAAGTTGTAGGGGCGATCATCCAGCGACGTGCGTCGTGGTAACGCTGTTCCTCATAAGCCATTTCAACGCGTTTTTCATGACGGTAAGCATCTCTCAATGCAGTGCCTGAAACTTTCAATGCAGGCATACCGACACGGAAACGGATCTTGTTAAGCCACTCCAATGCAACCGCGTCCTGACCTAGTTCGATGCTCGCTTCGATGTAGTTGAACACTACTTCGGTTACACGCATGAATGGCCATGGGATGTTCTGACGGTCAGTGTTGTCATACAATGCAGGGTTCGGATCGATAAACTTGCGCATGTAGTAACCGGTACGGCTTCCATTCCAGTCTTCAATGCTGCTGCTGCGGGTATCGAGTCCTTTGCGGTTGATCAATGTACCTTTGTCGTCCAAAAGGTCATAAGCACCTGTCTGGATTTGGTTTGCTGGATCTTTCGCATCCGAAGGACGAGGCTTCCAGGGCGCTCCATCATACATTACAGTCGCGTAGAAACGTGGGTCGCGGTTCGTGTAAGGACTGGCTTTGTGAGTAGGATTAGTCCATGCGAATGGTGTTCCGTCCATCATTTCATAATCATCAACCAGTGTTCCGATCGGCGTGTTGCCAGCCCAGTTGTGGTAGCCATTAGGTCCGTTGTTCAAACCTGTCTGACGTGCACCTTCATTTTGGCTAGGTGTAAAATAACGTCCGAAAATGATCTCGTTCGCCGAAGCATCCAGCGTCTTATCGGCGCTGGCGCCGGCCATTGCGACAGAAATGTAGTTGATCTTGCCTTGCTCGGCAGTTACCGGCGCGGTTAAGTTCAGCTTATATCCACTTCCAACGACATCCAATGCTGCTTTCGCGGCAGTTTGTGCTGCTTGCCAGCGCGCCTTACGGTCGCCACTCACATAACCCAAAAACTCAGGGTTCGGGAATGCAGCGATTACGGTCGATTTGGTTTTTGCAGTTGGAATATCATATAGGTCGCTTGCAGCGTACAACAAAATCCGCGATTTCAATGCCAATGCGGCAGCTTTGGTAGCACGGCCTTTTGCCAATGTTTTACCATCGAGCAGGAGGGCTGCGCTATCTGCGTCGCTTACGATCTGTTTTACACATTCATCGAAAGTATTGCGGGGAACAGAATAGTCTTCGTTCAACGCATATACTTTTTTGATAATTGGTACACCGCCGTAGTAACGCACGAGTTGCTGATAATAATAAGCACGCATATAGTATGCTTCGCCTTTTAAGCGTGCCTTCAGCGTTTCGTCGGTGAAAGTTGCTGTCGCCAGGTTGGTGATGGCAAGATTCGATGCACGGATGTACTGGTACATCTGGCTCCATCCGTAGGTATTATCCACCCACCCAAGGTTAGAAGGGCTTAAACTGCCTTCGGTCACCGTGTTGATGTTACGACCGGTGTGGGTAAATACAGCTTCGTCGGTTAGTGACGCGAGCATTTGCTCGCTGAAACCTCCCTGTTGCAAACCAGCATAAATACCGGTCACAAAACCTTCCGCCAATGCTCCGTCTTTCCATGCTTCTTCGCTCGGAATCTCCGTAGGCGGTGTTACATCCAGAAAATCGGTATCGCATGAGGAAAGCCCTCCGCCCAGCAGGGCAATTAGCAATAGACTTTTATATCTCAATTTCATATTTCTTATTCGTTAAAATGCTAGACGTACACCTGCGCTGACAACTCTTGACTGCGGATAGTACTGCCCGCTGTTCGTAGTTGCTTCCGGATCCCACACCTTGATCTTGTCGAAAGTAAGGAGGTTCAAGCCATTCACATAGACTCTCAGATTGCTCAAACCGATTTTTGAACCGATTTCTGATGGCAGGTTATACCCAAGTTCGACGTTTTTCAAACGCAGGTAGTTGTTGCTTTTCAGGAAGTAGTTGTTGATACCAGCCTGACCTGTGTTAGTATAGTAACGGTTGTTACGGTTGGTCAAACGTGGGTATTGATCGGTTGGATTGTCGATAGTCCAGCGGTGGTCGTAGTCATATTTCAGATAGTTGCCAATGTCGCCGGATTCTGTCAAACCTACGATTTGTAGCCCTCCAAGCGTTCCCTGGAACAACATCGACAGATCGAACTGCTTGTATCCGAGGTTAACCGAAGCACCACCTGTGAACCATGGACGTTGTACCTTTTCAGAACGGATACGGTCATCGCCATTGATCTTGTTATCACCATTGACATCCTTGAACTTCATGTCACCAGGACGCAGGTTACCTGTGATCGGGCTGTAATCGATTTTGTTGGCATCGATTTCCTGTTGACTTTTGAATGCTCCGTCAAACTGATACACCAGGAACGACTGATAAGGCATTCCGGTAGTTCTCTGATAAGAAGGTGCACCCGGAGTTTCGTCCCAGTAAGTGATTTTGTTTTTAGCATAACCACCATTCACGCTCACAGAATACGTGAAGTCGCCAGCATTTCCGTCATAGCTAACTTTGAATTCCCATCCTTTGTTTTGCAGCTTACCAAGGTTTTGAGGTGGAAGCTTACCATCGATACCGGCAGAAGAAGGCGTTGAACCCGCTTTCGGGATCAGAATTTTCGAACGGTTGTTTATAAAGTAGTCGAATTCGAATGCCAGTTTGTCGTTCAACAACGTTCCTTCGATACCGAAGTTGGAGTTGTTCGCAACCTCCCAGGTAAAGTTCGGGTTGGCAACACGGGTTTCGAGCAATGTTTTGGCCACCTGATCATTGATGATGTAGCTACCAAAGCCCATTGTCGACAGATACTGGTATTCAGCCAAAGTTTCTGTTCCAAGGAAGTAAGGTTCAGCACCCATTTGTCCCCATGAACCGCGCAGTTTAACATTGTTCACGTAGCGGGAAATGCTGTTTTTCCAGAAGCCTTCTTCCGAGATACGCCATCCGGCAGATACACCCGGGAAGAAACCGAAGCGGCCTTCTTTCGGGAATACATACGAACCATCCACACGCCACAGGAACTCAGCCAGGTATTTCTCCTTGAAGTTGTATCCCGCACGACCGAAGTAGCTCAAACGGGCTCTCCTGAACAAATCGAAGTTGTTCATATCCTGTTCAGCAGTACCACCCGCGAAAAGCTGGTCAACCACATCCGAGATATAGTAACGGCGGAATGCGAAAAATCCATCTGCATCCACTTTTTCGCGCTGGATACCGGCCATTACGTTGAAGTTATGACCATCGATCGATTTTTCGTAGGAAGCCTGGCCAGTCAACTGGATAGACAATTCCTGTGAAGAACTTTCTCTCAGACGGGGATCTTTGAATGTCGAACGAACGGTTCCTGTCAGGAATGGCGTCTTGCCATCAGCTTCGTAGGTCTTCTTATCCCAGAAATACAATGTCCAAGGTGTTTCGAAGTTTTTCTGACGACGCATTTGTTTGTCAATCGCAGCCATTGTATTGATTTTCAAACCTGGTACGCCGGGGATTTGGATTTCCAGACCGCCATTGGTTTGAACATAGTCTCTCTTATCGTTATTGTAACCTGTTGTATTGGTTGTAATAACCGCCGGATTTTGTCCATTCTCGATATCGGGACCTGGACGGCCGTCTGGCCAGATTGCAATTTCAGTTGGCTTACCACGCATCAGCATCCGGAAAATCGCACCAGCACTGTTACCACCGCTGGGGAAGTGACGGAATTCTTCACGCATTGTAATGCCCAGGTTAGCAGTCACATATTTATTGATCTTCGTATCCAGGTTGACACGCATATCATATTGTTTGTAACCTGTTGCGGAGTTCACATAGTAGCCATCCTGGTTGATGTGGCCGATGGAAGCAAGGTATTTGATGTTCTCGCTACCCCCTGTCAATTGCAGATTGTGGCGTTGTTGGGGAGCCCATTTCCGGATCACCGAGCCATACCAGTCCGTATTCGGGTGCAGGAACGGATCGGAGCCATCACGGAACTTCTTCATATCGTCCGGATTGAAAACTGCATTGATCACGTTTCCGTTATCGACCCTTTTATAAGAACCGTTGGTGTTAAAGCCTTGCAATGCGCCTTGCCATTCACCAACCGGAAGGTTGTCGTAGATCTGCAATTCATTACGGATGGTTGCATATTCAGCTGCATTCGACATTTCAGGTGTCCGGGTAGGTTGCGATACACCCAGGTTCATGTCGTAAGAAATCTGTGGTTTACCCGACTTACCACGCTTGGTAGTAATGAGGATTACCCCGTTACCCGCACGCGAACCGTAAATCGCAGCCGCAGCATCTTTCAGTACCGAAATACTTTCGATATCGGCAGGGTTGATACGGTCAAGACCACCGGAACGGTTAGGAACACCATCCACAACGATCAGTGCATTGCTGTTACCCAGGGAGTTGGTACCGCGGATACGGATCGCTGAGCCGTCATAACCTGGCTCACCGCTGGATTGTACAGCCGAAATACCTGGCAAACGTCCGCCAAGTGTATTAGATAAGTTAGCTGCCGGTGCTTTTTGCAGCTCGGTTCCTTTTACAGCCGTCACCGAACCGGTCAGGGTTGCCTTTTTGGCAGTACCATAACCAACCACAACCACTTCTTCCAATGCTTTGGTATCAGCGATCAAAGTCACGTCGACGATACTTTTGCCACCGACGGGAACCTCCTGCGTGAGGTATCCGATAAAAGAGAATACGAGTGTACTGTTTTTTTCAGCGGTGACTGTATAAAGCCCCTCGTTGTCAGTAACCGTACCAGAGGTTGTTCCCTTCACGACAACGCTCACCCCAGGTAAAGCTTGTCCTTGTTCGTCCTTGATCTTACCCTTGATGCTGTTTTGGGCGAATGCACCCACGACCGTCACCAGGGCCAGACAAAGAGAAAAAACACTTCGTGATACAGCACGAGGCGTCCATCCAGTAGAAAATCTCATAGATTAAAAGTTAGATTAAAATAGTAAGTAGTAAAGATGTTTGCTTAACCGTATAAGCACGGAACGTAGACTCAGACATTGATTTCCATTCCGAAAATCAGCCGTGGCGGATTAGTTTGAATTGTAGCTAGGAGAATTTTTTACATAAAATCGAGGATACAGTTAGAGTGAGCAATTTCAACCGATGAGTCTAGGATTATCAAAGCTGTGTACTTCTAACACAATTACATTCGTATACTCCATGAGTTTGTAAAATAAGTACCAACCTGCCAGAAATACTCGTTTGATTGTACAAAAAGATATCAATTTTTTAACAAAAAAAAGACTTCCCGTTTAAAGAATATGCATTCTTAAAAAATAACAATAAATAATAGGTTATTAGAAAGAAAACGCACTTTTAGTGATATATAAGTTACATTAAATCACAGTTTTATACAGAATTGCCCTGGAATTCCTAAATCTTGCTATATTCGTTGATGTATTTCAGTTACAATCTTTCCGTTGCCGTTATAATGAAGTTCCGTTTACTCTCCCTGCTGTTTATCCCGTTGCTATATGGCTGTAAAAAAGAAGCGCTGCCAGTTGAATACAATGCACGGGCTTCGGACCCAAAACTTTTTCATGAAACAGCTACTCAGCTGACAGAAGTCATCATCCACGATATCTTCAAGCCGCCGGTTGCAAGCCGGATATATGGTTACTCGTTTCTGGCGGCGTACGAGGCATTAGTGCCTGGATATTCTGATTACCAGTCGCTTGGCGGACAACTCGTTGGCTTTAAACCGACACCTAAGCCCGATAGCGGCCTCGCCTACTGCTTTCCTCTCGCGAGCATCAAAGCATTCACGGTGGTTGGCCGGACGTTGACGTTCTCGGGCAAAATGTGGGACACCTATGAAGAAGACCTGTTCAAAAAATACCAAGAAATGGGTATCCCCGAGGAAGTATATGAACGTTCCATCGCATACGGTGATACCATTGCCAAACATATCATGGCATATTCAGCCAAAGACCACTATAAAGAGATACGCGGTTATCGCTATACGGTGACCAATAAACCTGGCACGTGGGTACCTACGCCCCCGGCTTACGCGGATGCGTGCGAACCCATGTGGAATACGGTCAGGACTTTTGCGCTGGATTCGGTTACCCAGTTTCCCTGTCCTGCTCCCGCTAGCTATGACCTCGACAAGGACAGCAAGTTCATGAAGCTTGCAATGGAGGTTTATAACATCGGAAACGGCCTTACAGAAGAGCAGAAGGCTACTGCTTATTTTTGGGACGACAATGCTTTTGTAACCAATGTGGTAGGTCATGCCATGTTCGCAAACAAGAAGATGACCCCGGCAGGGCATTGGCTGGCGATCATCAGAACAGTAACTACCGATAAAAAACTCGATCTTATGCAAGCCACCGAGGCTTACACATTGGGTGCGCTATCCATTTATGATGCATTTATAGCCTGCTGGGACGTGAAATTCAAGAGTGTGCGGATACGTCCCGAAACCGTGATCAATAACAACTGGGATCCTAACTGGCGTCCATTCCTGGAAACCCCGGCGTTCCCCGAATATGTGAGCGGGCATAGCGCCATCTCAGCGGCTTGTGGCACAGTGCTCACCAACCTGATCGGCAGTAACGTCGCATTCACGGACACGACCGAAAAGAAATACGGGCATGGCGTCAAGTCCTTCAAATCATTTGAAGAAGCTTACTGGGACGCCTCCATTAGCCGCGTTTACGGCGGTATCCATTATCGCGATGGTGTGGAAGAAGGGACCCACCTCGGACAGAAAGTGGGTGAAAACATCTGGCGTAAAGCTGTTACGCGTAAAAACAGGAATGTTTTAGCTAAAAACTAAACATGATCGGCATTGTAATGCAGCCCGATGTTCTCGCGTCGGGCCATTGCCATCTTGATAATCAGATAGGACACTGAGATCATATTCCGGAGCTCACAAATAGCCACCGAAACTTTCGATTCACGATAAAGCTCCTCGTGCTCCTGATGCAGCAATTCCAGACGGTCGTAGGCGCGTTTCATACGGCGATTGGTACGGACAATGCCTACATAGTTAGACATAATGCTGTTCAGTTCTCTCGTCATCTCGGTAACCAGTACCTGTTCCTCCGGGTGAGTCGTTCCCGAATCGTCCCATTCGGGGATATTATCGGGGACAATGGCATGTTCAAATGCCGCCACAGTGCTTTCATAAGCCCTATGCCCGAATACCACCGCTTCAAGCAATGAATTGGAAGCCAGCCGGTTGGAGCCATGCAGGCCGGTGCAGGCACATTCGCCTACGGCATAAAGAAAATCGATATTGGTTTTGCCCCACTCATTCACACGCACACCTCCGCACATATAATGTTGCGCGGGCACGACCGGTATCATGTCCTTCCGGATATCCACGCCCTGTTTAAGGCAATACTCGGTAATATTTGGAAAATGCTCGACGAATTTGTCGTAATCACAATGGCGAACGTCCAGGTAGACGTGGTCGACGCCATTTTTCTTCATTTCTGAGTCAATGGCGCGGGCAACGATGTCCCTTGGCGCGAGCGAAAGACGGCTATCATAATTCTCCATGAAAGTGCTTCCATCGGCACGTTTCAGGATGCCGCCGAAGCCTCTTACCGCTTCCGAAATCAGGAATGAGGGTTTCTGGCCTGGCTGGTAAAAGCTTGTCGGGTGGAACTGGATAAACTCCATGTTATCGCAGATCCCTTTTGCCCGGTAAGCCATCGCTATACCGTCACCGGTAGCGATCGTGGGATTGGTTGTGCTTTGGTAAATATTTCCGATCCCGCCGGTTGCAAGCATGGTTGTTCTTGCCAAAAACTTCTCCACTTCGCCGGTCCGCCTGTTCAGCACATATGCGCCGAAGCATTTGATATCTTCCTGATAACGATAGACCGTTTCGCCCAAATGATGCTGGGTGATCAGTTCAACTGCATAATAGTGCGTAAATACCTGTATGCATTTATGGCGGTTGACCTCTTCGAGCAATGCCCGCTCGATCTCAGCGCCGGTAATATCTTTGAAATGCAGGATCCGGTGATCCGAATGCCCGCCTTCTTTGGCAAGGTCGTACTCCCCTCCTTTTTCTTTATCAAATCGGGTGCCGTAATCGATTAGCTCCTGGATGCGTTCCGGAGCCTCGCGCACGACAATCTCGACAATATTCCTTTTGTTGACCTCATCCCCCGCATCCATCGTGTCCTGAATGTGCTTTTCGAATGAATCGGATTCAGCCCATACCACCGCTATTCCGCCCTGCGCATACTTGGTGTTGGTTTCGTCTGCCTGCACTTTGGTGATGACGGCAATAGAAACCTCCTGCTTTTGAGCGTCGAAATGTCGGGCTAGCTTGGCAGCGTAGCTAAGTCCGGCTATTCCCGAACCGATAATCAGAAAATCAAACTGGGGCATACAATCTGGAAAATGTTAAGATCTATGGGTGTCAGATACCTTTGCTGAGTTCCAGCATGCGGGCAACGGATTCGTAAGCTTTCAGCCGGATATCCTCGGGAACAAAGATTTCGGGCTGCTCGTAATACAGCGCGTTGTAAACCTTTTCCAGGGTGTTCATTTTCATATAAGGACATTCGGAGCAGGCGCAAGTGTTGTTATCCGAGCCAGGCGCCGGGATCAACTTCTTATCAGGCACCGATTGCTTCATTTTATGCAGGATACCAGCCTCAGTAGCGACAATGAACTTGTTGTGCGGCGACTCTTTTACGAATTTGAGGAGGCCGGTGGTAGAACTTACGTAATCGGATTGTTTAAGAATATCCTCCTTACATTCGGGATGGGCGATCAGCAACGCATCCGGATTTTCCAGACGGAGCTGAGCTAATTTTTCCCTTGAAATATCGATATGGACAATGCAGGCACCGTCCCAGAGTACCATATCCCGTCCGGTTTTATGGGCTACATATCTTCCCAAATTGGCATCTGGTGCGAAAATGATCTTCTGGTCTTTTGGCAGACTTTCAACGATCTGCAACGCATTTGAAGAAGTACAAACGATATCCGTCAAAGCCTTTATTTCAGCTGAACAGTTGATGTAACTGATCACAATGTGATCGGGATACTGCGCCTTGAAAGCTGCAAACTTATCCGCCGGGGCAGAATCTGCCAGAGAACATCCCGCGTTCAGGTCGGGGATCACCACCTTTTTATTTGGACTGAGGATCTTCGCTGTTTCGCCCATAAAGTGCACACCGCAGAAAACGATCATATCAGCTTCTGTCGCGGCTGCTTGCTGCGAAAGGCCGAGACTATCGCCGATATAATCTGCCAGATCCTGTATTTCCGCATCCACGTAATAGTGCGCCAGGATCACAGCGTTCTTTTCCTTCTTCAGGCGGTTTATTTCAGCAATCAAATCGATGTCCTCAGCAATCGCCTCTGTCACATAACCGTAACGGTTAACCTGCGCTTCAATAGTAGTCATTATGGTGAATATTGGCTTTTAGTAAATCTTAAAAATCCATCCCGAATTTACGATATTAAACCAATGAAAAGCAAAGAAAGTGCGTCGGCGACCATAAAACGAAAGCCGCCGGGAAACAGTCCCGGCGGCTTTCAATATCATCAATATATTAAGCTACTATAAGATCCAGCGGAAAAACACATATAATGTACCCGACAGCAACATCGTTACAGGCAAGGTAAGCACCCAGGCAATCACGATGTTACGGATCGTACCTCCCTGCAAGTTCTTAACACCCTTGCTTGCCACCATCGAGCCGGCAATACCGGACGAAAGAACGTGTGTAGTACTTACGGGCAAGCCCATGTAGGAGGAAACTCCAATGGTACTCGCAGCTACCAATTCCGCAGAAGCGCCCTGGGCATAGGTAAGGTGTTGCTTCCCGATCTTCTCACCGATGGTTACCACAATCCGCTTCCAGCCTACCATTGTTCCCAATCCAAGCGACAGAGAGATCATTAATATCACCCAGTCAGGCGCATAGTCGGTAAATCTTCTAATGCCGCTTTCGCTGCCGGATTGTTTTTTCAAATATGCCTGATCGGTCAGGTTCAGGTTAGCATGTCCGTTGTCCAGGATCGTTTTAGTATTACGGCTGATCAGCAACAGGGAGCGGCGTGCATTCATACGGTCTTCCAAAGGAAAACGATGCTCCGGAAGTGGCTTGCTGATCTGTGTTTTCAAAGTGGCGATTTCAGCCAGGATCGTGCGCATATTGTGCCGATCGGAGATAGACAACCGCGAAGAATCGATCCTCCCTACTGCCTGTTCGATACCGATCAGGTCGGTTTTCATTCCAATTGGGTCTTTGGAATTATCCAATGCAAAATGCGCAGGTACAATCCCGATCAGGATCAGCATAACAAGGCCAACACCTTTCTGGCCGTCATTGGAGCCGTGAAAAAAACTAACCAATGTACAAGTCGTGATCAAAATCGCACGGATCCAGATTGGCGGGGGCTGGTTTTTCTTTGGTTCACTAAAAACAATTTCACGGATAGGTTTAGAAAGCGACCGTCTCAGGATAAACATGATGATGATCGCGAGCGCGAAACCGAAGATCGGAGAAGTCAGCAGTGACATGAAAAGCTCCTGTGCTTTCGTCCAGTTGACACCCGTACCCTGAGAGTTTTCGGGCATAAATGTAAATGCAAGGCCTACGCCCAGGATCGAGCCGATCAAAGTATGAGAACTGGAACTTGGCAAGCCGAAATACCATGTACCAAGGTTCCAGATGATGGCGCTGAAAAGCAGCGAAAACACCATGGCCGCACTATGGTAAACGTTTTGGTCGATCAACAGCTCGACCGGAAGCAGGTTAACAATCCCCATAGCCACGGCTATTCCACCAAAGAATACGCCGCAAAAGTTCATGAACCCTGACCATATTACCGCTACATTCGGTTTGAGGGAGTTGGTATAGATTACCGTCGCAACCGCGTTGGCTGTATCGTGGAAACCGTTGACAAATTCGAATGCGCAGGCCGCTAAAATACTAAATGCGAGGAGGATGAAAATGTCGGTTTCAAGACCAAACATAAAAGAAGTTGATAGGTTGAATTATTGACGCAAAACTACTTATAAACGACCGACCCAATGTTAAGAAATTGTTAAGTCAGACTTACGTCAGTTTGTTTCTTTGTTAGCCAGCTGTCCGCAGGCGGCATCGATGTCTTTACCGCGGCTCCTTCTTACATGCACAGAAACGCCCCTGTCTTCCAGGAATGCGGCAAATTTGTCCAGGCGGTCGGCTTCGGTGTTCTTGAAATCTGCTTCTGCGATGGGATTGTACTCAATGATATTCACGCGGGCCGGAACACGTTTACAAAACTCCCAAAGCTCCTTCGCATCCTGCAAAGTATCATTAAAGTCGTTGAAAACAATGTATTCGAAGGTAATGCGGTTACCGGTTTTTCTATAAAAATAGTTCAATGCTTCGGCCAGGTTATCCAGCGAGTTCGACTCGTTGATTGGCATGATCTGGTTCCGCTTTTCGTCATTCGCCGCATGCAGCGAAAGCGCCAATCGGAAACGGACCTGGTCATCCCCCAGCTTTTTGATCATCTTGGCAATACCAGCGGTAGACACGGTAATGCGCTTTGGCGACATATTCAGTCCTTCCGGCGATGTGATGTATTCGATGGATTGCAGCACGTTGGCATAGTTAAGCAGCGGCTCGCCCATGCCCATATATACGATATTGGTCAGTGGTGCATTAAAACTGCCTTCTGCCTGGCGCGCGATCGCAACCACCTGGTCGTAAATTTCCCCGGCTTCAAGGTTACGTTTGCGGTCCATATAACCCGTTGCGCAAAACTTGCACGTAAGCGAGCATCCTACCTGGCTGCTCACGCAGGCGGTCATGCGGTCGGTGGCTGGAATGAGCACGCCTTCTACAAGGTTGCCATCGAAAAGTTTGAATGCGGATTTGATAGTACCATCGTTGCTCTGCTGCTGCTTGGCAACATCGAGCGAATGGATCAGAAAATGCTCGTTCATCAGCTGGCGGGTCGCCAGTGAAAGGTTGGTCATTTCTTCAAATGAATGGGCCGATTTCTTCCAGATCCATTCATAAATTTGTTTTGCCCTGAAAGCTTTTTCCCCGTGTTCGGTCATCCAGGTTTTGATCTGGTCGACATTCATCTTACGGATGTCCTGCTTGTGTTGTATCGTGGTCATTTTTTATATAATCAGTCAAACACACCGGGCATTTAACTATAATTTTCTGCAAAGGTACTGAAAGTCAATAACGAATGCTTAACCGAGGCGAGAATTCGAAAGTTCATTCATCCAGGTAGTCCCGTTTCCAGTCGCGCACCAGGTCGGTCCCTTTGGGCATCAGCGAAAGAGCTTTGGTGATAACTGTCGGGGCCACAGGCACTACAAGCGGATATAAATAAGTGTCGTCCGTCCGGTGGGCAGGAATTTTAACACCGATCATATTGACCAGCCAAAAAAAGACGCTGATACCGAAAACCCATGTGAAAACGCCGACCATCGCTCCGGCAAAACTATCGAATGTACCGAGAATGGAGTACCGCAATGACCGCCGGATGATGTAGCCAAACTGATTGAGAAGAAAAATAGTTGGAAAGAATATCGCGGAAAAGCCGACATAAGGCAAAATCTTCCGCGCTACCCCCTCACTAAAATACGGCGTCAGGATTTCCATCCCAAGCCCCAGAAATTTAAAACCTAAAACCATGGCCACTACCATGCCCAGAATGCCGATGATCTCGATCAGCAGGCCTTTGCGGTAACCATGCAATGCTCCCCATAAAAGAGGTAATAGGATGAGTACATCCAGTAATTTCATGCAAGTAAACTCTTAACCAACGTAGAAATAACGCGACCGTCGGCCTGTCCTGCAAGTTCTTTGGTGGCTACGCCCATCACCTTGCCCATATCTGAAGGTCCTGCGGCGCCTACACGTGCAATGATCTCCTGCAATTTGGCTTTTACCTCGTCCTCTGAGAGCTGTTTCGGCAAAAACTGCTCAATAATCGCAAGTTCAGCCTCTTCTTTTTCCAGCAGGTCGGGACGGTTCTGGGTTTTATAGATATCCGCAGACTCGCGGCGTTGTTTGGCGGCTTTTGTCAAAAGTTTGAGCTCATCATCGGCAGTTAGTTCACCTGTGCCGCCTCCTTTGGTCTCTTCCAACAATATAAGCGATTTGATCGCACGCAAAGCACGCAATGTATCCTGGTCCTTAGCCCGCATCGCGCCCTTAATGCCTGATTCAACCTGAGTTTTTAGTGACATAATTAATTTTGAATGAGTGAATGATTGAATGACTGAATGACTGAATGACTGAATGAGTGACCGGGTCGCCGGAGCGATGAGCCGCAGTGGAACTGTGAATGCTTGCCCGTGCCAGTCAGGTATTGTCATTCGGTCATTTATTGTTTTTATATTGATTTAGGTCAAAATTTAGCTTCAAAAGTGTTTTTATGTACTCAAATGCTAAATTTGTAACAGACCGGCAAAGTTAGTGATTCACTTGAAAACTCATCTCTAAGAATCAAATCTCACCCGTCACACAACCACTGACAACACCTGACCTTACTAACAATACCAGACTTATAGGAATTCCTAACTATACATTCACACATTCACTCATTCACTCATTCACTCATTCACTCATTCAAAATTGAATTACCCATGACCCGTCTAAGCGTAAACATTAACAAGATCGCCACACTCCGCAATTCACGGGGGGGCGATAATCCTAATGTCCTCAAAGTAGCGCTTGACTGCGAAAGGTTTGGGGCGCAGGGAATAACTGTTCACCCGCGCCCCGACGAGCGGCATATTCGTTATCAGGATGTATATGACTTGAAAGAAGTCGTGACCACAGAATTCAATATTGAAGGCAATCCGTCCGAAAAGAAGTTCGTGGAACTGGTATTGGCTAACAAGCCCGACCAGGTAACCCTCGTCCCGGATGCCTTGGGTGCTATTACCTCAAATGCAGGTTGGGATACGATCAAAAACAGAAGTCAACTGACCGATTTAGTTCAAATTTTCAAATCCGAAGGCATACGGGTTTCGGTTTTTGTGGATGCTGATCCGGCTATGGTCGAGGGCGCGAAAATTTGCGGCGCAGACCGCGTCGAGCTTTACACCGAACCTTTCGCAACGGGCTATTTTGAGAACCGTCAAAAAGCGGTACTCCCATTTGTGAAAGCGGCAGAAAAAGCAAGGGAGGTAGGCCTGGGATTGAATGCCGGCCATGACCTTAGTCTCGACAATCTGCATTTCTTAAAACAATGCATTCCCTGGCTGGACGAAGTATCCATCGGTCATGCGCTAATCTGCGATGCATTATATATAGGATTGGAAAATACAATCCAGATGTATTTGCGAGAGTTGGAGTTGTAGCGAGCGAATGGCGCGAATAGCGCGAAGCTCCTGCTTCGTGCAAGTTATTTGCAGGCCTCCGGCCGGAGCGTACATGCGTACATCACGTAAAGCCGGCCGGAGGCCTGCGAATAGGCGTTCACGAAGCAGGAGCTTCGCGCTAGCGAGCGCGCTTGTTATTTACCATCCTGCTCGATACGTTCTTTTCACAAACTGGTTGGCTACATCAAAATTGGTAATTTTCATATTAGCACCATCCCAAACCAGCTTTTGCCTTCCCGGAAAGTTGAAACCTTTACCATCCGCTTTCGCTTCCCGGTATAAATAAGACCGCACCGCCAGGTTACCCATGAGCACGATCTCCGTCAGCGGCCCTGATTGGTCGAATGACGAGCTTGTGTAAGTACCATATCCCTTTTTACAAGCTTGCACAAATTGCTGCTGATGCCCCTCCCAGCCCCCTGTTACCAATGCCCGGGGTTTGGTGGCGACTCTTACATTCTCAAACTTCTTCTCCGGCCACAGCCTCGGATTTTCGCCGAACATTTCAGCGCTCAGGATACCTTTTGTGCCGATGAAAAGAATACCGCCGTCCACACTTCCGAAAACCGTTTTGTAATCGCAGCCATCCGGCAACTGAGGACGCATTCCGCCGTCATACCAGTTGAAACTAATCGATTTTCCAGGAGTTTTTGAAGCGAATTTCAAATGGATATTCGCAGAAGGCGGACAAACGTCGTCAAAAAATGCCTGCTGGAAAAAATCGGCGTAAACCGAGCCCACGCTGCATTCGACAGACGTTGGGTAACCCAGTTTCATCGCCCTGAACGGAACATCTATAAAATGACAACCCATATCGCCCAATGCGCCCGTGCCGAAATCCCAGTAGCCCCGCCAGCGAAACGGCATATAAGCTTCATGATAATCCCGCTTAGGAGCGGTACCAAGCCACAAATCCCAATCCACACCCGCAGGCACTGGTTGCGACTCTCCCTTATCCTTTGGCGACTTTACACCCTGCGGCCACACAGGGCGGTCCGTCCAGACTTCGATCGTATGCACGTCGCCGAGTACACCCGATTGCACCAGAGCCTCTGTCTGACGGGTGCCGTCGCTACTGCTGCCCTGGTTGCCCATTTGCGTTACTACCTTATATTTTCTTGCTGCCTCTGTCAGCATCCGGGCTTCCCAGATGTCCTTGGTCAGCGGCTTTTCCACATACACGTGCTTACCCAGCTCAATCGCGGCTATCGCGACCGGGTAATGCATATGATCCGGTGTAGTCACGATTACCGCGTCAATGTTTTTAGCTTCTTTTTCAAGCATTTTGCGGTAGTCCTTATAATAAGGCGCATTGGGGAAAAGCTTGCGGTATTTCTCAGACTGGCGATCGTCCACGTCGCATAATGCAACTATGTTTTCAGTACCATTATTATAGGCTTGCTTGATATTGAAATCCGCTTTGCCGCCGCAGCCTACCGCGGCGATATTCAATTTATCGCTGGGTGGTGTGAATCCTTTTCCGAGCACGTGACGCGGGACTATCATAAAACTTCCGGCCGCCAATGCACCGGCTTTCATGAAGTCCCTGCGTTTGATATTACTTCCGGTCTCCTTATCCTGATTTTCCATTTAGATTCGCTATCCGTTTGTTGAAGGATCAATCAGAAAAAGGCGACCGTACGAAAAGCCTACTATCGGCCGCCGAACGTTTCGGCGATTTTCATAGCAACACCCATATCACCGTCGATTTTGAGCTTACCGGTCATTAAAGCCATCATTGCATTGAGATCGCCGTCGATGAGTTTCAATGCATTTTTAGCAGAAACTTCGAAAATACAATCTGCATCCAGATCCGCATTGGAAACGTTGTTAGGCACTGATTTGCCATCCACAAACACAATGCCTTCGTCGGTCACAAACTTGGCTGTCGCGTCGAGCCCGCTGTCTGTTCCCAAAATAGTTTTAATGCGATCGGTCAGAATTTGAAGGCTCATAGTACCTGTAATTATATTGTTAGAGTTTTTATTGGATTAAAAAATGACAAATGTATACCCGTCCGAAGAATATTCAAATGCCTTTGGTGTTTTCACTGAAAACCACAAATTTTACAACCCTCAGCAGAAATACCTGCTGATTTATTTTACATCGAATGAGTGATATTATTAACAGACCGACGTTCCTGACCATTTTGTGCATACTTACTTTTATGAGTTCCGTGTCCGGACTCTGGTCCCAATCCGAGCGATTGTGGAACCCGGGGATCACGGCCGACAAGACCCGTGAAACGTTTGAGGCCGTCCGTGAAAGCCTGGAAAGACAGAACGCAACCGCCGAAGCCAAAACAATGGACCAGATGTTCGAGGCTGTAATTGAGCAGACTACGGCTGATTCTATCAAAACAGGCGCCATTATCATGCTTATCTTCGAATCCCTTTGCCTGTACGCGGCCTACCTGATGTGGAATCTACGGAAGAAGGGTTTTTACCTTTATCTGGGCGGCATTGCGGTTGCATTCATTGCGCCTTTGCTTATGATCGGTGGCTGGCTTGGAGTGATTACCGCCATGGCTGGCATCTTCCTGAGCATTTTCATGGTCGTCATGTACGCTTTCAACCTGAAACACATGTATTAACCCCCTTCATTCATTCCGTTCGGCCGCGCAACGTTCGGATGATGCCAATAATTGTAAATTGCATTGTAAGGTCTTGCATTCCATCAAGAAAAGATTTTATTTTGCGCACTAATTTGAATCGAGAAAATGGCTTTAATTAACAAAATCAGAGAAAAATCCGGGATAGCCGTCACGGTTATCGCTATCAGTTTAATTCTTTTTATGGTTGGAGGCGATTTGTTGGGGCCTAATTCCATGTTGGGGGGCGACAACAATCAGACCGTGGGTGAGATTGCCGGTAAAGAAATTAATATCAAAGATTTTCAAAGCCGGGTCGACGGGTTCCGTCAGAACTACGAGGCTCAATCGGGACGCAGCCTGGGAGAAAATGAACTTGCTTCATTGAGAGATCAGGCCTGGAACCAGTTTGTAGTGGATATTGCTTACAAAAAACAATATGACAAACTCGGACTGACCGTTACCGACGAAGAACTTTACGACATGGTTCAGGGCAATCACGTCAGCCCATCGATTCTTCAGGCGTTTTCAGATCCTACCACCGGTCGTTTCGACAAGAATGCGGTAATCAATTATCTGAAAAACCTCAAAACACTTCCCTTGGAACAACAAAAATCATGGGAAAACTTTGAAAAGAGCCTTCGCGAAGAGCGCACACGTGCCAAGTATGAAAACCTGCTGAGGCTTTCAACTTACACTCCGAAAGCATTGGCTGAAAAAGAGCACATAGCACAGAATACCAAAGCCACATTGCGCTATCTGTATGTACCCTATTTCTCGGTTGTAGATACTACCATTAAAGTAACCGACGCGCAGCTTAGCGAATACCTTGCGGCTCACCGTAAAGAATATAAAGGAACAGATACCCGCTCGATCGAGTATGTAACATTCCCAGTACAGCCTGCAAAAGACGACAGCGCTGCCCTTTACACCGAGATTAAAGAACTGGCTCGTGGCCTTGCTACTGCACAGAGCGACTCTGCATTCGCAGCTATGAACTCCGATATTCCCCTGCCAATCAACCAGTCGTACGCTACAATGACCGACCAGTTGAAAGAAGCAGTAAAAACATTCGTGCCGGGTGGCGTTTACGGCCCCTACCGCGAAGGAAATACCTATTATATCTACAAATACGGCGGCACCAGAACAGACACTGTAGCATCTGCCAAAGCAAGCCACATTCTGATCCGTGCTGAAAACCAGTCGGATTCGGCTAAGACAGCGGCACGTGTGAAAGCAGAAGGCATTCTGGCGCAGATTAAGGCAGGTGCTAATTTCGAAGCACTGGCAGCAACATCTAGTGCAGATCCGGGATCGGCACAACGCGGCGGTGACCTGGGTTACTTCCAGAACAACGGTGCGATGGTGAAACCATTTGAAGAAGCTGTTTTCTCGGCAACAGCACCGGGTTTGATCCCAAGATTGGTAGAAAGCCAGTTCGGTTTCCATATTATTAAGGTTACTGCTCCAAAATCAAACACGCTTTACCGCATTGCAGCCATTGGCAAGACAATCGCTCCGAGCCAGGCCACACGCGATGAGGCTTACCGTAAAGCGGATGAATTCGCAAACACGGTAAAAACCAAAGAGCAGTTTGAAGAAGCAGTTAAGAAAAACAAAGCGCTCGTGCTGGCCACAGCAAACCGCATTCCTGAGTCGGCAACCAATGTAAATGCGATCCAGAACGCAAGAGAGATCGTGAGATGGGCATTCAACAAGGATACCGAGCCATCTAACGTATCACCGGTTTTTGAAACAGAAGAACAATATGTAGTGGCTGTATTGACTGGTAAATCGGATGCAAAAGACGTGAAGGTCGATGACTTCCGCGATGAGCTGACTACCAAAGTGCGCAACCAGATCAAAGCAGAACAAATCACAGCCAAGCTGAAAGGTGCAACCGGCAACCTCGAAGAAATCGCCAAGAAATATGGTGCAGGTGCATTGGTTGAGACTGCCAACGACATCTCACTGGCTACCGGCTTCCTCACCAGCGCAGGCTTCGATCCTATCGCACTCGGCAAAGGATTTGGCTTGAAGGCAGGCCAGAAATCAGGTGTATTCACGGGCGAAAACGGCGTGTTCATTATGGAACTGGTTAACAAAACCGAGGCACCGAAAATCGCAGATTATACACAGTATAAGACTCAGCTTACCCAATCACTGGAAAGCCGTATGTCATACCTCGTAAATGAAGCGATCCGTGAGAACGCCAAGATCGAGGACCACCGCGCCAAGTTCTTTTGAGCATTCATAAAAAAAATTAAAAAAAGAGGAGCAGAAATTAATTCTGCTCCTCTTTTTTTATCTACGCTGCAAATTTTTCAAAAAAAAGTAATAGTATTGCAGTATAAAATGTCAATCGTACACTTATTGATATTAAACAAAAAAAAGGAAAAAGGAGGAGAGGGGAAAAAAAGTTATTCTCGTATGCTTCTATTTCATTCGTCTAGATTTTAAAAACGATTAACAACATCACAATGAGCATTTTACTCGGAGAACAGGAGTACTTTAAAGGAATCGGAAAGATCGCATTCGAGGGCCCGGAAACAGATAACCCGCTGGCATACCGTTGGTATGATGAGAACCGCATTATCGCGGGCAAGAGCATGAAAGAGCACCTTCGCTTTGCCGTTGCATATTGGCATACATTCTGCGGAGCTGGCCTCGATCCTTTCGGTGGCCCTACCCTGTTCTATCCATGGGACCAAAAGCCGGATGCAGTGGATCGTGCCAAAGACAAGGCCGATGCAGCATTTGAGCTGATCACCAAACTTGGTCTGCCTTATTACTGCTTCCACGACGTAGATGTGGTTGATTACGGCGACGACGTGCGTACCAACGAGAAACGTCTGCAAGCTTTGACAGAATACCTTGGACAAAAGCAAAAAGCATCAGGAGTAAAATTACTTTGGGGAACAGCTAACCTGTTTGGCCACCACCGTTACATGAACGGCGCATCTACCAACCCTGACTTCGACGTGGTTGCACATGCTGGCGCACAAGTAAAAATGGCGCTGGACGCAACGATCGCATTGGGCGGAGAGAATTACGTTTTCTGGGGCGGTCGTGAAGGTTATATGACCCTTTTGAACACCGATATGAAACGTGAGCAGGAGCATTTCGCGCAAATGTTGAAAATATCTGTTGCTTATGCCCGTGCAAACGGCTTCAAAGGCAAATTCTTCATCGAACCTAAGCCATGCGAGCCAACCAAGCATCAATATGACTACGACGCGGCAACCGTTATCGGTTTCCTTCGCCAGCATGACCTGCTTGCTGATTTCGCATTGAACCTCGAAGTGAACCACGCTACATTGGCTGGCCATACATTCGAGCATGAGTTGCAGGTTGCAGCGGATGCCGGTATCCTGGGATCGATCGACGCTAACCGCGGTGATTACCAGAATGGATGGGATACCGACCAGTTCCCGAACGACGTAGCAGAATGGACCCGCGCGTTGATCGTGATCCTGAATGCAGGCGGTCTGCAAGGTGGTGGTATCAATTTCGATGCAAAACGTCGTCGTAATTCAACCGATGTGGAAGATGTATTCCACGCACATATCGGTGGTATCGACACTGTTGCGCGTGCATTGGTCATTGCTGACAAGATCATCCAGAACGGTGAATATGACAAGATCCGCAAAAACCGTTACGCGAGCTTCGACAGCGGTAAAGGTGCAGATTTTGAAAAAGGTGCATTGAAACTGGAAGACCTGTTCGACCTGGCAGCTGCCAACGGTGAACCAGCTACGACTTCCGGCAAGCAGGAATACCTGGAAAACCTGATCAACCGTTTCCTTTAATCAGGACCCAATATTACCTCAATATTAATTTATCAAAAGCCATTGATGCATTTCAATGGCTTTTGATATTTAAAACGGTTTCATTGTCTCAGGTGCCGTAACTTGCATGAAATTAAACCGTGCGCCTCCCGCCATGCATACCGGTCGCGTCGACAACCGCCCAGCCCTTCCGTTACTTCTTACCACATGCTGGTTGGCAATGCTGTTCCTTTTGCCTTTCGAAACAATGGCTCAGTCGGAAAGCCGTCAGGAGGAACCTTCCGAAACTTCTGTGAAAGACCTCGTCAACAGTCTCCGCGCTCCCGATGTTCAACTTCTGAAACTGAAAGAAAACTACAACCGGGCTTTGCGTGAAAACCGCGACGCAGACGCTGCTGCTCATTTACAGCAAATCGGCCAGTTGCTGTTTATATCTGCACATTACCCTCAGTCTCTGGACTATTTGCTCAAAGCAGAAAAACTGCTGCGTACGGCAGATCAAAAACAAATGCTCGCAGGCAACCTCGGCCTGTTGGGTGAACTGTATTACCGTACCCGCCGCCCTCAGCTTGCTCGAAAACAATATGACGAGGCGCTAGGCATTTATCAAACCCTGAAACTCGAATCAGGAAAAGCGGAAATTTACGGCAGGATCGGACATTTATATGAAAAACGCCAGCTTTACGACAGCGCTTTTTACTTCCAGCGCAAGGCGTTGACATCCTATCAGCTGGATCATCACATTGAAGGAGCTGCCAAGATTTATGAAAATATCGGCAGCATTTATGAAGACCTCGAAAGGTATGACTCTGCCTTTTTCTACTTCAACAAAGCTTACACGCTCAACAAGCAAAAAGGCAATGCACGGGCTCAGGTAGAAGTCGTAAACAATTTGGGTGATGTCCTGAGAAAAACAGGCAGGTTCCGCGAAGGGCTTGCATATAGTTTTCAAACCCTCGAACTGGCCAAAACCAATGGAGAACGCTACCAGGTTTCGAGCGCCTATAATGATATTGCCAAAGCGTACAACCTGCTCAATAAAAACGACAGTGCCGTTTATTACCTCACATTAAGCCGGAACCAGCTGAACGACATTTATTCCGAAGAAAGCAACAAGCAACTCGCCCTTCTGCAAACCCTTTATGAAATTGAAAAGAAGGATAATGAGATTGAGAAACTGACGCAGGCACGAAAAACCGATACGCTCATTTCGATAGCGACGGGGGTGGTCATCGTTTTAATTATCCTTATAGCTGCATTAATTATCAGTCGGCAACGCCTCAAACTGAAAAATGAGCAGAAACTGCGCGCCCAGCATAAGCAGGTTTATGAAACACAAAACCAGCTGATGGAGGTGGAACTGAGGAACAAAAACCTTGAAGAAGACAACCTGAAACAACAGCTTGAAACTAAAACCCAGGAGCTGAGCAGCTATACGCTGCACGTGATCCGTAAAAATCAGTTGCTGGAAGATCTTCGCGCCAAACTGGAAATGATGGTGAAAGACGACAAGCGTGATCAGCGGAAGCAGATTAAGCAACTGGCGGAGCAAATCAGTGAGGGATTGCAGGACGACCAGCATTGGGAGGAATTCCGCGGGATCTTCGAGCAGGTACATCAATCCTTTTTCGACCGTTTGCAACAACAAACCGGCCCTCTTACTGCCAACGACCTCCGGCTGATAGCGCTGATCAAAATGAACCTTACTTCCACGGATATTGCAACGCTGCTGGGCATTTCGCAGGATAGTCTCAGGGTGATCAGGCATCGTCTCCGGAAAAAGCTTAACCTCACTGCGGGCGACAACCTCTCGGCCTATATCCAGTCCATTTAACGTGTTAACGGTTTCTTAATACTGCCATAACACAAAGATAATGGCTAACAAAGACCCTGTAAGCTATTAATATTCAATTCATTAAATACAAAAATAAATGTCTGTTGCCTTGATGTAACGGTCAAAAATCGCCTGTTGCTATTTTGTTAACGGGGCCTATTTGGTTCACTCACTCCGGTCTTCCCACATTCGTATCGCCATTCAGAGCGGAAACCAAATTCCGCAGAATTGAATGGATCCAGATGCGATGAACCGTAAACTTTACCTATACATTCTTCTCCTTCTTTGTCTATCCGGCACATTATCTGCGGGTACATTAAAAGGAAAACTGTTTGAAGCCGCCACCGGCGAGCCGGCCCTTGGCGTGGTGATCAGGATCGAAGGCACCAATATCCATGACATATCAGGGCTGGATGGCTCATTTTCGATCAATAATCTTCAAAAAGGTTCATACCGGCTTAGTATCAGCCATATTTCTTATACATCAATTCAAAAAGAATTCTCAATTGACGGTAATGAGACTGTGCGACTGGAACTGAAACTGGAAGCCGCAAGCCTCAGCCTCGACGAAATTGCCGTTACCGCCAAACGCGACGGGTCCAGTGACCACACGGCCCGGCAGATGGAACGCAATGCAAGCCAGGTAATGAATATCGTTTCGGGCAAAACCATCCAGATTTCGCCCGACCTGACAGTCGCTAATGTCATCCAACGCATTTCGGGTGTTTCGATCGAACGGAACAGCAATGGCGATGGGCAATATGCCATCCTCCGCGGCATGGATAAACGGTACAATTACACGCTCGTAAATGGCGCCAAAATTCCCAGTCCCGACAACAAATACCGCTACGTTCCACTCGATATCTTCCCTTCCGACCTGCTCGAAAGGCTTGAAGTGTACAAAGCACTGACGCCATCTATGGAAGGTGATGCCATCGGCGGTGCCGTGAATATGGTCATGAAAGATGCGCCGGATAAATTCACTTTTTCTGCCAATGTCTCAACCGGCTATAACGAGCTGTTTATGGAGCGGAAATTCATAAGCTATGATTTTAAGGGTGTGCGGGAAAAATCCCCTTATGAAAGAAACGGAAACCAATATAATGCCCTACCGGCGGATTTTTCGAAAGCCCCGGTCAACTACTCTTCCAAATCTCCCCTACCCAACTTGCTGGGCAGTGTCGCAATAGGAAACAGATTTTTGCATGATAGACTAGGCATTTTACTTGCCGGCAGCTATCAGAATACCTACCGGGGCAGCAACAGCCTTTTTTTCAACTCCGAAACCGTGGACACGCTTCGGGGCGAAACGCTAACTAGAATGAGCGAACGGCAGTATTCGGAACAGCAAACACGTTACGGTCTGCATTCCAAGATTGATTTCAGGATCAATGACAAGCATAAAATCCAGTTTTACAATGCACTGATGAGCCTTACTAATATACAAGTAAGGGATTCGAAATCAACTCAGTTGACAATCGGAGGCTACGATCCTGAACTTGGAAATGCCACATTGAGCTACTCCACGCGTTCCAGGCTGACCAGGCAGCAGATCCTGAACAGCACCTTGCAGGGCAAGCACCAGCTTTCCGACCGGTTTGCATTGCAATGGTCTGCCGTTTATTCCAAAGCAACTAACAAAGTCCCCGATAATGTGACGGTGCCGCTGGCCGGTATCAGGGAAAATTTTCAGGAAAGAAAAACGACTGTCGATGACGCTTCACGCAGATGGGAACATAACTCTGACCGCGACCTTTCCGCTTATCTTAATGCAACTTATAACATGACTATCGGCGGTGCACAAGTTGAATGGACTGCTGGCGGCTTGTTTCGTGATAAGTCCCGTTCGAACTTTTATAACAATTATCAACTCCGGCCCGCCGACCCATTTGCCGAATATGGAAAGGATTTTACGGATTATACGACCATTAAATGGGCCATCCAGAACCCGCGCGGCTCGGTAGCCAGTGCGTTGAATTATGATGCTACCGAACAGATCAAAGCCGGTTTTATTCAGTTTAAAGCCGAAACCAGAAATGCGGAAATTCTTGGCGGCGTTCGTGCAGAAGCTACCAATCAGGGTTATTCCATGCTCTTTCCGATCGGTGAAGACCGGCCAAACGGAAAGCAGGTTTACACGGATTTTCTTCCGAGCGTGCATTTCAAATATAAGCCTGAGGAAAATATTAACCTTCGCGCTTCCTATTTCCGGTCGATCAACCGACCTGGCTTTTTCGAAATCGTCCCCTATCGCATTGTACAGGAAGAATACCAGGAACGCGGAAATCCGGAGCTGAAAAGGGCTATCGCGGATAATATCGATCTCCGTTATGAAATATTTCCAAAAGCCTCGGAACAGTTTATGGTAGGCGCGTTTTTCAAAAATATCAAAAACCCGATTGAATACACGCTCCAACGCGACGCTATCCGGGGACAGGATATTTACTACTCGCCCGGCAACTTCGGCAATGCGAAAAATTATGGTTTGGAACTCGATTATATCAAATATGTCAAACAGTTCGGCATCAAAGCCAATTATACCTACACGCATTCCCGCATTACAACGCCCAAATCCAGGCGCATACGGAATGAAAGCGGTGATTTGCAGACGATCAATGTTGAACAATCCCGCCCATTGTACGGACAGTCGGCGCACGTGGCCAACCTTTCAGTTTTATACAAAAACCAGAACAACGGCATCGATGCCCAACTGGCTGGCGGCTACACCGGCGACCGGATCAATACAGTTTCACAATTTGTGGATAACGACCTGTGGCAAAAAGGCTTCGTTCAGATGGATGCTTCATTTGAAAAGACTTTTACAAACGGCCTAGGCATCTTCCTGAAAGCCAATAATCTCCTGAACACGCCGATGGAGGTGTATATGAAAAATACCAGTGAAGCCAATGTCGGCATTCCGCACCAGGATCTGGCCGACAAGACCCTTATCCGCCGCGACCGTTACCAACGCTCCTATTTACTCGGCGTCCGATACAAGTTTTAATTTATCATCAATTTGTAATCTTATGAACAACTCGAAAATGAAACACTTATTTATTCTCTCCACGCTGGCGGCATTCGTGCTCACAGGATGCAGTGACGACAATTCCGAGCCGACTCCGGTCGACAACAAGCCTGTTGAACAAAGCGTAGCCGGTGAAGTTTCCGGCACCTGGACCAAAGGCGGCATTTATACGGTTACGGGCCATATTCAGATTCCGGAAGGGAAATCACTGACGATCGAGGAAGGTGTAACTGTGCTTTTCAATGATTCGGTAGTTAAACCGGAAGTGGTTGTGAAAGGTAACCTGTACAGTCTGGGAACCGCTGCTGCTCCTGTCAAATTCACTGTGCCGGATGCGTGGAAAACTCCCGGCAACCAGTTTGGCAACCTCTGGGGCGGGCTGATCGCCGGACCTAACTCTGCTGAGTTTGTATTGAGCAATACCATTCTCGAATACGGCGGCGCTGTGACGACCGAAGAATCGCCCTCGGTGAAAGCCGGATTGTACAAAGCAGAAGCGGGTGAACACGTTCCGGTCGTTTACTACCCTAATGTGAATGGCAAGCTGATCGTTCTGAACAGCACGATCCGCAATTTCAACGAAGATGGTTTTTACATTGAAGGCGGTAAAGTGATCGTCGCTAACAATGTCTTCTATACAACCGGCGTTTCCGGCGGCGACGCGATCAATATCAAGTCGGGTGTTCAGGCCGACGTTGCTTTCAACCTCGTTTACAGTCCTAATACCAATGCATTAAAATTATCGAATAGCGGCGACCGCACACCGCAGGCTTACATTGTGGGCTATAACAACACGATTATCAATGCAGGTTGGAGACGACCGACGACCAAAGGTGGCTCAATATGGCTTGAAAAGGGTGTACGGGCAGATTTGTATAATAATTTGCTGGCTAACGACCGTTTTGGCATTAAAAAAGAGGACGTGGACAAATCGGTTGACGACCGTTCTGTGATCGCTACAACGCTTTACTACGGTGCTACCGAAGACGCTGTGAAGCAATTCCAGCCTTCTGTCGAAATCCTGAAAGGTACTGGTGACCTGATCTCCACCAAAGTAGGCGACAATGACCCTAAATTTGTCAATTACCCGCTTACTACCGACAATAAAAATGCCACTTTCAACACCAGCTGGGACTTCCATGTTCAGGCGGGTTCACCTGCATTGGACAAAGGCAAAACCGACTTCACCCGTCTGTATGCAGACGGCCTCGTCGTGAATGGTGTTACCTACAAATCCCCTGCCCCTGCCAATTACATCGGCGCATTTGGTACAAAATAATTTCTTCACATTTATGTACCAGGCGAGACGCTACTGTCAGCCTGAGCGCAGTCGAAGGCCATTTGCGTGATGCAAATCATGTTTCGACTGCGCTCAACATGACATTCCGGACTCCAGTACAGCTTACATCATTCGAACACCAGTGAAAGCATTCATTCTTCCCGCCGTGGTCGGCCTGGCGACATCATTTACAGCTTGCCAGTCCAACCATAGTGCACCCATTCAGTCCGCCAAAGCCGACACTGTCAAAACGATCGTCCAACCTGTTTACATCAGCGACACTGTCGGCCATGATTCTGATGATCCTGCTATTTGGATCAACCCTGCCGATCCGGCCCAAAGCCTGATCATAGGCACGGATAAGGACCAGGACGGCGGTCTGTTTGTGTTCGACCTCAAAGGCAAAATTCAGAAGGGAAAAACCATTCGCGGCCTGCAACGGCCCGACAATGTCGACATCGAATACGGCATGGTCCTTGGCGGCAAACCCGTTGATATCGCCGTAACCACCGAGCGTTTCACCCATAAGCTCCGTATTTACACATTGCCAGATATGAAACCGGTTGATAATGGCGGCTTAGAAGTATTTACAGGCCAAACAGGAGCGAATGAGCGGGATTTGATGGGTATTGCACTTTATAAAAACAAAGCCGGAAAAATCTATGCGATCGTCGGGCGCAAATCCGGCCCTACCGATGGCACTTATCTTTGGCAATACGCATTGGAAGACAATGGGAAAGGCCAGGTGAAAGCCTCTCTTGTCCGTAAGTTCGGGCAGTACAGCGGCTTGAAAGAGATCGAATCAATTGCCGTGGACGATCAGCTGGGTTATGTGTATTATTCAGATGAAGGAAAAGGTGTGCGTAAATATTATGCCGAACCTGAGAAAGGAAACCAGGAGCTGGCACTTTTTGGCACAACCGGTTTTACGGAAGATCATGAAGGCATTTCGATTTATCAGGTAACCGATTCAACGGGCTATATTCTAGTCTCGGACCAGGGAGCGAACAGTTTTCAGATCTTTCCCAGAGAAGGCAGCGCGTCCGGGCTGAACGATCATCCGCTGATTAAAAAAGTAACTGTCAAAGCCAGCCACAGCGACGGCTCGGATATCACTTCACTTGCATTAAACGGTCATTTTAAAGCGGGGCTTTTTGTCGTCATGAGCGATGATAAAACCTTCCATTATTACCGCTGGGAGGATATCGCCGGAAACGACTTAAGATCGGTAAAGTAAGGAATGCTATTGCAGCTAATAGGGGTTAAATATAAGCATACAGGCCGCCGGAGCGTTTCCGGCGGCCTGTTGTGTTAAATAGCTACGACTTCAATCTAACCTACATCAATATCCTTTGTTTTGAACCAACTTGGTGTTGTTCCGTATTTCCGCTGTCGGAATAGGGAAAAGCAATTCGCGATCGGTCAATGTAGGGCCGTAGGAGAATTTGTGACCAACGTAATTTTCGAATTTTTTGGTCGTCACATTGAATGCTTTCCGCAAGCGCGCCATGTCAAACCAGGTAATGTTCTCGAAACACAGTTCATGCCAACGCTCTTTCCATATCGCTTCGCGCAATGCGTCTTTGGTCAACCCAGACAAGGCGGGTAACTGAGCCCGCGTTCTGATCGCATTTACGGCATCATATACTTTCGCTGACGGCCCGCCTACTTCATTGGCAGCCTCGGCATACATTAACAGCACGTCTGCATAACGGATGACAGGCCAATTCAAGTCGCTGTTTGCTGAGCTCGTCTGGGCTACATTATCAAAGTGTTTGTAAATAAAATAACCACCAAGGTCAACTACTTTGTTACGATCGCTCTCATTCGTGAATTTGGTAAAGAAAAACTGCTTCTCTTTCACGCGGAGGTCATTCGCTTCGTAAGACTTCACAAAGTCGCCGGTTGCATAAATCCCGCCTGTTTCATCGGAATATGCAGAGATATTTTTGTTGTACGGAATAATGGAAACCTGCCAGTTACTAGCGATCAGCCCGGTTTTGTATTGGATCATGAAGATGTTTTCTTCGACATTCTTTTTCGCAGGATTGTGCAGGTCATCATAGCTTCCAAACAGCTTGAACGCCTTCGAATCGATCACTTCCTCCGCTTTTTTGGCGGCCAGTTCGTAATATGCGGCGCCTTTTTGCAATGGATAGCCTGCCATGGTAAGGTACACTTTGGCAAGCAGCGATTTCACTGCACCCAGCGTCACCTTTCCGCTGTTTTCGGTCATAGGAAGACCCGATGCTTCCGCTGTCTTTAAATCCTCAACGATCTGAGTGTAAACAGCCTCAGGCGTAGCAGCAGCAGGGCGCAATTGCTCCGATTGCAGATTCACAGGCTCAGTTACAAGCGGAATATTTCCAAACATTTGTACCAGTTGAAAATAGTAGAATGCACGGAGGAAATAGGCTTCGCCTAGCACCTTCTTCATTTCGGCAGCATCCATCGTAATCCCCGGAATCCTGGCAATGGAAAGGTTAGCCCCGGCAATCCCTTTGTAATATTGAGTAAAGTAGGTTTGGCCGTACGAATTGTCCGAAGTGTTCCTCAAATCCTTGATGAAATAGCTGTTTACTGCCTGTCCAAGGTCGGTTCCGGCCAGGCCGGTCGCAAACTCTGGCATCATCCAGGCGCCTCCGCCAAAACCACTCGACATCGGTTCGCGCAAAGGAAAATAGATCGCATTTACAGAGCTCCGCGCATGCTCCGGCCGCGTAAAATAGTTCTCTTCCGTGAAGTTGCTCGGGTCGGACTCGTCCAGGAAGTCGGAACAGCTTGTCGCTCCAAATAGGCTCAGCATCGCGAGCAATCCGATTTTTTTTGATATAATTCTCATTGTTATTTTCGGTAAGAGTCAATATTGTTATAAACCGATATTCAGGCCGAGCATGAATACTCTTGGCTTCGGATAGTCATACAAACCAAATCCCTGGTCGAATGGCGATCCGGAGTTGGAAACCTCGGGGTCATAACCTTTGTATTTGGTGGTTACAAAGAAGTTCTGAACGGATGCATAAGCTCTCAGACGATCCAGCTTCAATTTCGAAACAACACTTGCCGGGAAAACGTAGGCCAGCAACAAGTTACGACCGCGGATAAATGAAGCGTCAGTCACTTTATGACTATCGTTGTTGGTCGTGTAGTATGCATTGATAGGGCGTACCTGTGCGATGGTCGTGTTTTGATTGGTTTCTGTCCAGGCATTCAGCACTGTTTTATAGCTGTTTGCGATACCCTGACGGTCCTCAGCGGAGTGGATACTTCTGTCGAGCACATCGTTGCCGTACATATATTGCAAATCGACAGTCAGTGACCATTGTTTGTAAGAGAATGTGTTAAGGAAGGTACCGAAACCATCAGGGATACCTTTACCGATGATCGTGCGGTCGTTATCGTTGATCGCGCCATCTTTGTTCAGGTCCGCATATTTTACGTCACCCGGCAGCATGTTGTATTTTTTAGCTTCCTCGGCTTCGGCAGTAGACCATATTCCCTGGTGAACCCGTCCGAAGAAAGACCCTACCGGTTCGCCCACCCGGATAACCGTAGCGCCTGAGAAGATATCGCTACCACCCGAGAGCGCCAGTACTTTGTTTTTGTTTACAGAAATATTGAATGTAGTGCTCCACGAGAAATCACCGGCTTTGATATTGGTCGAGTTCACAGCAAATTCAACCCCTTTATTTTCCATGCTGCCGACGTTGGTGAAGATGCTTGTGTACCCGCTACTCGATGGAAGTGGCGCATCCAGCAACATTTTATTCACTTTTCTCCGATAAAGGTCAAGTTCCAGATTGATGCGGTTCTGGAACAACCCCAACTCTAACCCAAAATCCACTTGCTGTGTTTTTTCCCATTGCAGATTCGAGTTTGACATCCTGCCTACGCCTATACCAATGTTACGTGTCCCTCCAAAGATGACATCCGAGCTTGCCATACCCGCAAGTGCGCGGTAAGCGGGGATTTCGGAGTTACCGGTTGCACCATAGCTCGCGCGAATTTTCAGGTTGGAGATTGAAGCAGAGTTTTTCAGGAACTCTTCCTCGTTCACACGCCAGGCCAATGCCGCCGATGGAAAGAATGCATAACGATTGGCTTCACCGAACTTGGACGAACCATCCATACGACCTGTGAATGTCACCAGGTATTTGTTCATCAGGCTGTAATTGATCCTCGCAAAATAGGAGTTCAGACCGTAGGCCTGGGCGTTCGAAGTGGGGGCCACTGCGATGGCGCCTGCGCTGAGGTTATTATACTGGAAATACGTATCGGTAAAGTTCTGGCTACGTGCCTGGTTGTCGAACCGGTCGACGTGCTGCCACGACAAACCGACCATCGCATTGACCGAATGGATCTTGCCGAAGTCTTTGAAATAGGTCAGGTAATTTTCAAACTGCCACGAATTGAACCGGTTGCTGGTCACCCAAGCTTCTCCATTGCTGGTAATATACTGCAAACCCGGCGCAGCGAAATAATCATTACGCTGGTTGATAACGTTGGTACCTATCGTTGAGCGCAGTTCCAAACCGTCCGCCAGACGAATATTGGCATACATATTACCGAGCATCGTTTGTGTTCTCAGATAGAAAAGGCGCTCGTTGACCACGCGCAACGGGCTGTCGCCGCCTTCCATACCCGGGTAGTCGCGATTGCTGGCCCATTTGCCGTCGGGGTATTTCACCGGGATGATCGGCAATGCTTCCAGCACCTGGCGCATCGCGGTGATACCGCCGCCACCTAACTGGTCGATCTGCTTTTCATTCTGATCGGTATAACCGAGCGTACCACCTACTTTCAGCCAGCTTTTAATTTGTGAATCAAATACAAAACGGCCTGAAAAGCGTTTCTGCCATGATTCCCTGATAATACCATTCTCATTACGATAGTTCAGGAATGCGCCATAGCTCCCTTTTTCACTACCACCGGTGAAGCCCAGCTGGTGGTTTTGAGTAAATGCTTTCTGGAAGGCTTCTTTCTGCCAATCGGTATCGTATAATGGATTGCCGCTTGAATCGAAAAGCAGCGGATTGGTCCGTTTCAGCTTCGGATCGGTGTATTTGGTACCGGTAGCCCAGCCTACGGGATCGTATTTGGCCGCATTGGCATAAAGCGTTTCTTCCACTTGCAAGAATTCCTTTGAATTCAATACCGGCAACTTGCGGGGAGCGACGCCAATGCTGAAATCGGCATCATAAGTAACTTTTCCGCCTCCAGCCGTACCGCGCTTGGTGGTAACGAGGATAACCCCGTTGGCACCCCGCGCACCATAAATGGCCGTTGAAGAAGCGTCTTTCAACACCTCAATGGAAGCAATATCGTTAGGGTTAAGGTAATCAATCGGTGTACTGCCGTTTTGAAGGTCGAATGCATTCAGGATCACACCATCGATCACATAGAGCGGATTGTTGGACACGCTGACGGAGCTAGCCCCACGAATACGAATATTGGCACGGCCACCCGGACGCCCCGAGTTGGACGACACGTTCACCCCCGTAATGCGGCCGGACAGTCCCTGGTTAAGGGAGGAAGCCGGGCGTTCCTGCAAAACTTCCGCTTTGAGCGTCCCCACGGCACCTGTCAGGTCGGATTTTTTGACCGTACCATAACCAACTACCACCACTTCTTCCAGTGCATTTTCATCCGGGGCCAGTTTCACATTTAGCGTCGACTGGTTTCCCACAGCCACTTCCTGCGATTTATACCCTACAAAACTAAAAACCAGCACCGGCTGTCCACCATCCGGAATATCGATGCTGAATTCTCCGGACCCGCCTGTTGAAGTTCCCCGCTGTGTACCTTTTAATACCACACTTACACCGGGAAGGCCTGCTCCTGCCTCATCCGAAACTGCACCTTTAATGGTCCTGTCGACGGCAGTTTGAGCGCCTGTCTGAGCAACCAGGTTTTCCTGGATCATCTGCTGCTCCGGCAATGCCATGGCCTCGTTTTTCATCTCTTTTACAGGTGCGGCCTCCTTTACTTTGCCTTCAGTGATAACAAATGTATTTTTCCTCGTCTTCTTATATTTCAAGCCGTTTTGTTGCAGCAAGATATCCAGGTTCTTCTCAATCGGCTGATTAAAATCAAGGCCAACCGAAGCGACATTCACGGAACCTACCAGGCGGTCTTCAAAAATGATCTCCACACCATAATGTCTTTGCAAGTCGAGAAGCACATTTTTAAGCTTCATTTCCTGACCAACTGAGGTGTGCTGTTTGGCCGGCATCGATGCAAATGCAATGACCTGGGAATGCACGATCCGGGACGATTGTGTCATCAACACAATTCCGATCGCCACCCATTGCTTGGCTGATAGCGTTAGATTCATAGTAAAATGGTTTGGAATTAATTGTTCGTTAAAAGGATGGTGGAACCATTCTGCTCGACTTTTACGTCAAGGACTTCCGAGATCGTTTTCAAAAGCTCTTCCGCATTTTTCGTCTTGAAATTTCCGGTAATCGACCGTAAGGCGATATTGGAATCTGAGAGGCTAACTTTTTGTCCGAAGTTTTCTTCGATCATAGCGAGGATTTCACGGACCGGCGTTCCGTTGAACACGTAACGCTGCTCTTTCCAGGACGCAAACGTCTTCATATCCTGCTTTCTTTCGAGCTGCACCGCACCTTCATGATCCAGGAAAGCCAGGTCACCAGGCTCCATCATGACTTCTCTATGCAAGTCGTTCTGAGAATAATCGATGCGTACGCTCCCGGATTTAAGCGCAACTTTGGTACCTCTGGGCCGCGCAAATACCGAGAATGTAGTTCCCAGCACCTCCACCTGAAATTTGTCTGAAGTTTTGACTACAAACCGCTTATTGTCAATCGTATGACTCACTGAAAACTCCGCCTCACCTTCCAGCAGCACCTCCCTCACAGTGCCATTAAAGCCCAGCCTGGGCACTTTCAGTTTGGAATTGGAATTCAATGCTACTCTGCTTCCGTCTTCGAGGTAAACGTCGGTAGTCTGGCCGTATGCGGTTTGATATGACTTGTATTGCAACGGCTCGCGAAACCACCATCCGCAGCTTACGAGTAGCGTTACCGAAGCCGCAACGAGCCAAAAACGGTTGCTGCGACCTGTGAGCCATGGTAGCCGGCGACTTTCATCTTCCAGCATTTGCTCTTCGGCGTGCACTTCCAGGCCCGAGTCCAGGCGTCGCAGCAGATTGCTTAATGCGGCTTCCTGATCAGGCAAAAACTGGGGACATCTGGTTTCGTATTCCAGCAGCCAGTGATGAAATGTTTCGGCATTCTGTTTCTGTACGATCCAGTCCTCCACGAGCTGTCTTTCCAAAGGATTGGCACGCCCGGCCAGATACTCAAAAAGAGTATGTTTAGATACAATTGTTTCCATTTCAGTTCGAATTACGACGTTGACCTAACCAGCACCAACAGGAACTATATGACACTCAAAATGGTAACACCCAGTGATATCATCCATTCCCCGTTTAATGCGGACCGGAGGTGTTTGAGCGCTTTGGAGATATGCACTTCAACCGTTTTCGGAGAAATGTGCAGTTCGTCAGCTATTTCGTTGTATTTTTTATTTTCAAACCGGCTGAGCAGAAAAACCTTCTGGCATTGTGTCGGCAGCCGGGCAATTACTTCATTGACTTTCAGGAACAGGTTGTTATAATGGATCTCCGCATCCGGTTGCTGATGATAGGTGGAAATAGTGGTTTCTTCCGTCACTTCCAGCGTATCCATTTTCCCGAACTCCCGACGCATATACGTATAGCATTCGTTACGCACCGAGCGGAACAGGTAACTCGTGTACGAGGAGTTGATGTTCTCATATGCCTTGGTGCGATAAAATTGAAAAAACACTTCGCTAACCAGGTCCTCTGCGATCTGTTTGGAGTACACAAATCTTACCGCATGACTGCACAAAGGATTATAATAGCGCTTAAACAACAATTCAAGGCCTTTTCCGGGGTTTTGGTCAAAGGTCGTTTTCAAGAATATAGCAGAGTCAATTTCACTCGGAGCCGCCTTCCCTTCATGTGCAGGAGACACAAATGGCCCAGGGCGCTTCGTTTCCGGTTTAAGCAAAGGATCGTGCATTGAGTATCTGTTGTATGTAATAATTAGAAGACTTTCTTGTATTCGAAATCCCTTACTCTTGATTAAAAAAAATTAAAACTTTTTTTAGTTATATATGGTAACAAGATGGGCATTGCCGACGAAATTAGGCGAATTCAGGCCCCTGTATGTCAAAACACTAAAAACGAAAAAGGCCGGTCCCTTCTGGAAACCGGCCTTCATGTCGATAGCGTTTATCAATTACAAATTCTTCGCTTTCCGCTCTTTCACCGCATGATCAACGGCGCGGGCTGAAAGTGCCATGTAGGTAAGCGACGGGTTCTGCGTCGAAGTGGATGTCATACATGCCCCATCCGTCACGAATACGTTTTTGCAATGGTGCAACTGGTTCCATTTGTTCAGCAGTGAAGTTTTGGGATCCTTACCCATTCTGACACCACCCATTTCATGAATGTCGTTGCCAGGGTTGCGGTGACCATCATGTGCTCTCACATTTTTGAAACCGGCATTCGTGAACATTTCGCTGACCTGTTCGATATAGTCTTTGATCATCTTCTCGTCATTATCATCATAACCGACTGAAATTTTCAGCTGCGGAATGCCAAACGGATCTTTCATGTCCTTGTCGAGCGCTACATAACTGCTTTCCTTGGGAATGGTTTCACCCATCATGTGCGAGCCTACACTCCAGTTGCCGTATTTCGTTTCGTGCAACCCGGCTTTCAGCGATTCGCCGAGTCCGTTCCTGTCATTATATGAGATCCGGTTTGCACCAAAACCTGCGGCGTAACCTCTCAGGAAGTCGGTTTCTTGCTTATATACATTTCTGAACCTTGGAATGTAGCCGCTGTTGGGCCGACGTCCGTCGGTGGTAGAATCCAGGAATCCTTCATACTCGCCCGAAATGCTCGCGCGATAGTTATGGAATGCGACGTATTTGCCTAACAGACCGCTGTCGTTACCCAGTCCATTCGGGAAGCGGCTCGATGTAGAATTCAACAGTACAAGGTTGGAATTGAGTGCGGCTGCATTCAGGAAGATGATATCTGCATAGAATTCCATCATTTCCTTGGTATTCGCGTCGATCACCCGTACGCCTGACGCCTTCTGTTTTTTGTCATCATAAATGATTGAATGCACAACAGAATGCGGGCGAAGCGTCATATTGCCTGTCTTCATTGCCCAGGGAATGGTAGATGCATTGCTGCTGAAATACCCTCCAAACGGACATCCGCGCTCACACATGGCACGATGCTGACACTTCGCCCGGCCCTGGTCGAGGTGGATCTGCTGCGGATCGGTAATATGCGCTGCACGACCGATAATAATATGACGGTCCTTATATTGCTTCGATACCTGCTCTTTAAAATATTTCTCGACACAGTTCAGATCGTGAGGCACCATGAATTCTCCGTCCGGCAAAGTATCAAGGCCGTCTTTATTTCCGGTTATACCTACAAATTTCTCTACGTGGCTGTACCATGGAGCGATATCGTCATAACTGATCGGCCATTCCACGGCAAACTTGTCACGTGCTGGACCTTCGAAATCGTATTTACTCCATCGCTGCGTCTGGCGTGCCCAAAGCAGTGATTTTCCGCCTACCTGATAACCCCTGATCCAGTCGAAAGGCTTTTCCTGTACATAGGGATGCTCATTGTCTTTGGCGAAAAAATGCGCGGAAGATTCTTTGAAATTATAACAGCGGGCAGCAATAGGATTGGCATCCACGACGTCCTTCGGGAGCCGTTCGCGGTGCTCGAACTCCCACGGCATCATGTTGGTAGTGGGATAATCCTTGATATGCTGCACATCCCGGCCACGTTCCAGTACTAATGTCTTAAGACCTTTTTCAGTCAGCTCCTTAGCCGACCAGCCGCCACTAATTCCCGAGCCAATCACAATGGCATCGTAAGTGCGGGCTTTTTTACTATCTATATTAAAATTCGCCATAATGTTTTTTTGGGAACAAGGGAGGAGGGACGAAAGGGAGGAAGGGGATGTAACGTCCTGAAATAGGTTGACCTTAACCCGAGGGAAATTTATGCAGAAAGAACGTCCAGGATTAGTAAAGTATAGTCTTAGTTTTAAGCGGGAGGTAGTCAGAGAGATCGAGCAGGAAGGATTAAGCCATTTGGAGGCCTCTCGCCGTTACGGGATCAAAGGAAGCTCGACAATTAAGAAATGGATTGTTAAATTTGGGAAAGAGCATTTGATCAACAAAGTAATCCGGG
>NZ_JAMOZL010000009.1:0-199794 GCF_023667495.1 Dyadobacter sp. MSC1_007
ACGAAGGGGTGGGTAGTTGGGAGGAGGGACGAAAGGAGGAATGGACGAAGGGGCGCTTCCCTTTTTTCGTTTTCCTTTACTCCATTCCCCCTTCCTCCCTTCCTCCTTCCTCCCTTTCCTCCATTCTCCCTCTCCCTTTGCTCCTATAAAAATATCCGTTGCGTTTTTTTGTTTTCCTTGTACGTCTCGAACGCTTTTTGAACTGTTGGTGACGTCGATACTTCTGCGACAGGCACTTCCCACCAGGCGTGGTAACCCTTTACGGTGCGGTAGAGACTGGTTTCGATGTAAATGACTGTTACACGGTCGCTGGTTTTCGATTCCGCCAATGCGGCTTCCAGCGATTGCCTGTCGGTGGCCCGGATCACGTGGGCTCCAAGACTTTCCGCATTTTTGGCAAGGTCCACAGGCAGGAACGATCCCGAGAGTTGTCCGGAGGCTTCGTCGCGGTATTTGTACATCGTGCCAAAGCGTTCACTTCCAATGCTTTCTGAAAGTCCTCCGATGCTTGCGTAGCCATTATTGTTGAGCAGCAGGATCGTAAATTTCACACCCTCCTGAATAGCAGTCACGATTTCGTGGTTGTTCATCAGGTAGCCGCCATCGCCGCAGATGACATATATTTCGCGGCTTGGATCGGCCATTTTCGCGCCCATTCCCGCAGCTATCTCATAGCCCATGCAGGAAAACCCATATTCCAAATGGAAATTCTTAGGATCGGTGGCGCGCCAGAGCTTATGCAGGTCGCCCGGAGCACTTCCGGAAGCATTGATCATCACATCGCGATCATCCATAAAGCTGTTTAGTGTGCCGATCACAATCGCCTGGTCGATAGGCGGCACGGTGCTGTTGCCCTCGGCGTAGATCTGCGTTACCTCATCGTCCCAGGCTTTGTTTACATCTGCGACATGCTGCCGATAGGCATCCGCCACCTGATGGTCGCCTAGTAACTGGCCTAATTCCTCCAATGCTACTTTCGCATCACCAATGACCGGCAATGCCGCATGTTTGAATGCGTCAAACTCGCTGATGTTGATATTAATGAATTTGACATCCGGATTCTTGAATATTGATTTGGAAGCCGTCGTGAAATCGCTGTAACGGGTGCCAATTCCGATGACCAGATCGGCCTCGTTGGCTATATCAATGGCATATTTGGTCCCGGTTGCGCCCAGGCCGCCAATGCTGTAAGGAGCATCGTACCGTACCGCTCCTTTTCCGGCGAAAGTTTCTCCGACCGGAATGCCTGTTTTCGTTGCAAAATCATGCAAAACGTCCGTTGCACCGCTGTAAATAGCGCCGCCGCCTGCAACGATCACCGGCTTTTGGGCCGCTTTGATCCAACCGGCAGCTTGTTTGATTGTCTCCAAATCCGGGCGGGGCCTTCCGACGCGCCATACCCTTTTTTGAAACAATTCCTCCGGGAAATCATAGGCGTGCGTTTGCACATCCTGGGGCATCGACAAAGTCACGGTGCCCATTTCCGCTTGCGAGGTAAGCACGCGCATTACTTCGGGTAGTGAGTAAATGAGCTGCTCAGGACGGTTGATACGGTCCCAGTACTTGGAAACAGGTTTGAAACAATCATTCACCGAAATGTCCTGCGTTACTGCGCTTTCGAGTTGCTGCAAAACCGGGTTTGGTTCACGGGTCGCGAAAATGTCTCCTGGTAACAGAAGTACAGGCAACCGGTTAATCGTCGCCAAGGCCGCGCCGGTGATCATATTCGTAGCACCGGGGCCAATGGATGTGGTGCAGACGAAGGCTCCAAGCCGGTTCTTTACTTTGGCATAAGCTACCGCCGTGTGCACCATAGATTGTTCATTCCTGCATTGGTAATAGCGGAAATCCGGGTTCTCCTGTAAAGCTTGCCCCAGACCAGCCACATTACCATGACCAAAAATGCCGAAGCAACCGCCAAAATAAGGCTGTTCAACGCCATCCCGCTCGATGTACTGGTTTTTTAAAAAAGTGATTGTAGCCTGCGCTACGGTGAGTCTTCTGGTCATTTTGTTGATTTTTTATACTTCAAAATCATCCTTTCGTATTTGCAAAACTGAATTCACTTGCCTTGCCGGTACACCCGAACAGGTCAAATTTTTTCAGCATAAAATTTTTGTATTCTTCCATAAAAATCTTCCCGGGTGTCGTAGGTGCGAATTCTTCCGGTCTGTCCCTGAAAAACTCCCGGTTTACCATCGTCCACAAAAGCCGGGTATCAGTGGCGATATTGATCTTGCATACGCCCAAAGGAATCGCCTTGCGGATTTCTTCTTCCTGCACGCCCTTGGCATCGGTTTTAAGGTTGCCGCCAGCCGCATTGATCCGCTCCACGACTTCGGGAATTACATTAGAACCGCCGTGCAGCACGAGCGGAAAACCGGGCAGCCGTTTTTGTATTTCTTCCAGAATATGGAATTGAAGTCCCTGACCGCCTGAAAATTTGTAGGCGCCATGGCTCGTCCCGACGGCGATAGCCAGACTGTCGCAATGCGTTGCATTCACGAAATCTTCGACCTGTTGGGGATTAGTGTAAAACGAATGCGCGGCGTCAACCGTCAGGTCGTCTTCCACACCAGCCAGAACACCGAGCTCGGCTTCCACGCTGATGTTTTTCGCGTGAGCAGCGGCCACAACTGCTTTGGTCCGGGCTACATTTTGCTCGAAATTGTCGTGTGAAGCGTCGATCATGACAGACGTATAACCGCCTTTTTCAATTGCATCGAAAATGTGCTCTTCATATCCGTGATCCATGTGAATAGCATAAGTAACATCCGGGTAAATCCGGCTCGCGGCGCCAATCATCGACACGAGCATATCTGCGTTGGCATAGTCCCTTGCAAATGGGGTCGTCTGCACAATAAATGGGGCATTCGCTGCTTGTGCTGCGGCAAAAAGCCCATGAATTTCCTCCATAAAAAACACATTCACCGCCGGAATAGCATACCGGCCATAACATGTCTGGAAGAGTTCTTTGGTTGTTAGAAGCATAATTTTAAGGGCTTTAAGCTATATGCTTTAGGCTGTAGGCTTGAAGCTGGGAGTGTGACGTTTTTAATTTCAATTGCAAATATTGGGAACTAACTATTTGAAAGTCAAATTACCAACAGCTTACAGCTTACAGCTTACAGCTTACAGCTTACAGCTTACAGCTTACAGCTTACAGCTTACAGCTTACAGCTTACCAAAACACCGTATACAATGCTGCAAGCACTCCGCAGATCATAATAGAGCCGATTACGAAGGTTTTGCCCGGCTCGAACATCGAGCTTTCTATTTCGAGTCCTTTCGGGTTATTCTTGCTTTTCGGATCAGCCAGGGTTATCACCACGATCACTGCGCAGAGAACCAGGAAAATGATACCCATACGGTCGAGAAACGGAACTTCGGGGGCTAAAAACTTGCCAGCTGTCGACAATGGGATAGTTAGCAATGCCGCAGTGAGTGCCGCTGCCGAGGTTGTCCTTTTCCAAAACATTCCCAGAATAAAGATCGCAAACACGCCGGGTGTTATAAAACTGCTGTACTCCTGAATAAACTGGTAAGCCTGGTCGAGCACCCGCAATTGCGGCGCAATGATGACACCAATGGCCATTGCAACATAAATCGTAAATCTTCCTACACGAACGAGCTGTTTTTCGCTTGCATGGGGCGCAATGTATTGTTTGTAAATATCCAGTGTGAAAATCGTCGAGATACTATTGGCTTTTCCAGCCAGCGATGCCACAATCGCAGCGGTGAGGGCCGCAAATGCCATTCCTTTCAGCCCGGCTGGCAACAAGTTCAATAGTACAGGGTAGGCATGGTCTGGTTTGACAACGCCCGTACCGTCAAGCATTTCCTGCTGAAACATGCCGTTCTGATACAAAACGAATGCAGCAATTCCAGGGATTACCACGATGATTGGGATCAGCAATTTGAGCAACGCGGCAAACAAAATCCCTTTTCTGGCAGTCGGCAGATCCGCTCCAAGGCTGCGTTGGATGATGTATTGATTACAACCGAAATAAGCCAGGTTATTGATCCACATCGCACCGATGATCACCGAAAGGCCGGGCAGATCCTTATAGAACGGGTTTTCTTTGGGCAGGATCATATGGAAATGGGAGTCAGCCTGCTCGCGAAGCAACGCCAATGCATTGAATATGCCCGGTTTATTGAAATGCGTTGATACCAGATCCAATGCAAGGTAAGTAGTCGCCAATCCACCCAAAACAAGCACGATCACCTGTACAACGTCCGTATAACCGATCACTTTCATTCCACCAATGGTGATGACCACAGCAAATATGCCAAGACCAACGATCCCATAGTTAAAATCAAGGCCTGCGGTCACTTCCAAAGCCAGCGCGCCAAGGTATAGGATGGATGTCAGGTTCACAAAAACATACAATAACAGCCAGAATACAGCCATAATGGTCGCGACCGTGGGGCTGTACCGTTCCCGCAGAAACTGCGGCATGGTGTAAATTTTGTTTTTAAGATAAACCGGAAGGATAAATAAGGCGACCACAATCAGCGAAGCCGCCGCCATCCATTCATAGGAAGATATCGCTAAACCGATCGCAAATCCGGATCCCGACATGCCGATAAAGTGCTCCGCCGAAATATTGGAAGCGATGATCGACGCTCCGATCGCCCAGAATGTCAGCGAACCTTCCGCAAGGAAATAGTCCGTTGAACTAACCTCTTTCGAACTTTTCTTTTTATAAATCCAATAACCATAAGCGGAAACGCCTATCAGGTAAATAAAAAATACTACATAATCCAGCGATTGCAAACCGGTATTGGACATTCTGTTGAAAGGGTTAGTTGGTTAAATGGGACAAGAGTGCAAGATATACCTTCTAAACCGTCGCGTATTGTAAAATTTCATCCAGTTTCACACTTCTGCCTTCTGTCAGTGACTTCATCGCCGCGATCCCGATGGCAGTGGCCATCAATCCGTCGTGGGCATCGACAGGGGAGGGGGTGTCTTTCAACACACAATCGATGAATGTTTGCAGACAAACGCGGTAGGCCGTTTCATATCTTTCCAGGAAGAAATGCAACGGCAACGAGCTATGCCCGCCATTGCTGTCGAAATGGATCAATGTATCGGTTGTATTGTTCTCCGCTTTCGCCATACCTTTCGAGCCGAAGATCTCCAATCGTTGGTCGTATCCGTAAACTGCCTTGCGGCTGTTGTCGATTACGCCAATAGCACCATTCTCGAATGTGAGCACTATAACGGCTGTATCAATATCTCCGAATTCCTTAATCTCAGGGTGGATCAGCGCGTCGCCTTTGACGAACACCTCTTTCACTTCGCTGCCCACAATATAACGGGCCATATCGAAGTCATGAATTGACATATCCAGGAAAATGCCTCCTGAAACTTTCAGGTATTCAACCGGCGGTGGCGCCGGATCGCGGCTTGTGATGCGCAGAATATGCGGATCACCAATTTTTCCGGCAGAAACAAGGTGACGCACATTATTAAAGTTGGCATCGAACCGGCGATTAAAGCCCAGCATCAGTTTCACATTGTTTTCAGCAACGGCCTTTTCTGCCGACTGAATGGCTTCCAATGTAACGTCAAGTGGTTTTTCGCAAAAAATGTGTTTTCCTTGCTCCGCCGCCACGACGGTGTAAGGCACATGAAACGGCGTAGGTGAACAGATGATCACCGCTTCCACATCAGGGTGGTTGATCACATCGTAAGCATCGGTACTAACCTGAGAAACCCCCAAATCATACGCAAATGCATGCGCAGCGGGCGAAAGGTCGGAAGCGATGATCACTTCGGCATCCGGCATGTGATGTACCAGGTTGCTAAGATGGATCTGGCCGATCCGCCCCAGGCCGATCACACCAGTTTTAAGTTTTTTTGTCATTGTGAGCTGCTGCTGCCGTCGGTTTAAACCGACGGTTAGTGATAATTTTTTTTTAGAATTTTCTGTTCCATTCTTTTAGCCATCTTTCTATCACCACTTTGGTTTGGGTGAAGAATTCTACGGCGTGTTTGCCTTGTCCGTGCAGGTCTCCGTAGAAGCTGTCTTTCCAGCCCGAGAACGGGAATTGGGCAACGGGAGCCGCTACACCGATATTGATACCGATGTTACCTGCCTCCGCTTCATGACGGAACTTGCGGGCGTTCAGGCCGCTGCTTGTGAAAATGCAGGCCATGTTGCCATACCTACCTGAATTGATAAAGCGAATGGCTTCATCGATTGTATTAATGTGCACAAGACTTAATACAGGTCCGAAAATCTCCGTCGACGCCAGTTCACCATCGAGCGGGATGTCTTCGATGATGGTAGGAGCAATAAAGTTGCCGTTTTCGTAGCCGCTAACCTTCGCATTCCGGCCATCCACGAGCAACCGTCCGCCTTCGGCAAGCCCTTTATCGATCAGGCCTTCTACACGTGTTTTGCTCTCGGCTGTGATAACCGGTCCCATTAAAACGTCGCTGTCGAGGCCGAAACCGGTTTTGCGAACTTTGGCAGATTCTACCAGACTTTCGGTAATGTCTTTATGTTCACCCACCGTAATGATCGTAGAAGCAGCAAGGCAACGCTGACCAGCGCAACCATACACGCTATCAATGACGATTTGTGAGGTCATATCAATGTCTGCATCCGGCAGCACGATTACTGGGTTTTTCGCCCCGCCCTGAGCTTGTACGCGTTTGCCATTGGCCGAACCTTTCGAGTAGACGTATCTTGCAACATTGGAAGAACCTACAAAACTGATCCCTTTGATCACCGGATGTTCCAGAAGCGCATCGACCACTTCTCGGGCACCTTGTACGAGGTTTAAAACACCTTTTGGCAAGTCGAGCTGGTCCATTAATCCGACGATCTTGGTCATCGTCAGCGGTACTTTTTCGGATGGTTTGATAATGTAGCTGTTTCCGCAGGCCAATGCATAAGGCAGGAACCAGAACGTGATCATACCCGGGAAGTTGAAAGGCGCGATACATGCGCAAACGCCCAGCGGCTGACGGATCATATATTCGTCGATGCCTTTGGCAATATCTTCTGAAAACTCTCCCTGGATCAATGTGGGCATTCCGCAGGCATTTTCCACGTTTTCGATCGCCCTTACCATTTCGGCTTTCGCTTCGATGAACGTCTTCCCCGATTCGAGGGTAATAGTCCTTGCAATGTCGTCGAGGTTATCTTCGAGTAGTGTTTTTAGTTTGAACAAATACTGCACCCGTTTGGAAACCGGCGTATTTCTCCATTCCTGAAAGCCCTGATGTGCAGCGGCGGCGGCATCGGCTACGTCGGCTGCATTGCCATAAGGTACCTGTGCCAGCACTTCCTGATTGGCAGGGTTGACCACGTTGACAAAATGATCGGAGCGACTGTCGACCCATTGACCGTTGATGTAATTCTGTAATTTTTCCATTGATATTGTATTGTTATAATCCACCATATCCCTTCACAAACTCCATAACCTCTTCATAAGTAGGCATGAAATTCGCGCAGCCTTCGCGGGTTACGATTATCGCACCGCAGGCATTTCCCATTCTCACACTTTGATATAAATCCCGCCCGCGCAGCAGTCCGAACGAAAACCCGGCACAGAACGCGTCGCCAGCACCAAGCACATTCAGCACTTCCACCGGGAACCCCGGCACCTTCACCTCTTCCTTACCAGGTTGAAAAATAGAAGCACCGTCTTTTCCTCTTTTCACGACCAGCGTTTCCACGCCAGAGCTCATTATTTCGCTGATCGCATTTTCGATATTTCCGCGTATTTCAGGAGCGGATATCTGCTGGTGCTTGATCAACAGCTGTTCTTTATCCGTCAGGAAAGTTGCTAGGATCTCCTCCTCAGTACCTACTACGATATTAAAGCTGCCCAATGCCGCGCGAATAGTGACCCCGAATGCACGTGGATCAAACCACTGATCGGCGCGGAAATCAATGTCTAACAGGCGTGTTACCCCGTTTTTCTTAGCCATTTCCAATGCATAGAACATAGCAGTACGGCTTGGGTCCTTGCTGAATGCAGTCCCCGAAAATGCCGCCGCTTTGAAATCCTGGAACGGAATAGCTGAAACGTGATCGATATTCAGGTTGATATCCGCACAATTCTCACGGTAGTAAACGAGCGGAAAACGGTCGGGCGGCTCGATGCCCAGTACCACTGCCGAACTACGGGTGCCTTCGATCGTAGGGACCCATTCGGTGATGATGCCTTCCTGATCGAGGAAATGTTTGATAAAATTACCCACCTGGTCGTTGCCGATACCAGTGAGAATCGCCGTTTCGAGGCCAAGTCGCCGGGCTCCGGTGGCGATATTGAGCGGACATCCGCCTACGAATGCATTAAAAGCCTCAATTTTTTCAAAAGGGCTGCCGACATTGGCCGAGTAAAGGTCAATGGACGAGCGGCCAAGGGTAAGAAGATCGTATTTCGACATGAGTTTTGGTTACTTGAGAAAGCTGTTTTCACCCGTTCATTTCCGCCGTTACAATCGGCAGTCTCGGATCGGAACCTTTCCAGGTCCCGTAGATCCAGTCGTGGTCCGGATCGGAAGTATTGGCTAGGGACTGATCGCTTCCTGCCAGGAAATTGAGATAATACACATTGTAACCGTGGCCAGCTACTACCGGATGATAGCCGCGAGGCACCAATACCGCCTCATTGTTTTTTACACGGACAATCTCATCCAGCGAACGGTCATCTGTATAAACTTGCTGGATCGCATACCCCTGCGGTTTGTCGATCTTGTAAAAATAGATTTCTTCCAGATTTGCCTCGATCAGGTTTCCCTCGGCATTTACCTTACGCTCGTCGTGCTTGTGCGCAGGGAATGAGCTCCAATTGCCTGAGGGCGTATATACTTCTACGCAAACGATCTTGTGACAATCGAAACCGGGTTCGAGGAGGCTGTTGATCTGACGGTTGGCATTGTCGCCGCCGCGGTATTCGATCGCAGCTTCTTCGGGGCGTTTCATGCGGGGAGGATGGTCTTCGTCAGAAATGACTTTGCAAATAGCGATGTCCGTCCCTGCCGATTGTGCGGTCAGTGTAAAAGCAGTGTTGCGGGAAAGATACATGGCGTGGCCTATTCCGCTGAACACATCTTTGCGGCCATTCCCTGTTTCCCAAGTCTGTCCGGCCGCTTCCATCTTAAAGTTTCCGCCAAGCAATACGAAGCAATATTCATATTCGCCTGTGTTACCAACGATTTGTTCGCCCAGTTCGAGTATTTTAGCTTCGAAGTTCAGGTAGGTCCATCCGGCTTGCTCACTGGACAGTGAATGGTAGGTTTTGTCGTCGGTTTTGGGTTTGATCAGCAGGTTACTCATTGTGGTAATTCCAATTACATTTGCACAATGATAGTGTTGTATAAATTAAACACAAAATGTAAATATGTCTATATTGAATGCAAACGTTTGAAAAAATTTCAAAGATTTAATTGCTATAATCCAACACATGAATTCCTCACGTCCTGTTACGATCAAAGACATTGCCCGCCGTTTTCGCTGCTCTCCTTCCACGGTTTCCCGTGCCCTGAACGACCATCCTGCCATCAATGAAGACACCCGGAAAAACATCCAGGAATACGCCAAAGAGGTTGGTTACCAGCGAAATGAGGTTTCTCTAAGTTTACTAAATAAGAAGACCGCCTCCCTCGGAGTAGTAGTCCCGACGATCAGTAATTATTACGAAACAGCGGTTATCGAAGGCCTGCATACCGTGTTGCAGCCTATGGGTTACACCCTGAATATATGCGTGACCAATGAGAGTTATCTGCTTGAAAAAGAGTCGCTTTCGAAGCTGCTATCCAACCGCACGGAGGGCATCTTCCTCTCTGTGTCGCAGGAAACGTATGACGCGGGTTACTACGAACATCTTGAAAGCGTAATCCAGCGCAAAACGCCGCTGATATTCATCGATCGTGAATATGAGGATTTTGAAACGAGCCGCGCCACGGTAGACGATTACCACGGCGCATTTGCCGCGGTGGAGCACCTGATCACGATCGGCTACAAGCAGATTGCCCACCTGAAAGGCCCGAACGGCCTCACGGTCTCCGAACAGCGTTTCAAGGGTTATGTGGATTGTCTGAAAAAGTACAATATGCCGGTCCGCGAGGAGCTGATCATCAATACAAACTTCAATGTCGAAAGTGCCATTATGCCCACGAAACGACTGCTGGACATTGACTCTCCACCGGACGCGATATTTGGCGTCAACGATCAGGTAGCGATTGGCGCCATGCGTGTGGCCAAGGACAAAGGCCTCAGAATACCCCAGGACATAGGATTGGTCGGGTTCGACAATTCGCCCATTTCAGCCTACACTTATCCGTCACTCACGACCGTACACAGGCCCGGCCGCAAGATCGGAATGGAAGCATCGCGCCTGTTCCTGAACCAGTTGAATGGCTCCGAAGATTTCGCGCCGGAGCATATTGTGCTGCCTTCGGAGTTGGTGATCCGGGAGTCGTCGCTGCGGATTTGAGATTGATTTTGACGATTTACAAAGTTGACCATGGACCATAGTTTAATTGTGCTGCAAAAAAAGGCATTGAAGTCGGAGAGAATTCTTTCGGTTTCCGAAGCACGTGCTCGTAGTAGGAGACGAATTCGTGAGTTGACTCTGAGAAGTAGCGAAGGAATTGCTGATTTGTGAATTTATACCATCCAAACTGATACATTGGTAAGCAACATCAATCATTTCCTTTGAAATGTTTAATTTTGTTGATGCAACAAATAGAAACCGTAACAAAGGGGCCTGACCGGTTCGCTGGGTTGTCAACCGGTGTGGCACAGTTCAGAGTGTCCGCGATAGGAGAAGATAACTGCAGTCTGGCCTCCTATAACAGAAGGGATTACTACAAGGTTAGCCTGGTGATCAAAGGATGCAGCGAGCTGCTTTACGCGAACCGGGGTATCGACATCAGCAAGCCTGCCCTGGTATTTACGACACCTTTGGTCCCTTATTCCTGGGAACGCACGAGTGAGGAAGAAGGTCACGGTTATTTCTGCTTGTTTGCCAGTGAATTTCTGTACTCGGGCGGACGTATGGAAAGCTTGCAGGAATCGAGCTTATTTAAGGTAGGCAGCGATCCTGTTTATTTTCTGAATGAAGATCAGGCCGGATATCTGGAAAGCATTTTTGCCAGAATGCGCCGGGAAGTGGATGAAGACTATCTTTATAAATACGATATTATTCGAAATCAGCTCAATCTGATCATTCACGAGGCTATTAAAATGCAGCCTTCTGTCGCCTATTTTAATCCTCCTAATGCTGCCGCCCGGATCGCTAAATTATTTCTGGATTTATTGCAGAGGCAATTTCCGGTGGATTCTCCCAGCAACACCCTGATGTTCAAAAAGGCTGGCGACTATGCCAATCAGCTTTCAGTTCATGTTAATCATTTGAATGCGGCTGTTCAGGAGGTAACCGGCAAATCCACCACGATGCATATCAACGAAAAAATACTCGGAGAGGCCAAATCTTTATTAACTCACACGGATTGGAGCGTAGCTGACATTGCGTTCGCCCTGGGATTTGAATACGCATCTTACTTTAATAATTTTTTCAAAAAGCATAGTGGGATCACACCATTGACCTTTCGCAAAACACTTTGAAAAGTATAGTTTTTGCTTTGAAACCTTTACCGCTCTCCCCCGTCTGACACGCTAATTTTGCCCTTGTAATAAACAACAAACAAAAATGGGTAAAATGAAAAGAATCAAATTGGGAAGCCAGGGACTTGAAGTGCCTGTGGAAGGATTGGGCTGCATGGGGATGACAACCATTGCCGGTGGCGACATATATGGCAAGGCAGATGAGAACAGTTCCATTGCAACCATCCACCGCGCTCTGGAATTGGGTATCGATTTTCTGGATACAGCAGACCTTTACGGACCATTACTGAATGAGCGCCTGATCGCCAAAGCAATTAAGGGTAAAAGAGAGAAATTTACTATTGCTACGAAATTCGGTTTCGAGATTGATGACAACGAACAGCTCACCTGGGGCTTTAACGGCAAGCCGGAGTATGTGACGAAGGCGATAGACCGGTCACTGAAAAATCTGGGAACGGATTACATAGACCTTTACTATCTGCACCGGGTCGATCCACAAACACCCATTGAGGATACTGTGGGCGCTATGAGCGAACTGGTCAAATCAGGGAAGGTGAAGTACATAGGTTTATCAGAGGTGTCGGCTGAGACCGTGCGAAAAGCGCATCGGGTGCATCCCATTTCCGCGGTACAGACCGAGTATTCCTTGTTTGAGCGTGAACCGGAGGAAAATGGCGTACTGGCAGCATTGCAGGAACTGGGGATCGGTTTTGTTGCGTATTCACCGTTGGGAAGGGGCTTTATTACAGGCGAGCTCAAAAGTCCGGATGATTTTGCTGCGGATGATTTCCGCAGGGACATTCCCCGTTATCAGGGTGAGAATTTTTACAGAAACCTGGATCTTTTGAAACAGATCCAGACCATAGCAGAAAACAAGGGTGTTACGCCATCACAACTGGCATTAGCCTGGGTAATTTCCAAGGGAGTAGTTGCCATTCCAGGCACCAAAAGGATCAAATATATAGAAGAGAATGCCGCCGCGGCAGACATCGTTCTTACTTCGGAGGAAATTAAGCAGCTGGAATCGATCGTTCCGATTGGCGCCGCCGCAGGAACACGCTATAATGAGCAGCAACTGCAATCGGTGAATGTGTAAATGCAAAAAGCGAGACGAATAACTCCGTCTCGCTTTTTTTCATGCATTCAAAAATCAATATCCATCATTCTGCTTCAAATACCCCGGCAGGTTAGATGCGCCGTCGATCGCGGTTTGCGGGATCGGGAAGATGCGCTTCTTTACGTCGCTGTTGGTCTTTTCGGTCCATTTGCCTTCGTACTTGCCGAAACGGATCATGTCCGGACGGCGCAGCATTTCCCAGTAGAATTCAAACCCGCGCTCGCGGAATAGCAGGTCGAGGTTCATCGTGGTCAATGGCGGAGGAGGCAGGGTTTTGGTGCGGGAAGCACGCACGGTGTTTACGTCGGCGAGCGCTCCGGCTGCGTCGTTGCTTTTACGCAATTTCGCTTCGGCACGCATCATGTATACGTCAGCGAGTCGCACGATAACGATATCCGCTTCGCCGCGGTTACGGCCAGTATTCGATTTGTTGCTGAATTCATATTTCTCCACGCGGTAGCCCGTGTTATAGTTGCTGCCAGCCGTCGAGAAATCGATCATCTCGCTGAAACTCACTGGAAGATCGGCCCGGTTACGGGTTACGTAAGTTAGTTTTCCTACTTTCAGTTTGCCATCCGGGCAGCGCAGGAATGCGCCATTGACACGCAATGCGCCGTATTGCTGGCCTCTCAGGATACCACGGTTGATCTTATAATCGGCGTCGTTCACACAGGTATCTGCCGCATTGGTGTAAATCGACATGTTTTGCTGGTAGAACCTTGGGTCACGGGAAGGATCCACAGCGCCATAAGCTTGAACCCAGCTCTGGTAGAAATCGGAAGTGATACCCGGACCGTCGGTACCGTTGGCTGCTGGAAATTCCGCGAGCGGGAATTGGTCCCCTGAAATCGAAAAGTAAGCCATCCGGTTGTGACCATTCAGTTCGGCGCGTTGGTCAACCGCGAAAATGAGTTCTTCGTTGGTATGGTTGGCATTACCAAAAATCGCGAAATAATCAGGCGACAACTTGGCCTGGCCCGAATTGATCACCTTATCGGTGTACTGGATCACTTTGTCCATATCTTCCGCTTTGAAATCGAAGGTTGCGCCGTAAATGTTACGGAACACTGCCGATTGCAGGTAGAGGCGCGCCAGCAAGCTCCATACGGCAGCCTGGTTCAGGCGTCCCGGGCCGACAGCCGATTTCGGCTGTACAACGGGTTCGATCGCGAGTAATTCACTTTCAATGTATTTTACAGCTTCATCCCCGCGAATAATAGTCGAGGTCGTTCCCGCATCTTCCTTCACGAATGCAATACCAAACAGATCCAGCATGACCATGTTATAATAGGCGCGCATTCCGCGAGCTTCGGCAGTATAAAGCGCCGCATTAGGTGAAGTAGCAGTTTTTAGACCTTCAATGGCAGTAATACACCTCGAAATGGATTGTACCAACTGATTCCACGTGTTATTGACGTTCGGATCTGTGGCGGTGGTATTATGCGCATGCAATGCCAGGTAAATGCCATTGTCACCCCAATCGGTACCGCCGCGGTAGGGAAGGATCGCTTCGTCTGTCGAGATCTCCTGCAATGCAAAAGAGGTCGTATGCTGGAACAGGTTAGGCAGCAGCGCGTAAGTAGGGGCGAGCAGGCCATTGACTGTTTCCTCTTCTGAAAGCTTTGCGCTGAGCGTTTCGTCCAGAACTTGTTCTTTCAGGTCGGTGCAGGCATTACTGATCATCAGCAGGCCGGCCACCGTAAATATGAGTGATAATTTCTTCTTCATGGGTCAGTGATTAAAAACCAAGATTGATCGAGAAAAGAACGGTTTTCGCTTTGGGATAGCTTAGGTAGTCGATACCGTAAGAGGTAATACCGGCGATTGAACGGTCGTTGTTAACTTCCGGGTCGTAGCCGTTGTACTTGGTCCACAATGCCAGGTTCTGGCCGGTTACCGAAACGCGCGCGGTTTGCACCCATTTGCTGATGCCAAGCTTCGTTGTATTGAGGTTGTAACCCAGTACCAGGTTGTTCAGCCTCAGATAGGCCCCGCTTTTGAGGTAACGTGTAGATACAAGCGCAGAGTTGTTAATCGATTCGGCTGACTCTGCAAGCGCTTCCGGCGTTACGTTCACACCTTTCGACAGTTTCAACTTGTAAAAGTTGGAATTGGCTGTGTTGTCATACACCTTATTCCCTGCAACGCCATTGAAGTTAGCTGCGAGGTCAAAGCCTTTAAAACTGATGTTACCATTGAAATTGTACATCCGGGTAGGCAACGCAGTGCCAGCCACCACACGATCGGCGTCGTTGACAATGCCATTACCATCTACATCACGGAACTTGCTGATGCCCTTTTCATCAAATCCAATGAATTCTTTCAGATAAAATGTACCGATTGCCTCATTGTTGATATAACCGTTGATCGTCGCGGAAGTCAGACCGGAACCTTGTGCAGAACCGGAGGGGATCACGGTGTAAGGTGAGTTCTCAACCCGGTTTTTAATAAAAGTGATATTTCCGCCTACTGAATACCTTAGTCCATTGTCGAGCGCATTGCGGTAGTTCAAATCAAGTTCCACACCCTGGTTGATGATCTGCATATCGGGCACGTTGGTCCAGAATGTACCGGCTGGCTGAACGGGATCGGCAGGGATCACTTCAAGCAGTATTTTTTCTGATGTTTTTCTGAAATAATCGATTTCTCCGCTCAATGCACCTTTAAACAAAGCGAAATCAAGACCTAAATCCGTCTGTTGCGATACTTCCCATTGAATATCAGGGTTGGCAAGGCGCGTGTAGGTCGTTCCGCCGGGATAGGTGGTGCCGCTGTTCAGCGGATAACTTGCTGTTCCCGAAACAACCGAAGTGAACCTTGCCTGGGTGATTTTGGAAGGAATTTCCTGGTTACCGGTTGATCCCCAGCCAGCGCGTAATTTAAGATCCGAGAATGGCGAGGACTTCATGAAAGGCTCTTCCGAAATTCTCCATCCTACTGAAAATGAAGGGAACGAACCGTACTTATTGTTAGCCCCGAATTTCGACGAACCATCGACACGCAACGTACCTGTTACCAGGTATTTGTCTTTAAAACCATAGGTCACACGGCCAAAGAACGATTGCAGTTCATTAATAGTCGCAAAACCGCCCGGCTGGTTCAACACCAGCGAAAGATCCTGGCCAAGTCCCGGGTTGTAGATCGGCTCGATGTCCGAGATAGGGAACTTGTTGATGCTGAAATTCTTGCTTTGCAAGGAAATATGCTGGTACGAATGCCCCACCAACGCGTTCAGGCTATGGTTTTTGTTGTTAACCGTATAAGTAAGATAGTTTTCGATCAGTCTGTTGGTATTTTTCAAACCGTAGTTTTCCAATCGGCCGATCTCTAATGGGATCAGGTTCGGCAACGTCTGCTTGTCCTGGGTAGCGGTTGAATTGTCGATACCGAAGTTCAGCTTGTAAATCAGCCCCTTCATAATCGTAACCGAAGGAGAAATGCTCGCCAGCACTCGGTTGGTAGTCAGCACCTCCTTGTAAAGTTTGAGAGAAATGAGCGGGTTGGTTCCGTCCTGATATTGGAAAGGTTGGCCATCTGCACCATACGCAGCATAAGTGGGGTTCGCCGTGATTGCCCCGCCGATCATTCCCTGGATGTTCGGGCGCTTGTTTTTGGTATTGGTCGCATTCAGGTTTACGTCCAGCGTAACGCGGTCATTCAACAGTTTTTGCGAAAGGTTGATACGGCCCGTGTAGCGGTCCTGCTGGCTGCCTTTCAAAATTCCCTGCTGCTTTTGGGCGCCAAATGAAGCATAATAGGTCATGCGGTCGGATCCGCCGCCGATAGAGATATTATGGTTGTGGGTAGTCGCAGTCCGGGAGATTTCCTTTTGCCAGTCCGTGTCGGCTTTGCCATCGATCACAGTTGCTCCTAATTTTGAGGCTTCGGAAAGGAATTCCGGTCCCGAAAGCACGTCCAGCGGGCGGGCCATTGTCGAAATGCCCAGACTTCCTGAGTAAGTGACGTTGGCTTGTCCTGATTTGCCTTTTTTGGTTGTGATCAGGATCACACCGTTTGCACCCCTTGCACCGTAGATCGCCGTCGCAGATGCATCTTTCAAAACATCGATAGACTCGATGTCCTGCGGGTTCAGAAAGTTGAGGGGGTTAGCCTCACCGCCGGTGCTGCTGTTATCCAGGGCCAGCCCATCCACCACGAACAGCGGCGTACTTCCTGTGCGTACACCGCCAGGCCCGCGCACGGTAATGTTGGTTTTGCCGCCTGGCTCACCCGTTGCCGAAGTGATGTTCACACCGGAAACCTTTCCCTGCAAAAGCTGCTCGGGGGAGTTGATGATCCCGGCGTTGAATTCTGAACTTTTAAGGGATTTTACCGATCCGGTAATGTCCTTTTTGGTAGTGGTACCATAGCCCACTACAACCACTTCACTCAGGTTGGACGCGGATTCTTTAAGTTTGATCTCGATCGAGTTATTGTTGGTTTCGGTTAGAAGAAAATCACTCAATGATTGTTTTTCAAAACCGATGTAGCTGAATTCAAGGTTGTAACGTGTTCCTGTTTGCAGATTGGCAAATGTAAAGACACCCGCTTCATTGGTCGTCGCGCCTTGTTTGTTACTGCCATTTGCTTCGGAGATCACCACTGTTACACCGGGTAAGCCTTCCGACGAGCCGTCAGTCGTTACTTTACCGGTAAGCGTAATCTCTTTCATGATATTCATGCTGGATTCAACATGCTTTTTGGGCTGGCCTTCGGGAACTGGTATTTCAGCTGCTGCCATTGCATGGAGGCCACAAACGGCCGTTACCTGCATCAGGCAGCTTCGAATTAACCCGGTCCTGACTGATAGAGTCAAAGATTTTCTCATAGTCGTGGATTATTGGATTTTACAGTGAATAGATTAGTAGAACGTGAATTGATTTTAGCCATAGTATTGGAATAAAAGGGTGCTGTTTTACAAGAATACAGATTGTATTTTTAATATAAATTATTGAAATTAGTTGATAGTCTATGCAAACGTTTGAAATTTTGTGCAAACGTTTGAAAAAATATGAAGAATAAATTGGATGAAAATAATAAGGTAAAAGGTGGTGCAGGAATAGTAATTTTTATTCATCCAAAAGTCTAATATCGGTCTGGAAAAGTTGCATTAAAGCAGCATTCCAGGCCAAAATTGGCATGATAGGGACGAATAAACGCAGGAATGCGTTTTAAGGAATTGTTAAATCGGGGGAAGGGAGGATGGAGGAGGGGTGTAGGGAGGATGGGACAAGGGAGAATGTTCTAAACATCCTGACGCAGCACTTCTAGCGGGGGGCGGGATAGGATGCCGCGGCTGTTGAGCAAACCGATGATTACAGTTAGCAATGAGACAAAAAGGAAAATGAGCACAATAGGGCCCAACTCTGGATTGAACTCCGATTCGAAATTGAACTTCGCGAGCGACCAGCTTCCGATCACGGCAATGAGTATGCCGGTGAATGCGGCGAGTGAGCCCAGGAAGAAGTATTCGAGCGAAGTAATGACGAATATCTGTTTCCGGCTGGCGCCCAGGGTACGCAGTAGCACACTTTCCTGAATGCGCTGGTATTTGCTGATCATGACGGATGCAATGAGGACGATCAGCCCTGTGAGAATACTGAAACCGGCCATAAACCGGATCACAAAGCCTATTTTGTTGAAAATATCATCCAGTACACGTAATATCAGAGCCAGGTCGATAATGGAAATGTTGGGATACTGGCGGACGAGCGCCTGCTGGAACCGTGCGGAGGTTTCGGGATTGGGCACGTGCGTGAGCATGGCATGGAACTGTGGCGCATCTTCGAGCACGCCGGTCGGGAACACGACCAGGAAATTCGTGCGCACTTCTCCCCAGTTCACCTCGCGGAAGCTGGCTATCTTGGTCGACATAAGCGTGCCTTGCACATTGAAAACCATCGTGTCGCCAATCTCAATACGGCTCCTTTCGGCGAAACCCTGTTCAATGGAAATCGGGATGAGCGGGGAGGTTTTATCGTATTTTCCCAGCCATTTTCCTTTGGTTATCTTCTCAGACGACGTAACGGAATCGCGGAATGTAACCCGGTACTCCCGGCCGAAGATACGCCTAGACTGTTCAGCTGTGGTGTCGCCCTCGAAGTCTGCGGCGGTTTTGCCATTCATTTCCTCCAATCGCATATTTACAATAGGAACGCTTTGATTCACAGGAACCTGCTGTGCTTTGGCAATCGCGAGAACACCGTCTTTCTGGTTGCTCTGAATGTCAAACAGCACGATATTCGGCTGGTTTCCACTGCTAGACATTTTTACCCTGGTCAGAAGAATAGTTTGAACAAAGAATAGCGTGCAAACCAGCGAAGTACCCAGTCCCACTGAAACAATGAGGATAGTAGTTTGATTATTAGGTCGGTACAAATTGGCGAGGCCCTGTCGCCAGAGGTAACTCCATGAAGTCGGGAAAAATTTCCGAACGAGCCACATCAACAGGCTCGCGATTCCGAAAAGTACCAGGAACGAAGCCAGGATGCTCACAGTGAATACCAATGCCTGCACCCAGGTTTGCATTTGAAGGAATGAAAAACCGAAGATGAATAGGACGATCAGCGCGTATAGCCCCCAGCTGAGCGGATCGCGCTCGGGGTGTGAGGCGTCCGACGACGACCTGAGCACATTGAGCGGGGAAACTTTCCTAATGGACACAAGTGGTGGTAATGCGAACAGAATGGATATCAATACGCCGATGGCCAGCCCTTGCCCGAGCGCGGGTAAAGAAAGAGTCGTTGTCAGTTCAAACGGAAGCAAATCTTTGATTACAAGCGGTAAAAATTGCTGAATGGCCGCACCCAGGGCCGTTCCCAATATAGAACCAATGAGCCCGATGCCTGCAATCTGGATCAGGTAGATCAGGAATGCGTCGGTTGCTTTTACGCCCAGGCATCTCAATATGGCAATCGAGTTAAGCTTCTCTCGCACATATATATGTACTGCGCTCGCGACGCCAATGCATCCGAGCAGCAAGGCCACGAAGCCCACTAATGCAAGAAAGCGGGTAAGATCGCGGAACGATTGTCCGGTATCTTCTTTTTGCTCCTGTACGGTGTTATAGTCAAGATCGTATTTTTCGAATTTCGGTTCGAGCGTCTTTACGAGTGCTTCGATATCGGTTTTGGCCGGATATTTAAAGTAATACCGATAACCGACCCGACTTCCCTTTTGCATCAGACCGGTTTGGTCCAGAAAGCGCATGGGAATATACACGGTAGGGGCTACGGAACTCATAATACCAGTTGCTCCGGGCGCTTTTTCGAGGATACCGGCGATGGCAAAAGTTACTTCTCCGATCTTGATCGAGTCGCCGACTTGGGCGCGGTATTGGAGCATGAGCGTCTGGTCGACTAATGCTTCTTTCCTGGACCTGAACGTCTGTTCGGCGGTTACAGGAATGGTTTCCAGCTTGCCATAATAGGGAAAGTCGCCCGACAATGCTTTTACCTGCGCGAGCCTGTTACCACCATTTTTTAGAAAATAAACCATGGAAGCAAAGCTGCGCTCTTCAGACCTGACCTTGCCGAGTGAATCTACCAGATCGAGGGCTTTACCTTCTATTTTTTTGCCGCTGTAAATGGCAAGGTCTGCACCGATCAGGGTCGCGGCCTGGCTATCGATGTTCTCCCGGAGGTTATCGCCCAGCGAGTAAATGGCCACCAGGGCTGCAATGCCGAGGATAATGGATGAAATGAAAAGTACCAGGCGGGAACGGTTTTTCCGGCTGTCACGCCATGCCATTTGCAAGAGCCAGGAGAAGTTGGATGTGTTCGAGCTCATTGTTTAGACTATTTTACCGCCTTTGATCCGGATAATGCGCTGTGTTTTGGCGGCCAGTTCGAGGTCGTGGGTTACAACCACCAGCGTGGTGCCAGCTTCCTGGTTGAGCTCAAATAGCAGTCTCACTACTTTTTCACTTGTTTCTGCGTCGAGGTTACCAGTCGGCTCGTCGGCGAACAGGATCTGCGGGCGGTTGGAGAATGCGCGTGCAAGCGACACGCGCTGCTGTTCCCCGCCGCTGAGCTGGGTAGGATAGTGGTGGCCGCGCTCGGCGAGCCCCACTTTATCCAGCAGGTCCAGGGCGCGTGGTTTAATGTTCTTTTCGCCACGCAGCTCCATCGGTACCATCACGTTTTCCAATGCGGTGAGTGTTGGCAGCAGTTGAAAGTTTTGAAATATAAAACCTACATATTGGTTTCTGACAGCTGCCAGTTGGTCCTCATTGAGCCCGTTAAGCCTTGTGCCGTGCAGTTCGACGGTTCCGGAAGTAGACCTGTCCAATCCTGCACACAACCCAAGCAATGTGGTTTTCCCGCTTCCGGATGGGCCTACTATGGCTACTGTTGATCCGGCTTCGACGGAGAAATCAATGTGGTCGAGAACTGTGAGGGTCCGGTCGCCGCTTTTATATATCTTACTTACTTCGTGCAGATCGAGTATGGTATTCATCAATCGTTTTTTTATTTTATGTTTGCGTGCCGCCGGGGCGCCGGACTTTGTTTGCCGATCGTCGGCCGCCGCTTTTTTTCTAAATTGATTCTTTTCGCTTTTTGTTGCTCATAAATATAGTTTAAACGGCGTTTAAAAGTGAATGAGCGGCTGGTACCGGCTGTTTTAAAACTGAAATCCCATTCCCGATTAGATATAAAGTCAAATATGAAAGATTGTTTTTTGAAGTGTTTAACGCTGTTAGTGCTGGCATCTGCATTCGTTTCGTGCGACAGCGGCAAAAAAGAGGATAGCAAAAAGGCAAAAGACTCCGCCAAAACTGCCACTGCCACCCCGGCCACCAAAAAGAAGGTAATCGTTTTTTTTGGTAACAGCCTTACAGCCGCCTATGGCCTCGACGATCCCTCGCAGGGATTTGCAGGTTTGATCCAGAAAAGAATAGATTCGCTCGGCCTGGGATATAAGGTGATCAATGCAGGTGTGAGCGGGGAGACGACTTCAGGCGGTAACAGCCGCATTGATTGGCTTTTAAAACAACCGCTGGATGTTTTTGTGCTCGAACTGGGTGGCAACGACGGCTTGCGAGGCATTCCGGTTTCTGAAACGAGAAAGAATCTCCAAGCCATTCTCGACAAAGTGCGCGCCAAATATCCGGATGCAAAGCTGGTGCTGGCGGGTATGCAGATTCCCCCGAACATGGGCCAGCAATATGCTGCCGAATTCAGAGACGTGTATGCCGATCTTGCCAAAAAGAACAACATTACACTCATTCCGTTCCTGCTTGAAGGCGTGGGTGGTGAAAGCAAGCTCAACCAGTCGGATGGCATTCATCCTACTGCTGAGGGCCATAAAATACTGGCTGAAAACGTTTGGGTGAGGATCAAAGACCTTTTGTAAATCAAAGCCCCGCATTAAAATCGCGGGGCTTCCTCATATCAGGCTGTATAGGTTTCATTACCGTGGAGCATCCTGCCTCCGTGCCTTTGCCAGGCAGCAATAACGTCAATCCGGTCCTCGGTGGTTTTTGGTGTGAAAGAGATAAGCGTTCCACCTTCGCGTATGTTCGATTCGACTACTTCTGCGTGTTCTTTGGGCACTCCACGAGCGGTAAGCGCACCGATGATGCCTCCCGTCAGTCCGCCAGCACCTGCGCCTGTGAGCGCGGCGAGAAGCGGACCAGCAACGGCTATACCAAGCGGCGGAATCACTACCAATGTGCCAAGAGCTGCCACGGCTCCAACGATCGCGCCGGCAGTGCCTCCGATTGCGGAGCCTATGCCTGCATTTTCCATGGTTGTATGCGGCCTGTCGCCATCTTCGGTGTGGGTAGAATGGATCCGGTGGGTTTCGTCGGAGGTCACCACATTGATTTCCTCCGGCTTGTAGCCGCGAAACATCAGTTCATCATAAGCTTTTTGAGCGTCGGTATGGTTGCTGAATACCGCATTCACCAGCGTCGGGTAGTCATATTCTATTTTCGTTTCCATGATTAGCTTGTTGGATGTTGTTTCCGGCCTTCGGAAAAACTCCATGCCAACACGGACTACTCATTTTTTACGATTCGAAGATCGCCCGAAATGCCGTTTTGGTCAAGCATAGAGGTAGGGCCTGGTATGCAGTCGTTCACCATAGAGCTATGGTTTTGAAACATATATCCGTAAAAAGTCAAAGCCCGGAACCGTTAAAATAAACGTTCCGGGCTCTTGCCTGAATGGATATGCTCCCTACACAACCCTGTCGCCACGTATCAAGCGAAGGATGATCGCTATGACTGCAATCACCAAAAGAATGTGGATGATATTACCTAGCCCAAAGCTCGCGAAGCCGAAATAGCCGATTAACCACAGGATTACCAGGATGACAGCTATTGTATAAAGGATATTTCCCATTGCTTTAATATTTTGAGTTAGAGTTATTTTAGACTAATACACCAGTATCAATTTAAATGCCAGGCGGATTCTGACAATTGACCGTATATTATTTCCCCGGATTCTACAATATTTGCGGGATTAACAGCTCTGAGCCCGCTGAGTTGTAGAAAATAATCTCAAATTTTTCAATCTATGTCCTTTAAAATGAAAAGTACACTATTGACATTTCTTGCCCTTTGTCTGTTTTTTCTCCCCAATACTAACGCGTCGACAGTCGATACCGTGGAGGTAAATAGCGCGGTGATGAAAAAGACGCTCAAAGTGGTCGTCATACGTCCCGACAACTATGAAGCGGGGAAGGAGTTTCCGGTAGTGTACCTGTTGCACGGATACAGCGACAATCATAGCGGCTGGATTAAAAAGGCACCAGGATTTCAAAAGGCCTCCGATTTACATAATATGATCATCGTTTGTCCCGACGGCGGTTACAGCAGCTGGTATTGGGACAGTCCGGTGGATCCGCAATCGCAGTTTGAAACATATATTTCCAAAGAAATTGTAAGCTATATTGATAATAAGTACAAAACGATCAAAGATCGCAAGGGCAGGGCCATTACCGGGCTAAGCATGGGCGGTCATGGCGCATTGTATCTTGCATTGCGCCATCAGGATGTGTACGGAGCGGCCGGAAGCATGAGCGGCGGGGTGGATATCCGGCCTTTTCCGAATAACTGGGATATGGCCAAGCGACTCGGTAAGTATGCCGAGCAGCCCAAAAGGTGGGAAGAAAACACGGTGATCAATATGCTGCATTTGCTTACACCGAATGCATTGTCGCTGATCATCGATTGCGGAACGGAGGATTTTTTCTTTGAAGTAAACCAAAAACTACACGAACAGCTGCTTTACCGGAATATCGAGCACGACTACATTATACGCCCGGGAGCGCACAACTGGCCTTATTGGACCAACGCCGTTCAATATCAGTTGCTTTTTATGAGTAATTATTTCAGTAAAAAATAAACGGCTGATAGCGCACCGGATATGAAACACATTCTATTTGCCCTACTTCTTTTTTGCAATGCGTACTCCGCGACCATAGCGCAGGAAGCAACATCGCCGTTACCCGATCCATTGACATTTAATAGTGGCAAGAAAGTCGAAACCACCGCGCAATGGACCAAGAGACGAAAAGAGATCCTCGAAACCATGACCCGCGAAATGTACGGGGTTTCGCCCGCCAAGCCGAAGGACATCCGCTTCCAGGTTTTTGATGAAGATAAAAATGCATTGGATGGAAAAGCTACGCGTAAGCAGGTAACCGTGCATGTCCGTGAAAAGGATAAGGAAATGCAGTTTGATCTGCTGATCTACATTCCAAATCAGGTGAAACGTCCGGTACCGGCCATTATCGGGATCAATTTCATCGGTAACCAAGCTATTCATGCCGATCCGGGTATTAAGCTGACAAAGGCATGGGTCGAGCATAGCGGCATGTTCCCCTGCTCGAAAAGCGGACAAGCCACGGATGCTTGCCGGGGTGTTAACGCTTCGCAATGGGCCGTGGACAGCATTCTCGCCCGCGGGTATGCGCTGGTGACCCTTTACCGGGAAGAGATCGCTTCTGACCGGAAAGAACATATGTTTCAAACCGGTGTACACACCCTGTATCCAGAATTGCAAAACAGGGAAGACAATTTCAGCAATATGGCAGCCTGGGCCTGGGGACTTAGCCGCGGCATGGATTACCTGGAAACCGACCGGGACATCGATGCAAAGCGCGTTGCAGTGTTTGGGTTTTCAAGATTAGGCAAGGCTGCATTGTGGGCCGGCGCTACCGACCGGCGCTTTGCGGCTGTGCTCAGCAACGAATCCGGTGCAGGGGGCGCAAAACAGTTTCGCAGGGGAATAGGGGAGAACATCAACAGGCTTTGCACCGTGTTTCCGCATTGGTATGCCAAAAATCTTTGCAAATACAAGGATAAGGACACTGAGTTGCCATTTGACCAGCATTTCGTCCTCGCGCTGATCGCCCCGCGGCCAGTATATCTCGCCACCGCCGAAGACGACCGGAATGCCGATCCGGCAGGGGAATTCGAAACCGCTAAGGCTTCTGATGCCGTTTACAGGTTTCTGGGAACCAAAGGTTTCTCCGGCACCAATTTTCCCGCCCTCAACGAACCCATTTACGGCCAGATAGGCTTTCACATCCGCCCCGGCGGGCACGACGTTAAAATGTTCGACTGGATACAGTTTTTAAATTTCTCTGATTTACATTTGCAAAAATAGACCTAACCTAATATTTATTTTTACTATTCAGCTAAATGAGCAACAACCCGTCTTCCGGCACTGTCCACACCTCCCCGCCTAAGTTTACTGATTCAAAATACGTTGTTACTCTGATCTTTGTTACCTCTCTGTTCATGTGTTGGGGCATCGCCATCACCATGGGGGACGTGCTCAACAAGCACTTTCAGCACGTTTTAAGTCTGACCAAAACACAATCTGCATTTGTACAATTTGCGATCTTCGGGGCTTATGGCGTGATGGGCATCCCGGCGGGGTTATTCATGAAGCGTTTCGGCTATAAAAACGGCGTTCTTTTCGGACTTACGCTCTTTGCGGTCGGCTCATTTTTGTTTGTTCCGGCTGCTGCTGCGGCTTCATTTCCGTTCTTTGGAGGAGCGTTGTTCATTCTGGGCTGCGGTCTTTCCACATTGGAAACAGTTGCTCACCCATTTGTTGCGTCGCTGGGAGATCAGCGTACGAGCGATATGCGTATCAATTTTGCGCAGGCATTTAACGCATTGGGTACCATTATCGGACCGGCCGTTGGTTCTTATTTTTTGTTGAGAAATAATGTGGCAGGCAGTACAGACCTTACCTCGGTAAAAACATTGTACATCGTCATAGGAAGTGTGATTGCCACGATCGCGATATTGTTTTCATTTGTTAAAGTACCAGCACTTATCGATCCCCACGGAGCCGTAGATCCTGCTGCTGCCAACGTGGATACGCATCCGGAGAAGGGTCTTTTCCAGCACAGACATTTCAAATGGGCTGTTTTGGCGCAATTTTTCAACGTAGCTGCGCAAGCCGGTACCTGGGCATTTTTCATTAACTATGGTCACGAGGAGATGGGTTTCTCCGACGCTGTGGCTGGTAACTACATGATCATTTTCTTCGTATTGATGCTTACAGGCCGTTTCGTGGGTACATTCCTGATGCGTTTTATTGCACCACATTCTTTGCTGGCGATTTTCGCAGCCTGCAATATTGTGATGTGCCTGATTATCGCACAAAGCCTTGGCTGGCCATCATTTATAGCGTTGTTGATGCTGAACTTCTTTTTCAGTATCATGTTCCCGACCATTTTTAGTCTTGGCTTAAAAAATCTGGGGGCACATACGCAGCAGGCATCTTCATTTATTTCAATGGGGGTCGTGGGTGGCGCATTCTTCCCATTCGCAATGGGTGCGGTAGCGGAAACCAACGTGGCGCATGCCTACTACCTTCCCATCATCTGCTATGCGGTGATCTTCCTGTTTGGTTACAAATATTATAAAGTACTTTAAAAACTTCGGCAGTCGGCTTTTCGACTGCCGTTTTCTTTTTTTATTGATCCAATTTTTAGTTTAGAAATAATAGAATGAAACTCTGGGGAATCGACTTAGGAGGTACGAAAATAGAATGTGCGGTGCTGGATCCGGAAAGGAATCTGGAAGTGGTGGTCCGAATGCGCGTGCCGACGGAATCCGCGAATGGTTATGACCATATTTTGGCTCAGATCAAAAAGCTGATCGACATGGTGGCGGAACAGGTGGGCGAAAGGCCGCTTAAAATCGGCTTTGCGACGCCGGGCGTACTTGAACCGGATTCGCAGCTCATGAAGAATTCCAACACGACCTGCCTGAATGGCATGCCGTTGAAGGCCGATCTTGAAAAAATACTGGGCGTACCTTGTCAACTGGCTAACGACGCGAACTGCTTTGCATTGGCCGAGGCACTGATGGGCGCGGGTAAGGATTATCACGGGGCGGAAGTCGTTTTTGGGGTAATTATGGGTACGGGCGTAGGCGGCGGACTGGTTGTGAACAACAAGATCATCGGCGGGCACCATGGCATCGGCGGCGAATGGGGCCACAATATCCTCGAAGAAGGTGGCGAGCCCTGCTATTGCGGAAAGGCTGGTTGCGTGGAGCAAGTGATCTCCGGACCTGCATTGGAACGTTTTTACGAACAAATCAGTGGCGAAAAGGTTTCAATGAAAGTGGTTCTGGAACGCTATCATCAAGGAAACGACGAGCATGCCAAAGCGACCATCGAGCGCCTGCTGGAATATTACGGACGCGCTATCTCGACTTTGATCAATGTCATCGACCCGAACCTGATCGTGATCGGCGGCGGCGTAGGCAATATTGATTTGCTTTATACGGCAGGTTACGAGCGTATCCGCAAATACATCTTCAATAAAGGTATTGTTACGACACCGATCGTGAAACCAAAGCTGGGTGATAGCGCCGGCGTTTTTGGAGCGGCGTTGCTGTAAACGTATCCGACAATCCGATATCCCGACTTGCTGACGCCGAAAGGTTCAGGATGTCGGGATTTTTTGTTGTGCATTAATGGCGAAAGGAGGCAGTAAATCAGCATTTTATGTTGCTTCTTACGTGAGTTGATTCCAACAGCCTATTAGTCATGTATACTTCTACCACGCTTACCAACCGTATCCGGTCCATCGACACCGTACGCGGCCTGATCATCATTATCATGGCCCTGGACCATGTCCGAGATTATTTTCACATCGCAGGCGCCACCGGCGACCCGACCAATCTGGCAACCACCACACCAGCCTTATTTTTTACGCGATGGATCACGCATTTTTGCGCGCCTACATTCATGATGCTTTCGGGCTTGTCGGCCTACCTGTCTGGACAGAACAAAACGGCGGCAGAGAAATCTTCTTTCCTCATTAAGCGCGGTTTGTGGCTAATTTTTGCCGAAATGGTGATTATGACATTCGGTTTAACATTTGACCCAACTTATAGCACGCTCTTTTTTGCGGTGTTATGGGCATTGGGCGGTGCGATGATTGTACTCGGTATTGCAGTGAGATTTGGCGCGCCCAAAACGGTGCTGGCACTGGGACTTGCCTTAGTGCTCGGGCATAACCTGCTAGATTATGTGCAGTTGCAGGAAGGGACGCTAGCCAACATTTTGCTACGCATATTCTTCACCGGCAGAGGCACATTTCTGCCGCGCGGCGATGGTGGGGCTGTTATTTTCTTATATGTGATTTTCCCCTGGGCAGGCATTATGATGTCGGGTTACGGTCTCGGAATGCTTTACAACAGCGCTGCCGACCCCGCTAAGCGCAAACGGACATTGATCATAACAGGTCTTGTACTTACGGTTCTTTTCATTGTTTTGAGGTTGCTAAACGGTTATGGTGATCCGGCGAAGTGGAGCGTGCAGGATACTGACATTAAGACCTTTATGTCGTTCATGAACGTGACCAAATACCCGCCGTCCCTGTTTTTTACATTCATGACACAGGGTCCGATACTGATCTTATTAGCATTCACAGAGCGAACCGACAATGCATTCAGCCGCATTTGCACCGTTTATGGCCGGGTACCTTTCTTTTTCTTCATCGTGCATTTTTACCTCATTCATATTATGACAATGATCGCTGTGTTCCTTTCGGGCTACACCTGGGAGCAGGCGACGGATGCCAGGCTTTTCTTCAAATTCCGGCCCGACGATTTTGGCTATTCGCTTGGTCAGACCTACATCATCTGGATAGTTATTGTAATTGCGCTCTATTGGCCGTGTAAGTGGTTTGGCGAATACAGGGCCCGTAAAAGGACCTGGTGGCTAAGTTATCTGTAATTTTTCTTTAAATTAAAATACACACTTGTATGAAGCGTTTGCTGCTCCTGTGTTGCTGTTTGGTTCCATTGATCGTGAATGCGCAGGCTCCCGTTGAAAATTATCCGGTCGATCCTGCGTCGGAAGAACAGCCTAACGTGCCGAAGGGCGAGGTGTTGAAATTTACATTTGATCAATCCAAAATATTCCCTGGAACCTGGCGCGAGTACTGGGTGTATGTGCCTGCGCAATACAAGCCCGACGCACCTGCCTGCGTGTATGTGAACCAGGACGGAATTCAATGGAAAGCCCCCACGGTATTTGATAATCTCATACATAAAAAGGAAATGCCTGTAACCATCGGCGTTTTCGTCATGCATGGCCGTGTGAAGGCCGCCGATCCCAATGCAGCCAACGACCGCTTTAACCGAAGTTTCGAATACGACGGGCTGGGCGATGCCTATGCGCGGTTTATCCTTGAAGAGATCCTGCCGGACGTTGAAAGGCGAAAGACAAGCGACGGCAGGGCTATCAGGTTATCCAACAATGGGAATGACAGGGCTATTGGTGGATCAAGCAGTGGGGCGGTTTGTGCATTTACAGCTGCCTGGGAGCGGTCCGATGCATTTACGCGCGTTTTCAGCGCCATAGGTACTTATGTAGGGCTGCGCGGAGCTGATCGTTACCACACCCTGGTCCGCAAGTTCGAGCCGAAGCCGATCCGGATTTATATGCAAGACGGCGCCAACGACCTCAATATCTACGCGGGCGACTGGTGGATGGCCAACCAGACGATGCTCCGTGCTTTGACCTTTGCAGGATATGAGGTGGAGCACAAATGGGGCGAAGGCGGCCACAATGGAAAGCAGGGCACGTCGCTTTTTCCGGAAGCCATGCGGTATTTGTGGAAGGGCTGGCCTGAGAAAGTTAAAACAGGACAATCGCAGAATGCATTTTTGTCGGCATTGCTTATTTCGGAGGAAGGTTGGTCGGAGGCTAGCGAAGGGTTTCAATTTAAAGGAAAGCCGGCCGGAAAGCATGCAGCGCTGCTCAAAAGCATCAAAGTGCCAGGTGTAGCACTCTCGCCGGACCAGACATTGGTTTATGCCACCGAACCGAGTTCGCATTGGCTGTATTCATCCCAAATCCAACAAGATGGTAAGCTCGCTCACAGGCAAAAATTTGGATGGCTGCATGTGCCCGATGCCGAAGAAAACGCCGGGGCGACAAGCCTCGCGTGTGATCGCGAAGGGCGCATATATGTGGGTACGCACGCGGGAGTACAGATTCTCGATCAAACCGGACGGGTGAATGCTATCCTGCCCTTGCCAGGCGGCAGCGTCTCCGACCTCGCGTTTGGGGGAAAGGACTTTGATACGCTTTATGTAAAAGTCAATGACAAAGTTTACCGCCGGAAATTGAAGACCAGGGGAGCTAATAGCTCGGAAGCACCCAACAAACCGGATGCTCCCAAATTGTAATTTTTATCCTTGATATGGCCCTCCTGGGACTCCCCAGCCCCATTTTGGCATTGGTTCCTCGGGATTCATCATCAGCTCGTCGACATTGGAGTTGATTACTGCAATTCGCGTCCCCCATTCAATATAGGCAATGAATGCCGACCGGAATTCCGGGTCATCGGGCAGGTTGATTTCATCAGCCGTTTCAAGTAGCAGCGCAATCCAGCGCTTGCGGTGCGCCTCGGTAAGGTGTTTGAAAAGATGCTTTTGGATCATTTTGAAATGGCTGCCTTCGCCGTTGCTATATTGCTCGGGGCCACCAAAGACTTCGGCGATAAAGTGTGCTACGTGCAACTGGTGTTCAGCGGACATATGCTTGAATACCGGCTCTAATAGCTCATCTTTGAGTACTTTTTTATAAAATAAATCGGTTAGCCTTTCAAAGACTGGCATGCCGCCAGCCCATTCGAAGAGCGTCGGTGTCGGGGTTTTTTCTGTCATGATGCGTTTGTTATGTTGGCTTACCATTCCATTACGATGCTTTCGAATTCATTCAAATGTTCTAGTTTGAGGTCGATAGCGCCGTTTTTCCAGGTGAATGCGACTGGTTTTTGAGTTGTCAATGTGAAAACTTTCACCGGCTTTTTTGTTGATTTTACCTTGAAATTCAGATCATGTAAGGGCAATGGGTCAAAATAGGTATTTCCGCTGAAACCCGTCAGGTTGACCAAATGCAGGATCATACCTTCACTTTCTGTCTTGTTTCTATTACTGACGGTGTTCCTGGTAAATTCCTTTAAAATAGTTTCGACCCGGGCAGGTGCATTGGTCTGGATCACCTGGTCCGCTTTGGGCAGAATGTGCCCTATCATGTCGAGAAGCAGGTTTTTGTGTTCCTGGTAGCCGTGCATATAATAAATGCGTCCAAGACTGATGGGGAAAATAACTGCTTTACTTTTTGGGTGGTTTTTGATGGCTGCCGCAAAATAGCCGGTCGGGTCGTGGCCGCCGATGATCTCCGGAGGGCCGGGCCGTCCTTTCGCAAGGACAGGAAGGAGCCGCTGGTCGGCGGCAGATAGGTCATACAATCCCAGATTGAACTTCCAGAAAAGCATACTTTGTCCCTTAAAGCTTTTGAAGATGTCGCGGTTGTCGGGTACCAGGTAGTTACCGGCGCCGTCGTTGTCTTTTTTCTCAATTTTCGCCCCGAACAGTTCCAGCAACGTTTCCGGACTATCGAACAGCGTCCGGTTGGTTGCGATTAAATGGGTGCCTTGCTGGCTGGCTTCTTTCAATATCCGGATAGCCTCCGGTTTGAGATAGGTGATTTCCGGAAGGATGAGGAGCTTATAATCCTTTATTTTGTCCGGCAGGTTTTCGATCTGCCCATCCTCTACAATGTCGAAAGGAATGTGCGCTTCACGAAGCATAAGCTGGATACCGCGGTATTCCTGCATCGGCTCGCCATTCGGCCATGCTCCTGGCGCTATCACGGCGATTTTGGCAACTGATTTGTATTTTCCGAAGTAAGCTTCATTCTTCTTGTGAAACCCATATACTTTTTTGAATACCGGATAATTGCGTTCGTCCTCATACCCGCGCATGTCGCCCATCATGCTCATATCCAGTCCCGAACCGTTCGCGATGTTCTCATAAAGCCTGATTTGTGTTTCATTGGGTTCAACAGCATTGTATCTCGACTGAAACGATATTTGTTGAATGCTGGCGTTGCTGATTATGTGGTTTGGGAATGAATTGACGGCATTACCGACGTTATCCGATGCGGTATAAGGCCAATAGGGCAGGGTAGTCATGCTTTGCGACTCGTGCCTGATGATATCCACGAATTTGTCGGAGTAAGTACAGATGGCGATCTGAGGATTTTTGGACTTAACCAATTTGTGCAACCTTTCGGACCAATCCTCTACCGTGTGTTTTTTAAACTCGAGATATTTTTGAAACAGCGGATCCGCCTTGTTTTCCTCTGTGGGAAGCGTCTGACCGTTAGTGAAGGACGAAAAGGCCTTTTTATCATATTCATTTTGGTCGATGCCGTGGTATTTTCCTTCATAAGGGTTGTTGACCTGGTAACCCGGCATATTCAGAAAGATGCCATCAATCGGGAAAAGGTCTGTTACCTCTTCGATAATTTTAAATGCCTTTTCCTGAACGTATGGGGCATTAATGGAGACGACATACATATCAGTATTGATAATGCGCTCTCCTTTGGGCGAAATATAGCACCAGTCGGCGTGGGCTTTGAAGATGCTTTCGTGGACGCGACTGAAATCGAACCGGACGATAACCTTGATATCTTTCTGGTGGCATTTGCTGACAACATCGGCCAGTACATGATTATTTTTAAGGAATGGGTTGGTATAATGAAAGTCAAGTTTCGTAGGATAGAAGGCCATGATACCGCCTGCATTGATGATCAATGTGTTGGCAGAACAGTTAACAAGATCGGTAACAATCGAGTCTGCATTGATCGTTGCCGCCTCATAAGCCGGTAGGTTCATTTGAATCACTCTGAGGTTATTTCTTTTCCACCAGGAATCCCCACTCGTTGCTGACTGGGCAAAACTCTGCAGGGCTGATAACAACAGGAATAGAAATAAAGCGTATTTTTTCATCGGAATGGTAGAGTTTTCTGGAAAAGCGGCCCCACCAACCGCATCTACTGAATGTTCTGCACCGGCATTCGGCCTGTGTGGCTCGGTTTTTTAAAGTACAGGAATCGTAAATACTTCTCAACAAATACCCACAACTTGGCACGCATCAGACATTTGTTGTTGTTTTTGACGGCGTTTGCCGGTTCAGAAAACGCATTAGCGCAGGACGGCTGGATGAAGCGGTTCATCAGGAAAACCGTTTCGGATACTACTTCGGAAGGAAAATCGAGCTTCCGGGTTTACCCTACGTTGGGTTACTCCCCGGAAACAAGTTTTGAATTTGGCCTGTCGTCTTTGTTCCTTTTTCAGGCCAAAAACGATACGCTGAACAGGTTAAGCGAAATTCAGGCTTTTACTTTTTTGACTTTGGAGGCCCAATATGGGATTTGGCTTGATAATGCGATCTATGGGGACAAGGACAGGTGGTTTTTTCTTGGTAGGACACGCTTTCAGCGCTTTCCGCTCATGTACTACGGAATAGGCCCGAATACCCCCGAGAAAGATCCGGCACTGATCGACGCCAATTACCTGTTGTTCCGCCAGCGCGTACTCCGAAGACTCCGTCCCAACCTGTTCCTCGGTCCGGAAATTGACTATCAGCAGCTTTATAATGCACACTTCAATCAGCCGGACGACCATATTTACGACGAACCGCTCGGAAGCGACGGTGCACGAAATATTGGTTTCGGCGCGGCCCTGGTGTACGACAACCGGCATAATGTATTAAATGTGCGGAAAGGCTTTTTCGGTGAAATATCATTCCTGAAATACAATCAATCGCTGGGTAGCCATCATAATTTTCAGGGTATTAATGTAGATATCAGAAGTTCTCACCCCGTGTCCAGGCGCAATGTGCTCGCGTGGCAGGTTTATGGCAATTTTTATTCAGGAGATATCCCTTTTAATCAAATGGCCTTGATGGGCGGTGAAATGATCATGAGAGGATATTACTATGGGCGTTACCGCGACAAAAACATGCTGGCGACGCAGGTGGAGCACCGGTGGCTGCCATTTGGGTTCAGCAAGCGGTTTGGTGCAGTTGCTTTTGCTGGTGCGGCGGTAGTAGGGCCGCGAATTGGTTCGTTGAGTATTAGCAATGCCAGGGTATCCGGAGGGGTCGGACTACGCTATCTGCTGTTCCCTAAAAAGGATATTTTTTTAAGATTTGATGTTGGTTTTACAAAAGATGGGCCGGGCTTCTATCTCTTTACAGGTGAAGCATTTTGAAGCATTAATCTCGTTGCCGGTAGGTAAATGCAACAACAAAAAGCAATACCCCAACCAATCCTAATGCAACTGAAAGCGAGGTTACTTCTGCTATAATACCAATGAGGGCAGGCCCGGCTAGCTGGCCTGAATAACCAAGAATCGTGACTGCTGATAATGCAATGGACGGCGGGACATTTGGAATGCGGCCAGCAGCAGTAAAGAACACCGGAACAACATTAGCAGCGCCTAAGCCGACCAATACAAACCCAAATAGCGCCGCAATTGCGGACGGGATCAAAACTGCTATCAGGAAACCCGAACCAGCCAGCAATGTACCGTATAAGACAACCTTTGCAGATCCTAACCTGTGAATGAGGCCGTCGCCCGTGAGCCTCATCACTGCCATGGCAACCGAAAAGGCGGCATAGCCAACTCCGGATAAAGAGGGGTCGAAGTCGCGGGAGAATTGAAGGAAAACGGCACTCCAGTCAAGGAGCGAACCTTCGGCAAGGAAAAGGATGAAACACATGATGCCCAGCAGCAACACAGGGCCTTTGGGCAATACGAAATTCGTGCTATCCATTTTGGCCTCCTCTGAATGTGGAAGCAAATATTTCGACTGCGTGACAGTAATTACGACAAGCAACGCCGAAATACTAACTGCGGCGACCGTGGGGGATAGTCCTGCTTTGATCAAAAATCCTAAACCAATGGAACCTATAAGCCCACCGACGCTGAACATCCCATGAAACGACGACATAATATGGCTACCGTGGCGCTCCTGCACCACCACAGCCTGTGCATTCATAGCCACATCTATTGACCCGATACCAGCGCCAAAGATGAACAATGCGGCGGCAAGCTGATAAGGTGAGTTTGCAAGAAGCAATAATGGGAGGAGGGATGCAATAACCAGCGCTGAAATGAGAGCGATCGTACGGCTGCCATAACGGTTGATCAGAAAGCCGGTTACAGGCATCGTCAGGATTGCACCGGCTCCGAGCGAAAGCAATACAATGCCGAGATCGGCATCATTGAGTCCAAGCCTGATTTTTGCAAATGGTACCATCGGGGCCCAGCTGGATAACCCGATCCCGCATACCAGAAATATGAGCAAAGTAGCCCGCCGCGCCGTACTTATTTTCAGCTTTTCTTCCATTATCATGTTGAGTTTTGATATTGCAAATAAATGCAAATTTGCATAAGTTTGCAAAAATATAATTGAAAATGATCAAGGAAAAAAGGTATGCCTATATCCTGGCCAAATTGCAAGATAACCAGCAGGTCGGGTTTGCGGAGCTAAGTAGCGACCTGAAAGTCTCCGAGGATACTATTCGTCGGGATATAGAGGCTCTTGCCAATAATGGACTCCTGATGAAGATCCGGGGCGGCGCCATCCCGCGTTCCCATAATCCCTTGACATTTAAAGAGCGGATCAGTTATCTGAAAGACGACAAGGAGGTGATCGCTTTGAAAGCGCAGCCGCTGATCAAAAGTGGCCAGACGATTTTTCTGGATGGAGGTACCTCCGTTTTTACACTCGTTTCACTTTTACCTACCGATATTAAACTTACTGTAATCACCAACAATACGGCCATTATTCCGGCATTGTCGGCTTATCCGGGAGTGAAGCTTATCCTTTTGGGAGGGACTTATTTTAAAGAATCGGAAACGGTCGTGGGACTGCAGGCGATCCGGATGGTGGAGAATTTCCAGGCGGATTTGTATTTCATGGGAATTTGCGCGCTGGATGTACAGCGAGGAGTTACGGCGGCTTACCTGGAAGAAGCAGAACTGAAACAGGCGATGCTTGCCCATTCGGGTGTGGCTGTCGCGCTCAGCACATTTGAGAAATTAGAAACCTACGAAACTTACCGCGTTTGCCCTATTGAGAGTCTCGATTACATTATAACCGAAGTGGACACTGCCGATGCGAAGTTCAATGCATTCAGGCAGGCCGGTTTGAAGATATTATAAAGAAGACTTGCCGGATTTTGAATCCCGGCAAGTCTGTCAACACCATCAGATATTTTTCTTTTTCGACTCCTTAACGGCAAAGTCGACCGCACGTGCGGTAAGCGCCATGTAAGTCAGCGACGGGTTTACGCACGACGCTGAGGTCATGGATGCTCCGTCCGTTACGAACACGTTCTTAACCGCGTGAAGTTGGTTATTTCCATTCAAAACCGATGTTTTGGGGTCGCGACCCATGCGGGCAGTACCCATTTCGTGGATCGCCATACCCAGGTAGGAGCCGTTATCGTAGGTCTTTACATTTTTAAGGCCTGACTTTTCCAGCATTTCGGCAGCATCGTTCATCATATCTACCCGCATTTTCTTCTCATTTTCACGGAGGTCCGCGTCGAATACAACGGTTGGTATACCGAACTTATCCTTTTTCTCCTTGCTGAGGTACATGTGGTTTTCGTGATAAGGCAATGTTTCGCCAAAGCCTCCGAAGCCCATTGTCCAGTTGCCCGGAGTGGTCAGTTCATCTTTGAAATCTGCTCCAAATGCCAGCTCAGCCACATTGCGCTGCCATCCCTGACGGCTGCCACCGCCCTGGTATCCAAATCCACGCAGGTAGTCGCGCTTATCGGACCCTACATTCCGGTAACGTGGTACATATATACCATTTGCCCGGCGTCCAAAATAGTATTTATCCAGATCGCCTTCCCAGACACCGCTAGCACCTGTACGGAAGTGGTGGTCCATCAGGTTGTGGCCAAGCTCGCCTGAGTCGTTACCCATTCCGTTAGGGAACCTGTCGGAAGTGGAGTTGAGCAGCAATGCAGCGGAAGCTATCGCGCTGGCGCAGACGAAGATCACATTGGCAAAATATTCCTTTTCCTGCAATGTCACCGTGTCGACCACGCGTACGCCGGTAGCGCGTCCGCCTGTTTTTTTGCCATCGTAAACGATTTCTTTAACTGCTGAATCCGGCCGGAGTGTGAGTAAGCCCGTCTTAACTGCCGGAGGCAATGTACTCGACTGGGTGCTGAAATAGGCGCCATAGGGACATCCATATGAGCATCTGTTGCGGTATTGGCATGGAGAGCGTCCTCCTTCCAGCTGGATTTTTGTAGGTTGAGAAAGGTTGGCAACCCGACCGATGGTCATGGTACGGCCCGGAAATTCTTTTTCAAGGCGCTTGCGCACTTCTTTTTCCACGAAGTACATGTCCATTGGCGCGATAAATTCGCTGTCAGGCAACTGGGGCAGGCCCAGCTTTTCACCCGAAATCCCAACATGCTTTTCAACATAGGAATACCAGGGGGCTATATCTTTATATCGGATCGGCCAGTCTACGGCAATGCCGTCTTTGAGGTTTGCTTCAAAATCCAGGTCGCTCAATCGGTAGGATTGGCGGCCCCACATGATCGATTTGCCACCGACGATGTTCGGACGGAACCAGTCGAACCGCTTTTTTTCCTCGTAGGGTGCATCCATATCGTTCATCCAGTATTTTTCCGTCATCTCATTGTACGGATAATCACGGGAAAGAAATGGGTGTGTTTCTTTTTGTTTGACGGTAAGGCGACCGTTGTACTGTGTTTCCCACGGTGCTTTCAATGCATTTTCGTACCCTGTTACGTGTTCGAGGTTTTTGCCTTTTTCGAGCATGAGTACTTTCATGCCCTTTTCGGTAAGTTCTTTAGCTGCCCAGCCACCGGACACCCCGGAGCCGATCACGATGGCATCGTAGGTGATTTCTTTCTTTGCGTCGATATTTAAATTCGCCATTTTTTTCGAAGAGTTTGGAAATTACGGATTAAAGCGCCCAGCTTTTCTGGCCTTTGGGCATCGGCCAGCTGCCATCGAACCTGCCGGGGATCGGAAGGTAGTCGAGGGCCTGGGTGGCTCCGATCTCAGAAGTAAAATATCCGGTAACCGTAAGACCCTTCATTTGCAGGAAAAATGGCTTGTCGGCAACGGTCGTCTTTTTGATGACATCATTTTTCTGTGTGGCGTCAAGTGCGGTGAAGCTTTTGGAATATACTTCTTTACTCAATGCGTCTACTTTGGCAAGACCATCATAAAACTTTTTCTGATCGTCGAGGGGATAACAATCACGCATGACGCGTACGATGAACTTTTCAGCACCAGCGGCTTTGGCCCCGGGTGTACCTGTGGTCGGGATAATGACATCCGCAATGTCTGCCAGCAACGCTTCTTGCTGGTCGGAGATGTCAATGGACGGGCCGAAATTGAGCTTTTCGCCTGCAATGCCGGCCATGAGGGGAGCGGAAATAGCACCACCGAGCAGGAAGGTTATTCTTTGAACTGCTTCTCTACGGTTCATGGTTAAGAATTTAAGTCAGGAAATTCAAATAGGTAAAAATTATCTTTTAAAGATAATAAGAATGACCATTTCAACAGCAAAATAGGCCCCGATTTCCCGAACGTTAACCCAAACGCCCCAGTTGCACATCAAATTTCTTTCGAACCAAACCTAAAGATGATATTTGATTAATATTCTGAACCGAGGCTAGGCCGACCACCAGAATCTGGTCGTGTTGGTAGGGTTGAAGGTTAAGTAATAGAGGAACGTTGAGTATATAATGCAGATATCCTTCCTGATTTTCAGGGAGGGTATTTTTTTTGCTCCAAACTGAGTTATCCCCGATTTGATCTTTGTGATTTTTCCCCTATAATTCGCATTCAATTCGTGCAACTACCGTTTTTGCGTGGGTTTTTCTTCAATCTTACTAATAATCACAATGGAATACAGACAATTGGGAGCATCCGGGTTGAAGGTGCCCGTACTCAGTTTCGGGACCGGTACGTTTGGCGGCGGCGGGGATTTTTTTAAGGCTTGGGGAAATACGCAGGCCGAGGAAGCGTCGCGGCTGGTAGGGCTTTGCATGGACGCCGGACTCAATTTCTTTGATACCGCAAATGTATATTCACAAGGTATGGCCGAAGAAATTCTGGGAAAAGCAATTATTGGCATGAGGGACAAGATCATTCTCTCCACCAAGGCGACTTTCCGAATGGGAAGCAAACCCAATGATTTTGGTTCTTCGCGGTTTCATCTCGTCAAAGCTTGCGAGGACAGTTTAAGAAGGCTTCAAACGGATTATATCGACATCTACCACATGCACGGCTTCGACGGCACAACGCCCGTGGAAGAAACTTTGAGCGCTCTGAACGACCTGATCCGCGACGGGAAAGTCCGTTATATTGCTTGTTCGAACTTTTCGGGGTGGCATTTGATGAAATCACTTTCGGTTTCCGAGCGGTATGGTTGGGCGAAATACATAGCGCATCAGGCACATTATTCCTTGTTAAGCCGGGAATTTGAATGGGAGCTGATGCCGCTGGCTGTGGATCAGAACGTAGGGACGATTGTGTGGAGCCCGCTTTCCGCAGGCAGGTTGGGAGGGAAATACAGGCGTAGCAATCCGGCCCCTGCGGAAAGCCGTATCGCCCAGGGCGGTGGCGAGGGCCCGGCTATTCCTGAAGAATTCTTCTATAATCTAATTGACTTGCTGGATGAAATTGCTGCTGAAACCGAAAAAACAGTTGCCCAGGTAGCTTTGAACTGGCTTTTACAAAGGCCCACAGTGAGTAATATTGTGATCGGCGCACGAAATGAGCAGCAACTGACACAGAATCTCGGCGCGGTAGGGTGGAACCTCAATCTTAGTCAGGTGAAAAAGCTGGACGAGGCGAGTGAAAAGTCACCGATTTATCCTTATTGGCACCAACGAAAGAATCTGGCGCTTAACCCGCTTCCCGATTTTTACGGTGGACTAACGGGCCGTTGATTCCCGGGTATTGAACAGAGGCTGGATAAACGTCGGTTTATCTGGCCTCGGGAATGTATAACCCGTGCTGCATGGCGTAAACGATAAGATCGGTTGTGCGACGTACTTTTAATTTATCCATCACGCTACGGTGATAATACTGGACCGTGTGGGCGCTCAGCTTCAATTCGTAAGCGATTTCCTTGATCGTATGCCCTCCGCATACCTTTTGCAATACTTCTTTTTCCCTCGGAGAAAGGTGCATAACCACTTGTTCGTCTGTAAAAACGCTGTTGATCAGGTTATCGCGAACAGCTTTGCCAATATATTGTCTTCCGGAATTTACCTGGAAAATGGACTCCTTGAATTCTTCATATGGGGTCGATTTGGAGAGGAAGCTGTTCGCACCGCGCCTGATCGTGTGTTTAATGGTCTGCACATCGGTTATGGTGGATAATACAATGATCTTCATTTCTCTGGGCAGTGTCGCCCTGCATATATCGAGTAATTCCAATCCGTTCAAACCATTCAGCATGAGATCCATCACCAGGATGTTCGGGGGACTCGTGCTTTTTTCATTTAAAAAATCCTTTCCGTCAGTAAAAGTGTCCACATGATTTACCTCAGGGATCATCAGTAAAAGGTTTTGGAGGGCATCGGTCAGTAGGAGGTGTTCGTCTACTAAAGATATATTCATAGAACTATTTTGAAATATTTGAGACGCAATTCCGATTAATGCTTTTGTACAATTACGGCAGATCGACAGTTTCAAGTAACCGAATGGTACAAAAATATCGGATCAGTGGCAATAAACTAACTATCGTCTTTGCAATAAATACGCTGGAAAAGGCGAAAAAGCCTATCCAGAGGCTATTTAAACTTATTTAACGGCTTTATAGCTGAGTCAATTTACAAATATTCCGTAGATAAAATTATTTCTACTACCCTAATTTTTGGGGGGATAACTAATAGTAAAAATATGTGGGTTTATTTTGATCTTTTTATGGATACATTTGCAAATAAGTGCTAATTAATTATAGTAACATAGTATAAATAATTAAGGATGCACTGGTCGCAGACTCAGTAATAAAATGAGAATAATCATCAACATTTAAACAAAGCCAGAAAAGTAGATCGCATGCCAGAAACCTGTACTTATCTCTCTTAGCCGGATCTGCCGGACAATAGTTAGACGACACCTTCACATAAGAGTAAGCATCCCTGTCTGTGCCCGACATGCGTAGCAGAGAGTACCGGGATAAAGCAAAAAGCCTTGTTTGACCATCGCCTTGCGAGACGTTGGTCGTTGCTGTTTTGCTTGCTGACACCACGATTACAAACGTATCGTATTCATAATCAATGTATTCATAATCAATTTAATCACATAACGGTTTCTTCTATTCTAAATTTTTATCACTATGAAAAGTTCTATCAGCTACTTAATCAGAAAGTTGGGGTTCCCAAATTCTTGTAACAAAATAGCCATCGGGGCGTTGGCGGCCATGATGTTTTCCTACAACTCCTATGCCCAGGAATATGCTGTAAGTCAGACAAGTTCTGTTGTTCAAGGTAGGTTACCTATCACAAATATCCTCGTGGCTCCTGCATCCGTGACGAACGGAGCAAATGCGGTTGGTTCAACTTCCGGCAATCTGGCGACAATGTCGGCGTCCGGGATCGTTGTCACTTTAATATCTTATACTAGTAATGCCACGCTGAACCTTACGATGGGAACGCCGGTTCCCGCTGCAAAGACGTCGTATGTGAAAATAACAGAGCCATCTGTAAGTGGTATTACCTTAGACCTGGGTAATCTTGCCAACTTGCTCGGGCTACTCGCCAATAATACAATCGCTGTGACAACTAATGCCGGTACGGCGTCAAGCACTTTTGTAAAGGATGGAGCTAACAATCTTTACCTTGCGGTAACTTCAACTGAGGCTTACAGTACGATCTCTATCAAGCTCGACTTTGCAAATTCTGTTGGTCTTCTTGGCGTAGGCCTGGGAAGTATTTCTATGGGAGTCGACTATGTGGTTACCTATGAAAACTCTCCAATCGCTCCATGCGAGGCTGACGATATTGCATTTGCAGGCCTCGATCCTGATGCAGCAGGCATTGCATTGACTTTGACCCAAGCGCTTCAAGACCCGGAAAGAGCGATTGATGGTATCATAACTCCTACGAACTACTCATTGCTTCAAAATGGCACGGTAGCAGCAGTTTCGACGGTGTCACAAACCATTTTCCTTGGAAAAACCGCACTCGGAACAAATGAGATAGTAGCCACAATTTCGAAACCCGCAGCCCTCCTTAACCTTGGCGTCCTCGAGAACGTTACCTTCCAGGCTTACATGGGTGAAACTCCGGTCGGGCCATTGAGAAATGTTGAAGACCTGCTTGCAGACCTCGACCTGCTCGGATTGTTCGGTAATGATTCCCTGGTAACCGTGGCATTCAGTCCTGGCGTTCCGCATGACCGCGTAGTGGCAACTTCAAGAACAGTATTAAACGCAAACTTATTTACGGGCTTGCGTATCCATGAATTGGGCTCACGTCCGCCAGTTATATTTGACGGAGGTATATTGACGGCAGGAAGAGAAAAAGATCCTTTGAGTGTCAATTTGAACGTAGCTGTTGCAGGAGTGGGCGAACCGGGCTTCGGTATCCAATGTGGCGTGCAGGGCGACTATACTTATGAGTTGCTCAACGTGGCCAACGCACGTACGATGGGCGGGACACTACCTGCTACCCTAACCTTAAGCACTAGTGGTGTGCTTTCTGGTACTCCGGTGGTGGACGATGCCGGTCTTTACACTTTCGATGTTATTGCGACCAACAAATTTGGACAAGCTGATTCGGCTCAATTCCAGATCCAGATCGACCCTGCCTTGCCGGTAACATTGGTAAACTTCAATGCAGTTTCAGAAGGTTCAACAGCATCATTGTCATGGTCTACTTCGGAAGAGGTTAACAGCGACCGCTTCGATATCGAGCGCAGTCAAAATGGTAAGAACTGGGCTAAAATCGGTTCAGTAGCTTCTAACCATGAGAGTAAAATAGAACGTTACTATTCATTTGCCGACGCGGCACCATTGAAGGGAGCGAATCTATACCGCTTGAAAATGGTTGACTTCGACGGAACATTCGCTTACAGCCATATCGAAAACCTTCACTTCAATGCAACTTCCCTGGTTTATCCTAACCCGGTTGCCAGCACAGAAAACCTTACCGTTAATGTGGCTGATTGGAGCAAAGTGAAAGTGGTTAAAGTGGTAAGTGCTTCCGGAAAAGTTGTTTTCGAAGCATCAAACGCATTGCTTTCGGGAATCAGCGCCAAAAACCTGGTTGCGGGAGCGTATGTAGTTCAGGTGACCCTTACAGACGGCACTACCAGCACACAAAGATTTGTAAAACTGTAGTCCTGTCCACACGATACACATACGAACCGCTGGCTAATTGCTGGCGGTTCGTTTTTTTATGAATGATACCATTCAAAAAAAGTGGGAGACGTTAAATTTGAAAATCTTGATCGGTATATTTGCGTTTAGTGTATCCCGAAATAGTAACGTTAATAGTTGATTTATGTCTGGAAAAAGAGGCAAGAAGACCAAAATAAAGAAATTTCTAATTCCCCTGCTGAAATGGATCAGTGCGATCGTCCCGGTTTGTGCCTTTATTTACATTCTTTATTACTACAAGCAATTTGATTTTTTGAAAGCCAAGGAGGTGGTGAAATCTCAAACTACTGTCCTGGCGGAGGCTGATTCAGCGGCAGCGGCTGGCTCAAAAGACCAGATAGCCAAAAAAATAAAGATTCTCGAGAATGAATGGCATTCTGTGGGAGGTATTGCTATTCACAGTATGGTCATCGAAAATGCGTCGGACACCCCGATCAAAAGCGCCGAGGTGGAATTCAAATACCACAATGACCTTCAGGCAGTAGTAACATCTAAGATCATTACGATTCGGACGCCAGTGGCTGCGCATAAGTCAGCAAAGGTTTCAGGGTTAAGTGTTGGCTATGTCAATAATTCAGTCGTGGGTTGCGACACGCATGTAATGAATGTAGGATTGTAGAAATGTGAGGAGAGTTCTGTGGGATTGGTTCTGGTATGATTATTTACTGATCATAAGAAACCTGACTAAAAACCAGAAATCATGGCACAGCTACTTCAGAATATCTACAGCATAGCACCAGTACTATTCGTAATAGTTCTTATTGGAGCTGCCATAGGCGGCTTCTGGCTTATGATAGCTATAAGGAAAAACAGCCCCTACAACAGGTTTCATCTGGGCGACCGTTTGTTTTTCAAACGTAATGCGAACAGGTTGAGAAGAATGCAGTTACATTAAATAATAGCCATAAAAAAACATCCCGGTCGCAAAGTAACCGGGATGTTTGATTTTACTCAACGTTATTGAAAGCCGTTGTACGGGCTCTCAGATGCAAATTTAACGATTTCTTTATTCAAAACATTGTTTTTTGTCTAAGAAATTACATTTTTTATAGTTATTGATTATCAGGTAGTTAGCAGGTTACATTGCTTCCCAATTCACAGGGCATTTCCTACATTTGTTGCACGCACTTCATCGATGAATTTTTGTAGTTCTGATGCAGAATAGTGTGTTTTTGCCAACTTTTCAAACTCCATAAATACCGATAGCATACGGTTGTATTTGATCATGCAGGAACTATCGTGCGCTTTCAATTCCCGGCCGCGGTATTCCCCATGTTCGTCCATACGATCTACCAGATAAGACATCATGTAATAATACATGCCGCTATTTGCGTCAAATCCCTCAAATTCGAGGGATGCCAGATCGAGCAAGTCTCTTTCCGCATGACTTAGCGTCCGGATAGAATCGTTGATGCGGCGATACATTTTCATAATGTCGGTGATTTCACTGTAAACGCTAATCGGTACCTCTTCATAAAGGTTATTGAATACTTTCGGGTAAAGTCCTGTGTAACCTTTTTCAAGTATTTCGATACGTTTTTCATTGAGCTCTCTTTCTTTTTCATCACCTATAAAGGAGAGTATTTTGCATTGATTGATCAGAATCTGTCGTTCTATGAGGGGAATACTTTCGGGAATCATGATTTGTCGGGTCGAGTTTTTTTGAGCAATTTAAGCGTAATCCAACACATTTTTGGTTCTCGAAACTTGCAATATTCCTGAAACTTTGCTCCTTTACAATTGCTTTCTGCATTTATCGCTCAACCCATGGACAATTCATCATCTGATCCCAACAGCCCCCGGCGTTCCGGCGAGGGTAATTTGTCCGATCCGGACGCGCTTTCCAAACTTGTAAACGAATTGGAAACAGAGAAAAATCTCAAAAAACTTGCCGAAAAACTGGGCAAAGAATGGAAAAAGAAGCGCGGTACCGAGAAAGTACCAGACTTGGCTTACGAGAAATTCGAAAACAAATTAAAAAAAGGCGCGGATCAGTAACCGTACCAATCTGCCCACCAGAACTGAAGTTTCTTCCGCAGCTCCTCCTCCCGCGCATTCCGGCCAGGCTCAAAAAACCGGGTGCCTTTGATTTCGTCGGGAAGGAAATCCTGTTTTGCGAAATTGCCTTCAAAATCATGTGCGTATTTATAGTCTTTGCCATAGCCGATCTGCTTCATGAGCTTGGTAGGCGCATTGCGCAGGTGCAGCGGCACGGGCAAATGTGCCGTTCTGGTCGCGGCCTCGATGGCATCGCCGATGGCCATGTAACTTGCATTGCTTTTGGGTGAAGTTGCCAGATAAATAGCCGTTTGTGAAAGGATAATCCTGCATTCCGGGTAGCCGATCACATTGACGGCCTGCATGCAGGCGTTGGCCATGATCATGGCTGTTGGATTAGCATTACCTATGTCTTCGGAAGCCATAATAAGCATCCTTCGCGCTATGAAACCGGGATCTTCTCCGGCCACTATCATGCGGGCCATCCAGTAAACAGCACCATTCGGGTCGCTGCCCCGCAAGGACTTGATGAATGCGGAGATGATGTCGTAATGCTGCTCCCCAGATTTGTCATACCTGGCAATATTTTGCTGGGCTACTTCCGTCACCCACTCGTCGGTTATCTCGATTTTTTTTGCTTCACCTTTTGCGAGAACCACGAGTTCAAGCAGGTTAAGAAGCTTCCGTCCGTCGCCTCCCGACAGCCTCATCAAGGCGTCGTAAGACTTGAATTTAATCGTTTTTTCTTTCAGCCAAACATCCTTTTCCAAGGCGCGGGCGATCAGGTCCTTTAATTCCTTTTCCCCAAACGCTTCCAGAATGTAAACCTGGCAGCGCGACAAAAGGGCCGAGTTGATTTCAAAAGAGGGGTTTTCAGTAGTAGCGCCAATTAAAGTTACCTGGCCCTTTTCTACGGCCCCGAGCAACGAGTCCTGCTGGCTTTTGTTGTAACGGTGGATCTCGTCGATGAACAGGATGGCTGGAAACAATCCCGATGGCCTGGCGAGCACTTCACGAAGGTCTTTTACCCCTGAACTGATGGCGCTGAGATTGTAAAATTGCCTTTTGGTAGTTTCCGCGATCAGCAGGGCCAATGTCGTTTTTCCTACACCGGGTGGCCCCCAGAAAATCATCGAAGGGATTGCATTCTGTAAAATGGCGCGTCGCAGAGGGCCTTTTGGCCCAAGCAGCTTTTCCTGCCCTACAAAATCGTCCAAGGTTCTGGGACGAAGGCGTTCGGCTAGTGGTGTCGTAATTGAGGACATTGGATGAAGTGTCAGATTAGTTTGTCAATGTAGGATCAAAATAACACAAAAAAAGCGTGGCATAGTTCGCCACGCTTTCTTGCGGATATTTAAACGTTTAAACAGATAGGGATTAAAAAGTCAGCCTATCCAATGTCATTTGCTTTTTGAGGTTGCCTAATGCACCAAAAACGAGGTTGTAAACAGATTGTATATTTATTTTCATTAAATCTGCAATCTCATGGTTGTTAAGGTTCATGTAGAATTTCAGGAAAATCGCTTCTCTCTGCCGACGAGGCAATCCGTTGATCGCTACATTCAAATGCTGGTTGGTCGATTCGAATTCTTCCTCGGAGATCAGGTGGTTTTCGTGGGAAGGCGTGTTGATATGCCAGTACTCAACCGGAATATCTTCGTTGCTGGTGTGCTTCTGCTGCGCATTCAGGTGACGTACCAGTTTTCTCTTGATTGACGCCATCAGATAGAAGCGAACGGAGGTGGTGTCACCCAGCGTCATCCGGTTTCTCCAAAGCTCCACAAACAGATCGTGGATGCAATCTTTGATAAGTGGCTTGTCGATCGTAAACTGTGAGCAATACTGGTAAAGAATGTGAACGTAAGAGCGGTACAGGCATGCATATGCATTTTCATCGCCTTTTCTGAACTGATCCCAAAAACAGAGTTCTTCTTCTTGCTTGTAGCGTAGGTGAGCCATTGTTTGGAAAGGATTTGAGATTTGGGGTTAGGAATGATAAATAATAAGGGTCATTATTACACTTGTAAATATATTTATAAAAAAACATAATTTAAAAATATTTTCATCATAAAATGATATTTCAAAGTTTAATGATGCTATTTTTTTAAAACTGTCACCTTTATAGACTTAAAGACGTAAATTTGAAATTTGTCCCGTCAAAAAGCCCTTTGTCACTCAATTTCAAAGCAGGGATCACCAGTAACGCCATGAACGACAGTGACATAAAGGGTGATTGTAGTGTAGATCCCAGTTTCTCCTTCGTAAATCTGTCGATAGCCGTGTACCGTTCGGCAGCCTTGTAGCCGTCGATGTCGGTCATTAATCCGGCAATCGGAAGTGCCAACAAATGCTCCTCATTGCCCCCAACGGCTGAAACACCACCTTTTTCTCTGATTACCAGATTGACTGCGCGCGCAATACTTTCATCATCACAGCCGACACATATTATATTGTGCGAATCATGCGCCACCGACGAAGCAATGGCACCAGTTCTCAGTCCAAAGTTCCTGATGAATGCGACGGCAGGTTTTGATTCAGTGTACCGGTTGACTACGACAATTTTAAGAATGTCATTCGCGACGTCAGCGACGATGTTACCATCTTCAACCTTGCCGGGCAATATCAGCTCATTTGTAATCAATTGACCCTCTAATACCTCAATCACCCTGATTTTTACCTCGGAATTTTTTGCAGGATATTGGAAGTCTGCGCCGGTTTTCGCGGCACAATCAAACTGGTTGGGGTGATCGCTTCTCAGGTCCGGAATCAGCGACTTGCCGTTGCTGGCTACCATTTCCCCATCGATCCATGTTTCGAGTATATTAAATGAAGAAGGGTTATCTATTATAATGAAGTCAGCGGGGCCATTTTTCCGCAAAAGACCTGCATTCAAACTGTAATGCTCAACGGGATTGATGCAAGCCGCCCGCAGGATGTTCCAGAGGCCGTAACCGAGTGCCAGTGCCCGTTTGACCAGTAAGTTAATATGCCCCTCCACCAGATTGTCGGGATGCTTATCGTCGGAGCAAAACATGATCCGGTCGGGAAATTCGGCGATGAGCGGGATCAAAGCGTCGAAATTTCTTGCAGCGCTCCCTTCCCGGATGAGGATTTTGACACCATAGTCGATTTTCTCACGCGCCTCCTCGTATGTGAAACATTCATGATCGGTGCTGATGCCGTGGCTCGCATACAGTTTTGCCGCTTCGCCCCGCAGTCCGGGCGCATGGCCATCTATTACCTTACTATAATGTTTAGCCCAGGCAATTTTTGCCATCATATCGGGATCTTCATTTAATACCCCTGGAAAGTTCATGACTTCCGCCAGATAACCAATATCGTCACTAGCGAGAAGTTGCCCTACCTGTTCTGCATCGACGATGGCCCCGGCAGTTTCAAAAACAGTCGCGGGCACGCATGAGGGAGCACCAAAACAAAACTTGAATGGAACCCTTTTACCATCTTCAACCATAAACCTGACCCCATCAATACCCAACACATTGGCTATCTCATGCGGATCCGAAACCGTCGCGACGGTGCCATGAACGACAGCAAGCTTCGCAAACTGCGCCGGAGTAAGCATTGAACTCTCGATATGCACATGGGCATCCGTAAAGCCAGGTAATGCATACGGTAAAGCTGCATTTTCCGGACCGCGCATTGTGATTTGGGCGATTCGCCTTTCTGCGATATGCAGGTCGACCTCGTGAATGTTTTTATCGAAGATATTGATCAGGTTAACTCTCATACGGTAGGACTAAAAGTAGATAAATGGCCCGAAATCGGGATTTTGCGGAATTCCTTCTGGTATTGCATCGGGCTTTTGCCGGTGTGGATTTTGAAATACTTATTGAAATTGGCGAAGTTGTTAAAACCGCTTTCAAAGCAAATCTGCGCCACTGAAAGCCTGCTTTCCGAGAGCAGTTTGCAGGCATGGCCGATGCGAAGTTCCAGCAGGAATTGCGAGTAAGTTTTCCGGCTGCGGCTTTTAAAATAGCGGCAAAACGAATGTGGGCTGATGTTTGCGACCTCTGCTATTTCGTCAATAGATATCTTTTTCTGGAAGTTGCTGATCGAATATTGGTAAATATGGTTGATGCGGTCCGTGTCATACTGGTCATATTCGTTCTGATATTGGGTATCGGATAATAAATTGATCTCCGAACAATGCGCCAGTTTTTCGAGTATTTGTAAGAGTGAAATGACAGGGTTACCGTCAGATTGGTTGAGAAGATCGTGCAGCAGGGCCTTAACCTGATCGGTGCCTTCCCCGAGTACTTTTAATCCAAGCCTGGCTTTGAGCAGCAGGTCGTGGATCGCTTTGTTCTCGGGCAGATTCAAAAATGCTTTCCCGAAAATATCCTCAGAGAAATGCACCACCGTGGCCTGGGCATAAAGCTTACTTTCGCGCTGAAAATATTTTTCATCGCATCGCCAGTAATGCGGAAGGTTAGGGCCGATCAGCAAGAGGTCGCCGCTCTGAAAACTGCGGATATTATCGCCCACGAACTGTGTACCAGAGCCCTGTTCAATATGAATGAGCTCTAATTCAGGATGATAGTGCCAGCGATTGTAAAAATACAGCACTACATCACGGCGTATGCTGAACGATTTTTGCAAGCCTTTTGGGACTTTGAGTAACTGCGGTTTCACAAATAATTACACGATTAAAACCGTAAACAAGATATATATGCCAATATAGTTGAAAAATTTGCTATTATCTGAGTTCATTGTATTCAAATAATTCTGTTGTTTTGCTGATATATTCTATTTGGCATGTTTGTAAACCATTGGAATACCACACAATACCATTCACCAGAACATAAATATGGCGTCCCAATTCTTAAAAGTTCACCCTTCCGACAATGTCATCGTCGCGTTGCGCGACCAGCCTGCGGGTGCAGAGGTCTCGTACGAAGGGAATCTCTACTCGCTTCAATACGGCGTTTCGGCCAAGCATAAGTTCGTTACCGAGGATATCGACACCGGCGGCGCTATCATTATGTACGGAGTGCTAGTGGGAAGGGCTACGCAGCCGATTAAAAAAGGGGAGCCTATTACCACATTCAACCTGAAACACGACGCGCACGATTACAGTACCGCTAATCGCAAACCTTATTCCTATACACAGCCGGATGTGAGCCAATGGCAAAACCGCACATTTAAAGGTTATCACCGTGAAGACGGCCGGGTAGGGACTTACAACTACTGGCTGGTGGTACCGCTCGTGTTCTGCGAGAACCGCAACGTGCTGATCATGAAAGACGCATTCGAGCGGGAGCTGGGCTATGCGCAAACTGATATTTATCGCGATCAGGTGCGCGAATTCCTGCATTTGTATCAACAGGGTGATATGCGGACGATCAAAAGTCTGGAAACTTTCGTGGATGCGCCTGTTTCAGCTAAGAAGAAACCGGAACGTCCGTTCAAGAATGTGGATGGCGTTAAATTCCTGACGCATGAAGGTGGTTGCGGTGGTACGCGTCTTGATGCCAATACATTATGTTCATTGTTCGCTGCTTATGCTGTCCATCCCAATGTAGCCGGTATTACAGTGTTAAGCCTTGGCTGCCAGAATTCGGAGCTGAAAACATTGGAAGACGAGATAAAGAAACGCGACCCGCACTTCAATAAGCCATTTTTTGCATTTGAGCACCAAAAAGGAACGGAGTATTCGCTGATGTCTGGCGCGACCAAGGAAACTTTCCTGGGTCTTACCAAAATCAACGAGTTCGAACGTTCGGACGCACCGCTGTCTAAACTCTCGGTGGGACTGAAATGCGGCGGATCGGATGGATTTTCGGGCATTTCGGCAAATCCGGTCCTCGGACATTTGTCTGATTTGGTAGTTGGCCTGGGCGGACAAACGCTTCTTGCCGAATTCCCTGAATTGAATGGGGTAGAGCAGGAACTCCTCAACCGTTGTGTAACCGAAGAAAAAGCGGCGAAGTTTGAGAAGCTGATGCGCGACTACGCTGGAAAAGCCGAAGCGGTAGGTTCTGCATTTGCATTCAATCCTTCGCCGGGAAATATTAAAGATGGTTTGATCACCGATGCTATCAAGTCAGCCGGTGCTGCCAAGAAAGGTGGTAATGCATATATTTCGGACGTTTTGAATTATACTGAACGTGCAACAGAGTCCGGCTTGCATTTGGTTTGCACACCTGGAAATGATGTGGAAGCAACTACCGGTCAAACTGCCGCAGGAGCTAACATTATCCTTTTCACAACAGGCCTCGGCACGCCGACAGGTAACCCAATATGTCCGGTGGCTAAGGTTGCTACCAACTCATCGCTTGCACAGCGCATGCCCGACGTAATAGACTTTGACTGCGGGCCGGTCGTGGACGGAACTCAGACGATCGAGCAAAATGCAGAGGCGCTGCTTGAATACGTCATCAAGGTTGCCAGCGGCGAACTCACCAAAGCGCAGCAGCTGGGCCAGGACGATTTCATTCCGTGGAAGCGCGGGGTTTCGCTCTGACGAGGTAGCCGTACCGCCGGCTGCGGGTGGATCCCGAGGTGGGAGATCCATGATACGACATCTGGCATCCGAGATCCGGGATACGAGATCCGGCATCCGGCATCCGACGGTTAAAACCGTCGGTTAGGGGGCTTGGCCTAGCGAGCATATACAAATCGGGTTGAAACCCGGAGAACATCACTAACCTCGGGTTTCAACCCGAGGACCAGACCAAACAACACAACCATGTTCAACTTAACAGGAAAAACAGCATTGGTAACCGGCGGGGCGAGCGGGATCGGATTGGCGATCTCTAAAACCTTCGCAAAGCAGGGTGCCTATGTGCACATTTTGGAGCTGAATATAGATCTTGCCAATGAAGTCGTCAGTGAAATCGTGGCGGAAGGCGGACAAGCTGAGGCACACGCACTGGATATCTCCAAGCAGGCGGACGTAGTGAATGTCGTCAATTCAATTGCGGCCAATCACAAGATCAATATTTTGGTTAACAATGCGGGTATCGCGCATATTGGCAAAGCGGATACGACTGCCGAAATCGATTTCGACCGCGTGATCAATATCAATGTTAAAGGCGTTTACAACTGCCTGGCAGCGACTATTCCGCATTTGAAGGCCAATGGCGGAGGCGTGATATTGAACATGGCATCCATAGCGGCAACAGTAGGAATACCCGACCGCTTTGCTTATTCTACTGCGAAAGGGGCCGTTTACTCGATGACATTATCCGTAGCCCGCGATTATCTGGCCGAAGGCATTCGTTGTAACAGCATTTCGCCAGCCCGCGTGCATACACCATTTGTGGATGGTTTTATTTCAAAGAACTATCCCGGCAAGGAGGAGGAAATGTTTGAAAAGCTGTCCAAAACCCAGCCCATCGGCCGTATGGCGAAACCGGAAGAGATCGGTGCATTGGCATTATACCTCTGTTCAGACGAAGCAGGTTTCATTACCGGCTGCGATTATCTGATTGATGGAGGCTTTGAGAAATTGAATAATTGAGAGGCTGCAAGCAATATGCTTTAAGCCTTAGGTATTGTCTGTTTTTGACGGCGTAATGTTTACAAGACATCAATATTTGTATTAATAATTTAAAATAAACGAAAGGGCATCGACGGCATATTGCTTATGGCCTATTGCTTAAAGCCCACAAAATATCATATGAAACTTTTTCGATTTGGTGCATTTGAGAATGAGAAGCCGGGAGTAGAGCTTCCGGACGGTTCAAAACTGGATGTTTCGGCATTTGGTGAAGACTATAATGAGAAATTTTTCGCCACAGACGGGATTTCACGTCTTAAAACGTGGCTCGAAACCAATGCGAGTAATGCCCCAAAGGTGGAGGACGGATTTCGCTATGGTTCCTGCGTGGCAAGGCCTTCTAAAATCGTCTGCATTGGTATGAACTATGCCAAGCACGCATACGAGTCGGGCGCTACGGAACTGCCAAAAGAGCCGATCGTTTTCTTCAAATCGACTTCTGCACTATGCGGGCCCAACGACCAGGTGATTATTCCAAGAAACTCCGAAAAGACAGACTGGGAAGTGGAACTGGCAGTGGTAATCGGCAAAAAAGCCAGCTATGTGGATGAAGCGAATGCATTGGATTATGTCGCAGGTTACTCGGTTCACAACGACTACTCTGAACGTGCGTTCCAGATGGAGCGTGGCGGGCAGTGGGTGAAAGGAAAAAGTAACGATACTTTCGCGCCGCTAGGACCGTATATGGTAACAGCAGATGAAGTAGGCAATGCAAATAGCCTCGATCTGTGGCTCGTTCTGAATGGTAAGAAAATTCAGGACAGCAATACGTCGGATATGATTTTCCAAATTCCGTTCCTGGTGAGCTACCTGAGCCAGTTTATGACATTGCTGCCAGGGGATGTGATCACGACCGGTACACCCGCAGGCGTTGGATTAGGCATGAAACCGCCGGTATATCTCAAACCGGGTGATGTCGTGGAATTGGGTATTGAAAAATTAGGTAATCAAAAACAGGAAGCTATTGCCTGGAAGGCGGTTTAATATGATAATCGACAGCCATCAGCATTTCTGGATATTTGACGAGGAGCGGGACTCATGGATTACGCCCGATATGGAGGTTATCCGCCGGAATTTTTTGCCCGAAGACCTGTGGCCCGTGTTGAAATCCAACAAAATAGACGGTTGCGTTGCCGTACAAGCATCCCAGGCGGATTCGGAAACGGAATTTCTGCTGCATTTGGCCGAGGCTAACGACTTTGTGAAAGGAGTCGTAGGATGGGTTGATCTGCGCGCCGCGAATTTGTATGATCAGCTGGAAAGGTATTCGCAGTTCGAAAAATTGAGGGGATTTCGCCATGTGGCGCAGGGGCAACCGGAAGGATTTCTGCTGCAACCCGACTTTATAAAGGGAGTAGGACAGCTTGTCGCATTTGATTTTACCTACGACATCCTGATTTACCATAACCAATTAAAGGAAGCATTCAATTTTGCAGTAAAGCTTCCAAATGTCCATTTCGTGCTGGACCATATTGCAAAGCCGCCGATCAAAGCGCAGGAAATTCAGCCCTGGGCCGACGATATCCGCAGATTGGCCGAACTGCCTAATGTACATTGCAAAGTATCAGGCATGGTCACCGAGGCCAACTGGATGCATTGGGAAAAAGCCGATTTCAGGCCTTACCTGGATGTGGTATTTGAAGCATTCGGCACGGAAAGGATCATGTATGGCTCGGATTGGCCGGTTTGTTTAGTCGGTGCGGAATATGAAGGTGCAAAGGGAATTCTTACCGATTACCTGAGCATGTTTTCCGATGACGAAGTCCGCGACGTGATGGGAAGAAACGCTGTTAACTTTTATAGCCTTGATATATAGTTATTTATGAACAGTTACTGTCTTGCTGTGGATCTGGTCGACGATCCTCAAATGATTGCGGAATACGAGGATTACCATACAAGGGTACATCCCGACATTCAAAAGAGTATTACCGATGCAGGTATTACCAGAATGGATATTTTCAGGACAGGTAATCGGCTCTTTATGATCATGGAAACGGAAGACGATTTCGACTTTGACAAAAAAGCACAAATGGATGCATCCAACCCGAAAGTACAGGAATGGGAGCAGCTCATGTGGAAATACCAGCAGGCATTACCCACTGCGAAGCCCGGTGAAAAATGGGTATTAATGGATCAGATATTTGCCCTCAAAGAATAAAGGTTAAGTGTAGTGAACTAGCATTCGATCAGGTTGAATAGATTAGCTTATCTGGTACTCATTTTATTGACATCATTCGCGTTACTCTCCTCACAGCCAAGAAGCGCCGTGGAGATAAAGCTGATGAGTTTCAACATCCGTCATGGCCTCAATAATGACGACGAGTCGAATCTGAGGGATATTTTGAGGATAATTAAAGAAAATGACCCCGACCTTGTGGCGCTTCAGGCGGTCGACAGCCTGATGGATAAAGGTAAGGTGCAGTTTCAGTTGAGGCAGATTGCTGCGCAAACCGGCATGCATTACACATACGCGGCAGCGGACACGTCCGAGAGCGGGACGCAAGGCGTGGGGATACTCTCGAACTGGCCATTTGAAAAAACGCAGGTGATCCACCTGCCCAACACGCCTGGGGCCGATAGAAAAGTGCTCTTATGTGGGCTCATCAAATTGTCGCGCGGGCTTACATTCAGATTTTGCAACTCCCGGCTTGAATACGCTTCGGTAATGGACCGCGCATTACAGGCCGCATACATAAACCAAATGCTGGTCAACAGCGTCCAGCCCGTGCTTTTAGGCATGGATATGGGCGCAAGGCCAAATGAACAGCCTTATTTTTCGTTTCGCAGGAACTGGCAGGACGCTGCCCAGGGATCACAGTTGCAGACCTGGAACGAAGGTTTACCGGGTGACCGGGTCGATTACATCTTTGCATTGCTGAACAACAAAGTACGCATCAAGAACTACAAGGTTATCAGGAATTATCCGGACGTTTCTGATCACTATCCCATTCAAGCCACCATCGAATTTTGGTAGAAAATGAATTACTCAAACTGGAAGATCGGATTATTTATTCCCTGCTATGTTGATCAGTTTTATCCCCAGGTAGGGATTGCGACGCTGGAATTGCTGGAAAAGCTCGGATGTAACGTCACATTTCCCCTGAACCAAACCTGCTGTGGGCAGCCGATGGCCAACTCTGGTTTCGAACATTTGTCCAGACCGTGTGATAATCTCTTTTTCGACCTTTTCGCCGATTGTGACTATGTCGTTTCCCCGTCAGGAAGCTGTGTGTTGCATATCAAAGAACATTTGAAAGCGGATGGTCACGCCGACGAGTCGAAAGTATTGCGCAAAAAGGTTTATGAGCTCGTCGAATTCATTACAGATGTTTTGAAAATAGAAACCATTGAAGCTGAGTTTCCGCACCGGGTAGGGTTGCACCAGGGATGCCATGGGCAGCGGGGGCTCTATCTTTCGCAAATGTCAGAACTGAATGCGGAGCCTTTTTCAAAACCCGTATCACTTTTAAAGAAAGTAAAAGGCATTGAACTCATCGACCTGGACCGGACAGATGAATGCTGCGGTTTTGGCGGGACCTTTTGTGTGAGCGAGGAAGCTGTGTCTGTGAAGATGGGTAAGGACCGTGTTTCAGACCACATCCGGCACAATGCCGAATATATTACAGGATCGGATATGAGCTGTCTGATGCATCTGGGCGGTATTTTGAAGCGGGGACATTCCAATGTGCAGGTAAAGCACATTGCCGAGATCTTGAACAGCCAGATCGCCGGTCCGAAGCATTAAAAAACAAATACCGGAGCCCATACATTGAGCCCCGGTATATACAAAGTTTGCGGATTGCGTTTCACGCTAGGCGCGTCACGCCGGTTCAGAATCTGAGAAGCGCCTCGTTGTTAGTTGATTGAAGAAACAACGCGGCTGGTTGTAGTCAAGATATCAAACGATTGTGAAGCCTTCTCTTTACCGTCCGTGATTTCGAAGGTATAAGTACCGTCCATCAGGGTAGATAAATCAAAGTATTTCAAATAGTTGTTATCAACACGTTTGTTTTCTGAGAAAAGAACATTCTTATCTGTGTCCAGAATACGAACGATGACATTCTTTGAAATTGGATTATTATAAGAAACGCGAAATTGCATTGGTTTGATCTGCAGAATGTTCAGCTTGGTTGAAGCCGTTTCAGTTTTGTCTGCAGTTGCGATGTTGTCCTGAGCATTTGAAGTAAATGCGGACCCGGATAGAAGCACGCCAGTCAAGGCTGCGATAATAAGAGTGTTTTTGGTTTTCATAGGAGTTAATATTTAAATGTCTAAAAAAAGTTAAACTGAACTTGATTCAGACTCCGATGCCCCGATCGAAAAACTTTGTTGATTCAAAAGTATAAGATATTGCAATACAATAAAATAGCATTTTTTCGATTTTTAAAAAGTTGTTTATTAAACAAATTCAGAACTTTGAATAATGCAACGAATGTGAAAAGTACAAATCTTATTCTTCTTTAAATACTATTATCTAATTGTTAAGGAAGCTATGTCCAAAGCATTAATGGAGCACGCGGAAGCCTCCGAAGTCTTCAACAGGGATGAACCATATGTAAACTGGCACGACGAAACGCTATGGTTCGTCCGCCAGAAGCGCGATAAATCTTCGAAACAGCTGCCGGAGTGGGAGCAGTTGAGAGAAACTGCTTCCTCGATCAAACATTATGTGCTCTCGCACATGGATGAACTATTGATCTCTTTCGAGCAAAAGGCCAGGGAGAATGGTGTGCATGTGCATTGGGCAGCCGATGCAGCCGAACACAACGAGATCGTGCTAGGACTTTTGAAGCAGCATAAGATCGATAAAATGGTGAAAAGTAAGTCGATGCTGACTGAGGAGTGTCACATGAACGACTTTCTGAGCAAAAACGGCATTGAAGTCATCGATACAGATTTGGGGGAACGCATTGTGCAGCTGCGCAACGAGCCGCCGAGTCATATTGTGCTCCCTGCAATCCATTTAAAGAAAAAGGACATTGGCGACCTCTTCCACGAGCACCTTGGAACCGAGGCAGGCGCCACAGACCCACAATACCTTACCGAAGCAGCCCGCCAGCATTTGCGCGACAAATTTTTGACCAGAAGAGCTGCATTAACCGGTGTCAACTTTGCGATCGCCGAAACAGGAGGTTTTGTAGTGTCCACCAACGAAGGCAATGCCGATATGGGGGCGCATTTGGCTGATATTCACATTGCGTGCATGGGTTTTGAGAAAATAATACCCAAGCAGGAGCATTTGGGGGTATTCCTGCGCCTGCTTGCACGGAGCGCCACCGGACAGCCAATTACCACTTACAGTAGCCATTTTAAAAAGCCACGTGAAGGTCAGGAAATGCATATTGTTATTGTTGACAATGGCCGGAGTACCCAGCTCGGACGCGCGGATTTTAGAAGCTCGCTGAAATGCATCCGCTGCGGGGCTTGCATGAATACCTGTCCCGTTTACCGAAGAAGCGGCGGCCATAGTTATCACAACGCGGTCGCAGGTCCGATCGGTTCAATCCTGGCCCCCAACCTGGATATGACCAAAAATGCGGATTTGCCGTTCGCAAGTACATTATGCGGCAGCTGCTCGAATGTATGCCCTGTCAAGATCGATATTCATGATCAGCTTTATAAATGGAGGCAGGTGCTGGCAAAAGAAGGCTATGTGCCCAAAAGCAAGGAAATCGGCATCCGGGCGATGTCAACGGTATTGTCGCAGCCGCGGTTTTACCAATGGTCGGGCAGGCTCGGGCGGACTGTTATGCGGGCTATGCCTTTTATGGTCAACAACGGTATGAACCCCTGGTACAAACAACGCGATATGCCCGAACCGCCGAAGGAAAGCTTCCGGGATTGGTATGTACGTAACCGAAAAGAATAACCATGAGCTCACGCGATAACATATTAAAGCAGATCAGGCAGAATAAGCCCTCCGAAACACAGTTGCCGTCGGTAGAGCGGTTTGATAGTCTTTTTGAGAATACCGAGGAAAAATTCCGGGAAATGCTTGCCGCGATTTATACCGAAGTCATTGTCGTGAAAGACACCGATGAACTGGCCCAAAAGGCGCAGGAGCTTTATGGAAGTGTGGTGAACCGCGCCACAACGATCCCTGCGCTAAGTAACTGGGCGGATTTTAGTCTCAATGTCAGCGACCCGCACGAGCTGGAAACCATCGAAATTGCTATTTTGAGCGCGGAATTCGGAGTAGCCGAGAATGGTGCGGTCTGGATTTCGGATCAATATTTGCCGCACCGCGTATTGCCATTCATTACCCAAAATCTGGCCTTTGTGATCCCTCGCAGCGCGATTGTGAACAATATGCACGAGGCTTACGTGCGCTTGCAGGAGACAACCGGATGGGGCTGTTTTATTGCAGGACCGTCAAAAACTGCTGATATTGAGCAATCGTTGGTCATCGGCGCGCACGGTGCGCGAAGCATGGTGATCTTTTTGTTGGAATCTGAATAGACTTTATGAATGAACAGGTGACATTAAGGCCTTTCGAAAGAACCATAGCCGAAAGGCTGGCTAACCTCGCCAACAACAAAAATGTAGTAGCACAGGTAAGGGACAATTTTCCTTCCCCTTACACATTATCCGACGCGCATTACTGGATCGATTTCTGCACCGGGCGCCACAGCGGCGAAAGTTTTCACCGAGCTATTTTTTATAAAGATGAGTTTGTAGGCGGGATAGGCGTGTTGCGACAGGAAGATATCCATCGTAACAACGCGGAAATTGGCTACTGGCTCGGGGAGCCTTATTGGGGGCTTAATATCACAACATCCGCTGTAATGCAGATGACCGATTGGATTTTCGCCAATACGGGCATCACCAGATTATATGCAGGTGTTTTTGAAACGAACCTGCCATCGATGCGTGTGCTGGAAAAAGCCGGCTACCACCTGGAAGCCATTCACCGAAAGGCTATTATCAAAAATGACCAGGTGCTCGACGAGCATCTCTTTGTGAAACTGGCTCCACTCTGAATTGGGCATTTCCGATTTTAAAACCAACGGTATAAGTCATCCTGCGCATTCTTTATCTATTTTTGCAGATAACGCATTATCATTACTGATTCGTTAAAAGCTATTTTAACGGTCTTTCTGAACCTCATTTTTTTAGTATGCCCAAGATTATCGTTGCGATCGACGGTTATTCCAGTTGCGGCAAAAGCACAACTGCGAAACTGGTTGCCAGGCAACTCAATTACCCTTATATCGACACTGGCGCGATGTACAGGGCTGTTACATTGTATTTTATCCAAAATCATATAAGTCTTACCAATCCCAAAGAGATCGAAAATGCATTAAGCAAGGTGCATATCTCTTTTCGGCGCCACCCCGAGCTCGGCAGGAACGATACCTACTTAAACGGCCTGAATGTGGAAGACGAAATCCGCAAAATGTATGTTTCCGAGCAGGTCAGTGAAGTCAGCGCGATCGCCGAAGTAAGGCATGCATTGGTTGCCCAGCAGCAGCGAATGGGTAAAACCAAAGGCATTGTCATGGACGGCCGCGATATCGGCACCGTGGTGTTTCCGCAGGCTGAACTAAAGATATTCATGACCGCTGACCCGCACATTCGCGCCCAGCGAAGACAGCTTGAACTCATGGAAAAAGGTGAGATTGTAGGTTTGGAAGAAATTGCTGAAAACCTCAAAAATCGCGACTATATCGACACCCATCGCGCAGAAAGCCCGCTCAGGCAGGCAGAAGACGCTATTTACATTGATAATTCACTGATGACCCTTGACGAGCAGGTAGAAATGGTAGTCAGGCTGGCCGATGAACAGATTGGGCTCTCACTGAGGCGTAATGCCAGGGCATGATATGGAGCAGACCGATTACGACTATCTCATTGTCGGCCAGGGCATAGGCGGCACTGCACTAGCCTGGCATCTGCACGATCTTGGCAAAAAAATCCTGATCATCGGCGATTCGTCCCTGCCATCTTCCTCGAAAGTCGCTGCGGGGATATTCAATCCGCTTACCGGAAAAAAGCTAGTTAAAACCTGGCTTGCCGACGATCTGTTTCCCTATGCGAAAACATTCTATACCAGCCTTGAACAAAGGCTAGATGCTCGTTTTGTGCATGAAGCGTCCATTTACCGGCCATTCAGATCGATCGAAGAGCAAAACAATTATCTGGCCCAAACAGCCGATCCCGGCATAGCGCCTTACATTTCCAGCAAGCCCAATCCGGCGAGAGAGCTGCATTACGTACAGGCAGATTTTGGTGGTCTGGAAGTAGTGCAGTCGGGATGGATCGATTTGCCTTTATTGCTGGAAAAAAGCAGGGAGTATTTCAGTGATGCAGGCTTTTACCGGGAAGCGTTGTTTAACGTCGAGGATCTGATAGTCGGGCCCAATAGCGTTAGCTGGCAAGGAAGCACGTTTGGGATGGTGGTTTTTTCGCAGGGTTTTATGGCTTTGGAAAATCACTTCTTCAACTGGCTACCCTTCGCGCCGGTTAAGGGGCAAATCCTTGAAATTGCCACAGAAGACATTCTCAAACCGTATATTATCAACCAGGGAATCTTTACGTTGCCGCTTTCTGAAAACAGGATGAAAGTAGGGGCCACCTACTCATGGGACCCGCTGGACTGGGAAGCTACGCAGGCGGCTACCGACGAGCTGGAAGCCAAACTGAAAGGGCTATTGAAAGTGCCCTACAAGCTCACCGGCGCCACTGCCGGAATCCGCCCGTCGGTCAAAGACAGGCGGCCGCTGATCGGCATTCATCCCGAGTTTGCCAATGTTGGCATTTTCAATGGGTTAGGAACGAAAGGTGTAACGCTTGCGCCGTTTTTTGCAGGCCAGTTTGCAGGGTATATAATCAATGGCAAAGAATTGAATCCGCTAGTTAATATTAAAAGGTATTTTTCGTTATATTTCCGTTGAAGTCAGCCTTAGCACTATGAGCATAAGATATATATACAAATTAACCTTTTCGGTCGGTCTTTTAGCGGTTTTAGGATTATTCACCGAGTCATTAGCACAACGCTACCCTTCTCAGGAAGTTTTTGGTAAAAACCGGGTCCAGTATAAGAAGTTCAACTGGAAGATTTTCAAGACCACGAACTTTGAAATATACCATTATCAGGGTGGTACTGCATTGGCCAAGCTGACGGCGCAATATGCAGAAAGTGAATTCGATAAAATCACAGACATTTTGGGATGGACCCCCTACAGCAGGGTGAAAATTTTCCTGTATAATTCTCCGGCCGAGCTCGAACAGAGCAATATGGGCCTTTCTACGCTCGATAATCTCAGCGACCAGAAACTGGATCTTTCTCAGTCGAGGGTCGAGGTGGCCTATACGGGTGACCAGATCGGTTTCCGCAAAAAGCTGGTGAAGGACATCAGTCTGCTTTTTGTGTACGACATGCTATACGGCGGAAATATGAAGGAGGCGCTGCAAAGTTCACTGCTGCTTACTTTGCCCGAGTGGTTTATGTCGGGAACGGCGGCTTACATTGCAGAAGGCTGGTCGCCGGAGCTCAACGATTACATGCGGGATTTTTTCAAAAACCGCAATGTCAGAAAGCCTACGCTGATGACAGGCAACGACGCAACGCTGATCGGGCATTCAATCTGGAATTATATTGCTGAAAGGTATGGCAAGGACAAAATCTCGGACATTCTAAATCTTACCAGGATCATCCGCACAGAGCAAACCAGCATTACCAGCACATTAGGGGTACAATCTTATAACCGCTTTTTGCGCGACTGGCGTGCCTATTACCTGAATCAAACCAAAAACGCAGAACAGTTTTATACCGACCCAAGTCCGACCTGGAAATATAAGCTCAACGAATTCAGCGTTTCGGATGCCAGCGCGGTGATCAAAATATCTCCCGATAAGAAATTCACAGCGGTAAGCGAGATCAAAAACGGCCGCTACCGGGTGTATTTGTTTGATAGCGAAACCGGGTCGAAAAAAGTAGTGCGCCAGGGCAAGCTTGACTTCATTGGCGGCAGGATGAAAACGCAGCCACCGCTTTTGGGATGGTCCAGAAATAACGTATTGACGATTCTCGCATCGGAAAACGATCGCAAGAACCTATACATGTATGAAAATCTGGGTACTAAAAAAATTAAGATCAAGCTGAAACGAAACATCCGTGGTCTGGATCAGATCGTGGACATGGACGTTTCCCATGACGGAACGATGCTGGCAGTTAGTGCAGACAAAGGCGGCCAGAATGATCTTTTCCTGATCAGCGTAGCAAGGGCATCCGCTTTACCTTTGACCAATGACCTTTATGACGACTTGTCGCCGCGCTTTATCCAGGGCTCATCGCGCAAGGTGGTATTCTCTTCCAACAGGCCGCTCGATTCGCTCGGGACCGGTGATAAGGGCAACTACAAATCCATCGCGCAGTCATATACCATATTCGAGCATGACGGCACCCCCAGGTCAGAGAATATCGTGAAACTGGTGCAGGGTGAAGGCAAGGCAAAAATAACACCGGTGTATGCCGACGCAGATAACCTTGTATATCTGTCAAATGGCAAGGGAGTTAATAATCTTTTCAAATACAACCGGGCTTCCCAAAGCACTTCGCAGCTGACCAACTACATTCAAAACATCCGGAATGCGGACGTTAATCTGAAATCCGGTGGCGGGCTCGCTTATACTTATTTGAATGATGGCTACTACACGGCTGCGTTCAAAAATGGCTTCGACATCGATGCCTCTGTTAATACACCTTCATTGAGCGTTGCGGGGACAGGAACAACCGCCGGGCAGGGCGCAGCAACACCGGTCAAAGCCGATTCTGTGGCCAAGGCAGCCGCACAGGCAGCGCAGGCATCCAAGCTGGCATTAAAGGAAGGAGAAGTTGATACGGACAATTATCAATTTGACGAAGATGTTTTGAAAGCTTTCGAATCCAAGCGGACCCGCGGAAGTTTCCCCACGTCTCCAGGCGCACTTACCAGGACGAAGGCAACCCGTGAGAATATCGCGATCAAAGGGCCCTATCCATATAAGGGATTATTTATTACCAACGACGCCAACTCGGATTGGCGCATTGACCCGATCAGGGGATTTGGCTACGCACAGTCCATCTCGATGAACGACCTGCTTGAAAATCATGTGATCAAAGCCGGGCTTTTCATATCATCCAACTTCCGGAACAGCGATCTTTTTGCAGAATACAACAACAACACCTACCGTGTAGATTTTGGCCTGCGGATCGATCGTCGGACGCTTTACAATGATTCAGAAGGCCTCATCCAGAAATACCGCTTCAATCAACTGATGTTTACGGCATCGTATCCGTTCTCAACCACCAGCAGGTTTTCGGTATCCCCGATGTTCACCTCGACCAGGATGATTGAAGTGCTGCTGCCGAATCCGGATCTGGCTTCCAACTATGGCGGCCTGAGAAGCGAGTTTGTGTTTGATAATACGCGCGTGAATGGCATGAATATGATGGAAGGGACGCGTTTCAAAGTGCGTTACGACCTTTATCAGGGAATGACGAATGGCAATGAAAGCTTTAACCGGGTGAGCCTGGATTTGCGTCATTATCAAAAAATCCACCGCGACCTGATCCTTGCCGTGCGGGCATCAGCGAGCCACTCAGGCGGAAGAGCGCCTAAGCAGAACATCCTGGGAGGGATGGAAAACTGGCTAGGCAACCGCAAGGAGACCCGCACCGGCGATAATCCTTTGAATTTCGAAAAAGACAACCGCGACATTTTCTTTGCTGATTTCGCTACCAATTTGCGTGGTTTCAAACTGAACCGTCTTTCCGGAACAAGTTACATGCTTCTGAATGCAGAGCTGCGCATTCCGCTGGTCAAATACCTGTACCGCGGGGCCATAACATCGAGCTTCCTGCGTAATTTCCAGATCGTAGGGTTTGGGGATATTGGTACAGCATGGACCGGAAAAGGGCCATTCAGTGAAAACAATAGTTTGAATACGCAGATCATTGGCAGTGAGGACGAGCCGTTCCGGGCCACAGTTACCAACTACAAAAACCCATATCTGATGGGTTACGGGGCTGGTGTGCGCACTACATTGTTTGGCTTCTACGCCAAATTCGATTATGCTTGGGGCGTAGACAATGGTTACACCAACAAGCCAATTCCTTACGTGACACTGGGTTACGATTTTTGATGAATTAGAACAGTATAAACAGTTATAGTGATAGTTATTAAGATGGCATGAGATCCTTCTCCTGCCATTTTTTTTACATTAACCCGATGCTTATGTCCTTGATCAACACACATTACATCTTTATCAAAATCTGCCTGCTTACAACCATGATGCTGGGCGTGGCGGAAGCGGCATTAGCGCAGCGGGAGGTGCTCTACGAGCAATATGTTCAAAATCCGATGGCGATCAACCCGGGATTTACCGGCGCGCGTGAGGACTTTAATATGACTGCTATATTCCGTAGAAAGTGGTTTAATATCCCCAATTCACCTTCCAGTCAGACTTTTGCGGCAGACGGGACGTTCTCGAATGGTAAATTCGGCGTCGGCTTCCAGGCATTGAATGATCAGACGAGCTACTTTACAACTACCGGGTTTTCGGCGTCTTTCGCATACCATTTAGGAATTTCCGACACCTGGAAACTGGGTTTGGGCGCGCAGGGCGGGATTAATGTCTTGCCCGTATCGGATGCGTCATTTGCGAGCACAAACCGAGCATTGGGAACTTTTGGGCTTGGGGCGTGGCTGCGCTCGGAGCAACTTTATTTTGGCATTTCCAAGCCCGAACTGCTCTCGCAGAAATTCGGCGATCAGGTGATCGGCAGTTTTTATCGTCGTCCATTATATATCACTGCCGGTGGAAGCTACGATCTGAGCGAGCAGGTGATGATGTTGCCGCATGTTTTGATCATCCAGGAAAAGGACCACAAGCTGCGTGTAGATTTTGGTTCCCGCTTCTGGTTTGAGAAAAAAGTCGGTATAGGGGCATCCTACCGGATTGGCGGCGGATATAACTCATTTTCGGCGAAAGTGGATTATTTGCAGTTAACTGCTGAGGTTCAGGTGGGAAGAAATGTCCGGCTCGGGTATTTTTACAGCACCCGGCAGGTCGAGCAGATCAATGCGTCATATACAGGGCCAAAAGGCATCCACGAACTGATGCTGAAATTTATACCGAATCCAAAAGGATTTCAAAAATACTGACGCGAACGAGCGTTCCAGATCGTTTTTTAGGTTAGTTAAAAGGAGATTTTATTCGTAATCTTTACATAAGTCTCGTACCTTTGTGCCGTAAATGAAATACTCACATTTGTGATGGATAAATACACTTATATAGCAAATTCCGACGCCGCTTATATTGAAGAATTGTACAATTCCTATAAGCAAGATGCAGCTTCAGTAGATGAAGGCTGGCAAAAGTTTTTCGAAGGTTTCGAATTTTATCAAAAATATCCCGTCAATGGCAACGGCCACACGAACGGTGTCGCTAACGGGAAAGAAGCTGCCACAGTTGGAAAATCCGACCCGGCACGCATCCGCAAGGAAATGGAAGTGGTCCATCTGATCCGTGGGTTCAGATCGAGAGGTCACTTACTTGCTACTACCAACCCGATCCAGAAGAGAAAAGATCGCCAGCCGCAGCTTGATATCGCTGATTTTAATCTGGGGCAGGGAGATATGGACACCGTTTTCGAAGCGGGTGTCGAAGTTTTTGACAGGCCAGCCACGCTTCGCGAGATCGTCAATGCCCTGCAAACGATCTACACCAGGAATATCGGTTTTGAATACCTTTATATCCGGGACCGCGAACAGAAAAGCTGGCTTCGTAAAAAGATCGAGAAGGAAGCGCTTACAATGAGCTTTTCTATCGATGAAAAAAAGCATATTCTATCAAAATTGAATGAGGCGGTTGTTTTTGAAAACTTCCTCCATACCAAATACCTGGGCCAGAAACGCTTCTCGCTCGAAGGCGGGGAAACTACGATTCCTGCACTGGACGCGATGATCAACAAGGCGGCTGAAATGGGCGTCGTAGAAGTGATGATCGGGATGGCCCACCGCGGCCGCCTGAACGTGCTGGCCAATATCATGCAAAAAACTTACGGGCAGATCTTCAACGAATTTGAAGGTAACCTTCCCGACCAGGTTTGGGGTGACGGTGATGTGAAATACCACATGGGTTTTGCCAGCCAGATCACTACCAAAGATGGCAATAAAGTACATTTAAAGCTTGCCCCGAACCCGTCTCACCTTGAAGCGGTGAACCCGGTGGTGGAAGGTTACATTCGCGCACGTGCCGACGGTATGTACGACAGCGATTACGATCGCGTACTGCCTGTGCTGATCCATGGAGATGCGGCAGTAGCCGGGCAGGGTATCGTTTACGAAGTGACGCAAATGTCGGCCCTGAACGGCTATTACACCGGCGGAACGATCCATTTTGTGATCAATAACCAGGTAGGTTTTACTACTGATTTTACAGACGCAAGATCGAGTATTTACTGTACCGACATTGCCAAGATCGTCGACGCGCCCGTGTTGCACGTGAATGGCGACGATCCGGAGGCAGTAGTATATTGTATGCGCCTTGCGGTTGAATACCGTCAGAAATTCAACAAGGACATCTTCATTGATATGGTTTGTTACCGTCGCCACGGACACAACGAGGCCGACGAACCGAAATTTACACAGCCTGTTCTTTACAAATCCATCGAAAACCACCAAAACCCACGCGAGATCTACCAGAAAACACTGGCTGAACGGGGCGATGTGGATGCGCAGCTAGCTGCCAACATGGATAAGGAGTTCAAACAACTTCTTCAGGAGCGTTTGGATATGGTAAAGCAAAAAGCATTGCCGTATACCATGCCAAAGCTGGAACAGGAGTGGCATACGCTTCGCAAATCAAAACCGGAAGATTTCGAAAAGTCCCCGGAGACGGGTGTGCCGCTAGAAGTACTTGAAAAAGTTGGAAAAGCGCTGATTCAGACGCCGGAGAATTTCAACCGCTTGAAACAGATCGATAAGCTCTTGAAAGACCGTGAGCAGATGATCTTCGACAAGAAGGAAGTGAACTGGGCAACGGCTGAGCTTTTGGCTTACGGATCGATATTAACAGAAGGAAATGTGGTCCGGTTAAGCGGTCAGGATGTGCAGCGCGGTACTTTCTCTCACCGTCACGCCGTTTTGCGCGATGTTGAAACGAACGCACCTTATAATAGTCTACAGCATATCCAGGAAGGACAGGGCCAGTTTATGATCTATAACTCCTTGCTGTCAGAGTATGGTGTTTTAGGCTTTGAATTTGGCTATTCTATGGCCAATCCAAATGCACTGGTTATCTGGGAAGCGCAATTTGGTGACTTTGCCAACGGTACACAGGTTATTATCGACCAGTTTGTTACTTCGAGCGAAACCAAATGGGACCGCTGGACAGGATTGGTGATGCTGTTGCCGCACGGCTATGAAGGCCAGGGGCCTGAGCACTCCAATGCACGCCCCGAGCGTTATTTGCAGCTTTCTGCCAACTATAACCTTATCGTAGCGAACGTTACGACGCCTGCCAACTTCTTCCACTTGCTGCGCAGGCAATTGAAATTCCCGTTCCGCAAACCACTTGTGGTGATGTCGCCCAAGTCGATGCTGCGGCATCCGCTTTGCGTGTCGCCGATGGATAGTTTGGTGAGCGGATCATTTCAGGAAACAATCGGTGATACCTATGCAGATCCTAAGAAAGTGAAAAAGGTATTGCTCTGCACTGGCAAGCTTTATTACGAACTTTACGAAAAACAGCAGTCTGATAAGAGGGACGATGTTGCAATTATTCGTCTGGAACAAATGCACCCATTCCCGCAAAGCCAGATCGATGCGCATTTAGCTCAGTATCCTGATGCCAAGGTATATTGGGTGCAGGAAGAACCTTTCAATATGGGTGGATGGACGTTTATGCTCAGGATGTACAAAGGGGCCAAGCCACTTCAGGTCATTGCGCGTGAATCCAGTGCTTCACCTTCGACAGGTTTCTCTAAGATCCATACCAAAGAGCAGGCGGAGATCATTACCAGAGCTTTTGAGTGATTATTCCTATAAATTTTGACTTAATTCGATAACAAGATTGCACATAAAATGGCTGAAATTGAAATAAAAGTACCGCCCGTTGGCGAGTCGATTACTGAGGTTACGATAGGAAACTGGTTCAAAAACGATGGCGATTTTGTGAAGATGGATGAGGTGATCTGCGGACTTGACTCAGATAAGGCAACATTTGAATTGACCGCGGAGGCAGAGGGAGTATTGCACATAAAAGCACAGGAAGGCGATACGCTCAACATCGGCGATTTGATCGCAACGATAGATTCGGCCAACGGAGCTGCGCCTAAGGAATCAGCTCCGAAGCAGGAGAATCTGGCAGCCCCTGCTGCCAATGCACCTGTGGAGGCCGCTCCTGAAAAAATTGAAGAAAAAACAGCGGAACCAGCCGCTGCTGTTGCCGGTAAAACTTATGAAATGAAAGTTCCTGCGGTAGGAGAATCGATCACCGAAGTAACAATCGCTTCATGGAGCAAAAAAGATGGCGACCATGTCGAGATCGACGAAATACTTTGCGAGCTCGAATCAGATAAAGCCACATTCGAATTACCTGCCGAAGCTGCCGGAACACTCCGCATTGTAGGCAAGGAGGGCGAAACGCTTTCAATCGGCGCGCTGATTTGCACCATTGAGCAGGGCACAGGCGCTGCCTCAACGGCCCCGTCCACACCACAGGCAACCGCGCCAGCAGCTGCTGATAAAGCTTACAGTGAAAAACACGCATCACCTGTTGCTGCAAAAATACTGGCAGAAAAAGGTATTGATCCCAAGGATGTAAACGGATCCGGATCAGGTGGCAAAATCATGAAGGATGATGCATTGAAGGCAGGCGCAAAACCTGCTGCCGCTGCGCAACCCGCAAGCGCTCCTGCGGCCGCCAAGCCAGCAGCTGCGCCAGCTCCGGCACCTGCCGGCGCCAGAGGTACACGCCGCGAGAAAATGTCATCGCTCCGTAAAACGATCGCGCGCCGTTTGGTAGCTGTGAAAAACGAAACGGCTATGCTGACCACTTTCAACGAAGTGGATATGAAGCCGGTGATGGACCTTCGCTCGAAGTTCAAGGATAAATTCAAAGAAAAACACGAAGTAGGTCTAGGCTTCATGTCATTCTTTGTGAAAGCAGTGACAGTGGCATTGAAAGACTTCCCTGTCGTGAATGCTTATATCGACGGTGAAGAGCTGGTTTACAACGATTTTGCAGATATCTCAGTGGCAGTTTCCACGCCACGTGGTCTGGTAGTTCCTGTGATCCGCAATGCAGAAACACTGTCATTTGCTGCGATCGAAAAAGAGATCGTTCGTTTGGCAGTGCGTGCACGTGACGGTAAATTAGGACTGGACGAAATGTCGGGTGGAACCTTTACCATTACCAATGGTGGAACGTTCGGGTCGATGCTTTCTACACCGATCATCAATGCGCCGCAATCTGCGATTCTTGGCATGCACAACATCGTGGAACGCGCCGTGGTTGTGGATGGTCAGATCGTAGTCCGTCCGATCATGTACGTGGCATTGTCATATGATCACCGGACCATTGACGGCAAGGATTCGGTAAGCTTCCTGGTTCGTGTGAAGCAGTTGCTGGAAGATCCAATGCGTCTGTTACTGGATATGTAATATTATCATTTCGGAAATATATAGTGACAAAACAGGCCCGGATTTCCGGGCCTGTTTTGTTTGTGGGCTGTTTCAGCTCAGCTTGGAATTTTGCCTGTGGCGGTCCTTGTCGCGTTCGGTTTTCTTGGCGATATTTTTTTCAAGGGCCTCTGTGAGGTTAATGCCGGTTTGGTTTGCCAGACAGATCAATACCCAAAGCACATCAGCCATTTCATCGCCCAGATCCTTTCCCAGATCTGATTTTTTGAAAGACTGATCGCCATACGTTCGGGCCATGATCCGCGCCAGCTCGCCGACCTCCTCAGTGAGGATTGTCATGTTAGTAAGTTCTGAAAAATACCGTACTCCGTAAGTTTTGATCCATTGATCGACCTGGTCTTGTGCTTCTTGGATGGACATTTTTAATTTTGAATGAGCCGCCGTGGAACGGGGAATGACTGAATGAGTGAATGACTGAATGAGCCGCCGTGGAACGGGGAATGAGCCGCAGTGGAACTGTGAATATGTGAAAATACAAAACTTGACCCCTGACCAAATGACTTACTTAAAGTCCGGGCATTTAAATCCGGTTCTTGGAATCGATGATAATAGTTACCGGGCCGTCATTGAGCAAGGCTACTTTCATATCCGCTCCAAATTCTCCACATTGGATGGGTTTATTGGTTTCTTTTTCAAGGAACTGAATCATTTTTTCGTACAATGGAACAGCGATGTCGGGCTTTGCGGCTTCGATAAATGAGGGCCTGTTTCCTTTTTTTGTACTTGCATGAAGGGTAAACTGGCTGATCAGCAGGATATCGCCATTAACTGCATTTAGGTCTAAGTTCATTTTACCCTCTTGGTCGTTGAACACCCGCAGGCCTGTGATCTTTCTTCCTAGCCATTCAATGTCTTCCTGCGTATCTAAATGGGTAATGCCGACCAGTACCATAAACCCATTTTGAATTTCCCCTTTTATCCGCCCGTCGATGGTCACGGAAGCGCTGCTCACACGCTGGACTACTGCAATCATAATGCTAAATGTATTGATTTCTGAACGGAGGCAAAAATACTAGTGAACTTTATTATAATAACCGGATAGAGCTAAAAAGCCGTTAGTTCGTTGAGAATTGCCGTTTAAATTTTAGAAGAGTAAGTTTCAGAATCTGGGACTTAGATTTAAATAAGTACTTGGGCATAACTTTAAGCACACACACTTTCAAATATTGATGGATAGACCGAGCTACGAATTTGAATATTCTCTTCCCCAAGCAGTTTACTTGTTCAAGATCGAAGGAAAGAATGGTCGTGTCGGAAAGCGGGTCCAATTCGATTTGATTCAGGACAATATGTTTAATCTTGGCTTTGGCGATTGGAAAGAAGACGAGTGCGGATTTGATGATTTGGTTATAACCAACAATGGCGATATGGAGAAGGTGCTATCGACGGTTATTGCAATTGCCGTGAAGTTTTTGTCATTGAACTGTGGAGCGTCTTTGTATCTTACTGGTAGTACTGCCGCCAGGACAAGGTTGTATCGGATTATCATCAGTAACAATTACCATGCAATCAGCAGAGAACATGCCGTATGGGGATATTGGCGTGGAGAATGGTGTACTTATGAAAAAAATGTAGATTACGAAGCATTTTTGGTATCAGAATTGTTATAAATTTATGAAAATCATGTCCATTATGAAAGGCACACCCACTGAAAATGAGATATCCAACAAAACGCAGGGTACCTATAATCCCGAACTCGACAAATTTGTTGGTGTAGAGCTGTTTCCGGAAAAAATGGCAAAAGCGAGAGAAATGCTCAAAAATACGCCACTACCGCCCCAGCTCCGGGACCGGCAAGTTAAGTAACGCCTTTTCGGTTATTACCATTTCATGACATCTGAACGCATTTCCGTATTCGATATTTTTAAGATTGGCATAGGCCCGTCCAGTTCTCATACGCTTGGGCCATGGCGGGCGGCGCAGCAATTTTTGGAATTTGTAAAATCAGAAAATTTATTACCGAAGGTCCAATCCGTTACAGTGCATCTGTACGGCTCTCTGGCTAAAACCGGAAAGGGGCACGGCACTGACATCGCTGTGATCCTGGGACTAAGCGGATACGACCCTGTGACGATAGAAACCGCCTCGATCGACCGTATATTGGCCGAAATGGCGTCCAGCGAGTCGATGATGCTGCATGGTGAAATGCAGATACGCTTCAATCGTAGCAAGGACATTGAATTCCACAAGCAGGAATCCCTTCCTTTCCATCCCAACGGCCTGATTTTCTTCGCTGATTGCGGGTTGTCAGGCCTGGTAACGCAGACCTATTATTCCATTGGCGGCGGCTTTGTCATCCAGGAAAATAATGAGGTAGAGACTGCTGATGCCCGCTGCGCCATTCCCTATCCGGTCGATTATGCCTCTGATCTGCTTAAATGGCACCATAGCTGCGGTAAGCAGATCTGGGAAATAGTGCTGGAAAATGAAAAACAGTGGAAGGACGAAGCGCTCATTCGCAAAGATTTATTAAATATCTGGCGCGTGATGCAGGACAGCATCTTCCATGGATGTCAGAACCGCGGCATATTGCCCGGTGGCCTCAATGTGCAGCGCAGGGCGGCCGCATTGAATCAAAAACTGCTGAAAGGACAGTCTTGCAGCGGCTGTGATGAATGGATAGCGCTGATCCAAAGCAATGGCAGCGGGTTCAATTACACGCTCGACTGGGTAAGCTGCTTTGCGCTCGCCGTCAATGAAGAAAACGCATCTTACAGCAGGGTGGTGACCGCACCCACCAACGGAGCGGCAGGGGTTATTCCGGCCGTTATTCAATTTTATGTGACTTTTTGCGGCGGTACAGAAGAAGATGTCTTCCGGTTTCTGCTCACTGCTGGGGAGATAGGAAGTATTTTCAAGAAAGGCGCTACGATTTCCGCGGCAATGGGCGGTTGTCAGGCTGAAATAGGGGTGTCCTCAGCGATGGCAGCTGCGGGGCTCGCGCAGGTTTCGGGCGGTACGGTGGAACAATGCTTGATGGCTGCTGAAATTGCGATGGAGCATCACCTTGGTCTGACATGCGATCCTGTTGCCGGTCTGGTTCAGATTCCATGTATCGAGCGTAATACGATGGGCGCTATCAAGGCTATCACGGCATCACAACTCGCATTGCAAAGCAACCCCGAAAATGCCAAGGTTTCGCTCGATAATGTGGTTAAAACCATGTGGCAGACGGCCCTGGACATGAATACCCGCTATAAGGAAACCTCCGAAGGCGGCCTGGCAGTCAATATCCCGATCAGTTTGAGCGAATGCTAGCACTTCAAGACCTACAATCTTAATAGCAGGTGCGCAAGGCCAAAGTAGACGCCATAGCCGATCAGGTCGTTGGCCGTGGTGATGAAAGGACCGGACGCAACGGCAGGGTTAATACCGATCTTTTCAAGCACAATCGGCGTTAGCGTGCCCATGAACGAGGCCAGGAATACAACCGACATCAAAGCCGTGGAAACAACGAGCGCCAGTTGCAGATCATTACCGATCAGCATATTAAATCCGAATACAATGGCGCTGATAATGAGTCCATTAATAAAAGCGACAGCGAACATTCTGATCAGCCTCTGACCTAGCGAAGTGTCAATACCGGTCTTATCCGCAAGGCCCTGTAAAATGATGGAAGAAGTCTGAATGCCTACATTGCCGCCCGTAGAGCCGATAATGGGAATAAATGCGGCCATGGCCGGAATAATTTTTAAATCACCTTCAAAAAAGCTGATGAATTTGGCGGCCAGAATACCGCCCATCATGCCCACAAGCAGCCACGGAAGGCGTGCTTTGGTCTGCTGCCAGATGCTGTCATCCTCCTCTACATCACCAGTAATACCAGCCATAGCCAGCGTATCGGAACTAGCCTGATCAGTAATCACATCGACGACGTCATCGATGGTAATGCGGCCGAGCAGTTTACCCTGCACATTCACGACCGGCAAGGCATCCAAGTCATAACGACGCATGAGTTCAGCAACTTCCTCGGCTGGCCGGTAGGTCTCTACAAAAATGACATCCTTATCGTACAAGCTCTCGATCTTGGTGTTCTTGTGAGCCAGAACGATCTTTTTCAGCGACAAAATGCCAAACAGCTTCCCGAAATCATCCACCACATACACTGCATACACTTTGCCGACATCCTCGGCCTGTTTGCGAAGCTCTTCAATACACTGATTAACAGTCCAGTTCACATTGGCCTTCACCAATTCTTTCTGCATCAGACCACCGGCAACATCCTCATCATAATGCAGCAGATCAAGAATGAAACGGGCCTGCTCGCGGTCTTCAAGCAAGGCTATTACTTCCTCGCGGACACGGATGGGCTGCTCGTTCAGCAAATCCACGGCATCATCCGAATCGAAGCGGTTGACAAACTTGGATATTTCCTCGGAGGTGAAAGCTTTTAAAAACTCGCGGCGCTCATCGCGGTCCATATCCGCCAGGATAGCCGCCCCGGTTTCAATGTCAAGCTGACTGATCAGGAACTTGGCACTGACAGTTTCCAGCTCATAAAGCAAGCTGGTGATGTCGGCCGGAAAGAGGCTCTCCATTTCCGACCGTATGGCCGCAGAGTCCTCCTTCTCAATCAGTTCCTGAATGTGGTCTACGTATAGCTGGGTTAGTTCGAAGGTCATCGTAATTAGCTTTTAGCGATTGGCGAAATGCTTTTAGCTTACGCAAATATACTGTCTCAGAGAGGGTTTAGTTCACTGCCGGTAACGTTTGTGCCAGCAATGTAAGCTCGACGAAGTCTTTGACACTCAATTGTTCGGCCCGCTTGTTGAGCAGCGGGTGGTCCGGCATTTCGCCTACCGGTTTCAATGCATTCCTAAGCGTTTTGCGGCGCTGGTTGAATGCGGTTTTGACAACCCTGAAAAACAGCTTTTCATTACATTCCAATGCAGTTACGCTGTTGCGCCGGAGCCGGATTACGCCCGACTGGACCTTTGGAGGTGGGTCGAATGCGCCCGGAGGAACCGATACCAGGTAATCGATGTCGTAGAAAGCCTGCAAAAATACGCTCAGAATGCCATAGTCCTTGTTTCCGGGAGGCGAGGCAATGCGCTGGGCCACTTCTTTTTGCAGCATGCAAACGATCTCGGGAATGCGGTCGCGTATTTCCAGGGCGCGGAAAAATATCTGCGAGGAAATGTTGTAGGGAAAGTTGCCAATGATGGCAAAAGTGCCCGAAAAATGCTCGTCGGGGTTGAATTTCAGGAAGTCGCCAGCGATGATCCGCGGCGCAAGGTCGGGGTAATGCTTTTGCAGGTAGGTGACCGACTCGGTGTCAATTTCAATGACATGGGTGGTAAAGGCAGTCTTGGGAAGCAAAAACTGCGTGAGTACGCCCATTCCCGGTCCTATTTCGAGGACCTGGTCATAATTGCCGTGAGATGAAAGGCCATCCACGATCCGCTGAGCAATATTTAAATCTTTAAGAAAGTGCTGGCCCAAATGCTTTTTGGCCCGTACCCTGGAATCATCCTGTTTTTTATAATTCATTTTCACAGGCCAAAATTACGTCTTAATTCGTAGATTTATCGAATAAAGAATTGGAAGCAACCTTAAAAGTGCGATTGTACCGGGACTCATGGAACTGATTTTATCCCAAACCGACTGGCAGACTATTCACCACACACTGCAGCATTTAAATCTGATCGGAATTACGTTTTCTCCCGACTTCATCATCCGGAGCGTGAGCCCTCATGCGCTGATGAAAACGGGCTGGCATGAGTCGGACCTGGTGGGTTTCAGCATTTTCGATAAGCTTATTCCAAAGGAGGAAGAGTACGAGGTAAGGCAGATGCTCGAAGAAGGTATCCAGGGCAAACGCAAGCTGGAACAGCGCGAAGTGCCGTTTCTAGCACAAAAAGGCACATTAAGGACCTTTTCGATTAATTCGGTGCTCATGCACCAGGAGCAGGACGAAATAGAATGCATTACGCTGGTGGGCGATGATATCACGCGCCGCCGGAGAATGGAATCGGCCATTGCCAAGTCCAATTCACAGTTGCAGGACCTGGTCGATAACACCAGCGATCTGATTCAGCTGGTGGCCATGGACGGCAAGTTTATATTCGTCAATAAGGCGTGGCGCGAGGTGCTTGGCTACGGACTGGATGAGATCGCCTCGATGCGCATGGAAGATATCCTGCATCCTCAACACAAAGAACAGGCCCTGGCGCAGTTGAAATTGATCGAGCAGGGCGTTGCCAATCCGGCTTTTGAAGCGGTATTTATGAGCCGTGAAGGCAGGAAGGTTTTTGTGGCCGGAAGCGTCAACTGCCGTTTCGATAATGGTAAACCGAGTGCATTCCGCTGCATCTTAAATGATTTTACAGAGAAAATAAGGGCTGAAAAGGCGCAAAGCCTGTATTACAGCATTGCCAACTGGACAGTCAATACACAGAACCTGGACGAATTCTACCAGGGCATTCACGAGGAACTGGGCAAGATCATCGATGTTAAAAACTTCTTTATTGCCCTTTATGACCCCAGCAAGAGCTACATTTATTTTCCTTATTATGTAGATCAATATTTCAAAGGCAATGTAAGGTTTACCAAAAGAAGGCTGGGCAACGGACTTACCGAGTATGCGATTGCCTCGAACAAGCCGCTGTTTCTTTCTGGTGAAAAGATCGAAGAGCTGGCCAAAACCAACAGCCTTTATCTGTACGGGGTGACCCCGAAGTTGCTGCTTTGTGTGCCGCTGCGCATCGGAGACCGCGTGACAGGGATCATCGGGGTCAAATCCTATGATGATGCCAATGTGTTTGATACGCGAGATCTGGAACTGCTCGAATTCATTTCCGGGCAGGTGGCTATGGCTATCGCCAGAAAGCAAAGCGAAGAAGAATTAAGCAAATACCTGGCCCGTTTGAATGCGATTTTCGATAGCAGCTCGCATTTGATCTGGTCGGTGAATAAATCGCTGCAACTGACCTCGTTCAACCGGAATTACGCCGATCTGATCCATAATCAGCTGGGGGTAAGGCCGTCTCTGCAAGCTAGCGCCGAAAAGTTCGGCTGGCGGATGGTGGGCAACAGTAACCGGAGGACTTTGGAAACCAAATATCGGCAGGCGCTGCGAGGAGAGCCCCAATACTTCGAGTTTAAAATCGAGCGGAAGGACGCCGGGGAAATGTGGCTGGAATTTTATCTGAACCCGATCCATTACGCCGACGGGGTGATCGAGGAGGTTTCCGGGATTGCCCGCGACATTACCCGCCGCAAGGAAGCCGAGCTTTCACTACGGCATAGCGAAGAGCTTTTCCGGGGTATTTTTGAAAACTTGCAGGACATTTATTGCAGGATCAACCGGATGGGCGAAATAACCATGATCAGCCAGTCGGTGCTCAAACGGCTTGGTTACCTGCCAAGTGAAGTAATAGGACATAAAGTTGTTGAGTTTTTTGCCGATAAAAAGCGCATTCATTCAGCGTTGATCAGGCTCAGAAAAACCAAGAGCCTGCGCAATTTTGAGATCACCATGTACCGCAAAGATGGTACCGAGCGGCAGTTCATGATCAATATGCTCATGTTTACCAATGACAAAGGCAAGCCGACCGAAGTGGCAGTGCTGGCCCGCGATATTACCGAGCTCAAACGCAATGAGCTGGAACTGCTGAAAGCCAAAGAGCACGCCGAACGCTCTTTGAAAGTAAAAGAGGGCTTTTTGGCTAATATGAGCCATGAAATCCGCACGCCAATGAATGGCGTGATCGGAATGATAGATCTGTTGGGCGAGACGCCGCTGAATGTCGAGCAAAAGGATTACGTACTGACCATCAAGCGGTCTTCGGAAACACTGCTAAACATCCTGAACGACATCCTGGATCTTTCCAAGATCGAGGCAGGGAAGATGGAGCTGCACGAGGCGCCAATATCCGTGGAGGAATTGCTGCTGAAACTGGTTTCACTTTTCGGACAGACGGCCAAGAGCAAGGGCAATACATTGACCTATCACATCGCCCCGGATATTCCAAGGTTTATCATCGCAGACCAGACGCGGCTGCTTCAAATCCTGTCGAACCTTACTTCTAATGCATTGAAATTCACTGAAAACGGCGCAGTGAAAGTGTTTTTGACTTTGGTGAAAAAGGATGGATTATTCCATAAGATCAAAGTCGAGGTGCAGGATTCAGGCATTGGCATCAGCGCTACCGACAAGCAAATACTATTTACCTCATTTACACAGCTGGACAACTCATCCAGGAAGTCGTTCGGCGGCACAGGTCTTGGTCTGGCTATCTCAAAACAGCTGTGCGCGCTGATGAACGGGGATATTGGCGTCGAATCGACAATTGGAGAAGGAAGCACATTCTGGTTTACATTCGAAACCAAGGAAACTTCTATCGCCCAGATCAGCACGATTACTCAAATGGAGGATTTGCCCATTGAGGATGTTTTCTCTGACTACCACCCTTCGATTCTGCTTGTCGATGACAATGCTGTCAATAGGAAAGTGGCCAATGAAATCCTTAAAAAATCGGGCTGCCAGGTCGATCTGGCCGAAAGCGGATTTAAGGCACTCGAAATGGTGGAATCCAGGTACAACTCAGGCGGCAAGGGTTACGATATCATTTTTATGGATATTCAAATGCCGGATATGGATGGTGTAGAGACCACTCAGGAGCTCAAAAAAAAGTATGTCAAGGGTTTGCCGCCAATTGTGGCCATGACGGCCTATTCAATGAAGGAGGACCGTGACCGCTTTTTGAGCCAGGGGATGGACGACTACATTGCCAAACCAATACGCGCGCAGACGCTGGTGCACAAGGTGAAAGATCTGATGGGCAACATCGAGAACCGTAAGCTCGAACTAAAACAAAAGGAGATAGCCCAGGAGGCCATGCTGCCGATTTTGGATAAGGAAATTATCGATCAGCTCAATGGCATAGGTGGCGCCGAGCTGGTATGGTCCGTCTTCGAAGATTTTGTGACAGAATCCAATGAGCTTGTAGCAGGAGCGGTTGAGGCGTATCAGAAAGGCGATATTGCGACTGTCAAAAGCAATCTTCATACCTTGAAAGGCAGCGGCGGGACTGTGGGAGTCGCCCAGGTAGCCGAAATAGCCCGCGATGCCGAATGGCGATTGAAATCAAACGACACAAGCACTTTGGCCGAAGCATTACCTCAGCTTGAAAAGGCATACGAGCGCTTTCTGGCCAATTATAAGGGTTTGCTGGAAGAATGGCTCAAATAACAGCGGAAACTGCCGGTATTTTTCATCGGTGAATTTGCGGGATCCGTCTATAAAATGGTGGGGTTCTGTCGATTGAAAAGGTTTATTGTAAAGAGGGATTAAACTTTTAGAGCAAGGCCCACTCTAACCTGCAATAAACCTTTACAAGTCATGAACAGATTTACATTCTTTGTCCTGTTGCTCGCCGGTTTTGCTGCTCCGGCTTTCTCTCAGGCCCAAAACGCGCAAATTACCGGGATCGTGCTCGATAGCGTGAGCCGCTCGGCTGTTGTGGGCGCCTACGTGGCCGTAAGCCGCAACGCCCCCGATGCCAAGCCCGAGTATGTGACAACGGATGTGAATGGTAAATTTGCATTTACAGGCCTTACCAAACAGGTATCCTACCTGGTAAAGGTTACTTATTTGAGCTACAAGGATTTTTCAAAAATAGTCACTGTCAAAGGCGACATCGAAGATCTTGGCACGATCACTCTGACCGAAGCTGTCGCCAATCTGAAAGAAGTGAAAGTGGTAGGGCAGGTGGTAGCCATGGAGCAAAAAGGGGATACGACCCAGTTCAATGCGGCTGCATTTAAAACAAACCCGGATGCTACCTCCGAAGATCTGATCCAGAAAATGCCCGGCATTACCGTTACCAACGGAACTGTAACTGCCCACGGCGAAACGGTAAACCGCGTTCTGGTCGATGGCAAGCCATTCTTTGGCGATGATGCCGCATTAACCCTTAAATCACTTCCCGCAGAAGTTGTAGACAAGATTGAGGTTTTCGATAAGCTGACTGATCAGGCGCAATTCACCGGTTTTGATGATGGTAATGCCCAGAAAACGATCAATATCGTCACCAAAGCCGACAAGCGGATGGGCCAGTTCGGAAAGATTTTTGCAGGGTACGGTCTTGATGAGCGCTATCAGGCAGGTGGCAATGTGAGCTTTTTCAAAGGCAATCAGCGTATATCGGTGATCGGTTTGAGCAATAATATCAATAATCAGAATTTTTCCAGTCAGGATCTGCTCGGCGTCTCAGGTGGCGGCGGAGGCAACAGGGGAGGGGGTGGAGGCAACTTCCTGGTTGGCAACCAGAGTGGTATTACCGGGACCAACTCCTTTGGTCTGAATTATGCCAACAAGATCGGAAAGAAAGTAGACGTCTCTGGCAGCTATTTCTTTAACAGAACAGGCAATACCAACGTGCAGACAACAGGCCAGGAGTATTTTCTATCAGGGGCAGCCGGAAATCAGTTTTACAATGAAAACAGCCGGACTTCAACGACGAACTCGAATCACAGGCTCAATTTCCGGGTCGAATATACGATCGATCCCAAGAACTCGCTGATCATCACGCCTCGTTTGAGCTTTCAGGACAACCATTCAGCAAGTGTGAAGGCGGGCCTTACCAGCCTGGCCGACGGCAAGGAGATCAACAGTTCTAATAACAGCCAGACCAACGCCAACAAAGGGTATAACTTTTCAAACGATGTTTTGTTCCGTCATAGTTTTGAAAAGAAAGGCCGCACCGTTTCCTTTAATTTTAATACTCAATTAAATGACAAAAACGGCCAGCGTAACCTGTATTCAAAGAATATATATTATGATAATCTGACGCTGCCCGACACAGCAATGCGCGGCGACACCATCGATCAGCGCAGCTTCACGCATTCTGACGGCATCACGCTGGGTGGCAACTTCATTTACACAGAGCCGATCAGCACCACAGGCCAGTTGCAGTTCAATTACGGATTGACAGTTGCTAACTCCAACAGCAACAAGGATACCTACAATATGAGCTATGACGAGATGACCTACACGGACCTGGACACGCTTTTGACCAATAACTTCGATAACCGCTACATTACAAATCGTGCAGGGCTGGGCTACCGTTACCGCAAAAACAGCTGGTCGGCTAATCTGGGTGTAGATTTTCAAAATACAGGCCTGTACAGCCAGCAGCTCGCCCCGGTTAGTAACAAGGTCGACCAGTCCTTTACCAACGTGCTTCCCAACTTTATGCTCAATTACAGATCAAAAACCGGCACGCAATTCCGGACATTCTTTCGCAGCTCTACTAATCAGCCTTCGATCTCCCAGTTGCAGAATGTGATCGACAACAGTAACCCATTGTCGCTGACAGCGGGTAATCCGGACCTCAAACAAGAGTATCGCAATATGGTCAACGTTCGCTACTCGCTGGCAGGGGCCAAACGCCCATACAGCTTCAATGCGATGCTGTTTGTAACCCAGACCAACAATGCGATCGTCAATTCGACCGTGATTGCTACCGACGGGCCGCTGACCCTGCCCAATGGATTGGAGCTGGAAAGAGGCGCTAAGTACACTTCCCCGATCAACGTCGACGGCAGCTGGAATGCCCGCTCTTTCTTCACTTATGGCAAGCCTGTTGCGCCTTTGAAGCTGAACTTGAATATAACGACCGGCTTTAATTACGTCAGATCGCCTGGTATGATCAACTACGTGCCCAACTTCTCAAACACCTATGCCGTCTCACAGGGCCTTGTCCTCAGCAGCAACATCAGCGAAAAACTTGACTTTACAGTGTCCTATTCTGGAAATTACAATGTGGTCAGAAACAGCATTCAGCCCAAGCTGAATAACAATTATTACACCCAGGGCATTACCGGCCGAGTCAACTGGATTTTTGGAAAAGGTTTTGTGCTGCAAAGTGATATTAATAACCAGTCCTACCGCGGATTAGGCGAGGGTTATAACCAAAACTTCACGCTATGGAATGCAAGCATTGGTAAGAAGTTTCTCAAAAACAATGCGGGGGAGCTCAAACTGACTGTATTTGATATTTTAAAACAAAACAACAGCATCAGCCGCAATGTGACCGAGACCTACGTGCAGGATGTGACCAACCGTGTGCTGACCCAATACGCGATGCTGACTTTTACCTACACCCTTAGAAATTTCGGTAAAATGCCTGTTAACAATAATAACAATTACCGCAGCCGTGATTTTGATAGTGGGGAGGGCTTCCCTGCTGGTGGTGGTAACCGCGGCAATGGCGGAGGCGGCGCGCGAGGCTTTAACAACTAAGACATTTATACCTAAATCCTTCCTTGATGGCAAAGAAAAATCCCGGGCTTTTGGCCGCGGGATTCTTTGTTTTTAAGAAATTGACAATGCTATTTTTTGTCTGGAAAGGGAATGACGAGCTTTTCGCCGCGCTCGGAAAAGTCCCTGGCTTTGCCATTGGCTTTCATCAGGGCTTCCTTGGAGACGCCATATTTGCTGGCAACCACGCGCAGCACATCGCCCGGGCCAACGGTATGGACTGCTTTCACCTGAACTTTCAACTTGGTAACACCAGCTTTTACATCGGAAACCGAGCTGTTCAAGCCTTTGAGCGTTTCTGTTTTAAGATTATATCTGGATGCGATGCTGGAAAAAGTCTCCCCGCTTTGCACAGTGTGCGTAATCTCTTCGCCCCCAATGGATGAAGTTGAAATAGCTGGGGTTTCCTCTTTTTTGGGCTCCTGGGTTTTTTCCGGCTTCGGTTCGGGTTTGGTAGCTGCCTCCTCGGGGGCTTCCTCTGCAGGCGCGGGGGTGTCGGTGATGGGTTCAGCTGCGCTATCTTCCAGTGTGGAGTCCACCACTACCGAGGTCAGCTCCTCAGCATTCGAAGAACTGTCGGAAATATATTCATAACCTACATATAGCATTGCCAATACCAGCAGCACTAATACCAGCAATGTAACGATGGGCAGATTCGACTTTTCAGTGGGACGGACATTTCTTTTCTTTGGGAATTCGTCTTCCATAACCTGGCCGGATTCTATTTTTAGTGGAGTTAAATTTTACGAAAATAATAAAGACAACCTAGTTTCCAAGTTGATTTTTCAATTCCTGGTTCATCACCGCGACTTTATCCTTCAAGCTTTCCTTGAATGCATCCAGCCGCTTTCCAACCTCGGCATCACTGGCTCCGATGATCTGGGCAGCGAGTATTCCTGCATTTCTGGCCCCATCAAGGGCCACAGTTGCGACGGGAACGCCCGAGGGCATTTGCAGAATCGACAGGATCGAATCCCAGCCGTCGATAGAGTTGCTTGACAGCACCGGCACTCCTATTACTGGCAAAGAGGTCAGAGAGGCTATCATGCCCGGCAAATGCGCAGCCCCGCCGGCCCCGGCGATAATGACCCTGAGTCCGCGGCTGCGCGCAGAGGCTCCGTACTCTAGCATACGCTCTGGCGTGCGGTGTGCCGAGACAATCTCCATTTCAAATCCGATGCCCAGTTCTGTGAGCGCATCTGCTGCCTGCTGCATGACCTTTCTGTCCGAAAGGCTGCCCATGATAATGCCAACCATTATATATTGCTTAATCTTTGGTGCTAATTACTTTGATATTTCTCTTAACAAACTCTACCTTCTCCTTTAAAGCGTCGATGTTCTTATCCATAATGGTGATGTGCCCCATTTTTCTAAAAGGTTTCGTTGTCGCCTTCCAGTATAAAAACGGAAATACCTCTTCGGTAGCCAGCAGCTTTTCCATTCCTTCATAAACCGCAGGTCCCTGGTAGCCATCTTCGCCCAGCAGATTCACCATCGCCGACGGACCGTAGGCGTGCGTGCTTCCAAGAGGCAGGTTCAAAATCGCCCGCCAGTGCTGCTCGTATTGCGAGGTCACATTGGCGCGGATCGTGTGGTGGCCGCTATTATGCGGGCGCGGCGCTACTTCGTTGATCAGCACATCGCCTTCCCGCGTTAAAAACAGCTCCACAGCCAAAAGGCCCACGATCTCGAAGGCCTCAGCGGTCTTTTTTGCAATCTGCTGCGCTTTGGCATCAATGGTCTGATCGATCTGGGCCGGGGCAAAAAGATATTCCACCAGGTTAAGCTCAGGATGAAAAACCATTTCCACTGTCGGGAAAGTCTTTACCTCTCCGTTGGCATTGCGGGCCACGATCACGGCCAGCTCCTTTTGGAAGTCAACAGCCTTTTCCAAAAGTCCGGGCTTGTCAAATGCTTTGTCAAGATCATCCGCTGACGCCAGTCGCTGCACGCCGCGGCCGTCATAGCCGTCTTTGCCCAGTTTATGGAAAGCGGGGAGAAACGATATGTGACGCGCAACGTCTTGACGGTCCTGGGTCAATATAAAATCAGCGGTAGGAAGCTTGTTTTGAGCGTAGAATTCTTTTTGAATGCGTTTGTCTTGGATCTTTCGGATCACCGAAGGCTGGGGATAAACGCGTTTTCCCTCTTTTTCCAGCGCTTCCAGCGCCTCTACATTCACTTTTTCAATTTCAATGGTGATAACGTGCAGGTTTTTACCAAACTCATAAACGGTATCATAGTCCTGTAAAGAGCCTTGCGTAAAGTGAGGGGCGATATTTCGGCAGGGAGCTTCCGGGTCCGGGTCCAGGACATGGATATCCAGATTCCAGTCTACAGCCGCCTGCAAAAGCATCAGGCCAAGCTGTCCGCCGCCGAGAATTCCGATTCGGGATGAGAGCATTTATAAATGATATTTCCCGCAAAATTGGTTTAAAAACGGTTGAGATAAAAGCAATACGCTGCTTTTGGCAAAAATGTTACTTCATAAACCTGACAAGGCCTATTTCTACAAGCAGGAAAAACAATGCGCCGTAAAGGAAATACTTCCACAAGCTGGTGCCCATATTTTGTTGCTGAAAGGCAGTCGAAAACGCATCATCATCGATCCTATCGAATACCTGGATATTTTTTCTGCCGGAAAAGGCGGCCCGCAGCTCATCGGGGGAATAGTATTGTAATTTGGATTCAGCGTGGTTGTGGTTTAAAGCGATGATCTGCTCGACCTTGTTATCTAAGAGCAGCTCAAAATAACCGGCCGAAAGCCCTTCGCCCAGCTGATCGCCCTGCGGGATTTCCAGCAGCAGCTGGTTGCCGCTCATGCGCTGCACGGGAATGATCTCTGTCTTGTTTTTGCGCAGCTTATAAACCGCATTGGGTTTGACCTGATTAATATGCAGGCTGATCGGGTTTTCATCGAAAGTATAGGAAGTCCGCTGCTGGCGCACGCTCGATGCTGCGATCTTATACATGACAGGCACAAAAATGGCGTGCTGGGCCAGATTGCCATATTCCTGCGCCAGTGGCGCGGCAAAAAGATAGGTCTTTCCAGAGCCCGCCATGACCTGGCTCAGGTAAGTCTGCCCGCTACGCAGACTGAGCAGCGGCTGGCCGGCTTTGGCCCAGCTCCAAACCGTTGTCGCCGAAGGCAGGTTCAGGTTCATTTCCTGCCGGACAGATTCTTCAAAAACATCACTGAAAAAAGGATTGTTGCGGTCGGGAACAGCCAGAGGTAATGCGGCAGGGGCCTTCTCAGATGTCAGCCCGTTGATGCCCAGCGCGCTCAGAAACCGACCGTAGCTCTCTGCGGCTGGCGTGGCAGGCGGCACTACGGCCAGACTGCCCCCTTTGCGGACAAAATCCTGCAAATCCTGCGGCAATGTCCCCGAAAGCTGGTTTACGCCCTCCAAAACCACCAGGTCCGAATTTTTGATCAGGCCCGGATCCACATTCTGGGCGCTGTAACTTTGCAGGCTGAAAAGACTGTCGTTAGCAAATACATTCTCCACATAGCTGCCCTCGGATTTCTGACCGTAGATATGCAAAATACGGATCAAGGGCGAAGCATTGAGCACGAAGTAATACTCATTATCAAAGGTTACCGGAAAGTCATCGAATGTAATCTGGCCTTTCTTATAGCCTTTTCCTTTCAAGTTGAAGTTGAATTTGGCCGTAGCGCTGCCGTTTGCAGGGACATTTACGGAGGCTGTCGAGGCCTGGGTATTGTCAAGGCTGAGCCTTAAAACGACATTTCTCGCCTGGCGCGAGCCCGAGTTGCTGACTTTGACAAAAAGGATATTGTTTTGCAGCTCGCGGATGAAAGGTGTGTTAAGCCAGGCAGAATCTACAAACACATTCTTTTCGGCGTCCGCCTGCACAGGCACCATGAAAATCTGATTAGTACTATCCGTTTTCAGCTCAGAAAGGTTGCCCGCTGTGCTTTTTTGAAAATCTGAGAACCAGAAAAGCTGGTTTTTGCCTGAATGCGCATGGCGGGCCATCAGGTTCTGCTGGCGTTTGTAGACTTGCTCTAGCGTGCGGGGCGTAGCAGAAAGCCCGATTGTCGTCAGGCGGTCGCGGAGTTTTTCCGATGGGTAAAGGCCCTGCTCCTGGGCGGAGAAATCATTGGTGACCAGTTGCAGCGAGGCCGCGTTTTTAAAAACCCCCAGCAGCTCACCGAGCCGGCCTGTGGCAATGTCCAGGTAGCGTTTGTTGTTGAGCTCGCTTTCCATGCTCAGCGAGTTGTCCAGGTAAAGGCTGGTAATACCGCGCCGGTCGACGGCCATATTGCTTTCGGCAGGCAAAAACGGCTGCGAGAAGGCAAATGCAAGGCATGCGATGGCCAGAATGCGCGCTGCCATGATCAGCCAGTGCTTGATCTGGCGGATCGACCGCGTCTGGGTCTCGACGGCCTTTAAGAATGCTACATTGGTAAAAAAGACTTTTTTGGTGCGCCTGAAATTGAAAATGTGAACGGCAATAGGAACGGATACAGCCAGCAAACCCCACAAAAAAGAAGGAAAAAGGAAACTCATGTAGCTCTGATATTATCTTGTTTCAGTGATCGGCAGCCGAATATTACCAGAAATTGGCGGTTTTAAATCTTCAACGCAGTTAGTAAAGACAAATTACACTAAATTCTCATAACTACTTTTTATTTGCGGGCGTTTCTGACAATCTCGGCTTGTTTTTTCTAACTTTGCACTTCATTTTTGGGCCGTGGCCGGTAAAAAGCCACGCCTATGAGAAGAGGAGATTGCTAATATAAACTCAGTTATGGCCAAAGTTTCGGTAAACAAACACCAGCCCGTCTATCAAATGCCTACGAACCCGGCAGCGGTTCGTACCAAGAAGTACGCCTTACCAACGAAGAAATACATATCATTGGCGATGCGCCATTTTTTCAAAACGCAGCTCAAATGGGTGCTTGTACCGTTGGCCTTGATCCTGATCAATGCGGTCATTAGCCTCACAGGGGTTTATCCTAATATCTGGATTTACATTACCGTTGTTGTGGGCGCTCTGCTGTATGTGCTCTTCTGGCTCGTTCAGTTCACAGGCATTACTCAGCTTGCCCAGTACAAACCCATGTTTGAGAAGTTTTCCTATGAGATCGATAACCGTCAGATTCTGATGAAGCTCAATCAAAAGGAGGGAAGCGTAATGAAATGGGAGCAGATCCTGGAAGCCTACAAAGACAAGGACGCCTATGTACTGATCATTTCAAAAGGCCAGTTCCTTCATTTGCCTTTCAATATTTTCACCTCAGAGCACGATATCAAAGTCTTTGAGCGCATCATGAAGCAAAAGGAGCTCTTGAAGGCTTAAAAAGCACTGGTTTAGACAAAGTAAAGCCCGGTTCAGAAAGAGCCGGGCTTTTTTGTTCTTATCAAAATGACAAGCGCCGCTGTTATTTGAGCCGTGCCTGTTGATGCTGCTTGGCAAAATTTTTCTCGCCTGCGCTCACTGCAATCGCCAGATGGTTGCTTTCCGGCGGGATCGGGCAGTTATAGCCCGTGCTGTAAGCGCAGTAGGGATTATAGGCCTTGTTAAAGTCAAGAATGCAGGTATTGTCTTTCAGATCCGTTGTTCTCAAATCCAGGTAGCGGCCGCCTCCGTAGGTATCAGTGCCATTGGTTTTATCTTTGAATGGAATAAAAAGATAGTCCTTGTATTTGGCCAGCGCTTGCAGGCTCAGGTTGCGGTAGACAGTCAGCGTCTGGCGTTTTCCATTGAGCTTAAACTTTAATGTGCCGTATTTGACGTAGGTTTTGTTGATGCCGCTGTAAGTGGGCATCTCAAAGGACTTGCTTTTGCTCTTCTCGAATTTGGCCTCGACCCGAAATGTAGAATCCGGCGCATAGAATTGCAGAAAAGGAATGTCAGCTTCCTTTAACGGCGAGTTTTCCGAATGAAGGAACTCTTCCTTGTATTTTTTTCGATGTTGGTTGGTCTGCTCGCTGAAACTTTGCGCTTGTAGGAATGTCGCCGCAGCCAGAACAAAAGACAGTGTGCAAATGGTAACTTTCATGCAGTTAAAAAAAGAAATCCGGTAAAAACTACCGGATTTTATTAAAAAAATTCCATAATGCCAAACGGCTTGCGAAAAATCCGGTTACTGAGCCGAAATTTTAGGGATTTTCGTCTCGTCGATATTGAGCGCTTTAACCACCGCATTGTAGTCGTTGTAGTCTAGCTTACCGCTCGTCCGCAGCGCGAAATCGGAAGGAACGACCACCACGCGGAAGTACTGGTTTTTAGTCCAGTCGTCTGCCAATGTGTTCAGGTTAACGGTTCCGTCCAAAAAAATCGAAAAGTCGTTTTTAGTCTGATCGTAATTGTAAGTCAGAAGACCTTCGTTCAGATATGCTGTTTGTGGCAGCAAACGGAAGGCTTTTAAGGTCTGCCCGCCCGAGGTAACATCATTCCAGTGAATGTAGATCAAAACCGCGTCTGATTCCAGGACAGTAAGCTTTGCTGCCGAGTAGCTCAGTGCGTACTCGAACTTGTTACCACTGTTGAAGTTTACATTTTCGATATCCAGGGTAGTGCCGGTTACATCGATGGCGCCGCCTTCTGGTCCGGGATCTCCCTTAGGACCTTCGCAGCCCAGGAACACAGTGACGAGTATCAGTAGTAAGGGCAAGAGTTTTCTGTTCATGACTTTGAGAAATTAAATTGAGAATTGGATTAAAAATTTGGTTTTAGATTGCAATGCAATGATAAAGTTTAATTCCCGATCCGCCGTTAACTTCTGTTAACTAAAAATGCTGCTCGCAGACGGCCATCCGGGCATACACTGGAACTGAGTACGCTAGTGGTTTATTGCATTTTTTAATAATATAATAACTTGCGTAGATCGGTTATCGGTGTTACTTTTCCTTCAAACAACGATTATTGAGGTCAAATCAAAAATTTAACAACTCGCAACGATGATTAACCGTAAAGCAACAGCCGTCTGGAAAGGTACAGGCAAAGAAGGCGCAGGTACTGTCAGCACCCAAAGTACCGTTCTGGAAAATACACAGTATTCTTTCAATACCCGTTTCGCAGAAGGCAAAGGAACCAACCCCGAGGAGCTGATTGCCGCTGCACACGCCAGCTGTTTTGCCATGAAGCTTAGCTTTGAGCTGAATGCAGCCGGTTTTACGGCCGACGAGCTCAATGCAACGGCGACTGTAACACTTGACCCGTCAAAAGGCCAGGTTACCAAAAGCGCGATCGATCTGAAAGCACAGGTGCCAGGTGTTAGCGCCGAGCAGTTTGCCCAGATCGCCGATAAAGCCAAGAAGGAATGCCCGATTTCCCAGCTTTTGAATGCTGAGATCACATTGAATGCCGAGCTGCTTTAAGGCCGGGCCGGAAAGACTATCAAAAAGCGAAGGACAAAGGCCCCGTGGCCACTATCCTTCGCTTTTTTTGTGTAATAGATTTAAATCAGTCGATAAAAAGATCGCTGGCGATGCGGTCAGCAAAGAGCTTACCATTTTGGGTGAGAAGAAGGGTGCCGTCTTGGTCAACAAGCCAGCCTTTTTCAATCATAGCAGCCAGCTCTTTCTGATGGGCGGCCTGAAAGGTTCCCAGCGAAAGCGTTTGCAGCTTGGCGCGGTCCACACCCCATTTGGTGCGAAGGCCTGTCAGCAGATACTCGTTGGTCTGGTCTGCTGCCGAAAGCTGCTCGATGGTGGCGGGAATGATCTCTTCTGCGATCGCTTGCAGGTATTTGGCGTTGTTGGAGATGTTGTACTGCCGACTTTTGCCATCATAGGAATGCGCGCTGGGCCCCACGCCCAAATAGGGGCGCTGTTTCCAGTAGGAGCTGTTATGGCTACTGTACTGGCCGCTTTTGGCAAAATTGGAGATCTCATACTGCTCATAGCCGTTTTCGGCCAGCGAGCGGGTCAGTATTTCAAACTGCTGGGCGGCAAATTCTTCATCGATGGGCTTGATCTTTTTCTTTTTAAGCCAGCTGCCAAATGCTGTCTGCGGCTCGATGGTAAGACAATACGCCGAGATGTGGGAAACATTCAGGGCGAAAGCGTTCTGAATGTCGCTTTGCAAAATCTCGTGCGTTTCGGAAGGGATCGCATAAATCAGATCGATGGAGATATTGCTGATGCCCGCATCCTGGGCCATCCGCACGCACTGCTGGGCTTCTTCGGCAGAATGCACCCGGTTAAGAAACTGCAAATGCGGGCCGTGAAAAGACTGTATGCCGATGCTAAGGCGGTTGATGCCTGCCTTTTGAAGCTGTATTAATTTGTTTTTGTCAAGATCATCCGGGTTGGCTTCAAGGGTAATCTCCGCATCAGAATTAACCTTAAAATGCCGCCGGATGGTGTCCAACAGCATTTCAAGCTCCTGCTCACTGAGCATGGAGGGTGTTCCGCCCCCGAAATAAATCGTTTCAATATCCGCTTTGGGCAAGTAGGATTTTCTAAGCACCATCTCGCGCGCTATCGCTTCAACGACCCGGCCCTTATTGGATATATTGGTACTAAAGTGAAAATCACAATAATGGCAAGCCTGTCTGCAAAAGGGGATATGAAGGTATAAATGCATTGATTATTTTGAATTTTTCTGCCACTCCCAGCCGATCTTTACGCCTGCCCAGAGGTTGTTTTTCGGCGCTGCGTTATAGTAACGGTTTCCGAATGCATTTAGGTCATAACCCATGCTGTAAATGCCTGCATTGACTTTTTCAGCCGACGCGGACAGCTCACTGTACAAATGCTGTCCCCAGCTTTTCTTCCAGCTTACGCGCGCTGTCCAAAGGTTATAATCCGTGTTTTTAACAGTATTGGCATCATTCAGATAAAATGAGCCGCCATGCTGGTAGGTTACAAATGCGGACAGCCCGTATTTGAAAAGCAAGTCCGCCCCTGAGGTCTGCGAAAAGCGCGGAATCCCCGGGATCAGCTTTCCGCTCAAATCCACGTCTGCTTGCTTGAATTCCTGGAAGGTGTATTTGGTGTAAGTGCCCGTGTTCCAGATTTTGAGCATGACCGCAAGCCGCGGGTCAGAGAGCACATCCCAGCCGATGCTCCATTCCAGCCCGTTTTGGCGTGTTTTCCCTGCATTGATAAAGTATTCAGCGCCCGCTTCATTGGCGCGGCGAACGATCGCGTCACGAAGGCCGAAATGATAGAGGCTGATCTCGCCGGTGATCACCTTACCTGCTTTGCGGATACTGATTTCGCTGTTACTTCCTTTTTCAGCTTCCAGGTCCTTGCGAAAACCGCCCGCCGAAGGGCGCACCTCCTGCAAGGTAGGAGGGGAGAAGCCCCCGCTGTAAGAGGCGGTAACAGACCAGTCTTTGGCTATGACTTTGTTGGCCGCAAAACGCGGGATGAATATACCGTCAAAGCTTTTTTGGTCCTGAAAGTAAGGCAAAGCGAAGAACCGCTCGTATTTGTATTTGGAAGCATTGTAGCTCACCCCGGCGCTGAGCGTAAGATCAGTCAGCAGGACCGCTTCCAGCTGGCTGAAAACAGAAAGATTGGTGGTCCTGATATCTTCCACCGTCTGCTGCTTGTCGGGCACGCCCGCTTTATTATCATAATTGCGCTGGGCGGATTTGCCGTATTGCCATTCAAAACCCGAGGTCCAGTTGGTTTTAACGCGGCCTATCTGGCCTTTGTTTTGCCAGAAATTCCTTCCGCCGATGCCATTCTCGTCGCGCTTTTCAAAGTTGGTGATAAATGGGTTGGCAAAGTCAGTGAATGTGGCGTAAAGCGCTGTCGACTGCGTCCAGGCGTCCGATAGTGCAAGCACGTAACTCCCACCCAGCATGGCCAGTTTGCTGTAAATCGCAGCGCGCTGGGCCTCACTGCCTGGCACGGTCGGTGTAGACTGCCGGGCGAGTTTGGGGTTGCTTTGATACTGGGCCAGGTTGATGCCGCCGGGTGTCTGGTAATACAGGTCCGAGTACATTCCAAGCAGCGATAAGGTGCCTTTCTCACCTATTTTGGAAGTAGAGCTAAACCGGATCGCATCGCGGGCCATCGCGCTGTGGTTACGGTAGCCATCCTGCTCGCTGTGCCCGTACTGAATGGAGATATCACCGATCTGCACAGTTGAATTGCGGCTTTGAAAACCATATTTGCCCACGCTCACGCTTTGCTCAATGCGGTTTTGGAATTGATTCTCGGGCCTGCTTTGCATGAGCACCACCCCGCCTGTTCCGGCGCCATAAAGGCTGCTTCCAGGCCCTTTGATGATTTCCATGCTCTGGATAGCGCCGTAATCCAGTGAATTGAGCGGGGTATTACCGCTTGCGTCGGTGAAGGGAATGCCGTTCCAGTAAAATTTGACGTTACGCACCCCGAACGGGGAGCGGATCAAGCTGCCGCGCACTGAAAACCGGTAGCTTCCCGGGGAGCGCTCTTCCATGCGCACGCCAGGGATCGTGTTGACTGCATTTGCCCAGCTGTAATTGGAGAATCTGCCCAGCGACCGTGCCGAGAGCATTCCTACGGTGGCAGTAGTGGTTAAGGGGTCTTTGCTGGATTCAAAAGCGTGGACGGTAACTTCCTGCAACTCGCGGGAGCGGAGCGAATCGCTTTGGGCTAGCACGGCCACAGGACCGGTAAAAATAACGAAGGCGGTCAAAGGAGCTGCAAAGGAAAATTTTAGCATAGGAATTCAGGAGATATCAATAAAATACAAATCTGGGCATAAAAGGCAACAGTTTCAAGCCTGTTGCGAGTTAACCGCCGTATTAAGGGAGTAGTTCACCCCGCAAGCGGCTGGTAAGGTTTTTGTATAAGGATTTTATAAACTTATTAAAACACAACCAAATACCTCAAACATGAAAAAGATCACTTGGATAGTTGCTTCTATGATCCTTGCCGGCACGCTTACGATGAGCGGCTGCTCGGACAAAACCAAAGATTCGGCAAATGAAACTGTGGCAGAAGCAAAAGATGATATGAAAGACAATGTCGCTGAGGCTAAGGAAGATATCAAAGAAGCCGGAAATGATTTTGAGGCAAAAGTGAAAGAGGATAAAGACGAGCTCAAAAAAGATATTGACGATGCGATCGGAAAACTCGACCGCAAAATTGAGCAGGCCGATGCGAAAATGGAGAAAGCCACGGAGACTGAAAAAGCAAAGTGGAGAGAACGCAAACGCGAATTGAACCAGGAAAAAGAGGAACTTCAGGCTTCCTGGAAAAGGGCCCAGAACGAAACAGCCGACAAATGGGACGAATTCAAGGCTAATACCAAAGAAAAAATCGCCAAAGCAAAGGCTGATCTGAAAGACTAATTATTTAATGAGTATATGAGTATAAAATGGATGCTTCGCCTGGAAGCATCCATTTTTGTTATCTGACCGGAAGGTGGATCTCAGTCATCATGCAGCGCGCTGAGCCGCCGCCATTACCTTCAATCACCGAAAGGTCGGTGTGCAGCAGCCGCGCGTAATCGCTCAGCATCTGCCGCTGTTTGATAGTGAGCGACTCGTAAGCCTGGGTGGACATCACCAGGAATTTGTCGGATTTTGAATTTTTGACCATGAGCATATTGCCTGCAAAATGGCGGACTTGTTCCAATGTGATCTCAACAATATACTTATGGGTTTCTTCAAGAACAGACCTTACCATCAGCCGCTCGTCGGGGTCTTTGATCGCTTCCAGGCACACGACTGCGAAAATATCACCGATGCACATGAGCACATTGGTGTGGTAGATCGGCCTTCCATGCTCATCAGAAGCCGAGAACGATATAACTTCATAGCCCAGCGCATCGGCAAATGCATCCAGGACCTCCGGGTGCGTGCGTGGGGACAAGCACGCATAGGCGATCTTATAGCGGCGGTCGAGCACCATACTGCCGGTGCCTTCCAAAAACTTGCCTTCCGCCTCAAAACCAGTCAGGTCAATGATTTCTTCTACTTTAAAATTGTTTCTCAGGTTCTCGATAATGTCTGCGCGCCTTTCCAGGCGCCTGTTTTCGGCCATCATCGGGTAGAGCACCACTTTCCCGCTTTGATGAAAAGATACCCAGTTGTTTGAAAAAACGGCATCGGGCCTTTCGACATCATCGGTATCATCAAAAATATGCAGCTCGAGCCCAGCTTTACGTAGCTGATCGATCATCAGGTCAAATTCCTGCGCTGCGATTTGCTGGGCGCTGTCTTTGGTTTTTTCGGCAAAATCCTGCTGCTGAAATTCGTTGCTGTCAGCGGTTTGCTGGTTGAAACCAAACCGTACCGGCCTGATCATCATGATCCTGCATGTTGATTGAGGCTGGATTTGAGCCGATGAAGTAATGACGCGCATAGGAGTATTTGGTAAGTCAGTGTTGATGCAATTTACGATTCAAACGGCTCGATTACAAGCGGCTACTCCCTGAGGATGGGCATACTCATACAGTGTGAGCCGCCGCGGGCCCGGGAAAGCTCAGCGGAGGGCAGGGTAATGAAGGTGTCCGTCAGGTTTTCAGGGGAAAGCTCGTTTCGCTCGAATTTGTCGAGCAGCTTTTTGGCGCTGATCACGCGGAAACCCTCTTTTTTGAATGCTTCCAGGGTCCTGTCGTTGCGGTCATAGCCGATCACTACGCCATCTCGCAGCGCCAGCAGGTTACACGAGTCAGTCCACTGCTCGCGCTCCCCGTAAGGGAATTCATTGCCGCCCGAATAGATAAAGCGCACGGGCCCTGCTACACCCAGGTCCTTTTGACTGATCTCTGAGAGCAGATCTTCCAGGTTTTCGATCTCGCGCGGGTGCTGCTCGCTACCTTTTTCAAACTGTAAGATCTTAAATTCTTTGTTGGTGTCGGCCGGAGCGAAAAAATGCAGCACATCTTTCTTTTTGGCCTCGTCACCCAGGCGGGCCAGCGAGCCCAGCAGCACCCACACATCTTTTTTGACCTGTGTGAAAATCGTGTCAATGTGCATGTAATCCCGCTTTTTAGGGATTTTAATGATGGTGATCTTGCTGACGACGCCTTTATCGAAGAGGATTTTCATCGCCTGCTGGGCCGCGTAAATAGAGGTGCGCTCGCTGCAACCGATCAGAAGGTGGTGCGGGGCGACCATCATCACATCTCCGCCTTCGAGCGTACAACGGTGGTAATCACTGGCTTTCTCATCGTCTGGCAAAAGAAAATGGCGTTCATTTTCAGGTATTTCAATCAGGTTCCCTTTGATATGGGCAAACATCGGGTGACAGAAAAAGACGAACTGCGCCAAAATAGACTCGCGTGTGCGGGCAGCTTTGGCTGGTTTGTTTAAAAGAATATGATCGTTGATCACAATGCCGATATCGCGCGTGAAAATCAAATTCGGTAGGGGGGCAAATAGCATTCTTTGATCTGAGCAGGAGCCGGAGATGAATATGCGGGCCAGCTCATGGGGGTCATAGCCGGCTAGCTCTTCCTGGATCTGAAAGGAGCATTTTTCAATCCCGCAGATCGCTGCCGTCAGCTTGGTGCGTGTTGCGGCATCCTGCAAGATCTCGCCCAGCAGCCTTTGGATATCGACCACACAGTCGGATTTAAAGTAATCCTCCGTACCTGGAATAAAAAACGAGCGGGCCGGATCCTGATCGATCTGGCTGAGCTTACCCTTGATTTTTTCAGGGTCCAGAAAATAAAGCAAAAGTTTTACATAATAGTCGTATTCTTTGCGGCGCATGGTGTCCAGATGCACAATATCCTCAAAGAGCCAGTCCTGGGCTTTGCTGGGAACCACCTTGCCAAGGCCCCGGTCGGGGCTGTGTATCAGCAGCCTTTTGAGCGTGCCGGTTTCACAGGAAACGTTTATAGTAGAAGCGGAGGTGGGATTGGCAGTCATAAATGAAGTGTTTGTAAGCTTTTGGCGCAAAGTAAATCTTTCTTGCGCAATTAAAAACGGGCAGTTTGCCAACTGATTTGTTCTCTGCTTGTTTCGCCTATAAATATAGTATCAGCGGGAACGTGCGGGGCCGTAAAAAGGTTGTAGAAAAAGGGTAGTACCATGCTTAAGACATTGACGCTCATTTTCATTTAAGCTGAAAGCGTGTTACTTTTGCGGGAAATTACCACGAACTATCTATTAAGTATAAATTAGTTATGCTCTCTATTAATGACTTGCGTGCCTCCATTGAAGGTAAGGAAATATTAAAAGGCATCAACCTGGAAGTAAAGCCGGGTGAAGTGCATGCGATCATGGGGCCCAACGGTTCCGGTAAAAGCACGCTGGCATCGGTACTGGCCGGAAGGGAAGAGTATGAGGTTACCAGCGGCAATGTCATTTTTGAAGGAAAAGATATCCTGGAAATGGCTCCGGAGGAAAGGGCTGCGGAAGGTATCTTCCTGGCTTTTCAGTATCCTGTTGAGATTCCGGGTGTTACCACCATTAACTTTTTGAAAACCGCGGTTAACGAAATCCGTAAATATAAAGGTGAAAGCCCGCTGGATGCAGCGCAGTTTTTGAAAATGGTGCGCGAAAAAGCCAAGCTGGTAAGCATGAACGATTCGCTGCTCAAACGGGCATTGAACGAAGGCTTCTCAGGCGGCGAGAAAAAACGCAATGAAATCTTTCAGATGGCTGTCCTTGAACCCAAACTTGCAATTTTGGATGAGACGGACTCGGGTCTGGATATCGACGCGTTGCGGATTGTGGCAGAAGGCGTCAATTCACTTCGCTCGCCAGAGCGCGCAACGATCGTAGTGACCCATTATCAGCGTCTGCTGGATTATATCGTTCCGGATTTTGTACACGTGCTCTACAAAGGACGCATCGTTAAATCAGGCCCGAAAGAGCTGGCCCTGGAACTGGAAGAAAAAGGTTACGACTGGATTAAAGCGGAAGTTGAAGCGGTTGGTTAAGGAAACAGCGACTGCATTCATTATCCGGACCTAATCAAGCACCATACTAAATCATCAATGAGTACCGAGACAATAGATTTAAAGACCAGGCTGATCGCGGATTTCCATGCCCGCGAGGCTGTTATGAATGGTGAGGCTTCATCTGAATTTCATCAGAAAAAGCGCGCTGGCCTGGCCCGTTTTGAGAAACTGGGTTTCCCGACTATCAAAAACGAGGAATGGAAATATAGCAATGTAAAGGACCTGATCAGCGTTTCCTACGAGTTCAACGCGCAGAGCTCTATCGGCCTGGCAGAACTCGAAGACCTGAAAGTACCCAAGCAGGATGCTAATATCTTGTATTTTGTGAACGGGATCTTCAATGCAGGCCTTTCTACGATTATCTCTCCGGTAGAAGAAATCACGATTTCATCCCTTGGAGATGCCTACAAAAACAACCCTTCACTGGTAAGCTCTTTCTTCAATGAGCTTACTGCCGATTCCGAAGACGCATTTACGGCATTGAATACGGCTTTTGCCCAGGATGGGGTTTTTATTAATATCCCTGATAACAAATCGGTTGCTTTGCCTATTATCCTGCGTTTTGTCAGTGATGCGCGCAGCAGCAATGTGGGAAGTCAGCCGCGCAATATCATCGCTGTCGGCAAAAACTCGCATGTGAAAGTGGCCGAAGCGTTCAGGACTTTGGGCGGGCAGCGCTCCTTTACCAATTCTGTGACCGAGATCCATGTGGCAGAAGAAGCGAATGTGCAGTATTATAAAGTGCAGAATGAAAGCGAGAACGCCTATCACGTGGGTACAACCCAGGTGCGCATGCGCGACCGTTCGCATTTCTACGCGGGAACAGTCACGCTCAATGGCAAATTCACGCGCAATAACCTCAATATCATCCTTGACGGAGAGCATTGCGATGCGCATATGTACGGTCTGTATTTCCCGGATGGTACCCAGCACGTGGACAACCACACTGTGGCCGATCACTGCAAACCCAACTCGGAAAGCAACGAGCTCTACAAGGGTATATTAAGGGACAAATCCAAAGGCGTCTTCAACGGAAAGATTTTCGTGCGCCCCGACGCGCAGAAGACCAATGCTTTTCAATCCTGCAAAAACATTGTACTCTCACCGGAGGCATCGATGAACACCAAGCCGCAGCTTGAAATTTTCGCAGACGACGTTAAATGCTCGCACGGGACTACTACCGGCCAGATCGATGAAGAAGCGTTGTTTTACATGCGCTCACGCGGGATCTCGCGGCCGGAGGCCATGTCGCTTTTGATGTTTGCATTCTGCGCTGATGTGGTTTCCCAGATTAAGATAGATTCTATTCGCGAGTACCTGGAAAATGTCATTATCCAGAAGCTGGCCTCGAAATAATCGTAAGCAGGCTTGTGCCTGACTGCAAAACCTTATTGTTACCCAACCTGCAATTTTTTGGGTTGGGTATTTTTCTTAAATAACGGATCAAAATGGGCAATTCTCTTAATATAGCATCGATCAGAAATGATTTTCCCATACTCAATGAGGTAGTGAACGGAAAGCAGCTCGTTTACTTTGATAACGCCGCCACCACGCAGAAGCCCAGACTGGTTTTGGATGCATTGGCGGGTTATTATGAGCATTACAATGCCAATATCCACCGCGGGATACACCATCTGGCCGAGAAAGCGACTTCGGCCTTTGAGCAGTCCAGAAAGCGTTTGCAGGCATTTTTGAATGCGCAGTATGCAGAAGAAGTGATTTTTACCTACGGAACAACGGACGGCATCAACCTGGTGGCATCTGCTTACGGACGCAAATTCTTAAAAGAAGGCGATGAGGTGATTATCTCGACGATGGAGCATCATTCCAACATCGTGCCCTGGCAGATGCTTTGCGAAGAGAAAGGCTGCATTCTGAAAGTGATCCCGATCAATGATGAAGGCGAGCTATTGATGGACGAATATGAGAAGCTGCTCACCGAGCGGACCAAGTTTGTTTCTGTCGTGCACGTCTCCAACGCGCTGGGCACAATCAACCCGATCAAAGAAATTATTGCCAAGGCGCACGCAGTAGGGGCGAAGGTGCTCATCGATGGCGCGCAGGCAAGCTCGCATTTGGAAATCGATGTGCAGGACTTGGATTGTGATTTTTACTCGCTTTCCCTACACAAAATATACGGCCCTACCGGAATGGGTATTTTGTATGGTAAAAGAGATATTTTAAATGCCATGCCGCCATACCGCGGCGGAGGCGAGATGATTAAAGAGGTTACCTTCGAGAAAACGACCTACAATGAGCTGCCTTATAAGTTTGAAGCGGGCACTCCTAACATCGCCGATGTAGTAGCCGCCAAGTTTGCATTGGATTATGTCGATGCCCTTGGCAAACCCAATATCGCTGCTTATGAAAACGAGCTTTTAAAATATGCCACCGACGCTGTCAGCGAGATTGAAGGGCTAAGGATCATCGGTAAGGCCAAAGAAAAGGTAAGCGTGCTTTCGTTTGTCATCGATGGCATCCACCACCAGGATATCGGCGTGCTGCTCGACCAGCAAGGCATTGCCGTCAGGACGGGCCACCACTGCACCCAGCCGCTGATGAACCGCTTTAACATCACCGGAACCTCACGCGCCTCATTTGCTGTTTACAACACAATCGAGGAGATCGACCGCCTGATACAGGGCCTGCATAAAGTGAAAAGGATGTTGGGATAATTTTTTAAATTACTGCCGTTGTTCACTTTAACTATAGACACATTATGGAAGACAATTTGCAGGAAGCCCGGAGGTATCTTAACAATGCAAAGGAAATATTGCGTGAAAAGGCCAGGAAGGAAGGCGATCATTATCAGGATAAGAAATATGTGAGGCTGGCAGGTCACGCTGCTTATTCTGGTGTTTTGATCGCATTGGATGGCCTCCTTGGAAAGAAAAAGGGAAGAAAGAGTGTAGAGTGGTACCAAGAAAACTTGCGCAAAGTGGATCGAAAGGCATTAGACACCTTCAATTCCATCTACGAAATTCTGCATTTGTATATGGCTTATGATGGTGTAAAGAATGTGAATGTTTCAAAGGAGGGCCTGAGAGAAGCAGAAGTGTTGATCGATTGGATTGAAACGCGCACGGCTGCATAATTTGGAATTGCATCAATTGTCAATATCATGGAGACTATACCCAAAAGTTTGTTAATCGATTCTCTGGAAAAGATGCCGGATCAAATCGATGTTGAGCAGATAATTGAGCAAATTATTCTGTTATCAAAGGTTGAACGGGCAAGACGCCAGATCGACAATGGAGATTTTTACACACACGAAGAGGTAAAGGAATCATATAAAAAATGGCTGGAGTAACTTGGGCAAAAGAAGCCAGAGAGGATTTGGATGCAATTTTTCTAAGAATTGAGGGTGAATCCAGTGCTTATGCTGAGAAATGGATCAAAGATTTATTCAAGAAAATTGAGCTGATCGAAAAATTTCCGCATCTGGGCAGAAAGGTACCCGAAGTTAATCTTGTGAATGTCAGAGAAGTTTTTGCCGGAAAATACCGGGTGCTGTATGGCATTGCAAAGGCGGATCATGTTGAAATTTTAGCCATTAGACACACGGCCAAGCCATTATCTGAATAAATAGAACTAATGACCATAAACCAGATACAGGACGAACTAATTTCGGATTTTGAATTGTTTGATGATTGGGAAAGCAAGTACGAGTACATTATTGACCTCGGAAAGCAGTTTCCTCCCTTGGAAGAACAATACAAAACCGAGGATAATATTATCAAAGGCTGCCAGTCCAGAGTATGGCTACATGCTTATATGGATGACGGGCTTTTGAAATTTGAGGCAGATAGCGACGCGATTATCGTGCGGGGGCTGGTGAGTATGCTCGTAAAAGTGTTGTCCGGGCACACGCCGGAAGAGGTTGCCAGCGCCGATCTTTATTTTATGGAAAGAATAGGCCTGCACCAGCATTTGGCCCAGACCAGGTCCAACGGGCTGGCCGCGATGCTTAAACAGATGAAAGCGTACGGTTTTGCCTATCAGGCCAAATCCATTAATGCATAAAAAAATACTTATAACAGACCCATTGCAATGTCAGATTCAGAATTGAGGGAAGAAGTAATCAAGGCAATAAAAACGGTGTACGATCCGGAAATTCCCGTGGATGTGTATGAGTTGGGCCTGATTTACGACTTGAAAGTATTTCCGATAAACAATGTCTTCGTTTCGATGACATTGACCTCTCCTTCATGCCCGTCTGCGGGTACATTGCCAGGCGAGGTCGAGCAGAAGATCCGCGAAGTAGAAGGGGTCAACGACGTAAGCGTAGAGCTGACATTTGATCCGCCCTACACGACCGAAATGATGTCCGAAGAGGCGAAGCTGGAACTTGGATTTATGTAAATTGATTTAACAATAACTATTAAACTTTAAAATATATGTATCCACCACAATTAGTGGCTCCGATGAAGGCCGAACTAACAAATGTTGGTTTTCAGGATTTGACAACGGCTGAGCAGGTAGACAACTTCATGCAGAACACAAAAGGAACAGCCTTGGTTGTTATCAATTCGGTATGTGGTTGCGCGGCAGGTGCAGCACGCCCGGGCGTAAGGGCAGCTTTGCAAAACAGCGAAGTGAAGCCTGATCATCTGGCAACAGTGTTTGCTGGCGCTGACCTGGAAGCCACTGCTAAAATGCGCGAATATACATTGCCATATCCTCCATCTTCACCAGCCGTAGCGCTTTTCAAAGACGGGGAGCTGATCCATTTCGTAGAGCGTCACCACATTGAAGGCCGCTCGGCACAGATGATCGCCCAGCATTTACAAATGGCATTCGAAGAGTTCTGCGCAGAAGAAGCATAATTCTTTCAGATTTCATCCATTATCACGGCTACTTTCGATTAAATTTGAGAGTAGCCGTCTGTTTTAAATAGTAACGTCATGCGAGGACACCGTTTCACCCAATTTGTACCCGGCGAGCAGGGTGCCAACAGCAAGTTTGAACAGCTTTTTGATATTTTCCAGCAGCTGTTGCTAATGACCTCCGGGGATGTAGGCGAGGCTATGTCCTGGCTCAGTCAGCTCGACCGGCAATATAACCTGACCAACGACTCTTACGGGATCGGCGATTTTTTTGATGACCTCAAAAAGAAAGGTTATATCACCGAAGAAAAACAGGAAGGTGAAGGAAGGCTTATTATGACGCCTAAGGCCGAAAAAAGCATCCGTAAAAGCGCGCTGGACGAGATTTTTGGAAAGCTCAAACGCTCGAAAACCGGCGGCAACCATCACACGCCGCACATGGGCGTGGGCGATGAGCTCAGCAGCGATATCCGCGATTTTCAGTTTGGTGATACGCTGGATCAGATAGCGATGACCGAATCGATCAAGAATGCGCAGGTTAATCACGGAATAGGTGATTTTATGCTCATGGAGCAGGATTTGGAAGTGGTGGAGCGCGAGCAGAAAACAACGACAGCCACCGTGGTGATGATCGATATCAGCCACTCGATGATCCTGTACGGTGAAGACCGCATTACGCCAGCGAAAAAAGTAGCGCTAGCGCTTGCCGAGCTGATCCGGACCAAATACCCCAAAGATTCGCTAGATATCATCGTTTTTGGTAACGACGCCTGGCAAATACAGCTCAAAGACCTGCCTTACCTGGAAGTAGGGCCCTACCACACCAATACCGTTGCCGGATTAGAACTTGCCATGGACATTCTGCGCCGTAAGAAAACGCGCAACAAGCAGATATTCATGATCACCGACGGCAAACCGACTTGTTTGAAAGAGGGCATCCGGTATTATAAAAACAGCTTTGGCCTGGATAGGAAAATCATCAATAAAACACTTACGCTAGCTGCACAGTGCCGCAGGCTGGATATTCCCGTAACGACCTTTATGATCGCTACCGACCCTTACCTAAAACAATTCGTGCAGAATTTCACCCAGGTCAATAACGGCCGGGCCTATTACAGCAACCTGCAAGGACTTGGCGGGTTTGTGCTCGAAGATTTTCAGCGAAACAGAAGAAAGAACGTCAAGTAAGGCTTGACGTTACTTTTTCCCAACCGAGATCATATTCGCAAAAAGCCGGTAAGCACCTGTTACCCCTGCCGGCAGCTCTCGGAAGAACGACAGTCCGGTATAAATGTAGTGCCCCTTGCCGTATTGGGCGTAAAGCGTACTGCCTTCCTTCATCGTCTCGTCCTTGTCATTGGCCGAAAACAGCGCCTGATAGTTCTTTTTGTCCCAGTCCTGGGCGAAATACAGGCCGCGTTCCTGAATCCAGCCGTCAAAATCCTTTTGGGTAATTTTATTGGGGAAATTTAAAATAGGGCTTTCCGGTAGCAAAAACCGCATCTGAGCATCTTCTTCGGTAACCCGCTCGCGCCCGAGCTCGATATTGAACGGGCCGATCTGCCCGACTTTCTGACCTGGAATGGTGTACTGCACCACCATTGTCCCTCCATTTCTGACATAATCCATCAATTTACCCTGATAATTGGCCAGGTATGCTTCGGTGTTGAACGCCCGGACGCCGACTATAATGGCATCAAACATGGTCAGGTCTTTGGTAAGCCCCGATTCGTTAAGCATCGTTACCTGGCAATCCATCTGACGAAGGGCCATCGGCACGTCATCGCCCGCGCCGGCAATATATCCTATGTTTTTTGCAGCGGATTTGACATCTATTTTGGCGAGTTTGGCTTCTGAAACCGGAAAAAGCGTCTGGCTTGAAATATGCTGATAGGAGATGGTTTTGATGGATTTATCATAAGTTTTACCATCCACGATCGCTACTGCCCGAAGGGTTACCTCCTGATTGGAGAGCGGAGGCGTGATGATGAAGGAGAAATATTGCTGCTGGTATTTACCGGTAAGACTGAATTCAGCCGATTCGGGTACAGACTTCCAACCTGCGGGAATTTCAGGCTTCACTGTGCCTTTGACATTTCCGCGCTGGGCTTCAACGACAATAGTTACGGTTTTGGGCTCGGGCGATGGAAATATAAATACCGGCTCCGTTATTGTTGTGGTAACCAGCGGCCTGATCTCAAATGGCCTGTAAATCTCGCCTTCGGCCGGATCGGTATACTTGTAGACCCACGCCCGCTCGAATGTAAACTGCTGACCGCCAATCTCGAAGGTATAAATAGTTTTAGTTTCGGGGCGGTTTTCAGGGTAGCCGATATCCTGCTGGTTATCGATCTGAAACAAGCCTTTATCAATTGGTTTTTCAAGCCAGTAAGGCTGACTGAGCTTCAAGCTGGCCGGTAGCAATGCCTTTTTTTGAAATGCATTCATTTCGTTGGCTGAAAGTGCCAGGTTAATAAGGCTGTCTGTGGATTTGCCCGTCCAGGCAAGCGACACGAGTTTTACAGGATAATCCGAGCGCTTTACAACTCCGATATTGATCCTGGCATCCTCACCTGCAACGCCGGAAAAATCAGCCGGATTGGTTTCAAACCAAAGTCCGGCGCATTGCACGATCAGGTCTCTAACTTCTTCTTTTTTTGTTTTAACATAAATATTGGACGAATCCAGCTTGCCAAGCTCCGCATTGATTTTCAGTAGCTCCGGAATGGAAGCGGACGGTTTGTTGACCGAATAGTTCTTGATGGCTGCGGCGACTGCTGCCTGCACTTTTTCGCTGCCTTTCACTCTTTTCCAGCTGATATCCACCCCATCAAAAAGGTTTTTTTCGGCCGGTGTGCCTACTTTATGCAGGAAGTAGTCAATGCGCTCGCCGCGTTGAGGCGAGCTGCCAAAGCCCTGGCTGCGGTGCTGGCTGCGTGATAATGCAGCTATTTCAGTATAAGATTTTCCTAAAACAGGATTGTAACCACCGATCTCAATGGATATAAACGGGTTTTTTTCGTCGGAGGGCGCTTTATTGGTGAAACCGGGCGTAAAAGTATTCCATACCAGCCGTTTGGGCTGCCATGTCTTGACAAATTTGAGCTGATCCGGATAGGATTTTGGATCAGCCGCCAGATCAAAAGCTTGTTCAGCCAGGTAAGCGGAGGTCTGGTGATGGCCGTGGCCTGCGCGCGGGTCGGGCGGAAAGCGGGTAATGATCACATCGGGCTGAAACTTGCGGATCATCCAGATCACATCTCCCAATACCTTATCGCGGTCCCAGAAGTTAAGGGTCTCATCGCGCGTTTTGGAAAACCCAAAATCATAAGCCCTCGAAAAAAATTGCTGCGCCCCATCGATCCGGCGGGCGCCCAATAGCTCCTGGGTGCGGATCACGCCTATGTTATAGCCCTGCTCAGCACCGATCAAATTCTGCCCCCCGTCACCGCGCGTCAGAGAGAGATAGCCTGTGCGCACGAGTTGGTCTTTGGACAAATAAGAAAGCATCAGCGTGTTTTCATCGTCGGGGTGCGCTGCAATATAGAGCACCGAGCCAACGACATTGAGCTTTTTGATGTTCTGAAAAATTTCCCCCGATGAAAGGGTAGGAACCTGCGCGGTGAGTCTGAATGCAGCAAAAAAGAAGAGAAGCGTAAAAAAACGGTACATATACGGTCCAGGTGAATGATTTTCGGGTTTATGAAACGGTCCACGTCAGCACATAATCGTCAAAAGTATCATATGCTATACGCAATGGCTGAGGGGATTGGCCACTGATGAGGTTAACCTCAAAAAATCCATTTTGGTTGCTTGAAAAGCGATTTATCAAAATATGTTTTTTAAGGTCAAGGTCTTTATTTGCAGCATACTTAAAAACAGATTCTTTGGCCGACCACATCAGGTGCAGCAGAAGGTTATCGGTCAGATCTGCCCAATGCTGTTCATCTTCGTTTAGAAAGTAGTCGGCACCTTTGGAAATAGATGGCTTCATTTGCTGAATATCTACGCCTACCGGGCGACTGTGATGCACATACACACATGCATATGCGCCCGAATGCGACATGGAAAGCTGCATCTGGCTTCCATCAATGTGCGGTTTGCGGTTATTGTCGTAAACAATGGAAGGCGCAGAGCCGGTCATTGCCGCCAGCAACGCGCGGCAGGCCAGCCACTCTTGTTTTCGTTTGTCTTTCTGAATGCTATCAAGCGTATCGGCCTCTTGCTGAGGCAGATCAAGCATTGCCTGCAATTGCTGCCAGGTTTCGGTCATATGCCAAAGGCCCAGAAGTGATACCGGTGAAATGCTTTTTATGGAACTGATCCCCATTTATTGTTAATTTTGATATCTGAACCGGGTGCGCTTTGCATGCACCTGACTGTTGATTTCTATGTGGCCTAAAAACAAAGTTCTGCGTTCTGCGCTCAAAACCTTTCTCATTTTCCTGCTGATTGTCGGCCTACTCCTGGGATTGTTCATCTGGCGGATTAAAGTACCCACTCCAAAGCTTGAAAGTACTAAAACTGTCGAAAGTTACAAGCGCGTCAAAGTTGGGGAGAACCATTACCGGGTGGGCAATTGCTGGCTTAGGAAAAATAAACATGGCATTTGGGAGATGTACCTGGAAGGCGCCCCTTACGAGCGCGGGCTGATCTATGGAGTGCTTGCCAAAGAGCTGATGGAAAAGCAGGAAGTACATTTTGTGGGCCAGATCCGGGAAATGATCCCAAGCTCTGCATTTCTGCAAGTGCTGAAAGGATTTGTAGGCTGGTTTAACCGCGACATTTACAAATATATCCCCGAGGAAAACCAGCAGGAGATTTACGGCGTCTCTCAATCTTTTTCTGACCAGTTCAACTACATCGGGCCTAAATACTACCGGATACTCAACTATCACGCGGCCCATGACATCGGTCACGCGCTCACCGATCTGAATATGGTGGGCTGCACCTCTTTTGCGGTCAATCACAGCCTTTCCAAAGACTCTACGCTGCTGATCGCCCGGAATTTTGACTTTTACATGGGCGATGCCTTCGCCGAGGATAAGCTTATCGTATTTATGAACCCGGACAAAGGCTACAAATTCGCTTCCTATGCCTGGGCAGGCCTTACCGGCGTGGTCTCGGGCATGAACGAAAAAGGCATTACAGTTACGCTGAATGCTTCCAAATCCGATATTCCCTTCGCTGCCAAGGAACCGATTTCGATACTTGCGCGCGAAATCCTGCAATACGCAGGAACGATCCAGGAAGCGCACCGCATTGCGGCCAAAAGCGAAACATTTGTTTCTGAATCGCTGCTGATCGGCTCTGCCGCCGACGATAAGGCAGTGATCATCGAAAAGTCACCTCAGAAAATGGATGTTTACGAATCGGGCAAGGATTACCTGGTTTGTGCCAATCATTACCAGGGCAATGCATTCATCAACGATTCAGTCAATATCAACAATATCCGCGATACGGATTCCAAATCGCGCTTCGATAGGATGAACCAGCTGATGGCCCGCGCTTATCCGATGGATGTACAGCAGGCGGCTGAGATTTTAAGGGATAAAAAAGGGGTTGATGACAAGTTCATCGGTTATGGCAATGCCAAATCGCTCAATCAACTGATCGCCCATCACGGTATTTTGTTTAAACCTGCACAAAAAGAGCTCTGGATCTCGACGCCACCTTATCAGCTGGGTGAATTTATCGGTTATAATCTGAGCGATGTTTTTTCGGATCATGGTAATTTTCAGCCAGTTGACTCGCTGACTATCGGTAGTGACCCGTTTTTGGGCACAGCCGATTACAAAAAGTTTGAAGCATTCAAATCAGTAAGGCAGAAAATCACTAAATATGTGATGCTGGACGCGCCACTGACACTGACGCCGCAGGCCGAAAAGGAATTTATTGCCAATAACGCCGGAAGCTATCTTCCTTATTTTTACCTGGGGGAATACCATCGGAAAAACAGTGATTTCCGAAAGGCGATCAATTATTATGAGCAGGCCTTAAAACGCGAGGTGCCTTCTGCCAACGAGCACAAATCGATCCTGGCCAAAATTGAAGATTGCAAAAATAACCGGCGCTGAGACTGCCGGAAAACGATTTCACATTACTGACCCATTGCCATGACATTGACCGGTGAACCCCAACAGCAAAAGCTGCAAGAGCTGCTAGCCTATGTTTCCCAGCATTCAAGCTACTATCAAAGGATTTTTCGTGAAAATGGCATTGACAGCGCCTCAATTGCCACAACGGCTGACCTAACCCGGCTTCCATTTACGACAAAGGATGATCTGGCCCAGTATAATGATGACTTCCTTTGTGTTCCTAAGAGCAAGATAACCGACTTTGTGACCACCTCGGGCACATTAAGCGATCCGGTCGCATTTTATCTGACCGATTCGGACATCGAGCGGCTGGCCAGCAATGAGGCTGAGTCCTTCCGTTGCGCCGGTGGCAACCCGGACGACATCTACCAGCTGATGACGACAATCGACCGGCGGTTTATGGCAGGGCTGGCCTACTGGATGGGCGCACGCAAAATGGGCGCGGGTATGATCCGTGTAGGCCCGGGCGCGCCGTTTCTGCAATGGGAATCCATTCAGCGGTTTTCTCCCACGGTCATTATCGCCATACCCTCCTTTATTCCAAGGCTGATTGACTACGCTATTGCCAACGAGATCGATTTTCAGTCATCAAGCATTAAATCGGTCATCTGCATCGGCGAGCCGGTCCGCAACCCGGATTTTACATTCAATGAGCTCGGCAAGCGCATTACCTCCCAGTGGGACGTCAAGCTGTATTCCACCTATGCGTCCACGGAAATGGGGGCGGCATTTACCGAATGCGGCCAGGGAAAAGGGGGGCATTTGAACCCTGATCTGCTGATTTTGGAAGTGGTCGACGAGCACGGTAATGCGGTCGGCGAAGGCCAGCTCGGCGAAGTAGTGGTGACAACGCTTGGCGTAGAGGGTATGCCGCTGCTGCGCTATAAAACCGGCGATCTTTGTCATGTGTATTACCAGCCTTGCGCGTGCGGGCGCACCAGCCCACGCCTGGGGCCTGTGGTCGGCCGCAAGCAGCAAATGATCAAATTTAAAGGCACGACTATTTTTCCGCCTGCACTTTTTGATGTGCTCGATGCGGTTAAAGAGATTGAGCTATATCAGGTGGTGGTTTCTAAAAACGAGTTTGGAAATGATGAGATCACCATTGTGCTTCCGATGCAATTGCAGACGGCTGTCTTTAAGGAAATGATCCATTCGCTCTTCAAATCAAGGCTTCGCGTATCGCCTGCTTTGCAGTTCGTGACCGCTGAAGAACTCACGTTCCGAATATACAAACAGGAGAAACGCAAACCTGAGAAATTGATCTATATTTGAACCCTCTATTACCATTTAAAATAAAAATTACTATCATGAAAAAGTCTATTTACGCGTCTGTAATGGCCATTACCTTCCTTGGCGCCGACGCGGCAGTTGCCCAGCGTGTGGATCTGAGATCGGGTGATCTAGCCGTGTTGTCAGGTCAGAAAACCGTCAATGTAGAGTACGATTATTCCAGCTTTGGAGTCGGCAAATTCGCTACCGAGCAAGAGTATCTCGATAAGAAATCAGCAGAATACAATTCGAAGGAAGCAGGCAAAGGCGACACCTGGAAAAAGGCTTGGGTAGAAGACCGAAAGGCGCGCTATGAGCCCAAATTCGAAGAGCTCTTCAACAAAGGAATGGAAGATAAGGGACTCAAAGCGGTCCAGTCGCGACCAGACGCCCAGTATACGCTGATCGTGCGTACCAAATTCGTAGAGCCTGGTTTCAATGTGGGCGTAATGCGCAAGAATGCCTACGTGGATTATGAGGTTGATCTGGTTGAATCTGCCAACAAGTCTGCCAAAGTCGCCGAGATTGCGATGCGGAATGTACCAGGCGGTCAGTTCGGCGGTTTTGACTTTGATACCGGCGTCCGAATCGCTGAATCTTATGCGAAAGCAGGAAAATCGCTTGCCGCTTTCCTGGATAAAAAAATCAAATAGTCAACACTCTCTAAATACTTCAACCTATGAAAAAGTTATTACTGATCGCATTTGTCCTGTTTAGTGCCGGCGCAGTTAAGGCCGACAACACGATGGCAGACCTTTTTGCCGGTAAAACCAAACTGGTTTTCCTGGGCCTGGATTTCACGCAAGCCAAATACATTGGAAAGATCGGCTTTACCGATCCAGCTGCAATCCAAAACCAGCATATTGTAAGCTGGAACAACCTCATTGAGCTCGAACCGAAGAAATTCTCGCTTCAAAAAGCATTTAGCCTTAAAGACGATCAGTACAAGTCCAAAGTCGAGGATATGGTAAAGCTCAATAAATCAGTGGACGTCGACAAGAACATTACCGATGATGAGTACAGCATTACCGAGGATCAGGTTAAAAAGTCGGTTGCTAAGTATGCGTTGAGCGAAAAAGAGGGCGTAGGCCTGGTTTATGTGGTCGAAAGCCTTAATAAAACCTCAGAAAAGCTTGTTGTCTGGGTCACTTTCATTGACCTGGCTACCAAAAAAGTACTGCATACCGAGAAAGTGGAAGGTAAGGCGGGCGGTTTCGGTTTCCGCAATTACTGGGCCGGCGGCGTCTACAAGATCAACCAGGAGATAGACAAAAGCCTTTACAAAAAATGGAGCAAGTCCTTCAAGGCTTAAAAAAGTAAATAAAATAGTTTATTTTTAAAGCTCAGATTCAATACCGATACCATATCATTCTTTGTAAGCTGTGATTTGTTTGCCTGAGTACTGGTGAACGTTTCACAGCTTACTGTTTAAAACCGCTGACCCATTAACGTGCGCATCGCAAATCTGCTTTTTTCGGTACTTGTTTCCCTTCTTTTATCGGGTTGCGGCAAAATGCTCTACCGTTCGGCTGAAAAGGCTTTTGAAAAGGGTTCGAGGCAGGCCCCTTATGACGCGGTGATCGTGCCGGGTTTTCCTTACAATGGCCAGAAATGGGATATGGTTTTGCAGCTCCGCATCCACTGGGCGCATTACCTTTACGCAAAAGGCTACACAAAAAACATCATATTTTCCGGCTCTGCTGTGGCTACCCCTTACGTGGAGAGCCGCATTATGGCCAGCTACGCTCAGGCGCTTGGTGTGCCGCGCGAGCACATTTTTACCGAAGAAAAGGCCGAACACAGCACCGAAAACGTGTATTATTCTTACCGGCTTGCAAAAGACCTGGGCTTTTCAAAAATTGCGCTCGCTACCGATCCGGTTCAGACCAGCTACATGCGCCGGTTTATCAAACGTTTCCAGTTGCCGATAGGGCTTTTGCCGACAGTAATCGATACGGTAAAGACCATCAATGTATATGAACCTAAAATCGACCCAAATGAAGCTATCAAAGCTGATTTTGTTAAATTGTCGGACCGCGAAGGTTTTTTCAAGCGGTTCCGGGGCACGATGGGCGGCTATATCTATTGGCATGAGGAAGATCTGAAAACCAAAAAATACCGCAGGAGATATAAAGACAGAACGATACCCTCTTCTGTACAAACAAGGAACAATTAAAGCGTACGATGAAAAAAGAATTGTCGGCTATCGAAGCCAAGTATGAAGCTCAGAAGATCGCATTCGGTCCCATGTATTTCCAGTCGGTGATCGCGCTGCGGGACCTGGGCATATTGCAGTTTATCAGCGAAAACCGTAAAGGCGTCAGCATTGAAACCATCATTGACAATGTCGATGTATCCGAGTATGGCGTGACATTGCTGCTGGAAGCGGCCGAGGTGTTGGGGGTAGTGGAGATCGCAGATAACATTGTCAAGATCAGTAAAGTAGGTTTCTTTTTGTTGAAAGATGAAATGACGCGCGTGAACATGAACTTCATGAACGATGTCTGCTATCTGGGCGCCAAAAACATGACCGACAGCATCGTTAACGGAAAGCCTGAGGGCCTGAAAGTGCTTGGCGACTGGCCTACGATCTATGAAGGGCTCTCGATTCTGCCCGAGCCTGCCAAGACCTCCTGGTTTGAATTTGACCATTACTACTCCGACAATGCATTTCCCGACGCATTAAAGATTGTTTTCTCCAAAAAGCCCAAATTGATATTTGACGTGGGCGGCAATACCGGCAAATGGTCTTTTGCCTGCTGCGAGCATGACGCCCAGGTGAGGATTAAAATACTCGATCTGCCGGTGCAGCTCAATGTGGCCCGCGCTAATGCAACCGCGCGCGGACTGCTGGACCGTATCGATTTTCACGCCATTAACTTGCTGGATACGACCCAGAAGATACCCCAGGGAGCAGACGTGATCTGGATGAGCCAGTTTCTGGATTGTTTCTCGAAAGAGCAGATCACCCAGATTCTTGAAAATGCATTTCAGGCAGCCTCTGAGCACACAACTTTATATATTCTGGAACCATTTTTTGATAACCAGAATTATCCTGCTGCACATTATAGCCTGGTGGCTACATCTTTGTATTTTACAATTATGGCTAACGGCAACAGCAAAATGTACAGGATTGAGGTAATGAAAGAGCTGGTTTGCAAGGCCGGATTCGAGGTAGTAGCCACATATCCGCTGATCGGCGACAGTTATCATACGATTCTGGAATGCAGGAAAAAAGCACAATAGCTGATCCTTTTGTTGCCTGAATGCGTAAATCATCCATCTTATGAAGCGAGTAGCTGCATTTTTCCTGGGTTTTCTGCTGATTTGTGTTGCAGCGGCTGAGGCGCAAATTGATAAAGGCACCTACTATAAGGCCTTGGCCAGCGGAGAAGAGCAGTCGATAAACCAGGCACTTGCCAAACTGGAAGGGCAGAAGGCCTCACCGAAAGTGAATGCCTACAAAGGCGCTCTGACCATGAAGAAGGCCGGGTTTGTGAAAGGGGTCGGGGGAAAGGTGAAAACCTTTAAGCAAGGCGCGCATTTGCTGGAAGAGGAAATTAAAAGCAATCCGCAGAACACAGAATTTCGTTTTTTGCGACTTGCTGTCCAGGAACACGCGCCGGGTATTTTGAAATACAATAAGGAATTGCAGGAAGACAAGCAGGCAGTTGTATCGGGTTTTGACAAACTCGATACAGAGCTGAAAGGTGTGATAGCAGATTATGCCAGGGACTCAAAGGTTTTGAAAGAGGCAGATCTGAAATAAAAAGGCACTAACGGGACCTTATCTTAAATGAAAAAAATTCTAGTCGTAAACTATTCGCAATCAGGGCAGTTGAATGAGATCATAGACAGGTTCCTTATCCCTTTTGATCCTGAAACAATAGAGCGATTACAGATCCAGCCGCTTACGCCTTTTGTATTTCCCTGGACTTCCGACGAGTTTTTTGATAAAATGCCCGAGTGCGTCCACGAGGATGTGATTGAGCTGAAACCGGTTCATTTCAGTGCCGAGCGCTACGAGCTGATCGTGATCGGCTACCAGCCATGGTTTCTGTCGCCTTCGCTGCCCATTACGGCGCTACTGAAAATGCCCGCTTTTCAGCAGCGGCTGCGTGATACACCCGTGGTAACAGTCATTGGGGGCCGTAATATGTGGCTCAATTCGCAGGAAAGCATTAAAAAGCTGGTCAAGGATGCGGGCGGAAGGCTGGTAGGTAACATACCGCTGATGGACCGCACCTCCAATCTGATTAGCGCCGTCACGATCCTGCATTGGATGCTGACGGGCCGGAAGGAGAAAAAGTGGGGCGTTTTCCCGATGCCCGGCGTAAGCCAGCAGGATATCGAAAGCGCTGCCGGGTTCGGAGCAATTGTGAAGAATGCATTTGAGAGAGACGAGCTCGACGGAGTACAGCAGCAGATCCTTGCCACGGGAAGGATTCAGATCCCGACCGACATTCTCTTTATCGAGCAGCGGGCCAAAAAGCTGTTCCGCATCTGGGCGAACCTGATCAAAACCAAAGGCACGACCCCGGCCAGGCGCAAAAGGCTGGTAGGGTTTTTTAAATACTATCTGTTGATTGCCCTTTTTATGGTGGCCCCCTTGCTGCTTACGGTGTATAATCTGCTGATAGCACCTTTTAGTGGAAATGCGATTAAGAAGAAAAAAGAATACTTTTGTGGTGTAGAAACCAAATTATAATGTCAGAAGCATATATTACCAGAATTGCCAAGTTTTTACCGAATGAGTCCGTTTCCAATGAGGAAATGGAAGAATATTTAGGATACATCAACGGAAAACCTTCGAAATCAAAAGCCATTGTGTTGCGTAATAACGGCATCAAAAACAGGTACTACGCACTACGCAAAGATGGTACACCCACGCATACCAATGCAGAGATGGCAGCGCTGGCAGTCAAGAATTTATTTGTAGATAAGCCCGGTGAGATAGGTGAGATGGACCTGCTGAGCTGCGCTACGTCCAGCCCCGACCAGTTGATGCCTTCCCATGGCTCAATGGTACACGGTAATCTTCCCCAGACAGGTCCTATTGAAGTGGTTTCGCCATCGGGCGTATGCTGCGCGGGGATGCATGCGTTTAAATATGCATATATGTCAGTGAAGCTGGGTGAAAAGCAAAAAGCGGTGGCTTGCGCTTCGGAGCGCCTTTCGCCTGTGCTGCGCTCAGATCAGTTTGAAGATGAAGTCCAGCAACTGGTCAAGCTTGAAAAAAATCCTTACCTGGCATTTGAAAAGGACTTTCTGCGCTGGATGCTCTCAGATGGCGCCGGTGCGTTTTTGGTTGAATCAAAACCAAACCAAACAGGTATTTCGCTGAAAATAGATTGGATTGAAGGCTGCTCATATGCCAACGAAGTAGAGCCGTGCATGTACATGGGCGCTGACAAGCTCGAAGACGGCACACTGAAAAGCTATAAAGACTGTAAGGCCGAGGAGATCCAGGAGCAATCCGTGTTCAGTATCAAACAGGATGTGAAGTTATTGGGTGAAAAAATTGTTAAATTGGGTTTTGCCAAACTCAAAGAGATCATGACCCAAAAAGGGTTGACGATGGCTGATGTGGATTATTTCCTGCCGCATTTGTCGAGCTACTTTTTTGAAGGCAAGATCGATGAGTTCTTTACGGAAAACGGAATGCCTGTGCCCAAAGAGAAATGGTACACCAACCTGGTATCGAAAGGCAACGTGGGCGCGGCATCGATTTATATGATGCTCGAAGAAGTATTCAACAGCGGGGCTTTGAAAAAAGGCGAAAGGATCCTGCTGGCAGTGCCGGAGAGCTCGCGCTTTTCTTACATGTTCTGCATGCTCACAGTTTGCTGAATCAGGGATCCTGATGGATAATCGTAATTGCTGACAATATTTTGCCGCTAATATGAAAAAGGAAGACCTTCCACAGGATGCGGGTGCATTAGATAAATTTACCCGCGAAGTTTGCTATGTAAAAAATCAGGTCGGCCGCTATGAAACGGCGTTAAGCAAAGGCTGGGATGTCAAAAAGCAGGCTTTGGACAGCGCCTGGCAGGAGGTCAACGAACGTGTGGAAGAGGCCAGGAAGGCAGTTGAGAATGGTGAAAAAAGCCCTGTTTATTACTTTATGGAGCTTCGCCTGATGGACCTTCCCGTACTTTCTGGTTACACGGGTTTCTTTCCGTTTTTTATCAAAAGACATTTCAAACCATCCGTTTTTAAGGGGTTGAGCGAACGCAAGCTGGAAAAATATGCCCGCGCGTTCGATATTACCGTGAGCGAATTGAAAAATTTTAAAGGTTGAACCAGTGAATATTGATAGTCAAACGGATGAATTCCGGCACGTACAGACGGCGCATTGCGAGAATGGGGTAACTACCGCATTGCTGCGCTACCACGGGTTGGAATTCATGACCGAGCCGCTGGCATTCGGTATGGGCTCAGGCCTTTTTTATATACAAATACCATTTCTTACCGTCAATAACGGGCCGGCGATCTCTTTTAGGACCATGCCGGGCGCTATTTTCAAACGGACCTGCAAGTCGCTGGGCGTAGAAGTTACCCGCAAGAAATTTTCAAACCCCGCCGCGGCAGAAGCATTCCTGGACCAGAAAGTAAGGGAAGGAGCGCCGGTAGGCTGTCAGGTAGGCGTGTTTCATCTAAGTTACTTTCCTAAGGAATACCGCTTTCATTTTAATGCACATAACCTGATCGTTTTCGGCGAGCAAGACGGCCGTTACCAGATCAGCGATCCGGTAATGGAAGATGTCACGTCGCTGTCCAGGGAGGAGCTCTCGCGGGTGCGCTTTGCGCAAGGTCCCCTGGCGCCCAAAGGCCACATTTACTTTCCTGAAAAAGTCAAGCCCATTACCCAGGACATGATCCGCAAGGGAATCGTGAGCGGCATCCGCCGGAATGTGCGCGATATGCTGCGCATTCCCGGCAACTTTGCGGGCGTCGACGGGATCAGGCATACTTCGGGCCATATCCGCAAATGGCGCGATAAGCTCGGGCTGAAAAAAGCAAGTCTTTATTTGGGGCAGATCGTGCGGATGCAGGAAGAGATAGGGACTGGCGGTGGCGGCTTCCGCTTCCTGTATGGTGCATTCCTTGAAGAGGCCGCAGGCTACATGCAGGATGACCGGCTAGCCAATATCTCCGAAGACTTTACCAAGGCCGGCGACATGTGGCGCGCCAGCGCCATTAAAATGGCGGGCGTCTACAAAGGCCGACTAACCGAGCAGAAGGATTTTGAGCAGATAGCCGACATGCTGCTTGACATCCGGCTGGTTGAAAAGGAGGCATTCGAGAAGCTTTCCCGCTTAAATCTGGGCAAGTGAGCCCCGCTATGATGGAGGGAAAGGTATGCATTCAGGTCCAAAATGTCTCAAAACGATATAAAACTGCCACAGAAGACAGCCTCACCGGCGTCTGTATTGATATCCTTCAATCGGACGTATTCGGGCTTTTAGGCCCGAACGGGGCGGGAAAAACGACGCTGATATCGATACTTTGCGGCATTATCCGGCCATCTTCGGGTCAGGTCCGCTACTTTCTTGATGGCGTGCCGGTACCAGCAGGCGAGCAGAAGAGCCGAATCGGGTTTGTGCCGCAGGAATATGCCTTCTATCAGGAGCTAACCCCAAGGCAGAACCTGGATTATTTCGGGGCCATGTACAATCTTTCCAAAGATACATTAACCCAAAGAAGGGAGCATTTACTGGAAGTGCTGGGGCTGCAAAAGGCAGCAGATAAAAAAGTGGGTACCTTTTCCGGGGGCATGAAAAGGCGTGTTAACCTGGCGATAGGCATTATTCATCAGCCCGATATCCTGTTTTTGGATGAGCCGACCGTGGGCGTGGATGTGCAAAGCCGCAATGCGATCATCCGCTACCTTCAAAATATCAACCAAACCGGCACGACCATTATTTACACTTCACACCATATGGCCGAGGCCGAAGAGTTTTGCAAACACATCGCGCTGATCGATCATGGGAAGCTGATGGCGGCAGGCGAGCTGGATTCGCTCAAAAAACAGCATTCAGTCGCCAGTCTGCAATCATTGTTCATTAACCTGACGGGGGAGGCCTACCGGGATTAGCCTATGTTTAAAATATATTCATCGCTGCGCAAAGAATTTCTGCTGCTGATCAATGATAAGGTTGGCTTGATCCTGATGTTTTTAATGCCCTTGCTGCTGGTATTTATCATTACCATCATCCAGGACAGCGCCTACAAGATGGTCAACGAAAACCAGATCCCGCTGCTGGTTGTCAATCATGACAAGGGCGATCAGGGGCCAAAGCTAGTCTCATTGCTTGACAGCTCAGGTCTTTTTAAAATCGATGCACAAGATCAGATCCCCCAGGCCTCGCTTCGCGCCGAGCTGCTGGCACGCGGCAAAATGGTCGCATTATACATTCCTGAAAGCTTTTCGGCTGGCCTGGAAAGCAACGCGGCAGAAGTCAGCAGTATTTTAATGGATGATCTGGGCCTGGAAGGCGATACGGCTACCGGCCAGAAAGTCGCATTGCCCAGGTTATCGTTTTATAATGACCCGGTTTTACAGGAGAATTACAGCTATTCGATCATGAGCATTATCCAGTCGTATATGAGCGTGATTGAGAATTCTATGATGATCGAGCGCATGTATGAGAATATGGATTTACAGGGCCAGTCAGAAAAGCTCAAAAAGAAGATGATCTCCAACCGGGTGGCCATCGACCAGATCATCGCCAGCAACAATAATTCGACGGCCATTCCTAATTCTACCCAACATAATGTGCCTGCCTGGACGATCTTTGCCATGTTCTTTATGGTAGTCTCCCTGGGCAGCAATATCGTCAAGGAGCGTGTAAACGGCAGTTTTCTGCGGCTGAAAACAATGCCTACCAGCTTCATGCTGGTCATGTTCAGCAAGATGGCAGTCTACGTGGCCGTAGCAGTCGCCCAGGTGACGCTCACCTTTTCAATGGGGGTCTGGATACTGCCCAAACTGGGCCTTCCGCGCCTGAGTGTGCCGGACAACTTTGTGGCCCTGGCGGCGGTGATCTTTATCAGCAGTATGGCTGCGGTAAGCTACGCTTTAATGATCGGGGCCATTGCCAAAACCGAGCAGCAGGCCAATGGCTTCGGTGCGATATCGATCATTATCTTCGGCGCGATAGGAGGGATACTTGTTCCCACGTTCGTAATGCCGGGCTTCATGCAGTTTGCAAGCAACTTTTCACCGCTGCATTGGTGTTTGGAAGGATTTTATGTCTTGTTTTTGAAAGCAGGAAGCTGGAAAGAGCTCAGGTCGGTATTTTGTTTCCTGGGCATTTTTATCCTGATTTGTCAACTTGGCACGTATTTTAAGCTGCGGTTGGAAAGAATTATTTAAGTTTGAATTTATTAATAAAAGACAATAGCAGCGCACCCTGGCCGGAGATCCGGCATTTACCCTTGAAAGTGACTAACAAAACAATATGGACATAGAAAGCTTAAAGCCCATTCTGAAAGGGCAAATCGTTCAATACCTCAATTTGCTGGACATCAATCCACAGGATATCAAAGACGACGAGCCGCTTTTTGGCGGCGAACTGGGATTGGATTCGATCGATTCACTTGAACTGGTGGTGCTTTTGGAAAGAGAATATGGTATCAAAATTACAAACCCCGCCGAAGGACGTAAGATCCTTGTAGACGTTAATCACATGGCCGAATATATTCTGGCCAACACCAAAGCAGCGTAAGATCCTCATGAAAAGGGTATTGGTGACGGGAATGGGCATGGTTTCTGCGATCGGCAGCAGCGTCAGGGAAAACCATTTGAGCTTGCAGGCAGCAAGGCCAGGCATTGGCAAGGCAGCCTACTTTGAATCCCAGTATGCCACATCACTTCCTTTCGGAGAGGTTAAAATCAGCAATGCGGACCTTAAAGAGCAGCTTGGACTGCAAGCCAGCACGGGCTACACCAGGACATGCCTTCTCTCTGACAAAGCTTTTAGCGAAGCCATCGCCGACGCGGGCCTCACCGTTAAAGAGCTCGCGTCTCTGGATACCGCGCTGATTTCCGCCAGCACGGTAGGCGGAATGTGCCTTACCGATCAGCTTTACCGGGATGCCAACCATAAATCAGAAGGCTCTGAGTATTTGGATGCTTATGGATGTTCGGCCCATACGCTCAAACTGATCAAGCGGTACGGGATCCGCGGCTTTACTGACACGATCAATACGGCCTGCTCCTCTTCGGCAAACGCGATCATGCTCGGGGCGCGGCTGATAAGGTCCGGAAAAGTCCGCCGCGCTATCGTAGGCGGGGCCGACAGTCTTGCCAAATACACCGTCAACGGGTTTAACGCGCTGAAAATACTTTCTCAAAATCCTTGCAAGCCATTTGATCTGCGCCGCGACGGTTTGAACCTGGGAGAAGCTGCCGCATACCTGGTACTGGAAGCAAAGGAAAGCGCTCATGGCAAGCGCATTTACGGCGAGGTAGCGGGTTATGGCAATGCCAATGACGCCCACCACCCGTCGGCCATGTCCGATGAGGCTACCGGCGCGATAAAATCAATGCAGGAGGCAATCGGCATTGCCGGCATTGACTTCCAAGAGATAGGCTATATCAATGCGCACGGGACGGGAACCCCCAACAACGACCAGGTCGAGCTGTTTGGCATGCAGCAGCTCTTTGAAAAGATCCCGCCTTACAGTTCTACCAAAGCCTTTACAGGCCATACGCTGGGCGCTGCAGGCGCCGTGGAGGCCATTTACAGTATCCTCAGCATTGTAAACGGGGAGCTATTCCCGAACTTAAATGTGCAGGAGCCTATTGCGCCAAAAGATCAAACTCCGGTCTTTCAGTGGGCAGATAATCATCAGGTTAATTACGTGCTTTCCAACTCGTTTGGTTTTGGAGGAAACTGTACTTCACTGGTTTTCGGCAGTGTCAACTAACTTTCCCGCATCAGCTCGTGAAGAATCTTCTGGGCGGCCACAGCAATGACTGTGCCTGGTCCAAAAATTCCTTTTACTCCGCATTCAAAAAGAAAAGCGTAGTCCTGCGCTGGAATCACCCCGCCGGCAACTACCATGATATCTTGTCTGCCTAATACAGCTAGCTCGGCGATCAGTTCCGGGACAAGGGTTCTGTGCCCGGCAGCAAGACTGGAAGCGCCGATAACGTGCACGTCGTTCTCAATGGCCTGTTTGGCTACTTCCTGTGGCGTTTGAAACAAAGGGCCGATATCGACATCAAAGCCCAGATCGGCAAAAGCGGTGGCGATTACTTTGGCTCCCCGGTCGTGACCATCCTGGCCCATTTTGGCAACCAGGATCCTTGGCCTGCGACCTTCCATTTGTGCAAATGCATCCGAGGCGGCTCTTGCCTGCCGGAAGTTTTCATCGTCGGAAACCTCGGCCTGGTAGACGCCGGAGACGGACCTGATCGTGGATTTATACCTTCCGAACTGCTTTTCCATAGCTTGGGAAATTTCTCCTAATGTAGCCCTTTTTCGTGCCGCGTCAATGGCTAGTGCAAGCAGATTGGTGTCCATATCCTTGCCTCCTTTCTCCTTGCAGGCTGCCGTGATTGCGGCTAGTGATGCTTCCACTTCGGCCGTATTCCTATTTTTTTTAATACGCTCCAAACCCCTTATCTGAGCCTGGCGCACGGCCTGGTTATCGATCTGCAAAATGTCAAATGCTTCGTTTGAGCCGGATTTATATTGATTAACACCCACAATAACGTCCCGGCCCGAATCAATACGCGCCTGTTTTCTGGCGGCGGCTTCTTCGATGCGCATTTTGGGCAAACCAGTCTCTATGGCCTTGGTCATACCGCCCAGGTTTTCTACTTCTTCGATTAGCGCCCAGGCCTTTTCGGCCAGCTGGCCGGTAAGCGACTCGACATAATAGGAGCCGCCCCACGGGTCGACTGCTTTGCACAGGTCAGTTTCATATTGCAAAAAAAGCTGTGTGTTGCGGGCAATGCGGGCCGAGAAATCGGTAGGCAGGGCTATGGCTTCATCAAATGAATTCGTGTGCAGCGACTGGGTATGTCCCAGCACCGCCGATATGGCCTCGATGGTGGTTCTGGCCACATTGTTGAACGGGTCCTGCTCGGTCAGGCTGTAACCGCTGGTCTGGCAATGCGTGCGCAGCATCAGCGATTTTGGGTTTTTCGCGTCAAACTTTGCAACGATTTTAGCCCATAACATTCGGGCGGCGCGCATCTTGGCGATTTCCATGAAATGGTTCATGCCTATTCCCCAGAAAAAAGACAGCCGGGGAGCGAATTCATCTATATCGATGCCTGCACTAATTCCTGTGCGTATGTATTCAAGCCCGTCGGCTAGCGTATAGGCCAGCTCGATGTGCGCGGGCGCGCCAGCCTCGTGCATGTGGTAGCCGCTGATGCTGATCGAGTTGAAGCGGGGCATAAAGCGGGAAGCATAAGCGAAAATATCCCCCACAATCCGCATCGAGGGGCCCGGCGGATAAATGTAGGTGTTACGGACCATGAACTCTTTGAGAATATCGTTCTGGATGGTTCCCGAAAGCTGCTCGGGCGAGAAACCCTGCTCCTGGGCTGCCACTATAAAGAATGCCATCACCGGAATTACCGCCCCATTCATGGTCATCGAAACCGACATTTGATCCAGCGGGATCTGGTCGAAGAGCACTTTCATGTCTTCGACCGAATCAATGGCCACGCCAGCCTGTCCCACGTCGCCTTTCACCCTGGGGTGGTCTGAGTCGTAGCCGCGGTGGGTGGCCAGATCGAAGGCGACCGACAGGCCTTTTTGCCCGGATTCCAGATTTTTGCGGTAAAAAGCGTTGGAATCGGCTGCTGTCGAAAAGCCCGCATATTGGCGTATCGTCCAGGGGCGCTGCAGGTACATGCTCGCGTACGGCCCGCGCAAAAAAGGCGGCGCGCCGGCCGGAAAATCAAGGTGTTGGCAGCCGGAAACGTCTTGCTGGGTATAATTGGCTTTAATGCGTATGCCTTCGGCGGTCAGAATGCCGGTTTTTTCCGGCGTTACCGGCCCCTGGCTGGCGGCTGGCCCAAATAACGTTTCTTTTGTAAAATCAGGCTTCATCACCAAAGGAAGTATGCGCGTGAAAATATGTGGACAGGTTATGGTCTCTCAGCCGGGATTGCTCCTGCGCCGCAGATTCGCTTTTGGCCACGCGAGCAGCTTCACAGAATCTATTGACTCCCACCATCACCTGTCCTGAATGCAGCAGATCAGCTTTTTCTTGCAGGGATTCTCTGAGTTGTTTTTGAATGGTCCCATTCTCAAAGCAGCGGACCAATCCGCCCTGCTCTTCTATTTCGACAAACTTGGCCCAGGCCGCTTCCGCAAGCTTTACAGACATATCTTCCAGCGCGTAGGAGCCAGCCGCCGGGTCAGCGACCCTGTCAAGCAGGCTTTCCGCAGCCATGACCGAGGAAACGTTTCGGGCCACCCGGGCAGAGAATGCATCGGGTGTTTTGATCTGTTGATCATGGCTAAGCACGGTTAACGCGTCACAGCCTCCGATCACAGCGCTCATGGCTTCGGAGGTGGCCCGCACTATGTTGGTATGGGCAGATTCTGCGGTTTGGTAAAAATTCGAGGTGCTGGCGTGAATGAACGGCACGCAGAGCTCGTCGGGCAGCTTATAGGCCCTTGATATGCTTTGCAGCAGCAGGCGTAACGCCCTGAGTTTGGCGATTTCGGTCAGGTGCTGCGTACCGACTGATACCGAAACGAAAGTGCGGTTGAATGCCAGCAGGGGCGACAGGCCTCGGCCGGTCAAAAGGTCCATATGGCTAGCAGCCGCTGCAATGGTGAAGGCCAGTTCCTGCACCGGGTCGGCGCCACTGTTATGGTAAATATGCGTCTCGACCATCGAGGGCCGAAACTCTCTCATATTGCGGGTATGTGTGATCAGGCTCGCAATGCGGTCAAAGTACGGCTCGAATGCATTCCCGGTACGCATCCAGGCTGCCAGCGGATCAAAGGCGATGCCTCCTTTCAGGTAATAGCCGGCATGTTTTGAAATTTCTGTAAAAAGCCGTTCGCTATCTTCTGCGCTGTTGAGAAAAACGGCGTGATCACTGAGCCTGATGCCGTGCAGCAGTTTGGGGAGTTCGCATCGATCAACTGGTATACCGGTTAAGTCAATTAAAACGGCGTTAGCACCGTTTTGAAGGGCGTCCTTTAAAAGCAAGTTCGTCTGCTTCGCCTCGGTGAAGCGGATAGCAGGCATATTGATCCAGCCAGCATTTTTTCGCTGCGCATTTTGCATGCCTATCAGCTTACCTTCGTCCAGCTGATGGCGCGTCAAGTAAGGATCGAAAATCAGGCCAGCGGCGGGCTGCCATTGCGAAAGGATTTGAGCTTTACCTTTGAGCTCGGTTAATGCCATTTTTTGCCAGGATGTTTTGTCCGAAGGGCTGAATTCAGAAAATAGGCCGGCTGACATCTTTTTGGGGTTTAGCATGAAACCGTGATCAGGCAAATCTACAAATTTTGACATTACTATACCGGTTCTTAAAGCGCTAAATGATGCCTGTAACCTTCCGGAGACGATTATGCCGCTGTTTTTATTTTCGGGTTTGCGGATCCGTCTACGAGCTAGTAAATTGAATATCCGTTTCATCTGGAGAGATCAGGTATTTTTATATCTTTGCCGTCCTTTTGAACTACGATACTCAGAGTTTGGTAAATTATACATTGGAAAGAATCAGCACAAATAGAGAAGTAGACCAGATTTGGGATGCCTGCCTGAGAATTATTCAGCAGCACATTCCTGATCAAAGTTTTAAGACGTGGTTTGAGCCCATACGTCCGTTAAAGCTCTATGGCAAAGTGCTTACTATCCAGGTTCCCAGTCAATTTTTTTATGAATGGCTGGAAGATAATTATGTCAACCTGCTCAGAAAGGCGCTGGATTACGCAATCGGCCGCGACGGATTATTGGAATATTCCATTATTGTCGACACGGGCAATGAGAAGCACCAGCCGCTGACGATGAATGTATCGACGCAGAAATCGCCAAATTATTCAAGGCCCGATAACTTCGCTACCGACCCGCGAATGGGCTCCAATCACAAGGAGAAAGACCAGGATTCGATGAGCCTGGATACTTACCTGAACCCGAATTATTCGTTTGATAATTTCATAGAGGGAGATTGCAACCGGCTGGCCCGCTCAGCTGGTTTTGCAGTTGCCCAGCGGCCTGGCCTTACCTCCTTTAATCCGCTGATGATGTATGGTGGGGTAGGACTTGGCAAGACGCACCTGGTGCAGGCGATCGGAAATTACATTATGAACCACTATGAAAATAAGCTGGTGCTTTATGTTTCTTCCGAAAAGTTTACCAACCAGTTTATCAATTCGATCCGCAATAATACTTTGCAGGAATTCACCGACTTTTACATGAAGGTCGATGTGCTCGCGATCGACGATGTGCAGTTTTTGTCAGGTAAGGAAAAAACACAGGATACCTTCTTTCACATATTCAATCATCTGCACCAGCTTGGCAAGCAGATCATCATGACCAGTGACCGGCCCCCGCGCGAGCTGCAGGGCTTACAGGACCGTTTGCTTTCACGCTTTAAATGGGGGCTTACCGCCGATTTGCAGGCGCCGGATTTTGAGACGCGTATTGCCATTATCCAGAAAAAGATCCAGTCGGAAGGTATTTCTATCGACTATGATGTTATCGAGTACATCGCCCATAGCGTCAATTCCAACGTCCGTGAACTCGAAGGCGTGATCGTTTCGTTGATGGCGCAGGCATCACTGACGCGTCGGGAGATCGATGTGGAACTGGCTAAAAATACGCTGCGCAACATCGTGATGAACGAGGATAAGGAGGTGACCATCGATACCATTCAGGAGATCATTGCCGACTATTTCCAGGTTTCTATTGCAGATTTAAAAAGCAAGAGCCGTAAAAAAGAGGTCGTCTATCCGCGCCAGCTGGCGATGTACCTTGCCAAAGAATACACCGACCTTCCATTGAAGTCGATCGGTTACCATTTCGGCGGCCGCGACCACAGTACAGTGATCCATTCGATTCAAAGCATTAACCTTTTGATGGACGAGACTCCGGATGTCGAGGAAACTTTACAGAAACTCCGCAGTTACTTTAAATAGGTTTTAACGTCTAAATGTTCAGGAGCAAAGCCACCTGAACCGATGAGCAGATTTGACCCGATCCTTTTGCAGCGCTAGCCGTAAGGATGTGAGCGAATCGTTGCAGGAACTAGCTTTTAAACCGCATCTGCGGCCAGGATCCCTCATGCCGGTTTGGAAGGCTTTTTGTTTAACCGTGCAGGGTAGGCAGCTCATATGGAACATTCTTCCCTTTTTGCAGATGAACCATTTCCTATGACAGACCCGCTTTTTACGATATTATTAAAGATGCCATTGCATAAAGGAGGCCTTAACCATCCTCTCAGCACATCAGCTATGTTATCAAACACATCGAGACCGTGGTTAATAAGCTGATCCAGTAGAAGTAACCTTTCAGAAGAGTTATTGTCCAGCAGCGCTTGCGGCTGAAGCCGGTGCAGGGTCGGCTCGGAAAGGTTAAGGATGCGAGCCAGATCCTTGTCGGTTAATCCTATAAGTTCGCGACTTTATCAGCTTTTCCACGTTCAACGCCTGAGCGGGCTTGCGGAATGACTTCGAAGCTGTCATGTGTAAAGCCGGTGTCAAGATTAAAAGTAAAGACGGCACCCATTTTTGTTTATAGGTAAACGTTGGTATGTATTAGAACAAACTTTCTGCTTCTTATTTTTTAAACGAAAATGCGTAACGTCAGAATACTGGCGTAGTTAAAATGGCATAGTCTTTACTTGAACTGTGTACAACAGCCTTTTTACTCATATTTTTGTCACAAATATTGGTAATATTTGTGACAAAAATCAATTTTTGTTGTCACAAAGTTTTGCTAGATTTGTGACGTTATTTTAAGGGTTATGTATATGTTAAGTGCTGAAAAACAGATAGAACGGTCGATCAAGACAAAGCCAAGGGGCACACTATTGTTTCCTGAGGATTTTTCATCCTATGGTTCGTCTGATGCAGTAAGGAAAGCTCTCGATCGCCTGGAAGATAAGCATGTGCTTGTTCGCGTAGCACATGGCATATATGTGAGGCCGAAAGAAAGTAAACTTATTGGTACTGTGCTTCCGACTGTCGAGGAGGTAGCGGATGCAATTGCAAAGAGGGATAGGATAAGAACTGTTCCGAGCGGAAGCTATGCACTAAATGCGCTTGGGTTAAGCACTCAAATTCCAATGAAGATCGTGCTGTTAACTGATGGGTCGCCACGTGAGATCAAGGTCGGCAGAAGGAGTATCAAGTTCAAGAAGGTGGCACCCAAAAACCTTCTCGCAAAGGGGAAGGTAAGCAGGCTCGTTATCCAGGCTTTAAAGGAACTCGGAAATGGGTATGTGAGTCACCATGATGAGGAAAAAATTATAGAATGTCTTCGCACAGAGGATGTTGCGGCGTTAAAGCATGATATTGGCCTGGCGCCAGTATGGATTCAAAAAATAATGAGCAAAGCTTTACAAGATGTCACGTAGTAAATTTTATGGCCTGAAAGCCGAAGACAAAAGGGCCATTTTTGAAGACATCAGTAACAAGACCGGAATGCCTGCATTCGCGGTTGAGAAAGATTGGTGGGTAACGGAAACATTGGCAATCATTTTTGAAATGGAGATTGCCAGTCACCTCGTCTTCAAGGGTGGGACGTCCCTCAGTAAGGCTTGGAAGCTCATAGAGCGCTTTTCAGAGGATATTGACTTGGCAATCGACCGTAAATATTTCGGTTATGAGGGCGAGCTATCCAAAAAACACAAGACCGCCCTTAGAAAAAAGGCAGGAGAGTATACCACAGGCCCTTTCTTTGAGGAACTTCAAAGAAAATTCACTGAGCGAGGTTTCAAGGTTAAATTCAATGTGGTTGAATATCCTGATAGTGATCAAGATCCAAGGATCATTGAAATTTATTATCCCAATGTCATAAAGGCTCCTGGATATGTGCATGCTCGTGTGCTAGTTGAAATCGGATGCCGATCTTTGAGAGAACCCTTTAAAGATTGCACATTCGGATCCCTTGTGGATGAAGAATTTACGGGTAGGGAATTTGCTGCGCCTTTCATTAATGTACCGACAGTCTACGCAGAGCGTACGTTCCTGGAGAAGCTGTTTTTGCTCCAGGAAGAGTTTCAACGCCCCGCCGACAAGGTGAGAGTAGCCCGATTGAGCCGTCATTTATATGATCTACATCATTTAGGAAGGTCGGAAGCCGGTAAAGCTCTGAACGATCAAGAGCTGTACGAGACGATAGTGTCTCACCGATATGTTTTCTCGAAAATGGGCGGGGTAGACTACAACCTTCATAACCCCAAAACTTTGAATCCATCGCCGCCAGAGGAAGTCGTCAGTGCCTGGGCTGCGGATTACGGCAGAATGCTCGAAGAGATGATCTATGAAGAAAAACCACCTACTTTCGATGATCTATTGGAATCAATTGATGGAATAAAAGCAAGCCTGGCAGAGCTTCCATGGGAATATCGGCTTGACTTCACAGAAAAGAAATAGCGATTTTGCGTGAAGAGAAATTCTCCTCAAGTAGCGTTAAACTAATCTGAGGGCGCTTCGTGGAAAAATCTCTCTTATTTCCAAATGTCGATATTATCCTGCTACGCAATATATTTGAGGCCGACGTAGTAATCTGAGCAGCTTTGGCTGGTCGGATCTGGGAACATGGAAATCGTTGTACGAAGTATCGGAAAAGGATGCTAATCTCGATGTGACCGACGGTAATCTGATTTTACAAAATACCACCAATTCGATCAAAAAAACACCGAAAGACAAGTTGGTGGTCATTAACGGGCTCGACGGAATTCGTAGCCCAGGCCAAAGAGCTCGATCCGAAATATGTTTAAAGCCTACCAATAGAAAAGCCAGGTCATTAATGCCTGGCTTTTGTTGTTTTACGACCGTCCCTTTTCTTGGTTCAGTTTGGCGTAGATGAAAGTGGTGTCACTCATTTTTTGAATATCACGTATTGGCATGGTGGACATGATTCCGGTGCGTCGAGCTACGGTTGAGAATCAAATCAACTTTTTTGCAAGAGCTCCTACGGTCAGCAGAGAAATTGTTAAATTCAATCTACAACAGTGGTATAATATAACGTAACCCATCACCTTTCCAGGATAGTCCATTTTATACTTGAATCATAATTAGTATAATGACTGTATTTTCGATTCTGCATCCACAGCAAAACATTTTTATCTGTTTTCTTTTTATACCTTGGGATCACCGGCCGGACGTTGTCAAATTCTGAATGTTGGGTCACCGGAGTAATTTTCCATGTCTTCCCGAAATCTTTGGTTTCTGCCCTTGATATCTCAAAAACCTTCTCGACTTTATGCGAAAAATAGACAACCGAAGGATTAAGAGGATCTATGGTAAGTCCCCCTGAATAGTTTTCCTCCCGCTCCTTTTTACCAACAGGTGTCTGTGGAAACCACTTTCCCGAATCAATCAAATAGTGGTCGTTCCATTTTTTACCATCATATAATGCATAATAATACTGGTGCTGCTCATTGGTCGGATAACGGGTATAGGCCACAATCGGCCTTCCCTTTTCATCGACAACAATATCGAATATCCATGCCCTACCCGTTTCGGGAGTTGCTTTATAGACGATAGTGGCCTGGGACGGATAGAAGGGAAGCTGGTCCATATCGGCGATTTTCGAGCCGTCTGCCCGCCAGAACGCACCTTTTTCATAGTAACAGTAATAGACAGAATTGAGCGGCTCTGCATTGGGATGCCCGTCGGTAAATATCAGATGCACTTTCGATTTTCCGTCCGAATAATATTTGACATAGGGCCGGTTATTGGTATTCAATTCTTTGGAAGTAATAACGACCATCGGATCTGACCAGGTTTTGCCGTTGTCAATGGAGGTAATCAAGTTCGGTTTAAATCCTATCCAGCGGCCAAAGCTGTAAATCTTGTTATTTTCGTTACTGAGCTTGAAAGGATTGGCATAGGTGTAGGTCTCCCTTTTGAATTTCTCGAGCAGTTCTGGCGTCTGAGGCTTGAAAACAAACGGAGCGGAAAAAGTGGAGATATCCCGCGGCTCTATGGTCACGTTCTGAATCACGCCCATGCTGTCTTTACTGCCGCCGTGCCAAGTATATTGTGTCAATATCCTGTTATCAGGCAGCTCCAAAAAAGCCGGATTGTCGTGGTCGTCAACTTCAAGTTTTGCATAAAGTCTTTTTTGCAGTGTTTTCCCTGATTTTATATCCAGGGAAGCAGCAATAATATCTCCTGATTTTGTGACCCAGCCTGTGATTACAGAACCGTTTTGGATATAAATCGCCCTTGGATCGCTGAACCAGCACCAAGCACCATCGTCAGTCAGAAAGGAAGTCGTCTGGGCCTTAGGCTGAGGGGGCACACCCAGCCATAAGAGAATAAACAAGTAAGTTCTCATGCTATTAAAGTTACGCTGGCACTCGGGCTTTTACGATAGGTGTAACCGGTACGAAAAGATACATAAATAAGTTTGCAAGCAAGTTATTCTATCGTTTCCAGGGGAGGCCTATTGTTTTTGCGCGACTATATAACCCTGGTTGATCCCTCGCTGCGTATTGGCGGTGCTATCTGATCACTGGTCGGCAGTGGAAGTGGTAAGGCATAATATGCGGGATTATCCAAGTTGTGTTACCTGGCGATCAGCGGTAAAAATCGTAAAGCTTGAATACGCTATCAGGGAAATAGTTTTTCTGATGGATACCGGCCAAGCTACAGCCCATTTCACCATGCCAAGTTCGTGTCGACTTTATGGTGGTTTACCGCCCGTCCGGCTTTAAAATTTTCCAGCTACTCCGAATACCTTCAACCTTGCAATAGATTCTAAATCAACGGGATAGATAACCAGACCTGGATTTGCACTCAGGTAGCTGCAAAATTGGACGTTCAAAACCAATTGATGTCTTTGCGAAGGCCCTTATAGGATTTTAAATCCATTTCCAGCGAACCTATTCTGAGCTCAACTTCGGCCTTCAAAGGGATTTTGTTGGAGTCGTCCGAGACCCAGAGCGCCATTGGTTCTTCTCCTTTGAAGAACTTGTTGGCCGGAATCTGCGGGGATAATCTTAATACCTTGCTTCTTCCGAACTTGGTCTTAATCACATCTTTGCCCACATATTTCACACGCAGCTTGTAAACCTCGCCGCCGAAAAAAGTGGGTACTTCAATGATTTCTCCTTCCGATATCTTATCAAAGTTGATGGTTCTCAGAAAGAAATATCCACTGATGATGTCGTGGATGTTATTAGGGACATTATAGGTCTTGGTTTCATCTTTGACGCTGGAAATGGCCTGGTCCTTACTATGGTTGAAGTAAACCTTTTCATCCTTGCGGTATCTGTTCTCCTGGATCTGCCGCTCAAACATGTGCGGCAAGATCGCTGTCGTGTCAATATAAGAGCGCCATGTATCGCGTACGCGCGAGATCAGATCGAAGGCCCCAACAGTCCTTCCGGTTATATTGACCCGGTAGCATGGGCGGTTGTTGATCATTGAAACTGCTTTTCCTACCTCCACCTTGGCCTCGGCGGCATTGATAAAGCCGTAATGTACACGGTATTCGACCCTTTCCCCTGTTGAAAAGCTCTTATTATGCACAACACGGTCCACTTCGGCGTTGTACTCAAACTGCCGGAAGGAAAAAAACAGGACTAATGTCGAAATGGCCAATAGTAATATGTAAGATCTCTTCATGCTACTGATGTAATTACATAGAGGGGTATTTTCCTTTCAAATAGCCCAGATAACTTTTAAGGTTTCCCCCAAACTTTGTTTCAAACTCTTTCTTGAACGCGTCCTGTTTGGACTTGTATGTTAGATAGCTGATAAAGTAGGCATTGTTGGGAAGTTTTCCTTCGGGCCGGCGGTTTTTGTTTGTTAACGTACGCTTGCCGGAAAGAAGTGTATCCAAACCTGTCATGATATCGGTAATCATATTCATTTTCAGCGAATCTTTCCTTTTGTCAGGCGAAAGATCGGCGCCGAACGTTTTGTAGAGACTATCCAAGCGGCCTGCTCCCCTGAGCATGTGGCGGGAATAGGCATCGTTGTATTTTTTGGAATACTCATAAATACGCAACTGCTCAGAGTCCGGGCCGTATTTGTGCTTCAAAAACCGGATAGCTCCCTGGTCGCCTACAAAACTGGCCAGGTTTTCATTGAGTTCCAGGTTATTTTTTACAAAAAGTGTACCATGTGTAAGCTCATGCAGGATCAGATTGGCCAGACTGCCGTCTTTTCGTTTGAGCATACTCGAAAGGATTGGATCTCTCAGGTAACCCAGCGTCGACCAGGCCGAAACCTCACCTATATCTGTGTCCATGCCGCGCGCAATGAGCTGCTGCTCTTCGGCCACAGCGCGGGTAGAGTCAAAATATCCCTTGTAGGGAAATGTGCCGACGATGGGAAAATGCCATCGGTAAGGCTTGACTTCATAGCGGCCAGAGGCAGTAATCAGCCATATCAGGGGCTTTCCCTGCTGATCATAAAAGGTGGTGTAATTCTGGGATGGTTCAAGGCCCAGGGAATCAACCCCGAATTTTTTGATTTCCTGGATCAGCCGGATGCGGGCTTTCAGTGAATCCGGAAAGGTCTTGTCCTTCAAAAGATCGTCGATATCGCGGACATGCATTAATATGCCGAGCTGTCCTTTCGCTTGCAAAAAGCCGTAGGTGAGCACTTCCCTGTAATATATCCCAAGCGAAAGCAGGACGATCAGCAGGGCAAGCAGTATTTTTTTGATCACAAGGTATTGGTTTGAGTGTGGACGGCCCGATGGTCTTTGCGGCGTCTTTGCTGATGCAAAAATAGGCAAATGACCGGGATTTAAATGCTGAGAATCATCGCTGCTGCGCCGCAGGATAAGTAAAATTATCCGCTTGATTATCGTTGTTGAAAAACGGTGTGTTGCCGTCTGTCAAAATGCTAAAATTTCTTGAAAACTTATGTTTTCCGGCAAGAAACGGGTTGTGCTTTTCAGTAGAATTAGATATTTTTACAAAACAATAAAGACCCATCGGCAAGCGGTTTTTGTCAATCAAAAGCCGCTTTTTTATGTACAAACTAAATTTTTGTTATTATTTCTATGGCACAGCCAACATCAGATAAAGACAACAAACTAAAAGCGTTGCAGACCACGCTCGAAAAGCTCGACAAAGCTTATGGAAAAGGCACTGTAATGCGTTTGAGCGACTCGAAGGTACTCGATATCCCCGTCATCTCGACCGGCTCTCTGGGCCTTGACCTGGCGCTAGGAGTGGGAGGGGTGCCACGCGGGCGGGTTGTAGAGATATACGGGCCTGAATCTTCGGGTAAAACTACCTTGTCGATGCACTGTATCGCCGAAGCCCAGAAAAAAGGCGGACTGGCTGCATTCATCGATGCTGAGCATGCCTTTGACCGCTCCTATGCCGAAAAACTTGGAATCGATACCAGCAACCTGCTGATTTCCCAGCCCGACAACGGTGAGCAGGCATTGGAAATCGCCGAGCACCTGATCAGCAGTGGCGCAGTTGACATCATCGTCATTGACTCTGTTGCAGCCCTGGTACCGCGCGCGGAACTGGAAGGCGAAATGGGAGATAGCAAAATGGGTTTGCAGGCGCGTTTGATGTCGCAGGCGCTTCGTAAGCTAACCGGGGTCATCAACAAAACAGGATGCTGCTGCATTTTCATCAACCAGCTTCGTGAGAAGATCGGGGTCATGTTTGGTAATCCTGAAACAACTACGGGCGGTAATGCATTGAAATATTATGCATCGGTTCGGCTGGATATTCGCCGGGTAGGACAGATCAAGGAAAGCGCTGACGCGATCCTGGGTAACCGCACGCGGGTTAAAGTGGTGAAAAACAAAGTAGCGCCACCTTTCAAAGTTGTGGAATTCGATATCATGTATGGAGAAGGCATTTCCAAGGTAGGAGAGATCATCGATCTTGCAGTGGAGCTGGATATCGTTAAAAAATCGGGTTCATGGTTTAGCTATGACGGAAACCGTCTGGGACAAGGCCGTGATGCGGTTAAAGCCTTAATTAAGGACAATCCTGAATTGATGGATGAGCTGGAAGCCAAAGTGCGGGCAAAGGTCAACAACGAGCCAGACGTATTGATCGATACCAGCGAACCTAATGTAGTTGATGAAGGGAGTCCGCTATAATAGTTTAATTAAGATATAACAAAAAATGCCCTGCTTTACAGGGCATTTTTTGTTATCAATATATTAACCTTTAAAAAGGTTTGCGATCATCGTCGTCCTCGTCAAAATCATAATCCTCATCGCCAGGGCCAGAAAACATGCTGCTGACAAGGTCCTGGAATTTCATGCCCTGATCCAGTGATTGTTTGCCTACCAGCGAGAACTCGGCCATGCCGTGCAATGCGAATTCCATCATAAAAAGTTTTTCTTCGGCGCTGTTATAAGCGCTGAGCATGTCTACAAAGTCGTCCAGACCTTCGATGGTTTTCAAACGGGCCATGTATTCCCGGTCGGTCATATCGCCGGGCATTTCCATTTCATTGCCCGCGCCAAACCACTCTACAACTTTCGCGTAGGGATTGATCTTGCTCTTTTTGCTTTTCTCGGGATCGGGGAAAAAGCCTAGAAACTGGGTACGGATCGCCTTGCCGATCAGGTTCTGCGCCACGATCACAGGTCCTTCCACTTCGCCTTCATAAACCAGCTCAACCTTACCGCAAATCGCTGAGACAACGCCGTAAAGGTCGGAAATGCGCACGTGCGTGGAGGTTTCGCCATTGATCAGCGCACGCCGTTCGGCGGTGCTCAAAAGGCTTTCGTAAGCAGAAATCGTCAGGCGCGCAGACACGCCGCTTTTGCTGTCGACATATTCGCTTTCCCGGGCCTCAAATGCGATCTGCTCAATGAGCGTTTTGGCTAGCTCATTGACCTTCACCAGTGTTTTCTGCTCTTCCTTCACAATTGCTTCCTGCTCGGTAATGCGCTTTCCGGTCTCAATCGTCTTGGGATAGTGGGTCACGATCTGGCTTTCGATCCGGTCTTTCAAAGGCGTTACGATGCTTCCTCGGTTGGTATAATCCTCTGGGTTAGCCGTGAAGATGAACTGGATATCCAGTGGCAGCCGCAGCTTGAAGCCGCGGATCTGAATGTCGCCTTCCTGCAAAATATTAAACAATGCCACCTGGATACGCGCTTGCAGATCAGGCAGTTCGTTAATGACAAAAATGCCGCGGTGCGAGCGTGGGATCAGCCCGAAATGGATCACGCGCTCATCCGAATAAGGCAGCTTCAATGTCGCGGCCTTAATCGGGTCGACATCCCCGATCAGATCGGCGACCGAAACATCGGGGGTTGCCAGTTTTTCGGTGTACCGCTCATCGCGGTGCAGCCAGGCTATTTCCGTATGATCGCCGTGTTCTGCGACCATATCCTTGGCATAGCGCGAGAGTGGCGCCAGCGGATCATCATGCAGCTCCGAATTTTTGATATAGGGAATGTATTCATCGAGCAGATTGACCATCATACGCGCAATGCGCGTCTTGGCCTGCCCGCGAAGGCCCAGGAAATTGATGTTGTGCATCGACAGGATGGCCCGCTCAACGTCGGGGATAACCGTCTCCTCATAACCCCAAATGCCCGGAAAGATATTCTCTTTGTTTTTGATCCTGGTAATAAGGTTGTCTCTGAGTTCCTGCTTGATGGAACGCGACTGATAACCTGTTCTTTTTAATTCCCCGAGCGTATGGATGCCCAATAGTTCCGAGCTTGTAAGCTTTGAGTAAGTCATGTAGTGATGCTGGATTAACGCGCATAGGCCACCGACCGCATTTCACGGATAACAGTGATCTTGATTTGCCCTGGGTACTGCATTTCTTTTTCGATTTTTTGCGAAATATCAAACGAAAGCATACCTGCTTTTTCATCCGAAACATTGTCGGCATCGATGATCACGCGTAATTCTCTTCCCGCCTGGATCGCGTAGCATTTTTCAACGCCGTCAAAAGATAGTGCCAGATTTTCCAAATCGCGCAGACGCTGGATATAAGACTCCATCATTTCGCGGCGTGCGCCTGGTCGCGAGCCTGATATCGCGTCGCACACCTGAATGATCGGAGAGAGTATGCTCGTCATCTCAATCTCATCGTGGTGAGCTCCGATCGCGTTGCAAACCTCTGGGTTCTCTTTGTATTTCTTGGCAAGCTCCATGCCCAGGATAGCATGCGGAAGGTCTGATTCTTCGGGCCATACCTTGCCAATATCATGCAGCAGACCCGCGCGTTTGGCCAGTTTGGTATTGAGTCCCAGCTCGGATGCCATCGTAGCGCAAAGCTTGGCCACCTCCCGGGAGTGTTGCAATAGGTTCTGCCCGTATGAAGAGCGGAAGCGCATGCGTCCGATCATTTTTACAAGCTCGGGGTGCAGGCCATGGATACCCATATCGATCACTGTCCTTTCGCCGATCTCGACGATCTCATCGTCGATGTTTTTGCGTGTTTTGGCAACAACTTCTTCGATTCTTGCCGGGTGGATCCGTCCGTCCTGCACCAGGCGGTGCAGGGAAAGGCGCGCGATTTCCCTTCTTACTGGGTCAAAGCCCGAGATCACGATTGCTTCGGGAGTATCGTCTACGATGATTTCAACACCGGTTGCTGCTTCCAATGCACGGATATTGCGCCCCTCGCGACCGATGATCTTTCCTTTAATATCGTCGTTTTCAATATTGAATACCGAAACACAGTTTTCGATGGCATGTTCTGCTGCGGTGCGCTGGATGGTTTCGATAACGATCTTCTTGGCTTCCTTGGTAGCAGTCAGCCTTGCCTCTTCCATGGCGCTTTTCACGTAAGATCCCGCGCGGGTGTCAGCTTCTGCTTTCAGGGCGTCTATCAGCTGCTCGCGCGCCTGGTCGGCAGTAAGGTTAGCTATTTTTTCAAGCTGGGTGACTTGTTGTTGCAGTGATTTTTCAGCTTCCTCGCGGCGTTTGGTGGCCGTTTCAAGCTGTTGGCTAAGGGTGGTTTTGAGCGTTTCCAGCTCGTTTTCGCGGCGTTTGTTCTGCTCCATGCTTTGGTTCAGGGTTTGCTCGCGTTGTTTGAGCTTCTGTTCGTTGCTTTGCAGAATGCCCCGTTTTTTATTGGCGTCTTCTTCGAATTCTGTTTTAAGGCGGAGGTACTTTTCTTTTGCTTCCAGGATGCGGTCTTTTTTGATGTTTTCAGCAGCTACTTCCGCATTTCTGAGAATTTCGGCGGCGCGTTCCTGGGCCTCTTTTTCTTTTTGGTCAAAGGATCGCTGAAAAATGTACTTACCTGCGAAGATACCCACCCCTACGGCGATAATATCGGACAGGATGACGATGAAGAACAAAGAATTTGACATTTCAATAATGGTTATATATAGTTGGTTTTACCGACTACACCGCGTTGAAATGCCGAAAATGGAAGAAATTGAAAGTATATTTAGAAGATGCTGTAAAATTAAGGGTCAGGTTTGATACCGATCAGTTTTCAATAGCCTCGGCGATGGTCTCGTCCAGTTTTTCCACTCTGCTTTTGAAAGCCAACACCAGATTGTCCATTTGTTCCTGGTTCCTTTGCAATGCAACCAGGCATTCAATAGAAGTCAATGCAATTGCTTCTATATCACCGTACACTTTCCCCTTTAATTTATGCTGTTGCACTCGCTGCATGAACACCTCATACCCATCCCTGTAAAATTTCTCCTGATCCGCCGGAACGCTCAGTTTGAAACCTCTGTCCAGCAGTTTTATAAAGACAGAAACGTCTGGATTAGGTATGCTATTTTTTTTCATAAGGTATCTTCAAGCAATTCTATGCACTTATCGATCTCCTGGATATATCTTTCAACTGATTCTTTCAGCTCGGCAATTGCGCCTGTTGGTGTCAGTTTACTAGTGACAAGTTTAGCGAAACTTTTAGACTTATTAAAGTCTTTTTCCAAAGTAGTGTATTTTTTCCTTATTTCTTTCGCTTCTTCCTTGAGCTGGGTATTGGCTGCCCGCAATTCGGCATTTTCGCGCTGCAGCTCTGATATTGACCAGCTTAATTTCTCTTTGTGGTTGATCAGGATCCCGAGTTTTTTCTCAAGGTCGGACAGCTTGTGTTCGATAATGCGTTCAATGCCCTTTTCCATTTTCTAACCTAAAAAACCTAAAAAGAAAGACTGGTATTATTTTCTGATGACAGCCTCAAACTCCCTTTCATAAGCTGCAATGAGCCGCTGCATGGTTTTGTCGATCACTTTATCGGTCATCGTTTGCTGATCGTCCTGCAAAATGAAGCTGATCGAATAGGATTTCTTCCCTTCCAGGTTAGCGCCTTCATAAACGTCAAAGACATTCACCGAACGCAGCAACTGCCGCTCTGTTTTGTATGCAGCCTGGCGAAGCTCTTCAAAAGTGATTTTTTTCTCAACAACCACCGAAAGGTCGCGGCGCACCTCGGGGAACTTGGCCACTTCCCTGTATTGGACAGCCGCGCTGTACTGACGCAGCAGGTAATCCCAGTCAAAATCCGCGTAGTAGACCCCAGCTTTCAGGTCGAGCTTTTTGGCTACCGATGCATTGAGCAAACCAAAGGAAACAACAGGCTTTTTATTGGCTAAAAGCGTCAGCCCGCTTTTGAAAATAGCCGCATCAGCCGGCTGCTTGTCGACATGCTTTATTTTAAGGGCAGTCAGCACCTGGTTTACATATGCGGCAAGGTCATGGAATGTCACCTCACGGGACTTTTCAAACCAGGTTTCTGCCTGGATATTGCCAGTCAGGAAAACAGAGAGTCTTTCCTTTTCAATGTATTTACCCTCTGTCAGGTGGTATGTTTTGCCAAATTCGAACAGTTTCAGATCGCGCTGGCGGCGGTTGCTGTTGTAGGCGATCACTTCCAGGCCTGAGAAAAGCAGCGTCTGGCGCATGACAGAAAGATCTTCGCTAAGATAATTCAGGATTTTGACCGGGGCGCCTGCTAGGCTTTCGGCAATAGAGGCCTGGTATTCGGGTTTTGTCAGCGAATTGTTGATCATCTCATTAAACCCGTTGGCAGCCAGCAGTTCAGCTGCTCGCAGTTTGAGCTTTTCAGGATCATTGATTGGGAAATCCGAGAGGTAATCAGAGCTCAATGCGCTGGAAAGCTCTACCTGGCCAAAACCGTAAATCCTTAATATTTCCTCGATCACGTCGGCCTCGCGCTGTACGTCCACGCGGTAAGGTGGCACAATCGCTGTAAAAGTGGCTTCCGTCTGGTCAGTCACCCGGATATCCAGGCTTTCGAGAATGCTTTTGATCAGCTCTTTTTCTAAGGATTTTCCGATTAACCTATCGATATTCTTATACTTCATGTTCACCTTGAAATCCACGATGGGTTCGGGGTAAATATCGATGATCTCAGATGAGACAGTCCCGCCCGCGATTTGCCTGATGAGCAGCGAGGCCCTTTTCAGCGCATAAAGCGGCATGTTGGGATCCGTGCCGCGCTCAAAGCGGAACGAAGAGTCTGTTTTCAATGCAAACCGCTGGGCGGTTTTGCGCACCCACACAGGGGAGAAATAAGCGGATTCCAGGAAAATAGAAGTCGTCTCGCTTGTCACACCCGACGTAAGACCGCCGAAAACACCGGCAATGCACATCGGCTCGGGCTGGCCGTCGTGGCCGGCATTGCAGATCATCAGATCACTGGCCGAAAGCTTTCTTTCAACCCCGTCCAGGGTCACAAAGCTCGTGCCTTCCGCCAGCGTTGTGACAATGACCTTGCCGCCAGTGATTTTATCTGCATCAAATGCATGCATGGGCTGGCCAAGCTCGTGGCATATATAATTGGTAATGTCAACGATGTTGTTGATCGAGCGGATACCGATGGTTTGCAGACGTTGTTTGAGCCATTCGGGTGATTCTGCGACGGTAATGCCCGAAATAGTCAAACCGGCGTATCGTGGGCAAGCTTCAAAATTAAGTACTTCAACAGGAATAGGTAGCTTTTGACTATCTACTTTGAAGTTCTCAACGGAAGGCAATTTGACCGGCTGGCCCAGGACCGCTTTCAGATCGCGCGCTACCCCGTAATGGGAGGCAGCGTCGGCACGGTTGGGCGTGAGCCCTATTTCGATCAAATAATCCGATGAGATGCCAAAATACTCGCTGGCCGGCGTGCCATTGGCTAGCTGGGTGTCCAGCACCAAAATGCCCTCATGAGAGGTGCCTACGCCCAGCTCATCTTCGGCGCAGATCATGCCCTCAGAGAGTGCGCCGCGTATTTTTGATTTTTTCAGCACGAGCGGCTGCTCGCTGCCGGTGGGGTACAATGTGGCCCCTACCATCGCTACGATCACTTTCTGACCGGCTGCTACGTTGGGCGCCCCGCAAACAATGGACAGAGGCGCATCACCGCCTACGTCCACAGTCGTCAGGCTCAACCGGTCCGCTTCCGGGTGTTTTTCACAGGTCAGCACCTGGCCGATGACTACGCCCTGCAAGCCGCCTTTAATGGATTCGATCTCTTCAATGCCTTCTACTTCCAGCCCGGTCGCTGTCAGCAGTTTCCCGATCTGCTCGGGTGTCTGGTTAATTTCGATTAATTCTTTAAGCCACTTATAGGAGATCTTCATGCGAATGCTTTAATAAAAATAAATTCGGCCCGGGCGACAGCCGGCGCGGCCTTTGCAAAATTAATGATTTAGTTTAAACCGTGCCTTGCCAGCGGCCAAACGGCTCATTTTTTATACGGCCGATAAGGGTAAGGGCCTACTGCTCATGGGTAGCGTCCTCGGTTACCTCCCCGGCAAGGATAGCGACAGCCAGCGTGTTTTCAGCCGGGGGGACAGGGCATGCGTAGCTTTCCTGATAAGCGCAGTAAGGGCTGTAAGCCTTATTGAAATCCAGGATGATGCTGTTATTTTTGATTTCTGAGACCGGGTAGTCCAGGTAACGGCCGCCTCCATAGGTCTGTTTTCCGCTGGTCGCATCGCGGAACAGCACCGATATTGTGCTTTCATTTTTTAAAAGCAGCAGCTTTTGCGCCTGACCATCGATGGTAAAGTTGGCGTAGCCGTATTTCTCATATTTCTCCGAGGTGCCGTCAGTATATTTGACAGTTACCTGCTTATCCTCTTTCATATAAGGTGAGATACTGGCTTTGACGCGGTAAGTCAGATTAGGCTCAAAATAGTGCAGGCCGTGAAAGCTGGCTTTGTCCTGGATAGGGGAGTCTTCACCGGCGCGGAACTGCTCGTCCTTGGCCTTGCGCTCTTCCAATATTTTGGCTTTGTACTCGGCAGGGTTAGTTAGCTCATCAGCGGAGGTGCCACCGTTGTCGATGTTCTCAATCACAAAATAGGACAGAATAGCGATCACCATCGCGATCGTGCTGTAACGGATTACTTTATTTTTAAACATAGCGGGATTGATTCAAATCGGACTGCAAACTTACACCTGAAAGGCAGCTTTGAAAAAGTAAAGGACGTTTATTTACTTTTTTGGAATAAATTTGAAACTTCGCGTCCAAGCCGTTTGCGATGTTGCATGAATTATATCTAAATTGACCTGGGAAAAACATTAAACACAATACCTGACCCATCATATGTCATACACAAAACGAGTACTCATTGCCGAAGACAGTTCAGTAATTCAAAATCTGGCAAGGAAGATTCTGGAATTTCAACATTATGAAATCACTTCCGTGAAAAACGGCGAGCAAGTGCTGCAATTGCTTGAAAAAGAGGATTTTGATATTATTCTACTGGATATCAATATGCCTGTGATGGACGGAATGGAGTGTGCAAGAAGCATCCGCAAATTGCCCAACGAAAAGAAAGCCAAGACCCCGATCGTGGCTATCACGGGCAATGCCAAAAATTACTCGGAGGAAGATTTCAAACAAGCAGGATTTGACGATGCGCTGATGAAACCATTGAATTTTGACCGTCTGGTTGAAGTGGTTGCGCATTTGACAGAATAAAAACCTGATGAGGATTACATTTTTAGGAACCGGCACATCGCAGGGAATACCCGTTATTGCCTGCGAATGTGTCGTTTGCCGTTCTAATGACCAGCATGACAAGCGTTTACGTACTTCCGTTTGGATCCAGACCAACGGCAAATCGCTTGTCATTGACACCGGGCCTGATTTCCGCCAGCAAATGCTTCGGGCCGATGTGAAAAACCTGGACGCTGCCATCTTTACCCACCAGCACAAGGACCATACTGCTGGCCTTGATGACATCAGGGCCTTCAACCACCGCCAGCAAATGGACATCCCCTTGTACGGCAGACAGCAGGTGCTCAACCAGATCAAAAGTGAATTCTCCTACGCATTTTCAGAAAAGCGTTATCCTGGTGTGCCGCATTTTGAGCTGCATCCGATCGAGAACGAGCTCTTCGAAGTGGAAGGCATACAAGTGCTGCCTATCGATGTCTTGCACCACAAGCTGCCTGTGTACGGTTACCGGATAGGCGATTTTACCTACATTACCGATGTGAATTTTATCTCAGAACAGGAGCAGCAGAAAATAAAGGGCTCGCGCGTGCTCGTACTGGACACGCTTCAGAAAGAACCCCATCTTTCCCATTTCACCCTTTCACAGGCCCTTGATTTGATCGACAAGCTCAATGTGCCCACCGCCTACCTGACCCATATCAGCCACAAGCTGGGCCTTCACGCCTCGGTAGAAAGCGAGCTGCCCCCGCACGTGCATTTGGCTTATGACGGGTTGGTGCTCGATCTTTAAGGTTGGCTGATCCACTGCATCATCAAAGCAGTCAGATAGCCTCCATAGGTGCCGATCGCATAGCCCAGTATGGCCAGCAAAACGCCCACCGGGGCAAGGGAAGGATGAAAAGCGGCTGCGACCACTGAGGCGGAGGCCGACCCGCCCACATTGGCCTGACTGCCGACCGCCAAAAAGAAGAATGGGATTTTCAGCCATTTGCAGACGAGCACGAGTATCAACCCGTGGATCAGGATCCATATCAGCCCGATAGCAAACAAGCCGGGATTGGAAGCGACTGCGCCAAGGTCCATTTGCATGCCGATAGTGGCTATCAGTATATATAAAAATACAGAACCCAGCCGGGAGGCGCCATAATATTCCAGTCTGCGGACAGGCGTCACAGAAAGAGCAATGCCGATGAAGGTAGCAATGCTGATCACCCAAAAAAAGCTTGATGTCAGGCTGTACTTCTCCAATGCGGGATAATTCTCGGAAAGATAGGGCGTGATAAGGCCCGCCAAGCCGTGGGCGATGCCGGTAGCGCCAAAACCGGCAGCGGCCATAAAGATGTACTCGGCCAGCTTCGGAGTTCGCTCATTAGCCATTTGATCGGACTCTAAATGTGTTTTTACTTCCTGGATCGGGGAGCTATCCGCGCCCAGCAGGCCGTCCATGCGTGATGCTACGCCTGCTCCGTAGATCAAGGCGGCCATCCAAAGCTCTGCTATGAGCACATCGACGGCTACCATTTGCGAAAATAGCTCATCGCTGGGGTGAAAAACTTCCCTGAGCGCCGTTTGGTTAGCCCCGCCGCCAATCCAGCTTCCGGCAATGGTAGCTAGCCCGCGCCAAACAGCATCAGCGCCCTGTCCCGCGACAGTCTGGGGGCTGATTGTGCCAACGATCCAAAGGGCGAGGGGACCTCCGATCATTATACCCGCCGTGCCGGCAAGCATGGCAACGAGTGCTTTGGGGCCGAGTCGGGCCAGTGATTTCCAGTCCATACCGATGGTGAAAAGCACAAGGCAGGCCGGGAGGAAATATTTGGAGACGACCGGATACAGCTGGGAGGTGGCGCCATTGATGAAGCCCAACGAGTTGAGCAGCCCCGGGATGAAATAGCACAAAAGCAGCGGCGGGATCAGCGTGTAAAAGCGTTTAAAACCCGGAAGGGAAGCGGTGTAGAAAATGCCGGCCAGAACAAGCATCAACAAGCCGAGTACGACGGCATCGTTTGTAATCATGCGATTTAAGGTTTGGGTCTGGGGCTAAAAATAAGTCAAAAGAGCCGTATGTTCATCGCGCGGATAATTGCAGACTGAAAAGTTTCGCCCAGGCAGACCAGAATCCGAAACGTGACTTGCAGCGCTTCAATCATTTTTTGCAAATACGCTGCGCCCGCATGGTCGATACGGCCCGCCTATTCACATGATGAGTGCGCTGCGGCCGGGATTCCACAGCTGGTCATGCAAAAAGTGGTTTTGTCTGCACCGTTGGCCTCCAAACGGCTTGGGCCTTTTTTCAAAAATGATATCGACTGCGGCTTACGTGGTGGGCATTGACCAGCTTTGGTTTTCCCAAATCTGAGCTGGTCAATTCTGTGACCTAACGCCTGAGAGCGAGTTCAACACCAACTACTGATACTTGAGCGGATGAATTAGTTGAAATAAATTAGCAATTTTTACCTCTTACTGATGTCGATCGGCGGGCCGCCTTTGGTTTTACAGGTTTTGCGTTGCTGCACCGGGCAAGGGATCGATCCGCAAGTTTCGGGTTTTTCGCGTTAATGGGAATTGCCAATTTTGTTGCATAAACAAATCAGGTTTTATGCACCGCGTCGGCAATCCTTCCATCTTGTATTTTGGCACTCCCGTGGTGCTCATCGGAACCGTTAATGAAAATCAGTCTTACAATCTGGCGCCGATTTCTTCGGTGTTTTGGCTAGGGTACAGGTGCATGATCGGTATTGCAGCCCAATCTAAAACGACTGAGAATATACTTCGGACGGGGGAATGCGTCCTGAATTTACCGTCGGTTAATCAGGCTGCTGCTGTGGACCGGCTGGCGCTCAGGACGGGTTCAAACCCGGTACCCGACGGGAAAAAGCTTAAAGGGTATATACACGAGGCTGATAAGTTTAAAAGGGCAGGCATGACAGCTTTGGAAGGCGAGCTTGTAAAAGCGCCCAGGGCTGTGCAATGTCCGGTCCAGCTGGAAGCTTCGTTTGTTGCCATTCACCCGCTGGCGGCAGAAACAGGCATCACCAACATCAGAAGTGTTACCATCGAACTGCGGATACGCAGGGTGCATTTGGAGGAATCCATCCTGGCAGATGGCAGCAGCGACCATATTGATCCGGATAAATGGCGGCCTTTGATAATGAGCTTTCAGCAGTTCTACGGGCTGGGAGAGAGGCTGCATCCTTCTTCGCTGGCCACTGTCTCTGACCACTTATACAGGACTAGCGATACCGAGCTGGCTTTGAGGGGTTAATTTGAGGCGGCTGATTTGTCAGTAAATGGTTTTTGCCTCCTGGGGCAGCTGCTGTACGTGACGCATATATGATGTTACCTTTTGGTCCCAGTCTTGCCGGTAAGTATAATCGAGTTCAGCGGCGACAAACCTTGCGGCGATTCCGAATAGGTCCATCGACTCATAGACTGCCTTCCATATTTTTGGAAGCGTTGCCGGGGGGTAAGTAGCCAACAGCTTTTCATACAATTGCGGCTCCAAGTAACGTTGGTAGAATTTTCCGTTCTTGCCAGGATTCACTGCAAAATTGTGGCGGCAGCCAATATACCAATCCATCATTTGCAATAAAGCAACGCGGATTACCCGATTGAGCAATTCCTGCACCAATACCACTTCCCCTCGCCAAAGCCCTTTGACCAGACCCGAATTGGTATACCAGAACTCATTACAGCAGTCATTGAACGAACGGAAAGATGGCTTTTGAACAATGTAAGTCGCTTCACTGGCCTCAGGTAGCACGCGCCTATGAAAGATGCCTGCTTTATCCCACAGTACTTTACATAAGCTATCATTGGTAAATTCGTCGAGATGATTCAATGTAACTAGTAGAAGGTCGATACGGTTGCCGTCAGTAAACTGCATCAGATAGGAAAAGGCGCCTTTCAGTTCTGGTGAGGGCGGATAGAGCTCCATATCCTCGGGCATTTGGGTAATGATTCGTTCCCCAAAAACGTCAATCCAGTCGTGGTCTTCCAGAAACGGTGACAAGTCTTTAACCACATAAATGATATCAAAATCCTGGAAAATATCAGCTACCACATTGGGATTGGACCTTGACCCGTCTTGCAGGACTGCCAGAATGCGCGCGTCACTGCGGGCAACATCCAATATCAATTCAATCATTTGTAAGGCATTTCGACTTTTCATCATGTTAATTTAGGCTGGGTTGTACCGGGTTTGTTGCCCAGGAATCGATTCCAAAGTGGCTTACGTGAGCTTAGGGTGATCATAGCGCAGTGAAACTGGCGGTCTTTCCTGGTTTGCGAGCCAGCTTCTGTCTTTCTTGTAGCAACAGGCATAGTGCTATCCCCCGTGAGTCCATGGATGTCTCCTTATGCAAACCTTAAAATACTGCACTGAGCGCAAAGCACACCGCGGATGTCCCAGCGGATAAAGACAATTGGTCGTTAGGATTTATTTAACTACAATATTAAAGTTTCCAAGCAAAATCAACCGGCCGGAAGCTCGCGCCGTTTCTAATATCACAAAGTTAGATTATCTATGACATCTGATCATCCACAACTTCGGTTAGCCCGTTCTTCTTGACAGACGCTATGCCTGCTTCCATCCCTGCTTTGGACTCGTATGCTTCACTTGTTCCGATAACTTGCCCGTTCGCCGATTTGAGCGTGAACCGCCAGCGCCCAGTCTTTGCCTCAATCCGCTCATACCTGACATCTTCCTGTGAATTGGTTCGAACTGACTCAATTCCATTTTTGCAGCCCGCTTTGGAGACATATCCTTCACTCGTTAAAATGATTTCGCCATTTCCGGCTTTGAGATTGAACTGGAATTCACCGTCTTTGCGCTGTGTGATTACGAATTTGCCCATAGTTGAAAAGTGGTTTGGTTAGAGAGTTTTAATAAATCAATCAAAAAAGCGAACCTAATATCGGCCTTTGTTATTCCAAAAATCCGGGCGTGTGATCGCTGGCCCTTTAGATCAAATCAATTCGTAAAGGCCACTTTCGATTTCCGAAAACTGTTTTGCGACGGCCGCAAATAGGCAGCAGTCTACGGAGAAGTCGTAGGCCGTTACAGTGTCATAAAACTATACAGTTTACCCAATCTGGATATTTTTAGTCCAGCTCCGAGCAGTTTGAAACATCTCGGATTTGGGCTTTCCAGTCATCACTACGAATTCCTTGTCAATTTTCGCCGTTTCCCCAAGAAAGGGAGCTGCATTCTGCGCACCACAAGTGGGAAGTATTGGAAAGGGCAGAATTAGGTGGCGTGAAAATTTAAACATTTGATTGCGGATTCGAAGTAACTGTCAGTAATCTTAACAAAATCCAATCAAATGCCAAAATAGTTTTTATTTTTTAGAAGCAACATTTATTCAAGTCGTAGCTCGGAAGCAGTTTGTAAGGGAAGCATCTACCGGCCGTGGCTGCTGGAGAGGTACTCTGGCTATATACGTTGAAACAGTTGCATATCTGGGTCTGTTGGCCAAAAAAACTTCCTAGGCGCGAGCAGACATCACAGAGGACAACCGACGCTGTGGCCTTGGCCTATGGGCTTGCCGATGTGAAAATTTGCGCTTTGAATAGCGTATGGTCCGTTCTAAGGCTGTTGGTCCTGTAAGCGGCAGGGGAAAATAAGCTGCTGCAAAAAATAAATTATATAAGTGGCGACCCAGAAGCGGTTGTAAGTTGTTGTTTGGATCGGAGCTATCCGTATTATTTGCAAACTCATTCTTTATAACAACAATGAACACTTTACAGCAAACAAGCGCCCTTGAAGCGAGTCAAAAACTATTTGTCAAAATGGTTGTATCCAATTGGGAGCTGCAAAATCAGCGGCTAAGCGGCTGGCTGGCAAAAATGCCCGAAGAGCGTCTTTTGGAGCCGGTTGCCGAGGGGAAAAACCGCGCGGTGTACCTACTGGGGCATTTGATAGCGGTCAACGACGGAATGATCCCGCTTCTTGGACTAGGGGAAAGGCTCTACCCCGAGCTAGACGCGCTGTTTGTCAAGAATGCTGACCGCACTTTTGAAGAAATACCTTCTGTGGCGGATTTAAAAACAAAATGGGCCCACCTGAACCAGACCCTGGCGGGCTATTTCGCACAAGTTGAGCCAGATGAATGGTTTAAGAAACACAATGCAGTCTCCGAGGAAGATTTCGCGCGCGAACCGCATCGCAATAAGCTCAATATTCTCATCAACCGCACCAACCATGAGGCCTATCACCTGGGTCAGCTCATTTTTTTGAAAGCCTAAGCTCAGGTTCACCTGTGTTGTAAAATCACGGATTTTGTAATATTTTACATCCATATTCACCATTCAATTTAATCGTCACACTCATCATCATGGCTGTATATAATCTACAATTAAATGGCAAGAAGGTGAAAGTCGATGTAGAACCCGATATGCCGTTACTTTGGGTAATACGTGACTTTGCAGACCTGAAAGGCACCAAGTTCGGGTGCGGAATGGCGCTTTGCGGCGCTTGCACCGTGCATGTGAACGGACAACCCGCGCGCTCGTGCCAGACGCCGGTCTCGAGCCTGGGTAAAAACGATAAGATCACTACCATCGAAGGCATTGGCGAGGGAAAGATGAGCATTATTCAAAAAGCCTGGATCGAAGAGCAGGTGCCGCAATGCGGTTATTGCCAGTCGGGACAGATCATGTCTGCTGCCGCGCTTCTGAAATCCAACCCTGCGCCGACGGATGCGGACATCGACGTGGCTATGAGCGGCAACCTTTGCCGCTGTGGCACCTATGACCGCATCAGAAAGGCCATTCACCGGGCCGCACAGCAGATGAAGGTTGCCGACAAGGGAATCGGACAACGGTAATGCATGCTTGATCATTAACCTTAGCTATAAAAGACATTGGAAAATATACAAACATCGCGCCGCGGTTTCATCAAGGCCGCCAGCCTTACCTCGCTGGGCTTGGCAGTGGGCATTTCAGGTTTTGGCAAGGACGCTTCCCTGAAAAAAATTGCCCCGGCAGTTTTAAAACTGGAAATCAACCCGTTTATCATCATCGATACGGCGGGCAACATTACGCTGGTCAATCCAAGGCCCGATATGGGGCAAGGGTCCACGCAGGCTGTACCCTCGCTGCTGGCTGAGGAGCTGGAAGTAAGCCTGGAAAAAGTGCTGATCACCCAAAGCGACGGAAAGGGCAAATATGGCAGTCAGACCTCAGGTGGCAGCAGCTCTGTGCGCGAGCTTTGGATGCCGATCCGCAAGGCCGGGGCAGCTGCGCGTGAAATGCTGACAACGGCTGCGGCCAAAAGATGGAATGTGCCTGTTTCCGAGTGCACGGCCCAGGACGGAAAGATATGGCACAAGGCCAGCGGCAAGAGCCTTTCTTATGGAGAGCTTGCCGACGATGCCTCCAAGCTTGAAATACCCAAGGAGCCAAAGCTTAAAGACCCCAAGGATTTTAAAATAATTGGCAAATACAATCAGAGACTTGACGTGCCAGAGCGCGTGACAGGGAAAGCGGTTTACGGGCTGGATGTCGATATCGAAGGCATGGTCTATGCCAGCATCGTGCACTCGCCGATGATCCATGGAAAAATCAAGTCCATTGATGATTCGGAGACCAAAAAGGTAAACGGCGTTTTGCAGGTTATCAAAACCGAGCGCACCATGCCGCACCGGACTTCGGATGCTGTTGCCGTGGTGGCTACCAACTGGTGGGCAGCTTTGAAGGGCAAGAAAGCGCTCAAAGTCCAGTGGGACAATGGGGATTATGCTAAAAAAATCGATACTGCCGGCTATTTTGCTGCTACCTACGAGGCGGCAAAAAAGCAGGGCGTCAACTTTGAGGAAAAAGGAGATTTTACCATCAAATATGCAGCCGCCAAAGACAAGCTGGAAGCGCACTATGAGACGCCGTTTCTGGCGCATGCGCCTATTGAGCCTGAGAACGCAGTCGTGCATGTGAAGGATGATGGTTCAGTGGAGATCTGGGCGCCGATTCAAGGTCCTGACTGGGCACTGCGCGATGTTTGCGGCTATTTGAAGGTCAAGCCCGAACAGGTTAAAATCAATGTGACACTGCTTGGAGGCGCCTTTGGAAGAAAAGCATATCACGATTTTCTTTTGGAAGCCTGCCATATTTCCAAAGAGCTTAAAAAGCCCGTGAAGGTAATCTGGACGCGCGAGGACGATATCACACAAGGTCCTTACCGGCCGGGAATGCTCAGCCACATGCAGGGCTTTGTCCAGGAAGGCAAAATTACCGGCTTTCATCACCACGCCATTGGCGAATCGATTGTCGGGCAGGTCTTCAAAGGATTAAAGGATGATGAGGCCGATCCCTGGCTAAGCGAGGAGATCAGCACGGCCAATAACAAATACCAGTTCGATGGTGCGTCCAAGGTAAGCTGGACGAATGTGAAAACCGATATCCCGGTCGTCTGGTGGCGCTCGGTTTACGCCTCCAACTTCGGCTGGGGTCAGGAATGTTTCATCGATGAGCTGGCGCATCTTGCTGGCAAGGACCCTTTGAAAGCAAGGCTTGAAATCCTGCCCGATGAGCGTTTCAAAAAAGTGCTTCAAACGCTGGCTGAAAAGGCCAAATGGGATGAGAAGCTGCCCGAGGGCACTGGTAAGGGAGTCGCCGTTTTTAAATCATTCGGCAGTATTTCGGCTTGCTGCATTACCGTTTCAAAGAAAGATAACGGCGTTAAAATAGATAAGGTCGTTTCGGTAATCGACTGTGGTTACTACGTCAATCCCGATAATGTGAAGGCACAAACCGAGGGCAACATCGTGATGGGCATTACGGCAGCAATCAAAGACGGCATTACATTTACCAACGGGATTTGTGATCAGAGCAATTACCACCAATACAATGTAATGCGCATGAATGAATCGCCTGCTATGGAGATCCATATCGTAGATAGCGGCGCAGTTCCTGGCGGCGTGGGAGAGCCTGGCCTTCCGCCGGTTGCGCCCGCCTTGGGTAATGCAGTATTTGCTGCCACTGGTAAAAGGCTAAGAAAGTTGCCATTTGACATCAACAATATCGCCTGATAAAGATGGCCTACGACGAAAGGGTTGCCAACCGCATCCGTGGAGCACTGGCCGCTCAGCCCCTGGTAGAGGAAAAAATCCTCTTTCAGGGGCTGGCTTTTATGGTTGAGGAGAAGATGTGTATTTGTGTGCGCAATGATGTGCTGCTATGCCGGATCGGCCCGGATGAATATGAAGCAGCGCTTGAAATAAACGGGGTAGAGCCCATGATTCACAACGGCCGGTCGATGAAAGGCTACGTTTTTGTAAGCCCTGAGGCATATGCCACCCGGGAGGCTTTCGATAGATGGGTGGCCAAATGCCTGCTGTTCAACAAGCTGGCAAAGTCCTCAAAGAAGAGAAAGTAATGGATCAGTTATTGGTTTCAAAAAAATACCAGTTGGAGAAGTTTCCCGGCAAGGGAGGCTGGACTTATGTGATTATTTCTGAGATCCCCCGAGATCGGAGAGGTGCTTTCGGAATGGTGAAAGTAAAAGGAAGGATCGATGATTTCCAGCTTAACAGCTATCATCTGATGCCGATGGGCACAGGCCAGCTGTTTCTTCCCGTCAGGGCAGAAATCAGAAAAAAGATCAGAAAGAAAGAAGGCGACTGGGTAATGGTTGAGCTTTATGCTGACGATGCTGCATTGCAGACCCCGGAAGAGCTCATTGATTGCCTGAAAGACGAGCCAGCGGCCTATCAAAATTTTTTAAAATTAGGCCAAGGTGCCCAAAAGGAATACCGCGACTGGGTTTACGGCGCCAAAAAGGACGAAACCAGAGTCGAGCGGATCGCTAAGATGATTGAAATGCTTGCGCAAGGCAAACGCCTGACTGGCAGCAAACCGATCATTTAACCTAGTTACAACGCATTTTGACAGGCGCTTAAATGAAGACACCTTCATGACTGGCGATGAGATTGCCCCAGGCAAGGATGGCCTCGAGGGCGGGTATAAAGGTCTTTCCAAATCCGGTCAGGCTATAGATCACTTTAACAGGTGGCTTATCACCAAAGACTTCCCGGGCAATCAATCCGTTCTTTTCCAATTGTTTTAACTGCAGACTCAGTGTCATTTCGGTCACTGTCTGCATATCGCGGAGCAACTCACTGTAACGTTTAGGCCCATCTTTGAGATGATACAGGATAACAGTCTTCCACTTGCCGCCCACCAGATCCATTGCCAGGCTTACCGTACAGGGATAAATTTTATCATTAACTTTTAGCAAGTCGCCGGCGCATTCCACTTTCATAACAGGATCAGTCTATTGAATATGATAGTTATTGCAAACTTAACAAGCTCTAAATAGTTTTGCAACTATAATTATTATAGTTCAAATCATGACAAATAAAAACGAAAGCAAACCGCTCATTACGGTAGTGGGTGTATCAGGCAAACAAGGACTAAGCGTAGCGAATTCGCTGATTGCCAGCGGGCGCTACCGCGTGCGGGGCATTATGCGGAGCACAACCTCAGACACTGCCCGTCTACTGGCTGAAAAAGGGGTAGAATTAGTGAAGCTGCCTTTGGATACGGGTTATGAATCATCGTATAAAGATGCGTTTGGCGGCTCCGATGGCGTTTTCCTGATGACGCCCGGTATTGCCCCTGGCGATACCCATGAATATGAACTGGGAAGGCAGCTGGCCGATGCGGCAGTCGCGGCTGGTGTGCAGCAGCTGATTTTCAGCGGTCTGGAGAATGTAGACAAGATAACGGCCGGCAGCAAATTCGCGCCGCATTTTACCGACAAAGCCAGGATCGAAGAATACATCCGCACCCTGCCGTTAAGAAGTTCTTTTATCTATATGGCCTTGTTTTATACGAATCTGCCCGAATTTTACACGCCCGTTCAACAGGGCGACACGTTAGTATTCTCTGTTTACCTGCCCAAAGATTTCCGTGCGCCATTTGTCGATCCGGGCACTGCAACAGGCCCTGCGGTTTTAGAGATCTTTGATCATTTTAAGCAGTATGAAGGCCGTTCATTGCCCGTTGTCGGCCAGCTGATCACGCCCCAAGAAATGGTTGAAACATTTTCCCGTGTGACCGGCAAAAAGGCCGTTTACCGCTCTGCCTATAGCCGCGGTGAATTCCTTGAAAGCTTTCCCGCTTTTGCATCCAATGATTTGTTAGTCGATGAAATTATAGGAATGGCTGAGTACATCGTTGAATATGGTTATTTTGGTCCGGGCCGGGATCTGCAATGGAGCAGATCGATCAACCCAGACACCTTGGATTGGGAACAGTTTTTACGGCATACTGGATGGGCCGGAGAAAAACGAACCTTCTGATATGGAGCTTACCTGTGGGAGCTCCACCCAATACAAGCAAAAGAATCCCTGCCATTTACGGAAGGGATTCTTTTGCTTTCATACCGCCAAGACTTACTCAGCACCGTCGGCTTTTGCTCTTGCCACCGCGTAAGCTCCGATCTTGTGCCCTGCCGAGAGTCCGGCTTCGCAATCGAAGCGGTAGTGGATCAAACCGTAAATGCGGGAAATGGAGGCTTCCGAGGCCATCGCGTCGAGCTCGCCCTTGTTGCTTGGGAAAAGATGGGCCAGCACTTCGGCAGCCGCACCTGAGAATGTCGAGTGCCCGGAGGTGTAAGAAGGGAAGTTGGGAAGTCCCACCGAGGTTTTGATCTTGCTGTTCATCTGGTTGGGCCTTGGGTAATAGTAATAAAATTTGGCGTCCCAGCAGCAAATACCCGCATCCTGCATCGTTGTTCCAAGCAAGGCCATCGCGCGTGCAGTCCTTACTTCGCTGAATTTGTTCTGGTGGCACAATGCGGCCGCTTTTCTGTTCCAGTGGCCCGGAGGCGTATAGCTGCCGACCCCGTCCGACCAGAAGCTGGCAATTCTAGCCTGCTCGCGCGTTTGGTTTTTAGCTATCTCAAGCAGCTCGTCCATGTCTTTTTTGAATGCGGGGCTTCCGATCACCGGCGGGGCCTGGGGGCGCAGGGTGGGTACGGTGGCTTCGCCAAAGTTCCAGGGCTTTACAAATCCATAAGTCGGAAGCATAGGAGGCCGTTTTGGCGTCTCCTGGCTGATCCATGGCTCGGTGACCCCGAGCGTCTTTGCTTTGGCGATCATTTCGGCAGTTTTTGCCTGGTTGTTGGCCGCGCTCATCCCGTCGGTTTTGGCTCTTGCCATGACTTTGGCGCCTACCGCCTTTCCAAGGTCCGAGCCGGCAACGATATCACTTTCTACATTCATACCAGCCCATAGCCGGCTGTTTTTGTGCTCGGCCAGCTTGGCTTCCAGGTAGGGGATCTCCCCGGGGAACATCGCTTTTAATACAACCACTGAGGCTTCGGCCACCACCGCATCCTCGGAAGGATAGGAAGGCAAATCCGTTAGAGGGAGCAGTGTTTTTATGCTCTGATCGTTTTGGGCCGGGGCCTTGCGCTTGTATTTGAACTTGTAGTTCCAGGCGCTTACCAGCGCATCATACTGGGCCACACTCAGGTAAGCTAGCATGCGGGCCGTGTAGGGCGGGTTGGCGAATGGAAATTTAGGGTCTTGCAGCGGGTTGGCAGCGTCGGGCAGCGGGTATTTACCGTCGGGCGTTGAAGCCGGAGGCGTATTATAGCGGGCAGCCAGCTCGCGGGCGATCTCGTTCCAGCGGTAAACCGCGCCTGCTCCCCAGTAATTGACCTGGTCGCGCTGTTGGGGTGTGACCGCATCTGCTGTTTCTTTGAGCTTTTTGAGCTCCGCTTTATAATAGTCGCTTGCGATGTCTTTGGGCTCTGCCACAGCGATTTCGCTGGAAGAGGAAAGTATATAAGGTTTCCAGCTGCCTGCATTGGCGTCCAGGCTGGAAGGCGTGTTCACGCCGGCCGCCGGCTCGTCTACGGTCTTAGAGCACGAGCTGATCACCAGCGCCATTGAAAGTGGCCAAACCATCAGTTTCGTAAAGTGACGGCTGTATTGTATATTGAATTTCATTTCAAGTCAGATTTTGAATTACTTTTTTGCTTCTCTGGCGTAACGGAACTGGTAAAGCACCCCGATCGAATAAGCCGTGCTCTGGCCCACATTTTCTCCGTCGATCACATGTACTGCGCGCGCGTTGACACCGATATTTTTAGGCTGGAATTTGGCATAAATACCTAGGGCAGTCGACTTCATATTGTTGGTAGGAAACGGCATGTCATTGCGACGGATATAGTCACCGCCGTCACAGGCGCCATATTCAACGTAAGCTTCGGCCTGAATGGCTTTTTTCAAATACCCCAGTCTTGCGGCTGCATCATAGGCATTGGGAACAGAGACTTTGTTGGTATTATACAATTTGCCGTCAGCCAGGTAAGAGTCGCGGTCGATGGTGATTTTGCTTCTGAAAATATAGCTACCTGACGCAGTCAGATAAACGCCGCTTTTGTGGCGATAGCTTGCCAGCAAGCGGGCAGTAGCTGTTTTGCAGCGGATGCCGATGGACATGGGCAGAAAATCGGGTACATAGTCGGTGACGGGTATCGAGCCGCCTGCGATGGCGTGCAGGGAAAATCCTGCCTTATTGATGAACCTGTATTTAAGCCAGCCTGAAACGTCCTGAAACCCTTTTTGCCATCTCAGGTTACCTTCGCTGGTTTGGGTCCACACGTAAGGAACAGCCACGATCACATTCAGGTTTTTGGTGATGCCCACAGCCAGCATCGGCATCACGCTTTGTGTCGTGTGCTTTCCGATGTTCAGGTTTTCACGTTTGAAAGTGTTTTCCCAGTACTGCTCCCAGGAGCTATGAGAATAGGAAACGGCCAGACAGGCGGTTTTTTTGCCCATGTAGATGGCGTCGTTGGGCATTTGGGCCCGTGCGACAGGGATTGAGACGGTCGTAATTAGCAGCGCAGCCAGTAGCCGCAACGCTTTTTGTTGTAGAGAGAATATCATATAAATATGCGGGTAGTAGTACAGCAGCCTAATGGATGCGAACTGTTTAATGCTGGCCAGAAGGGCTATGTCCTGGCCGCAAATATTGTTTCTAAGTAGCTATGACCAAGCAGGACTCCGGAGGCGGAGATGCAAGCAGCGTTTCTATGGACAGATAGCAGTTGGCGCTAAAACACCAGTTTGGCAAGGTGGCTGCTGGCTTGAAAGCATAGGATTCAAATGTCAGCTGCCCGCTGCTGGGAATGTAGATTTTCAACAGGCTGCCCAGAAGCTTGATAGCTTTGCTGTAAGGGCTTTGCGGGATATCGGCTTGCGGGTCGTTAAGCAGCTGGATGGCGTTTGCCAGCTCGAAAAAATGGTCCCTTGCGGCCTGGTTGCTTTCCAGGGTCACATATAGGGTGTCATTTTCGTGACTGACGTGGGTAGGATTGTAAAACTGGTCGTTCTGGCGCACCAAGCCATGGATCTGCTCGCTGATTTGAAGATCGCCAGAGTAGGGCAGTGAGGGAAAATAAATTTTCATCAAGACAGCACCGGTGGTCTGGCTGGCAGGGCTGAGCTGATAGTCATTTTCGAATAGCAAGATAGCAAAGCTGAGCCCGAACATATTGTAGAGCAGCAAAGCGAGCAGGCCTATCGAAGCTAATCTTTTCAAGATTTAAGAGGATTTATAACCAAATGTAATCAATTTAGATGCATGTTAGCAAGCCTGCCTACAAAACGTTAAAGTGCTGGCTTTCTGGGGTTATGTAGTAACCACCGGTGATTTGAGGCCGCAGCCCTTAATTTTATTATCTTAAACCTTTATAGCTCAAACCATGCGCACTTTTGCTTTCACTTTGCCGACCCGACCACGGGTTTTAACAGCGCTGCTGATGGTGTGCTGCGCTTTTTCGCAGGACAGCTCTTTCACAAGGGCGGATTTTAAGAAAATCAAGATCATCACCGGAAACTGGATCAACAAACGTACTAACGGTGATATCTATGAGCACTGGGAGCGCAACAGCGAAACCGAGCTCAAAGGGATCAGCTACAAGCTGACCGGATCCGATACGGTGTTTCTTGAAAAAGTCAGGCTTTACTATCAGGGGAAAGAAATCATTTACGCGCCGGTAGCCTACGGGCAAAACAATGAGAAGCAGGTGTTGTTCAAATTAAAGTCCATCGAGCAGAACCGGTTTGTTTTTGAGAACCTGCTGCACGATTTTCCTAAAAGAATTGTCTATGATTTCAGGACTGCCGACTCGCTCTACGCTTATATCGAGGGTGGCGACAAACGAATCAACTATCCATATCGCAGAATCAACTAAACATTTAACACCATGAACAGATCGGATATCAACCCGATGCCCCCTTTTTTTGATCGTTACATCAACCTTGTCGAAGACATTGACATTCTGGAAGGTTTCGCCAAATATGCGCCCGAAAAAGTGATCACCGATATTGATAAGCTCTCTGCGCTGGGCGACACGGTTTACAGCCCGGGTAAATGGACTATCCGCGATATCTTGCAACATATTATTGACAATGAGCGGATCATGGCATACCGCGCGCTGCGTTTTTCCCGCAACGACCAGACTCCGTTGCCAGGCTATCAAGAGGATATTTTGGCAGCTAACACGATGGCAAGCCAAAGGAGCCTGGACGATCTGATGGAGGAATTCGATCTGGTGCGCCGCTCAACAGTTAGATTATTTCAAAACATGGACGATGCCATGATCTCGCGTTATGGTAATGCCAACCAGACGCAGATTTCCCCTCTCGCACTGGGTTTTGTGATTCTGGGGCACCCGCTGCATCACATGAATGTGATCCGTGAACGCTATTTTCCTTTGCTTTAAAGGCGTGCGAGTTGATCGAGCGCTTCTTCCACTTTGGTCACCGGCAATTGGCAGGTTTTGTCATAGCAGACATAAATCGCTGTTTTTGCATTGATGTCAGTCCGGTTCTGCAAAAGCGGCAGGGTGGAGGAAGTCGCTGTTCCCATCACGATTTTGTTGGGAACGAAAAAGCGGTCGAAATCCTTACGCATCGCGTCCGCATCGGCGCCTACAATGGCTATTTCTGCTGTGGGCACCGCCCTTTGGCAGTACAACGCAGCCCAGTTGGTCACCCACTGCACATCGGCAAGCAGTAGTTTAGTGATCTTTGAAAGCATTTTGTCGGCAATTTCGATATACTCGTCATGGTCAAGGATTTTGCCCAATACGTACAGGTTATGTGCCATAATCGAGTTGGAAGCAGGCACTACATTGTCAAAAAGCTCCTTTTTCCTTGCGATCAGAGCCTCGCCGTAAGTGTCTGTAAAGTGAAAAAAACCTTCCTTGTGATCGAAAAAATTGCTTAGGGCGTAATCTGTCAGCCCGCGGGCCTTATCGAGCCACTGCTCGTTGAAAGTGATCTGATAAAGCCCCAGGTAACCCTCGATTACGGCGGCATAGTCTTCCAGAAAGCCGGTGACACTGGCCAGGCCGTTCTTGAAGCTATGTTGTAATCTGCTTCCAGACATCACTTTCTGAGCAATGAATTCTCCGGTAGCGATGGCCAGCTGCCGGATGTTTTCCTGGCCCAATGCGCGGTAGCAGTCGGTAAGGCCTTTGATGAGCAGACCGTTCCAGGAGGTAAGGATCTTATCATCGAGCCCTGGCCTGATTTTAGCTGACCGCCTTTGGAAAAGCTTGCCGAGCGCACTCTCATACAATGCAGGGAAATCGTCTGAGTATATGCCGGCCTGGCGGGCGGCCTGCTCGATGGGATCTGTTAAATGCAGATGGTTAAAGCCGTCTTCCCAGTTGCCGCTTTTGGATATGCGGTATAGCTTTGAAAACCAGTTGAAATCCTCTCCAAGTGCATCTTTTAGCTCCTGCTCGGTCCAGATATAAAATTTACCTTCAACCCCTTCGCTATCTGCGTCCAGGGCAGAGTAAAATCCGCCTTCGCTGCTGCGCATTTCACTTTCAAGCCAATGGACCGTTCTTTCAATGCGGTCTTGGTAGAGCGGGTTTTGGGTCAGCGAAAAGGCTTCGGCGTAGATGCTCAGCAGCTGCGCATTGTCATAGAGCATCTTTTCAAAATGCGGGATAAACCAGTCTTCATCCACGGAGTAGCGCGCCCAGCCGCCGCCGACATGGTCGTAGATGCCGCCCAAGGCGATCCTGTTCAAGGACAGTTCCAGTTGGGCCACCGCCTCAGGGTTCTGGCTGATATCGTAATAGCGAAGCAGAAACTTATAGATTGAAGGCATCGGAAACTTTGGCGCGCGGTCCATGCCGCCTTTTTGCGTGTCAAAATTCCTTTGCAGCTGCTCAAACATCAAATCCAGGTCGGCGGTGTTAAACTGCACGACAGCGCTAGTCAGCGCATATTTCTGGCTTTCAGAGGCAATCATATTCTGCACAAAGCCCTCGGCGGAGCCTACCAGCTCGTCATAGTGATTTTCAAAAGCCTGGTTAACGCTTTTAAGAAGCTGAACCCAGTTTTGTGGCGGCAAATAGGTCACCCCATAAAACGGTTTGCAGTCAGGCAATAAAAACACATTCAAAGGCCATCCGCCACGTACTCCCATCGCCTGGACGGCATCCATATAGACAGCATCCACATCGGGCCGCTCCTCGCGGTCCACCTTAATGCAGACAAAATGCTGGTTCATCACCTGGGCAATTGCCTCTTTTTCAAAGCATTCGCGCTCCATGACATGGCACCAGTGACAAGCCGAATAGCCAATGCTGACAAGGATCGGTTTATTGTCGGTTTTGGCTTTGGTAAGGGCCTCTTCGCCCCATGGATACCAGTCAACTGGATTATGGGCGTGTTGAAGCAGATATGGGCTGGTTTGTTGGCTGAGACGGTTCATGGGAATCGGGAATAGCGCTATTGAATCACAACCACCTTTTTGATGATCGTCTTCTTGTTGGCAGTAAAACGGGCAAAATATATGCCAGAGGAGAGTTTGGGAAGCGGGATGCCAGTCGCTGGCTGACCTGGCGCAGCCTGCAATCTTTGCTGCAAAATGGTCTGGCCTTTCGAATTGGTCAGCGCAAATTCAATATCGGCAGTGCCGCTAAGGCCTGTTATGGAGGCATTCAGAGAAGCTGTGGCTGGGTTGGGATAGATATTGACATCTGAAAAAGCAGGTTCGGTGCCATTGATTGTGTCGTTGAGATCAAATTTGCAAAGGAAAATCTCCTTCCCTTTCAGGGTGATGGTCTTTGCCCAGTTCTGGTAGGATACTGTGATCACCGTCTGCGCATTGTCGGCCGCATAGGGGTTTTGTGCTGCGATCAGAATGTTGGCACCTTTTACAACGCCGCGCCAGATCGGATTCTGCTGCTCCATATTGTCGCGGGCTGGCTGGGGAATGATTGTCTGGTAGCTTCCCTCAAACATATCTTTAAACTGCGAGAGCCGGTAAAGTCCATAAATAAAATACTCGTAAGGGCTAAATATTTCCTTGCGCTGTTCTGAAAGAGACGGGTTCTCCCATAGCCAAAGGCCTTTGGCCCCCGAAAAGAAAGGGAAAATGGCGGTAGCTTCGGCCATAAAAGATGTGATCAGCGGCGTGTTGGGATCATAGCTGTCATGTACGCGCATCCAAACGAACGGGACGATGGGTTTATCGCTCCAAGCCGCATTAGCTTCGATATTAAAAAGCAGGTAGGAGAGATAATCCTTGCCGATCGGATGATCGTAACCGTAATAATAGTAGGGAGAAGGGGAGATAAAATCCAATGCATTGTAAAAGCTGCCGCCGATTTTTCCTGCGTTATCCTGGGTCAAATAATGGGTGCGTGCAAGATTGGTGGTCCAGTCCTGCCAGCTGTTGGAGGTGATATTCAGCCAGGTGTTGCGGATTGGCACATCGCTATAGGAGGTGATCAAGGATTTGACCCCTTTGGCGCGTAGCCTGTTTGCCGCCTCGGTATACCACCAGCGGATATCGCGTTTGTAGGCAAACAAAAAGTCGGCATCAGACAGGTTTCGGTAATTCTGCGGGATTTTGCTATTGGTTTTTAAAGCCAGGATGTCGCGGTCCTCGCGCTGCATGCGCTCGATGTCAAGGCAAACGATATCAGCATCTGAAACCGAGGTAGCATAATTGTCCCAGAAGCTGCGGTAGACGGCCGTGTCGTTGCCCCAAGGGCTGCGCAAGGCATTGTCTGCCCAGGGCTGGTTACCGCTCGATGTGGCTACCCCATACCAGAGAACGGCGCGGTTTTTGCCGTTAAGCGAACCGGGCTCCGGCCCACTGTACGCGGCGATGTGGCTGAAACCATGCTTTAAGGGCTGCGACTGCGTATCGCCAAACCGTGGGCCGCTGTAAATGATCTTAAAGGGGAGAGAGAATTCAGGGAACTTGCCCCATTCGATCGTATTGTTTGCCGTAACCGGGTTTAGCACATATCCGGGCTGGCAATCCTGGCCGTAAGATGATATCAGGCCAAGCACTACACTAAAAAAAATGGTGTAAAATACCTTTGAATACTTGTTTGTAGATGAAGTCATAAGATTAGACGATACAAATTCGTTACTTTTGCAATGTTGTCAATTTCACTTTTCCGCGACGCTGGCCCACCAGCCACCGCAGTTGACAGCTACTTAAAAAGAAAACTGCCTTGAAACTTAAAATATTATAGATATGAAACGACTACTTCTTTTCGCTCCTGTTCTTTTTTTGACGCTTTCGCTACTGAGCTGCGGCGACAAAGATAAGGAGGAAACCCCGCAGCCCACAGCCAAGGATAAAATACTGATCAATTATCCCTGGCGCATGTCGACAGTGACCGACCTTTCAGGAAAGGATATTCCCGCCAACCAGCTCAATGCGTTGACACAGGGTATTAAATCAATGGATATCCAGTTTCAGCAGAACAGCGTCGTCAAAGCGATCGACCAGCAGTCCAGTCAGGTCATTAATGGCGGTACCTGGTATTTGCTCGATGACAGCAAAACACTGGATATCAAAATTTCGGGATTTTCAGGTGTCTTTGGTCTCGAAGAGCTTTCCAACAGCAAGATGAGGCTCAAAAGCACGATGCCCGTTGGTGGTAAAGATCAGGAGACGATCATGGTTTTCCAGCCTGTGGTCAAATAGCGTAGAGCACGATATAGAATTTGTTGAGAAAGCGGCCGGTATACTGTGCCGCTTTTCTTATTTTGTACAAATTTTTTTCAATGAAAAAGAATATCCCCTCCATAATCAATGCCTGGTGTATGTATGACTGGGCCAATTCTGTCCATGCATTGGTGATAGTTTCCAGCATTTTTCCGGTTTATTTCAGCGCCACAGCGCTTAGCGCGTCGGGAACGCCGGAAGTGAATTTTTTCGGCATGCACATCAAGAGCTCAGTGTTGTTTTCCTACACCGTATCAGTATCCTTTCTGATCACGGCGCTGATGATCCCGCTCTGCACGGCGGTGGCTGATTTTACCGGCAAAAAGAAGCGGTTTATGCAGTTTTTCTGCTACACGGGTGCTGTCAGCTGTATGCTGCTGTATTTTTTTACAAAGGAAACGCTGGTTTCGGGCGTTTTCCTGTTTGCCCTGAGTTTGATCGGCTGGAGTGGGAGCATTGTTTTTTATGATTCTTACCTGCCCGAGATCGCTACTGAGGATCGTTTTGATCAATATAGCGCCAGAGGGTTTTCGCTGGGTTATCTGGGAAGTGTGCTGCTGCTGCTCTTCAATCTGAGCATGGTGTTGGCGCCGGATTTTTACGGCATTACCCAAAAGTCGCTGCCGGCTAGGATATCGTTTTTTACCGTCGGGTTATGGTGGATATTATTTGCGCAAATCCCTTTCTACTACCTGCCTTCTGGCAAAAAAGGCAGGCAAATGAGTGGTAATTGGGTATTTGATGGCTTTAAAGAGCTACGAAAAGTGTATGGCCGTCTGCGCGAGCAGCCCTATCTGGCTAAGTTTTTAAGCGCCTTTTTCATTTATACGATGGGTCTCAGAACAGTGATGTATGTGGCGACGATATTCGGTGCCACAGAGCTGAAACTTCCCTCGCAAAGTCTGATCATCACCGTGCTGCTCATACAGCTTGTAGGAATTGCCGGATCCTATACATTTGCCTGGCTATCTGGCCAGATCGGCAATATTTATGCGCTGATGATAGGGGTGGCAATCTGGATTGGCATATGCACCGGCGCATATTATACCACCGAGGCTATGGAGTTTTATGTGATCGCCTGCACAGTCGGCATGGTTATGGGCGGGATCCAATCGCTTTCGCGCTCTACCTATTCGAAGCTGATCCCAGAGGATGCCGGCGATACTGCATCCTATTTTAGCTTTTACGATGTGACCGAAAAGCTGGCCATCGTGATCGGCACTTTTATCTACGGTACAGTCGAGCATTTGACCGGCAGCATGCGTAACAGCATCCTGGCTTTGCTGGTTATTTTCGTAATTGGTTTAATGCTGCTGTACCGGATCCCGTCGCTGAAAGTTTACCGTTTTGAATTGGATCGTAATAAAAATTGATTTAATATCGCGGCTGCAAACAGGATGTTAGCTCAGCTGGTTCAGAGCGCCGCCTTGACAGGGCGGAGGTCAGCGGTTCGAACCCGCTACGTCCTACTAAACTCGCATATTGATTTGAAAAAGAATCAGTATGCGGGTTTTGTTGTTTTCGTAGACCAAGCTTTCCTTTTTGTTAAAACGAACATCAATAAAAAACACCCATGGATGAAACGTGCTATCCACGGGTGTTTTAACGATGTTTTATAGTGCCTAGAATAGGAAGCGCCCTAAAATCACATTCTTGCCTGCATCGTGCTGCAAGTACCAGGCCTCGCGGCGGCTGCCGGGTAAAATGTGCTCAAAACCGGTTGTATACGAGTCGACACCCGCATAGCGGTTTTGCCAGCAATCCAGGAATTGCAAAGGGGTGAAATCTTGTATGGCATTCTGCGGCGTGAGTCTGGCTTTCAGCTCATCGATCTGGGCAGGAGTAAGGTTGCTGTCAAAGGATGTCGGTGTGCCCAGCGTTCCAGGAAGTTGAAAGAGGCCGACCATACCAGATCGCCGTTTGCGTCGAAAACAAGCTTTAACTGCGTGACTCCATAATAGTTCACATCGACTTCATAATACCTCTTGCCGCCGTGCAGAATCCAGCCAGTTGCTGATACAAATTTCAATTCATTGTTTTTCGAGAGATAGTCTTTGCCCTCTGTATTCAGCAAAGGTAGTGCGGCTATGGCCACGGGATTGGGCTTGCTTCACTCGTTGAGAAATTGCTGGATCTTATCGGGTAGATCTTCGGCCTGGCGGGTTCGGTAGTAATGCTCGATGTGATCCATTAGCATTGAAAAGCTCCCGGTGAGCCTGACGGTATAAGTGTGACCATTCAATGTATAGTCCATCAAATGGGACGGAGGGAAAAGCGGATTGGGTTGGAACAGCTCATCTTGGTTAGTGACCGCTAGGTGCCTAAATATAGGAGCAAGAATGCATCTCTGAACCATCAGATATAAATATTTTCGTTTTTAAATCTATCTTTAAATACAAAAACGAGCGGAACACCTGACGGATCCCGCTCGTTTTGCGACTTCTAATTCGTAATAGACTTTTTAAGTGCCTCTTTCGAAACGGGTGGCCTTTCTTAGCCTATTGCACATCCGATTTGCTATCTCTCTTTTCTTTTTTATCCGCCCTTTTTTCCTTCAAGCTCTTCTCAGCTTTCTTCTTGTCACCTTTCTGTGCACTCTTTTCTTTTGACATAATATGTTTGGATTTATTGTAAGATAACCCTTTAAAACCGACATTCAAGCTACTGCACTTGAAGCCCTGCAATTAGTTGCCAAGGCCGGATAATGCCGAATAATAGGGTTAACTTAGAAGAAATCAATTCCACACCATCATGAAGATTTCGTTTATAGGCACATTCCCTCCACGGGAATGCGGGATAGGGACATTTACTAAAAATCTATTTGATTCCGTGGTTGGTGCAGTGAGTACGGGAGGATCAAATCAGGGAATTGTGGTCGCTATGGACGACAATGGCCAGCATTATGATTATCCTAAGGAAGTAAAATTAACTATCCGCCAGGAGGAGCAGGCCGACTACCTGGAAGCAGCAAAATTCATCAATTTCAGCGGCGCCGATATCTGTGTGCTCGAACATGAGTTCGGAATATTTGGCGGGCAAAACGGAATATACATCCTGCCATTATTATACAGATTGAAAATTCCGTTGATCGTTACGCTCCATACGGTTTTAAAAACCCCATCCTACAATGAGCGGGCGGTGATGGTGGAGATCTGCAAAATTGCCCAATCCATTGTCGTCATGACCCGCACAGCTGTTGAAATGCTGGTTGCTGAATATAACGTGCCTGAGGAAAAGATCATCGAGATTGCCCACGGCGTACCGGATATTCAGTTTGACCAGCTTTTGGCAAAAAAGGAATTCAAGCTTTCATCCAAACATGTGTTGCTGACTTTCGGTTTTATCGGAAGGAATAAAGGCATTGAAACTGTTTTGAGAGCACTTCCGGCCGTGGTGGAAAAGTATCCGGAACTTGTTTACATCGTTCTTGGCAAAACACATCCGAATGTGATCAGGCATTCGGGTGAAGAGTACAGGGTTTTCCTTTTGGGGTTGGTCAAAAAACTGGGCATTGAAAAACACGTCATTTTTCTGAACGATTTCATAGACCAGTCCGAACTCTTCAAATATCTTTCTGCCGCCGACATCTACATTACCCCTTATACCAACGAAGCGCAGATTACAAGCGGAACCTTATCCTATGCGATCGGGGCGGGATCTGCCGTGATTTCGACGCCTTACTGGCATGCGGCCGAACTGCTGGCCGATGGCAGGGGTAGGTTATTCGGCTTCAATGACGTAGATGCCCTGACCGATATTTTTCTGGACCTGCTCGATCATCCGGAAGTGATGCGGGAGCTCAGGAAAAATGCGCATGACTACGGACGGGAGATCACCTGGCCCAAAATCGGTGAAAAATATGTGCAGCTCGCGCAGAAGATTGTTGCCGAACAGCCGGATGTCGAAATAAAAAAGGAGACCATTCTCGATCCACTGATCATGCCTCCTTTTTTACTGGACCACGTCCAGAGGCTCACCGACGATACTGGGATCATTCAGCACGCTAAATACGGTATCCCGAACCTTAAAGAAGGCTATTGCCTGGATGACAACGCAAGAGCGCTTCTGATGGTGTTGATGACATACAAGCGCAACAAACATCCGCTGGCCCTTAAATTATCCCCGACCTATCTGAGCTACATCAATTATATGCAGAATCCGGACGGCGCCTTCCGGAATTTTCTGAGTTTTAACCGCAATTTTCTTGATGAAGTAGGCTCGGAAGATTCGTTTGGAAGAGCGATATGGTCATTGGGCTATCTTCTGGGGAATGCTCCAAATGATGCTTATTATCAGACTGGCAGAGACATTTTCTTCGATGCCTTGCCCAATTTCGCCAAGCTCAGATCGATAAGGAGCATTGCCAATACCATAGTTGGGATTTGCCATTATCTGAAGGGCAATCCGGCAGACGAAGGGATGATTGAGATTCTAAGGCAGTTGACAGGCCGGCTGATCACGGATTATGAACTCAACCGTACGGAAAAGTGGCACTGGTTTGAACCCTTACTAACTTACGATAATGCATTTTTGCCCCTGGCATTACTGCATGCGGCGGAGTTTCTAAATAGCGAAAAAGTTAATCGGATCGGTATGGAAAGCATGAAGTTCCTTTCCGGGATAACGCTTAAAAACGGGTATCTGTCCATTATTGGCAATGAAAAATGGTACCTCAAAGATGGAGAGAATTCTATGTTCGCCCAGCAGCCGCTTGACGCGCTGGCGATGGTACTGATGTTTCACCAGGCATTTCGTTTAACCAAAGACCAGGCCTACATCACGCAGCTGAACATTTGCTTCATGTGGTTTTTAGGCGAGAACGACCTCAGAATCAGTCTGTATGATTTTGAAACGAAAGGTTGTTGCGATGGGCTGGAAAGTTATGGAGTCAACCGTAACCAAGGCGCAGAAAGCACGCTGGCCTATTTAATCTCTCATTTAAGCGTGTTGGAAGCGTTTGAAGAAGTATCGAAGATGGAGTCCGAGCTGGTATGAAAGTGGCCATTCTATCATCGATTGCATGGCGAACGCCGCCCAGGAAATATGGCCCATGGGAGCAGGTCGCATCTCATGTGGCGGAAGGCCTTCATGCCAAAGGCATTGAAGTAACACTTTTCGCAACCACCGATTCGGTTACAAATGCCCGGCTGGAGGCCACATGTAAAGTACCCTACGCCGAAGACTTAAACGTCGATCCCAAAGTGGCAGAGTGCCTGCACATCAGCAACCTTATGGAGAAGGCCGATGAATTCGACATAATCCATAACCATTTTGACTTTTTACCCCTCACTTATTCCAGGTTGGTCAAGACACCGGTAGTCACCACCATTCACGGTTTTTCTTCTCCGAAAATCTTGGAGGTTTATAAAAAATATAATGCACACACGGCTTATGTTTCGATCAGCAATTCCGACCGGAATGCGGGCCTGGATTATATAGCAACGGTGTATAATGGCATTGACAGTGCTGACTTTCCTTTTGAGGCAAATCCGCTGGATTATCTTCTTTTTTTCGGAAGGATACATCCCGACAAAGGCACAAGCGAAGCCATCGAAATTGCGCGGCAGACTGGACGTAAACTGGTGATAGCCGGGCTTATCCAGGATGAGGCCTATTTTGAACAAAAAATAAAGCCCTTCATCGATGATACAGCTGTGGTGTATTATGGCAACGTAGGTCCGCAGGAAAGAAAAATCCTCCTTGGAAATGCCTTTGCGCTCCTGCATCCGGTCAGCTTCGATGAACCTTTTGGGTTAAGTGTGGCAGAATCGATGTTTTCCGGCACGCCGGTGATCGCCTTCAACCGTGGTTCAATGCCTGAGCTCATACAGGACAGCAAGACAGGCTTTTTGGTGCGAACCATAGAGGAGGCCATCCAGGCCGTCGGCCGGATCGGCCAGCTCAACCGATCCGATTGTCGGCGTTGGGCCGAGGCAATGTTTTCAAAAGATAAAATGGTCGAAAGCTATATTGATGTCTACAAAAAAATATTGTCTACTGAGTAGCGACATTTTGCGTAAGTGCTGCCAGCAGCTCTTTCAAATCTACGGTCGCGTATGTGGAAGCATAATCGGAAACCGCGTAAGGGATAATGAGCGTATCGTTGTGAATGAGTGCTCCGCATGAATAAACCACATTGGGAACGTAGCCTTCCCGTTCCTTTCGATTGGGTACCAGCAGCGGTTGTTCAAGACGCCCGATCTCTTTTTGTGGGTTATCTAATTCAAAAAGAGAAGCGCCCAGTACATATTCCCTCATAGGCCCCACGCCATGGGTCAGCACCAGCCAGCCCGCTTCGGTTTCCAGCGGTGATCCGCAATTCCCGATCTGTACAAATTCCCAGGGATATTTGGGTGACTGAATCATCATCGCCTCACGCCAGATGCTGATATTATCTGAAAATGCGATGTAATTATTCACACCGTCGATCCTGCAGAGCATTGCATATCTGCCATTGATTTTTCTCGGAAAAAGCGCCATTCCTTTATTTTGAGCTATTTCCCCATGTATGGGCAGCACTTTGAAATGGTAAAAATCTTTGGTCATAAGCAACTTGGGCAGGATAGACGTGCCGTCGTAGGCTGTATATGTCGCATAGTAGACCAGCTCATTTTTGTCATTTGCAAACTTTACGAAACGTGCGTCTTCAATCCCCCTTTTTTCGGTATCGGCAATCGGGAAGATTACCCGTTCTGAAATATCGGTATCAAGAGAAAAATCCATTTCATAATGTGATGAAGCAAGCCACATGATTTCCCGAAGAAAAACATGGCTTTGGGCGTCTATCTCGATTTGCTTTTTCGTTTCCTCAACATAACGTTTGAGTTCTTCGTAAGTGAATGTTTCCGTGAGTTTCTGCTGAATGACAGGATATGCCGCATTCTCGAAATTCTGCATTTCACCTAGTTTGGCCAGGAAGGATTTTTTCTTATAAACGTGGTTGCGCACATGCTCGGGCGCGTTGAGCATGCGGCCTGGTTGCTCGACTACAATCAGGTTATTCTCGTCGATGACCGCCGACCTGAACACAATTGAAGAGATATGCCCTTCGCCGGTCGCTCTGAAACTCAGTATGACCCTTTTTTCACCCGGGCCAGTGCGCGACTGGTCTGGGTCTTCCACAATGGACGGATTGAAAAAAGCCGCAGCTTCGATCGAATATTCCATCGTAAAATAGGCCCCAATCAGCAGTTTTTGGTCAGTATGTAAGCTATGGGGATCAATCTCCATAACATTCAGCACTGCCGATAACCTTTGAAAGTGCCTTTCAAATATTTTGATAATACTACGGTGACGTTTCGCATATTTTCGAAATACATTACTCAGCTCCTGCTGCTGCTGTTTTTCGGAGAGATTGAGGATAAGCACTATTAATTGTTTGCTCCTTTCATCGCCACTATAATGGAACCTTGCAATAACACGGCTCGAGTCGGGTTGGAAAGTAATCTCTTTCCGGAAAATGTGTACTGACATTGCTTGTTTTTAAACAAGATGAGGCATTAATTCGGCATACGAGCATGAATCATTGCATTTTATTTCGGACAGGATCATAGTTGGTACCACTCCGCACGCGACAATTTAATGGTACCCTTACTTATCGCTATTTCCCGAAAATTTCAAACAGCTTCGAGAAGGCGGGCATAGTTTCTCAGTGACTTTTGTAGTGTTGTTTTTTTGCGTCGTCGAGCACAACTTTCCCGTTTTCGCCCGTAACGTATTCTTAGATTGTGGAATTGACTTTATAAAGGGTGAAGATGAAGAAGCTACACATCAAGTATACTTTATGAAAGTTTTAGGAATAATTTAATCTCGACTTCAATAACCAAAGTTTTATTATTACTTTAAAAAGATATTAATCCGCAAAAAATGATCTCGACGGTTAATACCACTAACAGTTGAGACTTTGATCATTTGCTATGCTAGAATTGACCGAGCGCCAATGGGCGTTGTTTGACTTTGTAAAAGAAATGCATGGCCAGCAGCAACGTAAATATACAGGAGCGCCCTATTATACCCATTTGTTAAGCGTCGCCGACCGGGTTGAGCCTTACAGGTCCAGCGGTTATGAAACCGAAATAGCGCTTTGTCACGATCTGATCGAGGACACGGCATGCTCGCTGGCAGATTTGTCAGAGAAGCTGATGAGCCTGGGATATGGTGTGAAGGAGGATGCCGAGATTCTGGCCGGGGTCGATGATCTGACTGATAAATATACCCATGAGCGCTATCCGGATCTCAACCGTGCCCAGCGTAAGCAGCTCGAAGGTTTAAGGATCATCACTTCCAGGCCCACCGCTCAAACGGTCAAGTACGCAGACATTATCGATAACATCACTTCGGTGGCAGAACATGACCCTGGCTTTGCACGTGTGTACGCGCGTGAGATCGACGGCTACTTGTGGCAAATCGATAAAGGCAACAGTGCGCTTTACGCTGCATGCTGCGCTTTATTTATCGATATCAAAGGCAGGCTGGGGCTGACTGCTAGCGCTATATAAAACAAGCAAGCCCGCACCAAAGGCGCGGGCTTGCTTGTTTTATGCTGTGAAAAGAGATCTTACAATGTTCTCTTCACTTCTCTAAGTTCGAAACTTTCGATGATATCGCCGATTTCGATGTCGTTGTAGTTTTTCACACTCAAACCACATTCGTAACCATTTTTCACTTCCTGAACATCGTCTTTGTAACGTTTCAGCGAGTCAATCTCACCGGTGTAAAGGACGATACCGTCACGTACCACGCGGATTTTGTTATTACGCTTCACATAACCATCTGTCACGTAACATCCGGCGATCGTGCCAATGCGGCTGATCTTGAAGACTTCTCTGATCTCGATATTTCCGGTGATGATCTCTTCGATGGTCGGAGCAAGCATACCAGTCATCGCATCTTTGATCTCGTCGATCGCCTGGTAAATAACCGAGTAGTGACGGATTTCGATTTGATCCTGCTCTGCCATTTTCTTCGCATTCGCGGAAGGACGAACCTGGAATCCTACGATAATCGCATCAGAAGCAATCGCAAGGTTTACATCGGATTCGGAAATCTGTCCTACCGCCTTGTGAATGATATTGACCTGAACTTCCGATGTTGATAGTTGCAATAATGAATCCGAAAGTGCTTCTACTGATCCATCCACGTCACCTTTCACAATCAGGTTCAATTCACGGAAGCTGCCAATCGCCTTACGACGACCAATTTCTTCCAGTGTAATATGTTTACGCGTCCTGATCGACTGCTCTCGCTGGATCTGCTCACGTTTTGTTGCGATATCACGCGCATCACGCTCATTTTCGAATACGTTGAAACGATCACCCGCCTGTGGCGCCCCGTTTAGTCCGAGCAACTGAACCGGCATGGAAGGACCAGCTGTTTTAAGCTTTCTTCCAAGATAATCCGTCATCGCTTTTACCTTACCGAAATGCGCACCGGCCAAGACCACATCACCTACTTTCAATGTTCCGGTTTGAACCAGGATCGTTGTAACGTATCCGCGTCCTTTATCCAGGGAAGCTTCCACCACGGTTCCCATCGCACGACGGTCCGGATTGGCTTTCAGGTCCAGCAATTCTGCTTCAAGCAATACCTTTTCAAGCAATTCGTCGATACCAAGTCCTGATTTGGATGAGATTTCCTGAGTCTGGTATTTACCACCCCATTCTTCTACCAAAAGGTTCATATTGGCAAGTTCCTCGCGAATCTTTTCAGTATTAGCGCCTGGCTTATCCACTTTGCTGAATGCAAACACGATAGGTACCCCGGCTACTTGCGCGTGGTTGATCGCCTCACGTGTCTGCGGCATAACGCTGTCGTCTGCTGCGATCACGATAATAACCACGTCGGTTACTTTGGCACCACGGGCACGCATCGCTGTAAATGCTTCGTGACCCGGTGTATCAAGGAACGTTACTTGTTTACCTGTTTTTGTTTTCACACTGTAAGCCCCGATGTGCTGGGTAATACCCCCTGCTTCTCCGCTGGCTACGTTTTCCTGACGGATGTAGTCAAGTAGTGATGTTTTACCATGGTCAACGTGACCCATAATCGTCACGATCGGCGCTCTTTCTTTCAGGCTTTCTTCATCATCGACTTCTTCCTGAACATCGTTCTGCACTTCTTCTTCGGCAGAAATGAATGCTACCTCAAAACCAAATTCGTCAGCGATGAATGTGATTGCTTCCGCGTCCAGACGCTGATTGATGGATACAAACATACCCATGCTCATGCAAACCGAGATGACTTCCTGTACGGTCACGTCCATCAACGACGCAAGGTCGTTGGCAGATACGAACTCGGTTACGCGCAATACTTTTGTTTCTTCCTCTCCAAAGCCATTCGGATCGTTCTGATCGGCTCTGTCGCGGCGGCGGGCGCCTTTTCCTCTGGCCATATTTTTGGTGTTACCACCGCCCATACGAGCCATTGTTGCCTTAATATTGTCGGATACTTCCTTGTCAGAGACTTCCTCGCGTCTGCCTCCCCTGCGGTTGTTACCGGTATTGCTACTGTTGGTGTTACGATTGTTTGGACCTTGTCCGGTTCTGTTTGGCGGATTGGTCGTCGTTCCAGGCGTGGTGGTTCCCGTTGCCGGTGTAGCCGGCCTGGTACGGTTTGTCGTGTCAGCTGAACCTCCGGCGGCCGGTGTTGCAGTTGTCGCCGGGCGGGTTTCGCCTGGTGCAGCAGCCCCATCACGGATCCGTTTTCTTTTACGGCGGCGTTTTTTGTCAGCGGCATTGTCGCTGGATGCTACCGGGTCCTTTTTCTTAACTTTATCTGATGGTAGTTCGATTTTTCCAACTACACGAAGACCTCTCAATTGCTCTCCACGTGCTTCGATGAGCTCGGATTCTCCGCTAGGTTCTTCCGGCGTATTGACAGCGCCTGTGGCGGCGGGTTCTGTCGCAGGGGCAGGACTGGTGGCAGTAGCAACCGCTTCTTGCTTTGGTTGAACAGGATCTGGCGTTGCCACAGTCGGTTCAGGCGCCTTAGGCTCCTCACTTACCGGTACCTGCTGGGCCGCTACCGGCTCGGATGGCGCTGGTGTTTCCTTAGCAGGAGCTTCCACTGGCGTTTCTTTCACTGGCTCTGGCTGCACTGCAACCGGCTCTGGTTTGGGTTCTTCTTTTACCGGCGCGGCAGCTGGGGCCACTTCCTTAGGTTCGGAGACGGCTTCCTTGGGAGCCTCAGCCTTAGGCTCTTCGGCAGCAGCCGGAGGTGTAGCAGGTGAAGCTGGCCGTTTTGCGTCCAAATCTATCTTTCCTACTACCTTGATACCAGGTAATTTGTTTTCAAATGCAGGTTGTGATGCAGTCTCAGAAGGTTTTTCTTCAATCTCAGGCTTTTCTTCAACTTTTGGGGCATTACGGAAATAGAGAATTCCTTCAACGTCACTTTTGACTTTCTCTTCCTTTGCTTCAACCGGGGCCTCCACAGCGGGAGCCGGCTTCTGCGATAAGGAAGATCTCAATTCATTGGATTTGAAATCTTTCGCTAGAAACTCAATTTGATCGGCATTAATTTTGGTATTCGGGTTAGTCTCCACCTTATACCCTTTGGCAGACAGATGATCCACGATCGTAGTAATTCCCACGTTGAGGATCCGTGCCACTTGGCTAAGGCGCATCATTTTATCTTCTGCCATATTAGCAATTTAGTAGAATAAGTTTTTGCATTGTATGCAAAACCGGCTGTGCGCCGGTTCCGCGGTTTTTATTACTCAAATTCTTTCCGCAGGATATCCAGAACTTCTTCGACTGTTGCTTCTTCGAGGTCGGTTCTTCTTACCAGCTCTTCTTTGTTGAGCGCCAGCACGCTTTTGGCTGTGTCCAGACCAATTTTGTGCAGCTCGTCGATGATCCATTCGTCGATCTCATCAGAGAACTCGGTCAAATCGACGTCTTCGTCATTTTGTTCTTCTATATCGCGGAATACATCTATTTCCATTCCTACCAGTTTACCGGCCAGCTTGATGTTCTGTCCGCCTTTACCAATAGCAAGTGATACCTGATCAGGTTTTAGGAAAACGGATACGCGTTTGGCGTCGCGGTCGATCTGCATGGAGCTTACTTTCGCAGGGCTCAGCGCGCGGCTGATCAGCAGTTCCAGGTTATCGGTGTAGTTGATAACGTCGATGTTCTCATTGCCGAGCTCGCGGACGATCGAATGGATGCGGGATCCTTTCATACCTACGCAGGCACCCACCGGGTCGATCCTGTCGTCGTAGGACTCAACAGCAACTTTTGCTCTCTCCCCTGGTTCACGAACAACTTTTCTAACCGAAATGATTCCATCATAGATTTCAGGAATCTCCACTTCAAAGAGTCTTTCCAGAAAAACAGGAGAGGTCCTTGACAATGTGATCTTGGGTGATCCGTTATTCATCTCCACTTTATGGATCACCGATTTTACCGATTCTCCCTTACGGAAACGATCTTTTGAAATCTGTTCAGTGCGTGGCAGCGAGAGTTCATTCCCTTCCGAATCAACGATGATCACTTCGTGTCTCAACGTCTGATAAACTTCGCCGGTGATCATTTCGCCCACCTGATCCTTGTATTTTTCGAACATGATTTCTTTTTCCATGTCCTTAATTTTCTGGATCAGCGTCTGACGGGCTGTTTGCACCAGCCTGCGGCCGAATTCAACGAGCTTTACTTCTTCGGCTACTTCTTCACCTACTTCAAAGTCACTTTGAATCCTGCGTGCCTCTGCGAGTGGGATTTTGTTGTAGTCCCAGATATCTTCGGAGTTGTCATCGACAATCTCCCGGGTACGCCACATTTCAAGGTCACCGCTTTCAGGGTTGATGATTACGTCAAAATTGTCATCGGTGCCGTATTTCTTGCGAATCATAGTACGAAATACCTCTTCCAAAACACTGATCATCGTGGGACGATCTATGTTCTTAGAGCTTGCGAACTCCGCGAATGATTCAATTAATATTCCGCTATCCATTGCTATGTAAAAGAATATTTGCTGATACTAAGTTATACATATTATATAATTGATCGCAACCCCGGATCGTTGATCGGGTATTGCAAGTCTATTTAAAAGAGATCTCGATCAATGCTTTGGAGACATCATTCAGATCGATCTGCCGCACCAGGGACGCTTCATCTACTGCGACCTTTGCCTTTTTCTTGGGCGCTGGCAACTGAATGATAATATTTTCTTCATTTGCCTCTGACAGGCTTCCTTGTAGCACTTCGCCGTTTTTCAGCGTAATCTTAAGGTTTCTGCCCAGGTTCTTCTTATACTGGCGGGGCAAAATCAAAGGCTGGTCCAGCCCGGGAGAGGAAACCTCTAGTGTGTACGCTTCTGTGAATACTTCCAGTTCTTCCAGCTGTTTGGCCAGCCTCCTGCTGATAGAGGTGCACTGTTGTATGGTAATGCCTTCGTCGCTGTCAACAAGAATAGTAACCTTTTGGCTCACTTTGGATGGCTTGATGATGATATCTATCAAAAAACAATCGCCATCTTCCAGGAGTGGGGCCAGCAAAACTTCTAAATGCTCCTTAACGGTCATGTATGATTTACTACAAATAAAAAAGGGGATTTAAGCCCCCCTCAATCAATCGATCAAAATAGAATTGGATGCAAATATAAAACTATTTTATCATTTCTACAAACTTGGAGCAATGTCTTCCAAATCCGCATCCTTCTCCTATTTTTGCAAAAAAACGGATTTTTCGATCGATGAAGGGGTTAAAAAGGCTTTTGTGGTTTTTGTATCAGTGCTTCGCTTTTTATACCCTGCTGGTTTACCTGCTGATATGGCTGGCGGCTTGGGACGGCTGGCTTGCCGCGTTCATGATGATGTCGTTTCCTGCGGTGTTTTTAGTGCATTTGGTGTCACTGCCCATTTGGTTTGTAATTGACAGAAAAAAGGCCCTTCTGCCGCTTGCCCTGCTCTTAGGAAGCGGCTTGTTTCTTTCCCGCAGCTTTGCTTTCAATAGCGGCGGCGCATCAGCAGAAATTGAAGGAAAACAGTTCAGGCTGATGAGCTACAACGTAAGAACGTTTCAAAAAGATCTGCATTGGCAAGGATCTGAAAAGGTCCGCGAAGACGTTCGTGAGATGAAAAAATGGGTTGCTGAAAGTAAGGCTGATGTGCTTTGCATGGCTGAGTATTATGAGGAGGACGGTACTATATTCGATGCAGGTGACAGGCTCAGAGCGAAAGGCTATAAGCACGCGGCTTACTTTCACAAGCGCAAGTATGGAAAGAGCTATTGGGGGCTGGTATTGGTTTCCAAACACCCGATCCTGGCAAGTCGGGATACGGTGTTTCTCGCCCAAAACGGGATGATACAGGCCGATATCAAAATCGGTAAGGACACTGTCCGGATCATCGGCGTGCATTTGTATTCGATGACGCTCAAACTGCGCAAGCTTGTCGACCAGAAAGAGATGGATGGTGTTGCCCGTGAGAGCAGGAGTACCTTCGGAAGGATGAAAAAGGGCTTTATCAAACGCGCCGAAGAGCTGGTCGTCTTACAACGGTGGGTGGACGAGTCGCCTTACCCTGTGATCGTTTGCGGGGATTTCAACGAGGTGCCTTATAGTTATGTTTATGGAACGCTTCGCAAATCAATGGCCAATGCTTTTGAAGAGAAGGGGCGGGGATTCGGGTTTACATTCAACCAGCTCCCTTATTTTATCCGTATCGATCATCAGTTCTATGATGCAAACCGCCTCTCTCTGACTGCTTTCAAGACCTTTTCGGATGTAAAGTACTCAGACCATTACCCGATTATGGGCACTTACCGTTTTAAATAGACGTTGCCGGGAGTGTTAGTATTTCACTCCCAGACTGTCTAGTTCGCGTGTGGTGATGGTGGGAGGGAAAATTCCCTGATCCAGCTTTTGGATAACGAGCTTGCCTGTTGAAAGGGCTTGCTGCTCGGTTTGAAATCCTGTGGTGCCTTCTACGCCGGGGATGAACTTTTGTTCGATCACCGCCGTCGTGTCCTGCCGGATGCGGTAAGCCCATCCGCTACCGGCCTGAAATGTTTCGACCTTAAAACGGGAAAGGCCCCCGCTGCCCGAATTTATATCCTTTCCCTTGATGAAGAGAATATAAATTGCTGCTGCGAAGGCCAGTATACCGAAGATCAGGACACTGATGCTCTTTTTCTTAATCACTATTGATCGTCGTCCTCATTGATTGCTGCATTCGGGTCAAAGCCCCAGAAGTCATCTGATCCACCTGAGCCGCCCGAGCTGCCTGTTCCGAAATAACCTACGTTATCCACCACGAAACCTGCTGCAAAGCCTCTTGCGTTTTGGAAAGGCGCTTTTTCCGTCCAGATGTTCGAACCTGGTTCGTATTCCCAAACATCCGAGCGGCCTTCACCACCAATTACGTAAGCCTTGTTGTTCAAGACGAGGGCCAAAGCATAAGCGCGGACAGGGAAGTCAGCTTCTTTATCTGTGTCTCCGAAGGCAATGCGTGTCCATGCACCTTTGCCGCCGTTGCCGGCCGCATCAAAGCTGTAAATATCTTTGGTAGAGGCCCCAGAGTTGCTTCTTCCGAATCCTACATAAGCCTTGTTGCCGATGGTGAACGAAAGTGCGCCACTGCGTTTACCGCCTATGAAAGTAGCGATCTCAGACCATTTGTCTGTTGCAGGATTGTATTCGTAGAAATCCTGGTAGTAATTGATACCATTGTATCCAAGCCCCACATATGCTCTGTCGTTTACAACAAATGATGTAGCGAACTGGCGGGTTCCTCCCTGGAAGTCCGCCACAGCGCGCCATTTGTTGGTAGCAGGATCGTACTCGTAAAAGTCTTTCTTATATCCGTTATCGACGGCTAGTACACCATCATAACCTGTTCCTACATACGCCTTGCCTTTGACAACGAACGCGGTCGCATTGTTACGGCCGGTGCCTGGAAATGCCTGCGCTTGTGACCAGATTTTGGTTTTTGCGTTGTAAGCCCAGAAATCTTTAACCCTGGCAACTGTTTCATTTGTGTAGCCGGTACCAATATAACCTACATCGCCAATTACAAAGCTGACGGCGTTGGTTCTGATCGAACCTCCGAAACTTGGAAGGTCTTTTCTGTACCAGTTACCGGTTTTATCTGTTGCATCACCATCATCCTTGCAGCTAACTTGGACTAACGCGGTAGAAGCGACCAGAAGGGCTAACGATGTCTTTTTTAAGGTATTAAACATGAAAAATATAGTTTGACGAATTGTTACAAATGGATATTGGTGGTTTATTTTCTTCTCTTACGAATTCTGCTGCGGTAATTGCCGCCCGGAAGGCGCTTAACGGAAAATTTTTGCAAACATAACATCTTGATACTGCTAAGTAAAATAATCAGATACTTTTTGTCCAAAACTTTAATCTGTCAGTTACTTTTAACGCGGTTATAGTGACAATGTTGCTGGCTTGCCTGCTGTGATGTCAATCTTTATGACGCATTATGTTACGGAATGGTTTAAAATAGCCCTGCACGTTTTGCGTTTGTTAACCGGGTTGCCACTCTTTGGCATCTGACCGCGTAAGGATCGTAAAGCCTTTGCTGAACCTTACGTGAGCATTTTGATTTTTGTTGCAAAGCGTTTTTTACTTTCTTATTTGTCCTAATTCTAATAATCATGTTGTAATTAAGGTTGCATATGATATTTTTGCACTTTTTACTGTTCCTGCATTAAATGAAATTTAAGTCTTACTCCCTGAGGGGATCGTCAACAGTTCATAAACTTCTGGTCGTAATTGGATTTGCGTTTTCGCTGACTTCATGCGAGTGGGGAGATCAGATAGAGTCCCTGGTGCAGCCCAATCCTGATGACTTCGCCGTTTTATATACCGATACGGTTACTGTACAGCTTTCCACAGTGGGTAGTGATTCGCTGATGACTGGCGCGCCCGGTCGTCTGCTTGTTGGTAATTATACCGATCCTTACTTCGGTAAGGTTAGGGCCGTAACTTTTATTCAACCGACTACAGACGGTGCGATCAATGTCGCCACAGACGCGCAATATGACTCGCTGATCCTTTCTTTGCATTATGACAAGTATTCGTACGGTGACACCACTCAGGCGCTTAATCTGACGGTTCACAAATTGCTTGCGAATATGCTGGATAAAAATTCCTATTGGAATGAAAACTCGACGGAATATGACCCAGTCGCTGTCGGAAAAATTAAGGTATTTGCTCGTCCGAATACAAGCAGAAATATCAAGATTAGGCTTTCCGATGCAATAGGCAAGCAATTATTCCAGAAGGCGCAAAACAATCAACTCACCTCCAATGACGACTGGATTGAGATGGTGAAAGGATTTGCGGTCATGAATGGTGTCAACGACAATAGTCCATTCATTGGTTTTTTGAAGGATAGCTCTTCCGTCCAACTTCACTACCATACTCCATCTATCAGTGAATTCAGAAAGGATTCTGCGATTCTTCGAGTCACTGGAAGATATAATCAGATAATTGGTAATCGAACAGGGACTCAGCTCGCCAAGCTACCCAGCACAAAGAGAATCGCCTTACCGTCTGCACAGTCCGGGAATATGGCCTTCATTCAGAATGGTACCGGAATTATGACAAGAATTGACTTTCCGTATTTAAAAAACTTAAAGAGTATCAAATACACAGCAGCCAACCGTGCGTTCTTGCGCATTACACCGCTTCGCGCGTCGGTGACTGACGTTTTAAAAGTCCCTAGTTTACTATTTGTATATCGGGCTGATAAAAACAATGAGTTCTATCAGGGCGGATCAGGACCTTTACCATTGTATGAACTTTCAGCGGGTTCCCAGCCCCAACAGGTGGTCGCTCAATACACAACAGATTTTGTCAACAATAAGCAGTACTACCTATTAGACGTGAGCGCTTATGTGACCGATATCATGACCTCTGAAACCGATGAAGTAGGCGGACTAATACTCCGCGCTGGGCCGTTTTCAAGTGGGTCAGGATTCCAGGATTTTGATACAGAAGTCAGCAAAAGTGTAAACCGTATGGTGATTGGCAGCCAGCAGAACTCTGACCCAGGCGTCAAATTAGAACTTTATTATACGACCGTTAAGGCTCAATAACAAGACAGAAATAGAAACTCAGATAGCTGCCCCAAAACGGGCGGCTATTTTTTTTACATGACCACCCCGTTTTTGGGCAGGATTTTCTCTGGAATTTTATCAGCCCCGATCAGTTGCAGCAGATTGATCTCAATATTGCGCGAAAGAGAGGTCATGGGAATGTCGTTAGGTCCATCTTCAAACGGGCTTTGCATGATATAGGAGATCCACTCCACATAAAAGAAGAGAAAAGATATCGTGAAAGTGATGGGAATAGCGATTCTGCCTATGCTTTCAACCAGACCCATGGGCAGCACCAACGTAAAAATAACAATAACCAGGTGAACAAAGAAGCTGTACTGAGTAGGGAATATCGTGTTTTTGATCCGTTCACATTTGCCCATTGCGTCACACAATCTTTGAAGCGTATTGTCCATGTTCTGGTAGAGTAGCGTCTGGATTTTACCTGCATCGTGAAGACCGGCCAGTTTGAACTGGATAAGGTTCAGGATCGCATTGGGGATATTATCCTGAGCACTGACATACTCGTGCTCCTGGGTATTTAAATGAAGATCGGCATAAACCAGTACCTGGGTCTTTCTAAGCGAATTGGCCAGCGCATAACACCAGGCGATCTGCAAATGGGCAATATTGGAGACCACCGCATCTTTTTCTTTTTGATCCACATCGACGATGAATGCGGCCGCCTGCCTGACCAGCGTACGACTATCGTTTACGATCTCTCCCCAGCACTTACGGGCCTCCCACCAGCGGTCATAAGCCGAGTTGGTCCTAAAACCCAGCAGGAGCGATAGTGCCGTACCCAGAATTGTCGTGATGGAAATCGGAAAAGAGAGGAAATGCCAGTTTTGATAACTAAAAAGATAAAATACCAATGTCGCGTAGGCGGTAACGGCTACGACACCGGCCCAAATGCCTTTCAGCAGTCGCCATATAGAAAAAACCTGCTTTACGTACATAATGGGGTTATGATAAGTTCCTGGCCGAAAAGATATAAAAAAAGCGGAGCATGGTAGTAATCCACGCTCCGCTTTCAATCTTTGACTGATATATTAATTTCCTGACGGCTGAGGAAGGTTGCCCGGCGCGGGCTGCTGGCCTTTTTTTCCGGAAGCCAGCTTTTCGATTGCCACGAAAAGCACAGGCACGACAAAAATCGCCAGCGAGGTTGCAGCCAGCATTCCACCAAATACCGTCCAGCCGATGGTTTTTCGAGACTCGGCCGCCGCCCCACTTGCAAATGCCAGCGGAAGCACGCCCAAAATGAAGGCGAGCGAGGTCATGATAATGGGGCGCAGACGAAGCTGCACGGCCTCTAATGTGGCTTTGACCAGCTCCATACCGTTATCGACACGTTCCTTGGCAAATTCTACGATCAGGATCGCATTCTTTGCCGCAAGACCGATCAATGTGATTAGACCAATCTGTGCATAGATATTATTGGACAAGCTCGGCAGGAAGGTCAGCGTCAGAATCGAGCCGAATGCACCGATAGGCACAGCGAAAAGAACCGAGAAAGGAATCGACCAGCTCTCATAAAGTGCCGCCAAAAACAGGAATACGAAGATGATCGATATAGCAAAGATGGTTGTCGTGCTATCGCCTGCTTTAATCTCTTCACTGCTCATACCTGAAAACTCGTAGCTATAACCCGCCGGAAGGGTAGCGGCCACCTCGCGCAATGCATTAATGGCCTGCCCGCTACTGTAACCTGGCTTGGGCGTACCGTTGATCTCCACAGAACGGTAGATGTTGTAGTGAGAGATCAGCGCCGGGTTTTCGACGACTCTTGAAGTTACCAATGCGCTGAGCGGTATCATGTTGCCGGCACGGTTTCTGACGTAGAACTTCTGAATTTTATCCAATGAAGAACGGAAACTGCTATCGGCCTGAACCATTACCCGGAAGTTTCTTCCATACAAGTTGAAGTCGTTGACATAGCTGCTACCCAGCAGCGTGGACAGCGAGCTGAAAACATCAGAGACCTGAACGCCGAGCTTCTTGGTTTTATCGCGGTCCACATCGATTTGGTAGCTGGGCGTGCGCGCATTGAAGAAGGTATAAGCCATCGCAATTTCAGGTCGCTTGTTGACTGCTGCCAGAAAGTTACGGGATACGGCCTCAAACTGCTGAATATTGTCGGTGCTGGTAGACTGCTGCAACTGGAATGTGAAACCCGATGTTGCCCCAAGACCCGGGATCGCCGGTGGCGCGATGGCCAGTACGCGCGCCTCCTTGATGTTGGCAGTGCGTTTCTGGATTTCCTTGATCACAGCCTGCACGTGATGCTCGGCCCCTTTGCGGTCAGCCCACGGGTGCAAGCTCACAAACATGGTCCCTACATTGGATTTGTTTGAGAAGCTGATCACGTTAAGTCCCGCGAGACCACCCACCACTTTTACCTCGGGGATAGATGAAACGCGCTGCATAATGTCTTTGATCATCGCTACGTTACGCGTCGTAGAAGTAGCTTCCTGCATTTCATAGGTCACAAAAAGGCGCCCTTCATCTTCGACAGGGATAAAGCCGGAAGGTTTGTTTTTAAACAGGAAGAATAGTCCCACAAAAAGACATACCATCATCACAAGCACCAGCGGGGTAGCTTTGATCCATTTGGCAACCCCGCGTGTGTAGGAGTGCGATACTCCGTCAAACCAGCGGTTAAAGCGGTCAAAGAACTTTTCGAGCACATTCTTTTTATCTCCTTCCCCCTTCGATGGACGCAGCATGATCGAGCATAGCGCCGGTGTGAGCGAAAGAGCTACAAATGCGGAAAGCAGTACCGATACGGCAATCGTGATTGCAAACTGCTGATAGAGCCTTCCGACGATGCCGGGCACAAAACCAACCGGAACGAACACGGCCGCCAAAATGAGGGCGATCGCTATGACAGGGCCTGAAATATCTTTCATCGCCTGAATGGTAGCCTCCCGGGGAGACATTTTCTTTTCATCAATATAATGCTGGACGGCCTCGACCACCACAATCGCATCATCGACCACAATACCAATTGCCAGTACGAATGCAAAGAGCGTCAGGGTATTAATGGTAAAGCCGAACGGGATAAAAAAGATAAACGTCCCAATCAAAGAAACAGGGATGGCAAGGATCGGGATCAGCGTCGCGCGCCAGTTCTGCAAGAAAAGGAATACGACGATGGTCACCAAAATCATCGCTTCGGCAAATGTGTGAAGCACTTCTTCAATAGAGACTTTGACGACCGAAGCCGTTTCTACCGGGATCACATAATCGATATCCTTGGGAAAAGTCTTTTTCATCTCGGTAAGCGCCTTCATCACGCCCTCGTAGGTGTCGAGCGCATTAGCGCCAGGCGCCTGGTAGATCAATACAAATGCCGCCGGCTTACCGCTTACAAATGCATTGACGCCATAGTCGAATTTACCCAGCTCGACCCGCGCCACATCTTTCAGATATACCACGCTTCCATCTTCGGGTGAGGATCTTACGATGATCTCTTCGAACTGCTCTTTGGTGTTTAGCCGGCTGTTTGTCAGTACGCTGTATTCAAATGCCTGCGCATTGGGCTGAGGGTTCCCACCCACGGTACCTGCGGCGACCTGCAAGTTTTGCTCGGCCAATGCGGCTGAAATGTCCGAAGGGGTCATGCGAAGGTTGGCAAGCTTTTCCGGGTTAAGCCAGATGCGCATACCAAAGTCATCCGCGCGAGAGACGATGTCACCCACACCTTTTACACGCTGTAAAGCGTCTTTGAGATAGATATTGGCATAGTTACCGATGAACTGCGCATCGTGGGAGCCATTGGGGGAGTACAGCGCAAGGGCGATCATGATGCTGGGCTGGCGCTTTCTTACCGTAAGGCCCAGTCGCTTGACCGCATCGGGTAGGGTAGGTTCGGCCACACTCACACGGTTCTGGACATCAAGGGCGGCAATGTTAACGTCGGTTCCCACATCGAATGTTACGTTAATGCTGCTTTGCCCGCTGCTGGTGCTGTTACTGGACATATAGGTCATGCCCGGCACGCCGTTGATCTGGGTTTCAATCGGGGTCGTCGTGGTCTGCTCGACGGTTTGGGCATCGGCCCCTGTGAAGTTGCCCGTGATCGATACGGTAGGAGGGGTTACGTCGGGATATTGGGCAACCGGCAATGTGGTCAGGGAAATGAGTCCCACCAGGACCAGTACCACCGAGGCAACTATCGCTGTAACCGGCCTTTTTATAAAAACATCTGCAATCATTTCTTACTGGTTTATAAGATTCTAAAAGGAAGTGGCAGCTTATTTGCCTTCCTGGATAACTGCTCCTTCACGAAGGTTCTGAACGCCTTCAACTGCAATTTTTTCTCCTTCTTTAAGTCCTTCCCTGATGATGACATTAGGCCCGATAGCTGTTCCGAGCACCACCCTTCTTTGGGTTACCTTGCTGCTGTCTCCGGCTACATACACGAAGAATTCGCCGAGCTGTTCGGTGACGGCCTTGTAGGGGATCAATAGGGATTTGGCGCTGGCGTTGTTGAGCACCATCACAGTGCCCGTCATACCTGCTCGCAGTTGGTTGTCCTTGTTGGGAAATACCAGTCTGGTTTTAATGCTACCGGTCTGAGGGTCTACGGCGCGGTCGATTAATGCAATTTTTCCATGTGCCGCGTAGATATCGGTTCCGAATTTCAAGGAGAAAGTAGAGTCGCTTGCTTTCTGGGACTTCATCAGCGTGGTGAAACGGTAGATTTCTTTTTGGTCTACATTAAAATCCACTGCCAGCTGATTGTCTGTTGAAACCGTGTTCAAAACAGTTTGTCCAGCAGAAACAGCAGCTCCTACTTTGACCGCTGAAATGCCGATCACCCCATCAAATGGAGCGACTACCTTGGTGTAACGCACGCTGGTCTGTACCGCCTTGATATTGGCTTTGGCAGCATCGGCTTGTCTTTTGGCTACTTCCAGGGCAGCATCTGCATTGTCGACGAGTTGTTTGGCGACTGCATCTGCTTTTTCAAGTTCATGATAACGGTCTGCGTCCTTTTGTGCGCGGACCAAATTGGCCTCCTGCACGCTCAGATTGGCGACTGCCTGCTCGTAGTTTGCATTATATAGCTGCGCATCGATCGAGTAGAGCAGCTGGCCTTTGCGCACGCGCTGGCCATCCTTAAAATGAATCGCGGTTACAAAGCCAGTTACCTGCGGGCGCAGCTCGATCTCGTTTAAGGCGACGACGGTTCCCGGGTATTCATCATAATAAGATGCCTCAGCAGTCTTGACCTCGGCCAGTGTCACCTGAACGGCCGGAGGCTGCGTGGGTTGTTGTTGCTGATCTTTTTTGCCGCAAGAGAACATCGTCAATGCAAACAGGGCAGCGGAGTAATATTTCATTTTATTTAAAAACATATCATCAAATATTTTCAATTGAAAGCAGGAAATTGGGTTTGGGCAAAAGGGCCTTTTACTGATAGTTGATCTGTCCGAGCGCCCTTTGAACATCGATCTTGCTGGCCAGAACCTGGTATAAGGCATTGTAATAATTAATACGGGCCAAACGAAGATCTGTTTCAGAGGTGACTACTTCCAGGTAAGTCTTAATACCAGACTTGTATTGCAGCTGGATCACATCATAGACTTCACGGGCAAGCTCTACATTTTCTTTTTGGGCCAAAAGGTTGGTCAAGTTGCCTTTGTAGCCAGCAAGAGCGGCCGCGTACTCGGAACTGGCGCTATTTTGCAGGCCTTTAATGTCCCAGTCAAGTCTTTTGAGCTGCCATTCGGCTTGTTTGGTGTTGGCTTTTCTTTTTCCACCCTGATAAATCGGCAGTGAAAGGGTGAGCAGGCCAAAAGAGTTGGGGTAGTTCTTGTTATATAGATCGGTAAACTGGTTATTCTGAAAGTTCAGGTTATAGGCCCCGTTCAAGGAAAGGTTTGGCAAATAGCTCCATTTGTTGTATTGAAGATTAGCCTCGGCCAGTTTTTTCTGAGTGCCCAGTATTTGATACTCGATACGGGTGTTCAGATCCAGGTTCTGCAAGGTGTCCAGGGCGATCTCGCGCTCCATCTGCAAAGTATCGTAGCTGATTTTTAGTGGCTTGTCAAGCGGGTAACCCATCAGCGATTTGAGGTATTCAAGTTTTGCTTTCAGGATCTGCTCATTGCTTTTCTTATTGGCCCTGGTGTTATTAAGGGAAATAGTGGCACGTTTGAAATCTATCTTATCGGCAAGGCCCGATTTGTATTGGTTTTGGGCATCCTTTAAGCTCCTTTCAAGCCTTACTATATCCTCATCGGCGACGCTGATCTGCTGGGTGGTGGCCAGCACATCATAAAATGCCTTGGAGACATTGACTGCCAGGTCGGTTTTGTTAGCCGACGTGTTTTGGCTTGCGGCAAAGAGTACATCGCCCTTAGTACGGTTGGCCAGCAGTACATCCCTGTTGAAGATCTGCTGGGACAACGTAAACTGCGCTGAGGAAACATTATTAACCCCGAGCTTGACAGGATTGCCAGCAATGATGCTTGTTTGCACGATAAAATTGTGCTGAAGGTTATAATTGAAACCTATTTGAGGATACCAGTCAGCGAGTTTGCTACGGACCTGGTTGGCTGTGATCTGCTCGTCGATCAGTGATTGCTGGATCACAGGTTGGTTTTTAACGGCATAGGCAACGACTTCCTGCAAAGTCGCCTGTTCTAAAACGGGTGCTTCCCGGGTGTTTTCCTGGATGTTCTGGGCAGTAACGGTACCAAGAAAACTCAATAGTAGAAATGCCGAGCTAAGCGCCAAACGCATTGTTTTTTGTGGCTTAGAGCAATACTTCATGTAAATGTTAATTTGATTTGAAGAGAAAAAAGCTGACGGGCAAAGGCCCGGGCCTGATTGAAATTAAACGGGATCCGGCTCAGCTGTCCGATGGGATCCCAGAAAGCCTGACGGCTGGTTTGAAAGGGTTAGGCGGCGTGATCATACCTGATAGGTTAATAGTTGAGTTTTTGTAACAATCGGTGACATAATTAGGCTGCGTATAAGCCACTCCGTTGCCAGATTGTACTTATTAAGGATTTAAACGGGGGAATAGTTTCAAATCCGTGCCAAAAAAAACGGTTGAGCCCTATACTTTCTTTAAAATGTTAAATTTTTAAAGAGAATTGTGCTTTATGGGTCTTCTGGTGCTTAGAATGAGGTGCTAAGCTGCCATTGTATCTTTTTGTGGCCATACTTTCTCAATGCACCAGGCGAAAAAGATTACTAACGTGCATCCGATCAGGTTAAGCCACAGGAATGCGGTCAGATCCAGCACATAGCTGACGATCACGAAAACTTCACCGATGATACTTCCCCAGAAGACGGCGCGGCTGCCAATGTTTTTAAAGTAAAATGCCACCAGGAAAATGCCCAGGATCGTGCCGTAAAACAGCGAGCCCAGGATATTTACCGCCTCGATCATACTGCCGAGCCTGGCGGCGTACTGCGCGACAATAATGCAGAAGACGCCCCAGAAGAAAGTAGCCCACCGCGAGGCTGCTACATAGTTATGCTCGTCGTTATCCTTTCGGATCATGCGCTTGTAGATATCTACGATCGTGCAGGAGGCCAGCGAATTGTAGGCCGCAGCAACTGATCCCATCGAGGCCAGCAGGATCACAGCGATCAGAAGACCCACCATACCCACCGGCAAATAATCAATCACAAACCGAAGGAAAATATAGTTGACATCGTTGGTATCCCCACCATTGGCCTTTGAAAGCAGCGCAGCGGCTTCCTTGCGGACATCCTTCACCTTATTTTCCATGTCGGCAAGAATGCTGCGGGAAGCACTGATGGCCATCTGGTCGTCCTTTCGGATCGCTTCGGTCAAGGCCATTACCTGGGGGCGCTTGATGGCCTGAATCTGCTCGTGTCTCTTTTCCAGGTCCTGGTATTGGGCCGCATACTCGGTGGATTTCACGTGATCGACCGCTGTTTGATTGAAAAACAATGGCGGCGTTGTAAACTGGTAGAATGCAAAAACAAGCACGCCAACCAAAAGGATCAAGAATTGCATCGGGATTTTAAGCAAACCATTCATGGCAAGGCCCAGCTTGCTTTGTCCTTGTGAGCTTCCGGTCAGAAAACGGCCTACCTGAGACTGGTCGGTGCCAAAATAGGATAGTTGAAGAAAGAAGCCGCCGATCAGCCCCGACCAGACATTATAGCGGTTATTAAGATCAAAAGTAAAGTCGATCAGATTGACTTTGCCCATCTTGCCTGCCACGTTAAGGGCGTCTGAAAAGGAGACCTGTTCCGGCAGCAGTTTTACTACCATCACGCCGGCCACTACCATTCCGATGGTAATGATCCCCATTTGTTGTAAATGCGTGTGGGAAACTGCCCGCGAGCCGCCTGAAATCGTGTAAAGCATCACGATGCCACCTGAAATGATATTGGTCCAGGTAATATCCCAGCCCAGGATCGCAGAAAGGATCAGCGAGGGCGCATAAATGGAAAGCCCTGTGGAAAGACCGCGTTGCAAAAGGAATAAAAAAGCAGTTAGTCCACGCGTTCGTAGATCGAAACGCCCTTCCAGAAATTCATAGGCCGTAAAGATTTTAAGCTTGCCAAACTTGGGTACAAACGTCACGCAAAGCACCACCATCGCCAGCGGCAGCCCGAAATAGAATTGCACAAACCGCATGCCGTCGGTATAAGCCTGGCCAGGCGCTGAAAGGAACGTAATGGCGCTTGCCTGGGTGGCCATCAGCGACAAGGTCACATGATACCAGGGCATGGCTTGTCCTGCCAGCAGAAAAGAGTCCATGGTATGCTTTTCGCGGCTGCGGTAAATACCATAAAAAACGACGAACAGTAGGGTAAGCGAAAGTACGATCCAGTCGAGGGTGCTCATTGAAAATGGGTCATAAATAAATAGAAGAGGACGATTTGCAAAGCGAGCATGCCTATCAGCAACAAATATAATTGTTTCCAGCTGTCGACAAATGGGGGAAGCCCGTCGCGGTCCTGCGAGCTATTTTCTTTTATGATCATATGTCTCGATAAAGGTTTAGCAATGCATGAAATGCGGGGTATTTGCATCCGAAGCAAAATTAGAACGGTTTTAATTTACTTTTAGCATGTTTAAATGTTAACGAAGCGTTAACGGTATGTGTATGGGTAGGGTGTATGGAACGAAAATTGTCTATAAATTGCAGGAAATCCAAAAGGTTCTCTTGCAACCGAGTTGGGCTAAACTCTTCCTTCAGCCAAAATGTCAATATTAAGGATTATGCTGCATTGCGGCATTTTAAAATCTGGATTATTTCTTTCTTTTGCCGTTCTGGCAAGTTTATATTCCATTTCTGTTGAAGCCGCTATTCAGATCGATACGGTTTTAGTCGGCACGGAAGGAAAGGCTTGGGTAGAAGTCGCCGGTTACGGCTCGACTGCTTCCCGTACACCCTTTTGGCTGCGCGCTAACCAGTGGGGGATTGTTCCGAATTCGGGGCAGGTGCTCAGCACGAGAGTGGGAATTGAGGGGCGAAAGCCGTTGTCAAAAGATTCTCTGTCTGCCTCGAAATGGTCCTTTGTATACGGGGCCGAACTTGTGGGCAATGCGGCTGAAAATAGTAAACTGCTGCTTCCCCAGGCTTATCTGGGAATCGCGTTCAAAAGTTTTCAATTAACGGCCGGGCGCCGCAGACAATATGTAGGGTTTAACGATCATGAACTAGGTACGGGCGCATACATGTGGTCGGGCAACGCATTACCTGTTCCCAGGGTTCAACTCGGTTTCGAAAACTACGTCCCATTGATCAAAAGTTTTCTGTACTTCAAAGGGTTTTATTCCGACGGATTTTTGGATGGAAAAAGACCTGTGACCAGCGATCTGAAATTTCACAACAAAAGTCTTTTCATTCGTTTGGGCAGACCTGATGGAAAACTCAAATTACATGGCGGGTTCAATCATGCGGTCCAATGGGGCGGAAAGTCGCCCTATTTTACGGAAAATGGCCAAATGCCTAAGGGTTTTGATAAATATTGGTACGTCATAACAGGTTTTAAACCCAAGGGAAAGGTCAGCGGAATCACTTCCTTCGACGGAACGAACCGGATTGGTAATCACGTGGCCAGCCTGGATTTTGGATTGGAACTGGACCTTAAATCAGTCAACATTCTGTTTTACAGACAAAATCTTGTAGAAGACGGCTCCCTTTTTTATCTGAATAATATCAAAGATGGACTTAATGGCGTGACTTTCAGAATGAAGGACAATGAAGCCAAAAATTTTAGTTTTGACAGGCTGACGCTCGAACTATTGTATACGAAAAGTCAAGGCGGAAGCACAGCTGCCGATGGCAACAGCATCCGGGGCAAGGATGATTACTTCAATAACAGCCAGGTAAGGGACGGATGGTCTTATCACGGCCGTGGCCTTGGAACCCCCTTCATTACCGCGCAAACAGAGAACACCTGGCCCAGGTACGCGGATTTTTTCACGAATAACAATCGGGTTTGGGTAATCCATTCGGGTATGCAAGGCAAGCTCAATGCTGCCACCTGGATGACCAAACTGTCGCTTTCAAGTAATGAAGGGACTTATAACCAACCATTCCCTGGCCAGATATACCAGTTTTCAGGCATTGTCTCGCTCGAAAAACCGGTAAAGTGGCTCGGTGGATCAAATATCAGAGCAGCCGTTTCAGTTGACCAGGGCAAGCTCTTCGACAATGCGCTTGGAATGATGCTGGCTATCCGTAAAGATTTTGCCTTTTAATGCTCAGTTCCCTGTTGAAAGTCTTTCCAGGCATACCGCCAGGCTGTCCCGCCAGTAAGGGATCTGAATTGAAAAAGTACTTTTAATTTTAGTCTTATCCATCACTGAGTAGGCCGGGCGGACTGCTTTGGTAACGTACTCCGATGTTTTGACTGGATTAAGTATCACCTGCGTCTTACTGATATCGAAAACTGCTTTCGCGAAGTCGTACCAAGAGGTAACGCCTTCATTACTATAGTGGTAGATTCCGTATTCTGTGCTTCCGGAGGAGATGATGTCCAAAATGGCACCTGCCAGGTCAATCGCATAAGTAGGGGAACCGACCTGGTCGACGATGACGCCCAACTGGTCGCGTTCTTTGCCCAGGCGCAGCATTGTCTTTACGAAATTGTTGCCGTATTCGGAGTAGAGCCAGCTGGTGCGCAATGTGAAGTGTTCTGGGAGAATCTCTGCAATGGCTATCTCTCCTTCAAGCTTGGTTAGACCATAGGTGTTTTCGGGCTCAGCAAGATCAGTCTCTAAAAGCAGTGTTGGGATGTCGCCTTTGAAGACAAAATCAGTGGAAACGTGAATTAATACGGCCTGATGCTTTTTACAAACTTCTGCTATATACGCAGCGCCGTCCCGGTTCACTTTCCTGCATGTGTCCTGATCGTCCTCTGCTTTGTCAACCGCAGTGTAAGCTGCGCAATTAATGACAAATGCAGGTTTTTCGATGGTAAAAAGCTGATCGAGGAGTTCTTTGTCTAGAATGTTGGCTTGTTCTTCTGCCGGGAACGCGATGTCTGTGATATTTCTTTCAGCGGAAACTGTTTTTAGGCAACTGCCCAATTGCCCTGAGGCACCCAAAACAACTATTTTCATATATTATTGAAACACGTTTAAGCGCAAAGTTAAAAATGCCTCTCGGATCGCACCATCATTTGCTGATTATTATTTTGCGGGACGTTTTTTTGCCGTTTACCCCTTCGATGTTCACAACATACATGCCCGCAGGTAGACCATTAATGTCGATCCCGCTTGCAAATCCGCGGCTTGCGGTTATGAGTTTTCGGCCTACAAGGTCGTGAACGGTCACCTGTTTAATTTTTCCCAGATCCTGCGTCCGAAGGTAAATCCTATCCCGGACCGGGTTTGGATAAATCGCTGTTTCAACTTCAGGGATCAAATCTGCGGCGGTTAGTTTTAGCTCCTGATCTGCATCCGAGTCAGTATTCAAGTTTGAGCTGTCTGCCTGAACGACCATCTCCCTTGCCGAGGAGAGATCAGATCCAAATGTGTAAGCCAGGTATGTGTTCGGTATAATCGCCGCGGTAGTCGTCATGGAGCCCGCACTAAGCGTACAGGTCCCGCCCCAAATGGTCGTTGCGTCAAGGGTAGAAGCTATTTTAACCCATCTTGTACCATTCCACCCGACAATGTAAAGCTTTGATAGGTTGCCATTGGGAACAAAAGAAGACATTCCACTTTCAAGATGCCACGATAATGTAATGCGTGTTGCGGTGGCACCGTTGATGTCCCAGTATTCCCTGTTGGAGACTTTTCCAATGTTAGCATCCTTACTCGTCAACGGAAAGGGCGCTCCTGCTGGAAGCGGGCCATAGCTGCCTCCTTTATAGCTCGTGGTAGTTGCAATGGCTGGGTTCGCTGAAAAATAGGCTCCCATTGTGCCGTCGGCAGTGGCTGCAAATGGACGGTAAACCGAGTTGTCGCATACCGGGAAAATAAATCTGGTGCTGCCTTTTACTTTCACATAGCCGTCAATCATATTACTCGTCACCACTATGTTACTCGGCATCGTCACCCGCCCGAAGTTGGGTCTGTCTGTAAAGACGATCCGACGTTGTGCCAGCGTGTTGGTGTTAATTCCCGCCAGCAGCCCATTCACGAGCACAAAAAATAGTAAAACCCTCCCGTTCATTGCCAAATAAATCGCTGTTTTTGTTAAACGAAGTTAGAATTTATTCTACAAATAAAAAAGGGATCGCTAAATATTATGCCCATGTACGCAAAAAAGTTCGCATGTTATCATGCGAACTTTTTTGCGTTGAACATTATTTCAAATTATTGGCCCCGGCCCAGAACCATTACCTGAAGGGTCCGGAAGATCAGTTGCACGTCGTCAAAGACGCTGTATGATTTAAGGTATTGAAGATCGTATTTGAGCCTTTCGACATTTTTGGCCACCGTATCAGCGTAACCGACATTGATCTGGCCGATGGATGTAATGCCTGGTTTTACAGTAAGAAGACGCTGAAAGTCATGAGGAGCAGCTTCCATGAGCATGTCCACATCATATTTATATAGCGGCCTTGGGCCCACGACGGACATTTCGCCTTTCAATACATTAATAAACTGGGGAAGTTCGTCCAATCTCGATTTGCGGAGTATCCTACCAATCGGAGTGATCCGTGGATCATTGTCACCCTGTGAATGTTGCAACCCCATTTTATCCGCATCCACTCTCATGCTTCGGAACTTGTAAATATAAAAGAGCTCACCCCAGCGGCCCGAACGTTGTTGCTTGAAGAACACGGGTCCTGGCGATGTAATTTTGATAGCAGCCCAAACCAGGAAGAATACCGGAGCGCCGAGAATCATTACAATCGTAGAGAACACCAGATCGAATGCCCGTTTCACCGTCTGCTCGTTCAAGCTCGAAAATGGCTTGGTATTGATCTGGATGATCGGGTACATATCATGGTACTCGATCGTGGCCATGTTGGTCATGAAGCCACGGAAGTCAGGAACAAGCCGGATATGCGTGCGCTGACGTTCTCCAATGCGTATCACTTCCTTTACCTGCTCGTCATTCATTTCTGAAAGGCAGCAATAGAGATAATCGAGCTTCTTCTCTTTAACCATCGTTTCCAGATCATTGACGGAATTTTTATGAGTTGACAAGTCGATTGCTCCCGAAAAACGGTAGCCAAGCTCTTTGCGCTCACTGTAAAATTCGCGAATCAGTGTGGCCAGATCTCCTTTGCCCACGATCGCATAACGATTGTAATTATATCCTGCTTGACGATATATTTTCAGAAAAAGAACAGCACCAGCCCTGGAGGTAATCGCTAAAACCAGGAACAGCCCGTAAGTCATCAAAAACTGGTATCTTGAATATGCCTCGCCCTGTTTGCTCAAATACAAGAACGCCATCATGATTGCACCATGCACAGTGACAGCTTTCAGGAAATTCCCGATCTGCGTATTGAAGTGGTAGGATAACCGGGTAAAACGGTAAGTCTTAAAAGAGTAGATCGTAAAGATCCACACCAGGTTGGCAACCAGCAACAGGTTAACATACTGATTTTCAAAAATGGTGGCAATACCGTTCTCAAAGCGAAAAATGTAGGCAAAGAAGAACGAAAGATTGAGAAGACCAACGTCTGTCCAGAGGTGTGCTTTGGGCAGAAGCCCAGAATAGTGATTTTTCATGATTTTTAACGTTGAGTGATTCCGAACACCACACAATCCAGTTTAAGGTCCGAATGCGTGTATGGCGTGGAACAAGTTTAAGGCTTTTCTTTTATAAATCAAAACAGTGAAATAGTATTTATTCTATAATAACTACATTATCAATAGTTTATATTAAAAAGTTTATAAAACTATCTCGCCCTCTCTCTTAATTGTTCTATTTCTCAGCAGGGCGGCTATCTGCGTTGCGTTCGAACAGCAGCTAGAATTCGTGTCTGCTGTTGAACTTCATACCAAGCCGCCAACGACTTCATTTGATCAACACCGATCTAAATCCTCGACCTTTTAACAGGAACCAAATCAGATCGACCTTGTAGAGAAACCGAATCAAATTAGTCGAATTTTCTTTTTGTAGTGTAGAATTAATTTTATATTTGTATTGTTGCTTTGACATTCACTAGTTTCTCAGCCACTTCATGGCATATTTGGATACTTATACGCAGCCGTTGACTTCGTCATTGTCGGCGCACTTATTAAGAAGGGCCACATTTGGGCCAACCCACCAGGAAATTGCAGATTTCAGTGGTAAGACTGCTTCTCAGGCAGTTGATATTCTTGTCAATAATGCCTCTTATCGGGCTACGCCGCCACCTCCGGTGGAGATGGAAGCAGGGAGAGCAGATTCAGGACAGCCATTCTTAACCAAGCCCTTTGATCCGGGTCGATCGTCAACCTATTACAGCTATATTCAGTTTTGGTGGATTGGGTTAATGACTGAACAAAACGGCCGTCCATCGGTCTTAGAGAAACTTTCCGCTTTCTGGCAGAATCATTTTGCAGTAACTCACAATGTTGTAGAGGATTATAGGTTTACAGACAGATATCTTCGATTGATTAGGGCAAACGCCCTTAATAATTTCAGAAGTCTGGTGATTGGGATTACGAAAGATCCCGCTATGCTAATATTTCAGAACGGGAATGAAAACTCAAAGGAACTTCCAAATGAAAATTATGGGAGGGAACTACAGGAATTATTTACTGTTGGACAAAAAGACTTCGCAGGAAATTATAATTATTCGGAACAGGACGTAAAAGAAGCTGCTCAGGTACTAACCGGATGGCAGGCTACGAATCGAAACTACTCTGGTTCTACATCGTTTGAAACAATTTTTAATCCTGATAGACACGACACTAACAATAAAACTTTTTCCGAAAAATATGGTAATACCGTTATACTAGGTAGAAGTGGACCAACAGCTGGCGATAGTGAATTATCAGACTTGATAGATATGCTTTTGCGGCACCCAGAGACTCCCAAATTTATTTGCAGAAAGCTGTATCGCTGGTATGTTAATCCTAATGTGACTCAGGAGATTGAGGATCAGGTTATTACCCCTTTAGCTAGCTTCTTTGCTAGTGCAAGTAATAATTACGCGATCACTCCAGTTCTAAAAAAGCTCCTGACCAGTAACATATTTTTCGATACGAGAAATGTTGGCGCGATTGTGAAGTCACCCTCCGAGTTAATGATAGGAACGCTACGTTTATTTAGCCAGCCGGTTCCAGACATTACTACCGAATACGCTCCTTTCAGGACTATGATGAACTTCCTTAGTAATAGTATGAACATATTACAGTTAAATCTGCTAAATCAGCCTTCTGTTTTCGGATCACCGCCTTACTATCAAACCGGGTACTCGCGAAATTGGATTAATGGTACAACGCTTGGACTTCGAGGTTCTCGCACGGACATGCTAGTTTATTCCTATATGGAGATTAAGCCAGGATATGTATTGGGAATTGATGTCTTAACAAGGCTGAAATCAATCCAGCCTAATTTTTCGGACGTCACGGGGACTGCAGGTATAACCTGTGAACAGGTTTTGTCTGAATTCTCAAGAAATCTATTTGCAACAGAATTATCCCAAGCACAAAAAGACTTTTTGATAGACAAAATACTCATGATGAATAGCAGTCCTAGAACAACCTGGGTTAGGGAATGGAATGCCTACAGGACTGCACCTATGGACACTGCTAAGCAAGATGTTATCCTATGGCGGTGCAGGACTATGCTCAAATACATGTTGAGAATGGCTGAATATCAAATATTTTAATCACACGAAAATGAAAAGGAGAGAGTTCTTTGCATCAGCGTCTTCGCTTATGCTGCCGGTGGTGGTGAACGGTTTTGGGTTTAAATCTTTATCTGAAAGCTCTGCATTGGTTCAACGTTTGAAGACCACAGCAGTTCTTAACAGCGATCGCATCTTAGTAATTATATATTTAGGTGGCGGTAATGACGGATTAAATACCGTTATTCCGTTGGAATACTACTCGAGGTACAATGAATTAAGAAGCAACATCGCCATACCAGAAAATCAGGTGCTCCGTTTGAATGGTAATCTTGAAACTGGCTTGCATCCGGCAATGACAGGTATGCGCGCCATGTACGATGAAGGTAAACTAGCCATTATTCAAGGTGTTGCTTACCCTAACCCCGACCAATCTCATTATCGTTCCACAGATATTTGGATGACAGGTGTGGATTCGTCGCAGTATGCTACATCAGGTTGGGCAGGACGTTATTTAAATGATCGTTTTTCGGGATACCCCTCGAATTATCCCAATGCTGAAATGGAGGATCCATTGGCAGTCCAGATTGGGCAGATTAGCACAACCGCATTGCTGGGAAAAAATGAGTCCATGGCGATCACCCTTCAGGATCCGAACTCCTTTTATCAGCTAATAGGAGAACCAAATACATCTATCGACAGTAGTTTGCCCTGTTGCGAGGCAGGAGAACTAATTGCTTTCATTAGACAGCAACAGGTCTTAACAGTTGGCTATGCTTCCGAAATCAAAGCTGCAGCTGATGCAGGAGCCAACCTGGCTCCATACCCGGATGCCTCTTTAAAAAATGAATTGGCTGAGCAATTAAAGATCGTTGCAAGATTAATTCACGGAGGCCTGAAATCAAAAATATACTATGTAACACTAGGTGGTTTCGATACGCACGCCGACCAGGTAGGGACGAGTACTACTGAGGGTACTCACGCACAGCTTCTTAAAAAACTTTCCGATGCCGTTGCGGCTTTCCAAAACGATCTTAAGTTGCAAGGGACTGAGGATAGGGTACTTGGAATGACTTTCTCTGACTTTGGCAGGAGGGCTACCTCTAATGCTTCAAAAGGTACTGACCACGGAGTAGGAGCTCCGATGTTTGTTTTTGGAAGGGGTATTAAAAGGCAGCTGATCGGTACCAATCCTGATTTGATCAACGGCTTATTGCCGCCAAATCCAGCTTCATCAATGACAAACAGAGACGTTAAAATGCAGGTCGATTTCCGAAGAGTCTATTCTGATATTTTAAATGACTGGTTTGGAACCAGCGGCTCTAAAACAGACCAAATTCTCTATAAAAATTTTAAGACTACCTCGTTATTTTCGGATGTAGTCCAAAGTATTGCATCGGGTTCATGGCCGAACCCTGAGATTTGGTCCAACGGTCGTGTGCCAACATCTTCCACATTAATTAAGATTAATGCTGGGCATATCATTGAAGTGGGACAAAACATCACTGCTAGGGAGGTTAAAGTTGAAGCTGGAGGGAAACTGAAGTTTTTGGGTGACTACAGTGTCAATATAACTGGATAGCATTGATTATTTGTATGGCCAGGTTTATGAGTGGTTGTTCGTTCGTTTTCGGCCTTAGGGCAGTACAACTTTTAATGCGATGGCTTGATGTAAGACATTTTTCGTGTGGATATTAGCAAAGTATGGCAACAACTCATCTTCTGCTAACCGAAGCTAAGAAGCAATAATTTAAAGATATAAGCACCCTTCATTTTGGGTAACGTATACACCATATAGTTGACATAAGAGATCCATCTTAGTAATAGGTTTAAAATGAAGAATATTTACAAAAGTTCACTTACGACCTTTCTTGTTTTGTTGTCTTTCGCGTTTTGCTATGGACAGCAAACTGGTATAGTCAAGACGGAGCGATCGGCACCCAAAGGCATAGTCAGTTTTTCTGCAACCTCAAAACTAACGGGGATCAGCGATGCTAAACATGTGGATGGCTATGTGGAAAAGGCCGGAACCGGCTTGTTTACCTTTCCTGTTGGTCATAAAGGTGTTTACCGGCCTTTTGCGGGTGAGGCGGACGGTACAATCGGTGCATATTTCTTAGAAAATCCTAGTACTGCTTCCCTGCCGGCAGGTGGTCCATTTTTGGTATCGAGCAAGGAAAGCAGCATAAAAGCCGTTAGTACAACAGAGTTCTGGGATATTGACGGAGCCAATGCTTCAAGAATTACTTTAACATGGAAGGCAGAAAGTAATGTTGGAATCCTTACGGAAAACTCATTGCCGTTATTGTCTATTGCAGGTTGGAACCCAAGCACTTCGAGATGGGAAAAGATTGCTTCGGCATTTGATGAGGTGTCCTTACTTGGTGGTAGCAGTACCCTAAGTGAAGGTTCAATAACGACCATTCAAAGTTTAGTGCCGAATACATACAGCGTCTATTGCTTAGCTGCGTTAACTGACGCGTCAGCCCCCGTAAATTATGAAGGGAATTTAGAGACGGTTACCTGCTCAGAAATAAAAGGGTGGGTTTGGGATAAAAACTATCAAGACGCAACACTTACTGTGGAATTAGTGGAAGGAAATATTGTGTATGCTACCGCGACGGCCAATGTTTATAGGGCTGACCTACAGAATAGTGGAATTGGTACAGGTAATTATGGATTTAGGATGGATACACCATCCAGCTTGATGGATGGTAGATTACATCAGTTGAGTATCCGGGTTAGAGGTAGTACCAAACTCATTTCAGGTTCATCCAAAACTTTATCTTGTGCTTATGAAGGCAAGGTGGAGGTCGTCGATTGTAATATGCTAAGTGGGTGGTTATGGGATAAAAATAATCCCGATACGAATTTAACCGTCGAAGTGTTGGAAGGTAATGTTGTGCAGGCAGTTTTCGTTGCCAACATGTACAGGGCTGATCTAAAGAATGCCGGTATTGGTACAGGATATTATGGGTTTGCTATTCCCCTACCAACATCCATGAGGGACGGCCAGGCGCATCAACTGGATTTTAGGATAAAAGGTACTACTTACGTTCTGCAAAATGATAAAGTATTAACTTGTCAAGTACCGACCTTTGTCGGCAGCTTTGAAAAAGCGGATTGCAATACGGTCAATGGCTGGGTTTGGGCAAGTAATTATCCTGGTTTAGCTTTCTCTGTGGAACTGCTGGAAGGTAGTACGGTTCTTGGTACTACTGTTGCCGGCAACTACCGGGATGACTTAAAGAATGGTGGGATAGGCACTGGCAAGTACGGTTTCAGTATGGCACTGCCGGCTTCGCTAAAAAATGATCAGCCCCATCAGTTGAACATTCGGATCAAGGGAAGCAGTTATGTAATTCCTGGTCTTCCCAGAACGGTTACCTGCGCTACCCCCTTTCAGTTATCGGGGCAACTTGAGCAAGCCGACTGCGGTACGGTCCGTGGCTGGGCGTGGGCAAGTAATTATCCTGATTCCGCATTCACTGTTGAGCTATTGGAAGGCAGTACTTTATTGGCCACCGCTGTTGCCA
>NZ_JAMOZL010000009.1:199891-379724 GCF_023667495.1 Dyadobacter sp. MSC1_007
AGCATTGCGCTGCCCGCATCAATAAAGAACGGCCAACCCCATCAGTTGAGTGTCCGGATAAAGGGAAGCAGTGTAGTATTGTCAGGATCTCCCAAGACAGTTACCTGTGCTGCACTTCCGCAGCTGTCGGGCAGTTTTGAAAAAGCGGATTGCAATACGGTCAATGGCTGGGTCTGGGCAAGTAATTACCCTGATTCCGCCTTCACGGTAGAGCTGCTGGAAGGCAGCGTGGTAGTGGGTACTACTGTTGCCGGCAACTACCGGGTGGACTTGAAGGATGCTGGGAAAGGTACCGGGAAGTACGGTTTTAGCCTTGCCGTTCCTGCCTCTCTTAAGACAGGGCAGGCGCGTCAGCTAAGTGTTCGAGTCAAGGGCAGTAGTTATATTTTATCAGGATCTCCCAGAACGATAACCTGCGCGGTTATGCCCCAACTTTCAGGAAATTTTGAAATGGCCGACTGTAACATGGTCAAAGGTTGGGTTTGGGCAGTTAACTTTCCGGATTCGGCTTTCACAGTCGAGTTGCTCGAAGGCAGTACACTGCTTGCCACCGCTGTTGCCAACATATACCGTGCAGATCTGAAGAATGCTGGAAAAGGTACAGGGAACTACGGTTTCAGCATGGCGCTGCCAGCTTCACTAAAGAATGGTCAGCCACATCAGTTGAGTATACGGATCAAGGGAAGCAGTAATTTATTATCAGGATCTCCAAAGACAGTAACCTGTTCCCAAGTAGCTCGAATAGCAACAATTGAAGAAATTGAAACTATTCCCGATAAACTACAAGAGTTAGATTATGAATTGGTGTTGGCTCCAAATCCAACGGATGGAAGGATCGTCGTTTCCTTTAAGTTGAGCAGAAATCATGTTGCGAGATTATCCATATTGAATATTCTTGGGAATATAATCGCAGAAGAGACTGCTGTTGGTAACGATACTGGAATTTCTCGCCAATCATATGATTTGACTGCTCAGGCAAATGGAGTTTATTTCTTTCGGCTTAAAATCGGCGACAAAGTAGGTGTCAAGCGTTTCGTAATAACGAAATGATAATAATATCTATTAGCAAGCTGCAACTGGGCGGGTTTGGAATTCCTTTTATGTATTCGTATTATCAAGCCACATCGACATTTATCCATGATAGGGCATAGTTAGGAAATTTAAAATATTATCACCTTAATATTACCGTTTTGAATTTGTGAAAATGGTAAACTGTATGATCCGTGGTGAGCCTTTTTTACTTTTTAGCTCCTACACGTATTAGAATATGTGTAGGAGTCCTCATTTATATATGCAGGACAAACTGCTTGCAGATCTGACTTGTGATAGGATATGTTGTAGGAATTGTTTTGATAAGCGTAAGCTTAAAAATGGGATATAATTCCCAACTTCTGTTGTGGCGGATTGCCAGGATAACTTATATATCTGGCGAACTTATACGCATAATTAATTCTTGCTTCGGATTCAGCAGAATTGCAGGAAAAATATTAAAACCTGAAATACTTTTTGATGCTTAAAGAAACTCCAAACGAATTGTACAATAACGCTCCTGAATCAAAAGCGGTTGCAATCCCAAGTTGCCAATCACGTTTTAATCGTTGGGAGCATTCTAGGTATCCTGAAAATTGATTTACTTTTTCGAAGTGTGGAGGTGGTAAGGGATCTCTCACAGATCCTAGTGAAGAGCCAATAGGACTCGTTCCAAAAGTGCCGTAGTTTTTAGAATAAGACAGTTTTAATTTAACTCTAAGTGCCATCAAGTTTCCCTCGAGACCTGTATGAAACGCGATTACTCTGTTGTTAACGAAGTATTGATCAGGTTTATACCTGAGATTATCGCGACCTTCATGCCTTGGTGTTAAAAATGGATTTCCAATACCTAGACCATTGTAAGACCATCCACTCCCGTACATAAAATTGTTATAATAGTCCTCATCGCCGGAAGGAGTATAAGGCGACCAGCTTTCTCCTGCTTGATTTTTAGTATATAAAAATTCAAACAGAAGCTTATTCCAACCGATATTTCCGGGTTTTTTATTTTTAAAGGAAATGCCAGATAATCCATCACGCACGTTCGCAAAATGAGCTAGTGCGCCAACGTCGTAGATCTGCTGACGATACAGAAACAATTGGGTCGAGTTAAAATCATAGGTTATGCCAAAGTCTATGGAACCCAACTGATTCCCCAATTTAGTCCTAAATTGGTTATCTCCAACCCATGTTTTTCCTGTTACTGCATGGACAAACGACTCAAATTTACCAAGATTGAAGTCTTTATAGATGATATCTTCGTTTCCATAAACGGTTTGATGATTAAACCCGGCATAAACATGGAATCGCCAATTGGGTTTACCCAGCCTCCCATAGAATGATTTTTGATGAAGGTATGAATTTACCTCCGTCACATTTCTATTTCGAGCAGGATCATTGAAAGGCAGTATTGGAGTTGCTCCAAGCCACCCAAATGAAAAATTACCTTTAAATGAAAATAAGCCATTCAAAATCGGAATGGCCCAGAATTCTGGTATTGAAAGTTCAACCTTTGGTATTCCCAATGCGTTTCCAGACATAGCAAACGATCCTACGGAAAGTGTGCTATCTGTCAGACCTATAATGTCCTTTGACCTTCCAGCCTTAAATTGGAAAATGCTTAATCTGGCCTTCGCATAACCTTCTACCATGATAAATTGTGTCGAACTACCAACGTTTAACCGGGTTTCAACTGCAGCACCCCAGTCAAATAGCTTATTTTTTTGGCTGGGGACGTATGCTTTGGCAAGCCTCCCGGTCCAGCTAGTAGAATATCCGCTTACGGGTATGCTACCAAATTGATTCGCCCGTAGCCAGAATGGTACGGTGTTACGTGACGTAACAATTCCTTGGGCCTCCAAACTTGCACTAAGCTGCTTCTTTATGTTCGGTGCTTCTTGTCCAAGGGTATCTTTATTATCAATTTCTGTGTGAAGAAACTGGTCCTGACAAGACGCATTCGATTTTGGAGAAGCAATCAAACTTATCCAAGCCATTATAAATAAAACCCCACATGATTTTTGCGAAAGAAAGTACATTATTCAATTAATTAGTAAATTAATGTAAGGATACTCACAGTAATACTTTTTATCTTATTAATTTCAGTAAGTATTTTCCGTAACCACTTTTCACCAGGGGCGTTGCTATTTCGGAAAGTTCGGTAGCATTTATGTACCCCATTCTATAAGCAACTTCTTCAATACATCCTATTTTAAGCCCTTGACGCTCCTCTATCACTTGTACAAATTGGCCGGCTTGCATGAGTGATTCAAATGTGCCGGTGTCGAGCCAGGCGGTTCCCCTGTCCAGGACTCTAACTTTTAGTTTACCGGCCTCTAAGTATCTTTTATTCACGTCTGTAATTTCTATCTCACCTCTGGGAGACGGTTTAACATTGCTGGCAATTTCAACAACATCGTTATCATAAAAATAAAGACCTGGAATCGCATAATTTGACTTCGGCTCTTCCGGTTTTTCTTCGATTGACAAAGCATTAAAGCTTTCGTCAAACTCCACCACGCCATAGCGTTCAGGATCGTGGACTTGATAAGCATATACAATGCCCCCGTTTGGATCATTGTTGGCCTGAAGGAGTTTAGAGAGACCCGAACCATAAAATATGTTATCGCCTAAAACAAGGGCCACTTTGTCACTACCGATGAAATCGGCTCCAATGATAAATGCCTGAGCGAGTCCATCCGGACTTGGTTGTACGGCGTAACTGAATTTACAACCGATACGACTCCCGTCGCCTAACAGTTTTTCAAAATGCGGCAAGTCGTGAGGAGTAGAAATGATTAGAATTTCATTAATGCCTGACAACATCAGGATCGACAATGGATAATATATCATTGGTTTGTCGTAAACCGGCATCAATTGTTTACTTACCGCCAAAGTAAGGGGATGCAATCGCGTTCCGGATCCACCGGCAAGAATTATTCCTTTCATGTTGAGTTATTTGCCTACGGTCGCAAGCATTTTCAAGTATTGATAATTTAATTAAAGTCTTATGTTACCAAAAGCCGCTATTTGCTTTCGTACATCGCCTCATAGTATTTTTGATAGGAACCTGACGTCACATTCTCCAGCCATTCCGAATTGCTTAAATACCAGTCAACAGTACGTTCCAATCCTTCGGCAAACTGGAGCGATGGCTCCCAGCCTAATTCTGTTTTTAACTTTGTTGCATCAATAGCATAACGTAAATCATGGCCAGCACGATCGGTTACATAAGTGATCAATTTTTCAGAAGTACCTGACTCACGACCTAGCTTTCTGTCCATCGTTTCACAAAGCAAAAATACCAGATCCAGGTTTTTCCATTCATTGTGACCGCCAATATTATAGGTCTCGCCAATATTCCCCTTGTGAAAAATTACATCGATGGCACGCGCGTGGTCTTCCACAAATAGCCAGTCACGTATGTTTTCTCCTTTCCCGTATACAGGTAAAGGCTTGTTGTGGATAATGTTATGAATCATTAACGGTATCAATTTTTCCGGAAAATGATTGGGGCCATAATTATTGGAGCAGTTTGATATGACGATTGGCAGTCCATATGTATTGTGGTACGCTCTTACAAAATGGTCAGACGCGGCCTTCGAGGCACTATATGGAGACCGAGGGTCATATTTGGTTGTTTCTAAGAAAAATTCCGCGGGATCATGCAGTTCACCATACACCTCATCGGTAGACACGTGGTAGAACCGATGAGCAGGCAGAGTCTCCTTCCATGATTTTTTTGCTGCATTCAATAGGTTAGCCGTACCCAATACATTAGTAACCACAAAGGCCATGGGATCCGAAATAGAGCGGTCAACATGTGACTCCGCGGCCAGATGTATCACACCATAAAATTCGTTTTCCAGGAAAAGGCCGTCTATGAATTCAGCATCTGTAATGTCACCTTTTACAAAGGTGTAGTTGGAAGCGTCTTCTATGTCTCTTAAATTTTCGAGGTTACCGGCGTAAGTAAGCGCGTCTAGGTTGTATATCTGATATTCCGGATATTGAGTTACAAACCTCCGCACAACGTGCGATCCGATAAATCCGGCTCCGCCGGTGATGAGTATTTTTTTCATGATTATATTGGTTGCAGCCTTCCGGCGTAAGTAAATTTTTGATGGCCCGTAGCTACGAACTAAGAATGCTGGTTGGCTACAAACTTTAGACTTGTCTTATATTGTTCGCTGAATGTCGGCAGGATTTTGTCTTTTTCAGAAACGATAGGATTTGTCACTCCCCAGGGAATATTCAGGTAGGGATCATTCCAGTGCAAACCTCTTTCGGAAGCCCTGTGATATGGTCCCGTACATTTGTAATGAAAGATGCTGTCTTCCAGAGTGGCAAAACCATGGGCAAATCCTTCTGGAATATATACCATGTTGCCACTGACGGCATCCAGATCAAAAAGTTCAAACTTACCGAAAGTTGGAGAATCTTCTCTCAAGTCCAATGCAATATCCAACACCCGTCCCTGTATTACCCGTACTAATTTTCCTTGTGCATAAGGAGAATGCTGGAAGTGCAGACCGCGCACAACGTTTTTTTTTGAAAAAGACTGATTATCCTGTACAAATTCATTCGTGAATCCATGTTCTTTCCAGGAGCCCGCGTTGAATGACTCAAAAAAGTATCCGCGGTCGTCATGGAAAATGGCGGGCTTAATGAGGAAGACGCCCTGGAGTGTTGTGGTGAAAAATTTCATTTTCTCGTTGAGTAAATGGTTTTGAAATGATTTTCGTATTGATCAATAATGTTATCCCATTCATAAATCTGTTGAATTTTACCAAAATTATTTTGAACAAGATGGATATGATCTTCTTTCTTGATCTCGTCTATAGTAGTACTTACATCCTTTACTGTAGAAAAATAAAAAGCATCCTTTTCAAGAATGGCACTGTTAAACAAATTTTGATTTGCGCATATCAATGCTTGGGATGCCATCGCTTCCAGTAAGGAAGGGTTAGTTCCGCCCACTGAATGCCCATGAAAATATAGGTTCGAATAATAACGGAGATTATTAAGAACCTTGATGTCATATACTCCTCCTACGAATCGAATATGTGAATGAGATTTAAATTTATTTTTTAAATATTCTCCGTATTTAGTGGCGTGTTTACCCACAACTAGAAAAGGCGTTTTGACAGCTGCCGCTGCTGCTCCTTCCAGAATTGTGTCAATATTGTTTTCTGGTTCAAAGCGTGCGACCAGCATATTGTAACTGTACTTCTCGACATCGTATGCCTTTAAGTCGTTCCCATCTGGTGAACTAAAGGGGTGTGCACCATAAGGGATGTAAGTAGAGGGTATGTTGTATTTTTTTGTTAAATAATCCTGTATTCCTATTGAATCCGAAATCCAATGGTCACTGAACACCGTGGCAAGATATTCAGCCTGTCTCAAAAACCATTGTACCGGTTTGGAGTATTTTGAGCGAGACCATTCCAGTCCATCCATATTGGTTGTTATAACGCAGTTTTTACGGGGAAGAAGCCAACCCCAGATTGTACTGCTGGTGTACCCTAACTGTAAAATGATATCAAAAGATCTTGATCGTGAATCCAGAATACAGTTTAGATCATAAACGAACTGCCCAACCGTTCCCCATTTATCTTCGGGATCCTGGCAATGTACCAGTTTTACTCCGTTCCATTCAGACTTTTGGTAGGGGTGGAGATGGGAATTGTAAACTGTTGTGTCATGTCCACGCTGCACAAGACCCTTTGCTAAATATTCCGCAAATTGTTCGAAACCACCATAATAATTAGGGATACCCCTGGTACCGATAATTCCTATTTTCATTATTTACAAGTTTGAATACCTACTTCTGTTCCCGCTGAACCTGTATAACTGCTTTCAAAGGGAAAGGTATCTTATATTATTTATCCTATGTGATTAATAATAATTATGTTCTTACTTTACACTTGCGCTTTTCGCTTCAAGCTTAAGAACTATTTATTTAATAGTTCTTACCCAGTCCCATGTGTTTGAAATCCCTTTATCCAAGGAAGTAAATTCAATTTCGCCGATGGCCGCTTTCAACTTAGATATATCGAGAACAAATTTTTGAACATCATAGGATTTTTGAGGGGTAAAGACGACCGTATTATCAATTGCTGTAACAGTATTGATACAACCTATTATTTCATTAATGTCGGTGCCAATCCCACTTCCTAAATTAAATGTTCCTTGAATATTCATGTCGACAAGTTTACATAAGATTGATACAAAATCACCTATATAAATATAATCTTTCGTTGCTGAGCCGTCACCATATACAGACAAACTTTCCCCCATTGCCGCCTTTCTTAAAAACGTAGAAATCACACCTTGTGCTATAAAATGTCCTTGGCGCGGTCCATAAGGATTTGAGGGCCTAACGATTAGGTATTCCATGCCATAAAGCCGCTTATGTAATCTGATATAATGTTCAACCGTAGCTTTCACAATACCATAAGATGAAATTGGTTTGATGGGTGCATCTTCGCCAATAATATCTTGATCAATATTTCCATAAACAGCGCCTCCGGAAGATAAATAAACAAGTTTCCGTATACCTAGTCTATTCATTAAATCAAGAATATGTAGACTAGTAACCAAGTTCCCTTGAACATCTGCAACCTGGTCGACATTAGACGTACTCGGAACTGATGTAGTTGCTAAATGATAGATGATGTCGATTCCTAGCATTGCCTCGTATAAATCTGCAACACTATCCAGTCTTGAAAACCTGTAATCAACATTTTTAAGTGGCTCTCGGAATCTCTCCTGAGAAATATCAAACACTCTGACTTTATTTCTGCCGTCCAGTAAAAGATGATCAATTAGATGAGAACCAATAAAGCCATTTCCCCCTATTATTAGAATATTCATAGTACTAAGTTTTTATATAAAATACAATTCAAGTCATACTCGAATTGTCCAACCATACCCCATTTAACTTCTAGATCCCGGCAATGGACCAGTTTTACTCCGTTCCATTTCCGGCTTTTGATAGGGGTGGGGATAGTAAACTGTGTCTCATACAAAGTCAAATTTTAAGTATATATCTAATTTTAAACTTCCTCCATAAAATTTTGAAAGGAATGAAAAAGCTTAATGTTACAACAACGGCATATGCCCAAACTGGGAAGTATATTTTGATTTTCTCCCGAAACCCGTCGGAAGCGAAATTTTCCCTCCTAGCTATTTTGACATTAAAATATAATAGGGGAAGAAATTCGTATAGAAGATCATTAAGTATTCTCTTTTTGGTGCTTTCTTTAATCAAATTCTTTTTATAAGCCGATTCGATCATGGAAGGTACTCTGACACTAAATGCTTCAAATTTGTTGTATCCGGATCTTTTTTTTACAAATTGAGTTGTAAAAAGTGGACGATCATCTATAATATAACTGCTGCTTGCATTTTGTGTTAACAGTAATGAGGTTTGGGGAAATAAGGGGTCTATTTCTAATGCCTTATCTATCTTCTCAAAGTCTTCCCGCCATATACAAAAACCATTGCTCCACGTACAGAAATAAGAGAGATGATACATGAAATCGTCAAAAGATGCATATTCATTACTATCACCGTTTCTTAGAATGCCACTAGTAAAAAATAATAAGGGTTTTTTATGTCTTTTCTTTTTCACAACATCAATCAAATATGGTAATGATCCGGGATTCCATATTTCTTGGTTGTTATGCAATTTGAGGAATTCTCCTAAGCCATAACCGAGACTATAGGCGGAATTCATAAAACCCTCGCAGTTTGTAGCGTGATAGCGAAAATTAGAATAGGGGAATTCATCAGTTAGTACTTTTAATGAACACTCCGGATCATTGTCTGAAATGATCACTTCAAAATCCTCGATTTTGACCTCATCCAAATGCCTTTCGCTGTAAATACTTTTTAAAGTTCTGCGTACATAATCTATTCTGCCATAGGCAGGTATACATATAGATAAATATACGGGATTTGGAGTGCTCATCTTTTTTGATTTTATTTACTTAAAATATTAAGGAACTGACAGGGAATTAAAGTGTCATCCCAGATTTTTCAAATGCTATCACAGAACTACTCGAAAATTATTCTGTTTAGAAAATATCTTCGACCCCATGTGTTTCTCGTTAAAATAATAAATGTTCAAATTTGGATATGCCTCCACTTAGTTAATTTATTATACAAATTTTCGTAATCTGAATGACGCGTAGCCCAGGAGGTCTCTGAAATACAATAAAAGATTTTTAATTCTAGAAACAGTTCTGTGCAGTTCTCGGATTTTATAAGATTCTTTGATTGCCTTGGTGGAGAAACTTATACCGCCTGCTTTCATTTGTGCAATGGTCGTATTTAAAAACCCAGTCTTTAGATTATCTTTTTTTCTTAATAACATTTCGTAATCGGAGCATATTTTATAGTTCAAGTTGTACAAGCCAACCGTATCAAAGAGGTTCCTCTTGTTATGTAAGGATGCAACATGCGCAGCCGACATCCCATTTTTCATTAAACTCCATTGGGCACCGTTGCCTACGATTTTGAGCAACCTGCCGCGGTCATTTATAAACTCGTTTCGGGCTGATATGTAGTCAAATTCAGAAGAATCAGTAGATTCCAGATAGTTGAGATATGAATCTATTGCATTGGGTAGTAGCTTGTCATCTGCACCAAGGAACATGATCCAGCGGCCTCTGGCCACCTTTATACCCTTATTCCATGCGTCATAAACACCCTGATCATTTTCTGATATGAAATAATCAATCTTGTCACTGAAGGACTTAATAATCTCACATGTTTTATCCTTTGATTTTGCGTCTATTAATATTAATTCAACGTTATCGTTCTTTTGAGAAACAATACTTTCAAGGCATTGCATTAAAGTCTTGTCAGCATTATAAGTGGCAATTATAATTGAGATAATCATCTTACAAATTGAAAGGTGAATGGTAAATACAATTTATATTCTGGTTGTATTTTTTTTGGAAGAATAATAGTTCGATCTTGAATTCATTAATGCCTAATCACAAATATTTGTTGTATAAAAAAAATCTAGGGAAAAATCCGCAATCAATTAGATACTTTATTATAGTTTTGGCTGAGGCGCAATTGGGGACTTTAAAGCTTTTTTTACTCCCATTAACATATTTTCTCCATTTTTAGATGGAGTTAGATATGCTCCCTCGCCATTTTCATTCCAAGCATAAAGAAGTCCAATTTTCTCCTTTGTAGTATTTTTGGGATTATTTTTTAGCCAATAGACAAGTTGTGAAACTGACTTGTAAACCGACTTTTGGGAGTAGCCGACATAATAGTGAGCATCTTTATAACCATTTCTTGCATTCGCCCAGGGTCTTGGATCCCAATTTAAAGTTGAAACGGGAATGTAAGGTAACCTACTCCAGTTGGAGAGGTTATTCCACATTTTGTATTCAGAATTTTGCATGCTGTCTAACGAAACCTGTTGATTTTGTCCGCTGAAGCCGAACCCATGATGATTATAGCCCGTCACTAAATCAAAGCCACATTGCTCAGATAACTTAAGAGTTGTACCTTTTGAAGTTACACATACTGCAATGGATATTCCACCTAAACCGCTATTGGCTGCTTTTAATCGAAAAGAATCAAAGGCAGCTTTAACAGCATCTGGGCTACCAAACATATTTATAAGATTGTCTATCGAAAAAAATATGATTAATGGCTTTTTGTCAACCTTCAAATATTGTTTAGTTACAAATTCACTGATCCACTGATCTGTACTTGCTTCCCAGTTTTTTGGAGTTACATATGAACCCTCATGATTGGCAATTAACAAGCAAAATTTCAGCCTTTTGTTATATTTGGATTTATGGTATAGTTCGAGGGCATTATTAAGCGGATTCTTTTGATTTTCCTTGCTGGTGTACCAGCAAAAACTAAAGAATGCGAGACCAGCATTTGAAGCTTCTATAATTTGTTTATCAATTATATTCTGGTTACTTGTCACCCAACCCCATTTCGGCTCCCTTTCGGAAAATGACTTTGTCAGGATTGGGGTAATGTGGGAACTGCTTAAACTCCACCCGTCGAAATAATATGCGCCAAGTAGAATGTTTTGGCCTCCCTTACTTTGTGAATTAATGAAACTTAATCCACAAAAAGCTAAAACCAACAATAGGGAATAACTATTTATGTGGTTCTTTTCCATAGCAAGTTTGAGATACAGATTTTCAACTTAGGATTAAAAAGCTTGCACATCAGAATTTTTTAAAGGTTTTCAATTAATATTAAAAAAATTTCTACTTGAGACAACGCCTGACGCCCAAGCCCATTTCACGGGATTGCTTAGATTCCTTGGCTCAGCATTTCGATAACGTCACCTAAATCAAAATCATCGTTGCGTGTTACTTCCGATTTTAATCGTACGTGGCCACTTTTGACCTAGTATCAATAATTATTAGCTTATTTAATTAATATTTTTTTAACGTGACCGTCAGGAGTCCTTTCCTGTACCACATTAGCTTACATGTTTGCTATGATAATGTAATACTTGATTCTCATTTTTCCGGAACTTAAACTGAGACCTGTTAATATTATTTAGGCCTAGACCTAGTATTAGCCACCACAAATATATGAATGGCATTCCGTATGGATTTATCGAAACAAATGAAACTATCAGCGAAGCGATAGATATCCCAATTGCAAGCGATGAAAACGGAGATAATCTCAATTTATTAGCCTTCCGTAAATTGGATGCGATTCTTAGGTGAAAAAAAATCAAAGAAAGAAGACCGACAATACCTATTTCATAGGCAATGTTCAAAAAGGCAGACTCGACAAAAAAGTCACGTCTACTTGATCTGCTATCCGCAGTTGCAAGACCGTGTCCAAATGGTTCAGACAGGATTGTCTCCATTCCCTTTTGTAAAAGGCCGGTCCTCGCAGCGGCACTCGCCTCTTTTCCTGACAAAGATGCATTAATTATATCGGCGGCTTTAGGTACCGTGATAAAAATAATAGTTGCAGCAACAAATAATGTTAAGCCAATTCCGATAATAATCTTAGGATTGAAATTTATCGCTTTTGTTACAACTAAATATACTATTGTTATTATACTTAGTACCCAACCAGCCCTGGAAAAGGATAGAAGTAGGCATATAAACAGTAGCAATAAGGTGACGGTAATCCATGGTTTTAATTTGGGGCTAACATTTATTTTATTTTTATTAAAAAGCGCATATATACAGACACAAAGCATAAAAGAGCAATACAATCCAAAATCATTAGGCCCGCTGAATAAACCTGACATCCTTTCTAGGCCCATGATTCTTGATGAAACTGTCTTATACTGGATGTAACCAGCTTCATCAATAAAGTCTATAGATCCTTTTATTGTAGATATCGGGACGTTGTACATAAATTGTTGAAGAAGCCCTCCGATGCAACTTAAGAATGCACTCACGATAAAGGTGTTAAGGATCTCAGAAGCTTGTTTCTGATTTAATGGACAAGAGTACATGGCAATAAAAAGAACAATTGTAAATATGTGATCTCTTAGCTGAGCTATCGCATCGCCCAAGTTTTTAGCGAACAGAAAATATAATAATACAGTTAAAGAAAAGAACGCCAACAAGGGAATAAATTCTTTTTTGACAGTAACTCTTTCGGTCTTTAAGACTTTCGCTAAAAGAACAATAACGGCAAGCTCTTTCCAAAGGGCGAATATCGTTCCTCCATCAACAAAGTAGATTAGCCCATTTTTGATAAATAGGTGGAATGGAAGCAATATTATCAAAACCTTGAGAAGTAGAACCTTGTCGCCCAATGTCATGACTAATACTAAACTGATAAAAATTATTATTTCGATAACCATATGTTAGTATTTGTTTGAATTATGCCTTCCGTAATTTTTTTATGCAGGCTACCACTTGTCTATTTTTTATAGAACCGGATATTTAGGCACAATTTGCTATTCGGAATTTAAGCATCGACTGACATTTATCCTTCCCATAGTCATTATTTTGTGCACTTATATAAAGCATGACTCTGCCACAGTTTTCCTGTATTAAATAAGTCGATTGCCTAATAAAGATCTTTTTCGAACAATTCATTTATCTTGATTTTTGCTTCGACTATTGTATTTGCAATAATCGGTGGTAAAGACAATAGAAATTTATCCTTTAAATAGTAACTACTAGAATTAACTTTCTTACTAAGTTCAACGATTTCTCTTTTAAGGGTACCTGACCTGTGATATGTTATCATTGATGTAATTATAAGCCGATCAGCAAAAAGTCTTAGCAATTTATCCTCCTTGAAAAACGGTTCTAATTTCTCGATATATGAAATGAAATGCCTTTCTAGGGGGGGGAGTTTTCCGGTCAGTTTATCATCGGGGCTAACATCAATATTGTAAAAGGCTCCGCCCTTTTTTCCATAAGCAAGTTTTCCAAAACTTATTATTCTAAGGAATAGGTCATAATCTTCATAGAACGATATGCGATCATCAAACAGACCTGTTCGCTTTAGTATACTTTTTCTAATTACAACAGAAGAAGTGTGTAATGGCAAAGCGCCATTTTTGATTCCATAAATGAGCGGATTGACAAGGTCGTGATCAATTCCATCCTTTAAAACACTCATAGAGGGCATTAGCCTTCCTTTAAATACTCTAGTATATTCCGAGGCATATAAATCTGCTTTTGGATATTTGAGAATAAGATTTCTCATGTTTTCCAAGTACCTGGGTCCCCACCAGTCGTCCGCGTCAAGTAGTGAGATAAAATCGTATTGACTATTTGAGATACCTGTATTTCTAGCAGCACTTACGCCTGCGTTTTTTTGAGAAATTACTTTGATTCTGTTATCTAAATATTTTTTAACTAATTGAACACTATTATCTGTCGAGCCATCATCAACTATAATTACCTCAAAGTTTCCATATGTTTGACATAGAACGGAATCCAGAGTTTTCACAATGTATTTTTCCTTGTTATATAGCGGTATGACTACGGAAAAGAATATGCTCATTTGAGTTATAGATGATGAATTAATTTTTTAATGAGTTGTCAAGGAAAGCTAGGGCTTTTGCTTTTTGATCTCCTAATATTGTATTTACTTTTTCCCAATCGATTTGTTCGTCAGTAATTGACTTAAGATTATTTTTGTTTGTAACTAATCTGCCCTCTAATTTAAACAGACTTAGTAAAGAGTTAAAACGTGCTAGTCCGCGATCATTGTTACCTATTACTATGAATGGAATATTGAATATTATAGAAAATACGCAACCATGAAATGAATCCGTAACAACGAATTGGGCAGATGAAAATCCCTCAATCCAATTTATGATGGAGGGATTCGGTTCATCCTCTTTTGAATGACCAATTGAAAAGCTGTTATAATTACCGGCGTGTGATACAGCCTCAATAATAGCTTTCTTTTGACTTGTCTCATCCAATATATATAGCAATAAATTATTCTCTCCACCTAGCTTTGAAACAATTAGTTGTTCGTAATCCGATTTTTGGAGAAGCATTGTTGGATCCAAGACTAGTTCTGCATTTATTCCCAGATGCTCCTTACACAGTCGGACGCCTGAGTCTTCCCTTACGGATAGTGCATCAAATTTTCCCGCTAGTATTTTTAGCTCCTTTGTTGTAACCGGATCATAATCCCAGGTGTCAACTCCAAACGAGGCGGCATAAGATATTTTTTTTATGTTGTCGTCACTTATAAAGTCAAAAAAATAGTTTTTAATGAATTTGGGATTGTATTTTTCTCGCCATACCTGGTCACTCCCGACTATACAGGCGTCAAATTTGTAGGAACTTAGTTGAGTTAATGTATGTGAACCAAATAATTCCTTTGTTTGTGGCTGAACATATTGATCAATGAATTCTTGTATATTTTGATTATCCTTCTTGACTTTTTTTTCTTTTAAGATTACGATATCTCTCCCAAGAATATATTTAGAAATTAGACGTTTGATAATGGCAAACGGTAATTTCCATTTACTTATAGGCTTATTGGGATTGTATTTGATCAACCTTGCTTCATGACCCTTTCTTTTCAAAGTTGTCATCAGCGCATAAGCTTGAAGAATTCCTCCGTAATTGTTGTGAAGGGGGAGTGTTAATATCCCAATTTTCATCTTCCTATTTTCATTTCCCATTTATTGAATTTTATTTTTAGAAAAGACTTGCTGAATAACAACTTCGCATATTAACCTAATAGAATTTGTAAAGGAATTGCAAAAATATATAAATACCTTTATGTAAGATGCGGATCGATTTATAAGCCGATTAATTTGGTTTTAATCTCAACAGTAGGCCGAAGCCTATATATCAGGAATTAGTTATATATTCTTTTCCACGGCGAAATCTTAACGAACCAATAGACTGTTGACATTTCAAAGCGAACCCTTTGTCAAGGTAGATGCAGAAACATGAAAGTTATTCGCGATATGGATATCTATCTTAAAGAACTACTTTCCCATAACTTTCTTTAACCTGTTAAAGCCGTTCTCTCCAAGAACTTGTTTGGCGACCTGTTTCACTTTGCCTTTGATGTTTTCCTCAATATTTGTCATAGCTTCAAGAGCATTGTTTTCATCCAGGCTATTGGTAAAGACTTCGAACAAAATTGGACGTTCTGTGATGTTTGGATTCAAGAAGCGTTCATAAACTTGGTCAAAATCATCCTTATTTGTCGCGCTTATATACTCAAAGCCAAGATCCTGAGCGTAATGTTTTAAAAGGGTTGCCGATTTGTTTCCATAATGCCCGGCGGCAGAAATGTATTCGTCAGCCTGATTATCATTTTTAAAAGCAGGGTGAACCACTAGCCTGAACTCGGTACCCTTACCATTGTTCACAACCATAATTCTTAGGTTTTTACCTAAGTGCCTGTTTCCTACCACATTCATATCGTAGAAAAATGCTAAGTCACCGATTATCCCGAAATACAATTTGTTTTTATTAACAAGTGACGCTCCAACCAGGGATGAAACATTCCCATCAATTCCAAAACCACCAACATTTGACGCAGAAGATACTGAACTTGGGATTTCAAAGAAGTTCCATGAGCGTAGGCTATTCAAAATTCCAAAATGGATAACTGAGTTCTCCGGTAAGCGATGAGCCATTTTTGATGCAGCCCAAATGTTTGAAAATGGTAGCTCTGGGATTTTGTTTTGAAGCTCGGCCAATTGATTCTTGCAAGTCATTAAGTAAGAATCTGCAGCAATTTTTCCCTTTGTCGAATAGTATTCGAAGAAACTTTGTTCCGGCATTTCGAAAACATAACGCAGCTTTCTAAAGGTGTCTCTAATCTCGCCATCGTCACTGACCCTCCATACCTGTTTTCCTATCATACCCATAGAGTAATAATCACCGGAAATTTCTCCTATATATATAAGTATGTCCGGAATAATAGGCGCTTGGTCGATCATTTGTTGGGAAGCGGCTAATGAGTACAATAATCGGTATTTTCCTTTATAACCGCTTGTGTGATCACAAAATACCACTGCGTCGTTAACCGAACAAAATTTATCCAGAATTTCGGTTTGTTCCTTAGTCCACGTAGCATGTGCACCAACAAATACCGCTACTTTACTCTGAGGTAGTTCAGGAAATTTATCAGTTGAAAATATACGGTCAATTACGCGAACCTTCGGGAGCTCTTTTGTATTGAACGTTCTAATGTAGATTGTTGGAATGTTAATGTGGACGGGGCCTCCTCCATGCCTTTTAAGTTCTAAAATAGCTTGATTGGCCTTAATTTCACATTCCCATAAATCATCTTCGTCTTTTATTATTGGCAGCGTCACACTTAGTTTCGCGACATCATTGGGAATCGACGCTCGGTCAATGACCTGTGCTACATGGTGTCCTACTTTTGATATGGCTTGGCTGGAAGTAACAGCTAATATCGGCAGTTTGCGGTAGTAAGCTTCTGTCAGTGCCGGCAAATAGTTTCGCGAGGAAGTCGCTCCTGTACAGGTTATTACAACAGGCTCACCCGATTCGGCCGCCAGACCACAGGCGATATAAGCAGCTGAGCGCTCATCAGCTGAGGAATACATCTCAAAATAAGGATCGTGTTGCATGCACGCTACCATTGCAACATTCGTGGATCCTGGGGATGCAACGACTTTGCGAATGCCGTGTTCTTTCAACAATGCAACTAATACCTGTGCATTTTTTTCGTCTACATAAGATTTCTCCATAACAAAATTTATCTAGTAAAATATTTTATGCCTACTTTGTAAAAATATCTACTAAGTAGGTATCTGATTTTTTGTTTTATTCCCTTTATTTCTGCCAATGAAGTATGTTCTCCAGACTGTCTGTCTTTCACGGCCTCTAATTTCCAGTCAATATCATTAAATCTCGGATTTTTGAGGAAATCTGTTAAACAACTTTTTAGCCCAACTTCTATTTTAGTAAAACTGTTTGTACTAGCATTTTTATTTATTTTGGAATTGTCAAATTTTCTGTTAAAAAACCTGTCATATAAGATTTGGTATTTTGCAGGTTTGCACTCAACAAACTTTCCCAAGTCTTGAAACAATATCTTCGGTTTATAACCTAAATGCTTCTCTAGTACCTCCAGGTATATGTTTAAAATGTTATTCCATGTGTTCGATTCATTTGCTGTGATATGAAAGGTTTCTCCTAAGGCGCTCGAAGCACCAATTATTGAGTTTATTCCATGGGCCACATCCAATCCATAAGTTAAAGTCGTTTCTTTAGAATTAATGTCACTGGAAAAGACGATTGTTCTACCTTTTAGGGCCCGATAGAGCCACTCTTCCTTTTCCAGGACACCAAGTTGTAATCGATTTTCAGCGTAAGTAATATATGGACGAATTATAGTCCAATTATTACGCCCTGAACTTCTTAGAATATTTTCTTGTCTTGCCTTTGTTAATGAATACTCATCTGTTGATAAAAACTCTGTGTCTTGTGACACGTCAAGTAAACGTGGCGAATTTTCAGTGATGGACTGATCTGATTCAGCATAGACTCTCGCTGAACTGAGAAATACATATTGTGATGTATTCTCAAGCAATAAACTCACACGCCGTTGAAAACTGTCTGTTGAATACACCATGAAATCAACAATTGCATCCCATCGCTCCGACAAAATCGTTTGAAGAAAGTCGATATCGTTGGCATTACCTTTTACATAGCGTATATTATTAACAGAATCTCTTTCAGTTCTAGATGTAACTACTGTCTCGATACCACTGTTCGAAAGGAGTTGTGTTAAGTGGGCTCCCATCGCTCCTGTTCCTCCCAAAACTAACACTTTCATATGCCTATGTTAAGATACTTTTGAGTTCGACTTATGATTAAACTTTTAATTCTTTCTCGCTCATCTTTTTCCAAACCTATATAATACATGCTGACGATTGAAAATAGAACACTTAATAGCATAGACAGAAATGAGTAAATGATATGTTTAGGCAATGCAAAACTAATGATAAAGGAAGGTACACCAGAAGACAGAATTACTAAGGAAACAGGTATGACTACCTTATGATAAAAAGGTCTTAGAGGGAATCCAAGTAATGACTTAACAATAAACAGACGAACCACAAACATAACTAAATTGGCAATTATCGCAACTAGAAAAACTGAGTAAGCAGTCGCTCCCGCCTTCAACACCAACCACGACGCTACAAAAATTCCAATTTGTATAGACCCAAGTATTAATTCATAATTTTTCATTTTACCTGGCGCTCTTGCTGCGGTAGCCAAGGGTAAACTTATTGAACTTATCAATACGTCAACTAATGCTAAACGCGTAAATAATGCTGCCTCCAGTGGCGGGTTCTTTAGCCATAAATTTAATATTGCATTCATCTCTATAAATAAAGGCAAGGCAAAAATCCACATTAAGGAGAACGTAATTTTGGAGCCACGAGATATTAGGGAGAACATTTCACCCTTATCATCCGCTGCATAAGACTTAATTATTGGGGGATAAAGCCCCATATTGAAATTATTTGAAAAGAGATTAATTTGGCTAGTAATATTGATTGCTATCGCCCTAGCTGCGACCACAACTGGATTAAATAGCTGATTCAAAAGAATGGTAACGGCTTGGTTACGTCCAACTGTTGTGAGTTGACCAAACAGCGTCCAACCTGTGAATCCGATAATTTCTTTAAACAAATTATTATCCCAGTAAAATTGTCGAAACTGGCATTCATTATACTTTCGAGTGCAAATTAAAATATACATACCAGCATTAAGCGCCGAAACCGCGAAAACTAAGATTCCATATAATTCCAACTTATCCCCGGGCAAAAAGTCGAGCAAAAAGACTACAGTCAATTTTAAAATTGTTTCAACTATTGACACATATGCATATATATGCATATCCTCATGTGCAACAATAATAGCCATAAATGGCGTTGTCAGAATCGTTGAGATAAAAGTCAAGACGGAATAATGAAATATCTGTCGTGCTGATTCAAATCTTTCAAGCGGTACTTCTAAGCGTTCGTTCACAAACCACAATCCAGCGGTTTCGAGCAATATCAATGAGATGGCAGCAATTAGACCATAAATAATCCAATTAACACTGAAAATTCTTTTTAACTTATCGAAATCCTTTTGTCCGATAGCGAATGAGAAAAAACGTTGAGTGGCCGATGCCATTGTACTGCTAAGGAATGCGAAAAATGAAACAATTCCACCTATGACATTGTAAATTCCGTAGTCTTCAACACCTAAAACATTCAATATTACGCGAACAGTATATAAACTAACTACCAGAGTCAGCAACTGTCGGATATAAAGCATTAATGTGTTCTTAGCTATTCTTTTATTATTTGATTGTGGCAGAGAGTCTTCACCCATGTTATTCTCCTAATTTTTAATAATTTTCATTGCTTATTCCTTTGAATAATAGAAAGAATTGTGTGAAGACCGGACTGGCTATTCGAAGTAATTCAGGACCCCGAATCCTTCTTTCAATAACAACTGATCTTTTTGGAATAAACGCAAATCAGAAGTTGCCATATCTTCAATCAGCATATCGAGTGTATGCTTAGGTTTCCAGCCCAGTTTTTCGTCGCACTTTCCGGGATTTCCGATTAGCAGATCCACTTCGGTTGGACGGTAGTATCTTGGATCAATTTTCAAGACAGTAGTTCCTAACTTCAAGTGCTCACCGTTAGCAATTCCGAGTTCGGCAATACGGGCTGTGTCAACTGCGGATATAGTACCTACTTCGTTTTCTTCTACGCCAGTGAATGTCAATTCAATACCAAGAAAAGCGAATGTTTTGCGTATGAATTCACGAACGCGTGTAGTTACACCAGTTGCGATCACGAAATCTTCCGAAACTTCCTGCTGCAAAATCAAATACATCGCCTCCACGTAGTCTTTCGCATGTCCCCAGTCACGTTGCGAATCAATATTACCCATATATAGACAATCCTGTAATCCCAAGACTATTTTAGCAGCTGCTCTTGTAATCTTCCGTGTTACGAATGTTTCTCCGCGCAATGGAGACTCGTGGTTAAACAGAATTCCATTAGACGCAAACATTCCGTAGGCCTCTCTGTAATTTACTGTAATCCAGTACGCGTACATTTTTGCAACCGCATAAGGAGAACGAGGGTAGAAAGGAGTCTTTTCCGATTGTGGAACCTGCTGAACTAATCCGTATAGCTCTGAGGTTGAAGCTTGGTAGATTTTGGTTTTTTTGGTTAGTCCCAAAAGTCGTACTGCCTCAAGAATACGAAGAGTTCCTATACCATCTGCGTTAGCAGTGTATTCGGGCATTTCAAAACTTACCTGTACGTGGCTCATAGCTGCAAGATTGTAAATCTCATCAGGCTGAACCTCCTGTATAATTCTTGTAAGGTTCATTGAGTCCGTCAAATCGCCATAATGCAGAATAAACTTTGGATCATTAACGTGTGGATCCTCGTATAGATGGTCTATGCGATCTGTGTTAAAAAGCGAGCTTCTGCGTTTAAGACCGTGAACGGTATAACCTTTGCTAAGTAAAAGTTCTGAGAGATAAGCCCCATCTTGGCCCGTTACCCCTGTAATCAATGCTGTTTTTGCCATTATTTATAAGATTTAGACATGAAATTTTTGTTGACATGGAGCAATGAATTGCTATCTTAATCCGAGCCGTTTCGCATTGTTAATACCAAATATATTTTCAAAAATGATAATGCTTACATAACTCGCTATAAGTGTTGCTAAGACCAAGAACATCTGCTGAGAAATGTACTTAAATAGTGAATCAATTTCAATTTTGGATATCAGTTTTGTGAAAAATATAATATAAAATGTATGGATAAAGAATATCCCAAATGACCGCTCGCCAATTTTCACAAGAATGCTGTTACTACTTAGTGGAAACCGAAGTACAGTCAAAATGATTGCTATTAAAATTAACGTGTATGCTATAGAACCAAATGTTAATTGAGAGCTACTGAAGGGTGGTGACCCCATATACTCTAGCAATAAATACGCTTCGCCAATAGATAACGCTAAGACAAACAACAAGGTGAATATTAGAAGAACAAGGCTTGAAGAATCTAAAAATGTCTCCTTTTTCTTTGCATACATTCCCAAAAAATAGAATATAAACCAGCCGGGAAATAGTTTGCCATAGAACGATACAAAGTTGCTAGAGTAGATAGTTAACAACAAGTATATAGGTGTTATGGCAAGAAGAATAATATTCCATTTTTGAGAATTTAATTCTAAAATGTTGTTGACAAGCGGCGAAATTATTACAAGCTGCACCAAAACTATGATAAAATACAGTTGATAATCACCCGAAAGTAAGGCAACAATTATTTTGCTGATGGTATAATCAACACCCCTAATTGAATGGAAAAGAATAGTGGCAACTGACCAAATTAAATACGGAATTAACAGTCTTGGAAGGCGTTGTTTATAGTAAGTCCATAGTCCAAGGCCTGCTTGGTCGGTTTTATTAAAATAGCCAGATAGAAAAATGAAAATGCCCACAGGAAAATTTATCACTTTACGAAAGGCAAGCCAGTAGTCGAAAGTGTCGTTCTCTATATTTCCAGGTGGTAAATGAATTAGTATCACTGCCACAATGCAGAGTGCCCTTAATTCTTGAAATGCTAGTATTTTCATTTATCTAATTTGGGGAAAAACTTAACTTTTGTTTCTCAATACGGGCTAGTGTTATTATTAGATAATCTTATACTGAATTTGTTTCATTATAAATTTGCAGGGGAAGCCATATCAAGTGACTTTCTATGTTCTAAATCGCGTACACTTCTTGGTTACTTAAATAGTCTTCGTAAGCCATTATAATTCCCTCCGGCAATTCAATGGTGTGCTTCCATCCCAGTGCATGCAATCTGGATACATCCATAAGCTTACGAGGAGTGCCATCTGGTTTCGAAGTGTCCCATCTTATCTCCCCATTGTAGCCAATGGTATTCGCGACCATTTCGGTCAACTCCCTAATAGACAGATCTTTTCCAGTTCCAACGTTGACCAACTCTCTGCCATTATAGGTTTTCATGAGATACAGACATGCAGCTGCCAGATCGTCCGCAAAAAGGAATTCCCGTTTGGGTGAGCCGGTTCCCCACGCCTCAACAAAAGGTCTATTTTCTTTTTTTGCTTCATGAAATTTACGAATCAAGGCTGGAAGAACATGTGAATTTTTAAGATTGTAATTGTCCCCGTAACCATACAGATTAGTTGGCATCACACTGATGAAGTTACAGCCATATTGATCAAAATAAGATTCACAGAGTTTAATACCGGCAATTTTTGCAATGGCATACGGTTCATTAGTTTCTTCCAGCAGACCTGTTAGCAAGTAGTCCTCACGTAAAGGTTGCGGGGCTAACTTAGGATATATGCAGGACGAGCCAAGAAACATCAGCTTACTTACCTTGTGTGTATACGCCTGATGAATAATGTTTGCTTCAATCATCAGGTTTTCATATATAAAATCTGCCCGGTAAGTATTATTTGCGACGATACCACCTACTTTGGCTGCTGCTAAAAAAACGTAGTTAGGTTTTTCTTCGTCAAAAAAATTGGCAACGGCGTCCTGATTCCTCAAATCAAGTTCAGATGAGGTTCTGGTTATAAGGTTACTATAACCTTCTCTGTTAAGGGCTCTGTGTATGGCAGATCCAACCATTCCACGATGACCAGCTATATATATTTTAGATTCTTTTTCCATTTTGAGCTTCCAACAATCAGTTGTTTAAAACCATCCAAAATCAGACGTAAAATTTTTATTATCAATGAAGGACTATTCTACTTCTCTTATTTGAGCGGGTAATGGCCGACAGCAGCTACAAATCAATTTGCCAATCCGGGCTTCTCAATTCCAGGTGCTTGTATATCTTCTTTACATCTCGAGAACTCCACGTTGCCAATACCAAGCAAGTTAAGGTCTGCTATTCTTTTTAGAATGTTAGCTCAAAAACTGACTTGCCGTCAAACATTAGAATATAATGTTTGGGCATTGATTTGCGGGAGACATGCCATGGGTGGCTTCCCACCCCACCAAACAAGATAACGTAGAAAACGTTAGGCACTGCGATTTAACTTAAATCTCTATCCGAAAATCGAATTTGTAAGAAGCCAACTCTGAATATCAATCCTTTGCAAGACAGGGAGAGAAGTAAAAGATCCAATCTCCACGAGTAAAATGCCTAACGACAGAAAATCATGATAGATAGTTAAGTTTCGCTAAATAGCCGTGCTAGATTGGAACAGTTCGGCAAAAGGAGGTTGCGGACTTTAACATAGCCAGCCGGAACGACTGAATAACTGTTAACAATGGATTTTTCATAAATATTTCGTTGAGTATAAAACATAATAAAACTGTAAATTCTATTGAAGCACTTGTTAACTATGCTGTGCCAATCAACTTTTACCGACGAGTTTTTTTAACCTGCTTCCAACGGTAACTGACTTGTTGTCAGTTTCGTCGGAATAATAGCCATAGCCGTATCCACCGTATCCATAACCATATCCATAGCCTGCACCGTAATTTACACCATTGAAAACTACCGAAAGGTTAGTAAAGCGACGGGCACGATGAAGGTCTCCAATCCTCCGAAGATGATCAAGAATGGTATAATTAAATCGTACGATGTATAGCGATGCATCAACGTGGTCTGCGATTAGAGCTGAGTCCGTTACCAAGCCATAAGGGGGAGAGTCGATCAAGATGTAGTCGTATTTTTCCCGCATTTCCGCAATTAGCTGAGGCAATTTGCCGTTGGCCAAAAGTTCTGAGGGATTGGGCGGGATTGGTCCGCTTGTTAATACCTCAAATTTAGGATGCACCCCTGTTGACTGAATAAAATCTTCAGCATGTCCTTGTCCTATCAAACAATTTGAAGCTCCTACTTTATTCGGTATTCCTAACCTGTCATGTAAAGTTGGTTTACGTAAATCGAGCCCGATAAGGAGCACTCGCTTATCTGCATAAGCAAGACTAGCCGCTAAATTTATACTGACAAAACTTTTACCTTCCCCACCAATAGACGATGTGAACATAATTACACGACAATTACCATCGCCCAAATACTGCAGGTTCGTTCTGAGAGCTCTAAATTGCTCGGCCACAGCGCTACGGCTAGTCATTTTAATTATCGATTCATCTCCTGGGGTTCCATTAACAATAGTTTTCATTTGACCAATTTCTCCCAAAACAGAAACTCGGGTTGCTTTTTCAATCTCTTCGCGCCTTTGAACGGTATTGTTAAGCAATAAGAGAAGATTAATTAGAACGAGAGGAATAGCTAATCCGGTTACTCCTGCACCCAGCCAAATTAGAGACCTTTTTGGTTTTATCGGCTTAAAACTAGATATCGGAGCATCAATCAAACGGCTGTCAGTCACCGTCGATGCATATGCTAACGCCGTTTCTTCGCGTTTTTGAAGTAAATAAAGATATAACTCTTCTTTAATAGATTGCTGCCTTTTTATTCCTACAAACTCACGTTCCTTTTTTGGAATACTACGGAGCCCGGTGGAAAAGCGGGTATTAATCCCTTCAAGATTACGCTTTGTAACGGCCATACCCCGCTTAAGGTTTTGAACGTTTTCGCGGATTGACTGTCTGGTACCTGCAAGCTGGGTATTAATTGTTTGCAGAAGCGGGTTGTTAGGAGATGTGGTTCGAGCATAGCGTTCCCTCTGTAACTCAAGTTCGTTAAACTTTGTGAGCAACGAGACCAAAACAGGATCGTCGATCATATAGGTGGCAGGCGCTACCGCGCCTTCGCCGGCGTTTTGAATGTAGTTGTCGACGCTTTCCAGGATGGAAATTTTGGTGTTAACTTCATTAAGTTTAGAATCATTTTCCTTGATATTTTCCAGGAACAATTGTGATTCTGCACTTATGTCGGTTATGCCTTGATTTGTTTTGTAAGATTCGACATCCTTCTCTACATCACCAAGCTCACCAGTAATTAGTCCAAGGCGGTTTTCGATAAATTTCAGTGTATTACTTGCCTCACTATTTTTATCACTTAGAGAAGACTGAACATATACATCTAAAAGCTTATTCAATACATCTTTCGACCTTTGAATATCGGTATCCTCGTAGGTGAGCTCCAAAACCGTACTTTTGACGTTCGGCTGCTCAACAGAAAGCCTCCTTAGCATTTCCTCTGCCAGATTTTTCACCTCGGTGAAATGGATTTTTACGTCTTTATACGTTGAGTTCACCCCTTTGGTCACAACAAATGCTCCCCATGCATTGTTAAATCTTTGATTAAACGTAAAAAGTTTATCTTCGTCGTTAAACCGGAAGTGAGTGCTATCCTCAAAATGAATTATTAACGGTTCCTGGAATCCCAAAGGATTGATTACCTCAGGTTTGATAATAATTGGGCTTGTCTTGTAAAGATTAACGGTTCTTAATCCGTCATTAGCACTATAAGAAACGTCTAATGTGAGTTCTTTAATGACCTGCTCCATCAGGGTTTGAGACTTGATGATTTCCAGTTCATTTTCCACTAGTTTATTTCCACCAAACTGACTACTCAGCTCAGATAAAATATCTCCCTGCGAACCGCTAAGACCTTTATTTTCATCCTTAATCAAGATGCTGGTTTTTGTACTGTAGATTGGCTGAGTAACCTGCAGATAGAAGAACGCGACGGTTAGTGAGAGAAAAAGGAAAATAGGGAAGAGGTACCAATATCTCAGATATCGGGCTGCATACTCTTTAAGGTTGAAGTCCTGCTCACCTTCTTCAAAAATGTCTTGCTTGGTTCCGTTTGATTGAAAATCTTTCATAAGTTGAGTATGTAGCCTATAATAAATCTTAAAACTAGCGGGTTAGATTGAGAATGAGAATTCCCAACGTACTGATACCGCCCACAATAGTGACAATCAGAGGCACTGTTCGAATACGACTATCAGTATCTAACATTTTTGCTTTAACAGGTTCAACGTATATTACATCATTTTTGTGAAGGTAATAATATGGAGAGTTGAAAATATCTCGTGAAGTAAGATCCAGTCGGGCGTACTGTCTTATTCCATTTTCCTCTCTTATAATCATTACATTGCTACGGTTGCCATAAATGGTAAGGTCTCCGGCAAGACTAAGTACCTCAGGAAGAGTGATTTTCTCATCGGGAATGACGTAAACCGCCGGAACCCTTACCTCACCCAGCACAGAAATCTTGAAATTTAAATTCCTAACAATCACACTAGGCTCTTTCAAGAAATTTTGCAATCTTACTCTTAGAGTATCCGCAGCATCCGTTGTTGTGAGTCCTCCTATTTTAACTTTTCCGACTAACGGCACCTCAATGTTCCCTTGCGCATCCACAAGATATCCCAATGGTTGCACCTTTGCGCCACCTTGTACGGAGTAGTTCGTACTGGCAGTTGTGAACAAGTTTGGTGTGTTAAAAACTTCATTAGCCTCTGCACTTAAACTTCCAACAACAATCGATAAAATGTCATTCGATTGAATTTTTGGGATATATTTTTGCGTAATCTCTTGAGATGAGTAACGCGTAGAATCCCCTTGGAAATATACAATCGTTTTCGGAGAGACACAGGATATAGTTCCTCCAATTATCGCAATTGAGACAATAATTAGTAAACTGGCAAATTTTGTCAAATGCTTGGGGTACAATTTCATAGATAAACGATGAGTAAAAGGTACTTTGTTTTAAATTGTTGATACTAGGTTAGTTGAAGTATTTATTTGAATGCACGTTGGTGTTTATGGTGGGCCACAACATCTCTAAATTTTAAATAACAACTATTGAACTAGTATGATTGTTTCTTGGTAATGTACAAGTACGCACTTCGGCGAAGTTTGTGACAAATATAGAATAAATTCAATTACTGTCATCAAAAATTTATAAGTTTTTCATTCTGAAAGGGATATTTGGATACCCAGTTGTTTCGATTACTGCGCTGGATCAACTCTAAATGCTGAATTTTGTGTGCGTCGGTGCCGAGGAATGTGACCAGATTATTTCGCAGAAGCCACTCAGCCATCTTGCTGATATTTTCTCCGTAATATCCTGTTAGGGACAAAATGTTCACTTGGAGCTCGCATCCCTGATCGGCTAACTTTTTATAAACAGATGGATCCGAATAGAAATATGTATAGCGCTCAGGATGAGCAAGAACAGGCTGGTATCCATTGCTGATTATGGAAAACAGGGTTTCGGAAGTATTCATCAGCGGGGTGGAATAGGGTAGCTCTACCAAAAGTCTATTACCGGGTAATGTCAGCATTTGCTGACCGGTTGACACCAAATCGTTGAAGTGTTCGTCCAGGAAATATTCTGCCGCAGCGTCGATGCGGATTGTTAATCCTGCCTTAGCGCTTGCTTGTCGAACATCTTCTAGCTTTCCTAGAATAATTTCGGGAGTATTTCGATAGCAGTCCCACATCACGTGAGGGGTCGCTACAATGTGGGTATAGCCGAGTGACTGCATTTTTGCAATCATCGCTACGGATTCTTCTACTGTTTCAACTCCGTCGTCAATGCCGGGGAGCACATGTGAATGTATGTCGATGCCGATATGGTCCAAACTTACATCCTTACTTTTTTTCTTATCGAATAACCAACTGAGCATACGAATTTCGGCCTAAAAACTTGATTTCTCTCGAAAGGTAAGCATTCGAATCGGACAAGCGGTCGGCCGGAATTTTGAGTTTAATGAGACTTCCGACTAAATTAAGTTAAATACTGCGATGTTCATCAGAAATTGAAGGGAAAATCTCAGATTTAATCCAAAGGTAAAGAATTGTACTATTTTGCTGTATCTGTTTGGTAAACATTTGGATTATTCTATGTGACTCATCTCTATCATCTGTGAATTAATGGCTAAGGGAGATCCCTTTGCCATCTAGCCGGACACGTGAATTAGGCTGTGAGTGATAAAAGGGAGTTGGTTATGCATCGAGAATTTGAATTATTCTATGGCTGTTTTTGTCCGGACTGACCTCCTTCATAAAATATCATGCCTAAGGTTTCCAGCGATCGCCTCCTGGTGCTTCCACATGTCCTGAAACACCGGGCTGTTCTGCCTTAAATATGCGAAAGTACCCTCGTCTACAAGGTATCCGTTGCGAAGAACGTAGACGTAATCAAATTTGCTGAGTAGGTGCAAGCGGTGCAAGGTTGATACGACTGCTTTGTCCCTAAATTCACCAAACATCTTGTCGTAGATGAGTGCTTCTGTTTTTGGATCGACGCTGCTGGTGGGTTCGTCGAGCAGGACAATGTCACTATTTCGGGATGCTAAAATACCCCTGGCAAGGGCCAGACGCTGTTTTTGTCCACCTGAAAGATTCACACCTTTTTCCTGGATATTGGATTGCAAACCATTGGGTAATTTTTCTACGACTTCCGAAAAATGGGCAATATCGCATACCTGCATAATGTCCTCCGTTTCAAATGGAAGGCCGAGGGTAATGTTATAATCGATTGTGTTTTCAAAAATCTCAGGATCCTGCGGAAAAAGGGTAACCTGGTCGGCCAGCATCTCTATGGTGGCAGTGTGAGTGCTATCCACAATGACCATTGAACCCTTTTCCGGTTGATAAAGCCCTCTTAAAAGCGCAAGCAATGTACTTTTGCCGCTTCCACTCTCACCAATGAACGCAATTCGCTCACCTCTCCGAACGCGGATGTCGAGCCCGTGCAAGCTATGCGCCTGCATTTCGCGGCTGTAAGTATCCGAGTGCGAGAAATTTAGATTACTAATTTGGATCTGCTGCCAGTTATCGGGAAGATCGCCGGCATCATCGACCAAATGGTGGGCGTCATATGCTTCCCCGATTGCCCTTGCTGTTTGAACTTCGGTATTGTATCGGATAATTTCTGTGTACTGCCAGGCGATATCCTGGAAAACGCTGGTAAACTGGTTCACATAACTCAGGAGCGTCACAAGTCCTCCTACCAGAAAAACTTCGCCAGGAACGTAGTGTTCATATACGTAACCGATGGTAACCACAATGTAGATGATTCCGATAAAGACACTGGCGACAAACCATTTCCATTCATTAATGATCACCGAACGTCGGAATGGCGGGAAGACGTCGGACACTTTACTGAGCAGACTGACCTTCATCCGTTTTTCGAGGCGCAATGTGATCACAGTAATGATGTTGGAAAGACTGTCGAACAGCGTGGAGGAAACAATATGCTCTTTTTCGTTGGACTCGTCCAGCGCTTTGATGAAGGGCTTGTCGAACTTGAAAATAACCCACACGTTGATAATACCTATCAGTACACCGATCGCGCCAAACACCGGCGAAAACCAGACGATGGCAATAAATGAAAATATGAATTTGGCAAAAGCATGTAAAAACATGAAGCCGTTCTGGAAAAAGTCCTTCAATGCTTCATACGCCTTCCGGATCCGGTTGATGGTTGCTCCACTGTGGTGGTCCTGATGCCAGCGGATCGGCAAATGCAGCGCCTGATGATACATTTCGTCCAAGAAATTGCGGCTAAGATCAAAGGCCAGTTTGCGTTCCATTACCCGCGCTGGTCCGTGAAATGCCCATTCCAGCAGCATCAATAGAAAGTAGCCGCCCGCATAAACCCACACATTGGATAGCGCGGCCTGCGGATCTTTTTGAAATGACTGGATAAACCAACCGTATAACAATGGATTCATCGCCAGCACAACGTTCGCCATCACGAACATGCCGTAAATGAGCAGGTAGCGCTTGCGTTGCTGGCGCGCGTATCGCCATGCAGTGGCCAAAAGGGAAATGTAAGGATTTCGCATGCAGCATTAAGTCAATTGTGGTTCAATTTGTTCCCGGCCGCCGCCAAACCCTGGAACTGTTATAATCACTGCCGGACCGGCGCGCAAACTTTATATTAACGATCAGTAGTTTTCAGCCGTTTTTTGTTTAAATATTCAATGACCAAATTCTTTAAACCAACCTTTTTAACATCAAAATTGACTTTTATGAAACGATTAGCGAATATCTTTTGCGTTGCCATTATGTTAAGCATTGGTCTGGGCGTCGGCACATATGCCCAGGACGGCTGGATATCTTTGTTTAACGGGAAGAATTTTGATGGATGGAAAGTGGGGGAGAATGCAGGATCTTTTACGATCGAAAATGGTACTATCAAGGTTGCCGGCCCGCGGGCGCATTTGTTTTATGATGGGCCGGTGAAAAACCACATGTTCAAGAATTTTGAATTCAAGGCTACTGTCATGACGACGCCGGGTTCGAACTCAGGCATATTCATTCACACAGCTTTTCAGGAGGGTGGCTGGCCTTCGCAAGGATACGAAGTGCAGGTGAACCAGTCGCATACCGACTACAAGCGCACAGGAAGCTTGTACAACGTTATCGACGTGAAAGAAACCTATGTGAAAGACAATGAGTGGTATACCGAATATGTAAAAGTGGAAGGCAAGCACATTACCATCAAAATCAATGATAAGGTAGTGGTGGATTATGAGGAAAGCGATGTCGATAAAAGAGAAGGCGAGATGAAAAACAGATTCCTGAAAACCGGTACCTTCGCATTGCAAGCGCACGATCCGAAAAGCGTGGTGTATTACAAAGATATTCAGGTAAAACCCCTGACAGAATAAAAAGAAGTCATTGCTAAGATCAATGGAAGAAGAGATAGTACATTTTGAAACAATACTCGAACGCCTCCCCAAAAAGGGAGGCGAATTTTATATGGTTGTGCCGGATGAGGCTGCCGAGCAGTTCGTAGAAGGTCGCAAGCCCTCGCGTGTGCGTTGTGTGATCAACGATCAGGTTCATTTCCAATGCGCCATCCGGCCGAAGGGCGGGGGAGGGTTCTACATTAATGTCGGCACGCCCATCCGCCAGGAAGGTAAGTTGGTACTTGGTCAGAAGCTTCTTGTGTCTGTCAGGCGGGACGACAGTGAATATGGACGGGATCTTCCCGAAGAGCTTGAAGAGCTGCTGGCGATTGATGAAGAAGGTAAGAGCTTGTTCCAGAATGCGAAGCCAGTCGTCCAGCGGGGTATCATTTATTATGTAGACTGCGCCAAGGGTTTGCAAACGCGGATCGATCGCGCCATTATGATGATCGACCGGTTGAAAAACACTAAAGGGAAAGTGTAGACAATTGGATATAGCCTCCTGCAATCTGTGGTATTTTACACGTTCGTTACCCACCTTTCTTGTCATTATGGCGGTTGTATGTTATATTTGTTCAAATCATGCGGTTTGCTGACTGGGAAAATTAGAGTCAGCTATATCTATAACACATCTGGAAATCAACGGATTGACGGATTTAAAAGCTGAATTTTGAATTTCAACGAATTTGAACTCCACGAAGACGTGCTTAGCGCCGTGGATTCTATGAACTACCAGCAGGCGACACCAATTCAGGAACAGGCCATTCCTCACATTATCAACGGCAAAGACCTGCTTGCATGCGCACAGACGGGTACTGGAAAAACCGCCGCTTATCTGATCCCCATCCTTGACAAAGTTGCCCATCAGGCTAATGTTCACACCGGAGCATTGATCCTTGTGCCAACGCGTGAGCTTGCTGTACAGATCGATCAGCAGATCCAGGGGCTTGGGTATTTCGTCGGCGCCACCAGCATTGCCGTATACGGAGGCAATAAAGGGCCTGAATGGGATCAACAGAAAAAGGCACTTACACAAGGAGCAGATATTATCATTGCTACACCAGGACGGCTGATTGCCCACTTGCAGTTGGGTTATGTCAGTTTCAAAGATGTCAAACATTTGGTGCTCGATGAGGCCGACAGGATGCTCGATATGGGTTTTTTGAGCGATATCCTTAAAATAATGAGCTATCTACCCACCGAGCGGCAGACGCTGATGTTCTCTGCGACGATGCCGTCAAAGATCGGGGAGTTGGCGAAGCGAATCCTTCGTAATCCTGAGGAAATAAGACTTGCAGTTTCGCGGCCGGCTGAACGCATAGATCAACAGTTTTACCTGGCCAAGGATGAACAAAAGCTTCCATTGCTGATTCATTTGCTCAAACAAGTGCAAAGCACCAGTATGGTATTGTTCACATCGAGGAAATCGAACGTGGAACCGATCGTCAGGTCCCTTAAAAAACTGGGCATGGGCGCACACGGAATATCATCAGATTCAGAACAGGCCGAGCGGGAAATCGTTTTGCGTGATTTTAAAAACAGACAGTTCCCGATACTGGTTGCAACCGACGTGCTATCACGCGGTATAGATATTGATAACCTCAGCCATGTTGTCAACTACGATGTGCCACGCGATCCCGAGGATTACGTTCACCGTATTGGCCGCACCGCGCGTGCAGAGTCGAAAGGGACGGCAATTACCTTTATCAATGAGCAGGATCAAAAATATGTTCTTAAAATAGAGCGCCTTTTCGAAAAGGAAATAGAGAAGAGGGCTATTACCGCCGAGCTTGGTCTGGGTGAGGCGCCCGACTTTGCGCCGCAACGATATAAGCCGGGGCGACGTACTACCAATGTGAAGAAAAAATCGGCAGGCCCGTTAGGCAACAGGCCGCCTCGGGAGGAAAGACCCCGTGAAACAGCCGGAACCGAAGGCAAAATTGCAGAAGGTGCCCCACGTGATGCGAATGCCAAGCGCAGAAACAAAAGGAGAAGGCCCAAGAAAGAACAAAACAGCCCTGTAAACCCTACCCAGGCTTAGCCTCATTCAGAGTTGGTCAGACGTGAGCGACATTAGCTTTGCTTTAATCGTCATGAAGAAACTTAAATTGCGTACAATTGGACCGTTTGATAGATTGGATAAGGAATTATAAATTCAGCGTATCCGATCCTCCAATTATTTCTATGGAGGGTTTGTTCTCGCTGCTGTTACTTTTCGTTCTCAGCCTGCTGGCCGTATTTTTCCACCTCATCCGCATACTTTTTAATTCTCCCGTCGATTTTTCTCTGGACTGGAACCTCTTTCTGAGCTGGATACCGCTGATCATCGCCTTTCTGGCGGATATCCTCACCAAGCGGTATGGACATATTCCCGTCATACTGACGCTGTTGAGCGTCGGCTGGATTGCTTTCTTTCCGAATGCGCCTTATATGATCACGGATCTTGCGCATTTAACTGTCGACTATCACCGCGACCTGACATGGCATGACATCATCATGCTTTTTTCGTATGCGGAGGTGAGTCTTTTCAATGGCCTCGTCTCGCTTTATTGGATACACAGGTCATGGAGACGTGTTTTTCATCGTAAAATGGCTAATCTGTTGTTACTAGTCAGTTTGCCATTGGCCGGCTTTGGAGTTTATCTGGGGCGGGTAAGGCGGATGAACAGCTGGGATATTATCCATGAGCCAGAAGCCATTATCAATAACCTGATCGAGAGTATCCTCGACCGGACAGCGCTGGTATTCAGTTTCGAGATCGGAATGCTGTTAGGCATTTTATATCTGGTATTATGGGGCGTCATCAGGTTCAGGATCAGGTATAGTAGGAAAAATAGTTAGCAGAAGCTTCGAATATGCAACCATCGGACAATGTAAAGGAATCGTACTCGGCTCAATATGACCAAAGCCTGGTGGAATGGCGCAATACAGGGGCCAAATTCAAGGCAATGAATATAGTTGAGCTTGCCAAAGGCATTCCGTTCAGGAATATGCTCGAAGTAGGGGCAGGGGAAGGTAGTATTTTGAACTGGCTTTCACAATGGGATTTTTGTTCGGATATAAGCTGTGTGGAGATCTCAGAAAGTGGCATTGAACTGATCAAATCGAAGCAAATTAAAGATCTAAGTGACATTCTGCTTTTTGACGGCTACAAAATTCCTTATCCTGATGATCACTTTGATCTGGTGATCTGCTCGCACGTGCTTGAACATGTGGAGCACGAAAGGTTATTGCTACGGGAGATCAAGAGGGTCTCCAAATACCAGATTTTCGAGGTACCCGTCGATTTTTCTTTTTATGTCGATCGGAAATTAAACCACTTTCTTTCCTACGGTCATATTAATATCTACACACCATCGCTGTTTCGCTTTCTGCTGAAATCAGAAAACTTCAACATCGAAAAGGACATATGCCACCTCTACAACGATGCCGTGTTAAGAATGCAGTACCGTAATAATAGTAAGGGATATTATGTCACAAAGTTTAAACATTTCCTCTTAAAGCTCTTTCCGTACTTTCTGGGAATTAAGCCCAGTTCCTACGCGGTGTTGACTTCCAAGACCCAAAAACAGTTATCGATATTTTAAGTGTCATCCCTGGACGTCAATCCCCTACAAATCATTTATCAGGACCAGCGACTAGTAGCGATCAACAAGCCGAATGGCCTCCTCGTTCATAAATCGCCTATTGCTGCGGACGCCGACGTGTTTGCAGTTCAATTGCTGCGCGACCAACTCGGACAAAAGGTGTATCCTGTGCACCGCCTGGACCGCAAGACCTCGGGCGTTTTGCTATTCGCATTGCACGAAGAAATGAATAGTCTGATGCAGCAGCAGTTTCAAGAAGGGAAGGTAAAAAAGACCTATCACGCTATTGTACGCGGTTTTACACCCGATGCGGGGGAGATAGACTATCCATTAAAACGGGAAGACGGAACTGTGCAGGAAGCATTCACTTCTTTCAAAACGCGCGCGCGCAGCGAGGTGCCCTTTCAAATCGGCAAGCATGCAACTTCCCGCTACTCACTCGTCGAACTGACGCCAACCACTGGCCGCATGCACCAGCTTAGGAAGCACATGGCCCACATTTTCCATCCCATTATCGGTGACCGGCCCCACGGTTGCAATAAGCAAAACAGGTTTTTTAAAAATCAGCTGGGTATGGATGAGATGATGTTGCATGCTGTTAGTGTAGAATTCGTTCATCCTGCAACCGGACAAATTATCTCGGTAAAAGCGCCATATCAGCCTGTTTTCGGAAAACTTCTTGAAGTTCTGAAACTTAGTCTGGCGTAGCACACGTGCCGCGTGATACTAAAAATGACAGATAAGACTGAGACGAAACGAATGGTGTTGGTCAAACAGACTCAAGTATATAATGCAGAATATGCCTCAGCAGGCAACGAAGCTTTCCTTCCAGCCAGCGCCAATAACTGCGATTTTCATAATATGATAATTTTAATTGAATGGTTATAAATTTAATTAAAAACCCACTATTAATTGTGTTTAACCTAGTTTTGGAGGGCGCTGATTAAACAAATGTAGACTTTTTAAACGAATTTTGCGATCTGGATTACATTGCGATTTTGATCGCAACACAATAAGAAAGGAGCCCGTAAAAACAGGCTCCTTAGCATTAAGTCATTAAAAGGCTCAGTAAATAGTTTTAACTCCTATTTAAACTCAAACTTCACCACCTTCTGCCTAATAGGTGTCACAGTCTTCAAATAAGCGAAAATAGCCTTTAAATCCCCTTCCTTCATGCCGGCGTACATCATCCAGGGCATGGCTGAGTTCATTTCTTTGGGGCCAACTTTGTGAGGCTTGTAAGAAGAGTCTGCGTAGGCCTTAAAGCGTTTTAGGAATGCTTCCTCGGTCCATGAGCCGATACCGGTTTCCATGTCGGGGGTGATGTTTGCAGAGCGGACAATGCCGTTGGGCATAATGAACTCCATGCCTCCGCCATATTCGGTGCCGGGTACTTTAGTGCCTTTTTCGCGCTTGCTGTGGCATTCCACACATGAGGCAGCAGTTATGACATATTTGCCGTAGGCGACGAGGTCGGTTTCTGCCGGACGTTTGCTCAAATTCGCTTTCATCGGCATAGTGTTGATCAAAATGTTGACCGGGAAGTCAGCTTCGCGAGGCGTTACGTCGTGTTGCACGGGTGCGAGCGTACGGATGTAGGCGATGATGCTGTAAATGTCCTCTTCATCAAGCTGACCGTAATTAAGATAAGGCATAATGGGAAAAAGCGCCTCGCCGTGCTTGTTCTGACCGGTAGTGATGGCACGGAAAACTTCGCCGTCTGTCCATGTTCCAATTCCGTAAGGGGTGATATTTCTGGCGTAAAACGCGCCTGGAAAGCCCAGATCGCGGCTAAATGCCTCGCCGCCGCCGCCAAGGTTGCCTGGTGCAAGCGGGCCGGAAAACAGGCTCCAATCCCGGGTGCTGTGACAATCCATACAGATGGTAACGTGGTTGGCGAGGTATTTTCCCCTTTCAATTCTTTCGGGTGTCCGCTCGACGGTGATCACAGGCGCTTCGCCCACATTGGGCAAGGCCGTTTTGACGTAGGAAGCGGCTGCCGCCGCAAGCAAGACCAGCACCAGGATAATGATGCCTACGATTTTTAGAAATTTTTTCATAACAGAGGAGGTCAGTAAATGGTGTAAATGAGGATTGTGGCAAAATTTACAACAATTCCTAAAATCGTCCAAACAGTACTTATTTTCCGAAAGTGAAAACGGGCCTGCAACGTTTACTTGCAACAGGGTGTCTAAAACTGAAAATGTCATCCTGACTGATTCTGCCATGAAAAGAGCCCTGCTTGCTGCCTGCCTGACATTGTTGATGCTATCCTGTTACTACCGGGATTCGGAGCCCTTCATAGGCAATGTCAAATTCGATGGGACGGGTTACCGGCCGATTTACGCAACCGCCGAAGAGGTGGCAAAAGTGGCCGTTTCCACCGCCAAGCCGCTAAAAACGCCGGGAAAGATCTACACCTTCGATCGCTATTTGTTTATCAATGAATCCGGGGAAGGCATTCATATTATAGACAACGCAGATCCGAAAAATCCTGAAAACCTTTCTTTCATTTCGATTATGGGTAACTACGATATTGCCGTCAAGGGTAACTGGCTGTACGCCGATAATATGTCGACCCTGCTGGTAATCGATATCACAGACCCTAAATCTCCAAAGGTGGTCAAATCTATCCCCAATGCGATTCCCACCCGTAATTATCCATCGATGCAAGGCATTTATTTTGAATGTCCCGACTCTCAAAAGGGAGTTGTTGTCGACTGGGAGAAGATTTCAATGGACAAGCAGCCCAAGTGTTACCGGTAACTGCCCATTTTTATTACTTCAATTTTTCAGGAATCTAATTTGACCCGGCTATGAAAAAACTAATCCCAGTACTATTCCTTGGCCTGATGGCGATAGGATTGCTGCTGATATTGAACTCGTGCAATGACAATGCTGATGGAGACCCGAATCCACAAACAGGCGCAGGCGGCTCGATGGCCCGGTTTGCCATCACGGGAAACACCCTTTATATCGTATCCGATCAATCTTTGGAAGTCTACGACATTGGCGATGGAGGAAATCCTGCAAAAGCAGTCAGCAAGAACCTTGGAGTAGGGATCGAGACGATCTTTCCTTACCAGCAAAATCTTTTCGTGGGAGCTGCTGACGGCATGTATATTTATAATAATAGCAAGCCCAACGATCCCGTATTCATGTCCAAATACACGCATGTGCTTTCATGCGATCCCGTAGTTGTGCAGGGCAAGTATGCGTATGTGACCCTGCGTGCAGGTATGACTTGCCGTCCGGGTGGCGGTTTCAGCTCGCTGGATGTGATCGACATTAGCGACCCGACCAGGCCTGCAATGGTTGGCACACAGCGGATGGATTCTCCCTATGGCCTTGGCGTGTCGGGCAACAAGCTGTTTGTATGTGAAGGTGACAAAGGTTTCAGGGTCATGGATATATCCAAACCGGCCGAACCGGTTTCCAAAGCTTTTTACCAGCAGGTTGCCGCATATGACGTCATTGTCAGGAACAACCATTTGATTATCACAGGAAATAAAGGGTTGTTTCAATATAAATACGATGACTCTGATAGCATTCAGTATTTAAGTAAAATCCCTGTTTTATGAGGTTATCGATACTGATTGCATTCCTGATATCGGTCAATAGCATTTCTTCTGTCGCCCAGTTTGATGTAGAATCGGCCAAAAGTCATGTAATTGTCAAGTATTCTCCGTGGCCGATGTTCGACTTTGATAACACCATTCAATTCGGTGTCGAGATTCCTCTGGGCAAAGGAGACTTCACATTACAGCAGGACCTGGGTTACGGCAACTCATCGTTTTGCATATGGTATCAAGATTACAACGAACCACCTGGCAAAGACATTTATAAAAGCAGGACGCAGTTCCGCTGGTATTATTTTGAAAAGCGCCGGGTGCGCGGATATGTCGGGCCGGAGTTCCTTTTTAAAAAAGTGGTATACCGCGATAATCAGTGGGTAGGGATGGATTGCGCCGATGGATTCGGAAACTGCGGCTATTTTGAGAATAAGGTGGTTCGGATCGACAAAAATGTAAGTGCGGGCCACGTGCGCTTTGGCTGGCAGTTTTACTTCCCACACCGGATTACGCTGGATCTTTTCACGGGGATCGGTTTTCGGGGCATCATCAGCCGGTCGCACACACCGCAACAGGAAAACGCCCGCTTTTACAGCATCGACGACTATTGGCAAAGCGTCAGACCTGGAACGCGCGAATTTTATCCGAGTGTTGTGCTCGGATTTCATTTCGGGGTTGTTTTGGGAAAATCAAGGGAATGATTACATTCAGCTAATCGTTCACCTTCAAATCCATTAGGTTATGAATCATGCCATTAGCTGGTTTGAGATACCAGCAAACGATCTGAACCGCGCTACCACCTTCTATGAAGCAATCTTTCAACTTTCGCTTATCCCGCTCGATGTTCAAAGTATAAAAATGCGGATGTTTCCTATTGACGATATGCAGACCGGCGTAGGCGGGGCAATCGTGGATAGTGGCGAATTCCACCGCCCGTCGGCTACCGAAGGCCCGCTTATTTACCTGAATGCAAATCCTGATGTGCAGATTGTCCTGGATAGGATTGAGGCCGCAGGCGGACAAGTGCTTGTCCCGAAAACACCCATAAGCCCCGAATACGGCAATATGGCTGTGTTCCTTGACACGGAAGGAAACCGCATTGCACTGCATTCGGCGTAGATATGTAGGTTGTTTTAGTTTAGATTTTAACCTGCAAAGTAAAATAAAAGCCGCGGCCGTCTGATGGCAGGATGCCCGGGCCGGGATAGCCTGTGGCCCGACGGGTGAAATACATTTCGTTGCTCAGGTTATTGATGCTTGCTTCGACGCGAAGACGCTTCCATTCATACGAAAGACTCAAATCAACGATTTTATAGGCCGGGATCAGCCCCACCACCGACGAGACACCACCGTCGGTGGCATTTGTCGCTTCCGAGAACTGGTCTGTCAGGTGGGTGAATTGTAGTGACCCTTTGAGCTTTTTGTAACCGATCCTCAGACCGGTTTTTAAATTAAGTTTCGGAACAAACTCGACGTGGTTACCCTGCACGCCTGGGATTTCACTACGATTATATTCGGATTTGATCAGGGCCACATTGCCAAAAAGAACGCCGCTCCAATCTTTGGTTTCCGGGCTGGACAGTCGCAGGAAATCAGCCTCGGCATAAGATTCAATACCCATGATAATAGCCTGACCAACGTTGCTTCTGAGCCTGAGCACCCTGTTGCTTTCGTCGTAAAACTGCACTTCACCGATCCGGTTGTTATAATTGAGGTAAAATAGGCTGATATCGTAATTGAAAAGCGTTGTCTGCTGGCTACGGACACCCAAATCGATCGAATAACCTTTTTCATCTCTCAGATTGGGATCGATCACCGAAGACGGGTTGGAAATGCGCATATCGCTGAATGTGATCGAGCGGTAGTTTTGCGAGATGTTTGCATAAAGCTCCACGCGGCTATGCGGTTTGTAGCCGATGCCAAGGCCAGCCAGAAGGAACTGTCTCCCGTTAGTGCGATACTCGTCTGTTCTGGAAATATTGATCACATTCCCTGCCAGGTCGCGCGAAATGTTACCATAATAGCCGTCAGCGGTCGTTTTGATGTACTCAAAGCGGACTCCCGGCGTGATGGAAAGCCTATCGGTGATGTAAAATATGTTTTCGGCAAACAGCGATATGTTGCGGTTTGGGAAGCGGTAATCGTAGGTAATGAAGCGGTCTGGCTCGACGAAAGTGAAATCGGCGTCCTTGCCTTTGGAGCCCAGTCCCTGCAAATTGTGGTTATATCCATAATAATACCTGCTTCCGACAAGCAATACCGATAGTTTTTTGGCAATAAAATACTTTTTCAAATATCTGGCTTCGGCTCCCCAGTTATTAAAATCTCCTTTAATCAGGTCGCGCTCGCTGTTATCGTCGATCGTCGCCACGCGGTTGGGGCGGAAGCCAATTGAATAGCGGTTGGCGGCCAGGCCGAATACACGAAGATTGAATTCATTGGCTGCATTAAAGTGGTGATCAAAATGAATGGCGGCCATATTCCAGTCGACCTCAAACCAGTTGCGCTCGCGGTTGGTCTGTCTGGGGTCGGCTGCGAACATTGCATCGGTAAGCCCGCCAGGCTGCTGGGCCAGGTAGTGCATTTTAGTGATATCCAGGCCGATGGACGTTTTCTCACTGAGCTTATAATCCAGGTCCGTATAAAAGGTGTAGTTGTTAAAATGCGAATTGGCCCGCCAGCCATCGGCCTTTTTATATTGAAAAAAAGTATAATAACTGAGCCTTCCCACCGTGCCGCTTGCGCTTGTAAATGCATTGTAGAAGCCGAACGAGCCAATGCTCTGGCGCGCGACAACTTCAATCTTCTTATCCTGAACCGGCTTCCGCATCACAAAGTTGATCAGCCCGCCAAACTGTGTTCCGTATTGTAGCGAAGCCGCTCCACGAACGATCTGTATTTTGCCGACAGCCTCGATAGGAGGGGTGTAATAGCTTTCGGGATAGCCCAACGCATCAGCGCTGATGTCATGGCCATTCTGCCGCACGTTAAAGTTCGAAGTCCGGTTTGGGTCCAGGCCGCGACCGCCGATATTTAATTGCAGGCCGCCGCCTTCATTTTCCCAGATATTAAGCCCCGCAACCCGTGAATAAACCTGTCTTGCATTGTTAGTAGAAAGGTTGGCCACCAGTTGGTCGGGAGAGATGACCTCCGATTTTTTTCCCTCATAAATACCCATACTCTCTACGCCCCGCAAGTGAGAGAACCCAAAATCTGCTGCTTTTTCAGTGACGGTCAATTCATCGAGGTTTTGATCCGAGGAGGTCAGGTACAGCTCAAAATAGAGCTCTTTACCTGTGGCTGAAAAATTCTTTTTATGAACCCGATAGCCTGGTATTTCGGTTTGGAGCGTGTAACTGCCTTTGGGAACAGCCTGGAAATAGAATTTACCGCTGTCGTCGGTAACAGTGCTTAATTTTTCATTGAGAAAAACAGTGCAGCCTTTGACAATGGAACTATCAGTTTTGGAAAAAACCTGACCGGAAAGCCGGGTTTGGGCAAAAGAAACAATAGCATGAAATAGCAGCAGAGGTAAGAGTTTACAGACCTTTAATTTCATCGTTGAACGGGGTAATCCAGTATTTATGTTGGAAGGAGTCGGTTTGGCGGGCGAGATCTACATTTGGCGCAACGAGTGGTTTGCCCATGCGCCCGTTCAAAGCCACATATGAGTCCACATACACTTGCGGGGACACGAAGCCCTTTTGCGCATAGTGGTCGCGCAGCATATGCGCGTATTGAAGGATCATATCGGGCTGGGTAGACATCATTTTTTCCTGCAATTTCGTCAGAAAATCGTTGTTATTGACAATCTGCTTCTTGCCGTTTTTATCGGTTACAGTGAACTGGGTGTAACCCGCCTTCTCCATCAGCATCACCCGCCACGAGAAGCGGTAACCTTCTTCGGTCCAAAAGAGCTCATCCTGATAAAGCAGGTAACGCCATGGGAACAGCATCTGGAATGTAAAGAAAAGCGCAAATAGCACGTAAAGAGCAGGTTTGAAAAGCTCGGGTATACGGTACCGGCGTTGCGAGCGGACATACTGCATTGGAATTCTTAGAATAAGGCTTAGCCAACCGATCATTTTTTGATGAAACCCGGCGGGGAAAAAAATCAGCGCCGTTACGATCATGATGTAGGGGAACATGCCGATCGGAAAGAGGAGCGCCGTCGCCAGGTGGAAAACAACTACTGACAAGTAAGCGAATGGCCTGGTTCTTCTGTTCCAAAGCAGCAATCCGATGCTCAGATCGTAAATGCAGCCAAACCAGCTGAATACGTAAGCCGTCCATTCGTGGTTGAACAGACTGCCGATTACCGGTAAGTCGTTTTTCGCGGGCAGCCATATTTTCAAAGGCAATGCGTGCAGCAGCCAGTCGCTATTGATTTTGGCAAGCCCCGCATAAAAGTAGACCATGCACACCAGTAGCTTGATACTGTCTATGCACCAGGCAGGCACCTGGCCTGAGAGCAGTCTTTGGTTGCGGCTTGCATCAACAGAAAACATGGCGTGCGCTGGAAGAAAAATCAGCATAAAGCATACCATGCTCACAAAATAGTAATGGTTCAGATAAGTGCTTTTGTCGATGAGCTCGATGTAAGTGAAGCTTGCAAAAAGCAGGACGGCAGAAACCCTGTAAAAAAAACCGGCAGCCACAAGTAGTGCAGACAGCCCGCAAACCCCGAAGAGCAGGTAAGTCCAGCTCCCCAAAGGGCGGATGAATTCAAACCCGTAGAATGGAAAGAAGTACCGCGGGCTGATATACAAGTCCTCTACCCAACCCATGGCTACAAATCGGCAGACGCTCGCAAATAGCATCAAACCAAAAATAACCCTGAATGAAGCCAATGGGGTGGCAGAGGAATATTTGAGTAGATAAGCCCGCATGATTCAACGCTTAGTCCCCGTCATTGTCAGTATAGGTGATGGTAATGCTCATGGCCGAGGTCATATCCACTTTCAGCATGCGTACTGCTTTTTGCATTTCCGTATAGGTATCCTTCATGGCCTGGTTGTTGGTTTTTACCTCTTCATAAAGGTTGGGCTTCAAGGCATTCAACTTGGTTTTGCTCATTTCAAACTGTGCATTGATGCTCTCTGTGAGCGTTTTGCCGGTGCTGCTGTCCTTGGCGCCCAATGCGTCCAGGTATGTTTTCAGACACGGCCCGCTTGCTGATGACTTCGCATCCTTGCCATTAAAAAAGTCGGCGTAAGCCTGATGCGCGGTTTTCGCAAGCGTAAGTGAAATGTCCTTTTTATAATAGGCTTCGACTTTTTCTGGTGAAGGAATGCCATTGGCCATCGCCCCGGAAGGAATGCCGAATTTGCCCGAGCGGATGTAGCGCTCGTAATGCAGCACAAAGCCGTTAACCAACAGAGAAGTGGAAGAGCTGATATCCAGGCCGGTTTTAGAGGTAAATGTAGTCCTGTATTCTCCATTCCATTCACCCATTACTTTGCCCAGGATCGACTCCATTCTCGCTGTCACTTTGGTAATATAGGCGAGTTTTTTGGCGGCGTCTGTTGCGGAGGTGTATTGTGCAAGAATGGTAGGGTCAGTGCTGCCGATGCCATTGATCAGATAATCCAATGCGGGAAAGCCCTGAGTAGGATACGAGGCCGGCACTTCCAGATTGCTGGTTGGATCGTCGATATTGGCAGCGATGCCTTGCTCGCTGGCTGGATAAATATTAAAGAAATTACGGATGGTGTGTTTTTCTCCTGGACCGAAATCAAATAGCTCCACTTTTTGCCATTCTACATAAGCATCCGCCCAGGCAGACCGGAATTCGGCAAGGGTAACAGCGTCGGGTTTGGCTGTAAAAGCTTTGGACTTAACGGTCATCAGGTCAAATTTGACTTTGAACTGCTCGTAGGAGGGGATAATGACCTGGTCAGCCAGGTATTGCAGCATTGCTTTACGATCTTTGCCTTCATCCACAGGCGCCGGGTCTGGTTTTTCGCTTCCGCTCGAACAACCCAGAAACAGCATGGTTAGCAAGAGCGCGCAATATTTTTTCATTGTATTAGAGGTTAGATTTTAAACGACAAATGGTGGACCGACAAAAATTGCCAGTCCACCCATTCATCCAGGTATTGTAAGCTTTTTATAGCTTAAACTTCTTTGTTATTGCATCCGCTGCCGCATTGACTTTGTCGTTGGTCAAATCCCAGAAACCATTAGGCGAGCCGATCAGACCAAGCAGGATTGCATCTGAGAAAGCTGCGTCGGCACCATTGATGTTGCAGAAACGCAATGAGTAAATAAAGCCCAGACCTTCGCCAATCGCATGTGCACGGGCAGCGTCGGTAGCGCCTGATTTCCATTTGCCCAGGTAACCCAGCGCAGCTGACGCGATGGCTTTCTCCATTTCTGTACGGATGAAAGTGGCTTGTGTTTTCAGCTCAGCTTTATCGTTATTGACGATCGCAGCACGGCCTTTCACAAACGCAGGGTGGATTTTGGCATAGCTCGCTTTATTGTATTCCCATAGATAAGATCCCAGAAAGGACTCGGTAGCTTTTGCTCCTTTGGCAGCATCAGTTGCTCCTTCCAGGAACGTCGGGTTTGGGGTTAATAAACCGAATGCTTCATCCCAGTTGTGCTCTAGCGCAGTATATTTTTTGCCTGAAACAAGTGCAGTATTATCAGCATCCAAGCCTTTGTCCAACATTACATTACCGATGTAATCCAGCTGTAATGCACCAATCAGGCCTTTTTGAATGATTTGGGCTATTTCAATTCCCTGCGCATTCACAAGGTAAGTGCCCAGCTTACCGGCTACTCCTTTTGACGCTGTTGCTTTTACCGATTTGCTGGCTTCTGCTATCTGCGCAAAATAGGTTTCCAGTGCCGCGCGGTTTGTTTCCGCTTCGGCGGCAGGTTTGGAAGACGCGGTCACATTACGAAGCTGAACACCGGAAGCATTCAAATCGGCTCCTACGACTGAAACAGCGCCGGATTTGATGTCTTTGAATGGGTTACCGCTGTTGGCAAACATGTTTTTGAGCACCGTGACATCAAGTGTTGCGCTATCTCTTACCGCACTTCCCATGTAGTAGTTGAGCGCCTGGAACATTTTGTAGCGGTCAGTTCCTGATTTCAGGTCGACAGTTGTATCACCTTTGGCATCGATGAAAAGGCTTTTGTATGGAGTTGTCGGAGTAACTTTCGCATAGTCGATTTTGGTGCGCAGGTCCTGTTTTACCCCCGGAGTAGGTTCGTCATCGTCTGAGCAGGACGTTATTCCGAAGGCAAGAATAGAAGCGAACAAAAGCGTCCGTAACTTCAAGTTGTTGTGTAGCATTTGATCCAGTAAGCTATTTGTTAGGGATTGTAACCGATTGATTTATTTAGAATAATTATAAATCGGTGCAAACATATAGATTATTTAGAATTGGAACAAATTGTATAAATGAAGCTTTCGTGAAATATCTTGTATGGTAAAATAAAAAAAGTGCTTCCCGTTCAAAACAAGCCTTTTAACTTGTCTGTGGGAAGCACTTTTTTTGTAAACTTATTTTTTAAATAGCGGCTAGCTACCGCTGTTGCCTTTCTTTTTACCCTCGTATTTCTTTTCAGCTGTCTTAGCCTTTTCAAAATCCAGCACTACACCGTTGATGCAATACCGCAAGCCGGTCGGAGGCGGACCGTCGTCGAAAACATGGCCCAGATGCGATTTGCAACGCCCGCACATGACTTCTATGCGGTGCATTCCAAGGCTGTTGTCATTGGCCTCGATAATCGATTTTTTGCTGATGGGTTCAAAAAAGCTGGGCCACCCGCAGCCACTTTCGTATTTGGCGTCGCTTTTGAATAGCGGGTTGCCACATACGGCGCAATAGAATGTGCCGATTTCCTTGGAATGCTCGTATGGACTGGTAAATGGCCGTTCGGTGCCTTTCAGACGCGCGACTTCATACACATCCGAAGGAAGGATTTTTTGCCAATCCTTATTTGCTTTTTCCACAGGCGCGCTGTCGGTGCGGGAATATTCAGGCGCTTTTTTGGAGTCCTTGCCTTGATCTTTAGAGGTTTGCCCGTAGCAATTCTGAAAGGTCAGGCCTATTAAGGCGAGCAATACCACGAGCATTAGGTTCTTTTTCATGCTTTTACAATCTGATGTTTGCAAGATATACGATACAAACACGCAGAAAGCTTAAAGAAATTCCTTTTTTTATAACAAAAGTGTCACAGTTGCCTCAGATGAAAACCGAAAGGTCGCGCACGCCCAGTTTTCTTGCCGTGGTAAAACCTTCCCCGAAGCTAACACCGATGGCGTGACCCATTTCTCTTGCGCGGGCAATGATGAATTCCAAAAATTCGGGCGTGGAAATATAGCTCTGCGGCTCACCTTCGCCCTGGTATTCAGGAACATGAAACTGGCTTTTGAATGCGCGGATCGCCTCAATTTTCCGGTCATGGAATTGGGTAATATCCACGATGAAATCCGGCGTGATGTAGCGGTCTTGAATGGAATGGAAAACCTGCTTGGGGCGCCATTCTTTCTGTTGGTTTCCTTGCTCGTCCACAGTCTGGATCATACGTAAGCCCGAGTAAAAGCAGGCGTCCGCTACCAGTTGTCCACCACGACGGTGGTCGGGGTGGCGGTCATCGAACGCATTGGTAATAACGATTTCGGGCTGGTATTTTCTAATGAAAGGGATAATGGCTTTCTGGTGAGCTTCATCGTTGACAAAGAAGCCGTCAGCCAGACCGACATTTTCCCTGGCATGTACACCCAGAATGCGCGCCGCATCTTTTCCTTCCTGAATCCGGCCCTCGGGAGTTCCCCGCGTGCCGAGCTCACCCCTGGTAAGGTCGAGTATACCGACTTTTTTGCCCAATGCAAGCTGGGCAAGAAGCGTACCGGCGCAGCACAGCTCCACGTCGTCGGGGTGGGCTGTGATGGCAAGGATATCTAGTTTCATAAATGTCTGTTATTTAATGCGAAGCTTTTGTCCGATCCTGAGCGTTGCCCGGGTAGACATGCGGTTTCTGCGCGCAATGGAGGAAATACTCACGCCATAGCGAGAGGCAATAGAACCAAGCGTATCGCCGGACCGGACTTTATGCAGGATCGAGCGGGAGTAGGCCGCAGGCGCGTCTCCTGCCTCAAACTCGCTTTTTGTAGATTTGCCTCTGATGTGGCTCCATGCCGAGCTGGTTAGCAGAAAATGATCGGATCGGATGGTGGTATTATCCCAATCGAATATGCTTTGCGGATCGAAAGGATTTCCCTCATAGCGGTTTTCATAATGCAAGTGCGAACCAGAGCTGCGTCCGGTGTTTCCACCTAAACCGATTACCTCGCCGGCTTTAACGAGTTGTCCTGACTCAACCATTTGCTTGGAAAGGTGCCCGTAAAGTGTTTCCAGACCATTATAATGTCTTACCACTACAAAACGGCCGTATCCGGAGCCATCCCATGCAACTATGCGGACCATGCCGTCATAAGTGCTGCGGACAGAATCACCTGTTTCAAGATCAAGGTCAGTGCCATTGTGCCAGCGTCCCCAGCGGTAGGAAAACTTGGAAGTCACAGGGGTGCGGGTCATAGGAGTCGCCCACATGCGGTTAGCCGCCGGATCATAGAGCTTTAAATCGACCGGCTCATCGAATTCTGCCGGGCTCAGCCCGTAAGGATTGATCGTTCTGGCGTCCCATATCACGTAATATTCGGCAGCCTTTACCCATTCGTCGGCCACTAGTAGTGAGTCTTCGGCGATTACCACTTCTGTTTCACCTTCGTCAATTGTGGCCGTATCCTCGTGAACAACCGGATTAAGCGGCTTTACGGGTTCAAACTGGCTTTGGAATTTAAGATTGGATGTTTCTACCTCATATTCGTCCTCAGGTTGAGGCGCGGCCGCTTTGGTGGTAGGCCCTTCGTTGGCATTGCTGCCCGACTGGTTTATTTTAGGATTTCGCTTGAATTTACCTCGCTCTTGCGCTTGCGTGTTCCAGGGGATCAGACACACAGCCATTAGCAAACATACAATAAGCTTTACTTTCATATGGATAAAACCAAATCAGACTACACTGTGCTTGGATATGCGGAGCGTAGCCTGATTACTATTAGGGGTTGTGCAAATAATTAAGCTGTTTCTTCGATAATAATGTCCACTTCCCGTTCTACTAAAAATCTCTCAGCGTCCAGGGCTGCCATACAGCCTGTTCCCGCAGCGGTGATCGCCTGACGGTAGACATTGTCCTGAGCGTCGCCGCAGGCAAATACACCTTTTACATTGGTACAGGTGCTTCCTTTGACAGTCTGGATATATCCGGTTTCATCCATATGCAGGTAACCCTTGAAAATATCCGTATTCGGTTTGTGGCCTATTGCTACAAAGAAACCGGTTGCTTCCAAAAGTTGCTCCTCGCCGGTTTTATTATTTTTAACCAATACCGATTCAAGCCCTTCCTCGCCGTTCAAATGCACGGTTTCGGTATTCCATAGTATTTCAATGTTCGGTAACATTTCCAAACGCTTCTGCATGATCTTCGATGCGCGCATTTCGTCGCGGCGGACCAACAAATAGACCTTGCGGCAAAGTTTGGCTAGGTAGCTGGCTTCTTCGGCAGCCGTGTCACCGGCGCCAACCACTACTACGTCTTGTCCACGGAAGAAGAATCCGTCGCAAACCGCGCAGGCAGAAACGCCACGGCCATTCAAACGTTCTTCACCTTCAATTCCCAGCCATTTAGCTGACGCGCCGGTGGAAACGATTACAGACTCTGCAATGATCTCGTGCTTGTTGTCGATAATCACTTTGTGCGGGTAGGTTGTGAAATCTACCGCTGTTGCCAGTCCGTAGCGAACGTCGGTACCAAATCGTTTGGCCTGTTTTTCAAAATTGATCATCATTTCAGGGCCGGTAATGCCATCGGGATATCCCGGATAGTTATCGACTTCTGTGGTGATGGTAAGCTGGCCTCCCGGCTGGGCTCCCTGGTAAAGTACTGGGTTTAATCCCGCGCGGGACGCATATATGGCGGCTGTATAACCGGCAGGGCCGGAGCCAATTATTAAGCAAGAAACTTTCTCGGATGACATGTTAATATAAAAACTATGTTAAAGACCTATGTTCTGATTCGGGAATTTGAGCCTGGCCGGGCAAGGCGGATCTGTGTGTGCGGATCAGGATTTTGCCGGTTCAAACTCGTTTAGAGAACACCGGCAGATCGACAAAAGTGCAAAATTTCAGCCCGTTATGCAAATCCTGTCAAAGGATACGCCACTCAATCCTTCTGTTTTTCTGGCGGTTTTGCTCCGAATCATTTGGTGCTACGGGCTGCGTTTCACCATAACCTTTGGCCGAAATCCGGTCGGCCGCAATTCCTGACTGGTGTAAATATTCTTGTACGGATTGCGCTCTTTTTCTGGACAGCTCCATATTTTCGGAGTCTGAGCCCACATCATCAGTATGGCCTGATATTTCAATTTTGATCGCCTTGTTTTTGGTCAGGAACTCGATCATTTTATTGAGCTCCACTTTCGATTTCTCATCAAGTGTAAACGCGCCAGTTTGAAAGAAGATATTGTTGAGCACTTCCGCCTTGTCTTTTTCGATCGCTTCCAGCGGAATATCAAGGTCCACAAACGAGGCGCTGTCATTGACCGAAAAGGTAAGACTTTTGAAAAGGTACCCTGGCCTTGAAACATAAAAAGCATATTCTCCGCCGCTGTTGAGCACGGCAAGAAACGAGCCGTTTTGGCTGTCAGAAGAAAAAGAACCTACTTTTTGCTGGGTTTTCAAATCATACAGATCGATCTCGGAAGCCAGCACAGTTTCTGTTTTTTTATCAAAAACCTTTCCCTTAGCATAGCGCGTGGGTGTAATCATCTTTTGCAGCGATTCAGGGACATCGAATGTGTACAGCAGCGAGCGTCCCTGCCCTTTATCGGAGTTATCGTCGGTGTAATAGCCCTTTTCGCCATTGGAAGCAATAAACAGTCCTACCTGATCTGATCCCGTGTTGATGGGATAGCCGATATTGACTGGCTGCGTCCAATTGGTGTCGATTTTCTGGGCGATAAAAATATCAAACCCACCCATTCCGGCAGGGCCGTTGGAGGAATAAAAGAGCGTCCGACCATTGGCGTGGATGAAGGGCGCGTTTTCTTCATCGGGTGTATTAATGACAGGACCCAGGTTTTTGGGCGTCGTCCACTGTTTTTTCTCATCCAGATGGCTTACCCAAATATCGCGTTTTCCCTGCCCGCCTTTCCGATCGGAAGCAAAATAGAGCGTATGTCCATCAGCCGACAAGGATGGTTGTGATTCCCACTCGCGGGAGTTGACCAGTTGGCCCAAATTTACAGGCTGGCTCCATTCCTTGCCTTCTTTGTGCGAAATGTAAAGATCACAGCTGCCGTAAGCGTCGGGGCGGTTGCAGGCGGTGAAAACGAGCGTTCTCCCATCGGCCGAAACACTGCATGTGCCTTCGTTATTGGTGGTATTAATTGCATTCGAAATCTCTTCGGGAACGTCCCAGCGGTCCGTCGCACGGCCGCCTTTCACCCGGTGCGTAACATAGATGTTCTCGTCGCGGTTCTCGGTCAGGCCTGTAAAAATCAGCGTCTCGTCATCCGCCGTCATGACCGGGAAGTACTGCGTCCCGAGAAAGTTGACTGTATCGCCCATGGAAACCTTCCGGATATCGACAGGATTTTTGACTGCTTCCTGGGCAAATCGCGCTGAGGCAATCGACTTTTCGGCAAGACGCGCTAAACTTGACTTAGCCGGAAATAACTTGAATGCCTTTTCGAAATAAACTTGCGCGGAATCATAGCGCTGCACGTTGAAGTGAGATCGGCCGATCCATTGGAATGCCGCAGCGGATTGAGGGGCGGCGGGCTTCAAACGGATGGCTTTCATGTAGTGCTTTTTGATCAGATCGTTGTTGCGCTGCAATTCATAGATCTGCGCCAGCCGAAGGTGCGTGTCATAGCTATCAGGCTCCTGTTCGAGCACTTTTTCAAATAGTGTGATGGCTTCTGCCAACTTTCTTTCCTGCCAGGCCTGTTGTGCTTTATCGTAAATCTCGCGTGATTTTCTTGATAAAGTAACTTCCTGTGCAAGAGCTGATTGAGCTGTTAGTAATCCAATCAGAATATAAAAAATGATAACGCGGTGCATTATGGGATATTCATAAATTTGTGAGTTTGTAACGACATTTTCCATTTTGGATTGTCTTTGATATACTCAATTATCAAAGGCAACATCAGCTCCTGCTTGCTCCATTCGGGTTGCAAAAGCAGCGTACAATCAGCGGAGACCTTTGCAGCATGCTCTTCTGCAAAGTCAAAATCGCTTTTGTTATAAATGATCGCTTTCAGCTCGTGGGCATTATTATAAATGTCCGGATGAGGGGTTTTGAATTTTTTGGGCGAAAAACAAACCCAGTCCCAGCGACCGGTGAAAGGATAAACGCCCGATGTTTCGATATTGGTCTTAAAGCCGGCCTGCTGCAAAGCGGCTGTGAGCTCGTCGAGGTTGTACATCAGCGGCTCGCCGCCTGTGATGACTGCCAACCGGCCGGGATATTGCAATGCGCCTGCTACGATAGCATCTATATCAAATTTGGGATGGATGCTCGCATCCCAGGATTCCTTCACATCGCACCAGTGGCAGCCCACATCACAGCCACCAAGGCGGATGAAATAGGCGGCACGGCCGCTGTGCTGGCCTTCACCCTGCAAGGTGTAAAAGGCTTCCATCACCGGAAGTTCTGATGTAACGATAGGCAAAGTTTCGGTAAGCAAAATCTTGAAATTCTTAATGTTGGAAAAATGGGTAACACGCCGCGTCGGCGGAAAAATCCCATAAAGGTACAAAATTCAAACTTGCTGCTTCGGATGTTGGTTCTTTCAAATAGTAGCATATTTGCATTATGAATATAGTACCCATATATCAACAGGAAGTGATTTGTGCGCTCGCGACGCCCTCGGGTGTAGGCGCGATCGGCGTTATACGAGTATCAGGTTTGGGCGCCATCACCATAGTTAACAGTGTTTTTAAGGGAAAAAACCTCGAAAGGGTTGAAAGCCACACTGTGCATTTCGGCACCATCACCGCAGGCGATGAGATCATCGATGAAGTGTTGGCGACTGTTTTTAAAACCCCGCGCTCGTTTACCAAAGAAGATTCCGTCGAAATATCCTGCCACGGTTCGGACTACATCATCAGGCAGATATTAAAGCTCCTGATCACCAAAGGCGCGCGTATTGCCAAGCCTGGAGAATTCACCCAACGCGCCTTTTTGAACGGCCAGTTTGACCTCGTGCAAGCCGAAGCCGTTGCCGACCTTATCGCAGCCGATTCCCAGGCCAGCCACAAAACGGCATTGAATCAGCTCCGCGGCGGCTTTTCCAAGAAACTCGCGTCCTTGCGCTCGGAGCTTATCCACTTTGCTTCGCTGATTGAGCTCGAACTCGATTTCGGAGAAGAGGACGTCGAGTTTGCTCAGCGGGACGATCTTCGCAGGCTGATCGAAGCACTGCTTGAGACCATCGAACCACTGATCAGTTCATTCGACTTTGGCAATGCCATTAAGGAAGGGGTGCCCGTAGCGATCATTGGCTCACCTAACGTGGGGAAATCCACACTTTTGAATGCATTATTAAATGAAGAAAAAGCCATCGTAACGGCCATTGCAGGTACTACCCGCGATGTGATCGAAGATACGATCGTGCTGGACGGCCTCAAATTCCGGTTCATCGACACGGCTGGCATTCGGGAAACCACTGACGTTGTGGAGTCCATCGGCATCGAGCGCTCGAAAGCGGCGATGGATAAGGCTGATATTGTTGTTTTTCTATTTGATAGTGTAGAAACGTTGGCCGAGAACCGTGCGTTAGCCGCACTGTTGCCTGCTGGTAAAGAGGTGCTTTTTGTATTGAATAAGGTGGATATTAACCCTGCGCTGGCAGCTGAACTGGCCAATGAATCCGATATTATCTCCATTTCCGCACATACCCAGCAAAATTTGCCTGTATTGACTAAAAAGCTTGTTTCGCTGGTGCACGGGCAAGCCGCAGGAGACACCGTCGTGACCAACTTGCGGCATTATGAGCATCTGATCAAAACCCAAGGTTCTTTGAATGATGTTTTGAATGGACTGTCGTCGGGCATTACGGGCGATTTCCTGGCGCAGGATATCCGGCTGGCGCTGCATCATTTGGGAGAGATTACCGGGACTATTGTTACGGATGATTTGCTGGATAATATTTTCTCGAAGTTTTGTATCGGGAAGTGATTTCATAAAGCAACAACGCCCCGGCATTCGCATTCCACTTACCTAAGTTCTATTCAACTTTTGCCGTCAGCGTGCCCGATGCCAGGTCAGCGGGCAGGGCCCCAACATTATGGAAAATGACGGTTACTGTGTTTGCCGAGCTTACGTGGGAAGAGATTGTAATAGAGTCGTTTAGGTCGAGTGAAAAGGAGCAACGCGAAATTTGTCCCAATGCCGCCCCGGTTACTGTTATCGTTGCCTTCGTAGTCGCCCCTGCAGCAATTGAAGGCGGATCGAATGTTGTTGACCCGATGAGATAGGTTGTGTATGTTATCCAGGTTGTGCCGTTCCACCATTCAGGTGTGCCAGTGGACAGATTAAAGCGGGTATCGCCGGTATTATTCACAACTGGCCGCTCTCCGGTTGTGCCTACGTTGGCAATCCTTCCGCCAGCCATGTTATTGACGGCGTAAAACTTCACATTGGTATACGCTCCATCGCCCCCGAAAGGGTTATTTACAAAACCGGTCCCGATGACATTGTTTGAAATCAAAATGTTCTCGCTTGTGCCGAATGTGAAATTGAACGCATAACCCTTGCTGATTATATTATTACTGATAATGCACTTGTTTAGATCAGCATAAAGAGCACCAAGTAGCAAGGAACTGTTCGGGATGGAAGCCTCCAGCGACGGTAAGCAAGTCAATTGGTTGCCTGTAATGATCAGATTCCTAACCTTCAAAGGGATTGCAGCCAATGAATGGAGCGACACAAAATTAACACCTGTTGCGCTGTAACACTTTATAATGTTGTCGGATACACTTACGTCCTGCGCGTTGTACAGACTAACAAACGTAATCGCCTCTCCGTCGATCTTGACAAAGTTGCCCGATATGGTGACAGCTGATTTTCGGGCATCTTCGGGAATTGCCACAACGTCCCGATTTGCCGTAAAGACAGAGAAAATAGTACCCGCGCAGTTCTCAAAGAAATTGTTCCGAAAAATGAGCCCGTCCCGGTTACCTGCTGTTTCGTAATCGAGCGTATTAAGGTTGCCAGTATGAGATTTAACAGTGATAACCGGGTAGCCCCCAACGTTTGCCTTATTAACAAACCGGCAATTTTCAACGACCACATTGGTTGAACTGTATGTGTCCAAGAGGTCTGTTTCACGGAACTGACCATCGAATACGCATCCTGATATTAAATGTGAAAGGTCGCTGTTGATCTGGCTTGCGATGTGCAAAAGTTCATGGTTCCCATTATTGTTGTCGCCGGCTATGAACGTGCAGCTTGTCACCCGCACCAGACAGTCCCCGGTATTTATTGCTATATTGGAAAATCTCGAATGATTCAAAACTAACAAAGGCTGTGAAGCAACGAAGCCAGTGTATGCGCCGAAGCTTACTTCCCCCGTATTGGCCGTTGACCTAGTCACAGTACAATTTTCAAAGATGAACCGGCTGTCTCTCGCAGTGTTATTGATCCTGAAATCAGCACTTCCCGTAAAATCCAGGTAACAATCTGTGAAGCTTACCCCAGTTGTAAATTCAATAGGGTTCACCGTTATTTTGGATGACAAGCTACTTTTCACACGCAACACAAAATCTATCGCGCCGCTTGCCTGTAATATCACCGGGTCTTTAATTTCTATGTCGAGCGTGCCGTATGAACGATCCCATTTCAAGGCATCAAAGGAAATTTTATCAACACTGGATAAGTCCAAATTGCTGATCCGCACTTTACCATTTTTAAAACTTCCGTTTTTAAACTCTACACTTACTTCCTTGGGTATATTCAGAGTGCCCCCGTTCAAGTTATAATCCGCATTGATGATCACCGTGTTACCTGTCTGCAAATATGTTTCCGAAAACATTGAAGCAAGTGCGGTAAGATCGTTGGCTATCCCATCACCCTTTGCTCCGAATATCTCGGGCGTAATGAAATCTGCGTCAATGACGTAGGTGAGGCCGCCATTTTTTATCACCGTTGCTCCGTTATCTGTCAACGAAGCGCTATTCGGATCGTACCGGAAAGGGTATACGCGACCGTTATTTGTGACCAGAACCACGCGCGCTGTATCGCCAGTATTATTTCTCAGTTCATCGATTGTAAAGTGCTTGACAAGCTCTGGTGTGCTTAAAACCAGTGTAACATTTTCTTGGGTAGCCCTGGCCGCATTTTCGTTTTCATGAATTGCGTAGGACAACGAAGTTACAAATGCAAATTGACTGTGATCATTGGCGTTTTGACTTCCCCTCAGGAGTTCAAATCGATTAACTTTAGTGGAGGTTTCGAATTTTCCCCTAAGCGTGTATTTGATAGTTGGTTTAGCTCGTGAAAGCGTGGTGCCGACGTAATCAGAGTACGTACCTCCGGTTTGCACAAACCCTTCGGGTAGTACCAGCTTTATCCTAAAAGCATAGTTTTCTTTAAAAACAAAGACGGTGTTAGATGGTAATTCGAGCAGGTTTGCTTTGATAACGATTTCCATCTCTTCATCAATCTGAACACGAGAGGCCTCAGTTTCAAGCGTAAATTTGATGGGGTCAATAGTTTGTCCTTTGGCGCCACTGGTACATGCAGCGAGAAATACAATGAAAATGAAAAAGTGTTTCATAGTTTATAGTTATTATGGATTGTTAGATTATTTGTGCGGGTGGTGATTTAGATAGCTGAGTTGCGACTAACTTAGGTTTTGCAAAACGAGCTGGAAAAGAACTGAGCGGGCAGACTTCAAATGGGGTATAGGATCCACGTCGTGGGTAGGGCCACATAGTAGAATGTTCTGTCATAACTAACGTTGAGAATGTTGCTCAGGTCCGGTTTTGATCAGATTCCCCGCCATGTGACCAATATAATTGATTAATATCACATGCAATGAATTCGATGAAACCAATATAAATATCGTCGGATACATAGATACGTTGCGATTGAAGAATGTCTCTGCATTCTTGAAAGGAGATAGTTGGATAGATAAGCTTGCCTGAACATCGTACAATTGTGGAAGGCAGTCCGGTTCTATCTGGCTTGATGAGGAAGAGCAGGCTGAGCTTAGATCGGTCCTGGAATTTTATTTCGAATCCAGCACCAAGTCTGGTCACGGTAGAGAACTGTATTGTAATCAGCGAAGCGGCCCAGGAACGGGTTGCAAAACGTCGCACGGAATCTCCGCCGCTATTCTGAGGATTACCCTTAAACGGTTAGACGAAAAATTTACTATTTATATACAAACGGATATATACTTTAAACAATTTGATAATGAAACAAATGTCTCCTAAGTACTTGATGCTCCTTGCACTTAATTTGATTTTGGTCTGCTTTGTGAATGCCGCGTCGCCGAAATTAGACCCTATTAAATTTACTCTCTCAACCAACGCAACCCACATTAGCCTAAATGAAGAGTTTGAAATTAAGATTACAGCAGAATATCTAAACGTTTCTTCCTCGGTTGCCTACGTTCTAAAAGACGCAAATTTTTTTAGAATAAAATTGGTTATGCCGGACGGGTTTGTAAAAACAGGAGGGGATTATTATGACTACACTGGCACAGAGCTAACTAGATCAAAGCCAAAGGTAACCTACACGGTGAAAGGAAAGTTTGTAGCAAAAGCGGGTTCAGCGGTCTTTGAACTCCTGAGAAGCCATCGGAGTGCAGATAATCAAAGTACATTTGTTGCTGTTGGAAGGCTTGCATTTGATCCTGAAACTGCTATGGTGATAGCAGACAAGTCAAATGAACAGCGAATAGCGACAGACACTGTTGGACTTGTCCCATACATGACTATGAGCCAGTTAAAGAGTGAATATGTCGGTACTGCACAATCCGTCTCGATTACTGATCCTTTACGCTCAGGGATCTTTATCTATGACCCAAATGATTCGGCAAGCCCCAACGACGATGCGATGGTTATTGTAACGAATTCGGGTAGGCGTTACAAAAGGAGTGTTTCCGGTGGATTGGATGTGAGATGGTTTGGGGCCATTGCTGATTTCAATACAGATTCGAGCGCGGGGACAGATAACACATCCGCGTTCGAAAAAGCGACTGATTTTGCAATTGCCAACAAAATTGAAAAGCTGCTCGTAATGCCAGGGCATTATGGGTTGCAGAAATACATTATCCGCAACGTGTCCATTGAAGGAGTAGGTAAGGTATACTTTCATGCGCTCGCCAGTAGTGAGGCGTCATTCTTTAAGCTCCAATCGGGAGTAGTTTCTGGAATTCATTTGACGAACTTTCAACTTTTAGGTACCAACATCAATTCAAATCAAATTGGATTCGATATCACAGCGTCTTACACAGCCACGGACAATTCAGGTGGTTGGTGGTACAGCGAGATGGACGATGTTGTAATCAAGGGATTTAATGGAGGTGCTATGAAATTTGACTGCAACGACCCCACCATTAGCGGATCGTTAAAGGATATTGCAAACCAATTTTTGACGTTTAACAATGTCCGTGCATTCCGTATGAACGCAACGACGCGGGCACTTTCTGTAAATGGTCAATTCGGGCAGGTCATCTTCAATAATTGTCAATTTGATGGCGCGGCCGAAAACGACAAAGTAAATTCCATTAATGTAGAACTCGCCTCAGGTACAGCAGGAAGTCCAACCGATGAGGTCTATAGTATCGATTTTAATACGTGTACGTTTCAAAATGGTGATAAGGGAATACGGGCCCGCTATGCCCGGTTGGTAAATTTCAACGGCTGTCACTGGGAAAACATGGCACGGCCACTCTATTTAGAAACTAACAGCGTTGTAAATGTTGATGGCGGATACTTTGCTGCGTCGGGAAATGGGAGCCGAATTACAAATGCAACAATTGACGGATGCCTGGTTTATGTATCAGCGTCTGAACTTTCGATGGATAGATGCTTTAAAGTGGGAACCGTAAATTATACAATTATTGGTAGTTCCCCGACCGGTATTCACTACGGCGACAACAACAAATTTCCTGCTAATTTTCTTAATTTAGGAATTCAGACTTCCATAGCGGCTGATGGTTCAATATCTGTCCTGGGGAACAGTGACAGAATTCTGATAAATCCGACCGTTCTCGCTTTGAAAACGATCAATAGCAACAAGGGTGTCAACAATGAAATAATACTTGATCCGTTGGGCGAAATTACCCTTGATGAAACGGGCAACATCGTCATACCAGGAGAACTGACCTCGTTGGTGTTTCGTGCAAGTCAATTGATAAAGTTGGTTTTAAGAAACAACAAATGGTATGTATTAAACTATAATGACTCATTTCTTGCATTTGGTACAAATTCACCTGAGGGGAATATAGCTGCGAAAAAAGGTACGATATATATAAGAAATGATGGGAGCGACACTACCGGCTGGGTGTTTATCAAATCCCGTGAAGCCAGTCCTGCCGATAGAGTAGGATGGATACCATTGGCAACACGGGTAAGTTCGGTCGATTTTGAGGTAACGGATCCTGAGAAAGGGTATATATTGCGTAGCCTGAATGGAAAGAGATATCGAATAATGGTTGAGGGTTCGGGGATTTTAACGACTGAGGAGGTTGAGTGACTTAAACGTCTGTTTGTTTTTTTGAGCTACTTGCAATCGCAATTGCAGTCGACGAAGATCTCGACAATGCCAGCAGAGAAGTGAATTAATTTTTGACTAATACGATTTTTTTTCCCGGAAAACCAATCTCGAAACATCTGGCCGGAACCGTCCGGCCAGATTTCTAAACATTATAATGGTATTGCTCTTTGTCCGTTCGGTTTTTAAAATTATTACGGTTTATAGCCCCCGATAATTTTATAGCCTACGCCATTTGATTGGACGGTGACCGATTGGTTCTGCGATACTAATGGATAGTTGGTCGCATTGTCAATGGTGCCAACTACATTGACGGTATTTGCAGAGTTGTCAAGCTTTTTAAGAATGAACACCGCGCCCGCGCCATTGGCGTAAACCGTTGCCGGATCGGGCAGTGTGACATTAATAACGCCTGTTGTTGAATTGAAAACTATCGAATAATCTGCGGCTGTTACCGTATAATTAGCTGTTTTGGTTACTTGGTTAATCGGCAGGCGAACCCCGTTGACCGTGGGACTCGTCAAGGTCTTATTCTTAAGCGTTTCTGTCGCTTCGAGCGTGGAAAATCCAAAAGTTCGGCTAACCTCTTTGAATCCATCGACCTGCTTTAATAATGTGAGTGTCCCTCTGAACGGTATTTTAGCATCGGTAGCTCCGTACAACAACATTGTTGAATTGTTATTAGTTAGCGTAACTTCGTTAGAGGTGTTATATATTGTTAGCAAATCGCCGGGCTGTACCCCGTTTATTGTAGTGATTGTACCTCCATTCGAGGCATTTACTACGATCATTCTGGCATTGGAAGCATCTATCGTGCTTGAAGAAAGATCGGTAGATGCTGCACCCGATCCGAAAAGTCCCCCTAAGTTCAAATTCGAGAAATGCCTGGATCTTTTGTAAATGTTTACTGATTCCTTAACAGGAAATAAGTAACTTTTTTCGTTACAATGGTTGCCTATGAAAAGGTTTCCTAGATTGTCGTCATCGTTCTCAATGGCATAGTGAGGCACCGAATCAATATCCGGTACAACAGAAGGGGCACCCATACTAGCTGTCCCTGTACCGTAATAGTGGGAACGATTACCTGGTGAAACGATTTCATTATTTCCTACAATTACATAGTTGACACCCTCATCTATTAGGATGCCTGATCTGGTTGGCAGAGTGATTACATTTTGTGTTATTACCGAATTGCTGTACGTAGGTTCAGCTGGTAGTCCACCTCCCGTTATTTTAATTCCATAACCTCGATTCACGTCCCGCTGCCCAGGCCACGCTATCGGATTATTACTAATTGTATAATTTGCCGATTTCTCGAGTAAAATTGACTCGTAGCCCGCTTCAAATAGATCATTACCTAGTATGGTGGTCCAGGTGGTGCCTACGATATGAATATTTTGCTCCTTGACCTGACTTTGATAATAGCCGCCGTTTAAGAAAAATGTGTTCGAGTTTATTTCGATTCCATCGATTCCAAAAGCCTTTACATTGGCAATTTTACAATGGATATTCAAATTGTTATTTACATGGAAATCAGCGGCTTGAAATAGCATTCCTGTGTAGGGAGCCGTTTTGATGGGGTTATCAATGTAAAGCAAATAGTTAATCCCTCTGTCCAGAACTGGAATGGAGGCGTTTGCAACATTCCCGACTTTGCAATTTGTGACATAAACAGTTGTTACATGGATTCCCTTTGAAAAAGGGCGCACATAAACTCCCGCGTCGGCCTGCAAAAATTTCACATTATTAATATGAACATCACGAGCGTTGGCAAGAATAATAGCTTTACCACCGGATATTCCCGTTAAGTCAAATGTCAGATCCTGTATCCTGGCCGAGTATTCAAACATGGGATCTGTCGAGACCGATGAGCCAATCGCCAGTTGACCTTTCAAAACAGCCCCCTTTCCAGTAATAGTTATGCCTAGTTTATTTTTTAATGTGACAGTTGTAAATAAATACGTGCCTTCTTGAAAATCGATTGTCGTATTGTTCTGAACCTTATCCAGCATTTGTTGAATTGCTTCGGTGTCATCCGTCAGGCCATCTCCCCTTGCCCCGTACATCCGTGGTGTCACTACATCTGAGTTTAAGATATACCGCCGACTGCCGCTGGTGAGCACTGTAACGCCATCATCAGTCGCCGTACTGGTAGAGTCGTACCGATAGGTGAAAACCCTACTGTTGTAATCTATAAGCACCACCTTGGCTGTGTCTACAAAGGTCCCTGATTGAAGTTGTGGAATTGTCATGTAAGGCACAAATCCTGGCGTTACAGAAGCGATTTTCGCATCGGAACTATTCTCTTTGTTCGGTTCAACTTGTTCCACATTAAACGTGAGTCTGCCAACTGCAATGAAAGTGCTCTGACTGTCGGCGTTTCGATGGCTGCGCAAGAGCTCAAAAGTAGCATTGCTCTTTTCCGAGGTTAACTTGCCTTTCAGTCTGAATAAAGCTTGTGGCTTGCTTCGAGTAAGCTCTGTGCCAATGTAGTCATAGTAATCCCCACCCGTTTTAACGAATCCATCCGGGACGACCAGTTTAAGGCGAAATGAATTTGCATCTTTCAACACAAATGCAATGTTTGGACTAACATATTGATATTCGGCCTTTATAATAATTTCAAATTCCTGATTAAGCTGCAAGTGGGTGGCTGTCGTTGACAAAGAAAACTTTATGGGGTCTATTTTCGGGACTGCTGCCGCAAAATCGTTAGTGAATAGAAAAAGATCGACAAGCAATAACGTGAGTAAATATTTCGCCATGAGATGTGTTTGCTTTAATTTGAGGCAATATACTGTTCTTCCTTTAAGGTGACACCGCCGTCACTAAAATCGGAAGGAATGGCTGAGTAATCCCGGTAATATTCAGCAGTGCTAATATAGAAAAATACAAAAAATAGCTGTCGGTTATGGAGAATTCGGATAGTCTGACCGTCTGATCCGTGGCAAATTAACCATTGACCGATGCCTATCGGTCTCGAGAGCAACGTTAGTTTCATTCATTGAGGATTCAACTCTTTTATTTTTGCGATTTGGCTCCTGAGGAATGTGATCTCAGAATCCCTTTGAGAAATTTGAGAACGAAGGTCGGCAACTGCTTGTGTAACTCCGACGATCATGAATATGCCAGCAGTGGTGCCGGCAATCAAGATCATTTTTGTTGAAATGTCTTCCGATGAATCGATCATCTCCTTCCCAATGCTAAACACTCCCCAAAAAAGAGTTGTCAAAAATGCCTCAGTGTATTTTTTCGTAGGATGTAGATCCATGGGAAGATTAATTTTTGCCAAAGATGCCGAATCTTCACTAAGACAGCAATATCTTCGGGCGGAGCTATCCCGCCAATTAGTGTAAAAACAATCGATTAGGTAATCTAAATACAGTTCGAAATAATTAAACCAATTCTTATTTGCTCTATCCTTCTCTTTTCTGCACTTGAGGTGTCGGCTCAATCAAAGCAAGAGATTTTCTTTGCAGATGTAATCGTATATGTTAGCAGTGGCAACTATTACTTTACCGACTCTAAGGGCGGGAACGCGAGCTCACAAGGATTCTCCTTTTTAGAATTAAAGGACTTGAAAACATGCGCAGTGCGCAGAAAGACTACCGGCTGATAATCAGATGCGCTAGCTCCGGATCAGAAAGCATTCTTTCCATCTCCGAGAAAATAATGGCTTCTACGTCCTCTTTGATCTGCCGGTAGTTGGCCTCAATGACCTGCTGGCTCACTTTTCTTACGATCGGCAAAGCCTTTTGGATGGCTTCTTTGTCGTCTATGCCTTTTTTTTGGTCGTTGACGAGTGTGCAATGAAATGTTTTCAGCTCCAAGGGCTGATCTGGATTGTCAGCGCACATGCCCACAAATTCGCCTGCGCTTAAAGCGGCAATGCGGGAAGGCGGGATGGCCGCGTCCAGCTGCTTAGACCGGCTGATGGAAGTGTCGCTACGGTTGATTGAAAGGCTGGTCCGGTCTTGGTTGATCCTGCCAAAGCGCTCGGAGAGCTGCTTGGCAGTCTCCCCGGTGACCTGCCCGCAAATGATGTTTCCGGTTATGTTCATGACCACATCAGCGAGCTCTCTGCCATAATCTTTTCGGAGCTGGCTTAAATCCTGAATGCCAAGGGTGGTTGCCACCTTGTTTTGGCGGGCGGTGGCAATCAGCGAATCGATGTGGTTGAGGTAGACGGTGGGAAATTCATCAAAGACCAGACTCGACTTTTGTCTGCCTTTTTGGTTGACGGCCTTTATCAGGCGCGAGATATAAAGGGAAACCACAGCACCATAAGTCATAATCTTACCGGGATTGTTGCCCATGCAAACAATTTTGGGCTCTGAGGGATTGTTGATATCCAAGGAGAAATCGTTTCCTGAAAGCACATAATAAAGCGCTGGCGAGGACAGGCGAGCCATTGAGATTTGCGCTGATGCAATTTGTCCTTCCAACTGCTGGTTGGCATGATGAAGGTAAGCGGATATAAAAGGATTGATCAGTACCTGGATCTCCTTTTGAGTCCTGAGCACAGAAAAAAGCTTGCCGTGCTCTGTCTGCATCAGCTCGACCACGTGAGGTAGCGTGCAGAAGGCGCCGTTCTGGTACTTTCTTAAAAACCATATGATTGCAGTCAGAAAATTAATGGGGGATTCAACAAAAAAGTCGCCCTGGCGGCGGATCCACTCCCGGTTGAGACCCATCAGAATGGTGCGGGCCGATTCGGCCGCATCAGAAATGTCAGTCATAGAGTCCGGGTCGAGTGGATTGCAGCGGTGCGAGCGGGAAAGATCATCAAAGTTCACATAATAAAACGCCTTGGCTACCTGACCGTTTTCACGGACATTTAGCCAGGTATTGTAGGCAATCCGTGTCAGATCATCAAATTTAAAATCGTAGATAAACATCGAAAAGCCTTTTTGGATGTGCTGATTGATGATGTGGCGGATCACGTAGTAAGTCTTTCCCGAGCCGGGTGATCCGACTACCAGTATGCCCCGGAATGGATTGATGAAATTGATCCAGCTCTCGCGCGTTTTGCCATCGTGGCGGTAGCGGGCTTTCAGATTGACCGAATACTGGTTTTGCAAAAGCGCCTGCTGCTGGGGAAATGTCTCGTTATCGGCATTGAAGATGTCGCCTGATATTTTCTGGTGGATCACCCGCGAGAGCCGCGAGCCGCCCACCAGAATAACCAGAAAGCTGGCAGAGCACCAAAAAATGTAGGCCGCCGCCGCAGGCGGGCCATCTAAGGCTGTCTGCAAGGCCAGAGCACAGCCATGAAAGCTTGACAAACCGGCTGCCACCCACAGTAAGGGTGTGCTCATCGAGAGCTTTTCATCCTTTTTTCCTTTGGCCCCTAGCAGTGAGATGCCAAGAAAGAGCAGGGCGGCCAGCTTGGTCTTGTGAAAGCTGCTGAAAAGCCCGGTTTGGAGGATCTGCCCTAAAATCCTGTCAGTTATTGGCGTAGTCAGTTGCCAAACTGCAAAGGCCTGATAGCAGTAATAGTAATAATGAAGGGCCAGCAGCGCCAGGCTGATCATGCGGCTCATGTCGGTGATCCGATGCAAAGCGTGCGGGTTTTCTGTGGTGCTTGAAGCCATCCTTGAAGCGTTTAAAGTTGCAGTGAGATCTGTTGGCGTTTTTTGCGGCGGCGCTTTTTTAGCTCCCAGGGCAGGTAGTGCTGCTCAGGGCCGGGCTCAAGCAACAGTTTTAAAAGACTCTGCTCGTCTGAGGAGTCGCTGATTTGTTGCTTGTCGTTTGGCTTCGGGCCGGTTTGTCCTGCATGCTCCCAGAGCGTGGGCCCGCGAAGCGTGCTTTGGAAGGCAGCTTGGCCATTCTCTAACGCCTTTCCAGGTGCTGAAAAGATTTCGGCCAGCCCTGAGGGCGTATAGCGGTCCCCGAGCTGGGTGGCAGAGCAGGCGGCCCGTGCCCTGAAATCGACAAAAACAATCTCGGAAAGCCTGCCCGACTGCCCAAAGCCATAGACGGCTCTGACACCTTGCCGCGAGAGATGCTCTCCTAGATCAGCCAGTGAGCGGGTGTGATCAGAGACCAGCGCCAGCTCGATCTGGGTGCGGATCCGCTGCTGGCGGGTGGCCAGCTCTTGGCTGTTTTCTTTGAAACGCTCATGCAGATACCTGAGCGTGGGCTTAGCAAAAAGCCTGCTGGCTTTCACGCAGGGGCCCATTTTTCTGCCGTCATCATTGAGCATCTGGTAGCTCAGGCCCTGATGCCGGTGGGTTTTTGAGCCGGGCCTGCCCGTATTGGCCACCAGATTGTAATGCCGAAGGATTGCATTGAGCTCTGTCATCGAGCAGTATTTGAAATGGGGCAGCACTACCGATAGCACCTGTGAGATCGCCAGCGCGGCAGGGCTTTTGCCATATTGCAGTTTTTGCGCGCTTTCAAGCTTTGCCGGCACCATGGTCCTTCCCTGGGAAGCTGTCAGCTGATATTGTTTTTCAATTTGTTTGACGGTGTCTTTGGCGACTGCTTCCCTGGTGTGAAAGATCCTGTTGCCAGAGCCGTCTGCTTTTATGGTGACCGTAACCAGGTGCAGGTGCGGATGAAGCGTATCCAGATGCTGATAAACCAGAAAGGGCTGCTGACCAAGGCCGATATGATCCATATAGGTTTGGCAGATCTGGCCAAGCTGCTGGCCGGTAAGTTTGTCCTGGGCATGAAAGGAAAGTACGATGTGAAGACATCCCTTCTTGCATCTTGCGTTCAGATCCAGCCGCTTTTGAAGGACGAGCATGCGTTGGCGGGGCGAGAGATCATCAGGCTCACAAGGGTAGTTGCCGGCCATAATGCAGCTGGCCAGCCCCATCGCAACTTTTGTTTCATTATACTGACAGCAGCGTTTGGCCGAGGAAGAAGACCTGATTATTGCAACCATAGATGCGCCATTTTTTTACAATGTTCATGTATTTGCTCGATGAGCCCAGTGATATAGCCGCGCTGGCCTTGGTGGTCTTTCCAGATGGCTAGTTGTTGCTGGGCGGTTGTGTGGGCAGGGGCGTGCGCAGAGAGCTCCAAAGCGCGGACAGCCTGGGCCAGTTGCCTGCGGGTTTGTGAGAGCTCTGAGATCAGATCCTCCATCGAAGCGTCGCGGTAATTGATAGTGACGGGCTCTGAGAGAACAAGCTTTCTGAGATATTCTGCCAGGCTACGGCAGGTTGTCTTACTGACTTTGTCTTTAAGTAGCCGGTACTGGGCCGCCTCGACTTTAAAGTAGATGGTGCGGCCCCCGTCAGCGGCAGGCTGTTTCATGTCATTGATGTTTATGGCCAGCAGCCGGCTTAGATCGAAAGGTCCAGCCCCAGTGTCTGCCGGGGACTGTCTCTGCCCTTGCCGCTGGTGGCAATCAGGTATTCGTTTAAATCCTTGAAACCTTGGTAAAGCCCGCTTTCATCGATTAAATGCTTGTTGTCTGCCAGCGCGCGACTGGTCAGGTTTTTTCCGGTCTGATCCAGATCCAGGTAAAGGTGAACCTGCCGGTGGCTTTCGATCACCGGCCTTGCTTTCGAAAAGAATGCGGCCGAGTTAAGCACCAGGTAATTTTCCGGCCCTCTGTGAGCATCGCGGTGCATAGTACGGTAGGAGAGAAAATCAAAAAAGCCTTCAAAGACTCTGAGCACATCACTGCCGCGGCCGATGGTGGTCATATCCTTGGGAGAGCTACTGATTTTGCTGTACGGGCTGCGAAGCTCGTATCCCCCTGAGTCGTTGGCAAAACCGATCGCATAGTAAGTTTTGCCTGAGAGCTCATAGTGCACTTGGCGGCAATGCATCCTTGCAAGGTCGATGTCAATACAGCGCTGGGTTAAATAGGAAAGCAAAGCTGGCCTTTGCAACTGATTTTCTTCCAGGATCTTGATCCTGTTTTGCGGCGGCTGCACCCGGGCGGTGTGCGCCGGGGCGGCCGCAAGCAGCAGTAAATCGGCCTTAAAGGCATTTAGGAAATCCGCTACCGAACACTGGTGGTAGCGGATGCCAAAATCAATCAGGTTGCCGCCTTTACCCTCCCCGAAATCATACCACAGGTTCAGACGCCGGTTTACTTTAAAGGAAGGTGTTTTCTCACTGCGCAGGGGGCTCAGATACCAGTAATTGGGCTCGCGAACCCTGACAGGCTCAATACCGATCCTTTCCAGATAGCTGACCATGTCCGTTTGGCGGACCTTTTGGATGTAATCTTGATCGCCGGAAAATGCCATACACTTCAAAGCCAGCCTGCGAAGGCTGACGGTTAGTTGGGCAGTAGCCCTTGTTCTCTTTGGCTGGCCAGCCTTTGGCTTTGATCAGTGAGCAGACCCGGCTGCTGGCGCTGCTGCTGCAAGGAGGTGGCAGACTGGATCTGCTGTCGCACCGAGTGCTGATTGTAGGCGATGATGCCCTTAAACTGCGGGCTTGCCTCAATGAAGAACTTGTGCTGCTGGCCTTCATACAGAAGGGTCACCTGCTGGCGGTTACCCCCGCGAAGCGAGTCGAGCAGCCTGGCCTTGCTTTCATCGTTGGAGAGCTCTTTGAGGGAGAGCTTGGAAAGCGCTCGCCCAAGGTCGTATCCGTAATCCTGGGTAAACTGCTTGATTTTAAAATTACCTGCCGCGTCACTGTTTTTAAAGTCCAGTTGCAGCCAGGCGTGGTAAGGATCGCCCTGCTGGTCCAGCAGCTGTTTTTCAACGGCTCTTCCCTGCAAAAGATTAAATGCCTCTTTAAGGTTTATGCTGCCTGAAGGCTGTATATAAAAGAGCTGGTTAATGCGCTGGCTTTGACCGTGATTTTTAAGGCTTGCCAGATAGCTTTTAAAGAAATAAAGGTCCTGATGGGCTGACTTTTGAAAGTTGAGCGATGCCCTCAGCTCGTCTTTGCCAAAACGGACCTGGTAGGGTAGGGAGAATTCAGGGATCTGGCTTTGCATGGCTGTCAGCAGCCGCTCTGAGAGCCCTGCCCCAAAGCCGTTGAATGTGAGCTGATCTTGCAGATATTCGAAATTTTTCTGATTCATGGCTTGTGGTTATTGTAGGTTGGTGTTGGGTGAAATCGCATTTATTTTCAATAGGTGCCTGCTCTTTAAGGGCACATCGATATGGCGCGCCCCGCTGCGCTCGCTGAGCTGGATGAGCAGATTCTTGCTTTTGGGAAGCGTCGTTTTGGCGAGAGCCACAACGAGCGTTTTTTGCTCAGAGGCTTTGATCTGATCGTTGGCGCTTGATGATGGCGTTTTCTCAGTGCGTAGCGGTGAATGATACCAGTAGCTCGACGCTTTGATTCTGGCAGGCTGATAACCCAGTTCATACAGGTAATCGACTAAATCCGTCTCTTTGGCCTGCTGCACGGAGACGGCTTGTTTTCTGAAATCCATAGCACATATTTTCGGTTTCACAATTCAGATATACCCTCGAAGATACCAATGCCCGGTCACCGCTGGTGCATCCCGACCTTATTTTGATGAGGTCGGATCCAGGTTATCCGCATGACGCTGGCAGCCAAAAAACCTGCCGCAGACCGGCTTTTGATTTGGATGAATTCAAACTGATCCTAGTTTTACAGCGGTTAAATTCATGAGCTAAACGAAGATGTCATGGAGGGGGAAATTGAACTGAGCCGTATGTACGGAGACTTTGTTTACGAGTCCCGGCATTAATGAAAATGTCCGCTTGTCATTATTGGTCAACCGCAAGACGGCGCTGCCATTAAATCAGCTTATTGAGAACGGGCTTGCTGTTAAGGGGCGGCCAGACCAGGCTGGAATCATTGCATTCATGCCAGAAGAATGCTTTTAGCAGTTGGAGGTTATCAGCATGGAGCTACTGAGAAAATCTGGCCTTTTCGAGCTAAGCGAAAAGCTAAGTTCGATCACATCTGAGTCATGAGTACAACGATTGTTATCTCGCGGCATCAGCCGCTGGCCAGAGGATACCACCCTGCGCATTATTCCTTTATTGCTACCCTGTTCCACAGGGGCAGGTGCGGGCCGTGGTGGATTTTAAGGTATGGGCTAGAAGAGGGGCGGCTATTTGCCGCCGTTTTACTGAAATTGAAAGCGGTCGGAAATTTCAGCTGACCGTTTACAAACAGCCCCGGGATGGCTCAGCAGAAGCCTGCCGAGTGCCGGAAAGGGTTTGCCTAAGGCCGGCTTCATGACCTCGGCAGTGCTCAGATGATTTGCCAGCAGACTAAGGTCATTGAACCCCGTCTCGGCTGAGCCGGGCTGACTGGCCAATATATGCAGGGCTTTTTCAAAATGGTTCGTTGCCAGAGACAGGCATTGGTGCTGACGCGAATGCAGCGCGTAGAGATAATAGAATAGCGCTGTTCTCAGGTGACCCGTCAGAGGCCTGGTGCCAGGGCCTTATCCTGATAACGGCTGATCAGAATATTTTTCGATGCTGGCGGCAGCATCATAGGAAACCGAAGAAGTTGTGTGAAACATGGGACAGATTTTTGCTCAGCAGCAAAACTGTCTGGCAAAGGGTAGACCGTCAATTATTTTATACCACCGCGCTGAATTTGCCTTTAAAGCCATACTCACAGGCGATAAGCGTTTATTTTACTTTTAAAAGTATTCAGGCACGCGTTGGTTGCATAGCGTAGGCGGTTGGTCTACTTAATACATCAGAGTGGTATAATAAAGTTAGAAAAGAGGATAAACCAGCTCAATTTTGCTGTTCTGTCCATTTTTTCAGACCGATCCGTTATGAGCTCCATACCTACAAGCGTTGAGCCGGCAGGCTTTTTCATGCTGAGAAGACCTTTGCTGCCTCTGAAAGCGCTTTTTGATTTTCATGAAAAAACCCGCGGCCGTCAGGATTTGTTTGAACGGGAGCTGATAAGCCTGTTTTCGCAGCCGCTGCTTGCTGACGCAATCTACCTGGCTTTTCCGGCGCTTCATCAGTCGCTGTTAATGCTGATCTCCGGGAATGAGCAGCGGGCTGAGCCCGGTGTCTTGCAATCTTTATACAAGTATTTGATCCGCGCTTGCAGCAGGTCAACGCCTTTCGGCCTTTTTTCGGGTTTTGCGACGGGCAGTTTCACTGAGGCAACCAGGATCAGTTTCACGAAAGCCGATGCATTTGAGCGCTACACTCGTTTGGCCATGCCGGTGGCATCAGAGCTGGGCTCATCGCTGCTGGCCCAGCCCGGGATTTCATATCAGACGCAGCTTTTTGTCAATTCAAGTTTATACCCCTTGGGTGACCACTATCGCTTTGTTGAGCGAATCTTCTCGTCAGCAGGCCAGTCCCATATGCTTTCAGCAGTCAAGCGTGACGAGCTCCTTGAACACGTAATCGGGCTCTGTATGAAGGGTTGTGCTTTTAAAAAAGTCATTGATAGCCTTTGCAAGCAACTTCCGGGTGAGCAGGCGGCTGAATACATTCGTGGTTTGATAAAGATACAGATTCTGGTTAGCGGGCTGGAAGTAAATGTGACCGGCCAGCCCTATATGGAGGTGCTCGAAGAGCATCTTAGCCAGGTCACGGCAGCAAAACAGGAATTAAAGCTAATGGACCAGATCAGGCAGTTGCTACTGGCGCCCTGGCCGCTAATGGAGGTGACCAAGCAGCTCACAGCATTGCTAGAAGCTGAAAATATCGACACAGGCGCAGGTCCGATGCTGCAGACAGACTTAAAGTTTAACACACTTCAATGTGGTATCAGTCAGAAATGGATAGTTCGGCTTTCGGAAGAGTTTGAAAAAATCAGCATGCTTTTTCAGTCTCCAAAGCATGATTCAGATCTGGAGCAGTTCAAAAAGGCTTTCCTGTTCAGATACGAGAATCAGGAAGTTTCCCTGCTGGAAGCGCTCGATGCGGAGACCGGAATTGGTTACGGAACAGTTGTTCCCGGAAGCAGTGATCTGATTCCGTTGCTTGAAAACCTGCGATTTCCGCTTTCAGAGCCAAGGAAAGCGCATTCTGAAAATGTGCTGACAAGTTTTAAGAAGCGGCTTCTGGAAAGGGTAGAAAGACAGGGAGCCCGCTCGATAACCCTGATCGAGCAGGACCTGGAAACCTTAGATGCCCCGCGAAGACAACCGGGCTATTTTTACTGGCTGGGCAGCATTATCAGTTCCAATGCCGCCCGGTTCGATCAGGGAGACTTTCGTTTTCTGCTCCGGGCAGTGGGAGGTTCTTCGGGGCTGGAGCTGCTGGGGCGGTTTTGTCACGCGGATACTGTGCTTTCACAGCTGGTTATGGCCGGCGCAAGAGAACGGCAGCAGCGGACAGGCGCCGTTCTGGCGGAGATTGCTCATTTGCCTGCTGTTGACGCAGCAGGGGTACTTTCCAGGCCGCATCTTTCCGACTATGAAATTGTCTATCTGGCTGGTAGCACCAAGCCGGTTGAAAAGCGAATTTTGGCCTCAGATTTGATGGTATCCGTCCCGGACGGTAAACAGCTAATAATCCGAAGCAGACGTTTGAACAAACAGGTGATCCCTGTGCTGAACAACGCTCACAATTTCTCACGGGGACTACCAGTTTACCGCTTTTTATGCGAGCTGGCCGCTGAGCATCAGCAGTACAGCGGCTGGGACTGGGGACCTTTAGCGCAAGTCAGTTTTTACCAAGACTGACTTATAAGCACCTGGTGATCAGCAGGGCAAGCTGGAATTTGACAAGAGGGGATTTTCCGAAATTCTCGCCAGGCAGTGAAGAATTTACGGCATGGTGGAAAGCTGCTCGTCAGCGCCTGCAAATCCCAAGGTACTTTCAGATATGCAGACACGATCAGGAGCTGCTTATTGATAGCGACAACAGTTTTTCCCTTGCACTGCTCAAAGAAGCAATTTACAAGAACGGAAAAGTGCGGATTGTCGAGATTTTGCAGGAGCCAGGTGAAGGATTCGTTGGCGAGGATGGAAAGCACTATGCTAATGAGGTTGTTATTCCTTTCCGGCCTGTGACGGTTCAACCCTCACCCGCAACAAATGTGAGGGTGCCAGGGCAGCAACAGCGACGTTTCATGACAGCGAGCAGCTGGCTTTTTGTTAAGATCTACGTCGGAACCAGCACGGCCGACAGGATTCTTTTAGAGCTCATTGGCCCGTATTGCAATAAAATGATCAGCGAAGGAAAGCTGCAAAAATGGTTTTTTATCCGTTACCAGGATCCGGATCACCATCTGCGCATCCGGTTTTACCATGGTGATCAAACGGATTTCTGGCAGCCTATTTTAAAAGATCTTCAAGCGCTGTTGAGTGGTTGGCTGGAAAGCGGGCTTGTTTTGAAAATGCAGACTGATACATACACCAGAGAACTGGAACGATATCAGGGGTTTGATTACCGGCAGGTTGAGTCGATTTTTTATGCAGACACTCATGCTGTCATTCGCTTGATAGATATGCTTTGCGAGCATGAGCAGCCAGACGTCGAGCGTTGGTTGGTCGCCTTGTCGGGCGCGGATATCTTATTAGACGATCTGGGTCTGACTCTTGATGAGAAACTTGGGCTGATAGGAGGGCTTCACAGGCATCTGCAAGAAGAACTTTGCGCAGGTGCGGATCTGACAATTCAACTTGACAAACAGTACAGATCACACCGGGATATGATTGCTGCATATATGCAAAGGCGCCCTTCCCGGGTTTGCCAGATCTTCTCCGAGCGCTCCATGCGCATCAAGCAGATTTTGGAAGGTGGGCATGGTAGTCCCCGGCCCGGCATCCAGGTTGCCGCCAGTTTTGTTCACATGTTTTTCAACAGAGTCTTTGCTTCGGCTCAGCGTCAGCAGGAGCTTGTGATGTATCACTATTTGAATAAATACTATAAAGCGTTGATTGTACGAGCGAAAAATGGGCTCAAAGCTCAAAAAAAGCCAGCAAAACCTTTTTTGTAACCAGTTGATTATTTAACTTATACTAACCTTTTTGCTTTTTACAGTTGATTGACGCGTCCCTCCTGGTCTTAATGAATGACGAGCCCAATAAGTATGGACAATGGAACACAAAACAAACTCTCCAAGATTACGATGCCTGATTGTCGACGATGAGGAATCAGCACATATAGCGCTCCGGGATCTGATTGATTCAGCTCCCTGGTTATGTTTTGTAGGAGGATGTTACAATGCCTTGGAGGCCATCGAGATGATGGCCCATCAAAATTTTGATATTGTTTTTTTAGACGTGCGAATGCCCGGGCTTAGTGGTCTGGATTTGCTGGGGCTGCTTTCTTTCCCCAGACCTCACATCATTTTAACGACCGGTTTTCGCGAGTATGCTTATGATGGCTTCAAGCACGAAGTGACCGACTTCCTGTTGAAGCCAGTCGCCAGGCACCAGTTCATTAAGGTGGTCAGCAAGCTCCTGAAAAAGCCTGTGCAGGCACACGCTGCTGATTTCACCAGACAACCGCAGCCAGATGTTGTTACAAGGCCGTTAACCAGCCAGGATGGGAATGAAAAAGATCTGACCTGGTTTAAGGTAGCTGGTAAGAATATCCCTGTCCGATTTGACCAGATCTATTTTGTGCAGGCGCTCAAAGATTATGTAAAAATCCATAGCAGCCAGGGGACTTTGCTTGTGTATGGGAACCTTGCGAGAATGACCAAGATACTGCCGTCTGAACAGTTTGTTCGTATCAATAGGTCGTATATCGTTAACCGTTATGCGATCCGGGAGATAGAGGGAAATATGGTCAAGATGCTGAACGGATTTGTGGTGCTGATCCCTGTTAGAAGCAGGCGCGCTGAGCTCATCAAACAACTGACCCGATAACAAGTAACTATGGAAACATTGACAGAGGAGTTGTATACGTACCGGAAGGTGCTATTCCCAGCCACGCAGTCGAGGCGGGTACTTATTCACTGCGCTTTCTGGATACTGTTCATCGTTTTTCATCTGTTGGTTTTTTTGCCTGCCCATCAGGACCGGCTGACAGACCGGCAGGTGCTGTTTTCGTACATACTCTACTATGGGCGCTACATTCCGGTCTATTATTTGACGATCCGCTTTTTCCGGTTTCTCAGGAGCCGCGTCAGAAGCCCTTTCCGCTTGATTTGGATGGCAGTGTTTGTGCTGATCATTTTCCATATCATAACAATGGCTTTGTTTCAGTTTTACAGTCACAAGGTAGGTATGGAAAAGCTTCCGGCCGGATTTCAAAAGATCGGAAAGCTTTATTTGCTTTCGTTTGAAGGGTTCAGGGGCCGCGACTGGTTGCTTTTCATATACAATGTCTCTGACCTGCAACTTCTGGTTTTACCTCTTTCTATCAAGATGATTAAATACAGCATCTCGCTGGTATCCGAGGAATACGGGCGCCGGGAGCAGAAGCTACGGTCGGAGCTCAAATATATGCGCTCGCAGTTAACCCCGCATTTTATCTTCAACATCCTCAATGCGGTCTCAGTCGAAATCCGGCATTCCCCAAAAAAAGCGGTCGATATTCTCTTTAAGGCGGCAGACATGATCCGGTTTTCGATTTACGATATTGAAAAGGAATTTATCAGCCTTAAGAAGGAGCTGCATTATGTGCAGCAGTATGTCGAGTTGGAATCGATGCGTACCAGCCATCGGAGCCAGATATGCTTTCTCACCCAGGGAGACGTCTTAGAAGAGCATCGGGTACCGACTCTTTTTTTGGTTACTCTGGTTGAAAATGCCTTCAAACATAGCGTACACGCGACTGCCGACCGCTCACAGGTAAGCATACTAGGCGAGATAAGCGGGGATTGGCTGACATTTGAGGTCACCAATACCAAACCCGCGAAACGATCTGCCGAACCAACTAACAGGGCAAGCGAAGGCATCGGGCTAGCCAATATCAAAAAAACGCTGGCTTTGAAATTTGGGAGAAACTACAGCTTCGATATCAGCCAGGACACAGAGACGTTCTCAGTACTGTTAAAGTTGCCGTTGCATTCAGGGGGTCATTTGGTCCGCTTTGAATGAGAGCAAGTGCACGATATGGTTATGCGATACCGTTGTGGTTGACAGCGCTGGACACGTGGGGATATCCTGTGCAATTCATGCCCTAAACCCATCAAGATTACACGGGATGGCCTCAAATTGCGACAAACTTATCAGCCTGAGATGTTCCATCTCTATCTTTCGCGCATTTACCGTTTTAACGCATGCGCTGGCATAAAACCAGCCGGCAAGCGTATAAAATATTTCTTGTTGTAACGCGGCTCCTATTATTTTGATCAGGTAAACTATTGTCAAAATCTAAATGTAATCTGATGAAAACAAAAAGAACTATGGTGCCGGTGTTGCCGCGAAAGCATGTTCTGGTAAGGCTCGATCCGGGAAAAGTCAGTCTCAACCCAAAAAGGCAGGATACGACGACTGTCACGACCAGCGGAACAACCTGCGGACTGGCAAGTGCAGACTAGATTGCTTCCAATTGAAGGGTTGATGATCAGCCGCCCCCTGGGGGCGGCTTTTTTGTTGAAAATATGCCGTCAGGTCCTGCTTCTGTCTAGGTGGAGGCACCTGATGCAGGGAACTGCAAGGCTAAAAGGCTGTATACCTGCCAATCCTTGATTTTTCGGACTTTAAAGGGCGGCTGATTTGCGGTTTTGACGCCGACGGGGTTTCAACGTTCATCGAGGTACATGACATTTTACGTGCGTAAAAGCAGGCACTCGTATAATAGTTTTGTGATTCTTGAAGGTGACCGGGAATTTTAATGTTGAGCACAGCAGGTGAGTCCGGAGCATCCCGGAATCAGCTTGTGAAGTACGGAAATGTAACTCAACGTTTGATATGGAGCAGAAATACGCGTTGGAATGGCTTGACTTTATTGTGACCGTGACGCTTAATCCGATAAGGACCGACCCGACGGTATTGGATGCTGACCGCTCTGATAGTATTCTCACGCAGGCAAGTGAAGAAGCCAACCGAATTAAGAGGACCCTTCAGAACCACACTTTCGCTTTGTTCAGCAAAAGGAAAATACAGTTACTGGTTAAGCAGTATCATGGCAGCCTGGTTATGCTTCTAGATGCGGCCTGTGAAAACGAAGGCCGGATAGGTCCTGATCATCAGATTGCAAAGAGAACCTGCCAGACAGTCCTCGAAGGGATTGAAGAACTTTTGAATTTTATCGAGAACCGGTTCGGCGAATATATCGGCTTCGACGAGCGCGTACCGACACGTTACCTGCAGCAGATCAAAAAGGATCTTCGCATGCGAGTCGACACCTTTAAATCGGATCTGGCCGGTGATGTGGATAGCAAAAAGCTCACCGATATCTTGCTTCACGCCTTGTATAGTTTTACTAATGAACCGCTGAAACGGGTAGTGACTTACCGGGAAGTATTTTACAAGAAGGAACTCGTTAAAGAGATCGAAAAGGTTCGGTTCTCGGTGGATGAGTCGAAAATGCATGATGCATTGACTGAACTTTTAGTCTGCCTGAATTTCAATAGCCGGGCATTCATGGACTATTACACCGAGAAGATAGCGCAAAGGGCCAATTTATTTGGGCCGCTTCACGAGAAGATGAACCATTTGCTGCTACACTTCAAGCAGTTCAACCAGATGCATCACAAACCGGGCGTCAGGCTGAATCCTCACTATGCAGATGTCAGGAAAGTAATTGGTAACTGGTTTTCTCAGGAAATCTCATATCTGGAGAAGAAAAGACAATGGGATGTGGCTCCGCTTGCTTCTGCGCAGCCTGTTAAAATGTTACAAGAGCAACCCTTTAAGGTACTTTGCTTTTTGTCAGTAGATCAGATTGCGATTATTTTCCGGGCGATGGACTCTCTCAGGATTGTGCAGTCCAGGTCGCTTAATCTGATTTTTCAAACCATTGCGCCATACCTGTCCACACCCCACAAGGAGGAAATTTCCTGGAAAAGCATGAGAAGCAAGTCGTCGGGCTTTGAAGATAACGACAAGGATGTGGTTATACACACTTTGCAAAAGATCATTAACTGGATTCAGGAGTACTAACCTTCCTCTCAAAGTGGTTATGGAATTGACAAAGCTCATTGATTTTCTTGCTGTGATGACGCCGGTCAGTAGCTCGTTTGCGGATTTTCTGCGGAAAGCGGCAGTAGAACAAAATTTTCGGAAAGGGACGCAGCTCGTCAAAGCTGGAGATACTGTTGATCAGACGTGGCTGATCATGAAGGGACTTGCCAAATCCTTTCACACGGATCAGTACGGCAGGCAGATAGTGACAAGGTTCTGGAAGGAGGGGGAGATTCTGATCTTAAAGGACAGGGAATTGCAGAGTGGCGGTTTTTACGCCAGTGAAGATATTGTTTTCCTGGAAGATACGCTGCTGGTATCGATATCTAACCAGCAGCTAGCGCACGCGTTCGACAATTTCCCCGAGACACATCGCCTCGCAGGTAAGTTCTATTTTGCTGAGATCAGAAGCCGCGACCTGCGTCAAAGGTTGCTAATCCTGGATGCGGCCAGCGCATACCAACAGTTTTGCAAACATTTCCCGGCAACCCGGCTCGCGCTGCAGGACATTGCCTACTATCTGAACATCAGGCCCTATACGCTCAGCCGGATAAGAAAGCGTAGCAGGGATCAGGGCAAGTGATTTCTTGGCTTATGTGTAGTAGAATCGATTTTTCGGTTGGTAGCTTTGAATTATGAACTAACCCATTGAACGATAGGGACACTCTGAGGGGCTGGCAAATTTCTACTTCCCGGTTTGGTTACCTATATAGTGCTACGTTAGGACTTGCGTGTTTGGATCGGAATATCTTTCGGAGTGTTTTTGCCTTAAGATCCAAGTTACTTCGCTCCCCGACGTGGCGTCCTATCTTATCAAGGCGTTGCGGCGGGCAAGTCTGAATTCGCTTGCCGGGCATGATCGACCAGTCAGTCGCCTGCGCTTTTGAGCGGATGCAGAAAACCATATTGCAGTGACATCTTAAACCATGTCAGGATAAACCCCAGCAAAAGGATTTTTGCGAAACCGGCGCATGGCTTGCCCGTACTTCGAGATAAATCAGTTGTAGAACAGTTTTCACTAAACGTTTCTGGTCAATGATTTACAGCCTGAGAAAACAACGACAAATTTGGACGGTGGCAGGTTTGCTGATAGTACTGTTCACTTATACGGGCATCAGCAAGCTTCTCAATCTGGATGAATTTGAAAGGGAGCTTGCCCGGCAAACCCTTCCGGGCTGGTCAAAACAGCCACTGCTTTGGTTGATTCCGGGCACTGAGTTAATCCTGGCCGGCTTATTGGTTTACCGGCCAACGCGTCAGACGGGATTTTATGGCTCGGCGCTGCTGATGCTTCTATTTACAGGCTATATCGGTCTTGTGCTTTTAAACTTTTTTGACCGGGTTCCATGCAGCTGCGGGGGCGTTATTAAGGAAATGGGATTTGCTACCCACTTTGTCTTCAATCTGATTTTTCTGGCGCTATCGATCCTTGGAATATACATGTATAACCCCAGGAGGAAGGAGGTGAAATGGCATTGAGTGATTTTTAGCAAGATTGCCGGAAGCAGGTAGGCCAGGTCTTCCAACTTCCGCCAGGGGCTTTCACAGAAAACCTGAAAACAGAGTATGTGATTTCTCACCATCAAAGTCTCCAAGAGACACCAACGCTTTATGAAAACTGCTTTTAGTCTTAAGTATCTGCCACTGTTCGCGCTTGTATTGGGCGGTAGCCTTGCCGTCGCATCCAATGTCAATGGTTCTAAAGCCAAACGCCTGGCAGATTATGATGTGCAGCTTGAAACCAGCACCTACTACCAGGTCGGCACTCCGCCATCCTGTGGTACCGGTAGCGATCAGGCGTGCAAAATCTCCTCCCCACAAGCGCCTGATGCAAATGGAAGAATTTCCAAGAGCGTCTCTGGAATCGTAGTAAACGACACCAGAGCTAACTGATAAGCAGAACAGCCCGGTAAGACTATGCCCGTAGGGGAGTCCCCGGGCTGTTTGCTTTCAAGCTACTGCGCCTGCTGTGTTTTTTTTAGGGTGCTTACCAGGGCAGCAGTAGTATTGATCCCATCGGCAAGACCGTTGCCGTATATCCTTTCGATCTGGCCTTCCCGGTTTACAATAATCATTTTAGGGACAGATTCGAAGTTATAGTATTTGACCCATGGGTGTTCATTGCCGCCGGTGCATAGATTCACTACACTGGCCGACGAATACTTTCCCGAAGAGACGCTGCGCTTCCAAAGCTCACGTTTGCTATCGGTGGAGATTGAGACAAATACGATGTCCTTCTCATCTTTAAGAACCTCTTCCGCTTCCCTGAGAACGTTCCGGTAATAGGCCGAGCAGGCTCCGCATCCGCTAAACCAGACGTCGACGAATGCCACCTTTCCCTTGAGATCAGCCAATCGGACCATTTTTCCAGTCAAGTCTTGCAGTTGTAGCTCCTTGAGGGGCATTCCCGGCAGCGTCTTAGTAGCTTCATCCAGCGCCATCAGGTAGCCGGGATCGGATATCAACGGACGCGCCTGTTGATACAGGAGATTGATGTCTGCTCTCGGAGGGTGATTAAGAAACAAATTTAAAAGGATTCTTTCTCGCAAAGGCCCCTGATACTGTTTGATAATGGTGGAGACGTAATCCGGCTCGGAGCCCTCCGTCTGGCCGAGAGATGAGTCAAAAAGTAATTTCTCGTACAGGTAGTTGACATACGGGAAAGAAAGGGCCGCTTGGCCCGGTGGAATTTCCATTGCTGCCGAATCGAAAGCTGTATGAAGGTTCTGCCGGTAAAACATCAGGCAGACCGCAGAATCCAGCCCGTTTTCGCAAGCGCCTGTCAGCCGGCGGAACCTGCCTGCCTGCCAGCCTATGATGTCGGCTTTCAGTAAATGGTAATAGTGATCTGAAAGCGTGGGTTTGAGCTCTTCCAGCGTTTTCAGCGCGGCATCGACCTTAGGGGCAAGAAGATCCTGGTATGGTTGATTCACACCTGAGGCGGGTGAAGGTTCGGCGTTGAGTCTTGCCCTTAGAATCTTCTCCCGGGCCATGTATTTTACAGACCCGGCACCGCTGAATGTAAAAACGTAATCATCCATGGTGTTGCCAGTTAGTGGGAGTACAGTGCGTTTTGTCATCCGGATATGCACCCGGTCCTGTGACTGCCAGTAAAAAGCGGGTGTTATCGGCAGATGCTTGTGTTTAAATTTGCCCTCAACTGCCGGCTTGGCCCTGATGATTAGCTGCCCACCACCTTTTGCCCAGCCACGATATTTAAAGAGGCCGCTTTTTGCAGCTTTGAATGCCACGACGCTGTCAACGACTGACTCACCTTTCAGAGGATTGATAAAGTACACATAAATCGAATCCATCCTGATGTCCTGGGCGAGCTCTATATTAATCTCCAGCGGCTGGAAGCCTGGTGAAGGCCTGTTGTTTCCCTGCTCATAACTGAAGACCCCTGTAATGAAAAGAGCGAACCAGGATAGTGATAAAATTTTCATGCTGATACAGTGTTTAGAATGTTGGTCGGTCACCTTGGATTCTGGGCAATCCCGCTAAGCTGAATTTCAAGATCCGGGAACGGGAGCACATACCGTTTATCACCGGGTAAAAGCTCGTAGTTCAATCCGTTCGCGTGCCTCATAAGCTTTCCCGGTCTTTCCTTAGACAGTCGCCGGAGATCCTCCCAGCGTGTTTGTCCATTGAAGACCAGCTCTTTCCGGCGCTCAAAGAGGACCAAGTTTAAAGTAGAGTCAGCATCTTGGGCATCCAGTTCGATGAATGTCCCCTCTTTAAAACGCTTTTTCAGAAGCTTGTTCAGTTGGCTGATGGCTGCTGTCGGGTTTCCGGTTCTGGCATGGCATTCCGCCGAAATCAGCAATAGTTCGTTGGTGGCGATCCCACAGAACGTCCGGGCGTTGCCGGTATATCTTCCTACATGTTGCAGCCGACCTTGCGTCCCGGGCCTAAAGAAAAGAGTTCTTCTTAGGTCGTTGTTTTGATAGCTGCCTGTAAGCACAGTATCCATGTAAATAATTTGCCGCCCAGGGTCGATCGAGGCGACTCCCATGGATTCAGCGAAGAAAATGATCTCAGGATTAAGGCGAGACGCGTCGAAGACAGGAAAACGATATGTTGCAGAGGGTTGGATGATTTCAGAATTGAAATCCAAAAGATCGGGATAGGCCTGCAAGGCAAGATCCGAATGTGTCAGTGCATCCCCGAACCTACCCATCACCAAGTAGACCTTGGCCAAAAGCCCATGGGCCGCCGCCGCCGTGGGACGGGTTGCATAAGGCTGGTGCGCGGGTAGTAGTGAAGATGCTTCCAGTGCGTCATCAAGGATTCTCTGGTAGGTCTGCTGCACGGTTGAACGCGTGGCAGTAAGATTGGGGTCGGAGGACGGGCGGAGTTGAAGGCCCGGATCGTTTTGCGCAGACTCGGCCTGGTAGGTTTTGCAGAAAAGCTGAGCGAGTTGGTAGGTGGCAAATGACCTGAGAAAAAGCGCTTGCCCTTTCAGATTGGTTGCCTCAGCGGCCGTAGACTGGCCGGCTTGCGGCAGTCGCTCCAAAACAATGTTGGCATAAGTAATCTTTTCGTTAGGATTGGTAAATTCAGGCGAAGCTGTTCCCTGGAAGATGTCTTTTGCCCAGATGTAGGCATTACGTTCATAGGCAGAAGCGGAATTGAGCCGGTCATCTGGAATATAGACGTCGTCCGAGCCAATCTGGCCCAGGACCGGATATCTGAGGTTGACCGCAAAGGGATTGTCCATGATCGCCTGAAGGTCTGCCATGCTTTGCGGCATGACATCTGCGTTATAGCGCTTGACATCGAGCCAGTCGCCACCTTCGCATGATAGCAGAAGCAGAGCCATCAGAAGCGTGCTGAGAGATATGATTTTGTTCATGTTATACACAGGTTCTATAGTTTGACTTTTATGCCCAATGAAACAGAGAATGCTTTTGGCAGGCTGTGATCGGTGGCAGGTACGGTCGGGACAGCATCCGGGTCAATACCGTATTTGTTTGCCCGCCATAAAATGCCCAGGTTAGCAGCATATAGATAAATCTGCGCATCGGCCGGGCCTTTTTTTAAGTCAGGCAAGGTATAACTGAGCCTTACATCCTGAATCCGCAGATGATCGGCCTTTTCTACAAGTGTTTGAGAAAACCCGTAAAACGTGCTTCTGTTGGTGTTGGAGGGATAAACAAAGGACGGAATGTCAGTGAGGGCCTCATCACCGGATTTCTGCCAGCGGCGCTGGTAATCCTGGTGCGTATAACCGGCTAGTACGTCAGTATAGTTGGGGGAAACCGACTGCCGTCGGAAATAATAGCCCATCTTGTAAGTCAGATTAATCGAAAGTGAAAAGCCACCAAGTGAGAAATCATTTCGAAAGGAGCCGAAAGCGGTCGGGACTGCCGATCCATGCAGCACCAGACTGTCAGGATTGAAGTTGTTGATAATGCTGATATAATTGGTGCTGATTTCTCCGTTTAGATACCCTTGCGGATCCCCTGTCGCCGGGTCAAGACCTGCCCAGCGGTAGGAGTACACGCCGTATAGCGGTGTGCCGACTATTCCGGGCCTGCCATCTGGATTTTGGATACTTGCGGCAGTCTGCCTGATGCTGAACTTTTTGATTCTGTCCTTTAACAAACTCAAAAGAATTGCAGGCTGCCACCTGAGACGGCCTGCGGTTATGTCTCCGTTAAGAGTCAGATCCAGCCCGTGGGCGGAGGTTGAAGCTCCGTTGGTAAAAAACTGACTAAAGCCGGCCGAAGGTGCAAGTTGCTGTCTTTCGATTAGGTCGGTGCCGTTTTTGATGAAGTACTCAATGCTGCCGGTGATAAGATTGCTCTTTGACCCGAAATCAATCCCGACATTGAGCGTGCCGACTTTTTCCCACCTGAGCGCTGGATTCGGGGCCGTCAAGTTCTGGATGGTCTGCGCACCGGTATAGGAGCTGGTCGAATAGACACCCTTCACGTATACAGTACCCTGATAGGGATTTCCGCTGTATCCGAACGAGGACCTTATTTTTAGGTACGGCAACCAACTGATTTTATAATAGCTTTCCTTGCTGATATCCCAGGCAATGCCGGCTGACCAAAGCGGAGAAAAGCGGTTGTTGGTCTTAGCACCGAAGATGTTGGCACCGTCCTTTCTGCCGCTTACAGAGATCGTGTACCGCTTCATGTAGGTGTAAGCAGCATTGGCATAATATGACAAGAATCTGTTGTCATATGTGTAAATATCGCCGGCGAGTGATGGTATTTGAGCGGTTCCGGAAGGGTTAACAGCAAGTGAATTTCTGAAGTCGAGGTTGTTGGCAGAGACGCCCAGATCATCGGAATAGCCATAAGAAGTTCGCATTTGGCTCTCGGTTTGGAGGCGTCTTGCCTCTGCGCCGACCAACGCTGTCAGTTGGTGCAGGATGCCGATTTTGCGGTTCAGGTTTAGCTGGGCTCTTAGGTTCTGTGAGTGCCATAGGGTGCTGTTTTGCATCAGAATTCCGCCCTTGGGCACCTGGTAGGTCAGGCTGCCGTCGCTGTTGACGAGTGTGAAGCGGTTGATCAGATCCCTTGCATAATAACTGTCAATGCTTCTGTTGTCAAAAGCATGAATCCGCTGGCTTTCATCCTGGTATATGAGTTCAGCGTTTAAAGAGGGCAGGATGCGGTATTGAAGACCTGCCCGCATCAGCAGACTGTTAATCCGCAGCGAATTATCGGCCGTTTGTGTTTCCTGTAAGGGCCTGTATTGCCAGTCCAGAAGCCCACGGCTTTTAGCCGAATCAACATAAGTGCTGCGGTAATCCCGGGCGACAGCGGCCGGACTGCCATCCTGATTTGAGAGCACAGCATAAGGGTAAAGCGGGCCGTACTTACCTCCGACGGGCAGGTATCCGAAGCTATTCTGATAGTTGTTCGTCATCGTTACGTTGCTGCTGTAGTTGATGGCTGTGGTCAGATCCAAGCCTTTGGTCAGGGAGTAGGTAGTATTTGAATTCAGAGTCAGCCGGCGGTAGTCGTTGCCAATTTGATCGAAGGTATTGTGATCGTAGCCGGCAGATAATGCGTATGCAGCCTGCTGGTTTCCTCCTTTGATGCTGGCGGAATACTGCTGATTCACTGCCTGCCGGTAAACGTGTCGGCTGTATTCTGTTCGTAAATCCCTTTGCGACCACTGGGAAAAAGTCTCGTCAATCAGACCGGAGGAGATTTCACCATTTCTTTGCTGTTCTAGCAGCTCGACCACCGGCGAGATGGGCGGTCGGGAAATATTATCTGCCAGATCGGCATTGAAGTATCCGGCATCAAACAGGGTCTTTTCTATCTGAATGTAGTCGGCAGACGGAAGGTAGTTTCGGTCAGCATAAAGGTCTGGTTTTCCGGTGATGGTAATGTTACTGTTTACCTCCACGGCCATCGGGGTGTTTTTGGCCCCCTTTTTGGTAGTGATCACAATCACACCGTTACCGGCCCTGGCCCCCCAAATGGAAGCTGCGGCAGCATCACGCAGTATACTGACAGATTCAACATCATTTGGATTGATGTTATCAAGATTCCCCTCGAATGGGAAATTGTCGACTACTATCAGTGGATCTCGGCTGACCTGGGTGATATCGCCAAGCGTGCTTTCGCCCCTGATCCGGATTCCCAGGTTCCGTCCCAGAGGATTTGCAGAGGTAGCTTTCTGCTGTTCTGCTTTGAAAAGCACGCCACTGGCTATGCCGTCGAGCCGGTCCAGCAGATTAGTGGATACTTTCCGGTTGAGAAGAGGCTGACCCACATTGACAAATGAGCCCGTAGACCTCTCGCGTGGAATTTGCTGGTATCCGGTGACAGAGAGCTCCTGCAAGACGGACATCTCCTGCGGAAGAGACAGAATCAGCTCACTTTTCAGTGGGAGCTGCAGAAGCGTGTCAAGCGAACGGTATCCAATAAACGATACGACGAGTCCGGCCGTGTGATTATCCGGAACGGATAATTTGAAGTACCCGTTTTTATCGGTAACCGTACCAGTCGTGCTGCCCTTTAACAGAATGCTGGCGCCGGTAAGCGCTTCCTGGTTATCAGCAGATAATATTCTGCCTTGGAAGGTGTAGCCCGTGGTCTGCCCTCGTGCGGGCCGCCAGGCGCTCATTAAGAGATAAGCAAAGATGAGGTAGATAGCATAACGACATAGCTTACCCAGGGAACAATAAAGTGGATTCATTGTAACTATGGATTAAGGAGTGAAAAAGATTTTACTATTTGGCTTATTGCACTCGACAATATTGATGGTGAGCAGGAAACTCTTGAACCAGTGTTACTCAGGTTTTCGAATAATCAACTGAAAGATGAAGTTTGGATGACAGTTCATGGATTGAATCGACTTAATTGACAAGTATCCGCTTTAATGGCGGGCAAACAATAAGGGGCAAGGCTTCACTCGTCACTTATGGATTCGACAAATTGGCTCGGGCGGCTAGAAGCAAATTTGGTAGTCCATAAATTTTAAAAACTAATATTTTTCACTCAGGAATCGTATTTAGCTTATTCTCGAAGGTATTCTGCAGGCTTTAATTTCCAAGTGTAGATCAAATATAGTATACTAAATAATTAAAGTCAAATATAAGGATACAAAAGTAAAATATTTAAATACCTTCCGATCAAAGTTTAGAGTGTGTTGAGTAGAATATTTGCCTATGGCGGAAAACATCGGGCAAATAATAAAACGGGTAGCGGAAGGCAAAGGCATCTCTCAGAAGGGACTTGGGGAGAAGATAAACAGAACAAAACAAGGCATTGCAAGTATCTATAGGCGAGCGACAATTGATACTGACTTGTTGAAGGATATTTCAATAGCCCTTGATTATGACTTCTTTGCTCATTTTTATGATGATCCGAGCTTGACAAAGTTTAGAGAACAGCAGTTTTTGAATTTAAAGGGCCAAATAGAGCCTTTAATTGAGAAGCTTGAGCAAGCGAATAAGTTGATTTCTTCGCAACAAGAGACGTTAGCTGTTCAACGAAAGTTGATAGCTAAACTAGAAGAATCTGTCGATAGACAAAAGGAAAGATAATGAATACGAGTTGTCAGCTCTGAAAGCAGAATTCGAGACAAAAACTGGCGATCTGATGGTGTCGTTATCGATCGTAGAGGAATGTGGGATTATCATCACAAGTAGGAGAGCTTCAAGACTTGAAACGGAAGCCCAGAAACAGGCTGGCGGAATCCGCGCGCAGGAACAACGAAAATTCCATTATGGTTAGGTACCATATCTGTATATTTCGGTGTTCTATGACCAGACAAGAAGCGTTTTACCATGCAAAAGGTTAGGAAATATAGCAGTTTCGAGGAAATGAAGGATACTATGACCAGGGGAACGGTGAGTGACGCAGTACTACTCGCGGAACGTCACAAAAGTTTCGCGAGCTTCCTAGCTTTCCTGAGAGGCATACACCCCCTGAAAAAACGCAGCAAGCTGTGAGACCGGAGAATTCGAAGCCATTGACCGCTAAAATTCGGAATTTGTAGTCACATCGTTTCGGTCAGCAATGACCAGAATGAGCCCCAAAAGTGATTTGTATCGTATTTGCTAAGATTTACACTTCCCTATTTACTAGTATTGATACCATTGTATTTGCTAATTTTGCTACATTAGCGTTTGCTAAGATTGCCACGGCTGCGTTTGCTAGCAGGACCGCGGATGATCGCGGCACCTTTTTATAACATTTGCAAGTATGGCAACCCCACAGGAAAGATTTGCCCAAGCACTCAATATTCTGAAAGGTCTTCAGGAAAAAGGCATAGTCGGCATATTTACAGATGATATCCCGACGGCTAGGTACAGGCAGTTATTGATAAAAACCGCTTTATCCGTGAAGTCACCAAGGGGTGGTATATTGCCAAGGACCCGGCCGAAAAGGACGGGGAAACTACTTCATGGTACACTTCATACTGGGATTTTATTGCTCAATATCTGGACCACAAGTACGGTGAAAACTGGTGTCTGTCTGCTGAGCAGTCATTGCTGCTCCAAGCGGGAAACTGGTCCGTTCCAAAACAATTGCTTGTAAGATCGCCGGAAGGCAACAACAGACCTACGCCGCTACCTCACAACACGTCCTTGTTTAACCTGAGAACTGATATCCCTGCGGCCGGGCAAACAGCGGTAAGCAGGGGAATCTGTATGTATGATATGCAGTCAGCGCTGATATACAGTGCTGCAACTGTGTACAGGAACAATGCTATCGATGCCAGGACGGCACTTTCCATGATACGGGACGCCTCTGAATTATTGCCTATACTGCTTGATAACGGACATACAGTTCTGTCCGGACGGTTGGCCGGGGCGTTCAGAAATATTCAACGTGAGCGGATAGCCGACCAGATCATGGAGACCTTCAGACAGGCCGGTTACGATATCCGTGAGACAGACCCGTTTGACCATCGGCTGGACATAAACCTATCTCCGAAAGAGCGCTCACCTTATGCAAACCGCATTCGTTTGATGTGGATGCATATGCGCCCGGTAGTGATCGCAAGCCTGCCGCAGGAACCGGGCCTTCCCGAAAATATCGGATCGTTTTTAAAAGATATCGACGACATCTATGTAACAGATGCTTACAACTCGCTGTCTATCGAGCGCTACCGTGTTACCCCTGAGTTGATTGAAAAGGTAAGCTCGGGTAAATGGAACGTGTTGGAAAATGAGGAGGATCAAAGACAGAGGGACGCCATGGCGGCCCGGGGGTATTACCAGGCCTTCCAGGCTGTAAAGCAGACGATCGAGCAGATACTGGCTGGGGGCAACGCCGGCGATTTAGTGGATATAGCGCATGTTAAATGGTACAGGGAGCTGTTTGATCCCAGTGTGGTCGCTGGCCTTTTGAAAGCATCGGACTTGGCTGGGTACCGTAACCACCAGGTGTATATCGGAAGTTCCAAGCATGTACCGTTGAGTGTAGATGCGATGCGGGACGCCATGCCGGTACTTTTCGAGCTGTTGCAAGAGGAGACCCATGCCTCGGTCAGGGCAATGCTGGGGCATTTCATCTTTGTATTCATTCATCCTTATATGGATGGGAATGGAAGGATGGGTAGATTTTTGATGAATGCCATGCTGGCTTCTGGTGGTTACCCATGGACGGTGATTCCGTTCGAAAAACGGGAAGAATACATGGCCGCATTGGAGAGTGCAAGCGTGCACCAGGACATAGAGCCGTTTGCACAGTTTATCGGATATCTTCTTACAGAAAGACTGGCAGGCAAAATGGTTGCAGGATTACCGGCAGAAAAAGGTGAGCCAGGGCCGTAACAATTTAAATCTATTCCCGCGATGGGAAGGGTAAGTAAAGACTTAGGAATCTAGTTTGAGACTTTGCCGGCAGAAGTGCTTGAGCAGAAACCGTGTTGCTGCCCTGATACTTCTGTAACCGTTCATGACTGTAAAAATGCAGGCTAAGGCCGTCTTCTCTTGTAATCTGGTGTGATTTGACAGAACCTCATCCGGTCGAAAAAATTACATTTCGACCTAGATAAAGTTCCCTTTCCATTCGCTGGTTATTTCTCTGCGGCCATCAGGCGCTGAAGAGTTTCGTTCCTCCTTTTACCTGATTGATGTATTTAATCGGCAACCTGGCGAAGACCAGAGACCAATCCTGTGTGACAGGTTTCTCATGGAACTCGGTGGCGGCGCCAGCCAAGGCCGCTTCTAATTATACTAGTCAGAGGACTGCGCTACAATGGGATATCACTAATGACAGCCGTTTATGAGAGAAGAGGCCATGTCATCCCGGCTTAAAATGTCGATTTAGAAAAATTTTTCGGGCTAATGGATTCACAATCAAGGGGTGCAAAAGGGTGCAGCTAAAGTTGTACTTTTTTGCACCCTTGGGGTCAGTGCTACTTTGTATCGCAGCCAACGAAAGTTTCTTTCATGGCAGGATGTTGCAAGGCAAAATTGCGACAAGCAGACAAAACAATGATCTGAGATTTGTAAACATGTAAACGAAGGGGCTATGTTTTCACCAACGCCATGGACTGATTACTTCATCGCTGTTGCAGCGTTGCTGGCAGTCTACTACATTTTGTTTGCTTTTAAATTTTACGGCGGGCAAATTAAAGCTGCCGTGATCTCAGGCGGCACCAACTGGTGGAGGCTGCCGCGAGGAGAACCTGCCGGTATGGTGGAAGGGCTCACCAGGCAAGGGGCTGGCTTTGAAACATCGGCTGACAAGGTGCAAGCACCGCAAGCCCCTGTTTCGCAGGAGCGCGTTGCATTTGAGCAGATCGTCGGGCTGGGGAATCAACTGACAGCTCTGATCGAAGAGGCGAATCAGCAAAGCTACGACGCTACCGAGCTATCCCTGCTATTGCAGATGGTGCTTCAGGACTATCCCTTAGTACATGAGAAGGCGTTTCGGATATCAATCAATGAGTTCATAGATAATCAGTGTGCAAAGTATGGCTCCGTGCATCTGAGTGAGAGAGATAAGGCGGTGATTTGGGATCAGGTGTAGTGGGGCGATTGCCGGCAGGGTTTGCTGTTGTGAAAGGCAGCAAACCGGCAGGCAATCCTGTAAAAGATATGTTCAACTTTAAATAATGTGTAGGATGAAAATGAGGGGAAGATTTATTCAAGGAATGAAGCGTGTTGCGGTAGCTATCGCTGCATCACTCGGGCCACTGGTTGCCCTCGCGCAGGATGGCGCGGCCGGAGTCGAAGAAGCCAATTCACAGGTCCGCTCTTACTTTGAGCCTGGGACAAACCTGATGTATGCGATCGGAGCGGTGCTGGGCCTTGTCGGGGCGGTAAAGGTTTTGTGTGCCGTGAACTGTGTTGTCGCCTGAATAACAGCGACACAGGTGCTTTGTAAGAGATGAGGGTGGGCCCCTCGGAACCGGCTTACAGGAGCAGGTTTCAAACCAGCGTATGCGGCTTTGGTTAAGAGCCTTGGTCGTGAGCGATACGTGAAAAGTCGGACTTAAGTCCGGCAGGTGACTGTGCAAAAGGTGAACGTGAGTGAACCATTGATGAGGTACCGAAATACAGAAGATGATGTCGGAACCGGACTCCAATACTTGGTTCGGGATAAGCCAGAGGGAAACCTGCTTACTGCTCTGGCGGCATCCGGTATAGAGATGGCACGAGTTGCACAGAGGCTTTTACAAGGAACACGGGAACCTGTCGCCGGGATGCTAAGGGAGAAATTCAAGCAGAGAACCTGTGAGAATGAGAGTACCGATGCCTGGCACAGGGGCAGACTAACCCGTAGTAGTGATGAAACTTCTGTAATGGGAGTGGAGCGAAGGGGTTAGCTTATTCAGCGAATGGAATTGAACAACTAATTAGCGTTAGGAGGATTTAATGAAAAACGCAAAGTCATTTGAAATTTCCAAACAACTTGTGATGGAAGCATTCAAGAGGGTCAAGGCCAACAAGGGCAGCAGTGGGATAGATGATGTAAGTATTGCCGAGTTTGAAAAGGACCTCAGAGGCAATCTGTACAAAATCTGGAACCGCATGAGCTCTGGTTGTTACCTGCCATCTCCTGTTAAGTTGGTAGAAATACCTAAATCAGGCGGTGGAAAACGCCCCCTTGGAATCCCAACGGTTGAAGATCGTGTGGCGCAAATGGTGGTGGTTATGAGTATTGAGCCATTTATTGAACCGCACTTTCATGCAGATTCTTATGCTTACCGCAAGAACAAATCAGCACATGATGCACTGGACACAGCAAGAGAGCGCTCGTTCACTTTTCATTGGGTTGTTGACCTTGACATCAAGGGGTTCTTCGATAACATCGACCACGATCTGCTGCTCAAAGCTCTTGGCAGGCATGTAACCTGTAAATGGGCGATGTTGTATATCAAACGTTGGTTAACCGTTCCTTACCAGTTAAAAGATGGATCGCAGGTGCAAAGGGGCAAAGGCGTGCCACAAGGTTCGGTTATCGGACCGATACTGGCTAACCTGTTTCTGCACTACGTATTCGACGAGTGGATGAAAAGAAACCATTCCAACATCCGCTTTGAAAGATATGCTGATGATACCATCTGTCACTGTGTTAGCCTGAAACAGGCCGAGTTTATTAAAAAGGCCATTAAACAACGGTTAGCAGACTGCAAGTTGGAGCTTAATGAGACAAAAACGAAGATTGTTTATTGCAAGAAAAACCATCGTGAAATTGAATATGATGTTATCCAGTTTGATTTTCTGGGTTACACATTCCGGCCGCGACGCGCAATTGACGCCTGTGGCGAAGTCTTTCTCAACTTTTCACCAGCCGTCAGTAGGACGGCAAGGACAAAGATTTGGGAGACAATCCGGGAATGGAACCATCATTATTGGGTGCAGCTCACGCTGGAAGAAATCGCCAAACAGATCAATCCTGTCATTCAGGGGTGGATCAATTATTACGGCAGATTTAATTCAAGGATTTTGAAAGAAGTCTTGCAGCGAATCAATCTTAAATTGTCCCGTTGGGTACGGAATAAATTCAAAGGGTTCAGAAAACACAAAACCAGGGCAGTTTACAGACTTGGGGATATCGCACTTGCGAACCCTGATCTATTTGCTCACTGGAAATGGGGAGTACGGCCCACTGCTAGTCCGAGAAATCGGAAGAGACTGGCAGCTTGACTTGAATAAGAAGAGCCGTGTGAGCGGAGACGTTCACGCACGGTTCTGTGAGAGGCTTAGGGTGTGACTCCCTTTGCCTACTCGATCCAGAAGTGGAACGCGGGTGACCAGGATACGGGCAAGGTCGCAGCCGCCTGGTTTGGGAGCTGTATTTTTCTGGTCGTTGTCGCAACGGTTCTGCAGTCCTTCTTCGGATTGTAGAGGGCAAGCTTGCCAAGTGATTCATACCATTAGTCAACGCAAAAGACTACAGGGATATCGATCCAATGACCTGGCTGCGCGCTTGCAAAGAAATTTTTTTTAAGCCGCGCGGCGGACAGAAACCAGGGGTCAGAATGCCGGCTATGGTATGGCAGTATCGGCCGGGAGCCACAGGCTCCCTGCCCGATATTGGAAGCGCAAACAAGTGGCTGACCATGTTTGATGCATGGCGTATATAGATGCCGGTTACCACCGGTGAAGATTAGAAATTCCATGGATTTAAACGACATTAACGATGCAGATGAAAATCTACAGCATCAATAAGGGTGTGAACAGAAGCATTGTCTTCAAGGGACTGGTGGCCCAGTATATCTGGTACATGGGGGCAGGCATGTTCGTTCTGCTGCTGCTTTACGCAGCGCTGTATGTGGCCGGGGTGAACACTTTCATAAGCCTTGCCATAACCGTGTGCCTGGGAGCTGCGATGATCATGTGGATCTACCATCTGAGCAGCAGCTACGGCGAGCACGGACTGACCAAGGCGCTTGCCAGACGCAGTATTCCAAAGGTGGTCAAATCCCAAAGCCGGGGACTGTTTAGAGCAAAAGCGGCAAAAGGAAATAAGGTAGCGAAGGCAATAAAAATAACATCTGACAGATATGGAGAAGTTACTTGACGAGTTGTGGCCGGTCATGGAGGTGGACCAGGGAATGATCCTTTCCAGGCAGGGTGATGTGACGGTCTGTTTTCAGGTCGAGCTGCCCGAGATTTTTACGCTCTCAGAAAAAGAGTATGAGCACCTGCATCAAAGCTGGGTAAAAGCGCTGAAAATGCTGCCTGCGGGAACAGTCTTTCATAAGCAGGACCATTTCAATATGGATTCTTACCAGGCGGATATAAGTAGTGACCAGATCAGTTTTTTAAGCCATAGCAGTGAAAAGTTCTTTCACGAAAGGCCATACCTGGATCACCAGTGTTATGTGATGCTAACCAGAAAGCCAAAAGGGCGCAGGCTGTCCAGCTCGCTGTTTTCCAATCTGCTCAGGCCTTCGCTGGTGCCTGAGGATACGCTGGACGCTACATCGCTGCAGGATTTCAAAGACGCTGCCAGCCAGTTCGCCCGCGTGCTTCAAGACACTGGCCTTGTCAGGATCAGTCAGCTCGAAGACCATCAGTTATTAAGCGGACCTTCCCGCGCAGGCCTTCTGGAAAGATACTACAACCTTTCCAGCGAAAGGGACCGGCTGATCCGGGACATTGACTTCAAGGACGGCATTAAAATCGGTGAGCAGTACGCGGAGCTTTATACGATTGCCGATTCGGCGGGTCTGCCGTCGGCGTGCGCGCCGGCCAGCCGCTATGAGAAATACTCTTCGGATAATGCCAGGCTGAGCATAGGCTTTGCCTCACCTGTTGGCCAGCTTTTGCCATGCAACCACATTATCAATCAGTATATTTTTATCGAAGACGGGCCTTCGGTGATCCGGCGGCTGGAAAGCAAGCGGCTCCGCTTGCAGTCACTTTCGGTTTATGCCCGCGAGAATGCGCTGGCGCTGGATGCGGTCAATGAATTTCTCAACGAAGCCGTCAAGGAGCAGCGCCTGCCGGTCAGGGCACACTTCAATGTGCTAGTGTGGACCCAGAGCAAATCCGAGCTGCAATCGATCAAGAGCATGGTCGCCTCAGGCCTTGCGCAGATGGACGTTGCAGTGAAAATAGAAACCACAGGGGCGCCTCAGATCTTCTGGGCAGGTATTCCCGGCAACGGGGCGGATTTTCCCATGAACGAGACCTTTGAGACCTTCACTGAACAGGCGTGCTGTTTTCTGAATATGGAGACCGGCTACCGGTCTTCGATCAGTCCGGTCGGCATCAGGCTGGGGGACCGGCTTACCGGCAAACCTGTGCACGTTGACATCAGCGATGAGCCTGTCCGGCAGGGTATCTGCACCAACCGTAACAAGTTCATCCTGGGCCCGTCAGGCAGCGGCAAAAGCTTTTTTACCAACCACATGATCCGGTCCTATTATGAGCAGGGCGCTCATGTTGTGCTGGTCGATGTGGGGCATTCCTACAAGGGATTGTGTGATCTGGCAGGCGGCTATTATTTTACCTATGAGGAGAAAAACCCGATCCGTTTCAACCCATTTTACATCGAAGGCGGCGGAGCGCCGGATACAGAAAAGAAGGAGAGTATCAAAACGCTTCTTTTGGCGCTGTGGAAAAAGGATAGCGAGGATTTTAAAAGGAGCGAATATGTGGCCCTTTCCAATGCGCTGACGCTTTATTATCAGTTGCTGGATGAAAGGCCCGCCATCCGCCCATGCTTTGATTCGTTCTACGATTTTCTGCGGGAGGACTTTATCCAGGTCCTGGAAGGCGATCAGGTCAAAGACCGCGACTTTGATGTATCTAATTTTCTGTACGTGCTACGGCCTTACTACAATGGAGGCGAATTCGATTATCTTCTTAATGCGTCAGAAAACCTGGATCTACAATACCAGCGCTTCATTGTCTTCGAGCTGGATCAGGTAAAAGACCACCCGATCCTTTTTCCTGTGATCACCATCATCATCATGGAGGTATTTATTGCCAAGATGAGAAAGCTGGAAGGGATCAGAAAGGTTGTACTCATCGAGGAGGCCTGGAAGGCGATCGCCAAAGAGGGAATGGCCGAGTATATACGCTACTTGTTCAAAACGGTCCGTAAATTTTTTGGGGAGGCGATCGTAGTCACCCAGGAGGTCGAGGATATTATTTCTTCTCCGGTGGTTAAGCAGGCGATCATCAACAACAGTGATTGTAAAATTCTTTTAGACCAGAGCAAATACCAGAACAAGTTTGATCAGATACAGCAGCTTCTGGGGCTTACCGAAAAGGAAAAGGCAATGGTGCTCTCGGTGAACAGGGCTAATGACCCGCTCAGAAAATATAAGGAAGTCTTTATCAGTCTGGGGGGCAGCTTGTCCAGGGTATACCGGACCGAGGTGAGCCCACAGGAATACCTGGCCTACACCACAGAACAGACCGAGAAAATGAAGGTTGCCAGTTATGCCCGCCGCTATGGAGGGATCAGGGAAGGAATACAGGTACTGGCCAGTGAAATCAGAGAAGCGAAGCGATGAAAAAATCAGTCTTTATCCTGGTGCTGCTTGCGGCTATGCTGGCGCCAGCGCCAGCCAGCCACGCTGCAAACCCATGGGCCGCTGTCATCAAGGCAGCTATCAAAAGGGTGGTACGGGCAGTGGATCTATTGATCCAGCGGCGTCAGACCGCGGTGATCCGGCTTCAGAATGCGCAGAAGGTTTTGGAGAACACGATGGCCAAGCTGCATCTGGACGAGATCACGGATTGGGTCAAAAAGCAGCGGGATCTGTATAAAGAGTACTATGATGAGCTCAGAAAGGTGAAGGCGGTCATCGCTTATTATTTCCGCATCAAACAGATCGCAGATAAACAGGTGCTGATCGTAGAGCAGTACCAGAAAGCATGGTCGCTCTTCTCAAACGATAAACATTTTACGGCAGATGAGCTGCTATACATGCAGCAGGTTTACACAGGGATTCTGGCCGAATCGGCCAGGAATGTAGATCTACTGACGCTGGTGGTAAAATCCTTTACGCTGCAGATGACAGATGTGGCAAGGCTTGAAATCATCGATCAGGCCGCCAGACAGGTCGACAAGGTTTTTGATGAGCTCGAAAGCTTCAATCATGAAAACAGGCTTTTGAGCCTTTCCCGGGCTCACAGCGAGCAGGACGCCAAATGGGTCAAAGCGCTGTATGGGCTACCTTAACAGAAAACGATATGAAAATCTATCTGATCGCGCTGACGACAATGCTCGCGCTTCCGGTAAAGGCGCAGCTGTTCAGAGAATGGTTCCGGCAGAACGCAACCCAGAAGCGGTATCTGATCGAGCAGATCGCGCAGCTGAAAGTTTATCTGGCGCTGACCGAGAAGGGGTATGAGATTGCGCGGAAAGGTCTGACTACGATCTCCGATATTAAGAACGGTGAGTTCAAACTACACAAGAACCGGTTTGATTCCCTGCGAATTGTCAAATCAGAGCTCACTGCTCTTTCCCGGCTGCAACACATCACCGATCTACATGGAAGCATTAATGAAATCTGTGAGAAGCTTCCTGCCGAAATCCAGGGTTGCCAGTTGCTTGACGCGGTGCTGAAAAAACAAATGATTACCGGTCTTAAAGCGCTATATGACGACTCCCAGGTACTTATAGGCGGATTTTTTATGGTGATCCGCGACGGCCAGGTCTCCATGACCGACGATGAGAGAATTGTGCGCATAGATGAGCTCTGCCAGGCATTCGAAGAAAACTATCTTTTTGCCCAGAACCTTCGAAAGGAATTTGGTCTGGTCTGTAAATCTGCCGCGGCAGAACTCAAAGACCTTGAAAACCGCAGACTTATTCACGGACTTAAATAGCTGACCAGATGAAAAGAATACTGATACTCCTTCTGATTTTTTCGGCGTGGGCAGGTAAGGCACACGCGCAGACCCCTGAGGTGACCCAACTGATTCTGAACATCGAAAAGCTTGATGAGCTCAGAAAGATCCTTACTGAGCTCAAAAAAGGTTATGAGATTTTACAGAAGGGTTACAACACGATCCGCGACATCTCCAAGGGAAATTTTCAGCTGCACCAGGCGTTTCTCGACGGGCTTTTGCAAGTCAGTCCGGCTGTAAGAAACTACAAGCGTATTGCAGATATCGCAGCGTGTCAGCTGGCGATTCTGACAGAATCGCGTCAGGCGCGCAGCGCACTGATTGCGACAGGGCAGATGAGTGCAGACGAGCAGCACTACCTGGACAGCGTTTACGATGAGCTGATCGAGGGCAGCATCAGAAACCTGGACGCACTTACCCAGGTGCTGACAGCCAAGAGGCTCAGGGCCTCCGATGATGAAAGGCTCCGGGCGATCGATGCGATCTATGAGGATATGTCTGACAAGCTGGTGTTTCTCAGGCATTTCAATGCGGGCGGCAGCCTGCTGGCTGCCCAACGCAGAGAGGAGCGGGCCTCGACCCGGTCGGTTGGCAGGATTCTGGGTGTGGATCAATAATCAAACCAATACTGAAAATGAAATCAAAGGCAATTACGATCTGCGCCTTGGGCGCTTTTCTGACCATCGTGCCGGCAGCCAGCTATGGTCAGGGCTTTGAATCCCAGATCAGAGGACTGAATGATGTGCTTGACGAGCTATATCAGGAGATGATTCCCTTGTGCGCCAAACTGATCAATGTGGGAAGGGGTATTGCGGGCTTTGCGGCCATATTCTACATCGGTCACCGGGTGTGGCGGCATCTATCGAATGCAGAGCCGGTTGATTTTTATCCGCTCTTCCGCCCGTTTGTGATCGGGTTTGTCATTTTAATTTTCCCGGCAGTGATCGCGCTGATCAACGGAGTGCTTTCTCCGGCTGTCCGCGGGACAGCGGGCATGGTTAAGGACTCGGATAAGGCGATAGCGACGCTATTGAAAAAGAAGGAGGATGCCATCAAAAGCTCAGCATTCTGGGAGATGTACGTGGGCGATGACAGCAAGGGGAACCGCGAAAAGTGGCTCAAATATACCTACGGGGAAGGGTACACGGAAGGCTTTGGGGATGGAATCTCCAATGACATCAAATTCTATATGGCCAAGCAGTCCTATAATTTCCGCAATTCGATTAAGGCCGCGCTTTCAGAAATACTGCGCGTTATTTTCGAGTCGGCGGCCCTATGCATCAACACGATCCGCACGTTTCAACTGGTTGTGCTGGCCATTATCGGGCCGATTGCGTTGGGTATTGCCGTTTTTGACGGGTTTCAGTTTACCCTTACCAGTTGGATTGCCCGCTACATCAATGTTTACCTGTGGCTTCCGGTGGCCAATATCTTTGGAGCGATCATCGGGCGCATCCAGGAAAAGATGATCGCGATGGACATCCGTCAGATCCAGGGCGCTGGCGATACATTCTTCAACGCGCATGATATGGCTTACCTGATCTTTCTGATCATCGGAATCGTCGGCTACTTCTCTGTGCCTTCCGTGGCCAGTCAGATCATCCATGCAGGCGGTGGTAACGCGCTGATGCAGAAAGTGACTGCTTTATTTGCCTCCTCGGTTTCGGGCGTTGGTGGCAGGGCCTTTCCTTCCGGCGGAGGCTTTGGCAGATACCCGGGACCATCCACAAAAAGCTAAACAAGAACTGGGACATGTTTCAAAAAACGAAAAATATCGACAGCGCTTTCCGGCATATACGTGCATTCACCTTTCTGATTGTCGCGGCCAGCTTTGCTTTCTGCTGCTTTGCGCTGCTGAAAAGCTATGAGCTCTCCGAGCGCTCAGCGGCAAGGGTATACATACTCTCTAACGGCAGGGTGCTGCAAGCGGACCTGTCGGCAAGATCAGAAAACATTCCTGTCGAGGCCCGCGATCATGTGGAGAGCTTTCACCGGTACTTTTTCAGCCTGGATCCCGATGAAAAAGTCATTGAGGCCAATGTTGTCAGGGCCCTGTACCTGGCTGACGGCTCAGCCAAGAAACAATATGACAACCTGCGGGAGTCCGGGTTTTATGCCAGCATTATTTCGGGCAACATCAGTCAGCAGGTCACAATCGACAGCGTTCAGGTGATAGAGAAATCTTATCCGTACTACTTCCGCTGCGTGGCCTCCCAGCAGATTATCCGCAGCACCAGCATCGTGACCAGGCGGCTGATTACCGAAGGTTATCTCCGGTCAGTCACGCGCAGCGACAATAATCCGCATGGCTTTCTGATCGAACGCTGGCGGATTCTGGAAAACAAGGATGTGGATGTTCGCAGCAGGACAACAGATTTTTTCAACCAGTCTTCACTAAAATAAACCAGCTATGTTTTACAGATTCAACGCGCACAAAGAGGGTAGGGGCAGAGCCCGGCAAAGCAAAGACAGCGAAGTAGCACTGGATGAAACAGCCAGGCGGATTGCATCAGCGATTTTAAAGGTTCAGCGCCGGTGGGCAGATCTGATGAGGCAGTGGGCGGAAAAGCTGCTAGGTAAATGGCTGCGTATACTGACGGTAGTTAGCTTCGCGGCAGCGGCGATATTCTTTCTAAGCCTGATCATCCTGCCACTGGCCGCGCACCGTATGTTTCAGCCCGAATGGCTGCCAGTCGTTAGCTGGCGCAAAGCACCCGGGCAACATGCATCCGGTGCCAGCGGCGATAGTTTAAAAAAGAAGCTGCCTGTGGGAAGCCACCAGGCGGGAGAACATCAAAAACAAAAATAACATGCAGGCTCAGATTAACCCGCGTCAGCAGGCGCTCAAACGAAAGTTTTATCTGGCGCTACCGGCTTTGGTATTGCCCTTCGTCACGGCACTTTACTGGTTATGGATTGTCAAACCCGCGTCAGGGTATCAACCTACCGAGCAGGTTCAGGGGCTTTTAACAAGTGTCCCGGATGCGATGCTGGGCAGTGACAAGCAGCTTAATAAGCTCAGCTTTTACAAGCAGGCAGAGGCTGATTCTGCCAAACTGCAGAGCCAGATCAGAAAAGATCCCTACCTGGATCAGGTGCAGGCCGGCGTGGACTCATTTCAAGCGGGTCAGCTGGCGGGATTGCAGGGGCCTTTCGGCAGGAAAGGTGCTTTTGCAGCTCCCCAAAGCCAGCCGCAGCGGGATGCTTCGGAAAACGAGCGGAAAGTATATGAGAAGCTGCGGGAGCTTGACCAGGTGCTTTCTCAGGCCTCGGCTCCCGATTTCAAGCAGGTTCCCGCGGAATTGCCTGCGGGAGAAGAGGAAGCGGCGACTAAGGTAATCGGGGAAGGAGAGCAGCCGCCCAGAAGTTATCCCCAGCACACAGCGCCCACGGATCCGGATCCGGAGATGGAGCAGCTCAACGGCGTGCTCGATAAGATCCTTGCGATTCAGGATCCGGCCAGGCAGGCGGCTTCGGAATCTGCCGCCGCCACAAAGCCGGAAAGAAAAGTTCTGACCGTCAGCACAATTGGGGACTCCGTGCAGGCACGTATGCTGACCGCACGGACTCAGGGCGATTCCGCGGCAGTGCCAGACGCAGAAGAAGGTGGCTTTTTTTCGCTCGAAGAGCCGGTAGCTGTGCCGCTGGGCAACGCGATATCAGCCGAGGTAGATAAGGATCAGACCCTTGTCAGTGGCCAGGTTTTACGGCTCAGGCTAACGCAGGATGTCTTTATCGGCGGCAGCAAAGTGCCTGTCGGGAGCCTTGTGTACGGAAAGGTATCGATCAATAATCAGCGTCTGATGGCAGAGATCGAAAGCATTCATTTTGAGAATGCCGTGCTGCCTGTAAGGCTGAGCGTTTATGATCTGGACGGGATCGCGGGTATTCACATTCCGGACGATGTTGCCCGTCAGGTAGCCAAACAGTCTCTTTCACAGGACATTCAGGGCGTTGACATCGGTGTGCTGGATCCTTCACTGGCAGGGCAGGCGGTGGGCGCGGGTATACAGACTGCGAAAAGTCTTCTCAGCCGGAAAGCTCGTTTGATTCAGATCACCGTCCACGAAGGCTACCGCGTACTGCTTTTGGGTAAGCAGGCGTCTTTTTGAAAAATTTCAATTCTTTCAAACCGGCCATTGCGGCCCAGATATCCGTCCAGGTTTATGAAAAATCAAGTTTTGATCCTGGTGGCACTGCTTTGCTGCGGGGTCAACATACCAGGTGCTTCTCAGGGCATAAAGATGCAGATGTTTGCGATCGAGCCCTATCCGCTGGAACTGACTGTGAGAAAAACCACGCACCTGGTTTTTCCATACCCGATCATTTCGGTCGATAGGGGAAGTGGCGATATCCTGGCCCAAAAGGCAAAGGGTACCGGTAATATCCTTCAGGTCAAGGCAGCCAGAGCAGATTTTGCTCAGACGAGCCTGACAGTGATTACTGCGGACGGCAAGCTATATGGCTTTTCGGTAGATTATCAGCCAGAGCCCGCGCAGCTAAGCATCGAATTTGCCGGCGAGGATGTTGCGCGGGCCCAGCCGGCGGAGGGTGGAGTCAACCAGGGCATAGCCAGCCGGCTTGCCCGGGCGGCGACCGAATACGATGATGCGAGCAGGACGGCCACAGAGCGCTCCGGCATCAGGCTGGAAGTAAGTGGTCCTTTTATCGGGCAGAAGCTGATGCTTTTCAGGGTGCAACTTGCCAATGATACGGATATCAGCTATCATATCGAAAACCTGCGTTTTTTTATCCGCGACAGTAAAAAAGCCAGGCGGTCGGCAATCCAGCAGCAGCAGATCAGGCCGGTGTACGTGCTTAGTGACACCGCTGTTGTCGGTGGGCGGTCACAGCACCAGATGGTATTTGCTTTCCGCCAGTTTACCATTTCGCGCCAGAAATACCTGGCCATCCAGGCCCGGGAAGCAGGTGGTAGCCGGGAGCTTTCGCTCAGGATTTCAGCCAAAAGGATCAGGCGGCCAGTGCCGCTCCAGTAAGTAGGATTTTAAGAACTAAAATCAAAAAAACGATGAACCAGAAAAATCTAGACTATCTCTCAGACCAGGTCAAGTACACCGGTTTCGGGGAGACGCTGCAGGCCCAGCTTGCAGAGAACATCAAAAAGCAGCTTCCCGAGTTCTCGCTCCAGCACCAGCAGTCGTTCGACAAGCAGGAAACTGTCACAGCGCTTCATTTTAAAAAGTCGCCCACCAGTGATATGTACTTTTTTAATAGTTACCAGGTCTCGCTTGCCAAGGATGAAAACAGCCCAAAGATGAACCAGTCATTTTACATCGAGAAAGCCAACAACATCACCCTGAAAGAGGCTTTCAATCTGATGAACGGGCGGGCGGTCAACAAGGATCTGACCAATAAGGAGGGGCAGCTGTATAACGCGTGGGTGCAGCTGGATTTTAAAAACGCAGACGCGCAGGGTAACTACAAGCTAAAGCAATTTCACCAGAATTACGGTTTTGACCTGGAAAAGGTGCTGTCAGCGCTTCCGATCAAGGAACTGGCTAGTGAGCAGGACAAAGCGCGGCTTGTCGAATCACTCCGCAGGGGTAACCGTCAAGCAGTCACTTTCATTGATAACGGTTCAGAGCAGAAACGGCTCATTGAAGCCAACCCGCAGTTTAAATCCATCACCGTTTACGATGAGAATTCCAGGCGCCTGAGGCTGGATAATACCCAACAGCTATCCCAGCAGCAGCACGCGGTTAACAATAGTAAAAATCAATCAGTTAAAATTGAACCCGATGAAAAGGCAACCAATTCTCCAAAGCCGTCAAAGCGGCAGGGACTTTCAGTCTCCCGATGAGGCGTCCGTCTCAACGCTTTTGCATAGTTTCTTTGAAGCTATTGCCCGCGACCCGCGGATCAGCTGCGGACATATCGGCATTTATGCCGCTCTGTTGCAATGCTGGGCCACTCGGCAGTACCGGCAGCCGCTGATGGTTTTCTCCCATCAGGTGATCGGCCTTGCCAAAGTCAGTAGCCGGGATACCTATTTCAGATATGTCAGGCAGCTCAGCGAGTACGGCTACATCCGATACGAACCCTCGTTCAGCCGCAAACAACCCAGCGTAATCCATCTGGGTGGGGCAGGGCAGGCGCCAGATGCTCACCAACGAAAATGGTAAAGACAGTGTGATGGGATCAGCCACAGGTTCTTTGGTGGCGTAAAGAATACGCAAATTCCTGCGCAATTCTTTACGCCACCAAAACAGTGATGTGCTACTTTACCTGCATACCTTCCTTGACCTGACTGATGAAATCATTGGCTGGCTTGAAGACCGGAGTCTGATGGGCAGGAATGACAATAGTGGATTTCTTAGAGATGTTTCTAGCCGTCTTGGCAGCCCTTTGCTTGATGATAAAGCTGCCGAAGCCGCGGAAATAAATGTTTTCTCCCTGGCTGAGGGAATCTTTGATGGTCACAAAAAATGATTCGATGATTTTTTCAACTTCTTCCTTCTGCATGCCGGTCTTTTCTATTACCTGGGATACAAGGTCTGCTTTGGTCATATCTGATGGGTGTTTGTGGTTATTCGGTGTGAAATTAATACTTGGGAAGTGAATTTGAGCCCGATTTAAGCTAAAACCGAAAATAAGCAAGCAGTCTTATATTCTTCCAGGAAGCACTCGATGGCCCCGGAGGTTGCCGTTGCAATGGTCTATTTTGACGGTCGTGAAATATCCTAAGCAGCATCTTGAACTATCAATGGGAAGCCCGGCCAAAGACAACACAACGGCTGATCATTTGGCATTGCCCGTCAGAGCAAGTATATCAAGTGTGATACATTGTTTATTGGGGATATAAATTCCGGGGGATTGGGCAAACTAGTTGACAAATCATTGTTTGTCAGACTATTACTTATTGAGTAGCTATGAAAAAGCTGAAAAAATCAGAGACAAAACCGAAAACATAATACATTAATGACATCTTGAATACAGAACCGGATCTGACTTAGAACGCAAACCTGAGCGAAAAAAATGGATCAAATATGGATTATAAATTTCGCTTGTTGCTCTCAATGGAAATGAACTCTGGCAAATAATTGGGCGTGCACCCCTTTGATACCATTTCACCTTTATAAAGGCCTGTTTTCTCTCCAAGGGCGACACATTGATTTCGGTACCGTTTTTCATAAACTCCGATCCAGCCCGCAGTGAAATTCATTGCCCATTGAACTTCTGGTTCTTCTTTGGCAATGTTAGCTTCTATTTTATTTAGTAATTCGGGTGTATTGGCAGGCGGTGTCTGTCCGGTCCACCTTAAACGCGCCTGGTAATACCAAAATGTCCGTCTCTGAAGGGTAGAACGACTATTTTCCCATGATTCAATCAGAGCAACTGTTTTCTTGTCTTTAACAAGTTGGTTGGCCATAAACCAGTCCATAAGTTGACTTCGCTCATCTGATGAATGCGACTGCATATCCCTATCAAGTTCATCGATAGAATCTTGTGAAACACGCTTGTTGTCCATAATCAAGATGGCCAGTAGCCTGGCAAAAAATCTCTTGGTAGACCATAGTTCCATAGCCAGCTCGTGGTCCTTTTTGATATCCTTGGCAATCTCCCTTAAATCTCCCAGCTTAGTTTTGGCGTTGATCTGACCCAAAATATTTTCTGCTTTTGAAGAGAATTTCATGACAATCTTTTTTTTAACAGAAATAGTTAAAATCTGGATTACTATGGCAAAAACATTTTATACTTTTTTAGCGAGTTCCTTGACATGCTTATTGTTTTGTCCCCATTTTCCGCTGAAACGGAATGTCACGCCCTTTATTATCAATTTCAATAGAAGTATGCATTCTGCTTTATCAGTGTTAAGAACAATACTCCAAATGTCTTTCGACCTAGCACTAATACGGATCGACTTAGTAAAACTATCCATTCACATAGCTGCGTAAAGACTGCCCGAGTAATATGAGAAGCTCCACAGTCCTGACAACAGCACCGACTCGCTAAGAGATTCTATGCATTTCCCGAGTGTATGCTATTCGATTACGAGTTTTTTATTAATGGTCATATTATCTCCCTTGATCTCTGAGCTATAAACCCCTGTCATTACGTGTTCGGGAATACTGATCAGGTGGGTAGCTGTCCCACCTGGATGCCCGACCTTTTTAGTGTAAATGATTTGACCGGCTGTATTGATAAGGGTCAGTTCATATTGGCCTTTCACCAGATTAAGTAGTTGAAGGTTAAAACTTTTCCTGGTAACAGGGTTGGGGTAGAGGTTACTGCCACTGGTTGCAACATCGGTCGATACTTTTACAATTCTGGTGTATGTAAACGTCTGATCCAGGTCCAGCGCCTTCAACCTATAATAATTATTGCCGTGTAAAACGCTCTCGTCGGTAAAGCCATAATTGATTATTCCATTTCCGCCGGTGGCGAAGACCTCTCCGATTTTTTTAAAAACCCGCGCATCGGCACTTTTTTCAACTTCATATTTCCAGGCATTTTCTTCCGTAACGATCTTCCAGGTCAGCGCGACGGAATGCTCTTTCTGATAAGCTATAAATTCACTGAACACCACCGGAAGAGGCGTGTTGAGTAATGTTAAGGTGGCATCTCCACCCGCTGGTGAGCCCGGATCGTTGGTGAGCACACTGCCAAAGTTGCTGCCATTCACGGTACCCTGGTTGCTGATGGAGACCGCATTGGGCGGTACGAGCGGATTGTTGATGGTCACCTCGTAATAAATCACAATACTGTCGCCGGGATGGATGGTGCCGACGTTGAAGGGGCCCTGTGCGAAGCAGGTGTTGCCGACAAGCATTGCAAAAACAATGGACAGCGTTCTATAAAGTATATTGTTATGTTTCATATCATGCTTTAATTAAAATATTCACCTGACCAGCACAAACGTTTACACGAGTCGATCGAAACGGGTTAAGGAAGTGGATTTGTGGGCGTCAAAGCTGTGCCGCTGTCTGGTCCGATCCCACCCCATACGCCGAGTCTTGACGCGTTTGCTGTGGGTAGATTGAGGTTACCATTCCAGGTAGCAATGGCGTCGTCTTCAAGGCCGTTTCCGCCCTCGACGAAACCCTGCAAAAACAGCTGCGGATTGGTTGTCCCATCCAAATCAGAGATTTGCAAGCGTATTACCTCCGTCGGGCCGAGGAGTACCTGGTTGTTAATGATGTTGGCGTATACCCGCGGATTGGTTTCATCAGCGCCGGATGAACCAGCAGTGATGTGGATCGATACCGGCGCGGTCGAGTTGGCATCGAGGGTGTTGCCATCCAGCGTGACGTCGAGCCTTGCGGTTTGGGAGCGGGCCTGCATATAGATTGTCTTACTGCTATTATTCGGTCCCATACTGATCGTGTTGTTCTTTGCCTCGATGATCATATTCGAAGTCTCCTGCGCAACAGCGTTTATGCCGTTGCGGTCTCCACCATTCCCCGCTGGCGTTATAGCAGGATTATCATTGATCCTTCCCATCACATTGGCATCAAGGGACGATGTGATATTGACCGACGGTCCTCCACCGCCCGAAATAACCGGATTGCCTATTACATTGAAATTCACTTCCGAGTTATCGCTGCCACTAATATCAATGGCGGTACCAGTGTTGATGACGCTGCTAATGGTGCAATTGGTAATGTCAATGTTCAATTTGGTATCATCCTTCGCGATCGCCTGAATGCCCTCTGTCTTCAACCGCGGGAACGAACTATTCTTGATTTTTATGTTGCTGACAGGTATTCCCGCAGCAGTGCTGAAACTGCGGAACTGAATCCCGCCTTCGCCGTTCACGTTCGTTGCTCCGGTGGCGAGTGATTGCACTTGTGTCTCGCGGAAAGTCGAACCGTCGACGGTCAAAGTAAGGTTGACGTCGGTGTTGACAATATCGAGACTATTTGTTTCTGAAAATGAAATATCCGTATTGATGATAGAACATACTCCCGACAAATTCTGCATTTCAATTCCACTTTCGTAGGGCTCGTTTCCCGCGCCATTGATCGTACAATTGTTCATGATCAAATTGCTGACGTTGAGCCCCGTAATACCATTTTCCACCATTGTGCCACTCAGATCGATATTATCCAGCGTTACTGAAGTAACGTTACTCATGTAAATGGCGGCATTACAGCTGCCAATGATCAGATCATCACAAGCCCCTGCCCCGCCGCCATCGACAGCATTATTAGCGCTTATCAGCTTCATGTTGGTCAGATTGATGTAGATGGCAGAAATCAATTCCACTCCGCGGGTGCTCATGTTTTGTATCGTTCCGCCCGATCCCTCGTTGGTGTCTGTACCAGTCACTGCCAGGCCTCCCGATCCCGTGCCATTCAAACTGATCCCTTTTGCAGCGCCGCTCGCATTGATGCTCTGGAATGTCAATCCGCCGGCACCAATGCTCGTTGCATTCACATTAAGCGCCGTGCCACCGGTCGACGAAATGGTATTACCCGTTCCCCTTACGCTTATAGCCCCTCCGCCGGTTGCATTGAAACCCGTTCCCGAGGTTGTTGTAAGCAACAGATTATCACCAGTGAAATTAATAACGCCCCCTGTATTGTTTGTTAAACTAATCGCGTTGGAAGTCGCCGTGCTTAATATTTTAGTACCCGACCCGTTGAAGGAGACTGTCCCGCCCGTCTTCGCATCGACCTGTATTCCAACACCCTCATTAGTCTTGTTGAATGTTCCCGAATAAGTGATGTCCCCTGCCGTGCTCGTGCTGATATTGATGGATATTCCGGTAGGGTTGGTAATGGAGGTATTGGCTGAAAAACGAAATGTTCCGTTCGATCCATTCAGAATATCAATGCCGGCATCACCGCCATTCATTGTGGTGGTTCCATTAAAATTGTAAATACCATCCGCATTGCTGAACTGCAAACCGGCGCCGCCCGTCGCGCTCAGCGTGCCGGCCTCAAATGTGATGGTACCCGTAGCATGTCCTCCTTCGATGAGGACCAAATCGACATTGTTGGCCTGCGACATACTACCGCCGTAAACAATGCTTGCCGTTCCGCCATTGACATAGAATGGTGCCGTTGTAGCATTACCGGTAATCGTCCCTCCGCCGATCGTAGTCGAGCCCCCCGCAGCGTTATAAGCGATGGCGTTACTAGTTCCCCCGGAAGCACTAACGCTATTGAACGCGAAGTTTGCTGTACCTCCACTTACATTGAGGGCAATGCCGCCAGGCGTGTTCACCGTATTGGCGCTCCCACTAATCGCCGCAGTACCCGATTCAATTGCGCGGACACCAGTGCCCCCACTAGTGACGACTCGAAGCCCCGAAGTTCCGGCCGCGATGCTCGAACCGCCGATATCTATGCCCCTGCCCGTGGTTGTAGTCACATCAAGTCCCGCACCGCTGATGTTAAGCGTCGTTGAATTTACAATGCGTATACCTGTCCCGGTCGTGGTCTTTATTGTACCTGTGGAAACATCGCCGATGTTAACGGTCGCTGCATTATCAAGCGAAAGTGCTCCCGTAGCGCCGCTTCCGTTTGTTTGCAGAACCCTGCCGAGAGTTTTGGCACCCGTACTGGTATTGATACTTGCAAGCCTGCCTGTGGCTGTGGTCAGAGATGCGAAGATCATTCCATTGGCACTCGCATCGGTATTGGCGATATTCATGCAGTTACCGGATGTAGTAGTGATCGTATTATCCGCACCGGTGATCTCAATCGAGCCCGCTCCGCCTGTTATATTCAGTCCGGTCCCTGTGGTCGTGTTGATCACAAGGCCGCCGCCGGTAAACAATACATTGGTATTACCGTTATTGGCAAGTGTCACCGCAGCACTGGCGGCAGTGGTGAGTGCCTTGCTTGCACCACTAAATGTCACTGTTGTGCCGTTGGTATCGCTTACTCTTATTCCCCTGCTGGTGCCGCTGGCTGTTAGATTTCCGCTTAATGTGACCATGCCGCCCGTCGTGTTTTTAATATCGGCAAGATAAAAAGTGGCTGTGTTGTGTGTCAATGCGCCGGAGTAAGTTATGGAAACGGATCCACCGTTCACGTTGAACGCCGTTCCGCTGCCTGTGAGCGAACCACTAGCACCAGCAATCGTGCCTGCAATATTATTGAGATGGACACCATTGGTTCCACCTGCCGACGTCAGTCCGGAGAAATTCAGGTTAACTGTGGATGTTGCCGATGCCTGCGACAAGCTAACCGCAGCGCCGCCGGTTGCATTGATGCCTGAAGTATTGTTGGTGACGAGGATATCCCCGGTGTTGTCAGACCCCAGCAATCCGATGCCATTGGCAGTAGTGACTCCCAGAGAGATGAAAGTTACGTTGCCCGTGTTGTTCTGGATTGATACCCCGTCTGTTCCTGCATTGACCGTGGTGGCGCCGAACGTAGGAATAATCGCAGACGAGCCTGCAATTAGAATTCCTTGTGTAGCGCTTCCACTTACAGAGGTCGGACCAAAATTATAGGTACCGGCCACCGAATTGATCAGAATACCCTGGCTGGCGCTGCTGGTGGTTGTCAGGCTTGTCAATCCTCCCATAAGGGTCCCGGTTTGCAGGTCCAACGCCTGCCCCGTTCCATCCAGGATCACGTCCGGCGAAGCGGCGTTTCCAAGTGTTAATGTGCCAAAATTATATCCGCTGATTTTTTTGCCCGTGCCTGCGTTGCCTACCGTCATACCCCTGACGGTGTTACCAGTGTTAAGTGTAATAATGTCTGCATTAGATCCCGTCAGCGAAACGGTGGTGCCATTCCCGCTTTTCATAGCTGGAAACTGGGCACTGTATGATGCGTCTGGTGTCAATCCGGTGATAGCTTCAAGGCTCTGAGAGGCATCCTGACCGATCAGTTTTTGGGTTGCAAGCAAAGCAATGCTACCAGAATAGACCGTGGCGCTTTCGTACAGGAAGATTGTTTGTCCGGCAGTAGTTCCCGTTACGTTCGCAATTTGGTTGAATGGAGCGTTAAGCCTTCCGTCGCCATTGGAAGCGGCGTTATTATTGACAAACCAAACTACGCCTGTAATATTGAGTGTGACGGTTGCCGATGCCGGAGTTGAAAACCCGTTATCGATAGTATAAGTAAAGCTGTCGTTGCCTGTAAAGCCTGGGGATGGACTGTAAGTAAAGCTTCCATTACTGTTCACCACCAGGTCACCTCCATTACTGGTTAACACCGCAGCTCCCACATTGGAGGTGACCCCATTGACAGCAGCCACTAGCAAGCCCCCGCCGGTGTCGTTGGATAGGACGCCGGCAGAGTTATCGGGTGCAATGGAAACATTCCCGATTACATTATAGGAGTCGGCCATTGCAACCGGCGAACCGCCGACGGAAATTGTCACGATCGCATCGTTATTTGGCAAGTTACCATTGCCTGCGATGTAGCTGAACTGGTCATTGCCAGAAAAACCCGTAGGAGGTGCGTAGGTAAATGTTCCGTTGGTATTTAAAGCGACTGTGCCACCGTTGTCAGAGTTTCCCGTGCCGCCCGCTGCGGTCTCTACGGGATTGGCAACGGGACCGAACGATATGACAGCGGGCGCAGGAATGCCGTAATCATTCGAAAGTACATTGCCGCCTGATAGCGGCGTATTGAATGGTACAATAAATGTTTCGTCCCTGGCTATGGTCGATGTTTTGACCGAGCCACCTACGAACGTGGTATTGGTTGGCGCAGGTTCTGTCAGCACAACATCGGCCGCATCGCCGGTGCCGGTGTTCTTAATTGACGTTTTATAAGTAAGCTCGTCCCCGGGATTTGCCTGGTCGAGTGGGGCATTATCTGTTTTTAATGTGTATTCCAATGTCGAAGAAACCACAGCAGTCGGCGCACCGGCAAATACCGAAACGCCATCCAGCCCCAATCCCTGCGCATCGGCCGCTACAGCGTCTGTAAACACCCAGCGGAAATAGATATCCGCATTGCTGGCAATATTCAGTCCTGACAGGGTCACGGTTTTAGCGATTGTCGCGGGTGTGTCGAAGGTATATTCCGGGGCCCCGGATGCAAAAACTCCCGCGGAAATGTTACCTGCGCTCCTGTTTGTCCATACCGTTCCATCCTCGGAGGAAGAAAATTCAAGACTAAAACCGGAAGTATTGATACGGTAACGCTCAATCGTAAACGATATGGTCAATGTGGTGATGGTCGCAGGTGAAGTATTCCGGAAATAGGCCATCACTGCATTAGGACTGGCATATGCTGCCGACGGCAGAAATCCGATAGCCCTGTCGGTACCAGTCGTCTTTCCCCAGTTATAGGCGCCGCCTGTGATGGGGGAGCCGTTATCAGCTGACTGCATGACGCTATTCTGTCCCGTCGCCCATGTAGCCGAAGCGCCCTGACCCGCAGCTGACACTTTCCAGTTGACGGGCAATGCCAGGCCGGATCCAGTTGCATTAAAATCTTCCTTAACCTGAATGTCGGGCGGGATTGGCGTTTGGGCGGCGATCGGAGAGGTAATTGCAAAAAATAGTAACAATGCGGCCAGGGCCTTGGGGTAGTATTTTCTCATAAATTATGAAATGAGGGGAAGGTTACCGTTAAAGGTATATTTTTCCGGCTATGTTACAATCCGATCGGGCTTAGCTAACCAAATAAATTCGAATTTACAATCCACTTATCATGTATACGTCCATAATATAGCAGCTTACGTTATTCGGCTCGTCGACGATCACATTCTGAGCTATGTCAGCTGATATGGAGCAGTTTTTCAAACCTTCGAGAAAAAAAGTCGGACCAAATGCTCATCGATTTGCAGAAATTGTCAGAATTTATTGCCTCATCAGATAATAAATTGTCTCAGAATGTCAATAAGAACTTGCGACAATGGTAGTTCCTTATTTTGATTATCAGTGATTTAGATTCTATTTTTTAGCTTATCATTTATCACATAAACTGATTACTTAACCATTCAGCCAGCTGCGTTGCACCTTCAGCTTGTGCAGCATCAAGGGGTGAAAAGTTTTCCCATCCGGTATTCTGTTTATATTGGCTCCCTGTCCAAGTAAGAATACAGCTACTTTTTTTGTCCCCCATGGCAGGAGCCCCAGAAAGCACGGTTAATCGCTTCGATCTTTGGTCTCGAATTTTCAGTGAAGTAAACCTCTAAACTATCCATCAGGCCACGGGTAGCGGCATCCGTTAAATTAGTTTTTGCGCCGAGGTGCACAAGCCCGTGGGCAGCTTTCCATTGTCCAAGAGCTTTTGCACCAGTAAGCGGAGTTCCTTCGTCAATGACCGCGCCTTCGGCCCCTATATTGGCTCCGGCATCAATCAAAGCATCATGCGCCTGGATGTCATCATTACTGGCCGCCCAATGAAGGGGAGTTTCAATGTGTGGGCCGGATAATTGTGCATTCACTTCGGCTCCGGTTTCAACAAGCGTTTTGATTGTTTGAGCTATATCAGGAAAGTGTCCAGGCCAGGTCTGTGGCAACGTGTGGCAATGTGCGGGACGTTTCACAAGGGGCACCCTCACCCAGCCTCACTTTTGATAACCCAAGATTATCGGCCCGTAATTGTGCAAGTTTCGGGACGTCCCCTGTTTGAATAGCTTTGAGAACGGCAACCGCAAGAGGGTTACGTGCATCAATATGATTCACTAATAAGGCGCCTGTTGACAACAGTTTCTTTGCTCCTGAATAGGCGGGCACTTTTCAGACCCATATGAACAGAACACACAACAGTCGCCGGCCAAAGGCTTCAATACGAGTTTACAAGACATACACTGGTAGAAATACATGCAAGCGTCCGCTGGCATAATTTCTGTTGCTTGATGCCCACAATTCGGGCATGTAATAACACATTCAAGTATTGCGTCCATTTTAAAGCGTTTTTGTGCCTGTTACTTTGTACCCAGTCGCGTCGACGGCCTTTTTGATATCATCAATCGAAGTTTTTTTGCTATCAAACTTCACTGTTGCGGCCCCTTTCTGGTAGGAAACGTCGACCGCCGAAACACCTTTTAATTTCGCAACCTCCTTTTTGATGTGGTGCTCGCAGCTTTCACATGACATGCCTTTTATGGTCACATAAGCGACCTTTTGCGGCTCTGTCTGTACAGGTTGCAAAACTTCCTTCCCCTTTTCTTGATACAACAGTTTTGAATAAGACGGGAGGGTTAGTAATAGTAGTGCAGTTCCAGTTACTATGCCTAAAAACCCCTTCGTTTGCCAAAAAAAGGTTTTGTTTGTATCGCAAGCGCAGTCTTTCATTGTATTGGATTTGGATTGTTCATACCAAGCCCAGCCTAATGCCACGATGGTTAGAGCAATGCTATATGGGCGAAAGGATTCAAACCACACCAATCCATTGACTGAGCCAGAAGTCCCAAGAATTACAGCTAACATCGGAATTGTGCAGCAGAACGAAGAAGCAAATGCAGTGAACAGTCCGATCAATCCCGTCGTTTTCATCGTCCAATTTTTTAGTCAAGATTAACCGCTAGCTCTAACGACGTCTTTAAAGTAGTGAGATACCCTAAAATCAAATGCAAAATGCCTGAGGATTCTTCCCGGAGAGAATAAAACACGGTTTGCCCAACTTTTCTGGCCTGGATCAGATGTGCATCTTTAAGCCTACGTAAGTGCTGGGAAACGGCCGGAATGGTCATCCCTAAAATGTCAGATAAATCGCAGACACATAGATTGTTTTGTTCACGCAGCAGAAAGATGATCTTCAAACGGTTTTCATTTCCTGCTAAGTCCATAACCTGGGCCATCCGCCCAAATAATGGCTGAAATTCATTTATCATTTCTGTGTATTGCTGAATTTTGTACCGATCCTCACAGACGCGAATACAATCTTGTTCGTCGTTCATTTTTTTTCAGTTGAAAAGTAAATGTAATACTATTTAAGTATTTAAGCAAATACTTAAATAGTATTACATTTGAAATGGTCAACACCAACTTATAAATTTTGTCTATTAAAGAAAGGTGGATATTTATCCGGTGTTGTAATGAAATTCCAGGGAAATCGGATGTAAATTGAAATAGCTACCCAGATAACATATTCGCACTTTTCAGTACATTTCACTCAACACAGATGGCGGTAAATATAGTCAAGGTTACAAATAGCCAGGTACCAATTTACTGGGAGTGTGCCGGTCCACCGGGCACCGGGGGGATTCCCTGGTTGATTTACCAAGTTTTGTTTTTGATAGGATGTTTAGAAGAACAAGTTATCCATTCTTTATAACTGGTTGCCATGTTGTGAAAACCAGTCTAAGTTTAAGAAACAGCTCACGCTATAAGTATGAATAAGTCAAACATCTTTGTTTACATCGAATTGTCAAAATTTTTCTCAAACCTCTCAACGGACGTTTTGGTGGCAAAGCAATGTTTAAAGTCACAGGCTGGCTATTTTAGCATCATTACAGGGAAATACTTTTCCGACACCTTGCGCCCCGAATGGGAGGTACTTGTTTTGGAAATGACCCGCATGGGCCCCCAGCGTGATGAATCAAGGCGGGTTACAGGTAACGCTGTCGTGAAAACATTAGAGACAATGACTCCGCAGCAGTGTGCTGAAATAGTATTGAAGATAGTGACATTGTTCACTAAAGTAAAATTGGAACTGGAACTTACGGAATAATCAGCCACATCGTCTAGCTAGTTACCTTAAGAGGCAACCCACCAGACTATTAGAAGCGATATTCTTCACACTTATTGCATTTCTCTTCCATTGAACATCCGTGATGGGCCAGGGCACGGATACCGTATCACCCATTACCAGGCGGTTACATATTAATTATCAGGCGGGCGCTGCAATTACTTTGTTATTTTTTGGCAAATTAGCTCTCACATTTACAGCGCTTTCCATACATTTGTGCTATCTGCTTAAAATTTCAATATTTCAACATTGCGCAGGATCATTTCCATATTGCTGCTGGGGCTGTTGCTTTACAACATGGTGGGCTACTCGATAGTCTACCTGTCGGAGGAGCATTATGCCATTCGCGGAGAGGGAAAGCGCCTTGTGGAGCAGGCGTACGGTTCTGCCGATATTGTGATTAAAGTGCCGGTGGCCGTTCCCTACCAGAACAACTGGGACGCTCCCGAGCCTATACAGGGCCAGATCGAGCATGAAGGGCAGTTTTACCAAATGAAAAGCCAGCAACTCATCAACGATACGCTCTATGTGCATTGTGAGTTCGACCAGAATGCACGTGACCGTTTCAGCGATCTTGTTTCTAAGATAAACGGCGAGGTCACAGGCCAGTCTGCCGATCCTGACAAAGACCCGCATTCCACTATTTTAAAGAACTTCCTGAAAGAATACATGACTGCCGGCCAGAAGCACGTCTTCTATGTCCTGGAATGGGAGCCTTCCCGTTATTCTTTCACTTTTTCAGCACGATCTATCTGGCCTGAAAGATATTCTTCTATACCATCACCGCCGCCAGACCTGGCTTAGTAAATGCCTCTTTTTTTCTCCTGATCCCAATTCCGAATGGATAGGCCTGTGCGCATATATTGTTGCGTAATCATGCATATACATACGTGTACGGCAATGCAGGAGGCGAGAATAATTTACTAAACCAGATATTTCTTCCTCAAATGGCGCATATATCTTTACCCGACGAGTCCCTTCCGGGCATTGTCGGCCTGTTCAACTTTCGACCGGAAACTGCCGGTCCGCTTCAACTGCTGGCGGAAACACTGCTGCGGGGCGAATCGCCTCTGACGAGCGGAGAGCGCGAACTCATCGCTGCTTACGTATCGCACCTAAACAATTGTCATTTCTGCCACACTTCCCACGCTTCTGCGGCAATGGCGCATTTAGGATGTGACCTCGGACTGATCGACGACATCAAAAACGGTTTCAAAGAGATCGCTGTATCTCCCAAGCTCCGTGCTTTACTGAATATCGCTGCGAAAGTGCAAAAAAGCGGCAGGGAAGTCCGTGAAGAAGACATTGCGGCCGCCCGTGCGGAAGGAGCAGTTGATAAAGAAATCCATGATACGGTACTGATCGCTGCGGCATTCTGTATGTTCAACCGGTACGTCGACGGATTGGGAACCTGGGCTCCGCAGGACAACGAAGCATACCGCGAAATGGGTCAGCGTATGGCATTTACCGGCTATGTGAGGTATCCTGTTCAGGCTGATGCCGCGCAGGTTTAGGAATTTAATCCAACGTACCGATGCCACATATACCATTACCTGAGCATTTGCCGGGGATTACGGGACTGCTTGAATACAGTCGCGCTACTGCTGAACCAATCCGCCAGCTTACCCAATTCATTTTGCGGGGTGAAAACTCGCTGAGTGCCGGGGAGCGGGAACTGATCGCGACGGTTGTTTCGCACCATAACGAATGCCGTTTCTGCACTGCTGCTCACACGGCGACTGCTGATCTGCTGATAGGCAATACCGAAACCTGCGAGATCATGAAGGAAGATATCGATGCTACGCCGGTGAGCGAGAAAATGAAAGCATTACTAAAGATTGCGCGAGAGGTGCAGATCAGCGGACGAGCTGTAACGCCTGAACACGTGGCAGCAGCCAAAGCGAACGGTGCCACCGAAGTGGAAATCCACGATACCGTGCTGATCGCGGGCCTGTTTTGCCTATACAATCGCTATGTGGACGGCATGGCGACCGTTGCACCTTCGGACCCTCAGTTCTATCAAGGCCTGGGACAACGTTTAGTGGATAACGGCTACAACCGGCTCACGAACGGCTATGATCATTTGAAAAAATAACCTTCCTAAATAAACGACCTATGAAAAGACATTTACCATTTTTCCTCCTTTTGTTATTGTGCCTGGCACAGGCTGTCGTGGCGCAGACGACTAAAATTTCAGGGCATATTTTTGATAATGAATCCCAAAAACCAATTTCAGGCGCCTCCGTTTCGGTTAAGGGCAAAAACACCGGTACGATCACAGATTCGGAAGGTTTTTTTGAATTGAAATCAACTACTCCGGCGACATTGGTGATCTCCCTGATCGGCTACACACGTCAGGAGGCGGAGGTAAGTTCCGGCGAAAAGCTGCGGATCAATCTGGTGCCTTCCATTGAAGAGCTTGCCCAGGTGGTGGTTTCGGCTTCGCGCGTGGAGGAAAGCATTCTTCGTTCGTCGGTAAGCATTGAAAAAATGGATTCGCGTGCAATTCAGCAGACGCCTTCCGCCAATTTTTACGACGGCCTTGTGAATCTCAAATCTCTGGATATGGTCACCAGCAGCCTTACTTATAAGCAAATCAACACCCGTGGATTCAATACCACCGGCAATAGCCGCTTTTTGCAATTGGTCGATGGCGTGGATAACCAGCCGTCGGGCCTGGGCTTTGCGATGGGAAACCTGTTTGGGCCGCATGATATCGATGTGGAAAGTGCCGAGCTCATTCCCGGCGCAGCGTCGGCATTATACGGGCCGATCGCATTCAACGGCATGCTTAATACTCGCACCAAAAACCCATTTGAATACCAGGGCCTGAGCGCGCAAACCAAATTTGGCGTCAATCACATCGGCGATGGTACAGACCTCGGCGCGAAACCGATGTACGATCTGGCCGTTCGTTATGCAAAGGCATTTAATAACAGGTTTGCATTCAAGGTTAATGCGTCTTATTTGAAAGGGACCGACTGGTATGCCAACGACTACACGGACATTGATCCAAACGCCAATCCTGAAAACCGCGGTCCGAACAATCCCGCGCGCAACGCTCTGAACATCTATGGGGACGAGGTAGCGCAAACACTTCCTAACATCGGTCGCGTGTCGCGTACGGGTTATGAAGAAAGGGACCTCGCTACTTACGGGGTTTACAGTCTGAAACTGAATGCGGCGTTGCATTACCGCATTACGGACAAGCTCGAAGCAATTTACCAAGGCAATTTCAACCAGGGCACCGCGCAATATACCGGCAGTAACCGCTTTGTGATCAACGATTTCAAGTTTGTGCAGCACAAACTGGAACTGAAAGGCAGCAATTTTTACGTACGTGCCTATACGAACCACGAATATTCTACCAACTCATACAATACACGCGCACTCGGACAGCAGATCAACCGCACATGGGTGAAGGACCTGGCCGGCAATACTGTAACACCCGATAAGGCCGATGCAACCTGGTTTGACCGCTATGCAGCGGCTTACAATGGAGCAGTGACCGGTGTGACTTTACATGACCACACGGCAGCACGTTTATTTGCGGACCAGGGACGGACTTTGCCTGGCACCAATGCATTCGACACGGCGAAAGACCGCTTGATCCAGACCCGTGGCCTGGCAGGCGCAGGTATTTTCAGCGAATGCAGCCTGCGGCACATCGAGGGGATGTACGATTTCAGTTCGGTGTTCAAAGTGGTCAATTTCCAGGTGGGCGGAAATTACCGCAAGTATTACTTAGATACCGGCGGGACACTTTTTGATGATAAAGACAAAGATCTGACCAACAGGGAATACGGAATGTTTGCGCAGGCATCGAAATCATTCTGGAAAGACCAACTGAAATTGACCTTATCCGGCAGATATGATAAAAACGAAAATTTTGACGGTCGCTTTACACCGCGTGCTTCGGCCGTTTTCTCTCCCGGCGAAAACCATCATTTCAGGGCTTCCTACCAAACTGGCTTTCGTAATCCTACCATTGGTGATCAGTATATTAAGCTGAATGTAGGTCCGATCATCATTTTGGGCGGTGCGCCCGTTAATTCGGCTGGTTTGAATGCCTATGAAAACTCGGTGACGATCGACTCGTTCTCTGCTTTTGCCAATGCTTTTGGGGCTGATTTGCAAAAAGGGATTCCGTTTCCGCAAGCTGTGGCCAACAACAAGGACAAGCTTGTAAAATCCAATGTGCCTTACATCAAATCTGAAAAGGTAAAAAGTTATGAAGTGGGTTATAAAGGGCTGTTAAGCAATAAGTTATTGTTTGATATCAATTACTATTATAGCCAATACACCGATTTTATGATCAATACGGTGGTTGCGCGTGCCAAATCAAGCATTTTGCTGCCCGATGGATCGGTTAATCCGGCGGCTGCGGGCGAATTGCTTGGTGCCGACCGGCAGTTGTTCCAGCTTTATACCAATGCTGCGGATAAGGTTTCCATTCAGGGCGTTAGCGCTGGGTTGACTTACTCTTTACCCAAAAATTATAAGATAACGGCCAATGCAACGTGGATCGATTTTAATTTGAAAAACGCTGATCCTAACAATATTCCTGCCTTTAATACACCAGAGTGGAAAAGCAATGTAATGTTCGGCAATGCAAGGCTGACAGACCGGATCGGGTTTAACGTGGCCTGGCACTGGCAGAGCGCATTCGACTGGTATGGCACATTTACCGAAATGAGGCCGGGTGCTGTGAAAGCCTATAATTTGCTCGATGCGCAGGTGAGCTACCGCATACCCAGTCTGAAAACGACCGTCAAACTGGGCGGTTCCAACATTACCAATCAATACATCGTGCAGGCGTACGGCTCACCGGCGGTGGGCGGCCTGTATTATGTAAGTCTCAATTTTGACCAGTTATTCCGCTAACGGCTATGGAAACATTGGAAATGACCCATGTAGAATCGACGAATGTAGCCAGCAGATGGCTTGCATTTGGCCTGTGCGTGGTAAGCTATACGCTAAGTGGGACGGTGTCAACACTGATGTCGGTGTACCTGCCCGTAGCAATTCCCGAGCTGAAAGGAGCGGCGATGACTCAGCCCGAACTGGGAGAAGTAGGCGCTTATGTGAGCGCAATATTCCTTTATGGCTGGATGTGCGGGGGACTGCTGTTTGGCGTACTGAGTGATCGTATTGGTCGCGTGAAGTCACTTGCATTGGTTACCGGACTTTACGGCTTATCGACTTGCCTTGTGACCATCGTTCCGAATTTGTACAGCTTGCTGGCGATACGTTTCACGGCTGGTATGGGAGTTGGCGGCGTGTTGCTGATCAGTACGGTTTATATCTCCGAGATTTGGCCGGCGGGTGGCCGCGCAGTGATATTAGGGGTGTTAGCTGTCTGCTTCCCTATCGGCATTGTAACCACGGGGAGCCTGAACCTGCTCTTTTCTGACTGGCGGACTGCATTTGCGATCGGGGTTATCCCGATGGTCGCGGCGATGTTGATATTCGTGCTTGCACCAGAATCGGACAAGTGGAAATCAACCAAAATAACTGAGCATAAAGCGGACGGGATTTTCGATCCGGCTAACCTTCCCAACCTGATTTCGGGCTCGGTGGTTTTCGGCGCCGTGCTGATTGGGCTTTGGGGGATATTTTCCTGGCTGCCAACCTGGGCGCAGTCCCTGCTCGCGGCTGGTGAAGACGGACAGACTGAGCGCGGGCTTGTTATGGTCCTGTTGGGCGCAGGCGGAATCACAGGGGGTGTTTTCTCAGGAATGCTGGTGAATAGATTTGGCAAGAAAAAAACGCTGACCTTCACTTTTGGCATGTGCCTGATCATGTGCTGTGTGCTTTTCCTGACCAACACCAGGTTTTCTAATATCATTTATGTGGAGACGGCCATGCTGTCATTTTGCTTTGGAATTAGTCAGGGCGCATTGTCGAGCTACATTCCGGAGCTGTTTCCGGTTGCTGTGAGGGCTACGGCCACAGGTTTTTGTTTCAATGTCGGCCGGTTTTTTACGGCGACGGCGGTTTTTTTCATTGGTTCTCTGGTGAGTGTGCTCGGCGGTTTCGGAAATGCATTGCTGGTGTTTACGGTCCCGTTTGTGGTGGCGCTGGTGGTAATGGCTAAGAGCAAATGATTCAAAGTTGTATTATCATAGGTTAATATATTAGGCAAACGGGCCTGCCGTTTGGTGGGCCCATTTCTTTTTTATGATTATGAAAAAACTCATCTATTTCGGTGTTGCGGGCATTATTCTTTATGAAATCGCAAAGGTGTATTTTATAATGCCGATGCCTGGCAGCCAGCGGATGAACAGCATTGATATTGCTTTCTTGCTAAATTCGTGGAGATGGCCGTTGCGGATATTGTTTTGGGCGATGATTCTGGGCGGTGCATTTCCTGTTTTGACAGGCAAAATGAAATGGTTGCCGGCACTTTTGCTGCTCGTCGCGGCGGGTATCACTTATGCTACCAACTATGAAATGGCGGCTGATACGATGTTTTATCACCCCTCACAAGTTCCACAATACAATGCAGGCTCCAACAAAGTGAAGGCCGACCGCCTGGTGATCGGCGTGGAGGCGAATGGCGAGGCGAATGCATATCCCATTCAATATATCGGCTATCACCACCAAGTGCGCGACATGCTCGGTGGCAAGCCCGTTATCGTAACATATGCACCGTGACCTCGATGTGAATCAGGGCACATCCTTACGGGATAGTTATGAAACACAGCTCGTTTACAAGTGGCATAGTTCTTGAATGGTTGCCAAAAACTCTAGCAATAAATCATGGCAGACGATAAAAGCAAAATTGCACAAGCCGACAGAAGAACAATCAACGTCAATGAGGATTATGAGATTGCATATTGGACAAAAGCTTTGGGGTGCACCAAAGATGAACTAAAAAAAATTGTGGAGCGGGTAGGCGTATCGTTATCGGCAGTTCGGAAACACCTTGGGAAATAATCTAACCCAGTTATTAGATTAGGATTTTTCTCTAAACCCGAGTTTCTCTTCTGATTCATTTAAATCGCTGGTGATTCCATCAGTTCCAAGGGAAAGTTCTGCTTCGATATATTGCTCGAAGCTTCCACGTGCCCTGCGGCATCGTAACTCCTACGAGTTTTCACCGATTTTTGGTCTTTCATTTTGCATCATGTTGTGCAAAAATGTGTACCGCTTTTCACCTCGGATATCTGGGTGAAAGACAGATTCTGCGACATAACATGTTATTTGCAAGTTACATAGTTGCCGAATTTTGTAATTTGCAAACAACAATTTTGGGGGCTCCTCACTTAAACGGTGTCTGGCAGATAGTACATGTCAATATGTTTTGGTACTCGTTGAGTTGCACATGACGCTATCCGGGAGGCTGGGAGTTACGCAGAATGTAGGCTGCGTGGTCGCCGGCACATGTAGTGGCCGAATTTATTGAATTTCTATGTTGGAGATATGTAGATTAAGACATGGAGAGTAAAATTGAGATTTACCGAAGTCCGGACGGAGAAGCTTCTATTGATGTAGTATTTGAAGAAGATACTGTTTGGCTGACTAATTCACAGTTGGTGACTCTGTCCGGTTCAAGCAAGGCTAACACAAGTGAGCACGGAAAACATATTTTTTTATCCGATGAACTGGATAAAGTCGGAACTGTTCGGAAATTCCGAACAGTTCAACAGGACGGTGCCCGGTTAGTAGAGCGCGACCGGATTATATTGGCCCCGCTCAAGCCTTGCTCATCGTCACCTGAACCGAAGGATCCAGCTGTTCTCCAAAGAATGGGATTGGATTCACTACCCCAAATTATAATTTTGGGCGTGTTGGTGCTCTGGTCGGCCAGGTTGAGTATATATGGCGATTCAAATGACAGGTCTGCAGATGTAGCTGGTATCAACCCAAAGCTCTGCGTTATCTTGCCGGTCACAACCGAGGCAACCGTATTTGAATAAGTCGTCGCCAGAAAGCCAGCCTGATGTGAACGCTTGCTCAGGTAAAGCTCAATTTGTTCCGGGAGAAATTGTTATATTTATCTTCAAAGAATATGGCTCCTGGCGCCATATCCTTCATTTTGTGGATGCGGCAAAGATTCATGCACCAGTGCCCGCTTCATGTTGGCAAGCACTGTTGCTCGTGGTGTTCGGACCATTGTTTCCATTATTCCGACCTGAGCGAGCGCACAGGATTGAGCAATGCGGCCCTGATGGCCTGGAAACTCACCGTAATCAAGGTCACCAACACGGCGCCGAGTACCGACACGGCGAAGATCCACCAGCTTATTTCGGTCCGGTAGGTATATTTTTCCAGCCATCCATTCATGAAATACCAGGCCAATGGGCCGGCGATCAGGCAGGAAATCAATATCAGCAATATGAATTCACGGGAAAGCAACATCCAAAGCCCGGCTATGGAAGCACCCAGCACTTTGCGGATGCCTATTTCCTTGGTCCGCTGCTCAGCCACGAAAGAGGCCAGTCCGAAAAGTCCCAGACAGGAAATCAGTATGGCAAGAACGGCGAATAGGGTGGTAAGTCTGGCGATGCGCTCTTCGTCGCTGAACTTACGGGCATATTCCTGGTCGGCAAAGGAGTACTGGAACAAATTTTCAGGATCGTATTTTTTGAATACGGATTGTATCCTGGCAAGAGCCGTTGAAGCGCTGACCGAGGGTCTGATCTTGATATTTACTGTGTTGAGCCGCTTATAGTTTAGGAAGAAAATGGTTTGCTTGGCCGGTTCGTACGGCGATTGCGTCACCAGGTCCTCTACCACGCCGATCACTTTGTACTTTTCATTATCGCCCCACTGGATCATCTCGACGACCGGGTTTTTCAGGCCCATATATTTCACCGCAGCTTCATTGAGCACAAATCCCATCGAATCCGTGGCGAACTCCCTTGAAAAATCGCGTCCGTCCTTGATCTTCCAACCCACAGTCTTGCCAAATTCATGGGTAATGCGGAGCGTGACAAATTCGTCGGTCACGGCCGGATTTTTTCCTTTCCAGGTAAAACCGCTGTTGGTCACATAGGTGTTGGTCACCGGTGAGTCGGTGGCCGTTACTTCTTCTACCGCGCCGGTGTTGAGCAGGTCGTTGCGGAATGCGGCGAAATGCTTGATGATCTCATCCGACTTAATCGGGCTGCTCAGTAACTGCTGACGGCTGTAACCGATAGGGCGGTTTTTTGCATGTTGCACCTGTCGGTACACGATGATCGTCCCGATAATGAGCGTCACCGACACCGTGAACTGCAATACGACCAGCATCTTGCGAGGTGAACCCGCCAGCCGGCCGCCCTTTGGCTTTAGGGAAATGCCCTTTAATGCAGTGATTGGCTTGAAGGACGACAGGTAAAGTGCGGGATAAGCGCCCGCCACCAAGCCGGTTAGCAGAATGAACGCAATGCATGCAAGCCAGAAGTAAGGTAATGCAAACGGTAATGCAATGTGCTTGTTGACCAGCTGGTTGAAGGCTGGTAGCGAAAGGATCACAATCAGCAGCGACACGATGAATGCAAGGGTTACGACCATCATCGACTCGCCCAAAAACTGTATGGCAAGTTGCGTATTGGCTGAACCCACCGCTTTGCGAACTCCGATTTCCTTGGCTCGTTTTTCGCTGCGGGCAGTATTGAGGTTCATGAAGTTGATACAGGCCAGTATCAGCTAATTGCGTTCAGCGCTTTCGTGGCTACTTATTTTAACTTTCTCATACTCAAATTTAAGGACAAGGTTGTTTGCAAGTGTAGCAACCAGGAAAACGAATAGTAGGAAAAGCAATAATTTATCACTGGTTTTCATGAGCTTGGTTTTAAAGGTTAACTGGATTGTTTTTTGAGACAAATTCGTTGTAACGGACTGTGATTTCATCAATGCCGATGTCCAGCAGTACAAGGCTGGAGAAGAAAATCGGAAGTTCTTTCTCCATGAATCTTTGCTTGCGATAAGCACTGATCAGCGCTCTGGCTGAATGTGAGGCGGAGTATCCCAGTCCCCGTTTGTTGAAAATGATGTCTTTATTCAAAAGAAAATCAAAGCTGCGCAAAATCGTGTGAGGATTCACTTCCAAGATGACTGCAAGCTCACGCACTGATGGTATACGTTCCCCTTCATGCCATTTCCCTTGCAGGATGCTCTCACAAATATGATCAGCGATCTGTAAATAAATAGGTTGTTTGTCTCTGAATTCCACTGGGATTTGATTTAAAGCTGCTTTTCCTGCAAGCGCTTGTAGGCGACCAGCCACAAGCCAAACACCATCAGGGCAGGCAAAGTATAAAGCCATGCGTAAGCAATGTCCGGAAAATGGACCCGATAAACTTTAAGGCTGCTATCGCGGACCACATTCCAGCCAGCAAATGGGATTGCGCCTAACATCAATGGATATGAGGCTAAGTATTTAGCGAAAGACGTGTTAACTGAACTAAGTGTGAGGGCTCCGATGATCGCGCAGATTAGCGTCTTGACATATGGAGATTTAGTGAAATAAATTGACCCGGTAAATATGACACCGTTAAATAAGAAGTAGCAGTAGGTGAGATATATTGCCACTTCCCGCGTGACAGGGCTGTATTTCGTAAGGGATGCTGGAATTCTAGTATTGGCAAAGCGCATTGTCTCAAAGTGCATTATCCAAAACAAAACCAGAAAGGAGACTAAAAAAATAAGGTTAACCAATAAGGCAGCAAGCGTCTTTTCAGCCATAGATGCGGGGGTCATTAGCGCAAATATCCCTGTATTGCCCGCCGCATAGTCGGTTAGTGCACTACTTGAATAAAAACTGCTGCCAAAGATAAGTACCATCGGAATTGCAGCATATTGGAGTAGTTGGCATTGGTGGCTGTATGAATCAAAGTACAGTGTGGGCAATGTCATAGCTAGCAAACCAATGATCAGCAAGCAACTGAACCACATATAATTTTTGCCCTTTTGAGCAAAGTCAAGAGCGATCAGTATCCTGATCCGGTAAGAAGTAGATGACGTTCTCATATATAACTGTTAAGGTCGTTCCCGGTAGGGGACTGATTGAAGATATGCTGCATTTTTGTTGGGCTCGATACGACCGCATTAAAGAACTGCTCGAGATCAATTATGGTCTCGGTGCCAAAGACATTTCTGGTAACCACTTTGGATCCACTAGGGCCAGGTTGTGAATATAGAACACTGTTGCTGTCATCGTCAATGTCAGCAACAGTGTCAAATGACAGATACTGCGCGACTGTTTCCAGCTCAGTTTGTATGGCTACCTTGTTTTCATTTAAGATGATGACGGTATCGATAATATTTTCCAGGTCACGTACCTGGTGCGTCGCCATGACCATAATCTTTTCATCGTTTAGCGCAGAGAGTACCAACTTTCTGAATTGTATTTTGGACGGAATATCCAACCCGTTAGTGGGCTCATCCATCAGAAGCACTTTAGTATTGCAAGCCAGGGCGAAAGCGATGAGCACTTTCTTCCTTTGGCCATAGGACATTTTATCCAGTCTCTCACTGGATGAGACATTAAGATTCGTAATTCCCTCAAAAAATTCGCTTGGGTCATAATTCGGATATAGCTGGCCGAACCGCTCTGAAAACTTCTTTACAGTTGACGATGGCAGGTAGGGCTCATCCGGGATATAAAATACATTCTGCAAAAATTCAGCTTGCCTGCTTGACGGTTTAAAGCCCATTACGTTTATTTCTCCTTGATCGGGAAAAAGCAACCCAGCGATGTTTCGAAGCAAACTGGATTTACCTTCCCCGTTTTTACCTAAGAGGCCGTATATCCGCCCAGGAGATAAATGCAAATTCAAATTATCAAACAACGTCTTTTGCCTTTGATAGGCAAAGCGAACTTGGTCGAACGTTATCATATTTTGCGATCTAGTGTTGTAGATATCTATAACACTATAAGGCCTGAGGTTTTGTAACCTACTGTTCTTTGAAAACTTTTTTACTGATTGCAGTTGTCGGGGCGCCAATCCGTAGCACCTGCAAGATTGAAGGAGTTATAAATTTTGTCTATTTAAAGTAGCTGTATTAATATCCGGTCGTATTTCTGTACTCCCCACCTACTTTCCTAAACTGGTCGTTTTTATACTGTGAATTTTAGAATTGTTTTGCACTGTTTTAACAGAGATATTTTGCACAGACTGGTTCATTTCAAACCGTTGTTTAGCGGACATACTTACAACCGTTTGCTTACGTTTACGGCTTTCTCGACAAGGGTCAGTTTAAGGTGCCTATTAGTAATTCTATTATATATTTTGACCTATTTTTGGTGGCCAAGAGGGTATTTATATCGTGGCATAAGTAACTGTTAACGACTCATTTTGTGAAATTCACAACCAATAAAGAGCAAAAAGAAGAAAGCAGTGGCAAGAAGCACTTGATTAATTACTTTGCAAACTCTTGACCGGATTAACCTTGGCAGCTTTCGCGCTTTGGAAGCTAATTGTAAGCAGAGTAATAACCAGGGATACCACGCTTGCGCTTACAAATATCCACCAATGCAGCTCCGTACGGTAGCTATAATGCTGTAACCAGCCACTTAAAAAGTACCAAGCCATGGGGGTCGCAACTAGACAGGCGATAATGACCAGACTGGAGAATTCAGAGCCATTGACCACTACATTTCGGGAATTACGGCCATATCATTTCGGTCGGAATTGACCAGCTTAAATAATTGAATGATAGCAACGTTACTTGAGACACACAAGCATCTGTTGATGGTCAACCTGCCATGGAATCGGGTGGTCAAGCTATCCGAATTCTCCACTTTAGCGTTCAATTCAGCTTGACTAGCTAATGCTGCCTAGTCCGTAAACTAATAAACCCTGGTTTTCGGGTAAAATATAACCCTTTCTGTTTATCTTGATATTGGTATTAGCCTCACTTAGCCGTGCAGTTAGTACAGCATATCGGCTATTTGCCTGTCCTGCTCCTTACGCCACGGATGAAAATCCGCGTTGACCTGAATGCACTTTTCTTGAAGTATTACCATTCTTTCAAAACGGTGGAACCATGAAATATTTGACTTTACTATTACTTATTCTATCGGTTACGTGCGCCTTCGCAGGAATTTTTGATAACAAAATAGCAATCGAAGGAGAGCCTTTCGTTTACAGTGTCCTCAATGGAAGATATTCCTTTTATGAAACAGGGCCTGATCGTTATACCGAATTTCGTGCAGATCGCACATACGGAGAATACTTGTCCCCAAAAAAGATCAAATGGAACGTATCAAGTGGCCGGTGGGAACTCAAGACATACAGAAACATAGGTGGCGCCATTTCCGAACAAGTTATGGCGATTTCCCGACAGGCAAGCCGGTTGCTTGCCGAGTCTGGCGTCACCTACAAATTTCCTCCTCTCACCGGCTGGACTTGTTCCCCTGCGCCAAATCCGTTAACCGCCTACATTCCAATCCAACTTACAAGTATCAGAAGTGATAAATATCAATATTGGGATGATCCTGCTACTTGGTCTACCGGGTCGGTACCTCGTAAATATGACGATGTGATTATCAATGGCTTTGTCCTCATAAGGGTGAATGGTTATTGCCATCAGCTTTTTGTTGGAAGGGACTTTCTGCTCCGCTCCGAAGGGGCTGTGACGCTCAATGTGCTAGGCGATTTGGAGATTGTTCCGTGGGGGCGATTGAGCGTTCATGGCATTCGTTTCTGCGGAATGTCCCGCCAGTCCCTTAAGGCAATCGCAGGGGGCGATCTCGTTTACAACCGCACCAATTTTGAAAATGTGACTGTCGACAATCCCGCCGGGGTGGAATTACACCCGGGCAGTTCGTTTCATTTTGAAGAAAGGAGCGGTCCGGCGGAATGCACTTTCAGGTTTGTGAAGGGAAACTTGTTTGCGAGATCCTATTCGATGGTCTTCGTTGAAAGAATTATGGGGGCCAGTAATATAAATTTTTTTGTTTTAGAGGATAGCCCAACCTTGTTAAGTATTTCGGATACGCGCCCGGATTTCAGTAGAACGTTTCCGGTAGGACCTGCCCAACACCTGTATACGCCGGTTACACTAACCAGTACTGAATCACCCTTCATGGGCGGCCGCGTTTCGGTTGGCGTTAGCCGGGTGGCTGACAGCGGGACCACGCCTGGAAAGGTCAACGTTGAATATCACTTGCCTGCCGGGCGATGGAACGTTTCGCTTGGTTGGGAGCCGGCGGCTGAGTCATCGGGCTATGTTGCGGGCCTACCTGTTCAAATGCGGATGTGGCGTGGGGCATGGGAGCCTGTCGGCGGAGCCGAAATTCCCTGGGGAGTATACCGGGACGGTCGTTATCTCTATTCTATTTATGAACCGGCAATTGTTTTGGACGCTGGAACTAGGTTTGGTTTGTTCCAGACAGCGACCAAAGCGAAAATATCAGCATTGACGGCCGATGATAAATCCTCTCAGTTCAAGTCGACAAAACCATTTCCCAATCCGGCCGGTAAAGAGGGATTCAGGGTTTGGATTCCGAATGGAAAATCGGCAAAAATGTCCCTCACAGATATGATGGGGATAAATGTCGGGATGAATTCTACCGGCGAGGCAGACGGTATGATCCTGATAAAACCGTCCGGACAACTTCAAAAAGGTACCTACATTCTCAACATCGAGCATGCAGGCCAGCGGGAGACACACAGGATTTATTTCCATTAGATTGAAAGGTTAAAGCGGTAGACGAAGCCAAATGATGATCTATGGGCAGCCTAGGCCCAGATACCGAGCCTTTTTACTTCGATAAGACCCTGGGAATGGCGATGAGAGGTTGCCGTTTCTATGGAAAGTTAGAAACGGCAACGTTTCGTTGCTATAAGTCTCTGATAGTTTGTTTTGCAGCGATTACTGCCGATTTTGGTTTTCGGCATACAGGTTGGTAATCTGCTTTTAATTTGACAGAACTCGATAAGAAGGCCTGGGATTTTCTAACGAATATTGCAGTTGGTGATAACCGCTGAGCAGTCGATATGTCGATGAGATTCAGAGTGGTGGCTGGCGAAGTGTCCATATTGCCGGATCCAAGCTGCCATTAAAAGACGGTGAGATAATTTTGGACTAGGTTTTTATATAGGGTTTACCCGCCGTCAAAGAATATGGCAGACCGAAGAGAATGCAACGCGCAATATCAAGACAAAGTCCGATGAAAATTACAAACCTGGTTGGACTATATTCTGTTCTTCCCCAGGACGAGAAACAGATTGTGAATATGTTACGGCAAATCGTTGTCCAACCCCTTCCTGATTACTTCGAAGAGAAGATATCTTATAACGTTTCATTTTTTTTATGGCCATAAGGCATCTGTATAATCTGGCCGTCAACTGGCCCCAGGGGAGGCATTAAACAGGGGGGGAGGTTTTTGGTTGTGGTCACAGATTGACTGACGGCAATGGCTATCTTTCGCGCGGGACAAACAAGCAGGTTTTTACAAGATCTACCATACCCCTGAGGAAATCGATGAAAATCCGATAAAAGAGCTTTTGAAGCAAGCCGTCATGTTGGATGGAAGCTTCAAAAAAACCTCGTAGGGTGTTGATATCAAAAGGCTCCAAAGTGGTCTACCAGTGGATCAACGGCTCGACTAACATTAGGATTGACATGGATTAGTTCTAATCCGGTGAGTAATTTCCCCGGTGGGGGATTCTGAGCGGTAACTCGTTCTCTGACTTATACTGTTGCGATATATTTGGCGCTTATTAGCAGAAATAACGTCCTATCGGCTCGGGCTTGCTCATAATTCTCTTTTATGAGCTGTTTTATCCTATCATTTTTTAATTTAACAGCGACCATTTCAAGGATTTGAAACGAGGCCATTTGAATGCTTTCGATATTTTGAAGATAAAACAGGATCGACAGGTCCCTTAATTCAGGATTTCCACCGTGAATTTTGATGTCATTGAATGCGTTTTCCAAAAGGCCTTTCAGACCATTGCAGTCTGCGTCCGAGATTTCCGCTGCCATAATTCGATAAACTTCGTCCATCCTGCTAATCTGCTCCTTCACATCTTCAACAGTGTCATTGATCGCCTCCCTAAGGTCGGAGAAGTGTGCATTGTCCATTAATTCAGGCAATTCAGACCGCAGTAAGGTTTTTGCCGTGTAAATCTTGTTGAGGTGATCAAAGAAGAACTTCTCGATATCATCCCTGCTTACGTCGATTTCAGTTGGTAGCATAGCTGATGTTTATAAAAGATATTTATTTACATGGGACAGTAGTACTGCTAAATCATATGGTTTAGTCAGGTACATATCAGCATGGCTTTTTCGGGCAAGTTCTGGTAGGTTATGCTCACCAGAACATAGAATTATGGGAAGCTTTTCGAAGTCTGGATGTGTTTTTAACTCCTTACATAAATCTACTCCGGACTTGGAAGAGCCCGCTATTCTTACGTCCAGCAATATCAGGTCTGGGTGCAAGACATTAATATAATCTGTGTCCAGCAGATTCGGAGAAAATACGACTTCATATCCCGAATCGCGAAAAACAATCCTCAAAAGTTCTAATAGGTCGTGGTCGTCCTCAATGATCAGTACTCGTTTTTTCACCGATATCGGATTTGCAGGTTTTTTCAGGATGGAGCAAATTCTATGCCAGAAATACCCGTTCGTCTATTTTGTGAAATTTCTGTTGTTAGTAACTCATTTCCGGGTAATTGTGTCTGCTGAGGCCTTGAATTGGTAGTAATCCTGTATTCTTTTATAGATTTGAATATCGGATATCTAACTAATCGATTGCGAATATATCATAATTGTGTATGTTAGCAGTCAAAGGCCGGTTAGACAGAAAAAGAAGGGTAGGGGAGCTTATCAACGCTATCCGCACTTCCGGTATGACAGAAAGAATCATCGTGCGGGAAAGTACAAAGGATATCCGCGTTGCGTCTGCGCTTGTAATGCAGATTACGGGGCACGTAGTTAAGGCGCAGGAGAGGCTCTGGGTGGTTCGTCAAGACAAAAATGCGACCTTTCCAAGATCATTAAGATCGAGTCCCACGCGCGTCCCAAAAAGCTAATCCTGGACTAGATGAGCCTCCGCATGCGTGTTTTTGCCGGACCAAACGGGTCTGGCAATAGTACATTATTTCCTCAATATGTCAGGCCAATGTCAATGGGTATCCATTGGATTTTGGTATTTACGTCAATGCCGACGATATTGCCCGGGCACTTCGAAATGGCGATTTTAATTTCGCAGAATATCAGGTTTCGGCAGCCAAGCAGGAATAATCAATCTGGCCACGGATTCCGGACTTTTGCTGCCGCCATTTACACGAGAAGATTTCAATGCATGTTTCGAGCTGGCCGATGGCGTTGTTACCCTGACCCATGCCGCCGTCGGCGAGCGCCTCGCTCAGATTCTGGCAGATGTTCCTAGGAAAAAATTGGTATCAGCCAAGAAAAAGTTTTCCTTTGAAACGGTATTCTCACACCCGTCAAAACTGGAAATAATGCGAGAGACGTAGTCGCAAGGGTACAAGGTATACCTCTACTTTGCTTCAACCGAATCCCCCGAAATCAACATTTTCCATGTCGCTATTCGGGTTAAACAGGATGGTCATAATGTACCGAAGATAAAATCAGGTCGAGGTAGTACCGGCCTTTGAACCTATTTACGAAGCTACCCAAATTACTCATCAGTCTTTCTTTTTCGACAACTCCACCGATGTAGGTGCCAATGAGCAATTTGCCTCATTTGCACAGTTCAAAGTATTAGATGGCAAAAAGGTTTGGAGTGATGAATCTCTTGATGGAGAGGCAGTAACTGAATGGTTCACCGAGTACTATTATAATAGAATACCCGCTTCGGGTCAGCAGAACAATAGTGCCAGGTGAGATCCTTGAAATAATCTAGAACCGTATCACCGTCGGGAAATAAATCCTTTGGTTGGGAATATTCAGCTCGTTGAACGCTTATTCGAGCAAAAATTGATCATCGAGATCATCCTCGATGCTAATGATAACGCCGTCTTTGTTATGGAAAAACTGATCGGTTAACAGAAGACTGACCGCCGTAACCTGGCTCGGCCGATATTATAAACCTCACAGTTAAATTCTTGTCTAAAAACGCATTGGAAAAGATTCCTGAAAGTTTTTGTTTAATTGTTCAAACAATTAGTTAACGGATATTTTTTACCGAAATATTCATATAATTTGCCGATATTCTATTTCAAACTAATTCTACGACAACAGTAGTTCACTGTTTGAATTAACACTACTTTACATCAAGCAACCTGATTGTGGTCGATTGGCCTGGGCAGGCCAGCTTAGGTTTTTGGAGGTTTATTTATGCGATTAAACAGCACAAAATATTTGTTGCGTGCTGATTTAATAGACTGAAACGGCATGCGGAAAGTTAAAAATGTATTTGATTTTCCCTTGCAACCTGTCTTGTAGATACATAAGTTTTATAGCATCTGAAATTGATAAGATACTTGTAAATGACCTGAACTATGGCCTCCGAATCGGAAATTAAACGTGTACTTGATTTGCTGACGATTGCGCCAAGAGGGCGCGTTGAGTCTTTGGGCGTGAAGGCAAGAGGGCATACCGAATCTCTTCGGAGTGTGACTAGGTCCGATAATATCGTAGCGCTGGGAATCAGCGAGAAAATTTCCAATAACCACGGCACCGGAGAGCTGGCACTGACATTCTATGTTGAAGAAAAGATTCCATTATCCGAGCTACGTGCGGGTACGGCGGTTCCGGCCATGATACCCAATGCATTGGCCAGGAATGATGGCGTACTCACCGACGTGGTGGTGATCGGAAAATTGAGGCCTGAAATTAATGTAACCAGAAAGGTTATTCAGCCAGGAAACAGCATCGGGCATGTCGACGTTTCAGCTGGCACGTTCGGAGCAGTGGTAACTGATGGCAAAAGTAACTTTTTGTTGAGTAACAGCCATGTACTGGCCAATAGCGGGCTTGGAAAGAAGGGTGATGTAATTGTGTATCCCGGCGTTCTCGACGGCGGAGTAAGCCCGGCGGACCTGGTTGCAAAACTGCATGCCTTTAAAAAATTTACCGTTGGCGGAGCTTTTGTGAACCGTACTGATTGTGCGATCGTGAAGCCCACTGGCGATAGACTTCTCGATCTGACGGCGGAGATTAAAGGTCTAGGCTTGCCTAAGGGCGTTATTCAGGCCGAGCGTGGAATGAAATTAGTAAAGGTCGGCCGTACTACCGGCAAGACGGAAGGAGAGGTCAGAGACGTTCACTTCCGGTTCGTTCTGGATTATGACGGCGTTGGCGAAGTAGGCTTCGTAGATCAGGTTTTTTGCACCAGGTATTCGAAGCCGGGAGATTCCGGGGCACTCGTCTTAGATAAGCAGTCGGGCAAAGCCATGGGGCTACATTTTGCAGGTGCGGATGGCGGCAGTGTTTTCAATCCAATCGAGCAGGTTTTATCCGACCTTAAAGTAACCCTGGTTACTCATGGACGACAAGTATGAGGCCTGTGTTTAGATTAGAGTAACTGATTCCCATATATAAAGCACAGCGAGATGATCAGTGAAAAAGATGCTAATCTGGCCAGGGAGCAACATTCCGAGCAGTTGCAGGAACTCGGTGTGCATGCGATTGCGGTTGATGAAATTAGCTACAAAGGTGAAAAGACATTTGCCGTGATCGCATTTGTTGAAAAACCTTTGGACAATATCCCCAAATTCATCACGGTCCAAAAAGGTGAACAGACGCTGGATGTTCCGTTAAAGTTTAAAATAGCAACAAAATTCAAACCCGAATAAAGCACCCTCTCGATAAGTGTAGTTACAATTAATCACCACCATAATGATAAATGCGCTTACCAATGCTCAACTGTTTCATAAGATATCAGCGCTCCTTACCGGTTTTAGCGAGGCTGAAATTATGGCAACAGGAATGCTCGAGGCCTACTATAACACGGTCCTTGCGAATTCCGAGGGAGATGATGTTGAATATTTCTTCCTGAACGTCGAACAAATCCTCTACGAAAAGGAGGAGTCCCGGGAGTCCGCGATTGCGATGCAGCTGATGCCCAACTCCTCTTACAGTGGTTTAGCCAGAAACATCATTATCCTCTGGTATACAGGTAACTGGGGCAATAACCCCGTGTCGTCTGCGGCCTACATACAGGGGCTTATGTGGGATAGCGGTTACACGCACCCACCAGGAGCTAAGCAACCGGGCTACGGCTCCTGGGCCAATGTTCCTATTTCAGCACGATAAATTTACCGGTAAACCTCTATACGGATGGAAAACAACGATTACGACGTGGTAATTGTCGGCTCCGGCATTGCCGGGTCAATTGTGGCCAAATTACTCACCAACGCAGGTAAAAAAGTATTAATCCTCGAAGCGGGACTGCAAGCCGGGATTGCCATGGACCCCGAAGGGGCCTTTAAAACCTACGAAGGGTATCTCAACACTTTTTACAATGCGCCCGCAAAAGTCCCCAATTCTCCTTATCCCAACATCAAGGACGCACCTTCGATCGATGTGCTGGATCTGGAAGTGATGAAGAAAGACCAGCCGCTCACCAAGGGATACCTCGTCCAGATGGGGCCGATACCCTTTGCCAGCGACTGTGCGCGGACGCCCGGCGGCACGACATTGCACTGGCTGGGAACTACCCTGCGAATGTTGCCGAACGACTTTAAAATGAAGACGAAATACGGAGTTGGTGTGGATTGGCCCATCGAATACGAAGATATGGGGCGCTACTATGAGATGGCTGAAAATGAAATCGGCGTATCGGGGTCTGTGGAGGACCAGCAATATCCAATTGAGCAAAAGAGCATTTTCCAGGAAGGATACAGTTACCCCATGAAGGCGATACCAACCAGTTATCTGGACGGGGTGATGACCAGAAAAATCGCTAAAAAAAATAAAGTAGTTTTGAACCAAAAGTCCTATGAACTTTATTGCATCAGCACTCCGCAAGGACGGAATTCTATCCCTAACCCCGAGTACAAAATTACAGGGGTAAGGTGGAATTCAGGAAAAAAGGAGTTGGAGTTCACAAGGACGGACGAGCTGGCAAGCTATGAACCGGTAGGATCCAATTGGGACCCGTACACCGGACAGCGTTGCGAAGGCAATGCAAGCTGTGTGCCCATATGCCCGGTGCAAGCCAAGTATAATGCCCTGAAAACCCTCAGAAAATCCGATAAATCGAATCTGACCATCAAAACACAGTCGGTTGCTTCCAGGCTATTGATCAACGAGAAGTCAAATTGGATTTCAGGTATTGAATATAAGCATTATAAAAATGGTGATTCCTTTGAATATGAGACCCATGTGGCCAAAGGCACTATTTATGTAATGGCGGCGAGCGCGATTGAAAACGCCAAACTGCTGCTTGCATCTGGCGCTGCCAATAGCAGCGACCAGGTAGGAAGGAACCTGATGGACCATATGACGGTACTCTCCTGGGGGTTGACCGATGAGCCCATCTATCCTTATCGCGGACCGGGTTCTACCACTAATATCCCGACTTTCCGGGACGGTGAATTCCGGAAAGATCATGCGGCGTGGATATCGCCCCTGGATAACTGGGGTTGGTCGTGGCCCGTATTTTCTCCCGGCTCGGACGTCATCAATGCGGTTGTAAGCGGCATGTTCGGTAAAAAACTGCGTGAAAAGATGAAGGACATGATCACGCGTCAGCTTCTGGTCCATTTTGAATGCGAGCAAGCGCCCGATCCCGAGAATCGGGTCACCATTAGCCCTAAGTACAAAGACCATATCGGTAATTACCGCCCTGTGATCCATTATCACGCGACCGAATATATGCTGAAAGCATTCGAGGCATCCAAGATCGTTTCCGACCAGCTGTTCAGCCAATGTGATGTGCAGGACTTTACAGTTTATGACCCGAATTCCAATCCGGATTACGTCACGTATAAAGGTAAAGGTTACCGGTTTGACGGTGCCGGCCATATTGTCGGTACGCACCGCATGGGATTCAGTCCTGATGACTCTGTCGTAAATGCAGATATGCGAACGTGGGATCATGAAAACCTTTTCCTGGTGGGTTGCGGGAACATGCCCACGCTGGGCACCTCAAACCCAACCCTGACCATGTCAGCGCTCACTTTCAAAGCAGCCGAGGCCATTCTCAAACAACTTGAACAATCACCGAATTATGGAAAATAAAATATTTCAAAAGAATAACCCTAAGCGTCAAAAACTGATTAAACCGCTTCCTGGGACAAAGGAGGCGGAGAGCGATATCCATGGACTGGTCGAAGAGATAAATTTCAGGGGTGTTGGTGCGCGACCTGAAATGGCGCAGGCGGATGTGGAAACCTATGTCAAAAATCTGGACCATCTGAAGGAATGCCTTCTGACGGCGTTGCAGCTCGAACTTTCCACAATACCACCATACTTGTGTGGACTTTACACGATCAAAGAAGGCAGTAACCGGCAGGCGGGTAATCTGATCAGAAGCGTGGTGGTAGAGGAAATGCTGCATATGGTCCTTGTGGCGAACATTCTGAACGCTATTACCGATCCGAAAACGATCGAAGCAGGGCAGAAGCTCTTTAATGTAAAGGAAATCATACCCGATTACCCTACACCCTTACCGGGGAATATTGTACCGGAAGTCCCGAAAGGTGAGCCCGCTTTTAAAGTGCAGCTTTTAAAATTTTCCAGGGAAGCCCTTGATGTGTTCACGACGATCGAAAAGCCTTCGGCTCCCAATGCCCCACTTGATGATCCGCATACTTTTGACAGTATCGGGCAATTTTATCAGGCGATACGATTTGGCTTAAAGCGCCTCAATGATGAAACGCCAGGCGGTATTTTCAAGGGGGATCCAAAGCGGCAGGTAACACCGGATCACTATTATGGAAGCGGAGGAAAGATCATCAAGGTGGAATGTTACGAGGATGCAGAGGAGGCCATCGGTGAAATCGTCGGACAGGGAGAGGGGATAGACGGGACCATTACTACCGAGCAGGTAATGTTCGGCGAAGGTATCGAGTATGCGCATTACTTCAAATTTCAGGAGATTAACTTCGGGCGCATGTACAGTGCAAATGATACCAATTTCAAAATGCCGGTGAAAAGCGTTCCTACTGGCGCCCAGTTTGATGTGAGCTGGTCGTCGGTGTACAATATGAAGGCAAATCCTAAAATGAAGGATTACGAAGATGACCCCGCATTGATGGAGAAAGCCATTGATTTCAATAAAACGTACGTGATGTTGCTCAATAATATCAACGACGCGGTGAGTGGTGAGCCGGAGCTGCTCATCAAAGGGATTACGGTCATGTACGATCTGAAATACAAGGCGCTGGAATTGCTGAATATGCCGTTGGGCAACGGAGAATGTGCCGGGCCAACTTTTGAATATGTGGAGCTGTAAGTTTTGTCAAAACATCCTCTTAGTCTAAACTCTATCAAGTATGTATCCCTTAATTGCAAAATGGACGATCCTTCCGGGGAATGAAGAAAAGGTGTGCGAAGCTTTAAAAAAACTTGCGGCTGATGTAAAGGAAAATGAACCCGGGACATTGCTGTACATGGTTCATATTCCAAATTTCAATGAAAAAAGCCTGCCCACACCACCGGCCGGCGAAGTGGTCTTTTTTGAAATTTATCAGGATCAGAACGCTTTCTTCGACCATTTGAATGGGGTAATATTCAAAAATTTTGTCAGCGAATACGGCAGCCTTTTTTTAAGCGATTTCAGTGCGGTTCCGCAAGTTTTCATGACCACTGAAGTACTGACTTCCGTGGGCGGGTTCGCGCGTGCTGCTTTGCAATAAGGCGGGTTGGTCGATGAATGCCGGCTTATCCCCGGTAGTTTTCTTATGTCTTTAAGCAATCAATAAAACATCAAACTATGGCGAAGATTAAAAATAATCCGTTGGCCTCATTGAGCCTGTCGGGATTGGGCAGTATTGAAGAACAGTCCGTAGAGAAAGGGCAAAAATTGGTTGCAAGGGCTGAGGTCGCCGTTTCGGCTCCGTCGCTTGGACCTCTGGCAAAACTTCCGGGTACCTGGGTAGGAACAGGGTTCAACCTGATCGAGATTCCCAATATGAACCAGGCCAAGCCCGGACCTCCACCGGTCGACAAGTTCAAGATTATTCTGAACAACACGGCTGAAACTTTGACCTTTTCCTCCATTGACGGAGAAATCATCAACCGCGGAAACGCGCAGGAAGATATCGCTTATCTGGGCTTGCATTACCTGCAACAGGTGAATGACGTGAATCTGCCCCAGGGTCAGAACGGCATCCACCTCGAGACCGGCCTGTTTCTCAACCTGCCCGCCGGCACAGATCCGCAGGTGAAGGAAAGCGTAGCCCGGCTCGGGTCGATTCCTCATGGCGATTCGCTGCTGGCACAGGGTAGTTTCTTTACAGTTAAGGGCAGCCCTCAATTTGACGTACCTCCGGCTGATCCGACCCCGTTTTTTATTGTCAATGGCAAGCGGGTCAATGATACGAACCCAGACTACCTGCGTTTGCTAAACGATGCGGTTGCTCCCGCCGGGATTTCCAAGGATGTGATCATGAACCCGAACAATCTGCTCATAGAGGCGATTAAGGGGCAGAATATCATTGAAACCATCGTGATACTACTCGATGCGAATCCCATTGACGGTGTTTGCAATCCGGGCGCAACTTCACCAACTGGCGGCATTACCAATATCCCCTTTATCAATGTCAATGCCAATGCGACCAGCCTGACCGCAATCTTCTGGATCGAAACGGTGCAGAACCCCGATGGGTCTACGTTTTTGCAATTGCAATACACGCAAACCGTCATTCTCGACTTCCCTGTGTTCGGCCCGCCGCCCGCAAATCCGGTCGTACCTATTAACTGGCCGCACATTTCTGTTGCCACGCTGAGGCTAAAAGAAAACTGATCCAACACCAGATAATCAAACCTATGGCAAATGTTAAGCCGGTGCTGATGCACAGTACCTATTTTAATCTGGGCGCCAATAACACCCCGGATGTAGCCGAGGCCTACATGGCCGAAGCAAGGGAATACCTTTCCAGCTCGAAAGGGATGGTTTCTTTCTGGATTGGACAAAAGGCCGCGGATATGACAAGGCCCGAGAATGACCTGGCGTATGATATCGCAATGCATCAGGTGTTTAGGGATGAGGATGCGTTCAATCTCTATAATGGAAGCGATCCAAGGCACGACCAGTTTGTTGCGGACGTGAACCGATGGGCGCCCAGCACGACCCGGCGCGTCATGGATGGTAACCTGACTAACCTTATCATTGGCGGCAATGTATCGACGGCGCAGGCGATTGGCCCGGACAGGAATTTTCCGCAGAGCGTGTTTCACAGCCTTTACTTTTCATTGACGGACAAATCTCCTGACAACATTGAGAAATTCACGGGTATCTGCGTACAGTATCTCTCTCGCCATCCCGGTATCGAGTTATTCGCAACTGGCGGCCTGACCGATATTAAAAGGGACGTTTCGGTGCGGAATTTCGATGTGGCTGTCAATATTATTTATGATAGCAAAAAAGCATATGATGGTTATCTGCAAAGCCAGGAGCATCACGACTTTTTTCCGGCGTCCGCAGGAATGATCGACAAGACCTACATTTTTGATTCCTACCTGAAATATCAGTCAAAAGTGTATTCACTCTCGAGATGACCTTCCAGTCATTTGGTTGTAACGTAAACAAATCTCCTGTCAACGATTTATTGATATTATGATCTCCACAGCAATTAATGAATTATCACGCGAATTGAGCGGCTACATCGTGCAGGCCGGGGACGCAGAATACGAAGAAGCTATTCGGATTGACAATGGCCGTATTCAGTTTAAGCCTCGCGCGATCATTTTCCCGGCCGTAATGGAAGATGTCAGGCTGGGCCTGAAATTTGCCGTCACGCACAACCTCCCATTTTCAGTGAAAGGGGGGGGGCATAGCGCAGCAGGTTATTGCATGAATGAGGGTGGCATTGTTATGGCAATGAAGAATCTCAACAAGATCACATTCGATCCAAGGAAAGAGACCGTTACAGCACAGATGGGCGTAATCTGGTACGACGTCTATAAGTTCATGCAGGCTACCGGAACGGGTTTGATCCCGGTAGGAGGGGGATGCCCGACCGTTGCACCTCCCGGATTCATGCTGGGTGGCGGGTATAGTTTCGTTTCCCGCTCTTATGGGATGAGCATAGATAATCTGGTCAGCTTAAAAATCATTACACCCGATGGCGAAATGAGGCGTATCGGGATAGACAGTACATCAACGGATGACATAGATCTTTTCTGGGCTTGCTGCGGTGGCGGCGGCGGGAATTTTGGTATTGTCACCGAAATGGAAATGCGGGTTAGAAAGCCCTTCAGTGAAAAAATGCTGGTAGGCCAGATCCGCTATCCGCTCGAACACGCAGAGGAAGTGCTGGGTTACTACAATGAATGGGTGGAGAGGATTCCGAACAGTATGGCGGTTTACGGCTTTATGGGAAACCAAAAAGACCTTATCGATAAGACCACCAATGTGAAAGTGCTTGGCCTGACACCTGTGTTTAACGGAGAATATGCAGAGGGAATTGATCTGCTTGAAGGCCTTTTAAAATTGAAGCCCATTAATGCGGATCTGTTCAATATGACCTTGCCGGAGTGGGAGTTTTACAATGGTTACACTACGCGCGTGGCCGGGCGTAGCTCGTACATCCGCTCGACGATCCTTCCCAAAGGTGGTATGAACAATGATGTGGCCAAGGTAATCATTGATTCGATGAGCAATGCGCCTTCCCCAGACAGCTTCGCCGTATGGACGCTTGGAGGCGGTGCCATTGAGGATGTTGCGTCCGACACCACGGCCTATGTGCACCGGGACTGCCGTTTTGTACCTGAGATAAAATCGATCTGGGACCTGGATAAGCCGGGCGATACCCTGAGAAACGTGGAGTGGGCTTACGAGTTTTTTGAAAGACTTTCCCAGGCAGGAAATGCAACCGGCGCTTATGTCAACTACATCGATCCTTTGCAGCATGATTGGGCGAGAATGTATTACGGGGACAATTACAGTAGACTGCTGTCTATCAAGACAAAGATAGACCCCAACAATTATTTCAATTTTCAACAAAGTGTCGGGTCACCATTCAATCCCCCCCAAAAGCTGACAGACCTGAGCCCACTGAATCGGACTCAGCTTTAAATGTATATGATAAACCAGCGTGCAAAATCAACGAAAACCTTAAAACGCTGCGGATTAGGGATGTTATCATTGATTTTGGCGGGGACATGCAGGGTGATCCCGGAATTTATGAAGCGTTTCTCTCGGAGTACCTTGCTGGGTTGAACAATACGGTGGTTTTTAGAAAATCCCAGACCAGAGTTTTTACACTGTATATCGTGTTAACCATGGCGATAAGTATTTTATGCTAGCCAATTCTCCGGCAGCAATTATGCACACTTGAAAATAAAATACCATGTAATTACTATCTGAAATAAAATAAAGGACGGTAATAGCCAGGGATATTGTATGAAGCTCAATCAGTAACTAATCCCAGTATTGCCTCAATAAACACCGAGGGGGAGAGCCGGCTGCTTACACTAAATCTGCAAGGCATTGGTAGAACCGATAACAAAAAATACGATGGGTATTTTGTTGACGTCGATGGCAAAAGTCACTGGTTCCGATTCAGCACGCTAATAATCAACTTTTTAACAGTATCCATCTCCTCGGGCTTACTTGCAGCCGCGAAAAGTGTCAAGCTGGTAAGTGCCTCATTACTTATTAGCAGATCTCCGTCTGGGCAACGGATTCTTTAAAACTGTCATCCTTTTCCTTGCCCGAAAACTGATGATTCGAAATCATCCCTCATAGTTCTATTACATTTTGATAGCCAGACAGTTCGGGATACGACGCGGGACTTGTCGTCCTTCCTTTCTGGTCGAGCTGCTCATGATCGTAGTCGTTTAATAGTTCAAGACCTTTTTGCTAATTGATCAAGCCAGAGAGCGTCGGCATCTCCGATCTTTGTTTCAATTGCCCTGTTAAGAATACCGACTCCGTCTTTTAACGTTTGCATTTGCTGATCCTTTTGGCAAGTCGTTTTTCGTTGATGCCATATCCTTGGATTAAAAATAGCCTTTTAAACGTTGGGTTACCCACTGACGGAATTGAGTACCTCGTTTTGAGTTGCCCTGTAACCTACCGATATGACAGCATCAAGATTATAGAATTTGATTGTTCTTTTGACTTGGCGTTTGCCTTCCCGTTGAACTACCGAGAAATCCTCGGAAGATGCCGCTGCTTCAAGCTCTTTTTCGTTGAAGATATTTTTTAAGTGCAATCCGATTATCGGTGTCCTTATCGAACAGATCAGACATTTGCTTTTGGCTGAGCCAGACGGTGCCCTGCTCAAATTTCACTTCGATTTGAGTTTCGCCGTCACTGCTTTTATAAATTTCTATTTGATTCGGCCTCGCTTTGTTTTCTGCCGCCAGTAAGCCGGAAGAGATGGACACCGTGAAAGAACTGGCGTTTAGTAGACAGAATAGAAATCAGTGATTACATTTTGTCCAGCAGATACTCGTAAGTATTGGGTGGAAATAACCGGGGAAATCATGGGGAAAATTGATAAAAAGTTAACTTTTGTTACCCATTTGTTACTTGGACAGAATTCATTAGGCGTAGGATGTTGAAAATTAGGCTTTGTACGTTTTGTTCACTTTCTGTATCGGGAAGTGGTACTCTGTAAGCGGGTATGCAGGTTTTTGGACGTGCTTCAGCACTTGCCACCTGAGGTTCAGGCGAATGAACCAAGATTTTTCGGTGGCGGTCGTGTGATTTTATTTCACCTGAATGCCATCTTTGATCACCACTTTGACCTGGGACAGCGTAGTTGCAAAATCTTTTTCCAAATCGCCCTCAAAGAACACAAGATCTGCTTTCATACCTTTTCGAATTGCCCCGATCTGGTTTTCTGCTCCCAGCGCTTTGGCAGCATTCACAGTAGCATACTGCATTACCTCTGTGACAGGGATGCCTGCCTCGTGGTAGGATACAAGTACATCGACTGAACTTTTCCCGCGATCAAGACCTTCGATATCAACGTAATAATCAGAGCCGAAAACAATACTGACGCCTTTGCTGGCAGCCCTTTTCAGCCGGTCATGCATTCCTTGCAGACTGCTTTCAAGATAATCATCAGCTTCTTTTCCCTTCATACCAATCCCTTCAACCATGATCTTGCCTTGTTCTCGCGATACATCTGTTGCGACAAGGTAAACGCCGCGCTTGGCCATCAGATCGATTGTGCTGTCAGACAGCGTGTATCCATGCTCGATTCCGTTGACGCCTGCAAGTACTGCGTTGCGTGCTGCTTTGTCAGATGCGGCGTGAGCTGTTACCGGTAGTCCGTGCATTTTTGCAGCTTCAACGATTGATGCAAGCAGCTCTTTTTTTAACAGTCCATGATCCGTATCGGCGCAAACCTTGATCACATTTACGCCCTGCCTTGCATGGGCATCTACCGCTTCCTTTGCATCCTTGGCATTACGTATTATGCTATATTCTTGATCGATCAGGAAAGTATCAGCCGGTGTAAGTTTGGAAAATTGACCGCCGGGACCACTTAAAATGGGGCCTGACACAAGCAATGTAAGGTTACCCTTCTTAGTTGCAAGTTCTTTTTGCAGTTTGATGTCAAGATACTGACCGGAGTTGCCCAGGTCACGACCAGTGGTAATTCCTGCTTCAAGGCAACTTTGTGCGAGGTTTAAACCCTGCACTATGCGCTGCTGTGAAGGCACTTTCGATGCATTGTTGAACCCTTCACTGGTTTTTGTTTGCTTTTGAAGGAACACTAAATGCGTATGCATATCAATCAAACCGGGAGTGGCAGTACAGCTACTTAAATCAATCTCTTTGGCACCCTTGGGCCTTTCTATATTTGGCCCTACCTGCTGAATGATGCCGTCCGAGATTAGGATCTGCTGATTTTTTAAAAATGTTTTTTTCTGCGAGTCATAGAGCTTTCCTGCCCGGATCAATAGGGGTCGGGAATTTTGTGCGTAGCTAATTGTAGAAATTATAAAACCTAAAACAATGAGGATAATGCGCATAGTCCAGTTGAGATGAAATTGTGCTTACATAAATACGTAACTGGGGAGATTTTACCTATCGAATTAAATTTAGAAGCCAGCTCATTTAGGAATAATTATTGCTATTAGCTCACAAATCTTTCTAGTGAGTTTATGGAAAAAAAAGAAATCATCGACATCGCCAATAAATACATGCAAATTTGGAACGCTGGTAACGACGGTCTACTTTTAGATTTTGCCAGCAATGATTTAGAGGTTGAATACACACATTTCCAGAAAACATACCAGGGTGTTGAAGAATACCGTCAGGTTTTGAACCAAACTTACATGTCGTTCCCTGATCTAAAAATTTTTATTGATGAAGTGCAAGTTTTTGAAAATAAGGCGCTTGTGAAATGGACTTACACAGGAAGCCATTTGAACGGGATCTTGTTTGGCGTTGAACCAGCAGGTAAAAAAGTAAAAGTGAGTGGCTTGTCGATTCTCGATGTCTTTAACGGCAAGGTTGTCCGCGAATATGGGATTGTTGACAACCTTGCACTCGTACTACAAATAGGTGCTTTGAAAATGTAATCTTTGCCTGCTTTGGCTGAACGAGGTCGGCTCACTACATTCAGGGGCTGCACTTCTTCACATTATTAAGCTCAACTAATTAAGCGCAAAACGGAAGTTGATCTGGCTAAAATGTTAAATACTTTCACACTTTAAAAATAAACGAATGCGCTTTCCTAATATAGCGCGCACCTCCTTTCTGATGGAAATTGCCAAAATGATCAATCGGCTGGATGCCCACCACAAACTGGGAATATCCCTGGTTTTAGGCGTGGCGGCGGTTATGCTTAGTTCTTTAGTAGTCGAAAGGCCGATCAACTTCATGATCGGCTGGCTCATCTACAGCGGCTCGCACATAGGCCTGATGTGGGTCACCATTCTCAGTTCGCATCCTTCCCAGGTAGCCCGCGAAGTCAGCGGCCAGGATTCAAGCCGGGTGTTGATTACGCTCTTCGTGGTTGCTGCCTCATTTGCAAGCTTGTTTGCCATTCTGTTCTTGCTGCGGGATGCTCGGAGCTCGGTGACATGGGATAATTTGACAATCCATGTCATCCTGTCTTTTTCTTGCATCATTTGTTCCTGGGTGCTGGTCCACACGGTGTTCACATTGCGGTATGCTCACATGTTTTACGGACGAATAAGACGCGACAAAGATGATCATTTGAAACAGCTTCGGGGTCTTGAATTTCCCAATGAGCCCGAGCCTGACTATCTTGATTTTACCTATTTTTCCTTCGTGCTGGGCATGACCTTTCAGGTTTCAGATGTGACAATTTCATCCAGGAAAATCAGGCGCTTGGCGCTTGTACACGGACTTTTGTCTTTTGCATTCAACACCCTGCTGGTAGCGCTGACTATTAATGTGCTTTCCGGGCTGATCCAGAAGTAACAGATTAATCACAATGTCTGAGATCTTTTGCTGCGATCACTTCTGTCTGTGGCTTTGCTTCCAAAGTGCCCGCATATTTGATTCTTCAATAAAGTTATGTTCTACAGACGCAAAAAGGACAGATTGATGGCCGCGGCGTCGATGGGGGGAACGTTATAAGATTGACGCGGGACCGGCTTGGCACAAAATTGGATGGTTGAAGTCCTTTGGCAAGCAAATGAATAGGGAAGAAAGGTGAGCAGAGAAAATTTTAAAACAGACAATATGCTCCAAATCCAGGAAGAAGCGGTTTCTTTTGATTCACACGGAACACGTTGTGCAGGCCGCATTTATGTGAATTCAAATCAACAGTCCCCATTGCCTTGCATAGTAATGGCCAACGGTTTCACAGGTACAATGGACTGGCTTTTACCCGAGTATGCTCAACGATTTGCATCAGCGGGATATCTGGTGCTCACCTTCGATTATCGCTTTTTGGGGCAAAGCGAAGGAACGCCCAGGCAGCTCATTGATATTACTAAACAGCGAGAAGATATTATTGCTGCCGTGGGTTTTATCAGGCAAGACGGGCGTGTTGATAGATTGAAAACCGCGTTATGGGGAACATCACTCGGCGGCGGCCATGTATTTTATACAGCGGCCAGGATCCCGGATCTGGCCGCGGTTATTGCTCAGGTTCCGGCATTTGATATGGTCAGTAAAGAGGCGCGGGCAATGGTTCATTTCTCCGTTGCTTTTAAAGTAAAGTTCCTGTTTGCGGCGCTGGTAGACTGGCTCAAAGGCCTGCTGGGGATGTCTCCGCATTATATGAAGGTGTATGGGGAACGTGGCGAGCTTGCCGTGTTTCATGGAGAGGATTTGCGTAAAAAATTCCAGAACCTGCAAAGCAATAGCAGGTTTTGGAAGAATCAGTTCACACCCCGTTTTTATCTGAACCCTCCGCGTTACCGGCCAAATGAAGCTCCCAGGGCCGAGACGCCGCTGCTGGTGTGCATTGCCAAAAATGAAGTCTTCGCAAACCCTGAATTTCAGGAAAAGATCGCCCGCTCGTTACCATTAGGCACTTATAAAATTTACGAGGCCGACCACTTTGATTTTTACCACGGTATGCTGTCAGAGGTGGTGGAAGATCAGATTGCGTTTTTGAATAAATGGGTTTAAAATTGCGGTTCTCCTTGGATGTGCCATGTTTTTACACCCAAAACAGTTTCCGAGGATACGAGACTGAATCCGAATCTTTGGTAGAGACGGTCATTGGCCGCTTCATCGGCCAGATTGCCCGCGCCGGAAAGCGCACCCTTCCAGCAACTGGCCAGAATGGCCGCCCAGATAACCATTTGGCGCCGCGAAATGAAAAATGCATTTGTGTTGGATGCTAAATTTGCGTGGATAAATATCAGGCATTGCAGACACGTTCGCCTGGCTACAATTGCTTGTAAACCAAGGTAAAATCAACAAAATACTTGATCATTAAGATGAGATTAAATGTCCTTGATTGGAAAATAGTGCTCTGTTTTTTAATTGTCGTTTCAATGAATCCGGGCTTTTCCCGGCACAGGCCCAAAGCGCTCATTATCACAGGAAGCGGCAATGTCCCCGTTCCGAAGGCAAATTACCCGCCCTGGAAACATGAATTTCAGAACGAGAAGGTTGTGCAGATGTTGCAAAATGTTGTCGATGTGGACACAACCACAAACATTGGCATGCTCAATGACCAGACCTTGGAAACCTATGATCTTCTGATCAGCAACTCCTTGTTTTTGACACCAAGTACTGAACAACTTGCCGCATTAGAGCGATTTATCTTAAATGGAAAATCCTTTATGACCCTGCACTGTGGCATGTTAAGCTTGCTTAACTGGGAAAAGTACGAGCAACTGATGGGCGGAATTTTCATAGGCGGACCATCCTCAGAGCCGTCGGTGTTCAAGGTGTATACTGAGAATATGGAGTTTTGGGGTTACGAGTACCCTTTCCGAAAATCGGAAGCACATCCTGTTTCAAAGGTTGTTGCTGACTTTATAACCTCGGATGAGCTTTACTATTTTCAGCCTTCCACACCGGACTTCCATGTGATCGCCAGGGCTGAAAATCACCCTGTCATGTGGTGGCATCCTCTGGGTAAGGGCAAAGTAATGAGCCTTACATTAGGTCACGATCTCAAAGCCAAAGCAAACGAAGGATATCAGCGACTGCTTGTAAACGGGGTCCGGTGGCTGGTTGGAATCCCGCTGATTCGGGCGATCGACCCCAAACCTATTTCGACCCGGCGATCCTTTTACGAGGATATTGCCGAGTTGCGCGCGTATGCTCCAAATGAGAAAGATGCTGTGATATTGCAAATCGAAAACAGCACGCGCCCCGACCTTTTTACAGTAAATACCAACTCAAACAAAAAAATAGACATCAAATTAACGGGTAAAACAGGAGGAGGAAAGGCAACCCTATCTGCGAAAAACAACGCAGGCCTGAGCAGACAGGATCTGAATATCCGAATTGTAAAGGATGGAGAGGGCAATATTGCTTCTTATTTAGGCAACAGCATTTCAGCTTCGTCCAGTGAAAATCAAAGTGAAATGTTTGATGCTAAAAATTTGGTGGATGAAGATTCGACAACCCGCTGGTCGAGTGCGGCTACCGATACTGCCTGGGTCACCATTGATTTGGACAAAATCTATTCCCTTAGTCGTGTAAAGCTGCATTGGGAAGCTTCATACGCTACTGAATATGAAATTCAAACTTCGCGGTCAGGCCAAAACTGGCAGGCTGTTGCCGACGTCAAAGATGGTGATGGCCAATCAGATCACCTAACATTCCCGTCCGTGCAGGCCCGTTTTATCAGAATTTTGGCTAAAAAACGTGCGACTGGCAAGTGGGGTTACTCGCTGTATGAAATTGAGGTTTTCCGGTAGTAGATACCGGATTGATTTTTTGAAAAGTTAAAAGAAAGATGGCCGTGCATCTTAGGCCGGCCATCCTGAACTTTGCGTGGAAACAGTTTCTATTCGATTTGAAGTGGTTTATAAACAGCCACTATTATTCCGCATTCGAAGTGTTTTGAGCTGATTAAATTCATTTTTTGCATGGCTTGAATTTCTTGAAAAATAGGCATTCCTTTTCCAAGAATTGCAGGATTTATAAATAAATGCAGCTCGTCAATTAATCCTTCCTTAATTAAGGATGAAACAAACTGGCTGCCACCATAAACAATCATGTCACCACCGGTTTGCTGTTTAAGTGCATTGATTTCGTCAACATAATTGCCGTTTTCAACGATAGTATTTTCCCATTCAGATTTTGTCAGTGTTTTACTGAAAACAACTTTATGGGTTGTCGAATAAATAATACCCGCTTCTTTTTCGGGATTCGTCTCATCTGCTGCCACGGCTGCCCAATGCGGAATGAAACCCGTAGCTAAATTTTTACCAAGTAAGATGGTGTCAACCGGTTTTGTGATTTCATCGACATATTTTTTGATGTCGTCTGACCAATTAAATACCAACCAATCCATTTCTCCGTTTGGTCCGGAAATAAAACCATCGATTGACATCTGCACCTGCAATTTCAACTTTCTCATTTTTGTTTTGTTTATTGTGAAACCAATTGGTTGCAAATTTATGCGCAACCAAATAGTTTCGCAAATTTTACTTCAAAAATTTTGCAGCAGCGTATTAGGTAGAGAATTCTACCCCAGGTTCGTCACATTTAAGAAGGCGTTTCCCGATATGGCTACAAATCCGCATTTTGCCTGAAAATACCAGTGGTCAGCCCGTCTAAACTTACAGTATTTTTCTCTTTCCAGTATCTTACAATCCCCTCGTCTCCTTTGTTATCTGCCCATCTGTTCAATTCTTCCCGTTCCCGATTGTAATCCATAAAAGGAACTGCCATACCGCAGGAGGTTTGTACCATATCGATATTAACATCAAAAATTTGTCTAGCACCTTTCATCAATGGAAAATGGATGATGTACTCATTCCATTCTAAGTCGTAGGGATGGTAGGTTTTGCCTTTGCCATACAAACGCAGGATTAGCGGTTTTCCTTCGAATGCGCAAAACATGATTGTCATGCGGTCGTTTTGTAAAAGATGTGCAGCTGTTTCATTACCGCTTCCGGTAACATTGAGCCAAATAACCCGGTTTGGCGATAGAACCCTGATACTATCCATTCCCTTGGGCGATAGGTTGATCAGTCCATCGCATGCTGCCGTGGCGACGAAAAAGATTTTCTGTTTTTCAATGAATGACTGTAATTCTGGTGATATCTGTTCCAGTTGCTTTCCCATGACGCATAATCTTATTTTTCGACAGAAAATAACTAAATATTCCATATTAAGTGTGTTACTGATATTTAATTTATTGATTTGTAGATAGGATTGATTTGCTGATCAATTAGCTTAATGATTTGTATCGGCTCATATTTTGTTTCGATCGTTCAGCAAACTTAGCAATCCACTACGTGTCAATCACTACGCCTGAAATCGGACGCGCCTGTTCAAAAACGTACAGACGATTTGGGGAAAACCTGCATTACGGCCTGCATCGGGCACATTGCAGAGTTGGCATATTAATTTAACCCATTCCGGCTGTATTCGAATCATCGTGCTGACATGCTGAAAAATTATTTCCGAATTGCCTGGCGAAACCTGATCCGCGAGAAAACTTATAGCCTGCTAATTTTATGTGGCCTGGCAACAGGAATGACCTGTGCTGCTGCACTTTGGCTATATGTTTATGATGAGCTCAGTTTCGATCGCTACCACAGCCGCGCTGACCGCATTCACCGGTTAAACCTGCAAATCAAGTGGAGCGGCAATGAGTACAAGCTGGGCATGGCGTCTGCTCCGCTCGGGCCGGCATTGCAGGACGAATATCCTGCTATCGAGCGGACATTGCGGGTCAAAAAAGGGGCTCAACTATTCAGGGTTGGCCAGAATTCTCTGAACGTCAAGGAGCTTATTTGTGCAGATTCAACACTTTTTAGTTTTTTTGACTATCAATTTATAGAAGGCAATCCGGCATATGCCTTAAAGAACCCAAACGATTTGGTACTCACCGAGAAGCTTGCAAAAACGTTGTTTGGCAGGTCCTCGGGCGTTATCGGTCGCATTGTTGTGGTAAAAGACAATATCCCGTTCGTTGTCTCGGGAGTCATTAAGGAAGCACCAACCAATCATCATTTGAAATTTGATGCCGTTTTGCCTTACTATCACGAGGCCGTCAGCCGGGTAAAGCTTGATAAATGGGATGGGTTCAATTCTTTGACCTATCTTTTATTGAGCAAAGATCAAAGTGCGCAGCAGCTGGAAAAGAAATTCCCCGCATTCTACAAAAAGTACATTGCCCGGCACATCGGGGATACCGGCGAAGGTAAAGTCCGGTTTGAAATTAGCTTGCAGGCACTTACGGATATACACCTGCATTCTTCGCATTTGATGGGTGAGGAAAACGGCAGCACGATGAGCTACGTGTTAACGTTTTCAGTCATTGGCCTGTTTATACTTCTGATTGCAATCGTCAACTACGTAAACCTGGCTACTGCCCGGGCGGCAGTGAGAGCGAAAGAAATCGGTATTCGCAAGGCCGTCGGCTCAAAATGGGCGCAGTTGGTGGGCCAGTTTCTTACCGAGTCGGTCATGATGGCTTTTTTAGCACTCTCGGCAAGCATGCTGCTGCTGACCATGCTCTTACCTTTCTTCAATGAAATTTCCGGCAAATCACTGGTCATTGATTTTTCAGATATAAAAACCATCGCATGCTTGGCTGCATTTGCCATCCTGACTGGCCTTGTAAGCGGCTTGTATCCTGCATTTATTTTGTCCCGTGCCAATCCGGTGCAGGTGTTAAAGGGAGTAACCGCCGCGAATGCTTCCGGTGCTGTTTTCCGAAAAGGTCTGGTGGTTTTCCAATTTTTCATTTCAATGGTCATGATTGCCGGGACGATCATTGTATACCGGCAGCTTAACTTCATGCGAAACACCGAGCTGGGTTTTAATCAGCAGCACATTGTGAAAATGCAGCTACGCAGTCCAATGCTGCAACAGAACGCCGCTGCAATGAAAGAAAGGCTGTTAAAAAGCTCGCTTATCGACCAGGTAACGCTCACCAATGGGTCGATCGGAGAGGAGCTCAACAACAAGACATCATTTAGTTTTTACAAAAACGGCACGGAAGCAACGGTCAGTGCCGAAAATTTTGGAGTGGATACCGATTTTACCAACGCGCTACAAATCCGTATAAAACAAGGTCGCGGCTTCTCGGCGGCGCTGGATCACGATAGTTCCAACGCTGTGCTCGTCAATGAGGCAATGCTGAAACGGCTTGGCTGGAAAAGTTACAGGGAAGGACTTATAGAGGTCGATACCAAGAAAATACCCGTCACCGGGGTCATCAGCGATTTTCACCTTCGCTCTCTGCATCACCAGATTGAGCCTTTGGTTCTCATCCTCAAGCAGGCCAGGCCGGAGTACTTGTTGGTGAGGGTTTCTGGCAAAAATCTGAGCAGCGCCCTTGATTACATCAAAGCAACCTTCCAGCAATTGAACCCGCACCAACCGTTTGAATACGACTTCCTCGACCAGGCATTTGCCCGCCAGTATCGAGCCGACGAGCAAAAAAGCAGACTCTTTCTGGCATTCTCCGCGGTTGCCATTATCATAGCCTGCCTCGGGCTTTTCGGACTGGCTGCATTCACCACAGAGCAACGTAGAAAAGAAATCGGCGTCCGGAAAGTACTGGGAGCCTCGGCTGCAAGTATAGTAACGCTCCTTTCCGGCGACTTTCTAAAACTAGTCGTCATTGCAATCCTGACCGCAATTCCTGCCAGCCTTTACCTAATCGAAGGCTGGCTTCAAAATTTCCCCTATAAAGTGCCGCTCGACTGGTCGGTATTCGTATTGGCAGGAAGCATTTCGCTAGCCATATCACTAATCACGATCAGTTTCCAGAGCATTAGAGCGGCAATCGCCAGTCCGGTAAAAAGTTTACACGCGCACTAGAAATTGCTGGTGCAATGCTTGGTGGAAATTCAAATACCTCGCCGCTGCGGATGAGAAACCTAGCCTGTTGCAACGCTGAAACCCAAGGATGCGTAAATGAATCAGATGTGACTTCTGTTTTACTTTAATACAGCTTAGCTATGAGACGATTCTTTTACTCCTTTTGTGTCTTTTGTCTGATAGCGTCTTGCAAGCAGAAAGAAAAGCCGGACACAGCAATAAAGTATGGCTCAAATAACGGGAAATACCAAACGATACAGGGAATCAAGATTTATTATGAGGAGTATGGCGGCGGTATGCCGTTGTTGCTTTTACATCAGGGGCTTGGTTCGATCGAGAATTTGAGCGGGATTATTCCTGAGCTCGCCAAGCATTTCAGGGTTATTGCCCCAGACGCACCAGGCCATGGCCGCTCTGAGCATGCCGATAGCCTGAGCGGTGAGTTGCTTGCCGATTACTGTTCGGCACTTATTGACTCCCTTGGGCTGGATAGCGCATATGTTTTCGGATGGAGCACAGGGGGCAATACCGCGCTGTTACTAGGGGCAAACAGGCCGGACAAAATTAAGAAGATAGTCAGCGGCGCTTCAAATACGAAGTCAAGCGGACTGACGCAAGAGGCCCGCGACCTGTTGAAGGAATACACAGTAGAAGCAGTGAAGGAAGATAAAGACTGGCTTGCGCACTATCAGAGTATGAACCCCCAGCCAGAGAAATGGATTAAGTTTTGGCAGGACAATCAAAGAATGTGGGCAAGAGAGATCAAGGTGCCAGGCGAGAAACTTTCATCGATCACCGTCCCTGTGTTGGTCATACGAGGTGACCGTGACCTGGTCAGCCTGGAACATAGCGTCGAAATCTTCCGGTCGCTTAAAAAGGGGCAATTGTGTATATATCCAAACGCGGGCCACGAAATGCCAGATGAGAATGGAGATGAGCTCAGCAGGATCGCAATCGACTTTCTAAAATAGAATCAGATGAATCGCCCGCCTAGATGCATTCTTCGGTCCTGCCCGAACGATTTAATCTAAGGTTGATCCCACCGCTTTGAAATGTGAAATGATTCTTACGTTATTGCGGAGATAATTTTTCACTTCAAAATTAAAACAAGCATGAGCACGCTGAAATTAAGGGATGGGGCCGAGATGTTCTACAAAGATTGGGGCACAGGGCAGCCTATCGTCTTTCATCATGGCTGGCCACTTTCAGGGGATGATTGGGACAATCAGATGATGTTTTTCCTTCAAAAAGGCTTCCGCGTAATTGCCCATGATCGCCGTGGGCACGGCCGGTCTTCCCAAACATATCAGGGTCATGAGATGGATACGTATGCCGCTGACGTAGCTGAGCTGGCAGAACACCTTGATCTGAAAGACGCCATACATATCGGCCATTCAACGGGTGGGGGAGAAGTGATTCATTATGTCAATAGGCACGGGAAGGGAAGGGTGGCAAAAGCTGTGCTGGTAAGTGCTGTAACGCCGATCATGGTACAGACGGAAAGCAACCCTGAAGGTGTGCCTATGAGCGTCTTCGATGAAATTCGGCTACTTACTGCTACCGAAAGGCCACAGTATTTCAAGGATTTCTCGTTGGCTTTCTATGGCTATAACCGCGAAGGAGCGGTAGAGAAACAAGGTGTGCGCGACAATTGGTGGCGGCAGGGGATGATGGGAAGCGTCCTTGCGCATTATGAATGCGTTCAGGCTTTTTCAGCAACGGATTTTACCGAAGATCTAAAAAACGTAGACATCCCGGTATTGGTGCTGCATGGCGAGGATGATCAGATTGTGCCTTATCAGATAACTGCATTGAAAGCTGCAAAGCTTTTGAAAAATGGCACGTTGATCACATATCCCGGCTTCCCGCACGGAATGCCGACAACCGAAGCTGAAACCATCAACAAGGATATCTTAGCGTTTATCACGCAATAACGCGTCATAGGGCGCTGATGAGTTGTCAGACGGGAAGGAAGGGCCGGCAGCACTTTGGTGCCCGGCCCTTTTTCATGGTGCTGGTACTTTAGTATGATGTCCAATTACGTAATTTGGTACTAAAGTATGACCAGCGAGTTGTTTGCCGTCCTTAGTTTTGCCGCTGTAATAGTTTTAATAGTATATAAAAAACAACAGCTCAAAGACAATCGACATGGAAAAGCAAATCACAACATTTCTGACATTCCAGGAAAACAATGCCGAAGAAGCTATGAACTTCTACATCGGACTATTTGATAATTCCAAAGTTATAGAGTTGCAACGCCATGCGAGCGGTGGACCGGCCAAAGAAGGGTCCATTTTGATAGCCAAATTCGAACTGAACGGAAAGCAATTCATTTGTAGCGACAGCTTTGTAAAACACCAGTGGACTTTTTCACCGGCAATTTCAATGTACGTCGAATGCAGCACAGAAGACGAGCTCGAAAAGCTGTTCGATAATCTCTCTGACAATGGTAATGTATATATGCCATTGGATAACTACGGATTCAGCAAGAAATTCGGGTGGGTTGGAGATAAATTTGGCGTTACCTGGCAATTAAATCTTCAATGAGACGCATCAAGGCACGGAACTGACGGGTGCTGCCTGATTTTTGTCCTTAATGAACGCTTCTGCAAGCGGGTAAATGTATTTAAGCAGATCAGCGGATGCATACCCATCCCGGTTTATGAGCATTGAGATGGATAGATTATAGGCCGGAAACAATATTAACATACTTGTCCCTCCGGCCGCACTTCCTCCGTGATGGAGCTGTTGGACTTTTATACTTTTTTGAAACAACAGCGTCGAATCATTTTTCCAGCCAAGCGCATAATTCAGGCTATTGATCTTGCCATTTTCAAGCTTTTGAGGCGTTGTAAGAAGTTGCTTGGTTTTAGCATCCAGCAATGTGTTATTTAAAAATGCGTTACCGAGCTTCACCAGGTCAGACGGCGTGGAAAGGAACCCGCCCCCTGCCCATTTATTGCTGTTATTAACTTCAATTGCTTTTCGGAAAGAACTATCCTGTTTGTAAAAATTATAGAATTGGGCTCGCCCGGAAATCTGTTTATGCTTTTCGTCACCAACCGTATGGTGCATATTTAATGGAATAAATACCACTTTCTTCATGTAGGATAGGAAGTCGGTTTTAGCAGCCTGCTCAATGACGGCGCTGAGTACGGTGTAGTTGTAAGTAGAGTAACTAAACTTGGTTCCCGGCTGAAATAAAAGCGAATCGTGCTGAAATACCGCCATACTTTCTTTAATGCTATGATATTCAACATTACTATTGAACTCCGCATTTTTGTAGTTTCGGATACCTGAGGTATGTGCGGCCAGCTGTCGAAGTGTTATTGGGGGGTGAGATGGGTCAAAAAAAGGCAGGTATTTTTGAACCGGATCATCTAACTCGACTAGATTTTCCAGGAGCAGTTTACCCAAGGCGATCGAAGTTATGGCCTTGGAGGTGCTGCCGACCCGGAATTGAGTAGTTGTATCAACTGGTATTTGATTTTCAATATTCTGATAGCCGATAGCAGCCGCCCAGACAACTTGATCATCAATACCAACGGCCACAGATATGGCTGGCGTATTAATTTCCTCTTTCGCCTGGGACAGAATAGAGGTTCCCTGGTCGATTGCTTTGCTGTAATCAGTTTTTGTTTGGGTGCTTCGGGAGATGCGGCAACTGCTTAACAACAAGCCTGCCAACAGCAGAATTATCCAGTAATGGCCGGTATAGATTTGTTTTTTCGATATTCTTTTAAACCGATCGACGCTGCGGAAACCGCCTGGTAGATAGTGAAGCATATATTGAATATTAGGTAATTAACAGCCCAAAGAGCTAGCATCACCTGCAAATGTTGCATATCAAGTACCAGGGTTTGTGACAAATTACCAGGATTTGCCGAAATTTCAGTTGCTGGGCTTTGTAAGCTTAGCATTCGCTCCTACTTCCGCTTATTTCGTCTAACATTGATCCAAAGCACAGGTCCGGATTTCCATTGAGACAGATCGACAAAAGCGTCCTCGGGAACTACTGGGCCTCTTCCCCATGGGCGGGCGTAGCCATATGATGGCCTACGCGGGGATTCAGTTTCTTCTTCATCCCCGACGGGATCGTTGTGAAACACCGTTGTAGTGGTTCCATTCGGAGTGAAAACGACCGAAGTGTTGCCATTGTGAAAGGCAGTGGAGTGCGTTCCGTTGGGATTGACGATGATCGAGGTGTTACCATTGTGAAAGGAAGTCGAATGAGTTCCGTTGGGATTGACGATGATCGATGTGTTGCCATTGTTGAAAGCAGTGGAATGTGTGCCGTTAGAATTAACGATGATGGACGTACTACCATTATTGATAATATGAGAATGCGTCCCGTCAGAATTGAGCGCAACGCCCTGTGCATGGGAAACCAACGCGAAGCCCAGCATTGCCAATGTCAGTATTAGTTTCATGCGAAAGGGTAGATGACATGTATGTAACCAATTTAAACATAAAAAATTGATTTGGAATAACGATTTGATCATATTAATGGCTACCATTCAACTGATGTTAATCGCCTGGATGGCATAGTCCAGTATCAGTTTCACATCCCTTAAACGCCCTACGCACCTTTTGTTTTTTTCCTTTCGTTAAAGGCTTTGATATTCGCCGCTATAGTTGGAATACCATCCCGGATCCATCTTTTTTTTAGAGCTGACTTATCTGCGTAAGTTACAATGTGATTTTCAAGCCGCGCGAGCATTTTCGGAAATGTCATACCGTCATATAGTTCGATACAAGCAAACGTATCTTTATACAAGTTAATGTGCGCAAGGTTCCTGTCGTAGACCCCAGCAATAGTATCAGGTGATACGTAGTGTCCTCCTTCCAATACTCGCTGGCCAACTCTTGCTATACAATCTGCGACTTTGTCCAAGCACAGATAATTAAGCTGAATTTGATAACCATTCTTTTCGAAAAGGTCCAGGTATGCCCAGTAGTCGGGATGAGATAGGGGAGTTTCCAGCACGAAATGTTCCTTGTTGGCGATAGCTATTTTCATAAAATTAAGAAGCTCCTTTTCCATCAGCCTTGTCGCCTCTGGAGTCAACATCTCAGCATTGACGCCTTCATCGGCAAGTTGCTGTTCAAAATTAGTTCGGTAGCGATCTCTGTCAAAAGAGACAATGCCATCGAACGCCTCCGGAAGCATGGTCTGAATATGTGTAGACTTACCTGCGCCGTTGGGTCCTGAAATTACTAGCAAAGTCGGCTTAGAGTAATTCATATTCCTCTCTGACGCGGTCTGCATCTGGGCCAGCCAAAACAGTCAACACTTTCGTTTTATACTGCGGGCCTACAGTGAATACTTGTTGAAGTTCGATTCGTCCATCGGGATACTCCCGGTATACTTGGCCCTCAGGGAGCTTATCCGATAGAATTAAGAATGGTAAATTGTTGCTGAAATTTTTGGCCCTGAGCGCTTTTATAGTTACAAGATATCGCTGCTTTTGGGTTTTTGAGCTAAAAGCCGGCTTTTTCATCTTTGTTTAGCTTGTTAATTACTGTGCTATCGAGAAAGGTAAATTTACGAATTTTACTCGCAGCATCCAATAAGTTGCAATCAGGGTTGCTCGCATCCTTGGTGCCCTGCATAATGTGCCACGGGAGACCAGCAGTATACATCGAGAGCCAAGCCACGAAGGGAGTCAATAGATCTAATCTAATCTCTTGATGGGGAAAAGGGCAGAGTAAAGTTGTGCTCAGTTGAATATCCAGGAAGAAAATCAAATTTAGTTTGAAGTTGAGACGAGAGTCTGACGCTTTGTGGCCCCTAGCTCCTACAATGTATTATTAACCTTTTTGAATCATCGCTTCAAGGCTACCTGCCAGGTTCGCAGACAAAATAACGGTCGCTTGATCAAGAATGCTTTCGGCAACTTCCCGAGTGAGAAACCCTTCATGTGAACAGAACGAAAAATCCATCTGTCCAAGAAATGTGCTGACAACGAGTGTGTTGCTATTGCGCCAGGGAAAACCGACGGAGGGGCTGTGTACGGCGAGCAGGGAGAAGGTATTGTAATCGGCAGGGATGTCCAGCACACCCATATTCGATAGGGTAAGATCATGGCTGCCTTTGCTGAAACGCATGTGGCGTAGTAGGGCGCCTGTCGAGGAGTGAAAATACTCAGTGATAACCATCATCTCAGCCGCGTTGATTTTGTTTGCCTTCTCAATCAGGCTTTCGCTCATGGCCCGGGCCTGCTGCCAGAAATCTGTTTCCTGCCTTTTCTTGGAAAGTGATAGTTCTACGATCGGGGCGAAAGCGAAAAGATGGTCTTTTTTGATTTTATCAAGATACCTGCGAATATCCACCGGACTAATCACTTTATTACGGGCGTGCTTTCCGTTAACGGCCTGGAATGCAAGCAGAAGTGCCGTACATAATGCGGCCTGCACCGTGGTTTTTTCAGCTTTACATTTCCGGATCAATGCTGTGGACGTATCGCGGTCTATGGTTTGGCTCAACAGATAAAAATTCCCTTTTTGCTCAACCGGTTTAGGGTTAATAATCAAAAAAAAGCCTTTTGCAAGCCAGGAAAAGAGCTGGCCTTTCCATTTGATTCTTTTACTTTTCGAAACAGCGTCCGGTACCAGGTTATTCACAGATCCAAAGTCCTCGTAAGGTTCCAGGGCCGTTTCGGGCGCGTCCAGCAAAAGCAACAGTTCCTTCATCAGCGTTACAAAACCTGATCCGTCACACACGCAATGCGGGCACACGAGCAGCAGATCCGAGACGCGGCCTGACTGCAACCAAACCAGCCTGGCGGGTGGGTCGCGTTGAAGGTCAAATGGCATGGTCCATTCCAGCACACTTATCTCCTGCCAGTAAATCTCTGAGCTTCGCGGAAGTACCCTCACGGGGATCGGCGGGATGTTTGGATTTGTTATAAATGAAGGAAAACCTTTGCCGTCATGACTGATATTGACATTCAATAGCGGGTGTTTACGCTGTACTTTCAGCAATGCAGCCCGCACCTGTGCGATGGTAAACGTTCCTTTAACGGTTACGGCAAAAACGCAGTTCACAGGCGCGAGCCCATCCGCATACATGATCCTTTCTCCGACGATGAGTCTTTTGTTCATTTCAAATCAAGGCTAGGGGTTAATTCAACACCGGTCAGGTTATCGGCCAGCAGTTGCATCGCTTTTTCACCGATGGCTACTGCTTCCTGGTATTTGAGAAAACCATCTTCTGATGCGAATGCAAAATCAATTTGCTGCCGGAAGGTCGAAATGACGATTTTGGTAGGGTTTCCCATCGGGAATTGGGAGTAAGGACTGTGTACTTCGGCAACCCGGAAAGTATCATAGTCCTCGCCTATATCGATACGGCCCAGGTTCGAAAAGTTAAAATCATGCGGCCCTTTTCCTGCTTTGGCATAACGTATGCTTCGTGGGTACAATGGCACCAGATATTCTGTGAACATCAGCATTTTGCGCGCATTGGTGGAGGCGATCTCACTGTAAAGCCGCTCTTTCAACTGATTGGCCTGCTGCGGGAATGACAATTTTTGATTTCTGAGAAAAGGAATGCCTGCTACTGACGGGAATGCAAATAAGTGGTCCTTTTTGACTTCCGGCAAAAAACGCCGTATATCCACCGGACAGAAGATTTTACCTTTTAGCTTAAGGTGGGGCATGCTTTCAAAAGCTTTCATAAAAACAAGGCACAATGCGCTGTTGACGCTGATCCCTTCCTTTTTGCATCGGGCCAGGACTGCGGCAGTTTCTTCATTACTAAGCTTCCAGCGAATGGTGTAAAAATGATCCTTCCGGATTTCCTTCATGTGGGATACCGTGCGCAGGTATATCCATGTGATGCCGGCGATGAGTCTTGCAGTGATCTTGTTAAGAACGTTCCTCCGAACCTGATTAGGTATGAGCTCCCGAATGGACAAGGAAGTGTAAGGACTCAGTTCAATGTCGGGACGGTCTGTTATTTCAAGGATTTCGCGCATGATGGTAATTACCGACGTAGCATCGCAAATACAATGATGACATACCAGCATCAGCTCAGAGCAATGTTGGGCCCGGATCCATACCAGTCTAGCCAGGGGGCCACCGGCCATATCGAACATCGTTTTCCACTCTGTTTCTGCCTCGTTTTTCCAATGATCATCAGAAAATCTTCTCACAATGCGTAGTGGGATAGGAGATGCCTGCTCAGGTGTGGCATACCAAGGGATGCCCCTTACATCTTCTTCAACGGTTACATGGAGCAAGGGATGCTTGTTTTGCACCTTCCCAAGGGCAACGTGAAGGTTCTCCTCCCGGAGCTGTCCGTCGATCCGGACTGTGAAAACCACGTTCACCGGCGTATTTGCGCCCGCATACATGGAAGCTTCCAGGAATCCCATGCGTCTTTTCATATGCTCACCGGGTTTAGGGATGGCAATAGCGTCAGTAGCAGTTCCATGGCTTTGTCCTTGATTTGCAGTGCCGCTTTTTCCGGCATAAAGTCCTCATTGGAAACAAAGGAAAAATCCATTTGTCCATTAAAAGTGGTTGTAATGATTGTGTTGGGATTGGCGAAAGGGCCGACCACGGTCGGACTGTAAATAGTGTCCACATTGAAGGCGCGGTAATTGGATGGAATATCGAGCCGGCCCATGTTAGAGAACATGAAATCGTTACCCACTTTGCCGTAGGTCAAAAACTTTCTTAGCAGGTGAATGCAAGAATGGGACGCTTCCATGATCATGATAAATTCATATGGGTTTAGCCTAGCCATTTGCCGGGATACCTTAGTTTGCATATTCCGGGCATCTTCCCAGAAATCAGCACCCGCCTTTTTGTTTAGGCTGATATTCAGCGCAAGCCCAAATGCGAAAATAGTGTCCCGTTTGATTTCAGGCATATACCGGCGGATATCCACCGGGCAGGTCGCTTTCCCGTGCGCCTGATCGCCTCTTACCGCCTGGAATGCATTCAGGAACGCAAGTCCGAGCGCAGTGTTGACCGTTACGTTTTGTTCTTTACAGATCTTAAACAGCAATGAGGATTCCTCCGCGTTCAGCTTCCAGTTGATCAGGTAATCGCGCTGCCTCGGGCCTGGTTTTGTTTTTTTTGAGATAAAAATTGATGCTGTTTTGAGCCCTGCATGCACTAATGCAGCGGATAGTCTTGCTTTGAAGATTTTCTTTTTGTTCGAAAGTATTTCTTTTGGAATGAGCTCTGCAACCGAATCGAAAGCAGGCGATGTCCCGATGCTCTGATCGGGGTTATCGAGTAAAGCCAGTATATCACCCAGCATAGCCAGGCCCGAACCGCCGTCGCACATGCAGTGGTGAAATGCAAGGATCAGATCGGATATACCTTCTGATCTGATCCAGGCCAAACGCAGAAGCGGCCCTTGCCGGACGTCAAATGGTGTTGCCAGCTCACGTTTTGTCTCGCGGATCCAGTCAGAATCTCCGTTTCGCTGAGCGATCCGGACTGGAATAGGGAGCGGGTTTTCGGGCGTTATAAAATAGGGATCGCCCTTTTCATCTTCCTGGATGCATGTTTTCAGAATGGGGTATTTTTCCTGTAAACGTTCTAATGCACCAGTGAGGTAGTCAGGGTTAATATCGCCATTGATTTTGAGCGAAAATACGCCATGGAAAGGCTCTGTGCCATTACCATATAATACCCTTTCCAGAAAAAGCAGCTTTCTTTTCATACGCCTATCATCGCAAATTCTTCCAATAATGCAACCGCCTGGTTGTTCCCGCCGGCTTTGGTGAACGTTTCGCGGATATGTCGCGCCGCCAGCCGGTATTTTTCATTTTTCAGCAACTCCCATATAGTCGTCCGCAGCTCAGCGACACGCAAGCGCTTGTATCGCAGCTTGATGCCGCAACCTGCATTTTCAATCAGGGCGGCGGTGTGGAAATGGTCGTAGGCAATGGGTGTAATCAGCATTGGAAGGCCATTCATAAACGTGTCGTTGACGGTATTAAACCCACCGTGGCAAATGACCGCGTCCATTTTAGGGATGATCTCCGATTGCGGCACAAAGCTCTGCACGATAAAGTTATCAGGCCAGTGCTCAAAAATTCCCGGATCGGTGGCAGCTACGATGGTCAGTGGCTCGTTGGCAAATGCCTCGATTAATTTTCCGAAAAACTCTTTCCGGATATCGACCAGCAACGTGCCAAGCGAAACGAACACTTTGGGTGTCGTGGCTGCTTCCAGTCGTTCCCAGTCAAAGGGCGCGTTGTTTGGCCGACCTTTTACCGGGCCTACAAATTTCATATGCGGCTCCGGATCGGAAAAGCCTGCAAATTCTTTGGAAGTAAAAACAATGTTCAGCTGATGGGAATGGATCACAAAGTCATCGGTTTCAATGCCCAGTTCCTTTTGCAATCCTTTGATCAGCTTCTGCTGCCATTCGAATATTTTGGGGGCAGATTGGGCTGTATCGCCCATCACGTCAGGCGGCACCGGTGTGGTTGTTACGCATGGAATACCTTTGAGATAAGCGCAAAGCGCACCGGCAAACGTAATGCAGTCATTGATAATAACATCGGGCTGAAAATCGTCTACCACTCTGGAAAGCCCTTTCATCATGATCCGGGCAAAAGGAATATAGGTTTCCTCCAGCGCCAGTTTCATCACTTCCGGCCCGGAAAGGGAAGGGCCATCATCCTGCCGTTTCAATATCCGCACAATTTCATCCTGGTGTTCTTCCAGTTCTTGATGAGGCACAATAAAGCTTCCGCCCTCCGGAATGTGTTGGCCTGCAATGGCAGTTATGCCTGTCCATACAACCTGATGCCCTCGCGCAAGCAAGCTCGCGCCTACACTGAGCGTAGGGCTGACATGACCGAAAAACGGGGGCACTACAAACATGAACCTGGCCATTCTAAGAGATTTTGATGTGTAAATTATCCAGCATATGGGCCGCTGCACGGGTTCCGCCCGCTTTTTCAAAAGAGGCTTTGATGCGTTGCGATGCCTGTTTATAGGCAGGACCGGTTAGTATTTCTGTAACTGCATTTTTTAAATGCGTGGCTTTGAAACGGTTAAAGTTCAGCCGTACCCCGCATCCGGTATGCACCACGCGCCCCGCCACATGCGACTGGTCATAGGCAATGGGAATGACCACCAGCGGCAGTCCGTTGGAGAGCGTTTCGCATACTGTATTATGTCCCGCGTGACAAACCACCCCGTCCAGATAGGGCAGCATTTCTAATTGGGGAATGCGATTTTGGACCAGGAAATTAGCCGGCCATTCGTCAAACAGGTTTTCGTCTGAAACCACGACCACAAATAATGGTTCGCCGGCAAACGCCTCTATGACTTTGGCGAAAAAGTCTTTTTTGAATGCGTGATCGAAGGTCGTCCCGATCGAGACCAGGATTTTCGGTTGCGATTGCGCGTGGAACCTATCCCAGTCGAATGCAATGGAACCGGACCTGCCAGCGATCACCGGACCGGGAAACTGGTAGCAGTCTGGCAATGTCATTTCACCGAAAAATTCCCTGGACGTAAACACCATCGTCAGCAGCTCGGAACAGGCTATCGACTTGTCTCCGGCTATGCCTAGCTCCTGTTGTAATGCTACGATCTGCTTTGCTTCCCATTCATGGATTTTGGGCAGATCTTCCATCATTTTAATCGCCGCCGGAGCTGTTACTGATGTCGCATATGGGATTTCTTTCATATAAGCGGCCGTTGCCCCGGCAAACACCTGATGGTCATTGATCACCACATCGGGGCCATACGCATCCAGCAACTGCATAATCCCGTCGAACATATAGCGGTTGAGCGGGACCAGGACCTCTTCGTAAAGGAATTTGATGCTTTCGATGCCGTAGACATTCTTTTTGGTAATCATGTCGAGGTAATCCGCATTAGCCCTTTTTTCTTGATCATCCTGTTCATACCGGATCACAAGCAGCTCGCCGCCCTCAGGAAGTCTTTCCTGCAGAGCTTCGTCCAGGCTGATCCACGCTACCTGGTTGCCCATGCTGATCAGCTCAGCGCCGATACTCAGCGTCGGGTTAATATGCCCGGTTAACGGCGGTACTATGAATGCAAATTTTGCCATTGGGGCTAACTATTGATCAGCAGATTAGTTTCGTAAAAATCAAGCTCACGGCTCTTGTAAAAGAACCGGTACAATTCATTGCCGATGATTTCAGGCTGTTGAACAGGCACATTATGGTCGCCTGTCACAAGCAAGAGCTCGGAGTTCTCGATCTTTGAAGCCAGTATCCTGCCCGATGGCACACAATTGGAATTCTGACCGTAGATCAGAAGCGTATCGCTGCTGATCTGGCTAATGCTATCGTCCCTGAAAAAGTCTTTTTCCGCTTCCATATCCGACCGGATGCTCGTTTCCTTAAATAAGAATTCATACATCCGGTGGTTTTTTTCGAGCTGGCGCCTGCCGGCTTTCATCCGGGTAGTATCGGCAAAGTTGTCGATGTAATGGATCAGGAACTCCTTGCTGTATGTGTCGATGATCGCGAGGGTCTCCTGATCGCTCGGGTCGGGGCCTTCTATCACGGCCAGTTTATTGATCCTTTCCGGAAAGCGGGTTGCCATTTTCAAAGCGACCAATCCACCATAACTGTAACCCGCCAAATGCGCTTTTTCAATGCCCAGTGAATCCATCAGGGCGGTCAGATCGTCGGTCATGGCAGTAAGGCCATAGCCCTGCACAGCCTTTTCGCTCATGCCATGCCCTTTCATGTCATAGAGCACGACGTGGTATTGCCGCGCCAGGATCGGGGCGATATTGAAATAATAAACAGCCAGGTTGCTGAACATGCCGTGTACCAAGATGATCGTTTCACGGCCGCCCGGGTTAAGCTCCTGTACATGCAAGCGGATATTCGGAAGGGCAATTACTGGCATTCCCGGATATAGTTAATGATGTTTTCGAGCTTTAACTGAATGATCTCGTCCAGGTCCATATTGGACAGCCAGCCTGTGAAATCGATGTTTTCGCCGAAATGGGCCTTTACTTTTTCTGAAAAAGCCACGATTTCAATGCTATCCATTTCCAGGTCTTTGGTAAATGAACTGGCGGGTGTGATATCCATTTCTTCGACAAATTCCTCGCCGATCACCTCGGTGATAAATTGGTTCAGTACGGTAAAGATCTCTTCGTTGCTCAGTTTAGTCTCCTGTATCAATTGGTCCATCCTATTATGTAATTATCGTGTTTGATTGTTTTGATCCATGTGTCTTTGATCCGCAGGTCGTCTTGGCGGATCTCTTCGATGACATAAGCTTTGGGATTTCCCATTAAACCTTTGCCCAGCATTTTGCCGAATGCCTCCTTGGCTACCCAGAAGCGCGTCATCCATTCATCCTGTTCTTTGGTTTTCAACAGTGATAGCTCCCAGGGCGTGAACACAATTTCGCTGAATCCTGCGCTCCTGGGCTGGATTTCCTCTATATCGATCCCCACCGGGGCATTGGACCGAGCGATGGCGACGGCTTGCAGGTTTTTGTGGGCAAGGGAAATGTGCACCCCGTCGGTCATTTCCCCTACTGGAAACGGCCGCCCAGCCTCGTCGGACTTGATTTCGAATTCGATAGGGAAGCAGGCGCTGTTTTTCAAGCGGAGCAGCAGCATTCTGACGGCGTCCTTTACTGCCACGCGGCTGATCATCCATTCCTTTCTTTTATTGGGAAGCAATGTCCGCTGGTATGTTTTTTCGGTTTGATTAAAATATCTTTTCAATATAAAATCCCACGAAACAACACGCTGATATACATTCCGGAACAAGAACACGCCCGGCGCGACTTCTTCGGACAGAATGTTATGCAATGGTGCCATGGATACATTCCAAAGTTTGTCGTCAATTTCAAGGCGGCGGTTCTGCCAGCCCCGGATAATGGCCCAGACTTTGTTATTTCTTTTCAGGATAAAATCAGCGGTTGCGAATTCCTCAGTAAGCTCTGTTAAACGGCAGGTGCATTCAAAAATATCCTGCTGATCGGCCATATCGCTGTAAAATTCCACTTCATTGATCTTGACTGGAAATGCGATCCGGTCTTTGGTCAAAGTCAGTTGCAGCCAAAGTCCGAAAAGCTGGCCTGCATTGTCGAGCAGCGAACCCTTACCGGCGGCGCCAGAGATAATTCCTGTGATCCCTTTTTCAGCAACAGTGACCACTTCCCTGATTCCCTGGTAGGCAGGGCCATGGAACATATTTTCCTGGTAGATCTGCTCGGGCGTGATGTGGATATCCAAAGGCTTGCCTATGTCGTAGAAGCTGGTTTCCGGAATGCCGTAGGAATCATCCAGTTGTACTTCCGAATTGGCATATTTATCCAGATCCAGGTAAAGGCGGCTTGTGTTTTTCCATTCACCGGTAACCGTTTCGCGAAATGGTGCCACCACATTCATCCATTGAAAAACCTTGATATTCATGATCTTCCGGACGAGCATTTCGGGCGCATTTTCAAGGGCGATCTCCCCGAAGAGCTCGAAGATCATCGTCATCGGGATCACCGGGTCCATATCTTCAATGCAATGCCAGCCCGGTTTCTGTTTTAAAAGCGAGTGGTCGATCAGGTATGGGCAGTTTTCCAGTGAAATATCCAGTTGCCTGCTGAATGGCTTGCGCTGAATGGGCGGTTTGACAATGGTCAACGGGGCTGACGGAGCGATTAAGGGCTGATAATGCACCAATCCAGCTATTTCAGACTGTATCTGCGCTATTTCACTGAGATTTTCAGAAAGCGCTTTCATGACCGGATGCGCAAAATCGTCCAGAGCCAACTCCTTTTTGGGACGTGTAATAGCCAGGTCTTTCAATGAGCTGAAATCTTTTACAAACGGGGATCCCAGTTGCAGTTTCATTAGTTTACGGTTTTCTGATCGGACCTCCGGTTGGGCACCCAGGATTGATTCAATTCCCATAAATGACAAGTCAATGGACTTTCCTTCCACAAACAACGCCGCCATAACCCGCTGTAACTGACAAAGTCCGCTGCGGACGGCCACATTGGATGCTACTGCGCTATATGTGCTGCCTTTTAAAGTATCATCAACGAAACCAACCAGTCCGCCAGAACCTACCTGGATAAATACCCGCGCGCCTTCCTCGTACAGTTTTTCGATGAGTTCCCGGAAACGCACCGGCTTTACCAGGTGCTCGATGCTCAAAGCCTTGATTGCTTCGAAATCTTCCGGATAAGTGTCCAGCGTGGTGGCTGACCATAACGGAATGGAAGTCTTTTGAAAGTTCATCGATTCCAGTCCGTCCAGGATCTGGCCGAGCTTATCCTTCACGAAAGGAGAGTGGAAACCCGACTGGAACGGAAGCTGCTGATGGAAGATCTGTTTTTCTCGTAAAATGGCCGAGAATTCTTCAACGGTTTCTAGCGTACCGCACAGAATTACCTGCTGGGGACAATTGTCGATCGAAAGGTATATGTCTTTTTTGCCTTTCAGCCATGGTTCGAGCTGATCGTAGCTGCAACCTACGGCAAGAAATCTGGTGTTTTTTACTTCAAAAAGCTCTGGGTTCAGGCGTGTGAGCAAATGCAGTACGGATTCTTCGGAAGCCAGTCCCGATGATCGTCCGGCAAGCCACTCGCCCAGGCTATGTCCGGCATTCATATCCGGTGTGATGCCCAGTTTTTTAATGGCCGAATCGAGTATCCTGCTTTTTTCAAGCAGGTTCATAGCGGTGCTGAAAACCGTGTTTTCCTCCGCATTGTCAGCAGACTCATACCTTGGTAATTTAAAATAATCCGCAACACTGTCTATTTCGCCTCCTGCCAGCCCATCCAGGCCAGGAAAGAGGAATGCCGTTTTACCACCGTTAACAAGCAATGGCTCGTTGGTATACCAGATATCCTGCTTGTTTCGCCACGCATTGTTTTTAGTCACGATCTTGATGGCTTTCGCAATGCGTTCAGGTGTCGGATCGAACACTGCAATGCGGTAAGGGCCGACCCCTGGCCCCTTTTCGTTCTGTTCCAGGGCTTGCAGCAACTCTTCGTGGCTGGGCCGTGCGAGCAACAGCACGTCATCCTTTTTAGGCGCTTCTGTTTTCTCATTTGCTGCTAAAAGGCCATTCCCATTGACATAACCATTTACCCCATGTGCATGCTGATAACCTTCGATCACCACATGCGCGTTGATTCCCCCGAACCCGAATGCATTTACCCCGGCATATTTAGGCAGGCCGGATTGGTCCCAGTCCTGCAATTCCCTCACCGGCTCAAAACGGGTATCATCGAACGCCCTGACGGGCTGTTCACAATGCAGGGTGGGAGGGAGCTTGTTGTGGTATAATGCAAGAACGGTTTTGATCACGCCAGCTATCCCTGCTGCGGGCATGGCATGCCCGATCATGGATTTTACTGAGCCGATTCCGGCTTTCGGCAGGTGATTTGCCTGGCCAAAAACCTGGGCGAGGGTTTCAAGCTCGGTTTTATCACCAAGCGGAGTTCCTGTGCCGTGCGCTTCCAGGTAGCCGATCTGATCTGTGTTAATGCCGGCCATTTCCCATGCCTGGCGTATTGCCTTGGCTTGACCATGCACAGTCGGGCTCATGACGCTGGCGCCTGCGCCGTCGCTGCTTACGCCCACGCCCTGGATCACCGCATAGATCCTCTCGCCGTCGTTAACAGCATCAGCAAGCCTTTTTAACACAATAAAGCCGCAACCTTCGCCTATCAGCAGGCCATCGGCCCGTTGGTCGAACGGACGGATCTGCTGATTTTTCGACAATGCCCCCAGCTGATTGAATATGCTCCAGAAGGGTGCATTCTGGCTGGCATGTACGCCGCCTGCGATCATCATATCTGCCCGCCCGGAATTCAGTTCCTGGACCGCATGGTCTATTGCCAGCAGAGAACTGGCGCAGGCAGCATCTACTGTATAGGCAGTCCCTCCCAGATCGAGCCGGTTGGCAACCAGCGACGCTGTAAGATTAGGGATCAACCCCATGGCCGTATCCGGCGAAAAGCGCCCTTTTTCGCTTTGAAACTCTTTTTTTATTTTATCCAGATCTTCACTTTTTAAGTCAGGAAGAACGGTTTTCAGCATTTCAATAAGTTGTTGGCCTGTCCGCACCACTTCAATGGCGCGGGTTGCGCCTGGACCAGTATAATTGCCTTTGCCTATAATAATGCCGGTTTTTGCAAAACTGGACCCGTTTTCAAACGCGCCCGCATCCATCAATGCCCGATGGGCAAGGCTTAATGTCAGCAACTGCTCGGGTTCGGTGCCTTCTACGGCTAGTGGCAATATCCCGAACCTGATGGGGTCGAACTCAGCAAAACGGTCTATAAAACCGCCCCGCCTGCAATAGAACCGGTCGACCGCCTCAGCGCCCTGCTCAAAGAACATACTTTCCATGCGGCTTTCCGGGACCGTTTCGATCGCATCCACTTTGTTGCTAATGTTGCGCCAGAAAGCGGTCAGGTCACCCGCGCCCGGGAATATTCCCGACATGCCTGTGATAGCTATATCTGCATTTTTTCTCATGCCTTCAACTTTATTTTCAATGAATGGAAGCATTATTCGGCCATGATCAGCACCTGGCTTTCTGTGCCATATTTCAATTCATTGACAAATGTCTCCATGCCGTCCGGCAGTGGGATCAGTGGAATTCCTCTGCGCTCGTATTCTCTCTCAAGTGACGGTGACACCATCCCTGTTCCTTTCCAGGGCCCCCAGTTGATAGCTGTTACTTTGCCCTTGATTTTTTTCTTCAATTCCCAGGCGTACCGGTCCATCACGCTGTTGGCAGCCGCATAGTCGGTTTGTCCGCGACTTCCGTAAACCGAGGCCACACTCGAAAACAGGGTAACAAACTGGACGTCATCTCGCAAGTGTTCTGCCAGTACACGCAGCGGTGTTACCTTGGTCGACATAACTCTTTCAAATGATTCTTCGGTTTTCTGATGGAACAGTTTATCTTCCAAAAGACCTGCGCCGTGAATGACTCCATCTATTTTCCCATGTTTCTCGTAAAGGCCGTTGACTAGTTGGATCAGCGCTTTTTCGTCCCTCAAATCCAGCGAATGGTAGGCAACGACCGAGCCGTTTGCTTCCAGTGAAGAAATGGTCGCCAGGATCTGGTTGGCTTTATGAACCTGCTCTGCTTTTTTCTCGATCTCGGCTGGTTTTTGCAGTCCGCCTTGCGCGATCAGGTATTTGCGGATTTCATCCTTGGTTTTCAGGTGGGTGTAGGTACTGTTGTCGCCTTCCCTGGGATCGGCAGAGCGGCCTACCAGCACGTAGTGGCACGGGTAATCCTTCGAAAAATGCACGATCAGTTCAGCTGTAATGCCCTGCGCGCCGCCTAGGGCAAGTATTACTGACTTTTTATCCAAATGAATGTCCGGATCCAGGCCAGAAGGCAGTTGCGATCGTATCAGCTCCATGGTCTGCCTTTTTTGCTGATCGTAGATCACCTCGCAAGGCTCATCTGGGTTGAGTATTTCAGCCAATGCGATACCGGCAATTTTTTCTGGCGATAATCTCGACGTAAGGCTTACGAGCCTGCATTTAGTCTGTTCATATTCTTTGTCCAGGCTTTTGAGCAAACCTGCATAACCCTGAAAATGTCTCAACAGCTTTACATCCGTGTCTTTATCCAGGAAGCTCTGTGTATCGGAAATGGTGTAGATCCATTTAACATGACTGAAATCAAGCTTTTTGATCAGCGAGAATGACTCAATGATCGTCGGTTTGAGCCTGGAAGTGAAAATATTGAGGATGATCAGGCCATCGAAGCCTTGCAGGGAGTTATCCGGTGAGATGATGCTCACTTGCGCACCATTCTTTTCGAACAACGCTTTGATCGACTGTGCCACCTCTCCTGCATCATCAGTCACCGCAAAATGCTTTCCTTTTATTTTTCCCGGATCCGAATGGGCCAGCACGGATGGTGTCAGTTCAAAACGCAAACGGGACAGTTTTTCGGTTGCAGGTGACTTCGCCCCGATAATAGCTTCAATGCTGTCTGCTTGTTTAACAGGTGTTCCGCTGCCGGAAAGCGATTCGGATAACCAACCGATCAATCCGTTTAGTGTTTTGATCGAGGCTAGTTTCTCGACGAGCTCTTCACCCTGGGCTTGATAAATTTCGATAAGCCCTGCTATGTTGTTTTTCAGTTCGCCGATGATCTCCATTCGCTTGATGGAATCGATGCTCAGGTCGGCTTCCAGGTCCATATCCAAGCCCAGCATCTCCTGAGGGTAGCCGGTTTTAGCACTAACCGCGTCCAGAAGTATGGATTTGATTCTGCTTTCCGGCCATTGCTCGATCACGCCGTCCTGGGTAACTGTCAATGTGCTGAGGGGAATGCTGGTTTCAACCACAGCAGGATGCTCCTGATGTTCGGTGATCCAGTTGATCAGCAAATGCAGCGTTTTAATAGCAGCCAGCTCTTCAATGAAAGTTTCTTCATTCTGACCAGCACTTTTGAAGCCGCCGATCTGTTTGCGCAGTTCGCCGATGATCTCCATTCGCTTAATAGAATCAATGCTCAGGTCTGCTTCCAGGTCCATGTCCATACCCAGCATTTCCTGCGGATAGCCTGTTTTATCGCTGATCACCTGCATAACCAGCGCCTTGATGTCTTTTGGAGCCGATACCAGAGCACCCGGTTCAGGTGAATGGTGGTGCCCATTGACCGGTGCGGCCTTCACTTCGGGGATAAAGACTGGTATTGGGGCAGGTACAGCCATTCCGTTCGAGTGGGACCTTTGAATTTCAATGCCAGTGGACGAAGAAATGGTTTGCCCCAGAAAGCCAAGTACTACATCGCGTTGTGCTTGGACCAGGTATTTGACGCTGTTGAGATATTCCTGTACCACCCGCTCGGCCTCCGACCCGCCGATAGCCGCAGCCACCGGTTGCTGAAATCCGTTTAGTTTGAGCGGCGTTTGCAATGGCATAGCGCCATGTGCGGGCAGTTTGCCATGCAGCGGCAGGGCCATTTGTCCATCTACGAGCCATGTAGTCGGGCTTTTTTTGTATTGTTCTGGTTTGTCAAGATCGAGGAGTTTTGCTTGTCGGCCTTCGAATAATTTGGCAAGATCGATACTTCTCCCACTGGTCACATATCCTGCCAATGTGCTTAGAATCTGAACGATCGCGGGCTGATCTTTTTCTTCTGTATAAAGGCATAGCTCGCCCTTGCCCAGAATTGCTTTGGTTAAGCCGGTGAGTACTTTTCCCGGACCCACTTCAATGAAAACGCGTGCGCCGTCTTCATACATCCGGGACACTTCTTCCGAAAACCGCACCGGCCTGACCAGGTGATCAGCCAGTCTTTCCTTGATTTCTTCTGGCCTCACCGGATAGGGGGCTGCTGTGGTATTGGACCAAACGGTGATCTCGGGTTGATGAAAAGTAACATCACGGAGCACTTCCTGGTACAATCCCTTGGATCCTGCCAGCAATGGGCTGTGGAAAGCGCAGGCAACTTCAAGTTGCCGGAAAGAAATTTTAAGGTTCGTGAGCTTGGTTGTCAGGTTTTGAATGGCCTGTGTGGTACCGGCTAGCACCCACTGACGCGGGGAATTATGGTTGACAGCATAAACGCCTTCTATCTCTGAGGTGATTTTAGTCAGCTGATCTTCCGGGCAATTGACGGCTACCATAGCGCCTTTATCGTCCTCAATGGCGTCCAGAATGGCTTTTGCCCTGTTTTCGCTAAGTGGTACCAGTTGTTGATCTTCAAAAACACCCGCAAAGCAGAGGGCCGGCAGTTCGCCATAACTATGTCCGGCTACCATGTCGGGCTCGATCCCAAACGTTCTTAGTAGTGCGGCAATGGCCAGATCGACAATCCCCAGTAATGGCTGCGCGAGGCGGGTATCTTTAATGCGTTCTTTTTGATTTTTAAGAGAAGCATCGTCGAACACTGCATCCGGGAAAAGGATCTGCTGATACTGTTTGTTCTTTTTCAAAAGCTTGCGCATTGCTGGAAACGCCACGAATAGCTCGCGGGCCATATCCACGCGTTGGCTCCCCTGGCCGGGAAACATGAACGCTACTTTTCCTTCTATTTTTTTGGTATAGAAAATTCCCTTGCCTTCGGCGCCTGCGATGGCTTGGTCGATCTTTTGCAGCGCGTCCGTGCGGGTTTCTGCTACAATGGTCAGCTGTACAGGTTTGTCGTTATAAAGGCTCAGACTGAATGCAATATCTTTCAGGGCGATGGCATCGTTGTTCAGAATTTGCGCGACGGCTTTGAGCTGCGGCTGCGTTTCCAAAAGCGTATTTCCCCGAAAAACGAATAACTCGCCGGGCCACGATTTAATGGAGGTTGCCGAAGGCATTTTAGCCGAAGAGTTTGCGATTACGGCATGAAAATTAGTCCCGCCAAAACCAAATGCACTGATCCCGGCTACGCGGCGTTTGTCTGTCCACAATGCAGCTTTGGTCTGGAACGCAAAGGGGCTCGTTTGTTGGTCATAATAGGCATTTGGGCTGGAAAGATGGATCGTTGGCGGCTTAATACCGTGGTAAACCGCAAGGGTGGCCTTGATCAATCCTGCCAGGCCAGCCGCGCATTTGGTATGCCCGATCTGGGTCTTGACCGATCCGAGCAGGGTTTGGTTGGCGACCGCGCCGGACGCGAGTAGCATATCCGTGAGCGCACTCAGTTCTGTTTTATCCCCTACAACTGTTCCCGTGCCGTGGGCCTCTACCAGGCCAAGTTCGACGGGCGAAATGCCGGCCTGCTCGTAAGCCCGCTCCAATGCCTTCACCTGACCGGATTTGCGCGGAGCGGTGAGTCCCAGGCTTTTACCGTCGCTGGAACCGCCCACACCTTTGATCACAGCATAAATGGTGTCGCCATCCCGTAGCGCGTCCTCTTCTCTTTTTAAAACCATCATAGCTATGCCTTCACCCAGCGCAATGCCATCGGCTTGTGAATCGAAGGTGGCGCACCGGCCTTTGCGCGAAAGTGCATGCGTGCTGGAAAACATCAGGTAGTCGTTGATACCGTTGTGCAGGTCGGCCCCACCGGCCAGTACCATCTCCGAGCGGCCCAAAATGAGCTCCTGGCACGCCAGATCGACCGCTGCCAGCGATGATGCGCAGGCTGCGTCGACGGTATAATTGCGTCCGCCCAGGTTGAGGCGGTTGGTAATGCGTCCCGATATAACATTGGCCAGGATGCCTGGGAATGAATCTTCTGTCAGCTTGGGCAGTGCATCGTCGAGTTCTTTGGGGATCTCTCCAAAGAACTGGGTGAAAAGTGACCGAAAGCCATAATTGTTAGCCAAGTCGTTACCACCTTCGGCGCCGATGATCACCGATACATTTTCACGGTTGATATTTTCGTGGTAGCCGGCGTTTTCAAGGGCCTGTTTTGCTACCAGCAGGCTCAGTAGTTGGGTAGGATCGATAGCGGCCAGCGACTGCGGCGGTATGCCGAATTCCAGCGGGTCAAAATCGATCTTAGGTATAAAACCGCCCCATTTGGAATGCGACTTACTTCCGTCGGATACCGTGGGGTCATAATATAGCTCCTTGTTCCAGCGCTCCTCAGGCACTTCGGTCACCCAGTCCTTACCAGCCAGGATATTTCCCCAAAACTCTTCGATATTTCTCGCGCCGGGATAAATACAGGCCATCCCTACAATGGCTACCTTCAGCGCTTTTTTCTTGTTTTTTGCAACCGGCGGCAAAGTGGCCTCCCGGATATGTGTGTAGTTTCCATTGATCACCTCCTCGTGCAGCTCAGCGACGGACTTCACTTTATCGAGCATGGCAGCAGCCTGCCCGATCATGTACATGCCCCTGTTCAATTGCTCCTCTGGGTCAATGCTGATCAATGCGTTGTCTTTTCTTTCGAGGCCTTTGGCGGCGATCCTTAATCGTCCTACATTCAGTTTTTCCAGTTCCGCCCAGATCTGCTTTTTATCTATTCCAGCCTTTTCCATTTTCTCCTTTTCGGTAGTGAAATCGGAGGCGAACGCGGAATCAATGCAGCGGGTTTCGTGGCCTGGTGCTGTTTCGAGCAGGATTGTGTCCGTGTGCGCCAATGCTTGTGACTGGAATTGCGGGAGTATAGCTCCTGTTTCGACCACTTCTTTGGTATACAAATAGGCCGTTCCCATCAGAATGCCGATCTTAACGCCCCGGGCCGCTAGCGGTGCCGCCATAACAGACACCAATGCTGTGGAAAACGAATCGTGGATCCCACCTGCGAAAAAGACTTCCAATTCTTCGGGCTGCTCTTCCTGCATCAGCCGGTTGATCTGTTTTTCCCACAGCACGAAGCTGGACAATGGCCCTACATGGCCTCCACATTCACGCCCTTCGAATACAAATCTTCTAGCCCCTTCTTTCAGGAACATATCTAGTAATGGTGCCGAGGGCACATGAAGAAATGCCTTGATACCTGCCTTTTCCAGTGGCATTGCCTGGGACGGGCGGCCACCTGCGATGAGTACCACAGGCGGTTTCTCTTCCATAATGTAGGACAGTTGCTCCTCGCGCAGCTCCTGAGAAGCGAAACCGAGGATACCAACTCCCCAGGTATTGTCCCCGGCAAGGCGACGGGTTTCCCGGATGAGATTCCGTGCTTTTTCACCTTTCAGCAGGGATAACGCTACAAACGGCAATGCGCCTGCCTCTGCCACGGCTTTTGCAAATTCAGGTACGTCGCTAACGCGTGTCATAGGGCCCTGGGCGATAGGGTAGCGGGTGCCCAATGCCCGCGCAAGCTTATTATGCTCACCGAGCGGATTGATATATTTTGCCTGCCGCAGGTGCCCGTGCATGGCTTCCCGGATGCTAAATATCAGGCGGGGCAGTTTTTTGTATTTCTCGACAAGATCAGTTCCGATGGCAATGTCCTGTCCCAACGGCAGGTAACCTTTGTCAGTTTCCAGTGTGTTCAGGAACGGGATCAGATCGTTGCGCGTAGCTTTGGCAGGCAGCATAGGTGCATTGGGACGGACCAATACCCGGAAGTTATCAATCACGCGGGTTTCGTTCCCATTCAGTTTGGTGCACATGATTTTCAGTGCCTGCGGCGCTCCGCATTCAGGAAATGGCAATAACTGGCTGTCGAGAACCACACCTTTTGCGCCCATGGCCACTACTGCGGCCGCATTATGGACGCCAATGCCGCCTTGCACCCAAACCGGAATATCGCTCACCTGTTTGACTATACGTTGAAACAAAATGAATGAGGATTCCAAACTTACCAAACCAGCCCCTTCATTTCCCTTCGCAATGATGCCAAATGCACCTGCCGCCTTTGCCAGCTGTGCCTCCTCTACGCTGTGCACCTGATAGATGATGTTTATGCTACGTGCTGCGGAAGGAAAAGTCAGGCCATATGGTAGTATTGCTAAGGTTATTTGTTCAGGTAATTGGATATTAAAATGCGTGGTGCCGGAGAAGCAAACGCCAAAGTTCTTTTTACTTTTTCGCGTTAGTTCGACAATTGCTTTTGTCGCTGTTTGTTGGTCTTGTCCGAGGTGGATTACCGGGAAAGCTCCCGCTTCCGACAGTGCGTGCGCCAATCCAATGTCTGGCTTCTCTACCGGGGTGATGCCGATAATTTCTAGGTTTTTCATAACGTAGTAATGTAAGTAAATGTCTGTTGATCAACGTTTCATCGGTTTAGGTTGTCAGAATTGAAAACCGAGATGTCGACAAAAAGACATTACTCAGTTCACAGCGAAATATACGTAAATTAATATTTCACTAAATTACTTCGAAGTGAGAACTGAATTTTTACTACAAGAAATAAGTCAAAAATTGAAGTTATTCATGACATAGTCAAACATTTTAATGGTATTGTATAGTTATTTTTCTCTACTTGGATGCGCCGCATTGTGCAGGGGTATTGCTCCCGTGGTTGACACGCGTCTGTTGGTCGGAGCGGGGGGCGCAACCGGTACGGTTAGGAAGATATCTGGCAGTTTTATGCAGAATATGTGTTCACTTCGCTTTGAGCTAAGCGGACGTTTCCGGCCACAAAAGGTGGTCAAATAATCATCTTATTTCTTATTGCTAACCCTCTGTGTTGCCACTTTGTTTTGCGAAATTAAATTTAAATTCAGTAACTAACCATCGATTATTGGCTTGTCGAAGCTTTAAATCGTAGCTCCCCTGGACTGTCCACACGTCGCCATCAAGGCAGTGGTTTGCGTGACCATCGAAATGTGCCGTCGCTATGTGAGCTGCTTTTTTTACAATGAAGTCACTTAGCTGATGATGCGTACTGTCGAAACCAGGCAAAAAAGCAGACCAGGCCGTAACAATCTCCAGAGCGCCAAGCATAGCAGGCGGATTGCCATTCATCGATGAGTAGTCCAGCAGTACCTGCTCGTCCATCGACTTTTCTACATGGTCCCAATCCCTTGCATCTGTTGCCTCAAAAAGAAGTTCTATTTGTTGAATGATTTGCTGTGATTCCATTTTTTTGATCGTTGCACAGTTGAACATACACCATCTTTTACAACAACGGGTCTTCTAAGCGATATACCGAAGCTTGCGAGGGCAAATATCATCCAGAAAGCTCTTCTATCACAATTGGCAAGGTTAAAAATTATTGGGGGCGGCGCACCTGCTCCAATACTGCATCATCACCTGGATCGTCTCCTTGACCTCCCCAAACGTAGCTGGTTTTACAAAAAAGCCTTGTGCGGATGTACTATAAGCATCAATAACGGCTTGCTGGTTTAGTGCTGTCGTAAAATAGACGTAGGGTATACACCGCAAACTGAGCTCAGCGTCCGTCTGGACTTTCTTTCTGAGCTCCAGACCATTTAGCCGTGGCAGATTCATATCTGAGATGATAATGAAAGGCCGGTCAGGGGTTGAGTAAAGATATTCCAACGCCGAGACCCCGTCGGAGAAGTAGATCCTTTTGTTAGGATAGCCGAGCTCGTCGAAAACTTGTTCCAGGACAAACTGGTCATCCGAATCATCTTCTATAATGATGATTGTGCCATTTTTATTCATAATAGGGGCTGGGTTGTTGTCAATGAATGTTATTTTGGGCCGTCAAAACCAGACATCGTGGCAGTTGTTCGACGGTGAAGTGACGGCCGCATGAACACGCGCAATGATAGCAAGGATTTTCGATATTACAACGAGCGGCAAGCGCAGTTAGAGCTTATGAATTTAAAAACCATAACACCTGAAACCGAAATTGCTCTCCGGTAATCCACGCTGCATCATCGGAAGCAAGGAATACGGCAGCTCTGGCAATATCTTCGGGCTAACCTCTACTACCAAGCGGTGTATTAACAATAAACATTTTTTTATATTCACTGCCAGCGTTGACGCCGGCACTGGTTGCCCCTTCTGTTTCCGCAGCGCCTGGCAAAATAGAATTGATACGAACGTTTTTTGCGCCTAGTTCTTTCGATAAAGAAATTGTTATGACGTCCAATGCTGCTGTGTTGCAGAGTAAAGAGAGACTCCCGCCATCGGTGATTTGCTTGCACCCGAACTGATATTGAGCATATTGCCCCGCTTACCGCTAAATAGTCTTAAAGATGTCTGGATTGCAAGTATCTGACCCAAAACATTGACATTGAAATGCTGATGAAAAGCTGCCGATGCCTGTTCAATAGGTAAAAATTGCTGAAAGACCGCGTTGTTCACCAAAATATCCAAAGTGCCGAATGCCTTCATGTTTCTTCAAACAGATTGACTACGTCAGCTTCTTTCGATACATCGGCCTTTATCGCAATGGCCATGCCTCCATTGTTGGTTATTTCCTTAACCACGCTATCAGTGCCTTCTCTACTTGTGGCATAATTCACAACTACCTTTGCATCTTCGGCTACAAGTGGGGTAAATAATGCTATAATTTGTGATATTGGGTATCCCGGTGTAACTGGGTCAGTGTTCCGGTAACTTGCGCCAGTAATTTTGGGATGGAAAGCCGCCTTTATCTTTATTGAAAGCCGCTGGGGCAAATTGAAACGATGGAACATTACTGCGGTCGGAGACGGTCGAAATGTGAGACGAGAGAATGCATTAGCTTACTAATTTCTTAGTTATATGATTGATGCCTAAAATCGTTATGAAGAATTATAAGATATAACATTTGATCTATATGAAGAAAATGGAATTAAGCAGCAAATTTATTGGGAATTGGCAAGGTACATATCGTTTGGTGCTGAGCTGGTTACCTGATCCGAACTTTATATCGGTTTCAAACATGACGATCAAATCCATTGTTAATGACAAATTTCTTGTTTTGAGCTATGACTGGCAGCATGAAGGTGTTAGCCAAGATGGTTTAATATTAATAGGCAATATTAACAAACAATCCGAAGTGACGGCCTCTTGGGTTGATTCTTGGGGCATGAGCGGGAAAATAATGAACTGTTACGGAGCAATCAATCAGCTAGGTGATATTGCCTTACAAGGTTCCTATGAAGTGCCTGACAATCCTGATTGGGGTTGGCGAATCGAGATTCCCTGCCCAACTGATAGTACCTTGCAAATTATTATGTATAACCTTTCTAGATATTCCTGCGAAAGTACGCCAGGGTTCCTGAGCAAAGGTTGCCAAAAATTCCTACGCAAAGTACGCCACCTGAAAGTGGCTTTACATCACTGAGCGAGAGTGATGATTAAACTTAGTGATTTT
>NZ_JAMOZL010000010.1 GCF_023667495.1 Dyadobacter sp. MSC1_007
ATTGCATCAATCCGGTCGTGTGGGAGGAAGCACAAAAGACGTTTGGTTCGTTGCTGGACAGCTTTGTCGTTGCTACATCCTGCTGTAATTAAGCAGGGTATTTTTTTGAATAGATCAATCGTAATATTACATTTAACCAATTGAAACCATGAACCAATTAAATCCAATTAGCGGCGGTCCGATGACGTGGGGTGATTTTAAAAGCACTTTAGAACAAAATCCAGATTTGCACTTACAATTCCAATATGAAGAAGGCAAGTTTGTGGACAGTTCTTACCACATTACCGAGATCAAGCAAGCGCCGATCGTTTCGGTAGACTGCGGCGGCGTAATGAATAGCTGGACAGAGATCATTGTGCAACTTTGGGAGCCTTCAGTGAAAGAAGTAGACCGTTCCATGAAGGTCGGTAAAGCGCTTAAAATTGTCAACCTGGTTGAAAAAACGCTTCCTTTGGATTCGGACGCAACTGTGAAAATTGAATTTGGGAATTCAAAGTTTGATACGCGCCAGATGTATCCCGGTGAGTTTGTTGCAGATGGCGAAACATTCACAGTTAATCTTGTTCCGGACTTTACCCAATGCAAGGCGCTCACACGCAACCAGAGCTGCGGCACATCATCAGCAGAAGCCTCATGCTGCGCGCCTGCCCCTGTCAAGCAGGAGCTGGAATTAGTTGCTTCTGAGGCGGCGTGCTGCGAGCTTGGATCGCGGTGTTGTTAATCAAATTAAAGAATTATCGGCATTCGCTGCCGTAATCGGTCCGCTGATACATGATCTGATTCTGCCTCTGGCGCGTTAGCCGGGGGCTTTTTGTTGTAATGACCATCTACACTTAATACACTACTTTTTGATAGGGGACCCTATCAAAATGATAAGATTTGAAGCAGTTTGAAAACCATGATAAATAGTTTAAATAGCTAATAAACAGTTAGTTGTGATGTTGTTTTGATGTTTGGTATGCCTTTGGATTGTATTCAGGCATTATTTACCAGGCATTCACTTAACTATTATATATCATGCTTACAATCCTCTTAGTCGCAGCAGGCTCTTTGTGTTTTGCGCTTTTTTATCAATCCGTGAAATTCTTCGAAAAGATCTAAAACCATGGCAGCATTACTTATTGTATCCATCGGCGTGTTTGTCTACATGTGCTACGTGCTCATCAAACCCGAGAAATTCTAACTCCACCGGTCATGGCAGCGGAAAATCCACAAAGTCAAATTCGCTATCAATTTTTAATAAAATGAACACAGAAATTTTAGGCGCCATTGCCATGTATGCAATTTCCATCCTGATGGCAATCCCATTTGGCAGGTACATTGCCAAAGTCTATGCAGGTGAAAAAACGCTGCTCGATACTGTACTCAATCCTGTTGAAAACCTCTTTTTCCGCATCAGTGGCATCGACCGCAAAGCCGAGATGAACTGGAAACAACACCTGGTGGCCATGCTGACCATTAATTTTATTTGGTTCATGCTGGGCATGTTTGTGCTAATGAACCAGGGATGGCTACCGCTGAACCCGGACGGCAACCCTGGGCAAACCGCTGATCTTGCATTCAATACCAGTATATCCTTTGTTGTCAACTGTAACTTGCAGCACTACTCCGGAGAAAGTGGCGTAAGCTATCTGTCGCAACTATTCCTGATGTTTTTGCAGTTTGTAAGCGCGGCGACAGGGATGGCAGCAGCCGTTATTTTATTTATTGCCCTTAAACAGAAAACGGCCGATAAGCTTGGTAATTTTTATAACCTGATGCTGATCTCATGCACCCGGATCCTGTTGCCAGCATCCATCGTGGTAGCCAGTATTCTCGCTTTCAACGGTATGCCTATGACCTTTGAGGGCAAAGACAGCATTGTCAACATGCAGGGCGATACAGTGGGTGTATCGACAGGTCCGGTGGCAGCCTTCGTTGCTATCAAGCACTTGGGAACAAATGGGGGCGGATTTTATGGTACCAACTCGGCACATCCGCTGGAAAACCCCAACTACCTGACCAATATGGTTGAGATGTTTTCTCAAATGATTATCCCACTGGCCATGATTTTTGCCCTGGGCTTCTTCTTGAAAAGAAAAAAAATGGCCTGGATGATTTTTGGGGTGATGACATTAGGATTTCTCTTACTATGCATTCCAACGATTATTTGGGAAGTACAAGGCAACCCTGCGATAGCCCAGATGGGCGTTGACATGGGATCAGGTGCTATGGAAGGGAAGGAGGTCAGGTTTGGTAGTGCAGCTTCCGGGTTTTGGAGTATAGCGACCACCGTTATCTCGACAGGTTCGGTTAATTCCATGCATGATAGTGCTATGCCGCTATCAGGAATGATGCAGCTGCTTGCTATGATGACCAATGCCTTTTACGGGGGCTGTGGAGTAGGGATCCTGAATTTTTTCATCTTTATCATCCTTGCCGTTTTTATCAGTGGCTTGATGGTAGGACGTACGCCTGAGTTTTTAGGTAAAAAGATTGAAGGCCGCGAGATGAAGATCGCCATGATCGTGGCGCTTTTGCACCCGCTTTTGATTTTGGTAGGAACGGCTCTGGCAGCTGCTTTTCCAGGGATCACATCGGCCAATCTGAATAACCCCGGCTTTCACGGTTTCAGTGAAATGCTCTATGAATACACTTCATCGGCAGCCAACAATGGCAGCGGATTTGAAGGGCTGGGCGATAATAACCCCTGGTGGAACATTACAACCGGTTTTGTACTGATCCTTTCCCGCTTCCTGCCGATCATCGGCCCCATTGCCATTGCAGGACTTTTAGCCAATAAAAAATACATCCCTGAAAGCGCAGGCACACTGCCCACGGATTCGGCTACTTTTGGAATGATGGTGATGGCCGTGATCGTGATCATTACCGCGCTCTCATTCTTCCCAGCATTGACATTAGGACCGATTGCAGAGTATTTCAGTATGTAAAAGTCATTGGGTTTTTGAATAAAAGAGATTAGCAACATTCACTCATTCACTCATTCAATCATTCAATCATTAACAATAACGAGTGCCGAAAGCCTACAGCGGACTGCCTCTACACTCCAATGAAAAATCAAAATGCATCCTTGTTCCAAAAAGATCTGGTCAACCAGGCTTTAAAACAATCTTTTATTAAGCTGAATCCTAAAATCCTGTTCCGTAACCCGGTGATGTTCACCGTCGAAATAGGCACATTTGTCATGTTTGTGGTCTGTCTGTGGATCCTGTCAGGAAATACGACCCAGGGCAACTTTGGCTACAACTTTGTGGTCTTTTTGATCCTTTTGCTTACCCTGTTGTTTGCCAACTTCGCCGAAGCCATCGCAGAAGCAAGGGGCAAAGCACAGGCTGACAGCCTCCGTAAAACGCGGGAAGAAACGCCTGCTAAACTGGTTTTGGACAACAAGCCTGGCTTCTCTGTATCCACCCAAAGTGTGATGTCGGCCCAGATGAAAAAGGGAGATATCTTCATCTGTGAAGCCGGGGACAACATCCCGACCGATGGTGAGATCATTGAGGGGCTGGCCACCATCGACGAGAGTGCGATTACGGGGGAGTCTGCACCCGTTATCCGTGAAGCCGGTGGGGATAAAAGCAGCGTAACAGGCGGTACAAAAGTACTTTCAGATAAGATCAAGGTCATGGTTTCCACTGCGCCAGGCGAGAGCTTCCTGGATAAAATGATCGCTTTGGTGGAAGGCGCCAGCCGCCAGAAAACGCCGAATGAGATTGCTTTGACCATTCTTTTGGCGGGCTTTACCCTGGTATTCGTGATCGTTTGCATAACGTTGAAACCCTTTGCTGATTATTCCAACACGCCTATCACCATCGCCGCATTCATCTCGCTTTTTGTGTGCCTGATCCCGACCTCGATCGGCGGGCTGCTTTCTGCGATCGGTATTGCAGGTATGGACCGGGCGCTTCGTGCCAATGTGATTACCAAATCGGGTAAAGCAGTCGAAACAGCAGGTGATATTGACGTGCTGCTTCTGGATAAGACAGGTACGATCACAATCGGCAACAGGAAGGCAACGCGTTTTTATCCTGCCAAAGGGATTACCGATAATCATTTTGTCAAAGCGGCCGTGCTCAGCTCGATTGCGGATGAGACGCCGGAAGGGAAATCAATTCTGGAACTGGCTAATGCGACGCCGACAACCTACCAGCTTTCGGACCCAAAGTTTATCAAGTTTACTGCCGAGACCCGCAGCTCCGGGGTTGACTTTGAAGATATTCGCATCCGTAAAGGTGCTTTCGATTCTATCAGGAATTTGGTCACAAGCGCGGGGAACCAATTCCCGTCCGAAGTTGAGGAAAGCGTGAAAGCTATTTCAAGCAATGGCGGTACCCCGCTGGTTGTTTCTGAAAACGAACGGGTATTGGGTGTCGTTGAGTTGCAGGATATTATCAAGCCCGGTATTAGTGAGCGTTTCGAGCGGCTTCGTAAAATGGGTGTGAAAACGGTGATGGTAACCGGTGACAATCCACTAACAGCCAAATTTATCGCCGAGAAGGCCGGTGTGGATGATTTCATCGCCGAGGCCAGGCCCGAGGATAAAATGAACTACATCAAACAGGAACAGGAAGGTGGCAAGCTTGTGGCGATGATGGGCGATGGTACCAATGATGCGCCAGCCCTTGCGCAAGCCGATGTGGGTGTTGCGATGAACAGCGGTACACAGGCAGCCAAAGAGGCAGGCAACATGGTGGATCTGGACAACGACCCGACCAAACTGATCGAGATCGTTGAAATTGGAAAACAGCTTTTGATGACACGCGGTACGCTGACCACCTTCTCGATTGCTAACGACGTAGCCAAATACTTTGCCATTATCCCGGCTTTGTTCATTGCCAGTATTCCTGCGCTGCAAGGGCTCAATGTCATGCGGCTAAACAGTCCTGAAAGTGCGATCCTGTCCGCGGTGATCTTCAATGCGATCATCATACCGTTTTTGATCCCGCTCGCTTTGAAAGGGGTAGCTTACAAACCGATCGGAGCCAGCGCGCTGTTAAGAAGAAACCTTTTTATTTATGGCCTGGGAGGCATATTGGTGCCATTTGCAGGGATTAAAGTCATTGACCTAGTGGTAAGTATCTGGATTTAAAATCAAAAAATAATAAGACTGAAAAGCTAGAAAACATGAAAACGAACATATTTCCCGCAATCAAACTAACCATCGTGACACTGCTTTTTTTCTGCGTGGTTTACCCGGCAGTGGTCTGGGCAATTGCCCAGCTGGCACCGGGCAGCGGACACGGTGAAATGGTAACAGCCAATGGTAAACGATACTATGCAAACATTGGCCAGAAATTTACCGAAGACCGCTTCTTCAACAGCCGCCCGTCGGCCATTGAATACAATGCAGCCGGGAGCGGGGGCAGCAACAAAGGGCCATCTAACCCCGAATATCTGGCCGTTGTGCAGGCAAGGATCGACACATTTTTGGTGCATAATCCCGGCGTTGCTAAAAAGGATATTCCTGTCGAGCTGGTAACGGCCAGCGGCAGCGGTCTTGATCCGGACATTTCGCCCAAGGCGGCATTGGTGCAGGTCAAACGGGTTGCAGCTGCCAGGAAATTATCCGAAGAAAAAATTACTCAGCTCGTCAGCGCACATATTGAAAAACCACTTTTGGGTATGTTTGGTCCTGAAAAAGTGAATGTGCTGAGCCTGAACCTGGCTTTGGAAAAATTATAAAAAATGCGCTGGTCCCTACCAGCAGCGACGCGGGGACCAGGGATTTTCAATAGCGCCGCTACATTCATTTACAGTACCGTTTCAATGAAAAGCTTATTATTAACTGCATTAGGTTTAGTGATTTTTAAACCAGCAATGGCCCAGGATTCGACCGACACGAAGAACCCTTTGACCATCAGCGGCTATGCGGAAGCCTATTACAATTACGATTTCAACAGCCCGCTCAACAACACGGTGCCGGGCTTTCTTTACAATTTCAACCGGGCCGGGGAAGTAAACCTGAACCTTGGGTTTATCAAAGCAAACTACACTACGGACCGCGTAAGGGCGAACCTGGCATTCGCAGCCGGAACTTACGTAAATGCCAACTATGCGGCCGAACCGGGCGTGCTCAAAAATGTCTTCGAAGCTAACGTAGGTGTCAAAATCTCTCAAAATGCAAACCTTTGGATCGATGCCGGGATCATGCCTTCACACATTGGTTTTGAAAGCGCTATCGGCAAGGACAACTGGGCGCTGACAAGAAGTTTGGTCGCTGAAAACACACCTTATTTTGAGTCGGGCGTAAAGCTAGGATTTACCACCAAAGACGAAAAGCTATATTTGGCAGCGATGTATTTGAACGGCTGGCAGCGGATCCAAAGGGCGGACGGAAATACCACACCGGCCTTTGGGGCGCAGATTACTTACAAGCCAGCGCCGAATGTGACTTTGAATTACAGTACGTTTATTGGTTCGGATAAGCCCGATAGCCTCAGGCTCATGCGTTACTACCATAACTTTTACGGGATTTTTCAATTGGCTGAAAAATTTGGGATAACTGCTGGATTCGATTATGGAGCGGAGCAGAAAGCGAAAGGAAGCGGCGAGTATAATAATTGGTTTGTACCGGTGTTGATCGCCCGCTATTCGCCATCACCAAAAGTGAACATTGCGGCCAGGGGAGAATATTTTCAGGACAAAAACGGAGTGATCATCGCTACGGGCACTGAACACGGTTTTAAAACCTTCGGCGTCTCTGCCAATATTGACTACGCCATTTTACCGGGTGTGCTCTGGCGCGTGGAGGCCAGAAACCTGAATAGCAAAGACAGGATATTTCTGGAAAGGAATCAAGACGGCGGCGGGCAGCTGGCTAAAAAAGACAACTTCTTTTTGACCACTTCTGTGTCTGTTGCGTTTTAGGTTATATCTACTAATTATACGCCCGAGTATTATCATGCTGAGCGGCCCGGTGCGCTCCTTGACAAAGTAAGTAACGTCAAACACCCCCCAACCCCCCAAACCGATGTCCGAAACCAATCCCAGTGCGCAGCAATTCCTGGATCTGATCAAAAGATCCAGGCGTGGAAAGTTCAAGATCTACATCGGCATGAGCGCTGGTGTTGGCAAAACGTTCCGGATGTTGCAGGAAGCGCATGCACTGCTGCGCAATGGCATTGATGTCAAGATCGGATATATCGAGACCCACAACCGAAAAGAGACACATGATCTGCTTGAAGGGCTACCTGTCATACCGCGCAGGAAGCTTTTTTATAAGGGGAAAGAGCTTGATGAGCTGGATGTGCAGGCAGTGATCGGCCTGAGGCCTGAGGTCGTGGTCGTCGATGAGTTGGCCCATACCAACATTGAAGGCAGCAAAAATGACAAACGCTGGCAGGATGTGCTCGAAATCCTGGAAGCAGGGATCAATGTGATCAGCGCTGTCAACATCCAGCACATTGAATCGCTCAATGAAGAAGTAAAAGGGATCACCGGCGTGGAAGTAAAAGAGCGGATCCCGGATAGTGTGCTGGGCGCGGCCGATGAAGTGGTCAACATTGACCTGACTGCCGACGAGCTGATTACTCGTCTGAAAGAAGGTAAAATTTATAAGCCGGATAAAATCCAGACTGCACTCAATAATTTTTTCAAGGCTGACCATATCCTGCAACTCCGTGAACTTGCTTTGAAGGAAGTAGCTAGTCAAGTCGAGCGCAAGGTCGAATCTGAAATCCCTAAGCTGGTTGCATCCAGAAGGGAAAAATTTTTGGCCTGCATTAGTAGCAATGAAAGTACAGCCCGCCATGTAATCCGCAAAACGGCGCGGTTGGCTAGCTATTATAACAGTAAATGGTTCGTTTTATATGTACAGACACCAAATGAAAGCCAGGACAAAATAGCACTGGATAAGCAGCGGCATCTGATCAATAATTTTAAACTTGCCACTGAAATGGGTGCTGAGATCATCCGGGTGCAGAATGCCAACATTTCGGAGGCTATAATCCAGGTAGCCGAACAGCGTGAAATAACGACCATATGCCTTGGAAAACCCCATATCAATCTGCTCAGAGTGATTCTGGCCACCAACCTGTTCAATAACCTGTTAAAAAAACTTTCAGCATCGGACATTGATCTGGTTATCTTATCATAATGTGGCCAGAATTACTGATTTTAATATATGAAAATCAAAACTAAACTGCGGCTTGGACTTGGCGTCCTGTTTTCAATGATTCTGACATTGTCGCTGATTGCTGCCAGCTACATTTACGCGCTCAAAGAAGATACCGATAACATCTTGCAGGACAACTACAAGACACTGGATTACAGCCGGAGCATGTTTCTGGTCATTGATCAAATCCATACCGACCCAAAGGCATTGATGAAGTTTGAGCAAAACCTGAAAGCACAGCAGTCGAATGTGACAGAGCCTGGGGAAGGGGAGGTGACCAGTAAAATTGTAAGTCATTATAACGCCCTGAAAAAAGATATCTATAACCCGCAACTCCCGGTCTTGATCAGAAATGATCTGGCTGAGCTGACGCGGATCAACATGGAAGCGATCCGCACCAAAAGTGACAAGGCGCTAGCGACGGTCCGGTCCGCATTTTTATGGATCGCCCTGACAGGCACTGTTTGTTTTTTGATTGCTTTGACACTTCTGGTCAATCTGCCGGGCAATATTGGCAACCCGATCCGCGAACTGACCGAAAGTATCCGCGCAATTGCAGCGAAAAAATATGCCGAGCGCCTTCATTTCTCCGGCAAGGATGAGTTTGGCGAATTGGCCAGTTCATTTAATACCATGGCTGAAAAGCTTGAAGAGTATGATAATAGTAACCTTTCGCAGATTTTAATTGAAAAGAAACGCATTGAGGCACTGATCAACAACATGCATGAGCCGGTGATCGGCCTGGATGAAAACAAAAAGATATTATTTGCTAATGAAGAAGCTGTCAAGATTTCAGGAATTGCCGTCAGCGACCTGCTTGGAAAGTCGGCCGTCGAACTGGCCGTGCAGAACGACTTGATACGGGCATTGATACAAGAGAAAAGTAGTGAAAATCAAAATAATGGCCACATAGGAAGCGCGCCGCTGAAAATTTACGCGGACGACAAGGAAAGTTATTTTGAAAAGGAAATTGTCGATATCACGATCGTACCGACTGGTGAGCGGCAGAAAAAATTCATTGGTCAGTTTATCCTGTTGAAAAACATTACACCTTTTAAAGAGCTGGATTTTGCCAAAACGAATTTCATTGCAACCGTTTCGCACGAGCTGAAAACACCGATTGCTTCAATTAAAATGAGTTTGCAGCTGCTGGAAAGTCAGCAGCCGCAGGCTTTGAATGAGGAGCAAAAACAATTGATGTCCAGCATTAAGGAAGATAGTGACCGTCTGCTGAAAATCACCGGGGAACTGCTGAATATGTCCCAGGTAGAAACGGGCAATATCCAACTGAACATCCAGCAAAGCAGCCCATACGCGATCTTGAAATACGCAGTAGACGCTGTAAAAACGACTGTTGAGCAGAAACATATTGAACTGGTTATACAGGCAGACGATCAGCTTGCTGACGTGAAAGCGGACATGGAAAAAACAGCCTGGGTGCTGATCAATTTTTTAACAAATGCAGTTCGCTACTCGCAAGATGAAAGCAAGATTTACATTCAACTTGTGGCGACGGAGCAAGGCGTAAAGTTCCTGGTACGGGATGAAGGAAAAGGCATTGACAGCCGTTACCGTAGCAAAATATTTGACCGCTACTTCCAGGTGCCGGGCAGCTCCAAGACCGGCACAGGTCTCGGACTGGCAATCAGCAAAGAGTTTATCGAAGCGCAGGGAGGCAGTATTGGCGTTACCAGTGAAATAGGTATGGGCAGCACATTTTATTTTGAACTAGCCAAAGCCGTATAAAGTAGTATGTGTGATGTTTACGTATATAACTAATCATTGAAATCATGTTCTTAACAATCATCGGCATACTGGTCCTTTTAACAGGTTTCCTGGTTGCCAACTCTGCTTATAATATTGCCAGATATTCTTCTATGCTTAAAATCGGGGGGATCGTCATTGCAGTTCTAGGGCTTGTTACTGCTAGTATAAGGCAGATTGACGCCGGGACAATCGGAGTTCAGTCTGTGTTCGGAGAGGTCAGACCTGATGTCCTGGAAAACGGCCTGAACTTTGTCAATCCGCTCGCAGAAGTGGCCGTATTCGATACCAAAGCGCAGAACTACACCATGTCGGCTGTAACCAGTGAAGGTGAATTGAAAGCGGACGATGCGATCCGGGTACTTTCTGCCGATGGTCTCGAAGTCGTCATCGACCTCACTGTACTGTACAAGATCATGCCTGAAAAGGCACCGGCTATTTTCAAGGGAATAGGAACGGATTACAAAGACAAGATCATTCGCCCCGTTACCCGCACCCGGATCCGCGACAATGCCGTTTACTATGACGCGGTAGCCCTTTATTCTAAACGAAGGGATGAATTTCAAAGCCGGATTTACCAAAGATTGATTGCAGTGCACTATATCTGCTAATTTGTAAAATAACTCCAGATTCCATGAAGAAAGCTTCCACAGTTTTTATAGCTCTAGCGTCCGTGTTGTTTCTTTTTGCCTTAGTCTATAAATTACAAGACGATAAACCGACCAACGTTGAGCACCCGCAAGAACCCAAACCACCATATCCATACTATTTTGAAGATGTTGTCTTCCAGAACATAAAAGCCGGAATTAGTTTGTCTGGTACCCTCACGCTTCCATCGCGAACTGGAAAGTTTCCGGTTGTCGTCCTGATCACTGGAAGCGGCCCGCAGGATAGAAACGAAGAAGTCAACAATGGGCACAAACCCTTTTTGGTGATTGCCGATTATTTAACCAGGCGCGGAATCGCTGTGCTCCGATATGATGACCGGGGAACCTACAAATCCTCGGGAAATTTCCAGATGGCAAATTCTTTGGATTTTTCCGATGATGTTGAAAGTGCCGTCTCCTATTTAAAGACCAGGAAGGAGATCGACAGTGGCAAAATCGGGCTCATTGGACACAGCGAAGGAGCAACGATTGCCTCAATCGTCGCATCACGTTCGAACCAAATCGCTTTTTTGATTTCGATGGCCGGTCCGGGGCTCCGTGGTGATTCATTGATGTTGATCCAAGGAGAGTTCACTGGACGGTCGCTTGGGCTAACAGAAGAGAGAATTCAGATGATAAGAAAAATGAATTCGGGAGCCTATAAAATTGTCTTGCAATCGCAGGACTTAGAAACGTCTAAATCTTCTCTGTCAGCTTATGCGCTTAGATTTAAGGACCTTCTTAAAGATGACGTGCCACCAAACATGACCTTTGATCAGTTTATAGGACAACAGGTTGAAGTGATCACTTCACCATGGTGGCAGTTTTTTCTCAGGCATGACCCGGCAGCAACCTATCAGAAGGTCATGTGTCCGGTGCTGGTACTGAATGGTAATAAAGACCTGCAGGTAACCTCAAAAGAAAATCTCCCAGCCATTTTGAGTGCCTTAGAAATCGCCAAAAATAAGAATGTTACCATAAAAGAGATCGCAGGTGTAAATCACTTTTTTCAGGAATGTGAAACCGGATCTGCTAAGGAATATGCGAACATTGAACAGACTTTCTCGCCCTTGGTGTTAAAGCAAATGACCATGTGGATCCAGAAGCAGGTCAACTGAATAAGGCTGGGTCAATGGCTGGGTTTAGCCCAGTGATTGTTCGTCCACGTGATGCCGAAGAACAGAAAGTCAGCAATAATGCTATGATTACCAATACATTTCTCATATTTGCAGTGCCCCCAAGCAAACCAAAGCCCCAATGAAGAAGACGCTTCTCCTTTTATTTTATCTATCAGGATTTTGTTCGGAGGCGCAGCCGCTGCCCCCCAGGTCTTACAACGATAAGGAGCTTGGCTGGATGAAAATATACAAGCACACTTCTGATCTCAAACCTTTTTCGGTCGATCACCGAAGTTATAGCCCCGCACAATTGCGTCATTGCGAAACATTCATCATGTGGATGCAGCAAAGCTACTTGCCCACAGGCCGGCTTGGCGATGTGCGAAAGTCGGCCAATGAAAAACTGGGGCAATACAACAAAGACACCAAAGGTCTGCCCAATGCCTACGGGGCGTACGCAAAGTTGTATTATCATGTAAAAAAGGATGCCGCCGGAAAACTGGCTCCCATAGATAACGATGCGGATTATTGGAACATACAAGCCAATGGATTGGGTGATATCAGTAAAACGGTTAAATCTCTTACTACACCGGATCAATATTATTTTACTCTTTCACATTATAAAGCAGGCAAAAGTGAAGGGATGGATGATGCTCACGACGCTAGCCTGTCGGGCTTCGATGTCCACCCTGTGTTAAATAAATATACCCATTTTTATATTTCAAAAGGCAACGCGAATGCGTCGGCTGGCAGATACTATGTAGTGCTTCTGTTTCCCGGCAACCAGGCTCCCTGGGTCACGGTTACAAAAGGGGAGTTTTTCGAGCAATCCGGGAAATGGATTGAACAGACGTACCTTTCTGAAATGAAGACCAACGCGGACCAGAACAGCGGTTATCCGGCCGGATTGGAGCAGGCAAACCAAAGGAGTAAAATCCGGTTAGAAAAAGCCAGGGCCAATTTGAAACGCGTGAAGGAGAAATACAAGAACCGTATGGGCGAGGCAGCGACGCTTTCCGCCGGTCATGCTAACTGCGATTTTTATAATATGACTGAAAACTCCGAAGATATGTTTGATAACGCGCAAAACACGACTTATCCGGTGTTTAGAATCCCCAAAGAGGTGGCAGACAAATGTGCAAACGGCCAACCACAGTGGATTGCAATTTATTGGGAGCCGTTTGCGCATTTGCATAAGTCAATACTGACGAATTTCAATTTTGACTACATATATAATTACTTCTTCGATTCGGGAAAGGTCAACGGTATAGCGTACAAACCCCTCCATTTATAAAAATCGGTCGTAGGTTATCATCGGCTAGTAATTCAAAGTCAATCCGACGCCAAAACCCATATCGCTGTCATAATGGGCCGTTGCGCCAACATATCGGGTAAAAATATATCGGAGCGCGGCCATATACTCTTTATCGGTATTAACCATCAAATTCATTCTCAGTCGCCTGGAAACGGGTATGTCCATTCGTTCCAGCTGGAAACGGAGGTTGCCATCGGTAAATATTTCAGCTTGCGCAGTGACCAGCATGGGCAATACATAGTTGACACCGGCGCTAAACACTGATCTTTGGTCTTTGGTATTGCGCTGACCAAAAAGATTGGTTTCTACTTCATCCATTTCCATTTTCCGGTACCGCCAGTCAAACCCGATAAAAGGCATCAGCCACTGCATTTTCCCAATGTAGCGCCCCAAATGCGTTTCGACTTCATAACCGTGATGGTCATTATAACCCAGCCTCCATTCGGATCCGATGCTCCAACGAGTGTTTTGCAGCATGGCTTCACCATCGTTTCCGTTAGTGGCAATATCGTTTTCAGCCATAAAATGGAACTCGCGGTCATCGGCGAACAATTTACGTTGTGCCAGCCGTGGGTTGGGGATCTCCGGGTTAGCCGGGGAGTTCTCATAGGAAAAGACGGCGCCCATACCACTCATCATATGGTAAAGGATGTGGCAATGAAAAAACCAGTCACCACTTTCAGTTGCTGCAAATTCAAGTGTGTCGGTTTCCATCGGCATAATATCAATAATATTTTTCATAGGCGCATTAGCACCGTGGCCGTTGAGCACCCGGAAATCATGGCCATGAAGATGCATCGGGTGCCGCATCATGGAATTATTGTAAATTACCATACGCACGTTTTCCCCTTTTTTAATCAGGATCTTGTCGCATTCTGAAATCACTTTATTGTCCAAGCTCCACACGTACCGGTTCATGTTCCCGGTCAATACAAAGCGAAGCTCTTTTACTGGTGCATCTTTTGCCAAAGATGTGCTGACGGGTGATTTGAGCATGGCATAATTCAGGGTAGTAATCGAAGACATTGCATTACTGTTATACATATTATGGCCAGCATGCTGATTCCCATCGGCCTTTTCGAGATCATCCATTTTCATGTCCCCCATATCCATCGCTTTGCCTGTACGTTTCTTTTTGCTTTTTAAAGCCTCGGTAATTTCCGGATACATGACCACGTTCATATCCATCTGGTTCAGGCTCATATTCATGCCCATATCGTCCAGGTCGCCATTCATTTTCATCATGCCATTCATCATCTTCATGCCCTCAAAATATTTGAGTCGCGGCAGCGGCGATGCCAGCTGTCTTACCCCTTCACCCAAATACAGGGAAGCAGATTTAGTCCGGTCTTCTGATGTTGCCAGAAACTCATAAGAGACGGGGGGAGATCCAGCAGTGGTAGCCGGGATTGTAATAATCACATCATAAGTTTCTGAAACAGCGATAATCAGCCTGTCAACTTCTACTGGTTCCACATCATTGCCATCGTTAGCCACGACGGTCATTTTGCCGCCTGCATAAGTGAGCCAGAAATAAGTAGAAGCCCCGCCGTTTGAAATTCTTAGACGGACTTGATCACCAGGTTTAAACTGAGACAGCTGGCTTTCATTTTTTCCATTAATAAGGAAACGGTCATAATACACATCGCTGACGTCCATCGCTGTCATCCGCTTCCATTCATTTCCAACTTTGGTCTTAAAGTAGCCGTGGCCAACTGCCTCAGAATAGCTCTGGGTTGCGCCCTTTTTGATAGCAAACCAGTCACTTGCATTATGTAGCATGCGGTGGACATTTTTTGGATTCATGTCCGTCCATTCACTTAATACGATCGGAACAGTGGGAATAGCAGGTTCCTTTTTCTTGTTCAGGATCATCGATCCATACATACCGATCTGTTCCTGTAACTCAGTGTGGCTATGGTACCAGTGCGTGCCGTGCTGGATAATGGGGAACCTATATAAATGAGTGGTGTGAGGTTTAATCGGCATCTGTGTGAGATTGGGGACCCCATCATACTTATTGGGCAAAAACAGTCCATGCCAGTGCAGGGAAGTTTCTTCATTCAGCTCATTATGCACGTATATTTCAGCAGTATCCCCTTCCGTAAAAGTCAGGGTAGGCATCGGGATTTGTCCGTTTACTGCTATCGCCCTTTTGGGTGTCCCTGTGAAATTTACTGTAGTATCTTTAACGTATAAATTATACCGTACGACTTTTTGGCCGTAAACCTGCATCGAAAGTAATAAAAGGAAAGCAGTCGTGCGCGTGGCTTTTAAAATAGGGATTTGGGGAAAATCCATTATGTAATCCTAGTTAAATGAAAAGAAAAGCCGTCCCAAGCCATACCATTGGCCCGGTTTGCCGCGCTAATGATATTCCTCAGGACAGCTGCTGTTATTTAAGTGTCTTAGTAGTTTTGCCGCAGTTTAACATCTGCGCGCCATAGTAAGGGTTCTTAATAGCTGATACCTGGCTAAGCCAGTTGGCGCCTTTTCCTTCTTTCGCCATCGGACAATGCTGATAATAGATCGGTTGCGTAGGTTTTGCCGACTTGATGAGCTTATACATATTCTCAGAAAGAGAAGAGAAGTGGTCCCTTTGATGGCCCAGGTCTTTAGTTTCTTCAATGTGTTCGGCATCAAAATTCAGGTCTTTCATGACCTTCATCCAAACCATATGCTGATCACTTCCCAGCTCGTCCATTTTGACTGCTTTAAGCGCTTTGACAAGGTTGGTCGCTTTCGCTGCGGCTGCATTTCCATCAGAACTTACCAGTGCATCCTTTACTTCATAGTAAGCATCTAAAACAGGTTTTAATGGGTCTGGATCTGCCGATATGACTTTCTCCTCAGATTCCTTTGACGCGGTATTATGGTCATGCCCGGTCATTTCCTTTTGGACTGCCAGGTCATTCTTTCCAATGCGCTCATAGCGACAGCATTCGCCCAGTTTTGCATAAGCATTATCAGGTGCCAGATAGCGTTTGTTGTCGTATCCAGCTAATGCAATCTTTTTCAGGATTGCGTCCAGGGAAGTCTTTTTTGTATCGTAAGAGATAGTGGCAACTTTGGTTTCTTTGTCCCAGATTGCCCTGGAAATGTTTTTCTCAAATGCGGCTGTTTCGATTCCTTCCTTGCATTGGGCGCATGAACCGGCAATTTTTACCTGTTCGGTCGTGACGTTCTTTATATCTGCATAAGCGAGAACAGTGGACAGCAATAAAAGCATTGCTATCAATATCTTTATTGATTTCATTGGATTTGAATTTAAACTGTAAGTAATAAGTCATGTGCCGAAGTGCAAAGCTTCGGAAGGGCGCACCTGTGGCTACAGGGAGACTTAGCAACTTATGTTTGGCGGCGTCCACAGGGATATGTAGACTGGTTTTGGACTAGTTTCCTGAAAAAACCAGGATGTAGAATTGTCAATGGCGGGCAGGTTTTTTTGGAGTAGACCTGTCTGTTGAACTTTCAGGGCAAAAACGGGGACCGAGTGGGCGCAGTCACAGCCGGATTCCTTGCAATTATGGCTGCACTTCTTGTTAGTATTACCCGCTCGATGGTGTCTGTGCTTTGCGCAGCATGCCTTTTTATGGGTAGGCACATGCTTTACTTCTCTTTTGACTGGAACGTGGTTGCTACCGCATGCCTGACTTATTCCCACCGGTACCAGCAGGCAAATCATTATCAACAGTAAAAAAACACAACCTTTCATATCAAAGCGTACGGTTTTACGCAATGCAAAGGTGGCGGTTCCTTCTAATTCTTTTTTACACAATTATAATGCCGTATTGCATAATTATGGAATCTGCGGGCCACAACAAAGGATTATACGGTACTTGCGGTTGGTAACCACCATGGGAAAGTCCCCGGTTACTCGAAAAATACGCCCTGTGGCGTGGTTATTGGGTTATCCGGTTTGTTTTAATTACCTTCCGGGGTTTCCTCCTTTTATCTGAAGGTTCATCACGGACGAGCTTGACGTTCACTAACTATCTATGAAGAAAATCGCCATTATTGGTGCAGGGCCTGCTGGCTTAACTGCAGCATACGAGCTCTCAAAAAGAAATTACCAGGTGGATATTTTCGAAACCCAGGACGGTGTGGGCGGGATGAGCCGTACGATCACGCTTTGGGACTGTCTTGTCGATATTGGCCCTCACCGTTTTTTCAGCAGTAACAGACAAATCAACAAGCTATGGCTTGAAATTGCTGGTGACGACTACCGGATGATAAACAGGCAAACCAGGATATTCTATAAAAACCGTTTTTTTCAATATCCTCTCAAACCTTTTAACGCTTTCAAAAACCTGGGACCTTATGAGACCCTGAGATGTATCATAAGCTATGGTCAGCAGAAGATCTCGCCGGTTGCGCTCAATGGTGATTTTGAGAGCTGGGTAACGCGCCGTTTTGGGAAGAGGCTTTTCTTTATTTTCTTCAAAAACTATTCTGAAAAGCTATGGGGCATTAAATGCACCGAACTGGATGCAGATTTTGCCAACCAAAGAATTAAAAAACTGTCACTCTACGAAGCTATAAAGAACGGCTTTTCCGGTGATAGTGCCCAGCATAAAACGCTGGTAGACCAGTTTGCCTATCCTTCCGGAGGAACCGGGATGATCTATGAACGTATGGCGGACCACGTTCGGAAACGCGACGGGCAGATATTCTTGAAAACAAAGGTCAAAAGGGTAATAGTAAAAGATGGCATCGCCGGGGGAGTGGAGCTGGAAGACGGCACTGTTAAGAATTATGATGCCATAATCAGTACGATGCCTCTTACGAATCTTGCGAATACCATTGATAAAGTACCATCCGCAATAAAGGAATCTTTGGCAAAACTTAAATTCCGTAACACCATAGTGGTTTACCTGCTAGTTGACGGCGAGGGGCTTTTTACAGATCAATGGCTGTACGTACATTCACCTGAACTGCTTGTTGGAAGGATTACCAATTTTCGTAATTGGTTGCCGGATTTATACGGAGATTCCAAAAAGACGATCCTTGCACTGGAATTGTGGTGTAATTCAGACGATGAGATCTGGAATTATCCGGATGAAAAATTGATTGAAATTGCAACATCAGACTTGAAGAAAACTGGTCTGGCAGGGCCAAAAGCGGTTAATGAAGGATTCGTCTACCGCGTCCCACGTTGTTATCCGGTCTATTCGAAAGGCTATATGGAGGCATTGCTACCGGTTCAGGAATATCTTTCGGGCATTGAAAATTTATATCCGATTGGCAGATATGGCTCTTTTAAGTACAACAACCAGGACCACAGTATCCTGATGGGAATGCTTGCCGCGCGAAAAATAGACGGAGAGCAAGATATCGATCTTTGGGAAATCAATACAGACTACGAGAGTTATCAGGAAAGCACAATTATCACTGAGACAGGTTTAAAAAACAATCATTAAAACAGGTCTTCTCATTACTGATCTATCCATATGGACTCTCCATGCTGAACTTTGACGAATGGCTTACCAACTATACCTTATCGGGGTTTTTACTGGTACTGATTTTTGCTTTATTCTATCTCAGGGCAAAATTAAATAGCGAAGGCCCATTTGAATCTGTTGACTGGCGATGGGCAACCGCATTTTTCGCAATCCTGTTTTTGATGCGTTATCCGTTCATTGCCTATAATCATGAACTGGATATCGATGAAAGTCAGATGCTCGTACAGGCGATGAGCCTGAAAAAATTCTGGATTTACTGGAAGCATGTGGATGGTCTTACGCAAGGGCCGCTGACAAGTTATTTACTGATCGTGCCGTCATGGCTGGGAATGCCATTTGATTACACTTCTGCGCGTTTGCTTGGTTTCATTGTTCTTTGCCTCACTTTGACAGCTACTTTCCTGACGTTCAGAAACCTGTTTAAGGAGCCTGTCGCTGTAATCATTTTTATCCCGGTAGCCTTCTTTTATCTTCTAAGTCAGGGTTCTTTTTCTTCACTTTATAATGAATATTTGGTCCTTTGTCTGCTGGCCATTTGTTTTTGGCTTTTTTCGCTTTCGTACCGACAGTCGCAACCAGATGCCAGGCTCTTATTTCTTCTCGGCTTTGTTTCGGGAATGGTCCCATTTGCGAAATTGCAGGGAGTGCCCATTGCCCTGGTCATCGTCATTTTCACAGGGTTGATTATTTTGCAGCGCAGTACACAAAAGGCGAGGGCGCTGGCCAGTCTTTCCGTTGGCGGATTACTATTCCCTTTCATCGTACTCTATTTTACGACGCAGCATGAAGCGTTTGATTATTTCTGGAAATTCTATGTGATTGGCAATATGGAGTATTCCAGCGGAGGGTCTATTTGGCAAAAGGCGCTTCACTATCCGAAATTTTTACGGCAATCGGGACAATTTCTCTTTCTGTTTATGTGCTACGTATTCCTGATCATTTGCTCATTATTGCTTTTGGTGCGATCAGGTATATTGTTTAAATCGATGCGCCTGCTTTTTTGGTTCGGCCTCGTTCAAATCATGATTGCTTTTTATGTGATTATAAAGTCAGGTTACTTATTTCCGCATTACCAGCAGTTTATGATTATTCCGTTGGGAATCTTTTCAGGCGTCGTTTTAGAAGCTGCGATGCCTACTATAAAATGGAATTCAGGAAAGATTAGGCTGGCCGGTCTGGCGTGGATGTTAATCTGCTTAATGCCTCACGTATTGAATAAACTCGCTACCGTGACCAGGCATGCCTCGTTACCGGGTGTTCAAATTAGAAAGGGAGAATTGGGCAGACCTCTGTCGATTTCACCTGTTTCAAAAGAGCTTCTTAATTTTACCCTTCCGGGAGATAATATGACGATATGGGGCTGGCACCCGGCGTATCACCTCGAAACAAAGCTACCCCAGGGTACCGCTGACGTTGTTCCCTTCCGTCTTTTGACATCTGGCCCTCAGCAGAAAAGCTATCAGGAGAAGTATTTAAATGATCTTAAAACAACCCGACCTGCCGTTTTCGTCGATCTGATTACCAGCCATTCTTTTTGGTTTAATGACCCTGCACGATACGCCCATGAACAAATAGCTGAAATACACCGCTTCGTGGCGCAAAATTATCAACAGGTTTCCGCCATTAATGGGGAAAGAATATTTGTTCGGAAGGATCGGCTGCTTACGCCCGGTAAGTTACATATTCGTTTGAAAAAGACCCATCGTCATAAAGGTCAATAATGGCGTAACCGGGGTTGGTTTCCTTATATTTACCCATCCAGTAATTTCCAGAAACCGCGCCGTTGCAGCAATAGGTGACCTTGTTGTAAGTCACCCGATCGAGCAGGTGAATGTGTCCGCTGATGGCTAACTTCACATTGTCGTATTTGTAGAATAGCTCTACCAGCCTGGCAGAATCCATGTGCATCCAGCTGCCTGGTACCACCCAGCTTCGGTCTTTTAAATTATCGCCATCAAAAAATACGCTGGCCGACAAGATCGGGATATGGGATGCGATCATTACCGGCGTTTGGGAAGGCGTACCGCGGAGGTCGCGTTTTAACCATTCAAATTGCTGTTCATCAAGTCTTGCCAGATAGCCTGTTCCTTCGGGGCAGGATTGGACGCTGTCCAGAACGATGATGTGCCATCCATTTCTGTCAAAACTAAAATAGGGACGCTGTATCCGTAATTCGTCCATTGCCCACTTCTTCCCATCCTCGAACATGCCTTGACCAGGATGCCAGATGTCATGATTGCCGATGCAGGAAATGATTGGCGTGCTGTTTTCGGAGGACATTATTTTGTGATAAAGCTCCCATTCTTTCACAGCTTTTGCCTTCTCGATTCGATGCGATCCCATCACCGAATCACCGGTGTTGAGAATCATGTCCGGCTTAACGGGCAGGCTCTGGAGGTGATGAAGGCACTTTTCAAAACTTCTTCCGGCCCAAAGATGAGGTTGAATGTGAATGTCGGTAAGGTGTGCAATGCGCAGAACACGCTTTGGCTGATGGTTCATAGCCGCTGCGGTTCCTGTAAAGGAAAGGCCGCTGACAGCCATTCCCATGGTTTTTAAAAGATCTCTTCTTTGCATAGGACCAGCGTGTTTCACGAAGGTAGCCCAATGTTTTTATCCGGATATTATCAGGGCATTATGAAACCGTGACCAGGTTTGGCAGACTGGGATGTAATCCGCTTCTTGGAGATAGTACCTACATATTAGCCCGCCCATGCTGAAAGCAACGAGATCAACTCGTTCACTTTCCACGGTATTTTCGCGGATGTAAAGATCGAGCTGTTCGGCAAGCTTCCCGATGCTCACGGTACCGTTACTGGGTTGTAACGAGGGAAGCAGAACTTTCCACCCCATCGCGCGCAAATGCTTTGCCATCCAAGCCATTCGCCTCCCTGTATCCATAAAACCATGTACGAGTATTAAAGTATTTGCCATCGTATTATTTGGTTTAGACAGGTTCAATGACCGGTGTTGACAAATTTGTGAGAAAGGAAGCCGAATGCTGTTCCCATTATTAAATGCGAAACAGTCAAAAATCCTGTGATACCAAAAAACAGGTAGGCAATTGGCAAGGATGCCCCTGCAACAATTGACCTGGTAATGGAATGGCCGAAAAAGAAGAACAACAATAAGTTAGCGATAATCCAGCCGGAATAAAGTGCTATCCAATGCCAGAAAGCAAAGATTAGCATGAAACCAAAAGCTCCAAGAAGCTCGCTAACACTCGATGGGGCAGTACTGGTTTCAGGATTCATGACGAGGACGTTGATTAAAAGTCCAATGCGGTCCAAAATTATGAAGACGATTAACAGCAATGTAAGATTTCTCATCAGGATGGCTTAAAGATTTTAATCCAAAGCTGCCCACATGCGATGAAAATTCATTTGATAAATGTCAAAAACTGTCGAACAACATGAAATTCATTTTTTGGATCTGATCCGGCTAAGCGTTTCCTGTGTAACGTTCAGATAGGATGCCAGGAAATTGAGCGGAATCTTTTGCAACGCGAGCGGCTCATCACGCAACAGGTTGTTGTATCGTTCCTCTGCGGAGTGGAACACAAGCATTTTCATACGCTGGTCGAGTAGCAGGTAGTTTTCGGTCACCATAAGTCTGCCAAGCCTTTCCAATAGCGGATATTGGGCGAATGACTTTTCGATGAGATAGTCCAGAAAAAGGCTCACGGCAAAAAATAACGTTAAGATTAACAGCTGATAATTCTTGAATGCTATTGCGCTAGAAATATACGGGATAGACGTAGCCGCTTTATTATCGTAACATTAAATAAGTTCTGTGACATCGACGAGTTGCGGGTCAAGGTTGTTTATTATCCCAAACATTATTCGCAGGGTTGATATCAGGAAACACATCCTTGGGATTTATGACAACCTTACTGATGGCACCGTCGAAATCCGGAACAAACTTATAAATCGGACCCTGTTCCCAGATTTCTACCGGAAAGTTGTGGAATTCTTTCGCTCCGTTTTCAAAGGTAATTTCAACCTGCAAGGGCATCGCGGCCCTTTCCATATTTTCAACGATAATCGCTGCCTTTCCGGATTGTGAATTCGTGACACGGGTTACTTTCTGGTCCAGTTTATAATTTTCGAGAAACATGGATTTCCAGAACCAGTTGAGGTCTTCGCCTGTGGTGTTATTGATGCTGCTGAAAAAGTCCCAGGGCGTGGGGTGCCGGTAGGCCCAGTCGCGGATATACTTGCGAAAAGCGAGATCAAACTGCCCCTTATCCAGGATATGTTCCCTGAGCAGGGTAAGTAAATAGGCGACTTTTTGGTATTGGACCGTGTATACCTCATTCCCTGGGATTACGTCAGGCCTCGTCATGATCGGCACGAGCGAATCGGCGAAAAGTCCGGCGACTGGTATGTCAATTTCGGGATAGCCAATAAATTCGCCGTTATTAAAATCCTTCGTGGCCATGTTATCCATGAAGGCATTTAATCCCTCGTCCATCCAGGCGTACCTCCTTTCGTTACTTCCCACGATCATTGGAAACCAGGTGTGCCCGAGTTCGTGGTTGACAACAGCCCAATACATATTCCCCTTATCCTTCGCAGCACAGAAAACGAGCCCCGGGTATTCCATTCCGTCCAGGTTCGAGGCGACATTTACAGCCTTATTGTAGGGGTATTCATACCATTTTTCGGAAAAATATTGTAAGGTAAATTTGATATACTCCCCCGAACGCTCCCAGCTTTCGGCCAGCTTGGATTCGGCCGGATTCAGCGAACTTCCTAATACTTTTTTTCCGCTGGGCAACGCAATGCCTACTCCTTCCCAAACAAACGACTTCGAAGCAGTCCACGCGAAATCCCTTGCCGAGGTTAATTTGAATTTCCAGGTGCACAATGGTTTTGATGGTCTTGAAGAAGGAGCCGAAACTTCTTCGACGGTCCGGATAAATACTTTTTGATCGGAAGATTTGGCCCTGTTCCACCGTTCGGCCTGGGTGGCCGTCAGTACTTCTTCGGGATTGAGGAGATCACCGGACGCTTCCACGATGTATGCGGAGGGAAGCGTAATATTCACATCGAAATTTCCATATTCGAGGTAAAATTCTCCATTGCCCAGATAGGGCAGGGTGTTCCAGCCACTGACGTCATCAAGTACGCAAAGCCGCGGATACCATTGCGCGACGGAATAGATGTCTCCATTTTTGGTAGGCAGAATGTCTGTCCGGTTTACATTAAAATCGGCGTTCCTGAAATTTCTTGGAAATTTATAACTGTACTTGATCTGAAACGAAAGCTGTTGCCCCGAACGAAGAGGTTCATGGAGTTCAATCCTCATTCTTGTATCATTGATTGTGAACCCGGCTTCTTTGAACGTCCCTTTTGCACTTTTCAGATTCACTGACGCGATGGTGAAACCACCTTCAAATTTAGGGTCCGTCGCATTATTGGTAAGAAACAACTTACTATCAAGTCCCTTCGAGTGCTTTTTATAGACATTCTGGTCCATCTGTAACCATAAAAATGAAAGTTCATTGGGGCTGTTATTCAAATAGGTGATGGTCTCGGTCCCCGTAATGATTTCGGCTTTGTCGTCCAGGCTTACATCAATTTTATAATCTGCCCGATTTTGCCAGTAAGCCGGTCCGGGTTCGCCGGTTGCCGAACGATATGAATTCCCGGCGGGGGAAATTGACGAGGCTGGAAACAAGTCCGTGGCTACATATTTTGATTTGTCCTGACATTGCGCCAGCGCAGCATGAAAAAGAAAAACGGGAAGGCAAAAAGCGAAGACAATACGATTCATGAGTAATTTCTGACGAGGTGACCAAAACGTTGTCAAGATAACGATTTAACGCAAACGCAGATATCCAGCTGATCCACACTGGTGTAAAATTCGTATTGGCCGGTATAATCCAGCAATCTTTCAGCTTTCTCTACGCCGATTACGGAATCTTCCGTAATGTATTTCAGGGATTGTTTGGTTAGCGTTCCTTTAAAACCCAGGAACGATCCGATATGTACGTAAAACGCAACGATTGGCATTGGGATGACAATGAATGTCTTTTTCCCCGTTTTTCGTTCTAAAATTTCACCAAATACAGTCCTCAAATCATAAGTGATTTTATCGGCTACATTGAAAATATGGAGCCCCGGTGCTGATTGAGCCATACACTTCACAACCATTTCGCAGAGATTTCCGATGTAGATCATGCTGGCTTTTGAACTTAGTTTACCCGGCAGGATCATGACATTCCTTTTTATTAATCCAAGGATTCTTGGAAGGAGCACCCTGTCACCGCGACCATAAACAGCTCTGGGCCTTAATATATACACAGATTTAATCCCTGATTCACGGACTGCCTTTTCGGCCAACAACTTGCTCTGCCCATATAAGGAGATTTGGTTGTCCGGATGAACATCATGTTCAAACTTCATAGTTCCATCAGCAAAATTATAGACGGATGCAGACGATATGAATATTAGCAACTTACAATTGCGAACAGCGTGTAAAAGGTTTTCGGTTGCTTTGACATTATGATTAATAAATTGTTCTCTTGAAGATTTGTCGTCTGCCAAGCCTGCACAGTGAATGCAGGCGTCACAAACTTGATCGGGAATCCCTACGGTCAGATCCTGCTGAAAGTAAGTTACATTAGGATATGGGTCAAATTTATTGGTAAATGACCTTCCGGTAGCCCAAATTTCGTGGTGTCCGTCAGAGGCAAGCACTTCAACGATACTGCTTCCAATGAACCCCGATGCGCCTGTCACAAGTATCTTCATTGATTTTCAGTCAATTGTCGCACTAGCAGCTTTCGGTCAATTTTGGCTTGTCTGCCCGAATGCGGTAACGGCATAAAAATGATCTTGTCCGGAAGTGCTTGTCTATCAATGGAGTGTTTGCCAGTAACCAGCTGCTTCAAGACTTGCTGCGCGTTAAGTTTTTCGTCGCCATCGATAACGAGAATAATTTCTTCATCGGCCTTTTCATTGTTATAAATTCCGACCATCACTGCCTCTTTAACGCCGTCGATTTGATGTATGGTGGGCTCGTAGAGACCCGGGTAAATGTTAAAGTTGCCCCGTATGATCATATCTTTCTTTCGCCCCAAGAGGATAAGCCGTCCACAAGCGTCGATTTTGCCAATATCACCAGTAAAATGAATATCCTGTTTCTTCTCCATCTGCCAATAATGGGAGTAAATCTGGTCCGATTGTATGCAAACTTCGCCGTCATCGGCAATGCTAATTGCTACGTTTGGAAATGGCTTGCCCACCAGATCACCCTGCGTTGTATCTGCTAACTTTTCGCGTCCATCCTGGATCGTAACCAGTAAATTCTCGGTCATACCGTACATGCAGGTGATTTTCAGCAAATTGGACAGCTCGACGAGTCTCGACAGGAATGAATTGTATATCGGCGCAGAACCCAGGTAGATGTTTTTGACACAATCTGGAAATCTGGCTTCCTTTCCGTTCAGATAATTAATAAGGGGTATAAAATCACTGGGCGGGCCGAATAGAGTGGTGATATTCCGATCCTTCATAAAGCGGATTTTTGAAACGGGATCCAATCTGTTGTCCCACAAATGGACCTTAATTCCGGCATTAATGCCCAGGAGCGCGTAATGGGGCAAATGCGTTGCCAAAACTTCGTCCCTGTTGCCAACAAGCAGATTTGTCAGATGTTTTATACTGTTGGAGAGACCTGAATAATGATGAACAACACCCTTGGGCTCGCTTAACGTTCCACTTGTATACGTTATCAGAAAGTCGCTATCTTCCTCAATTGGGATGAAGGTCAGGGTAGTGGCTTGTCCTTTGATTAAGCTGCTAACTTTCGTGTGTTTTTGGAACAAGGGCAGCCATGCACCCGTAGTAAATAGTTGGCAGTTTTTAATTTTCGGAAAAGATGGAACCGATTTAATCAGTTTTAATACTGCAAATTTAAGCAAGGGATGTTCATTCAAAAGGACAAGCTTGCTATCGATAAAGGCGTGGTCGGGAGAAAATTGTTTTAGTTTTTGCAGATAATTCTCACGTCCCATTTCCGGATCTATGATGGAAATAATAGTCCCAACCATCATATTGGCATACATAACTTGTAAAAACTCAATTCCCGGCTTTACCGCCATTACCACTTTGTGACCTTTGTTTACTCCGTTGGCTTGCAGTGCAGATGCCAGCACATAGGCAGAATTGAGCAAATTTCCAGCCGTGATCGAATGGCTTCCCTCATATAGAATGATGTCTGAATCAATGCGATTTCTCAGTGCCTCCACAAAATAGTTGGTATAATGTGCCATATCACCATTCCACTAATTGTACTGACAAACTTACTCCCGCCCCAAGGCCCAAAAGCACTAATCTATCCCCCTTTTTTAATTTCCCAATTTCGATGGCTTCGTTTAACGCCAGTGGAATTGTTGCTGCAGCTGTATTTCCATATTTGGCAAATGTGTTTACAAATTTGGACGCTGGAATGCCAATGCATCCCGCGATCTGATCTGTTGTGGTCGATGAAATCTGATGCGATACCACACAATCTATATCGCCACGCTTCCAGCCAGCCTCATTCAAACATTCATTTAAAAATTCCGGCGCCTGATCCCGAAAGATCGTTTTTAATCTCCCGGAATCACTTTGAAAATAATATTTACTATCATCGCGATAAGCCATTGAACCTCCACCTTCAACCGTGCAAAGCCGCCAGTGTTCACCCCAGGTCCTGAATTTTTGATAAATAATATCGCTGCCACCTGTGCCAACCAGCATCGCTGCGCCTGCGTCCCCCAGACTATATCCGGAAATATATCTTTTGAAATCCTCATTATTCAGCGGGGAATAATTGATCACCTCACCCAGTTTTTCACCGCAAACAATGAGAATGTTTTCATACATACCCGATTCAATAAACGCAGATGAAACTTGAATGGCAGACACAAAACTATTACACGCATTTTTGATGTCCATCACGGGGCAGGTCAGTCCAAGTTTGGCTTGAACAATATTGGCTGTGGCGGGCTCAATCAGATCGGAAGAGGCGGCAGCAAAAATTAAAAGATCAATTACAACGTCTTTGTTTGCGCTGATGACCACCCGGCCCGCCTCACTGGCCAAGTCACTGACCTGCGTTCCATCCGAAGCAACCCTGCGCGTGTAGCTGCCGAAAAGCTTTTCCAGGAGACCGTGGTTAATACCTTTTCCATTAAGCGAGATCTTATCCTCAATTTGTTGGTTAAACACAACATTTTCAGGTAGATAGGCAGATACATATTTGATGGATGCCGTTTTCATGGCTTCACATTTAAAAGCCAAATCCAAAGTGGTTTTGTCAGCCAGTTAAAGCCATTGAAACCTCTTACAAACTCAACAGTCGGCCCAAGTGCATGCTCGACAAACTTAATGTTGTAGTTTTTTAATGCTTCCTGATAATAGCAATCAGGATCGCCGACCTTTATCCGCTCAAAAAAATCTTTTTGCACATAAAGTGTACGCATGAAGTAGATATTCAGCATCACCACCATGCTATATGCGGTGGCCTTTAAAAAGCCGGCATTTGTTGTAAACTTTTTTAGCCAGGCCTCCGTGTAAAAAATATGTCTGCCTTCCTCGATGTGATGAAGTTCAGATGATTTCCGTAACACTGAAAACACCTTTTCGTCTTTTCTGATGTGTTTTGCATAAATATCAGCCATTAATTCGACGGACAATACAGACATAAATACCATTGACGAAGGGAGCCATTTTACGGTGAATTCTCCGAAAAAGCGATGAAGTCGCGTAGGCAATATTGGTTTTCTGCCCAATTTGCGGATGGCCATGCCAAACATCTCCTGATGCCTGAATTCTTCAGTGATTTCCCGGATCAAAAACCGGTATTCCAGGGAGTCGGGATTTAAGGTTAAGAGATGACGGTTAAAAAAGTAGCAAGCAAGCGTTTCAGACCAGGCATAAGAATACATTACCTGCACCACTTCGAGCCTGCCTAATTCGATTTGCTGTGATTTTGAAAGCGTGTCCCACAGTTTGTGCCCTTCGAGTGAAACCAGCTTTTCAGGCATAAATAACGTGTCTGAATCCGGTTCGTCATCCCATGGAATATATGTTTCCGGTAGTAGAGGGTTCACTTTGCTCAGGTGTATCATGCGTTCCACCTGAACCTCAAATTTTGTAGTATCCATTTGGTTGCAGTTTATCAGCATCCACTGAGTAGGACTACAAAGAAACGATATGTTAAAAATTTAGACCTTGTCCTCCGACATAGATTCGAGTTGTCGTAGGACAAGATTTTATGGCTGAGTTGACACTGATTCCATTATTTTTCACCGCGCCGGATTGGTACACGACCTTCTCCCGTTCACGTTAGCGATGCGGAGGCCTGCAACACGGGTAAAACCTTGTACGAATAGCTATTTCAGATACCGCGCGGCAGGCTCCTTTACTTTGGGCGTCGGCTGCGCGATCCCCTCGTAACTTTCAGGGCTTTTTTCGTCCCCAGCCTTGTAAGCAGGCAGCAACGGGTAAGGATACACCGGCCGCCGGAACCGCACACCTTTTTTGGCATCACCACCTTCATAGGCGGCACCAATGAGCTGCTGCGGGGCAATGCCTTTTTCTTTCCATTCGATCAACGCGCCAAGCAAGTCTCCGCCGTCGTTGAGACCCGGCCCGCCGCTGCAATGGCCCATGCCCGGGATGAGGTAGAAGCGAAAAAAATCCTGGGTCTGCGGGAGGCCGCCCTGCACGCCGATCACGCGCTCGTAATAGCTCAATGCGTCCTGGTAGGGCACGAGCGGGTCGGCGGTGCCGCTGTACATGAGCAGTTTGGAGCCGTTGTTTTTGAATGTGGCAAGATCAGTGCTGTTGGCGTTCAGGACCGGGCCTAAAAGGGTGTCGAGGCGGTCCTGGTCGTGGTCAAAATCGAATGTTTTGTAGTCGAAATTTTTGCCGAAAGCCCATTTGTACTGATAAAACAGTGCATTGGGCGATTGGGCGGGGTTTTGCTGCATCTCAATACCTGCGGCCACATTTTCACTGCCAGGCGGAATGGGGGTGTAAATCCTTTCGCCAGTGCGAGGGTTCACGGGACCTTCCCAGATCTTTTTCAATGCGGCCATCTGGGTTTTGGTGAGGCAGGTGCTGTCGTCGGTGCCGTCGGGGCATACGGGCAGTGTCTCGGGCTTGAAATGGCAGCCGGCGGGATTGGTGAGAAAATTGTCGCCGGCTGCACCGCCGTCCTTGCCGACACATGCACGGAGTACGGCGCGGGTAACGAGGTCGAGTTTATGTTTTGGTAGTGTACTGCCGGGGAGGTCGTTGGTCGCGCGCAGAATCCATACGAAGCCTGTATGCAAATGCGTGCGGTTGCTGGCCGGGGCGCCTGCGAGAATGCCATCGTAATCGTTCGGATAGCGCTGCGACTCCATCAGTGCCTGTTGGCCGCCGGTGGAGCATCCCGAAAAATAAGCCATCCGGGCGGCTTTGCGATAGTATACCTCCGTGATCGCCTTGCCTGCAACGGTCATTTCGTGCGTGGCGCGGTGCCCGAAATCGGCCCATTTTTCGGGATGGCCGGTCTGTTCGTTCGCACCGGGGGACGTGCCCATGTCGGTGTTGGCAGTGGCGAAACCTTTCCGTAGGCCCATCGCTAACGAACCGTAATTGATATAACCAGCCCCGCCGCCTGTGCCTGTGCCCAGGAACCGCTCGTTCCAGCCCGTTTCAGGTAGCCACAGTTCAATGCGGATATGCGAATCAGGCGAAGGTTTCAGCACGGCGGCTACGCGGCAGAATGCAGGGAGGCCGGTGATCGGCTGGGCATTACCGGGCAGTGTGAATGTTCCAGCAGGGACGCATTCGGCGGAAGTGATGGTCGCCTGCGGGACACGCGCCTTCGCGAGCTGCGCACAAGGGCAGTCGGCAGGTGTTATAGACTGGGCGATGGATATTGCCGACAGCAGGCTAAATGCAGCCGCCATGGAGAACGCGATATATGGAGGTAACGATGCTGCCAATGTTTGTAAGGGAAAAAACAATTTACTTGTGATGGGTATAGGTAAACTACGGCTTTACTACAAAAATTGACATGGTATGATTATTTCCCCCGGTACTGGGGAGAAAGACTGGAGATCAATCCACGGCCAATGACGAACTTGCCAGAATTGCAAAACAAAAGAATATCTTTTTACCAATGGATTTAAGCGATAAAAAGCAAAAAACCATGATTGACTTTGCCGCAAAGAAAAGCAGGGATTTCGAGAAAGCATACGCATCCTCTGTATTATTGAATTGGGTTGCCATGGTCTGCTGGTTTGAGGTGGGGTAGGTGAAGTGCAAGGTTATTGGGAAGACTAATGTGTTTGCTCACTTCCTAATACGTGTATCCACATTTTGATCGCCTGAGAAGCCGGTCATTAAGCTCGACAAACCTTCGCTGACAGTTGCAAGCGCCCTGGTTCTGAGCTGGCTGTTTCCGTGCTGTGCATGGATCAATAAATCCCGGCATTCTTCGAGAAAACGCTTTCCGAAATCCGGATCATGTTTGATGATTTCGGTACTGTTATCTAGTACGTCAGCGTATTTGATGGTTTGGGCCTCGGGGCTGACCTTGGCGATTCTTTCGACCTCCATTCGCTTCCGCTTTCGCCTGTTGAATCCTGGATAGTTGGCTTTCGTGTAAATGTCTGTGAGCTCGACAACCAATCCGATAGTTTTATCCCGATCCGGAGCTGACATTAATGAGTTGAGAAAGCTCGTCAGTTGCTCTTTTGAAACTTCGGTGTCTTCCAGCACGTCATGTAACAACGCGGCTGCCAGGACGGTTATATCATTAGTATATTCCAGACAGATTTGCATCACGCGCACCGGATGTACAATGTACTTATCCGGCGTGTATTTTCGCGTTTGATCGCCATGTGCATGATCGGCAAACGTAGTGATCTGTTGAAGGATCTCATTCATAAGCGCGGCGTTTAATTCTAGCGATTCTAGGTACAAAGTCCTATTCAGCATTGGGTGCACCTGACGCGCCGACATAGATAGCTGTACCGCCGTAGGTGTTAAATAACGTTTCAACTGTCTCACGCTGCTGTTCATTGTCCGGCACGACACTGATAAGTATGTTCCCCTTCTGAATGCCTTCATGATAGCTGATTGCTTGTTCTTTCGGGAAGCCATAACCCACCATGGCCCCGATCGCCCCTCCTGCGGCTGCCCCCGCCAGGCCTGCCAATAACGGTCCAATGAACACCAGTCCTATTCCAGGTAGGACCAGATTCGTGGCAATAGCGGCAATAGCGGTCGCGATTCCGCCAGTTGCGCCGCCCAAAAGTGCGCCGCGACCAGCATCTCCGGCTAGATGCGTCTTTTCAGAGCCGGGAAGTGCACCAAGGGCAAAGTGCTTTTTGTGCGACTGCTCTGACATTGCTATTGAAATTGCATCTTTCTTAATACCGGTGCCCAGCACCGCTTGATAAAACTGCTCGGCCTGATGTGCGTGCTCAAAAAGGCCTGTTACTGTTTGGTTGTTCTCGGCGGTTGTTTCCATACCTGATTCAGGTTAAATTGGTTAGCGATGAAAGTGCGAGTATTTTCCAAAAAGTATGCCAGTGTGCGGAAGCCATTTGGGTCTGACCGGGGCTGACATTGCATTCACGGAAGACATGTTTGCCAAAATCGCCGCCGAATACAATCGCCCTGGCGAATGGCAGTACCGGATGTTGATCGCCTACCTATCTGTGTTACTCACTTACCTGAGCCGTCTTTACTCAGAGCAGCACAAGGCAACCGAAATTTCGCCGGAGCGGACCTTGCTTAAAAACCTCCAGGCGAAGGTCAACGAATCATTTCTGGAGTTGCATGAAGTGGCCGATTATGCGGCTATGCTTCATATTTCTGCGGGGCATTTGAGCGAAGTAGTGAAGATGCAGAGCGGCAAACCGGCTATCAAGCACATTCACGAAAGGCTCACACTGGAAGCGCGCCGACTTCTTTTTCATTCTAATCATTTCCTGAAAGAAATTGCATTCGCCCTCGGTTTTTCCGATCAGGAGTTATGTCAATGCGACTTTCGACTGGCGCAACACTTTCATATATTCGGAAGGCGTGAAACCGGTGATTTCCTTGAAGTAACGATTGAACGAAGATTTGGCCTTGAACCCTGATTTGTAGGCCAATGAAAGGAAGTTGAAATCCTCGCCACGGCTGGACGACATCGATTCCATTTGCTTCAATGCATAGGAAACTCGGTACTCATTGATGTATTGGTAAAAAGATTTCCCCGCAAAGCTGTTGAGCGTCTCTGAGAGATGGTATTTGTTAATGCCCGTCAGGTTTGCCAGTTTATCCAGGTTCAGATCGCAGTCTGTGAAGAAAAATCGTTGGTGCATCTGCTGTTCCAGTGATTCCCAGATCTCCTTTTGCTTTTCTTCTGCCAGTACCGCCTTTTTGGGTAACGCGCTTTCGGTGTTTTCACTTTGCATTCCGACAGGTGCGGGTAATGTGCCGGGCATCTGGTTGGCAAGGACACTTTCGACGCCCGATGTGTTCCCGGCCACATATTTAAAGTAGACAATCATCACGCAGAGCCCGGCCAATGCGGTGTAGGTGAGGATTCGGATGGGAATCATCAGATCGGCATGAAACAATGCATTGGCAAAATAAACGGGCCCGGAAATCGATACCATAGCCAAAAAGCACCACGCAATGGTTGAGACGATCCGCTTCTCCACAATCTTATCTTCGCCAAATGTGTTCCGCAATTTGATGGCGAGCGAGGCATAAGCTATATCCGAAAGCAATATGCACGCGTAGCTTCCCAGATTGTACCATTTAAGCAAACCATAGCCCGATGTTCCCGAAACCATAATCACACCGGCAATGGTAAAATAGGCGATAGCACCCAAAATAAAGGGCAAAAATACATACCATCGTGTGGCAGGAACAAACGCATCGTCACTTACCTTACGGGCATACAGGTACAGCAACGGCCCGTAACAAAAGCCGATGAAGGTGTTCATTTGCTGCCTTACCTGTTCGTCGTTGACAAAATTGTAAATCACAAATTTGATAGAAAGATGACAGGCAATGCATGCGATGAACATGATCAGCAGCGTGTCGGCGCTCGACCGCACTTTGCCTTTCCACAACATGCCGGCAGCGATAACCGCCTGAAAAATGCCTATTGCGATGATATGATGCATGTATCGTTTGTTTCTCCATGGCAAAGTTACGCGTTCAATATTACCTGGATGTTAACGAACCGGGCGCTGTGCAGCCCTCGCTGTATAATTCCACTTTCTTAATAATTTCTTAATAAATATCTAATTGCTTGTTGGTCAAATGGTTGATGGTTTCATTCCAACGAGTGGGACATTCGTTCGTATCAGATGTCCGCCTGGGTTGAAGCCGGGAAGAAGTACCCGCACCTTTGCCGAAAACAATCTCGGACAATGATGTACACTTTTACCAAAAACGGCTCCCTAACCGGAAAGCATCTTAAATACCGGCTGCTCTTGCAATTTGCGGTCCTGATAGCACTCTCTTCCAACGTATATGGACAGACGATTAAAGGTGTGGTCATCAGCAAAGACGGAAGCCTTCCAGGGGCGACGGTGCAGCTCGCTTCTCACAATCTTTTCGCATCGACGGAAACTGACGGTTCATTTTCATTGACGCCTGCTTCGGAAGGGCGTTCGCGGCTGATGATCTCGTATGTAGGCTATGGAAAAAAGGAGATCGATATAGTTGTAGGCAAAGGCGTTACTGATCTGGGCAACATCGAGCTGCAACCCGATGACAAGAATACCCTGGGCGAAGTGCTTGTGACCGGCAGTATGGCACCTTCGCAGATCAAGGCCATGAGCATCAAAAGAAATGCAAATGCAATTATGGACGTAATGGCGTCGGATGCGATCGGCAAGCTTCCCGACCGCAACATCGCTGAGGCGGTGCAGCGCATGCAGGGCGTTGCAGTGGCCAGGTATCATGGCGAAGCGGATATGGCTACCGTCAGGGGTACGCCATTCGCCTGGACTTCGACTTTGTTCAATGGGAGCCGATTGCCGAGCTCCAATGTAATGGGGAACCGATCGTCTGTCCTGGACGCAATCCCTTCCGAAATGATCCAGTATGTGCAGGTCGCGAAAGCGATCACGCCCGACATGGAAGGCGACGCCATTGGTGGTTCCATCAACTTTATCACCAGAACTGCTCCTGCATATCGCCAGCTCAATGCGAGTGTGGCCGGTGGATATAATTCATTTTCCAAAAACGGTACTTACAACGCTTCGCTGATCTACGGCGACCGTTTCTTCAAAGAAAAACTCGGGGTAGTGGTAGCCGGCGCCATCTGGGACCGTCAATGGGGTGCAGATGCTTTCGATGTAAGCTATAATACCAGCTTGCCGGACCCGGTGCAAAAGAAGTCCATTAATTCTGTGATGTTCAAGCGATATATGGGAAAACGCCAGACGATGGGACTGAGTGTAGGGATGGAATATAAGCTGAATGCGTCGAGCAAGCTGTTTTTCAGAGGTATGCTCAATAAATTCAATGACATCCGCCCCGTTTCGGAGTCGTATATTGACTATACCAACAGGCGTTACCAGTACAATTACCGTTATTCGCATTACCAGACCGGCATCCGGGGTGGTGAAATAGGAGGGGTGCACCAACTTGCTTCAAGGCTCAAACTAGACTGGTCGATCAGCGATTACACTTCCAAATATTTTCTTGAAACCCCACCTACCTACGGGGTTAAAGGCTTGCCGATCGGAACTTTCAGACAAAAGATCACGGGTGGCTTTAAAAACCTGTCGTCGGATGGCAAACGTTACTGGGGATTTGATGCGCCGGATGGAAAAGGAGGTGATCCTATGCATTTCGACGTGGGCCTGGCCAATGCAGGCGAGGTGATGGACCCTCAAAAGCTGCTTCTCCAGCAACTTGTGATCGCCCAGCTTGATAACAGCGAGCACGATCGGAGTGTGCAGGTGAATGTAGAAGCCAATACGGCAAAAAACATCAAACTAAAATTCGGGGGTAAGTATCGCCACAAATACAGGGAAAGTACCTACGGGTCGAGCATCGTGTTCGTGCCGGGAGTGGCGTTGGGCGTGCCCAACTCCCCGGCCATGTTGAGCCTGGCGAGCTTGCAGACTGCCAAACCGGCACAAGGAGCAGAATTTTTTGGACAAATGCCGGGGAGCCACAACCAATACCTGATGGACCCGCTTACCAAGGACCAGCTGTTCAATCTTTACAGTGTAGAATCGCGGACTAAAAATGGTTTTATGGAGGTAACGCCCAAAACTAACCCGACTGCGCTTTACGAAGGATCGGAACAGGTGGCCTCGGCCTATGCGATGGTTGAATACCAGGCCAGCGAAAAGCTCCGGTTGGTGGGCGGTGTGCGTAATGAATATACCTACATGAATCTGGAAGGTTCCGCAGCCACGATCTCCGGAACACCGGCAACGACCGTCATTTCGGCTACTAACGTCATTAACCGCTATAATGCGCTGCTTCCCATGCTGCACCTGAGGTATTCGCTGAATGCAAAAGCCAATTTGCGTGCTGCCTATACCAGGACATTTGTCCGTCCCAATTTCGGCGATATGACCCCCGGTACTTCCATCGATAATACTAAGACGCCAATGAGCATCAGCAAGGGCAATCCCGATCTAAAACCGACTTTCTCCAACAACTTCGACCTGATGGGAGAGCATTATTTTGAGAACATCGGATTACTCTCGGGCGGCGTATTCCACAAGCGTATCCAGGACGTGGTTTTTACCAATATGAGCATGCAGCGTGTCGACGGCAATGATTATCTGGTGACCCAGGCAAAAAACCTTCAGAGCGCTTCATTGGTCGGTTTTGAAGTGGGTATCAACAAACGCCTCGATTTCCTTCGCGGTCTATGGTCGGGTTTCGGAGTGGAGTTCAATTATACTTTCATCGACAGCCAGGTGAAAGTGCCGAGAGGTGTCGAAGGCAACATCACGATGGACAAAACGCAGTTGCCTAACCAGTCGAAAAACCTGTTCAATGCAATTCTTTTCTACGAGAAAAACAATATCATGATCCGGCTGGCCGGTAACTACCGCGGGGCTTCTGTGGAAACGATCAACCAACAGCTTGGCCGCGACTACTACATCTGGACCGACGCCAATTTCACAGTCGACGCCTCGGCTACTTACACGATCAACAAGCGTTTGAGGGCATTTGTCGAGCTTAATAACCTGACGGATGCTCCCATCAAAATGTATATGGGCGACCGCCGCAGGACCACTTCCAGCGAATGGTACGGCCGCAAGGGCCAGGCCGGACTTCGCTGGGACATTATCAAGTAACCACATTCAATTCACAATATCATCTCATGAAAAAACTCATTTTTTGTTTAGCATTACTGATACCCGTTATCTCATTTGGCCAGCTCGCCGACAGTACCCGAAGACTCGTTCATGTGCGTGGCGCTGTCAACTTCCGTGATGTGGGAGGATATAAAACCGGGGACGGCAAGCAGGTTCGCTGGAACAGGGTGTTCCGCAGCGCCTCCATTCAGGGCCTGACACCCTCTGACCTGGATACGCTTAGCAGGAAACACATTTACACGGTGATCGACTTCCGCGGCAAGCAGGAATCCGCGCAAGCTCCCGACCGCCTGCTGCCTAACACCGATTATTTATTGAGCCCGGCCGGAAGCGACGACGGCATGATGTCGAAAGAGCGAATGAGCCAGATGTTCAAAGGCGATGGTTTTCTGGAAGAATTTTATGGCAAAGGCGGAGTGAAGTATTTCGGAGAGCGCTATCGTCCGCTTTTTCAAAAACTATTGGCTATGAACGACACCACGGCCATGCTCTACCATTGCACCGGCGGACGCGACCGCACGGGCATGGCTACCGCCTTGTTCCTCTACACTTTGGGCGTTCCGCGGGAAACCATCAATGCAGATTTTACGGCTTCCAATACCTATTTGCGTCCGATGATGGGCAAAATGATGAAGCCAATGGCCGATCGGACTGGGATGACCGTTGAGCAGCTCAACAAAAAAATGGAGCTCCGCCCCGAACTACTGGACATTTTCTTTGAAACGATAAAGACCGAATATGGCAGTGTTGAAGCCTTTATGCAAAAGGAACTGGGCGTAGGCGAGAAGGAAATCGCGGTTTTGAAGCAGAAATACACGATCTAAACCAAGGAAGACATTCGTGGAATATACTGCGAGCCTTATCCGATGCAAAGCCTGGCAAATCGATTTGCCGGGCTTTGCGTTTATAAAGATTAAATCAATAGATAAGTGGTTATAACAGCACAACGGGTTATTGTAGGTATGGTCGAAGCACAACTATAAAGATATTATAACCATAGTTTCCAGCCTTTTTATGGATAATTCCAGTAGTCTTTTCCCCATAAATTTGTGCAGCGGCTTTATTAATATGAAAAGTAACCTTCCGCGCCAACTAGGAAAGACTATGAGCGTAGATAACGCAAGCTTTTTTTGACCTTTACTCGCTGCGTCAGCGAGAAGTAGTGAAATCTTAAAATCGAGTTGCTTAACGGTAGCACTCAGGACTATCTCGCGGCTATCTCTGTAAAACACGTTTAAGAGCCCCAATTGCTCCCCTGTTTCATATTTAAAGCTATTTAGATCCAGTGGCGTATTGATTTTTTTTTGCAGTCGTAAGCCCTAAAAATGAAAATGTCTTGCTTTTAATGTTAAATATATTTTGCATTACTTCTCTCACTGAGGCTAAGAATGCCATGCAGATATGGGCAGGAGTAATCAAAACATCTTCATTTACGAGGACTCCTTGAAAGCAATCCTTGTAATCGAATTTACTATTGATTAGTATTGAATTTTCTGGAAAATTAGTTTCTATTACCACCGTGAAAGTATTTTTAACTTTTTCATTGAACGCATCTTTAGAGTATGCCTTCTAGTTCGCTCGTTTGATTTCTTCATCTGATCCCGTCTTCCGCTGGCGGGCTGCCTTTATTTTCTGGTTGCCGAACGACCAATAAAATTCCGGTAGCTCCCGCAACGGCTCCTACAATGAAATCTGCTATTAGAATTTTCTTTAATAATAAAATCTCCTTATTTATTTGCTTCATGTCTAAGGTTAAATTTCGGCCCAAAAAATTTTTCCTATTTCGAAACATTGCCTTCCCCCGAGAAAGTGCCCCAATCCATCGATGATTCGTATTGATATTCCCGCCAGACTGCGATTTTTTTATTTTTGATCTTTATGGTAGCGATGCCGTGATACTGCTTGTTCATAGCAAAGCTATATTCACCAAACCCGATTTGAGTCTGTTCATTGAAGGCAATATGGTGCCAGTTCATCTTCATAGGACGGGGCAGGCCTTTTTTGCCACCAAAGAATTCAAAAATGGAAGCTTGTCCCTGATAGTATTGTTTTTTGGGAGGTTCTTCATATATCGCATCTTCTGCAAACACATCGGCAGCCTTCCTGGCGTCCCCTGCATTCCACCCGTCGGAGACTTGTGTAAGCAGGTCGGTAAATTGTTCACTGGATAATCGTTTATTTTCACTGATCCGGCTACAACGGACCACGAGCAAAAATAATGCTGTTGCAAGCGTAATAACTGCTATGAACGGATAAGCTGTATTGAGCAATAGTCTGTGAATTTTCACTTTCATGGTTTTCCTGGCCTCGGCTCTACCTGCACTTCTTTATTCAAACACGTTCCTGTAATGGACATAAGATATGGCAGTAGTGTAAGCAGCTACCGCCGCGAAGCATAATGTTTGGGCCTCTGCAATTACAAACACGGTCATGATACCGAAGATCAGTAAGGCAATGTTTGCAATCATGGTGATCGCATAGTTAAGCTTTGTGCATTCAAGCAGGCAGGTAATATTGAGTCCGGAATTAAAAATTACCGCAAGACCACCGCAGAAGAACCATAGTGCCTGCTCATCCAGTTTTTCATATTCAACGAACGTGTAGGCAATGTGAGCAAGACTGACTATTAACGTAGCTGCAATACCGATCAGGTAAAGAGTCCTAGACTTAGTCATAGTTGAATCGACCCTGATTTTTTCGCTTTTCATGGATGATTTTTTTCTACAAAGCTAGCTAGGAAGTGTTTCAATGTATAGTACAAAACGGACATCAATCTTTTTAAATGGCTACAATTTCGTCGCGTGATAGGAAGTCAATATCACAGTACTATTTTATCCATCTGACGAATGAAAATGATTAATGAAGTTCTGGTTTCTTAAGGTCTTAGAAGGAGTGTCACCGGAGAACTTCTTGAACTCCTTTATGAAATGTCCTTGATCATAGTAACCAAAATCATAATATAGCGAGTCCGGAAGTATTTCCTGCGACTCGAAGTGAGCCCTTAAATAACTTTGAAACCGAACGACCCGAGCGAAGGATTTTATATTGTCGCCAATATAAAATTCAAATATCCGCCGAAGGTGCCGTTGGCTGATACGGATATTTTTGCCTATGTCATTTTCGATATTCAACGATCTCGTATTTTTAAATATGATTAAAATAGCTTCATGAAATCTGGTATCCAGTACTTTATTAATATTTTGAAGGTTATTTAGAAAATATTTATCGAAAGCACATTTAAATTCAATGATGCTATCATTTGGATGGATATTTTCTATTAAGAATTTTGAAGTTTTGGCATGAATTGAATCCAGGTGCTCGACGGTATTACTTAGCTCCGACGACTTGGTGTTAAATAGATGTGAAAACATGCCGGGGAGGAACCTTATACCTGCGTAATGAAAAGAGCTACCGAGTACATACGTTGAATATCTGTCATAGAAGCCCATCGCATAACTCTGGGAGGAATTGTTAACATCAAAAAATATGTCAACACAACCATCGGAGGCAATTTTACACGAAAATGGCTCAGTTAATGGTTGGTATGATTTGATTTCCCAATAGCACCATATGTAGGGTTGAAGCCGCGCATCCGGCGGAATTTCTCGATGGAATATATTTTCATTCAGCTGAACTTGCGGTTGGGTCGGATTGAAAAGTTTTCTTATTTCGATTTGATTTTTCATGTCCGTAAGTTTTTTATTTAAGTATTGTAGGTTTATAAACCACGCCAAATCTTCTTTCTACGCTCAACAGGGGGCTGAGCCACTGGTCTCGCATTAAGCTAGACTGCAAAGCTTGCAAGAATGCTAAGGAGTCTATAGTAAAAATGGGACATTCCGGGTAAAAGTCACGCCGAGGCCAAAGGCGAGATAATCTGCAAGTAAATATTGGAAATTATCCGTGATATAATTGTATAACCAAATGGTTATTCATATGTTTGCATAACCATTCGGTTATGAATTAAAAATATGATTGCAAGAAGAGACGTTTTTCAGGCCATTGCCGATCCTACCCGGAGGGCCATGATTGGTTTGCTGGCCAATAAAACATTGACTATTAATGAGGTTGCTGACAATTTCAGCATGAGCCAGCCGGCCATATCCAAACATATGCATATTCTGACTGAATGCGGCCTGGTAGTAATGGTCAAGATCGGCCGTGAAAAGCATTGCCGGGCCAATCTCAAAGGATTAGAAGAAGTGACCCGGTGGGCCGGGCAATACCTGGTGTTCTGGAACCAGCGGCTGGACGCATTGGAAGATTTGTTGAACGCTGATAACGACTAATATCCATGGAACAGGAAAAAATCACATTATCTAAACATTTTGGTTCGATCAAAACTACTGACACCGGTTTTACTTTGCTGTTTGAGCGGAAAATAAATCACCCTGCTCATAAAGTTTGGCGCGCGTTAACCGATCCCGACCGGATGCGACTTTGGCTTAGTCCAAATCTGGTCACCGAACGTAGCGATATGCCGCTAACCAAAGGAAGTACCATTAAAATGCAGTTCATGCTCGCCGCGCCAGAAGGCGTCATTCGTGAAATCCAACCCGGAACTGTATTGGAAATAGACTGGGGGCAAGGCCACATCAGCCGCTGGGAAATCCGCGATCAAGGGGAGAGCTGTACATTAAATTTTAGTGAACATCTCGCAGAAATGTTTGACAGTCAAACGGCCGTTGCGTGGCATGCTTACATGGATTTTCTGGAAATGTCCCTGGATGGGCAAATTGTGCCGGCAAACATTCCTGCACAATGGCCGGAGATTTCAGCGGAGCACGGACAGTTTTATGAGCATATTTTAAACCATATCGGGCCGAACAGCGATGCAATCCCCATGGCGGTACCCACAGTAACTGCGCAAATGTTGATCCGGAAACCGGTCCGCACCGTCTTTGAAGCATTCATTAATCCCGAGATAACACGGCATTTTTGGTTTACCAAAAGTAGCGGACCTCTAAAAAAAGAACAGCAGATTACCTGGGAATGGGAAATGTATGGTATCTCCATAGGCGTTTTTGTGGAAGAGATCATTGAGGATCGCCTCATTCAAATCCTGTGGGACGATCCTTCGACGACGGTCAGGTTCGAATTTCGTGAAATCGCCGGACTGGGTACCTACGTAGAGATCACCAATACAGGTTTTCGGCAGCGGAATGAAGAGCTCTGGGCTGCGATCAACGACAATACCGGCGGGTTTACGACCGTACTCGATGGTGCTAAGGCCTATTTGGAGCACGGTATCGAGCTCAATCTGATCGCTGATAAATTCCCCTCTCAGGTAACGTCTCATTAACAGATATGGAAACGCAAGGTAAAATCATCGCTCCGGGTGTGCTGTATTTTGAACGCTTTTTTAGCGGCACTCCCGAAAAAATCTGGGAATACCTCATCGATTCGGAAAAGCGGGGTAAATGGTTGGCAAAGGGTGATATGGAGCTATTTGAGGGAGGTAAAGTAGAGCTCCACTTCATGCATAATGAGCTTAGCCCGGCCATCGCACCTGTTCCAGAGCAATACCGGCACATGCAGCACGGGCACAGCTTCACCGGCAAAATCCTTCGGATTGATCCGCCGTATTCGCTGTCATTTACCTGGGAAGACCAATCTGAGGTCATCTTTGAGCTTGCACCGCATGAGCAAGGCGTTCTCTTCAGCCTTACACACCGTAAGCTTTCCGATGATCAGGCTACCCGCTTAAGTGTGGCCAGCGGATGGCATACACATTTAAAAATTCTGGAAGATGTACTGAATGGCAGCGTTCCCCCCAATTTTTGGCTGACTTTTGATGACAATCAGCAGTTTTATAAGAAGCAGTTAGGAAGCCGTTAACGGCAAAGCGATCCAAATGTCATTTAATGTACATCAAATCTTCTGTGCAATGAAAGTTAAAGTAATGGGTATTCCGGTCCGGAATCAGGATCATGCATTGAAGTTTTACACCGAGGTGCTGGGTTTTGTAAAGAAGCATGACGTCCCCGGAACCTATTTGACATAAAAATCGGCTGGTTTAACCGGCTCGGGAAGATCTTGTAAGCCAATCAACTGTCTGATATTGGTTTCAATTGTAGTGGCGATAGCGGTCATAGCAGTATCTGTCGGCGAATTACTAAATGGGTCTTGAAGAAGTGTCGCTGTCCTTTCCAGCAAAAAGAATAGCGCCGAAATTACCAGCAGCAACGGGATTTCAATATAGCTTTCCAGCCCGCGAAGTGATAAAGATAATAGTGAGATGAAAAGGTAAATCGCCAGGTGCAGAAATAACCGGTAAGTAACGGGAAAAATCGTGCTTTTGATCCGTTCCGCCATTCCCATTGCATTAGTCAGGTTTGCGATCGTACTGCTGAGCTGGATGTGGCCAAAACGATCAAGCTGGCCGCGGTGTCTTAGACTTTTTATATGGTCGTTGTTTAGTTTCAGGATCGCCAGGGGAACATTTTTGTGGGCCTGGATAATTGTTAACTCGGCCGCTGACAGAAATTTCTCTAACCCGGTCATCGGATCAAGTCCCCGCAGAGACTGGCCCAGCGTGTAGGACCAACCCATATGCCTGTACGCAATTTCCTGAATGTCATCCTGGTTGCCATCGCCAACCAGTGCCTGCAATTGCAGGATCAGGTTTCGGGACTCATTCACGATCGTTCCCCAAATTTTGCGCGCTTCCCACCAACGGTCATACGATTGACTTAACTTGAAAGAAAGGATTACAGACATCGCTGTACCCAGGAAAGTAGGTATCGCCAGTGGTATTTCGGGGATGATGTGGATGAACCGGTTGCTGATAGAATATACCAGAAGACTTATCATGAGCACATAAGCCAGATCTTTTTTGATCTTGTTGAAAATGTAGAGCAACGGCATTTTTTTGTCTAAGAGCATAAGTCACAAATTTTGCGGTTAAACAAGGCGGACGCCTGCCAACGGAACTGATTGCCTGGACGTCCGGCGCTGCCTTTTCAATAAATATGCCAACTTCAAATCCTATGTAAAACTGACAGCGTTCGATTAGGCACTGGACAATTCTGCCTGATAGTGACTATTAAGAAGATTAAAAGCCGGGCTTTGTAATATTTGGGGGTCATTCTTCAACTGATAGCTAAAAACTGACTAACATGAGATACTTGCTTGTAATGCTTGCGCTTTTATTCGCGGGGTGTAACCCGGAATCATCCCCTGAGGGCAGGATGAATATGAAACTGAAACAAATGGAAATAAAGATTGACAGCCTGAAAGCCGGTCAGGATGCACTCCGGGACAGCATCGGCATCCTGAGAAAGCAAATAAATGATATCCCTGTGCCCGTAGACAAATAGACTTGGTCTGTCAGTGCAATTGCTCGGGGCGGGCGCAATCTTCATGAAGTCCGTTTGCGTTCACAGCTTGATATGTCTATTTCGCAATCAAGATTGTCCACTTGGGTTATTTGCTGATCGGTCGGCACGTGGTGCACCAATACATTTGAGCAATCAATAAAAAAACTCAAATAGTAGCACAATGAAAACGATACTGACCACCCTTATGGGTAACACATTTATAGGCGCATTGCTGTTTTCGGCCGCACCTGTTTTCGCACAGAATGCCTCAGGCGATGGCGCATCCACGATACGCCCTTACCATGTCAACGTCCCGGAAGAAGCCGTAGCCGATCTCCGGCAACGCATATTAAATACGAGATGGGCTGAAAAAGAAACGGTTAACGACCGTTCCCAGGGCGCGCAACTGGCAAAAATGCAAGAGCTCGTTAAATACTGGGGTACCGGTTACGACTGGCGAAAAGCCGAAGCCAAGCTAAATGCTTTTCCGCAGTTTGTTACCAACATTGATGGCCTCGACATTCACTTCATCCATGTACGGTCTAAAAATCCGAACGCGCTGCCGATGGTAATCACCCATGGCTGGCCGGGTTCGGTATTCGAACTGACGAAGATCATCGGACCACTTACCAACCCCGAAGCATACGGCGGCAAAGCGGAAGATGCCTTTGACGTAGTTATCCCTTCCATGCCCGGCTATGGCTTCTCCGGCAAACCTACCGGAACCGGCTGGGGTGCCGATCGCATTGGCCGCGCCTGGGACGTATTGATGAAACGTTTGGGCTATAAAGCTTATGTTTCAAGCGGGGGCGACTGGGGATCTGTCGTAGCCGACCGCATGGCCGCGCAAAAGCCGGAAGGCTTGCTGGGCATTCATGTCAACATGCCGGCGACAGTACCACCAGATATAGCCAGGTTGCTGGCCAGCGGCAGTCCTGCCCCGGCAAACCTTTCAGCCAAAGAAAAAGCCGCATACAATTCGCTGAATCATTTATATACAAGAGGTGCCGGTTATGCGGGCATCATGGTGACCCGTCCGCAAACGATCGGTTATAGCCTATCCGACTCCCCGGTGGGCCTGGCAGCTTTCTTCTACGACAAATTTGCAGACTGGACATATAGCGGCGGCGATCCCGAAAAATCGCTTACCAAAGATGAGATGCTGGACGACATATCCCTTTATTGGCTGACTAATACGGCAACGTCTGGCGCACAGCTTTACTGGGAAAACAATGCCAACAACTTCAATGCGGTAGACATTTCCATTCCCGCTGCCATTACCGTCTTCCCCGGTGAAATATACCAGGTGCCAAAAAGCTGGGCGGAAAAAAGCTATCATAAGCTCATCTATTTCCATGAAGTAAGCAAGGGAGGCCACTTTGCACAATGGGAAGAACCGCAATTATTCGCCGAAGAGTTGCGCGCCGCATTCAAATCGCTGAGACAAGAGAAGAAAGTCAGTAAATAGCGTTTTTTAGCTTATGGGTTTGGTCCTGCCAAAGACTTTTCCCTGAATGTCAAACGGATACATGCGCCCGGGCCATTTGTAACGTTCAGATCTGCGTGTAATAATTTGGAGATTTGTTTCAGTAGCAATAATCCAAGACCTTCATAACCAGCTGGCAGAATGGAGTCGTCATCAGAATTCGACGAATTGAGCCAATTGATTAGTTCGGCTGGCAGGCCTGGGCCATTGTCTTCAAAAATTAGGCGTAAGTTGGAAGGCGAGCGCCTTGTATAGATCCGGAGGGTATTATCATTCCTAATCTTGATCGCGTTGTCGATCAGGTTATGGATGATAATGCCCAACAACTTTGGATCCGTAAAAATGGTCTCATCGCTAGCTATGTCTGTCTCGATATGGGCGTTATTTGCTGCCGCGATCTGCTCAAATAACAAAATTTTCTCTTTGACCAGCCCGGCGAGCTTCACCTGTGTCACGGCGTTACTTTCGCCACGTATCCCAGGCTTGATGAAATTGACGAGGTTGTCAATCATGTGATACATATTGTCGACAGCCTGTCTTAACTGACTAAGAAATGTTACGGCGCTGTCAAGCTTTTTCTCTTCGATCAAATTCTGGCTATGTTCCAGTGCATATGACATGTGCCTGACAGGAGTGCGAATGTCGTGCGAAATAGAGGCGAGCAGATGAATGTGTAGTCTGACTTGTTGTGCGAGCTCTTTTTCCGAATTATTGAGGACCCTTAATGTTTGCTCCAAGTCAAGGGTACGTTCTTTCACTTTACTTTCCAGTAACTGGTTTTGATTTTTTACTGCCCTGATCCTCAGTCTTAAAATGAAATAAAACAGTGCTAATATACCCAGGACGAAAATCACTTTAAACCACCAGGTTTCGAACCACTGTTTGTTTACTGAGATAGTTAAACGATTGTAAATGTAGTTATTAGGTCCGAATCCATTCAATTTTCGGACATTAACGGTGTATTCGCCTCCTGCCAAGAAAGGCATTGATATAGCGGTATTTTCATCGAATTCCTTCCAGTTTGAGATTGGTGTTCCGTCTCTGAAAGCCCTGTACGACATTTTAAGATTGTAACGATCTCCAAAGTAGGGCGTGCTTACTTTCAAATCGACCTCGGAAGCGCTGGCTGGAACAGAAATCTGTTTCTGATTAGAGGTCAAGGCTTTACCGTTGATATCCAAATTGTCGATGAATATCTGTCCGCCAGGCAACTCAGGCTTTATATGCTCGGGTACAAACCAAACTAGCCCGTTTATCGAAGGAAAGGATACGGTGCCATCACCCATTCTAACAGCACAAGGTTGACATCCTCCATTAAATTCATTGGTTTTGAACCCGACATTTTTTGCGTAGTAGTGATAATAGGGAATAAACGGCTTTTCAACATACGCCAGCAAATCACTTTTTTTGATTTGAAAAAGGCCCCGGTTGGTAGGCATCCAAAAAAAGCCTCTCCTGTCTTGGAAGATGCAGTGAGCGCTAGCCAGATATTGCTGTTTATCTAATGGAAATCTCGTTAGCTTATTCCCTTTCAAAAGAAAGAAGCCGCTGGTATAGGTAGTTATCCATACCTCCCCTAAGCCATTAGGTATGTGCAAGCTACGGATGTAGATATTTTCAAGTCCTGCAACTGGGAAAAGTTTGCCAGTCGGCAGGTGCAAACGGTACAATCCTTTGCCGGTGCCAATCCAGAGAAAATCTGCAGTTTGGTGTTCAATCCAGGAAATTCGGGGTAAAAGTTGGCATGGGAAAGGGGAAGGGCTGTTTTTTGGCTGGCCAGGGTCTAAATAATACAGCCCCTTGGTTGTGGTACCTATCCAGATCCGGCCTTTGTGTCCTTCATACAAGTTGGTCACTCCTCCTTTGATCAGCCATTTCGAAATCAATTTGTTTCCCGTACTATCAAATTGAAAAATTTCTTCCCCTTGTTTTGTCCAGATATCGCCAGATTTGGCTCTCAGCACACTTACACGATCCCAACTTACAAGTTTTGACAGGGGTTCCATATTCCCGGAAATCACTGTACCCGGAGCCGCTTTTTTCTTAAAGGTCTTCCCGTCGGGAGTAAGGATTTGATTGTCGCCTAATAATGCTTGACCATAGAAAATGTTTGCTTTCGATTTTGAGTCGACAACTACGTCGAATGGTTGTTTCTCGAGAATATAAAGACCTTCAAGCTGGCTTCCCATATAAACACGTTGAAAGAGAGGGTCGTAATAAACCGCCTTTACCGAGTGTTTCCGTAAATCGAAACCATCTAAAATCAGCTTCCCGCTGATAACACCAGACTTGCTTTTGCTTATATGATATAGACTTTTATCCAACAATACGAAGACCTGGTCTGATACATTATTCCAGAAAAGCATAAAATCATTCCGGCGTGCCAGCGTTTTGTGCCGCAGGATTTCTCCTTCAATGGCAATTTGGCGGACTGACGAGTCGCTTCCGGCGGAAGTAAATTGGAGAAGGTTTAGTCCTTTGTCCAGGAAATACAGATCACTGTCTAGCCGAAAAAAATTGAAAATGCTCTTATTTGGAAAAGAGAAACGTTTGACCAATTTGTTTTTACGGTAGTAACTTACATGGTCCTGGTAGTGGATGTAATGCGCGCCAGCCCGGAATGGATAGATCGATATAAACCTGGAAAGTATGTTTGAATACTGATCTTCGTACACAAATGGCAGGCTCTGTATGACCGGATCTTCGCGGGCGGCGGGGTCTTTTGAGGGTTCATAAGCAGGATACCCCTTATAATCAGGATCAATTCGCGCTTCTCCCTTCGCTATTCTGATCCATTTACCCTCGTGCGTCATCGCAAGCAGATCATTGGTGGGATTGGAGGGGTGAAGTTGAAAGCCATAGATATTTCTGCTGGCATATGAATCGCCGAACTGGTCGAACTTAACCAGCCGGTGGCCATCGTAGCGTATCAATCCGCGTTCGGTGGACATCCAAATATACCCCCTTTCATCTTTAACAATTGACTTGACGCTATTTTGTGGCAAGCCATTTTCGTCGGAAAAATGGGTGATATTGTATCCTGGAAGCTCTTGTAATGTTTCCGATTGAGCATTGCAACCGGAAATTGTAAAAACGGCGGTTACCGTACAGGTTAAAAAAAAGCAAAGGAGATTGGTGCGGGACACTGATTAGAGCAATGATTAATTGTAATATATACATGCTAATATGCCAGTACTGGCATATTAGCATGATGCCGTGAAGATACAACATAGCTTTTTGCTTAACCAGTTGGTCTGCTATTTCGAGACGGCAAGAGCGTGATTTTAAAGGTTGTCCGAACAATTCAACCTGATCCGACTACCATCCACCAACCTGATTCGACAATCTGCCTGTTTAAATGCGCTTTCCCAACGTCTTTTTTCTACATTTGCCCGTAGTCAAACATGTTATGAACCAGGTATACCCTTCCAAACGTTTCGACGACAGGCTGGCGCGCTTCATCGGTATACCTGTTCTGGCATTTATGATCCCCGTTGTTTTTTTTCATGCCAGTTTGGACAACGGGTTTATGGCTTTTCTGCCCAAATGGATCATGGCTGTCGTCCATATCGGGATCTATTGGGAAGGGGCCCGGTTCATTTATTTTCAGACCCGTAAGCGGTTTCCTTATGTGTCCCAGACTTCCAGGCGGATCTTCTGGTTGCTTTTTTTGTCTATCAGTTTTATTGTTTCGGCGAGTTTACTGCTTCATATCACCGAGGACGCATTGCGGATTTTTCCGGAGAGCAGTGCCGGGGTTTTTACATTTAGGAAGCATGCAGTGAGTGTGACCATACTGGTCCTTTGCCTGCCTTATTATGAAAGCTCCTATTATTTTGGACAATTGCAGGAAGCTCTGCTTGAGGCCGAACAATTGAAAAAAGAACAGGTGCAGTCGCAACTGGAAATGCTCAAGAGCCAGGTTAACCCTCATTTTCTTTTTAATAGTCTCAATACCCTGGCATCCCTCATTCCGGAGGAGCCCGATCTGGCGGTTGACTTTGTACGTAAGCTGTCAAAGGTGTATCGTTATATATTAGAAATCAGGGACTTCCACACTGTTCCTTTGCAAAAAGAACTATCAGCTCTCAAAGCCTACCATTTTCTACTGCAGATACGTTTCGGAGAGAGTCTCAACGTGAAGATCGATATTCCGGACCAGTACCTGAACGAGCACATTTTACCTCTTTCCTTACAAATGCTGATCGAAAATGCGGTCAAGCATAATATACTTTCTGTTCATAAACCTTTATGGATTGAGGTGTTCATTTCGAATGACCGCGTCATTGTCCGCAACAATCTGCAGCGAAAAAACCAGCAGACAGATTCCACGGGCCTTGGCCTGCTGAATATTCAAAACAGGTACCAGCTGTTGGGAAGCCAGCCGGTTGATGTCATCGTAACCACACAGAGTTTTTCGGTCAGCTTACCTTTGCTTGGCCAGTATTCGCATAGCCAACCGCCCGTGATACCAAAAGATATACCACAGCCATGAATGTACTACTCATTGAAGATGAACAACCTGCCGCCAAATATCTCACGAAGATGCTCACCGGGCTGCGTTCGGGACTAAGGGTTTTGGATGTTATCGACAGCGTAGAGGCTTCCGTGAAATGGCTGCAGACCTTCCCGCACCCGGATCTTATGTTTATGGACATCCAATTGGCGGATGGTATCAGCTTCGATATTTTTAAACGGGTGAAAGTGCATGCCCCGGTCGTTTTTACAACAGCCTATGATGAGTATACCCTGAAAGCTTTCAAAGTCAATAGTATAGATTACCTGTTAAAACCCATCGAGGAAGAGGAACTTTCGGCAGCCCTGATCAAGTATGATTCCTACACAGTGCCCACGAGCATGTCGCCGTCGCTGGAAAAGCTCCTGCAGCAATTGGCGGCACCTGCCTATAAAGAACGGATTATGGTCAAAACAGGCCAGCAACTCGCTTTTTTGCCTGTTGAGAAACTAGCCTATCTTTATTCCGAAGACGGCCTGACATTTGCCGTGGAGACGAATGGTAACAAAGCGATACTGGATTATACCCTTGATCAGGCCGAAGGCTTTCTGGCGCCTAAAAAATTTTTCCGTATCAGCCGCAAGCTGATTGTACACCTGCCAGCCATTTTGCGGATCCATATGTATTTCAATAGCCGGCTTAAACTTGATTTACATCCCCAACCTTCTTTTGACGTGTTTGTAAGCCGTGAGCGGGTTACCGATTTTAAAGAATGGCTTGATGCCTGAACCGTTCAACCGGTAATTTTTACAATTGGTCTTCATACCTCCACATTCCACCAGAAAACGATAGTCCCCCATCTTCTTGCAGCGGATTTTTGCATGTCAACTAATCTATCCCGCTGTCATGAAAACTAGTATTGTCGTTATTTGCCTGTTTTTGAGTTATGTTGCGGCCCTGGCGCAGTCTGTTCCGGCTGGAAACCTGTCGGGACCTTCATTACGTACCCAGACAGTCCGGGGTACCATTCTTGATGCTTCTTCCAAAACACCTGTTATCGGTGCAACCGTCCAGATCGTCGGCAGCAATCCATTGATAGGCACCGTAACGGATACCGACGGCCGGTTTCGTCTGACCAATGTTTCCGTAGGTCGTACCAGGCTGAAAATCACTGCACTCGGTTACGAGGAAATCGTCCTGGGTGAGGTGATTGTGAATGCAGGTAAGGAGGTAGTGCTCGACCTGGCCCTTACCGAAAGCGTGCTGAACCTGGATGAAGCGATAGTCTCTCATAAGCGTTCGGAAGATCATACCGTGGCAAACAATGAAATGGCCACGGTAAGCGCCAGGCCTTTTAATGCTTCCGAAACCATTCGGTATGCGGGCAGCCTGGGTGACCCTTCCCGCATGGCAGCCAACTTTGCCGGTGTCAGCGGGGCCAATGATACCCGGAACGACATTATTGTCCGCGGCAATTCGCCGGCTTCGCTGCTTTGGCGGCTTGATGGTGTCAATATTCCTAACCCCAACCATTTTGGCGCGCTAGGCACATCGGGCGGACCTGTTTCGATACTTAATGCCAATTTACTGGCCAAGTCTGATTTTTTGACAGGGGCTTTCCCGGCAGAATATGCGAATGCCCTCGGATCAGTATTTGATCTCAAACTCCGGAAAGGGAACGACGAGAAACGGGAATTTTGGGGACAATTGGGTTTTAACGGGCTGGAAGCAGGGGCCGAGGGGCCTTATTCCAAAAACTCGAAAGCCTCTTACCTGATCGACTACCGTTATTCTTTTTTCGGGTTACTTGAAAATGTAGGCTTTGAAGTCGCCGGAACGCCTTATTATCAGGACCTTACTTTTAAAACAGATATTCCCCTGGGCAAAAAGGGGCAATTGACGGCTTGGGCTATGGGCGGGCGCAGCAGGGTGACTTTCCTGGGCAAAGATATAGATACCGACAAACCAGATGCTTATGGCAACGAAAATGAAAATATACGGGCCAATTTCAGGAATGGGACAGCAGCACTTTCATATGAACACCGTTTCACGGACCGTACATATGGAAAACTGACTTTTTCCGGATCTCAAACCGACCAGAATAATGAAGTGGATACGGTAATATATCGAAGCGGAAAGGAAATAGACGCTGAAATACTGTCTACCAAAATTGACTATATGCAACGGAAGCTTTCCGTGAACACTTTTTTATCACATAAATTCAATGCAAGGGACCGGGTTTCGGCAGGCGTCATCATGGACTTTATCCGGTACGACCTCGGGAACCGGGAGCTGTACCCGTTGGATATTATCCGGCGGGATTCGGAGGGTGAAACGATCTTTACACAAGTATTTGGCCAGTGGAAACACCGGTTCAACGAACGCCTGACATTAAATACAGGGCTCACCTTTCAGAATCTTCAGTTGAATGCTTCAAGGGCATTGGAACCCCGTATTGGGTTAAGCTATCAATTGCGTGCCGCTTCATTGAACGTGGCCTACGGGTTGCACAGCATGGTGCAGCCTATGCTGACTTATTTTTATCAAACCGAGCGGCCCGACGGATCTTATGCATTGACCAATAAAGAGCTCGGCTTTACGCGGAGCCACCATGTAGTAGCTGGTTATGACCGCATGCTTGCCGAAAACCTGCGTTTGAAAATAGAAACCTACTACCAATGGCTTTTTGATGCGCCGGTAGAGCGGACTGCCAGCTATTATTCCGCATTGACGGAAGGGGCTGATTTTGGCCCAGAGAACAAGGGTAACCTGGTTAATGAGGGCACTGGACGTAATTACGGCGTGGAACTGACCCTGGAAAAATATTTCTCGGATAACTATTACTTTCTCATTACCACCTCCTTATTCGATTCCAAATATAAGGGCAGCGATGGCATTGAACGGAATACCCCGTTCAATAACCGGTACGTAGTCAATACACTGGCAGGTAAGGAATTTAAGCTCGGGAAGAGAGATAATATACTGACCATTAGCTGGAAGTTAACGTTATCGGGGGGGAAATATGTGATACCCATCAACACCACAGCTTCGGCAGAAGAAAACAGGCAGGTGGATGACTACGACCGGGCTTTTGCCGAGCAGCAGGACCCTTACTTCCGGACGGATTTGAAAATTGGTTACAAAATTAACCAACGCCGTCTTACCCATGAATTTGCCCTGGATTTGCAGAATTTGACCAATAGTAAAAACATCTTTCAGCAAGCCTACAACGCCCGAACGAACCGTATTGGGACTGCCTACCAGCAAGGATTTTTACCAATACCTTTTTACAGGTTGACATTTTGACTTTGTAAAGCAATACAAAAGATACAGGCCTTCTCCGAATATTCTTGGCACCCAATGGGCGCCTTGCAATTAAAAGTCGGGCAACTTATTTATTTTCCTTTGCTTTCTGAATTGCAAAATGGAACCTACGACAAACAGAAGGAGAAGTAAAAGAAGCGTCTTAGCTATCAATGGATCTTTTGGTCCACTTGCCAAGGGATGCCCTACCGGGACACGGGTAAATGTCTCGTTTACAGTTGGAATTAGAGACAAAAAGAAACTGAACGAAAGAAGAAAGTTTTCAACAAATCGAGGCCGGTTATTTCCAGGTTTTTTCCAATAAAGAAAGTAAGCGACTGATATCAATACGACAATGAGCAACGCGAGAATGTGGCCAGGATTAACACCTTTGATACTAGATAATCCCAACGCAGTGAGTGAGGCAACCAAGGTGCAGTAGAAATAAATTTTCCCCGTTAATTTTCCCAAATGAATCTTGGCGTTCCTAATTAATGATACAAGTGCTGCGATAATAGCAACAATACCAACAACGGTATGAAAAATACCTAAATACGACAATCCCATAAATTATATAATTTGATTAATAATGCAAAGTTGCGTAGCGAGCAGCAAGAAATCTTTGCAGGTTGGGTCAATGATTTGGCAATTTGGGCCAGCGTTGATATGTATTCTTTGAGACAAGGATATTCGGGTGACTTCCTGTCAGTTTCTCTTTTGGTTTAAACGATAGTTCGACGGCGAGACACCATATCTATCGTGAAAGCTCTTAGTGAAGTTCGCAAGGTCGTTGAACCCGCAATCGAAGGCTATGTCCGTTATGCGATCATCGGAGACAGAAAGCAGCTGAGCTGCCCTTTCCAGACGCTTGGATTTGATATAACTGGCGGGAGAATCGTTATATAGCTTTTTAAATTCCCTTTTAAACGAAGATGCGCTCAGATTGTTCTTTTGTGCCAGATCTTCTACGCTGACCGGCGAAAATAGATTGGCTTCTATAATCTGTCTGAACGTAAAGGTTGCCGGTAAGAATAGTTGTGACAAAATGGTTTGTATGGTCTCTGCCTGCTGTGTCTGCGATAACAACAGAACTATTTCTTTCAATTTTAGAATCAAAATATCGTCACTAACTAACGATGGGTTTTCAAAATAGAACAGCAGCCCCTCAATATACTTTTGAATCAAAAAGTCATTATTGATGATTCCCCTCGACTGATTTGTTGTTTGGCTATTCCGTTTAAAGATTAAGGGGAGCTCCTTATTATAAACTCTTTTCAGTGTTTCTTTATGAAAGGTAATAATCACGATTTCGTCGTCGCCTCCAGAATTGGCGCCCCTTAACTGTTTGTCTGAGTTCAGGCAGTTTAGCAGCAGGGATTGCTGAGTAGGAACATTCAAATGATCACCTCCTGAATAATATTCCGTTTCCCCCTTCAACATATATAGGAAACACGCCTGCTCCGCAAGAGGAAAAGTGAATTCAAAAGGTGGTTTTATGCTTAACTTTTGAATAAACGTCTCGCCAAATAAATCAAATTTTCTGTATTCAGTAATCATCAAGTTAGCATTGAGGTTAAAATCCAACTTTGGGTGCTCAGGTCTCCTTTACCTTCCTTTATACTCCCTGCCCAATGCGTTTGTGCTTTACGTTGCATTTTGTATTTTTTATATTAATGTCGATGTTGACATTACAAAATTGCAGCACCTGGAAGGGAGATTCATTGTATATCAGACCAATTATTTGGCAATTCGGGTCATTCCGGCGTTTCGCCAAAATTGCCCTCCTTGTAACGGAGCTCCCGAATTTTCTCAAGTAAATCACACAAAATCTCAAGTTTTACTGACAACCATTTTTAACAAGCCGCTATACTTTTGTTTCGCGAACAGCGGTACCGTGCCAAATGGATTTGGAATGGGGCCGTCCGTGGTGCCGAATTTAAATCGTTATGATTTGGAAGACACAGGAAATCCAAAGAAAAACATAAATATGGGAAAAACAGAAATTACCAGACAAGATGTTATTGAAGCTGAAAACAGGCTTTTTTCGGCCCAGCTTGTGAGCGACGTGGACATCCTTGACCAACTGTTACACAATGATTTAATTGCAGTTGCACCGACAGGACTAGTCCTGACCAAAAAAATGGACTTGGACTCACATAAAGCGAAAACGATGATTATTGAAGACGCTTCAACAATCATTGATGAGATTAAAATAATTGGCGACACCGCACTTTCAATCGTTACAATGACGGCGAAAGGAAAAATGATGGGAACACCATTAGAGGGGAAATTCAGGTATTTCCGAGTTTGGAAACGCTTTCATGATGGGTTGAAAGTGATCGGTGCAAGTTTTATGCAGCTACCATCGGATATACCTCTGTGACTCTGGCAGCTCGCCGGTATCCGGCCTAACCGGTTGATATGTGTTTATCTGGCATGTGTTCGGTCTTAGGTTTGTATCTTAAAGCCAATGTTGCGGCAAAACATTACTTTACAATTACAATGGCCAATGGAAATGCGGGATTCCTCGAAGTAGCCGATGTGATCGCCGACCATGCGTTTTCCCGTACTCTTATTTATTAAAACAAACTCAAAGTGAGCGTGATAGTGCCAGGGAGCAGGGAAGAAATCACCTTTTTCCCGAAAAACAATAAAGGATCTATCGACATCCTGACGTAAGTGAAATTCAACAGCTTTCGTAGTCCAGCATTATTGTTGTTGTAAACTAATACAGATTTTCAATTCAACCCAATTTGTGAAAGATAGTATCATAGATATCGATAAAAGTAGAGGCAAAGGTAATCCTCTATCCGTCGATAGTCGGGAAGGCGGGAGTCAAGGTGTTTCTCCCAGTTTAGTGTAAGTGCCTCATATAGCTGTCGCGGACTCGATTATGATGGATAGCAACGTCCGATAGGCGATTGTCAATGTGATCTTAGCGTCTAACCAGGCTTGGAGAAAAACCGAAATGCTTTTTGAACGCTGCACTGAAATGATTTGCATTCTCATAACCCACACAATCCGAAACCTGGGCGACATTCATCTGACCATCTTCCAGGAGCTTCTTTGCAAGGTTCATTTTTCTCAGATGAATGTAACCAAAAACAGAATTCTGGTACAGCGCTCGAAAACCGGCCTTTAGTTTGTAATCGTTCAGGCAAAACATTCTGCAAATTTCAAGCATACTACCCGGATTCAGATAGTGGCAATCCAGATATTCTTTCACTTCTTTGATCCGTTGCAAATCGTGGACATTAAGTTTTTGCCCTGCCGGTGTATAATGCTCTGCCTGCGCAAGTGTGTGTGACAAGAGCTCCAAAGCTTTGCCCTCTATAAATATCCTCCTAAATGACCCCGTTAACTTACAAGCGGTAATATCATTAATGATTGTTAACATGCCTGGCTCAACCGGCATCATATGCTTATTAGCAAAAAAGCCTTCCTTTTTATCGATTTTCTCTAATAGCTTTCCAGTGAGCTCTTCATTATAGTCTATTAACCGGCAAAAATAAGTTTTATCAAACATGACATGGAAAGCGCTGGTAATTCCATCCGGAATATCATGGCAGCCGTCGAAGTTCTCGAGATAGATCAGGTTATGCTGGAACTTCTTGATTAGGAAATCCGAATTATTAGCGTGTAGTCGAGATCGCATGGCTCCTGAAAGCATGACATTCATGTTAACGGCCCCCGGTGTTTTTTCAGCCGAAAACGACGTATTTCCCTCTGAGCGAGCAGTCCATCTTGAAATGAGCATGCCCGGCATTTCGACATTACTGAATTGCAGTCCATGTTTGCCCATGTGATTATAAGAGTTTTTAAATTCTCTCATTTGACTATCGCCCTCCCGGCGGCCTTGAATCATGGTGAGGTAGTCGATATCCAGATTTTCCATTTTGACATTCTTGTAAGTTGCTATACCAAAGTCCAATCGCTTTGTTTTAAAATACCCTTTAACAGCTTTTTAGGGTTCACCTGAAGTTAAACTACAATTATAATCACTTCACACTTTGATGCCGCCTCCTAGTTACTATACGGAATAATTCAGTCAAAAATACCTCTCTGCATCTTACTGGCTGGCTGAGGACGGTTTTGGAGCTTATTCAACGAACTGCGTACTATTTACTCCGTTTGGCGTAGCCAGATCCTTTACCTGCCCGGGTAGTTTTGCCCGAAAATTATATAAACAATGAAGCGAACAATAGAAAATCCCGTTGTCGGAGACCGTGTAACGTTTCTGAAAACGTCAAAGGAGACAAACGGCGAATACGTACATGTAGAAGTGGAATTAAAACCGGGCGGGGGCAACGATTTGCATTATCACACCTGTTTTGAGGAACATTTTGAGGTCGTGGAAGGACATCTCAACGTAAAATGCAACGGAACAGAATATGTGTTGGGGCCGGGTGACAAAATCACGGCGCCGGCCTATTCCGTACACCGTTTTTATAATAAATCCGCCGGAGATGTGCGGTTTAAAGCCATTGTCGAACCTGCCTTTAAATTTGAGGAAGGGATAAGAATAGCATATGGGCTGGCCGCCGATGGGAGGTGTTCTAAAAAAGGCCTGCCCAGAAATTTCTGGCATCTTGCAATCTTGATAGACATGGGGGAAACCTATTTCCCCGGGATACCTTATCGGGCTCAACGGCTTTTATACAAGGGATTCGGGCGTATGGCGCGTTTGCTGGGGAAACACAAAGAACTACAAAAGTACCTTCAATAATGTATCCAAAATCTAAATAGCTATGAGAATTACTTTGCAACTACTTCTGAATGTTTTGTTGGCCCTGTTCGTTTTGAGCTGCAATTCTCCAAATGAACCCCTTATCCCACCTCCGGGAGAAGTTCCGGGCGAGATTACGGGTGCGATAACCCCTGTTGGAAAAGTAGATGGAAAAATTGTGACGTTCCAAATTGGCCCAAGCGGGGGAGCGATTGAGTCTGCGGATCACCGGATTCTGATTTCAATTCCTGCGGGTGCACTTGCATCAGAGCAGGCGATTTCCATACAGCCACTCACCAATCAATGTCCGGCGGGGAAGGGAAATGCATTTCGGTTACTGCCGCATGGCACTACATTTTCAAAGCCAGTTTCTATTACATTTCATTATCGCGAAACCGACACAATCGGTTCGGCCCCTGAACTGCTGAGAATTGCCTATCAGGATGATAAAGGAATCTGGCAATCACCACCTGTCAAAAGTCTTGATACAAAAGCATCGAAGGTGACAATAGAGACCACGCATTTCAGCGATTGGGCCTTATTTCAGGAAATGTATATTAATCCCATGAAATCCATCCTGAGCCCCGGCGGACATCTGCAGCTCGCAGTTTTACAAACTATCGATGTTGGAGACCCTAAGAAGAAATATGCGGTAGTTATGGCCGGGCCTGTTTCCGCAAAAAATATCAATAAATGGGCGTTGAATGGAGAAGGAGTACTTACGCCTGGAGAATCAAAAGCGGAATATCACGCGCCCACCTGGATTCCCGATATAAATCCGGCAGTAGTGAGCGTACATCTCAACAAATCCCTTATGATCAATGGTAAGGAATATAAAGATCTACGCCTGGTTTCCAACATCCTTGTTGCCCCTGAGGGCATTTCTGTACAACTGGATGGCGGAGATTGGCACACCTATGCGGGTGGAGCAAATATAAACGCAACCCAGAATGTGATTTTGGGCAAAGACGGTATCGAATTCGCGTCGGTTGCCTGGAAGGGTGAGCCCACGGGAACATTTCATTGGACCAAGGGGCCTGATGTTGCATTCAACCTTGTCAAACCTAAGATAAATTATCAGCACCTGTACGGCTTGGCGCCATCTGTGAGCGGAGGTTTGCTGATCGTGGATAATTCAGACGAAACCTGGGTGACAGGAACATTTACTGTGTCACCCGCTGGTTGGATGGACCTTAGTAAGGCCAAACCGGAAATAGGTATTTCCAATGTTAAAGGTGTCTTCCGGGTCAGGCGCGTTAATTAAGCGAAGTGCCAAACATGGCTTTAACTATTTTCTTTTCTTATTTATAACTTAATCAAACTTAAATCGTGAAAACCATCTACTTGACCATTACTGCTGCTATTTGGCTGACCTGTGCCATGGACGCGCAAAAACAAGAACAAAAGGGAATCAAGTTAATAGATAAGTACCACAATGAAGCGGCGAAAGAGGATGAGGTAAGGCGCGGCAAGTATCTGGTGACGATCATGGGCTGCGCCGATTGTCACTCTCCGAAAAAGCCAGGCCCACAGGGACCCATGCCAGATATGGAGCGGTTCCTTTCCGGATTCGATAGCACTCAGCCACTTGGAAGCTATGACAAAAATTTGGTAAGGACCGGTCAGTGGGTTATTTTCAATGGTCAGAATACGGCGTTCGCGGGGCCCTGGGGTGTATCCTTCGCTGCCAACCTCACACCGGACGCTACGGGCATCGGCACATGGACTTTCGAGCAGTTTAACAGCGCCATGCGCAAGGGTAAATTTAAAGGGCTTGCAAATAGCCGCCCGCTGATGCCCCCGATGCCCTGGCAGAATTATAAAGATATGAGCGATGCGGATATGAAAGCCGTTTTTGTCTACTTGAAATCACTCAGACCTGTTTCCAACGTGGTTCCAGCATATGTTCCGGCCGGGCAATAGCAATAAAAAAGACCTTTTCCACGGTAATCCATCCACTCAAATGCACAGAAGAGATTTTGTAAAAATAGGCGGTTTACTCTCCGTCACCGCGACTCCCATTGGGGGCGTTAACGCAAACGGCTGTTTTAAAGGTTCATGGAAGGCAGGCCAGTCAGTCGATTTCTTGTATGATGGGTTAAATCTGAGCCCGAAAGAATATGCAAGTCTGTTAATGAAACTCGCCGATGAAGGTAAAATCAAGTCTGATTTTTATTCCAATGGCGGGGTAGTGGAGGAATTGGAGCACAAATTTGCGCAATTACTCGGCAAGGAATCCAGCGTCTTTTTGCCTACCGGGACACTGGCAAACCACATCGCGATTCGCAAACTGTCCGGAAATAACCGACGGGTAATTGTTCAGGAACAAAGCCATATTTACAACGATACCGGAGACAGTTCGCAGGTTTTGAGCGGGTTGAACCTGATTCCGTTGGGCGTCAACGCTGCGGAATTTTCATTGGAAGATGTTGAAGAGGTCATTGCAAAAACAAAATTAGGCCGCGTTGCTGCACAAATTGGCACCATCGCTATTGAAACACCCGTGAGGCGCCAGCACGATAGGATAATAGGTTACGAAAGTCTGAAAGGGATCGTGGAATATGCTGGTAAGAATGGTATCAAAACTCATTTGGACGGAGCAAGATTGTTCAAGCAGTCGGTTCATACCGGTGTTGCGCCAAAGCAGTACGGTGAGCTCTTTGACACCGTTTTTACGTCGATGTGGAAATGCTTCAATGCTTCATCCGGGGCGATTTTGGCTGGTGATAAGTCATTTACTGAAAATCTGTTTCACGAGCGAAGAATGTTTGGGGGTGGACTGCCAGCCGCATGGGCTTTCGCCGCGGTTGCGTTACATTTTGCTGACGGCTTCATCGATGATTACAAATTGGCATGGTCAAACAGTCAAAAATTATTCAAGGAGCTGAATAAGGATGAACGGGTTAAATGCAATCCGATAGAGAACGGCATTCATTTTGTCAATATGCAATTGACGCACACTGATCCAGACAAATTTAGAGCAGGACTGGCAAACAGAAATATTGAAGTGGCTAAATACGGCAATCAGGGTTTCATGCTAAAAGTTAATCCTTCCATTAACCGTGTCCCCGTTGAGCAGTTATCAGGACTGTTCCTGGAATCACTGAATGAAGCCCGAAAGTAAATAAAACGGGCTTTCTTTGCCTATCGATTTCCGCTGCCCATCGTCACAACATCAGCCACACTGGAAATTAGCTGGAAGATAAAAAACGGAATGCAAAGAGCTACGCCCCAGCCCGGCCCGATTTCGCCCATCAATCCTAAACCATAGCCATAAAAGATCAGCGTACCAAAAATGGATTGCAGAACGTAGTTAGTCAGGGCCATCTTGGCAATCGAAGCAAGACGGGACACTATGAAGTGGTGAGAATGCCAGTAAAAAAGGAGGGTGAGGCTGGTAATGTATAAGATTGTAAAAGCCGCATTACTATTGTCTACCAGCAGGTCGTGAATCTGACTGATCATATGTCATTAATTAATATATTGATTGCTGTATCTGAATTTACACGATTACAGGCCACATGATCAACGTTCGCCTTTCGCTAGTCCTATTATTTTTAATTGTGCTCTTTCCATGCCTGGGCCAAAAATTTGGCGAAGATTATACTCGTCGCATAATGAAAGCTGATTCCCTCTTTCAGGAGAAAAAATATAGAGAATCAGCAGAAACCTACAATAATGCCTTTAATGACAACAGTGGTGTCGGATATCTGCCTGATCGTTACATGGCAGCATCCGCCTGGGCTATGGCGAGTGAAGCTGATAGTGCATTCTACCATCTTTTTAGAATAATTGACCGCGTAAAATATGATGAGCTGGATAAGGTTCTATCGGATTCTACGCTCAAAAATTTATGGAGCGATCCAAGATGGACCAAGGCGATTAAGCTCATTAAAAGCAATAAGGAGACTAAGGAAGCAAATTATAATCGTCACCTGATTGCCATTTTAGATTCGGTCTTCGCCAACGATCAAAAGTATCGTTTGACCGTACATGATACTATCAGTAGATATGGAGTGAATTCCCCTCAGGTTAGTGAAATGAACAGGCTAATCATCGGAATTGACAGCGCCAATATCCACATTGTCACCGCGATACTTGACACTTTCGGTTGGCCGGGGCCGGATATTATTGCGGAACACGGAAATACAATATTCCTTGTCCTCCAACATTCTGACATTGCCACGCAGCTAAAATACCTGCCGTTAATGAGGGACGCAGTAAAGCGCGATGCAGCAGAACGGAGCTCTTTGGCTTTACTGGAAGATCGCGTCGCGTTGGGCCAAGGACACTGTCAGATATTTGGTAGTCAAATCGGTTTCGACGAAAAATCAAACAGCTATTACGTGCTGCCCTTATTTGATCCTGCCCATGTCGATGAAAGAAGGAAGGAGGTTGGCCTGGGATCTTTGCAGGAATATGTCGATTTCTGGAAAATCACTTGGGACCATGTCCGTTACCGGAAACAATTGCGAAAACTGGTAGGTAAAAAATCTCTAAAAAAATACGACTGTTTCTTATAAATAGCCGGTATAGTCCCTAGGCTGCGGGCATACCTTCACAGACACGTGGCAGTGCTATCCCCAAAAGGAGACGGTTGTGAAATACTGATGCCCACGTTTTATATTTACACAGAAGCGCGGGTATTAATGCTCCTTATTTTGATCCTTTCCGTTTGTTAACTCCGCTAACATCATCGTCACCTCATTTCTTGAATATCTTACATTGTTAACGTAATCCCTGTGAGCTTATTTCCTTAAACACTGTTTGCACAAAACGCACCGCATATTTTTTGTGCAATTTCAGAAAAAGCTCGTCGATTGTTGATCCAATTAGCAAATAGTTAGCGGTGTCAACAGAATAAAACTTGTCCCAAATTTCCAAGTATACTTAGAGCGCTTTTTCCAATTTACCTTCCTGTTCGAAATCCTGAGCTTTGAGCAAGCAAAATTTTCTGTTGAATTCGGAATCTGCGAGTATACCAGGGCTGTTTTTGATGAATTTATTCAGCCTGGATTCCGAGTCCCAACGGGTAACTAACCGTATTTCACCGATTCTTAATCGGAAGTTCTTTCTAATCTATATCTATTTATCTCTATAAAAATCAAAACGGTAAATGCTAAATTTGTAAATTACAAAGGTAATGCAATTGATCCGTTCTGATTTTACTTGCAAGATTGCCATTCCAAAGGTGTACCCACTAAATTAAAATAAAAAATTAATTTGCGATTAAACGATATTAAAAATGGGGCACTTATGTAAAACCAGCCAGCTTGCCGTGGTCTGCTGCGCCGTTATGGCGCTCGCATTTCTGACCATCCTCTTTCATGAAACCTTGAATACTCCGTCGTTCGACGACTATACGGCAACGGTTGCCTTCATCAAGGATTTCTTTTTTCAGAACAAGACGCCGAACGAAAAGTTTGCTATTTTATTCAGCCGTCACAACGAACACCGTATCCTGCCTTCAAGGCTAATTGCGGTTGGCTATTTCGCTTTATTTAACCGGCTTAATTTTGCACATCTGGCCTACATTCAAAACTTGTTTCTAATCGGAAGCATAGCTATGGTGTACCGGTTGATGATCCGTCATCATTATCCGTGGCAGCATTCGGTCCTGGTTTGTTCCTCATTCATGCTAAGCCTCACTTTCTATCAGGTGTCGTTCTACTACTGGGGAGGCATTCAATATTATGCCGTAATTTTCTTTTCGTTGTTGAGTCTGTGTTACCTGGATAAAGCTTCTGCACCGTCAGACTGGCGTTTTATATCATCTATGCTTTTTGGCGCTATGGCGGTGTGTTCCTTTGGCAACGGCATTGTAACGCCTTTGCTGGGCTGTGTATTACTGTGGGCTAAGAAACAACGCTCCATGCAAGTCGTTTGGCTTGGTTTCACCTTCCTGTGTGCCCTGGATTTTTTCCTTTCGATGCTTGACAAGGGCGTGACTCATTCAGCATTCCGTGTTGACTGGATGCTTCGCCTATTGCTCACTTTTTCAGGTAGCTTTCTGTATATCAGACCGCCGGGATTGATTGCCAGCTACGCCAACATTATTCTGTGTAGTGTGTTCGGCGCCTCCGTAATAGGGTACTGGATGTGGCTTTTCAGGAGCGGTTACGCACGCGCGCGACCATTGCTTTTCTGCATTTTATCCTTTCCCCTGCTTACTGCGATAATGATAGCCCTTGCGCGCTTTGAGAACAAATCAGCGGGCGGCATCGCACCACGTTACATGTTTTTTTCAGCCATTATTCCGATTATGGTATTATTGACACTCTGGGATAAGGGACTGCTCGATAAGCGTTGGTTTCCTCGCATTTCCCTGGGGTGCGTGCTGATCTGGTCGCTTAGTTTTTGGCCCAATTACATCGAATTTCGCCAGATGAATTCAGACATCCGGGCCCGGATTGTCCAATGGGAAAAGGATTCCAGCACTCGGCTGATCTATTATACCGACCCGATGTTCAGTTCGTCGGTACGAAAATGGGGCCTTGAGAAACATCTTATTGACAGAAAACTATAATGGGCTACGTATCCAATTCTAACCTGGACGTTTACATCAATAATATTTAAAAAATAATTCAATCCAATAAATCACACTCTGATTCACTGCCTCATTGTAATCCATTTTCCTGCTTTCTTCTTAATCACGGAAAAATGTTTATCTTGGTGATAAAGCAAAATTGCTACGTCAGCCCCCCTCACTGCATGAAAAAATTTATACTCCTGGTTTTAATAATATTTATTGGTTCCTTCATTTTTAAAGCCTATGCGCAACAATCCGGCATAGCAATTCTCGATAAGGTACCTGCCGACATGCAACTTTTTGCGCGGGATAGCTCGGATCAGGCGGATGTCGAATTTTTAGGTAGGGCTCAGGTTTCTGGTTATGCGTATTTTTCTGTTGTGAAATACAGGAACAAGACCCGGGACGGCTATCAAAAAAAGGCGCTCCTATACAACGGTTCGCAAGCTCCTTTCAATTTTACATTCAAAATCAAAGCCGAACTTGCTGAATATGCATTTGAAATTTATGCATGCAAATCAGGTTCCGATTCCACGCTGATTGCGCGAAGGGATAACATTGTCGCCGGCGATTTTTACCTTATTTACGGGCAGTCCAACGCCGTGGCCTGGGAAGTTGACTATACATATCGAAACGAATTTGCCCGGACTTACGGTTCATCGGGAGGCGCTGCTATGTGGGGTTTGGCCAACGACATTGGTCAGCGCGTAGGCATATTTGGCATTGAATTTCAACGCGTGATTGCGGAGAGATATCAGGTTCCAACCTGTGTTCTCAATGGATCAGCGGCGGGCGCATCCCTGATTGATCTCACTGACAGATCGAGCTTTTACGGTTACCTGCTCAACGGTGCAAGAGAAACCGGATTGTTGCCGTCGTTAAAAGCCATTTTTTACTGGCAGGGAGAAACAGAGGCCTCGTCTGACGATCCGCTAACCTGGGCACCACGCTTCGATAAGCTGGTGCAAATGTGGAAGGAGGACTACCCGATGGTCCAAAAAATTTACGTTTTTCAGCTCCCGCTGTTTGGTGGCGGTCCTTACGACGACCGGATCGGCGTTTTGCGCGAACAACAAAGGACATTGGATCGGAAATACCCCGTCATCCAGCCTTACACGGCTTTGGGGGCCGAAGGATGGAACGGGTTTCACTATGGTCTGGAGGGATATTTGCAACTGGGCCGCGACCTGGCGGATTTAGCAGGATACAACCATTATGGCCAAAAGGAAAAAATCACGTCCCCCAGCTTACAAAAAGCATTTTATTCTACTCCTGAAAAGGACGAGATCACGATGGTTTTTGAAGATTATCAGCAAATGGTTTATCCAAAAGACACAACTGCCGTGAACATTGAAGGAAGTTTGGAACCATCTTCCGTTTTCTCCGTGAAAGATTTTTTCTATTTGAATGCAGAGTGGAAAAAACTGGCTTCCGGGCGAGCAGAGGCTAATAAGATCATTGTAAAACTCAAAGAGGTTGGCAATGATTCTACGATCAAATATTTACCTTCCAAGTATCATTACTCCGGATTGCTGAGTGCGGCGTGGGTTTATATCGGGCCGTTTCTTAAAAATACAAAAGGACTGCGTGCATTCGCTTTCCACCACAACAAGATTTTTCCGTATAAAAATCTGGGCACCATAACGCTGACAGCCGCTGAACAAGATAAACAAGTGGTCCTGAACTGGAACAAGCTGCCAGATGCAACGGGATATATTTTGGAAAGATTCGAGGCCAGCGATACGCTTGCTGCGCATGAAATCCTGCGTTTTTCCGCAAATCAACTTGCATATACAGATCCATCAGCGAAAAAAGGCATTGCTTATATTTATAGGATCAGAGGGTACACCGACCAGTCCGAATCAAAGCTGGCGTCCACGACAATAACCAAGCAGAGTGACGACATTGAAGTTGTACTAGGCGAAGATCCTATACGGGAATTAAGCATTAATGTATATCCCAACCCAGTCACCGACTTAATCAATATTGTTTCTGCCGGATCCGGTATCAATTTGGTAGAATTATTCACAATTAATAGCAAAAAGGTTAAGGCCGAGAGTTATGGGAACAAGGATTGGGCAACATTCGATGTGAACCAACTGAGTAGCGGACAGTACATTCTCCGGGTTTATTACGGTAATAAAATCAGCACAAGTAAAATTGTTCTGGCGCGTTGAAGCTACCACAAAAGTCAATCCAGGCGATAAGCGTATGCCATATTTTGCTTCAACCAAATCCTGAATGGTGGCGGCCAGGCGGCGAATGTCGTTCCCATTGCCGCCACCGTTATTGGCCAGCACAAGCGCTTGTTTCTGGTGCATGCCGATGGTATTTCACCATCGACCCATTCCATGATCAGATAATGATCCGTCTCGTAATCACCGTGTTCTATCAGAGATGGATTTATGACGTCATCGAGCGTATTCAGTATATCAATTTCGTTGTAAAAATTCGCCAGTAACTGCGGTGTTTCCTTGCTTGTTTTCAGCAATTTGAGTGCATATAACCGAACGCATAATGGCTATACGCATCAAAACAAAAGCCCCGCAAATGAATGATTTGCAGGGCTTTGCTAACTTTCGGTCCCAACTATAACTAATGAACTTTCACGATCTTACTAACGACAGATTCACCATTTTTTAGCCTTAACTGCAACAGATATCGTCCTTCGGGATACGTTTTCATATCAAGCTTGTTTGTTTTTAAAACACTGGTGAATATCACTTTTCCGGACGGATCGACAACCCGCATATCCACCACCTGGCTCCAATCCGGAAACGAAATAGTCACTTCATCGACAACCGGGTTAGGATAAACGAAAAGCAGTTTTTTCATTGAAAAATGAACGTTTTCAATACGGCTGTATTCATTGTCCCCGTTCAGGTCGATTTGTTTTAACCGATAGTAATTGATGCCGGCGATCGGGTTGTTATCCCTGAAATTGTAATGTAAAACACCCGCACTATTGCCTTCACTGCCAGCAGAAGCAACAAATCCGATGGTATTCCAGTGCGCTGCATCCGACGCGGCCTCCACTTCGAAACCGGCAGATCCGCTTTCGCTGGCGGTGGTCCACGACAGGGTTATTGCGTCCCTATCCTGCGCCGCATCAAACCGGACCAGCCGGACAGGGAGCGGATCGGGAACTTCCCCTGACAGTTGGAGCTGATCGATATAGAATACTTGCCCTACCGCACTGCTGCCATTTTGAATGGTAATTCTTTGGACCAAATCCGCCATAGTCCGGGCGTTTTTCGATCCAAGGCGGGCGGCGGAGTTCAGCGTTAATTCCGACCAGGGTACCACCACTTTTGTCCATACATTCAAAGGCACCTCGATCTGCTTCACGCTGCTGGCCGGCACGCCGTCACCCGTACTTTCCGTATAAACACGCAGCTTGATGGTAGCACCTTCCGACGCCGTCTCTCCGAATACCCAGAATGAAATTCCGCCTTTAAAGCTGCTGATATCAAGCGCCGAATTGTTGTAAAAACTAAGTGCTCCCCAGGTTTCCGTAGAAGTTACCTTCAATGAAGTCGCTCCCACCTTCACCTGAGCGGTGCTGCTTGCGTCCTGTGTTACCGCATAAGACCAGTTCTGCCATCCGGTTTGGAGCGCATCTGCATATATTACCTTGTCGGGATTCACCGTAACCGGTGGAATCTCAGCCAGCAATTTAATAGCATCAAAGTTCACAACTACTCCTCCTGCACCTCCCGTTTCCTGAAACAACACCGATTTAACCTCAGTAGGACTACCCAGGTCCGCCCATGAGATCTTGAAGTAGGTCCACGCTCCGGCCGGAACCGAGATGGATTTGGGTGTACTTGCCACATCGGAGCTATTCGTAGTCAACACATTCAATTGCACTGCGTTGCCGCCCTCGGCGTAGGCCCAAAAACCAATGCCTTCCGGATAGGTTACTGTCGAAGGTGCATCGGGTGCATTAGTTACAGCCAATCTGAAACCCTGCCACGCGCCGGTATAGCTTACCTTATAGGCTTTGGAACCAACTTTGAGGGGAGCAGTGCTCGCTGCATCCTTCACGCCGGCCCAGGAATTCCAATCGTTCCATCCCGCGAGGATTTCTTCATCGTATAAAACCAGGTCCGGCGTTGCGGCATTGCTTGTTGTGACTGCCAACGACGCACTGAAATCAGAGGTGTTCCCGGCCGCATCCTTCGCTTTCACGGTCATATTGTAAATGGTATTGCCCGAAAGTCCGGATACGGCATAGTTAGTAGCCGCCGTTTCAGCAATTTTCACCCCGTTTCTGTAAACATTATATCCGGTGACACCAATGTTATCGGTTGAACCGGCCCAGGATAATACAAAACTCGTCTGCGTTATGCTCACTGCCGATAGGTTTACGGGCGTTGAAGGAGCCTCACTGTCGCCACCTGTTTGCGCAACAGTAGTCGTTGCGTACACCACACCCCGGCAGTTGGTAGCCAGATAAACCCTTCCATACATATTGGGATCGCCCGTGATGTCATTGATACCGCCATACTGATGATCAGAATCGTTGATACGCACCCAGGATGCACCCATGTCGGTGGAGCGGTAAAACCCGTAAACTCCTCCCCAAAAGCCTGCGATGTAAACCGCGGGATGGCTGCTACCGTTGGGCGCTTTGCCGAAACCGACCTTGGAAGCACTGTTTATGCCGACTACTTGTGTATAGTTCGCACCGCCATCTGTGGAATAGTACAATCCGGCCGTGTTGCAAATCCAGAGCTCGCCTTCGATGCCCGGCACCGCTTTGATGCCTGTTTTCCATAATTCCCAGCTGAATGCTGTCGGAAGCCCGGAGGAGGCCACTGCGAAAGTAACCCCGCTGTCTGTACTGCGGTAAATTTTTCCTTCACCAGCATCGTAACCATAAAACTTAGCGGGGTTCACACGGTCGGCCACCGGTTTAACGCCAGCAGGAAGCCCCGACACAGCAGTCCAGGAAGTTCCGTTACTGGTGGAGTAGAATGCAGCAGCATTAGCAGGCTGCCAAACCAGCGTATTACCGTCGGACGAGATCGCTATGTTCCCAGCACCTGTTGTTCCCGCGGGGAAGCCGCCGAATGCGGTCCAGTTTACTCCACCATCGTTTGAGTAAGCGCCATAATTGCCTGAAACAGAATTATGGACACGTACCATTTTACCAGCCACATTCTCGGCGTAGGCAATGGACGTATTGGTACCATAGTGTGGGGACAGTCGTCCGGAAACCGGGGATTCGTCCAGGTTGGTTTCATGCCGGAAACCGTCAATATCACCCATCGCGCTCACGAGCAGCGGGCCGGAAGCCGGACTTGCCAGTTCAAGCAAAACGGTTTCTTCGATACCCTTCACTTTGAAATCCCATGTGGGGACAGCGGCCGCCATATTACCCGAATTGAAAACACCATACCCTGTAATAAACCACGCATTGTTTTCATTGAAAGGGTCTATGTCCACATCACCGATCCAGTGAGGAGTGGAAGCTGCGCCAAATGGTGCATCCGTATAGGTGTATTCGGCGCCGTTCAAGCGTGTCTGCCAGGTTGCACCGCCATCGGTACTCCTGTAAATTTCGTCCCGGGGAGCCCATCTGTCGAGGGTACTAACCACTATCACATCCGGATTACCCGCAGATACGCTGATTCCGCCATATCCACCCTGATCTGTATGCGGGCTCGGCGTAATTTCCGTCCAGGTGCCTGATCCCGTGGCGTATTTGAAAACTGCGCCGGCCGTAGCCCCATTGGGGCCGGCTCCGTTCGCGTAAGCAATGTATAAGGTGCCATTGGAAGCCAGTGTGGCATGATGAGGCATGTATTCCGTAGTTGCTCCTGCAACAGGCGACCAGCTTTCGCCGCCGTCGGTTGAGCGGTAAAGATTAGGACTGCCGGTAACTGCTACGCCGACATAAATGACCTGGCTGGCTACGCCTGCGCTACCACTGGTTTTATCAAAAAGCACAAACGAAATCCCGCCGGATGCGATCGCAGAGGAGCTCACCGGGAAGCTGTTCACTTTTGTCCAGGTGGAACCGGAATTCACGCTTTTCCATAACCCGTCAGTACTGGATCCCAGAAACAACGTGCTGCCCAGGTTTGGGTCCACCTGCAACCGTTCTCCCATGGTGCGCCCGTTTTCGTTACCTCCGATTTTAATACTTAACGGACTTCGCGCCCAGGTACTTCCTTTATCAGACGAAGCGTAAACGGCCCCCGTACCGCCCCATGATTGCGTGTATAGGCCCGTTAAAATGTATACTTTATTAGCATCGCCCGGATCGGGCGCGATGCTCAATACGCCCATATCGTCGGCGGTATTGTTTCCCATAAAATCCGTGATGGCTATCCATTCCTGCGAGGCCTGATTCCAGCGGTATGCGCCGCCCACGTCGGTCCGGGCATAAACCAGGTTTTGCTCTGCCAAACTATATTCGACGCCCGATACCAATCCACCACCGCCCATGCGCACATTTTTGAATGTATGGACTTCGGAAGTCTGTGAAAAACCCGGAGCAAAAGTCCAGAAAATCAGCATTAAACTCAGGACAAAAAACCGGTGTGTGGGCCGATGAAACGATAGGAATGTCTGTCTGGTAATCGTTTTTTTCATAAGTAAATTTTATTTATACACTTAAACAATTGCAGAAATTTCCCTGGATAATGATAGGCGAAGGTTGATGCCTTTCTTTTATCCAAAAATATCTTGGACAAATTTAGATTCGATCTGTATGACAGAGGGGTACGTTTTGTTCCAAATTAGGGGTCCAAATGTTTCCTGTTGAAGGAAATTTGAAATACTTCTTGTTTTAGGGGACACTTATGTCATTGACGACGCCATTGAAAAAGGATATAGGGTTTCCCGGAAAGAAAAAAGCGCTCTGTAAGTCATTAAACCCCGCAGGTCGCCTGTATAAAAGTATTTATCGGTGTATCAAGAGTTTTTATGAGGTTGAAAATCGACCTGAGTAGCCTATTTTAGCCCATGCGCGGCCCAGCAAGCAGGGATGCTTAAAGAATTGCACAAAAGCATAAAATATTTAGAGTTTTCCTTGCTTCGTCGTATTTTCCATTTATATTTGCATTCAACCTTGTTGAATGATATGAAACAAAGTGCCAAATAAGTAAACAGGGTTGAAAATTATGTTGATAGCCGAAGGGAATACGCTCAATATCGGAGACCGGATCAGGATATTGAGAACGAACCAGAAAAGAACATTGCAGGAGGTTGCCGATGGAAGCGATTTATCCAAAAGCATGATCTCCAAAATCGAAAACAACAAGACAGTGCCTTCGGTGGCCGCATTGGTGAAAATTGCGCAGGTGCTGGGTACCAACATTTCCAGCCTGCTGGAAACCGAGGAGTGGCTTAACGCTATTTTCACGGCGAGGCTTACGGCGGAGCAGAATCTGACGAAGACGGAGAAGGGTTATTTCATTTATCCGTTCGGTACCGAGTACCATCAGAAAAAAATGCAGCCGATGCTTTTCGTAGCCAAAAAAGGCGAGGTCAAGCAGCACGAACTTTCCCACGAGGGCGAGGAATTTATTTATGTAATTGAAGGAGAAATGAAAATGACAATGGGCGATGCCGAGTATCTTTTGAAAGCAGGCGACAGTATGTATTTCAATTGCCTTCAAAAGCATGGCATTATGCCGGTTTCCGACGAAGTAAAATACCTGGACATTTTCGTATAGACCTTACCGTTTACATTTTTATTGCTCCTGCACACACTGACACGCTTTCCTTGTCGAAAGCGGTACGAACGTTATTTTGTCTGTTTTGTATGCGCTGACCCGTCAGCAACGTAGCCTGCCCTATGCCATAGGGTTATCAGGAAAGTATTGTTTTCAAAATCTTATTCCGAACAGTGTTTAACCTGGCGGAACATGCTTGTCCCGACTTTCCGGTAGTCGCGCGCCTGGTATGGTACTGCCCGAACCTTAGCTTTAACAAAACATGAGAAATGCTATACCATACCCTCACGGGGGTAAACGGCTGCGCTTTCCCCTTTGGATCGCCGCCTGCCTCCTGATGATCAGTACTGTGGCTGTCGGTAACGATGAATTCCGGCCCAGCCCACATTCAATAAGGCCCGTCGACAAGGTTGTAAAAGGCAGGATTACAGATGAAAAAAGTCAACCGCTCGTGGGTGTTAATATTATTGTGAAAGGTACCTCAACCGGTACTGTTTCTGACGCGGATGGTAAATATGAGTTGAGTAATATCGCTGAAAACCAGGTTCTTGTCTTTTCATTCATCGGCTACATTCAGCAGGAGATCACGGTGAAGAACCAATCAACCATTGATATTCAGCTGATTCCGAATGCCGAGCAACTGAGCGAAGTGGTGGTGGTGGGTTACGGTACTGTTCAGAAGAAAGACCTTACCGGCGCCATTGCAACCATTGCAGGCAAGGATATTGAGCAAGGCTCGATCAATACGCCAGACAAGGCATTGCAGGGAAAAATAGCGGGTGTGCAGGTGAATACCAACTCTCATGCACCCGGCGGGGGAATCTCCGTCCAGGTTCGGGGCACGGCCTCGCTGTCGGCCAGCGGCTCACCGTTGTACGTGATCGACGGCGTGCCGATCAGCACCGGCTTTCAAACGGGCGCTAGCAGCGATGCGGGCTCGTTTGGCGGCAATGCCAATCCGATGAACTCCATCGACCCATCCGATATTGAGTCGATCCAGATCCTGAAAGATGCCTCGGCTTCCGCCATTTACGGCTCCCGCGCTGCCAACGGCGTGGTGCTCGTCACGACCAGAAGAGGCAAAGCAGGGCAACAGCGGGTGGATTTTGAATATGCATTCGGGTTGCAGACCATCCGTAAGAAGCTAGGCTTCATGGATGCCACGCAATGGGCCACGCAGGTGAACGAGCGTGCTACGTTGCTCGGGCAGTCGCAGGTGTACACGCCTGCGCAAGTCGCGGGATTTGGCAAAGGCACCGACTGGCAAAGCGAAATTTATAACTCGGCGCCGAGGCAGAATTTCAAGCTGTCGTTCTCGGGCGGCGGGCCGAATGTGCGGTATATGCTGGCCGAAAACGTCACATTGCAGGACGGGATCATCCCAGGTTCGAATTTCAAGCGGTACGGCACTTCCATTAACGTCGATGCCGACGTAAGCAAGAAGCTCAGGGTAGGGGAAAGCCTCCTGTTTACCATGACGGACGAGAACGTAGTGCCCACAGATACCAAAGGTTACGAGGGTATTTCCAATGTGGTGGATGCCGTGTTCGAGGCGCCACCTACCATTCCGGCCCGCGATGAGTTCGGGCAGGTCAATAACCTGCGCAATTTTCCAATGGGGGGTGGACTCGAAAACCCGCTGACCATGACAGAGAAATACCGCCAGCTTAGCAATACCATGCGTATCCTGGGCAACGTCTACGCCGAGTACAGCATTATTCCGGGCCTCGACCTGAGCGTCCGTTTCGGTGCGGACATCCGTGACTGGAAGTTCCACCAATACTTTCCGATCGGCTCCGAGGCTGCGGCGGGAGCGAATGGCAAGGCGCGGCAGATCGGAGTCCGCAATCTCAATTTCACCAATGCCAGTACGCTTACCTGGTCTAAATCCTTCGCCGACATTCACAACCTTAAAATTCTGGGAGGATTTACATATCAAAAAGAGAAAAACGAAACCATGGACGCCTCTTCGTTCGGCTTTCCGAGCGACATTTTTGAGTACTATAACCTCGGCCTTGGCAGCAGTCCGCAGGCGCCGGGCAGTAATATGAATGAATGGACGCTCATTTCGTACCTGGGGCGGTTGAACTACTCTTTGAAGGACAAATACCTGTTCACGGCTTCCGTACGGGCCGATGGTTCTTCCAAATTCGGGGTTAATAACAAATATGGCGTGTTCCCGGCCGTAGCATTCGGCTGGCAGCTCGGAGATGAGAAGTTTATCCGCGATCTGGATGTATTCGACCAGCTGAAATTCCGGGCGAGTTATGGCAAAACAGGTAATGAAGCAATTGGTGTTTACCGGTCGCTATCGCTGCTGGGAACGTCTTTCGGCACGCGCAGCTCCTACATTTTCGGCGGTGCCCGTTTCCCGATTGCGTTTCCTTCTAATATTGCCAATCCTGATCTGAGCTGGGAGAAAACAGGCGAGTTCAATGTAGGCCTCGATGCCGCGGTACTGAATGGAAGGCTGAGTTTTACAGTCGATTATTACCACAAAAAGACGACCGACCTGCTCCTGGACGTGCCCGTCCCTTCCCAAACCGGCTACGGAAGTGTGCTGAAAAACACGGGCGCAATGCTGAACAAGGGTTGGGAATTCGGCATCAACAGCGTCAATACCAGTGGCAAGCTTGCCTGGACGACCAACTTTAATATTTCATTTAACAAAAACGAAATCCTCTCGTTGGGTGGCGCCGAATACCTGTATTCGGGCTGGGTAGGCGGTGCTAATGTGAACCCGCACGCCAAAAACACGGTGCGACTTCAACCTGGGCATACAGTCGGTGAGTTTTATGGCTCGGTGTATGAGGGGATCTGGCGTTCGAAAGAAGAAATCAAGGAGGTAGGAACCATGCCTGCCGCCAAACCGGGCGATATCCGGTATAAGGATGTGAATGGCGACGGCAAGTACGATACTGAGCTGGACGATGTTTTCCTTGGCAGTCCGCTCCCGAAATTCAGCTACGGCCTCACCAACGATCTTTCCTTCGGCCCGCTAAGCCTGCACGTATTCGTGTACGGTATGCAGGGCAACAAGGTACTCAATCTTGCCGCACAGCAATATGTGCTCGATGGTATCGGCGTTTCGGCCAAACGGCTCGGCCGATGGTCGCCCGAAAACCCGAACGGCAACATTCCCGCAGCCAGCGCTTCGCACCCGCAGCGCGTGAGCTCATTCCTGGTCGAGGACGGCTCTTTCCTGCGTATTCAGAATGTGTCGCTGAGCTATAAAATTCCAGGGTTCGTCAGTTTTGTCAAGAATGCGCGAATAGGCATTGGCGTCGATAACCTGGCTTTGCTGACGAAATATTCAGGGTATGATCCGGAGGTGAACTCTTTCGGCAGCAGCAATACCACCAAAGGAATGGACCGGTTTGGGTATCCGTCGTCGCGGACCTACCGGGTGGAAATCAAACTTGGATTTTAATGCAAAACCCGCAAACTCACATGATCCGATTTATTAAAAAAGCTAAATACAGCGTGGTGGCGGTTGCCATCACCGCATTGGCCCTGCTGGGAGGAAGCAGCTGCGAAAACGCACTGCAGGAAAAAGTTTACAGCCAGGTCGCTACCGATGATTTTTACAAAACCCTCGACCAGGCGCAACTCGCATTGAACGGCGTTTATAACTATCTGTGGAATGATAACTATCGTGACGGCCAATGGGTTACCCTGGGTGATGTGACCGCATTTACCCTCATCGGCGGCGGCTCGGCCAATGGCTCCGGCGACCGCTCCGGTATTCAAAACGAATGGAATACCTATTCCTGGACGCCCGACGCGGTCGAGCTCGTGACGGCCTGGGACTACTTTTATCAGGTGATCAACCGGGCTAATACGCTGATAGACAAAATGGAAGTGGCCGAGTTTCAGGGAAAAGACAAGGTGCTGGGTGAAGCCAAATTCCTGCGTGCATTCTTTTATTTCAACCTGGTGAGGATATTCGGCGGTGTGCCGCTGCATGTGAAAGCTACCACCGATCTAAGCGAGGTAGATAAGCCCAAAAGCTCGGAAGAGGAGGTGTATGCGCAGATTGTGAGCGATCTCAACGCGGCGGTAGAGTTATTGAGCCCACTTAATAAGGCCGACATTACGGCTGGTCGTGCTACGGCCATTTCGGCTACGGCATTGCTTGCGAAGGTCTATTTGCAGCAGCGGAAATGGAAAGAAGCGGCCGAGCAGGCTAAAAAAGTGATGGACGCCGGAGTTTTTAGTTTGTTTGAAGATTATGAAAACATCAATAACCCGGATTTTCAGAACAGCAAAGAACACATTTTCTCCATTCAACACGGCGGTAACGGCAACAGCACTTCGCAGATGTACCAAACGCGGATGATCTATCTGTTCGGACCGCCGGCCCAAACCATCAAGGGGGTCAATGTCCAGTTCCATGTTTTGAAAGACCTGGTCATTTTCCAGGCACAGAAATCATTCTTTTCTGAAACACCCGATACTTACCGCAAATGGCAGTCGGTGCGGCAAAAGATGCCTTATTATTACAAAAACGGCATTAAAGAACTCGTTCGGGACACGGTTACCATGTACGCGCCATTTTTGACCAAGTTTCACCGGATAGATTTCGCCACCGGCTACCTTAAAGAAGGAGTAAACTATCCGCTGATCCGCTACGCCGATATGCTGCTGACTTATGCCGAAGCAATTAACGAAACCGAAGGCCCAACGGCGGCGGCGTTCGAGGCATTGAACCAGGTGAGACGACGGGCAAGGGCGGTGGGAACGGCTTTCGAGCAGCCCGCGACGGTCTATCCCGATCTGAAAGGGTTGACGAAGGAACAGTTTCGTGACGCGGTGCTGAAAGAGCGTGCACAGGAGTTTGTAGGTGAAGGGCATTACCGCTGGGACCTGATCCGGCATAACCGTTTGATCACTACCGCCCAGGCGAACGGCGTAACGGCCGCAGCCGAAAAACATAACCTTTTTCCCATACCGACCCAGCAGATCAGCCGCAACGGTCAACTTAAACAGAATCCCGGATACTAATTTTTATCGCTTAAATACAGTCCCATGTTTTTCAAAAAAACCAAGCTTGCCCTGCTCCACGCTGCCACCCTGGGCACGGCATTGTCCACTCCTGTTTTCAGTCAGCAGCAGCCTGTCAGTATAGAGGTCAATCTGACAAAAGTAAAGGCCCCTATGCAGCCAATCTGGGCGTTTTTTGGCTACGACGAGCCGAACTATACCTATATGAAAGACGGCAAAAAGCTGCTGACAGAGATCTCGCAGTTGAGTAAAGTACCCGTGTATGTACGTGCTCACAGCCTGCTCGTGACGGGCGATGGCGAAGCGGCACTCAAATGGGGCTCGACTAATGCCTATACCGAAGACGCCCAGGGCAAACCGGTTTACGACTGGAAGATTGTCGACAAGATTTTCGACACTTACATCGAAAGAGGTATGAAACCCATTGCCCAGATCGGGTTTATGCCGCAGGCGTTGTCCTCGAAACCCGAACCTTACCGCCACAACTGGAAGCCGGGGGATAAATACAACGACATTTACCTCGGCTGGGCTTATCCTCCCAATGATTACAACAAATGGGCTGAGCTGGTGTACCAATGGGTGAAGCATTCGGTGGCCCGCTATGGAAAGAAAGAAGTCGAAAGCTGGTACTGGGAGCTTTGGAATGAACCGAACATCAGTTACTGGAAAGGCACTGTGGATGAATATATTAAGCTATACGACTACACTGCCGACGCGGTAAAACGCGCATTGCCTACCGCCAAAATGGGAGGCCCGGAAGTAACTGGCCCGTCGTGGGACAAATCCGAAGTTTTCATGCGGAAATTCCTCGACCACGTAACCAGCGGCAAAAACTACGTAACCGGCAAAACCGGCACGCCCATCGATTTCATAACCTACCATGCCAAAGGCGCGCCCAAGATCGTGGACGGGCATGTGCAAATGAACATGGGCACGCAGCTGCGCGATTTGGACAAAGGTTTCGAGATCGTGGCTTCCTACCCGGCGCTCAAAAAGCTGCCGATCATCATCGGCGAATCCGATCCGGAAGGCTGTGCGGCCTGTTCGGAGGATGTGAGCCCGCAGAATGCCTACCGGAATGGTACCATGTATTCGAGCTACACGGCGGCTTCTTTTGCACGGAAATACGAACTGGCTGAGGCGCGGGGCGTGAATTTGCTGGGCGCGGTGAGCTGGTCATTCGAGTTTGAGGACCAGGCCTGGTTCCGCGGCTTCCGCGATCTGGCTACTAATGGTGTCGACAAACCGGTACTGAACGTGTTCCGGATGTTTGGCATGATGGAAGGCAACCGGGTGGAAGTGAAACAGGACCTGGCCTACGATTTCAAAAGGGTTAGGGATGAAAGTGTTCGTAAAGAGGCGGATATCAATGGCATTGCTTCTAAAAGCGGCAACTCGGCAGCGGTAATGGTCTGGAACTACCACGACGACAATGTGCCGTCGCCCGACGCGACCGTGAAGGTGTCGGTACAGGGGCTTCCGTCGCAGAAAATGATGCTGTACCACTACCGCATCGACAAAGAGAACAGCAATTCGTACGAAGCGTGGAAAGCCATGGGATCGCCCAAGCAGCCGACGGCGGAACAGATCAGGCTACTGGAAAAGGCCGGTCAGCTTGCATTGCTTACCTCGCCGCAATGGATCGAACCTAAGAACGGTAAAGCAACCGTGGAAATACAGCTGCCGCGTCAGGCGGTTTCGCTGCTGCATTTCAAGTGGTAGGAAAGGTGGCCGCTTTTATTAGAAAATGATATTGGTTTAAAATGTATATAAATGAAAATCAAAAGAATAACTGCCAAATTATATAAATGGACAGGCCCGGTGCTGACGACCAACACCGTATTTGCAACGCCCCTCAGTCCCATTCATTCTCAAAGCGATTCGCAGGCCGCCTTCCGGTTTTTCAGCTGGCTGGTGGTGGAGTTGGAAACCGACGAAGGGCATATCGGCTACGGCAATGCAGGACTTAGCCCGGATGTGACCAAAGCCGTGATCGACAGCAAACTGACGCCAATTTTACTAGACGAAAACCCTTTGAATACCGAATACCTTTTCGAGAAAATGTACCGCTCGACGGTTGCCTTTGGCAGGAAAGGTACGGTAATCGCCGCGATCAGCGCCATTGATATTGCTCTTTGGGATATCAAAGGGAAGGTGATGAACCAGCCCGTGTTCATGCTCATGGGCGGGCGCACAACCCCCGACATTGAGACCTATTACAGCCGCCTCTACACCCGCGATCTGGATAGCCTGCAAGCCGAAGCCGTGCATTATAAAGAACAGGGCTTTTCGGGAATGAAACTGCGCTGCGGCTATCCGCTGACGGAAGGTGTGGCAGGGATGCGCAAGAATGTGGAGATGGTGAAAGTGGTGCGCGAGGCGGTGGGCGACGATATTAATGTAATGCTGGAAGGTTATATGGGTTTCAACCTGGCCTATGCGAAGCAATTCCTGAAAGCGCTGGAACCGTACAACCTGCGGTGGGCCGAAGAACTGCTGTTGCCGGATGAGATCCACAATTTTGCCAAACTACGCAACTACACCGACATTCCGCTTTCGGGCGGAGAGCATGAATACACGCGCTACGGCTTCCACGACCTGTTGCAAACGGGCGCATTGGACATTTTTCAGTTCGATACCAACCGGGTAGGAGGGTTTACGGAAGCTCAGAAAATTTGTAATATGGCCCTGGCGCATGGTGTGGAAGTGATCCCGCACGGCGGGCAAATGCACAACCTGCACGTGGTACTGAGCTCATTCGCGAGCCCGATGGCCGAGTATTTCCCGCAAACGGAGATCGAGGTAGGGAACGAAATGTTCTGGTACATTTTCGACGGAGAAGCGATTGCGGAAAACGGGCGCGTGCAGCTGAGCGATACATTGCCAGGTGTGGGCCTGAGCCTGAAAACAGAAGGCCTCGAACATTTTATCATTACCGAATAAGCACTATGGAAACGCTAACTATGCAACAAAGCATTCTCGACCTTTTCAAACTGCATGGCCAAACCGCGCTGGTCGTGGGTGGTAACCGCGGCCTGGGGCTGGCGATGGCCAAAGCCCTGGCGGAAGCAGGCGCCAATATCGTGATCGCAGCGCGCGACGAGGCGGTGAACAGGGAATCGGAGCAGTTGCTCAAAGATACTTATGATGTGAACTGCATCAGCGTCAGTTGCGACGTAACCTCCGAGCAGCACATTAAAACAGCGGTCAAAATGGCCGTCGATACATTTGGAAAAATCGATATCCTCGTCAATTCGGCGGGAATCAACATCCGCGGGCCCATTGAGGCGCTTTCCCTGGATGATTTCAACAAAGTCCAGAGCGTAAATGTGACCGGAACCTGGCTGGCTTGCCGGGAGGTAGTGCCCGTGATGAAAGAAAACGGTTACGGCCGCATCATTAACATCGGTTCCATGCTCGCGCTCACGGCCATACCCGAGCGTACGCCCTATGCGACGAGCAAGGGGGCCATTTTGCAGCTCACCCGCTCGCTGGCGATGGAAGTAGCGCTCGATGGGATTACCGTGAACGCGATCCTGCCGGGCCCGTTCGCCACCGACCTCAACCTGCCCCTCATTAACGATCCGGAAAAATACAAAGCATTCATCTCCAAAATCCCGATGGGCCGCTGGGGCGAGCTCCATGAGATCGGCGGCATTGCATTGTACCTGGCCAGCAAAGCATCCAGCTATTCCACCGGCGGCTGCTTTTCGATAGACGGTGGTTGGGTAACGCAGTGATATGCAGGGTTTTTAAAAATTATTAATGCAAAAAAATGATAAGAGTCGTACAGATCATACACCCGCAGCAGGGCCGGGCGCTGGCCATCGTGGACGAACCTTCGTTGGTTTTGTTGAATGGCCTGAAATCGGTTTATGAAGCTGCATTGGAAGCTATCAACAGCAGTCAATCGCTGGAAGCGTTGCTGTTAGCTACTCGTTCCGAAAAAAAGCTGCATTATGATGAAGTGTATTCAGGAAGTAGCGAATGGAAGCTGCTACCGGCATTCGATTGTCCCGGCGACCCGTTTCGTTGCCTGGTAGCAGGTACGGGCCTTACCCACAAAAACAGTGCCCTCAACCGGCAGGCTATGCACGCGGCAACGGAAGGCACCAAGCCTACGGACAGTATTATCATGTACGAATGGGGCGTGGAAAATGGGTTTCCAGCGGCTGGCAAAATCGGTGTGCAACCTGAGTGGTTCTATAAAGGCAACGGTTCGGTACTGCGGGCGCACGGTGAAACGCTGGAAGTGCCGCCCTTCGGCGATGATGGGGGAGAAGAGCCGGAAATTGCGGGCATCTATATCGTCGGCCCGGATAGTACGCCACACCGGATCGGTTTTGCCACCGGCAATGAGTTTTCCGATCATGTGATGGAAAAAAAGAATTACCTCTACCTGGCGCCATCCAAGTTGAGGCAATGCGCGATCGGGCCCGAGCTGGTCATAGGGGGAGATTTTCGCGATATCAGAGGTCATGTGCAGGTTTCGGCTGGTGGCCATTTCAAATGGAGTGCCGATGTCCGGACCGGCGAGCAGAATATGGCCCACAGTCTTGAAAATTTGGAATACCACCATTTCAAATACCCCGGCCACCGGCTGCCCATGCAGGCCCACGTGCATTTCTTTGGGGCGGATGCATTCAGTTTCGGAAGCAAGTTGCTTTTGGAAAACGACGATCTGATGACCGTGCATTGGGAAGGAATGGGCCGTGCGCTTGGGAACCGTCTGACGATTTCAAGTCAACCGGAACAACTCATTCCTGTATCCAGGCTCTGATATTCCATTTACATTCTTAAACCTGCATTTGAATGGTAGAAAATCAAATACCTGTGTCCCCGGCTGTTAGGTTGTCTGGGATGCGATGGGTCATGGTCGGAATGGCGTTCCTGGCGACGGTGCTCAACTACGTGCACAGGCTATCGTTCAACTACCTGAGTGCGGAAGGCGAACTGCGGAAGCTCATCCCCGACGATGCATTCGGGTACATAGGCACCGCATTTTTCGCTGCCTACATGATCTCGAATGCATTCTCCGGTTTTGTGATCGACCGCCTCGGTACCCGGATAGGTTACTCGCTTTGTATGGCGTTCTGGACCACCGCAGGCCTTGTGCACGCATTCGCCGCCTCGCCTTTGCAGTTTGGAATATGCAGGTTTATGCTCGGCATCGGCGAGGCTGGCAACTGGCCGGCCGCTATCCGGTTAACGACCGAATGGTTTCCGCCGCACGAAAGGTCCACTGCCTCAGGAATTTTCAATAGCGGGTCGGCGCTGGGCGCGGTGATCGTGCCGCCTCTGGTAGCCATGCTGGGCGTCAATTATGGTTGGCAGGCCACATTCATCATTCTGGCGCTGTGCGGGTATTTGTGGCTGGCAATATTCTGGTTTATTTATTACACTCCCAAGGAAACCCAGGTAAAGCAAAAAAGGCCCACTGTCCCTGTCAAGGCATTGCTCAAAACCCGTTTTGTGAGAATGTTCACGCTATCGAAGACTTTCATGGACCCCGTCTGGTACTTCGTAACCTTTTGGATCGGCCGGTACCTGGTGGATGTGCACCATTTGGAAATGAAGCAGATCGGATGGCTGGCTATGATCCCGTTCGTAATCGCGGACGTGGGTAACATCGCGGGAGGCTATTTTACGCAATACATTATCAAAAAGGGAATGCCCATTCCCCGCGCCCGGAAAGTGGCGGTCACCATCGCCAGCCTCATTATGATCCTGCCGCTGCTGATCGGTCCGTTCGTGATCAGTACGCCCATTTCAGCCCTCATTGTCTTTGGGCTTGCAGGTTTTGGCTATACGGCCTATACCGCCAACACGCTCACTTTTCCCGCCGACGTAGTTCCCCCTAATTCGGCAGCCTCGGTCTGGGGTATGGCGTGCGTCGGTACCGGATTAGGCGGAGCCGTTTTTCAGTCTGTTTCAGGCATTGTACTTAAAACCTACGCCCTCGAAATGGGTTATCATTACGCCTACAACATCCTTTTCCTCGGCTTTGGCGTCGTCGCGCTGGTAGGGTTGCTGATCATGCTCTTCCTCATGGGCCCGCTGGTACCGCACCGGGATTTGATCCGGTATAGTGAAGGGGCTGATCACGACCTTGAATAATCACGCCTCCTTCCATTGGACGTAGAAATAGGATTTTACCTATAAAGCTCGTTCGCCGCATATTTGGCTACAACAAAAGTGGATTGGGTTATAATTTCAAAATCTTTACACGTGACCCCTATAATCCACACAGCAATTCCGGAAACTTTTGTACGGCGCTTCTCGAAGATACAAAGGGGCGCATTTGGAGCCACCGCCCTAGGTGCTCTTCTGGTCTGAATTGCCGGTATTTCTTCCAACATAGCTGATTTGAAGAGAAACGGTGCCAGTTGCTGAGAATCTGTTAAGTATTGCGTAAAAGACAAGACCGCCGCGAACGCATATTCAAGCAAACACGGCGGTTAAGCAGCTAGTCCCTGTCCCAAAAGGCTGGGGGCTCTATACCCAGGGTACGAAGGTATACAGTTGCCTGGGCACGATGGTGAATTTCGTTGTCGATGAAATAAAGAATAATTCCATAGCAGTCACCCTCGTACTGCCCGAATGCGAGGACGATTTCCTGAAAACGCTGTTTAGGGATTTTTTGCCAATCGTCGACAATCATATCAGATACTTTGTCCCAGGTCGCCAGTAGTTCGGTCTTAGAACTGGCATTAGATGTTCCCGCATGGTAGTCCAGTTCTTTCATTGGCTCCCAATTATCGGTTGCAAGCCCCTTAACCCCTGTGGCGGACATCCCCATGATTTCCTTGACCATGTCTGCAAATGGACGCATCCCGCCGAGGGAATACTCAAAAAGCTTATCATCAGGGAACGCTTCAATAACACGCCGGGTAACCCTGCGATGGCCTTGCCAATGGTCAAAGAGTTCAAGGGACGAAATCATTTTTGGTGCCGTTGCTAGTTGCGATAGATCTTTCATTGGATGTCTGTTTTTAAGTGTTGATTACTTTTCAGACCCAAAGAAAATTACCGTCAGTGACAGCCCTATGTCAGTTGCTTTCAATATAATCCGCAATAGTAACCGTAAGCAGCAACGATACTAAGTAGCAGTATCTGCAAAATGGTACCATTTAGGCTTATCACAATATCAATTTCCAAGTAGGCCACGGGTTACTTTTTAATCCCTATAAACTCTTCTATCATCGGAATAAACCATTCGATCCTGTCCATTACGCCCATATGGCTTGTATGGGGAAGAATAGCCAGTTGCACTCTGGGCATTGGCTGCAAATCGCCCATCACATTACCGCCTTGCTTTTCAAACATATCTTTCATATGGTTTGTGGTTATCGCGTCCGAATCACCAAATACGAGTAAAAGCGGGTTTTTGATTTTTACGTAGTCCTTTTCCCAGTCATAGCTTTTTGTGTCCAATGTCTTCAATTTTTCAACTAATTGCGGGAAACGTTTTGGGTCCGGAGCCAGGCTGTCATATTCGGCCCGCATTGGAGTACCATCGAAAGCTGATGCAGTCATTTGAGGGATCATTGGTTTTAGCGAGGGCTGCATTCCTTCGTCTGAATAGGACCCCGAAATCAGGACGGCTTTTTTTACCAACTGCGGGTGACGGATTGCGAGTTGTACGGCCACGCCAGCGCCCATACTGTAACCTGCGATGTCGGCACTATCAATTTTCAATTGTCTTGCCAGCGCGGCGACATCATCGGCCATTCCCTCGTATGTAATTGCCCGTTCGACGTCGTTAGTGCGGCCGTGGCCTTGTAGCTCGGCAACTACTACCATCCTGTTTAAGGATAGTTTTTCTGCTGTTTGCCTGATTGGTCCGCCAGCATTCATATAAGCCCCATGTAGCAAAATGAGTGGCTCTCCTTTCCCTAATATTTCATAATACATCCTAAGCCCGTTGACATTCGCATAACCGGACCGAATTTCCCTAGCTGGTTTATTATCGACTGGTTTTTGTTGTTTTTCAGTGCTGTTGCAGCCCATCATAGCTAGGACAACTGGAATTACAATCAAATACATTTTCATAGCATCAGTGGTTTTTAGTTGAACAATGGTCGGCCTTATACTTAAAGACAATGCAAAGTTCCCTGATTCACCGAAAACGAAAGAGGTGTATATCCGTCAATGTAAGTGGTGTAAAACGACAATACCGCTTGATATCATACCGGTACCTGCCCATTTTCCCTTCAAGAAATACAGCAGAGTCCCCATCACCGCAAGCGCATAGGCTGATAGTGCTAAATTTTTCCCCTACCTGAATCTTTTATCCTGTATTGACCAGGGGTACGCTCAAAACTACATTTGCGACGGTAATTAAAAACTTAAAAAGATCAAATGGCAACAACATTAGTCAACGCAAATGAAAGCGTTACCGTAGTGGGCCTTGGCTCGATGGGGGCCGCCCTGGCCGGAGCATTTATCGAAAAAGGATTTCAAGTAACCGTCTGGAACAGGAACCCTGCAAAGGCCGGGCCGTTGGAAAAAAGGGGGCGGCAGTAGCAGCAAGCATAGTGGCGGCAATCGAGGCGAGTCCGCTGACGGTAATTTGCGTGTCTGATCACGCGGGTTGACGGCCTGCATCTCGCGGTGGATCGCGCTCGGACGGCAAATATTCCTACGCAGGCAATCCATAATCCACGCCTTCCATTATACCACGCCAAACTCCCCAAAGCCGTTTTCTGGTAAAAACACGACAAGGTTTATCCGTTAAGTTAAAATGCGAAAGATCCGCTCGGCGTTTCCATGCGCCACTTTTGCACGTTCTTCCTTGGTAAGTGGTGCTGAATCTATGAATGCAACGGCAGGAGCGGTGGGTTGATAGGGATAATCAATGGCCCACATGACAGAGTCAATACCCAGCTTGTCAATGCAAAAGCGAAGCGCGAGCGGGTCTTCCACTCCGCTGGTAGTTATTGAAAAATTGCGTTTGAAATATTCGCTGGGTTTAAGTTGGTTGCCACGGCCGGCGCGGGCCCCGGGCGCGCCCATGAAGTCCAGTCGCCAAAGCCAGAAGGGCAGGGCCTCGCCCATGTGCCCCAGCACAACTTTGAGTTTTGGAAACCGGTCCAAGACGCCACTGAGCATTAAACGCAATGCATGTGTGCCCGCTTCGATGCCGTATCCCCATATCGCACCTTCGAGCCGGTAATCTTGGAATGGCGCTGCCATACCATCGGATGGGGCCCGGGGGTGGATGTAAAGTGGCGCCCCCAAAGCTTCCGCAGCTTCCAAAATTGGCCAGAACCGTTGTTCATCCAGATATCCATTTCCAGTATGCGAATTGACCAGAAAGCCATTCAGTTTGAGTGTATGGATTGAACGTTCCATTTCCTTGGCGGCTTGCAGCGGGTTTTGGGGTGCGAAGCTGGCTAGTCCCGCAAACCGGGTCGGATGGCGGCGAATGGCCTCACTTAACCGGTCATTGGAAAGGCGGGCAAGGGCGACTGCCTGGTCCGCTTCAAAAAGTTGTACGCCAGGCAAGCCCAAAGAAAGCACGTGCATGTCCACGCCGGACGCATCCATATTCGCCAATCGGCCTGCATCCAGGTCGAGCAGGTTGGGTAGTACTAACCGCGAAACAGCATCGCGGTTGGATACCGGCGGCGGTGTTTTAGAAGGGTCCTGGGAAGTCGTTGTGGCTGGACTATCAAAAATAGATTTCAGCAGTTTGATATCCAGGTTTGACCCGCCTTTCCGCACCAGATCACGCAATGCGACAGCCACTTCCGGTATCATGAAAGCTTCTTCGGTCGCAATTTTTCTGACTCCTTTTGGCGCGGTTGGCGGCGTGTTATTGTTCTGCCTGGCCTGCGGAATCGTTGTCTGCCCGGGCCAGGCGACGACGCCCGCAAAAGCGGAGAGCCTGGCTAGCGCATCCCGGCGGTTGACCGAAATGCTTTCCTTCGTATCGTTGTTAAACTGGTTGAGCTTGTGTGCACACATGGCGTGTAGGATTTGGTTTGGTTGTGAAAATCGGTTTCGATAACCAAACATATACATGCCTTGGGCGAAGTGTTAGCCCAAATTTGCCGCATACCAGCAAAAATGGACCATGGTCAAATTTTGTAGGTAAATGGATTTATTTTGCTAGTGAGTGAATACGGACCTACACGGTCACGGTGGTTAAAGCGTAATGCATAGCTTGATGAACAATAACTTGTTAAACGTGCTTTTTAGTGGGATAGCTACGAAATAGATGGCGCCTAGGCGAAATTTATGCAGGAAGTGCATTTCTAGATAATGTTTAGTTGGTATTATTCAGACATAGTTACAAGGCCAAGCAACCATTGCGGGATTAACGGTTTCTTTATAGGTACCAACTTCCAGAAAAATGATCAAGACCCAATTTTTAATAATGATGCTGCTGACAGCATCTCTGACAGGCTGTAAGAATGGAAACCCGATCTGGCAGACTTGCACGGATGAATTTAGGTTTATTGCTCTGACCGTGTCAGGGCCTGCTCTTACTGATTTTTACACTGTCAGATTATCGACTTCGGACACGATCCGTGTGAATGGGGATATTATAAACGGTAAGAATCAGTACGTGGTATTGAATGATTTGCACAGATTAATGTTTGAGGGACGTCAGGAGGAATTTTTGTTTATCGGGCTCAGAGGTGACACCATCGCCGTGAGTGAAGCATACCTGATCAGGGCTGATAGATGTCATATTGAGAAAGTGAGCGGTAAGGAAGCAATATAAAATACCCAGCATATTTATACGTATATGTACGTCCGTTTAGCTACCCATCATATTTCTTTTCAATGTATCCACTGGCTTCCGGTCGTAGTTGCAGTATGTCAAACATTAGCAGAGCGAGTTTTGTGAGTATCTTGTCACATGAGTGATTCGTTTCAACGCTAAATTCAATTCCTGCGGTGTCTTCAAGTAAGTGAAAGCCAAGTGATAATATGTTTTTTTTTCATGGAAGAATGGTAAACATAATGCTCAGCTTCCTGCATTTCCCGTTCTGTGGGTATTTGACAATAAAGCCTTTTGTTCGGGAGTCTATGGAAATGGAGAGAGAAGTCTCAATGATTGCGTCTGCCAAATGCTGAGTATCAAGCGATGTTGGGTTTCGGTTAAGTTGTTTTAGCCGGTCAATCTTCCGCTCGATCCGCCAAATGCCTTTTTGAAAATAATCAGCATATTTATAATCCTGGGACGTAAGGCACTCTTGCAATTCTTCATCCAATATTAATTTCTCAGATTCCAGTTCCCTGATAAGCAATTCAAACTCTGTTAACATCCGACTTCAGGTTTGCAATATCTGATAAGCCATAAATTTAAACTGACCAATTTAATTATCAATGCAATCATGAATAGAATCCAACTGGAAGCTGGCTTTATAGATTCAATTTATTGTATTTTGTAGACAATTTATTCGGTCGTTAAAGTGTAATATCGGCCATGCAACATTTGGAGTTTAGCACACATCTTTCATTGTGATCACGCAACTCATCAAATGTCCATAATTTACCAATATGCTTTGTGTTCAACGTCCCGTTCTAATCTGTTTCTTCCTACTATTTGGTATAAATTTATTCGCAAGCGCTCAGGACGATCTCCTTTCGACAGCGGCCATGCAGAAAGACTTTCAGTTCATCCGAGAACAATTATTTAACGTACATGCCAATCCGTTTTCGCAACTAACAAGGGAAAGGTATGTGGCATACTTAGATTCGTTGGAGACCGGGCTAAACCAGCCATTGTCGATTGCCAACTTTCAGCGCAAGGCTCGCCTTGCGCTGATACCGCTCGGAGATGAGCACGCAGCTATCTCCATCCGAAATGCGAACGTGCAGAAAAAAGCTACGAGCTGGGCCGATAGCGTGGCTACCAACATATCTTATCAGCGGTTGGGTAACATCGGTTATATATTTGCACGTTCTTTTGCGACAAGAGGAAGCAAGGATTTGCCTGTCTATGAGCGTTGTATCGACAGCATTTTTGCAGTAATCCGTCGTGATGGAGTTACGCGGCTTGCAATCGATGTGAGTAGCAATGACGGCGGGGCATCTGCGGTCGGCAATATGATCATCAAGCATATCTTCCAAAAACCTTACAGGAATTATTCCATGAGTTGGAAGCGCAGCGAAGCATATCTGGCCAAACTAACTTCCTGGGGATTCAGGGATGAGACTTATCAAAAAGCGGCGCCAGGTGAAATGCTGCGTTTTCCGTCCGGGAAAGTTGTTCCGGACAAGGTATCCAGTCCATTTGAAGGGAAAGTGATTGTCATCATCGGCCCCGAGACGTTTTCCAGTGCGATCATGTTCGCAACACTCGTGCAAGATAATAGCATGGCGAAGTTAGTTGGGGAGTCTCCTGTGAACGGGCACCCAACCCATTTTGGAGAAATGTACTCGACCGCTCTTCCCAATAGTCAGCTGGAATTACGTTTCGGAGTCAAGGAATGGGTGCGGCCCGCTGGACGTGGCAAAGAGAATAAGCTGGTGCCAGATATTCCATGTAAACTCCCAATCAATGGAGATCGTATGACAATTGTTAAACAGCTTGAATGGTAGGATTTCCTGAATGACTCAGTCACTTCTTTAAAAGGTGGTTCGAACACAAAAAACGAAATACGAAATAGAACAAAGGATAAGTATGTGTTAGCCAATAGCCTTTTTGTCGGACTAGGAATGACACCCTCGATTTTTCCAGGTGGAGAGCCGAAACTGATGCACGATCAAAAGTTTGAAGTGGTGGCGTTTAATTGCTGTAGTACGAAATTCAGCACGGCATCTTCACCACGCAACAGATCGGTAGTTGTCGGCAACACCTGAACGTCGGGGATAATGCCTCTGGCGGGTATTTGAGCAGGTTTCACAGCAGAGTAGTAGGCAGCGACAGGAAGTCCCACATCGAATTTTGAACCCGGAAGTTTCAAAATAATGAATGTGCCGCTATTATTGCCGGCGTAGGCGCCACCACTTTCGGTGCCTATGAACTTACCGCGCGATTCGCTTTTTGCAACCGCCAGAAATTCGGAGGTAACCGAATAACTCAGCCCGTCGACCAGGAAGGTAACGTCTCCTTTGTACGCATTCTTTTTTGGAAGATGACTTCCCAAATTCTGGTGTTTTTTCCAGAATAGCCTTCCATCCTTTTGTTTTTTGATAAACAGCGTAGCTAATCCCGCAAAATTCGGAATGTGGGCCAGGCGTCGATACGTAATGTCTTTTTTATGCCGGGCAACCACCTCAATGTGATCGTAATATCTGAACTCGTTCCGGGCAATGCGGGCATATAGTTCTTTTCCCAGTACGTCATTCCCGCCCTCATTTCCCCTCACATCAATAATCAGCTGCTGAACCTTTTTTTGATCAATAGCCTCAAAAGATTCATTCAGGAACTTCACAAAAGCCTTGTTGGAAGTAGCATAAAAGTGGGCAATGCGGAGGTAAGCGACGGAATCATTTTTGAAGGTAAGGGCATTTTCAGCCGGGAGATCCTTAAAAGTATCATTCAATTTTTTCCAGTCGTCCGTTGCTATTCCATTAACGGTAACTTGCTTGCCTAGGCCGGACGAATCTTTCAACACCAGTTCAAACACTGCATTTTCTTGGATAAAATCAGCATACCAGGCGCCGAAATATTGCTGGATTTGCGCGTCGGCGGATGCCTGAATGTCACCGTCGATGAACATATTGGCCCGCAAAATGGTGAGAACACTGGCAACGTCCCTGCCGTCAATGGTTTCAATGTAATTTCCGATAAAAGCCGGGTCAATGGATTTAACAATTAGCAATCGCATTTGATCATCAAACCTGACGATCAATGGAAGGATATTTTGCTGATGGTAGTAAAAGGGGAAATCTTTCATTGGCGGAAAGAATTTCAAATGTCCGCATTTTACTTTCGCAAACAGGGGATTAACCATCCTGAAAAAGGCAATCGAAGAAATTGAATCCCGCCTTTCAATGGCCTGACGAACGAAATCATATGTGTTTTTAAAGCCGGACTCCTGCCCGAAACGGTTAAGTCCGGGATGTACCTCTTCCATAGATTTTCGAATGATGGCAAGGTCATTCAGAGCTGCTTCCCGGGACATTACTCCGGATTTTACAGGCTGGGCGTCGCATTCGTAAAAGAATACGAACATGCAGATAATTAGAAATTTTGAATTCATGGCTACTATTTAAATTTCTGCAAAACTGGGCTCATTTAGTTTATGGTACGTCTTTCCCGACAAGTTAAGACCTAATAAATACTATTTTTGGCTTTCAGATTTCACATTGGTCTCAGCATTTCTCATTTCCGGCATCCTACAAGGGTTATTCCTGATCCTTCTCCTGGTTCAAAAGGAATTTAACCGGGTACCCAATCGCATTTTGTCGACTTTGGTTCTCCTGGTAACTTCGCATTTGTCGCTGATCGCGATCGATGTGAACAATCTGTTTATCGCATATCCGCATCTGAGCCGGTTGTCATGGCTGCTACCATTGTTGTACGGCCCTCTGATCCTGCTTCTGACGGAAAGTCTGGTATCTGTACAGTTTTCATTCAAGCCACGGCACGCCCTCTATTTTCTCCCATTTGCCACTTATTTGGTCCTGCTGGCGCCTTACTATGTTTCCAGCGCCGACTTCAAGATTGCTTATTTATCCGATCCTTTAAAAGTGGCAGAGGCTGATTTTGGCTGGATGAACCATCTGACGAATTATTTTCACCTCCTTTTTACCATCGCCGCATTGCTTGTTTTTTATGCCGGAAAGCGGAATCTCTCCCAGTACTTTTCGGATAGCGCGCGGATCAATCTCACCTGGTTAGGTCAGTTTCTGTGGGCCTTTCTGGGTATCCTGGTTTTCTCTGTGCTTACTTTCTATTCTAAAAAGTTTGACTGGGAGTATCTATCGCGCATTTACCCGAAGCATTTTATTCTTGCAGTTATCTTCATTTATTGGCTGGCTTATAAATTGTTGGGCGAGAAAATGAAGTTTACGATTGCGGAGGAAGCTATTCGAGAGAAATTCGAGCCAGCGCAGCACGAGTTTGCATTAAAGGAAGAATCACAATCCAAATATTCAAAGACAGGTCTCGACGCCAAGACGGCCAGCCAGATTGCGGAAAAATTGCAAGAGCTAATGCAAAAAGAAAGACCATACCTCAATCCTTCCCTCACAATTTCGGACCTGAGCGACATGCTATCCCTCTCCAAACACCAATTATCCCAGGTCATCAATGCCGAATTCGACATCAATTTTTATGAATTCATTAATAGTTACCGCTTACAAGCCTTCAAAAAGGAAGCAATAAATCCCGGAAACAGCCACCTGTCAATCCTCGGAATAGCTTTTGAATGCGGCTTCAACTCTAAAGCCACCTTTAACCAGTTCTTCAAAAAGAAGGAAGGAATAACTCCCTCGGAGTTTTTGAAGAGGAGTAGAGCGGGGTGTCGAACCTTTTGTTAGAAGATTTGAGAAAGTTGGCTATGCTGTTGAAAACAAATAATGCCTGGGTCCGCTTAAAAATTGCAAGCGGTTACAGAAGGTAGACGGCAATCCGGCTCACCGAAAGTCATTTGCCTTTGTCAATAGCCATACGAACAGCCAGCCCTGTTAAAACACCGGACATAATCCATTTACTGTACCTTTACATAGGTGGGCCTGTCGTGAAACCACTTTGCTGCGCTGGCGGCCGAGAAAATAATTATAGTATTTACTAAGGCACTAATCAGCAATTGAATCACGCCTAACTCCAGATTCTGACTTATCAGCGACCCATATTCAGGATGGGTAAACTGTGGGAAGAAAGACAGATAAAATACGGCCACCTTGGGGTTTAATACATTTGTTACCTATCAGTGACAATAAGCCAGCTCGGCGCTATCTATTGAACTTATACAAAGCCTGCACCCTGGCACCCCACAAAAGATCTCTGCTGAAAAATTCTGTTTTATGAAATTGAGGACTGACGTAAGGACTTACCCTAAACAGGAACTTGTTCGAGCGACGCTCCATCCCCAGGTTTATTGTAATATCGTTAATAGGCTTTATTGCTAATTTTGCATTATATTCTCCTTTATCAAAGGATTGACTATTTTCCTTATAATCGAAATGGATGTCCTTTTGAGCGGAGACGGAAAGGTCAGTTCCTATCCCGAAGCGTAGGGCCCAATCCGGAAGTATTTCGTAATGATAAGCAATGGTTAAGGGAATTTGAACGATCCGATGATTTTGTTCAATATTTAACAAATCAACATTTTGAGCTACGTAGGGCGCATAAAGAGTCCGGAAATCCTGGCCGGTTTTTTGACCAAATTGCTCGGCAGTATCGTAACTGTCGCCGGTGATCTCTGTCCAGCGAGCACCGGTTTGAAAACTCCATTTAGGAGTGATCCGCAGCTCTCCAAGAACTGAGCCTGCCACCAGTCTGTTACCTGCGTCAAGGCTTCCACCCACATAATAATCCATCCTTTTAAGAACCGACTTCATTGATTTTGAGTAATATTTGGGTTTGTCTTTGCTAATAGCAGATAATTTCCCCGGTGTCTTTAAAACCGGTAGTTTTAACCTCGTGAATGAAAGATGAATGCTGCCAATACGGCTTAGCTCCGACAGTAATCGGTTTTTGCTTTCCTCGGCTTGGGCCACAGTATTTGAGTTGTCGGCAGTGTTGGATGAGTAACTTTCTATTGTCTTACCAGCTTTGAGGAAATCGTCTTTATCTGTGTACCCTGTCTTGTTAGCCGGATTATTGTCGTTGCCAGTTATTTCGGAAGGTTCTTTCTCAACAACGGTGTCATCTGATCTGTAGGTATTTAATCCCGCGCCAGAAGCATTATTCTGAGCAATGGATTTCGCAACCTTACCAGCCGTTTTATCCGGTGCCATGCTATATGAATCTGCTGGTCTGAAGTTTGGATTCTTTACTGATTCTTCCGTAAGGGGATTATTAATTGGCTTCGGAATTTCGTTGTGACTACTATGCCTGGCATACAGCAGCTCTTGATGATTTTGAGCTGCAATGGTTTTTTCAATATATCGGTTAATATATACCGTGTCAACACGTTGAGTTTGTTTTTGAGTAGAATTTAGATCGACAGAGCTGATTCTGCTTTTTAAAGAATCCAGAGAGGACAAGAGTTTTTTATTGGTTAGATTTTGAACGTAATTAAAGGTTAGAGAGCAGACAAAGAATGAAGCGGCCAACCCATAAATCAGGATTTTGGTCCACGAAAAACGGGGCGTAATATTACCATTTGAAGAGACATAATTATATATCCGATCGACTTCTTCATCGCTTGGATCTAGACCCAATAACTTTTTCCGGAATTCATCGTCAAATTGCTCAGTTTTCATTAAATCCCTTATTAGGCCAGTTATAAAGTTGATACAAATGCGGAAAGTTTAGTTTTATCATTGTCTGCAGCTTTCGTCTGGCATCCCTCAAGTTAGATTTTGATGTTCCTTCCTGAATACCAAGCATGTTGGCTATTTCTTTATGTGAATATCCATCAATTACAAACAGTGTGAAAACCATTCTATAAGCCGGTGGAAGGCGTTGAACCATTATCAATATTTCTTGGGCAGATATTTCACTTAAAATGTCATCACTCCAGTCCGCAACTTCCAGATCATCCAGACTAAGCTGTCCCTGCCATTTGAGATTCTTCCGGTAATGGTCAATGGCCGTATTGATAGCAATTGTTCGAAACCATGCTTTAAAAGGTTGAGCTTTGTCATAGCTATGTAAATTAACAAACACTTTTAGAAAGCAGTCATTGACAATCTCTTCCGCTTCCTCAAAGGTAGCTGCATATCTAACCGAAATGCTTTTGGCATATCCCGCGAATTTTCGGATCAGACATCGTTGTGCCTGAGCATTGCCATCCTTGCAGGCATCCAAAATGCTTGACAGATCCTGTTCATCAAAGAGAGTTTTCCTTCTAAATAGCAATGGTAATTAGATTAGACATCATCTTCTCCTTACGGAAGGTAACATGCAAAGGTGGGGTGTGATTCTGTATTTTTTTTGAGGGAGGAAAGATTTTTAGCATTCACCCCACTATTTTTCCGGACAACCCGTAATGGCGTTTGAAAACAATGTATCCCTGTTTTGTCCTTTACGATGATTTGCAGTTTTAAAAAGGTCATGTCGGCCGCACTCTTAACCAGATTAAACGGATGCTCGGTTTCGTCCAGGGACAAACCGGAATTGTCTTTCCAAAAGATGCCACGTTTTATCTCATCGATGTTTTCGATCTGGTGATCCACATGATGATCCGGGCGGTCGAAGTTCTCATTTCCTCCGGACAGTATTCATCGGCAGAATGCAATCGAAGCCGTGCTTCATATCAACGACGACTGGAATCTTAGCAAGCGTATAGTGATTGCCGTTGGCTTGCGTCTTCCTTCTTTTTCAGGGGATCTACAAAATCATGAACCGTCTCGTATCTGAGAAGGGCGATTGCTTGTGAGGTTAGAAGGATTTAAGTAAAAGGACGAAAGGTACGTCAGATCCAAGAAATAAACATTAATGGAAGATTTTGAACAACACATAAATAACCTTTTTAAAATAGTATGAAAAAAACAAGTCAATTAAAGCCGTTTGGGTCAAGAAAAAGGCACGCCTTATTTGCGATGATGATGTTGTGTCCAGTATTCCTTTTTGCACAAACAAAATATACAATTAGTGGTGTAGTTAAGGATGTTGGCAACGGTGAAACACTCTTCGGGGCAACTGTCCTTTTAAAAGGTACATCCATTGGAAGCACGACCAATGAATATGGTTTTTATTCTATCACAGCACCTGAAGGTAATTATACCTTAACCATTTCCTATTTAGGATTTACAACTTTTGAAAGGGCAATAGACCTTAGCTCAAATCAAAAGCTCAACATTGAGCTCAAAGACGATGACGCTCAATTAGATGAAGTAATCATCACAGCTGAGGAATCAAAGCAAGTAGACCTTCGGACACCACAAATGAGTGTGGCAAGGCTCTCAACTAAGGATATCAAACAGATGCCTGTTGTTTTGGGTGAGGTAGACTTGATCAAGTCCATTCAGTTGCTGCCAGGTGTTACCAACGCCGGTGAAGGTGCATCGGGCTTCAATGTACGGGGTGGAGCAGAGGACCAAAATCTAATTCTTTTGGATGAAGCAATTATTTACAATGCCTCCCATTTGTTTGGTTTCTTCTCAGTATTCAATGCTGATGCTATTAAGGATGTTAAACTTTACAAGGGAGGCATTCCTGCACGTTTTGGAGGGCGGGCTTCTTCGGTACTGGATATACGTCAAAAAGACGGAAATAGCAAGGAATTTGAACTCACTGGCGGGATTGGTGCTATTTCCAGTCGGTTGGCGGCGGAAGGGCCGCTGTTTAAAGAAAAAGGTTCGTTTTTGATAGCCGGGAGAGCTTCCTATGTAAATATATTTTTAGCCCTGGCCAGCCAAAGCAGTAGGGCCGGATTTTACGATCTGAATCTGAAAACAAATTATGAAATTGATGAGAAGAATAAACTATATCTATCAGGTTATTTGGGAAATGATAACTTTAACCTGGCGGGACTGTTCACTAATTCATACGGAAACCTCTCTGGAAACTTGCGATGGAATCATATTTTTAGTAACAAGTTATTCTCCAATGCATCCTTGATATACAGTCGATATAATTATAACCTGGAAATTCCCATTGAAGGAATTGATTGGACATCAGATATAAGAAATTACAATGTGCGCTATGACTTTGGGTATTATGCAAGTGATAAATTAAAATTTGACTTTGGAGTAAATGGCATTTATTATAACTTTAACCCAGGAAGGCTCAGCCCGTTAAATGTAACTTCGGGTGTTAATCCGGAGAAATTAGACGATAAATTTGCTTTCGAAGCCGGGATTTATGCAAGTTTAGAACATAAGATTTCTGGAAAACTCACCGCTGAATATGGCTTTCGTCTTAGTTACTTTAATCGACTTGGAAAGCAAACCTTAAACAATTACCCCAATAATTTACCAGTAATTTACAATAGAGAATTGGGCATTTATGAGCGTGCAGAACCTGTTTCTAAGACAGATTACAGTAAAAGAAAAAGCATAGCTACATTCAGTAATTTAGAGCCTCGGTTTGCACTTTCATATCAGCTTAACGAGAAGTCTTCTTTTAAAGCAAGCTACAACCGAGTGGCTCAATACCTGCATTTAATTTCCAACACCACATCAGCCACGCCCTTAGATGTTTGGGCACCTAGCGGAAAGTTTATCGAGCCGCAAATTGCAGACCAATACGCCGTTGGCTATTTCAGAAATTTAAACGAAAATGTGTTTTCGATTGAAGCCGAAGCCTATTACAAAACGATCGACAACAGGATAGATTACATTAACGGCGCAGAACTTATAGCACAAAACACCATTGAAACCGAAATTTTGACTGGTGAGGCCCGAGCTTATGGATTAGAGTTTCTGTTGCGGAAAAACAAAGGCGATTTTACAGGATGGGTGGCGTATACGTTGTCAAAATCGCAACAGCGCACACCCGGAGGAGCAGCTGGCGGAGCAGGTATTAACAACGGGAAATGGTATAACTCTAACTGGGACAGAACCCACGACTTTGAGTTTACCGGAAGTTACAAACTCAACGAAAAATGGCGATTCGGGGCGAATATGGTATTCCAGACAGGACGGCCTGTTACCTATCCCAACGGACAGTTTGTATACAACGGATTATCGGTAGCGACTTATTCCGAAAGGAATGCAGACCGATTGCCTGCCTACCACAGATTAGACCTTTCTGCAACCTTAACGCCGCAAAAAAATAAAGATAGAAAATGGCAAGGCGAATGGGTATTTGGAATATACAACGCTTATAACCGAAGTAATGCAGCCTCTATTGCTTTTGGTCAAAATCACCAGACAGGTGTATCTGAGGCCACTCGTACTTCCATATTTGGTATTGTCCCATCAGTAACATACAATTTTAATTTTTAAAGCAATGAAAAACATAAGTATATACGGCAAGTTAGGGGCACTCATTCTATTAACAGGACTTTTGAATTCTTGTACCGATGTCATAGATGTTAATGTCCCAAACGGCGGCGCACGATTGGTGGTTGATGCGTCTATTAAGTGGCAAAAAGGTACTACGGGAAAAACACAAACCATCAATCTAAGAAAATCAACTGCTTTTTTTGATAAGAATCCAGATGTCCCTGTTACGGGTGCTTCGGTAACAGTAACCAAAGAAAACGACGGGTCAATATTTGTGTTTGCCGACCAGAATAATGGTAGTTACACTGCAACCGATTTTGCTCCGGAGTTAAACGCATCGTACAGTTTGAAAATCCTTTACAACGGCAACTCCTACACAGCAACCGAAACATTAATTGCAGCACCTGTTATTAATCGGGTTGAGCAAACCATTGAAGGTTCTGATGGTGATACAGAAATTGTGCTTCAGGTATTTTTTGACGACCCAGGAGCTGTTAAAAATTATTATTTAGGCGAATTTACTCCGTCCAATTTACCATTGCCGTCTCTCGCGGTCATTAGCGATAAATTTTCAGATGGCAACGAAAATTATATTGAGAGCGATAATGAAAACTATGTCGCCGGGGTAACTGTAGGAATTAATGTGTATGGTATTTCACGGAGATATTATGACTATCTAAATATATTGATTCAGCAATCCGGAAGTGATGAAGGTGGACCTTTTCCAACTATCCCCGTACAGTTAAAAGGAAACTGCACTAATGTCGATGATCCTAACGAAGAAGTACTGGGATATTTTAGGCTAGGTGAATTTGATACTACATCATATAAGCTTAATTAGCAGGGATCCGGAACTGCATTTATTTTTCTAATCATTTTCCGCAGCGCAACCATTTTGGCTACAACAATCTCCAAATCCGCTACAAGCGCCAGCCGCGCGCCGCAGAAATTTGTCTCCCGAAAATAACAAGTTAGACAAATGACAAAGACGATTTTTATTACTGGTGCTTCAACAGGCATCGGAAGGGCTACGGCCAAATTGTTTGCGGCCAAAGGCTGGAAGGTTATCGCGACCATGCGCAAGCCTGAAAATGAAACAGAACTCCATGCGCTGGATAATGTAGCGGTGCTGCCCCTCGACGTGACCAACCCGGCGCAAATCCGCGAAACCACGCACCAGGCGCTGGCTTTGGGCGATATTGATGTGGTATTAAATAATGCGGGCTATGGATTGTTCGGCGCATTAGAAGCGATGACCGACGAGCAGCTGGTACAGCAAATGGAAACTAATTTTTTCGGTGTCGTGCGTGTGACGCAGGCCTTTATTCCATATTTCCGTGAGCGGAAAGCCGGACTTTTTATCACTACCGGCTCATCGGCAGGGCTGATGGCTTTTCCGGTAAGCTCGATGTACGATGCCAGTAAATTTGCGCTGGAAGGCTGGGCGGAAAGCTTGTCTTATGAGCTCAGTGAGTTTGGAATTGGGATTAAAACCATTGAACCAGGACTGGTAGCGACAGAAATCGGTGCGAAGTCGGTGTTTGCCACACACCCGGCTTATGAACCATTGACGAACAAATTCTTAGCCATGCTGGTGCCCGAAAAAGCCGCGACGACTTCCGAACAAATCGCTGAGGTGGTGTACGGCGCGGCTACCGATGGTACCAACACATTAAGATACGTCTGTGGCGACGATGCCAAAGAATGGTATGCGCAGCGCCTGGCTAAGGGCGACGAGGCTTTTCGGGAAACGATTAAGCAGTTGTTAGCCACCGTCTAAAATCAAACGGTCTGCCGGCGCGGGCTGGAACGATTTGCGCCGGCAGCCAATTATGTGATTATGAAAAGGGAACATCTCAAACCGCGCGTATACCGCTCCATTGCCGAAATGCAGCGTGCATTCGGCCTTCCGCAACCTTTGCACCCGCTGATCAGCTTGCTCGATTTCAACAAGGTGCGGATCACGGCCGAAATGCTGGCCGATACTTTTGCCATGGATTTTTATAACATCACCTACAACGAATCGCCGGGTTGCCGGATGCGGTATGGGCAAACCACCTACGATTTTCAGGTAGGCGGGATGTTTTTTTCCTCGCCGGGCCAGCCGCTGACGGGCATTCAAACGGCCGAAACGACCCTGGGATTTACCTTACTGGTCCACCCTGATTTCCTGCGAAACTATCCACTGGGCGCCAAAATCAAGCATTATGGCTTTTTCTCTTACTCAGTGACCGAATCGCTGCATTTGTCGGACAAGGAAAAGTTGATCATCGAGGGCATTGCCGGCAACATCGGCGACGAGCTCGAAACTGCGATCGACGACCTGAGCCAGGACGTGCTGATTTCGCAGTTGGAGCTGATGCTGAATTACAGTCAGCGCTTTTACAAACGCCAGTTTATCACCCGCAAGTCGATCAACAACGCATTGCTGGAAAAGTTGGACCAATTGCTGAATAATTATTTCGACGACGAAACTGCATTGCTAAAAGGGCTGCCGAGCGTCCAGTATCTTTCCGAGGAACTACACGTTTCGCCCCGCTACCTGGGCGACATGCTCCGCGCATTGACCGGCCAGAATACGCAGCAGCACATTCACAATAAGCTGATCGAAAAAGCAAAGGAAGTGTTGACATTCAGTGATCTGACAGTAGGGGAGATAGCCTACCAGCTCGGTTTTGAGCACCCGCAGTCTTTTAGTAAGTTATTCAAATCAAAGACAAATATTTCTCCCCTGGAATTCAGAGCGAGCTTTAATTAAAAAAGGCAGTTGTGAATTTTGAGGATGATACGTTGTCGATCAGGTCAATGTGTTTTTAAAGTGACCGGTCATCAAATCGCTGACCGGTTTTACCAGTTGTTGTGCCTTAATACGCGATTATATTTATATCGATTGACATTATTTTCTCGTAAGGATTAGCCAGGAATGATTTAACGATTGGTCGCATGGAATTGCCGATCACGCCGTGACCCTTGTTTTTAAGCAAGAAACGCTGACTATTGGGCATGTAATGGCTAATGCGGTCGATGTACAAGGGGCGGCAGGCGGGGTCAAGCTCGCCGTCTGCGAGAAGGGCCGGGACAGTGGAATAGTACGGCTGCTTGGTGTTTGGGCTGATGGGAGGTACTTTCCAGCAGTCGCACATTTCACGGTAAACGTCGTTGATATGGAAGCCTGCCAGATACGGGTAGATCTTGTCCAGATCTTGTCGAACTTTTTCGGAGTGATAGGCCGTCTGGTCGGCGCAGTATACGGATAGCCGCATACCGTCCGGCGCACCGTTTCTACGGAAGAAGCCATCGAAATAGGGACGGATGTACAGTTGGTGGTTCCCCTTTGCCATATCTGTTATTATGCGGGGCAGCTCCGTTCGGCCGGAGTCATCGTAGAGCTTGTCAAGGATGATGGTCAACAGCTCGTTTTTGGTGTATTTGATGCGGATGGAGTCTTTGGAGCCCGGTTCCAGGTACGGTAGTTCAAAAGTTTTGGTTGCGATGGAAGTGAAATACCGATGAAACAGGCTCCAAAGCCCACCGTAACGCTGCTGACTCGTGGAGTCCCTGTCAATATTTCCCAAATAGATGTGCAATGCCTCGATAAAATTCACCGGTTCGTCTTCATCGATAGGGACAAATGTCGGAAGCGGCGAATCCAGGATCAGCGAGCGGATGCGGCCAGGGTCACGTTGCAGTACGGCCGTCATCAGGCCACCGCTATATGATACCCCGAACAAGTTCACCGAATCGATCGCCAATGCTTTCAGCAGGTCGTGAATGTCCGATACGGTTTCGTCGGTATTGTAGCCCGCCAGGTCGATGCCCCGCTTTTCCAGCGCAACCTTGTATTTTTTCAGGCCCACAATGGCCATGCTGTCTTTGTTCAGGTTGCGGCGGGTGGCTTCTTTGAGTGCTTTGTCGAGTTCGAATGTGCGCAGATAAGGCAATGCAAAACGCGTCCCGCGCTGCTCGAACACAATACAGTCCCTGTCTTCGATGAACGGGCTTTTGGCAAGTCCCGCTGCCATTCCCAGTGAACTTCCGCCCGGTCCGCCAGCCGTAAAAAGTACCGGGTCGCGGCGCTTGTCCGGGTTTTTGCTTTTGACGACGATGAACGGCAGTTTGATCGTCCGCGCGTTTTTCTTGGTGCGATTCTCTGGAACAAGCAGGTAGCCGCATTGCTTTTGGAAACTGCTATCCGGCAAGCTAGGGCCGGAAGTGTAAGATTGCTTCGCATTGTCGGGGACCGTTTTCAAAAAATCGGGATCAACACGAAAATCGCAGCTCGATTGCTCGATTTTGACGAACTGCGCAGAAAGACGGCTGGCGCAAAGGATAATGATGAGAAAAAGGATGGTCAGTTGAGGCATATAATTTTTTTTTCAAATTTAGATAGCTGTCAGTATCTTCGTCAAGGTAAAAATCGGACAATTGAAAGAGATATTCGACCCAATCCGGGATCACTACACATTCGCCCAGCCTTGCGGCGAGCTTGCAAACCATATCGATTTTTTCTCCGAATCCATTGTCAACGACAGTGAGTTTACAGTCGAAATGTTCCCCAGCTGGACACCGACGATGTATATTAATCTCGGCAATCCTTACCGGATTTCGCTGCACACGTCCACGTGGGACGTACACGCCGATACGGATATTCTCGTCCTTCGGGACCTACCGACCACACGTTATAACCTGCCCGGCGACAGGATTTTCACGATCAAATTTCACCCCGGCGGATTGGAGGCCATTCTCGGGATATCCCAGGTTCAGCTCAAAGGAAAGCTCGTTCCGCTGCATCAAATATTGCCAGCAAGCGTGATTGGCCAACTGAAAGACAGCTCCACTTTCGCCGCCCGCAAACAGGTTGCAGAAACATTTTTTCTCGAAAAGCATCAAAAAAGGGAAAGTGACCATTATCTGACTTTTGTGCAGGATTTGACGGACACCTATCATCAAACACATTTTCAACTCAACGTGAGCCAGCTTGCCGAACACCATTTTGTTACTTCGAAGAGCGTCAACCGATACTTTCACCGCGTCATAGGCATTAATCCCAAGGGTTATTTCTCGATACTCCGGGCCAGGACCGCACTCACAGCTTATGCCGCAAGCCAGGAATTTGACCCATGTGCATTTGGCTATCACGACAGCAGCCATTTTTATAAGGAAGCGGTGAAATTCATGCGTACCCATTTATCAAGCATTTAATATAACTCTGAGACGATTACTCAGAGCAACCTATCTGGAGTGGCATTTGCGATCACTTGAAAGAAAGGAAATTACTACCGACTTTGGCGTCATTCTTTGCGAATTACATAAAAGTCGGCTAATCACAACCTACCTCTCTGAGAAATGGTGTGGAACCTGACGATTAGCTCTCATAGAGAAACCCAAGAAAATTTTCAGGAAGCTGTTTGCCTTAATGACAAGGACCTTTGTGGCATATTTACTACAAGGAATCTCTTTTCGATTAGCGAAACCATAGGTAACTATTTCATACCTTTTACGGGTTGTAAGAAATTGCAAACGAACGCTTTAAACCGGGACGCATCTGGCCTTTAACATTAACTGAAACGTATGAAGCAGAAACTTTTACTCTTATCTTTCCTTGCCTGGCTGCTATCCTTGACGCTGCTCACAGGCCCGCCAGCGGTCAACCAGTCCACTGCAACATTTCAGCGATCTCCACCCAGTGGGTTATTAGAACGCAAACCGCAAAAAGCAATCGACATCCAGGGGTTAAAACAAAGCACCTGGTATTCGACTGCCATGAAAAACATGCAGGAAGGCGAGTACCATTTTAATAAGGTAGCCAATAGCGATACTTATAGCACCCCTAACCGGAAAAACAACCTCCGGTTTTACTATGATGAAAGCGGCTTTACCGTCCAGCCCCGCGTGACCCAGATACCCGTAGGCGATAAGGATCTGACTACCCCGCCGGATGAAATCAAATACAAAACCCTGCCTGACTGGAAAATTGCCTTCAACCTGGATAAAAAGCAGATAGGTAAAGGCACCTGGCAGATTGCCGGAAATAAGGCTGAATATCAAACAGACAATATCACCGTGCAGTATATCAACAACATGGAAGGTATGCGGCAAAACTTTATTGTTCAAAAACCTCTGTCGGAAGAGGGAACCCTGAAACTGAATTTCAGCGTAGAAACTACATTGAAACAGCGGCTAAGCAGTGACCGGCTACAATTTGTACACGAAAAGAGGGGCGTGGTTTTAAACTACGAACAATTAATGGTCTGGGATGCCAATGGCAAAGTGCTCGCCGCAGCTTTTGAAAAGAATAACAGTTCTTACGCCATCCAGGTGAATACGGCGGATGCAGTGTACCCCATCACCATTGACCCGATCAGCACTGCGGCCGCTGCTATGATTGAAAGCAATCAAGCGAATGCAGACTTTGGCTATTCGGTAGCCAGCGCGGGAGATGTCAACGGTGATGGCTACGGCGATGTCATCGTGGGGGCCCCCTACTATGAGGGCGGCATGAGAGACGAAGGTGCCGCCTTCGTTTATCATGGTTCAGCCACAGGGATCAGCACCACTGCTGCGGCCATGGTGGAAAGCAACCAGATAGATGGTTTAATGGGACGCTCGGTTGCCAGTGCCGGGGATGTGAACCGGGATGGATATGGTGATGTGATTGTAGGGATTTGGCAGCTGGAAAACGGCGAGAACAGCGAGGGGGGCTTCCATATTTATCATGGTTCAGCGGCCGGGATGAATACAACCGCTGCGGCCGTGGTCGAAAGCAACCAGGAATATGCTTATATGGGCTATTCGCTAGCCAGTGCAGGAGATGTGAACGCAGATGGGTATAGCGATGTCATCGTAGGCGCTCGTCTATTTGACAATGGCGAAGACGGTGAAGGTGCCGCCTTTATTTATCATGGTTCAGCGACTGGGATCAATACAACTGCTGCGGCCATGGTCGAAGGCAACCAAACCTTCGCAGTACTAGGCATATCCGTAGCCAGCGCAGGGGATGTCAACAGCGACGGGTACAGTGATGTCATCGTTGGCGCAGACCTATACGATAATGGCGAAACCGACGAAGGGGCCGCATTTGTCTACCATGGCTCTGCCACAGGGATCAATACAACCGCTGCCGCCATGGTAGAAAGTAACCAGCAAGCAGCACAGATGGGTTTTTCCGTGGCCAGTGCAGGGGATGTGGACGGTGACGGGTACAGCGATATCATCGTAGGAGTTTTTCGGTACGATAATAGTGAAACCGAAGAAGGGGCCGCCTTTGTTTATCACGGTTCGGCAACAGGTATCAATACCACTGCAACGGCTGTGATCGAAAGTAACATTTTGAATGCAAATATGGGCATTTCCGTCGCTGGCGCAGGGGATATCAACGGGGATGGGTACAGCGATATCATCGTGGGGGCTAATCAATACAGCAATGGCGAAGCTGAGGAAGGTGCCGCCTTTATCTATCACGGCTCAGCGACAGGGATCAACACCATAGCAACCGACGCAATAGAAAGCAACCAGGCGAATGCTTATATGGGCTACTCGGTAGCCAGTGCAGGGGATGTGAACGGAGATGGGTATAGCGATATTATCGTGGGGGCTATGAGATACGACAATGGTGAGAGAAATGAAGGAGCCGCTTTTATTTTTCATGGCTCGTCGGCCGGTTTGCCGGTAGACCTGATCTCCTTTAAAGTCGGATGGCAAGAGCAGGGAAAGTCCGCGCGAGTGAACTTTGTGACCGAGAATGAAAGCGAGATCTGCTGTTATGAAATCGAAAAAAGCGACAACGGGTTTCATTTCAATGTAATCGGTCACTTGGATGCCGGAAACTACCCTGACCTACATATGTACAATTTTATCGATCTTCATGCCAGCGGCAAAAGGCAGTATTACCGCCTAAAGACCATCCATGCTACGGGTGAGATTGATCACAGCCGGATCGTTTTATTGCAGGATAAGACTGTGACCGAGATCCTGGTATTTCCTAACCCGACCGCCGACGTATTGCAACTGCAACTCAACAAGGCGTATAGCAATGTCCGGGTGCAGGTTGTAAACAGCGCGGGACGGATGGTCAAGCAGCTTACTGCCAGCTCGGATGCCAATCAAACGATTAAAATACCAGTTGGCAACCTGATCACGGGCACCTACTTTCTGTATGTGCAAACGGTTGGGCAGACATCCGGCCAGGAAAAACAGGCACTGCAATTTATCAAGCAATGACGAAGGGCTGTAAGCCGTGGCAATGGCTACTGCTTACAGCTTTTTGATATTAGATAGCTCAAAGCGGCTTCATAAAAAGCTGCATTTTGACGTGCGGAACCTTTTAGCAGTGCTCAATCGGAGCAGAACACCTCTCAATTGTAGCCCTCAAATCACAGTGACCTAAGCATATTTGTTTTTTAGAAAAACCACTAAATCTGCTTCAAGCTTTTTTAACGAAGAATACGACGCTGCACTAATGATACCTGAATAGAGCACATCTAATAAGCTTATTAGTACATTGGGAGAATGTGCATGCACTGTTATCTGATTTCCACTTTTAGAGATTTGTGCACCGACAAACTCGGATTTCCGAACAATAACGCTTTTGCTGTTACCTAAGCCAAAAAAGCTGTACGAGTATTTGGAAGAAAATTCCTGCTCGAGAGTTTGTGCAATTTCCTCGTTTGATGGGTCTTGCTCTATCGCGATAACTTTCATAACTAGGTCAGTTAGATTCATTATACTTGGCAAAAGGTCGAAAAAGAATAGCAAATATCAAAGCCACCCCAAGTTTAATACCACAACTCGCTGGTACGCGCAGATCTGGAACAAGTGGGGAAGAGCATACCGAGCTCTGCCGTCTCAACCGTTGGTACTTCAAGCGTCGCTTAATGCGGTATCTATTTCTTGAATCAGAAGGAAATTTTGTTTGCACAGCGTTTTGGATCTTTTGGATGTCAAAACTGGTCAAACTATCAATTAACCATCACATAAGGAAACTGCGTCTACGGGGCGTGTGGGGCATTTGTCGCATCAAAAAATGCCTATCTATCACATAACCATCACATAAGAAAATTTCGTTTGGGTGTCGCGTCGCTTACCATTTAGGTCCTACGCACATTTGCGGCCTGTGGGCAAAAGTGACAGTAATTGATACGATAGCGGAGGGATACAAAGATAGTATTGATTTTGATCTCCATCGGTTCATTGTTAGGGCAAAGTCAGTTACATATCGCGGTTTACTGGCAGTGGATTTCTTTTAACATAAGATAACCTATAAAAATACCATATGAATTTAAACAAATCGTGCCCGATTGAATCGGTTCCCCTTGCGAAATTTCATCCTGCAATTTAGATTTGCAGTTATGAGGATGACTCCAACACTCTAATATTTCTTCCCGCGTCGCATCAGACGTGCTACCTCGGTGACGAGGGAATGATTCATTGTACATTTCTATTTGTTAAAAAACGATCAGACTTGGCCTGAACGCCTTGCTTTGATCCAGATCAAACAGTGTTATGGAAGAAATATTGAATAGCAACCAAATTGAAAATTTCATAAATAAGGGCTTTGTATGCCTTGAAAACGCTTTTTCACAGGAAGTTGCGGCCGCAGCCCGCGACATTTTGTGGCAGGATCTCGGCATGGATCGCAACGATCCGGGAAGCTGGAAGAAGCCGGTTGTGCGGCTGGGCATGTATTCCCAGGCGCCATTTGTTGAATCCGCGAACACGAAGGTGTTGCATTGTGCTTATGATCAGCTTGTTGGAGCAAATAATTGGCTCCCATGCTACGCGATGGGTACTTTTCCGGTACGCTTTCCTTCTCATGAAGATCCGGGTGACACTGGCTGGCATGTGGATGCTAGCTTTCCCGGCAGCGATCCTGGGAATTTCTTTGAATGGCGCATTAATGTGAATTCTAAGGGGCGTGGATTGCTTATGCTATTTCTGTACTCGGATGTTGGAGAGCTCGATGCGCCAACCCGAATCCGGGTCGGCTCTCACCTGGATATTACGCGTTTGTTACTTCCAAAAGGCGAGGAAGGTCTAAGCTTCATGGAAGTGGCCGGTGAGCTGGAAAAACTTCCAGCCCGTGAAGAGGTTTTGGCTACAGGCCAGGCCGGGACGGTGTATCTGTGTCATCCATTCCTGGCGCATGCAGCGCAGCCACATCAGGGCCAGAATCCAAAGTTTATGGCACAACCGCCTCTGTTATTGCGGCACGATTTGTATATCAACGGCCACAGTCCGGTAGAAAGGGCCATTAGGCTGGCGATTTCGTAGATCTGCCGCATAGAGCCGAATTTGAAGCTTTATTTGGCTTCGCTGGTGAAACGAAAAAAACTGGCAGTACAAATGACTCACCGAATGACGCACCAGAATATTGGGCATTTCTGAACATTTTGGTGTTTTTTCTAAAAAACAAGACCCTGCAAATTATTGATTTGCAGGGTCTTGTTGATTTTTAGTAAGTTACTATGTGCACCCTACGGGACAGAAGTCGAACCTTTTGTTAGAAGATTTGAGAAAATTGGCTGCGCTGTTTGAAAACAAATAATGCCTGGGTTCAGCTATGATGTTGAGACCATTCATCGTTATGAAGTGTTCCATGGATAAAGCTGCCTTTTTAAGAAAAAAATAAGGGACTGAAGTGAGTGCGGCTATGGCCCCATTTGTACCCGGTATGTCAATTTTGCCTCTGAAATGTCTCGCAGTGCGCTGTAACTATGCGGCGCAGCAGTCAGTACTTCCCATGTGTTATAATTTAGTACAAATCCGTAGAGAATTGCGTTGTCCCATATGATGCTAGTCTGAGTAATGTGTCTTGACATTAAAAACAGAATATATGTTTCGAATATTTTTGTATCGCCTATCGGCCACGAAGGGATTTCCTGATAGCTGTTGACATCATTAACAAGTACGCTGGGAAAGAAAATGTTGTCAGGACGGCTCGGACTGTTAAAAGGCTGCAGTGGCATTACCTTGTACTTGTTCCAGCCAGCCGATGGGCTGTTTACAATCCGTTTGACGTACATTTTGGTTCGATAAGTGAGGGCGAAAGTCGCATGCCCTGAAAGCGGTTGAATATCACTGGCTTCGGACATGCTTAGGTTTCCCTGCAGTCGCTGGGGAGTGATCGTTTCAATGACCCGGTCGGTTTGTTTTTCAAAAAATTCTATTTTGGAAATCTCAAATTCGCATGGAAGTGCTCTGGGGGTACCATCGACGAGGTTGCAATTTGAAACGGGATCAGGATCGGGGACATGGTGATCTTGGCAGGAAAATGCCATTGCAGTCAGCAGAATTGCCACGAACGCAGCAACCTTAAGCACTGAGTAGTTTTTCATAGGGCTAAGTGGTAAGTTGGTAGAAGTTACAATTATAAGTAACTGTTTATCAATTGCTACTCGGTAACCTTGCGATTATACGTCGGCCTCGTCTGCGCCACTTGAGGTCCGGATTCAGTTCCAGATCCAAATCACTTTTTCATACTCGAAAACGGTGATGAGTCTAACTTTTATGTCAATCTCGTGATCGTTCTTTCGTAGGAGTGTCTGCCGTGTCTGATTAACAGTCGCCGGAATTCTTGGCAACCATCGCCCTTCGTTTCTTAAATTGTTTTCAAGTTCCTCTATTTTGTCCCCTCTGAGTCTCTGCCGCCTGCCAGCGGGCATTCAATATGCCTCTAAGCGGAGTTCAAGTTATTACAGATATCTAGTTCGAGCGCTTTGCCGCGCAGCTGTTCGAAAGCTGTTTTTTCATGTCCTGAGTTAAAACTTTTAGACAGTGTTCATTTTACAGTCTCAGCGCGGATTATGTAATATTGGATAAATTCGATTTGAAATAGGGTATGAAAGGTAACAATCTCAGTTTTACCTTTAATCAACTCTCCCTACTCCCTTATATGCTCAAAAGAACCTTTACTTTCTGCGTTTGCCTACTTTCCTTATTCGCCTTTTTAGGGCTTGCATATCAAAAAAAGCGAAGTGAACGCACCGCTGATTTGGTTATCATCGATGAATCCTTAAAAGACTGCCGCAAACTGGCAGCAGGCCTCTCTCCTGAAGCACGAGTGATTTATGTTCCAAATAGCCTGGACGGTTTTCGAAAGCTTGCAAAACAACTGGCCGCGCACGGGAAAGTGGAGCGGGTACACATCATGACACACGGCACGGATGGAAATTTTGTGCTCGGGCAGACACAGCTCAATGGTGCCAATATTCGCGAAAACGACAACTTCTGGAAAAGCCTGGGGAATGTGCTTGAAGCCGGCAAATCCAGCCTGCTGATTTACAGCTGCCAGCTTACGGCCAGCCGCGATGGAGAAAGTTTTGTACAGCGCCTGCACAGCATGCTCGATGTGCCCGTAGCCGCTTCCAATGATCAGACCGGCTCCAAAAGCCGAGGCGGTGACTGGGATCTGGAGTATGTTGCCGGCAAGATAGTTAAACAGCACATATTGAAGCTCCTGAATTTCGAGGGCCTGCTTGTACCAACTTTTACGCAGCTGACCGGCGCGTCCAGCCCATTCACCGGGATGACGATCTCGCAGGGTAACCAGCTGATCTACGGGGATTTTGATGCCGACGGCGATATCGATATCCATTCATACGACGGCTCTTCTCCCGTTAATGATTTTTGGCAAAACAATGGAAGCGGATCGTTTGCGAAAGTAACCGGTGCGGCGAGCCCTTTTCAGAATGTCGTTGAAAACGCAGTATTTTATTCTGCTTTGAATGCATTCGTGGCTGACTGGGACAATGACGGAGACGACGATATCTATGTCCCGATGCGCAATAGCGCTACCAACGAAAAAAACTTTTACTACCGCAACGACCTTGGAAAATACGTGTTGCAGAGCGGCGCGGCAAGCCCGTTCAACGGAATCAACGTGAGCGGAAATAATCAGATGATCATCGGCGATTTCGATTCGGACGGCGACGTCGATCTGCATAGCTACCCGGGAAGCCAACTCGACAATGAATTCTGGCGCAATAACGGCAGTGGCGTGTTCAGCAAGGTGACTGGTGCCCAAAACCCTTTCAATAACCTGCCCGGAAAGGCGGCTTTTTCCAGTGCGCAATATGCCTACGTGCAAGACTTCGACAATGACGGGGATGTAGATATCTTTATGAGCCACGTCGGCAACACTTCGGTAAGGGATTACTTCCGCAACGACGGCGGCGTATATTCAATACAAACTGGCGCGTCAAACCCATTCACCGGTATGACGATCGCTAGTGACAACCAGATAATTTTCGGTGACTTCGACTCAGACGGGGACATCGACCTTCATACCTCCGATGGCTCTACCACGCTGGTTTTCTGGCGGAACAACGGCAGCGGCGTTTTTACCCAGGTTACTGGTGGTGGGAACCCTTTCAATACACTACCGAACGCGGGGGCCTTTTATAACAACGCACTAAGATCCTTCGTAGCCGACTGGGATAACGATGGAGATGTGGACGTGTTCACCACCAACTACACTGCTGCGAATCAAAATTATTTCTTCCGGCAGAACGACGCGCCTCCCAAGATAACGGCTACCAGCCCGGCCCACCTGGCGACGGGCTTTTCCGTAAGTGGTAACATTTCGCTTACATTTAGCAGAGCAGTAACAGGCGCAGCGGGCAAGAACATACAGGTCCGTCGCAACGATAACAATTCCATTTTTGCCAACATTGCCGCCAACAGTGCACAGGTGACCGGCGGTGGTACGAATACCATTACCATCAATCCGGCAACTGATTTCGACGGAGCGACAGTTTACTATGTGACAATCGACGAAGCCGCATTTGTGGATTCGGACGGTCGTATTTTCGAAGGGGTGAGTAATAACTCTTTGCTAAGGTTTACTACCGGCGCAGCACCGGTGGCGCCTACTGTGACTACCGCGTCGGTGAGTGAGATTACGATGACAACGGCGAAGTTGGGCGGTGACGTGACGGTCGATGGCGGCGTTAACGTAACTGAGCGCGGCATTGTGTGGAGCACATCAACAGCGCCTACTACTGAGTTGTCCAATAAGGTTGCGATCGGTTCTGGGACGGGCACTTTCAGCGCCACAGTGACAGGGCTGCCGGAAGGCACGCATATTTATACCCGGGCCTACGGCACTAACTCGAAAGGTACTTCCTACGGCAGCGAAGTGGATTTTTATACGAAAACGAGCGTGTCGTCCATTACGCCTCAGGATGCCACCCCGACCAACGCGAGTTCCGTTACGTACCAGGTCGTGTTCGCCCAGAGCGTTACCAATGTTAACGCTACCGATTTCACCCTGACGACCAGCGGCTTGTCTGGCGCATCGGTTTCCAATGTTTCGGGATCCGGCACAACCTATTTAGTTACTGTGAACACCGGAAGCGGAAATGGGACCGTTAAATTGAACTTCTCAGCACTGACCGGTACCGTGCCGAACGTGAATGCAGCGTTCACCGCAGCAAGTGCCTATACGATCTACAAAGTGTCGAATGCCGGCGACTATTACAGGAGCGCCGCCTCGAATGGCACCTGGACCACGCCTGGCGACTGGCAATCTTCTCAAAACAACAGCTTCTGGATTACGGCTACGTCTTCGCCGGGCACCAACGCGGCAACTACAGTCATTGCCACAGGGAAGACCATGCAGGTTCCAAACACAACGGATCTGCAAATCAACAACCTGACCGTAGATGGCTTGATGCATTCAGGCGACGGCACACACTCGGTGAGCGGCAGCTTCACCAATAACGGCGTGATCCAGGGGAATGCCACATTCTTACATAATTCCTTTACAAATGTAGGTACCCTCGCTCCGGGAGAATCGCCCGGGAAGCTTACGTTTGCAAGCGGGCTGACTAACTCCGGGACATTGCTGATGGAAATAGGCGGTACAACCGCGATTACGGGGTATGACCAGATCCAGTCCGGAACATTTACAGCAGGAGGAATTTTGTCGGTTTCATTTATTAATGGTTTCGCGCCTGCGCTCGATGATGCTTTTTTGCTCGTAAATGCGGTCATTATTACCGGCAATTTCACAACGCTAAACCTTCCCGATATAGCGCCCTTAATTTGGGAAACAACCTATGCAGATGGCAAATTTACGATCAAAGCGATAAACGACCCGATGCCCGTTACCCTGATCAATTTTAAGGCTGCAAAAAATGAATCTGCCGTTGATCTGGTTTGGAGCACTTCCAGCGAAGTCAATAGCAGCCACTTTGAGATTCAGCGCAGTAGGGAAGGTAACGTATGGGAGAATATTGGCACCGTCGCTACCCGTAATGATAATTCTGAAACTCAGCGCTACCGCTTCTCCGACGCTTTTCCCGGGCAGCCGGAAAACTTTTACCGCCTGCGCATGGTGGACACCGACGGCTCTTTTGCATTCAGCAAGATTGAGCATGTGAATTTCACAAATCCTAAAGAGCAAATCAGGATCTATCCCAACCCTGTGACGGATAGGATTTTTTTAGACGCTATGGGGGCAGGGAGCATTGAGTTTGTGCAAATCTATTCAGTTGCGGGCACCAGGCATTATGCGGGGCGGTATTCTCAACCGGGCATTGATGTGAAAGCACTCCCAGCCGGTATGTTCATATTTAAAGCAACAGGATTTAATGGGCGCATTTCAATCTTTAAATTTGTAAAAAACCAATAGGGTGCTTTGCCTGGCTTAGAATTGGCCCTTCACAAAACGCCTGGGAACCAGTTCTCGGGCGTTTTATAATGCGATGCTTGAAATGAAAACAAAAGTTGAGTTAGCAACACATGAGTATTCTGCTAAAATCCAGCCATCTGTCGTGTACAGGAGTATTTTTGCTAAGTAAAAGTCCTTAAGCTGCAATTCTCCTTGAATCCGTGCGTCCACTTCTAAGCGGTCGTGTATGCGCACGAACTGACAAAACGCTACACTTACACCTTCGTCACAAAAAAGAAGGAATTTGTCAGGCAAAACCCACTATACTATTAAACTGATTCCCCTGTGAAAAGGGCGTATAATAAAGTTGACGCCCAGGACACACAACTTAAAATCGATACTGATGATACGAGCTTCCTATTCTTGTTGTCTCCTTTTGTTAGAAGATTTGAGGAAGCTGGCTGCGCTGTTTGAACACAAATGGTGCCTGAGCCCGGCTGTAACCCCGACCGGATATGAAAAACTCTTGATCTCATTCACTAAAATACCAGCACTACTACTCTTTTTATTCAAAAAGCGGCATCCGGGTAAACTCCGGACGGTTAAGTTCTTCGAACAGAACCGCTGCGCCGATGTTTCCTTATACAGACTATGGTTTCTCATTTGCCCTGAATAGCGGCAGCATTTGGTTAGCCATCCGTTTCGCCTCAGTCAGGTAAAAATCATCTTTCGTGGCATTGTAAACACTTAAAAGTGCATAGCACTCTCCTGATCTGCCACAACATAAGCTGCCATTTATACCAGCCAGAGCCGCATTCAAAAAGTGGCTGGCCGTTCTTTTTGCCAGTTCCAGATAACGTTCATCGGATGTAAAATGAAACAAAGATTTCCAAAAAAACGTGTATCCCGCCGATCCGTGGCACCAGCCGATTCTGGAGCATCAGCCATGAAGATCTCGGCGACTGCCTCTTTTACAATTCCCACAACTCCAGCCTGTTCATCTACGATCAGGTTTTTGCCAATCAGGCTTTCAGAATCAGTTTGGGCAATGGATAACAAGCTATCGCCGTCCTGTGGCACATAGGCTGCGAGGTAAATGATTTTTTTGATTTGAGGTGCGATTAAATCAGCGACTGCTTTGACAACTATGCCGCCGAAACTGTGACCGACCAATGTGATGTCCTTTTCATCACCGATTGCTTTTAAGACCTCGTATATATATAGTTGTAGGCTGATGTCCGAAACAGATGTTTCATCGCTACCGTGACCCGGCAGGTTCACTGTGATTACCCTGTTTCCGGTCAAGACGAGCTCGGCGGCAGTAATATGCCAGTCGTTGGCAGACGACCACGCCCCGTGGACTACTACTATGGTGTTAATTTCTGTCAAAGGCAATGAGCCTTTATTCATTTCTTCGGTGTTAACTTGGTTTTGCATAGCAGTATTGTTTAGTACTATGCAAAGAAATGGCGAATAAAACCGACCACACTTGCCCTGTGACAAGTAATGAGAATAGAGTCATTTTTAATAGTCCGACTTATGGTTGGCGTATCGCCGTAGCTGCTCCCATCTTGGCAATTCAGGGTTGAATTAGACAGCTTAACGGAAATGGAGACGATCCCAGCCGACATACACAGGTTCGAGGATTTCTTTGTTTCGGAAATCAGTCTGGAAAATGTCAATTAAAAATTTTCTTAGAAAGGAAATGTCAAAGTGCAACCCGCATTGAATGTATCAATTTTTGTAGTGAGAGAGCGGCAATAAATTTTATCTATAAGATTCTGGTGTCAAATCAATCGGTCGATATTTTTGACACTTATTGAGATTCGTCTGCAAATCGGTTGACGAATGAACCAATGATGTGAAATGGTGGCCTGGTCTAACTACCATTGAAAAGACGTGTAAGTTTGGGTTTCTCAGATCAATAGCTTTGTTGGTGTCACCACATCTGTGTTTAGAAGGCGTTTTTTACAGGGGTGTTGAAGCGAGTAGGGCAGGTGCTTGGACATATCCACGGAGATTTCGAGCCGATCCACTACTTAGAGAAGAGATTAAGTTTGGAACCTGAAGTGTACATTGCTTTTAAAAAAAGATCGGCATAAAAAGAGCTGTATAACACTCCATACAGCTCTCTTCATTCAGATGGCTTTAAACCAATAAGCCCCCACCATCAATCACCAGATTTTGTCCGGTGCCAAATTGTTGTTTCATCAAATACAGGTGTGCCTGGGCAATGTCGTTAGCCTCGCCGACACGTTTGACAAGGTAACTCTCACTCATCAGGTTGTAAAGTCCTTCCCGGTCCTGCTCGCTCATTGCACCCCAAAGGTTAGTCTTTACTACGCCAGGCACCACGCTGTTAACTCGTACGGGCGCCAGTTCCACGGCCATCGCTCTAACAAATCCTTCAACAGCCCCGCAGATGCTGCTGGCAACGCTCCAGCCCTTTCCCGGACGGGCGTTTGCAGTTCCGCTGGTGAGTGTGATCGAGCCCCCTGCGTCAATGCGCTGAGCGCCATATTTAACTGCTGCAAATGCGCCCCAAAAACGCAGGATGAAAAACTGCTGCGCATCCTGCAGCTCTGTTCCATCAATGGTGTTTAACGTCAAGTTTTCACCTGCCGTATACACTAGATGGTCAAAACGGCCGATGGCTTGAAACGCGTTTTTGATATTTTCTTCGTGACTAAGGTCTGCGGCGTGCCCTTGCGCGGTCGCGGGCAGTGTTTGCAAGGCCTGCTCAATCCGCCGGGGATTGCCTGATACAATGATCACCTGGGCGCCTTCAGCTGCGGCGGCCTGTGCTGTGGCCAACCCGATACCGGAACTTCCACCTAGGATAACTACCCGTTTTCCTGCTAATAAACTGTTTTTTTGATTTTCCATATGTGAAATTTTAACAGCTGCAAAATTCGGAATGTGCAACCAGGCTACACTTCACATATGTTAAAAAGAAACATCGTTAAGAAATTTGCTTACGCAACCGGCTCAGGGACTGTGGTGCAATTCCCAGGTAGGATGCGATATCTTGCAGTTTGACGCGTAAGGCGATGCCCGGCTGCCTTTCAATAAACAACAGGTAACGGTTAAGCGCATCTCTGTTCAAGTAGGCATTACGCAAGTTTACCTTCTCCAGAAGCTGCCGCTGAAAGATGTCATCAAGCAAAGATTTAAATTCCGGAAATTGCTGGTAGATCTTCTGCAATGCCTGAAAATTGACAGTGAGTACTTCGGCTTCAGACGCTGCCTGAATCCGGTCATAAGTCACTTTCTGATTGAGAAAACTATCCAGGATGGTACAAAAGTGATTTTCCTGAAGAAAAAAATGGGTGGCATCCTTACCCTGATCGTCAGAGGATACAAATTTCAGGACCCCTTTGGTAATAAAATACAGGTGATGACACACGGTCCCGCCGGTGAAAAGATAGGCATCTTCCTTTACTTTTAAGGGGTGGAACGCAGCCGTTATCAACTCCTTCTGAATTGAGGAGAGCGACGTGATCGTCTGAAGATGACAGATAAGCGAATTTTCCACTTTACAAATTTACTTATCATCAGCGTATTCCACACTAAAGCCGTGCAAATACTCATAGATGTTGTTTACTGGTTGTATCTGGAAATATTTATTTTCAGAATGTGTCTTGAGAGCCAAGTTAATATTTGGTATTTTGATCACTTCCAAAAAACATCAGGTTTCGAGAATGCGAGATGCTCTTCATTAGACCGAAGGCACAAACTAATAACGTCTGAAAATGGCTAATCTTCAAAGTCCTGTGAGGACCAGCTTGCTTATGCACTAAATATATATTTTTCTCGATTATGTTGTTTGTCAGGTGTACGCGGAAACGGTCGTTTTTCTGTACTCTGACGACCTTACTTGAAGTGATCACTGTGAATTTGAACAATATTTTGCAGTGTTTCTTTGTAATTTTCTTGCCATCTTTAACTTGGCAGAAGGCTCCGAGTATCGGGGATTTTTGCTGATATGACATACAGGCGGACGGAGCTCCATCCTTCCTTTTAGTCTCATGTTTTAAGCTCACGAAAGGCTAACCGATTACTGAACGCTTTCGCCAACTTCAAATATACGGTTTCAATAACCGGACATTCAATGTTCATTTCCGGACAAAGCATACCTACTATAAAATTATAATCACCTGATTTTGAGAAACTATTTAGAAAATCGCTTCTTTGGCAGGGTATTTGATCAGCAAAAGTAGAATTAATGAATATATGAAACGGACCTATCTGGGAGAGTTTGAGGAGATCATGCTTCTGACAGTAGCAGTGATAGATGGTGATGCGTATGGCGTTGCATTAATGCACGAAATTATTGCGCAAACCGGACGAGAACTGCGTTTGAACCAGGTTCACGCTGCTTTGATGCGGTTGGAAGAAAAAGGAATGGTCAAATCGACAATGGGTCAGCCCACCGCTGAACGTGGAGGCCGGCGGAAAAAGCTATTCAGTGTAACTGTCCAAGGTCAGCGCGCTTTGGAAGAAATCCGGCAAGTAAGAGAAAGCTTATGGGGCAGGTTGTTGAATCCACCTAAACTTTCTGTAGCATAATGGCCCCGTTGGAAAAAAATGAGCCTAAACCGCCGCGGTGGGCTGAATGGTTGCTGAGTCAGTTCTGCGCCCAGCATATGCTTGAAACTATTCAAGGCGACTTGCTCGAAGAATTCCACTATCAGGTCAGGCTTAACGGTTTGACTAAGGCACGATGGCAATACGGCCTGGAAGTCCTGGGTTTTATTAAGCCGCAATTTATTAGAAAGCGCTCTTCTGGATTTTCGCCACATTCTTATTTTAGCTTTAATATGCTCTTTAACTATTTCAAAATTGCTTTTAGGAACGTTCGAAACAGCAAAGTATATTCGGCCATCAATATCTTTGGTCTGGCACTTGGACTGGCGACATGCCTGATGATTATCCTGTACATTGCAGACGAGTGGCAAGTAGATAAGCACCATGCAGATTCCGACCGGCTGTTCAGGGTTTCTTTGGCTACCCAATCGGAAAGATGGTCATCGTTGGCCGGACCAGTAGCTTCCAGCTTGAAACAGGATTTTCCAGAAATAGAGGTTTCGACACGCATCTTGAAGTTCTCTGGCTTTGAAGAGGTACTCCTAAAATATGGCGAAGGCAGTAGCAAAAAAGAATTTTTTGAGCAGAACGCCTACTATGCCGATTCAACCATATTTGATGTATTCAACTATGATTTTAAATTCGGATTGGCCAATGCGGCACTCAACCGCCCCAATACAGTAGTGCTCTCTGAGAAGGTTGCTGACAAAATATTTGGCAATGAAAATCCAGTCGGCAAAGTTGTCAAAATAGGCTTGGCATTTGGCACTTTCGACTATAGCATAACCGGAGTTTTTAGGGATAACAATAAGTCGCATATAAACGCGCATTTGCTGCTTTCCATGCAGAATTCGGATATTGGTGGGTGGATTACCGAGCAGCGGAACTGGGCGGCCAATAATATTTTTCACACGTATATAAAACTCTTGCCTGGTGCAAATGCAAAAAGCTTGGAGGCAAAGTTGCCAGAATTCCTTGCTCGTCGGGGAGGCAACGATTTGAAAGCAATGGGGATTTCGAAAAGCCTGTTTCTTCAACCCGTGCCTGACATTTATCTTAAATCCAACATTGGCAACGAACTCTCGCCAAATGGCAGCATCACTTATCTGTATATTTTTGGCTCTATTGGTATCTTTATTCTATTGATTGCCTGCATCAATTTCATGAACCTGAGCACCGCCAGGTCAGAAAAACGCGCCAGGGAAGTTGGTATCCGTAAGGTAATGGGGGCTTATCGGGAGTCACTTGTATTTCAGTTTTTAGGGGAATCAATGATTATGTCTGTCCTGGCATTACTGGTGGCGCTAGGGATAACCGTTTCTTTACTCCCTGCTTTAAATCATTTGATAGGCAAGCAACTTCAACTTTTGAATGACCCATTTCTATTGCTCTGGATGGCAGGTGTGACTTTACTAACTGGTCTTTTTGCAGGCCTTTATCCCGCATTTTATTTGTCTTCTTTTAGGCCGGTAACCGTATTGAAAGGAAAAGTAATGAGTAGTTTGGCCGCGATCGCATTACGCAAGGGGCTGGTTGTTTTTCAGTTCACGATTTCAATTATCCTGATCCTGGGGGCAGTTGTTGCCTGGCAGCAACTATCCTTTATTCAAAACCAGAATCTTGGATTTGATAAAGGTCAAAAATTGATCATTCCTTTGAAGAGCACGAAGACTTCGGCCAATTATTCAGTCTTAAGGAACGAGCTTCTTAGAAATCCACGTGTTCTATCGGTCACCAGTGGCTCGGTTCATCCAGGTGTTGAAACCATGGAAGATTTGCTTTTCTATAAGGAAAATCAAACTGTACAGCAGGCAGTTGACATTCACTTTGCCACGGTGGAAACAGAATATATTGAGACCCTGGGATTCACCATGGTAGCTGGTAGGCCGTTTTCAAAGGAATTTGGTGCTGATTCGAGTAGTATAATTCTGAATGAAGCGGCCGTGAAAAAATTGGGGTTTGATGCTACAACAGCCATTGGTAAGCGATTGTATTATGAGTTTGGCAATGCCCGCCGCGAAACTCAGATAGTCGGTGTAGTAAAAGATTTCAATTTTGAAAGCCTGCACACCGCTATCCGACCTTATGCGCTCTCTACATCCATTACAGGAAAGCATCAATACCTCATCGCAGATGTACGCAAAGGAGATTATAGTAAGTTGGTTTCGGACGTTGAAAAGTTGTGGCTAAAAATAGGCTCTGACACCCCGTTTACTTATTCGTTTCTTGATCAGGATTTTCAACGGCGATATGAAAAAGACCAGCGTATTGCTGATATCATTTCCTATTTTACAGTCATTGCCATTATAATCGCCTGCCTTGGGCTGTTTGGCCTTTCGACTTTTTCAGCTGCGCAACGGACAAGGGAAATTGGTGTACGAAAGGTGCTGGGGGCCTCAGTTGCAGAAATCGCAGGAATGCTCTCGAAAGAGTTTCTAATCTTAATTTTGCTGGCTATTTTGATTGCTTCCCCGCTTGCATGGTTTGGCATGCACCGCTGGCTTCAGGGTTTTGCGTATAAGATCGAAATTAAATGGTGGGTCTTCGCTCTGTCCGGATTACTTACAATTGTGGTGTCAATCTTAACAGTGTCGTGGCAAAGTATTAAAGCGGCTTTGATGGATCCGGTTAGAAGTTTAAGAAGTAACTAAAAATTCACGCAGGTGCCAGGGATCATTTTTCTTTGCCTATTCTCTATACCTTACGGATTTGGCTTCATATAGCTAGCTCATAAATATTTTCTCAATAAAAGGACTTTTTCAACAGATATTCTTCGGAGTAATGACTTTTTCTACCGATTGTTTAATTTTTGTTGCAATAGGGGGTTTGCCCTAGCTTTTAAGCTATGCTATTTTCCGGTATCTTTTTACATTATTCTTTTTAATCCAGTTGGATAAAGTTGCTTCTGTTACTTCGTAGCGGTCTGAAATGTACTTTTGACTCGAACCACTGAGGAGCAATGCTTCGATCTCTGGTCTGAATTGATCAAGTTTACTTTTGCCTGGGCCAGTCGGCCTGCCTAGTTTTATCCCAGAAAGCTTCTTTGCGGCTAATGACTCCTTTGTGCGCTTGCTGATCAAGTCCCTTTCAATTTCTAATGCCATCGCAAAAACCATTGCCATCACTTTACTCTGGATGGAGTCGTCAAGTTGCCAGGCTCCTTTCACAGTGTAAATCCGGATTCCTTTCTGCATGGCTATCGAAATTATCTCCATGACTTCTAGCATAGACCTTCCAAGTCTGGAAAATTCACTAAGCAAAATCACATCCCCTTTTTTAAGCTCATCAAGAATCGGACCGATTTTACGGTTACGCCAAGAAACTTTCCCGGAAACCTTTTCCTGAACAAACTCAACTTTTCCTAACTTTTTTTCTCATTGGCCAGGTGTAGTAATGTCGGCTTTGTTCTTTTCAAGATCTTGATCCAGGGTAGTAGGCGATATTCCGAGGCGTTTTTGAGCGATTACATCAAGCGGCGATGATGTTGCAGCTAACTATGGCAGTAAGATTCCGTCTAGTGAAGACCGTTATGGCCGTGCCCACGAGGCTATCCAGTTAATTCAAGCACTTTGGTGCAGCTGGGGAAAGGATGCCTGGGTGCATAACCAGCAGACCGGTCAGTTTGCTAAGAAAGACAAGATCCTTCCTGTAAACTTACAGGGCAAATACGTCGGCTCGCGCGGACCTCTTTACATTCCGCCATCCGAGCAAGGCCAGCCCATTATTTTTCACGCCGGAGGCAGTCCCAATGCACATGAATTGGCAGGACGTTTTGCCAATGCAGTTATTGGCGCGGCTTTTACTATTGGAGATGCACGCGCACAGCGGAATGCATTTCGTGAAGCAGCAAAACGCTATGGGCGTGATCCTGACGAGATTAAATACATTCCCGGCCTGATGACTACCATTGCCGAAGACAGACGCACGGCACTCGACCGCCGGATTCAGCTAACCCAGCATACGTTCCGTCAACGGATAAGTTATCTGCAACAAATGCTCGGCATACCGCTTGACGCAGCCAAGCTCGACCAGCCACTTTCAAAAGAGCTGCTGGCTGATGGCCGACCTTCCCGATATGACCCGCGATCGCCACATGCGTTGAAGATTGCAAAAGAAGGATGGAGTCTTAAAGACATATTGGCCCACGGTGTGATCGATTATCATCCTGTAATTGTCGGTCCAGGCATTGAAGCGGCAGATCATATGCACGCATGGTTTGAAGCAGGTGCGGCCGATGGCTTCTGGATATCGCCGGACGTGCATGCAGACGGGATTGACGCTTTTGTAGATGAAGTAGTACCTATCCTGCAAGAGAGGGGATTGTTTCACCAGGATTACGAAGGGAAAACCCTACGCAAGCATTTGGGCGCACCGGAACAGTATGGCATTGATGCGAGGATTTCGTAAAAACGTTTCACTATTGCCGACTTTTGTATCATACTTCCTACCCTCGATCGGCGGAACTTTGTCATTATTAATATTAAAGATAAAACAATGGCAAAAACAATTTTTATAACAGGCGCCTCCCGCGGGTTCGGTAGGATTTGGACAGAAGCATTCTTAGAGCGTGGCGACAATGTGGTTGCAGCTGTGCGAAAGCCTGAGACATTGACCGAACTTTCAAAAGCATTCCCGTCGAATCTGTTGGTGGTAAAACTGGATGTGACGGATAAACCAGCAAGTTTTCAAGCGATCGAAACTGCAAAAGCACATTTTGGTCAGATAGACGTGTTGATCAATAATGCAGGTTACGGACAAATTGGAGCCGTTGAAGAAGTAAGCGAGCAGGAAGTCAGGTCGCAGTTTGAAACCAATGTTCTGGGTTCATTATGGACTATTCAGGCGGTGTTGCCCGTGATGCGTGAGCAAAATTCGGGGCATATCATCCAACTTTCAAGTGCGTTGGGGTTGAATACAGTTACGTTCATGGGACTTTACAGTGCAACTAAGTTTGCAATTGAAGGTCTCACAGAAACATTAGCTGCCGAAGTAGCTGATTTTGGAATCAAGGTCACGCTCCTGCAACCAGGTCCTTACGACACCGACTTTAATGGTTCGGATTCGCTGGCTGTAAGTGAACCGATCCCGGCTTATGATGGTATGAAAAAGGTTTTTTGGGAGTATGCTGAGGCGGGAGATTCCGGCAATCCAGCAGCAACGGTTAATGCGCTTTTTGCGTTGGTGGATGCTGAAAATCCACCATCAAGATTGATATTAGGCAAGATTGCTTTGCCCTGGGTGAAACAAACCTATGAGCAGCGCCTGAAAACATGGGAATCATGGGAGGAAGTTTCTGTGGCAGCACACGGTTGATGAAAGTTTAAAATTAGTGGAATCCGGGTTTGCCGGGTTCCGTTTAATCATTGCAAACCAATGAAACATTTCAATAAAATAAGCGACCTGCATGAAGCGCTAGGTGTAAAGCCCCCAGAGCATCCACTTTTTAGCGTCATGTATGGCGAATACGGCTCATGTGATGGAACGTACGAAGTTGAATTTACTTCCGCATTTTACATCATCGGTTTCAAAAAGTTGAAGTCGGGCAGCATGCTTTATGGAAGAACAAAGTATGACCATGACCGGGGAGCCATGTCGTTTGTAAAGCCACAGCAGAAAGTGACATTTAAGCATGTGGAATTGCAGGAAAAGGGCTTTCTGATCGTCATTCACGAAGATTTTTTACCTGGAACCGCTCTTTATAGCGAGATTAAAAAATACGGGTACTTCGATTATGAGGTCAATGAGGCATTGCATCTTTCCCCTTCGGAAGAAGACATCATCTGGAATTTATATTACAGTATAGAAAAAGAGCATTACAACAATACAGATGAGCTTAGCAAGGCTATTATTATAAGTCTTCTGGATTCCCTGCTTAAATATGCACAGCGTTTTTACAAAAGACAGTTCATCAACCGGACACAGCTAACCGGCTCAACCGTCACTCGGTTTAATGCATTGCTGGTGGCTCACTTCGAAGAAAGAAAGACTAAAAACATGGGTCTTCCCACCGTTTCTGGCATGGCAGATGAACTGAACATTTCTGCCAGGTATTTAACCGATCTGTTAAAGCAGGAAACCGGAAAGACAGCGCTGGAGCTGATTCACCTTTTTTTGATCGGGGAAGCAAAGAACCTTTTGAGAGAAGGCGAACGGAATATTTCCGAGATCTCTCAATTACTCGGCTTTGAAAATACCACTTACTTTTCGAGGCTATTTAAAAAAGAAGTAGGAGCTGCCCCCAATAAATTCCGGGACAGTCTACTTAATTAACCCGTTTCCCTTTCCGCGATGCCGGGCAATCCTACGGCTTACAAACAAATAAAATCTTTAGTACAAACCACATAATTATGAATATCGGAATCATTGGAACCGGCGCAGTCGGCTCCCCACTTGCCAGGAACCTGGCAGCTGCCGGCCATAATGTCAAAGTGACCAATACCCGCCCGTTTGCAGAGCTGACAGAAAAGGCGCAGTCTCTTGGCGCAAGTCCCGCCACACTTGAAGATGTTGTGAAGGATGTAGATATCGTTTTTATCAGTGTGCCTTTCGGCGCAATTCCCAAATTTCCCCAGGACCTGTTTCGCTCACTCCCCGACCACGTGATCGTAGCGGATACGGGCAATTACTATCCTTTCCGGGATGAAAAAATCGATGCCTTGGAGCAGGGACAAGTTGAGAGTGTGTGGGTTGCTCAGCAGCTGGGACGTCCTATTACGAAGGCATTTAATAACCTCCTCTCCGAAACAATTGCCGCCGGCGGAAAGCCCGAGGGTACACCTGGCCGAATTGCTCTTTCGATTGCAGGTGATGATGAGCGCGCCAAACAGGTAATCGCTGGCCTTGCTAATGAGCTGGGATTTGATGTGGTGGATGCAGGAAGCCTGGCCGACTCCTGGCGACAGCAACCAGGCACGCCGGCTTACTGCACAGAATTAACCGCTGCTGAATTAACGGCCGCCCTCGATGGTGCCGTCCCAGGAAAGGCCCCGCAAATACGCGATGAGATCATTGGTGAGCTGGCACAGCGCACATCTATGCCCACCCGAGAGGAAATGGTGGCAGGCAACCGCGCCAGACAGCTGGGTAAATTTCTTAGATAAACGCTTATTTCTTATGAAAATTGGAATTATCGGGACTGGCTCCATTGGAGCCTCCCTTGCTCAAAAGCTGGTGGCTGCCGGGCATCAAGTAAAAGTTAACAATACCAGCTCGGTCGAAGAGCTAGCCAAAAAAGCCCGGGAGTTAGGCGCTAGCCCCGCCACCCTGCAGCAGCTGGTACAAGAGGTGGATGTCGTCTTTATCAGCATCCCACTCCACGCCATTCCGACGTTGCCAGCCGACCTTTTTCGACAGGTGCCAGCAGATGTGGTGGTCGTCGATACCAGCAACTACTCTCCGATGCGGGATGGGAGAATAGCTGCGCTGGACAACGGACAAGTTGAGGGCGTTTGGGTGGCCGAGCAGCTGGACCGTCCCATCATAAAAGCATTTAGCACCTTGTTTGCCTTAACGCTAGTCGAAATGGGCACCCCCCCAGGTACCCCCGGACGTATAGCTACTTCCGTAGCTGGCGACGATGAACGCGCCAAGAAGCTCGTGGCTGCCCTGATCAACGACACTGGCTTTGACGCTGTGGACGCGGGCACGTTGGCCGACTCATGGCGGCAGCAGGGTGGCACCCCTGCGTTTTGCACCGAGTTAACCGCCCCTGAGCTAACCCAAGCGCTTACCGCTGCCGTGCCGGGCAAAGGACCCTTGGTACTCGGGCAGGTTATAGCCCAGCTCATGCAGCGCGATACCCCTCCCACACGCGAAGAATTCGTGGCCTTGAACCGCAGTCTGGCCAATCTTGTAATCCAATGAAAGTAATTCAGAAAATGCTCGACAAGTAGCTCCGACTTCCAATTTCACTTCTGTTTATCGTTTGCTCCTGTTTTCTCTCAGATAATCAGAAAGTGTAATTCGTGCATCTTTGATGAATACTCTGTTGAGCGCGCAGGAAGTTGTATTTAGTGAAGTGGCAATTTGAGGGATGGTGATTTTTCTGTTTTTTTGCAGTAATGTACCGATTTGATCCATTATTTCTGAAATGTTAGATGACGGATTAACATAACCCTTTGTGTGAATCGCTTTGGCTTCAACTCTGACGGCAATTTTGATAATGTTCAGCGTGCTGTGTAGAATAATCTCGTCTGAATGCCCCAATGGGGTTACCGCTTCTTTTTGCACCATTTTTAACAGGGCCGTTAAGGATTCCAGATCATTTAAATCGACAACCTTATGTTCGATAATCTCAGATGTTACAGGTATCAGTTTAATCACGTCTTCAACGATTTGAAGGTGTTTGGTCCTGTCACTCAAAACTCTAAGATCGGGGAAAGGGATTGTATTAAACACGATTAGAAAAGCGGCGAGAGAAGACGACGAAATAATCTCGGCAAGGCTGACAGCCCGAAAAACATATAATGATCCCTTTTCAAAACTGAATTCTCTCTGATCCAGTTTAACTACTCCAGTACCCCCATTTATATACAGAAATTTATGTTGATACCGATATGTACGTAACGGAATTTGCCCGGGCCGGTCAACAAAGTGTATTGCCAACAGATTCCCTATTGTGAATTCTTTCAACTTTCGATTGGCTTGTGAATGAAACGTCTACCCGCGCTCTCAGTTCAAATCCTTAAGGATAAGTTCAATTGCTGCTGCTGCTAGGATTTAGGGTTGACACCATAGAACTGTTTGAAGGAATGCGGAACTGCAAAGGTTCTCGTAGTCAACTTTGTGGGCTCATACCGATACCGAATTCTTCGTATTTCTTTAGAAATACAGAACTTTGAAATACATGATCCACTAATATTTATTTGAGGCCATCTAGCGCCTTCTGCGCAAAAGACTCGTCATTGCCCGGGGAAGACCCGCCTACACCGATACCGCCAATGATTTTTCCGTCCTTGATGATTGGAAGTCCTCCCTGTTGAACTGCAATGGCAAAATTGCCAGCTCCGGATGGTGTAATTTTAGCACGTAAAGGAGTTCCTGCGGTGGCGGCATCGGCGGCTACTTTTGTCGGCATACCAAAAAGGATCGCCGCCCTTGCCTTGCCCTGAGAACTGGTCACAGCCATACTGATTGCCCCGTCCATTCTTTCAAAATATACCAGGTCGCCATTAGCGTCCACGATGCTGATGGCGACATTGGCATTGGCAGCCTTGGCAGCTGCCATCGTAGCTTCTGTTAAAGATTTAGCACTTGCCAAATCCATTAAGGCCGGTGTACCACCACGCGGTGGTCCCTGGGCGAAAGCAATGTTAGTGGCGCATAAACTCATCAGGCAATAAAATGTAAATGCTAGCTTTTTCATGTCTGGATCGATTGGTTAGAAGGTGCGGCCAGCTAATCTAGTTTTGTTTAAATTCTCCGGTAGCACGGAGCTCTACTTCGTCGGCCACTGTTTTAGCAGCAAGGGAAGTTCCTACCTTAAAATGCTGTCGGTCAATTGTTGTTGTGGCTTTAATGCCCAGGATTTGCTTCTTGCTTCGTTCATCAATGTTCGGGCCCAGTAAAGTGACATCCATGGTAACCGGCTTGGTGATACCTTTTATGGTCAGGTTACCTGTCATCTTATATTTATTTCCGCTCACCTTGCTAAACGAGGTGCTTTTGAAGGAAAGAACCGGGAATTTAGGAGCATCAAAGAAGTTATCCCCTTTCAGATGTCCGTCCCGCATTTCGTTTTCAGTATTGATACTAGCTGTTTCTGCGCTCATTTCGAAGACAGCATCCGAAAAATCTGGTTTGGAAGAAGCGATGCTTGCATCAAATCTTTTGAAGTAGCCATCCACCTCCGAAATCAGGTTGTGGGTTACCGTAAAACCCGCTTTCGCATGGGCTTTATCCAGCGACCAGGTTTGCGACAGGCCAATGAAGGGCAGTAAAAAGAATACGAATCCTGAGATTGTCTTTTTCATGATTTTGGTTATTTGGATTTAAACAGGATCTATAAATTCTAATTGAAATGTTTTTAGTTTTTAATTATGGATGCGCTGGGTAGCTGCTGTATTGGATGGCGGCATCAAGTATTTTTCTTGTCACTGCCAGCTCGTTTTCGTCCCGGGGCGAATAAATCAGCATATAGGTCCTGGCGGCTTTGTCACCCGCGCCTGCCAGGCCGTGCAGCTCGCCCCATCCTTTTTCGATTACTTCCTTCGTGTCGCTTGGGCTCAAAATCAGGTGCATAGAGCCATCGAAAGCATGGATATGGCCAATTTCTGCATGGGAAATACCAACAACGGTTTGGTTGCCTTTGGCGGGATCAGCCAGGAAAATGCCGGGGCTGTGTTTTTCTAGGTAAGAGTTTTTATAAATCAATTGGGAATCAGAGTCCGCCACCGCTGCATCAAAAACTCCTGTCTGCGTTTTTCGTATCTGTTCTGAGTTGTGCTGGTCGGTCTGGCGGTGCGGTACCGCAAAGGGAGCAATAGAAGGTTTTGTTCCTGAGCGCTTTGATAACTCTTTTAATGTGGCTAAATCTCCATTTTTACCAATGTATAGACTGATCCTGCTCACATCGACGGGATCTTTCATCATGGCACCCATCCGTTTCACAGTCCGGTAGCCTTCAAGGGTATGAGGCAGGCCTCCAATGCCCAATGCAACCCATGCCTGGTAATCTTTGTATTCTTCTGTATTCAGGATTTTTTTGATATCGGAATCAGTATCCGGTTCTTGCGTTTTGACAGTATCCGGTACTTGCGGGGTATTTCCAGATATTTGTTTTTGGGCGGAAACAAGTAGGCTGATAAGGAGAAATAGAATTGAAATGATCAGGATTGTTTTCATGACTGCAACAACTGTTGATTGGTTTCAAATGTTGTTGCAAAGTAAGCGGCCAGTCGTTGGTTGCAGTTAGTACTATTTACAGGTATATTAATACTTTCCCTAACTCAGGCATTGCTCTCGGCGCCAATGATTTGAGCAGTCGACTGCTTATGTCTTAATGGATTTGCGGAAGTCAGATGGTGTGGTTTGGGTATGCTTCTTAAAAAAACGATTGAAGTAGGAAAGGTTTTCAAAGCCCAGGCGGTAGGCAATTTCAGCAACCTGCAGCGAAGTATGGATCAGGTAGGACTTGGATTCGAGTAAAAGTTTTTCGTGAATGATCACCGAGGCCGTCTGGCCGGTCACCTTTTTAACCGCTGAGTTCAGGTAATTTGCATTCACGTTCATCATTTCGGCAAGCGCTGAAACTGATGGCATAACAGTTTGCCGTCCCGCTTCAAGCTGCCCGATGTAGGATTCAAGATGTTTCCTGAACAAATTATATTGCAGGCGGCTTTGTTTTGTTTTCTCTGTCAGCGTACCTGTATTCTCTTCGTAGATCCTTTTGATTTTGTGCAGATATACAACCAGAAGTTTTTTAAGCATTTCAATTTTATCCGGTAAGTTTGACTCGATTTCTTCAATCATTTCATCTGAAAGTAGTTTCAGATTGATGGCCTGTTGATCGCTAAGTTGCAAGGGGAAGGTAGATTCAGGATCAAAATACGGGAACATGGTTTCATATCCCGGATTGGCTAGGTCCATTTCCACGAAAGTTTTGGAAAAATAAATGACATTCCCATAGAGTTTTCCCGAGCGGCTCCATGATTCTAGCTTTCCAGGATAGCTGAAAATGAGCGTATTAGCGCTGATTTCTATTTTCTTATTTTCCTGAAAATGAAAGAGGTTTTCAGAGGTTAAATGAATGATTCGGTAAAAATTGGTTCTTGACAGTGGCATAGTCGCAAGCCGCTTGTCGGGCTGATCCTGCAAGCGCATACACATGATGTCATGATTAAGCGGCTTTCCAAGTCCGTAGATTTCGAAAAACTCAGTGATTGAATTTAATACAGGTATGTGTTTACTAGTCTCCGACATATAGGCAAATTAATGGATTTCTATTAGCCGATCCGATGTAATGCGAGATTTTCCCAGTTCGTTCAAAGCGTTTAATGCACAGACTCATTCTGATTTTATTCAGGAAAGCCATTCGATACTACTTCTTAACAGCCTCATTTTTGCCTTGTTCCATTTTTTAGTAACCTGAACCACCTGGTTCCCTGCGATAAATCGTTAAAACTTTGACAACATTGCGAAGTGAATGACGGCAAAAGAACGATAAAAAAACACCGCAAAATAATATTGAAATCACAATATTGAGGTGTAAGCTTATAGTAGGTTCTCATAAAATATCAAAAGACAAAAACCAGGCGCGAAGGTGAGTTAGTCTATCATTTTGTGTCATTTTGTTGAATGAGCGATGTCTCGACGGTCCGTTGCTGCTTCTTCAGTGATCCGGACGAGCGGTGACGACTAATTATAAATACCGTCTATTGAATATTGGAGACTTTTAAACGGTCGTGGCCGTTGCACAACTCATGCTTGTGTATGTCGGAACATTGACGCACCTGTTTTTATAGGACGAGTTTTGCCAAGATTATCATGGTTCTTTGGTTGGGTCTGGTTCGCTTGTTAACTCTGCTAACATCGTCATAACATCATTTCTTGAATACCTTACTTTATTTATGTAATCTAAGTAATCGATGATTTCTTCAATTGTTACATCCTTTCGGGTGTCAATCAATTTTTGTATTGTCTGTTTTACGGTAAATGAATTCATAATTGGAAAGGCGCTTTTTAGATCATTTAGAGGCTCTTCTGCTTCCAAATTGCTACAAATTTTTGTATCTTCAGGAATGCAAGGAAGAAAAAATTACTCCGAAAAGTTATTCATGAACTTCCAGTTATCCGAGCGGATTCCAAAGGATAATTTTTACAGGAGGCTCAAAGAGGCGCTCGATTTAAAGTTTCTATATAACGACACCCGCGAACTGTACGGCAAAACCGGTAATCCCTCAATCGATCCGGTTGTGTTCTTCAAATTAATGCTGACTGGATATCTGGAGAACATCACATCTGATCGTCGCTTGATGGAGCATTGCTCGATGCGGATGGATGTTTTGTACGTTATCGGTTATGATATTGACGAACAGCTGCCGTGGCATTCCACAATTAGTCGCACGCGCCAGTTGTACCCCGCAGCTGTTTTCGAAAGTTTATTTAATAAGGTCTTTAACCTGTGTGTTGATAAAGGCATGGTCAGCGGCCATACCCAGGCAGTGGACTCGGCACCTATTAAAGCAAATGCTTCAATGGAAAGCCTCGAACTAAAAAAGCCATTTCAATCTGTTAGAAGGTATTTTGAGGTTGTAGATTCAGAAAACAATCAGCAAACACAGGTCGATATATCGAGTTCAGTTGGGTTGATTACCGCCCCCCAGCATCATTTGAACCGAGTTAAATATAACCATGATAAACTGAGAAAGAATCCGGTCGGTGCCGCTGGCGCTGCACACGAGAAAGCCCAACTATTTAGTAACAAAACGCATTATAGCCCGAATGATCCGGATGCACGTATTTCGGTAAAACCTGGAAAAGCCAGGAAGCTCAATTATCATTGCAGCATGTCGGTTGATACTGCGGAAGGTGTCATTAGCCATATCCAGGCGGATTTTGCAGATGGACGAGATAGCCAATACTTGCCAGATATAACTGTCAAAGTTCAGTCCCGACTCAGAGAAAATGGGCTTCATGTGAGCGACCTTTTGGCTGATGCTGGCTATTCTAATGGACCAAACTACGAGTTTTTAGAGCTAAAAAACATAACCGGATGGATACCACCCTTCGGTATGTACAAAGCAGAAAGAGAAGGGTTTGCTTATGACAAAGAAAAGGATGAGTTTACCTGCTCTATGGGAAAGACAATTTCCTTCAAAAGATTTGATCGAAATCCAGATGGGCGGTTGCAAAAGAGTTACCGGGCATCTAGGAAGGACTGTATTCCATGTGTTTTGAAAGAATCTTGTACTCCAAACTTGCCGTGTAAAAGAATACAAACCACTGCATATGACGAACCCTACCGCAGAGCCTACGACAGACAGCAAAGTAAACGGGGACACCGAATGAAAAAGTTGCGTCAAAGTACTGTGGAGCCGGTCTTCGGCAGTTTGGTTTATTATTATGGATTAAAAAGGATATATGTAATAGGGAAAGCAGGAGCCCATAAGGTCATGTTAATGGCTGCTACCTGCTTCAACCTCAAAAAATATCTTAAATCAATCAAAAGAAAGACCCTCAAAAGCGTAGCATTAGAAGCTCCGAAGTCCCTATTCAGCAACTTTATCGCCTGTCCACCAATTTCCCCTGCCTTTTCTCATGCATTCTGAAAATGAATCAGATAATCACAAATCTTGAACTCTTGAAAAACAGTTGTGCAACGGCCACGGTCGTATTTCTGTACTCTCGACCGTAGTCGCACAAATCAATCAGTAAATTACTTTGGCAGATGGTACTGCGTGCTCATTCCAACGCTGATGAATCCGCCTAACAAGTTATTGAGAACAATTAGTCGCACGTTTAGGACGCCAAAACCTACGATGAAGAGCAGCCGATCGTTTTCAGGGCAATTGACAATAGAGCCACTTACAACGCATTTTTTAGCTGCAGGCCAGGTATTAAGCCACAATCCATCGATTTTGCCAAAATTTTTCGTCGGGACGAAAGCTGATTCGGGAAATCCTGTTGATTCGCCTGTAAATGTTCACAAAATGGTGGAAAATCTTTCGGAGGATGCGAATGGAGATTACCGGCTACAAGTAACCGTTAAAGGCCGCGGCGGGCGCGGGTATGGAAAGCGGAGGTGAATGGTTCGGTTTCACGTCCCTGATCCCGAAAATTCATGGCGAAGTGAAGTTGGAAATGAGGTATAAGTTTGATTGAGGAAGTTGCAGAAGCATGTGAGCTATTAAAACCGAAAAAGGCGCTATGTCTTAGCGCCTTTTATATTGATCGGAGAATAATTCGGACTCGCGACCGATGTATTTCGGAATAGAATGGTTAGTTCACGGGAATTAAGGGGTATTGGAAGTCAAGATAATCGGGGGTTTTTGCATTAGATATAGATTTGTTTATTAGGTATTCCGCTACATTTGTTCTGTTGTTTAAGCGTACTATTAGGCATCGCGGATTATTGGAAATTGAAGAAAAAGGAATACTCATATTAGGGTGTTGACCGTAAAAGCCACCCTAGGTGCGGAGTGGCCTTGTTTTTGATGAAGATGCAATTAGTTACGTTGTCATGGTATATCGTTCAAATACAGTTGTTATTAAGACTTCTTTAACTCCACTCGAAGTATAGATTTTCCGTTCAGTAACAACGACAATTTTTCCATCAGGCTGAACATTCACAGATTTAGGAACGGATTGTAAAAAGAAAGTATTTTCCCCTTCGGATGGCGTTATTGTCAGCGTCTTGAGATCTTCGGAAAAAGCTAGTTTCCGATACAAGACCTTCAAATCGTAAGCGAATGAGTAATTCGGATTAAAAGGAATCATTTCAATACCGTCCCAAACTTTCCCCGGGCCCATCCTTAAAAATTGCTCGGGCCACGCCTGCATGAATGAAAAGCCTGGTGCCGGTGCAGCTTTGGAGGCCTTATGAATACGAACTTCTATCGATGGCCCCATCAATGGCTCATCTTGAAGAGCCTCCAACTCAGTCATCAAATTTATACTGGCAACGCCGTCCAAATTTACATCCAATGCTTCACTTGTTTCTGAGCTCACGATTTTGTACCGACCGTGAAATTGCTCATAAAGTAGATCTACGTTTTCATTTTGAGGTATCGGAGAATCTCCGGTTTTGCATGCAGGCATTTGAGCCAAGGTAAGCGCAATTAAAAGAATTCGTTTCATATGAAAAATGTTTTGGGTTAATGGCTGGTATATGTTTGTAACTTGATGACAATAAACCAATATTATCCCCCTACGTACATTAATATTAAATTTTGGTTGTATTGATCTCAATTTGCGAACCGGAAGGCAAAGCGCGATGGCCAGGCAGATAACAGCAAATTATACATTTACAATCGGCCATCTATCAATAATCCTCGTAACATTCATGAATATCAGTTATATCGTCGGTATGCCTCAGGCTATTTTTGACGTTGGCCTTTGTGAATATGTTAGTGACCTTCCCGCGTCCGTAATTTTCACAGCAGATTCGATCCGCTTTGAGATGAAGTGCAATTGTTTGCCGACTGGCCCGAGCATGCCGGTGTGTTATTCCCTCTTTGGTGATCAAATCCATCGCCTTTTAGGGCTTCCATCTGGTTCAGCCGAACAGAACTATGGGAATGAAATCATACTTAGATCATTCAGGCATGTTGTCACAGATTCGCGCCTGGTTTATCACAAAACCGAAGACCCAAGGACCTGATCAAACTCGTTTACAGTTGTCTGAACATCCGATTCGGATAACCCATTCTGGGCCAGGCACTGATCATGGAACAAGGTGGTGCACATTTGATGCTTTCGGGCATTCGCACAAGCCGTACCACCGAAATATTCCATCAGCTTCGAGAGAAGACAATCGTCCTTACCTTTTGATCAATACAGGCTCGGTCGGTAACCCAAAGGATGGCGATCCAAGAGCCTGTTATGTGCTGCTGACAAGATTTTGGTGTCAGAATTTTCAAAAGGCCGAGGGCCTTGCCTGCGGTCTTTTTATGTCGATTGAATATCAAGAGACGGGTAGCCGAGAAAGTTGAATCCAGGTGTGATGGGTCAAAAAAAGAGCCGAGTTTTGCCCGAAGTTTAACAACGATTCTCGCGCACTGATTTTAACAAAGTGGGTGCCTCATTTTAGAATGAGACACCCTCTAATGGGATGTATTCTGATCAAGTGTTAGTCTCGAACGGGAGCCGGCCATTTGGCAACGGGCTCTATTGACAATTCCACCGTACCAGTACTATGACTTAAAGTGTTGTACCCCCAGTTGGAGGTTGACGTATTACCCCATGTTCCAGTAATAATCGGATCCGACCATATGAAGCGACAAGAGCCTAATTCCGTTGATGCGGTAGTCTTTTGAACTACCTGAGAATTTGTTTTTTGCGTACTTCCACTTGCTCCTAAGTTAATTCCAATCTTTTTAAACGGAAAAGTTAAGGAGAAATTCCATCCAAAATTAGATTGTGCACTAATCGTAGTAGTAGTAGTGGTGCTTGGATTATATTCTAGCACGGTAAATTTCCATTCGTCTCCATATCGCTCCATGTTCCAGGGCATTAACTCCAGATTCGGATTGAATTCCTTGTAAATCGTCCCGTTTGAAGTAATAGAAATCAAGTCATCAATAGTACATGGAACTACCTTTAGGTCAGTCTGCATGTTCCCTTCCCTATAAATGAAGGATAGGCTAATATGAAATTCGAAATTTCCTTCAGTGAAATCCTGCGAAATTATCTTCATCGCATTATTCCCGTTCACTTTGAACCCGCGTAGATATTCCGAATACTGTGGTAAGAGAACACCCGCCTGCGGTTCACTTTGATTTGTTGGAGTCAGCCAATAGTAAACCCAATCACGTTGACTTTGAAGGCCATACGATGTTCTGACATCCCAGGCTACATCATTTTGGAGTGCCTGCCTTGCGTTTTTCAAGAATTCCTTTGGATTGGAATCACCTATGAAATAATAATTATGGCTCCCAGTCTCGAAAATAACCTTAGTTGATACTTTTTCAATTGAAGTTTCTTCATGCAAGCGGGCATTCGCTGATTTGCTTTTAGATATTATCCGCTCATTATCCTTTACAACAACTACTGGAGTCGCTGGCTTAGATTTGTAATCAATTTCATAGTGTCCTCCGTCATTACGGAAGGCTTGGTATTTGCCTACCGTCTTTTTGAGCTCGTCGTTTACTACGACCACGTCGGGAATATCTGATGTTATGTCCCACTTTTCAGCGGAAAATTGTGTCATGTTGGGTACAAAAATAGTTAGAAGTGGAGCACTTTCAACCCAAGTTTTGAATCTTTGTGATTGAGCATATTTTTCTAGCACTTGACCAAATGTACGGCCACTTGGCAAAATTACATCTTTCACCATAGAATAGAGTACATCATAATCACCGTCGTATTGTTTTAGTGAATTTTCTTTCAGAAAAGCTCTTATTTCTACTTCGTTTAAGGCCTGCGCCAAGGCTTTGGAAAACTCAATCTTGACTGCTTCGTTATCCCCTAGATCAAAAGCCTCATTACGAGCTCCAACATTTTGATCCGGTTGGAGGTCGCGATCACAGGAAGCAAAAAATAGTACAGAAAGAACAGCAAGGGTGTGCCGCATGAGATAAATACTTTTCATGATTTGTTAGTTTATGTGATTTTCTAACAAGAAAGAAGATGTGTTTCAAATTAAGTAACCACAAATAACAATATAACAATTTATTAATATTGGGTATTTGATTTTACCTGGACACGTTTCAGTAATTAAAGTGAGCCATTAACCGACCAGCAATTCGAAGAATTTCCATTTTTAATTTTAATAAAGATAATGATGTTTACGGGTCGACAGGGGTTGGTAGTTGTCATCTAGGAGACGTAGTATCCCTGGCAGAAATCGGCATTTCCTCGGATGCGAACCGTATCTGATTTTGACAACTGAATTGTGAACGATTCTGTTAACGGGGGACCCGGCACGTAAAGAGTCGTGGATCGAAATTCTTCCGTGCAAATCACACCTTGATAGGGCTGCTCGTTCTCGCAGCCAGATAGCAATATTGCTAAAAATGATGTAAGGCATTCGATGGAGATTTGAGTATCCATGCAGACGTTTGTGTAGTAGACATTTCTGGGACACGATGGGGCATCTAACAGTTGGAAATTGTGGAAATACTTTGGAGCCCCTGATAATTAAATAGATTTTATCTATGCCATTGATGATTCAAATCATTCGGTCGTTAAACTGTACTCTTAGGGAGAATTCAGGTGAACTGCCAGGCGCGAGAAATGAAAAAAGCAGGGGGCGTTGCCGAGAATATTTAATGTAGATTACCTCTCTATTTAAGACCGGCAGTCTTGTTCAAACTTCTTTTATTAGAATCGTTATGTTTTTTGATCCAGAAAATCATGTTGTAAAACTATGTGCTGAGGGAATCGCATATGAAGGTGAACCTGAAAAGGCGAGTTTATATTACCGGAAGGCCTGGGAAGCGGCAATCAACAATGAAGAACGATTCATCGCCGCTCATTACGTTGCCCGGGTACAGGCCACCGCTCCTGAAAAGCTCAGATGGGATCGAATTACTCTGGATGAGGCGTTGAGTGTTGACAAAGAGTATATTAAGGCAGCATACCCGTCTTTGTATTTGAATCTCGGGAAGGGTTATGAAGACATGACCGATTTCAAAATGGCTATACAACACTATGAACGAGGCTTAGCATTCAACGACTCCCTAAATGATGACGGATATAGTAAGATGATAAAATTGGGGCTTGAAACGGGTTTGCAACGAGCGACATCTAAATTGAGAATTGGATGAAAACGTTCGGTCATTTACACCCGTGAATATTGATGGATCGTAACCTGGCTTTCGAAGACTAGCATTATGTCCTTGGAATATTCATATCTAGATAGGCCGACAAAGCACATCCAGTTTTGATCTTCTTTGGCCTCGCCGACGACGTACGTTCCAGCGCTTATTGTAGAATCTTATCCTTCCGGTTTATACGGTCGTATTTCTGTACTCTTCAACTTGCCTTCCAAGCGATCGCTTTTGACCAGAAAAGTGCCGGAAACGAGTTCATTTTTGTGGTACATGAAAACAAATTACAGTATATTGCGTGGATAGGGGTTAAAATGTAATTTCAGATGATTTTTGGTTACGTACGGGTTTCGAAGAATGAGCAGAACCAGGATCTGCAATTTGATGCTCTCCGGAAGGCGGGATGCGAGAAGATTTTTGATGAGAAGATTTCCGGTGCATCTAAGGAAAGGCCTGAGTATACTAGGATGGTTTCGGAGCTGCGGAAAGGAGATATCATTGTAGTCTGGAGAATTGACCGACTTGGTCGTGCTACGTACGAATTGATCAAGTTGATGGTCGAGTGGAAGGAAATGGGAGTTGAGTTTCGAAGCATTTCGGAGGGAATTGACACTTCGACAAAGATGGGTCGATTATGGTATATGTTGAGCTCAGTCTTCGCGGAGAACGAAAGGGAAATTTTGATGGAGCGAACTTTGGCAGGAATGGATGCGGCTCGTGCTAGGGGCCGGGTGGGGGGGAGGCCGAAAGGACTTACTAACAGGTCAAAAGAAATAGCGAGCTTAGCGGCCACACTCTATCAAAGTAAAAAATACACTACGAAACAGATTTGTGATCAATTAAACATAGGAAGTAAAGCCACACTTTATAAATATTTGCGGCACGAAGGGATAGAAGTCGAGGGTTGGGCTAAAACCTATAACGACAGTAATTAGCTTATGTGTTCCAGGTCGCCAAGAGCAGGTAGCTAGTATTAGGGTCGTAGTTCTGCGAATTCGCTCAACCGGTGCAAAACCTACTGAGCAAGTGTCAAAAATGAACTATTTTTGGTAAAGCCGACGCAAACATGAACATCGATAATATTATAGCAGGGCTGCCTGAACAATTCCTGAGAAGTTGGGAGCTGAGCGATTTTTTGCAAGTTGCCGATTCAGACGTGACGTTCGAGAATGCCTTTATTCATGACATGTCAGACAATCCAATTGACTGTAATATCTATCATCCGAAGTACGGCTACCCGGGTTTTGTGACTCATGAAAATAGGCCAATATTGACGTCATTTAACCCGATCATTTATCAAGAGCCGTCTGGCCAATATGTTTACTGTAAGGACCATTTTCCGGTAACCTGCCTTCACGTTAATGGCGTAATAACGAATAAAGACGGAATTCAAGTAAAGTATGTTAATCACACTATGACTAATCGTACCAGGTTGGCGGACAGTGAAGATGATTTCAAGAAAATATATAAAAGAGAATTTGTATACGCAAAAATTCCCAATGAGTACCCGTACCACAAGATACTAACTAAAAAGCTCAAAGAGCATATTGAGAAATGTCGGAAAAATTACGAAGAAAATAGGGTATTTATCGGAAACACTGCGGCCAGAACAGGCGACCTTTCACTAATCTACGTGGCAGACAGATTCGAATCATTTTTAGATGCGCTGCTAAATTCGAATATCGATAAATTTAAAAAAATGATTGACATTCCAGACACAAATCACTTATATCTATCTTCGATTTCAAGTCAAAATGATTATGATTTTTATTACGACTTGACAAAGAATCTACCCAACGACTTTGTTCAGGATGTAATCGACTACTTTGGTTCCGGGCCGCGAGAAGGCTTTTTTGATCCATTACAGTTTCTAAACCTATGGCACAAGCCGTGGGAGTATTTTGACGGGCATATGGATGAGCCTTCTAAATTTATTGGGGCTGTTCAAAATCTTGATATAAGCGAGGAAAATAAGCATATTATTTTTGGATTCACGCTAAAATTTTATGGCGGATATCCAATAGTGAAAGGGGACTATCAGGCTTCTGTTTCGCTTCGCTTAATAGAGGAGGCCTTCCTGGAATATCCAAATGATACTCCTGAGAAGACATTTTGCATGCGTGATGGTTGCAGTGACTTCGTTCCAATAATCGAATCTGAAGCGAGTACCTACCTGTACTCTATCAAAGATTTTTCAAATATATCTGACAATCATTCCATAGATTTTTTCTACAACGTAAAGAATGTACCGCGACATGAGCTTGTATTCGATACCGTGTGGTATTTCAAGAGAGGTTACCGAAAAGGATTGGTTGAACCACTTGCATTCTTAAACTTGTTATGGAAGCAGAGCAACTTTGTGCATAGGAATCTTTATGGGAAGGTAAGATCAACATTCGACACGTTAAATAATCTTCCATTAAATGAATTACAGAAGCACATATTATTTGGCTTCATTCTAAAATGGAAAGGTGGTATACCAATACAAGTTTTTAACCCAGATGAGAATAGATTTTATAAAATTTTAGAAAGGGCTTTTTTGTCTTTCGAAGGTGACACACCTGAGAAACTTTTCTGCTCAAAGGAAAGCTTGAATCATGGCATCGATCTCTACTCAAATCAAATATCCCAAAAAGGCGTGTCAACTGATAAGGATACAATTGCTTCTACAAAGTCAAAAGATGAGTGGAAAAATGATTTCAATTCGTGTCAAAATCGAGAGGAAATCAGGGAATGTTTTATTGCGCTTACGAAACTGAAAAGCGCAAACGGAAAGCCCCACCTGGATGCCGAACAATTAGATCAATTCATCGAACTTGCATTCTGTGATTGTAACGCGGGGCGGAAGATAAAAATGAATTTCAGAAGGGGTGAAATTAAGAGGATAAGAAAAGTTTTTTATGAATTCTATGTGACCTCCTGGCCTTCGTATGAATCTTCAAGAAACGTGAAAGATAAGTACGTGAGGCTATTAACTGACTATTTTGAGGGATTCCACTATTCTGCCACATTTAGCAACTTTAATAAGTGATTGATACTTTTTTAGTACTGTTTGTACTTTTCTCAAACTGATACTACTGAGTTTCCGTTTGAGTATGTAACATTAAAGATCATTGTGCCATCATCAAATAATTGGACAATGAGAAAGCTAAATTTGACGCCGACCACACAGCTGTCTGCTGTCGTGAGGTATCTGACAAACAACATTGCCACTGCCACAATGATTTCTGAGGCGACTGGAATTCCGCAAAAGAACATCTGTCGATATAAGCGTCTATTGCAAAAGCGAGGCTTGATTCGCGAGGTTGCCAGGGATGTTTGCGAAATTACCGGTTGTCATGCATGGTATCTTTGTTACGAGGTTTAGTAGTTTAAATTCGATCAACGGATTAGACGATGCGCCTTTTTGGGACGTACTATGCGACCTAGTAACGTCCCAAATTTTTTTTGGAAACGTGCCATTGATCAATATCCTCGGAACGCGTGAAGCATGGTTGAAAAGGTGCTATTTTCTTCGATGAAGGTTAACAAATATTCTTCAGTAAGAATGAATTGTAGACCGGCGTTGTCTTTGGTTGCTAGGAGTTGTTCCCCTTCGCGTGTAACTTGATAGCTATGTATTATTCTGTTTCGCTTGTCAACTAGCTTGGAAAATAAGTCCAGCATAGGTTGATTCAAAGAACTCGACAAATTCTTTTGTATGGTTTTTGATAGTACACCCGATGTTTTATCGACTAGGATGCTCCAAGTATCCGTTGTTCCGATCCGCAAATAATTTTCTATCAAAAATTGATTGTTTGAATTGAATACACAAAGTGCTGTCCCAAGTAATTCTCTGTACCTTTTTGAGGGCACCGACTGCTTACTATATTTTTCATACATGTTTGGCAGAAATTTTGTTAGTATTTATTTATATTGATGTTCGCGTAAAAAATGTCGGCTTACTTTATTGCAGTTTCATTGAGACATGCTCACCTGTAAATATAGTCCATTGAAAAGTATGACTTTTCGATAATTTTTATCCATTGAACCATAATGTTCCTATTATGTAGCTTGTGTTTCACATATTTTCCAGCTTTTTGCAACTTGTCATATTTATCTATTGCGCATGCCAGAACAATTATGTCCGGTTGAACCATTTTGGCGATGCTTACCAATTTGTCCAGACTATTTATCCCATTGCTTTCTCTCACCATGAAGGCTTCGCTGTTATGCTTGCATTCACCTATGATGAACTTACCGTCGCCGACGCATACTAAATCTAAATCACCTAGAGGCTTATGAACATCTTGATCTGTAAATAGGTCCAACTGTGGAGTGAAGTAAAAAGATGTATAATATTCTTTTAGCTTCGCAAGTGACCGAATTACTGTGTAGTTCCCGTCGGGAGTATTTGATTCTCGATAGATGTTCTTTCTGACTAATTCATTAATAACGTAATGCATTTCTGAGTCTATTGGAAAAGCCATAGTAGCGTGACATCCGGTGCAGATCATTTCATTTTTGATGCGATCAAGTGAATACCAAATATTTGATGAACATGTTTTGCACTTAATTTTGAAGCCTTTAAGGAGAATGTTCTTCTCACATAGCTCTCCGATGATATTTTTTACTTTTACTGGAAGGTTAGCGCCAATTTCGTTCGGGCCGTTGATGGCAGCAGTGATGTTTCCTGTTTTTGTCAAAGCTTCTGTAAGCTCATTTACAATCGTCGCTGTGCTAAACGGATAGGTATTTTCTTTCTTCGACGTGTCTATTATCCAGTTGCCCCAAAAGTAATCGTTAAATAATTTTTCAATATAAGTGAAATCAAACGAAAATATCTTCATGAATCCTAGTAGCCTGTTGCTGTCATCACTAGGGGTGCAACGTTGAATCTTATTGTCTGAGGTAATTCCATAATTTGACCCGGTTATCCGGAATTTGATTATTTCTTCGGCGGTAGGAATATGAATTCCTATTACGCCAGTTGTCGTGACTTGCCGATCAACTAAGATTGAAATTGTATTATTTGAGTTCGTTCTCGAGTGTTGGGTTCCTATTATGAATTGTGTTTTAGACCTTTTTGGTAACAAAATCGGCGCTGTTGACGTGTTCTCTAAATCACGGATGTCAATGTCGATACTCCATCCGTGTATATCTGGGATTATTGATTTTGGGAGCTTAGGAATATTGATGAATCCGTTAGATGTAATTATTGTTTGGGTTGATTGAAATATCGAATATCGTGGATATTTTTTTTCATTGTTTAACTCATACGGAAATTTTTCGTCTTTTTGTATTTCAAAAATTTTATAGTCGGATACGTGTGGAATAGATTTGACAAGTTTTAGGAGCTTGACTTCTGAATGCGAATATGATTTTATTTTTATTTTCGGTAAAAACCTAAATGATCTTATAAATACCCAAAAGTCCGCATTTTTTATGAGTATTTGAAACTGACTGATTGTAAAGTATATCAGGCCTTTGTTTTTATACAGTGCTCGATTTACGTAGTATAGTAGATCTTCGCGAGAATCTTCCCCACCGACTATGAATTCTAGGCAGCTTCCGTCTTGATTGTTCACTATATCTCGTTCTTGTTCAGAATATAGCTGAGAAAGCATTGTTTTAAAGAGTAATTTGTCGTCGGTTGCAATTATAGACAGAAGTTTCTCATAATTTTGCGAATCGATTTCCAATATGCTATTTTCTCGTGTGAGATTTCGGTCTGCATTGTTTATGTGGTTACTAATGCCGAAGTTTATCGCGTACCAGTCTTTAAGGTCATCTTTTATCTGCCAGTATTTCGACCCAGGAAAGACAGCTTTTCGATCTTTGAATTCACTGGCGAGAAAGTATGTGTTTGTTCCCATAGCGTGCCATGGTGTTTCCAAATTCAACGGCTCCGTGTAGTACGGATTTATATTGTAATTTGTTAATATTGAAGCAATGTCGACATTGACATCATAATATATTATGTCGGGATCGTGGTTTTCAACCCAATTAATATATTCTGGCGGGATTCTATTCTCATCGACTTGTATGATCGGATGGAATCTTCCCCCCCAGATAGTTTGATTCTCTATGACAAGTGTTTGGATGGAGTTATAATTGAAGGTAGGTGTTATGAGGTATAGCAACCTTGTGTACCGTCCTCTTATTGTTACGCTATATTTGTTCATTATTTACGCATTGATCTGAAAGTCGTTTTGTTCGTGTTCATTCTTTTTCGTTCGATTGACGAATCCTTTGTGATTTCTTCTAAAATATTGAATACTGTGCTTTTGGTGGATTGTCGTCGCCAAGAGTCGGCAAGTTCTCATATTTCCAGAATTCAAACTTGGGCTTTCCATCCGGCCGCGGTTTCTTTCCCCTCACGCTGTAAACCGTATGAGCATCCAGCAGCTCTGAGGGCAAACAGTAGCGAAAGACAGCCTGCATGTCATCATCTGAGAAATGCTCTGAAACCCAAAACTGTTCTAATTCCGGCGTCAAAAACAGCGGCATCCGGTGGCGGAATTCGCCATCGTTGTGGATGTTGGCCATCAGCTCGTTTGCCGCGCGGGTGAGCATCCCGAAGCTGCCGATTTGTATCTTTTCACCAGCTGGTCCCATCGATTCAAATAGCTGATACAGCCCAGGCAGGAACTGGATCTTACGGTCTTTTGGCCAGATGTAGTAGGGGACTTTCTGGGCCCATCCCTGGATCGCCCTATGCTCGTAGGTTCCGGATACGGGGATCAGGCAGCGGTTCGTGCGCAGCTTATACCAGTATGACCGTTTATCCTCTAAGACGCGTTCTGAACGCATATCGGCCATCCGGACACGTTTTTTCTTGCGCTCGACCGGGTCTTTCTCGTAGACAGGATCCACTGACCATTCCATCTCAGAGAGAACTAGATCGCTGCCTTGCCGCGAGATGATCGGGTACTCAGGGAAGCCAAAGGAAAGCACATGGTCACCGCCTGGGGCGATAAGGCTGACGCGCTGGTCTTTGACCTTGGGAAATATCTCTTTGGTCAGCTCAATATCGCTGTGAAGGGATATATCATAACAAAGCTGACGACGGAACAAGAATGAGATCATGGGTGCTTATTTTATCATTTCATAGGCGTCAAACTCGTGCTCGGGCCCATTGGCCGTCACAATCGCTTTGAGCCTTCCGAATTTGAGATCCAGGTGAATGACGATCGCATCGTTGGAGGCGATAGGCATCCGGGCTTTGATGTAAGATATCATATTTCGCTGGTACAATTTAATCATTTTCTTGCTCCATGATTCTTCCCGGAAAGTGCATAGGAAAAGGCTGTATTTGGGGTCATTGATCAGGGCTGTGATCTTTTCAATATCAGCGGAAAGGCTCAGCAGCTTCCCTTCCTTTTCTGCGAGCTGGGCCGCATGCGCTTTGCCTGATTTCTCGTCCTTGTAAGGCGTTGCCATAAAACCGTATCCTTCCTTGATCCCCGGCCAATTAAAGCGTTGCAGGACAATAAAATGGTTGCCATGCTGGGTGATGCGCCGGATCATGGGCAGGTTCAGGATTTCGAAAGGGTTATAAGCGGCTACCATGGTTAATGGAAGTTACGGCCAGAAGGAAATATTTCCAATTGCACGGGCTTCTTTCTGACCTGTGTCTTACGGTTAACAGACTGGGAAACATATTCATCTTTTTCATCGGCACGTGAGAGCGTCATCACGTCAGGATCTTCGTCTTTCTGGTTGAGCTGACGAAGTAGCGGCGACATATCATAACAGCGCCTTACGACCACGTGGATCACTTCGCCTTCGATTTGCAGCTTGCCTTCTACCATCAAAAGCCGCGAGCGCAGGATTTCTTTTCGGAATTTCTCAAACAGGCTTTGGAAGACAACCAGGTTAGCCACGCCCGATTCGTCCTCGATGGTAATAAAGCATACGCCGCCAGCAGTGCCCGGCCGCTGGCGGACGAGCACCAGGCCTGCCACCCGCACAAACTGCCCGTCACGGAATTTAGCCAGGTCGGCAGTCGGTACCGCCCGTTTGGCAGTAAGCTGCTCCCGTACAAAGCTGACCGGATGCGCTTTCAGCGAAAGCGAGGTGGACATATAATCTTGCACGACATGCTCTGAAAGCGAGAGCTTGGGTAGCTCGACGGGGGCTTCGAACTCGCTGGCCGACGGCTGTCCTTTGAAAGCGCCCATCGGCCGGTCGGAGAGCGCTGACGCTTCCCACATGGCCTGCCGTCTGTCCATTCCCATCGATCGGAAAGCGTCCGCATCCGCGAGCTTTTCCAGCGCGCCTTGCGATACGCCCGCATCCCGCATCAAGTGAATGGCCGTGTAAGGCGCGGTCCGACCAGCGATCAAAGCCGCAACATCCTGCTCGGAAAGACCTTTGACTTGACGGAAGCCGAGCCTGACAGCCCTATATTTCCCTTCTGGCTCTTCCAAAGTGTTATCCCACTGGGAAATGTTCACATCCACAGGCCTGACCTTCACCCCATGCTTTTGGGCATCGATCACGATCTGGGAAGGCTGGTAAAAGCCCATCGGCTGAGAGTTCAATAGTGCTGTCGCGAATACGTCCGGATAATAGCATTTCATCCAACTGGAAACATAGACTAGTAGCGCGAAGCTGGCCGCATGGCTTTCAGGGAACCCGTAGCTTCCAAAACCTTCCAGCTGCTTGAAGATCCGCCGGGCGTATTCTTCCGTATAGCCCCGACCGGTCATGCCGTCAATCAATTTCTTTTCAAACTGGGTGACTAGGCCGCTCAGCTTAAAGGTCGCCATGCTTCGCCGCAGCTTATCGGCTTCGGCAGGGGTGAACCCGGCCGCTACGATGGCGATCTTCATAGCCTGCTCCTGGAACAGGGGTACGCCGAGCGTTCTGCCTAAAATGTCTTCCAGCTCCTTGGAAGGATATTCGACGGGCTCTTCACCGTTTCGTCTTCTCAAATATGGGTGCACCATATCCCCCTGGATCGGGCCGGGGCGGACGATGGCCACTTCGATGACCAGGTCATAAAAGTTCTGCGGCCTGAGCCTGGGCAGCATAGACTGCTGCGCCCGGCTTTCGATCTGGAAGACCCCGATCGTATCGGCATGCGAGATCATCTCATAGACGGCAGGGTCATCCTGCGGCACAGTGGCCAGCGTATAGGTTTTACCGTAGTGGTCTTTTAAAAGGTCAAAGCCTTTGCGGATGCAGGTCAGCATGCCCAGGGCAAGCACATCGATTTTCAGAAAGCCCAGCGTGTCGATATCGTCCTTGTTCCATTCGATATTGGTGCGGTCTTCCATTCTTGCGTTAATGATCGGGCATAGGTCTGTGATCTTGCCCTGGGTGATCACAAACCCACCCGTATGCTGGCCCAGCTGGCGCGGAAAGCCCATGAACTGGCGCGTCAGATCGAGCACCTTTAAAAGGTGCGGGTCATTGGCATTGAAGCCCTCGCCCGAAATGCGCTTTCCTTCAAACCATTCGTCTGTAAACTCCCAGATCGAGCTGGACAGCTTGCCTATCGCATCGACGGACATGCCCATCGCTTTGGCTACATCGCGCACAGCCCCTTTCTGGTGCAGCTGAGTGACAGTGGCCACAATTGCTGAGCGGTCACGGCCATATTTCTGGTAGATGTACTGGATGACTTCTTCACGGCGTTCATGCTCAAAGTCCACATCGATATCTGGCGGCTCGTTTCTGGCAGATGAGATAAACCGCTCAAACAAGAGATCAAACTTAGTAGGATCCACGCTGGTAATCCCAAGGCAGAAGCAGACCGTCGAATTGGCCGCAGAGCCGCGCCCCTGGCACAGGATGCCACGCTCACGCGCGAAGCGGACAATATCATAAACCGTCAGAAAGTATGCGGCATAATCCATCTCGGCCACGAATTTGAGCTCATGCTCAATCGCAGTTACCACTTTTTCTGGCACGGGCTCCCCGTAAAAGTCTTTGGCCCCTTTCCAGGCCAGGTAAGTCAGCTCTTCTTGTGGGCTACGCTCGCCACCGGTGATCTCTTCGGGGTAGACGTATTTAAGCGTGTCCAGCGAGAAGGTGCAGGCTTCGGCGATTTCCTGGGTGCGGGCGATCGCGTCCGGATACCCGCGAAAGATCCGCAGCATTTCTGCCTGGTCTTTCAAATGACGCTCCGCGTTCTGGTGCAGCCGGAAGCCGGCATTGTAGATCGTGCATTTCTCACGCACGCAGGTAACGATATCTTGCAGCTGACGGCGCTCAGGATGATGGTAATGCACATCATTGGTAGCGACCAGCGGGATATCCAGCCGCTTTGAGATCTCAGAGAGGCGAAAGAACTTTTTGACATCGCTTTCCACATACGAGCGGGTAGCAGAAAGATAGAGCTCACTGCCCAGCTCAGACCGGTATTCGCGCAGCGCCCTTTCAAAGCCTGGCTCAAAGTCAAAGGAGGCATTCAGCGTTAAAGGCGCGACAGCGATAAACTTGATCCCTTCGGCGTAGTCGTAGACATCACGCCGGTATAGATCACACTTTCCTTTTTCGGTCCTTCGGTTGCCCAGCGATAGCAGTGCCGAAAGGCGCGCGTAAGCGGCTTTGTCAGTAGGGTAGGCCAGAAGGCTGGGCCCATCGATCAGATCCAGCCGCGCGGCCGGGATAATCTCAAAGCCTTTGCCGCGGGCGGCTGAATGGGCACGCACGATCCCTGCCAGCGTGTTGCGATCAGTGATCGCTATTTTCTTGTAGCCATAGTGGATCGCCTGGTCTACGAGCTCTTCGGGGTGTGAAGCGCCGCGGAGAAAGCTAAAATTGGTCGTTACCTGTAATTCGGTGTACTGCATGTCATTAAGAAGGGTTTTATGCGAAAAAGCCGTGGATGAACCACTCAGGATTAGTCTCTTCTCCATAGTGGCCAAGGCGGAAGATCCAGTAGCGGCCTCCCTGCTCGTCTTCTACTGCGTAGTAGTCCCGGTGAAGCCCGTCTGAAATCCACCATTCCTGCTCGATGCGGCTAGGGCCATCTGCTTTTTTGATCCGGTGGATATCGCCCTTGTAACGGAAAAGCATCGGCGGGTAATCCGGGACCGGTGCGGAGACGATGATCCGCTCTGGCTCGGCCAATAGCTGCACCGGCCTGTGCTGGTCGGTGCGCCAGTCGGTCTGCGGCTGATCGGTCAAAGACACCGCTTCTGTGATCGCCCGCTCTGGCCAGTGGTGCTGGGCAGGAAGGTAGCGGTGGATCACGTCCGCACCAGCGCGGGCAGTAAGCCGGTCAAGCAGCTCTGCGATGGCTGTCATCTTGTTTGCGCTGCTTAAATCCCAGAGCGCTTCCTGCGCATTGCCCAAATGCTCAACGACGGGTGCTTCCATGACAAATAGCTCAATGCCCAGGGCGGGCTCGATGCTTGAAATTTTAAGCTCGAAGAGCTTAAACATATGCGAGGCGCTGCATGAAGGCCCGCTGGTTCCAATCGCGACCTGCTGGATCTCCCCATCAATCCGGTAACAGCGAAGCACGGCCTGCCTAGCGCCCTTACCATCTTTGACCAGGCGCGCGCACAGCATTTCAAGCAGCTTCTGTATGGCGATCTCAATACCGGTAGCAGTCCGGATCGGCTCCAAACTCGAAAGCCTTTCCTGATAGGGCTCAACAGGGCAGACCGGCTCAAAGGCCTCCTGAGAATTGCCCAGGGCCTTTCCAATTTGATCGAGCGTGCCCTGGCCAAACCTGCGGCGCAGCACAGAAGGCGGCATGTAGATAAAGCTTTTGATTTGGTATAGCCCAAGCTTTTGCATTTTCTCGACCACGGCTGCGTCGAGTCGCAGCGCATGTGGCGGCAGCTGTAAGAGGGCTGAGAGCTGCTCGCCTGGCTCGATGATCGGAAAGGCGCGCGAGTAGCGGGCTACCGCCCAGGCAGCGCCAATCGTATCAGCCATCGCGGTGCGCACGTCATAGCCTGAGGCTTTCAGCCGTGAGGCGATATCTTTCAGGTAAGCAGTTTCGCTTCCCCACAGGTGCGCGCAGCCACTCGCGTCAAGGATCAGCCCGTCAGGCAGATCCACTGCGACGAGCGGGGAGTAGCGGATAGCCCATTCGGCCAGGGCCAAAAGCAGCTTTTCTGCCAGTAGTGGATCATAGTCGAGTACTTCCAGCTCTGGCTGCACTGCGCGGGCGTCAGCCAGCACCATCCCAGCCTCGATCCCCAGCTTCTGCGCGTCGCGGCTGGCGGCTTTAACCAGCATGCGCCCGCGCTCTTTGGCGGCCAAAGCGAAAGGCTTTCCAGCAAGCTCCGGCTGCCGTAGCAGGACCCGGTCCACCAAAAGGTGCCGGAACCATATAGCCACATATCTTTTCATATCCCCACAATGCTTTCTATCCGGCCTTGGCAGTATACTGGTGAAAAGAAACAGATTCTGTGATCAGCTCGAAGCTTCCATCACGGAACTCCAAACGCCAGCTGCCTGGCTCGCCGCTACGTACCTTCTCTATCGTTACCTGCCAGCGCGGAAAGCCGATACCGGGAAGAACAAGGTCACTCGCCCCCGGAAGCGGGCTGATCCGCCACCGGCATACGGCCGCCACAGGGTTGGAAAGGCGGGGCGCGACCCGGTGCAACAGGCCAGTCACCCTGCTTTCTTCGACAGTGAGCTGTAACCTTCTGGACTCAGTCAGGTTCAGCTCCTTAATCTCGCCCACGACAGCCGATAGCGCGTCACATTTAAGTGCTTCCTCGATCGCCCACAGAAGGTCTTTGTCTTTTTTCAGGTCTACGAAGATCACCCGGTCAGGCGACACGCCGAATTGGCTCAACGCGAACGGGTAAACAGTGCGGTGACGACCGAGCCACACGCAGAGCCCATCCTCTTTCATCATCTTACCGGCCAGCGCGGCCATAAAGCCAGAAGTGGCAGCGGTCTGCTCTGGGCTGTTACTGACAAATTCGTGCATGCCCACCCGGGGGAACACCCCTTCCGGGAAAGTTTTCATTACCGGCCCAAGGCCGAAATCGTCGTGTTTGACGCCCAACGCTGGGGCGCGGAAACCCTGCAAAGAGAGGATATCGCTTCGCAGCCTGGCAACCAGCTCACTTTTTTTCAATGCAGTTTCCATAATTCATTTGTTTTATTATCTTTGATATTATAAGTATCAAAGATGTGATTTCAATAATAACATTATGCCATGACAAGCGCAAAACTTTTTTTTGGTAGCAACATCCGGTTTCTGCGCGAGCGCAGGAAACTTACCCAGGAAGATTTCGCAGACCGGCTGGGCATTACCCGCGTCAAACTCGCTGCCATAGAGGGCGGAAGGACAGAAAACCCGTCAGCAGTAGACCTGATCAAATTCTCGGATTTCTTCGGGCTTTCAATCGACAATCTTTTCCGTGTTGACCTCAGAAGGGTAGGGGAGCTGCCACTCCGAGAGCTGGAAGCGGGGAATGAGCTCTACATGAAAGGCACCAATCTTCGGGTGCTGGCCATCTCGACAGACAAAGCCAATAAGGAGAATGTCGAGTATGTGCCTGTGAAGGCCAAGGCGGGTTACCGGAGCGGGTATGCCAACCCGGAATTCATTGCTTCGCTGCCCAAGTTTTCAGTTCCTGGCCTTCCGCAGACTGGCACGTTCCGGATGTTTCCCACGACGGGCGACTCGATGCTTCCGGTGCCCGAGGGGGCGGACGTCATCTGCCGGTATGTCGAAGACTGGACGATGCTCAAACCGGGAACGCTGTGCATCGTGATCCTGGACGGTGAGCAGGACTTTGTCTTCAAGAAGGTGACTGTTTTGCCAGAAGGGAAGAAGATGCATCTGGAATCACTTAACCGGGCGTACGAGCCTTACGAGGTCAGCGCCGGTGATGTGATTGAAATCTGGAAGTTTCACAGCTACTTCTCCAATGATGTACCAGAAAGGGTTTCTGAGGTGCAGCATATTTCAACTGCGGTCAATGAAATCCTTCAACGGTTAAAGCTAATCGAAGAGAAAATTGAAGGCTAATTGTCGGATATTAGCTACATTATGGATAAGCGCCCTACAAACGTTAAGATGAAAATAGAACTTACAGCACATGAGGCGGAAATGGCCGAGCTCCTGGATCGGTTATACCCATAACAAGCTCGTCGCAGAAATGGACTTTGGTTTCTGGCGGTATTTATTTGCCCAGCCACAATTCAGGGCCGCTGGGCAATCGCTTCTTCATATATTCCCGGCCAAACCAACCAGTACCCCTGCGATTCAATACAATCATACCTTTATATTCAATGAACTTGCGAAAGTGAATAATTTCCGGAACCGGATTGCTCACCATGAACCGGTTTGCTTTGTACCCGGCCATCCAGTAAAGGATACGATTAATGCCAGGCAGCATTACGCCCTTGTCCTTCAATTGTTCAACTGGATGCAGATTAATGAATCTGCATTGCTTTACGGTTTGGATCATATCAACGCAGTTGCTGACAAGATAGACTCTCTTTAAGACAATTTATTTACAAGCTTATTGAGCGTCAGAAGTTACTTCTGCGCGGAAACGGAAGCATAAACTGGTTGTAGGACGGCTGCCCGTTTTCCCGCTTTTGAAAGCGTCAGTAGAATGGCTAGCCAATGATTTAGCATAACGCAACTATATTTACGTTCAAACAAGCCTATTTTCTATGGGGTTCGCAGATGATATCATGAAGGAATTCATGGCAGCATATCCGGAGGCAGTAAAGGGACGTTGGACACAACAGGAGCTCAACCAAAAGTTGAACTCGTTTATGCAGGCCCAAAACCAGAAGCCACTGGCGGCTTTCGACGGACTATCCGCCATGCAAATGCATGCGCTGCTCAATAACCCTTTCGGGCAAGCCTCCGTCATACGCCGTCAGCAGGTTCTTACTGATGCGGTGATCAACCAAATCCCCTTCTTTCGGCTGATCGAGATCCTGTATAACATACTCTCGAAGGGGCCGATCAAACTGACCACCAAAGGGAATTTGCCGCTTTCGGTCTGCGGTGAGCTTTATAAGCAAAAGCTTTTGAAAGATGATGATATTGAGAAAGGCTATGCCAAAAAGATATCCGAGGACAACGTGGCTTTCATCCAGGCCTTGAAGGCATGCCTTCTGATAGGCCCGGATGTCAAAAAGCGGGGGAACGTTCTGACACTTACTAAGTCGGGCCAAAAGACACTTTCAAAAAGACGGGATGTTTGGTTCTGGGAGTTGTTCGATATTTATACCACTCGTTTCAATTGGGGTTACCTGGACCTCGCAGATACGCAGGCCGGACACTTTGGCTGGGCATACTCGCTTTATTTGGTACACCGGTACGGGGCGCAAGAAGTTAAGGCCAGCTTTTATGCCGCCAAGGTTATGCAGGCCTTTCCTCATTTGCAGCAACCAATCCCGTCGGGGCATCCAGGATTTACCCTGGATCCAGGGCTTGTTTACCAATGGCGGTTTATTGAGAAATTTGCAGCCTGGTTTGGCCTGATAGAGCTTGAACAGGCCTCTATTGACGCTATTTACGAGGGGAGAGTTCTGCTACGCAAATCACCCGTCTTCGGGCAGCTTTTTCAATTCGATGCGCCTGAAAGTCATAGTTGAGTATTTTGGTTCGAATAAAGCAAATAGCAGACGGGTGGGTGAGGCAACTAAATTGGACTTATCAGTGTCATAATTGCAAAATAATATTTTGCACTATGAGGCTTATCCTTTCATCAGTCTTCTTTTTGACAACGGTAATGGCCCATGCACAGTGGAAAGCCAGTTTAGGTCTCAACATTGCTCCTGTCTTAGCCAAATCGATCGAGCTTAGCTCAGAATTCAGCCGTCATCCAGGTTATTCACTCGACTTCAATCTCGGTTACATTTTTAAGACGGGCCATATCGGTCTAATTGATTACAAAGTAGATGACAGGATTCGTGAGCGAAGGACATCCGGAACTTTCTTTAAGGCGGGAGCTAGGCTGTATCCAACATCAATGTCGGGGAAGCAGAAAAGAAACCATTTTTTCGTAGGAGCATTCCTTGTATTGTCACGTTATAAGCAAACAGGCTTCTTTGAAAAATTAGAAGTGTCTGATACCTACGTGCCTGTTTCGACGAAGGGGACGGCCCTATTTCCTGCGGCCACTATCGGGTTTCAGCACCATTTAAGCCGATTTCTTAGGCTGGACTGGGGTGTTCAAAAATCGTTTGTTATTCGCAAGGATGACTATCTGGGGAGTAAGCAGCGTAATTATCAACCTGGTGCGGGATCGCCTCAGTCGGATCCATTTATCGGCTATTTTCAGGGCATCCTCGCCTTGAAATATCAATTTGCTAACCGATAATGGTCTTGACAATACTTTACAAATCACTCTAATCCGGTGTGAATGCGGAACCAAGGCCTTAAAGGCGGTCGGGTGCTGATATTAATTACTAAAAACCAGGACAGCTATGAATTTCAAGGTCCGCTATTTATCCTTGTTGTTACTGATTAGTTGTAACGAAAATAATCCGGAAGTAGAGTGCTCTGAGAAACCACGAGACAGTTCCGGGTGCTATACAGAATATAGCCCCGTCTGTGGCTGCAACGGAAAGACTTATAGTAATGACTGTGAAGCCCGTGCTCATGGTATTAGCGCTTTCACTGTTGGTAAATGTAAAAAATGATTTTGTAAGGGCGTAACCGGAATACGAGATAGAATTTCGAGGCGGCCTGCTTTAGAAAAACAGCTATAAACCGATCATGAAAACGATTAAGGCGTGTCTTTTAGTTGTCGCCCTTGTAGCTTGTGACCGAACGAGCGTTAAGCCGGAACAACAAATTCTCGGGAAATGGGAAGAATTCTATGTCGGCAATGGGGAGTATCAACCTCCTATTGCTAATCCGCTTGCATCCTGGCATTTTCTCCCTGATAGCGTGCTGCTGGAATACGAATATGCCACGAAAAAAACTAGGGAAAGAAAATATTGGATCGATACTCTTCTAAATATAGGTACTCCGGGTGGATACAAATCCTTTTATACTGCCAAATTTTACGGTGACACCATGGAGCTTCGCCATGAAAATAGGACGGCCATATTCTATGTATCTAAATGGAAACGAATTAACTAGTCTGAGGTAAGAAAGTCGATTTAACATATCAAAAATTATATAAATTTTTTGGGATCAAAACTGCGAGAATGATTGCGGTAGCCTATTCACTTCATATGCCTGCAACCAAACGGGTTTTAAATTAGTCTTCGTGTTAATTCGAGTCCGAAATTACACCATCCGACTATGAAATTCATTCTACCTATTCTCTTCGTGGGCCTTCTTGTTTCTTGCCAGAAAAAGATCGACCCCGAGATTCCGGCTGGCGCATTGATTAAGATCACGGCCCAGGGAAAACTTCATCAGAAGCTGGAATACGGCAACGGGAAGGTCTTTCGCTTATTGGCTTATAATAGCTGTGAATTGCCCTATTCGATCGTCGACTTTGGTTATGATGATGATAAAATCAACTTTATCAGGAAGGGCGACCGCGGCCTTCTGTCGTCGTGGAGCGGCGCGACGTGCGACCCGAACCTGCCGTTTGAATATCAAAACTATTCGTTTGAACGCGACAAGCAGGGCCGTGTCAGCAAAGTAATTGGGAAATACTCGACGGTAACTTATTCTTACAACGGTCAAAAGGCGACTGTACAGGTAAACCGCGAATCGGGCGGTCCGGCCTGGAACATTTACCTGACATTCGACGGTAACGGCAACATCATTGAACGGCGCGACTCGGAGACTGACACCCTGGGCCTGACCCGCTTTGAATACGACAACCACACCAACCCGTTGCGCGGACTCGATTCCTTCGGCATGCCAAATCCGTTCACATGCCCTAACAACGTCCTGCGTTCACTTGACTCACGCGGTCAAGTACAGTGGGAGCGGAAATTCACCTACAACAACGCTGGCTGGCCGCAGAGCCTGAGTGAAGGTACGGGCATTGAATATCAGTACCATTATCAAGACAACTGAAGGCCGAACCGGCACAGGTGGGCCTGTGTAGTCCACAATTGTTGGAGATTAATGTAAAAGCGCGTTTGTGATACGAAAAAACTGGTTTGATATCAATTGTATTGCTACTGAGCTGCAAAGAGTCTGAAACGCCCACATCTTCATACCAAGCGCATGCGAGAGATTCCTCGGATAGTTATACAAATTATGACCCGGTCTGTGGTTGTAATGAGAAAACTTACTCCGATGACTATGAAGCAAGGGCTCATGGAATAACTTCTTACTCACCGGGGAAATGTGGATCCAATAACTGACGATAAGGATTCCGATACACAAATGCTGCCTGAGCATTTGCTATATTTGCGCACCATTCAGATTGATTTAGATATGACCGCCGAATTGCGTCTAACAGAATCCCAGAAGCTGGAAATTGGCAAATTGGATTAAGAGACGACAGAAACAGCGCAGGATAACTATCTGATAAAATTCCGGTAACCAGCAACAATCCGGATAAACCTACCCAAAAAACAGTTAGTACTAAGATGGAAGTGGTTGCTGCCGAAACCAGCCCTCTTTACTCAAATTATTGAGGTAGGTCGGGCAGGGTATGCGTCGAACTTGTAAATCTAGGAATTCAATTCCTGATTTTTCAAATGAAGAAATGGCCAGAAGGTAAAAAGTCCCCAGCCATTTCTTTACACGATCAATAGTTTGCTATTTAAGCATATACTGAATAGATCCGCCATCAACAGCGATATCAGCGCCGTTGATATAGGCAGCGCTATCGGATGCCAAAAACAAGACTGTGTTCGCAACTTCATCTGCATTTCCAAGTCGCTGGAGGGCACTTCTTGAAGCAAGGAAGTTCTGAATTTCCTTTGGCGCTACGGAGAGTAGCCCAGGAGTCTGGATGGGACCAGGGCTGACGATGTTCACCCGGATCTTGCGTTCAGCCAATTCATTGACTGCAACATCAGCTATCTTGTTTAGTGCAGCTTTGCTTGCAGAATATACGCTACTTGTCACACCTGCCGCAGTTGCTACACGAGACGAAGTAAAGATCACCGACGAAGCATCAGCCAAATGCGGTATGAGCTTTTGAAGTGTAAAAAAGTGCCCCTTAACGTTTGTATTGAACTGTGCATCGAATTCAGCTTCTGTAACGTCTTGGATGGCCGCGTATACGCCAATAGCAGCATTGAGATATAGTACATCAACTTTTTTACCGCCTTCTGCTACCCACTTTTCCAACTTGGCAATCCCGTTCATATTGGAGGTGTCAGCCGCCAGTGTTTGTAGGTTTGGACTATTGATTTCTTCGGCTGCTTTCTGTAAGGTTTCTGCATTCCTCCCAGTGATCAGCACAATTGCCCCGTGCTGTATAAATGCTTTGGCAGTAGCAAGACCAATTCCCTGGCTCCCGCCAACAATAATTACATTCTTGTTCGTGAAATTCATTTCTGTCTATTTTAAAGAGCTACAAAACTATGGAGGGAACATTTATAGTGGTAACTTGGTTACCAAAAGTAACAGTATATTCCAGGTAACTAAGTAACTTATGGCTGAGCAAATATGTCACAAGGCAGATATCATGGCGATTCAGGATGCTATGGATATTCTGAGTGGAAAGTGGAAGATTTCCATCCTTTCATCAATGTGTTATTATAGCACGAGACGGTTTTCAGACCTTCTAAATGACCTTGAAGGCATTTCCAACAAACAGTTGAGTAAAGAGCTCAAGGAGCTGGAGATGAATAAGCTGGTTAAGAGAACGGTATTGGATACGCAGCCTGTGACGGTTCACTATAATTTGACCGAATATGGCTGGACATTACAAGATCTTATTCATGGTCTTGCCGCATGGGGAACAAAACATCGCCGGGTAATCATGGATGATCAAAGCATTGTGAGGTAGGCTCCGAGCCTAAACATAATTTTATAGGTCTGTGGCTTTGTTCTCCTTGTGTGTTGCAAGTTTGCGTCTTATGAACAGGGTCGTTATTACGCCTACGGCAGCAGATATTCCTAAAGTCGGCGCAACATTGATTGCCGTTATCAGAGAACTGATTGAACACCAGGACCCTTTTGGGTTTGATATCTTTTGAGCGTCGAGCTTTTCGAAGAAACTCTCTCAACACTGGCCGGCCTGTATTTTCAGCTATGGTTTCGTGAGCAGCGCAATCCGACTAACCGGCAGGAGCCCGAGCTGGCCAATCGCTGTTTAAATCGGCACCGGGAGCTCCGATCGCAGCGGCGCCGCTCCCGGACCAACCAGTTGTTCGAGCGCGACAATGCCACCCAGCTGTATGCCTAGGAACTGAAGGATATCCGGAACCGACATTTCAGCAACCAGGTGTATCACTAACTTAGACGCACCGCTGAAAGTGCTACATTGTTCGCGAGACGGCTCTTTGAGGCGCTTTCCGGCGGGATTGAGCCGATTTGGCGGCCGGCGCAAAGTGTCTAACAAACGGCGTTATTTGCGAAAATGAAGCAAGGTTCGTCCCGCTCCCAAAAAGCATACTAAACCAAGAATTGCTATCATCACCGACAGCCAAGCTAATTTTTGCACCTTCCACCCTGGAAGAGATGCGACATCCTTTTTAGGGTCATAGTATACAAGAATACTATCAGCATATTGTTTATCTCGGTAGTAAGACGGGGATGATTCTTAATTATAATCTTGCCCTGCATGCTCGACCACAATGTATGCAGGTGATTTCGGCCTGCTAGCTCGTCTGCTTTTAATTTTCATCCATACCTGCTGACCGCTCTTAATAACTTCATTTCGCATTTGATAGTCACGATATGATTCGTAGCTAATTTCCATGCAAAAAGCACCTAGCACTAGCAGTATTAAGCATTTTAATCCATTCATATAAGCTCATTACAAATGATTTAATTAATGTTCGCCATTCCTTAACCTGGTTATTTTGAATAAGTAAAGAACCCTTCAAAACTCAAATCTTCGTCTAGTTCCGGCCAATGAATGCCAAAGGGTGAAAGCTCAAACTGCTCGCGCTCTGCCTGGGAAGCGTTGAAAAGTCTAGGAAACCATTTCAAGGGCAGGCTCCGCTCTTCACCTGATTCCGCCCGAATAAAGATGCGATCGTCTTGAAACCAAATGGTTTTTATGTTAATCTCCATACTATACTGCTACCTGAATCAATTATTATTAAAACTTGGGTAGATTTAGCTGGCCTTACAGCCAGCGCGTGAGGTCGCAGAAAACCCGTACGTTTTGATATAAATACGATGCTACCTGACTATTCCATATTTACGATTTTGATTATTACCTTCAAATTCAACCAAATATGGGTTACTCCTTGAATACCTCAGATATATTGTATCGCCCCTGCTTAGCTCATAACTGAAGCGAATCTTTCCCACGTGGATCTTCCCATTGGCTATATAAGTGAAATTCCGAGAATAATGCCAACTCCCTCTATAGTATGTGCTCGAAATCCCAGTCACTATTCCATACGTTCTTACGCCTCCCTGGTGAATAGACCTCGATTTAATAAAGCTAAATGTCAGATAGTTAGCGTATAGTACAAGTCCGACGAACAATAGCCTTCCAACAAAAAAGCCTATTATACCTATTGCTGTTTGAGCTACCAGCCGATCAAAGCTCTGGTACAAAACCAAGCTGGCGATCACCACCACCAAGAATGGAAAAAACGTTACAGGACTATTTTCCCCTAAACTTCCGTAAATGGCAAAAAACGAAAATACAACGATAATTCCCCCTAGAACAGCTCTGTAGATGATCATTCCTCTCTTTGTTTGAGCCCTTAACATACCAAGAGGATGTTCTATTATTTAGAATTTTTTATCAATGGTTTTACAGCTGGAGCAAAGATCCTAATCCTATTTCAAAAGTACCACCTCCTTGCATAAAACCAAGAACTTTCACAAAGGGCCCGTACCCCCTTGTTCTGTGTTTTCTCATTTAACATAACGTCCGTTATCTGAACCGAAAGTACTGATTTCGGGAGACAAGAGTAACCTTCAAGCAGCGTTCACTGCAGGAGCAAATGGTTTTTACTCCAAACCTACAACCCTGGAAGAGTATGCTCAGGTAGTGCATAGTATCAAGCGGGAATTTCTTTCATAAGAATGGGCTCTGGTACTTGCTATAAATTCAATGAGTGACCTCGAACTTGACGTTGCCATTACTGCTTAATTAGCCGACCACCAGTGAGAAACAACGCAAGTTGCACAAAGCAGCCTGGACAGCAATCACGCTGCCCGCTCCATTCGCTTCGCTCCCGTGTTGGTGTTGCCTTTCCAGGCTTTCGCTTCGTGCTGTCAGGCATTGTTCTCCAACGGTGGAGGCCTTCAAACAGCAGAAAAAATGGAAACTCAGCAATTAACATCATCAGAACTCTCACAATTCACCGGCTCTGATAACTGGTACCGGCACGCTATCGTCCGAAAAATCCTATACACAGACGGGATCAGGTATCTGATGGTCAAAGCAGGAGCATACTGGCTTATCGACGAAATCGCATTCCAACAATTTCATCCACGGGTGAAAAGAGAAGAATTCCAAGTCTGGATGCTTAACGTTGACCTCGAACAATCAACGGCGGTTCTTCATTGCGAGGATGGTAACGGCCGGGTCCTGTGTTCAAAAACGATCCCGTACACGGACTTTCCTTTGAACGAAATCAAAATCTATGTTTCAGATAATGTGATTTTACTTCCGAGTGAAAACTAACGATGGAGATGGCTGCGACAAGTAGTGGCAGCCTTTTTCACACCCGGTATAAATTGAAAATGGTGGGGTAGTAGAAGATTCCCTCGTTCAGAATTTCTATTTAACATAATGTAACTTATAAAATTTTGGGCTAGCGTAACAGTAATAGGGGGGACTATATAAGCAAAGTGGGGGATAACAGTACCTATCGCACTTAAGCTTGCGTTCATTAATCATGTTGCGTCCCTGGGACTTATGCACTGTTCCCGAGACGGCTATTTGATGTAGCTTTTATGGGATTTTGGCCGGCCTCACGACTAGGCGCAAAGAACCGGCGTTCTAAGAGACTACATCGAAGGTTGGTAAGCTAGTTGAAAAATGTAACTGATTTGTTATTTAATGTCACAAATCATATATTTGTAGAAATAGTTAGCAAAACGCGGTTTTCTATATGATATCTATCCTATATGCTAGTCTGGCGCTTGGATGTCTGGCTCTCTGTCTGTATCAGGTCGTCGCGCAGGTTTTAACAGTTAGAAAAAGAGATTCAATTTTCGAAAGACAGGAGGATAGACGATAGCAAGCATTTCCGGCTCGCAACCGTAATAGACCGGTAGTCTTAGGCTTCAACTTGGCTGGTTTGAATAAGTATAAAACCCCTCAAGACTTAAATCTTCATCCAGGGCCAGCCAATGGATCCCAAAAGCAGAAAGCTCAAACTGCTCGCGCTCCGCCTGGGAAGCGTTAAGAAGCCTTGGAAACCACCCCAGCGGCATGCTCCGCTCTTCACCTGATGCTGTCCGGATAAAGATGCTATCATCCTCAAACCAAACAGCTTTTATACTAATCTTCATGCTATGCTGCTCCAATTCGAGTTCGATACTTTCCCATACATTCTCCGCGTTCACTGTGATCAGCTCCCCTTTTGCCTTAATGGATCTAGCCTCTTTGACCTTCTTCTCAAAAGAAGGGCTGTAAGGGTTCTTTTTGCGTTTTCCTGAGTCATTCATCGTTCAAAACCTGGGTAGATTGTAGCCGGTAGGCATTGCTATATCCTAGTCCGGATCAAAAGCTTACCTTTTGCTGACGAGTTTTTGGGTATGTATTTAAGATACATTTTCGTGCCATAATAATCATGAGGCCCGGAAATGACATTGACTTTCCCTCTGGGAAGTCTAATGATATAAGCACTATTCAGAGAGTCTTGCAAAGTTGAGTCCACAGACCATTGGAGCTTCGCAGAATCGCTCAGCTCTCCTTCCACCAAAAAACGAACAAAAACGCCACGGTCTCCATTTTCAATTACAAAGTGATCCACTTTGCCCACATCTTTAACCTGGTGATGCCATTCAGGGGTTTCAAATACGTCACACCCACTTAGGCTGGCACAGAGCATAATAATGAACAGTATTCGTTTCATTGTTTCTATTTTACAGATTCACTGCACCAGGCACTGTCAACGCTGCCAAGTCAAACATCAAATAGCTCTTATGATAACCTCCATGTTACGCTGCTCCAATTCGCACTCGACATCATTCTATACATTCTCCGGGTTACAGTGATCGGATCCCCTTTTTCCTTACTCAATCTAGTCTCTTTGACCTTCTTCTCAAAAGAAAAAGCTGTACTGGGTTTTTATGTGTTTTCTTGAGTCATTCGTCATTCAAAACCTGAGTAGATTTAGCCGAGCTAGCGGCCGGCGAGTGACGTCGCACAAAACCGGCGCTGAGATTGCGCCGTTAATGACATTTAATCAGAATAATCGTTATCTTCTTGCTTGAAACCATGCAGTCTTTCCGGTGTATTGCTCGTCCCGCCTACTTGCTGCGCTTATCTCAAATCTTTTTTCGCTAATGTGATACGCACCACCTGTCCCAGGATATGTATGGAAGAGAATAATACCTTCATTATGAAAATCTCTCGATAGCTCACATTCATAATCCCCTTCAAAAACAATTGATCCATTTTGTTTTTTGACGGACATTAATATTTGAACTCTCAGTGCATCAATTTTTCGCACTTGAATCTCCGCAACTTGCGCGGAGTCACGGGGATTATAATGGTAGGTTGAGTCCTTCACATCACTTAGAATATACGCATCATAAATATTCCAGCGCCCTTCGATCTGCTTTGCCAGATCTGGAAAAGCATCTTTTTTTCTACAAGCGCTCATAAGTCCGAGCGTAACTAATAAAATGAAGAGTCTAGTTGTCGTCATATAGAATGCTACGATTTATAACGATAACGACTTGGTGTGTAATTTATTAGTTTATTACGGACACCGACTATTCAACTTAATTACCACTCGTACCTTCGAGACCGGTTACATGATGTTATTTTATTAGCGACAGCAGAAAATGCAGAAAGATTTCAAGGACAGACCGGCCAATGGTCCCTGGGCATGGATCCTGTGCCATCTTTCTGTCTTGATTATTGGTATCGCGAATGTTTAAATTGTCCATACCAGCACGGTTGTATCATTTACTATGCAATATAAAAAATTAAACATACTTATGTATTAATCGACACACAGCCGCCAGATTTGTAAGAAATATTAACGGAATGCTTAGGAAACGAAATTGAATTGAAATGAGGGTAAGTAAGTGGGTAAAATCGTTTGTATTACTGGCATTGGGCAGCCTCTGTTTAGTAGTCGCCTATAACTTGTATAGCGAATATGGAATGCGAGACAAGGCCATTAGGGGCGGTCATCAAGTTTGGATGAAAATAAAAAGCAGACGTCCCGGCAGGCCGAAATCACCGGCGTATATTGAGGTGCAATATGCAGGGAGAGAATATAATTTGGAATCTTCACGCTCTTACTACGAGGCGACTCTATCTGCGGATAGTGTTCTTGTGTACTATGACCCTAAAAAGGATGTCGCATCTCTGCCTGGATGGAAGGTACAAAAATTGTCCTGGTTGTCCATAATGGTTGCTTTTTAGAGTTTATTGTGCTTTCTGGAGGCAGGACGAGAATTGTTTCGGATTCGTAAATGACGACGGTTTATAAGGAGTCTAGCAGCAAAAGGGGTGGTCCGCTGAAACAAGTCTGGTAAGATCCTCCGAAACTGGCTTAATAGCGGTAGCAAAGTGTCATTTTTAAGAGCTCCAGCGGCTTAATAAGACAGTCGATTGTCGGAGTCATCCGGGGTCATTATTCATTGCTTTTCGGAAGGCTCCGTGATGAGACGAATACAATTGGAACCGCCAAAATTTCTACCTTGACAACAAATTTTAATTCTATGCAAAAGGCGCGTTCAATATTTGTTATAGCAGCTTTCGGGTTTCTGACTGTGTGTTTTTTACACAGTTGTCGAACAAATGATTCTGCCAATGTAGAGCGTTCCCAGGAATCTAAGCCACCATATCCCTATTACAGCGAGGAAATCGAATTTATCAATTCAAAGGCCGGAGTTCATTTGGCCGGGACGTTAACCCGTCCGTCTAGATATGGTAGTTATCCCGCAGTTGTCTTAATCACAGGGAGTGGCCCTCAGGATAGGAATGAAGAAGTAAACAAAGGACATAAACCCTTCCTAGTCATTGCAGATCACCTTACCCGAAAGGGCATAGCGGTTTTACGATTTGACGACAGGGGCACCTACAAATCTTCGGGTGATTTTCAACAGGCCACTTCGCTTGATTTTGTCAATGACGTGGAAAGTGCTGTATCGTACCTTAAAACAAGGAAAGATATTGATACTACCAAGATTGGATTGGTCGGGCATAGCGAAGGGGCAACGATCGCTTCCATTGTTGCGTCCCGCGGAGGAAACACGGCATTTATTGTATTATTGGCAGGACCGGGTTTACGGGGAGATACACTGATGCTAATGCAGGGTGAAATGATGAGAAAGTCCGCTGGAATGTCGAAGGAAAATATTCAAAAGACATTACAGCAAGGCCCAGGGTTGTATAATATTGTAAGAAAATCGCAAGACGCGAGAACTTTAAAGGAGGAGTTAACTAAGTATATAAGCGGCCTTGACATTTCAAAAGGAGAGATACCGCCCAATGTGACACGCGAGCAATTTATTGCTCAGCAAGTGGACGTGATCTCAAGCCCATGGTGGCAGTTCTTTTTAAAACATGACCCGGCTACCACTTTTCAGAAAGTTAGCTGCCCGGTTCTTGCTTTAAATGGTGGAAAAGATTGGCAAGTAACGGCCGATGAAAACTTGGCGGTTATAGGATCTTCACTAAAGAAAGGGGGCAATCAGAACGTCACAATTAAGGAATTGGCCAACCTTAACCACTTTTTTCAAGAGTGTGAGACAGGATCGCCAAACGAATATACAATGATTGGACAAACTTTTTCACCCACGGCACTATCGGAAATATCTGATTGGATATCAAAGCAAGTAGATAAATAAGAAGAGTGCAGAAGACATTACGAGTGCGTAATTTGAAGTATCCAGTTTGTCATTTCTGTTAAAGCCAGGGGGGAAAATGTCTCCTTTGTCTTGAAATACTCCTCTGGGCCACCGGTTTTACATTTTTGAAACAAATGGTTCAAATCTGGTAATTCGACCAGCTTAACATTCTTGTTTCCGCCTTTCCGGGTTGCTCTCAAAATTCCATTGAAATGTTCTTTTGGCGGTACCTGATAGTCTTTAGCGCCGTTTAATGCTAGAATAGGGCAATTCACCTTTTCGAGCGAAAGTACCGGGTCGCATTTCACTAAAAACTGAGTCCACGCCGATGAAAAATTATCAATGACCAGGGTTCGCGCGCGCGCAAGCGAAGTGCTATCCGATATGAATGCTGATAAGCTGTCGAGATTTGCGTTGATATACCGCTTCAAATTATGGCGTAAAACAGTCCGGTCAGTTGATTCCTTTACAATCTTCAATGCACCCGCGAAGACTACTTGTGAGTGCCGGATTCTTCCTTCCGGATGTTTACGAACTCGTTGGAAAGCGGCCATTTGCAATAGTATGGAAGAGTCGCCGGGCATCCCTGGGCCAGCGAGCATAATGATGAATGCGACGTCCGTTGTGCGAGCCGCCACCATTGGCGCAATCATTCCTCCCTCGCTGTGTCCGGCGAGGCCGATTTGGGCAGGATTGATTTCCCTTCTCGTTTTTAAATAGCGAATTGCGCTTTCTGCATCGTCTGCGAAATCTGCGGAAGTTGCCGATTTATAGTCACCTTGCGATTGCTTAACGCCACGGTCGTCGAATCTCAGGACAGCAATCCCGTTTCGTGTGAGGTGATCGGCTATTACGAGGAAGGGCTTGTGACCCATTGACTCAACGTTCCGGTCGTTCGGCCCGCCACCGCTAATTAAAATCACTGCAGGAAAGTTGCCTTCGCGCGAAGGTAAAGTGAGCGTCCCCGCCAGCTTGATCCCAGCTTTCGGATTTTCAAATGTAATATTTTCCTGATAGTATGGAAAAGGAGGTTTGGGCTCCTGTGGCCTCAGATTGACAGTTTTTTTGCTAAGAACTGATCGGTCAAGAAAGAAAACAAATGCACCTATGGTGAGTATGATGGCCGCAAATTCGAAAGGAGAAGGGGTTTTCATATCCAGAACTGTTATGTAATTGAAAAGCAGTTACATAGGGTGGTTTACTGCTAGCGGATTTCTATTTAGCAAAGATAACTTATAGAAATTCGCAGACCGAGCTCCGTCGTCGCAACCGGTGGTACTTCAAGCATCGCATAAAGCGGTATCCATTTCTTGAATCAGAAGAAAATTTTGTTTACACAGCGATTCGGATCTTTTGGATGTCAAGACAGGTCGAGCTATCACATAAGAAAAATGGGTAAACGCAGCGTGTAGTGTATTTGTCGCATCAAAAATGCCGATTTATCACATAACCATCACATAAGAAAATTTCGTTTAGGTGTCGTGGCGCTTAGCGCTGATACCTTACGCACATTTGCGGCTTGTGTCGCTGCGCGCACACATTTTGGCTTCTGTGAGATGCTTGCTCTTGTTTCAGGTACGTGTTTAATCACGTCGAACGAAGATCGCATCTATAGTATGACTTAGTGCATTTCAGGAAAGTTGCACAATCTCTTTTCTTCAAATTTCAACCGCACAACGGGCATCATGGAATGTCAACTAGGCCATTAGTGGTTGAATACCTGGCCGTTGGTTTTTTCAATTTTCGACTCGGATATTAAAATAATTTCTTACAATCAGTGGTAGCATATTAAGGGTGGGAAGATGGTTATCAATATAATAGCGAAGATCGACTGTCGAATTGACTTCCTTCATATGCTTTAAAACGCTATGCTCGAGAAGAGACGAAAACCTGTCTTTGTCTTTAAAGTTTTCATTCTCTAAATCCAGGAAATCCTGAATGAAGGTATTGTCGGACTCGTTTTTACTACCCATTCTTCCGAATACATGTGAATGGGCATCTAAATCCAACTAGTGGATTATGAATCGATAATTAATATAGTATCGCGGAGAAAAGTTGGATCTTTGGAGGTCTACCTGTTTCGTCAATTGCTCCGTTTTAGCTGTCCAAAAATTTCCTTTGCGCTTAAATCCAAGCGGATATAGCTTTTCGTTAAGCATCTCTTGAAGGTCTCTTTTTTCCATTGGTTGCTTTTCTTCACTCAATTTCTGATCAGTCATTTCCTCGCTGTCGTCCTAAACTTTGGAGAAATTCCTACCTACTTTGGCGTCATTCTTTGCGAATTACATAAAAGTCGGCTAATCACAACCTGTGGTAATAAATTTAATGTCCGATGCAGCTTTTTGTCGAACTTCCTGTGTTAGGCTGATGGAATTATCGAGATAACCGGATCTATAAGATAATTCTCCCAAGACCCCTACGGCCTTTTATGTTATAGATTTCGCACTGCTCATCTCGGTAGTCGATCAATGGCGCATTTCTGGATTCTGTACTCTTTTCACCAGCTGCCGGTGAAAACATAACGATAAGAATTAGATTTTTCCATTTTTGAGGCTTCACTAGTTGGAAATTGTAACCCAAAAGCTACATTTATGTATCAATGGATCAAACATTGTTAACTAGCAATTATTCATATTCTATGGCCTTCACTTTCCGTTTTCTCATTTTTGTTGTTATCATTTCCACAGGAAGTGTATTCGCACAAAGTACCTCCGATACTCAAAAGGAGCCGGATAATACAGGAAAATCGTATAAGTACGATATAAGTCTCGACCTCTATCAGCTGTTCTTAAATGGTAAGGCTAATGTAATGTATCGTTACGGATCATGGGAAAAAGGAGCCTTTCGGGTCCAATTAGGTGCTTCAAACTGGGGGCGTAGGGAGAACAACTCATCCAAGTTTGATACAATACCCGATCCATCAGGTTCTAAGTTTATCTATAAATCAGGCTATATTGACTTTAAGGTTGGGTATGAGTTTCACAAAAGCATAAATAAGCACCAGATTTTTTATGGTTCAGATATCGGATATAGCCATTATTTCGCAAATAACAACCAAATAAATAATGGTGTTTTAAGGAATAATACCATATCTCTATCTCCATTTTTTGGGCTTAAATACCGAATTCTTCCTCGATTGTCCGCATCGATAGAATTGGCGCTTTCATTAGATTATTATGTCCAAAGGGCATTTAGTCACCAGGACGTTCAGTTATCAGAAGACAAGCAATTATCCGTTTCCTTTATTCCACTTCGTTTTTTAAATGTTTCATATCATTTTTAGACTTTTCAACCTCACTATCGGATAGTTACATCCATATACCCATTCACTTGTCTTTACCAGTATCCTGTTCCTGCCTGCGCAGCTGCTCCTGGTACCCGGCCAGCTCCATGGCATTTTCAGCGGTGTCCCTTTCCAGCCATTTCCGGGCATGCTCCGCGCCGGCGTGGCCGCAGTCCTGGGCAACAGCTTCGCATATCTGCCTGATATCGTCTTCCCCCAGGCTTTTCAGGAAAGTCGATACCTGGGGCGAGCTGCCTTTGAATTTATCGAAGATCCTGGCCATCGTCCGCCTATAGCTCTGTCGGCTTTTTTGTTTTACCAGATTGCTTAGTTTTTTGTGACGATAGCGCGATATTTCTATTTAAAATAAGATAACTTATAGAAAGCAGCGACGAGATCGCGCTCAAAGCGCCCGACTGGATCGTATTCCGCTTCTTCAAATACACTATGGGTGTGGCCGACACACCGCTGGTCCTATCGGTCATGCAAGCACACCCGAATACGCACCGCGCAGCAAAAAACAGCTTTAATCAGTCAGTATAAGTAGAAGAATATGTCTGTATTCTTTATATAAAAGATAATTTAATATTAATACCAATCGTGAGATGATAAAGATTTTCCATGTTTCGCTTGCATTGCTATACAACTTCTCTTGTTTTTTCTCCACCCAAGCCCAAGTGAGCAGCCGGCGGAGTGGGTTGGTCGATCGCTTAAAAAGCGTTGCCGTGAGCCTGGATTCAGCCGATCTTGCGGGCGAGGCGAATGTAGCCACTATGCGGAGCGTGCTGGACCGGAAGTTTCATGTGCTTGGGATTGGGGAGCAATCGCATGGAACTTCTGAGTTTTTTGCGGCACGGCTCGGGATTGTCAAGGCATTGGCTGACGATTACGAGCTCACCAAAATCGGGTTGGAAGCGCCTATGGCCGAGGTGGAGCAACTGAATGCCTACTTGCAGGAAGGCCGCGGCGATTTGAAGGAAATACTCCGGTCGTTCCGTTTGTATGGGTACGAATGTGCCGAATTTGTGAATCTGGTTGAAAACGTGGGCCGGATCGGGAAGGCGCGTGGCCGGGCGATTCGTTTTTTCGGGTTCGATATGCAAAGTCCATTTCAGTCACTGCAAAACCTGCGGGACGCCGGTGTGGCGAAGGATATCGCCGATTCGCTGAATGTACTGTTACAGAACTACGGGCTGCTGAACAATGAAATTTATAATCACTTGTTAAGCCAGGCCGATTTTGCGGAACTGAACGCATCGAGCGACAGAGTACTCGCTAAGCTGGAATCGACGGCGCAAACGAAAGCAAGCGTTCGCAAAAATATACGCAACTATCGGCAGTTTCTCCAGCTCAACGATCCCGTGCACGCCCAAGCGACGGCAGTGCAGTCCGTAGTGCGTGACTCTCTGATGGCTGAAAACGTGCTGGCTGAAATGGAGCCGGACTCTAAAATGGTCATCTTGGCACATAATGCCCACTTGCAGCGTACGCCGAACATCTTTTCAAAAAGCATCGGCTCGTTTCTGGCACAAAAGCTAGGTTCTGACTATCAATGCATTGGGCTTACGACTTCTTATGGCTTCTACACCGCGACTAACCCTACTGCGGGCCGCATTACGGATCAAAATAAAGTAGTTGCCGGCGATGCTACCACGTGCGAATACCATTTTGCGAAACTGGACCAGCCAGTATTCTTCTTCAAAACTTCCAGGCTTAAAAAGCAAATGCAGGGCAAGTCTTTGCCGCGTCGGTACCGTTTGCTTGTGTACGGGTTTACCGAGAACCAGTTTTTTGATGGTAACCTGTTCGACGACTTCGATGGTGTCCTGCATATCAGGCACACTTTGGGAAATCGGAGCTTTTATCTTAAATAATTTTTGCTGTTTCTGTACTTGTACGCAATATTTTGTCTGCCCTTGCATAACTTGAAGATCGAGCTGGAGTGTGAGTTATTCTTTGGATAGCAAATGGAAACTTCCAGCGGGTGGAACCACTGAGTTCTTCTTCATATCTATTTAGCATAAGGTAACTTATAAAAATTTTTCTTCTAGCTTCTTGAATTGTGCTTAGGATGAGAGTATTTAATAAACAATGATACGTTTACTTAACATGCAAAAGCCTTACTCTACATGAAAAAAAATTACACCATTCTCATTCTAATTTTTTCCTTGTTTTGTATATCCTGTAAAAGGGATAGGAAGCAGGACTTAACGCCGATTACACCGGATATCTATTTGGCAGGTGGTTCCAAATCGGCAAATGGAGTCTTTACCGCGCAATATTGGAAAAATAATACTGTTGTAGAGCTGGTTACGTCGCTACACCTACCGAGTGCGGTATCTATTGCGGTATTGGGCTCTGATATCCATGTGTTAGGGCAGGCTCACAAAGAACCGGAGGGTCCTTACGGACAGTATTGGAAAAATGGTATTTTGACTCCATTAACGAAAAATATGACACCGTCATGGGTAGGTGATATAGAGATCTTTGGTCAAGATGTATACATAACTGGTGCGGGTCTAATTGATAATAGGCCTTATTCTAGCCCTGACTATGCAACCTACTGGAAAAACGGCGAAGCCGTGGTCCTAGCAGATGCTCTTAATGGCCGGTTACGAGGAATTTACCTTGCTGGAAATGATGTGTACGTTTGTGGCATAGCCTCTAATGGCCAGCATGGAGTTGCTAGATACTGGAAAAATGGGAGTCGGATAACGTTGGGAAAAGATATCGATATGTCAGCTGCACTGGCAATTGCGGTACCAGGTAATGATGTACATGTAGCGGGTTGGGGAGGGAAGCGCGATGGACCTTTTTACGCTAAATACTGGAAGAATGGAGTCGAAGTTCCTCTAACTGATCAATCTGAGACCAACTCTTTTGCGATCGATATAGCAATCTCTGGCAGTGATGTTTATATCGTAGGATATGTACAAAAAGGAGTAACAAGTGAAGCTAAAATCTGGAAAAACGGGGTATCAAGCCCTCTTCCTTCGGGCACTAGCGCATCGAGTATCTTCGTATTTGATAATGATATTTATGTAGCTGGTGCAGGCACTGGCACTCCATTTGAAAGGGCCATATTCTGGAAAAATGGCGTACCAACGTTCATTTCCGATGGCTCAAAAAATGTTTGGGTGTCTTCCATATTCGTAAAAAATCCGTAGACAATGTCAGCATCTGCTCAGGCATCTTTTAAACGAAGATTAGCCGCCGTAATGGCTTGGTCGGTCTTTGTAAGTTCTACCTGTAAATTGTTGTAAGTTGCTAGCTATCTCGCGTTCCGTTGACTGTTTAAGATGTTCATGCCGCCATAGAAAAATTACCTTATAGTAGTCCAACGGCAAGGCACTTCGCGCTTGCAGCGGAATGTAAAGCCGAAGATTTATAAATCGCCCTTTTGTAGAGTTTGGCCGCGTCGAACATGTAAATCTAGGAATTCAATTCCTGATTTTTCAAATGAAGAAATGGCCAGAAGGTAAAAAGTCCCCGGGCCATTTCTTTACACCATCAATAGTTTGCTATTTAAGCATATACTGAATCGATCCGCCATCAACAGCAATATCAGCGCCGTTGATATAGGCAGCGCCATCGGATGCCAAAAACAAGACTGTGTTCGCAACTTCATCTGCATTTCCAAGTCGCTGGAGGGCACTTCTTGAAGCAAGGAAGTTCTGAATTTCCTTTGACACTACGGAGAGTAGCCCAGGAGTCTGGATTGGACCAGGGCTGACGATGTTCACCCGGATCTTGCGTTCAGCCAATTCATTGACTGCAACATCAGCTATCTTGTTTAGTGCAGCTTTGCTTGCAGAATAAACGCTACTTGTCACACCTGCCGCAGTTGCTACACGAGACGAAGTAAAGATCACCGACGAAGCATCAGCCAAATGCGGTATGAGCTTTTGAAGTGTAAAAAAGTGACCCTTAACGTTTGTATTGAACTGTGCATCGAATTCAGCTTCTGTAACGTCTTGGATGGCCGCGTATACGCCAATAGCAGCATTGAGATATAGTACATCAACTTTTTTACCGCCTTCTGCTACCCACTTTTCCAACTTGGCAATCCCGTTCATATTGGAGGTGTCAGCCGCCAGTGTTTGTAGGTTTGGACTATTGATTTCTTCGGCTGCTTTCTGTAAGGTTTCTGCATTCCTCCCAGTGATCAGCACAATTGCCCCGTGCTGTATAAATGCTTTGGCAGTAGCAAGACCAATTCCCTGGCTCCCGCCAACAATAATTACATTCTTGTTCGTGAAATTCATTTCTGTCTATTTTAAGAGCTACAAAACTATGGAGGGAACCTTTATAGTGGTAACTTGGTTACCAAAAGTAACAGTATATTCCAGGTAACTAAGTAACTTATGGCTGAGCAAATATGTCACAAGGCAGATATCATGGCGATTCACGATGCTATGGATATTCTGAGTGGAAAGTGGAAGATTTCCATCCTTTCATCAATGTGTTATTATAGTACGAGACGGTTTTCAGACCTTCTAAATGACCTTGAAGGCATTTCCAACAAACAGTTGAGTAAAGAGCTCAAGGAGCTGGAGATGAATAAGTTGGTTAAGAGAACTGTATTGGATACGCAGCCTGTGACGGTTCACTATAATTTGACCGAATATGGCTGGAGATTACAAGATCTTATTCATGGTCTTGCCGCATGGGGAACAAAACATCGCCGGGTAATCATGGATGATCAAAGCACACTTGCTGATGTCAAAATATATTGACCATCCTTCAGATGCAATGACGCCGACAGGCGCAGTCTTCGATAGTTATTCTTTTATTAGACCTTACTTAACATAATGTAAGTTAAAGAAATCAATCGTCTGCCCGAAGACTTTCGACCGGATTTTGAATTGCAGCCCGGTAGGAGCGATAGCCCACTGTCAACATACATACGAGCAGAGATACCAGCAAACCAGTTATAAAGGTGCCAATGCCTGGCGTCACGCGTTCGGGAAACTCCATCAACATGGCAATCCCTAAAAAATGGGCCAGGGGCGCCGCGATTAGAAAAGCAATAACGATTAAGACAATGGACTCCTTTGTAAAGATCATCACCACATTCGGCACCGTTGCGCCAAATACCTTCCGAATCCCGATTTCTTTCGTTCGTTGGATGGCCATAAATGAGACTAAGCCATACAGCCCGAGGCAGCCGATGAATACGGCCAGAAAAGATGCAAGACTTAATATTGAGAAGATTATATTGTACTCACCATACGACTGATTTATGGAATCATCCATAAATTGATATTTGCAAAGATAAGTGGGATACGCTTTTTTCCAGGCTTTTTCGATTCCACGTAAAGTTTCCGAGACATCATTTTTAGAGATCGACAGCGCCAGGCTGGTAAACTTTTCCGGACGATTTAAGATCGTGATTGGATCAACCCTGTTGCTCATCGGTTGCGTATACGAATCTTTGATTACCCCCGCAATAGTCACCAACTGTCCTTTCAAAGTATAAGTGGTCCCGATAGCGGCTGCGGGACTGGCCAGTCCGATGGATTTGATCAGTGACTCATTGACTAAAACTTGCTGGTTAGAACCGCCAGCTATGTACGGTAGGTTATTTCCAGCCAGCAACCGCATTTGAAAGGTGTGGATGTAAGCGGTATCCGCGTAGCTGACGATCCCTGATTGCTTCTGCTGCACGTTGGTATAGAATTCCCCCGTTTCATTCCCAACATTGCCAAAACTATAAGTAAGTAATCCGGGAACCTTTTGTAGCTCCTGCCGTAGTTTTTCATATTGCCCATTATCGTTGCCATGCAATGCAGGAATTAAGACAATAGATTTGGGGTCGTAACCCATGGGACGCTCTTTAAACGAGTTGACCTGGTTGGTCATGATCATTGTCACAATTATCAATAGCTGAGCTCCAATAAATTGCGAAATGACAAGCGTCCGGCGAATCGAAAGTCCCTTTGGTGACTTCTTGTAATTTTGAGATTTTAAAGCTAGAACTGGTTTGTAGGCCGACAATACAAAAGCCGGATAAAAGCCTGCCAGCAGTGTGATTACTAAGGCGATACCTGCAATAAATACGAGGGAAAGTGGCTCAACGAGTAATTCGAACCGAAGGTAATTTTTACCGTAAATCCTGTTTAGTTCATCAATACCAAATTTTGTCAGTATCATTCCTGTTATGACGGCTAATAGCGTTATTACAAAAGCTTCACTCAGGTATTGCATCACCAGTTGGAAACGGCTGCTGCCCATTGTTTTTCGGACGCCAACTTCCTTAGCTCGTTTCAGTGACTGTGCAGTTGCTAAATTTACAAAATTGATACACGCAATAAATGCGACCAAACCGGCAATAATCGATAGAATGACCATGACCGGTACCGGAAAATCGTAGGTAAAACTGGTATAGTCGTAATTTCGATCATGATTATCATTTAGCGCCATTAAATGGAAAGCGGTCTTTTTGGCAATGTCTTTGGAGAGATGTTTTTGGATGATCTGGCTAAGTTGCGTATCAATGCGATCCTTGCGCGTGTCTTTTTTAAAGACCACATAGGTAGCGCCAGCGCCTACTTTGTCCCAATTGTCGAAAATATCAGGCATAAACCTGGCAAGTGACGAGTATGAGATTAAGATACTGTAAGGATGGTCGGTGTTCGAGGGCGGGGTCTCAACAATTCCACTAACCGTAAGAGTCAACTTATTTTCGAGTACAAATGTACTGCCCAGCGCCCGGCTGGTTCCACCAAGAAATTTTTTGGCAAAGGAGTCAGTGACTACGGCTGAATTTGGTATGGCTAATGCACTCGCTTTGTCGCCCGACAACCAGGTTCCATCAAACACTTGAAAGTAATGTGGGTCGGCAAAAAATGCATATTTATCTTCAAAGAGATTATTGCCTTTCGAAAACTGGTAGCGCTGCAAGCAATAAACGCCGGTTACCTGTTCCAATCCGGTCACATCCCTTCGAATTGCCTCGGTAAGAGGAGAGTAGTTACACCCATTAAATTGTTGTCCTTCCGGGGTCTGTTGGTTTAAGTTTACGCGGTAAATGCGGCTTGCCTTGCTGTGATAATCATCGAAGGAGGTCTCATAGCTAACGATAACAAAAATGACCAGGCAACAGGCTATTCCGGTGGCAAGGCCTCCTATATTGATGGCCGCATATTGTTGGTTCCTTTTAAGATTTCTAAGTGCGGTGAGTAAAAAGCTTCTAAGCATAATGAATATTGGAAATTTTGAGCTTGAAAGGAAACTATGCATGCCCCCGGGACGGTGCAAGTTCCATGCCACCGTAGCTAATAGCGCCAGAATCGACTCCTAAGGTCATTCAAGGAGGTTGCGCTGTCCAGTTTCGGACAAATGATGGCCATTTCCGCAAATAAGATTGTCAACAGCTTTGGAACGGGCGTAGCAAATATGTTCTCCGAGATCCCGGTTTCTGTGACTTCCGTTAGCGACCATTGGAATACCTTCGAGACCGGTTACATGAGATGTTATTTTATTAGCGACAGCAGAAAATGCAGAAAGATTTCAAGGACAGATCGGCCAACGACCCCAGGCAGGGGATCCTGTGTAAGTATGGCATTAAGCAGACTGTGAGCACGGGATAGGAAGTAAGACTTCGGATTCAAATCGCGTCCCACCATCATTGACAGGATTGTGAAACCCCTTCGCAAACAAGGATTTCTACTGTTGTGTATTCCATGGTACAGTAGCCCACTTTCGCTTTAACTTCTCGTGCTTTGTCCCGGTGAAACTGCATGTAGAAGGTCTTGCCTGAAACAGCAAGCGAATCAGGAAGATCCAACATCGCCCCGTAGTATTTTGTACCAGAGGTATCATTTCTTGTGGTTTGTGTGGCCAAAGGATTAGGGGACTTGAATTCTACCACCTGAATAGATTCCGAAGCAGCGCAATGGTATCGTCTGACAAATCGGGCCTGACCGCAGAAAGTGTCTGAGCGTGGCTCCATTTTCTTTTCACAAGAACCTAAAAGGCCCGGGCCGACCACAAGTAGCGAACCGTATAGCTTGTTCATCAACGTCTTCCAGTTTGATTACAAGAGTCATATTTCAACCTCAAGGTTGTATGTGAGTAATTATAAAAATGTTGTTTCACTTAGTGTTGCTTCATTTCTATGAACTTTTGCTATGAGTTCTTGGTGGTATTTGAATCCCATCTCATCATTGTAGGTTATTTGCATTACAATAAGCGCTGGTGGTGGGTTGTGATCTTTTGTAGGTAGTAGGTCATACCCAAAAGCAACCATTTTATCTGTTGATACACGTCGATGATAAATTTTCAGGACAAGATCTTCTTCTTTGTACATCTCATAATGAGTGTCAGTAGTTGTGATTTGTAGATTAAAAGCATCCTTATGCTCAATGTGTAAATAAAACCGAATATGACTTTTAGAAAAGTTAATAGAATTCATATCTAGCGGTTCAAGTCTCAGTATAGGCTTACTTGCCGTGCGTTGAGCTGTAAGTTGTAGCTTGTTGGTTTTGTTGGCTTCTTTAAGCGTTCTAACCAAAAAAATAAGTGCAAAAATTGATGTAATTGTACCTATTACAGACATAACTGCCTGGATTAAATCAGCTATTGAAGTCTCTGACATGTGAAAATGGAAGTGAAACATTGTCAAGAAAAGATAAATTTCATCAGCTTAATAATGCCCCAGACCAATAATATGAACAGCAGGACGGAATTGAAAACCGTCCAGCCGTCACTTTGATCATCATTCTTTGCTTGTAAGGTTCCAGATATTATTAATATGGCCAGGAGAGCTAGGTATGACATGTTATAACTTGTTGTTTTATAAATATTTAATGTGAATTTATCAGATTTTTTTTCGATGTAATCCCAGGCTCCGCCTATACGGTCAGCTCCCCAGCCGGGGCCGGTTGGTTTGCCTGAGAACCCGTATCCTGGCATTACGGTTGGCTCGTCCGTTTCTGAGCAAACAACCAGTCCAGTATTCCAGGTGTAGCATTCAAGCTTGGTACAAGATAGTGGCCAACATCTGCAAACTCAGTATATCGTGGATGCCCCCCAGCTTGTCGGATTGCGTTAATGACGTTTCGTGATCCGTCAACGGGTACATTACGGTCGGTTTCTCCATGGAATGCCCAGAGAGATACATCCACCATGTTTTTAGCCAAGGCAGGGTCACCAGCTCCACTTAATGGAATGGCAGCGGCAAACATACCGGGATGAGTTCCAATGAAGTGCCAGGTTCCATATCCCCCAAGCGAATGGCCAACCACATATAGTCTGTTGGGATCAATGCTAAATTCTGCTTTCAGAGCGCGTAGCAAGTCAAAAACAATCGTATCACGGGTGACCAAGTGCGGCAATCCACCCCAGCTGGTTCCATGGGAGATCTGAGGGGCAAGGATAAAGGCCGGATATTTTTCCCGATTTTGTGGCTCTGTCAGTTGTTGGATTTCCCAACTAGCCAGTTGCCGGACATTATCTGTCCCATAACCAGCTCCGCCATGTAGGTTAACCACCAGTGGATAGCGTTGGTTGGGATCATAGCTCTCCGGGGTCAGCAGCCGATAGGAGAGTGTGTCGTTATGCTGACCCTTAAAAGTCCGGGCCTTAAAAAATTGAGCTTGTGTGATAGCCTCCGGCTGCGGACGAGTAGCCCTTATTCCTTCGCCCATTAGGCTTACACCTAGGAACAGGAACATGGCTACGCCGAGTAGCCGGGCTGTGATGAGCAGGGTCGTTTGCTGTGAAGACTGGGGCGAGTCTGAGGATTTTGATTGGACCACAAGAAGCTGCCGAAAGTAGCCGATGAAAAGCAACGGCTGTAAACTGGCGACAAAAGACAGGCATAGTTGCCACCTCTCGAGCGCTGGTGTAGTCCGACCGCCATGCATCTGCATCGACCAGATTAGCAAGGCCAAGGTAGTGCAGGCTATCAAGAAGCTTAATACGCCGTTGGTCTTTAACCATTCATTTTTCCCCGCGCGTGACAGCACCAGGCTGCTGGCAGCTAAGAGAGTGGCAGCAAGATCAAATATTAAAATCAGGGGATAGTAGCGTTGAAACGCCTTTGTAAGCGGAACCAGTATACAATAAACTACCACCACACGTAGCAAGGTGGTAAATAAAGCGATCAAACCCGTTACAAAAGCTATCTTGAAATGCTGGTCATAATAAGACCGTAGTATAAATGCAGTAGCAAAGGCAGAAATTACATTAGCTAGTAAAAAGAAATTGGCAAACGAGTCCTGTGTCAGCAGGTCCGCGCCAACTGTGAGATATAGTAAGCAGTGAAAGATGCCCATTCCCACGGAAAGACCGAGGAAGAAAATGGCATCATCATTGAATGTTTTTATCATGATAAGCATAGGGACGGCTAAATCCAGCGGCTTGGATACCTCAGGTTTACTATCTGATAAACAAAGATGAAAAGCGCTTACAGATTAAGATAAATATTTGGGTATTTTACTACATTTTAGGATTCGTTCATTTTTGATGAAAGGCTGTAACATAAAAAACGACCTGTAATTATTGTAATCTACGGCCGGTTCCCGGCTAATAAAATGCGATTCAAAAATCCCATTTTCTTGTATTTCCCAGGCAGCTGTCATATCAACCGCTGGGAAATACTCCTTTAATACAGACCCAAATCTTGAAGACAATGGATAAAGAAAGGAAACTAAATAGTTAGTTTCTTAGCGTATGTTTCCGCCCATTTGTAAGAAAAACCTCGTGAACGGCGACGTGAACCCAGATATCATTTTCCTTGATATCGATTTGCCTGTCAAAAACGGTATGGAGACGCTCATTGAGATCAGGAAAGTTTCAAACCACTTCGTGCCGTTTTAATGCTCTCGACTTCAGTTTTGGAAACGTTGATCGAATCTTCTCAAATGCTAGGAGCGAGCGGTTATATCTGCAAGCCTTCTTCGTATCCTGAACGAAAAATTTTATTCAAGCTACTGATCCACAATTGGAAGGGCGCTGGCAGCGCTGGCTTTATTGTCGAAGAGCCGAATCACCTGCCGCTCGACAGTCATTTAATCTCACAATTAGTGGTAGCTACATTTGCTGGTATAATGTTTTATATAAATAATGCAGCGTTAGTGTAACTATAATTTAAAATATCATGGGAATAAAGCCGGGACCGAAAAGAATTGCCGATTCAACAGGCAAACCAGACAAGCGTCAACGGGATAACAAAGAATCTCCGGGGAACACACCTTCATTGAAAACGCACAAGCATAAAAAGGGTGACTAACCTGTTCGAATGTTGAAGCTCAGTGAACTGTATTTACGAAAATTGATTCAGGTTAATTGTAAGATTGCTTAACGTTGCAAATGCAAATAACTTACATGAACTCTATTTAACATAATTAAAGTTATATAACAACATATAAATTGCATATTATTGTGATTTTGTACCCTTAATTGTCCATATTGTTGTACTATTATTATGTTGCAAAATGTACCATAATAGTTAATGCTTCGACGAGTAAACTGCTGTAAGCCCTTTCTTGCGGACATGGGCTGAAAAATAAGATGTCGATAAAATTAGTGTTTAATCTAACTTTGGGCATGACAGTACAAGAACTTGAAGAATGGTACGCGGGGCGCGAGTTGCCGAAAGAGCCGGTTTGGACGCATAAATCCACTAGGATTATCGATCCAGCCTTTTTTGTGGAAGCTAGGCTCTACGCCATAAAGGCAAACGCGGACCCGAAACAGCAACAGTCCTGCATTGACAAGCTAATCCATTTCAAAAATTGGCTGGAAAAAAATGGAAAATAAGATTGCCGTTTAGCCCTCTTTGATTTGACGGCGAATGTCGGTAACATATGTTTCAGTCACTTCCAAGGCGGAAGCAATCTGATCGTCAGTTAGTAAGGACTGTTTGATCAGATTTCGAACTGCGCGTTCGGTCTTTTCTATCTGACCCTTTCTTTCGCCTTCTTTCCGACCTTTCTCAACAAAAATATCCAGAGTGCTCATAACTGTTTCTTTGATTTCAATGGGGAGCGATGTGATCAGTTCAATGATTTGCTGCTCGCTTAGCTCACTGTTTACGAATGTATAAACAATAAGGCTGGTTTGCAAGTTCTGGTCTGTCTCAACGGCCAGCTTCAAAATTGTAGGGATTAGCGCATTTAGACGATCTTTCAGGACACTATATTTCATTGCAAGCAGCGAGGCTGCAAGAAACTTGTTATGCAGCGCCTGGATCTGCTCATCTGGAATTTCCCCAAGATTGTGAAATACGTACTGGTAATCCGGAACAAACCGCGACATTTCTGGTTCCAGCTCATCAAATAACGAAGACAGCGTTTTATATTCCCACCGGGCCTTACCGTGGTAAAGTAGGATTGGAATGATCAGCGAAGGCTTTTCACCTTCTCCGATCTGCTTCAATAGGCCTGAAAAGACGTAGCTGCCTATCTGAATCGGCGTGTATTTATCTACGTAGCTTTTGTGCTCGATCAAAAGGGAAATCTTGACTTGCCCTAACCCATCGGTTCTCTGGCACGCGTATACGATATCTGAGATAGATTTTTGTAGCTCCTTTGAGACGTAGGTATCAGGAAGCTGCCTGAGAGTCGAGAAATCTAATTTTTCGAGAACCTGTGCCGGCAAACACGAACGAAAGTAATCCGACGCGATTTGCTGGTTACCCATGATGGACCGAAGGAATGTATCATGCTTTGATATATGCTCACCCATGACACAAAGATAAGATTTTTGCAATATCTCTCTCAGATCCGTCAGACCATCGATCGTTGAAGGCCTCCAGGTAAAGACCGTAAACGATCTAAGCTATTTACTCTACGGTTCTGCAAGCTCCCCATAGTTGGGCAAAATCAGAAAGAAGGTCCCGGTTTTGCAAATACTCGTGAGCTACAACTCCAAGATAAATACTTGACTTGGAGTCTGGTGATAGAACGATGGTTCGAATTTGATAAGATTTGTTTCACATAAATCTTTTAGCACTTTAGTAGCTGTCGAAGTACTTAATATTTTCGCCGACTTCATTATCTGCCAATTATATACACAAATAGGATTGTGGTTGTTTTGTGCATCCCAATGTGCCAATAGTGCCAAGTAAAGAGCAATGTGGGAAGTCCCGAGTCGCGGCTCTTTTTCGATCCGTTTTATGAATGAACAGATCTGACTCGCAAGGCGAGAACTGTGAGAGCAGGAGGCGTCAAACTTTTGTTCCCCGCTTTTTGCTTGTACTACTTTCGGAATCATCCATTCGCTGATTTTCCGAGGTTTTCTGCGTTTTTCGATTTCCATTTTGACTTTCAGAAAGGATGGTTTCTTGCCGGATCCGTTTTTGGTTCTCATCGTAAATTGTTATGGATTTGAACTGTGGGTTGGCTTCAATAAACCATTTTTGCTCGCCATCCTCAGCTTTGAATGTCACTGACTGTCTGTTACCTCGTTCCAGCGATTCAAGAAGCCTGAGTCGTTCCTTCGGGTCGAGTAGCTCCTTCACCGGAAATTTTTCCAGAGACTTTTCCAGATCGAATCCGTATTGGGGGCTGAATTGCTTTATTTTGTAATTGCCCGACGCGGTCGTTTCCTTAAAGTCAAGCTTGATCCAGGCATTGTGAATCTGTCCGTCTTTGTTTGCCAAGTCCTTATTGACCGATCGACCGTCAAGCAGGTTATAAGCTTCTTTTTGTGTGATGTTGCGGCCTTCGTTGTTCACATAGAAAGTCTGGCTGATTTTTGCATCGGAGCCAGGCTTTTGAAGCTCCGCCCGATAGTTGTTAAAAAAGAACATATCCGAACCCGTCGACTTTTTGAAATTCAACGATACGGAAAGTTCATCTTTGCCATAAGCAGTCACCTGTTTGATACTGAAATCATTTTGAGCTTTCATCAGGTTTTCGCGCAGTTGGACTTGCGCGTCTTCGCCAAAGCCAGTGTACTTTAACTGGTCCTTGAGGTAATCGTGGTTTTTTTCGTTCATGACCGTTATTATTTAAGTTGTTTTTTGGGATTAAAGTGCTGCAACACGTCTTAATTGCTTGGCGTTTAGCCTGATTTGTAGTTGTCTGGCACCGCCATTCTCTGTGACCTGGATGGTTAATCGTTTCGTTTTCGGTAATGTTATTTTCGAAATCACTATCACGAGCGATTTTTGCTCAGATCCCTTGACCTGATCGAGCTGGAAGGATGTCCTCAGCGGCACGATCTCCTCATGCTGAAAAGCAGTTCGTTTTATTTGCCTTCGGTCTTCGACAAACATTCTGATGCTTTCAACGTCGTAGTCGATTGTAGACTGGTTATCGAGTGACAGCCTAAGCAGCATCAATTGTTCCTTGACAAAAATTCCCTCTAACGCCGCAGAGACACCTCCGTTGCCGGATCGTTTTCTAAGATTGGAGGGATGCAGACTGGCCAAATCAATTGCTTGGCTAATTTGATGTTCATCCGGGCCGTCGGTGCTTTTTGCATCCCGCCTAGATGTCGGATTTGACAGCACAATTAGGGAGCTTGGTTGGTCCAGATAGCTTACCTTAAAACTGTGGATTGCACCGTCAGAAGTGATGACGATCAAGCTGGTTGGTGTTATGTCTTTTTGTGCGGCTTTCAGAAGCAGCACGTTTTGCGTCCCCTTTGCTTTCTGGGCTAGAATTTGAGTGCTGCCGCGATCCACCGATGTGATCGCGAAAGGGAAGCTGAGAGCCACAGTCCTTTCAGCGCTGACTTCAATAGGATGAGAATCAATTGCAAAAATCTGAGTCGGCTGCGCGGATGCTGGTTGTGTAAATAACAGCGCTGCAAGCAGTGAGCAAATGATGGGATAGTACCTCTTGTTATTTTTCATGGCTGGATGGAATTTGCGTTTGCGTATCAGTACCGTCGCGCAGGATTACCTTATACCCCTGCTGAAGTGTGACTTGCGTCAGACGGGCCTTTCGGCCCAGCAGTGTTTTGCCGATTTGCATGCCCGCGTTGGCTGCTTGCGCGCCTAGCGAGAATCCGCCCACATCGAAATCTGCTCCCTGTACCTGACTACCCAAGGCCTGCTTTGTGACAGAGCGAGAAATAGCACCTGGTATGTAGATGCCTTCAATACCGTCAAGATCATACACTCGCAGATTCACAGGCAAAATCTTCTCGTTAGGCGTAATCGTGCTGACCTTGATATTGAGACGTTCGCCTGACAGGGATGCTATTCCGTAAAGGAAAGTGTTCTGCGCTATGGCCTGTCCGCTAACATTGATTGGCCGGGTCAACCTCAATTGGACCGTGGCGCCAGAGACAAGTTGTTGCGTTTTTTCGATAACCGCCGTAATGCCGTCGCTTAGCGGTTCTTCGCCCTCGTCATCCAATCCAAAGAAGCCGGCAGCTGAAACTGGATTTGAAAACCTTACCGAATCACCGGGCGGTGGCCCGGACAATATCGAAACGACATTGCCTCCGTTCAATGCAGTCACTGGAAGAGACGGGCTTGAAGTGTTTGCTTGCTCTGGGGACGGTATTTGGGGATTTTGGTTCGGATTCTGAATTGCCAGAATCTTGTCTAACATGCTGTTAAGTTGCGCCAGCTCTGGGTCTACCTCTTCAAGATGGGTTGGCGATTCGCTGGATTTTAACAGCGCTTCCAGTTTTGCGATATCATTTTGCCCGGCTATGGTGTTAACGGTGTCAAGGTTTCGGCTGGCCTGTTTAAACTTCGGTGAACTTGTTGAAGTCAAAGCCTTTTCGAGATTTCTGAGCTTTTGCTGTACCCGGATTTCGTGGCTCGAATTGGCTTGCGCAATTTGAGATACCAACCGGTGTCCTTTCTTTGGTTGACCAGGGGCATCCAGACCCCTCAATTGAGAGTGCAGCGTATCAGTAGCGCCTGCAAGAATATCGCCATTGCGATAAGGATCGCGTTTGATCTGCTGCACTCTGAGCGCCGAGTCCTGATCAGCTTTCCTATAGTATTGCCATTTGTCCATCGCCTGTTCCTCTTTCAGTGAAGCATCGGGAAGGCTTAGTTGTAAACCCGAGCTGCCTGTCGCGGCTTGCTCGGATTTTTGGTTCTTGACGACCAAGACCCAGTATATAAAGGTCAGGAATGGCAAGGCAAGAAGGGGAAGGAATAAGTAGAATTTCCTTCTCCTGAGATATTCTTCAGTGTAATTGAGCGTCTGCATGGTCTTTGTTTTTTTGTTTCTTTAAATTTCTAATGCTGTCTGCTGTGATCGCCTTATCAAGGCTGTCCAGGTAGAGGTCTAATGCGTGCTGCTTAGCAACACCCTGAGGGGCTGTGATCCTTTCACCCAACAATGTGTTGCTGAGGTCAATTTTGAATACGGCCGGCTCCGTCCGGAAAATTCCCTGATAGAACAATACACCGGCGATGATAGCACCTATCACCGCAAGTGCTGCGACCGTAATTAACTTACCAATGCCAGGGTGTCGAGAGGTGAATGCGCGAACGTTCCGGGTCAGCTTGCCGGCCAGAAGTCGGGATTTTGCGGTCATCGAGCTGGAACTTGTCCATGTCCTGTCGCCTGTTTTTGCTGGTTTGAACTGATAAAACATAACTGTTATCTGGTTTGAATTTGGACATCCTTATTTTCAATTGTTTGCCAACGCTCTATTAGAAATCCGTGTGGATTGTTGTCACTTCGTGCGACTGAGCGCAGATATCCTTCCGTTATCAGACTTCGCGAGACGACCGACGTTGGCCGGACGATACGTTGAATGGCCTTGCACTGGAAGCGGTAGGGGTGAGCGGCCAGCTCAATCTGAATGCTGTCGATCTGAATATCCTGTGATATGTTGCCGGAAATGACCCCGTTGAAAAATCCGGATTCTCTCAGATCTTCGTACTGGTATGGCGCTGTGATTTCTCTCTATGCGACAAGGCTCATCAAGCAGGTCAACATGAAGGGTAAGCTGAAAAGCAGTCTGATTTTCGATGAGTTCCCGACCATCTTTCTCAATAATATCGACGGATTGATCGCCACTGCTCGCTCGAATAAGGTCGCCACTACCCTCGGTGTTCAGGATGCATCCCAACTCCGGAAAGATTACGGAAAGGAGCTGGCTGAGGTCATTGTAAATATCACAGGTAATGTCATCAGTGGTCAGGTTTCTGGCGATACAGCAAAGCACCTCTCGGAGCGGTTTGGTAAAATTCAGCAGGATCGGACAACGCTTTCGCTGAACCGAACGGATACCTCAATCAGCAAGTCCATTCAGCTTGAACTTGCGATTCCAGCATCCAAGATTTCTTCGATGAGCTCAGGGGAGTTTGTGGGCGTCGTCGCAGATAACCCTGATCAGCCCATCGACTTGAAAGCGTTTCATAACCGGATTTCAAACGATCATCAGACCTTGTCAGCAGAATCAGCCGGCTACAAACCGATCCCCGTCGTAAGGCAGATTAACGGCCAGATCATCAAAAAGGTGTTTGAGCAGATTAAGGATGATGTGCGAGAGATCATTGAAACCGAGATTGCGAATATCAAGCAGGATCCCGCGCTCACACATTTGCTTGTGGTAAAGAAAAAGTGAACCGACTAGTTGCGTCGACATTAAGTGTACCTGGATCCAGGAAAAATGTCTCGGTTTAACCAGAACCGCGTCCGAAAGCCCATTTCCCTGAACTGGATTTAAAGCAGGATAAAATGCCGACAACCGAGTATTTATTTGACTTTGTGTTCTTTGTGGTAAATCAATAACCGGTTACATATGAGGCCAGAGTTGTTTATTGGCATTGATATCTCCAAGGTGACGCTGGATATATCAGTTGTGAATTCGAACGGAGATCAGCTTGCTGCATACAAAATTGCAAACACGGAAACCTCCATCACAGATATTCTCGAAGTTATTACGTCTAATCACAAAGTCACTCGGGATAATAGCTGTTTTTGCGCCGAAGACATGGGTTTGTTTGCCTCGTTCTTATCCAAAATGCTCGCCGCCAGAAAATATAAGATATGTTTTGAGTCTTCGCTGCGTATTAAGAAATCAATCGGCATTCAACGCGGTAAAAACGATGCGATCGATGCGCTCAGAATCGCCCGTTATGCCTGTAATAACTTTAATTCATTACACTTTCGGACTATCCCCCGACAGTGTATCGCCGATTTAAAAGGTCTGACAGCCGTTCGTAAACGACTTTTGAAAACCCGAAAACTACTCTCTCAAAGTAAGAAGATGGAGGACTATTACCTGCATGAAGAAAGCGATTTGATCTGTACTAAATTGTATGCGAATACACTGACAGCCATCAAGGAAGACCTAACCACCGTTGAAAGAAAAATACTGAAGGTGATCGAAGCCGATGAGCAATTAGCTCGAATGATCAGGATAATTACTTCTGTCCCCAGAATTGGGAAGGTGACCGCAGTTCAAATCGTGATTGCCACCAATGAATTTCAATGGATTGCCTGCCCAAAGAAATTCGCCAGCTACTGCGGTGTTGCCCCGTTCCAGCTAAAATCGGGTACCAGTCTAAATTCACGAGCAAAAGTGTCGGGCTTAGCAAATCGCGAGTTAAAGAGCTTGATCCACATGGCCGCTATTGGTTACGCCAAAAAGAGCCGGACAGACTTTCTGGCCAAATACTATCGACGGAAAATCGAAGAAGGAAAGAGACCAATGTCGGTGCTTAATGCGGTCCGCAACAAATTAATACATAGAATTTTTTCATGCATTAAGACGGGTACCACATTTGTAGACATTTAAGATATGGGGGCCAACTGTACGTAAATTGCTGCGGCGACGTGTAGGCTCAATACCTAGCCATTCAGCTTAGCTTACTACGTACAGGCCAGTGTTGATTCAGTTTATCAGAACGGCGTACAGGAAATACCTATAACCCGTCTTAATAGCTGAGGAGCTGGGCCCCCTATTAAATCGCCTTGATTTTAAATTGCATTTGCAAGTTCCTCGAAGGTCGGCCAAAGTCCCCGTGAAATTCGTCTCTAACTTGTCATGCTACGGGTTTCCCATGAGCTGCCCAGAGGCGTCAGGCGGGCCAGGTTGAACGAAAAATACTGCGCCGTATGATCGATGTCACGGGCCGCATTTTTGAGAATATACAGAGATGAAAGTATTTCGGGAATTGACGCGGGTTATCCCGCCAAGGTAGATAAGGGATGCCAAGTAAAAATACTCTCAACGAACTCAATGGCGTTAATAATGCTATCGTTTGATATCTCCTCTGGCTAGTCACCCATTCGAAATTCGAAAGGCTGTTTGATCCCTTTTTCACTGTGTTTATCTTAATGCTGTGAGAAATGGCATTGGGGGGATGAAGAAAGGCAACGATCAAAAAAGAGACCAGGTTCAGCGGGTGATTACCGAACTAGCTGCCATAGGTGAAGATATCACCTATGAACAGGCCGAAGCAATGATGGATTCAATGCAACAGCTAGTTACATTGGTTATAAATCAGTATTTTCGTAAATCACTGCTTCGAGAAAATACTTCTTCAACAAACATTTAACTTCTATGCTACGCGCGATTCTTTACGTCAGAGTCAGCACAGACGAACAGGCGGAAAAAGGCTATTCTCAAAGGGACCAGGAAGAAAGACTACGAAATTGGTGCCGGATTAACCAGATTGAAGTCGTCGACGTCCTCTTTGAAGATCATTCCGCCAAAACGTTTCTCAGACCACAGTGGCAATCTTTATTAAATCGGCTCAAAACCAACAAAAGATCCAACATCGACCACATTCTGTTTACAAAATGGGACCGGTTTAGTAGAAATGCAGGCGATGCATATCAGATGATCAGCCTTCTTCGCAAACTAGGGATAGACCCACAGGCCATCGAACAGCCACTGGATCTGCGGGTTCCTGAAAACAAGATGATGCTCGCTTTTTATTTGGCCGCCCCGGAAGTCGAAAATGATCGCCGGGCGCTCAACGTTTTCCATGGCATGAGGCGTGCAAAAAAAGAGGGAAGATGGGTGGCAACTGCACCAATTGGTTATCGAAATGTGACCACACCTGACGGGCGTAAAACGATAGTTCCCGACGAAATCAAGGCACCACTTATTAGGTGGGTGTTTGAGGAATTAGCCATTGGTCGATTTAATTCCGAACAAGTTTGGAAAATGGCAGTCAAGCGGGGCCTGAAATGTAGCAAGAATAATTTTTGGCTGGCAATCAGAAACCCTGTGTATTGCGGTAAAATACTAATTCCCAAGTTTGAGAACGAGAAAGCCTACCTTGCCCAAGGCCTTCACGAGCCAATCATAACTACAACTACTTTCGATAGAGTGCAGGACGTTCTTTCGGGAAGGAAAAGAAATCCCTTCAATAAACCAAAAATTGTCTCGAAAGACGAGTTGCCCCTTCGAGGATTTCTTATCTGCCCGGAATGTAATCGAAAGCTTTCTGGAAGTGCCTCGAAAGGGAAAAAATATTATTATCACTACTACCACTGTAAGACGCCATGCGGCGTGCGATATAAAGCCGAGGAAGTAAATGAAAAATTTAAAGCGCAGCTAGGAAAGCTGATTCCTCGCCCAGGAAGAATGAAAATCTATTCGGAACTGGTTCTGGCTCGATTCAAAGAAGAAGCTCAAAGGAGAAATAAAAACCGGCGTGATCTGCTCGAAGAACTTGATAAGATTAATACACGAATGCAAAATGCCCGCATCAAAATGGTCGATGGCTTTTTGAGTCCGGAAGATTTCCAACAGATAAAAGAAACGTGTCTTAAACAGGCGTCCGAATTGGAAAAAAAACTTGACAGTTTTTCTTCTGACCAGGTAGAAATTACACATTTATTAAAGAAGACCCTTACGGGACTCGAACACCTCTCAACAATCTATGAATCAGGAACTTTGGAAGAAAAAAGACAGCTCCTGGGTTCGATCTTTCCCGAAAATTTGATATTTGACGGAATTGAAGTTCGAACACCTCGGTTAAACGAAGGGGTTGATCTTATCTATCAGATTTCCAGTAAGTTGCAAGGTAAAAAAAATGGGACAAATCCGTTTAAATTGGACTTGTCCCCTGTGGTGCGCCCGAAGGGATTCGAACCCCTATCGGTGGTACCGGAAACCACAATTCTATCCATTGAACTACGGGCGCGGACGTCGGCTTAGAGGCCTTAACGGGGTGCAAATATAGCCCGTATTTTGATTTTTGGCTATTGCAGGCGAAAATTGTTTTGAAATTTTTCGGCTCAAAACGGCCTGCAATCACCGCAGACGAGCATCAATCGGCTATTTTGCCATTCACTTTCACGTTACTCAGCTCAAAATCATTGACTACCGATTTGTCGTAAGCAGCATTTTTGGCGACGATATTCAGGTTGTCGAACCGGAACCTGGATAGTTTGTCGTACTCGCCCGGACTCACGTCGAAAAAGACTTCGCATTTCAGGTTGATGTTTTTCAGACTGATATTGTCGCAATAGGATAGGGGAACGTCTTTCCGGCCTTTCAGATCGAAAAATTGCTTCCAGGGCTTCACGTAAATGAGGCTGTGCGCGTAGCCGTCGATGTTTTCAACGCTCACAAACTCATACTTCTGCGGTGTATCCGGGCGCATTTTCAGCCACAACACGCGCATCGCGTTGGTGATATGGCAGTTGCGCATCACCACGTTTTTGTTGTGGATAGCCTCGCTTCCGCAGGTGAGGGCGGCGTGACAAAACCCGAATTCGCAATCCTCGATAATGATATTGGTGTTGCTGCCATTACCCGGATCTTTGTCGGCGTACGGCCCTTTTCCGCCTTTTAATGCAATAGCATCGTCATTTACGGCCAGATAGCAGCCTTTGATGAGCACATTACTGCAGACGTCGAGGTCGATAGCGTCAGTGCTGGGCGCTTTGATTGGTTCGTGCGGGGCGGTAATGCGTACATTCAGGATTTTGATGTTGTTGCATTGATAATAGTGGCTTGTCCAGAAGCCTGAATTTTGCAGCCTTACATCCTGCACTTGTACATCATTACTTTTCCAGATAAACACGAGGCGGGGGCGCGACACTTCCAGGTTGGTGCAGTTTGGGTTCTCTTTTCTTCTCTGCCAGAACGCCTTCCAGTAATTGAGCCCATTGCCATCAATGGTGCCTTTTCCGGAAATGGTAAAGCCATTTACGCCATATGCGTTCACCAAAGCAGGGAAATAGTCCAGATTTTGACCTTCCATCCGCGACTGCATGCTCGGGTAGTCGGCTATCTTGTCCGAACCTTTGAGAACGCCGCCTTCGGAAACATACAAATGCGTTTTTGGTTTGAAAAACAATGCACCGCTCAGAAAAATGCCTTTCGGGACCACGATTACGCCGCCACCTTGTTTGGAAGCCAGATCGATTATTTTTTGAATAGCAGCCGTTTGCACCACCATGCTGTCGCGCACGGCTCCATGTTCGGTAACGACAAATTGTTTGCCAAGATTCTTTAAATCGATCTTCGAACTGTCTGAAAACCAGGCTGGTATTTTCGTGCCGTCCGGAAAATTAGCGGACCTGCCGGTTTGTGCTAAACAGGACGCAGAAAGGCAGACAATATGGAAAAGAAGCAGACAAAGTTTTGCCATGACCGCGGTTAGTGATTTATCAGTAAAAAAACTCAATTTCTTGTCAAACCAATGCTCTTGAAATCCCTCGTAAGGTTGGTAAGCGACTGTTCTACGCCCATGCGTTCCAGCGATGAGGCACCTACGAAACCGTGTACATCGGTTTTGCTGAGGATCATGCGAACGTCCTCCGGGGTATTCACCGGGCCGCCATGTGCGAGAAAGAATATGTCGGGATTGATTTCCCGGCCCGCATCGGCGATTTTTTGGGTTATTTCAATGGCATCGTCCATGGTGCAGGTAGCATCCACCACACCGATAGAACCGCCTACCGTCGTGCCCACATGCGCTATAATGGCATCCGCGCCGACTTCGGCCATTGCTCTTGCTTCGTCGGGCGTCGCCACATAAACGATAGAAAATAAATCCATCATCGTCGCCAGTCTGATCATTTCTACTTCTTTGGCGAAGCCCATACCGGTTTCTTCGAGTACCTGCCGAAAATGACCGTCCACAATGCTATGAGTAGGGAAGTTATTAACGCCCGAAAAGCCCATTTCCTTCACCCGGAGCAAATGGTGCCACATTCTGCGGCGCGGATCGGAGCCGTGTACCCCGCAAATCACCGGCACTTCTTCGACTACCGGCAACACTTCAAATTCGCCGATTTCCATCGCAACTGCATTGGCATCGCCATAGGCCATCAAACCCGCCGTAGACCCATGCCCCGCCATTCTGAACCTGCCTGAATTATATATGATAATGAGATCGGCACCTCCTTTTTCAATGAATTTGGCACTGATACCGGTTCCGGCCCCGGCTGCGATAATGGCTTTTCCCTGGTCGATGGTAGCCTTCAACCGGTCTCTTACTTCCTGTTTAGTATATGGATTTCCCTTCCCTGTCCACGGATTCGGCATAAGCTATTTAGTATAATATTGTATTGAGATTGATTTTTGTGATTGCAAAAGTACACAGCGGGATTTATCTCCTTTCACTTTTTACGCCCCGATCTGCTTTTCGCATGAGATCGAGTAATATATCCACGAGAAGCAAAGCGAATTGCGGATCATTAATATGCAGATTCGCGTCTACAACCTGCACATGGTCGCCAGCATGCTCCCTGATGGAGTTAAAAAGTGCATGATCTGCGTTCGGATCATAGAAAATACCTCCCTCCGCATCCACTTGCGAAATGCCTTTCAACGGCAGCACCAACGAAACCGGTGCAGTTGAACGGTTCACCTTTTGTGCCAGCTGCATACCTAGAATGCGGTTTTCTTCCACGCTGGTGCGCATAAGCGTAACGTCGGGCGCCCAGCTGTACAGGTGCCTGTCCGCATAAACAGGCGGGATAGTGTCCAGATGTGCGAAATTCACCATATCCAGACAGCCCGGCACCACCACCTGAGGAATTCCGGCTTCTGCCGCCGCTGTGAGCCTGCCCGGACCAGCGCTGCATATCCCGCCGCAAAGATCGTCGGCCAGCTCGGTGGTGGTGACGTCGAGCACGGCATCGAAACGGCCTTCACGGATCAGCGATTCCATGGTTTTGCCGCCTACACCGGTCGCATGAAATGCCAATATTTCGTAGCCCGCATGAGTAAGCAATTCCGTGCATTTGTCGACGCAGGGCGTAGTGTTGCCAAACATGCTGATGGCGATCGTCCCTTTTGTGTTTTCCTTTTCTCTATGAACGACATTGGCCATAGCACAAATGGCCGCGGCTGCTTGTCTCACGAGCAACCCGAGAATCTGGTTCATCCCTGCCACATCCACCACAGAAGGCATAAGCGTAATGTCCTTATCGCCAATCTGCCTGGACAAATCCTTAGCCGCCAGCGTAGTAAGGCACATTTTTGGTATGCCAAAAGGGATCTGATGCATAGCCGAGAGGGCAATATAAGTGCCGCCGCCACCGCCCATGCCCATTACAGCCTTGATCTTGCCCTCATTAAAGAGCCTGGCAGCGATGCGAGCAGCACCTTTTCCCATAATGTCGATCGCTTTACCACGATCACGTTCGGTACGGAGGTTTGCAATATCATAACCGCCCTCCAATGCAACCAGATCGGATTCAAAATCTATAGGGAAGGCGTCCGTCGTACCAAATACGCCTGTATTGATCGTAATTGCCTTTTCACCAAGGCCGATGATGCATTCCCGCAGGAACGAGAACACATCGCCTTTGGTATCAAAACATCCGAGTACCAGAATACTTTTTTCCGAATAAGAAGTCATGGATTTAAAATTGATAAAAAAATGCTGCGGTCACAAATCCGGTAAAAAAGCTTTTATACGTCATATTGCAAGGGTTTCCTTCATGACTGTAAAAAGCTGCGGGCAATCCCGCATCTACCCTTGAAAATTTTTTTCACCGACCTGTTGCACGATCAAAAACTATATTTAACTTTGAATTACAAAGTGCTTTGTAATAACCACAAAATAGAACTTTTATGCGCGAAGAAATCCTGTTGAACATCGACAATCCGGGCCAGCTTGAAAAGTTGTACCGGACCGACAAGCCGTCCTTCAAAACGGCATTTAATGACATCTACGGCCAATTGCGCGAGAACCCGCTGGCGGAAGGATGGTATCAGCGACTGAATTACAATGCCGACGATACGCTCTGGGGCACTCCGGAGGAACGGGTATTTGTAGTAGGCGCGTCCATTATCGCGGCATTGCTGGCCAAGGTGCCGGAAATGCTTTCGATAGATCCGGAGTATTTTTTTACCCGCAATGTAGGCTTCATCGTATTTCCATTTCTGATCGCCTATTTCGGCTGGAAAAACAAAATATCGACCAAAACGGCGGTCGTGCTATCCGCGTTGACTTTACTGGCGGCTACATTCATCAATTTGCTTCCCCAAAATGGCCAGCCCGGTGATACACTGGTGTTGTCGTCCATCCATTTACCGTTCTTATTATGGTCTGTTTTAGGCTACACATTTGGTGGAGCCAGAGGGGGCTGGCTGGGTTTTTTACGGTACAATGGCGAATTGGTGGTGATGTGCGCGCTGTTGTTAATGGCTGGCGGACTTACAAGCGCGCTGACAATGGGCCTGTTCAGGCTGATTGGCTGGGATATTGAGAAGTTTTATTTCAACTACATTGTAATTTGCGGACTGTCTGCGGTACCGATCGTAGCCACATTTCTGACCCAGGCACAGCCTACTTTGGTGAGCAGGGTTTCGCCGGTGATTGCCAAATTGTTCAGCCCTGTGGCGCTTGTGATGCTGGTCATATACCTGGGAGCAACGGTTATCTCCGGCAAAGATCCCTACAACGACCGCGAGTTCCTTTTGATTTTCAATGTGTTGCTGGTAGGAGTAATGGCTCTGATCTTCTTCTCGGTCGCCGAAACTGCCCCCGACAAAAAGAATACAATACAGGTACTAATTCTTTTCCTGCTATCGGCGGTAACCTTGCTGGTAAATGGAGTCGCCTTATCGGCAGTGTTGTTCCGGATCTCGGAGTGGGGGATAACACCCAACAGGCTCGCGGTTTTGGGTGCTAACGTTTTGATGCTCATTCATTTGGTATTGGTATGGGTGAAGCTGTTCGGGGCGCTCACAAAGCGGAACGAACTTAGTCTGGTAGGCAAGGTAATGGTGTTATTCCTTCCGGTCTACGGCATCTGGGCAGCGGTGGTAACCTTCGTATTCCCGCTGATATTCGGCTTTAAATAATCGTGTCGGAAAGCATATTGACGGCCCTTGTAAACGTTTGTTTTTCCGCCTTGGATTTGGTGAGACTGATCGCTTGCTGGTAATGGTGGATGGCTTTCTCCCGATCCATTGCAGTGTACAGGTAAGCCAGAAGCGCATGGTAGTGGCCGTCGGAAGCAAGGTTCAGTTTTTCTGCTTCTTTTAAACCGGCTTCGTTTCCATAGACTTTTGCGAAAGCGAACGTCCGGTTAAGGGCGGTAATGGACGAGTATTCCAACAAAATAAGCTGATTGTAAAGATGCAGGATCCGCGGCCACTTGGTAGCTTCATCGGTGGTAGTGTGCCAGTATGCGATTCCCGCTTCCAGGTGGTATTTCGAGGCTTCATCTCCTGAACAAGCAATGATCAGGTAATGGTGCCCGCGCTGGATGAGCTCCTGGTCCCACTGCGTTTTGTCCTGCTGTTCGTATAAAACGGTAGCGCCTGCGTCGTCGGACCTGGCTTGGAACCGCGAGCTTTGGTAACACATCAATGCAAGCAACGCCTCGGTATTTCGGTTATTGGTCAATGGGTTTTCTGTGAGCATCAGGGTTAGCCGCATGGCTTCGGAACAAAAGTCCTTCCGGATAAGATGATTACTTGATTTGGAAAAATAACCCTCATTAAAAAGAAGGTACAATGTTCGTAGCACAGCTTCCGTTCTGCCTGTGATGGCCGATTGTTCCAGGGAGTCTATCTTAAAATGATCTTTGCGCAATGCGTCGCGCGCACGTAGGAGCCTTTTTTTGATGGTTTCAGTTTTACTTAGAAATGCATTCGCTATTTCTTCCACACTGAAACCGCACAGGATTTGCAATGCAAGACAGATTTGCGCTTCGGCGGGAATAGCCGGGCTGCAAACGGCAAAGATCATCGAAAGCGCGCTGTCGGCGATGTGTTCTTCTGTAAAATCAAACTCCGGTTCGGGTTCAAAACCGTCCTGTTGTATGGCTTTACTGACCTTATTATTGAAAATGCCGTCCCTTTTGAGATAGTCTTTGGTTTTGTTTCTAGCCACGGTATAAAGCCACCCGGTCGGATTATCGGGCAGCCCCTGGATTTTCCAGGTTTCGGTAGCTTTCAAAAACGTCTCACTGACGATATCTTCGGCGATTTCAAGTTGTTCCAACCCAAAATGACGGCAAAGTATCGCCGTCATTTTGGTATACTCCAAACGGAATAATTGCGGTAGTACCTGATTGAGCCGTTCAGCAATTGGGTCCATTGCATTTATTTACGTTGCACGATTTCCCTCACTTCGATATTTCCCCCCATTTTGAAAATAGGGTTCGCTTTGGCGAGTTCAACGGCCTCGTCGATCGTATCGGTTTTCACGATCACATACCCACTGATAAACTCCTTGATCTCCGTATACGGCCCATCGGTCACGATATTGTTCGCGTAAACGGTCTTGGCGCTATCATTGGACAGGGTATTGCCCTTGTCTGCCAACTTGTTCTGGGCGGCGATTCCGGCAAGCCAGTTCATCCGTTCCTGGATTTGCTCAGGCGTTGGTTTGAGCTCACTCTGGCCGCTGAGCCTGAATATTAATGCGAATTCTTTCATGATTTTGAAAATTAGTTTGTCTCATGACGATCGGTTAATGGAAATGGGGACAACGGGGATAAAGTTGTGTCCCCGCTTTTAGGTTTCGACCGTCATCCGATCAAACCAATATTCTTAATAAAGATGAACACCGACAAATTATTTCAGCCATTTAGTTTAAAATCATTGCACACAAAAAACCGGTTCGTCATGTCGCCCATGACCCGATGCTGTTCTCCCGGCGGCGTACCAACCCGTGATGTCGCGCAGTATTACCGCAGAAGAGCGGAGGGCGACGCAGGTCTCATCATTACCGAAGGCACTGTGGTGGATCGTCCATCCTCGGCAAATGACCCGAATGTGCCCCGGTTCTTCGGTGGCGAGGCGCTTGCGGGCTGGCAGCAGGTACTCGACGAGGTACACGAGGCGGGCTCGCAAATGGCGCCGCAGCTGTGGCATGCGGGTATCCAGGAAGCACATGCGTCGGGGTGGCTACCCGAAATGCCTTTCGAAGGGCCGTCAAGCATCGGAAATGGCCGGGCGATGACCGATGCAGATATCGCTGACACGATCCGCGCATTCGGAGAGGCCGCGCTGAATGCAAAGCACATGGGATTCAATTGTGTCGAAGTCCAGGGCGCGCACGGCTACCTGATCGACCAGTTTTTCTGGCCGGATACTAATTTGAGGACTGACTTTTTTGGAGGAAAAAGCCTTGCGGAGCGGGCGAGATTTGCCGTTGAAATTATAAAGGAAATACGCAGGCGGGTTGGCGATGATTTTACATTGATGATGCGGGTGTCGCAATGGCGGTTTTCGGATTACAATGCCCAACTGGCCCAAACGCCTCAGGAAGCAGAAGCGTGGCTCACACCGCTGGCAGAGGTGGGCGTCGATATTTTTCATTGTTCGACGCGGTGTTTCTGGAAGCCGGAGTTTGCCGGTTCCGATCTCAACTTCGCAGGCTGGGCTAAAAAGATCACCGGCAAAGCCACCATTACAGTCGGCTCGGTGGGTTTGAAGGCGGATATCACCAGCCTGTATCGGGGCGAAGGTTCCGAGGCATCGCCTTTGGACGACCTTGTGCGCCGCATGGAAAACGACGAGTTCGACCTGGTCGCAGTAGGCAGGTCGTTGCTGGCCGATCCTCATTGGGTCCGGAAAGTAAAGGAAGGTAGGTTTGACGAAATGCAGGGTTTTAACAAGGAAGCATTGTACACGCTCGTTTAGCAAGGGTGCGGTTCATGCGAGCTATCGGTCGGGCTTGCCGGGTACAGTTTAGCATTCTTTTACTATTTTTGGGCACCATCAAAAATCCTGGCTCTGCTGGGCCCGGCCAGCTTTTTACTTTGCCTTATGAATGTTTTAATATATAATCAGTCATTTTTTGCGATCAGTGAAACCTTTGTTCACCGGCAGGTGCTGGGCCTATCGCGGCATCACCAGGTAACGATGCTCGCTTATCGCTTTGAAAACCAGGACAGGTTTCCGGTAGACGTCGCCAAAGTGCCATTAAGGCCTTACCGGAACATATTGGATATGCTGATCACTAAGGTATTACGAAAATTGTCCGGGCAGCACTACGGCATGAGCTTCCTGAACCAGCGGTTTGTATCGCAGTTGATCAAAGAAAACAAAATAGACCTGATCCATGCCCATTTCGGTCCTTCCGGGATCGATATTCTGCCCGTTGCCAGACAATTGAATGTACCTGTGGTGGCAAGCTTTCACGGAATTGATGCAGCTCCCGCAATGCTCGACAATAAAGAATACGAGCGAAAAGTGCAGGATTTGATCTCTTATGCGAGCGCAGTAATCATCGTCAGTCCGCATTTTAAGGACACATTGAAGCTGGATAAACACGCTTCAAAAGTACACCTGATACCGTACGGCATTGATGAGCAGAAGTTCAAGCCACGAACTGGCATTACGTCGCGGGCTCATGGAAAAGTTATTATACAGCACGTTGGCAGACTCGTGCCAAAGAAGGGTGTACCTGATCTGATCCGGGTTTTCGGCAAGCTTTCTGAAAAATATGATGATATAGAATTGAGGATCATCGGTGATGGTCCTGAGATGGAAATGTGCAAAGTACTAATTGCCGATCTCCATTTGAGCGAAAAGGTCCTGCTGCTAGGCTCGCAGCCGCATGATGCTGTAAGCGAAAAAATGCATGACGCGGATATTTATGTGCTCAACAGCAGAATAGACGATAAAGGCGATATGGAAGGGCTTCCCAATTCGATCCTGGAAGCGATGAGCATGGAAAAGGCGGTAGTCTCGACCTACCACGCGGGCATTCCGCAGGCAATCCAGAACGGTGAGAATGGATTATTGGTAAACGAAAAGGACAATGATGGACTGTTTGCAGCATTGGAATCGCTGATCGGGAACGGGCCATTACGGCACAGATTGGGCGTTGCGGCGCGGAAGACAGTCGTCTCAAAGTTCAGCGCCGCTTCGATGGAAGCGAGTATTCAAGCTGTTGTGGCTCAAATACCTGTGCACGGCCGGTGAGCGGTTTACAGGGGAGGAAGTAGAAAATTTCATGATAATCGTTCAAAAAATTACTTGAATATTTCTACAAATGCTATATTCGTAAACTGAAACCTCCTCTAAATAAATCGAACGCCCATTATGACACTTGAAGCAATAAGGAATGAGATAATCCTTAAAACAGAGCGTAAAATCCAGGAAATGCGGACCCGCAGTATCATTGTGCCCAGGGGACCAATAGCTATGTGCCAGCTTTGCGATCAACTTTCACAGGAAATTTATGACTTCGCTGTCGACCAGGCCATCAAAACGGCCGATCGAACACATTCCCGATACAGCGCAGCCACACTTTTAGGTTTTCTGGAAGCAGACCTTTTTGCATTGACCAACGGTGCCATCGATATTCTTCTGGCCGGTCACGCTATTAACAGCCCGAGGTTCGCACCTGTCGGCTCGCTGGTCCATTCAGGCAGCAGGCCGGTCTTTGCCAATCCAGGCCGTATCTTTTCTTTAAGACCGATCCAGATGTTATTCGATTGGGTCAAAGGATGGAGGCTTACCCGGCAATTGGGATAATCGTCCTGCTCTTTAATTGGCACGTTATTTTTGCTGCATTCGCAGATGTGATGCCAATTTTAATAAAGCGTAATGGGGAATTTGAACAATATTACCATGCATGCGGCCCGTCTGGGCGAGATCGAGGTGCTTAAAGAATTGATAGACCGGAAGGCAGATATCAATTTCCAGGATGAAAAAGGGTATACGCCGTTGATCATCGCATGCTATAACAACCGCTATGAAGCGGCCCAGCTGCTACTCGAATCCGGCGCTGACGTGAATGCGGCTGATTTTGGAGGTAACACGGCGTTGATGGGAGTCAGTTTCAAAGGCTTTCCCGACATAGCCGAACTTTTGATCAGCCACGGTGCAGACCTCGATATGCAGCACGGCAACGGTGGGACGGCATTGATGTTCGCCGCGATGTTTGGCAGAAATGACGTTCTTAAAATACTGCTCGATAAAGGTGCAAACCCGCACATTCTCGATGCACGCGGACAGTCCGCAGGAGATATTGCCATCCAGCAAGGCAACGACAAGGCTGTTGAGCTGCTTGGATACGCTTAAAAAACAAACCTAACTAAATCGAATTTAAGTAAGACCCAAAGAAAACAGCCTCATTACCAATGGTATTGAGGCTGTTCTTTGTTTATTGTATTGTATTCAAATGGTTAAGCGGGGATTCTTCGCTGCGTTTCCCTCTCCCAAAACCTGTGCTGCGCAATGGCCATAATAAACTGTCTTGCCAGGTTTTTGGCATCGTCACTGATCACTACCCCATTGATCAAAACCGATTTGTCCGAAAAATCTTCCGGAAGCTTTTTACTGAAATAGGTGGATTCCAACACCTGCATCGCACCGGCATCGGCCGCGATGGCTTTACAGTGTTTAAATGCTTCATTCAGAAAATGTACGGCGTTCGCTTCGGCTTCAACGGTTGCTACGCTGTTCGTGCCGCCGGGAACATAAACCGCATCATACAGTACCGACGCGGCCGTCAGGAAGCTGTGATTGACCGGTATCTCCTCGCTGGTTTCGGACAGAATGAAGTTGAGCCGCGGGGCGATAATTTCTACCATAGCCCCGGCGCCTTCCAATGCAGTTTTTACGGTCATGAACGAAGCCCCGTCGACGCCGTCGGCAGCAAGGAAAGCGATCTTGCGCGACTTAATGCTATCCTTAGGACTGTTGGCCATGCTCAACGCAGGCGACATTGTAAGCGAACCTTCGACCACAATCGGATCATAATCTGCCGGGTCGGCGTCTGCCGGAACGCTGCGGTTCATGGGCAGTTCGGGATCCTGCGGTATGGACAGCCGGAGCGCAAAGGCAACTTCCGAAGCAAGTCCTTTGTCCACCATCGACAGGATGCCGAGCATGCGCTTGCGTACTTCCACGGACTGTACCTTACCAAGCTCAAAGCTGAAAGCCTCGATCAAATGGTTCTTTTCGGGTTCCGACTGGCTATTGAAAAACAGCCGCGCCTGGCTGAAATGGTCGAGGAAACTCTTGCTCCGCGCCCTTACCTTCCTGGCATCGATCCGTTCAGGGTAAGAAGCATATCCGCCTTCCGAAACTTTCGCTTGAAGTGGGAATCCGTCACCGAGGGAATTGGGGCCGTAGCTCACCTTTCCTTTATTGATCGTTTGCCGCATATAGCCATCCCGCTGGTTGTTATGAACCGGGACAATGGGCCTGTTAATAGGTATCTCCTGAAAATTCGGCCCTCCAAGGCGGATCAGCTGGGTATCGGTGTATGAAAACAACCTTCCCTGCAACAGCGGATCGTTGGTGAAATCGATGCCCGGCACCACGTGCCCAATGTGGAACGCGGACTGTTCCGTTTCCGCGAAAAAGTTTTCCGGGTTCCGGTTAAGCGTCAATTTGCCGACGCGGCGGACTGGTACGAGTTCTTCGGGGATTATTTTGGTAGGATCAAGCAGGTCGAACTCGAATTTGAACTCATCTTCTTCCGGTACGATCTGAAGGCCAAGTTCCCATTCAGGGAAATTGCCGCTTTCGATAGCGTCCCAAAGGTCCCTGCGATGAAAATCAGGGTCTTTTCCGGAGATATTCTGGGCCTCGTCCCAGGCAACCGAATGCACACCTAAGAGCGGCTTCCAATGGAACTTCACGAAACTGCTTACACCTTTGTCGTTGATGAGACGGAAAGTATGTACGCCAAAACCTTCCATCATCCGGTAGCTGCGCGGGATAGCCCGGTCGCTCATGAGCCACATGATCATGTGCGCCGACTCTGGCATTACCGATATAAAATCCCAGAACGTATCATGGGCGGAAGCCGCCTGCGGGATCTCATTGTCAGGCTCCGGCTTCACGGCATGTACCAGATCGGGAAACTTGATCGCATCCTGGATGAAAAATACCGGCATATTGTTGCCGACAAGGTCGAAATTGCCTTCTTGAGTATAAAACTTAACCGCAAACCCTCTTACATCCCTCGCAAGATCAGTGGAGCCGCGGGATCCGGCCACTGTCGAAAATCGCACAAAAACCGGTGTTTCGATGGAAGTGTCGTTCAGGAATTGTGCCTTTGTAAACTCGGCCAGCGGTTCATAAACCTTAAATACACCGTGTGCGCCCGAACCCCGTGCATGCACAACGCGCTCTGGAATGCGCTCGTGGTCAAAATGCGTGATCTTTTCGCGGAGAATAAAATCTTCCAGCAAAGTAGCACCGCGGTCGCCGGCTTTCAATGAGTTCTGGTCGTCGTTGATGCGGACGCCGGTATTGGTATTCATCAGCTCATTAGCCGAATCTTCCGTAAAAGGTTCAAGATTACGGATCTTATCATTTTCCGGTTGTTCAACCGAAGGATCCTGCTGTGCTTTTCGTTTCGCCATAGTGATTTGGATTTAGTGGGCCAGGCGTTGTACCTGGCCATGCCGATGATGTTTATTTGAGATTTTTAATGACCAGGGCCGCCGCGATTCCGCCAAGGAGGTACCACGCCACGGTCATGATTTTCGTTTCATCTGTTTTGCTGATTGGATGGCTGTTGAGACCGAGCGGTTTAGCCAGGCCAATCGCGCCTAATCCGGCCATGAGCCCAAAGCCGGCGCCGCGCAGCACCACATTTTCGTTGTCGCCTTTGCCGATCATCGCATAGTATCCGGCGTTGCTCGCCAGATCCGCTGCCAGCGTGGTTAATGCTAATTTTTTGCCGCTGGGAGCTTCCGCGCCAGTCGCTTCGATTGTTTTGGCCATCGCCTCTTCACCAACCAGATTGATTTTTGGCGCCTTGTTGGAAAGGCGTTTCGCACCTTCATGCACGAGATTCAATACGACTGCCCCGGTGATCCCACCGATGATATTTCTGACTTCTGGTTTCATAGTTGTGTAGTTTGAGACTTCCCTAAATACCGGGGGCAGACTCAAAAAATCAAGCCAAATACGCCGAATGAAACATATGGCGCGTAGCACGAGGGCGGGGAGACAGGAGCATCCTCCCCCGCAGCAGTATCCGGGGAGAGTTCGCCCCACATCCCTCGTTTCCCGGAATGTGGGAACGCAATAATTAAGAGAGCTATTTGGCAGGAAGCTTTTCGAGGCGCTGGTAGAGATCGTTTACGTAGCCGGAATAGTCGATAAAGATATCAGGCTTGACGAGGTAATCCGTGGCTCCCATGGCGAGGCATTTTTCCCTGATCGAATTCATCGGGGAAGTCGAAGTGATGATCACAGGGATATTTGAAAATGCAGCATTGGAATTGATGGCATGCAGGATATCGTACCCGTTTTTGCCGGGCATATTCAGGTCGGAAAGGATCATGTCGGGGAGGGATTGCGGGTGGCCTTCAAGCCATTCCAGCAGGGTGTCCCCATTGGAATACTGGCCCATGATTTCGAACTTGCCGGAAGTCCGCATTTCTTCACTCATAAAAAAGCGCTCGTCTTCATCATTTTCCACGATTACGATATTGTACGTCTTCATTGGACAAGTTGTTTTGAAGTTTCTTCCCAGAGGGTAAAATGAAAGGTACTTCCGATTCCTGGCTCTGACTCGACCCAAATTTTTCCGTGATGGCGCTCAATCACTTTTTTGCAGATAGCCAGTCCCATACCCGTGCCAGGGAAAGTCCGGGCTGAATGCAGCCGCTTAAATACTTCGAACACCTTGGAAACCTCGTCGGGTTGCATGCCTATTCCGTTATCTGTGAACCAGAACCGGACATATCCATCTTCCTGCTGCCATCCGATACTGATACCGGGCTGTTCACTAACAGTAAATTTCATGGCATTACTCAACAGGTTCTGGATCAGTTGCACAAGTTGTACCCTGTCGCCCTTCACGATCACGTCCGACTCGTTTTCGATTACAATGGAGGTGCCCGAGGCGTCTATCGCTGCACGCAGGTTCTGAAATGCCTGTTCGAGCAGCTCCCGGAATGAAAGATCGTCGGCCTTCCACTGACTTTTACTGACCTGCGCATAGTTCATCAGGTTCTCGATCAGTTCCTTCATCCGGTTCGAGCCCAGGATCGACTTGGTTACATACTGTTTAAGTTCTGTTGTTTGGCCCTGATCAATTTTAATATCCATCAAATGCAAAAAACTCTTCACTGTCCGAAGCGGCTCCTGTAAATCGTGGGAGACAATGGACGTAAACTGTTCCAGCTCCTGGTTAGCCTTCGAGAGCTCCTGGTTGATCACCTCCATTTTCCTCGCAATGGCCTGGTATTTCGATGCGTTTTCGCGCGCCGTCTGTTCAGCTCTTTTCCGCTCCGTAAGGTCACGGGTCACTTTTGAAAACCCTACCAGCACACCTTCCTGGTTGTAAACCGCGGTAATCACCACATTAGCCCAAAAACGGCTTCCGTCCTTCCGTAGGCGCCATCCTTCTTCTTCGTATTTGCCAACGCTCCTGGCAATGCGAAGCTCGTTCGCGGGTTTGCCGTTGATGATATCCTCTTGCGGGTAAAATATAGAAAAGTATTTACCAATAATTTCCTTGGCGGTATATCCCTTGATTTTATTGGCGCCCTCGTTCCAGCTTACGATCCTGCCTTTTTCATCCATCATAAAAATGGCGTAATCGGTCACCTGTTCTACCAGCAGCCGGTACCTTTCTTCACTTTGCCGGAGTAAGGCTTCCTCTTTTTTACGTTCCGAAAGGTCTTTTGTTATTTTGGAAAAGCCAATTAACGTATTGTTTTCATTATACAAAGCGGTCAAAACCACACTGGCCCAGAATGGGGAACCGTTTTTCTTGACCCGCCAGCCCTCTTCCTGGTATTTCCCAACGGCGCGGGCGATTTGAAGTTCTTTTTCGGGCTTATTGGCTGCCAGGTCGTCGGAAGTGTGAAAAATCGAAAAGTGTTTTCCAATGATCTCACCCGTCAAATAGCCGACTAGCTGCTGGCCACCTTCGTTCCAGGTAAGGATATGGCCGGTTGGATCGAGCATGAAGATGGAATAATCCTGCATCCCGTCGACCAAAAGCCGGTACATTTCCTCCGTTTCACGCAGCCTGATTTCGTTTTGTTTGCGGTCGGTAATGTCGGTTATCAGACAGGTGAAGCCGGTTGAGTTCCCCGATGCGTCATGAACTCCGCTCAGGGTTATTTCCGCCCAGTATTCTTCGCCGTTCTTCTTTTGCCGCAGCTCAGCCAGGTTGATTTGCCCTTGTCTTGCCGCAATGGTCAGATTGTATAGTGTTTTAATGGAATCGGACGGGTCGCTGGAGAGAAAATGGAAAGGCTTACCAAGCAGTTCCGCTTCGTCAAAGCCGGTAACGTTTTGGGTCGTACGGTTACAATAGGTGATAATGCCATCTGCGTCGAGCATTAGGACAGCGCTACACAGGTTATCGAGCAGGGTATGGTGCATATGCGAAATTAAGAATGAGGTCAGGCCGTTCGTTTGTCTTGTTTAAGTTTTGATAAAAAAATGATACCAGCATATACGTTTACCCTTGGACGCCTGAATTTTGCTGTATTTAGGTTCTCAAAGGCCGCGAATTTGAAACGAATACAACCACGCCCGTGCCCTCCAAAGTAATCATTTCCGATGCGCGGGCATTTTGGGGTAATGCATCTGTCACACTACTTCCGTCAGGGTGCCATTCCTGGTCTTGCGAATCCAGCACCTTCTTCCAATGCGGTTTGCTTTCAGGTAGATAAATGGTTGCCGGGGAATCAGACAAGTTGAAGCAGCAGGCCATTTCATGCGCCTGGTCTTCACTTCTGCGGTGTAAAACGAACGCATTCCCGGCCAGATTGACCCGCACATCGTTTTTTCTGAAATTACCCAGCGCAGGATGCGCCTTTCTGAGAGCGATCAGTGTTTTATGCCAGCGGAGCATGACATTGTGTTTTCCGGTCAGCCGCTTATTCCAATCAATTTTAGACTTTTCAAAAGTCTGTTCGTCGTGTGCTTCCGGGGGTTCCTTGTCCCAGCCATAAGCTTCAAATTCCTTCTTTCTTCCTTCCGAAACCATACGGATCAGCTCCGGATCGGAATGGCTCACAAAATAGAAGAAAGGCGCGTCCTCGCCATATTCTTCCCCCATAAAAAGCATAGGCAGGTATGGAGAAAGCAGAATAGCTGCCGCCGCCAGTTTCTGCCGCTCAAAATCGACGAGGACACTGAGCCGCTCACCACCCACGCGGTTACCCACCTGGTCATGATTTTGATTAAACACTACAAAAGTATCTCCGGATAAGCCCGCCGAGGAAGCCCCGTGCCGCCGCTGGCGAAATAGCACATATTCGCCGCTGTGCACAAAACCGTCCGTGTAGGCTTTGGCCAGCTGCTGCATTTGCCCGAAGTCCTTGTAACGTTCCTGGCCATTTTTATCCAGTAACACATATAATGCATGATGAAAATCGTCCAGCCATTGCGCGGCCAGGTCATACCCACCGACAGCAGTTGGCTGGACCACCCTCGGGCTGTTCAGGTCGCTTTCGGCTATGAGATAAAAGGGCCTTCCAAACCGCTGCTGAGCCTCTTTCAGTTTTTCGCTCACAAGCTCCCAGAAGGATACAGCGCCATTGTCGAACATGGTATGGATCGCGTCGATCCTTAGGCCGTCGAGGTGATAGTGTTGATACCAATGCATGATGGCGTCCGAAAAATACGCCCGTACACCGTCGGACCAGGCGTCGTCGAAATTCATCGCATTACCCCAGGGAGTGCGGTATTTCTCGGTGAAATAAGGGCCGAAATCGGCAAAGCAGTTGCCCTCGGGGCCGATGTGATTGAAAACAACGTCCAGAATGACTGCGAGGCCATGCTGGTGTGCGGCATCAATGAGTCTCTTAAAACCGTCTGGGCCACCGTACGAATTTTGGACAGCAATTGGAAAAACGCCGTCGTAGCCCCAGTTCCTTCCTCCCGAGAATTGCGATACCGGCATGATTTCCAGCGCTGTAATGCCCGTTTCGGCAAGGTCTTTCAGGCGGGGGATAATGGCGTCGAAGGTACCTTCGGGCGTAAATGTCCCCACATGAATTTCATAAAATATCAGCTCTTTCTGCGGGATATTCTTCCATGTTGCATCCTGCCATTCAAAGCGCGAATGATCCACAAGTTGCGAAGGCCCGTGGACGCCTTCTGGTTGGTAATGCGATGCGGGATCAGGCAGTTTTTTGCCTTTTTCAGGTTCAAAGTAATATTGTAAAGGCGCGTTAACGCCGGTAAGACGCGTGCTGAAATAGCCCCATTCGTCTTTCGCCATTTCAATCACTTTTTGCTCAGGCGCTACGATATGAAGCCGCATTTGTTCTTTTTCCGGCGCCCACACGGTGAATATCGCTTCCTGATTTTCATAATGTGGTCCCAAAAAGTTCATTAAATCAGGCATAAGGTGTAAGATTATCACGTGCCGGGCCGGTCAGCACATTGCCATGGCAGTCGTACCGGGCGCCGTGGCAGGGGCAGTCCCAGCTTTTTTCAGTGTTGTTCCATTGAACAATGCATTTCGCATGCGTGCATACGGGACTGAGCGCATGGACGCCGCCCGCGGGATCTTTATAAACAGCCAGTTTATCTCCTTTATACTCCACAATGGAGCCGCTATCTACAGGCATATCGGCAAGGGATGCTACCTCATCAATGCCAAAACGGTCGCCGACGAAATGTTTTACCACATCCGCATTTTCCTTGACGAATTCAGTAAATCCTGCGATCGGTTTAATGCGTCCGGGGTCGAAAAGCTTCTGATAGGTGCTTTTGCCGCTTAGGATAAGGTCGCTGATTATCAAGGCCGAAAGCGTACCAAGCATCATCCCGTTGCCATTGTAGCCTGTGGCCGTGTAAATACCTTTGGGAGCGCCCGGCAGCTCACCAATGTAAGGCAACCCATCCGCCGGAACATAATATTGTGCCGACCATTGGGCTGCGATTTCGTCTATATCGTAGTATTCCCTGGTATAGCCAACCAGGTCGGCAAATGCCTGTTCCGGGTCGCCGTGGCCTGTTTTATGGTCGTGCCCACCCGCGATGAGGTATTGCTTTCCATCGATTGTATGCGACCTGAAATAATGGTACGGATCCTGCATGTCATACACCAGGCCCTTGGGGTAGGCATTGTCTTTCAAAGTAGCGGCGATCACATAGCTGCGGTATGGGGCATTGCGAAAGTGCAGCACATTAATGCCCGGCGGAATATGGGTCGCATACACGACTTCACTGGCTTTTATCTCCTTTTCACCGACCCTGGCAATGTGGTAATCGTCTGTGGAATGCAATTCCCCGATCCGTGTATTTTCGAGGACAACGCCGCCGGAAGCTACAAATTCTTTTTGTAATGCGAGGATGTACTTCAATGGATGAAACTGTGCCTGATTGGCGAATACCACCGCTTTCCGGTAATGGACCGGCGTAGGTACTGCCGTTGTTGGCTCGGCTTGTACGCCTGCCCGAACTGCACTTTGGTACAGGTCGTCAAGCTCTTTTTCTTCGTTTTCGGTCTCCGCATACACGTAACCGTCCAGCCATTCGAAATCGCAGTTGATATCATAGGTTTTTACATAATGAGCTATTGCGCTCACCGCCTCAGCGATGCCCTGAGCAAATTGCAATGCCGCTTCACGGCTGAATGCCTTTTCGACCTCCGCATAGGTTGTATCCGCGAATGTGTTGATATGTGCAGTGGTACCGCCCGTGGTCCCATAACCTGCATGATGTGCATCTGCCACAATGCATCGTTTTCCGGCTTTTTGCAGGATCAGGGCAGTAGTAAGGCCGGTTATGCCAGCCCCGACGATGAGCGTATCGTAAATAGTGTAGTCAGAAAAACTGCCGCCTGCCCCGGCCGGTTCAGTATTGGTGTTCCAGAGGCTGGCATTCTTGCCATCACGCGCCCAGGAGCCGCTATCGTCGGGTGCATTTGTAGCGAAGTTACGTTCAGAGTCTTTCATTGATGTGCGGTTTTAGTCCAATCGCGTTTCGGTTAAAATCGTACCAGCGACAGCACCTGGTCCTATATTGCATGCATTGCAGCCATTGGAACAACTTTTTTGGTTTCAATCATCAACTCAACAAACTAAACATTCACGATGCTGCGAGAAGGAAATCCCATTATAAGGCATACTTTCACCGCCGATCCCACCGTGTTGGTACACGATGGAGCGGCCTACTTGTACACTGGGCATGATGAGCCGCCGAAGGGCCAGGAGGTCTACAACATGCAGCGTTGGCTCTGTTTTTCATCTACGGATCTTTTGGAATGGCATGAACATCCCAGCCCGTTGCAAGCGAAGGATTTCAAATGGGCCGACGGCGATGCTTTCGCTTCGAAGGTGATTGAACATAACAACCGGTTTTACTGGTTTGTGTCGGTCAGCAATGGGACCGGGTTCGGGAAGGCGATCGGTGTGGCCGTCGCGGACAACCCGGCCGGACCTTTCACAGATGCCATCGGAGCGCCGCTCGTTACCCACGCAATGCTTCCAAAAACAGAAAACGAAAAAGCCAACCTCGATCCGACGGTCCTTGTCGACGATGATGGCAGGGCTTACCTGATCTGGGGAAATGGACAATGTTACTTTGCAGAATTAAGAAGCGATCTGCTGCAACTGAACGGGCCGGTTTCCACGATCGATCTGCCTCATTTTGCCGAAGGGGCGCACATTCACAAACGGGGAAAATACTATTACCTGGCTTATGGCTACGGATATCCTGAAAAAGTAGCCTATGCGATGAGCGAAAGTATTTTTGGTCCCTGGGAATGGAAAGGGATACTGAATGAAATTGCGGGGAATTGTGCCACCAACCGGCCTGCAATACTGGACTTTAAAGGAAGAAGCTATTTTTTCTATCACAATGGTGCTCTGCCGAACGGGGGCAGCCACCGGCGGTCGGTGTGCATCGACTTTTTACATTATGAAGAGGATGGTACGATGAGGCGGGTCGTCATGTCGACGGAGGGGATTTTACCACCTGTCAGTTCGAAAACATGATAGAAGTAACCGTGACCCCATAAATGCCGGTATTCGCCACAAACCGGTGCGAAGTATTTGTTATATCAGCCGTGTTTGGGTTAATTAGGATCAAATTTGAATAACCCAGCACCCGTTTTACGAAGCGACCCTCCTCGGAGGGCCGCTTCTTTTTATTAAACTGGTTGCAAATCAGAGTGGTATCCAGCACTGATCGTACAGATCGGCCAGTACCTGCGGTGAACTGATCTGGCTTTGCTGCGAATTGGCAAACACCGCAACCTGAATTTTTCCAAAATCGAAAGCCATCGTTTCACAGTTACTTCCAACCCCTTTTTTCCAGTAATAAATGCCTTTATCACCACCTATCTTGTCGTCGAAACCAAGCAAATGCTGTTTCATTGCATTAAGGCCGTTTAAGCTGACGATCTTGAACTGAGACACAGCCGACTGGATCTGGGCGAATTGTGCTGCGCTGATATACAATCCGGTCGCACCACCGTTGAGGTTATTGTCTGTCTTCGAAATACCCGGTTCCTCGCCATCTTTGGAAGGGTATCCCTTTGTTCCCAGTGATGCGCTGATGTCGCCACTATTGTCCCAGGCACGCCACCCGATCACGTAAGGATTGGAAAGTCCGGCAGGAATAAAGACATTAAAGCGAACAAATTCACGGTAATACATGGCGACAGTTTTGAAGAGGTCGGTCTCGTTGTTTTTGCTGTCGAGCATATTGAGCATGTTGCTGTTACCCTGCTTGGCGAGTTCCTTGGCCTGCACATAGGGGAGGATAATGGCGAGCAGTTCATAGTTTACATTATCATCATCCCGTACCTGCTGATCAAATTCTGTATTCTGAAGAGGGCCTTCGACAGTCTGGCGTAGCGTGCTGAGACCACCATTGTGGTTAATAAGGCCCGTGCGGTGCGAAAGCATTCTCTGGAACGTCAGCTCTTTAAATTTGGCGCTGGGAACCCAGCCTTTTGGCAGGTAAGTGTGTACTTTCGTCGAAAGTGTGAGATTATATTTTTCCAATGCCCTGATCACCGAGACAGCAGTAACAAATTGCGTGGTGTTCACGATCTCCTGCTCCACTGTGGCCCCGTGGAGCTGAAATGGCGTTTCGATCTTCTTACGCGCCCAGCCGTCCCCGCCATTAGTGCCATAATACTCTACTCCATTGTTATAGATAGCATAGCCGAATCCGGCCACCTGCGGTTCCATATAATCTTCGATTAATTGCGCAAACTTAACCTGGTCAAACTTCGTAGGGATACCCAGCTTGGCCGACCTTACCGCCTCCGGTTCAACGTCTCCCATGATCTCATCTTCTTTCTTGCATCCGGTCGACAGCAATGCCGCGCCGAATATGACGCTCATACTCAAAACTTTAAAGAAATTCGTTTTCATTGTGCTAAATAGTTAATTGTTTAAAATTGGTATGGATATGTGAATTGGTACTCATAGGGATACTGGCCGCCGCGAAAGCGCGGCGAAATGAAGAAGATAGAGAGGGGGATATTAGTGGGGGTTAAATCGCGGCCTGCATTTTTTCGGCCATATAAAGACGGGCTGCTTGTTCATCGTCCAGCCAGGGAAACAGTGCAGGTGGGTGATTGAAGCCATTAACAAAATCAGAAGCGATATCAGGGTTCTGGCTTGCTGCGCCGAGCAGTTCGATCACGTGGGGCGCAGGTGGGCTCAGGAAAATGTCGCAAAAGCGGTTGACGTGACGGGAATATTCCCAAAACTCCTCAAATGTGCGGTTCATCCATTCAGCGTCAAATGGCGCATTACCATGCCGGATGATCGCCTGGGCGTATACGTTGGCCATTTTCGAAGCATTGTTGCCACCTTGGCCGACGATAGGATCATTCAGGATCACCGTGTCGCCCAGGCCCATCACTGCCGCTTTCGAGTTCAAGTGCACGACGGGTTTCCGAACCACGGGGGTGAACGAGCCTTTCAAATAGGCATCGTCGGCGATTATTTCTGCATTTGCAAACGCTTCATATCGCCAGGGTAGCAGGATACGGATCATTTCTTTGGTCCTTTCCAATAGTTGGGAACCGGACATAGCGCCGTCGAACACGTCCATTGGTCCGCCCGGGATGCTTTCTACCAGTAAAAAAGCACATTGAATATCGTCTTTCTGGTAAAATGGGGCGGTAATAATCTCACCGGCTCCCATTACAGCGTCGAGTGAGATGGAAGTGAATTTGGTTTTCCCGATATGTTCGAAATTGTTGATATGCAGCTGCACCAGCTTGCGTGCCGGAACTTCGTGTGTGGACCTTTCGTCGTCCCGGGTGAACAGCCGTGCAAGCGGCCCCTTGCCGGAAGATACGATCACGAGGTCGAACTGTTCAGTACACGCCAGCAGGTCGGAAGGCGTGGTGTCGCTGACGATAAATTGTCCGCCCAGTTTTTCAAAAAGCTTGATCCATTGATAAAATTTCATACGTTGGTCAATGGAAGCACCGGGCTTACTGGTCCGTGAGTTGATGCTGAATGCATAGTTTCCGTCCGGTGTTCCGAAGTTGACATTGAACCCTGTGGAGTGGTAAGCCGAATCTTTCCAAAGATCAAGGCCGAGCTCCCTTTCCAATTGCAGGGAATCATGAAAGAGATAGGTCGCACCAGTAGGCGGGCCGTTGAATATTTCTTCAGCTGAACGTTCCGAGACCATCGTTACCTGGTAACCGTTCCTGATCAATCTAATGGCCAGGTGTAATCCCGACTGGCCAGCGCCCATGATTGCTATCTTTCTCATTGTGTTATCATTTTAAACTTTCGATGTGACAAAGGTAAATGACAGCTCAGGGCACATTTCGAAAGGTTTCATTAAAAAGTATAAAAAAATATAAAAATGCGACCAGTCGGATTTCAAGTGACGAAGCGGCTGTTACCTTTGCATTGCTTTGAAAAAGAACTGATTAAGGCATTTCCGATACGTTATGGCAACAATTGAAGATTACGAGATACTCGACGAACTACTTTATCGGCAAACCAGGTCGGTGGTACGGGCAACCCGCCATTCGGAGCCGATAATCCTGAAAATCGGACGGTTCACAGCATTCAATGATCCGGTGCATAAAAGGATAGTCCAAGAGTTTGAATTCGGGAAGACCTTTCAATTTCACAATATATTAAACTATCGGAGCCTTTTAACAACCGAAAACTCGGTCCTCGTTGAGATGGACGATTTTCATGGTGTGAGCCTGGAAACCTATCTGCAACAGAACCAGCCCGATACAGAGTCGGCCATCGCCATCGCCAGGGGATTGGCAGTGATCATCGAAGAGCTTCATTATTACGGCATTACACATTATGATCTGCGGCCCATCCACTTCCTGATTGATCTCACAACTTTGCAGGTAAGGCTTTTGGACCTTGGAACAGTCGCTAGCGGGTCCATTGCGTCGGAGGGTAATCAGGCCATGCATTCCCTGGCTGCTCTGGAATACAATGCACCCGAGCAAAGCGGGCTCATGGACGCCGTGCAGGATTTCAGGGTGGATTACTACCATTTGGGTGTGATTTTGTACCGCCTTTTTACTGGCAAATTACCGTTTGAAAGCACTGACCCGAATGAACTTGTGCATGCGCATATGGCGCGGTCGGCTGTTTCACCGTCGGATCTGGCGCCGACGATCCCAGCTGTGGTATCGGAAATGATCCTGAAATTAATGTCTAAAAAGCCGGGCGAACGTTACCAGACAGGACGCGGCATACGCCATGATCTTGCAGAATACAAACATATTAGGGCTGTCGGGCAGCAAGATATTTCAGGGCATTTTGACCTGCCAAACCGGCTTTATGGCCGCGAGGAGGAGGTTAATGCCGTGCTCGGCGCATTCCAAAGAGTGGGGCAGGCCAATGAGATCGTATTGATCTCGGGCAAGGCTGGTATCGGGAAATCTTCGCTGATCGCCGAAGCCGAAAGGGCCCTGGACCCGCAGAACGTCTTGTTTGTGAGAGGGAAATTCGACCAGTATGTGCAGAATATCCCTTTCGAAGCAGTGATAGAGGCATTTAAAGAGTTGGTCTGTAAGATATCATCAGAGGATAACGCCTATTGGAAAACAGCCATTCTAAACGCTGTCGGCCATTTTGGGAAGATTATTACGGATGTGATCCCTGAACTTGAAAAGGTAATAGGGGTGCAGCCGCCAGTTGAGGAGCTCACGCCTGTGGAGTCCCAGAACCGGTTTGTGAATGTCTTTACCAATTTTATCAATGTTTTTACGACTGCCGAGCGCCCGCTGGTCATTTTTCTTGATGACCTGCAATGGGCCGACCGTTCGAGCCTGCGCTTTCTGGCTCGGGTAACGTACTCGGTAATGGGGACCAACCTGCTCATTATTGGGACCTACCGGGATGATGAAGTGGGGGAAGGCCATTCGCTAAGAAGCGCGATCGCTGATCTGAAAGCTGCAAAGGCCAATCTGGTGCAGATCAGGCTCGACCCGCTGCATTTGGATGATATCATTGAAATTGTATCCGATACATTCTCCTGCCCGCCGCCGGTCGCGACGCCGCTGGCGCAGATTCTTTTGACACGGACGCTCGGTAATCCTTTTTTTGTCGGTGAAACGCTTGCAGACCTCCACCAGCAGGGATTTCTGGAATATGATAGCGATCAGCGCAAATGGGTTTGGGATAGCAATCGCATTACCGGCTACGCGCTGTCTGATTCTTCCCTGGAATTACTGGCATTGAAAATCGGCAACCTTGGCGAAAGGACGCGCAATGCATTGACCACCGCTTCATGCATCGGCTCTGTTTTCGAGCTGATTACCCTTTCGGCATTGAGCGATAAAACGCCGCAGGAAATGCAGGACGACTTGCGGGAAGCACTGACGGAGAATCTGATCAGCCCAGCGCACGACAGGCGGGAGCGGAGTCTGGCGACCGGTCGCTACCGTTTTGTCCACGACCAGGTGCAGCAGGCTGCTTATAACCTGTTGGCAGGAGACGAAAGGGACGCGTTGCACGTCGAAATCGGCTATTTTTTGCTCGACCGTCTGACGGCCGCCCAGAGACAAGACCGGCTTTTTGAAATCGTTAACCATCTAAACCACCATTCCGGGTTTTTTGAACCGGCGCAGGAACGTTACCGCATCGCAGCCCTGAACCTCGATGCAGGCAACAAAGCCAAGGCGTCCGCCGCTTATTCGGTGGCATTGGCTTACTTCAAGAAGGGGACGGAAATGCTTGTTCCCCAGGATTGGCAGGACGCGTACCCGCTGACATTGGACTTGCAGCTGCATTATGCAGAAAGCGCTTACCTGGCCAGTGAGCCCGAGGTTTGCCTGCAAGTTTCGGATGAAGTGCTGAAATATGCGAAAGGGATTGAAGACCGTGCTAAAATTCATCAGATACGCATTCAATGCTTTATTTTCAATGAAGAAACGGACAAGGCGTTCGAACTTTCGCTGAGCGTTTTGGACGAACTGGGCATCCGGTTCCCGCGTGACCCGGGGAATATGCACGTGATGAGCGCGTACCTAAGGTCTAAATGGCATTTACGCGGCAGGAAGATTGCCGACTTGGAACATCTGCCCGCCATGACGGATATGCAAATGCAGGTTGCGATGCAGATCCTGCAAAATATTACTGCGATCGTTTTCTCAAAATCTTCGGCCATGTATGCGCTGATGGTGATGAAAATGGTCGAATTATCAGTCAAATACGGGAATTCGCCCGAGTCGGCGATTACGTATGCGACTTATGGTGCGATATTGAATGCAATTGAGGGCGACCGTGATGCTTGTTACCGGTTTGGTCAGCTCTCGCTGCGGCTTGCTGCTTCGATAGGCAGCGGTGCGGCACGAAACCGTGCGGTGCTGGTTTACAATATTGTGAACCGGCCTTCCGGGGAGCTAATGAACAACTCGCTCGAACCTTTGCGCAATGCCTATCAGACGGGCGTCGAAATGGGTGATGTCGAATATTGCTCCTACGCGTCGAGCTCGTATAGTTTTCACCTTTTACTTTCTGGCAAAAACCTTCATTGGGTGCTGGAAGAAATGCTCAGGTTCCGTTTTCTGCCCCGGTCGCTATCGAAAAAAGAGGTGTCGCATCATAACGAGCCGCTGATCCAGGTGGTTTGCAATCTGCTGAACGAGAGCGATGCCCCGGAAAGCTTACTAGGTGTTTATTTTGATGAAGGGGAAGATTATGAAGCTATTTTAAATCTGCCTGATAAATCGAGGATATTTGCCTGTTTCACTTACAAATTGATGTTGGCCTACCTTGCGGGGCATTACACAAAAGGGATTGAACTGGCTGGCAGGGCCCTCGATTTTCATGATAGCATCAGAGGCACACTCTTTGAACCATTGTACGCTTTTTTTGACGGTCTATCGCATATAGGCGCTTACCGGGCAGGCCGCGGTGACCGTGGTTTGCTCAAAAAAGGCATTGTGCAGATGAAAAAGCTCCGCAAGCTGGCGAGTCAGGTGCCCGTCAATTTTGAGCACCGCTATTACCTGCTTGAAGCCGAGCTGCATGCGGTAAATGGCCGGGGAGAGCGTGCTGTATTGTTTTATGATAAATCGATAAAAACGGCGCTGGAACATGGCCATGTTCATGAAGCGGCACTTGCTAATGAGCTTTCGGGCCGCTATTGGGCTGGTAATGGTCAAACTAAAATGGCGGCAGTTTACCTGACGGCTGCATTGGAAGGTTACCTGGAATGGGGGTGTGGATTAAAGTCTGAACAGTTGTTGCGGGATTTCCCTGAAATCTTGTCCGATAAGCCGGTGATGAAACATCCGGTAGGGGACGTATCAGGTGATGCCGGGGCTGTCAATCTGGATTTGTCGACATTAATGAAAGTTTCGACAGCCATTTCCAGTGAAGTGGTTTTTGGTAAACTGATGGATAAACTCATGCAGTTTGCCATCGAAAATGCAGGAGCGCAGTCCGGCTATTTCATTCTGGATTGGGGTGGTGAGCTGGTTATTGAAGCGCAGCGTTCGGTATTTGATCAGGAAAGTGATATCCGAAAAATACCGCTGAACGAATCCGATCAGGTACCGGCCAGCATTGTAGCGCACGTTTTCCAAGCTAAGAACGAAGTCGTTTTGCAGGATGCTATGACGAGTACCGAGTTCAAAAATGACCCTGCCGTAACTAGGCGCGAAATTCGTTCCGCATTATGCATAGCTGCATTGAACCAGGGAAAAGTAGTAGGCGTGCTTTATCTTGAAAACAACCTTGCTACCGGGGCTTTTACCAGCGAACGGGTACAGCTGCTCAGGCTGCTTTCCGGGCAGATCGCCGTGGCGATCGAGAATGCCATTTTGTACGAAAAGCTGGAACAGAAAGTCGCGGTGCGAACGGCAGAGATCCAGGTTCAAAAGCAGCAGATCGAGCGTCAGAAGCTATTGATCGAAGAAAAATCCAGGTATAAGGAGCAATTTTTTGCCAATATGAGCCACGAGATCCGCACGCCAATGACGGCCATTCTGGGCATGTCGGAACTGCTTTTTGATACAACACTCAATACAAAACAGCTTGAATACGCGAAAGGCATTCGCTATTCTTCCGAAAACCTGCTGGCGATCATCAACGACATTCTGGATTACTCCAAAATTGAAGCCGGTAAGTTTTCATTTGTCGACAAACCTTTCCAGATCCGTGACAGGATGGAGCGGCTAGGCTATATTTTACGTGGTATTTCGGATGAAAAAGGCTTGCGTTTAGACATTAATGTGGATCCTGAAGTGCGCCCGCAATTGATCGGCGACCCGGTAAGGCTCCATCAAATCCTGCTGAACCTCGCCGGGAATGCTATTAAGTTTACCGATCGCGGTTCGGTGTCGATCAGTGCCTCGGTTGTTTCCGAGGAAAATGGGAAGCAAGAATTGCATTTCAATGTTGCAGATACAGGTATGGGCATTGCCGAAGACAAACTCGAATATATTTTTGAAACATTTACCAGGATCGACGAAGAGCTTGCGGGAAAACAGTCGGGTACCGGCTTGGGGCTATTTATTGCTAAAAAGCTGGTGGAAGAGCAGGGCGGGGCGATGGAGGTGAAGAGTAAACTTGGGGAAGGTTCGCAGTTTGGCTTTACATTGACTTTTGAAATATGCGGGTCGGAACAAGCGCAGGAGCGGGAAGACGAGGATCAGGCCCTGGATGGCGTGAAGGTGCTGCTGGTGGAGGATAACCTTTTTAACCAGGTTGTAGCAGAAGAAACGCTGAAAAAAATCATCAGTAATGCCAAAGTAACAATTGCGGACAATGGGCAGATTGCTTTGGAAAAACTCGCGTCGGATAGTTTTGATATTGTTCTGATGGATGTAAAAATGCCGGTTATGGATGGTTATCAGGCGACCCGACACATCCGGCAGACAGACCTTGTAAAAAACATCCCGATACTGGCCTTCACATCGAATGCGAATCCGGCCGAAGCGCAGAAATGCCGCGACGCCGGGATGGACGATTACCTGACCAAGCCGATCGAGATTAAAAAACTAAAACAAAAAATCGGGAAACTGCTGCGGCTGCAACGGGAGAATGCGTGAGCTCATGATGAACGCATTCAGAAAGCGGGAAATTCAGCATTCCAGAATGCATTGAAAGCTGTGAGAAAATTGTCGATACGGGAAGGAATGGATGCTGTTTCGCCGTTGTCGACGTCTTCCTCCATGGACCGCATTTGCTCAGCGAAGTCGGTTAGTCCCACATAGGTGAATTGTGTTTTGAGGCTGTGGAGTGCCGTGGAAAGCGATTCCCATTCCCCGTCGGCGCAAAGTGATGAGAGGCTGGCGACTTGTACCGGTACCTGGCTTTTAAATATTTGAACAAAGTGGCTGACCAGTTTTTCGTCGCCACCCATTAAGTTTTGCAACAGGGTAAGGTCCATTATCCTGCGGTATTTGATTTGCAGATGAGTTTGTACCCTTCGCCGTGGAGGTTCAGGATTTCAACCGAAGGCTCGGCTTTGAGTAATTTGCGCAGTTTGCTCACATATACATTGAGGCTGTAACCGCGGTAATGCTCTTCATCACCCCAAATTCCCATCATTGCGGCGTCCCTGGTAAGAACCTTATCCTGATACTGGCAGAAAAGTTGCAGCAGCTTGGATTCGATGGAAGTAAGTTTGATTGTATCACCGGACACCGTCAGTTCACGCAGCTCCGGATCGAACTTTGAATGTCCCCATTGGAACTGGCGCACCTTCGTCGCGGTTTGCTGGACTTTCACGCGTTTCAATATAGCTTTGATCCGCAGGTAGAGTTCTTCCATACTGAAAGGTTTGGTCAGGTAATCGTCCGCACCGAGCATCAGGCCTTTGATTTTATCTTCTTTTAAAGACTGACCTGTCAGGAAAATGATGGGTATGGTTTCATCCAATTCCTTGATTTCTTCCGCCAGTGTGAAGCCGTCTTTTTTTGGCATTTTGATATCCAAAACACACAGGTCGAACGAATGGGACTTAAATGCTGTGAGTCCGGCCTGGCCGTCATGTTTCAGGATGACGCGGCAGCCCTTCATTTCGAGGTATTCCTTTGTTAATTCACTGTATTGTACTTCATCGTCGATGAGCAGTAAAACGGGCTCTTCCATAGAGATAGAATAGGATTGTTGAGCAATTGACGGGAAGGAGGGGAGAAAACCTGGCAATAATAATCATGTCGCCGGGTTTTCACAAGTACATATTCTTTAGCGGCATTGCGCCAAAAAAGTCTGGCCCTTTTTAGCCGTCAATAGCAATCCATGAGGACCTGTCCTCTCGACTGATAATAGCTCACACTTTTGCCTAACCGGGTCATGCAAATGCCTTCCAGCAGCGCTATGACGTCATTTTGCATGGAAAGCGAGCCGCACAGCATGATGGCGCCTTGGTTGCCCAAGACTTCCGCCACAAATGCCTCGTCCCGGCTAAGGAGATGCTTCACATGCTGCTTTTCAGCTTCCCGCGAGTAGGCCACGTGCAGGCCGGCGAGCTTACCATCCGCCGTGTTTTGCCCGATGGCATCACGGTACAATGCAAACGATGCCTGGTCACGGAATCCGCAATAGAGGTGGCAATCTGTATTTTCCGCCCGTTGCTGGTCGATCATGCCCAAGAATGGCGCAATGCCGGTGCCATTAGAGACCATGATCACAGGTGCAGTCGTTTCGGGGAAATGGAAATGCTGGTTATTGACAATGTGGCCATTAATGACGTCACCCGTGCCGAGTTTGTAAAGGTATTCGGAACCGAGGCCATTCTCGTGCAGCTTCACACTCAGCTGAATATCTTTTCCAACTTTACCAATTGAATACTGGCGCTCCCTATGGTCATTTGCCGGATAAATGGACAGCAGGTCGCCTGAGGTAAATTTAGCCCGCTGTTTTGGACGCAGCCGGATCAGAAATGACTCTCCCGGGCCTGAAACGACTGTTTTATCAATAACAGTAAATGCACGCGCTTTTTCCGGCGGGGTCTGGATCAGGCCAGTTGCAAGCGTGAGCGGGACTTCCGCATGTTGCGCCCAGGTGTTGGCCCATTCATCAAACTCGTCCGGTGATTTGTCATTTACAGTATGGATTTCGAGCATGGGCACCGCCCAGTTCTGTTTTGCCAAAATATGATCTACCTCAAATGCAAACTTGCAATAATCAGGGTAGCCGTGTGAACCAAAGCCTACGACGGAAAAGCGGACGGGGTTTGGCTGCGCGTGTTTTTCCAGCATTGATCCGAAGCGAACTGCGTTGGTAGGAGGGTTACCCAAGCCATACGTGGCCGTCATAACGACAATATGGGAAGCTTTTGGGAAAACCGAATAATTATTGAGCTCCGTAAGGTATGCGGACCGACCGGCGGCAATGAGTTGCTGACGGATCGCATTCGCGAAACCAAAAGTAGCGCCGTTTTCAGACCCTACCAGGATGATAAATTCGCTGTTCTCTGCGGTGTATTTGTTTTTGACACGTCCTGCCCGGCGTTTGAAAGTGATCGTAAAGCCGGAATAGATGAAAAAGAGGATATTCGCAGAAGCTATGGCCAGGATAATGGCCCATATTGCATTAGTGCGGCCGGTATGCAGGTCCAGGCTCAGTTCGGTAAGCAACGCGGCCGAAGGATATTTTACTTCTGTGAGAATATCACCTGTGATCTGGTTGACGGTCAGCTCTCTGTCTTTCAATTTAAGCGTATAATAATCCTCGGAATCTTCCGAGAACGGAAATTCAACTGACCTGACTTCCGCTAAATTGATCTTTTTAAATATCTCAAAATCAGATGCATTCTTCTCGGGGCTTGTTCGGATCTTGTCAAAATCTACATCGGACATTATTTGCTCTGTTTCAACAAGGCCGAAGCGTTCCAGTGAAAGATAAGTGCCGCTTAATGCAAGAATGAAGATTGGAATAAGCGACAAGCGACCCAGGACAACATGGTAATATTGAGCGAAATTGTCGCGGATGATGCGGGTAAAAAAGCGTTTGACGCCACGCTGGCGCTGAATAATGAGAATAGTGCCCGAAATGGTGATCAGCAGCAGCAGAAAAGCTGCAATTCCGACGAAAAAGCGCCCGGCTTCATGCAGGAACAGCGAGCGGTGCAGGGCAGTTACCCATTCAAAAAAGGCACTTTTGGCTTCGGGCGTGCCTAGTATTTTGCCGGTTTGCGGGTCGATGTACGCCAGGATCTGTTTGCCATTGTCATCACTTCCTTTGATTTGGACAAACTGGTTGGCGTCAACCGTTAGTTCACTGATCCCGGCATATTGCTTCCGCAGCAGCGGCAGAGTCTGTGAAAGCCTGGCTTCATTGAAACTATCGGCGCGGAACGGCCGGATTTTCTCGGATATGGGTTGAAACGATAACAGGATGCCTGTTACCGATGCCAGCGTGAGCAAAATAAAAGAAGATACAGCCAATGCTAAATGGCTGTATCTCCATACCGAAATGGTCATAAAGTACTAGTTTGGGCTAAACCGGACGTAGCGGATATATCCCGTCCCGTCGGTCTTTGCGGAAAGCGCTTCGGTGGTTAGAGGTATTTCCAGGTCTTTGACAAAATATTGCTTGTCTTCCACCGAACTTTCAAACCTGAGCTTGTAACCCGCATTGATTTTGGCATTTTCGATCTCGAATACATTTACACTACGGTCGCCGCCGGTTACCGATGCACCTGTGATAGCAGCGATATTGGTGGGTTTTTTGGCAAATGCTTTATGCCATTCTTTCAAGCTGTTGTACCATTTTTTATCCGAACCCATTACATACAGCGTTTTGTCGTATGCATTTTTAGGGTTGATCAGCGAAACCACCATATAAGCACCTTCGCCCGTATAGTTGGTCATCTGGATCATGCATTTAAATTTACTGGTACCCTGAGCAAAAGTTGCTACTGGCCGGGCAAGCGTAAGCGCTACGAAAAGGATTGTTGTTCTGAATAAAGCAGACATGAAAGTTATTTCAGGAAATTAACAGTTACATTATTTTTGGTAAGAGACTCATTTTCACCGGCCAGGTCAAAGGCGGTTTCCTGAAAATTGGTCACGATGTCTTTTTTTGCACCGATCGAGATCAGGTACTTCATCATCACATCGTCTTTCGAGATCATAGCGGCCTTGTGCAGCGCCGTTATGCCTTCGCTGTTTTTTGCATTGACATCAATATGATAGCTTTCCAGGCGCTTCACCAGCGAGAAGTCATTTTTGGCTACTGCCAGGTGGTACAATGTATTGCCGTTCTTTTGCGGCTCAGCGATCTTGAAACCTTTGTCCTGAAGAATTTTAGCTTTCGCCTCGAAATCGTCCGTTTTTTGCGCATTGTATGATTGCACGAGGTAAAAAGCCAGGTTTTCACCCTTGCTGTCGGTTACATTGACGGATGCACCTTTTGAAATAAGATAGCTTACTATTTCAGGGGAATTGCCGCGCACTGCCATAGCCAATGCAGTAGCGCCCTTTGCATTGCCCTGATCTACATTTTTAACTTTTGAAACCAGCAGATTCAATGTAGCAGTATCGCGGTTGGAAGCAGCTGCATTCATCCATACGGTGTTGCCGTCTTCGTCCGCTTGGTTTACGTCCACACCTTTGCCCAGAAAATATTGGATAATCTCTTCCTGCTTTGGTCGGCGAACGAGCGCGTGTAATGCATTCTCGCCGTTTTTGCCAATGACGGTCGGTTTCAGTTTCAAACTTTCCAGGTATTGATATACTTCTATGCCATTGGGGCCGCGGCGCGAACCCTGAGCGGCCATCAGAAAAGCATTGTCGTTAGCCGGTACACCCTTTTGCAGCAAGGCTTTGAGCACATCGATGTTACCTGCCCTTGCCGCATAGCTGAATGCATTGTTGCCAGCCGCGTCCGTACTTTTAAGATCCAGGCCTTTTGAAACAAAATAATTGGTAAGTGTAAGGTCCTTATCGTTGGCTACTGCTACCAGCAGGGCATTGGCGCCATCGTGATTGAGGTCTTTTTTAAGGTTTCCGCCGTTGGCAAGGCAGATATCGTACACTTTGGTATTCAATTGGCCAGCACCTGCCGCGAAGTTGATCGGAGTGGAACCATGACTGTCGATACCATCAGCTTTTGCACCTTTCGACACGAGATATTCCATGATTTCGATGTTGCCCCGGCTGGCTGCCCAGTGCAGATAGTTACGGCTATCGTGTGTGATTTTATTGATTTCGTTGCCTGGCTGCGCCAAAAGGTACTTGATCGTTTCGTTGGGTGCCTGCGCATTGATGGCCAGCACGACCGGATCGAAACTTCCGCTATTGAACTGCGCAGGGTTGCTCCCTTTCGCAATTTCCGCTTTGACTGCATTGACATCCGGCGAAGTTTTCCAGAATGATTGTTCTAAAAGCACATTTTGCTGGGCATGTGCTGCAAGTGAAAAGAGCACACCGAAGGCGGTAAGAAGTTTTTTCATATTAATATGATTGATAGGAAGCTGTTTACCTGCCTGGATCTTCACCCCGGGGCGGCAAGGCTGTCAAAGTTACTAATAACTGGTCTAAATAATAACCTTTGTGAAATTTTGAAACGGTGCAATGGCCGTCACTGGAAGTAGTTTGATCTTTGGCCTTGCTTTTGAACAAAAACTTACCTGAAATGAACCGGATAATGCTGAAAATAACGGCCTCTGCTTTCTTACTGGCCCTATTTATTGCCTCAACCAGAGAAAATAAAAACCCTGCCGTACCCTCACCAGTGAAGGTGGTAGAAGCATTCCCGAAGCTGCATTTCGAGTCCCCGGTTGACCTTACCCACACCAACGACGGTTCAAACAGGTTGTTTGTGCTCGAACAGGAGGGTAGTATCCGTGTTTTTGAAAATAAAAGCACCGCAGCGGTTTCAAAAGAATTTCTGAATATCCGGAAAAAGGTGAGCTATGGTGGTGAGGCAGGACTGCTCGGGCTCGCATTCCATCCCGATTATAAAAGCAATGGTTATTTCTACCTGAATTACATGCGCAAAGTGTCAGGGAAGCTGGAAACCGCGATAGTAAGATATAAAGTAAGCGCCTCCGACAAGGACAAAGCCGATCCGGCCAGCGAAACAGTGCTGTTTACTTTTGATCAGCCGTTCGATAACCACAATGGGGGCGGGATGAAATTCGGCAAAGATGGCTATCTGTATATTTCCACCGGTGATGGCGGAAGCTGGGGCGATCCAAGTAACAATGGTCAGAATAAAAGTGCATTATTAGGCAAGATATTACGGGTGGATGTTAATGCTACCGAAAAAGGCAATTACGGCATTCCGAAAGACAATCCGTTTGCGGGAAATAAAGAAGGTTTTAGAGAGGAAGTATACGCTTACGGTCTGCGAAACCCGTGGCGGATCAGTTTTGATGACGCTACCAATACACTTTGGGTGGGCGATGTAGGTCAGAATAGTAATGAGGAAATTGACATTATTGTCAAAGGTGGTAACTATGGCTGGCGCCAGAAAGAGAGCATTAATTGTTACAATCCTAAAAAAGACTGCATTCAGGAGGGAATGATCGATCCGGTGATTGATATGCCCCAGGCAAACGGCGAACATTCAATCACCGGCGGTTTTGTGTACCGTGGTAAAAATGTTCCCGCGCTTGAAGGCAAGTATATCTTTGGGGATTACGTCAGCGGACGCGTGTTTGCATTGGAGACAAAAGACGGAAAAGCCGTCCGCAATAACCTGATTGCGGAAGGCGTTGGCCAGATCTCAGCTTTTGGGATTGATGCTGCCGGTGAGCTATATATTTGTAATCACGGTAGCGGCAAGATCCTCAAATTCGAAAAGGCTGCTCTTTAATTGTTCAGGCGTAAGCCAGTTTATGCAGAATCGCCGAATTATCGACAATCGGTTGGAGATTCAGGTTTGGTGATATTTCCATATAAGAAATCACACGAACATCGGTAAAATCGGGATTAAATTCCTTAAAATCATTGATGAGGTCGGTTTCTGAAATAATCGAACCTGCCTCAAAATTGTACGATTTGGTGAAAATTGCCCCATTGTTTTTTGCGGACATTGTCAGTAGGAATTTCGGCATGACGCTGTTATTAACAGATTTTGAGATAGTTGCGATTGGTTTTAACCAGTAAATCACTGATTTATACCAATATATTGCAAAAACCTTGCCAATGTCCTTCCACAAAGCTTACCCTTTTGGAAAGGCTTTGCTCACAATGAGCCCGAAAATGACGCAGCCAAATATGCCTACGCCCGGGTAAAGGAAAAAGTGGATCCAGCCATTTGCTTGTACGAAATAGAGCAGGACGGCGCTTAGAAAGAACCCGACCAGAATCCCGGTGCTGTTGATAGACCGGAAGAATATCCCAGCCACAAACATCCCAGCCAAACAGCCGCCGAAGATGCCGATCAGTTTAAGGTACTGGTCCCAGATGCTATTATTTTCAATATAAACCAGCCAAACGGCAATGCCTATACCTGCGGCACCAAGCGCCAATGTGGTTAAGCGTGCAAAACGAAAACGGTCCTTATCACTGGATGCTGGCACAAAATGCCGGAAAAAATCAGTCGTCACCACAGTAGCAATGGAGTTCATGGATGAGCTGATGGTCGACATGGTGGCTGCAAACAAACCGGCGATCACAAGCCCGCGCAAGCCCGCGGGAAGGCGGGTGGAAATGAACCATGGGAAAATATCATCGGTACGGGCCATGGGGTTCAGCAATTGCGGCTCGTGCTTGAAATAGACCCATAATGCAGTTCCTACCATAAAAAAAATGAGCGTGGCCGGGATCACCAGAAATGCATTCGTCCAGATGGACCTGCGGGCCTCAGCTTCGGTAGACGTGGTAAGGTAACGCTGTACCACAACTTGGTCCGACGAATAGGTGACGATCTGTGTGAGGAAGTTGCCGACTAGCACCACCCACAAGACCGGCTCAGTAATAGCCCAGCCACTATTGACCATGTGAAATTTGCCTGCATCGTTGGCCTGGGAAATCAGCGGGCCGAACCCGCCGGATGCATTGGCTATAAAGAACAGGCTCAGAAACGCCCCGCCCAGCAAAACGCCTACCTGCATCACCTCCGTCCAGACCACGGCTTCAATGCCACCAGAAATGGTGTAAGCAGTGGTGATAAGGCTGGTAAGGACAATGCACAGCATGAGGTTCATACCGGTTACCGTGCTGAGTACCAGCGCCGGGAGGTAAATGACGATCCCCAATCGCCCAACCTGGAAAATGACGAATGTAAGGCTCCCCACCAGCTTGACTGTCGTATTAAAACGGAATGCGAGGTATTCGTAAACGCTGGTGATTTTGAGTTTGCGGAAATAGGGGAGGAAAAACCAGATGATAACCGGTGCCACGACGATGATCATCGCATTGGCAAAGATATAGGTCCAGTCTGTCGCGTAGGTTTTCGCAGGAATGGCGATGAATGTGAGCGCGCTTAGCTTGCTACCGAAAATACTCAATCCTGCGGCCCACCACGGAATATTTTGTCCACCCAAAAAGAAATCGTCGGTACTAGCGCCCATTTTCCGGGATACATAAATGCTGATGCCCAGTACCAGTAAAAAGTAAACCGACACTACGCCCCAGTCGATCCCGTTGAAAGTGCCGGTACTGACCGTCGGTGTTGCCGCGGCAATACGGGGCGTGCGAATGCCGGGTTTCACCTCGCCATTGGGAATGATGAGCTCCCCGTTCCAGACCACCAGCGGCGTGGTTACGGCAGCACCCTGGCCGTCGGAAGCGAATGTGCCCATTGGTGCCCAGCTGTCAGTAATGCTGTGATAAGCGAGCATTTCGTTACGAAAGCCGGGGTGTTTGTCCTTCAATTCCATCACACGATGCGCATTAGCACCATCGTCCCCGCCCACAATGAGCAGGTGCGATTGCCCGGCCGCATAAGCAGGCGACGGCGCTGCGGCGACCGCGTTAGGAACATCACTGACCCTTTTCCAGCCCTGCGAGCCGGGATGATATGCCCAGCTTTCTTTCAGATATGTTCTTTTAATATTCCCTGTTTCCGGATCTTTCGAAAGCTCGACACCGCTGAAAAGGAAAAAGCGTCCGTCCTGCGCACCAGCAACCGACAGCATTCGGCCGTTTCCGGGGCATGGAGGCAGTTCTTTCCATTGTTTTTTCTGTAAATCAAACTCCCAGAACTTTCGCAATGCAATGGTGTCGGTCGGGGATGTGGTTCCTCCTGCGACGTAAATTTTGCCATTTAACAATGCGCCGGATGCGTAGGCCAGCGGCGTTGGAAGGGCTGGTAATGCAATTTCTGAGATGGTACCGGCATTCCAGACGACGAAAAATGCTTCGTTATAATGCCTGGCCGCGTCCGCGCCACCGAGGCAGAAGATCCCTTCCGGCGTGGTAAGCGACAAGCCATAACCCATCTTGTGCGGGAGCTTGCCAGCCTTTTTCCACGCTGCGGAAGCACTTTCCAGCACGTAAATGTCGTCATACCAGGTTTTGGGATGATTACCCCACGGACCGGCATTTTCAGGGAAATTGGCACCTCCGGCGACAATAAGCGCGCCATTACTCACACCGGCATATGCCCCCGCAAACCCGACGGCATCGGGAATGGGAGGCAGGCTCTTCCATTGTAGCATGGAGACCGCGGATTGACCGAAAACAGTCATAGTTTGGATTAACAGAAATAAAACAGACAGGGAACGGTTCATCAGAGGTTGTTTTCAAAGGCCGAGACAGCATCGCCGGTTTTCAGCAACTCAAAAAACCGCATGTCTGTAAGCTGTTTGTGCAGGGATTCATATTGTGTTTCTGAAAGTTCGACCAATGGCAGGCGGCAGGGGCCCATATCAAAACCCAGCATTTTCATCACCGCTTTCTGGGCGGGAATAGGAGGGAACTGCACCACTATCCGCACCATTTCCACACAAAAAAGCATTTGTTTTCGTGCCGATTCCATGTCGCCCCGCTCGAAATACTCCCGGACTTTCAGGTAAAAAGGAGCCGCAAAATTGAACGTGCTCCCGATCGAACCCTTCGCTCCCATAGACAATGCAGGTAGATGATTTTCGTCGAAACCATACAGTATATCATATTTTCCTCCCTCATAATTGAGGCACGACTGGTATTCCCAAAGCGTAGCCGCAGTGTATTTCACGCCCGCGAAATTGGGAATCTGGCGGGCTGCAATGCCCATAAAATCGAGGACATCTACCGAAAAGCCGGTGAGGCTAGGGATATGATAGTAATAAAAAGGCAGTTCCGGGGCTGCGGAGGCAATCTCGGTCATGCAATCGGCCAGGTTCTGTACGGAGGTCGGCTTAAAGTAGAATGCGGCAATGGACGAAATCGCGTCTGCGCCTACGTGCTGTGCGTGGCTCACGAGCTTACGTGCCTCCGCAATGCTGGCGTGCCCAACGTGTACAATCGTGCGCAGACAACCTTTCGCGAGCCGGACAACTTGCTCCGCGACCTTCATGCGTTCGTCGAGGGTGAGGTTTGGGCCTTCGCCGTTGCTGCCACAGATGAATATGCCGCTCAGGCCGGTTGCAGCCAGATGGTCGACCAATGCAGGCAGTAGATCATAATTTACAGAGCCGTCGGCGTGTAGCGGAGTGAAAAGTGCGGCGATAAGGCCGTCGGTGTGTTGGATCGTAGTCATGTTTTTGAAAAAAAGAAATCAGTTATTTGCGGTCGGCGAAAAGCCACTGCGGGGTAATGGTTTGAAAAATGATCTGTTCGTAAGCGCCAGTCTTGCCAGCTTCATACAAGCATAGAATGCGGCCGTCGGGCAATGCGGCAAGACTTGAATAGGCGGACGGGCCGGGGAATATGGTTTTGATGACCGGCCAAGTTTCGCCATTGTCGAAACTTGCGCGGAGCGTGAGATTATGCCTTTTGGTGGTGCTGGCTGGGTTCAGGAAAAGCATAGCGGGCTTCGCTTTTTTTCCGGTCGGTTCGTATCTCAGGACCGCAGCCTGGCATACTGGTTCTACGAGTTCGTCAATGTCCTCAGGAGCTGTCCAGCTCACGCCGCCATCATAGCTCAGCGACTGTGCCCTGTGCCCACGCCCGAAATACGACCGCATGTTCATCAGCAAAGTGCCATTCCCGTCGGTCAGTTCCACAACCTGGCATTCGTTCATTTTTGGCGTTATAATGCCTCCGAGCTGCCATGTTTTGCCGTGATCGTCGCTGTAAATGGCGTGCGAACCATATTCGAATGGGCCATTTCGGACTTTTCCGTTCGGATCGTCGTAGCTGAAATCGCAGGGGATCACCAGCCGACCTTTCCTCGGGCCGTGCTTGATCTGGATGCCGACGCCCGGGCCGGTCGCATACCAGCCCCATTCCGGTTTTTTTGTGGTTTGGGTTATATTAACCGGTTTCGCCCAGGTAAGGCCATCGTCGGTGCTTCGCGAGAGCCACACCGTCCTGGTCGATCCGCTTTTTTTAGTGATAATGTCTTTTTCCGGAACGTCGCCGCCGTTTTGGGTGAGCAAGAGTAGTATTTCACCTGTTTCTTCGTCGAGTACCGGGCATGGGTTACCGCACGTGTTGGTACCATCGTCCCAAACCACCTGCTGTGCGCCCCAGGTTTTGCCGTTGTCGGTGGAGCGTTTCATTAGCAAGTCAATATTGCCGGCATCGCCTGCGCCATCTTTGCGTCCTTCACAAAAAGCGATGAGCGCTCCGTTTTTGGCCCGGATCAGCGCGGGTATGCGGTAGCTTTTGTAGCCATTTTCGCCCGCGGTAAAAAGTGCCTGCTGGTCGGGGGCTGTTTGTGCAAAGGCCTGCCATGCGACAAGTAAAAAGGCAAATGCCAGAAGCGGTTTTTTGATCATCGATTGAAAAATATATTTAAAAAAACATCTGTAACGCATATCAATATCCTTCTGTTTGAGCCAGTTTGCTGTTGTTGGCCAGCACTGTGGTATTCAGCGGCCAAAAAAGCGGCGTTTTCTTACCAATCAGATTAGGCACAAATTGATACACGTCGATTGTGCCACCTTTGTGAAACCTGACAAGGTCGTACCACCTTTTGTTTTCGAAATAGAGCTCGCGGCCGCGCTCGTCCAGGATCTCCTTTTCCACCGCTGCTTTGGTCTCAGCACCAGCATAGGCTGGTATGCCGGCCCGTACACGGACTTTATTGAGATAAACCATCGCGTCCTTGACATTGCCCAAACCCGCATAAGCTTCGGCTTTCATCAGATAAAGATCCGCCAGGCGGAATATAATGATCTCATTGTCAGATATGCGGTCGTCCGAATATTTGGTGCCGGGATATTTGGTGATCCACGAGATTTTCGGGCCGCTGGCCTGGCGTTCGGTTATCCAGGTGAATGGAATGCGCTTGTCGCCTGGGCTTTTGGAGAATAAGGCCTTTGATAATGTGCTGATCTGATAGGCGCCCTGCCCTGTAGCTGACGTTTGTGTGTAGGGAAGACTGTCGAGATTAAGCGCTCCCTGCACGATGGTCATGAATGGCAATGCATTGACGCCATAATTTCCACCCGTTTCATCGCGACTGTAATAGGCCGATAAAATAATTTCGGGATTCACCGGTGCACGAAGCCCGGTAACGTTTTTGAAATCTGCATTAAGTGAAACGCCCGACGCCTCTACTTCGCTTACAGCAGCGATTGCCGCCTCAAAGTCGGCATTGCCGCCACTCAACACCTTGGCACTCCAAAGTTTCGCTTCTGCCCTGAGCGCCTGTGCGGAGGCATAACTAAACCGGTATTTGCTGGGGTAGGAAGCGGGCGAGAAGGTGCCGATCGATTTATACAAATTGGTTGCCTGGTCCAGGTCCGCATGGATCTGCTTCATCACCTCACTTGCCGGAGAGCGGGGCAGGAGCGGCACATTTTCGTCGGTAATGGCTTGCAGCATGAGCGGCGTGTCGCCGATAATACGGGTGAGATGGAAGTAAAAATAAGCCCGCAAGCTGTATGTTTCAGCCAGAATGCGTTTTCTCGTGTCAGGATTGGCTGCAAAAGGAAAACCTTCTATTTTAGCAAGCAGCAGGTTACAATTTCCGATCGCTTTATACCAGTCATTGTAGTTGATCGCCCCGGACGTCGGCGTAATGATCTGCGACCATGCCACCCCGAACCGTGAATTGGAACCGGCCACAAGTTCTTCACTGCGTTCAGTGCCATAGGTTACATTGTTGGCAAAAGTCCGCATGTAGGTATAAATCCCGGTCAGGTAAGGCTCGAAATCGCCTTCGTTTTGGAAATAAACAGCTTCTGTAATGCTGGATTGCGGTTTTACATCCAACAGGCTATCGCAGGAAGTGACAACGGAAAGTATCAAGGCCGCAAGGCTGAGAGTTTTAATTTTTGGGTTCATAATCGTAAGTCGATTTACAAGCCATATGCTATAAGCTTTTAGCAGTAGGCTTATTTTAGATTGTTTTTTGGGATTGCAAAAGCCCAGTCAGCTTATAGCCTATAGCTTAAAGCTTAGAGCTAGAATCTCAATGTTGTTCCAACTGAAAACTGTCTTGGTCTCGGGTATCCTACTGCGTCGAAACCGGTGTAGGTTTCGGGGTTAATGCCTTTGTATTTCGTGAGATAGCCCAGATTGTAGACGCTTATAAACAGGTTCATGCCCGTTGCACGGATCTTTTTGAGCAAATCCTTAGGAAGGTCGTAGGCTATTGAAATCTCCCGGAATGCCAGGAAATTGCCCTTTTCGATCATCGCCGACACGTCCGAACCATAGCCATTGTTGTTGCCGAGTGTGGCCGAACGCAGGTAGTTACGCTGTCCGAAATCTGCATCCGCGAAGGAGAAGCGGGCGTATTTTTTGCCCGTATCGCCGGATTTTTGCCAGATATCAGGCCCCAATGCCTGAGAAGGCGCACCTTCGTTGAACGCTCTGCCTGTGCCCAGTGAACGTGCCAGGGCTCCGTCGCTGATCATATGGCCCATCGCATAATCGACGGCCACCCTAAGTGAAAGTGATTTATAAGTGAATGTATTTTGCATTCCACCGATCTTGTCCGGATTACGATAACCCATGAAAACCTGGTCTTTGGTATCAATCACGCCGTCGTTATTGATGTCGTCGAATATGAAGTCACCGGCGTGCTTTCCGGTAGTAATGCCGGAAGGAGAGGCGAGGTTGTCCTTTTTGGCTGCATTCCACGCCTTCGCTTCTTCCTCTGTCGAGAATACACCCAGCACCTGGTAGGCATACAACCCAAACGGGCGCTCGCCTTCCGCCAATCCGCCGGCTTCTACGTTTTTACCCTGGGCTTTGTCATACACCAGGTCGCCTCCCTGCCGGTTTTTGGCCCTGCCATTGTCGGGCAGTTTTTTGATGAGGGTCCGGTTGAAGGCAAACGAGAAATTCGACCGCCAGGTAAATGCACCGGCTTTGATCACCATAGCACCCAGTTCTACTTCCACACCTTTGTTCTGCAATGTGCCATTGTTATAGGTAATGGACGCAAAGGGTGCTTCTGATGGCAACGGTTTGGACTCCAGGCGGTTCTTGGTGAGTTTGTTATAAAAGTCGACGGACATGGTGACGCGGTCATTGAATAGGGAAGCGTCCAATGCAAGGTCCGTGGTTTCGGTCAATTCCCATTTAAGATTGGGGTTTGAAAGATTAGCACGGAGAATGCCAGAGCCTTGCGCATAGTTTTGGGCTGAATATCCGCCGTAAGTGTCGGTGAGGCTCAGGTCGCTCGATCCGGCCTGCCCCCAGCTTGCCCGGAATTTGAGCAGGCTAACCGCTGGTACATTCCAGAATTTTTCCTGGTGAACGTTCCAGCCGACAGACGCGGATGGAAACAAGGCATACTTGTTGGCCGGGGCGAAATTCGAGAAACCGTCGTATCGGAGCGCCGCGCTGAGCAGGTAGCGTGCATCGTAATCGTAGTTAAACTGACCGAAGTAACTGGCCGAGCGACTTTCCGTAAGTGTCGTACGAAAGTCGGTTACATTAGTGGTGACCACTCCGTTGATGACCGAAGTGGAAGGTTCGTTGATGGTGTAAATGTAATCGCTGGTGGCACGTTGCGAGCCTATATTAATGACACTGTTGGTGGATTTGGTGAAATTAAAGCCCGCCAGGAATGTGAAATTATGGTTTATACCTGCATTGAAATCATATTGCAGGATCTGATCGATCATGAGTTGTCTGAAATTGTTGGTATCCTCACTCTTCTGCCGCTGCGTAGCAGGCTGTATTTCCGACGCCGGTGTGCCTTTACGCATAAAAAGATAGCGGTAATCCTGCATGACGTAGGAAACGGCAGGTTTGTAACTCAGCCCTTTGACAATGAGCAGGTCGCCAGCAACCCGTGAAATAATCCGCTCAGTAGATGCCCTGACATCGTCATATTTCAGGGTATGGAAGCGGTTCCGGGTGGCGTAGTTTTCGCCGGGAGTGGGGTTACCGTCGTCCTTGAATATGCGTATGAGCGGCGTGAGGCGCGTTCCGCGCGTGAGTTCATTTTGAAATGCCTCCACGTAGTTCGGCTGCACGTTCTGGTAATTTACCATCGCGTCGATCTTGAAATTATCTGCCGCCTTAAAACCGAAATTTCCCAAAACATCATAGCGCTTATACTTCGTGCCGGCGAAGGTTCCTGCCTGATTCGTATAGCCTGCCGATACATTATAATTAGCACGCTCGCCCCCGCCGTCGATCGACAGGTTGTGATTTTGCGTCACGCCGGTATTCCAGAGCAGGTCCTGGTATTGGTTATCCGCAAAAAGTAGTTTCTTACCTGGATTAATGGGATCGTCCATCGTTTGCCAGCCTTTTGCAAGCAGATTGTCCACATACGCCTGCCCTTCGACCGCAACGATGTTATCGTACAATGCGGTGAGGTTGATATTGTTGCCGTATTGCCCCGGGGCGTTGTAAATGCGCGTTCCGGCCGAAAAACCGCCGTTGTTAAGCAGGTTATTTTTATCGATAGGATCAAATGTGCCTTGAACGGTTTTGCGGGCGAGAGAAAGATAATCCCTGGCATTCAGGTATTTGTAATCACGTGCATTGGTCTCCCAGGTCGTGCGGTGGTTGAGTGTGATATTGGCTTTGGTATTGAATTTTCCGCCTTTTGTTTTGATCACGATCACACCGTTCGCACCGCGAGCACCATAGATCGCGGTGGCAGCAGCGTCCTTCATTACCTGGAACGACTCGATATTATCCGGATTAATGTCATTAAGAGACCTGAAAACCCCATCCACGATCACCAGCGGCCCGCTCGACTCGGAGCTACCGACCGAGTTGCCCGCGCTGTTTCCCAACCCCGTCCCGTAAACGTTCAGTTTCGTGCCGCCGCGTATAATGATGTTGGTTGCGCCTGCACCCGGCTGTCCGGAGTTGATCGGCACCGATACCCCCGCAATCTTTCCCTGCATGGCTTGCACCGGATTGGGATTGGAGGTATTTCGCAATTCCTCCACGCCCAGCTTCGATACCGCAGCCGTAATTTTTGCTTTGGATTGATTGGTATAACCCACCACAACCACCTCGTTCAGCGATTTCTGGCTATCATCCAGCGACACATCAACGATGCTGCGGTTGTCGATAGCAATCTCTTTGGGCTCAAATCCGACGTAGGAAAATATAAGCTTGCCGTCCTTTGGCGCATCCAGGGCGTATTTACCGTCGTTACCCGTGGTGGTCCCCATCGCAGTGCCGCTTAGCACAATGCTCACACCCGGCAGGGTTTCGCCCGAAGCAGCCGACCTCACGGTGCCTGTTACAGCCGCATTTTGGGCCAAAAGCGTGACTGCCGACAGTAGCAATACCGACAAGCACCGGATTGCCGCCATGTAAAGTTTCTTCATAGCAAATGTGTTAAAAGGCCAGGGTATATGTTTATTAGTTCTTATGTACTACATAATAACAAATGTAAACGCTTTCATCCTGAACATCCAAACATTTAATCAGAAAATAATACAAAAATGCAGACTGTGTTATTGCGGCGCTTTATAAGAAAGCGCGTTTATGCTTTCAATCGGTCGAAGTGGGGCTTTAAATGCTCCTTCATTCCTTTGCGGAAATCTTCGGCATTGCCTGTTTTGAGTGTTTCAACGAGGTCGTGGTGCGTTACTTTTCCTACTTCGGCCTGTCCGTTGGTTTTAATCTCATAGTCGAGCACATATTCGAACACGGGCAAAAGCATTTTCTGAAAACGCATATAAGTATCGTTTCCCGTCATTTGGTATAATTTCCCATGAAATGCGATTTCGTGCTCGACCCGGAAGGGCTTTTGCTGCTTGTTCACTTCCTGTGCTACGATCGTTTCGAGTTGGGCAATGTCGGCGGGGGTTTTGCGGAGATAAATAAGATCGGCCAGTCCCATTTCGAGGACCAGCCGGAGTTCGAAGATATCCTGTAATGTATTTTTGCCTAAAATGAGCGGGTCGAGCACCCTTTCGAGCGAACCAAGAATGTCGGGCTGTGCGAGTATCATCCCCCGTTTTTTGCGGGTGTCGATCATCCCGAGCATGCGCAGACGGCTGAGCGCCTCGCGTACAACGTTCCTGCTCACGCCGAGAGCATCGGCCAGTTCCTGTTCTTTGGGCAGTGCGTCACCCGGTACGAACGACTTCCTTTTGAGATATTCACGCAGCCTGGATTCCACCATGTCGGCCATCGTTGCAGTCGACACGGGCTGGATATCCTTTTTCAGATCATTCATGTGAGCATTGGTGCCGCTCGTTGTGTTTCTGTTGCGAGCGGGCACACAAAGCTAATAATTCCTTTTGTACTACATATTGATCGGATGGAGAATCTGACGACTGATGTGTTTCCTCATGATACGATGTATCCCCGGCGTCGTTGTTCTTTTACAGGATCATGTTTTGGTGTTATCTTATTCGGGCTTTCCAGTAACGAGGGACTGTTTGTGATGGCTTGTTTATAGATGTTGAGGGTTTGTGCTGCCGTCCGGGCCCACGAGAATTCCTTGGCTCGTGTGGCACCTTTTTCACTATAGTTAGCCCTCAATCCCGGGTCATAGAAAAACATTTCACATTTCCGGAGAATGTCCGAATCGTCGGTGGGATCAATGTACAAGGCTGCATTACCGCCAACCTCCGGCAAAGAGCTAACGTTGCTAAGAATTGCCGGACACCCGCAATTGAATGCTTCAAGTACAGGAATGCCGAAACCCTCATAAAGGCTTGGAAACACAAAAAAGAGCGCGTTCGAATACAGTTTAGCGAGGTGGGTATCGTCGATCGCCACTTGCACCACCTGAGCGGTAATGCCCAGCTTGTCTAAAAGCATCGATTCTTCACGACTAAAAGGACCTCCACCTGCACACACTACTTTGAGGCCTTTCTCCCGTTTCAGGAGCGGCTGCACTGCATCGATAAACTTGTCAAAATTCTTGTAACCCAGCCTTTTACCCACAAAAAGGATGTAATCACCCCAGATCGTTCCTTCGCCGGCAACGCTGGCGACCATCGAGCTGGCCAGATGGGTTACATGAATCCGGTCATCACTGACACCATAGTATTCCATGATGTCGCGTTTCGTGCTGTTAGACACAGCGATGATGGAAGTGGCGCTTTGAAGGAGGGCCTTCCTGTTCGATATTACTTCGTCCATATTCGTTAATAGGTCTGGGTACTTTTCCCAAAACTTCTCATGAATCAGGTCATGGAACGTGATCACGAAAGGACGTGGCTTTATATTAGTTTTTAAAAAATAGGAGTCGTAATAGGTGGGGTGAAATATGTCGTAGCTTCCTTTTTTTAGAAATTGTTCCGACACAAGTTGATTGAGATATTCTTTAATCGAGGCGCGGCCGCGGAAATTGAAAGGTAAGAATTCCCTGGTGTGATAAAACTGGCTATCTCTAGTAAACTCATTTTCGGAGAAGTAAATACTATTATCGCAGTCATTACCGGACATAGTGAGTTCTTTGGCCAATTCGTAAAAGTACCTGGATATTCCTCCGTAGTTTTGGTTTGTATATATCTGATGATCGAAGAGGATTTTCATAGTTAATGTTGTGCTACCGCAAACAAATCCAGATCACCATATCAATGATTTTCGCTCTGAAAATTTGAAAGCCGAGGGTTTGTTTAAAGTTTATTAGTAAACTAAAAAGCGAATAGGAAGTATTTTGCGTGAAGCTAGCGTTGGAAACAATGTATACTGCTACCCATGTCTCGTCCAATTAAAATAAAATCAGTCGAATTGATGGTAGAAGCATGCGCTTTTCCAAACAATGCAGTTACAGGTCTCCGGATTGGGGTGAATTCCGGATTATCGCCGAGCATCTCTTGGGCAGCATAGCCACAAATTTTGTTGTACATTTTTCTTAACACTAAATGATTGAGGGGTGGCTTTCTTATTCAAATATAACCAAAGATCATAATTTTCTCCCGTTGGTTGTAACCTGTACTAAATAAATTATTTTAGCTACCGGAAGCTATTGATTATCTAACGGTTAAAAAGTGTGTATTATCGGTTCCGGATGCCAGTCGCCCGGCCGTTGGTGATCTTATGGTACTGCACTGCCACAAGCACCGCTCCGATCGTCAGAGAAACACAAGTCGCTAGAATAATGCCTGAAAGGCCCGCTTCCGTGTGTTTATTCCCAGGCCAGTCCAAAGCTTATAAGCTTGATCGACGAAAGGCAGTAGCATGACGATCACAAGTATCATTTGCCCCCACAAACGCAGTAACATTCTCACTGTTTTACGTAACCATTTCCTGTCATTTTTAATAAAATCTGCATTAAAAGCGGCCTGGTAGGGTATAATGGCAATAGTGCAGCCCATATTGATGAACTGAATAGTTTATACGCAATAATACCTGCGGTTACTTCTGCGGTTTGAAAAAGCTTAACAATAAAAAGTATAAAGCAACCGAAATAGCCGGTTAATATCTATTTCCTTCTTGTCAGCATTCAGCCTTTTTGCCAATCAATAAAGAATAATGAACTGCTATCAATCTTGCGACTAATAAAATAGCCATGCACAAAAGAGGGGTTTCTAATCCCGGATCAAAAGCTTCCCAGCCCGGAATTGAGTAACTGCCGGAAGAAAATCTCACCTATACCATCGCAATTCCTCAGAGCCTCTTTTTTTGAGTGGCATTTTACCGTTAAATAAGTCAAAAAGTAGTATTAATTGTAAGAGAACTTTGTGATATAATTCTATAAGTATTTCAACTGTTTTCTTGTCAAATCTTATAGAAAACCTTCAATCAATCCAGTCAGTTAACATTTTGAAAACTCAGAAACAATGCTAAAAGTAACAAGCAATGTAGCCCAGACGACCCGGTTGGGTGGCAGGGTAGACGAAACAACCTCTATGTTCGGAGCCCTTACCGATCTGATCGGCACATGGGTAGGAAATAAGGGATGGAACCTGGTAGCGGTCCCGAATCAGAAAGGCGGTTTTATACTGCTCGTGCAGCCGTACACCGAAACGCTCACCATTACGCCCCTGAGCACGCCCACGCCCAACCGCGGGACGACCATTATCCAACAGGTGCCAACGCTGATGTACAGCCTAAGCATTCACAGCAATGTCGATGGAAGCTTGCTCCATGCCGAAAACGGTACCTGGCTTCTGTTGCAAGATTGTCCGAGTGATTTTAGCATTGCGCGGCAGGCATCGGTCCCGCACGGAGATTCATTGCTCGCGCTGGGTAATTCATCCATGACCAACGGCGCGCCCGCGATCCCGGCGATCAGCACCCTGCCCATTACCGGTCCGGGACAAAAACCCCTCGGTTATACCGATCCCTATCTGACGCCCCAACCTGGTTTTAACAAAACGAACCCTAATGCGACGCTGCTGGACGCTATCAGTGGTCAGACCATCATTTCTTCGACCAACATTTCGGTGAGCACGGCCAACCAGGGCGGGATCAGCAATATTCCTTTTGTCACCAAAAACGCCAATACGACCAATTTTGAGGCTACATACTGGATCGAGACCGTTCAAAACCCTACCACCGGCTGTACTTTCCTGCAACTGCAATATTCTCAGACAACCATCATCGAATTCATTCCCCAATTCCACGATCCTTCTAAACTGATCCAGTGGCCGCATGTCAACATCAATACGATGATCAAGCAATAATCTTCGGCTTGCCTTTACAATAAAACTCACGATATGACAACAACTGAAACTGACCGTCACTTCGATGTGATCGTCATAGGTGGTGGCGCGATGGGACTTTCCACCGCCTACCACCTGAGTAAACGGAAGACAAAAACGCTGGTGCTCGAACGCTTCACTTTCAAAAACCAGCTTGGCAGCTCGGCGGGTGTTTCTCGCCAGTACCGGATACCTTATCCGGAAGAATACATGGTACAAATGGCTCTTGACGCCCAACCTTATTGGGATGAACTCCAAAGCCATACTTCCAAGAAACTGCTGGATAAAGTCGGGACGCTCTGGTTTGGCGATCCGGCGGTGCATTCGACCGAAGGTAATATAGGCGAGGCCGAAAAGGCTTTAAAAGCGGCGAATGTGCCGTTTACCAGCCTTACTTCGAAGGAAATCGAGGAGCAATATCATTTCAGAAACCTGCCGGAAACGTATACCGGCCTGTTCCAGCCGGACGGTGCGAGTATTGATTTCAGGGCTACCATCGAAACCCTGTATGAAGCAGGACAGCGGAGCCCGCATGTGACCTTGCAGGACGAGTCGCCGGTTACGGAGATCAGACAGGATGGTAAGTTGTTCCTGGTCACAACGCCAAAAGGTACCTATATAACTGAAAAGTTGGTGATCGTGCCCGGTCCGTATATCGATAGCGTCATCAATTTACTGCGGTTCAGGATCGAGGCTACCTATTGGAATATGTCGTCGGCCTATTTCAAGAAGACCAAACCTTCGATCCAGTATCCGACGTGGTTCGTTTTTCAGAATGCGATCGGTCAGAACGGCAACCAGTTCTATGGTTTTCCCGGCGTTGTTTGGAACCATCCGGAGTACATTCGGGTGGCGCCGGATTTTGTGATCGATCCATTGACTGATCCAAGCGAGCGGACATTGGTCCCCAACAAGCAGGAGCTTGCATATACCGCCGAATGGGTCAAAAACCACATGACAGGCCTGGAACCGGTGCCGGAACTTACTTCTACTTGTCTGATCGCACTCAGCAAAATCGCCAACAAGGAACTGCTCATCGATTTTGCGCCGCCTTATGTGCCCAATAACAAAAATATCGTGGTGTACGCGACGGGTTGGGCTGCGAAGTTCACGCCGTTTTTGGGCCAGATACTCACAGAACTGGCGCTTGACGGGCATTCTACATTTGACATCGCGCCTTTCAAATTGGGTTACAATTATTTCAAAGCCTTTTAAAACAATACATTGAAATGAATAAAAATACACCACTCAACAACGGGATGGCACCCGGCATGACGATCGAAGTGGCCGTGATCGGGGCGGGGGCATCCGGACTTTACAGCGCTTACAGGCTTACCGAAGACAAAAAGTACACGGCCGATCAGGTACAGATATTCGATATGAGCAATAGGATCGGCGGCAGGCTGGAATCGGTTGTGCTGCCGGGGATGGATTTCTGGGGAGAACTGGGCGGCATGCGTTACCTCACCTCTCAGGAGATCGTCACCACGCTAATCGAAGGATATCCGCTGACCGAAAAGGATCCGGCCAAGCGTAAACCCGTGCTCACCGACCGCATGACGCCAATAGGCTTCCCGATGGGCGACCCGGCGCAGCTCTTGTTCTACCTCCGAAAGCAACATTTCAAGCAGGACGCCTGGAACGTGGCGCAGCGCTATGGCGAAAAACTGGAAACGCGGTATTATCTTAATGATGATGACATCGGTTTCAGTTCGGACCAGTTATTCAACAAGATCATCTATGAAGTATTGATGGCCGACCCCTGGTTTGCCAAAAAGTACTCGAAAAAAGTGTCGAAAGGGCCATCCGAATACGATTTTGCATTCATGCTCACGAGCCGCGATTGGGACGACATTAAGCCGCGCCTGGTTTATAATTTCAAAGGTTCGCCCTACGATGGCCGGAAAGTCAACGATCTGGGTTTCTGGAACCTGATCAAAGACCAGGTTTCACAGGAAGGATACCTGTTTGTAGCCAATGCAGGCGGATACTATTCCAATACGATCAACTGGAATGCAGCCGAGGCATTCCCCTATATGGTGGGCGATTTTTCCGCGGATGTGGTTTATAAAACGATCAAGGAAGGTTATGACAGTATTGCATATGCATTGGCCAATCAATATATGGCTCAAAAAGGCGCGTGTATATGGTCTGAAAATAAACTGATCACCTTCACCCGCGATCATCCGAACAGCAAGAAGCACAGGTACGAGCTTACCTTTCTCAACCTTAAAACCAATACCACCTGGAAAGTATATGCGAATGCGATTATTCTGGCCATGCCACGCAAGTCCCTCCAACTACTAGACCAGGAAAATTTCTTTTTCAATTCCAATGAAAATGCGCAGCTGGATGAAAATGTGCAGTCGATCATTATGGAGCCTGCCTTCAAGATATTGATGGGATTCCGGCATCCCTGGTGGAAGCAATTGGGCATCGATTCGGGGCATTCCATTACCGACCTGCCCATGCGGCAATGCTACTATTTCGGCACTGATCCTCAGACCGACAATTCGATGTTGCTCGGCAGTTATGGGGATATGGAAACGGAGACTTTCTGGAAGGCGCTCTCCGAAGACAGGGTGCTTTTCAAAGTAAGTGCCGCCAAATCGGCGTCACTCGATGAATTGAAAGCGCTCGATCGTGTACAAGCCACCGAACTGATGGTTCAGGAATTAATGTCGCAGTTGCGCTCCGTACACGGGCGGATGGTGGAGATCCCCGAGCCATATGTGACCTATTTTCGTGACTGGACCGACGATCCTTTCGGGGCGGGCTACCATGCCTGGAAAGCAGGCGTGTCGGTGAAGGACGTCATGCCTTACATGCGGCAGCCCAACGCCAAAGAGCGCATACACGTATGCGGGGAGGCCTATTCCGACCAGCAAGGCTGGGTAGAAGGTGCATTTTGTGAAGCCGAAAAGATGTTGCAGGAACATTTCGGGATGAAACGACCCGTGTGGCTGAGTAAGGAGTATTATATGGGCTGGTAACCTTATTGGAGAAACAGAAAATGGGTACAGTTGTCAGTGAAACCACCGAAGTGGCTTGATTTCTGGTAGTACCATCAGAGTAAAGGGCAAAACGGTTATTTCGAATCCGTTTTGCCCTTTACTATTTCGTATCGATGCCTCAGAGTTTTTCCTGTCCCGGCTCGTAATGCTCACGTGTGGCGACAGGTTCCGCGCTGCTTTTGTTCATCCGCATCTGGAAAACGTCTACGAGCAGCGAGAAAGCCATTGAGAAATAAATGTACCCTTTTGGTATTTCAAGGCCGAAACCTTCGCTGACCAGCGAAAATCCGATCAGCAGCAGGAATGATAATGCGAGCATTTTAAAGGCCGGGTGCCGGTTCACGAAGTTGCTGATGCTTTCGGCGGCCACGAGCATCAATGCTACCGTTACAATCACGGCCACGTACATGACCCACACCTGTTTCACCATTCCGATGGCCGTGATGATGGAATCAATGGAAAAGACCATATCCATGATCAGTATCTGCACGATCACATCCCGGAATGAGGATACCTTGATCTCCCGGCTTTTATCGCCGGATTCCCCTTCCATTTTATGGTAGATCTCCGTCGAACTTTTATAAAGCAGAAAAAGTCCCCCCGCGAGCAGCACCAGTTCTTTCCCCGAAAACCCGTTGCCGAATATCACAAACAGGTCTTTATCCAGCTTCATAATCAATGAAATAATAAGCAGGAGACCTATCCGAAGCACACCGGCGAGGATCAGACCGTATCGCCGGGCCTTCTTTTGCTGCTCTGGCGGCAGCTTACCCGCGATGATCGAAATAAAGATTACATTGTCAATGCCCAGGACAGCTTCAAGGGCAATCAGCGTAAGTAACGAGATGATAACTTCAATATCCATAGAAAAAACGTTTCATGGATTGCGTCATCAAAACCGTACCAACAGGCCGTTGGGGAAGAGAAATAAAAAAATGTAGAAATATTCTTTTTTTACCAAAAAAAATAGATAGATTTATATTAACTAATTTATTGCTGAATCTGGTTCAAGATACGGAGTGAATTATGGGAAAAGTCAGAAACATTCTCGAAACAAAAAAAACAGGCCCGGTGTCCATTAGGCCGGATAATACTGTTTTTGAAGCTTTGGAACTGATGGCTGAAAAAAACATCGGCGCACTGCTGGTTATAGAACACCAAAAAGTAGTCGGTATCTTCACAGAAAGGGATTATGCACGTAAAGTTATCCTGAGAGGTAAGGCCTCTAGAGAATTGATGGTAGGGGAGATCATGACGATGAATCCCCTTACGGTGTCTTCAGACACAAGCATAGAAGATTGCATGGCATGCATGACAGACAAATTTATCAGGCACCTGCCAGTAATCGACGATGAACAACTTATCGGCATCATTTCAATAGGCGATGTGGTCAAGTATATCATCGAAGACCAGGAATACATCATCGGTAACCTGAAACATTACATCACAGGCATCTAGCCACTTCCAAGTTTATCGCTCAAAAAGGTTCGACGTTCGAGATATCAAATCTTGACCTTTTGCCTCAATGACTCATAGACTCATTGACTCTAAGCTTAAACGTTTTCACCTAAGTCATTCGGATCACGCCAATTTAAGAAAACACAGTTTTTTGCTGTTTACGTTTTTAAAATAGGATTTGCTTATGGATCGTTTACAAGCGTCTGGCACGCCAGGTTGGCCTTTTTGGGTCTATACTTTACTGGTTTTTGCTTTATTGACACTCATTTTATCACTTTCTTACTTTCTCGGACAACGTCATCGTGGCGGCGCATCAGACCAGCCCTACGAATCGGGTATTATGGAAACCGGTTCGGCAAGGCTGCGATTCTCCGCGCAGTTTTACCTGGTAGCGATGATGTTCGTTATTTTCGACATCGAAGTGGTCTTTATCGTGCTGTGGGCTCTGGCTTTCCATGAATTGGGATGGCCGGGTTACCTCGGCATTTGTGTTTTTATAGGGTTGTTGTTTGCTGTTTTAATATACGAATGGAGTGTCGGCGCGCTGGATTTTGGTCCCGATGGGAAAAAGATCCTGAAAGCCTACCGTAAACTGCCTTTTAAAGGTACTGCAACATGAAATGGTGGCTTAGTGAACCGTCGGACCCCGTGGCAGCTACGGGTGGTACCAGCTCTTTCGAGGAGACTGTGAACCAGAGCATTATGCTCACAACTGTACAAGACCTGCTGTCGTGGGGAAGGAAAAATTCCATGTGGCCTTTCCATTTCGGACTTTCGTGCTGCTTTGTGGAAATGGCAACAAGCCTTACGAGCAAATACGATGTGGCCCGCTTTGGAGCGGAGGTTATCCGTGGCACGCCGCGCGAGGCCGATGTAATGGTGATCGCCGGGACCGTTTTCGTAAAAATGGCCCCGATCATCAAGCGGCTGCACGAACAGATGATGGAACCCAAATGGGTGATTTCCATGGGTTCGTGTGCCAACTCGGGAGGTATGTATGACATTTACAGCGTGGTGCAGGGCGTCGATAAATTCCTGCCCGTGGACGTATATGTGCCCGGATGCCCGCCGCGCCCGGACGCTTTTATGCAGGGACTGATGCTGCTCGCCGAATCGGTTGGGAAGGAGCAGCGGCCATTGAGCTGGGCAATTGGGCCCCAGGGCGTCATCAGGCCCGAAAAGCCGGTGATGCGCGTTGAAAAAAGAGAAGAGAGATCAAAAGTCACCGATTTCCGCACGCCCGATCATGTTTAACAGCATGGACATCGATGCAGGCCTGGATGATGAAGTGCTCGCCCTGTTCGGCGAAGCATCCGTTAAAAGGCAGGCCACCATAGACGGGATTACCACTTTCTGGGTTAAAAAAGAGCATATCGTTACTGTGCTCGAGCACCTGAAATCCCAGGTGGCCAATCCATACAGCATGCTTTATGACCTGAGCGCCGTCGACGAGCGCAATAGGGCTAACAAAGCAGGTCTGAACGGCTCCGTTCCGCCTGACTTCACGATCGTTTACCATTTGCTGTCCTTCGGGCGCAATGCATTTATCAGGCTGAAAGTCGCGCTGCACGGAGAATATCCGACAATGCCGTCAATATGCACGCTCTGGAAGAACGCCGATTGGTACGAAAGGGAAGTGTTCGACATGTTTGGGATCCGGTTTGAAGGGCATCCGCACCTACGACGTATATTAATGCCGTTAACTTGGAAAGGGCATCCACTAAGAAAAGAACACCCGGCCAGGGCCACCGAAATGGGGCCATTCCGGCTTTGGGATGAAAAGCAGCACGAGGAACAGGAAGCATTGCAATTCAATCCGGAAGACTGGGGCCTGAAACGCCACAGCGCCGATTCGGACTTTATGTTCCTAAACCTCGGTCCGCAGCACCCCGGCACCCACGGAGTGCTCCGCATTATCCTGCAACTCGACGGTGAAGATATCGTCGACGCAGTGCCCGACATTGGTTTCCACCATCGCGGGGCCGAAAAAATGGGTGAAAGACAGTCCTGGCACACCTACATACCCTATACCGACCGGATCGACTATCTCGGCGGCGTCATGAACAACCTCGCGTATCTGCTGGCCGTTGAAAAACTGGCGGGTATCCAGGTTCCCCCGCGGGTGGAAGTGATCAGAGTCATGTTATGTGAACTGTTCCGGATCGCCAGTCACCTGGTTTGGTACGGTACCTTTGCCCAGGATCTTGGGCAGCTTTCGCCGGTATTCTATATGTTTACCGACCGGGAAAAGATATTTGATATTATCGAAGCGGTTTGCGGTGCCCGGATGCACCCCAACTGGTTCAGGATAGGAGGCGTGGCACAGGACCTTCCCATTGGCTGGGACAAGCTGGTGGCGGATTTCGTCGCCTATTTTCCCAAAAGACTTCGCGAATACGATCAAATGGTGATGCGCAACAGCATCTTTCGGGCCCGCACAGTCGGTATCGGCGTCTACACATTGGAAGAAGCCATTGAATGGGGCGTCACCGGACCGGGCCTACGTGCCTGCGGTTTTGAATGGGATTTCAGGAAAAAGCAACCATATTCTGGTTACCAAAACTTTGACTTCGACATCCCTACCGAGCAGAACGGCGATTGTTTCGACCGCGCGAAAATCCGCGTCGAGGAAATGCGGCAGAGCCTGCGCATTATCGACCAATGCGTCAGGAATATGCCGGAAGGACCTTACAAATCGGACCACCCGCTGACCACACCGCCGATCAAGAAAAATACAATGCAGGACATTGAAACGCTCATTACACATTTCCTGAATGTCAGCTGGGGGCCGGTAATACCATCGGGCGAGGCCATGAGCTGCATTGAAGCCACCAAAGGGGCGAATAGCTACTACTTGACCAGCGACGGAAGCACATCGGCTTACCGCGTCAGGATACGGACCCCTTCGTTCCCGCATATGCAAATGCTGCCGTATATCAGTAAGGGTTATACGGTTGCTGACCTGCTTTCCATCCTTGGAAGTATTGATTACGTTTTGGCAGATATAGACCGGTAACATTCAAAAACGTCTTTGTCATGATCATTCAGGAAACGCTCACGCCGGAAGAAATAGAGGAGATCGACCACGAGATTGCATTGGTGCCTTACCGCAAAGCGGCATGCATCGAAGCATTGAAGATCGTGCAGCACCACCGCGGCTGGATCTCCGACGAGTCGCTGCAATCCATTGCCGACCATCTGGAAATGTCCGTTGAAGAGCTCGATAGCGTGGCGACATTTTATAACCTGGTTTTCAGAAAGCCTGTCGGCAGAAATGTGATCCTGCTGTGCGACAGCATCAGTTGCTATGTGATGGGTTATGAAAAGATATATGCTCAAATCCGCGACCGGCTGCATATCAGTTTTGGCGAAACGACCCCGGACGGGCGGTTCACGCTGCTGCCCAACGCCTGTCTGGGCACCTGCGACCATGCGCCTGCGCTGATGATCAACAATGAGTTGTACCGCGACCTGACCGAAGACCGGCTGGATGAAATTTTAAACGGATATCACTGACGATATGGAAACGCCACTCACCCAGCATATCAGCTCCGACCGGCCACCTTACAATCTTCGCGATTATGAAAAGGTAGGTGGTTACCAGGCTTTACGTAAAGCGCTGACCACCATGACCCCGGCAGAAGTGACGAAATTGGTGCAGGAATCCGACTTGAAAGGCAGGGGAGGGGCAGGTTTTAATACAGGTATGAAATGGAGTTTTGTGCCAATGACAGACGGTACGCCCATTAAATACCTCATTGCCAATGCGGACGAGATGGAGCCGGGCACATTCAAAGACCGTATGCTGATGGAAGGAAACCCGCATCAGTTTATAGAAGGCATGATCATCTCCGCATATGCGATCCAGGCGAACATATCCTATATTTTTCTACGCTGGGCCTACAAAAAAGCAGGCAGGTTGCTCTTGCACGCTATGGAAGAAGCCTATGCGGCGGGCTATCTTGGCAAAAACATCCTGGGCATTGGTTATAACCTTGAAATGCATTTACACACCGGCGTCGGCCGCTATATATGCGGGGAGGAAACCGCTTTGCTGAATGCATTGGAAGGAAAACGGGCTACCCCGCGTACCAAACCGCCCTTTCCGCAAGTGAGCGGGCTATTTGGCAAGCCTACGATCGTCAATAACGTGGAGACTTTTTGTAATATCCCTCACATCATCCAAAACGGCGCTCAATGGTTCAAAGACCTGAGCAAGGGCAGCGATGCAGGGACCAAGATTTACGGGATCAGCGGACGGGTGAAAAAGCCAGGGCTCTGGGAGCTTCCCATGGGCGTTACCATGCGTGAGCTTATTGAAGTACATGGCGGGGGAATGGCCAACGGATACGAATTCCGGGGTGCATTGCCCGGCGGGGCTTCCACCGATTTTCTGGTCAAAGAACACCTGGACGTCAAGCTCGATTTTAAATCGGTGGCGGCCGCCGGAAGCAGGCTGGGAACCGGCACGATGATCATCCTTGACGACCATACCTGTCCGGTAGGCTTCGTGCATAACCTGGAACATTTCTTCGCGCAGGAATCGTGCGGCTGGTGCACACCTTGCCGTGAGGGATTACCCTGGACTGAAAAGACGTTGCTGTCCATCGAGCGCGGCGAAGGACGTCCGGAAGACCTGGACCTGCTCGACATGCACACGAAATACCTGGGGCCGGGCAACACATTCTGCGCGCTGGCACCCGGTGCGATGGAGCCTTTGCAGAGTGCCCTGAAATATTTCAGGGAGGATTTTGAAATGCATATCACTCAAAAAAAATGCCCCTGGCGGTAATCATTATGGCCATTATTTATATTGATAAAAAGCCTTTTGAAGCGAAAGCGGGCAAAAACCTGCTTGAAACCTGCCTCACGCTGGGTTTCAATCTGCCTTACTTCTGCTGGCACCCGGCGATGGGTTCGGTAGGGGCGTGCCGCCAATGCGCGGTGAGGCTTTATAAAGATGAAAACGATACGACCGGCAGGCTGGTCATGTCCTGCATGGAGGGCATCAGGGATAATATGTATGTATCGCTGGATGATCCCGTTGCACGCGACTTCCGGTCGCAGAATATGGAGTGGCTCATGACCAACCACCCGCACGACTGTGCGGTATGCGACGAGGGCGGCTCCTGCCATTTGCAGGATATGACGGTGATGACCGGCCATTCCTACCGCCGGTTCAGGTACCCGAAGCGCACCTACAAAAATCAATACCTCGGCCCATTCATCAACCACGAAATGAACCGCTGCATCCAATGCTACCGGTGCGTGCGATTTTATAAGGATTATGCGGGAGGAAAAGACCTGGACGTGTTTGCCGCCCACGATCATGTTTACTTTGGAAGAGAAAAAGACGGTATCCTCGAAAACGAGTTCAGCGGCAACCTAGCCGAAGTGTGCCCGACAGGCGTATTTACCGACAAAACACTCAAACAGCATTATACACGCAAATGGGACATGACGATGGCGCCGTCCATCTGCCAGCATTGCAGTCTGGGCTGCAACATCATCGCCGGTGAGCGCTATGGTGAGCTGCGGCAGATCACGAGCCGTTACAACAGTGAGGTGAACGGCTACTTCATCTGCGACCGCGGCCGATTTGGTTATGAGTTTGTAAATGATGTTACCAGGATTCAACAGCCATTGATCCGCAATGGCAATACCGGGCAAAGCCTGTTTGAAAACCTGAAAACTGTGCTGTCCGCGGGGAAGATGATCGGGATAGGGTCGCCCAGGGCAACGCTGGAAGCCAACTTTGCGCTTCGGCAACTGGTAGGCAAACAAAACTTTTACCAGGGCATTCCAGAGCACGAAGCCTGCCTTATCCAGACCGTGCTTGAAACCTCGAATGGAGGGCATGTGCATACCCCTTCGCTCAGTGAAACAGAGCAGGCCGACGTCGTGCTCATATTGGGTGAAGACCCTACCAACTCTGCCCCAAGGCTTGCATTGGCATTGCGGCAGGCAGTCAGGAAAAAACCACTCGATAATGCATCGCAGGCAAATATCCCCGCCTGGCACGATGCCGCATTGCGTGAATTGATCCAGGACGAAAAAGGTGAGCTTTTTGTAGCCTATCCGATAGAAACCAAACTCGACGAGCTTGCAGCCGGTACTTTCCGCGCTGCGCCGGATGATATTGCGCGCCTCGGCTTTGCGATTGCCGATTGTCTCAGCGACGCTGCACCCATTCCGCTGCGAATGGACGATCACGTGCTGGAAACGGCCAGAAACATTGCCGCTGTCCTGCAAAAAGCCGAAAGGCCCCTTATTGTCTCAGGGACCAGCCTCCATAATGTCGATGTGATCAAAGCCGCATTCAATATCGCATTGGCTTTGCAAACAGACCAGCGTAAAGCGGCTTTGTGCTTTACGCTTCCGGAATGCAACTCGGTTGGCCTGGGTATGATGCATGCGCCTTCACTGGACACCGCCATGGAAGATGTGGATGCCGATACCATTGTTATCCTCGAAAATGACCTGTACCGGCGGGGTGCCAAGCAGGCTATCGATGGCTTTCTGGCCAAATTCAAGAATATTATCGTGCTGGACCATTTGCACCATGCAACAACCGGCAAAGCCACCATATTACTTCCTGTGGCCACTTTTGCCGAGGGCGAAGGGACGCTGGTAAACAACGAAGGCCGTGCGCAGAGGTTCTTTCAGGTTTTTATGCCGAAAAATGAAAATATCCGGGAAAGCTGGCGCTGGCTCGACGAATTCCATCAATTCTGCCAGGGTAAAATGCCCGACGAACTGAACGAACTCGACCATCTGCTGGAAGAGCTGGTCACCGTCATGCCGCAGTTTAAAGGAGTGGAAACCGTGGCCCCGCCATCCGGTTTCAGGATTAACGGCCAACGGATACCCAGGGAGCCACACCGGTTTAGCGGACGCACGTCCATGCAGGCCAATGTGGCAGTGAGTGAGCCCAAGCCGCCGGAAGATACCGATTCGCCGCTTTCATATACGATGGAAGGTTACCGTGGAATCCCTCCGGCGCCATTGATCCCGTTCTACTGGTCGCCGGGTTGGAACTCGGGACAATCCCTGCACAAATACCAGATAGAAGTAGGCGGCCCGCTCCACGGCGGCGACCCCGGAAAGCGTTTGTTTCACGAAGACCTGGTTTCGAAGGCCGGTTTTCAGGATAATATTCCCTGTGCTTTCAAACCACATAACGGGGAGACTGTTTTTGTACCCGTATCGCACATTTTCGGCTCCGATGAGCTGAGCGTTTATTCCCCCTCCGTTACCAGCCGGACGCCTAAGCCGTACGTTATGATAGGCCGTCAGGATGCGGCGCGTTTGCAGGTCACGGAAGGGGATCTTTTGAATGTAAGGATCGGGGGCGTGGCGATGGACCTGCCTGTGAAAGGCAGTGATGCATTGCCCGAAGGACTGGCCGGGATACCTTTTAATCTTCCCTCGATGCCGGGACTTTCCTGGCCATGTAAAGGGACATTAACCCTGTTAAAGCCATGAACGAGGTTTTTAAATATATCCTGATGATCGTCATCCTGCTTTTCACGCTCACGAGCATCGCTGCGTGGCTAATCTGGCTGGAACGCCGGTTGCTGGCACTGTGGCAGGACCGTTATGGGCCCAACCGTGCCGGGCCATTTGGCTTGCTCATTGTGGCAGCGGATACCATTAAGCTGTTCTTTAAGGAGGACTGGATCCCGCCTTTTGCCGAAAAAGCCATATTCGTGATTGCACCGGCCATTGTGGCGGCGGCTGTGCTACTCAGTTTCGTAGTGGTGCCGTTTGCGCCCGGCATCCTCGTTTCCGACCTGAATGTAGGCCTGCTGTTTTTTCTGGCGATGTCGTCGCTGGGCGTGTACAGCATTGTGCTGGGCGGCTGGGCTTCCAACAACAAATATTCGCTGCTTGGCGCGCTCAGGGGCGCTTCCCAGATGATCAGTTACGAAGTTTTTATGGGCCTTTCCCTGATGGGCGTAGTGATGCTTTCAGGATCATTCCGGCTGACGGATATTGTAATGGCACAAACCGACCTTTGGTTTGTGGTGACGCAGCCAGTTGGTTTTGTACTGTTCCTGACAGCCGGGATCGCCGAGACGCACCGGTTGCCCTTCGATATCCCCGAGGCTGAAAGTGAACTTGTGGCTGGTTTTCACTCTGAATATTCGGGAATGAAATTCGGAATGTTTTTCATTGGGGAATACCTGGGTATCATCCTGATATCGGCCATGGTGGTCACGATCTTTTTTGGAGGCTGGTTGGGGCCGGTTTTGCCTCCGCTGGTCTGGTTTGTATTGAAAACTTTTGTCTTTATCGTGCTTTTCATACTGCTCCGCGCATCGCTGCCGAGGCCGAGGTACGACCAACTGATGGAATATGGCTGGAAGTTCATCCTGCCTGTTGCATTGCTCAATTTGCTGGTAACCGGTGCATTTGCATTGATGTAGTTAAATCTAAACCGATACGTCATGATCAGCTTACTCAGAACCATGGGACTTACCTTTCTGCATATGTTCAGAAAGCGGGAGACCATTCAATACCCCGAAGAAAAAGTGGTGCTCCATCCGCGGTGGCGAGGGCGTATCGTGCTCACGCGTGACCCCGACATGGGCGAGCGCTGCGTAGGCTGTTACCTGTGTGCAGCCGCCTGTCCGGTCGACTGTATTTCCTTGCAGGCCACTGAGGACGAAAATGGCAGGAGGTACCCGGAGTTTTTCAGGATCAATTTTTCAAGATGCATTTTTTGCGGGTATTGCGAGGAAGCCTGTCCCACGTACGCCATTCAACTCATCCCTGATTTTGAAATGGGCGAATACAACCGGCAGAATTTGGTATACGAAAAAGAAGACCTGCTCATCAACAGCGAAGGAAAATATCCCGGATACAATTATTACAAAGTCGCCGGGCTGGCAGCCGGAGTGAAAGGTAAAGGCGAGGGAGAAAACGAAGAGCCGCCGGTTGATATACGCAGTTTAATACCCTGAGCCATGGATATCGCCTTCTACGTCACCGCTGCCGTTACAATTTTGGCCACATTGCTGGTCATCACACGGCATAACCCTGTACATGCATTGCTGTACCTCAACGTATCGCTGCTCTCGCACGCAATGCTGTTTTACCTGCTGGGTGCATCCTTTGCCGCATTGCTCGAAATTATCATTTACGCCGGGGCGATCATGGTGCTTTTCATCTTCGTGATTATGCTACTGAATCTCGGAAAAGAGACGGCGGAGCAGGAGCGGAAATGGCTGAAATGGCAGGTATGGGCCGGGCCGTCGTTGCTGGCGGCGGTATTGTTCGTTGAGCTGGTCATATTGGTATCGTCCTCGGATGGCACGGCTTATGAGCCAGCAGAAGTTACTCCTAGAGAAGTGGCATTATCGCTTTTCCAGGTGTACCTGATCGGCGTAGAACTGGCGGCGATGCTGCTAATGGCAGCCGTGGTAGGTGCGGCACACATCGGCAGACATAAAAGATTGGTTTTGCACCGGTTTTTGAAAGAAGAACCGGAAGAGAATGTTCACGAAGAGGAACCTGTGCTATGAAATCATCCATTTCCATCGACATGGTCATACTACTGGCAGGCCTGCTGTTTGCGCTCGGTATTGCCGGGGTGATCATCCGGAAGAACATCATATTCATGTTGTTATCCGTAGAAATCATGCTGAATGCGGCGGGGCTGGCCTTCATTGCAGCAGGCTCGCGCTGGGGACAACCCGATGGGCAGGTCATGTTCATATTTATCCTGGCGATGGCGGCTGCGGAGGTTTCGATCGGGCTCGCGCTGATCTTGCAGATCTACCATCAGCACAAATCCCTGGATATTGATAAACTAAAAGAAATGAATGGATAGGTCTTAAAACAGAACACGCATGGAGAATCTGTTATGGCTGATACCGGCCCTTCCGCTCGCCGGTTTTTTGATCCTCGCCACCCTCGCCGTCGTTGGTGCCGGAAAGAAAATAACGGCGCTGGTCGGCGCGGGGAGCATATGCCTGTCCGCATTGGTGACACTCGTCGTGGGGGCCGACTTTCTGGGCGCAGCACACGAGTCGGGCACCTATTCCCAGACATTATGGACATGGCTCGAAGTCGCGGGTCTGAGCATTAAAATGACCCTCACACTCGACGCATTATCACTGGTTTTCATCTTTGTCATCACATTCATCGGCGCGCTGATCCACATTTATTCGGCCGGGTTTATGGAGGAGGACAGAGACTACACCCGCTTTTTTGCAAGTATGAACCTGTTCGTTTTCTCAATGCTGATCCTCGTGCTGGCGGATAACCTGCTCCTGATGTACCTCGGCTGGGAAGGCGTGGGGTTATGCAGTTACCTGCTGATCGGGTTTTGGTATGAAAAGCCGGAAAATGGCTACGCGGCCCGCAAAGCATTTACGATGACCCGCGTCGGGGATACTGCCATGGCGATCGCGCTTTTTATGCTGTTTTATCAATCAGGGACATTGGTGATCGGAGAGATCAGCACTGCTGCTCCCGGTATCTGGACGCCCAATAGTACCACCGTTACCTGTATCGCACTTTTGCTGCTGGCGGGAGGTTTGGGCAAGTCGGCGCAATTACCGCTGCAAACCTGGCTGCCCGATGCCATGGCGGGGCCATCGCCTGTGAGCGCGCTCATACATGCGGCTACAATGGTGACCGCGGGTGTGTACCTGATCGCCCGTATGCACGTGGTCTTCGGCCTTTCGGAAGTTGCACAGACCGTCGTTGCCGTCATCGGCGCCGTTACATTGTTGCTGGCCGGGCTCACAGCACTTACCCAACATGATATCAAACGCGTACTGGCTTATTCGACCATTAGCCAGATCGGTTATATGTTCCTGGCGCTGGGCGTAGGTGCGTGGACGGCGGCAGTATTTCACTTTATGGTTCATGCGTTTTTCAAAGCATTGCTGTTCCTGGCTGCGGGAGCCATCATAGAGGCACTCCACCACGAGCATAGTATGTTTAAAATGGGTGGTTTGAAGGACAAAATGCCGGTTATTTTCTGGACATTCATGGCAGGGGCCATTTCGCTGGCTGCATTGCCGCTGATCAGTTCCGGATTTTATAGTAAGGACCAAATCCTGTGGTACGCCTGGGGAGCTGAGGGGGGCAGCCCGTTGTTATGGGCAGTAGCGCTTCTGGGTGCATTCATTACTGCCATTTACACTGCCCGGATGGTGATCCTTACCTTCTGGGGCGAAGCCAAGACGGAAATCAGCCACTATCCGGGCAAGCGAATGACCATTCCGCTGGTCGTGCTGGCCTTTTTCTCGGTATTTGCAGGATTTATTGAACTACCCCACAATTTTGGCCATTTCACGCTCTTTTCAGATTTGCTGCACGGGGTAATGCCCGAAACAGCCCTGCGCGTGGACGTCTCTTCTGAATGGATCTTTCAGCTTCTGGCAGCAGCAGCGACACTGGGTGGAATAGGCCTTGCCTATTTCTACTACTACAAGCAACCACAACGACTTGAAAACCTGCGGCAGGATATGGTGCTGTCTGCGCTCCACGAGTTCTGGTTCTCGGGCTGGGGCTTCGATAAACTCTATAATGTAGTATTCGTCAGGCCTTTCCTCGCGATCGCTAAGCTCAACAAGGCGGATGTGATCGATCAGCTTTATACAGGCATCGTTGCTGGGACAGACGGTTTGTACAGGCTCGTCGCCCGGACGCAATCGGGTTCGCTGCGCTGGTACATTATGGGCATGGTAATCGGCGCAATTCTCATATTAGGTATTCAAATGATGCTATGATACTCGTACTCTTGATCGTAATCCTGATGGCTGGTGGGATCCTGGCCCTTATCGGGGGCAAATGGAGCCATAGTTTTCCTCGTGGCGTGGCGCTGGCGTCGTGTACCGTCGCGTTTCTGATGATGTTGTCGTTATGGCTTGGCCGGTATAAAGGGTTCAATATCGATGCCGATAGTAACTGGCTGATCGAATATCATAAAGAATGGATTCCATCTTTCGGCATTTCCTTTCATCTGGCTGTCGACGGGCTAAGCCTGCTGCTGCTCGTTCTAACGTGCTTCATAGGTATTCTCGCCGTGCTGTGCTCGTGGGAGGAAATACGGGAACGGACCGGTTTTTATTATTTCAATCTGCTTTGGATACTGGCCGGTGTGGCCGGTGTGTTCATGGCAATGGATCTCTTCCTGTTCTATTTTTTCTGGGAAGTAATGCTCATTCCAATGTACTTCCTGATCGGTATCTGGGGAAGCGAAAACCGGGTTTATGCGTCTTACAAGTTCTTCATATTCACCCAGGCGAGCGGCTTGCTCATGTTCCTGGCAATACTGGGGTTATATTTCGTCCATGGTAACAACACGGGCTTTTATACCTTTAATTATTTTGAATTGATCAACACAGAAATGCCGCCGCAAACGGCCATCTGGCTCATGATGGGCTTTATGATCGCATTCGCGGTAAAGCTGCCGGTCATACCGTTCCATACCTGGCTCCCCGACGCACACGGTGAAGCGCCGACTGCTGGTAGTCTGATCCTGGCTGGTTTACTGTTGAAAACCGGCGCTTATGGAATGCTGCGTTTTGTAATTCCAATTTTCCCGGGAGCTGCTGCGGAAATCGCGCTGCCCGCTATGGCGCTCGGCGTTGCCGGGATACTGTATGGCGCGGTAATGGCCTATTCTCAAACTGACCTTAAACGGCTCGTCGCATTCACAAGTGTGAGCCATATGGGCTTTGTGATCGTCGGCATTTTCGCGTTCAATGAACTGGCTTTGCAGGGCGTGGTAATGCAGCTGGTTACCCACGCGATCAGTACCGGGGCATTGTTTATCATGGCCGGGATGATCAAAGAGCGGCTTCATACCCGTGATCTCGGCCAAATGGGCGGACTGTGGACGCAAATGCCGCGAATGGGCGCATTAGGGATCGTATTTGCAATGGCCTCGCTGGGCTTGCCCGGGCTGGGCAGCTTTATTGCAGAGTTTTTGATCCTGCTGGGCACTTTCAATGCACAGGTGTGGATCACTGTCATTGCGGCGTCTGGCCTGGTTCTTTCGGCGGTTTACTCTTTGCGCATTGTTCAGAAAATATTCCTGGGGCCTCCGCGCGGACAGTTGGCGGCCGATCTTTCCGGAAGGGAAATGATGATCATGGCGGCGCTTACCATATCGATCGTCTGGCTGGGCCTCTTCCCGCAGCCGATCATCAACACCGCCCGGCCGGCCATTGTTCAGCTGGTACAAATGTTAGAACCCGGAAACAGTCTTCAATCCCATCAGTCTTATGTCAAATAGCGATTTACACGCATTTACGCCTTTGCTGCTGCTGGCGGGTGCTTCTGTACTGGTGATGTTGCTGATCGTGGCAAGGCTTAGCCACCGCGTTATCCAGTCGGTGAGCCTGGTGCTGTTCCTGGTGTCGTTCGCCTCATTGGCTTACATTCGCAATGTGCTGCCATACCATATCGATCCATTGTTTGTTATCGACAGTTTCGGTGTCTTCATGATGGGCCTGATCATATTTTCGGGGTTGGTAGTCAATGTTTTGTCCTATATTTATTTTGAAGAAAAAGAGGAAGGGCCGCGGGAGTATTATGTGCTGCTGTTCCTGTGTACGCTGGGCGCATGCGTACTCGCGGTGAGCGAACACTTCATATCACTTTTCCTCGGGCTCGAAATCCTGACTGTCGGGTTGTACGCACTCATCGCATACCTGCGCAAAAGGAACCACAGCATCGAGGCAGGCATTAAATACCTGATCCTGGCTGCATTCTCTTCGGCATTTCTGCTGTTTGGTATGGCATTGATCTACTTGCAAACCGGCACCATGGCTTTTGCTGATATGGCCAAGGCGATCACGTCTGGGAATGTTCCCCCATTGTTCCTTACCGGCCTGGGCATGATGCTCGTCGGTGTTGGTTTCAAGCTGGCCGTTGTGCCGTTTCACATGTGGACGGCTGATGTGTATCAGGGCGCACCGGTGCCGGTGACGGCATTCATCGCCACAGCTTCGAAAGGCGGAGTAGTCGCTGTATTGCTCCGCTTTTTTATCATGATCGATGGTTTCCGTATGGAAGGCCTGGAATTGATGCTGATTTGCATTGCCATTGCGTCTATGGTTACAGGCAACCTGCTGGCATTGAGGCAGAACAATATCAAAAGGCTTCTGGCGTATTCCTCCATTGCACACCTCGGATACCTGCTCGTCGCGTTCATCGCGGGCAGCGCAATGGTGCCGCACGCAGTGAGTTTTTACCTGATGGCTTATTTTATTACCACGCTCGCGGCTTTTGGGGTAATAGTCGTTTTATCACATCGCGAAGCCGATGCGGAGGACCTGTCGGTGTACAAAGCGCTCTTCTGGAAGCATCCTGTGCTTGCATGCATATTAAGCGCCGCATTGCTGTCACTTGCCGGGATTCCGCTCACAGCCGGTTTTACGGGCAAATTTTACATTCTGGCCACAGGCATTCAGGGTGGCTTCTGGCTGCTGGCGTTTGTGCTGGTCGGAAGCAGCGTGGTGGGCTTGTATTATTATCTGCGGGTGATCACGATGATGTTTTCCGGCGCCCACGACCATCTTCCTGAACCGAAAGAAAAGCACCCCGTTTTTTTAGCGATCAGTATGGTCGTCCTTTCCATGCTGACGCTCATGGTGATCTGGTTGGGCGTGTATCCCGAGGGTATGCTCAGTATTGTGAACCAGTTTCATTTGAAGTAACCTGTTACCGGTTTTACGATTCCGCGCTCAGCTTTTAAAGGATAAAATAAAACGGGTACCCTGGTTCGGGGCGCTTTCTACGGTAATGCTCCCGCCGAGGCTCGTAATCTGATTGTGTACCAAATAAAGGCCAATTCCCTTCGCATCGATATGGTTGTGGAAAGTCTGGTTGAGCCCGAAAATCCGGTCTTCTACTTCACTCATATCAAACCCCATTCCCTCATCTTCGAAAATCAACTGTTTAACGTTATTGACAATCCTCGTACTGATGCGGATGACCGGTGTTTTCTGCGGTATCACGTATTTAATGGAATTCGTGATCAGGTTCAGGAAGATGCTTTCCATGTACGTCGCATTGAAAAGGACATTACCGAAAGCCGAGAAGTCTGTAAGGATCGTGGTCCGTGATGTTTCGATCAGGGATTTAAGTGACTTCTCAATCGCCTGAAGTGAGAAATTTATATCGATCTCTTGCCTTTTGACTGATAGCAGGTCTTTTTGGAGTAAAATATCGACATAATTGTTCAACGAATCTTTCAAGCTGTCCGCCGCGGCTTTCAGTACCGACAGGATTTCAACCGTTTCCGGATCTTCAATTTTGGAAATATCAAGCAGGCCAAATAATGCGAGCAGGTTGTTAACCGGCGACCGCAGATCGTGTGAAGTGGTATAGGTAAGCTGTTTGAGATCGTGATTGATTAATGTGAGGTTAGAGATCAGTGCATTACGCTCTTTTTCGATTGTTTTTTTGTGACTGATATTCCTGGCTATCGCGAACACAAGCTGATCGTCGGGTCGGGGCACCGATGTCCACGACAACCAAATGACATCGCCGCTCTTGGTAATGTACCGGTTTTCATAGTTTAACAGAGGAATATTCTTCTTAATTTCTTCGCGGTATTGGGAGGTTATATTCCGGTCTTCAGGGTGTATGAAAGAATCAACCGGACTGGCGAGCAACTCTTCATTGGTATATCCCAGCAAATTGATAAAAGCAGGATTTACAAGCTTAAAATACCCGTCATAGCCGGCAATGCAAAGCAGATCGAGCGACATTTCGAAGAAAAGCTCAGTCCTGTATTCGGTTTGTGGTCCAACATTCCAATAACTACTACCCATACTAGAAATTCACGAAAAAGTGGCGAGTCGCCGGTCAGGCGAGAAGGTAGCCAATGTTCACCAGAGAGTCAAGCGATCAAAAATATATACGGGAATTTTCCGCGGACCGTGGCAGGATTACAAATATTGCAGGACAGCGGAGTGCACAGTTTCGGCGCATTGTTCCGGTGACGACGAACTGGTGTGTAAAATCAAGTCGGGCGATGCCGGTATTTCAAAGCGGGAATTGATGCCGGTAAAATGTTCGATTTCGTGATTGCGGGCCTTTTGATAAAGCCCTTTTACGTCCCGTTGCTCGCAAATTGAGACGGGACAATCGAGATAAACTTCCATGTAACGGTCACCGAGCATCGTTCGAAGCTGGTCGCGGTGCGCCTGCATGGGTGTAATAAACGAGCAGATCACAATGATTTCCTTTTGCAGCAGGATCTTGCAGAGCTCCGCCACACGGCGCACGTTTTCGAGCCGGTCAGCATCTGAAAATGTCAGGTCCCGGTTCATTCCTGCCCGCACCACATCGCCGTCAAGCGAGATCGTCAGGAAGCCTTCTGCTTCGAGCCGTTCGGCGAGCATTCCGGCAATGGTACTTTTACCCGCACCCGAATGGCCCAGAAGCCATATAACCATCCCTTTTTGGCCCGTTTTCATTGGCGACCGTCGCTGCGGCAAAGACATAGGAAGCTGCCGTTCAAAAGTGATTCTTTATTATACAAAAACGGGCCGCCGTCCGGTGTCGTAACCATTCCGCCGCTGCATGCAAGAATGGCCTGGCCTGCGGCCGTATCCCATTCCATGGTGGGCCCGTGACGAAAGTAAATGTGCGCCGCACCTTCGGCAATAAGGCAGAATTTGATCGAGCTTCCCACAGAAACCTGCTTTGTTACCGGATATTTCCCCAGCACCTCCGCTTCCTCAGGGCTCCCATGCGACCGGCTGCCGACCGAAATCCAGTCGCTGGCAGCATTACTCGTTTGTAATTTAACTGCCTCGCTCTGCCCACTCGTTTTCCACGCACCGTTTATAGGATCGGCGTAATAGGTAACATCTGTTACCGGCACATGGATTACACCCCAAACGGGCTTCTTTTCATGGATCAATGCGATATTGACCGTAAACTCACCATTTCTTTTTACGAATTCCTTAGTGCCGTCGAGCGGGTCGACACACCAGTAATATGGCCAGTTTTTTCTTTCCTCAAAAGGGATGTCACGCCCCTCTTCCGAAAGCACAGGTATTTCCGGGAAATATTGTTTCAGCGCGGCAACGATGACCTCGTGAGATGCCTTATCGGCCAGGGTAAGCGGTGAATCGTCCGCCTTGCTCACAACCTCACCTGATTTGGAGGGATCATAGTAGACCGACAAAATAGCTTTCCCGGCTTCCTGTGCTATATTTTTCAGTATATGAATGTCGATATGCATGCAATTGGCTAATTTCTGATCATTTCGCTCTCCTGAGGCATCCGGGCGGAGATGGATTGCAGTAGCTCTTCCTGGGGCCGTCGCCTTTCCAAATCTTCCGGCCGTAGCCTGCTTCGGAACTCCTTTTTTAGATCCTGGTTTATTCGTGAGAATGCGGTGATTTCCTCCTGCGTGAACGGACGTGAATCCGGCATAAATATACGGGGATATCCTAACCGGACGAGCGTATTACCCGCCACCCGTTCGAATATCCGTATATCGGATTCGCTGAGATCAGTTAGGAATTTGTGGTGATTGTTGGCCAGCACAGGCTTCACAACATTCTGCCACATCAGCCCCGAATTGGCCGTCTCCCTGGATTCGTCCGATTGGTGATATGCCATTGCCGCATCCGAATATTCGGCGCCTATGAAGCGGCAAAGGGTTTTCAGCTCTTTTTCAGGGGCTTTGAGCAGGTCTTCATACCGCAGCTGAAAAACACGTCCGGGACCGAGTTCTTCAAGCAGTGCCAATGAGGCGTCCTGTTCTTTTTTCCATTGCGTAGCAATGTGGTAAATATGTTTTTCTCCGACAATCGCTTTTTTGAAAGAAAGCGCCACGTCGCGACCGTCGCGGAAAAGATGCACGTAGCGCGGCTTGATACGGTATTTTTCAAGGTCGGAGGCGAAACGTACATTGGCCATGCTCTTGCAAGTCCAGATACGTGCCCCGTCGGCTTGTGCTTTCAGTTCATAAACGACTCTTGTGATTTCGGGGAGAGTGGGCGCATCGCAGCGTGCCTGTATTAAGTTTCTGTCGAAAACGACGCCCGTCCACGGCACAGGATTGGCCTCTACCAGTTTGCATACATCGTCGATCAGTATTTCAAAGTTCGCAGGTATCCGCAGGTCGCCGTACGCAGGCAACAACGGCATGAGCCTTTCGAGGATGTGCGGCGGGTGCGGCGCGGAAACGCTTTCAAGCTGGTTGAGCATCAGGCGCAGCAGGTTAGATCCCGACCGCTGTGTTCCGATAATTTGTACGGGTGTGAATTCCATCATTTTACAATATTAATAACCCCAGGATGCCTGCCGCGGGAACGACATACACGGGGTCTGTTTTTAAAAAAGTGGTGATGCCCAATGCAAGGGCAAATACGCCTAACGTGAACGGTGAAATGCCATTACTCCAAAGGATACCGGCCCCTGACGAGATGATCATCCCGATAATGGCCGGCCTGAGCGCCTTGAATATGGCCATTACGCGTGCGGATTTGCTGATCTTATCGAAAAACCTGGCGCAGACCACCGTCAGGAAAGCGGTCGGGAAAAAGATAGACAGGGTAGCATTGAGAGCGCCCCAGAACCCGGCGAGCTTGTAACCGATGAATGTCGCGCTGATGAATATCGGCCCCGGTGTGACTTGTCCCATGGCAATGGCGTCAGCAAACTCTTTGTCAGTGAGCCACTTTTGACCTTCAACCACGATTTTTTGCATCGTAGGGATAATTACATACCCGCCCCCGAACTGGCTGATGCTCATGCCGGAAAAAGTCAGCAGGATGGTCCGGTGCAGGGGAGTGAGCAGGATCGTAAAAGCAGAGAGTAGGAGCAGGGTAAGCAATATTGTTAGTCCTGTACGCGCATATCGCGTGGGAGCGGGAGATGCATCGGGCCCCATTTCGGCGGACCCTTTGAAATAATAGAAATAACCCAATAATCCACTGGTAAGGATCAAGGCCAGTGTGGTCAGGTATGATTTGGAGATAAAAACAATGACCGCGGCGGCAATGGCTATCAGCATTTGCGGCACGTCCTGAATACTTTTTTTACCTAGATTAATCGCCACGCTGACAATAATGGCAGCCACGGCGGGAAGCATTCCGGCGAAGAAACGGCTCATCGCTGGCACATCGCCATATAAAAAGTAGAAGTGTGCGAGCGTAAGCATCAGGAAAAACGACGGAAGCAGTACCGCAACTACGCTTACCAGCGCCCCTTTCCAACCACCAAGTTTATAACCCACAAAGGATACCACGTTGACAGCCATCGGCCCAGGCAAAACGGAAGCCAGTGAAATTCCTTCGAGAATGGTCGTGTTTTCGAGTGCTGCATCTGTTTCCAACACCTTTTTCTGGATCATCGAGATCAGCGCCATAAAACCTCCCCACGACGTGGCGCCTATTTTCAGAAATGTCAGAAAGAGGTAACGCAGGGTAGGGTTCATGCCAGGGTCAGTTCACGAGGTAGGGGGCTACTTTTTCATGCGGGATGAATTCCGCGCGATAGGGCATGATCATGCTTTTGAGCATCCACAGGAACCGGCCTTCCATGTTGGTAAGCACGATACTGTTGGTTTTTGAGCTGCAATGCAATACGGCATCCGTTCCAACCATGTAAGCACTGCCCATTCGAGCAGTGTAGAGTTTTTTGGGTAAAACAATGTGGTTCTTCAATTCCGACTTTTTGTTTGCCTCGTCGAGGCTGAAAACCAATGTGCGGGTTGTCTCGCGGCTGGTACCATTGTCAAAAAGCATCAGGTTACCCTCCGAATTCCGGTGTACTGCGTGTCCCTGGTCAAAAACACCCGCCGAGGGCATTGCAAAGTCACCTTTCCGACCGAATTTCCAGATCACCTTGCCGGTTTTGGAGTCGATTTTCCATATCTGCCCATTGTTGTAAAACGACATCAGGTAATTGCCGTCGTTGTCAAAGCTGACACTGTTCGCATGCATCCAGTCTTTCTTTTCTTGCAGGATCTTAGGGTCCTGCAATGGGTCCAGCACATCAAATACCGACCAGCTCCACACTTTTTTGCCCTTGCGGTCGAGCACGATAATGCCGTCACTTTTAATGGTATCCTGCTTGCTTCCCCCGACAGATGACAGGTCCATGATCTTGGTCTGCACATTAAGGGTCACGATCTGGTCGCGGTCGTTGAGGATAATCTCGTGGTGAATGGTTTCTTTAAAATCCGCCTCCCCTTTTTTAAGATGCAGCAGCGTGTCGCCGGTCATTGAAACTTCCAGGATTTCGTTTCCGTAACTGGTAGGATATTCCTCAGTCCCGAGAATGGAAAGAATGGTTTTGTTGCGTGTGAAATGTGTGGTTTTAAAGCCGGTGCCGTTCACCTGATGGTACCAGCGGATATTGCCCTTGTGATCGAGCATGAAAATGATACCCGGCGTTTCGCGACGTGAGAAAAGCACAAAGCCTTTTTTGAATGACTGAGGTACAGCTGCCGTGTCCGGGGCGATAACCCGGAAGAAATCCTGAATCCAGACGGGATAGCCGGAAGTTTTGAAGTCGTACACTTTACTGCGCGTTTCCACGCCGCCGTCTGTCGAAATGATCTGATACAGGTATTGCGAGCTGGGGCGCAGATTGGTGAGTACCAGCGGATGCTCCGTGCCTACCGGGGAATTGGGTGTGATGTATTTGTGAAGTGAATCATTTTTAGCCCAATAGGAGATCCGAAGGCTGTTTGGATGCGTTGTTTTTACATCAATTTTCACTTTCAACGTATTTCTGCCCGGCGCGCTCAGACTAATCGTCTCAATACCCGAGCCGCCACACCCTGTCAGGAATATCCATGATAGAAAAAACAGAAAGTTGAGTGAGATGCATTTCATGTGGGAGGCCGATCTATTCGTAAATATAAGTAAAGCAAGAAAGCTTTTGCTTGTGTTGTAACGGTGCTTCGACTGCGCTCAGCATGACATGCGATTGTCACCCTGAGCGCAGCCGAAGGATACTAGCGCAATCGCATGTGCTTCGGCCGCCGGGCGGCCCCGTACGCTCAGCATGACATTTCGTTGTCACCCTGAGCGCAGTCGAAGGGAGCGTGCAGTAGCGCAATCGCATTTGCTTCGACCGCCGGGCGACCCCGTGCGCTCAGCATGACAGCGTTAATGTCACCCTGAGCGCAGCCGAAGGGCACGTGCGGAAGCGCTATGTGCCCCGCGTTACTGCCTATCGCTATTGCTCAGACTGGGGTTTAGGTCTACTTGTGTTTGTGGGTATGGGAAATATTTGTGTTTATTGATATCAATGCGTGGGGCCTTTCCGATTGCGGAGAGATAGCTGTTTACCACGGATTGATATTTTCCCATACGGATCAAATCTTCGCGACGCTTGCATTCGAAGAAGAATTCCCAGCCTCGCTCGGTCAGGATCCGGTCACGCAGTCCTTCTTTCGTAAACGTACCGGCAGCGCCAAGCAATGTCGCTTTCGAGCGTGCTTTTACCTGGTTGATTAGCAGAATGCTTTCGGCATTAGGTCCGTTCAATTCGTTCAAAGCTTCGGCGCGGGACATCAGAATATCGGCGTAACGGATGATCGGGAACACGTGTCCGTCCAGGTAAGTGGTTGATCCTTTCGGGTCAGCATATTTTTTAGACGCCACATCTGCCAGGTAATAAAAGCCGGCTGGTGGGTTTATCTGCCCCGCAGGAGGTTGTACATAATGCAACCCGTCGCTACCGATATAGTCATAAAAGAACATTTCGCGCCGATCGTCATTCTTTTCAAAAGTATTCCAGAAATACCATGTTATCGCGAAGTACTGCCACCTGTCGGTAACTTCCTTATTGTTGATAGGGCCAAAATGGTTCATCATTTCGGTGCCATCCACAAGATTGTTGGACAGTGCGCTGAAAATATTTTCAGAACACCATTTGTTATTTTCTGCAAAAAGCCCTGAGTAAGAAGGATAAAGCGCATATTGTTTCAGATCCATGATCTGCTGCGACACCTCAACAACTTTTTGCCACTGTTTTTCACGCATATACAGCTTGCAAAGTAAGGCCAGCGCCGAACCCTTTGTGGCCCTGCCTACATCATTGGTTGTATAAATCGGGCTACTGGTGTAATTCGCAGGCAAGTTTTTTGCTGCATATTCCAGGTCAGCGATAAGCTGTGCATTGATTTTTGATAATTCCGTTACCGGCGTGTGAGCCCCAAAATCAGGACTTTGTACACTTTTGGCTACGGAATCCTCCATCATCAAAGGAACGGGGCCAAATGCATTCGTCAAGTCATAATATCCCAGTGATCGCAAAAATTTCAGTTCGCTTATGAACTGTGTTTTCTCCGCATCTTTCAGTGAAGCGATTTTTGGGATATAATAAAGCGCATTGTTTACATCTGAAACGAGTTTAAACTGGTGTTGCCAGGCATAAGCCAGATACGTGTTGCCCGGCCCCCAGTTGGCGTCGGACATCAGGCCAACGTCCCCACCGGACTTAGCGTGCCCGATATCGGTTGTAAGGTCAGTAATAGTTACCTGAAAACCAGCGTAATACATCCAGGAATCGTTCGTTCCGCTGGGTTGTTTCAGTCTGGAATAGGCTGCATTGACTGCCGCAATGGCGTCGTCTTTCGATTGGAAAGCATTGGCGTCGGTGAGAATGCTGTACACTTTTGGTTCAATCAGCCCTTCGCAGGATACTGCAAGGCACATGATGACCAGTGATATGATTGATATATATTTCATTGTCGGATTATTAGAAATTAATTTTTAAACCAAGGGTATACGACCGGTAAGAAGGGAATGCCGTATAATCCAGCCCCGAAGCAAGGTTGACAGCAGTGGTTGGGACCGCGCTGGGAGGGGTGCCTCCGATTGCTGCCGTACCCGAATTGGAAGCCCTTGTGTTTGACTCAGGATCGGTTCCGGTGTAGTTTGTTATGGTGAATAGATTCTGAATAGTACCGTACACTCTCACATTGAGCTTTTTGGCCGTGCCGATCGGAAGATTGTAACCCAATGTGATCATTTTGCAACGCAGGAACGAAGCATCCTCCACAAAGCGGTCGTTGATATAGCTTCCGTATGAAGTGGTTGCATATCCATCGCGTGGAATGTCAGTGTTCTGGTTCTCAGGTGTCCATCTGTTTAATGCCGATGTGCCGTAGCCTGATTCAAGAACTAATCCGTTACCGTTAAAAAGGCTGTAATCCAGGGCACCCTGCATAAAGATATTCAGATCGAAATTCTTGTACCTGAACTCGTTTCCAATACCATAAATGTAATGCGGGTTAGCATTGCCGAGGTAAGCGCGATCATTTGCATCGAGTTTACCATCGTTGTTGACGTCCACATATTTAGGACTGCCAGCTGGCGCGCCGGGTTGTGGCGTATAGGTTTCGCCTGTTTTGATCACCCCTGCATACTTATATCCGAAAAAGCTGCTGAGCTCCTGACCTTTTTCCAGTTTGGTAAAGTCGATAGCCCTGCCGCCGTATGGGTTGGCTGTTTGGGTGATAATATATGGACGATTGCCAAGGCTCAGCACTTTTTGCTTATTGTAGCCGATATTGAACGAAGTTTTCCATCTGAAGCTCCCTTTCGCAATATTCTGTGTATTGAGGGAAAGTTCAAGACCACTGTTTTGAAGAGAACCTGCATTCACGATCTGGGTCGTGAAACCCCACCAGTCGCCCACAGGAATATTCAACAGCAAATCCCTTGTTTTCTTGCGGTAGTAATCGAAAGTGGCAGAAATACGTCCATTGCCGAAGGTCATATCCGCGCCGATGTCAAGCTGGGCAGTACTTTCCCATTTAAGATCAGGGTTTGGCAAACGGGTTGCAGCTGTTCCTCCGTAAGAATTGTTGCCGTCCAATGTGACGTTAACCGGGGAAAAAGTAGTCATATATGCGTAATCCCCAATGCGGTCATTACCTGTGACACCATAGCTCGCTCTTACCTTTAAGTCGGAGAACACATTCAGGTTCTTTACAAACTCTTCATCACCAATGCGCCAAGCAACCGAACCGGATGGGAAGTAACCATAACGGTTGTTTGGTCCGAAGCGGGAAGAACCGTCTCTGCGGATGGTAAAGGTAGCCAGGTATTTATCTTTGAAAGCGTAGTTGACCCGTCCGTATGCGGAGGCGATTTTCGTATTTGTTTTGGAACTGGTGGAAAGTACACGTTGCGTACCGGCTCCCAGGTTATTGTAAAGAAATGCGTCGGTACTAAAATTCTGAACAGCCGAAAAGTGGTTTTCCGCTATATCGTCTTGCATGGATACCCCTGCAACGGCATTAACGGAATGCGCCCCGAAGGTTTTGATATAGGTGAAATAACCTTCTACCAGGTTCCGGGAAGCTACACTTTCCTGGACAGTGGCGCGGCCCCTTACTTTTTCACCGTCAACTAGTGTACGCGGCAGGTAAGTGCCTTCCTTGTTAGCGTTGTATTCCGTACCCGCATTCACTTTGAAGGATAATGCATCAGTAAATTGATATTCTATGAACGTGTTGATATTAACCTTGTTGCCATAAAGGTGGTTGACAGGTTGCAGCAACCATGCAATGGAGTTATCGCGGCCTTGAAATCTTGCAAACGTCCCGTCAGCGTTATAGGCGGCTGTTGCCGGTGAAGCCGACAATATTCCGTACATCACGTTGGATGGCTGGATGTTACCGTCGTAATTTTTGTACAGGGAGAAAGTATGCGCTCCGTACATATTTGCGCCGATTTTGAAGCGTTTGCCAAATTGCTTATCCAGATTTAAGCGGATAGAATACCGGTCGTAGTCGGTATTTTTCAGGGCCCCGTCCTGAGAGAAATAGTTAAGTGAAAGAGCCACACGAGTGTCCTCGTTTCCACCACTGGCACTTAAACTATAGCTCTGCACTTTCGCATCCCGCGTGGCCAGTTTGAACCAGTCGGTATTGATCCCGCTTGTCAGGTCTGCGGGCGTGTAGGTAGGTGGCAAACCTCTCTCCTGATTTTTGGCATTCGTAATTTGCATGGCCTGCAAACCAGTCATTTTATCATAAGAGCTCGTTACTTTCTGAATACCATAATAGCTGTCGAAGGTCACCGTAGGCTTGCCGGTCTTACCGCGCTTAGTAGTGATGATCACAACGCCGTTTGCACCTCTCGCACCGTAGATAGCGGTAGCAGAGGCATCTTTCAATATTTGAATGTCTTCGATATCGTTGGGATTGATGTCTTTGCCACTTTCGGAAGGAAACCCGTCTACTACATATAGGGGTTCGTTGGTCGAGGAAATGGAGTTTCCACCACGTACGCGAACAACCGTTGAACCGCCGGGAGCGGAGTTGGACTGGCTTACCTGCACACCCGCCGCTCTTCCCTGAAATGCCTGCGCTACGTTGGAAGTAGCGCCTCCGAGGTTGAGACTTTCATTGGCGATGGAGCTTACGGCGCCGGTCAGGTCCTTTTTCTTCGTTGTACCATAACCCACCACTACCAGCTGGTCCAATGTCTTGGAATCTTCTTCCAGCGTCACATTAAATTGCGTCTGGTTACCAACTTTCATTTCAGCGGTTTTATAACCGATAAAGGAAACACGCAATACAGACTGGCTGCCTGGAACATTCAGGGAAAATTTCCCATCCACATCGGTAATTACGCCGGAATTGGTGCCTACCAGCGTAACGTTGGCACCGGGGATCCCTGCGCCTTTGAAATCGGCCACCTTTCCTGACACACGTATTTCACCCGACTGGGCGAAACCGTTTTTGACAGCGAGAAGTGAGACGAAGATTAGAAAGAATAAAAGTTTGTACTTCATAGAAACGTGGGTTTGGGGTGACAAAAAAAATCCTTCCGGAAGAAAAAGCGGGCCTTGCGGCTGCCTTCTTCCAACTACACTGATCTCAAATGTTTTATGGTGTAATCAAAAGTAAAAACAAAATGTGTGCGTACACACTATTGAAATAAAAATTCCTGCGATTTGGTCATTCGAAAGAAAATTTTACTGAATGCAGTAAGTGTAAAACATAATTTTACTTTTCAAGGCTTTTCGGAAATGATAAGTAACCATCCTTTGCCTTTTGCCACAGGAATGGGTTGCCCATCGCTGAATGACGCTTTATTTTGGAAGTTTTTAACCTCCGGGGCCTCTATGGAAGCTTTCGATGGATCAATTCCCAATGCTTTCCAATCTATCTTCAAATGGAAATCAGTATCGGCTTCTGCCCAACTGGCAATAGAGACCAGTGCAGACTTTCCTTTGACATAACTCGTCACCAAAACTGTTTTTGTATCGGTCTTCACCGGATTATTTTCCACCCAATAGCCGATCATTTTACTACCCTGGATACCAAAAGTGTCCCATACCTTCCAGATTGCCCTTGCGTCGCGGCCTTCGATCCACGGCATGCGATTGGTCATGCCATATACCATGCCGCGCCACGGATTACCGCCATCCTGCAACATCTCGCCCATCAGTCCGAAAGGAATACCGGAAACTTCGGTCATGAAAAAGTCGGGGCTGTTGTTTTCGTAGTCGAAATATTCTCCGAACCAAAGGCGGTTCAGGTAAGGGAAATGCTCCATGTACAGGTTGGCGCTGTTGTTGAAGCCGTCATTTTTATTGTATTGGTTTGCCGAATGGAGGTCAATGTGCCCGGGATGACCGTCCGTGGTTAATACCCGCTTGACGCGTTTCATAGTGGTACGGTCGAATGCGACGTCATCGAGATAGATTCCGTCGATACCCACTTTTTGGGTCAGCCAGTTCATGCCTTCGACATAGTAATTGTGCCAGCGGCTCATGCCGGAGTTTACCACCGCGGCATCCCTGATCCCCGGGACGTACCAGGCAGCAATGTAATCGTCGCCCAAATGTTCCTGCAACCACGAGTACCCCAATCCTTTGCCTGGCGAAAAAATCTCATGTTTAAGGCTTCGGAGCGGGAAGATTTCATAAGCGCTATTTGAAAGCTCGCGGACGGTATTGTAAATTTTTACCTGCAACCCGTTCACGTGCGCCTTGTCGATATACTCCTTCATTGCGTTGTGCTCAATAAAAGGATAGTTGATATAGGGGTTGATGGCGGTTGCATGATGTATATTGACGATCGTAGCACCCTTTTTGGCAATCGAATCGGGGTTGTCATATTTGTGGTAGAACCTTGTTTTCCATTGCGCATCGGTGTCCAATGCATGGAAAGGAGTGATCAGCAACGTGAAATTATAGTACAGGCTTTCCCCCTTTTTCATGGTGCGTGCGCCACTGTAACTCCTTACCCGCACCTGGCCGTCGGTTTCGGCTATCTTAATGCCGCCTTTTTGTCCGTTTCCCCAGGACGAGGGAAGAAGGAGGGGCTTCTGAAGATAAAAATTGGTGTTGAGCGGCCTCACATAATGCTCGTCGCGCAGAGAGAAATTAAGCCCCGCATTTACATCGCCAATCCACGCACCATCCTGATTTTTGGTGGCTACATCCCATTTCCATTCGTAGGTTGACGGCCTTTTTCCGCCTTTCAGGTTAAGTCCCATCATATATTTGGCTGCGTTGGGGCTCATTGGAATGTCCATGAAAATGTCGTCGAGCGAAATGTCCTTCAACGCGGTAACTTTAACTTCGTAGGATACAAATCCGTCAAATTCGATATGCCCGGCCACATCCATATTCAGGTTCGGGGACATGCTGGCGGCAGTCCACGCGATGGTGCCGGGTGTTTGTTGGGTGTATGTTAATCCTTTCGAGGTCAGTTTTTCCGGGGTACCGCCCTGGTTTACGACATTGAACTGAACGGGTGCCAGCAAAATGCTTTTCGCATTGGCAGATAATCCGGTCATTTCCGGTGTGAAATAGGTTTCAATGTTTTCCGGCAGGCCGTTTGGTGCAACCGTCAGTTTTCTGCCCAATAGCGAAATGCGGTTATCCTGTCTTTCGAGAGGCGTATAGGGAGCGATGACCTGGTTTTCCTGCGCCATGGTGGAGTTGAGCCAGGCAAGTCGCGTTTGCTTTTCAGGTGCGCTGATGCCCTTATCGGCCAATGCATTCCCGCTGATTTGCAACGTGATGGTAACAGGTGTTTCCGGGGCGTTGTCCGCAGTTACGAAGATTTTACCCGTATATGTACCGGCAGGGATTGTAGCAGGAATCTCGGCCAGGCACCACAGGGCCTGCACTTTTCCCTTAGCCACGGATACCCTCATTCCGATCGGTTTTCCGTCCCAGCCGGTGCCGTCGGTGTTGAGGCAGGAAAATGCTTTCGCGGGAATCCGTGATTCGCCGTTTTGCAAGTCAGCGAATCTGATCCTGACGTTCTTCAAATCTGTCGATAACGCATATACGCCCAGTTGAAATGTGAAGTTCTCGCCCGGCGCTGCCTGGTCGGTAAATGTGCCCATAGCGCCTTTCCGGATCCAGCGGTGGGGCAAATCGTCGGTCATCCGGATGGGGTGCATCCGGTCCTCTGGGAATATAAGATAGCTTTTGGACGTATTAGCCGCTGCAAGCCTCCGTACTTCCGAAGCTTTCGCTATAACCTCCATGGGATAGGGGCTGCTTATTTCATTGACGGATTCGATTCGGAGCACCTCGGTCTTGGCTGCGGCCGAAATTCTGCTCAGCCATGTGGGAGAGCCAGTTTCTGTCCTTTTTAAGTAATTGGCAGTGGGATAATTTGTCCTGCCTTCCACTTTGTAAGGCAGGTAGTAAATATAATATTGCCCGGCGCCCGATACTGGCTCGAAGAGTACTTCACCTGACTCTCGGCTCAGGTCCGACGTCTTTACATTGAATATGCGCTTATTGGTAGCACCGTCGACGACGATGATCTCGCTGTCGGGATGGTGGTCGCGCCGCCGCCAGTCGATAATGGCCTTCGCAGTCTTCACTTTTTGGGCCACCTGAACAACCGCACGGACGTTACCCAGGGAGTCGGGATTCCAACCATTGTGGCCGGAAACATATTCGATTGCTTGTCCGCACACGGACCGAAGCGACAGGATTGTAACGAAAAGAAAGGATAAGGGTAGTTTCATAAAAACGAAACTACCAAATAAAAGTGTGTGCGTACACACTTTTAATAAAATTTTAATTTGCTGATTTACAGACCAGCAGTTTCGGTTACATAAGAGGACTTTAATGAAATTTCTTACGCGAGCTCATCAACCGTGGCCTTCACATCTTCTTCGAGGTAGTATTGCAGATTTTCGATGGTGATAATGTCCAGCGGGAGAAACCGCAGCTTGGCCACCTTCTTACGGAACACGAGGAAATCGGCGAGCTGCCGGATGCCGAGATAGCCCTGTCGCTGCGGGTTTTGATTGATCAGGAAACCTATCGTCCCTTTTTTAAGATAATTGAGGTTGGCCGGGACCAGGTCATATCCCACAATGCGGATATGGTTAATAGCCTCGCCTTCGAGCTGGGAGGCGACAAGGTGCGCCTTCGAGGTGGTTACGAAAATATGCCTCAGATCGAGCGTCGAGGCGATTGCGCTGTTAAGTTTTGCCTGAAAGCCGGTCGGATCGGAACTGTCGAGCTCGACGGTGATGATATTGAAAGCTACATTACGGTGCTCAGGTTGGTTGAAATAGTCGCGCATGCCCTGTTCTTTTTTCAGAAGGTGGGCGGCATTATCGATCTTCTCATCGATATGCGCCACGAGCACCGAGCACGGTTCCGACTGGCCGTAATGCATCAGTTTCGCGGCCAGTTTGCCGCTTTGATAGGAGTCCTGGCCAATATAACTCAACGGCCCATAATCCGAGATCTCGGTATTGAAAAGCACAAAAGGGATGGAAGCCGTCTTCCATTGTTCGAAGAAGGGCAGTGTTTCGTGGTAAAAAATAGGGGAGAGGAATATGCCTTCCGGTTTGGTTGCCGTAAGCTCTTCGGCCTTTTTAATGAAGTCCTTTGAATCGTATGGATTGAAAATGAACTGCTGCACCCTCACTCCAAACTGTTTCAGCTCCGCTGCCGCCCGCTCGATGCCCGATTTGGGTGCCTGCCAATAGGAATCAACCTTGTGATCGGGGATAAGCGCTGCGAAATGGTACTGTTTTTTCGAACCTAGCGCCCGGGCCATCAGATTTGGCTCATAATTGCTCTCATCGATGATTTTCTGGATCCGTATCCTTACTTTTTCTGCCACTTTTCCACGGTTGTGGATGACCCGGTCGACGGTACCCGGAGAGACTTTAGCTTTGAGGGCAATATCCTTGATGCGTATTATTTTCTGATCCATTGACAAGAGTTGAGCGCTATTTTTTCATCAAAAGTAGCTTACCTACCGCTCTTACTGAAAGAATTTGTCACTTTAAGAAAAGAGGCGGACCGTATCAATGCCGGCCGCCTCTAAAATTCGATCTACTATCTGAATTCTTCACTTTTAACGAGATAGGTGTGTTCTGATGGAGTCGTATATGCTTGTATGCAAATGGTAAATGTTCTCGGACGGGCCGTCAATATCGGGCAAATATTCTACAATTATGTAGTACTAATGTGTAGAAATATTTCATTTTCAATAATTGATTTTGCATATTAATGCTAAGTGCCTGATTTTGAGTAATGCGTATACTAATTTTCACGCGAGCTGGCCGTCACCTTTCTTCTCTTTTTTAATTTATCTTTGAAGTTCGTTTCAGTTTTAAGGCCGGGACGAGAGATGGGTTTGTCTCTTAATTTGGATCACAAAAAATGCGGTTATGCGGGTGAAGAAGTGCGGGATTTTGAGAACATGGCTGTGCTGCCTGTTTGTGATCTGCTGGACGGCCGTTGCCGGGCTGGCGGCAGAAACCGTGACCGGGCGTGTGTTGCGCTACTCCATCAGCAAAGGCCTCTCGTTTGGCGTGGTAAACAGCATTACACAGGATAATGACGGACTGCTATGGTTTGCCACCGGTGACGGTGTAAGCCGGTTCGACGGTGCCGGGTTCCGCAACTTCAAATACGACCGGAACGACCCGCACAGTCTTCCCGGCAACTATGTAAAATCGATCATCAGGGATAAGAATGGGACGATATGGGCTTCCTCCCGGGATGGTATTTGTGAGTTTGTGCCTGCCACACAACAGTTCAACCGCTACAAACCTTTTCGGAGCAAACATGGCGAAGGAAACGACGTCAGCGACATCCGGCAAGGGGGCGGCGAGTATCTGTGGCTGGCCCTGAATGGCTCCGGTTTCGCCTCTTTTGACCTCAAAACACATCGTTTTACTTTTTACAACCAGCAAACATTACCGGGGCTTTTTACCAATTCCGTCCTCACAGTGTTCGAAGATTCGCAGGGTATGATCTGGGTCGGTTCCCGCGACAGCGGGATTGAGGTCTGGAAAAAAGGCAAGAATGGACGCCTTTCGAAAGTTAACCTGAATGCTGGCAAAGTGCCCGATACAAGGATCAATGCAATTTATGAAGACCACCTGCATAATATCTGGATCGCTTCCTCGAAGGGTTTGCTGCTTTTCAAACGGTCGGAATCCAGATTTTACGACCTCCATATCCCGACATTCCATAACAGTGACATTTACTTGTCGTTACTTGAAGACCACCAGCAAAATCTGCTCATCGGCGTGCAGGACGGCGGACTTTACCGCCTCGACCTGCGTTCTCTGGCCGTGCAGTCGCCGCAGCAACTGGTTTTCGAGCAGGTAAAAGACCAGGATAACAAAGGCATTACACAGCGTTCTGTGCAGGCGCTTTATATTGACAAAGACCGGAATATATGGCTGGGAACTTACGGGGAGGGGACTTACCTGATCAGCAGCATTCCTGAGAAATTCAGGAAGTTTGAACGCAAAATCACCGATTCGAGGGCCGAAAGCTATCTGCGCTATTACGGAATGTGTACCGATAAGGACGGTAACCTGTGGCTGGGAACGGATGGTGACGGCATTTACAAAGCCACCGCTGGCGGCGAGGTTATCCGCCATTACGCGCCTTCCGGAAAGCCCGGCGGCCTCTCCGATGCTGCCGTTCTGGCCGCTTACCGCGACCGCAGCAACAGGCTGTGGTTCGGCACCTATTCCGGGGGATTGTTCCGGTATGAACCGGCCGGAGACCGGTTTGTGCGTTACACGCATGACCCTTCGGACCCGCGCTCGCTGGGCAAGAATGATGTCAGAGTGATATTTCAGGATAGCCGCAGGAACATCTGGGTAGGGAGCAATGGCGGCGGTTTAAGTTTACTGGATGAAAAGACAGGCAAGTTCCGGAACTTCGTACCATCCAACAGCTCTATCAATTCCAATGACGTGCGGGCGATCACAGAAGACCGGCATGGCAACCTGTGGATCGGCACTTACGGTGGCGGGCTCAACTACCTGGATACACGCACAATGCAATTTGTATCCTGGTTCAATGAGTCGGGAAAAGAGCCTTATTTATCCAACCGCATTGTATTTTCACTGTTTATTGATAGCCGCGACCGGCTCTGGATAGGGTCGGAAGGGAACGGATTGTTGCTATTCGATACGCGTGGCAAAACGGTGCGGTTTTTTGATGAAAAGCGTGGGCTGGCCAACAATGTCATCAATGCAATCCAGCCCGAAAGTCCCGACAGGATCTGGGTGAGTACCAATAAAGGCCTTTCCAGGATCAACGCGGGCACAGGCGGCATCGAAAACTTTGATACCAGTCACGGATTGCAGGGCGGACAGTTCAATCCGGGCTCGACGCTCTACCATGCCAGCCTGGGCATTATATGTTTTGGGGGCACGGAGGGCTGGAACCTCTTTGACCCGCGCCAGGTGAGGGCGTCGCGCTATCAGCCGAGGGTGATGATCAGCGGGATCCGCGTTTTTGGAAAGAAAAAGGGCACAGAGAACAGTATCAATGAAGCGTTTTCAGTATACGAACATATTCGGAGGGCCAGGCGGTTTTTGATCGAACCCAGTCAACCGGTTTTTTCCATTGATTACACCGCGCTCAATTATGCCTATCCGGAGCTCACCAAGTTTGCCTACATGCTCGACGGGCTTGACAAAGGTTGGAACTATGTGTTGAACGAGCGCTCGGCCACCTACCGTTACTTGCCTTCGGGTAATTACACTTTCAAAGTGAAGGTGGCCAACCAGGATGGTATCTGGTTTGAAGATTATGCATCGCTTCCGATCCGCGTCATGCCGCCCTGGTACCAAACCTGGTGGGCTTATCTGCTCTATATCCTTACGGCAGCATTGGTCCTATATTACTATCAGCAATACAAGCTCGGGCAGGAAAAAATGAAATATGAAGTGCAGCTGGCGCATTTGGAAACCCGCCAGCAGATCGAGATGAATGAGCGGAAGCTTTCATTTTTCACCCATATTTCCCACGAATTCAGAACGCCGCTGACATTGATTATCAATCCGGTCCGCGAACTGATGCAGACTGCCGACCAGGAAGCGTCCGGAAGCATGCACATTGTTTACCGGAATGCTAAACGGCTATTGAGCCTGGTTGATCAGCTGCTGCTGTTCCGCAAGGCCGACCAGCAGTCCGATCGGTTGAAACCAGCCATTCACAACTTTCCGCAGCTGGTTACCGAAGTTTTTCAATGCTTCCTGCATCAGGCAGAACAAAAGCATATCCATTACGAGCTGATCTGTCCCGAAACCGACCTGGAAGTGACTTGTGACTGGGAAAAAATAGAGATAGCGATATTCAACCTGATTTCCAATGCATTGAAGTTTACGCCGGACGGGGGCGCTGTGAAAGTTCAAGTGACCGCATTGGGCGAACAGGTTGAAATTCTGGTCAGCGATACTGGCCCGGGTATCCCGGCAGATGCGGGCGAGGATATTTTTAAGGTGTTTTACCAATCGGCCGACTACCGTTTCGCGGGCAAAGGCGGCTTTGGCATCGGTCTGTATCTTGCCAAAACATTCATTGAAAACCATTTCGGGCAGCTTACATATGAGTCGGAGCCTGGTGCGGGCACGACTTTCCGGGTCATGTTATGGAAAGAGCATCCCGAACTGGCCTCGGATGCGCAGTCAGGCGAGGGGCGTGATTCGGTGCTGCTTGAAGAGCTGGCCGACGGCGCTATCCCGGCCAGAACGGTCGCAATGCCCAACTGGCAGCTCGAACTGATGGATATGAAGGAACCTGCCGCGGAAAGCCATACCATGCTCATCGTGGACGACGACCCGGGGATCAGGCAATATCTGGGCACCATATTTTCGGGTAAATACAAGCTTTTTGAGGCCGCAAGCGGGGAGGAGGGGCTCGACCTCGTGCGCAGGCACCTGCCCGACATTGTTATTGGCGATGTGATGATGGGCGGCATGTCGGGCATTGAGCTTTGTCGGCAAATGAAGCTTGATATGGCCCTGAGCCACATTCCGGTGATATTGCTCACGGCGAGCACGTCGCAGGATGTGCGATTGAAAGGCATTGAAGGCGGGGCAGACGATTATATCAGCAAACCTTTCGATAAAGACCTGCTGGTGGCGCGTGTGACGTCTATTCTGCGTAACCGCAACGACCTGCAAAGGTATTTTTACAATGAGATCACCTTGCAGACGAGCGATTTCAAGATATCAGCAGAGTATAAGGAGTTTTTGAACGAATGTATCCGGGTCGTGGAAAACCACCTCACCGATCCTGCCTTCAACATCAAAATGCTGGCTTCCGAAATCGGTATGAGCCATTCGACGCTTTATAACCGCATCAAATCCATTTCCGGGCAATCGACCAACAGTTTTATCCGCTTCATCCGCCTGCGCAAGGCGGCGCAATTGCTCATTACGACCGACATTACTATCAGCGAAACGGCCTTTCGGGTTGGCATCAATGATATCCGGTATTTCCGGGAGCATTTCCAGAAGTTGTTCGGCATGAAGCCTTCCGAATACGTGAAGAAATTCCGGAAGCCATTTCACGAGAAACTCACCATCGACAAGGACATTTTCAGGAAGAAATCGGTGTAGGCGATGCCGGTTTTTGGAGTATCCAGAGTTTTTAATGCCTGATTCTAACAAAATCAGGCATTTTTTGTGGAATTACCCCCCTTTTAATGCGAGAATGTCCCCCCGTTGACGGGTTGAAATAGTCCTACTTTTGCTTGATCAGTTTATAAAAAGCGCAGCCTTTAAACCCGCCTCCCTTCTTATGAACTGAGAAGGTATCCAATTAATCAACTTTTAAGCTTGTATGAAAAAACATTTTCACAAAAGCCTGGTCCGTTACAGACTGTCGGGTACAGACGCCCGGAAGTTTCGTTTGACGGCACTGTGGTCGCTCCTGTTTATCCTGATAACGATGTATGGACATGCGCAGACCACTTTTTCAGTTAAGGGAACGGTAACCTCGGACAAAGGCGAAGGCCTGCCCGGTGCGAGCGTGATCCTGAAAGGTACTTCTACCGGTACAACCACCGACGTAGACGGAAAGTATTCGCTGAATGTGCCCGACGGCGCCGGCACGCTGGTATTTACCTATATCGGTTATGTGAACCAGGAAATAGCCATCGGGAACCGTTCGCAGCTCGACGTAAAGCTACTGGTGAATGACAAAACACTCGACGAGATCGTGGTGGTAGGGTATGGTACCCAGAAAAAAGCGACCCTGACAGGATCTGTGTCTGAGGTAAAAGGCGCTGATATCGTGAAAAGCCCCCAGCCCAACGTCTCCAACTCGCTCGCTGGCCGGTTTTCGGGATTTGTGGCCAACAACCGCGGCGGAGAGCCTGGCTACGACGGTTCCAGTTATACCGTGCGTGGCTTTGCGTCCACTGGTAATAGTGATGTTTTGATCGTTGTGGATGGTATTCCAGGCCAGGTGGGCGGCCTCGAACGTCTTGATCCGAATGATATTGAAAGTATTTCTATCCTGAAAGATGCTTCGGCGGCGGTATATGGTAGCCGCGCGGCAAACGGGGTTATCCTGGTGACGACTAAACGCGGTAGCACCGGCAAACCTGTGATCTCGTATAGTTTCAATCAGGGCTTTTCCTCCCCGACGCGCTTGCCCGGCCTGGCAGACGCACCTACCTACGCGACGATCATGAACGAGATCGACTATTATAACAATCCGGCAGGTGGTATGAACCAGCATTACAGCGCGGACGAGATCGAGAAGTTCCGTAACGGTTCCGACCCATTGAGATACCCCAATACCGATTGGCAAAAGGAAACGCTCAAAAAATTCGCATTGCAAAACCAGCATAACCTGGGCATTAATGGCGGTACCGACAATGTGAAATATTACGTGTCGCTCGGGACGATCTACCAGGATGGTTTGTACAAAAATGGGGCCACCAAGTACAAGCAGTACAATTTCCGCTCCAATATCGATGCCAATATCACGAAGGATTTCAAGGTGAGCCTGGGTCTTTCGGGCCGTCAGGAAAACCGCCAGTTCCCGGTTTCATCGGCGGGTAACACATTCCGCTCCATTTACCGGGCGTACCCGACTGTAATCGCCAGATATCCGAACGGATTTTATTCAACTGGTGTCGAAAACAGTAACCCTGTGGTGCTGGGCACGGATATGGGCGGAACTTCGAGCAATCCTACCTCTATTTTTAATGGTATTCTGCGCGCCAGTTACAATTTGCCTTTTATAGAGGGACTTTCTGTGGATGGGTTTTACTCGGTGGACAAGTCTTTCAATTTTACCAAAACATTCAGCATTCCGTATACGCTTTATAACTACGATAGCGCGAAGGATGCCTATAACAGCGTTGTGACAGGTGGTTCGGCGGGTAAAGCTTCGCTTACACAGAAGCAGGTGAATATCACCAACATTACCCAGAATATCCGTCTGAACTATTTGCGTCAGATCGGCAAGCATAATGTGAATGCATTTGTGGCTTACGAGCAAAACAAACGCAGCGAATCGACATTCGATGCCAGCAGGATCAACTATCCGACCGCTTCCACTCCCGAGCTTTCGCAGGGCGGCGCGGCGGCTACCGACAAAAACAATTCGGGAAGCAGCTACAATTTCACCCGTAAGAGCTTTATCGGTCGTGTAGCCTACAATTTCAATGAGAAATATCTCGCAGAAGTGCAGGCGCGCGTGGATGGGTCTTCGGTGTTCCCAAAAGGCAAACAATTCGGGTTCTTCCCGTCGGTTTCGGCAGGTTACCGGATCTCGGAAGAGGATTGGTTTAAAAACAGTGTCCGTTTTATTGATGACCTGAAATTGAGGGCTTCATACGGAACATTGGGTAATGATAACGTAGGACAGTTTCAGTTTTACAACAACTATTCCTTCAATAACCAATATGTACTGGGCGGTGTGATCACGCCGGGTATCGACCTCACCAAGCTTGCCAACCCGAACATTACGTGGGAAACTTCCAAGAAGCTGGATATCGGTCTGAATGCCGTGTTCCTGAAAAACTTCAACATAGAAGTGATTTATTTCCAGCAGAAACGTTCTGACATCCTTGCCGCAAGAAATGCTTCCATTCCGAATACTTCGGGTATTGTAAATCCCTTCAAAACCAATGATAATACACCGTTGGTACCTGACGAAAATCTTGGAAAGGTCAATAACAGCGGTTTCGAAGCGACTTTGGGCTATAACCATTCCGGCAAGTTCCGTTACAATATCTCAGGGAATGTCACCTACGCAAAAAGCAAGATCATTTTCATAGACGAAGCACCCGGGGCACTCGAGTACCAACGTCAGACAGGTGGGCCGCTTTATACCAATCTGTTGTACAATACCCTGGGCATTTACCGGACGCAAGCGGATCTTGACAAATTCCCACACGTACAAGGCGCACAGCCGGGCGATCTGATCCTGGAAGATTACAACAAAGACGGCAAGATCACAGCAGATGACCAGGTAAGGAGCAAATATGGCAATGTGCCGTTGCTGACTTACGGTTTGGTGTTCAACGGGGGTTACAGCGCATTCGATATTTCGCTTGTGTTTGCCGGACAAGGCATGGTAAGCCAGTACGTACTGCCCGAATCAGGCCAGGTAGGTAACTTTTACAGCAGCTGGGCCGACAACCGGTGGAGCCCTTCCAATACCGACGGTTCTTATCCCCGTGTAGACACCAGGGCGTCGTCTTCGATCAACGGAGGCCTTTATGCCAACAATTTCTGGCTTAACAATGCTTCATTCGTTCGTCTGAAAAACGTCGAACTGGGTTACACGGTTCCGAAGGCAACGCTTTCTAAGCTAAAAATCTCATCGCTGCGGGTATATGCAAGTGCATTTAACCTGTTCACGATCACCGGTGTAAAGGATTTCGATCCGGAGGGTAACAGCAACAGCGGGCAATTCTACCCGCAGCAGCGAATTCTTAACCTGGGTGTGAACATTAAGTTTTAATTGATAGACTGAATATGAAACGATTTAAAAATATAACCGCTGTAACAGTAGCCTCCATGATGGCCTGCATGGCCACCGTCATGACGGCCTGCAAGGAAGACTTCCTGGATGTTGTACCAACCGACCGCGTTTCCGACGCCTCGATCCTCTCCGATTCGGTACTGTTTGAAGCCTACATCACCAACCGCTACATGGGTACCCGCCTCACCGACAAGGAGGCAGAAGGTACATTGCCGGGTTTCGGACGTGGTTTTGAATACGCAATGTGGTCGTCGGTCACTGATGAATCCATTTATAACAATGATGACAATACCTGGCTGATCCAACGCGGGCAGATCGCCCCTGAGAATACCGGTATCGCCGGAACTTTCTGGGGACGCAGCTACCGCAGCATCCGCGAGATCAACTACGCGCTCGCCAATATCGACAAAGTGCCGATGAGCGAGGGACGTCGCAGCCGTTTGAAAGGTGAATTGCAGTTTATCCGGGCGTTCCGCTATCACGATTTGATCCGTAATTACGGTAAAGTGGTGTTATTGGGAGACAAAGTGTATGAAGTAAGTGATGAACTCACCGGTCCCGAATTGTTTGCAAGATCGGATATCAAAGCCGGGATCGACTATGCTGTTGCACAGCTCGACGAAGCAGCTGCATTGCTTCCGGCCGCTAACGACAACAGCAACTGGAAATTGGGACGTGCTACCAAAGGTGCTGCCATGGCGTTGAAATCAAGATTGCTGCTCTATGGCGCAAGCCCGCTTTATGGTAATGCCGCAACCTGGCAACAGGCTGCCGCGGCTGCAAAAGCGGTCATGGATTTGAACAAATACAGCCTGTATACCGGCGGTTATGCTAACCTGTTTCTCACGACTGACAATCCGGAGATTATCTTTGGCCGGTTGTATGCCGTAGGTGCGCGCCACGTATGTCTGGAAATTTCCAATGGGCCTAACAGTTATAATGCATGGGGCGGTAATGTGCCTTTGCAGAACCTGGTGGATGATTATGAAATGATGGACGGCACCCGCATTACCGATCCTAAAACAAGCTACGACCCGAAAGAGCCGTACAAAAACCGCGATCCACGCTTTTACGCTACCATTCTTTACAACGGAGCAAATTACAGATCGAGCACGATCCAGACATTTACCCCGGGTGGAAAAGACAGCAAAGACGGCCCGTCCAATTGGAACACGTCGAAAACAGGTTATTACCTGCGTAAATTCATGAACGATGCCCTGCCGATCGATAACCCATGGGATGTGGCTGGTACGCAAACCTGGATCTACTTCCGCTATGCCGAGATATTGCTGAACTATGCAGAGGCACAAAACGAAGCGTCGGGGCCGGATGCTACTGTGTATGCGGCTGTGAATGCGATCCGTCAGCGTACGGGCGTGGCCATGCCTGCATTACCTGCGGGCCTCACCCAGGCACAGATGCGTGAGCGTATCCGTAACGAGCGCCGCATTGAGCTGGCATTCGAAGAACACCGTTTCTACGATGTCCGCCGCTGGAAGATCGCCCCTACTACCGAGGACGCACCGGCTTACGGGATCGAGATCGGCAAGAGCGGCAACGCATTTACCTACACTAAGAAAGAGGCGTTGACTGGTCGCAATTTCAGCGACAAGCAATACTGGCTGCCGATCCCCCGGACGGAGATCCAGGCCTCCAATAATAAATTGGAACAAAATCCGGGTTACTAACCCCGAAACATACTCCCGGCACTTCTTCGCCGGGAGTTATTTTTTTAAATCCAATCCCCTGATATAATCCTCATGCAATTTTATCAACCAATCAAACCCTGGGTATTTGCCCTCGGGCTGATGGCTGCTGCTCCTGTGAGCTGCCAGGCATCCGAGCCGGAAAAGCAAGTGGTCAGCAAGGACGAACCGGTAACCATCCGCATTAACCCCACAAAAACTTACCAGACAATCCGGCATTTCGGCGCGTCTGACGCCTGGTCCTGCCAGTTTGCAGGTAATTGGCCCGCAGCCAAGAAAAATGGCATTGCCGATCTGCTATTCAGTCGGGATACCCTGTCCGACGGCCATTTGAAAGGCATAGGATTGTCGCTATGGCGGTTCAATGCAGGCGGTGGTACGGCCGAGCAGGGCGATGGCAGCGGGATCAAAGACGAATGGCGCCGCGCGGAATCGTTTCTGGGTAGCGATGGCGGCTACGACTGGAATAAGCAGGCCGGACAGATCTGGTTTTTAAACGCGGCCAAAGAGCGGGGCGTCAAAGAGTTTTTGTTATTCCCAAACAGCCCGCCGGTGCAGTTTACCGTTAATGGCAAGGGATATGCCACGGCCGGGCAGCCCAATCTTGCGGCTGACCAGTTTGGGAAGTTCGGCGATTATCTGGCGGATGTGGTCGATGGTATCCGCAAAAAAACCGGCATTACTTTCCAATATATCAGCCCTGTCAACGAGCCGCAATGGGATTGGAGCGATGGCGGCCAGGAGGGAACGCCGTTTTTCAACAACCAGATCGCCGCGATGACACGGTCGCTCAGCGCATCGCTGCTGAAAAAGAACCTTTCAACCAAAATCAATGTGGCGGAGGCCGGCCAGATCGAGTACCTCTATTCGGAGCATAACCGGCAGGGACGTGCCAGCCAGATTTCCAATTTCTTTGATAAAAACAGTACTGATTACATTGGAAACCTTTCTAATGTGCTCCCTGCGATTTCGGGGCACAGCTATTTCACTACTTCCCCATATCAAACAGCCGTCGAGAAGCGCAAACAGCTTGCGAGCAGGCTGGCGACGGTGCCGGGGCTCGAATACTGGCAGTCGGAATATTGCATTCTGGGCGATAACGATGGCGAAATAAAGGGCGAGGGTCGCGATTTAAGCATCAATTCAGGACTTTATATTGCCAAAGTAATCCATAACGATCTTGTGAATGCCAACGCATCGGCATGGCACTGGTGGATAGCGATATCGCCTTACGATTACAAGGACGGGCTGGTTTACATTGATAAAAATAAAACGGATGGTAACTTTCAGTCCTCTAAAATGCTTTGGGCGCTCGGTAATTTCAGTCGGTTCGTCCGGCCGGGAGCAGTGCGCGTAGAAGCGGTGAGTAGCCTGGCAAGTGATGGGCTGCTGGTTTCTTCCTATCAGAATACCAACAAGGAACTGGTAACCGTGATTGTGAACAGTGATAACAAGTCGCAGGAAATCAAGATCGACTTGGGATCAGGCAAGCAGGGAACGGCTGCCAAAGCCTACGAAACTTCCGCTGAAACAGACCTTGCGCCTGCCAGGATCCAGACTAAGGACGGGACTTTTTCCGTCCGTGCGCGCAGCATTGTGACCATTATTAGCCAGCTGTAATCGCCCGGGACAGATTTCTTAAATTAATTTAACTTTTTTCACCCGGGCAACCCGGTCATTTGTGCTGTAAATCAATTTTAAATCAGCAGACAAATGAAAAAGTGGATTTTTAGTACAAATAATGACTGGACAGGCCTGATCGTTCGACTGACGGTTGGGCTGGTCCTTTTCCCACATGGCGCCCAAAAAGTATTCGGCTGGTTTGGCGGACCGGGTTTCGTGAATGAAATGGCTTTTTTTACAGAAACCCTTCACCTGCCCTGGCTGATCGGATTTTTGGTCATTGTCGTCGAATTTTTGGGAGCCATCTCATTAATTGCCGGTTTCGCATCAAGGGTATGGTCAGTCGCCGTAATCGCCCTTTTCATAGGCATTATTTTCATGGAACATATCGATCACGGTTTCTTTATGAACTGGTTTGGCAACCAGCAGGGCGAAGGTTATGAATACCATTTGCTCGTGATCGGCCTGGCGTTGGCGATCCTGGCCGGGGGTAGCGGGAAGTATTCTGTAGATGGGCGGATTAGCCGACAATCTTGGAGTTGATTTTGACTTGTTGTCAAACGAACCGGAGAAATCGCCTGTCATTTTCCTGCATTATGTTCGAATGGGCTTATTTTTGGGATAATAATATTTCACTCCCCAATTCCAGCGCATATGCCGCCCAGACTGATCACGGCCATAATAATTATAATCTGCATTGTTGTGGCCGCACGGCTGTATTTCGTCGAAACCTTCGCTGTCCCGTTGCCCTATTGGGACCAATGGGATGCCGAAGGTGACTTTCTGCTCCGGCCCTGGATAGAAGGTCGGCTGCGGTTGCAGGAGCTCTGGCAGCCGCACAACGAGCACCGCATATTTCCGACACGCTTGCTGTCCCTGCTGATTTTCAGCATAACCGGCAAATGGAACAACTTGCTCGAAGCGCGTGTGAATGTGCTGGTGGCGGCTTGCATTCCGGCCATGTTGCTGCTGTTCCTGGCCCGGCAACGTGCATTAAGCGGAGTTCGCTGGCTGGTTGTGATCGCTATTATTGCACAATTCGCATTGCCATTTTCTTTCGAGAATATGCTCGTAGGTTTTCAGAGCCAGTTTTATTTCCTGATCATTTTCACAATCGGAGCTTTGATGCTCGCAGCATGTTACCCGGAGAACGGTCGGGCTATGGCGGCAATTTTGGTTTTATGTCTATTGAGTGTCGTCACAATGGCGTCGGGATTGCTTACGCCTGTAGCTGTGTCGGGCATTTACTTGCTGCATGCATTCACCGAAAAGCGTGTTGACCGCATGTGGATAGGTATAGTGCTTGCATTGCTAATCATGGCGGCGGGCGGCTATTTGATACTTCCCAAAATAGGCGGCCACCAGATGTATCGTGCAGAGAGCGTTTCTGACGTTGCCAATGCTATCGGGTACATTCTGAGCTGGCCTTTCCTGCTAAACAGACAGCCTGCATTCATACTCTGGCTACCGGCCGTGGTCGCCGTACCGGTATTGTGGTTCAGCGGGAAACTCACGCGGGCGGACATGGTAATGGCCGGGTGCGTGATGTGGTCGCTGTTGCAGGCGGTTGCGATCGCTTACGGGCGCGGGCACGAGCTCACCGAGGTTGCTTCGCGCTACACCGAGCTATTCAGTCCGGGATTGATCGGCCAGGCATGGTTTGCGGCGCGGCTCATGGAGCGGTCGCTCGCCGGGTGGGTGATGGTGGTGTTTTTCTGGGTGTATGTCAAAGGGCATATCAGGCATAACAGCAACGATATGTACGATATCCGCAGAAATCACAGGCTTTCGCTTTTGCAGGAGAAAAATGTAAGGTTATACCTGAAAACCAAGGATCCCAAGCATCTGGATCAGCCGAAATTTGAAATACCTTATCCTGAACCCGTCAGGCTCCGGTCGTTGCTTGATAACCCGGTGATACTGGGGATATTACCGGTTCAGTTGGATGAGGCACAGGTCACTGAATAACAATTGTTTGTTACCTTAAGGAATGTTCTGAGTATGGAGATTATTTTCTAACCTTCAAAAACTTCTGCGTTTCCGTTTTGAAAGGTCCCCAGCCTGTCCATAGCTCGCAGAGTTTCAGTTCATTGCCGTCAAATGATTTCACTGTGTAAAACCAGATCATAGGAGACCCGCTTATCTTTACGGTTTCTGACTTTTTTTCTTTGGCCATAAACGAGTTTGAATCCACCCAGTATAGCAGGAAGGTGTCTGGATACATGCATGCACTTTCATTGCGCCAGATGACTTCTTTTTCATAGAATTCAAAACCCGCGCATTCTGCGCCGTCAAGGATAAAATGACCTTTTATCGCCTTCGAGAAGTCCTTAAAAGGTTTTTGTTTTGGAGAACTGGATTGAGCAAATGATATCAGACTCATTGATGTGAACAATACGCAAGTTAGCAGCGCATTACGGCACCGTAGGGGACATGAATTGGCTGATTGAGAGATTTTCAACAATGTGTATGTAGGATTGATTTTTTGACGTCCATTACCCCAAGTAACGCGGAAATTAAGGAAATGTGCATATCAGGGGAATATTACCGCCTGAATCCGAGCACTAACCGAACAAATACTCATTCGTTTTTTCCTTTGGATAACTAGAATTGCTTCATGACGTAAAAAGGAATAGCATTGCAGCCTCAAAAAAATAAAATTTATGAAAAGCTGTACACTTTTTACACTAATCTGGCTATGCACCGTCTTACAAAGCTTCGGTCAGGAAAAACTCTGGACTGCGGAGGATAAGCAGTATACCATCGACAATTTCATCCGCACACGCGACGCAGTCACGAAAGAAACGGAAAACCTTACGCCCGAGCAATGGGCATTCCGCGAGTCGCCTGGCCGCTGGTCTATTGCCGAAATTGTGGAGCATCTGGCGATCTGGGAGATCATCTGGTCGCGGGAAGTTGGCATCGGTTCACGCAACAAGCCGCAACCCGAACTAGTGAAGACAACCCGGCCCGACAGTTATTACCACGAATTCATTATGGAACCGGCAGAGCACAAAGCTTCTACCATGTCGTCACCGCTGGGACTGATGAAGGGAAAGGATAATCTGACCTTTTTCCTACGTGGCAGAGAGGATAACCTGGCATTTTTGCGTAAAACCGAAGCCGACATGCGGGCCATTTTTGAACTCACTGCTACACCCGATCCGCGTAACCTGCACCAGGTACTGATTTATCAATGGGGGCATACTGACCGGCATTTGCGGCAGATCGCGAAAGTGAAAAGCCACCCGTCGTTTCCGAAGTAATATAAACTACACATATTTAAGGCAACCCCCTCCACGCATCGATCACGCGTGGAGGGGCTTTGCTTTATACCTCAGGACTGGTTTTGCAACAGCTTTAAATTGATATGACCCCAAGATCCATGGATTCGATAAAAAGTGATATATTGAGTCTCTCACTTTCAGGTACATATCTATGCTCAAACCTTTCCCGTTCCCGCACAAAATGCTTGTTTCTACTGTCCGATGGTCTTTTAAATTAATTACGGTTGCCGCCTTCGCTGCATTTACAATGCAGGACACGGTCACCAAGCCCGACGAAAGCCGTTTCACGCCGGTGGTATTGGCAGACAATCTCGATGAGCCGATGGCATTCGAAGTACTTCCCGACGGCAGTTCCTATATTATTGAGCGCAAAGGCGCATTAAAGAAATATGACCCATCTGCCAAAACCACCAGCCTCATCACTACCATTCCCGTTAATACCAAATATACAAGCAAGGAAGGTGTTTCGCGCGAGGCGGAAGAAGGTTTGATGGGTATCACGCTGGATCCCGGTTTTGCGAAAAATCATTGGATATACCTCTACTACGCGCACCCGACGGAGAAAAAACATGTGCTGGCGCGTTGGGATATGGTAGACGACCAATTGGTTGAAAGTTCGAAAAAAGTAGTCCTCGAAGTGACGACGCAGCGCGAAGTATGCTGCCACACTGGCGGTGGAATGGCCTGGGACAAGGCCGGGAACCTCTACCTGACGGTCGGTAATAACACAGGCAACCAGCAGGCCGCCCAAACCGACGAGCGGCCAGGCCGCAGTAGCTGGGACGATCAGGGCCACGCGGGCAACACCAATGACCTGCGCGGAAAGATATTACGCATTCATCCCGAACCCAATGGCACTTATACGATTCCCGAAGGCAACCTTTATCCGAAAGGAACTGCATTGACCCGTCCGGAAATTTACTCCATGGGCCACCGCAATCCCTGGCGAATTGCTGTCGACAGCAAAACGGGCTATTTGTATTGGGGAGAAGTAGGCCCGGACGCCAACGAGGATTCCGAAATAGGACCGAGAGGCTACGACGAATTAAACCAGGCCCGCAAACCGGGTAACTTTGGCTGGCCATGGTTTGTAGGCGACGACCAGGCTTTTCCGGTTTTCGACTATGCCACCGAAAAGCCCCTTGCAAAGAAAGACCCTAAAAATTTGGTCAATACTTCACCGAACAATACCGGATTGAAAGAGCTGTTTCCTACGGCGCCAAGCTTTATTTATTATCCCTATGGTGTTTCAGAGAAATTTCCACTCGTAGGTTCCGGTTCCAGAAGTGCTACCGGCGGCCCAGTTTATCACCGGTCGGATTTCAAAAACCCGAAACGCCCGTGGCCAGACTATTATGAAAACAAATGGATCGCGGCCGATTTCTCGCGTGGCTGGATCATGGCCATCACAATGAATGCGCAAGGTGATTATCAGTCGATGGAAAGGGTGCTACCTTCGTACCATCCCGTGCAGCCGATCGATATCAAGTTCGGGCCGGACGGCGATTTATATATCCTTGAATATGGCAGCAACTGGTTTCGCAAAAGCGATAATTCGCGGCTTGTCAGGATTGAATATAATGGCGGCAACCGTAAGCCGATCGTAGCCGCCGCGGCGGAGAAAAAGGGCGGTCAAGTTCCGTTTGAAACTACATTGTCTTCCAAAGGAACAAAGGATTTTGATGGTGATGCATTGAAATACAGCTGGAAAGTAACGAGCCCAGGCGTGGCACCGAAGACCTATTCCACCGAAAACCCGGTCGTGAAATTTGATAAGCCCGGTGTTTACACGGCAACCCTTACCGTCACCGATTCGAAAGGCGCTACGAACAGCCAGTCGGTGAGGATCATAGCTGGTAACGAGCCGCCGAAAGTCGCGATTAATCTGGAAGGCAACAAAACCTTCTTTTTTGCAGGAAAACCGATTCAGTACGCGGTAAGCATTGCAGATAAAGAAGATGGCAGCACCGCCGACGGCAAGATCAAACCGAATCAGGTTGCCGTGAGCATCGATTACACTTCCGAAGGTTTTGATTATGCCGAAGTGGCTCAAAGTCAGCGCAGTGTCGACGCTTCCACGCAGTTTGCCGTAGCACAGACTTTAATGGGTAAAAGTGACTGCAAGGTTTGTCATCAGCCTGACACCAAATCGGTAGGGCCTTCCTTTGCCGATATTTCGAATAAATACAAAAGTGAGTCGGGAGCCTTGGATAAATTGGTGAAAAAGGTGTTGCAAGGCGGTTCAGGTGTTTGGGGCGAAGTGGCAATGGCCGCACACCCTGCATTGCCGGTAGCCGACGCTGAGGTGATTGTCAAATATATTCTCAACAGCACCGATAAAACCCTTTCGACACTGCCGCTGCAAGGTACTTACAAGCCGGAAATCCCGAAAGGTGATAATGGCAAAGGCACAGTGTTGATCCGCGCTGCTTATACCGACAGGCCGGTGGGCACGACAAAGGCAGTTCCTGCACAAACCACCGAGGAAATGATCGTACTGCGCAGTCCCGACTTCAATGCAGCCCAAGCGCCCATCAGTAAAGGTGTTGAAATGAAAGCGCTGGGTGTCGCGGGGTTGGGTTTCACCGTCGTATGTTTTGAAAGCAGCTATATCGCATTCCCCGGCATCGACCTCGCTGGCATCGATTCGCTTGATCTCAATGCCGCGGCCCAACGCAGAGAGGGTAGTGTAGGAGGTACCATCGAAATCCGGCTCGATTCTCCGACCGGAACGCTTGTAGGTCAGCATGAAGTAAAAGTTGCCAAGCCGGTAGACATGGCGAAAGTGATGGCAGAACTGGAAGGCGGGGCGAAAAAAGAAGGCACTGGCACAACCACCCAGCCTACAAAACCCGCTCCCGCCCCCAGAAACCGCATGTCACAACCTCCCGTGCACATTGGTATTCAACCTACGAGCGGCAAGCATGACATTTACCTCGTTTTCCGAAACCCACAAGCCAAGCCTATCGAGCCACTCCTGTCGTTTTCGAAGATTAAGTTTATGAAAAAGCCTTAGTCTCGGGTCGCTGCTTTCATCTTGAGCGCAGATGTCACCCTGAGCGCACCGGGCCGCCGGGCGGTCGAAGGGCATCACGCACGTTACCCTTCGACTGCGCTCAGGGTGACAATCCGCTGTTCAGGGTGACAGTTCGGTGCTCAGGGTGACAATTCACTCAGGCGGGAAAAGCTGGAATTCGGTTACTTCGAAATATCCTTTGTGTTCCAGGATCGCCAGACGAAATTTTTGAGCTTTAATAGGCGCTATGGTCTTTTCCCAGGCGCCTATTTTATTGCCGGTAGCCAGGGATACCCATTTTTTACCATCATGATAAAGCACTTCGAATTTGGTTACCTCGGAGTCCCGGTAGGTCTTTTCGCTCAGCTTCACCTTACCGACCAGCTGTGGTCTACCCAGGTCGACTTCCAGCCAGCCCGATGGTTCGTACATATCCATCACTTCCTTGGAGAGGTAATGCACGTTTGTGCCGTAAAATTTCATGAAATCGGCGTCCTTTCTGCGTCCGATCTTCCAGGAAGTCCTCGGATTGTCGTCAAATGCAGCCGTAGGATCGTGGTAAAACTGCCCGACCGAACTCGAAGCCGTGGCCTTTTGCGCATACGCGATGGAGCCTGTGGTCGAGAAAGGAATGATTGGTGCAATACCAGCCATATTCCGGTCTGTTGTCAGGACGGCGATGGTCGCAACCGAGTCAATCTTGTTTGCGGGGAAAGTGAGATTGACTGACTTATCTGTTTGTGTAAAAGCTATTTTGGTGCCGTCCATAAGTGTCGCGCCTGTTATTTTGGCAGGCATAGCAGGTAATACCAGTTCTTTTTTCGCTGCATTCAACAAATGCAGGTAGACTTTATTATCTCTGAATGAGCTCACATAATCCGCAGCAGGCGTGTAAACACCGCCTTTCGTATTATAAACGGCCGCTTCATTTTTAGCGATCCAGGCTCCCATTTCCCGTGCCCGGTCGGCGAATTCAGTTGGGAAAATGCCGGTGCTATCCGGACCTATGTTGAACAACAGGTTGCCATTCCCGCCTACGCAGCGCAGGAGTGTGTGAAGGGATTCTTTCAGGCTTCGCGGATGGTCGTTGAAGCGCCACGCCCATTGATGACCCATATTCGTGCAGGTTTCCCAGGGAACTTTGCCATAGCCCGCCACAAAGCCCTCAGGCGTTGCATAGTCGGCATACTTGCCGATGTAGGCGTGCGATTCGTCGGGCGTGAATGGTTCCAGACGGTTATTGATGATGATTTCAGGTTGCAGTTTCCGGGCAAGGTCATATACTCTTTTCGGTTCAATAGGGCTCGGTCCACCTTCAAAATCAATCCATAACAAACCGATTTTTCCGTAGTTGGTCAACAGCTCACGCACTTGTTCCTGGACGCGGTCGGCAAAAACAGCATTGGTAGCCGGATTGCGGCAATCGGGATCTTTCCAGTCGGCAACTGAAAAATACCAGCAGATCGGCATATTGGCTTCGTGCGCCGCCTGGGCCAGCTCTTTGCATACATCACGGCCAAAAGGCGTATTCATGATGTTGTAATCGGTGGTTTTAGTATCGAAAAGACAGAAACCATCGTGGTGCTTGGCAGTGAGCACCATGTATTTCATTCCCGAAGCCTTGGCTAGGGCAACCCATTCTTTCGCATTAAAGCGCGTAGGGTTAAACCGCTTGTACAGCGAGTCATATTTGGCTTTGCCATACCCTTCCCGCGACCAACTGATCTCTTTACCGATCAAGGAGACCGGGCCCCAGTGGATAAAAAGGCCCATTTTCGAGTCCTGCCACCATTTCAGGCGTTGTGCAACGGTTATTGTATTTTGAGAAAAAGCTTCCAGGCCTAGGCAGGAAAGCAGTAATATCAGCAATGTTTTCTTCATAAAATATATAATAATGGGTAGATATAAATGCTGTTTCAGGCGGCTAATGGCTGTTTTACGACATGCCCTGCCTTGGCATAATAAACCAGATATGCATAACATAATACCGGTACGATGAACGCCTGTTTGATGCTGAATGAATCAGAAAGCAACCCCATCACCGGTGGCACAATGGCACCGCCGACGATGCTCATAATGATCAGCGATGACCCTGTTTTGGTGTAAATGCCAAGATCTTTAATGCTGAGTGTGAATAGGATAGGGTACATCACAGAGGTGAACAACCCGACAAACGATATTGCGTACAATGACACGTAGCCCACAGTCGTCATAGAAATGGCTATCAGTACTATCGCTGACCCTGCGCAGATGGCCAGCATCCGAGATGGATTAACACTCCTGAGGCCGTATGCACCCGCAAGCCGACCGGCCAGCACCAGCGCCATGTACAATGTGATAAACAATGCCGCGCTCTGCTCCGTCAATCCCGGTACACCCGAAGATTTAGCATACCGGATCAAAAAGCTCACAATGCCCACTTCCGCACCCAGGTAGCAGAATACACCCAATGCGCCCAGGACCGTATGCCTGAACCGGAGCACCGATCGTATACTCGTGCCACCGCCCGTTTCCTCTTCGATTTTGGGCAGACGGATGAATACCAGCAGTAAGCCAATGACGACGAACAGGCCTGCAAGACTCAGGTAAGGCGTTTTTACAAGCTGGGCTTCGGAATGCAGGTAGCTGGTGAGCTGTTCCGGCGAGAACTGCGCCACAGTTGCAGGGGGCACTTCAGTGGCATGCAGCAGGAAACGGCTGCCTACAAATGGCCCGATCGTGGCACCAATAGACCCCACAGCCGATGCCAGGCTCAGCCTGCTCGATGCACGTTGAGGATCACCGAGAACGGAAATGTACGGCGTGGCTGTTACTTCAAGGAATGTAAACCCTGCCGCCATAATGAACAATGCGCCCAGGAAAAGCGGATAGTAGCGGGTATCAGCGGCCGGGAAGAAGAGGATTGCGCCAGTGGCCGCCGTGAGCAGGCCAGTCACCATGCCGGACTTGTAGCCATATTTACCTATAAACTGCCCCACTGGCAATGCAAGCAGGAAATAGCCGCCAAAGAAGGCCGATTGGATCAGCGACGACTGAAAGTCGGTAAGCTGGCAGGCCCGTTTCAAATGGGGAATGAGGATATCGTTGATATTCCGGCTCAGGTTCCAGATAAACATCAGGCTCATTACCACCAACAGCGGCACTATCACGCCCTTTTTATGATTCATTTCAAGCTTTCATTAAGTAAAAAAACAGGTTTCATTGTGGCCCAATGCTCGCCCGGCAGCGTTTCTGGAAGCTTCACCTGAAAACCGGCCATAAATGCGGCCCATTCGGCCTGGCGGGGTAGGGCCCTCATCTTTTCAAAGGCAGTTTTCAAATCTGTACCTTCCTCGCAATCCACGATCATGAAGAGCCGCGTGCCTATCCGGTAAATCTGCATATCTACAATCCCGGCATCCCGGATACCCGCCGGAATTTCACGCCAGATGTTTTCCGGTTGATGATAATGCTCGTAAGTGGCGATCAGCTCCGGGTCATCTTTCAGATCGAGCGCCATACAGGTTCTTTGTATTGCCATCTATTTATCGTTTATAACCCAGTTCCGCGCCACCGCTGACAGGCATAATGCAACCCGTTACAAATCGGGCGGCGTCCGAGATGAGGAACACAGCCACATCCGCGATCACATCGCCTTCCGGACAATATCCCAGGGCGTGAATGCCGTCCAGATAATTTTCTATCTGAGCAGGATCGGGTTGCTCGCCGGCCCATTTCCGCAGCATGGGGGTCCAAACGCCAGCCGGGCACACCGCATTCACGCGTATGCCGAAAGGGGCATAGTCCAGCGCCATGGATTTGGTAAGGGCATTCATACCTCCTTTGGTGGCGACATAAGCCGCATGGTTTTCCTGTCCAAGCTCTCCAACCATGCTGCCGGTGTTCAGAATGCAGCCTTTGGTTTCCTTTAAATGGGCTATACCATATTTAGTGGTATGATAAACGCTTTTCAGGTTCACCGAAAACAGCTCGTCCCATTCCTCCTCCGACGTTTCGTGGAGCGGTTTCGACGGACTGGCAACTCCCGCATTATTATGGATTACGTCCAATTGGCCAAATGCGGCCACTGCTTGTGCAATGGCCTCCTGTACATCGGACGCTTTACTCACGTCGCCGCTAAAAGTGATCAGTGGGTTATCCTCAAATGCTGTTTTAAGTTCTTCCAATGCGGGCGCATCCTGGTCCATTACGCAAACACGCGCACCCTCCCGCAGGTAGGCACCCGCGCATGCGCGTCCGATGCCCGCGGCGCCTCCCGTGAGGAAAACTGCCTTACCTTCCAATGCTTGTCCGGTTTTTAAAACTGCCATTTTTGAAGTGTTTTTAATTTTCTAACCTTTCAGATCGCTGCTGCTGCCCGGTACTTGTGGTATCTGATAGTAACCGCCCGAGATCTGGGCAGGATTTACGAAATATTGACGTAAGTGCGGAATATGTTCCAAAAACAAATGCTCGTGCCCCATTCCAATATGGTTAAAGATCACAAGATGCTGATGGATCTGGCCCATATCACCCACGTGCGGCACCACCGGGACACCCATTTTTTTCGAAAGGAGGCTGATCGTCAGAAACTCGGAAATACCGCCAACCCGTACTGCGTCCACCTGGCAGAAATCCATTGCCCCGGCCTGAAGGAAATTTTTGAAAATCACTTTGTTAGGGATGTGTTCGCCGGTAGCTACTTTAAAAGGCGCAATGGCTTCTGCGATGGCCTGATGCGCTATCACATCGTCGGGGTGCGTAGGCTCTTCGATCCAAAACGGATTGATTTCGCCGAGACGACTGCATATCTCCAGAGCCTGTGGAAGGTTCCATTTCTGGTTCGCATCCAACATGATTGTCGCTTCCTGGCCTGCAGCGTTGCGGATCAGGCCCGCTCGCCTCAGGTCCCGCGCCGGATCATCCGACCCCACTTTTAGTTTTAAAGCATTAAAGCCGTTGCCCATCGCCCTTTTTGTGTTCTCGACGATCTTTTCATCCGAATAATGGAACCAGCCAACCGAAGTGTCGTAACCTTTATAACCGGTTTTCAGCAAACAACCGCGGGCTTCGCGTGATGGCAAATGTTCTGCCAGCAGATCGATTGCCTGTTTTCTGGTGAGTACATCTTCCAGGTAGCTCAGATCCAGCGTGTCGACGAGCTGCTCGGGAGTAAGGTCGAGCAGCAATTGCCAGAGCGGGACGCCTCGCGATTTCGCCCAGAGATCATAGCACGCATTGACGATAGCAGCGAGCGCCAGGTGAATTACACCTTTGTGCGGCCCCAGCCACCGTAAGGAAGGAGAGTCGGCCATGCGCCGGTATTCCTGACCAAAAACCGACATCAGTTCCTCAATTTCCCGGCCCTTCAACGAGAGGGAAAGGTATTCGATGGCTTTGCAAACCAGGTCGTTGCCAGCCCCGAGCGTAAAAGCAAGCCCGATACCTGTTACCGTTGAATCTGTTTCAAGGCAGCAAACGGCATAGGCATATTGTGGCGTGGTGTGTGTAGCATCCGATCCGACGCCTTCCGGGAGTTGAAACCGCTGGTCCCTGATTCCAATAGATGTAATACGCATGAGTGGTAGATGTCAATATGCTACAAGTGATTTCTTTTGAATGATTCTCTCTGAAAAGAAGCTGTTGAGTTTGGAAAAATAGCTTTTAAGTTATTGCAATACAGTTAATTGTGTGTATTTGTGTAAATATCCTTGGTGATGTACTCATTACCTGTCATCTTTATCCGTATAATTGCTACTAATATTGTCCAAAAATATGACCGTTAAATACAGCGAATTGATTTTAGGTTGATATTTTACAATACTATGTTTGCTTTGATGCATCAAAACCTTCTCTCATGAAAGCCACCTATGCGCTGTTGCCCGACCTGGCCCCCTCGCGGAAACCATTTTTAGTTAAAAAAACCATCCGCCCGTATTTTTCTACGGATTTCCATTTTCATAAGGAATGCCAGCTCGTGTACATTGTTTCCGGTTCGGGCACGCGCATTATAGGGCATTCTATCGAGCGATTTGAGGCGGGCGACCTGACGTTTGTCGGGCCCAATGTGCCGCACGTATGGTATAGCGAGTCCGCGCCTGGCGAAACCCCTGAGGCCGTTTCACTCGCGCTTTACATTAATCCGGATGTTATCGCGGACCATTTTGATTTGTTGATCGATACAAAGGAATTACGCCATTTTTTTAAGGAGTCGGAGCGGGGCATTACCATTTCCGGAAGAAAAAAGAAACGGGTTACCGACATTCTGTGGCAAATGCAGGAGCAGAAAAACATGGCATTGCTGGCTTCATTTTTGCAAATATTGGATCAGTTGCTGGAACCGGAGGATCTTACCTGGCTCAATGTCCCAAACCTGATCTCGGTTTACTCCACACAGGCGCCCGGGCGGGTGCCGAAACTGATGCATTTTATACAACAGAATTTCAAAGAAGATATAACATTACAGCAGGCTGCGTCGGTGGCTGGATTGCAGATCCATTCATTTTGTCGTTTCTTCAAAGGCCTGACCAACCGTACCTTTTCCGACTTTCTGAATGAAGTGAGGATAGGTTTTGCGGGGAAACTGCTGCAACAATCGGATTTGTCGATAACCCAGATCGCGCTTGAATGCGGCTATTCCAACATATCCTATTTTAACCGGTGTTTTAAAAAGATCAATAAAATGTCCCCGAAGGTGTACCGCCACCTCAGCGCGGGGAAAGCCGAAAAATCCGTAACCTGACCAATCGTACTGGCCAGGTTACGGACTGGCACAAACGTTATAGCGCGGAGCTGACAAGCTTCACAATGCTTCCAAGTTGCTTGGAAGACGCTGCAGACGCAATTTTAGCAGCCGGGCCTTTCTTGTCCAGACCGGCAACGGACTTGGTAGCTTCACCCAGCAGGCCGTTCAGTTGCGACTGGCTGCCCGAACCCAGGATGGACGAACCGGCCTTGATAAGTCCGAGGTTGCTCGTCAGGCTGGCTGCATTGCCTAGCAGTCCCGATTCCCCTTTTCCAAGCAGGCTGCTGATCCTGTTCGCACCGATCAGCATTTTCACTGCATTCACAACCTTTCCGAGCACGCCCGTATTAAGTTTGCCCGCAGACGCCAGCGGGATCATCGATTTAAGCGCACCTGCTTTGCCAAGGATCTTATCTTTCAAAGTTCCATCGGAGCTCTTCGCCTCTTTTTCCAGCGCTGAAACACCCTCCGTAAGCGCATCAGCCGTCCCCGACTTGTCACCTTTTTCAGAAAGTGACATCGCTTTATCAAGCAAACTTTCAACAGAAAGCCCCTGTGCGATCGCATTAGAAGAGAAAATCATCAGGCAAAGAAAAGCCGCCAAAAAAGAAGAGAAACGTTTCATAGTTTTTAATTCAAGTTGATAACTGGCGGCAAATTATGGAAAAAATGCCCGTCTACCATCGAAGGAACTCTATTGATCTTTGAAGAAATATGACAAATTGGTGTCAGGGGTGGAATGATGCAATATCGTCACGGGATATTACTACGATCATATAGGAAGTAGTTAAACCCATTTTTAACCAACTTAACCTACACTCAATGGAAAAAGGATCTTCCCTTTTTAGAATTGCGGTATGCTTGCTACTCGTTTGGCTGCTTCGACCCGCAATTGCTTTCTCTGTGCCCCTTAATTTTCAGGAACAGAAACGTGTGCGTCCACACCTGGACAGAAGTGTTTCCGGGAAGGTATTGTCCAAAGAGGACAACACCCCAATCCCAGGTGTAACGGTTGTCGTCAAAGGTTCAACCAACGGGACTACGACCGACATTGATGGCAAATTTCAGATTGAGACCAAGTCTGACAGCGATGTGCTGGTATTTTCCGCGGTAGGGTTTGTGACCCAGGAAAAAGCGGTCGGTAATGCAACCAATATCGACATTATCCTTGCGGCCGATCAGAAAACGCTCGACGAGGTAGTTGTGGTAGGATATGGTACTATCAAAAAACGTGACCTTACCGGAGCCGTTTCGCAGGTAAATGCTACCAAGCTTGAAAATGAAAACCCACAATCGGTGCAGGATGTGCTTAGGGGCAACATTCCAGGTATGAATGTCGGCTTTTCGGCGTCGGCAAAGGGCGGTGGAAACGTGGCTGTCCGTGGTACCAACTCGCTGGGTGCCGGCAGCAGTCCGCTGGTGGTGCTCGACGGGGCCATTTATTATGGCGGATTAGAAGATATCAACCCGAACGACATCGAAACGATCGATGTGTTGAAGGATGCGAGCTCGGCGGCAGTCTTCGGTGCGAAGGCGGCCAGCGGGGTAATTCTGGTGACCACTAAAAAAGGGAAGGAAGGGAAGACGGTCATTAACATCAATAGCAACATCGGTTTTAGCGAAGTTGCCAAAAACCAGCCTGTGTTGAGCCCCGATGGGTTTATCTCATGGCGCCAGGAAGTGATGCGGAACATCAACCTCACCGCTCAGCCTGCCCGTTTTACAAATCCTAATGAGCTTCCTTCCGATGTGACCCTCGCACAGTGGCTTGCATATGATGGATCGAAGGGAGATCCCACAACGGTCTGGCTTCAACGTCTAAACATGCAATCGGTTGAAATTCAAAATTACAAGGATGGAAAGAGCGTAGACTGGTATTCGAAGATATTCCAGAAAGGCTTCCGACAGGACCATACAGTAAGCCTTTCGGGTAAGAATGAACGCGTTTCGTACTATATGTCACTGGGTTACCTGAAAAACGAAGGTATCGTTGTGGGCGACGCGTACAGCACCGTGCGTGCCCGAGTGAACCTTGAAGGAAAAGTGAATAAATTCCTGACTGTCGGGATCAACACACAGTTTGCAGACCGCGACGAAAGCCAGATCCCGGTGAATATCGACCTGGCGCCCAACCTTTCTCCATGGGGCTCGGAGTTCAATCCGGATGGCACTTATAAATGGCGCCCGAACGAAGAAGCAAGCGGTGGTAACCACCCGTATTATGCGCCGAGTTTCACTACCCGCGACAAAGGTTCGATGACGATCAACAATGTAATTTTTGCAAAGGTGGCGTTGCCATTCGGTATCACTTACCAGGCCAATTTTACACCGCGCTATGAAAATTATCATCGCTACAACGCAGAATCGTCCAAGCATGCCGAATGGGCTGCCGAAGGCGGTCGTGCTTCCAGAAGAAATACCCGTTTTTTCAGCTGGCAGATCGATAATATCCTTAAATGGAACAAAACAATTGCTGAAAAGCACAGTTTCGACGTGACATTGCTGGCCAACAAAGAAAGGTACCGTTCGTGGGACGATAGTGTTTCCAACAAAGGTTTTGCGCCGAACGACTTCCTGGGCTACCACAACATGAGCGCCGGTAATGCGCCGGTGATGTGGACCGAAGATCAGACCAGCACTGCAGACGCATTAATGGCGCGGCTTTACTATTCGTTCAAAGACCGGTATATGTTGACGCTATCCAGCCGCCGGGATGGTTATTCAGCTTTCGGGCAGAAGAACCCGCGGGCGACTTTTGCCTCTGCTGCCCTTGGATGGGTGTTTACCGACGAACCTTTCTGGAAAATTGACTGGCTGAATTACGGTAAGCTGCGTGCTTCATATGGTAGCAATGGTAACAGGGATATTGGCCGTTACGACGCGCTCGCCAACCTGGCAACCGGCAAATACCTGCACGTAAATTCGGGCGGTACGGTGTACCAGGTTAGTCAGTTGTACGTGGACCGTATGCAGAACCCGAACCTGAAATGGGAGCGGACCAACTCGTTGAACATTGGACTTGATTTTGGGTTGTTCAATAACGTAATCGACGGTAGCCTGGAATTGTACAAATCTTCTACCCGCGACCTGCTTGTGAAGCGCGCGCTGCCTAACGTGCTCGGTTTCGACTTTGTACTCGATAACCTGGGTCAGGTCGACAACAAAGGTTTGGAGCTAAGCCTTAATTCGACCAACATGAAAAGAGAGAATTTTTCATGGAGATCGACTTTGAACGTGCAGATGAACCGCAACAAAATCGTGCATTTGTATGGTAACAAGGCGCAGGTTAAAGATGCTTCCGGTAATGTGATCGGTGAAAAAGAAGCGGATGATATCACCAACAGATGGTTCATCGGCCATGCGATCGACGAAATATGGAATTATAAGGTGATTGGTGTTTGGCAGACCGAAGAGGCTGATGCGGCTGCGAAATACGGTGTGAAGCCAGGCGACCATAAAATTCTGGATGTAAATAACGATGGTAAATTTACCAACGACGATAAGGTCTTCCAGGGGTTCACGTCCCCGCGGGTGAGGCTCACGTTGCGTAACGAGTTCAAGCTGTATAAAAACTTCGATGTGTCCTTCATGATGTATTCTTATCTGGGACAAAAAGGAGAGTTTAACCAGATGAAGAACCGCCCGGGCTTCCCCGACAGGAGCAGCTCGTACGTGTTTCCTTACTGGACAGCAGAAAACCGCAACAACGAATGGGCGCGCCTCTACTCGAGTGAAGGATCGGCGACAGGTTACAGCGTCTATCAAAGCAAATCTTTTATCCGCTTTGAAAGTCTTGCCCTGGCTTATACACTGCCCAGAAAGTTCGTCGAGAAGATCAGTATCCAGAATCTGCGTATTTACGGAAACGTGCGGAACATGGGCTTTATTTCCAACTGGAAATTTTGGGACCCCGAAAATGGAACAAACAATGCAACCAATCAGAACCTGACCTATTCGGTTCCCAGCCCTCGCATTTTTACAATGGGACTGGATATCACCCTCTGAGTTTCAAATACTTCAACTGATTAGAAATGAAAGCGATATATAAAAAATCAAAACGAATATTGACCGTTTCCTGCGTTCTGATGGGTATGACCGTCGTGAGCTGCAAGGAGGAATGGCTTGCCCCTGAACCGTTATCTTTTTACAACCCGGACCTGACCTTTAACGACGTTTCCGGCCTTCGTGCGGCGATAGTCGCCTGCGAAAGGAACATGCGGCTGGAATGGTACGGGGATGCGCCGCCCATGGTAACGGAAACTATTTTTTCGGAAGTGGCCGTGGAAGGAACAACTGATAAATCAGGGCCGGCACAAAATCTAAACCTGCTGATCACGCCTGACGCACAACTTAACCATACGGATTATAACAAAATCGGCTGGTATTGGAGCGAGGGTTTCAAAGGTGTTAAATATGCCAATGTGGTGATTTCAAGGATTGATCAGCCCAAAAATTACAAAGACGACGCCGAAAAAAATGCGCTGTTAGGAGCCGCCTATTTTCATCGCGCGGCGAGGTATTACCGGCTAACCCAGCAGTTTGGCGATGTACCGCTGATCCTTAATGAGATCATTGGTCCGAAACTGGATTTTCAATCGACGAAAAGGGAGGTAATTCTCAAAAAGATGAAGGAGGACCTCGAATTTGCGGAACAATGGGTGCCTGCTGTTACCGACAAAGGGACGGTTAATAAGGGGTCTGTCAGCCATTTGCTTACCAAGGTCAACCTGGCGCTCGGTTTGTTTGATGATGCAATCAAATCGGCTAGTAACGTGATCGATGGCGGAACGCACAAGCTGATGACCAACCGTTTCGGTGTAGACGCCAACAACTCTGACCGCAATGTCATCTGGGACCTTCACCGCCCTGCCAACAAGTCGATAGGAGCCAACACCGAAGGCCTGATGATGGTGATCGACCGTGTAAGCATCGATGGGAATATCGAAGGTGGTATTCAATTGATGCGGAACACGGTGCCTTTCTGGTTCAACAATATCAATACACCAGCGGGTAACCGTGGCACGATAGATACCTACGGCATTGCGATAGACCAGGTTACTAAGTTTGGGCGCGGGATTGGTCGTGTTCGTCCTACTTATTATTCGCAGGAAGGTGTTTGGGATGACAAGAAGGATTTGCGTCACGCACCAGGCAACTGGATGAGAATGGAAGACCTCCTTTATAATAACCCTGCGCTGAATACCGCTACACCAAAAGACCCATATTACGGTAAGAACTTGCAGCTCCGGAATGAATCCGGGGCAGTTCTCACGATCGATACCATCCGTTGCTGGTTCGACTGGCCACATTACAAGCTTTATATAGAAGATCCGCAACGCGTGCAGCCTGCCGGTGGTAACACCGACTGGTATGTGTTCCGTTTGGCTGAAACGTATCTGTTGCGTGCGGAGGCATATGCGTGGAAAGGAGACCTTGTCAATGCGGCCAAAGATCTTAATGCTGTCCGTACCCGTGCGAAATGCGATCCTTTGAAACCGGCCGATATCAACATCGGAACGATCCTCGACGAGCGTGCCCGCGAGTTGTATTTCGAGGAGCCCCGCAAAACAGAACTTACCCGTGTCGCTTATATTTTTGCGATGACCGGCAAGGCTGCTCCGAATGGTAAGACGTACAACATGGAAAGTTTTTCAGAGAAAAATTACTTCTATGACCGTGTTATGGAGAAAAGCGATTTTTATAACAAAGGTGTGAAAACGCGGCATGCGGATGAGTACTTAATGAGCCCTTACCACGTGTTGTGGCCGATTCCACAGTCGGCAATCGATGGAAATACGCAGGCACGTATTAACCAGAATAAAGGTTATAACGGTTTCCAGAACAACGTACCGCCATTGACTGAGATTCCGAAGTAGTATTTTAGAAACAAAAGAGTTATTGTTCCGGGAAGCCCTTCAAAGGGTTTTCCGGAACATTTTTTTGCTATTCGAGTAATCTTTCCAGCCGCGGAGCGGCTCCCTGTTTTTAGAAAAGAACAATATAATCACGTTGTTGGCCCCAGCGGGGCCTCCTGTTTGTTACCGATTATAGGAGGCTCCGGAGGAGCCGCGTCAAAATCGGCTGGTTACATTTTCCTAAAAACAGGATGCTCCTCCGGAGCTTTTGCCTTCTTTCATTAGAAAGTCAAATTTCTTCTTCCCGGGCAATCCTACAAAATATTTTGACTGCCTTTAAACCTACCGCCCCCCAATCAACCGCTCCAACCGCTCCATCATCTCATCCTTCTCCTTCAACATCCGCTCATAAAGCGCAATCTTTTCCTCGTGAAGTTGGATCAGTTTGTCCACCGGATTATTGTGATAATTCTCAACTGAATTGGCGACAAAGGAACCGCTGTGAAATGTATTGGAGATAATGTTCATAACCTTCTCCTCATCAAAATTCCGAATCGCATCTGCTGGGATTTTAAGTATGGCTGAAACCTGCTCTAATATGTTGGAATCGATCTTTTCCTTCTGTTCAAGTAGGGAGATTTTTTGCTGGTTCCAGTCTTCGCCGAGCTCGAACGCGACCGCGTCCTGTTTTAGGCCCAAAAGCTCTCGAAATCGTTTAAGATTACGGCCTTCGTGGATCTTCGGATTAGGGGTAGTATGTGTCATGGAGAGTGCTGTTTCGTTGAAAAGGCAATTTATATAAATCCGTCGGGAATTTTCCTGATAATTTACAGGCGTGACAATGTAAGTTACCGGCCGGATGCCGAACAATGTCGGAACGCAAAATTTTAACTCCTAACCGTCCGCCAATCCTTCGGGGATACGCCAAACCTGGCTTTGAAAACGGTGGAGAAATAACTTTGGGAGGTGAACCCGGTCTGATCGGCGATTTCGGCTATAGTGAGGTCCGGGTTTTGTAGTAGCGTGCAGGCTTTATCGAGGCGGAGGTTGAGAATCAGGTCGTTGGTGCCGCCTCCGAGCAATGCTTTGGTTTTGCGGAAAAGTTGTACTCTTGATAGTCCGAGTTCTTTTCCTAATGACTCTACGGTGAGATCAGGATCGGCGAGGCGTGCGAGTATGGCGGCACGGAGGTCGTTCAGGAATTTTTTATCCAGGCGTGAAATGCCTGCTTCGGCGTCACCGACGGCTTTTCCGAGCTGGGCTGCTTTGAGCAGGATCCGGTTGGCCAGCAGACTTTTGGTGCTTTCGACCAGGAACTGCGGGCTGAATGGCTTGGTGATGTACATGTCTGCTTTGGCTTGCATACCCTCAATCTGCTGCTCCGGCGCATTTTTGGCGGTGAGCAATATCACAGGAATATGGGAAGTCCGCATATCGGATTTTAAAGTACCTGTAACTTGCAGGCCGTCCATCACTGGCAGCATTACATCGCAAATGATCAGGTCGGGAACGGAGTCGAAGCATTGGTCGAGGCCCGACTTGCCGTCCGTTGCAGTGATAACCTGGTATATGGGTTGCATAATGCCTGCGACAAACGCCAGCAACTCTTCATTGTCTTCGATGATGACGACGGTAGGCATATCCGCGTTTGTGGCAATGGGTTCGGTTTCCGGTTCTGCGGGGGCGGAAATTCTTGATACCGGCTCCGTATGCTGTTGCCGGGTAAAGTCGGCGAGGTCTTCTGGCTTGAAATGCTCGTTGCCCAGCGGTAATGTGACGATAAATGCGGCGCCTTCGCTCTTTTTGCTTTCCGCTTCAATGGTACCCTGATGCAGTTCCACAAACTCACGGGATAATGGCAGGCCAAGGCCGGTACCTTTGCTGGAATTTTTGCCCTGATAAAACATTTCGAAAGCCCCAGCCATATCCGCGTCGCTCATTCCTACACCATTATCCTCGACTTTGATCACCACAGCATCGTCGCGACGGCTGATATGGATGTAAATATGACCCCAATCAGCGGTGAATTTGAATGCATTGGACAGCAGGTTGAACAGCACTTTATCCATCATATCACGGTCAAACCACACATCCAGTTCGGGAATGGTGGTCATCAGCCGGAAGTCGATCCTGCGTTTTTTAGCCATGTGATCAAAAGGGAGCATGAGCTCGCGGATGAATGCGACCATGTCGTTGGCCGACACCTGTAACCTGATCTTGCCGCTTTCGATCTTGCGGAAATCCATCAGCTGGTTCACAAGCCAGAGTAGTCTTTGCGCATTCTTTTGTACGAGCCCGAGGTTCTTGCGTGCAGCCGGGCTTTCATTTTTTTGTCTTAAAAGCTCTTCAATAGGGCCCAAAATAAGTGTGAGTGGCGTGCGGAATTCGTGGGAAATATTGGTAAAAAAGCGGAATTTCGATTCGGTAGCCTCTTGTGCCTTTTCGGCGATATCTTGTATCCGGTTCCGCTGGATCATAATTTCCTGGTTCTTCGAATTAAGCTCCCGGTTGATCTTTTTGTTCTCTTTCAATGAATAAAGCGCCACCGACCCCAGAATAATGGAGATGATAAACAGGCCAGTCATCACAAAAAGCAGGCCGCGCTGGGTACGGTAAATTTCGAGCTGTTCGTCGATCCGGACCTGCTGCCGCTCGATATCATTTTGCTGCGCAATCATCTTGTCCGTCTGCATTTTAATCATCCTTACATTAGACGAATCGATGATGGCAGTTTGCAGCAGGTTTTCTTTTTGGAAAGGCTGTTTCCGGAGAATATTCATAGCTACGCGAATTGCCTCTTCTCCGCCAGTTGGATACAGGGCAGTGGCAGTAATATGTCCGTCGAACACCATTTGAATATCGCCAAACTGTCCCGGCAGGCCATCGACGCCTATGACACGGATCTTGCGGTCGGGCAGCAGCTGGTTGCAGATTTCCCTTGCACCCATCGCCATTACTTCGTTCTGCGCAAAAATAAGATCGAGGTTAGGATGATTTCGCAGCACTTTTTTGAGTTCGGCCTTTGCTATTTCCTTTTCCCATTGCCCGTTCAGCGTTGCCACACGCCGCATTCCGGGGCGACCTGCCAGTGCATCAGTGAAGCCGCGGTGCCTGTCGGAAGCAGGCGAGGAGCGGGGTAAGCCGGTAATTTCAATGATTTCACCCTTGCCGCCAAGCAGCGAAGCGGCATAATCACCTACGGTTTTACCCACCTGGTAGTTGTCGCCACCGACGTAGGCGGTAAAATAGGGCGATGAAGTTCGCCTGTCCACGACTACGACAGGCGTGCCTTGTTTATATGCTTTTTCAACAATAGGGGTAACGGGGTCAGCTTCGTTAGGAGAAACTACCAGCAGGTCGATGCCGCTTTGCAGCAATTCGTCGATCTGCTTCACCTGTAAGCTGCTGCTGGCGTGGGCGTCGCGGTAAATCAGCTGTGCATTCGAGTGAAATGCGAGCTCGCGCTGCATGCCGTCCAGCATGGCCTTCCGCCATTCATCGTCGCCAGTGCATTGCGAAAACCCGATCACGTAACTTTCCTCCCGCTTTTCAGCGCAGCTCCAAAACATCATCAGCAGCAGGGAAGCGATCGTTACGAGTTTCATATTGACGAAAATACCCCGGACTAGCCGGGGCAATGGTTAAATATAGTACAAATTATCGCAGGCTAATACTCATTCCACTTCCGGTTTTAGCACCTTGTAACGGACATCTTCCAATGTAATTCCGGTTGCGGATTTGATGGTAAGCGTATTCATAGGCGTGTCGGGGAAAAAGATATCGGTCATCACTGTCAGGCCGCCGTCGGCGAATAGTTCTACGGAAGCTACATCGGCCACAAGGGTAAGGGCCAGTTTTGCATCTGTTGATAGCCTTGGTGCAATATGTTTTTGGCCAAATCCTGCTTCAAAATCCGTCTTGCCCGATTTCGACCGGTCGATATAGTATTGGTTGGAAGATTTATTATAGCCAATGAGCACTTCATTACCGGCTTTATTGGACAATACCAATTCAAAATCGCTGACAGCCGCGGCCTGCAAATCCAGGCGGAATAAGCCCGAAGCATTGCTTTCTTTTGGGGTAAGGTCTACGGGAGATTTTACCTTCACATTCTGCCGCGCATAGCCGCCGGTTGCAATGGAATTCAGCTCTTTTGCAGGGATAGAAGTCATGTACAGCTCTTTGCCGACTGCCTTCAGGGCCAATTCTCTCGAAATCGTATTGGCGCTGCGCCATGGATCGGTCGGGACCTGGTTGGCATATTGCCAGTTGCTCATCCAGCCCATCAGCAACATGCGGTCGCCGGTGTTGGAGAATGTTACAGCCGCATAGTTGTCGGCTCCGTAATCGAGCCATTTGGTTTCTTTGGAATACGCAGTAAATGTCTTTCCGTCGAAATCACCCAGAAAATATTGCCCAGCCGAACCCTTATTCGGTCCTCCCGGATTGATATTGACGATCAGCACCCATACCTGCTTGCCATTATGTGTGAGCGGGAACAGGTCCGGGCACTCCCACACGCCCCCGTGGGCTCCCGCATCCGCACCAAACTCACTCTCACGCGTCCATTTTTTAAGATCGGGTGAAGAGTAGAAGGTGATCCGGTCTTTGGTTGCCAGTGTCATTACCCATTTTTTCTGAGGTTCATACCACCGCACTTTCGGATCGCGGAAATCGCTGATGCCGGGATTCTGTAATACGGGGTTACCGCTGTACTTGGTCCAGGTTTTACCCTCATCCAGACTATATGCAATGCTCTGGTATTCATGGCGGCCTGTATTCTGTTTTTCAAGAACAGGGTTATGATGCGTAAAAATCGCGACGAGCGGCGCCTTGCCATCCTTGCCGAAGCCGGAAGTATTGTTTACATCCACCACGGCACTACCAGAGAAAATGTAGCCGAGGCTGTCCGGATACAATGCGATGGGCTGCTCGTTCCAATGCACCATATCCTTGCTGGTCGCATGTCCCCAGTGCATCGGCCCCCAGATTTTGGCATCGGGATAATACTGGTAAAAGAGGTGATAGGTGCCATTGTAATACACCATACCATTGGGATCGTTCATCCAATGCGCCTTTGGCGTGAAATGGAACTGCGGCCGGTACTTTTCAGGAACCTCCTGAGCGTTTGCGAACTGAACAAACAGTAATGTGGCTAGTATTGAGATAGTGTTTTTCATCTTTTGTTTTTTATGAGGCATGTCAAATGCGATTCAACTGTCGTCCTTAGCGCAGCACTGTCACCCTGAGCGGAGCGCAGTCACCCTGAGCGGAGCGCTGTCACCCTGAGCGGAGCGCTGTCACCCTGAGCGGAGCGCTGTCACCCTGAGCGCAGTCGAGGGGTAGCGTGCGTGATGCCCTTCGACCGCCCGGCGGCCCGGTGCGCTCAGGGTGACATTCCGCTTAAGGTGACATTTCTACTCAGGGTGACATTCGAGTGCTATTTTAACAACCCCGTATATTTTTAATACCCAGGATTCTGTACATAAAGCCCCTTAGTAAAGCTAATCTCACGCTGCGGGATTGGTAAATATTCGTCGCGGCCCGCCGTGAATTTTGCCGTGGCCAGGAATGGACGCCTAACCTTCTCTTTTTCAAGATACGCATTCAAAGTCTGCTCGGCAATGCCCCAGCGTACAAGGTCGAAAAAGCGTGGGCTTTCCGTCGCGAATTCCAGCCTTCTTTCCCATCTCAAAGCCTTTCTTGCAAAATCCTGCGTCCAGCCCGAAGCTGAATATTCTTTGACATTGTATTTAGACGGCAAAGTACCGTTCGCTTTTTTAAGCCTGCCAGTGCTCGCAGCAGCACGCTTACGGATCTGGTTGATCAGCGGCAAAGCCAGGGCGTGTTGTCCCAGTTCAATGTAAGCTTCGGCCTGCATTAAAAGCACATCATCATAACGGATCACGTCGATATTTTTCGAGCTGCCGATAAAAGGTCCTTCTTTGTGATATGACGAACTGGTAGCAAGTTGTTGTTCTTTCATCGAATGAAAAAAGCCGTAAACCCCCGGATCGCGTACCCAGCTGTTGCTGAACGGCTTAGTAGCATCATACTTGTAAGGATGGCCATCGATCCCGATCGTGTGGTCCACGCGCGGATCGACTGTTTCAGCTGCAAAATCGACGTTTTTGTCATTAAATGTTTCAAAAAGCGGTAATCCGCTGGCGTCGGTGCGGTAGGCGTTGGCGAGGTTCTGGCTGGGTTGGTGGAAGCCGCAGCAGCCGTATTGAGGAGCGCCGTGCGGGTAGTTGAGTCCCGTTACGTAGCTGATGCGCCCTACGGCAGTCCCGTCGTTGATCGAATACTGGATTGCGAAAATCGATTCCGGCCCATTCTCGGTTTCGGCGATGAAATTCTCTGCAAAATCAGACTGCAAGCCGTATTGGCCCGAACTGATCACCTGTTGCGTCAACGTTACCACTTCTTGCAACCTGTTTTTGTTGATAGCAGTCACCTTGTGGGCCGCATCCTGCTCGTAAGCCTGGAACAGCCTCAGTTTGGCCAGGTAAGCAGCCGCCGACAATTTGTTAGCGCGACCGATCTGGCTTTGTTTCTGCGGAAGGTTATCGACAGCGAACTGGAAATCATCGCCGATCTTATTCCAAAGTTCGTCATTGGTATACTTCACATTCGACTCTTTCAGGATCGCATCGCTGGACAGCGTTTCATCGATATAAGGAATATTTTTGAACAACATTTTTAGCATAAAATGCGAATGCGCACGTAGAAAACGCATTTCGGCCACGCGGACCGTTTTTAGCGGAAATTGCTCTTCTGTAAGCGTGTTCAAACTTGCCAGTGCCGCATTGGCGCGTGAAATAGCCTTGTAAAAGTTCTCCCAGGTGAATGGGTGCATGATGCCGAGGTCGGGACGCGTGAGGTTATAATGTTCGTAAAAATCAACCTCGGCCACATCGGAAACACCGCCACCGCCTTTGTAGGCATCATCGGAGCGCACGCTGCCGTACACCCACATGCTCGTCATCGGGCCGATCATGTCGTCATTGCCAATGCCTGCGTAAGCGGCCGTAACAAGGGATTCCGCACCGGAAGCCGATTTAATATTGTCCGACGACAGCAGCCCTTGCGGCTCATAATCAAGGAAATCGTTGCAGGAAGTATTGACCAGCACCGTTCCGGCGATGATCAGGCTGAATATGGATCTGTTTTTCATGATAATTCGCTTTGTCAGGGTTAGAATGATACGTTCAAACCAAATGTGAATGTTCTGGGAATGGGGATGGCGTTGATATCCGTCCGTTCGGGATCTGGACCACTGAAACTTTTGGATTTGACCAGGAAGAGATTTTCCGCCATCAGGTACATACGAACCCGTTGCAGTTTGATCTTCTGGACAAGCTCAGAGCTCAGCGCATAGCCGATCTGCACGTTACGCAGTTTGAAATAGGAAGTGTTTACATTGAAATAATCCGAAGTACGCGTCTCATTATTGGCGTCGGACAGTGATAGCGCAGGGATTTTGGAGCCTGTGTTGGTAGGCGACCATGCGTCAAATACGCCCGGGCCTACATTCTCACGTCCACGGATGAAGTTGTTATAGAATGTATAAGAGTCGAAACCCTTCCTGCCCGCGATCCCCGATCCGAATACCGAAAAGTCAAATGCTTTGTAAAACGCTTCAAATTTGACATTGTATTCAAATGCAGGCAATGTGGTACCGAAGAACACGCGGTCAAGATCGTCGATCTTGTTGTCGCCGTTGGTGTCCACGTACCGGATACGGCCCGGTCCGGCACCTACCTGGGCGGGAGCAGCGTCCACTTCGGCCTGATTCTGGAAAAGCCCGGCGGTTTTGTATCCGAAAATATCGAATTGCGAATGGCCGAGAATGGTTTGGACCGCATTACCGGCATAAGCGGCACGAACTTCCTCAGGCAGCTCGGTGATCTTGTCACGGAAACGGCTCACGCCGGCCATTACATTGTAGGTGAAATCACCTTTTGGACGCGCATAGTAGCCTGCTGAAAACTCAAAACCGCGGTTAGACTTAGCCGCGCCGTTCAATACACGCAGTTGGCCTTCGCCTACTGCCGAAGCAACCGGCGGGGTAATCAGGATATCACTGGTTTTTCTGGTGAAATAGTCAAACGAACCCTGAATCATGCCATCGAACAAACCAAAATCAAGCCCTACGTTTGCTTCGTCGGTCGTCTCCCATTTCAGGTTCGGATTGGCACCCTGGATGGATACGAAGCCGGACGGAAGGTTGCCCGTGTTGGCGCCGTTGAGGTCATAGGCAGTCCCGATATTATAAAACTGGTCGAAAAAGCTGTTATGTCCGTTAGGAAACTGCGACTGCCGTGCACCATAACGCGTATCATACAACCCAAAACGGGCCAAGTCGCCTATTTCCTGGTTTCCGACACGCCCCACACCAGCCCGTACTTTCAGGTTGCTGATCTTGGTAACCCCTTTGAAAAACTGCTCCTTATCGATCCGCCAGCCGACAGACGCAGCCGGGAAGATACCATATGCATTTTCAGACCCAAACCGGGAAGAACCGTCGCGGCGGATGGTGATCGCGGCCAGATAGCGGTCGGAGAAACCATAGTCGATGCGTGCAAACTGCGAGAGTAACCTGCTTCCCGAACCACTTCCGGTGACGTTGGTATTGCCCGTGCCCGCATTCAGAACAAAATACTCTTTCGTCTGAACGGCAAACCCTTCTTTTCTGGCTATCTCAAAATCAGAATCGTTTTTTATGGCCTCAATACCGGCCAGGAATTTGAAATGGTTGTTGCCCAAATCAAGGTTATAGCGTGCCGTGTTGGACCAGGTAACGCTTAAATATCTGTTCTGATCGATCGTCAGACTGTTGTTGGCACGTCCGAAAGAACCTTCTTCAAAAGACTGCTCGATGTTTTTGGAACGATAGGCAGCATTATCCGCGCCAAGGCTGGTTTTGATAAAGAAATTCTTGAAAGGCTGTAATTCCACGAACACATTTCCGAAGAGCGTCAAACGGTGGGCATTGTCCCATTTGTTGATTTCCTGCATGTGGAGTGGGTTATTGCGGTCGGAATACCCCGAGCCAATCGCGCCACCCCAGGAACCGTCCTTGGCATAAACCGGAATGGTAGGGGCAAGGGTAACGGCCAGGCCGGGCGTAAGTGCGCCGCCGATATCGGTGGAGGCAAGGGTTTCATTGGATGAAGCCATCTGCATATTGGCCCCGATTTTCAATTTGCCGTCAAATGCGCTGGTCAATGCATTGATCCGGCCGCTGAGCTTGTCATAATCCGTGTAACGGAGCATGCCGGTGTTTTTGTAATAACCCATATTGATTTGCAGGGAAGAAGTACCGTTTCCGCCGGAGATCGTCAGTTCATTATTAGTGACGATACCTGTTTTATACATCACGTCCTGCCAATCGGTGTCGCCTGCGGGCATATTGGCATTGCCGCCAACCAGTGGCTGCACGCGCACGCCGTTGAGTACCGGCTTGCTGAAATCCTTGTTCCAGTCAAAAGCGTACAATGCGCCGTAACCGTCTTCCGGGTTTACACCATCATTCACAGACGCCTGCCAGAGTGCCCGGCCGCGATCGGCAGCATTCAACATTTTAAAACGCGCATATTTTTCAGATTGCGTTGAAATACTGGTATTGAAATCGACATTGATCTTGCCGTTCAGGTTAGAGCCGTTTTTAGTCGTAACAATGATCACCCCATTCGAAGCCCTCGACCCGTAAATGGACGAGGCCGACGCGTCTTTCAATACCTGGATGGATTCGATCGAGTTGGGGTTAAGGCCCTGGAAGACTTCCGGGCGCTTCGTAGGCACCCCGTCGATCACGTAAAGCGGATCGGTGTTGCCCAGGGTGTTCGCTCCGCGGATCAGGATGCGGGAGTTGGTACCATTCGGCGAGCCCGTTTTTTCAATGTATAAACCCGGTACGCGGCCCTGTAATGCCTGCATGGGGTTTCCCGAGCTGATGTTTTTCAACGGGGCCATGTCCACAACGGCAATCGCGCCGGTCAGGTCTTCCTTTTTGGAAGAAGTATAACCCACAACCACCACTTCATTGAGGCTTTTCTGGTCATAGTCTAACGTCACGTCGATCAACGTCTGGTTGCCGACCACTACCTCTTTCGACTGCATGCCGATGTAGGAGAATACCAGCGTCGCACCCGCGTTCGGAGTAATGGCATAAGCTCCCGCCACGTCTGTGACGGCCCCGTTTGAAGTGCCCTTTTCGAGCACATTCACGCCCGGCAGCGGTTCGCCGTCAATGCTCTTGACCACTCCTTTTACATTAGCCCTGTTTTGAGCCTGGCCTGGCCCGGCCGTTGCGCAGATGACGGCCAGCGCCATCAGCAGTAGAAATTTTTTCATCATGGTTTCGATTAAAGTTAAAAAGGGGTGATTAAATGATCTGACCGGCCGGCGATTGCTTCCGGATCATGGCTTCAATATCGGTTTCTGCGAATACGGGCAGTGCACCGGTTTTTCCGGCGACGTATGCGCCGGCTGCACAGGCGAATTCAAGGGCTTCGTTCACAGGATGGCCGGTTGCGGTTTTGAACAGGAATGCGCCGAGGAAGGCGTCTCCGCTGCCGATGGTGTCAGCCACCTGCACTACAAAACCGGGATGCTGGTGGTACTGGCCATCGGGCGTAAGCACCATCGCACCCTGTTCGCCGCAGGTAAGCACCAGCATATCGAGCCGGTAGCGGTCCATAACCAGTGCCATGGCTTCCCGCTCGCCATCAAATTCACCGATCCACCCGGCCACTTCGACGAGTTCGTGCTCATTCATTTTGACGATCCTTGCAAAACCGAGCAGTTCGAGCACGCCCTCGCGGGTATAATGCGGCGGGCGCAGGTTCACGTCGAATACCGGCCTGCGGGCGTCTTTCAGGTAGCGAAGCAATGCGAGCCGGGTAATATCGTCACGCGCGGCAAGGCTCCCGTACACGAAATAGTCACTTGCGGCAACTTTTTCAGCAGCAAGCGCATCGTACTGAATGTAGTCCCAGGCAACAGGATGAAGGATTTTATAGGTAACCTCATGACTGTCGGAGACATTGGCTTTCGCAATGCCCGTAAGGTGCGTCTCGCCGGTTTGGACGAAATCTGTCGAAAGTCCCTGGCCTTTCATGAATTCCAGGAGCTCGGCACCCAGCTCGTCGTGCCCGACGCGGCTGATAAAGGAAACATCGAGGCCATACCGTTGCAGATGGGCTGCAACATTCATCGTCGCCCCGCCGGCCAGCCGGGTATCCGGCAGCACGTCCCAAAGCACTTCTCCAAAGACAGTGAGTTTCGGTGTCATTGTTCTAGTGGTTAAAATGTTGAAATAACTTAGTGGAGGATCAGTGTTTTTTCTATTTGTTCGAGGGAAGTACCCTTCGTTTCAGGCATCATTTTCCAGACAAAAATGAGTTGCAGCACCATCATTCCACAGAAGATCATAAAGGTGTTGCCGCCACCCAGCGTCTCGGCGATATAGGGGAAAGTGAATGCGATAATCGCTGCAAGTAGCCAATGCATGAAGCTGCCCATAGACTGTCCAGCCGCCCGCACCTGATTTGGAAAGATCTCAGAAATAAATACCCAGATCACCGCGCCCTGGGAAAGTGCGAAAAAGGCAATGTAAATGAAGAGGTAGACGGGCACAGCGTAACCGCCGAGGTTGCCGCTGTAAAATGCCTGCGCCACCAGTCCCAATGTCGCGATAAGCCCGAAAGAGCCAATGAACATCAGCGTCCTGCGACCGAAACGATCGATCAGGTTGATGGCGATGAACGTGAAGCAAAAGTTGACAAGTCCTACGCCCGCCGACGACAATAATGCCGAACTCTTGCCCAGACCAGCCATTTCAAAAATGCGGGGCGCGTAATAGATAATGGCGTTGATACCCGAAACCTGGTTGAAGAACGCGAAAAGCAGCGCCAGGAGAACGGGAACTTTGTATTGGGAGGAAAAAATAGAAAGAGAAGCACCGGACTTTTTACTTGCGCCGGCCGAGTTCAGAATATCGTCCACAATGCCGGTCACGTCCATACCACTGTTGGCAATGGATAATATATGCCGCGCTTCTTCAATACGGCCGCGTTTCACGATCAGCCAGCGCGGACTTTCAGGGACAAACAGAATGGCTACCAGGAATACGAGCGACGGAAATGCTTGCACGCCGAGCATCCAGCGCCAGTCGTTTTCGCCCTGGCCTACGAGCAGGTAATTGGAAAGATATGCGATGAGAATTCCCAGCACCACATTGAACTGGAACATAGCTACCAGTCTTCCGCGCGAGTTGGCGGGCGATATTTCAGATATGTATAAAGGTGCGGTGACCGAAGAAATGCCGACGCCGATGCCACCAAGGAAGCGGAATATTAAGAAGGAGATCCAGTCGGAGGCGAGGGCAGAGCCTATTGATGAGAGAAGGTACAGCACCGCGATCGCGAAGAGTGTGTACTTGCGCCCGTACCGTTCGGAGGGGATAGCACCGGTGAGGGAGCCCACCACTGTGCCTATGAGCGCGATCGAAACTGTGAAACCGTGTTGTACCGTTGTAAGGCCCCAGAGCTGCTGGATGGATTTCTCGGCGCCGGAAATGACCGCAGTGTCAAACCCGAATAAAAACCCGCCCAGCGCAACTGTAAATGCCCAGAAGATTACCTTTTTGCTTGTCATGATTTTGGAATTAATTTCTGACGAAGCTATCCGGTAAACATTCAATTTATTTTTGAATCAGTACCAAATGTTTTTAAATTCTCACATTGCATGATTTAGTATATAAGTTATTGATTTTTAGTTATTTATATTGATTTGAAAAACTTCTGTTTTTAATTTTGCTTCAAGTTTTTCAGGAAATGTTTCATGGTTATCGATCATAATTAAAAAAGTGAAGGCAAGCGAAGATTCATAGAATCCTGCCTGCCTCTTTTTCAAACGTTGAGTGGTTGCTTTTTAAATAACTAGTGCGTGACAATCAGTTTCAGTGGGCGCTTGGTCCCGTCCGACATTTGGACCTCCACAGTATAGTTGCCAGCCCCGATTTGGCCGATGTGGAAGCTTCCCTGCCGGAGCACCGGTTCCGAAACTGCCTTTCCGCTCATGTTGAAGAGCCGTATATGCCGGATATCTTCGGTTTTCAGCCCTTTCAGGCTCACTTTCGACACACCAACTGCCGGGTTTGGGTAAAGCGCTGCACTTTCAGCCCCAAAATCCAGACTGACCATGCGGCTATATGCAAATGAACCGTCCAGGCGGTCCGCGGCCCGGTCGATCATTTTAAGCCGGTACATATTTGTACCGGCCATAGGAGAGCTGTCGGTATAGGAATAATCGGTAAGGGCAGATTCGCTTCCACGGGCCAGCACTTCGCCGAGGCGATGCCACTGCTTGCCATTGCTGCTGCGTTCGATTTCGAATGAACGGCTGTTAATTTCAGAGCTGGTCTTCCATTGCAGATAGGCGGTATTCTCCTGTTTTTTTGCCTGAAAAGATACGAGTGTAACCGGCAATGCTTCCTCGGATTGACCAGAAATAAAGAACCCGCTGAAACCTGACGCGTTAAATGAAACCAGGTACATGGTCTGGTCAGCACTTTCGGTGACGGTAACATCGGTAATCAGCTCTGTTTTGCCAGAATATGTGCCCGGGAAGCCATAGGGGCTTGTTCCGTGGTATTGCATCACTTTCAGATTAGCTGGTAGCGTCGCATTATTCGCATTGCCGTAGGCTTGGTTGTATGCGTCGAAATCCGCTTTGGCAAAGAACAAAGTCACTTTTGCCGGACCATCGGTGCCGGACGGGGTAATGTCATAATGTCTTTTTACAAAGATTTTCTCACCGTCAGCTACCGTGTTGCCGGCAGCCAGGAACGCTTTGATTGTTACATTGCCTAATGTACCTGGCGCGCCGGTAGGTTCGATGAGGCCAAACGTTTTGCAGTCGCTGGTTAGCGAAGTCGCACCCGCATACACAGGCAGCGCGACGGTTTCACCACTCGCGGGCAATGTTCCGGGGCCGGGAATGGCCTGCATTTCGTAGGCGCCCATATCAGTTTGTACATTATAAATGCGCAGGTTGTTTACCAGGTCCGTCGAAGGGTTCGGAATGCCGGGAAGGGCATCGTTGGTTCCTCTGTTGATCGCCGGAGAGCATGCCAACAGCGTCCAGTCGGTAGGGCTGGTGAATTGCGGGTTGGTGCCGCCGTCGAGATTGTGATCAGTGTCGCTGGCCGTCATGCCTTCTACCAGGCTGTATGTGACTGTTACGGTTCCGTCATTATTGGAAATGCCGCTTCCGTTGCCGTAGATAATGCTGTTGCGGACCGTCACGTTGCCATAGTAGCCATTAATCGTGCCTGGAACGGATTGAGAGTTGCCCGAAACCGTGCAGTTTAATAGGGTGATGGTCGATCCATCGTTGAAAATAGCCCCTGAGAACTCGCTGGCGGAATTTTCCACGATCACACAGTTGATCAGTATGGTATTAGAGCCGCTCTTGTTATTAATCGCCCCGCCGCTGCCGAACATCACGTTATTACTTTTAAATAAGGTATTGATAATCAGCGGTGAGGAGTTGTAGTTGTAAACCCCGCCCCCGCCATCGAATGCAGAATTATCAATGAATGCACAATTGGCAATCGTCGGAGAAGCGTCTACGTTCCGTATGGCGCCTCCCTCAGTTCCCAGTGCACCAGTAATAGTTAATCCGTCGAGCAGGTCGTCCCGTGTCAGGTTGTTCTGGTAGTTGTCAAAAGCCGGTCCATTGAATGACAAGAATACCGTGGCCGTGGCTGGTTCGCCGTGGACAATGGGTAACGGGCGCTGGTTTACAGCTGTTTCATTGCCGACGAAACTGCCGTAAATTTTCACACCATGGATCATCGCCAGGCTCGACCCTTCATCATCGTACAATCCCCGCGCTATCCATATCTGGTCGCCACTCGTTGCAACGCTAAGTGCGTCGTTGATTCTAGTAAAAGCACTGGCCCAGCTTTCTCCCGATGGAACAGGGGCAGTGCTGGCTGCATTGACATACCATATCGTGCTCGGCGCCACTTCGTAAGGCCCAAGATCAATGGCGCTGCTGGTAAGCCTCCGTTCTCCATCGAGCGTAATGGGGCTGTCGTCCCCGGTTTTAGGAAATGCAGACAGGTCGGTCGCGGGGTTTCCTGCATTGGTCACCGGACTACCTTTGACCTGCCGGAAATCGAGCTCAGCGGCATTGGTGAATTGCGGGTCGGTATCGAGAATGCTGGTCCCGCCCGCGAACCCACCCTGGATCAGTGAGTAGGCGACTGTGGGCGTGCCGCTACCGCTGATGCTGCTTTTACCGTCAGGCGACGCAGGGTCTGCATTATCCCAGATAATGTTGTTTTCGATGACCGGTGATGAGCTGCCGGCGATATAAATAGCCCCGCCATTGCCCGGTGCTGAATTTGCACCCACTTCATTCTTTGAGAACGTGCAATTGCGAATGGTAGGCGATGATCCGTCGATATAGATTGCGCCGCCTTGCCCGGACGTGGTGCCTTTGGCTGTGTTCAGGATAAAAAGGCATTGTAAGACCAACGGGTTTGAGTTCAGGAGATAAATAGCGCCACCCTTTCCATCGGCCGCGGCCGGGTCTGTATTGTTGCCGTTGAAGATGCAGTTGGCGATCGTTGGTGACGAATTGTTGAGATAAATGGCGCCACCCAATCTGGCGCCCCCGCTGGAAAAGCCTGTGCCGGCAGTAATGAAAAAGCCGTCCAGCCTTGTGGATGCACCTGCGCCAGTGGCTGTAATTACATTGCCCCCAAGTCCCTGTAGAGTGACGGGGCTGGATGTGACGCTTCGTTCTCTCAGATCGCTTTCATACCCGCTAAAACCGCCGTAATAGGCCACACCGTTGGTGAGGCTGAATGGCGTATTGGCCGCTTTGGTTCCATAGGTGCCCTCAGCAACCCATACCTGCTGGATCGCCGGATTTATCGCCGCCGCCTGGGTGGCGTAATACATTCTTTTGAGCGCATGGTCCCAGCTGCTGCCGTCGCCGGGTGTGGAAATGTCGCCATCAACGTACAGGATGCCATTTGCGTCGGGTTTTGCCTCGGCAGCAGGGTCGTAGCTGCTCACGCTTCCGTTGACCGTGAAGTTATCGATGGCTGAGTAATAGCCGTTGGACGAGGAGCTATTCGAAACAACCAGTCTTATCTTGATCGTATTGCGGAGCTCAGAAACGGTTTTCGTGCGTGTAATCAGTTGGAGCGTCGAGGACGAAGTAATAGAACTTCCGTAATTCTCTCCGTTGACCTGTACCTGGAAAGTTGCATTGTCGCCGGAGAGCCGCGAAAAGGAAATGCTTGTGAATTCCGCCTGGTAGCCCTCTTTCATCGTGATGGTCAGAATGTAGACATGGTTATATCCATTGAGTGCCATTCCCGGGTTGCCCGAGTAATCGCGTGAGTAGAGCGTCGCCCCGGTGGACGTCCAGGCTGCCGTCATATTGGCGTTGATACTGGTGTGCGCGTTGAAATTTCTGTTGTTAAAGTCATGGTTGTATATCACCGCCGCGTGGGCGGTGGCTGCAACCAGCAGTGCGCAAAACAGTGTGAAAAGGGATCGTAGAGCTTTTGTGTTCATAGTTCAGGCTGGTTATGTGTGGCTATTTTTGATCTGCAATGATCGCCAGTCCGAACGCGTAGAATTGTCAAATTTTTGGCATTTACTGTTCATTTTTCGTCAGGAACCGATTTTTTTGGAACACTTTCATCGTAAATTGGCCCTGAAAGCACAGCTATCTGAAGAAACTTGTACACCGTCTGCCGCCAAGCCTTTTTTTTATACCTGTTGATCCTCCAATCACTGTTGGCAGGCGTCGCGTGCGCGCAGTCTCCCGGGTTCCCCGAGCCGCAGCATATCACAGCGCGGCATGGGTTGCCGCAAGGTTTTGTACCTGGAATCGTCCAGGATTCGCTGGGCTTTATCTGGATGGCGACCCGCGATGGGCTGTGCCGGTATGACGGACATCATTTCAGGGTATTTCAGCCGGGCGACGGGCAGGTTGCGTCTTTGTCGTCATTGGGGCTGGAAAACGTACAGTCCGGGGCCGACGGTAAGATCTGGATCGTGACAGACCCCGGGCATATTGATCTCTTTGACCCGGTACGGGAGACGTTCATCAATTTTTCCCGTCAATCATTCTACCAAAAACATTTTGGAAAAAGGTTTCTGAGGGATATGTTCCCGGACAGCCAGGGCAGGCTATGGCTGATTTTCGATGGTCCCGGTGTTACGTCGATAGACAAGCAGCAGCGTATTCGCAGGTATGAATCAGCGGATACGGCCGGAATTGCCCACATCACGGTGCGGCATCTGACGGAAGACCGTAATGGGACGATCTGGGCTGCAACCCACAAGGGGATTTTCCAGTTGAAGAAAAACACCGGCACATTTGTCCGTTACCAAACACCCGATCCGGAATTCGCACAGATCGACAGGGTTGCTTACTCATTGAAACAACTCAAAAACGGGAGGTTACTGATCTTGTCAAAAAACGGCATGGCAGTGCTCAACCCGGTTTCAGGGGAGTGCAGTTATCGCCCGCTGTCGCCGGACCGCAATGCGCAATACCGGCACCCGATCGTGAGCGATAGTAAAGGGAATGCCTATTTCTTTCGGATGAATGGCATTTACAGGCTCGACAGGCAGGATAGCCTGGCGGTTTTCCCGTTTCAGCCCGATGTGCAGGAGTACAAAAGCCTTTTTATCGACCGTTCCGACGTACTGTGGGCGGGTACCAACGGGCAGGGAGTCCGGAAATTCAATCTCAGGGCAGGATATTTCAGCACAAGCGCTTATAAAACCGGCTTTGTGAAGGACCTTTTGATTGATTTTCTTCACTTTCCCGCCGATGAAGCCGGGAAGCTGCCAGCCGACCCATTTCCTTATAATTTTCGATACGCCTTTGAAACGCCCGATCAAATGTGGTTTGCAGTAGGACAGACGCCTTTGTACCGCTATGATTTGAGGAGCAAAAAGCTGGAAACCATTCCATTTCCCGTCAATATCAAGGATATCAAGCGTGCCGAGCTGGCCGTCAGCCTTTCGCGCGATCCCGACGGACGAATGTGGGCGTTTTATGACAGCCTGATGGTTTTCTGGGACAAAGGTAAATGGGAGCGGTTTGCGCATCCGGTCAGGCCAGGCGTGGTGTCAGCAGTGTTGCAGATGGTGGTGGATAAGCGGTTTATATGGCTGGCAACTGCCTCGCAAGGCCTTTACCGGGTCGATAAAGCGGACGGCAGTATCCGCAGGTTTGGAAATATACCGGGTAATGCACGGTCGCTGAACAATAATAACCTTTACTGCCTCTTAGCGGACCCGCTGGACGACAACCTGCTCTGGATCGGTACATTCGGAGGCGGCATGTGCAGTTTTGATAAGCGAACGGGCTTATGCAGGCGGCTGTCGAAGCAAAATGGATTGCCCAACGACGTCGTGTACGCCGCCATTCCCGACCGGCAGGGCAATGTGTGGGCGGCGACTAACCAGGGGCTCTGTCAGGTGGACAGGAATACGCTGAAAGTTCGCATTTATACCCGTGAGGATGGATTGATCGCCGACGAGTTCAACCGTTTTCATGCATTGCAACTGCCCGACGGCCGCATTTTCCTCGGCGGGATCGAAGGTATCACTGCTTTTGACCCTAAACTCACCAACGAAGACCGTTACCAACCGTCGGTTTATGTTACCAGCATTCAGATTAACAACGAACGATTGGTGCCCGATGTGAACGATGGCGAAACGCCGGTTGCCACCCTTTCGAATATCGAACTGCCTTATGACAGGAACTTTCTCAGCATCGAATTCGCGGCCATGCAGTACAATCGGAGCGATAAAATCAGGTACCGCTACCAGCTCGACGCCGTGGACGAAGCCTGGGTGGAAAGTGAAATTCCTGTGACCAAGTACACCGACCTGCGACCCGGTAACTATCTTTTAAAACTGAATGCATCGAATACGCTGGGCGTCTGGAGTCCGGAAGTACGGCAACTGACGATCGTGATACATCCGCCCTGGTGGCTCACGTGGTGGGCGTATTTGCTTTATTTTATTGCAATGGCGGCTATTTTGTACGCGGTTGTGAGGACTTATGTTAACCGTTTGCGATTGAGGCAATCCGTTTTGTTCAAGCAAAAACAGGTGGATTTCTTTTCAAATATTACCCATGAATTCCGGACGCCGCTCACCCTGATCCTCGGCCCGGCAGAGCAAATGCTCGATGAGCAGCGGAGCGAAAAGGATTCAAAACGGCTTACATTGATCGATCGCAACGCGAAGCAATTACTGGGTCTTATCAATCAGCTGCTGGATCTTTCGAAACTGGAAGAAGGGACTGCCCGGGTGGACACCGCCTGGGGCGACCTTGCTGATTTTATGGAACGGCTGGTCCAGACTTTTCAGATCGCCGCACAGGCTAAGGAGGTTATCCTGCATTTTAACATAGAATGTAAAAGTTGTTATTACTGGTTTGACCATGAAAAGCTAGAACGCATTATCAATAACCTCTTGTCCAATGCTGTCAAATTTGCGGACAAGGGGGGTAAAGTTTGGGTTGAATTAAGATCTGCGCAAAAAGGCGTGGAAATTGTGGTAGGCAACACCGGGGCAGGCATTGCTGAAAGGGATCTTGAAAAGGTATTCGAACGGTTTTATCAGGCGGGTTCAAGCGCCGGTTACCGGGAGGGGACGGGCATCGGACTTGCACTTGTGAAGGAGCTTGTGGCGCTTCAGGGCGGTGAAATATCGGTAAGCAGCGGCGTCGATAAGCATACTGTATTTACCCTGAGAATGCCCTACCGGCAGGGCGATGTTCCAAATGGAAAGGCCGTTGCCTCCGATTTACGACATTTGACGCCGACCAATGGCAAAGAGCTGGTCCATGGGCACGTTGCGAATATCCTGCTCGTGGAAGACAATGCGGGGCTGGCTGGCTTTATTTCGGATAGTCTGGCAGAAAAATACCGTTTTCATCTTGCCGCAAATGGTGAGGAAGCCATCGCTTTGGCATTGGAAGTAATGCCTGATTTGATCATCAGCGACGTAATGATGCCGGTCATGGATGGTTATACTTTTTGCAAAAACATTAAATCGAACCTCGAAACGAGCCATATCCCCGTTGTTTTGCTCACCGCCAAATCGGCCCTTGAAAGCAGGGTGGAGGGGCTTGAACTGGGCGCGGATGATTACATTACCAAGCCTTTTCACATGCACGAGCTGCGGCTGCGCATTCGCAACCTGCTCGACAGGCAGCGAAGGCTCTATGAACGCCTGCACGCAGAATTTACGGCACCGGCACCATTGCAACCCGCCGACACCAGTGGGCAGTCCGATCCTTTCCTGGCCAAACTTTATGACATTCTGGACAGCCGTCTCGAAGATCCCGAATTCGGGGTGAACCAGCTTGTGCATGAAATCGGGATGAGCAACAGCAGCCTGAACCGGAAGCTAAAAACGCTGACAAACCTCCCGGCAGTGGAACTGATCCGTAATTATCGCCTGAAAAAAGCCGCGTCGTTACTCACAAACGGAATTCCTGTGTCGGAGGCCGCATATATTGTCGGCTTCGATAACCTTTCCTATTTTGCCAAATGTTTCAAAGACCTGTACCAGATGCCGCCCAGGGACTTTGCCGCGAAAGGTGGTGTTTAAAGCCCCGTAATCGTGTACATCACGGTAGTGGTATAGGTTTTCACTGGCAGCATGACGGAAAGCCCTTCGATTTTATATTGAATGGGGATATTGTCGCGGTTGCCCGAAAACAGGGTCAATAGGCCTGAGAAAAACGGCTGGCTTGTGCTGGATAGCTGGATATAGCTCGTCCCGCCGCTCAAAATAGCCAGGCCGGTGCCCGTGCCGGTACGCTGCACAGACAATTTCAAAGAAGAGTCCCAGTTAGACGTAACGCTTTGGTGTACTTGTACCGTCCACACGACCACTGCGTTGACTTTCAGCAGGGTATGTGAGGCAATGCTGGTTTCGACATGCTCGTAATTTTTGCCGGCTTTGGAAATTGTGGAGGACAATGGGGATATCGACCATGCAGAGCCGCTGTTGATCGAAATGCTCTGTCCGAAAGCGGTCGCGGCCAACAGGCAGGCGACGCAAAAACAAATGCTTTTTTTCATCAGTTATCTACCATCGTATAACGTATCGTAACATTTGATGTGCCGCTCCGGATATCGGCATAGGTCTGTATTTCAAGAGAATAGGTGAGTTTGAAACCGTGCGTTCCGTAACCTGTCCCGGTATATGCGCCTTTGATATTATCAATAAAACTTACCGCCGAATTGGTCAGGTAAGTGTTCGTTGTAATATAACTGTTACCCCCGGTAAAGCCGAGTCCATCGCCTATGTAGGGCGAAATAGCCAGGCGAAGACTGATCCCTGCCGGCAATGTGCCCACGACATCGCCTTTGATAGCGCGTGAACCGCCGGAAGTTACAGCCGATGAAAAGATCAGCCAGTTTGCCGCATTCGAAGTTCCTGTGCCGATCGCATTGCCTGCTTCCGTGGGTGCGGTCATCTGTAAATTGAAGCTCGTTGAGCCCGTCGGGAGGATATCCACCAGTGCGACCGACGGCATAGTAAGGCTCACGTCGACAGTCGCCTGCGCCAGCGAGCCTGCGCATTTCAGGAGGACCAATATGAAGAATGCATACCTCATTTTTTTACAGATACTTCAAAATTCTTTTCCGAAAAGTGGATCCTTTTTTCATTTGGCCTGATCCGGAATACCAGATTAATGGTTTTGTCGGCATCCAGCGCCAGCTGCCGTTTGCCGTCTTCGATCACAAAGCGGTCCTGACCGCCGGGAATAAATGCGGAAAGATCCCAGGTGCCGGGCTTCATTTCTTTGAAAGAAAACTCTCCCTTTTCATTCAGTTCAGTGAGAAAGCTGGTCTCGCCGTTGGTCAGTTTTATGAGTACAGCCGGTTTTTCTGCCAATGCGGATGCGACGCCGTTCTGGCTTGCTTTCACAAATTCGGCTTTGCCGGTGATATTGCCGGTACGCGTCAGCGGTATATCAATGACATTAAGGCTGTCGCGTTTTACATCTACCAGCATCGGCATCCGCACGTTTGGCACAACGCCGTCGGCCCGCGCCTCGTTTTGGGTAATGCTCAGATAGTAACGATCCGGCGCGACACCTTCGAAAGAGAATGTCCCGGTACTGTCGGTCATGAACTTATGGCTGCCCAGCTGGATAAGGTTGCCTTGTTTGGGATAGCCAAAGCCCGTGAGCTTTCCTTTAACGCTGCCGATGTCGCGTTTTTTCGACAGCGGGACATTCAGGCGCAATGCGTACCTGGCGGTGAAAAATAACGTGTTCTGGTCCCTGTTCCCTGCATTAGGAATGTACGAACGGCCTCCGGATACCGAGAAAACGTGTCTTTTGACATCCAGCGACAGGGAAGCGTCCACGAAGGTCCGGCGGACGTAAAGTTCATCGGGGGCATAGTTGTTACGGTAAAGGAAGCTGGCATAAAAACTCCTTTTAATGCTGATCCGGGCATTGCCTCCGTAAAAAAACAGGTTCTCGACCACATCCGATGACGAAAACTTGCTGGTATGCTGGTGCTCGAAATAGCCACCGACCCAGATCCACGGGAAAAGTCTGACCGTCGGTTGCGTCAGGTTGGAGAATGATTCTCTCTTGCCCGCATTGTCAGCCGCCAGGTAGTTATGCGAATAGCCATATCTGCCCTGGTAGAAGATGGCAAATTTTTCGGACTGGTGATAATAGGAAAAATTGCCAAAATCCTCCGAGTAATGATACGCTGAGGGCTGCTGACGGTCTTTGCGTTCGGCCGTCGAGTAAAATAGAAAGAAACGGTTGCGCTTGTCCGCCTGGTAGGAAATGAATGCTGTATAGCTGCGGTCTTTTGGCGAAATACTGTAAAGAGTCGCATCCAGGCTGGGGTTTACATCGGAGAAATTGTTACTGCCACCGATGGTAAGCTTTCTTGTTATATTAAATCCTAAATTGGTATTAATGAGCAAACTGTTGTTATAGAAGCCATAGAAATGTTTGCCAGCATAGATCACGTTGGTAGTGAAGCTGATCCATTTTTTTGAAAGCTGCATTCTCATAAATGCACCATAATCCCTTTTCTTGTTCGCTTCCCCGCTGCTCACCTCAGTCTCCAGAGTGAAATCCCTCGTGCGAACGCTGCCCGATAACCCCGCAAGGTGCGACCAGAACGGCTGGTGGCGAAATACCACATGCTTGGCGACGTAATGCAGGCCGATCTGCGCCGACTCACTGATTTTGTAAATAAACTTCCCGCCAAAAGATTCTTTCTGATTGGGGAAGAATCTGGCCTTCTGATAAAAAACAGTGTATGCTACTTTGGTGAACTGTTGCTCTACGCGCAACCCACGCCCGAAACGCCCGTATTCCATCAGGTTATTGAGCTGTAAAACGTAATCACCAGCCGAAATGAAAAGCTTTTTTTTATAATGATAATCAACCGAATACTGGTCGTAGGTGCCCGCTGCCGGGAATATGAACTGATTCGGGCCGCGGAAGGTGAAGTCCAGGTAATGCCTGCTGTTCTGATCCACAAAACCCTTACCGGTAGCAGTGTACTGGTAAGCAGCAACTTGTCGGCCGCCATACCGGTAGGATAGGTAGCCCGCGCCGATCTCGATCGGAAAGCGAAAGTACGGGTCTATTTTTTTGATTTTGGAGGAAAAAACAGGAATACTCGTGACGGTATAAACCGGTGGTTCCGGTGCCGTCATCAATACGGTAAGGCTGGAAGCGCCCTGCCAGGCATTGTTTTCCGTAACCGGTATCACCTGGGATACGACAGTATTCATTTTTGCATTCGGTTCGAGGGACAGGGTATCGTTGCCACTATCGATTTGGCCCAGGTCTGTTTTCAGGATAAATTTCTCGCTGTTGTTTCCGGAATTCCGGATCAGGTAAGTAACACGCAGCGTGTCGCCTTCCTTCACAAATTCGGGCTGGCTTACGACAAAGACTTCAATTTTACGGATCTGCCGGATTGTGACTGTAACCGGCGCATTGGTCTGTGCTTCCCTGGTTTTTATCCCGAAAGTCACAAGGTAATCTCCGGAAGGGCATTCGGCAGGCGTGCCGATCACGAAAAAATAGCGGAGGGTTTGCTGGCCTGCCGTGCGTTCGGGTTTCCGCTGTGATAACAGCCGCCATTTTTCAGGCAGGTGTATCGACTCCTGCAAGGAATCCGGGAGCGGTGAGGAGGATTTTACGTCAAAAAATAGTGTGAAATGACCGCCGGGAACGATCGCTCCCGGCGCATTGGACAAAGTGACATAGACCGGCGATTGACAAAGTCCTGCCAGATTGATCATCAATAAGAATATGACTAAAAGTCTGATCAATATCTGAGGAGGTTATTCTATCTGTAAAGAAATGTTCGAACCGAACAGGTCTTTTTTCGTGTCGGCGATAATGACGCAATCGTATTTGCCCTTCGGAATGTCGGTAACCGGGATTTCGAACGTGCTGCAACTGCCTGGATAAAGCATCCGGGAACTGGGTTGTGTCGTTTTCAATTTGGCGCCGGCGGCGTCGTACACTTCCAGAATGACTTCGGCACGTGTTCCGTAAGTACCGTTGTTCTTCAGGACAACTTTAAGCATGGCCTGCTCGGCCGAAACTTTTTCGTAGGCAACCTTCTCGTAACTCAGGGCAGGCCCTTCTGCCGGACCGATATCCACGATCACCTGAATGGCATAGCGAATTTTGGAGTTGACGCGAATGCCGCTATGGGCTTCCTGGCGCACAGGATCGGCTACTTCTACCATGATCACCTCCCAATAGGTGCCTTGCTGCCAGGCTTTGTTAGGCTCAACGGTGTAACGGATGTCGAATTCCTCGCTTGCCGCAATAAGCTTTTCATCGACATTGGTTTTCAATCCCTGTCCAAGAGACCGGCCGTGGCTGCCTGCATCGGGGTAAGTAGATGCCTGATCGCATTCGGACACGAGGTCCTGACGGTACACTAGTATACGTGAATCTTTCGTGCCGTCATTTTTAACTTTGATAACCCCCTGAATGCGTGTTTCGGAGTTCGGAATGCTGTGTGAATGTGTTAATCCGTTCAGGATAACCACAGAGGCGCTGAGATAACCCGGCGTCATCAGCAGCAGGCTAAGATATGCGGTCCATTTTTTCATCTGGCGTGTAGGCAAGCTTTCGGCCGGGATAAGCCCCGGCCGGTAAACTTTATGAGGCCTGGTTTACATTGTTTCCGAAGTCGGGACTATTGGTTCGCTAATGTGTAAGTCACCGTAACAGCGGTTGATGACGCCCGCAGATCCGCATACTTGCTGTCATCAGCCAGGAATGAATAAGTAATCTGATGGCCATTGCTTGGACCTGACGCTGTATACGCGCTGCCGATATTTGAGATGAGGGATACATCCGTTGTAAGCAGATTGAACGCGGCACTCGGAGTTCCTTTTGTACCCGAGCCGGTGGTAGCCGCTCCTGCAAGGATTTGAATGTCCACGCCGTCAACCAGTGCACTCGCCTTTACAGATACTTTTTTAGGGGTCGAGCCTGTGATGATGGTGGTATAATTCAGCCAGAGCGTGCTATTGGCCGCCGGCGTGAGGATCTTGTTTCCAGCCTCGTCGGTGGCAGGTTTGGTGAACGTAGCGGTAAAATCTTTCGTGGCTGAAGTTTCCAGATCAAGCAGGGCAACGTCGGGAACGACGACTGTAATCTGATGACTGTCGGTGTTGGTGTCCTGGGCATATGCCGATGAACCGATTAATGCAAATACGAACAACGATGAGATGAGGGTAGTTTTGTTTTTCATAGAAAATGAATCATTAAAGAAATAAAAACTAGGACTTTTTTCTAAATGTCGAATTATTACCACATAAAAACAAAAGTAGAAACTTAAATTTTCCTGTTTAAGGGGTGATCTAAGAATCTCGTCGGTTACATGTGCCCAGGATGGCTGTATTTGGCGATTAAGCGGTTACATTTTGGGGTGAAATTTTTTTTTCGCCGAAAATATCCGTGCAGTATCAGCGGTTTTCAAGCCAGCTTAGGAAGTGACTGACCTTTTCTTTGCCTATAAGTAGTTTGTCAGGTGTAGGAATAGTTAGGCGTATAAACAATTTGCGGGAGAAATAGTGTTCCACCTCCTTGATAGCCTCAAAATTGACGAGATACTGTCGGTTCAGCCGGTAAAACTGTGAGGCCGGCACAATGCCCTGCACTTCTTCGAGCGGTTGCGGAATCGTGTATTCCTGCTGATCGAATGTGCGGATGCAGGTGGTTTCGTTGTGAATGTAAAAAAAGGCGATTTGCTCCGTCTTGACGGTCATGTATTTGTTTTGTTTGAAAACCAGGAAGCTTTTTTTACCGTCGGGCTCTCCTAATTTCTTTAATAATATTTCCAGGTCCGGGGCGAGCTGTTTATCATTCGAAAAATAGGTTTTCAACTGATCGAGTTTATCCAATGCGGCTTCGATATGCTCTTTTTTAAACGGTTTGAGCAGGTAATCAATACCATTGGCCTTAAATGCCTCGATCGCATAGTTGTCATAAGCCGTGCAGAAGATCACCGGCGGTACCACTTTTACAGACTCAAATATTTGAAAGCACAGCCCGTCGGACAGCTGAATGTCCATGAATATGAGGTCAGGCTGCGGGTTTTCGGTCAGGTAGGAGACGGCCCGCTCCACGCTTTGGATCGTCGCGACGATTTCGGCATCCGGCCGCACGGAGGTAATGATGTTAGCCAGCGATCTGGCCGTTTTTATTTCGTCTTCAATGATTGCGATTTTCATTTATCAAAGGAAGTTTTACTCTGAATGACTCCTGATCCGTTTCTATTTGTATTTTTTTCTCCATCAGGTGGAGATACCTGCGGTTGATATTGTCCAGTCCCATTTCGGTGGAATGTCCGGGGTTCTTTTTGAGTTGCAGCGGATTCTCCACCACCAGCCAGTCGCCGAGCGTGTAGATCGTGATATGCAGCGGGTAATCCAATGATACCACATTGTGCTTAATGCAGTTTTCGACCAGGAGTTGCAGCGTGAACGGGGGTATCCACGTCTGGTAAACAGGGTCTTCGATCCGGTATTCCAACTCAATACCTTCCTCAAAGCGGGCTTTGAGCAGGTACATATAGGCATCCAGGATTTCGATTTCCTCAGAAAGCGGGATCAGGTCCAGCTTTCTGTTTTCTAATGTAAACCGATAAAAATCAGATAGTTTCAGGATGAAATCGACGCTGTTACGGTCTTCCAGCTCCACCATTGATTTAAGCGTGCTCAGGCTATTGAAGAGAAAATGCGGGTTCACCTGCTGTTTGAGCAGTTCATATTGTGCGCCCAGATTGTCGGCTTTAGTACGTTCGAGTTCCAGGATCACCTGCTGGTTACGGTGCGTTTGATAAAGCAAATGCAAAAGCATATAAAAGATCAGGTTGATCATAATGCCCCGCACTTCGAACATGAGCATAACCGGGCCGAAGTTTAGCGAAGGGACCAGCAGCTTTTGGGCGCATACCATCAGGAACATCAGCACAATGCCGATCAAAATACTCCGGATCAGCAGCGGGACCGAAAAGCCGGCCGGGCTGTTTTCTTTGGAGAATTTGGGTAACGAGTAAATATTGAAATACCACACAAACAGCGTGAACAGTGCCGTAATGAGACCATCGGTGAACACCTGGAAACCATTGAAGTTCTTTTCCGCGATCTTCGGGACAGTAACCAGCACGCCCAGGGACAATGAGCTCAGCCAGATAATGACCGCCGAAATCCTGAATGTCTTTGTAACCATGCTGGCTCTGGGTTTACTTATGGAAATACTGAGGCACGTTGGGCAAAGATAAAATTTATCCTTTCATCGCTGTCGGTTGGTGCAATTTTAGCGGTTTCTTCGTTGCGGTTTTCTACCCCGTAGTCAATGCGGGCCGCGCCGTAAGCATCAGCAACGATTTTTACTGTTTCGACCGAACGTAACGGCCCGTTGATGTCGCTCCCGAACCAGAGCGGATTGGGTTTAAGCCCCCACGTAACGAGTTTGAATTCTTCTCCTGCAACGTGTTCGGGCCTGGCTTGTCCGGCGTGTGAAAGTGCTGCATCATTTCCATAGAGGACGGAAATTGTTTCCGTCCGCTGGTTAAAAGTCGAAGTGACCACATGCATTCCCGGTTCATCGAAAATGGTTTCCGGCGCGGGGCTGAGGTTATGAGATTTATTGCAGCCAAGCATAGTTAAGCATGCAAACGCGAATAAAACGAGGTTTCTGGTCATCGGGATTAGCTTTTTGGATTAAAATCAGGTCTTGCAGCAGCGAGGATCGCGCCGGTTTGGGTGTTTTGTAGGAAAGTAACCACATCCCAGTCCTCCTGGTTGAAGCCGTCGGGCAATGCGATAGCCACATGCCCGGACGCCTGCACCGGGTAACTTTGTATCGAGCGCACGATCTGCACATGCGGCAGCAGGCGGCCCGCGTTTTCGCCTCTCTTCACCTGCGTATGGGCTAGCTTTTGCACCAATGCAACTTGTAAAACAGCGTGCGGGCCTGCATTGGCAGATTGGTAATTCAGTTTCAGTTGTTTGGCATCCGCGCTTGCACCTGCGGTCAGGCGTGCGCTTGCGGGTCTGCTTAGGCCGTGTGCAATGGCCGTATTCAGCTTGTCCTCCTGTGATCCTACAAATTCAGTTGCACCATTCACGACCACCTGCGGCGTGTAAACCGTTTCGAGTTTGAGCCAATTGGCATATTGATATTGACGTTTGGTAAAATCCCGCTGGCTGAACACATCGCGCCAGCCCTGGTGGTTCCAGTAGTCGACGTGAAATGCGAGGATATATAGCTGCTTGTTGGGATTCTGTTCCTGAATTTTGGCCATTAGCTTATCGGCGGGCGGGCAGCTCGAACAACCCTCCGACGTAAAAAGCTCGACGACAGCGAAACCCTGGTTATTAATATTATCCGGGGCGGATTTGTCGCCGGGGCCAGCGTGGGAGGTCAAAGTTGAAATAGTCAGCAATGCGCTGGACAGGAATGCGGTGATTTTGGAAGTTTTCATATCTATTAATGTTTAACTGCGTGTTTTTTAGTTGGGATATCAAATACAAAACCGGTTTCGGAAGCAAGCTGGTGGCAATTGATGCAAGAAGTGGCAAAGGAAAGCGTGGTGCCGGTCGGTTTAAGGTCGAGGCCGTTGAACCTGGCGAAACCCCATCCTTCGGTGTCTTTAAACTTCTGATCGTCCTTTATCATGATCTGTACGTTGTTGAAATTGCCGGGCATTACATTACCGGCTGCGTCTTCATGCTGGCTGTTCCACACCACTTTAACGATCGTCGCGCCATTGGGCCAGGGGTTAATACGGTTTTCTTCTAATGCCTTTACAGCAATATCGTTGCCATAAATAAGCCGCGTCGTGCCATTGTCCGGGCGACCGGTGGAGCTGATCACTTTCCAGTTTTTGTAATCATCGAAATATGGGATACCGTTAACCGAGGTCGGAATGGCTTTGGCTGGTGCGTTACTTGTCTGTAAACCGGCTTTTTGTTGAATGCGGGCCGTATCACCAGCGGTGTGATTGGCTTTGGAAAGATCGGTAACGTATTTTTTCAGGACATCGAGCTCGGCCGGAGTTACCTTCGCGGAAGGGTGGGCTGCGGTGTACGCGGGCAACGGCATCCTCCCGGCGTCGATCATATTGACCATGTACCAGAGCTTACCTTCCTGCTCATCTTTGGGAATGCTGTCCCATTCCGAAAAATTGAAACGCTTGCGGGCTTCTTCCACATCGGCGGCGACCACGTAGGAGAATGGCGCAATCTTGTCGTACCATCTCAGGTTGCTCTCGTTGGAGTGGCAGTCGTAGCAGGCGCGTTTCAAAATGCTGGTCACTTCCTGCGGTCCGTGGAATTCGGAGGTAACAGGCGGGTTGGTTACCCGGGGACTGGCGACCTGCATGCCTGTGAATGCGACGAACAAAATGGAGGCCGATATGGCCAGGGCATTGGAGTATCTTTTGCGTTTCAGGGAAGTCATAGCCGTTTGCTTTTTTCTTCAAAACTAGGCTTGTAGCGGGTGGTTTGGAATCAGGAAAAAGCTGAACTGGGCATATTCGGGGTTGAACTGGACAAGCTTGCTCCCTGTCTGGAACCATGGATTTTTATAGGCTTTATGAGGTCACGTTAGCCCTTTGTCGAACTCAACCTGGCGGTTGTCTATTTCGGGTACTTATTCGCCCAGACCGGTGTTTTTGGCCTCCATATTCCGGCGCCTATCTATTCTTTTTGTATCAGAAATCAACGGCAGGGCCCTGAGATCTGAACTGAATTTCAATCTTGAATAACAAAAAAATCGAAGAATCAATCATGGAAACGATCAATGTAACCACAGTAGCAGGAACAACAGTCATCGAAAAAGTACTATATACAGGCAAAACCCACACAACCGGCGGCCGCGATGGCGCTGCCCGCAGTTCGGACGGCAACCTGGACATTAAACTCACACCTCCCGGAGGTTCGGGGGCAGGTACTAATCCCGAGCAGCTTTTCGCAGCAGGCTGGTCTGCATGTTTCCTCGGAGCGATCGGCATTGCCGCCGCCAAACTGAAAGTAGCGCTCCCAGCGGGAACAGCCGTTGACGCTGAAGTGGACCTGGGCTTAAATAAGGCCGATTATTTTTTACAGGCCAGATTAAATGTAAGTCTGCCAGGCCTCGACGCAGAAACAGGACGTAAGCTCATCGAATCCGCGCATCAAACCTGTCCTTATTCGAAAGCTACAAGAGGCAATATTCCGGTGACGATCAATATCGCGATCTAGGAATAATAACGATCTGAAATAGAGGCCTGCCCGTGCGAATGGGTAGGCCTTTTGCTGTTTGCAGAAAAAAAATGTTTAACCTGTCCAGATTCGGCGGGGCCGGTTGTCATTGGTTTATAAATCTGAATTTACGAAATAGAGCAGGGCTTATTTTCGGGTAAGTCGTGTAAATTGGGCGTTTTTAAGGTCGATAATTGTGAAATTTTAAAATGAACAACACAATGGATGAGTTCTTATTGATTTTCAGAAGGGATTACAAAACAAAAGAAGGGCAGCTGTCGCCGGATCAGCTTCAGGAACAAATGAAAGACTGGCTGAATTGGTTTAAAACCCTCACAGCCGAAGACAGGCTGGCCCGTCCGCCGCAACGCTGGGATGGTGAAGGTGTATTGATCGACAAAAACAAAACCGTAACAAATGGTCCCTATGCCGAGATTAAGGAGTCGATCGGAGGTATGATCATGATCAAGGCTGCGAACTACGAGGAAGCTGCTGAAATCGCTAAAAACGCGCCCGTCATCAAATACGGCGGTAATGTCGAGATCCGCAAAGCATTTTAAAAGGGAATGGAAGAAAACGAACTGATCCCCCATTTGTTCAGGACGGAGTACCGGAAGCTGGTTTCTGTGTTGGCCTATTTGTTTGGTATTGAACACATTGAAGTGGCGGAAGACATTGCGAGCGACACGTTTCTGGTCGCTGCCGAAACGTGGAGCATTAAAGGCGTGCCGGATAACCCGGTGGGCTGGCTCTACACCGTAGCCAAAAACAGGACTAAAAACTACCTCAAACGGAACTCCCTCTTTGAACAAAAAATCGCCACGGAGATCAGGCATTCTTCACAGGAAGGGGAGGAAATCGAAATCGATATGTCACAAAAAAATATCACCGACAGCCAGCTTGCGATGATCTTTACGGTCTGTAACCCAGCCATTTCGGGTGATTCGCAAGTTGCGCTGGCCCTGAACCTGCTCTGTGGGTTTGGTATCCAGGAGATCGCCGACGCTTTCATTACCAATAAGGAAGTGATTTATAAGCGGCTTAACCGGGCCAAGGATAAATTGAAGGAGGCAAGGATCAGGATCGAGCAACCTGGCCCTTCCGAAATCGGCAACAGGCTCGATTCGGTGCTGACGACCTTGTATCTTTTGTACTCGGAAGGCTATTATTCCACTTCCCAAAACACTACTTTACGCAAGGACCTTTGTGCAGAGGCCATGCGCCTCAACTTTTTGCTGATCGAAAACGAAAATACCGACCGGCCGGAGGTAAATGCATTGATGGCATTGATGTGCTTCCATTCGTCGCGCTTCGAAGCCAGGACCAACCAGAACGGCGAAATGGTGTTGTATGAAGATCAGGACGAGCAGCTATGGAACCGCGAGCTGATTGAAAAAGGGGCGTATTTTCTCAGTCGCGCCTCGCAGGGGAGTAAACTCTCGCGCTATCATGTAGAGGCGGGTATCGCGTACTGGCATACACATAAGGAGGATTCTGCCGAAAAATGGGAGCATATTCTCGACCTTTACAACCACCTGCTTGTGGCTGAATATTCGCCTATTGCTGCCCTCAACCGCACCTATGCCGTGGCAAAAGTGAAAGGCAATGCCGCTGCGATTGCGGAAGCGGAAAAGCTCAATCTCACCAACAACCACTTCTATTATTCCTTGCTGGGGACGCTCTATACCGGCGTGGACAATGCCCGGGCGGTGGAACATTTCAAAACGGCCGTCAAGCTGGCCTACACCGCGCCCGACAAGGCTATGATGCTCAAAAATGTCAGAAAGCTGGAAGGGTAGGGTGCTACTGGACGTTGAGCACATTGCTTGTCACACTGAGCGCAAATGTCACCCTGAGCGCAGTCGAAGGGTAACGTGCGTGATGCCCTTCGACTGCGCTCAGGGTGACAATTAGGTGCTCGGGATAGCAGCCAGAGTGTCAAGAAGTGTTGCTTTTGCTCACACCGTCATCGCTTCCGGCTCTTTCCATTTACTTATAAAAATCTCCTGTAATTGCTCGATCTCGTTTTGGTAGATCGTCTTTTTGCGTGTGCCGAAATAGAGCGTGTTTTCAAGAGGCGTAATTCCCTCCCATACCAATTGTATTTTGCCCGATTCGATGGCCTCGCAGCATAGGAAATGCGGCACGATTGAAAATCCTTCCCCGTCGCTCAGGCAGCGGATGATGGAGCAGATGTTTGGTACAATGTAATTAGGGCGAAAATCCGGGTGCTGCTCGAAATTTTTGAGCCAGAAGTTCTTCAGATGATCCATATCCGCCGCCGTGCTGTACCATATCTGCTGTTTGAGCCATTGCGCGGCTTCACTCTTCCGGGTTTTGTTTAAAAGCCCGTCCAGCGGACCACCATCAGTATTGTTACCCGCAATAAGTACGATCCTTTCTTTCGAAAACGGCTTGTATACCAGGTTTTGCTGCTGGCCCTGCTGAGGCGTCACGATCAGGTCGAGCAGGCCGTTGTCCAGATCGTGCTGCATTTGCGGATACTCGCCAAATTTGATAATGAGGTTGAAAGGCAGTGACGCAATGTGCTCTTCCAGCGTGTATTGGAAGGTTTCAAAGCACATACCCAGACTAATCGTCGGTCGTTCGGCTTTGGAGCTTTTATGGAAATGCTGCTCCACCGCTTCCAGCTTGCGGATCGGGTCGAGTACAAAGTTGTAAAGTACCTTACCTTTTTCGGTCGGTACCATTTTCCGTGGCGAGCGGTCGAACAATTTATGGCCGGTGTAGGCTTCCAGCGAATTTAAATGCAGACTGACGCCCGGCTGCGAAATAAAAAGCTCCTGCGCCGCCGCCGACAAAGTGCCGGTTTCATATATAGCCTTAAAAGTGCGAAGCCATTCGAGATTGAGTTGCATGGTTTTGGGAGTTTTGGAGTTGGGAATAGGGACTAGGGGAGGAGGGAGGAAGGGGAGGAA
>NZ_JAMOZL010000011.1 GCF_023667495.1 Dyadobacter sp. MSC1_007
AATTCAGGTGGTCAATTTACTCCGAACTCAGGTGGTCAGTTTACTCCGAATTGGGGTGGTCAATTTCACGCGGAACAGGTGGTCAGTTTAAACCGAATTGAGGTGGTCAGTTTCACCGAATTTTCCACGTAATCAGCTTTGTACCTGTAAAGTACTTGCGTATCGTTTCTAACACAACCCATCCTTTCGAGGAGTCCACATCAATGTCATCAAAAATTAGCAAAAATGCCTTCTTTTCGATTATATCAAGTGACTTTTGAAGAAAAGTATTGAAATTCTTCAATAGCTTTTGTGAAGCTGATACGGCTTTCAATCCATTATCCATTACAAATTCGGGATCCTGCCAACTATCTCCATTATAGTTGCCAATTCCATCTATCGAAGGTAGGCCAGCTGCAAGTTTGTTTAATAATTCACGCCATTCTTTACGTGTGTGTAAAGACTTAGTATCATTGGTGGGATAACAATCCTGCTTATTTAGCCTTTCTTCGACAAGATCCATGACCAATGAGATCACGTTCAAAAAGACATGACCTTTTTCTTCGATTAATGTAGGATCAATAATATCAAGAACTTGTATTTGGGAAAGGTCAATTCCATTCTGAAAATCCTTTCCATTTTTCTCAATCCATTTTTTTATGCTTAAGAGAAAAGAGGTCTTTCCGCTACCTCTTGTTCCCAAAATTGTAATGGTATTGTGCAAGTACTCTTTTTCAGGATCTTCGATCGCAAGCCTTAAAGCATTTTGTATGTGCTTAATTGTATGACCAAATTCTATATGGTGCACCAGGTTTCCTGGCTCAAATTGTTTTGCGTGGTCACTAGACTTTAGGATAATTTTTGTGACTAGTTCATTGTCATTTATACTTTGTTCAGACATATTTATTAATGTTTCAATCTATTAAGACGGTATTTTTACCCCCACGAAGTTCTTCATTCAGAGACAAACTCATTAAAAAATGAAAGTCAAATAATACTTGTTATGAATTCGCAATTTTACTCCATGTAAACTTATATTTATTCATGATCGCGCTGTACCCACCAGTCTACAACTTCCGTTCCGGCTGGCTGCGGCCAATATTAAGGAGCAGGGTGTTAAACGGAGATGTTTTAGGTTAAGCCCCTCTTCTAGAAACCCATTGCCGAATACCATTGGCTCTTCAACTTTGATCGCCTTTATGAATGGCGCCATCACTCTAAATCCCGACAATGAGCCTATTTAGCGTTTGCGGGTCTGAACCGGCCCACAGAATTGACAGAATGAGCCTCTGCAATGAACATCGAAGTAGTAGATGTTAAGCATAAAAAAACTTGAGTTAGGTTTACTTGACCATTAAGTGTCTGATTTGCGCTTTCTAACTTATTTTGCTCGGAAACTGATTAAACGGTATGAGTTGCGAACTAGACTCCGATTACGCTCCACCTACTCAGATGGACGTTTGAATGGACTAGGTAAGCCTAAGCAAGACTTGCCTGTCATTTATTTCAGGGGTGGTAAGTGGAATATCTAGCTAAACTTGGAATCCGTTATTAAGGGTGCAGCACCAGTGCAAGAGTGCGTAGACAGCCAAAGTAACATGTGCAGTGGCGTCCCTGAAATCGAAAAAAGTTGTAACTTTGAGGCAGAAATCGGTCAAATATCTTCATAATCGATCATTTCATCTGGTAACCTATCCGGTAACCTGGAAATTGAAGTTTGAAATACTGTTCGTTCTGAGACAGTTAGGCGATAGAAATGATTCCAGCGGGACAACTGATAGCGCTTCAGAGAGCGCTTTTTTCATTCATAATAGTCGCTATTGTGAGTTCTTAAAAAGATTTACGTGTAATTTCGATTCAATTCAGGTCAAAACATCTGGTAACCTTTTCGGTAACCTGCCTTACGTGAACTAGTTTGGTTAGGGTTTCGCAGAGGAAACCCAACACTGTTTCTGAGCGGTATAGATCAACATTTCTTTCCGGCCTCCATTGCACGTCAGGCGGGCGCCCCTGCATTTAACTTAATCGCGCGGCTGGTCATGCTCCCCCTGGTCATTGTCTCTTATATTTGTTACGGTCGGCCCAGGCAGCATAGCCTGAGCGCGGCTTGATTCTCAACCACAGCAATTAATTATCTAGAAACCATGACAAATCAAGAGGCCATAGAACTAATCGGTGGCGGTGTCAATGGCGAGCATGCGCAGTACTGGTTAGATTTAGGTTGTGGGACGGGGACTTTCACCGAAGCCTTAGCGACGATGCTGCCAGCGCACAGCAAGATTACCGGCGTGGACAAAAACAACCAACAGCTTCCGCCGCAAATGGGCAACCAGATTTCGATTAAATTTATCGAGGCCGATTTTGAAACAAAGGCGTTGGCTCTCGCAGGAGTAGACGGGATCCTGATGGCGAACTCCCTTCATTTCGTCAGGGATAAAGAATCCTTAATCCGGCGCCTGGAAAAACATTTTAGTAAAGGTAGAAGGTTTTTGATTGTAGAATATGACACAACAGCATCCAACCCCTGGGTTCCATATCCTATTGACTTCCACGGTCTAAAAAGCCTTTTCGACCGTGTCGGGACTTATTCGATATCAAAACTTGGGGAGCGCAGGTCATTGTATGGTTCCGCGATGCTCTATAGTGCGCTAGTTACTTCACCAGTTGAACCAATAAGCTGATCGAAAACCGAGGCCTTCAAAAGATCAAGGAGCCACTGCCTAATTCAAGCTTTCACGGTACTGTAACGGAGACATGTTGGTCTTGTTCTTGAACAGCTTATGAAAGGATTGTGGATATTCAAAGCCCATCTGATAGGCAATTTCACTGACTTGTAAGTTGGTAGTTGCCAATAACTGTTTTGCCTTTTCGATCACCCGGGCTTGTATATGTTGCTGGGCAGTTTGTCCTGACACTGTCCGTAACATATCGCTGAGATAATCAGCGGACACATTTAGCTCCCTGGCGACCTGTTGTACAGTTGGTAGGCCTTTCTGTGATTCCAGCAACCCGTTTAGCACACCTTCCAATCGGATCAGGATCTCGTCGTTAGCCACTTTTCGCGTGATAAACTGACGGGCGTAGAACCTGCTGCTATACTGGAGCAAAAGCTCAATGTGGGTGATCATCACTTCGTGGCTGAAATGATCGATGCTGCTTTGGTATTCCGCCTCTATGCTGGCAAATAGATCCTTGATCTTCGCCTCTTCCTGCTCTGACAGATGAAGGGCTTCGTGGAGCTCGTAGGCGAAAAAACCAAAATTCCGGATTTTCGTAGCTAGCAAAGTGCCTGCAATGAAATCCTGGTGGAACATCAGCGTCATGCCGCCCGGCGGTTTCGATCCAGGGTCCAGTTTCATCAGCAGCTGGTTCGGGGAAATAAAGGCCATCATCCCTTCGTCAAAATCGTAATGGCGATGCCCGTACTTCAATCTGCCGTCATAATCCGTTTTGATGGATATGCAGTAAAAGTTCAGGGTAAAATGTTGCAGATCGACCAGGCTGGCGTAATCAGCATGTTCATGCCGGAATACGCTGATCAGCGGATGTTTAGGCTTAGGCAATCCGAGCAGCCTGTGCTGCTCGGATATGGAATTGATGAGGTATGGCTTGTTCACTGATTGAAGTTACAGGGTTTTCATATCAATGACAAAACGGTAGCGGACATCTCCTTTCTGCATTCGGTCGTATGCTTTGTGAATATCTTTGATATCGATCAGCTCAATGTCGGAGACGATATCATGCTCGGCGCAGAAATCCAGCATCTGCTGTGTTTCGGGCAGCCCTCCGGCGCCAGACCCGGCAATGACTTTATTGCCTGTCGCCAGCGAAAAGGAGCTTACCTCCCAGGGCTTGGCAGGCATACCTACATTAACGTAAACACCGTTGCTTTTTAAAACTGCCAGATAAGGATTTACATCACTATTGCCCGAAACGGTATCGAGCACAAAGTCAAATGTTTTGAAGGCTGCTTTCATCTGTGCTTCCTCCCTGGAAATGATAAAATGATCAGCCCCGAGCTGCATAGCCGCTTCCTTTTTGCCAGGAGAAGTGCTCAGCACCGTCACTTCTGCACCCAAAGCTTTTCCAAACTTAACGCCCATATGGCCCAATCCACCTAAACCGACCACAGCCAGTTTATGTCCTTTACCTACATTCCATCTCTTTAGCGGCGAATAGGTTGTTATTCCCGCGCAAAGTAATGGGGCAACTCCGGCCAGGTCGAGCTTTTCAGAAATGCGATGCACGAAGTCTTCATGGACGACGATGGTATTGGAATATCCGCCGTAAACAGGCTGGCCGTCGTGGCCCAGATTATTGTAGGTTTGAACCGGGGCGACGCTACAAAACTGCTCTTGCCCGTTTTTACAATCAGGGCACTTCCTGCAGGAATCTACCATCACGCCCACGCCACCCAGATCACCGATGCTGAACTTTCTGGCATGAGCACCGAGCATACTGATACGGCCAACGATCTCATGGCCGGGGACCATCGGGAAGATCCCTTCAAACCATTCGTTGCGGGTCAGGTGAATGTCGGTATGGCAAACCCCGCAGTATAGTATTTCGATCTGTACATCGTGCGCGCCGACTTCGCGTCTTTCAAATTGCCAAGGCGCTAGTGGGCTCTCTGCCGTTTGCGCCGCATATCCTTTTGCTGTTGTCATCATAGTTGTTTTATGATGCAAACTTAGGAAGCAGCCGGCGGCCACAATTATCCAAATCCGGGTAAAAGGTATCCGAATTTTCCAATGCTGCTAAGCACACGGTCTATGGTTACAATATATCAAGATCGCGGGCCACGTAGTAGCTAGGCACTAATGGTCGGAAGCCGGATTTCCTGCGTAGTTTGGAAATATCCTGAACGCCATGGAAAGGGTCTTTAAGCGGCCCTTCTATTTCATCAAAGGCATCTGCCGCTTTTCCGACAGAATCAGCCAGTTCGTACAAAGTGATTGGTGCATCGTCGGCTACGTTGAAGATCTCTCCATCCAATCCCTCGGTGGTGAGCAGCAGGATCAGTGCCTGCGCGACATCCAGGTGATGCACCATGTGCATGCGTGAACCAGAGTGCATGTTCAGCTTTTTAATATATGGGATAATTTCGGCGATATGCGGGTCTTTATCGCCGTAAACAAAGCCAAGACGCAGGATACGGACGTCAAATCCCTGGTTTTGCTGCATCTCGATCAATTCCCTTTCTGCGGCGATCTTACTAGATGAGTAGGCGCGCGGATCATTGATATCTACCTGTTCGTCTTCTTTTGCCGGGAGAGCCCGCTACCATCACCTTAATGATCGATTAGCCAGGGAATTTGGCATTACAGATTTCATATGATGCTGCTGGTCATATTTTCACTGTAATCATTACAAAGGCAATGTTGAGCTTTCCAACCGGATAATCTCTTTGATTGGCATAAGAAATATCCACGTTCATCCAACCAAGTATGTCCACGCTGGCACCCAGCCCTACGCGGTTTCGTGACCAGTCATTTCTGTTGATATGAAATGTCAATTCATCAAAAATGTATACCCGCAGTTTTCTTTCCTTGAACTGCGCAGTCCTTATGAGACGAAGGCGGCTACGAAACAAGTGCTGATCCTTGAAATGACTGCTAAACCGGTTCCAAAGTAAATGACGGCTCTCTATCTGAAATTGTTTGATTGGTACTGTTAAGATTATTCCGTTAAGAAATGTTTGCTCATCCCTTGAATGCTGACGCAATACTGCCCCTCCCTTGAGCAGCAAATATCCGGGGTTCAAGCTGATATATTTATTGATCCGTATAAATGCCTGCCCATACACAAGGGACAAGTCTTGTTGCGGGTTCCAACCAACCTGTAAAGTGCCATGAACCGAGTTTGAAAATTGATGGCTTGCCCCCGGCATCAACCAAGGTGATAGCGGTGCACCAAGTCCTTGTGCGAAACTTTTGCAGAAGCTGCTTAAAAATAAAACCCCCAAGAGACAACATGTAAGATTAAGCAATCGCACGACCCATGAAATTTAACGATCTAGTAAACGCCTAAGGGCAAGTTCCGTTGCTCAGCAGAGCGGATATAATAAAGGAGTATGTGGTGTTTCCTTAGTTTAGCGCTGGTATCCTTGACATTACATCAGTAAATTGTATCCCGTCTAAAAAAGCATCTACCTGTACGATTCTGCCATCTTTCATTTTCATAAACCACGCATAAGACATGTTGTAGGGCCTGTCATCACTTGCAGTTGCGTTTCCGTCAATCAATGCAATCACCACATCACCCTCAGCGTATAAATTCCGAACCGTGGGGATGATCTTTTTTGATAACCGCTGGTTTAATGGGTTGATCACCTGATCAAGAAACTGCTGCTTGCTCGTATAGGTTTTTGAGAGTGGTGTGCTACCATGAATAGTCCATTGCACTTCATTTACAAGCAGGTCGAAAAAACTGCCTTCACCCTCTGCCCAACGATCAAATCCAGCCTGAATAATTTTCTTATTGTCAACAGGTGCCTGCGCTGCCGCAGCAATTGTGGCTCCCAGCAAGGTTAAAATACTTAATCCAATCGCGTTCATAATTTGCTTTGTTTAGTACTAGTTATTTGAAAAACCTGGAACAGGGCTTTCCTGCTCGATAATGGTGATCTTTATTCCTAATCCTTTGCTTTCAAAAATATTTCTTCGGAAAGGCCACATTGATACTGTGCTGCGTGTTGAGTGGTAGAGTCTGCCGTACCCGCAGGCCAACAGCCTGGTTAATATCACCAAGTCGAGGTCACGATCATATGCGAAGACCAATTCATAGTCATTCATCATATGTCAATGTCAACCTTATAACTAACTATTCGAGAAAGTTCTATATGTATTTATAGCCGTTTCCAGTGTTAAAGAGTAAGATTTTGTTGCTGGCATAGATCCAATATGTTCGATTACGGTTCATAAGTGGTATTCGGATATTGACGCCAGAATGCAGACAGAACTTCCGGGATGATATAAAGTGTCACAGTAGTGCTGGCTCCCAGCCGGAGCTCACCTGTTGCATTAAATTCATCAACATTAGTACTTAATACAAATTCCAGCCTGTTGCTGACCCCACTTGCCTCTCGCAAACGAGTAAAACAGGATTCTGCCGGTATCTGTCAGCCTGATACCATTCCCGAGGCGTTCAAAAACTTGTTCTATAAGTGTCTTCCAACGCTTTGATATTCTTGCTGATATCTGGCCGGCTTAGATTAAGGAAATGGCCTGCTTTTGTAAAACTGAGCAAGCCAGCCACTTCAAAAAAACCTCATGCCGAAACGATAACATATACATGGCCAGCGAGCCGGCTTTTATTTAATATGTGGGTCAATACTTAAACCGCAAAGCTAATTCCGTAGCATCCGCAGCTATAAATCTTACATTTTATGTAAGTTTGTGTATGCAAAGGGAAAGCTTATACCAACCATTTGAGATTGCCCATAGGGAGCTGGACGTATGCCCAAAGTCCGCACATAAACACAATTTTTTTGAGTTGGTTTACATAGCAGGCGGTACCGGCATTCAATGTATCAATGACAATCATTTTAGTTACCATACAGGGCACATGTTCCTGATTACACCAGAGGATTGCCATTCGTTTGAGATTGAAACTACAACTCAATTTGTTTTCATCCGCTTCAATGATATTTATGTCAAAGCGCAAAGGCGCGACGACATCCGGCATATGGAGTGGGTGAAGAAAATGGAATATATCCTGCATAATGCCAGCCACCAACCGGGCTGTATTTTGTGTAACCCATCAGATAAGATTCTTGTAAGGACGATGATCGACTCCATTCTTGGCGAACTGGCCCACAAACAACTTTACCATTATGAGATCGTTTCCCAGCTCGTGAATGCAATCATTGCTGTCGTTACTAGAAACATCACCATGACCTTGCCCACTAGAATATGTGAGAGCACTGAGAATACCATCATGAATATCCTAAATTACGTGCAGGAAAATATCTATCGGGCTGAGCAATTAAGGCTTGATGTCATCAGCGATCAGTTTGGTATTGCTGACGGTTACCTGAGCCGTTATTTTAAAAAACATACTGGCCAGAACCTGCAGCAGTACATCATCAATTATAAGCTGAAACTTGTCGAGACAAGGCTCCAGCACAGCGATATGCGTATCAATGAGATTGTCAATGAATTGGGTTTTACCGACGAAAGTCACTTGAATCGCCTCTTTAAAAAATATAAAGGCGTCAGTCCCTCAATATTCCGTAAGCAGCAACTACGGCCTGTTTCATTGGATAATTGAACGAATTAATACAGGCTCACAATGGCCCTGCCTTGCATCTGTCCCTGTGATATTTGGTCTAGGACTTGTGGAAGGTCAGACAGCGCAACTTCTTGCGCTAGCTCATTGAGCTTTTCCGGCCGCCAGCTACTTCCGAGATTTTCCCAAATGGGCATGCGCTCTATTAGTGGCAATTCTACTGAATCAATCCCGATCAGCTTGATACCTTTCAAAATAAACGGGAAAACGGTGGTGTTCAAGTCACCACCATTAACCATACCGCAGGCCGTGACCACGCCCCCGTAGTCCAGGCTATTAATAAGTGTGGACAGAACGTTACCACCAACAGTATCAATTGCTGCGGCAAAGCGGGGCCTGAGCAGAATTTTACCAGTTTTATCTTCCATGTCAGCTCTTGCAATAACTTCTGAGGCACCAATGCTTTCTAAATAGTTTTTCGAGGAGGCCTTCGAACTTATTGCTGCTATCCGGTAACCCAGCCTGGCCAACAGGGCTACTGAAAGTGACCCTACTCCGCCTGTCGCCCCTGATACGGCGACAGTACCCATTTCCGGGAAAACATTTTCGTGTATCAAGGCTGATACAGATAAGCCTGCCGTCAAACCTGCTGTGCCATAGATCATGGCTTCCCTAAGTGTTAAGCCATCCGGTAGTTTCAGCACCCAAGCTGCGGGAACGCGGATATATTCTGCAAACCCACCACTGGTGTTCATTCCCAGATCAAACCCGGTCACGATGACTTGATCGTGGCGATGCCAGATGGCTGAGCTGGACTCTTCTACAACACCGGAAACATCAATTCCCGGAATATGCGGGTAGCCACGGGTCACCGCTTTGTTACCGTTTGCAGACAAAGCGTCCTTATAGTTAACCGAGCTGTAGTGTACGCGGATCAATACCTCCCCAGCAGGAAGCTCGTCGATATTTTTTGCGACAATGGTTGATTGAAACTTTCCTGGTTCAATTTCCTTTACTTCCAGTGCTTTGAACTTTTTACTTGCCATATTTTCAATTAAATGAAACAACAATCTTTCCTGAAATTTTTCCCGTAGACATCCGCTCATGTATATCAGCGATGTCATCAAATTTAAACCGGTGTGCAATGTTGGGTTTAATTATGCCCTGCTCCAATAGCGCTGCCAATGCCTGCATGTCCTCCCCGCTGGAATGGACAAACAAGAACTGCGCATTAACGCCGTGTTCTTTGGCAAGCTCTTTCCATTCCTCACCCTGGCCGCTTGGAATGGTAATCAACCTACCGTTAGGGTTTAATATATTAAATCCCTTGATCACACTTTTACCACCAAGCGTGTCAAAAATGAAATCGATATTGCTGGTCGCCAGTTCGAAGTCGGCTGTCTGAAAGTTGATCATTTCATCCAGGCCGTTTTCTCTTAAAAATTCTTCATGCTTTCCCGCAGCTGTTCCAATGACATAAGCACCCAGCTGCTTGGCAATCTGTAAAGCAAAAAAACCTACGCCACCAGCAACACCTTGTATCAGTACTCTTTCACCGGGCTTGATCCGGGCTTCTCTGATAGCTTGATAGGCCATCAACGCAGACATGGTCGTCGCAGCAGCAGTTTCGTCATCCACATTTGCTGGCTTAATGGCCAATTGGGCAGGATCAGCAGCCACGTATTGCGCATATGTTTTACCATGGCCTGGAAAATTAAGCAGGCCGAAAACAGCGTCGCCAGCCTTAAAGCGGACCACATCTTTGCCTACTTCTGAGATCACACCGGACACATCCCAACCGAGAATGATAATTTCATCATTTTTGACATTATCAAACTGTCCGTTTCCATGGAGGGTCTTATTGTCAACAGGATTGATATCGATCGCGTTGACCTTAATCAGAACATCATTGTCTGAAATGACCGGAATAGGGATGTCGGCAGTAATCAGGCCTTTTATTTGATCACCCTCACGTTTTAATACGATCGCTTTCATTGTATGTCATTTTGTTATACAAGTTCAATATTCGCGGCCGCCCCTTCTTGTAAACGCTGCACGAAAAGTAAGCTTAAACCAGGAAGACCAACTATTCTTCCAAACCACCGATCGTTGAGATTACACTTTCAGGTATACCAAAATAGAAGCTTTGGCGATGGTTGCCGGACCGATGTTGAAGCCTACCATGGCCGGTGAAGCTGTCTGTTCCAGCTGCAACTCCGTATTTAGTGCATGTATGGTAATGCAATAAGGATGAAATCCACTGTTTGGTAAAGGGACTGGCCCTCCGTAACCAGGTTTGCCGAAATCGGTCATGCCTGAAACTGTGCCCGCAGGCATTAGCCCTGGTTCAGTGCTGCCGGCTCCAGAGGCTAATTCGTTTACGTTCGCGGGAATGTTAAATAAAACCCAATGCCACCAACCGCTACCGGTAGGTGCCGCCGGGTCATACATAGTTATCGCAAATGATTTTGTCCCCTGCGGTGCGTTTTGCCAGTATAAATGCGGGGAAACGTTTTTGCCGCCTACGCCCCAATCATTAAAGAAATGATCGCTCGTAAACTGGCCGCCCAGGTCATTACTACTTAACGTGAAAGTGCCCATATCGTTTTTTGGTTAGGTATTGACTATTAAGCTATTTTAAAATAAGGAATTTCAGGACCCGGATGTAAACGCGCCAGCTACTGGAATGTGCTCAGTTAGATTATGATGTCTGGTCAGCTTTTGAACTGTTTGGCGCCAATTGCCAATTTGTAGATAACAAGTGGCAGTTCTATTTTCGACACCTGATTTTGAAAAGTCGCTAGGCGGTTGAGCTGGCCAACAGGAATCCAGAGAAACCCGTCCTTGTCAATCCAAAGCGCGTCGCCCCATAGCAGCCGCTTGTCCTGGATAATCGTTTCTTGTTTACCTTTCGGCGTAATACGTATGATCGCAGAATGGTTTACGTCTGAAATGTAGATATTGCCCGAAGCGTCAATGGCGGTGCCCCCGGTAGTTGGCGTATCGAACCATTTTACCACTTTTGTTTCAAGTTCCGTTTCGCTCAGTTTCGGATTTAACAAATGCGCTGTTGCAATTCGATAAAGCGGACCCGATGCAGGTTGAAAAAAAAGATACTTACCGTCAGGCGAGATTTCCAGCTGATCGGCATGTATTAACACCTCTTTACCATCAGGTGTTTTCATTACCTTGCCCTCAGCAAGCATTGGTATGTTATCGGTTGTCGCCGGAGTATTTTGCAATACCCTCCTGCCTTTTCCTGTATTCTTGTCCATAATCACAAGGCCAGGTGATCCAGCATCGGTCAGGTAAATAGTCTCACCAGAGATACGCAAGTCGTCAATAAAGCTATTTTCATTTGTAACTGCGTCCAGCGGAATTGTCCGCACTACCTTGTTCTGGTGCAAGTCAATAGCCACTAGCTTGGCAGCGCCTATCAGTGCCTTTTCACCCATTTTAGGGGTTCCTGTATCAACGACCCATAGATTGCCGTCGGGACCTATCCTCAGGGAGTTCGTCCTTACAAAACGATTAGCCGTTCTTGCGCCAGGTTTCCAACCGTTCCAGGATGCATCGGGAAAAGGCACTGCTGCTCCGTTCTTTAATTCAGCGATCCGCATACCCGCCTCACCTTCTATCCTGGGAAAGCAGACAAATATTCGCCCATCCTCACTTGTTGTTACGCCATTCCATACATCGTTGGATTCAGCAACCTTGATTAATTGTAAAGATGAATCACTCATAGTTTGAAAAGAAATGATCAACCCCAACAAAAGTGTCCTCATAACTTATTCGTTATTTTCAGCCTGAACACCTGGTATGGGTATTGGGTCAAGTTTTGATTTTTGTTAAACCATGGCATTTGATGTATCTGTGAACAGGAAATATATAAGTAACCATCTTTACTTATACTGTAACTATCCGGCCAGCTCAGTCTTTCCTTATCCTGTACAAGGGTGATCATTTTCTTATCCGGCGTGATCTTAACTATCCGGCTGTTTTCCAGATCGCCCATATACAAGTTTCCGTCAGCGTCCATTTCCATGCCGTCTGTGGCTACATACTTGCCTAAATCCTCAACTTTGTTTTCAATCTGCTCTTCGGTAGTACCGAAATCACGCAATACATCCGTACTTACCCGGTACAGCCTGTTGTCCGTTAAGGGTTTATAATACAACCACGCTTTGTCCGGGCTCAGTGCAATACCATCAGAATTGATCTTCACAATGCCTTGTGCATTATTCAACTCCTTACCGTTCATTGTGAAATGATAAGCCGGATCAGATAAGGTTGAAGGGTGGCCGTGCAGAACAAACCGGGAGGCACCCGTTTTTAAGTTAATCACTACGATTCCGCCATTGCTGGAACTGGTCAAATAACCAAAACCATTTTTGCGGTCAAGACGGATGTCATTGATATAAGTCGTTGGACCGGCCACCTTCTCCGGGAAAGTATAAATACGCTTGATTTTATTGGTTGTTAAATCGATCTGAACCAGTTTATTGCTGTTCTGATAAACATCTGCAAGACCAATACCTGCCGGGTCAACGATCCAAAGGTTGTTCTCTTCATCAGCTACGACCGCTTGCACGCAAACAAATTTAGCACTACCCCTATCACCTTTCTTGAAGCTGTTCCAAGCCGCGTCCGGATAGAGCACTCTCTTTTGGTCTTTACTAACTTCAACAACCGAATAGCTGTGCTTATCCAGCCAGTAAGGATAATTGACAAACAGCCGACCTTCGGGCGAAATTGCAACGCCCGTAAGTTGATATGTACTGTCCACAAATACCTGCTCCAATACACCGCTGCTATCAGCAACATCTATCCTGGTAGAGTCTTCTGCTTGCTCGCTGGATTTTTGGCTGTTGCCTGAACAGGATGCCAACATAACGGCCGCTGCCAGTACTATTACTGATATGTGTAAGTTGTTCATGGGTACTTAATAGCTTTCAAATTTGCTTAATGGAATCTATAATCTTTTATTTGATTGGCTTGTTAAAGTAATTGTCGGTACCGTTGATCCAGTCTAGACGCTTTGGCGCAAAGAAGTCCACATCTATTGTGCCGTCTTCCAATGACTCGAACATATGGGGGATATTTGATGGTATAAAGATCCCTTCTCCCGCTTGAACAATATACACCTGACCCTGGACGGTAACTTTTACACTTCCCTTCAGGATCATTGTATATTGCTCGTTGTCATGATGATGAAGTGGAACGATCGCACCCTTTGCAAAGGTAAAATAGCCAATGGTGGCATTTTTTCCGGAGAATAGACCACGGGACACTTTGTTGTTCAATTGTTTGGATGGCAATTTCGCCAATTCAAAGTGGGTTACTTTTGTTTGCGAGAGCACCGTTAACGAACTAAAGACCAGTGCTAACAAAAAAACAGATTTCAAAGCTTTCATGTTCTATTTTATGAAGGACGTATTTGATTGAGAGCGCTCAGAACGTAAGTACTATCTTTCCCTTGGTGCGGTGGCTTTCCAATTGCAGGTGGGCACTTGCCATGTCCTCGAATGCAAAGACTTTTGAGATATGCGGTTTTAATTTACCGCTCTCTAGCAGATCCGCCAGTTGCTTCATATCATCACCATTGGAATGTACCAGGATATTGGCGACTGTAACGCCAGTTTCCAGTGCTTTCTTTTGGTCAGCTTCGCTGATGCGTCCGGGAATGGAAACAAGGAATCCGTTCTTTTTGAGTACGGGGATAGACCTGCTTACATAATCACCGCCTACAGTGTCCAGAATGATATCAATATCGTGGTAATGTTCTGCGAAATTTCCGGAACGATAATCAAAATGTTCATCAGCGCCCAGGCTCAGCACAAAATCTTTATTCTCAGCCGAAGAAGTGCCAATCACATATGCGCCGGATGCTTTTGCAAGCTGGACTGCGAAATGGCCGACGCCCCCGGAAGCTGCATGGACCAGCACTTTGTCGCCGGGCTTAATTCGACCGTGTTTGTGAAATGCCTGCCAGGCCGTCAGCGCAGCAAGTGTGGTCGCTGCCGCCTGTGGGAAAGAGACGTTGGCGGGTTTAAGCGCTAAATGGCTGTCCGGTGCGGCTATATAACCCGCATAAGCTTTCCCCTGGCCCGGGAAATGCACCATTCCAAATACTTCGTCGCCCTTCTTGAACAGAGAGGAATTCGTCTCTTCAACGATTCCAGCCACATCCCAGCCCAAAATAATGGGATCAGTGTGCTTAAATTTCGAAGCTATGCCGCTTCCGGCACGTGTTTTAACATCAACGGGATTGATTGAAATTGCCATTGATCTGATCAACACCTGGCCAGCGGTTAGCTCGGGAGTAGGTATCTCCGTAAACGACAGTTGGTCAACTTCACCAAAACCTTCCAAAATGATTGCTTTCATTACCGGGCTTTCTAATTTTAACTGCGACAAAGTTGAGAATTGGATACGGAGGAAATCTGTACAATCAGGATATAAATCTGTACTAGCAGTGTCCGAAATGCACGTGAGACTGTAATTTTTTTCTCAAGCCGAACTGCGGCGTCTTAACCGGACACAGGTTGGGTTAACATTAATGGGTGCTGTCAGGGTTTGTAGAACTTGAAATGGGAGATTTTCAGAGTGATGCCACTGCCTTGTTCGTTCGAATTTAAGTCGACAAAGTGGGATTACTAACTGCGCATTCTTCGGTGTAAATAAGATGAAAATCAGCAGGCCACATCCCGTGCAAACATGTGTGTGGTAGGGTTGAGGTGTTTTGTACTGCCCTGTCTAAGGCTGATTGTCTTACACAATCTGAGCAACGAAAGTGTCCCAGCGCCGGTTCGGGACAGGATTGGATCAACAAGTAGGAGTGTACGAATTTTTACAAATATTACACCTTAAAGTACAGCATAATACTTGGGTACCAGCCCGAACTTCGTGCCTAAAAAAAGAATCTAATGAAAGCACTATTTTTAAAGGACTATAATGGGCCACTCGGACTTGCGGAAACCCATAAACCGGTTGCTGGCAAAGGCCAGGTATTGGTCAAAGTTATGGCCAGCGGCACCAACCCCCTCGATTTAAAGATCATGTCCGGGCAAGCAGCTCATGCCCAGACGATATTGCCTGCCGTTCTCGGAATCGATATGAGCGGTATTGTTGAGGCGGTTGGGGAAGGTGTTGAAACGTTTAAACCAGGGGACGACGTTTACGGGATGGTTGGTGGGGTTGGCGGTATCCCCGGCTCACTGGCGGAGTATGTAACGGTGGATGCGCAATTGATTGCATTAAAACCACGTAATTTGAGTTTCCACGAAGCGGCAGCCCTGCCCTTGATTTTCATTACCTCCTGGGAAGGTATGGTTGACAGGGCAAACGTATGTAAAAATCAAACAGTACTGGTTCATGGTGGCGCAGGCGGTGTTGGCCATATCGCTGTCCAAATCGCCAGATCGAGGGGTGCGCGGGTGATTGCAACGGTTAGCCCGGATAAATTTGAATTGATAAAAGGCTATGGCGCTGTGCCAGTAGATTATGTTAAAACCGATATTGAGCAATGCGTCGATGAATATACTGCGGGAGAAGGATTTGACATCATCTTTGACAATGTTGGCGGGGCGACATTGGATAACTCCTTTAAAGCGGTCAAAAGGTACACTGGCCATGTGGTTAGCATCTTGGGCTGGGGCAGTCACAGTTTAGCGCCATTATCCTTTCGAGGGGCGACTTATTCCGGCGTATTTACCCTATTCCCCTTAATTTCTGGCCTGAACAGGGCGCACCACGGCGAGATTCTCAGACAAGCTACTCTTATGGTAGAAGCTGGAAAAGTATTCCCTGTTGTGTCGCCGTCCGTATACGGTTTGAATACCGCATCAGCCGCTTATCAGGAGGTTGAGAATGGAAGTAAAAACGGGAAAGTGGTTATTGACATTCAGTAAACAAACACCTTAAATTGAAACTTGTAGGTTGTGGCGGTAGTTTTGCCGCCACAACCCTTTATTAGTGGTTTTAGAAAAGAGGAGAATCCATCGATGTCTTATTTACCAGGGCTTTGGTTTTTATACACTATAAGTCATTGCTTTATTAACTTTTCACAAAGTTGGCCACAGTACGTCCAAATTTGTTGCGCCCGCTCTGGAGAGTAGTATTTCGTTGCAACGCTGGCTTCCTTCCTATTCACGAAATATTTTCCCGATACCTGAGACAATTTTTCAGAGGTCGCCAGGTAAACCAGCGTGTCAGCACCTTGCTGTGCTGTTTTAAAAAATCGCCTGGCAATTTTTCCAACCATGTTTAAAAAAAATCCCAAATCGCTGTTTGCACCAAAATCTGTTCTGACAGCTCCGGGATGCATAGTATTAACAGTAACATTACAGTCGTTCGCCTGATAAAGATTTTTCGCCAGCGTTTGCGAATTCCATATAAGGAATAATTTGGCGTTCCCGTAAGCTTTTAATGGATTATAGCTGTTTTGGATTTGCAAGTCACTAAAATCTGGACTGGCATTGAGCTGGTGAGAGTTTGAAGACACGTTGACAATACGTCCACCGCTACTTTTTTTCAACGCTTCCAGCAGCAAGTTTGAAAGCAGAAAGGGCGCTAAAACGTTCACCGCAAAAGTCTTTTCGACTTGTTCAGGTGTAAACTCTATTTGTTTTCCCATTAGGCCGCCTGCATTGTTGATCAAGACATCAAGTTTATCATGCCGCTCTTTAAATTCACCGGCCATTCTTTTTACTTCTTTCATCAATAGCAAATCCGCAATCAATATTTCTATGTGGGGATTTCCGGTCAGCTGAATAATTTCGTCCCGGACCAGCATAACCTTATCCCTATTACGACCGTGGATAATTACCGTATATAATGTTGCCTGGCCATTTCAAGTGCGGTGGCCTTTCCAATACCAGCCGTAGCGCCTGTGATTAATACTACTTTGTTTTTCATTGCAAATGATTTTTCTGTAAAGCTATCTTTGTGGTGATTTCTTTCCGATACCAGTTTCCCAAAGGATACCAACTATGCATACCGATGAATTGACGACCCAACAAAAGATCAAGTACGTTCAGGATACGCTCTATGTAATTGCTGGAAAATGGAAATTACCAATTATGATAGCAATCTCTTTTGGCCATTCCAGATTTAGGGAAATCCAGCGCGCTGTGCCCGACATTACGCCCAAGATATTATCAAAGGAATTGAAAGAATTGAAAACCAATAAACTTGTGATGAGAAAAGTTTACGACACTTACCCAATAACTGTTGAGTACACTGTTTCTTCATATTGTAAAAGCCTTAAACCAGTTGTCGATGAAATGATCAACTGGGGGCAAAATCACCGGGTGAAAGTGGCCGAATAGCTTGCTGTAACTTTATAGCACTAGATATTATCGGATCTCAGGTCATTCTTACAATAGCTTCTTAGAATCCAATTCGCTTTATTTAGCCCCGAGCAGTTCGTCAAAATAAGTTAACTTAGCACCCTGCACTATGTCCTTACCGCGTCTCTAATATGTCACCGTCTCCGCGTACGCTGATAAACTGGCTCTTGTGGTGTTTAGACCTTTAAAGTCTTAATTTCGGGTAAGCCTACACTTGTTGAAATACACAAACTGGAATATTTTTGAAATTGGCTATTGCCTTGGATTGGAAGACACTTCGTATTTTATCCCTTCCTTTAAAATTTGGATAGGATTGACGCCCAAAACTTTTAGGGAGATGGCCACAGAAATGGAGCATTAGTATGATACAAATGGAAGAAATTAAAAAATATCCCTTAGGCCAGCTTTTTGGAAGACCTTTTGAAAAAAAGGATTTCGTGATACTCGATAGTCAAGATATATTTCGTCTAATTAATGATGATGCAAACTCCCATGTCCAACAATATCATCAACACGACTTCTATACCCTCTCCTGGTTAGAAAGCGGACAGTTGCTCCAAAAGCTGGACGGAAAGACATTCACTTTAAGCAAAGGAGATATTTTTGTCGCTTGTCCCGGGCAGGTACATGAGAATGAATTTGGTCAAGAAGCTCATCAAGTTGAAGGCGGCGCTATTTTATTCTCACCAGAGCTGCTGCAACAGATAAAGCACCAAGCAGCAATTTCAGAACTTACCTTTCTCGATAATGTTTTCTCCAACCCACGCCTTTCTCTGCCTGATGAAGAACTCGAAACTGTTTTAAGCATCAATGCTATCCTGTTCCGGGAAATGGAGAAAAGGCTGCCCAACCTGGCCATGGTCAAATCTTTACTTTCAGCAGTTTTATTGTCCATTCAGCAAACAATTGACAACTCCATCATCCAGGCAAATTCGGCCCGGCATATTGAGGTTTACAAAAAGTTCAAACACTTGCTGGAACTTCATTTTAAAGAAAATAAAACCCCTGCATTTTATAGCGAACGGCTGCATATGAGCGACAGGCACCTGAACAGGCTGTTGAAAGAAGCAACCACTAAAACCGCAGCCGATATCATCCTGGGCCGTTCTGTTCTGGAAGCAAGGCGCCTGCTTTGTTTCACAGAAATGAACATTTCGGAAATAGCCTGGAGTCTGGGCTACCAGGATCCGTCTTATTTTACCAAACTTTTCAAGAAGGCAACCGGGCAGACACCACAAGCCTATCGTTTATCCATGTCCTGATTTTACCAGACGTCGTCCCGATCATCTTATAAAATGGAGCGATCTAAACAGAACTTTGCCTTGTAAAAAAAGCAAGACAAATGAAAAGTTTAGAAAATAAAGTGGCTGTCATTACAGGTGCCACCTCAGGAATGGCATTGGCAACAGCAAAACGATTTGCGAGCGAAGGCGCTTACGTATACATCACGGGACGTAACCAGGATAAACTGGACCATGCAGTAAAAGCCATTGGCGTCAATGCAAAAGGCATACAAGGGGATGCCGCTAACCTCGCAGACCTTGACCGTTTATTTGAAACCGTTAAGAAAGAGAAAGGCAAAATTGATATCCTCTACACCAATGCGGCGGCAGGAGATTTTGGTCCGTTAGGGATGATTACAGAAGAGCATTTTGACAAGCTATTTAATCTGAATGTAAAAGGGGTCGTTTTTGCCGTGCAAAACGCACTGCCGCTTTTCAGTAATGGCGGATCCATTATCATGACAGGTTCCATTGCGGCCGTAAAAGGCTTTGCAGGTCTGAGCCTGTATGGAGCCAGCAAAGCCACCCTAAGGTCGTTGGCCAGAACGTGGACAAGCGAATTAAAAGACAGAAACATCCGGGTAAACGTAATCAACCCGGGACCAGTTGACTCGGAGTTCTTCAACTCCGGACCACAGGAAGCACAGGATTTTCTGATCTCCATGGTGCCTATGGGTAGAAAAGGCCTGCCCGAAGAAATTGCGTCAGCTGCATTGTTTCTGGCCTCCGATGCGTCAAGCTTTATCACCGGCATCGAATTGTCAGTTGATGGTGGATTGGCGCAAGTATAAACCAGAAATAATAATGAAAAATATATTTGAACTCATACCGAGAAAGAACGGGAAGATACTAACCTACAACCTGTTCAAACTAATTCCGCTACTTATAGACAGCTACCGGTTTGGCAATAAATACGGATCCGAATTAAAGCTAAATGAAGGCGACAAAGCGCCCGATTTCAATATGCCCAATTTATATGGAGAAAACGTAAACCTCTATAATACGCTGGATAGCAAAAGGGTCATACTCATTTTTTACCGGGGTGGCTGGTGTCCTTTTTGTAATTTGCAGCTCAGGCAATATCAAAACATGATCCCGCTATTCGAAGAGTATAATGCCCGGATTATTGCTGTTTCTCCGGAAATACCCGACCGGAATTTATCGGAGGAAGAAAAAACGGATCTGAAATACGAGGTGCTAAGTGATGTAGGTAACGGTGTGGCAAGAAGGTTCACAGGAATTTTGAAATACGAAGGAAAATCTGCCGAACGGCTGAAAGAACTAGGGATCGACCTGGCTGAGATCAATCAGTCTGAAAGTGGGGAAGTGCCTGTTCCAGCGGTATTTATTATAGATCAAAATCGAAAAGTAGTATTTGCAAAAAGTGAAGGCGGGGATTACAAAAAGCGCGTCGACCCTCAGGAGGTTTTAGTTGCATTAAAAGGATTGAAGAGAATTTGACTTCTGAAATAAGGAAGATGTCAGGTTAAACTACCAAACGCCTCTCAGATATGATATATTTCAATGTTTGCAGTTCTTTAGAAATTAAACAGATATAGGAGCAATCTGCGAGAAGAAGGAGCATAAATTCCTAATTCCTCGCATTATCTAAAAAAGAAAATACCCTTATAAAAGACGACTATTGCGTTCAAGCCTAAAACCTGGAGGAAATCAATGCTCTTATTTTTACCAAATATGAGGAGGCCGTCTCAGAATAAGCTAGGGCCGCCTTTTTGCTTTAAAAGCATTTTCGAATGAAACTTTGCTTTATTTCGATTAAAACATCTAGACCTTGAGGTAAGTTAACTTTAGCGTTAACAGGCACGCATGTATCCTCTTAAGCTACTTTCTTGCGAATATTTTGTGCAATCGGAATCTACCCCATTCGATCTCAACGTTTTGCCGGACACGGAGCATCAATTAACCCTAATCGGACAATTCTTTTTTCGCACTTCCCTATATGTATGCATAAAGAGTGGGTTTGCAGATTTCAAGCATTTCACAAATTTTTTACCGGGGATTTTTTAGCCTCATAAAGCTGAACGGCTAGTTGTTGCTTATCTGCATTGAGTACTTTTGGCCGTCCACCTAAACGAGCACGAGCTCGGGCGGCTGACAAACCGGTCATTGTGCGCTCCTTGATCAGGTTACGTTCGAACTCCGACAAAGCTCCGAAAAGACGAAATAGCAATTTGCCTGTTAAAGGAGATGTATCAATGGATCCGGGCAGGCTGCGCAATGCTACCCCCTTATTTTCCAAATAGGTCACCCAATCAATCAGGTCTTTTAGTGAACGGACCAGTCGGTCCAGCCGCCAAACCATTGATGTATCTCCGGAATGAAGGAATTTTTTAATCTCGTTGAGCCCATAGCGTTCTGATATGGTGCCACTAATTTTTACGGACCCTGCTCAATGTTTCCTTGGTAATTCCAAGATAGGATGCAATGATACGTAGCGGAAATCGCTGCAAGAAATCGGGATACTCCCTTACAAAGTCTGCGTAACGGGCGTCCGCGGCAAGGCTGATCGTGGAATTCAAGCGCTTCTGGTTGGCGATCGAATTTTTCTCTTCCATTATTTGGAGCATCTTCCTTACTGAAGGAATTTGGTCCAGTAAGCAGATGGTATCTGCATGGCTAATGGTAAGCAGTTCGCAATTTTCCCAGGCATCAATGTTGTATTTTGATGGCGTCAGCATGACAATGCTTTCCCTGTCGCCCATCCACCAGTTCTCGATGCCCAGTTGTACGACATGCTCGATTCCCTTCTTATCAACGCTGTACTGCCTCATTGCTCCGCTGACAATAAAACAAAAATGTTTGCAGACATCGCCCTGCTGGAGGAAATACTGGCGCTTTCTAAGTCTCCTGGCGGAAAAAATCTTTCGGACAAGGTCCTCTTCCTGGTTATTCAAGGGCATGCCGGAGTACCTATTGACATATGAAATCAGTGAGTCATGCATAAGGTGAAAATTCAAGGTTGAGCTGCATTGTCATTCGTGATGTTGCTGCCAGTAGCCGCCCTTCCTAAGTCTACATCCAGCACTTACCAAGGGTGGCATATATACGCCAAGTTGCCGTACCATCAGTGATGAACGAATATACAGAACCGTTGATATTTATCAACGCTCTTTTTTATCATTTGTCATCGCTCAGCGACACTACAAGAAAGTAGTTTTGTTGAACAATTATAAATTTAAAAATCAGAACTCATGACACAATCAAAGAATGACATTTCGGGTAATTCAACTGAATGAAACAAACAAATCGTGTTGCAGGCCTATGCCTCGCTGAAGGCAGGAAATGTCGCCGGCTACTTCGACAGCATGGCCGATGACATCACGCTCACCTATTTTGGCAATCACCTGTTCACGGGAACTTACCGCGGCAAGAAGGACATTCTGGACAACTACGTGCCTGTCTTGCTCAATCGCCTCGACGGCCCCATAAAGATCACGGTTACCAACGCGATTGCAGAGGGCGATCAGGTTTTCGTTGAGGCGGAGGGCGAATCACGAACCAAGGATGGTTTCGACTACAACAACCTCTACGGCATTGTACTACGTTTGAAAGATGGAAAGATTACGGAAGTACGCGAGTACATGGACACGGAGCTTGTTAAGGCCATCTTCGGCTGACCTCGCAATAACGCGCAACTTAAAGGGTAACAGGCGTCTCCGACATTCAGATTGAGGTTGCCCGACATAGTATACTGATATCAGTCCAAGTTCAGGGACTCACGACTCGTACACCACAACAAGAGGCACGATTATAGCACCATATTAAGTAGCGAGGTATGTTAAGGACACCATTCATTAGCTGAGCATGAATGGTGTGATACTTTCCTAATGATCTTCTACAATACATGTCAACCCCAAGCTCGCCACTAATTCTGATTTTAATGCTTCGAACTCTCTAAGCGTTAAAATGGGATTTAAAAGGGTGATTCTGCCGAATTCGCCAATCTGCGTACCTTTGTAAGGCCTTTTTTCGTAGTTGTCACCGCACAACCGAAATTCTGCCATGCCAATCCGCGGTTATTTATTGCGGGCTAACTTTTCATTATCCGCTATTGTTTCATCAACTTCTGTTTTGATTTTTATGAGCACTCTTAAAGGAGGCCGTCTCCCTTAATGCCTCGGCCAATCAAACTAGTAAATTACAATTTAAACTGTTTTCTGTATCTTTGAAGGACAATTCGATGCCAAAACGCATCAAAACAAGCTAAAGGAATCGGTTACCATTTCGGTTACCGATTTTGAAAGGAATTTCAACTAGTTGATATACAAGCGTTTTCAACATTCAAATTGTTCCCAGCGGGATCACTTGAAGAAATAACAAAAAGCATCAAAAGCCTGCAAATCAACAGATTGCAGGCTTTTTTCTTTTGCGGATTATGCCAAATATTCAATTTTCCACAAATTTTTAGTGAGTAATGGATCAGTCTGAAAACTTGGGGGGCGGAGAAAAAAGTAGTTGTTTTGCAATGAATCAATATTGAATGCATTGCAAGAGTCTTATTTAGCCCTGTCCGCTTCCTGTTACCTGAGGGTATTCTCGATTATTTCGAGCTTTCCAAAATCGTTGAAGGCCTCACTGGCCTGCACATCTACCTGGAAGAGAAAAATCTTCCTCCTTCCGAGTTCAAGGATCAAAAATTAGAGTCTAAGGGTTTTCTACCTGAGATTTACATTCAGGACTTTCCGATTCGTAATCAAAAGGTTACGCTCTGTATCAAGCGTCGGCGCTGGGAAGTTAAAGACACTGGCGAGATCATTAGCAGAGACTGGAATGTAGTGCAACAGGGAACTCGGATGACCAAAGAGTTCGCTGATTTTTTAAAAGATTTGTATTGATACCAATCCTATTAGTTGCTCTCAACTGGGCAAATACTTCCATTTGGATGGCAAGCAATTGCAGCAACAGTATAAGGACCATATCAGCGATTACAAAGACTGGGACCAGCGCGAGCATGCTGCTGAATGGCTTTTGTACCCAGAAAACACAGGCGCCTATCTAAGCATTGATGAGACGTCACTCTCGAATGGTGAGCTTTATACAATTGTGACTAATAAGGCAGCCAAGGGCCGCAAAGGCTCATTAGTGGCTATGGTGAAAGGTACGCAAGCCAGTTCGGTCATCGAGGTTTTGAGAAAAATCCCAAAGCGCATCCGTGGCAAAGTACGGGAAGTCACACTGGATATGGCCGCTAACATGGGGATAATCGTAAGCCGTTGTTTTCCAAAGGCAGCAAAAGTCATTGATCGATTCCATGTCCAGAAATTAGCATACGACGCCGTCCAGGAAATCAGGATACAACATCGTTGGCAGGCTTTGGATCAAGAAAATCAGGCTATTGAAGCTGCCAGGCAATCCGGCGTGGTTTACCAGCCTGAGATTCTTGCCAATGGCGATACGCTCAAACAGCTGCTTGTCAGGAGCAGGTACTTGCTTTTCAAGCACCATGATAAGTGGACCGCCTCGCAGGTTCAGCGTTCCAGGCTGCTTTTCGAGCGTTACCCGCTTATCGAGCAGGCTTACAGGCTGGCAACAGGTCTAGGAACTGTTTTTCGGGTTTGTAAATCCAAAGAGCAGGCATTTAAAAGGCTGGCGCTGTGGTATAATGCAGTGGAAGATTGCGGCCTGGATTCCTTCAAAACCGTCGCCAGGTCGATCCAGACGCATTATCTGGACATTCTCAACTTTTTCAACAACAGAAGTACGAACGCTTCGGCTGAGTCCTTTAATGCCAAGATCAAGGCATTCAGGTCATCATCCAGGGGTGTGAGGGATATTCCGTTCTTCCTATTCAGGCTCACAAAAGTTTATGCTTAATGTCCCCCCAGAAATTCTGCTTGATCCTGAGTAATTCGGTGAGTTCAACAATCTGCAAATTTTACTCACCAGAATTGCTGTAACTCATTGTTTAACAACCTGTTTACGCCGTAAACATCTTGTGCTGAAACGGCTTGCAAGGCTACTTTTGTTCAACTTTTAACCTGAAAAAGGTATGAAAACAAAGATCAGTCTGCTTTTCTATTTGAAGAAGCCGAAGAATTATCAAAAAGGGCCAGTGCCTATTTACTTGCGTATTACGGTTGAAAGAAAAAAGAGCAGAATTCACAACCGGGCGAGAATGCGAGCCTGGCAGGTGGAATGCGATCGCTGGAAGGGTTACCGGTGCGAAGGAAGCCGTGAAGTCGGTAAATGCCTATCTTGGCAACTTAGAACAGCAATTACTGGACGCACACGCCGCGCTGGTGCGTGACGATGCATTGATCACGGCGGAAACGATCAAAAACAAATTTCTGGGCATAGGTCCTAAGCAGCGGCGGCGCTTACTAATGGACGTGATCGCTGACCACAACGAGCGTATGAAGGCGCTGGTAGGCCAATAATATGCTATTGAAAGCGTCTCGAAATAAAATTGTATCACCCAACTACCGCTGCGCGCTCATTTGGATCTGGCCCTGCAGGGCGGCCTCACTCGAAACTCGTTTAGACTGAACTGTCCCATTAGCCTTCATGAAGATTGTTCAGGTTTTTATCAAAAACGTAATCCTAAGCGTCCTAAACAAAAAATGAAGTATCATATAGCATTTTGTAGTAAGGGAAGACACTTCACTAGCGGAAACTCAAACATCCAACTTGACGAATACAACGGGACATGGAAAAACAAAACCAGTATTTAATCCTTTATTTTTGTCTGGACCGCTTTTAAGAAACCGGCTTTGAAAAGTCTCCCCAAAGGAAGTGCTTTGTCAGCCAGGACCACTTGATCAGCATTATAGCTTGAAATTTTATCCAGCGAAATAATAAATGATTTGTGAATTCTTGCAAACAAATTCAGCGGCAGCTTCTCTTCCAAGTAGCCTAGCTTTTCAGACGCTATATAGAATTTATCTTTTGTATGTACTTTGATGTAATCGGCCAGTCCTTCAATGTAAAGGATATCCCTCAAAAAAATTTTGACTTGCTCCCTGCCTACTTTGAAAAACATATAGGCGTCGTCCACGCTTTTCCAGGTCTCGTTTGTAGCGGCCTGGCTGTTGCGGTAATGCATAAATTTAGCGATCGCTTTCATAAAACGCTCCCGGGTAAGCGGCTTGACCAGATAGTCGAAAACTTCCATTTCGAATGCGTCCGCAGCGTATTCACGGTAAGCGGTCGTAAGGATGATTTTTGGAGTGGACTTCAACGACCTCAATAGTTCTAGGCCTGATATTTTAGGCATCCGTATATCCAGAAAAACGAGGTCGACTGGATATTTTTGCAGAAAAGTAAACGCATCCAGGGCATTATCCAATGAAGCGACGAGCTCAAAACCTTCCAGGCCCGACAGATGCATTTTGATTAGTTCTCTTGCCGGCTCTTCGTCATCAACTATCAAACATCTGATCATTATTTCCGATTTGGATTTTCAATATGACAAGATAGGAATTTGCCCCTTCCATCGTTTTCAGCTCATGTCTATCCGGATAGAGCAGCCGAAGTCTTTTTCGGACGTTGGCCAAGCCTAAGCCTCCTGTGTGGAGTGTCGCCTGTTGTGCGACGTCATCCCGGCTATTTTCAATGATAACCGAGAACTCTTCAGCTGTTCGCGATATATCGATCCTGACCCAACTTTTTTCAACAGAATCACCGACTCCGTGCTTAAAGCAGTTCTCGACCAGGGGTAATAGTAGCAGCGGTACTATCTGAAGGTCATTTATCTGGTCAAAAAGATTTACAGAAACATCTACTCTGGGCCCGTACCTGTTTTTCTGAAGTTCAACATAATGCTTGATATAATCAATCTCGGCTGTCAGCGCTACTGTATCCCTGGACGTGTCGTACAAATTGTAATCAAGGAAACCGGAAAGATGTGCTATCAAAGTAGCTGTTTCAGGACTGGATTTCAACGCTGTTGCATAAATATTATTCAGCGTATTGAAAACAAAGTGCGGCTGCACCTGCGATTTAAGGAGATCCAGTTCGGCAAGGGTTGTCTGCTGTAATAATTCCTGCACCCTTCGCCTTTCCTCATACCAGAAACCAATGAAATAATGGAGGGCGTACAAACCGGTTATCGCATACAGGTTCACAAATTCAACCAACAATTTTCCCCACGAAAAAAAAGGCATATGCAACGCCTGGGGGAAATAACGCGGGTACATAATGTAGTAATTGACGTACCGCCTGATCAAGAGCAACAAGCAGGAGACTAAAATCACCCCGACATAAAAGGTGGCTTTCCGGTCCCTTTGGTAATACTGTCGAAAAAAAACATGAACAGCAACGATCGAAAAGACCAGCGACACGGGCAACGCCATGCACGCATTGATCAAATAGCCATCATAATCCCCGTAAAGCGACGCTAATCCTAGCCACTGGTATAAAAAATACAGTAGCCAGAATACGGCATTGAACGCTATATCATTAGTGGATTTCATTATTCCGTTTTTAGGGCAAGATAAACTTTTTGAACTTCCGATGTTCGCCGTTAATATCCCCGGACACCGGAAGTTCGGTCAACGACCTGATTCTTCGATCAACGCCGGATACCGACTATTTGAGCTGTGTACAGAGGAAAGAAATTCAGGTGCGTCCGAGTATCTACATTTGTCCGGGGCAAATAAGAATCCAGGCAACGTGAAAAAGCAGCAATGGGTGGAAGATGTCGAAAACTGGGGAGTCAGGAACAAATTCACATCATGATCTGATCAGAAGAATGAAAAGGAATAAAAGCATTGATTTCATGCGCGGCCTGGTGATGATCATCATGGCATTGGACCATGTACGGGATTTGCTACACGTCACCTCACTTACACAGTCGCCAACCGATCTGAATACGACTACCGCAACGCTGTTTTTTACCAGGTGGGTCACCTATTTGTGCGCTCCTACCTTTGTGTTTCTTTCCGGCGCCGCAGCTTTTTTGTCGATGAAAAGTAAAGAAGACCTTCCTGCTTCGAGAAATTTCCTGTTTACCCGTGGGCTATGGCTTATTGTGCTCGAATTCACAGTGGTCAATTTCGGCATTTGGTTCGATTTGAAATTGAGTTTCCTAATTTTTGAGGTGATAGCAGCCATCGGTTTCAGCTTTACCATTCTTAGTATGCTTCTGACCCTGCCTCCCAGGGTCGTGGGATTGGCCGGCATTACCATTCTGGTTTTCCACAATCTGTTCTCATTTGCTCCCGGTGCTGACAACACTTCATTGCCGATAAAAATACTGTCGGCACTCTGGGCACCCGCCGTGTTTCCTTATGGTGAAGGTAAATTGTTTTTTGTGGGATACCCGCCCATTCCATGGTTGGGTATCATGCTGGTTGGTTTCGGTGCCGGCCATTACTTTACGCTTGCGGAGGACAAGCAACGCGCTGTCTTTTTAAAATCGGGACTAATAGCCATAGGATCGTTTGTCATTCTCAGGTCTATCAATATCTATGGTGATCCCGTCAAATGGGCGGTTCAAAAAAATGCTATACTGACTATCCTTTCCTTTTTTAACGTTACCAAATACCCCCCTTCCCTGCTGTTTTGCCTGCTTTTTCTGGGAATCATGCTGGTCATACTCTCCGTGGTTCAAGGAGTCGGAAACAAAGGGACAGATTTCGTGTGTGCGTACGGAAAAGTACCCCTGTTTTATTTCCTGGTCCATTGGTATATCATTCACCCGCTGGTTTTCCTGATGGTTTTCCTTCAGGGCTTCAAGAGTTCAGATATGGTATTCGGTTCCAATTTCGGCAGGCCGAAAACAGGGAGCGGCATTGAACTATGGGGCGTGTATATCGTTTGGGCTTGCATTGTGCTGCTCATGTACCCGCTTTGCAGAAGGTACGGACGCTATAAGGAACAGCACAGAGAGAAAAAATGGCTCAGTTACATTTAGGAAATGTATCGTAACAAATGATAAACACTCAACTATTCACATTAATGAAACTCACGATCTTAAAATCTATAATCAAGCGCTTTCTCACAAGAGGAACAGCTGTTTGCCTGACGTTTATTGCTGTTGCATTTACAAGTGTGGGAGCGCTCGAAATCCCAACATTTCAGGTCCCTTTTCCGGAAGGTTACCAGCGATGGACCCATATCGAATCGTCCATAACCGGGTTCAACAAAGTTCCGCAGGGTAAATCGGACGGCTTCCAGCATATCTACGCAAACGATAGAGCCATGGAAGGCTACAAATCCGGAATTTTTCCCGACGGGTCCATTCTTGTGTTTGACAAACAGGAGGCCGATACTTCCGGTAATTATATTCGACCGGGAAAAAGAAAATTCATAGACGTGATGTACAAAGACGGCGCATTGTTTAAAGAAACAGGCGGATGGGGATTTGAGGAATTTAGCGGCAACTCGAAAACAGAGGGCCGGATTTCAGGGCTACGCCAGCTGAATTGCTTTAAAAGCTGTCATCAAAACAAAGCAAAAACAGATTTTGTTTTCACCCGCTTTAAAGAATGACAACGACGATATTTGCTCCGGGCCATCCGGGCAGGAACAAATATGGGCCAAGTCCTAAAATGCCGGTTCCGGAATCTGCTTGAAATTAACATGTTTACAAAGTAAACTTGAATTCGCAAAATTATATTTCTACTTGTTGACCTGCTTAGCCGACTGGCCGCTGTAACGTTCGCCGACGATCTTGATCTTGTTGAAATCCGTTGTTAATTGACCGAGCTCGTCAGGTGTAAACTGGTAGTCAATCGCCCAAAGGTTTTCTTGTAACTGCGCGAGCTTGGTTGTTCCGGGAATGGGCACAATCCAGGGTTTCTGCGCCAACAGCCACGCCAATGCGACCTGTGCAGCGGAAAGTCCACGTTGATTGCCAAAAGTTGTGAGCGTGTCGATCATTACCCAGTTGGCCTTGATCGCATCAGGCTGATAACGCGGCAGCGATGGACGGTTGTCGTTGGCCGGGTTATATTTGGTATGTTCTGTAATGTATCCGGAAAGAAAACTGCGGCTTAAAGGACTATAAGGTACAAATCCAATGCCGAGCTCTTCGCAGGTTTTGATCACATCATTTTCCGGCAGGCACATTCACGATTACTCGTTATTTTCTTACAATGTGAATGAGGCCTTACACATTTCCGAAAAAGAGAGACAGATCATTCTCGATCTTTTTAGTAAGATCCAGCACGAATTGGACCAGTCTATCGGCAAACATAGTCGCAAGCTAATTTCGGCTAATATCGAGCTGCTGTTGGATTACTGCACGCGCTTTTATGACCGGCAGTTTATCACCCGTGATCATTTTTTTGATTTAGAAAAATCTGTGTCTCAGGTGGCTTACGATTTAGGATTCAAGTACCCGCAACACTTCACCCGACTTTTTAAGCAGCGTGTCGGCTGTACGCCAGACGAATACCAGGCGCTGAATTAACATTTAAACCAGAATCCCACCAAGCCAAAATTTTCGTCGTGCATGGCGGTCGTTTGACGCGCCGACGATGTCGTTGGGCGAATAGCCGGATACCGCTATTTCATTTGGCGGCACTTCCCTGTATCTTCATGAATCGTCCTTGGTTGGCTGGTAACTAATCGGTAAAAATGGTAGCAAAAACAGGCCCCTCGCAACCCATTAATTTTTACATCGAAAAAACTTTCAAAAACATAGATAACATCATTCACTGTGGCGACATTCAATCTGAAAATCAATGGAAAAACCAGGGCGGTCGATGTGGATCCGGCCACTCCGATGCTCTGGGTCTTGCGCGACCATCTGGACCTTCCCGGCACTAAATACGGCTGCGGCATTGCGCAATGCGGCGCATGTACGATCCATCTGGAAGGCAACGCTGTCCGCTCCTGCCAGCTTCCCGTATCAGCGGTCGGAAAGGCTTCGGTTACGACTATCGAAGGGTTATCCGAAAAAGCCGACCATCCTGTACAGAAGGCCTGGCTGGACCACGACGTAGCCCAATGCGGCTACTGCCAGGCAGGACAGATCATGACCGCCGCCGCATTGCTGAAACGCAACCCGAATCCGACGGACGAGGAAATTGAAGCCCAAATGAGTGGCAATATCTGCCGCTGCGGCACTTATGTGCGTATTAAAGAAGCTGTTAAATCGGCGGCGAGAAAGTAACCCACTTCCTGAACCTGCAAAAAAGACATTACTATGAACAATGATACAACTGGCTTAGACCGTCGCTCGTTCCTGAAAGCTTCCCTTATCTCGAGTGGCGGCATGATGCTCACCGTGAGCTTTCTGTCCAGCTTCAAATCGGCTGATAAGGCTGAGGCACTGAACCTCCCGGATCAATGGGCGCAGCTCAATGGCTATATTCAGATCATGGCCGATAACAAGATCAAACTCATTTGTCCCAACCCTGAATTCGGCCAGAATGTGATGACCTCACTTCCTATGATCGTGGCTGAGGAACTGGATGTGGACTGGAAAAACGTGACGGTCGAAATGGGGCCGCATGATAACATAAAGCTTGGCCCACAATTTAGTGGCGGAAGCAATTCGGTTAAAATGTACTGGAAGCCGCTTCGGGAAGCCGGGGCGGCTGCCCGGCAAATGCTTCGCGAAGCAGCAGCCCAAAGCTGGAATGTGCCGGTTGGTGAAGTAACAACCAAAGCGGGTGTGCTTTCGCACCCCAACGGCAAAACGGCGAAGTACGGGGCAATGGCAGCGAAAGCAGCGACATTGCCTGTGCCAAAAGACCTGGTGCTGAAATCGCCAAAGGATTTTACCATTGTGAGGAAATCGAAAAAGAATGTCGAAGGGCAAAAGGTCGTTACCGGCAAGCCGCTATTCGGACTGGACTACCGCACAGAAGGTATGCTGATCGCGATGATCCAGCACCCGCCGGCTTTTGGGATGAAATTGAAATCGTTTGATCCGGCAGAAGCATTAAAAATGCCAGGCATCAAAGACGTTTTTAGCTTGAAGTTGTATGAAGACGGTTTCGAGCAGGGAGGTTTCGATACGCGAACGTTCAACGATTTATTGGTGGTTGTGGGCAAAAGTACCTGGGAAGTGATGAACGCCCGCAAAAAGCTGGTGGCGCAATGGCAACCGGCTGGGGATGTTAAAGATGTTGTCACCGGAAGAGAAGGAAAAAAAGAGGTCGTGGTCCCGGGCGCATTGGAAAGTTCGAAAGCTCAAATGGAGCAAATGATTGAGTATGCCAAAAAACCAGCGCAGGAGCTACGTAAAGACGGCGATCCGGAAGCGGCTTTCAAGAATGCTGCGCAGGTAATTGAGCGTACCTACACTGCGCCGTTCCTTGCCCATAATTGCATGGAGCCGATGAACTTCTTTGCCCACGTTACCGATGAAAAAGCACTTTTGGCAGGGCCACTGCAAGCGCCTGGATGGGTTGAACCTACACTAAGCAAACTGCTAAACCTGCCACCGGAAAAAATCGAAATACAAATGACCCGGATGGGTGGTGGCTTCGGACGCAGGGCCTATAACCATTACCTTTCCGAAGCTGCGTTAATCTCGCGAAAGGTTAAAGCGCCGGTAAAATTGATGTATACCCGGGAGGACGATATGACGTATGGTATTTACCGGCCCATGTATACCGCAACATATCGAGCTGCGCTGGATGCTGACAAAAACCTGATCGCATTTCATGTGAAAGGCGGCGGTGTCCCCGAGCACCCGATACACCCGAACCGTTTCCCTGCCGGGGCCATTGATAATTATCTGGCGGAAGGTTGGCAGATCCCGTCCAATATAACGATCGGCGCTTTCCGTGCGCCTAGATCGAACTTCAACGCGGCTGCCGAACAATCTTTTCTGGACGAAGTCGCCGAAGCAATGGGTAAAGACCCCATTCGTTTCAGGTTAGATCTGCTGAAAAGGGCGAAGGAAAACCCGGTTGGCAAGAACAATGATTACGATCCGGACCGCTACGCCGGCGTGCTGGAACTGGTACGCGACAAGTCGGGCTGGGGCAAACCGGGCAGCGAAAAATACAGCCGTGGCGTTGCAGCCTACTTTTGTCATGCGTCGTATGCTGCGCACATTGTCGATATGGTAACCCGTGATGGTCAGCCGTACGTGGAGCGTGTTTTCAGCGCCATGGATTGCGGGATTGTGGTAAACCCGGATGCGGCCACAAACATGGTGCAGGGCGCTGTGGTGGATGGCATCGGCAATGCATTTTACGGTGCATTGACCCACAAAGATGGTGCCGCCCAGCAAACCAACTTTAACAATTACCGGCTCATCCGCCACAACGAATCCCCGAAAAAAATAGAAGTGCATTTTGTACAAAACGACAAAGATCCGACCGGATTAGGAGAGCCGCCGTTTCCTCCGGTCTTTGGAGCGGTTGCCAATGCATTATACAAAAACAAAGGGCGCAGGTTCTACAACCAGCCGTTCCAACCCGAACTGGAAAAGGTGATTTAAGTATGAAAACAGAAACAGCCCGTAACTTTACTTACGGGCTGCTTCTGTTGCGATGAATACTTATTTAATGTGAGTTTTGTAGAATCTTGTCCAGGCCCGCTTTGTAATTTCTCCCAATCGGAACTTCCTCGTTGCCGATACGTACATAATTCGCACTGATCGCCTGAATGTGGTCGAGCGAAATGATGAAGGACTTGTGAATGCGGATAAACCGGTCGTGGGGAAGCTTTTCTTCCAGATAGCTGATCCTCAGGTAAGAGACCAGCGCGCCTGATCTGGTGTGCAGCCTCACATAATCTTTCAGGCTTTCGACCCAGAAAATATCATCCAGAAAAATCTTTACCATTTCCTTGTCAACCTTGAAATACTGGTACTCCCTGGCGGAAATGGTAACCTGGGCCGGTTCCTGTTGCGCTGCATTGCTGGGGGAAAAGCGGTATATTTTCCCTACTGATTGAAGAAAGCGCTCAAAGGATATGGGTTTGACTAAAAAGTCTACGACATCAAACTCGTAACTATCCAGGGCATACTCTCGAAATGCGGTGGTAAAAATGACTTTGGGGCGGTAACCCAACGGCCGCAATAAGTCGAAACCGGTGAGCCTGGGCATTTGTATATCCAGAAAAATGACGTCGGCTTGCAGCTGTTGCAACATTTGCAAGCCTTGCGTGGGGCTATTAGAAATGCCAACCAGTTCAAGATCAGGCAAACGGCTGATGTAATCCTGCATCAGGTCGGTAGCCAGTGGCTCATCGTCTAGTACAAAACATCGTATTCCCATCAGTTGATATTGAATTTTAAAACTGCTAAAAACTGCCCTTGTTCTGGCATCGTCATTAGTTCATAGCTGTCAGAAAACAGGATTTCAAGCCGCTTTTTCAGATTTATGAGTCCCAGGCCCGATTTGAATGGCACTTTAGTATCGGTTTGCACCGAATTCTCCACTGAAAAAATCAACCGTTTATCACTCAGTGAGAGGTTGATCTGTATCCAACACTCACCCTCTGTTTGCGCTGCGCCGTGCTTGAATGCATTTTCGACAAATGGCAGCAAAAGCAGTGGCGGTACCATTATCTGACCCGCCCCGGATAGGTAATTGAAATTAGTCTGAATGTCCAGACGCTCGCCGTAACGGATCTGTTCAAGGGAAATATAATCTTTCAGATAAGCTATTTCCTTCGATAGCGGTACGGAATCTTTATGACTCTCGTGCAATTGATAGCTCAATAACCCTGCCAGACGCTGCAACAAGTTGGGCATTTTCTCGGGCTGCTGAATGGAAACAGATGTCAGGTTATTCAATGTATTAAAAAGGAAATGCGGCTGTACCTGTGATTGTAACAATCGGTATTCAGCTGAGAGCTTTTCCCGGCGATAGGTTTCACTCAAACTTTGCTGATAAAGCGCATGCCTTACCAGGTCCACAGCCACAAAAAGTGCTACTACCAGGTGCAGCTGCATAGCCTCAGCCATGATTTTGGGCAAATACCAGAAAGGTTTGGCTAATGCTTCGGGATAATATACCGGGTAATACCAATTGTAACTAATAGCACGCCTCAGCACGCCGAAAACAATTATACCAATCAACAACGATAGCCAGAATGCCGCCATGCGTCGGTGAAGCAAAAATTTGCGTATAGTGACGAGCAGATGCCAGTAAGCCGCAATGATCAAAAGCGGCAATTGCATGCTGATCAAACAGAGGCTTTGCTGAAAATTATCCAGATAAGCGCCCGTATTGAGCCATTCAAACAGAAAAAAGCACAACCAGAAAAAGCTTTGTGTCCAAAGCTCCCTGGGCGGCCTGAGGGATGAGAAGCGGACCATTAGCAATATTTACAGTCTTCAAGGATTAAAACTAAGGAATTGATGCGTTAGAAATCAAGACTTTCGCCAAACGACACGATTTGCCTCCTAAACGTATTTCAAAACTGAAATATATGCCCCAATCTTCCGGATTACGCTATTGCCTTGTTTTTCCGTGGTGTAGGAAAGTAGCAGCGTAGTACGTCTAAAATCCAGGTTTGCAATGAAAATGTTGGATTAATTGCTTGTGTAATGCGAATAAGTTCAACTAACTCATCACTAGGCCATGCGCAAATTGGTACTCCTATTACTCATCCTGCAATCCCTATATTCTGGGGAATTTGCACAGGCGCAATCCGCGCCTCAGGGTTATCTGGCGCTCGATGCAGATTCTTCGGGCGCCTACTGGCGGATATTGACAGATGTCAAGTCCAGAAATACACAAGTCCAGTTTTTCGGGAAGGGCAACGAATTACTCTACCAAGAAGATGTACCGGAAAAATGGGTAAAACAAAACAAGCGAACCCGGCGACGTCTTAACAAGCTTCTCTCGGACATTTCTGCAAATAAGTTGGTGATCGCGCGCCTTAAAACCGAAGTACTCCCTCCCGAACCTGCCAAATCGAAGGAGCCCCCATTGTTAGACAGCGCCGAAAATGATACTTCCAGGACTTCCTACCGGATTCATGTCTCGATCAATTCCGCAGGAAAAATCCGGGTGGTTGTCGACAACCCCGAAAGTCTAAGATATAAAATAGAGGTAGCCGACTACCGGGACCGGGTTGTTTATCAGGAATTTACAAGCCATGATCATTACAGAAGGCACATTGACATTTCATCTATTTTAGGTGACACTGTGCAAGTAATTTTATCAATTGATAAAAAGCGGTTCGTGTATCATATAGAGGGAGAAAAAATAAGAAATGCTTATAAAGTGAATGCGGTCATTGCGCAACGATAAAACATAGCACGTCCCCCCTCACTGAAAATAAGCGGGTATAATTGTGCCTCGGGGTAGTATAATAGGCCTTTTTCCATCGGCATCGGTAATCGTTAGCCACGACTATAACTTTGCAGAATGTGGTGCCGATTGAAAGTGTTTCGAAAATGCTTGGGCATACTAACATTCGTACTCCGCAGATCTATGCGAAGATCCTGGACACGAAGGTGAGCGAAGATATGCGAGCTTTGAAAGGGCGGCTTTCCAAACGTTCTGGCACGGAAGTTTAGCGCTGCACCTTCTCTTCACGACCCCTCCTATTTGTGAGAGGGGATCGCGAGAGAGGTGAAAAGAACTAATATCTAAGGGTTGAGTTTACTGCTGATTTACTTTGTTCGTCTTGAAACATTGCCTTATCGCGAACGTGGTAATCGATAAGTCTTGATGTCCCTGTTCTTTTAATTTTAATTATCTGCCCCTTAGCAACCGATTCAAAATATGGCTCTTTCGAACGTATTACAAAAAAACGGAAGCCCGTCATAATAATGAGCTTCACAGCACCAAGATCTTCAACACCCCGGACTTCAAAATTTGCGACCAGCTTTGTATTTAGGTAAAGGTCAAGTGCATTCCGAAGATTCATGTATACAGCTACGCTAAAAACAAATACCGGAACCAATTTTAGGTAGGTAGTTAGCTCATTTTGGTAGTCGGAAATGTTTGTAGGAAAGGACCAGTGTTGGCTACCGTACCTTGGAGGGATAAATGGGACAATTAAACCGAAAATAGAAAGTATTAGTACGATTAGTACAAGGCCGAACCAAGTTGATTTTCTAGCCAGAGAGACCCAGGACCATTTTCCTACCAAACTTTCTCGCTCCCATGCGAGAAGCTTTTCTTTTCGATATCGCCTGTCAATCATTTCTGTGTGTATTATTCACCTTATATAGGTATTCGAAAGTAGCTCAATTTGCCTTTTGATTGTATTTATTCCCGAAGTGTAAGCATCGGTTGGTTGCCAGCAAATTATAACTTTTTCTTTACTCCTCAAATCTTAGACGATCGATAATCCTACTTTGGATTGCCTTTTAATCGCAATCGGCCAGATGTCAGATTGTGTCACAATCTAATCTGGCCCGCCTAAACGCTCCGGAGTCGCTGGCGGGAGATTTATAAATATTCTAATGCACAATCTCCCCAAGGCGTAAGGGACAAGTCAATCTGCAAATATTTCGGATGACTGAAAATGTCTGTATGGCATGCTGCACTCAATTCATTTTCCCAAATCAGCTAGTTAGTCAGAGTAGTCTCGAAGAAGTTTATATTCCTTGATTCCGTCCGATAATTTTGTCACTGTATGCAAGACGAATAGAGCGGTAAAATCTACCGAAAAACCTACATGCTCACCAAAATAGGAAAAGGTGATTGAAGTAACCTCTGTCATTACTTTGACTGTCGTATCATCGAAAAAAATTCTGAATGACAAATTTATTCCACCTGCATATTTGAAGGCAAATGGGCCCGCCCAAATTCCAAACACTTGCAACCACTGATTGATTTTAGTGAGTAGAAGATTGGAGTTTAAAAAATAGTAGTTGAGCTCCGCATATCGAAGTAAAAACAAAAAGCACCAAGCCAATTGAAAGAGTAATTAAGTGAGGTTGAGAGAACCCATCGCTCGTCGCCATTGCAACTATCAAAGAAATAAATCCGATTCCGCCACCAAGTAATTGATAGGTTCCGATGGCTTGTAACGTATTTCGATATTTCTTTGGAAGCTTATTCATATCTAAAAAGTTGACAAATGTAGTGTTGCGAAGTCAACCCACAAAAAAAGTCACACAAAAGGCAAATCGAATATTGTTACCTTTATTCTTCATCGAGCGGCATCCATTCCAAGCTAAGATTGTGCAGGCAGACTATGAACCAGATCAATTCAATACCAGACGATTTCAGCCAAAACGGCCAACTACCGATCCGGATTGTTTCCCCTGACTTTGGTCATTTGCCGCCGGAGGCCGTTGGCGCTTATGGACTCACGCACCGGCTTTCCTATTATTTTCTACATTTCACGCTGGAAGGTACAAGCCATCAGGGCATCGATACAAATGAGTTTGAGATTGAGCGCCATGAATTCAGACGAAGCACCACTGTCGGTTTACGAACTGCTGCGACTGGTGGGCGTAACAATGGATTCATCCGCGCTACCCTTGAATAATCCCTGGTACTTGCAGGTCGATAGCTCGTTAGCTCGAAGCCTCGGATTCCGGCCGGAAGTACGGACGGTATATCAAGCCGTGCAAGAGAATCTGTTGTAATTGTTTCCCCATAGACTTCACGCACAATTTGCTGTCTTCAACAAAATATACGAAACAGAGGGATCATGGCCATTTTACAAGGGCCTTTGCTCAGTTCCCCGAAATCCGGGATCATTGGCTTACCGTAGGACCGCACATTAGCAAAACCACCAAAAGTGCGGACGATGATTTCCCGGAAAATTTATATTAAACGAATTTAGCGCGGACTTCCCGGCGTCGGACTGATGACTCCTTTTTCCTTCTGCCCCACCAAATGTAAAAACCGGTGACGGGTAATGTGGAGCATGCCAGGGCCGCAAAGAATGAGAGAATTTTACCAAACAAACCCATGTACGCGCCCGTATGTAAATCAAAATTGAGCTGATAAGCCTTGTCACCATTACTCAGGTTTTGAAAGGAAGTACTGGAAAGCATTTTTCCGGAATACCGGTCGTATACGATCAGCTGGCGGTCAAAGCGGTTCCAGTCTTTCTTATAAACCAATATATTGGTTGTCGACGTAGCTTTGGCAGGTAATAGTAGCAGGTATGCATACGCATCAGGATAGCGCGCGGCAGTTGTTGTGAATGCCTTATCCAACCCTGAAGCAGCTCGCGGCTGCAATGTGTCTGAAACCAAAAGCGCTGGCTTTTCTATATTTTTGCCGCCGTTCGCAACGAAACGTACGGAATCCTGCATCCAGTCAAATGCCCAGACGAGGCCTGTCAGGGAGGTTAGTAACAGGATCAAAAATGCATAAAGCCCAAGTATCTGATGCAAGTCATAGTTTAGCCTTTTCCATTTTGCGCTCCATTTAATGCTAAAAGCATTCTTAATGCTTTTAGCTGTCCATTTCCTGGGAAACCAGAGAAAAAAGCCGGAGAGCAACACAATCACAAAGCTGAGCACGGAATAACCGACAACATAATGTCCTACTTTCTCTCCAAACAGCATTCGCATGTGCAACGCAAGTACAAGTTGAAAAAACTCATTTTCTGAATCTTCCACATAGATCACCTTCCCGGAGTATGGATTGATATAAACGCGATAATAATATTCGAAATAGTCCCAGTGGGTCAATCCATCGGGGTTATTTTTTTGCGACCTGAAAGTCACGGAACGGTCCGGGGAATTGCCCATCTCAACCCTTGTGATAATTTTGTCCTTCCCTAGTGTCTGTTGAGCAATGCTGAGCAGCTGGGTCAAAGGGAGTTTTTCCCTATTTTCCGGGGTTACAAAAAGGCGCTCTCGGTAAACGATCGGTTTAAGCTCGTCGGCAAACACATAAAGGCAGCCGCTGACCGCGATCAAAAACACAAAAAGCCCGGACACAAGTCCGAGCCAAAGGTGTAAAAAGCTGACCACTTTTTTGAATTTCATATTTGCTAAAAGCGATATCCTACCGTAAGGTTAAATCTGCGCCCGTTTCCTCTCCGGTAATCAATGGCTGTTCCGTAAAACTGTGCAATTGCCGGGTAATAAACTGTATTAAGCAAATTTTCAATACCCAAATCAGCTTTCAGGTTTTTCGTAATTTTGTATCCCAAAGATAAATTAAATGTATTATATGAGTCGATTGGCCCCTCCCCGATTGGATAAACGCCTTTTTCATTGGGTGCAAACCGGTCCCTCTTACCTACATACAACCAGTTCAGGTCTGCATTAAACCGGGCTTTGTTATATCGGGCGTAAGTCGCAATTTTAGCCGGCGTAATGCGATTCGAGTTCAGGTATTTATCGGTCGGGCCATTAAAATTTCCGTCACCGTCTTTATCGCCTTTGCCTTCTACAAAAGCATAGTTACCTCCTAAAACAAAGCTGTTAGTTACCTGATAGTCAACCTGGAATTCGTAGCCCCAAACGCGCTCCGGCAGTCTTTCGGCGACGTATTTGCCATCCACCAGAAGCAAATTGGAACCCAATTTCGATGTACTGTAATAATAGGCAGCCGACACACTCAATGGTCCCAAAGCACTGCTGAAACCAACTTCATAATTGTTTACAATGATGGGTTCGGTTTGCAAACCGGCCACCGTGTTTTCGTTCGCAGCCCTTAATATTCTCCCCAGATCGAAAATAGAAAATGATTGTGAATAGCTGACGAACGGATTGAACCGCTTAAATTTTGAGTACCGGAGTCCCGCATTAAATACAAAAGCATTATAATCCAGCTTACCGCCCTTTACGTCAATGCTTCCTGCACCGTCGGGACCGGTAGCCAAAGTCGCGTAATCCGCAATGTCCATCTTGATATTTTCAGCGCGTAAGCCCGTTTTCAGGTTCAGGTAATCAAACCACTGCGTTGTAAGCTGCGCATAGGGAGCCAAGTTATTCATATTGATGCGCGGCACCCAGGAGCGGCCGTCAACCAAATTTTGCTCCGTCTTATCGTTCAATATATCTACGCCATAAGTCACGTCACCCGACAGTTTGGACGATATAGTAAAAGGCGTATTCAGGTTGAGCCTGAAACCTTTCTTGGTCGAAATAATAGCCGATTGCCCACTGCCAAAAAATGACTCTGAATTGGAATAAACCGTCCAGAAGTCCTGCAAATACACATTGGCAGTCAGAGAAGTCCGGCCAACAATATTTTTATTCGTATACTGGATATTGGCATTGTGATTGTAGCGGGTTCCCTCGTCAATTCCTTTCCGGGTTCCCCACACGCCGATTGCGGGAGATTGTCTATAAACACCGGCTTTGGCAACGTAAGCCGAATGCTGATTGGAGCTGTAATAGTTATACATAGCCTCAATGCGCTGAGAACTATTGAAATTATAACCCACCTTCGCGAATGCATTGTATATTTTGGTTTCGCCCAGTCCGTAATCAGGAGATATCACCAACCCTTTCGGATCCCGGTAAACACCGGTTTTCTCGTACATCCCGCTAACCACATAATCGAACTTGGCTACCCGGCCGTACAGTTGCTGTGAAGCACGGAAGCCCAGCGTGCTATCTCCCCGGGTGTTGCCCGTCAGGCTCAATTGGCTGTATCCGCCGATTTTCTGGTCTGTTTTTGGCGTTTTCGTAATGTAGTTAATCAATCCGCCATCGGCACCGTTTCCGTAAATTGCTGTGGCTCCCTTAATCACCTCCACCCGCTCAACCACCGATGGATCAATCGTGCGGATATCCCGCCCACCGGCTCTTAGTGGAGTTGATTGCGGTATTCCATCGATAAGAACCAGCAGGTTGCGGCCACGCAATGTTTGTCCCGAGTTGCCGGTTTGATTGGTAGACGCTCCCAAACCGGGAACAGAAAACGCCAGGATGTTAGCGATGTTGGGGCTTATGCTAGAAAGCGCGCCGATTTCCTTCGCGTTTACAACTGTCACAGATGACGGCGTTTCAGCCAGCGACTCTACCCTGCGGCCTGCGGAAACAATGACTTCGTCGAGCTGGGAAGAACTTTCTTTTAGTTCGAAATCGAGGCTTTGTTCCGTGTCAGCGTCAAGTGTAATATCTTTATCCTGAATCGTATATCCGATAAAAGAAGCTCTGATTGAAATGTTTCCTTTGGGCAAATTACCAAGCCGGTAACTTCCATCACCGTTTGCAGTTGTACCTATATTAGTCCCTTTCACAATGACAGAAGCAAATGGGACTGGCTGTTTGTTGTTATCCATCACGATACCCCTGATAACTCCCGAAGCAGATTGGGCGTAAGTGAGGTGGAAGGAACAAATGGAAGCGACAAAGAATAGTATTGATTGTAATCTTAATTTCATTAAGCGCAGGTTTAATTTTACGCAAAAATAAAATTATTTATACTAATTAAAAATAAACTTGATATTTGATCCGGGAGGACCGGATCGGATCTGAATTCCTATCCATTTTTAGAATTTAAGCGGGCCCCGGCAAACTTCTCGTTCTTATGGGCGAAAGCTTTCACTAATGCAACCTTAATCTCTTCGAGTCGCAGGGGCTTGGATATATAGTAATCCATGCCCGCCTGAATACATGCTTCCTGATCCTCGCGCATAGCATTTGCCGTCATGGCAACGATGAAAGGCTGATCAATATCCTTTGCCCGGATCCAGCGAGTCGCTTCAAGGCCATCCAGTTCGGGCATTTGAACATCCATAAATACGACATCAAAGTGATCAGCCATTACACTATTAAATGCATCCATACCATCCCGGCTGACCGAAGGGGCATAGCCCAGTTTCTTCAAGATATTGGTAAACAATTTTTCGTTAATCAGATTGTCCTCAGCCATCAGAATACGCAGTGGATGATGTGCTTCAAAATCCAAAGAAAGATCGGGCGACGGCCGTTCATTACCCGGCAAAACTGCTTCACGCTGCGGTTTTAGCTCCATCTGGATCATCCTGCCTAGATCATGGTGCCGCACAGGCTTTGTCAGCACAGCTGCGAATAAATCCTTGCGTTTCCTGCCCAAATCATCCCCGACGGAACTGAGCAGGAATATTGGGAGTGACGGATACTTGCGCTTTATAATTGAAGCAAGCTCGATCCCATCCATTTCGGGCATTTGCTGATCAGTAATGACAAGATTGAATACAGAGCCGCTTTCAAGGATTTTCAAGGCCTGGTCGCCTGACGAAGCTAAGCTCGGAACCAGTTTCCACTCCTCCATCTGCAACTGCAAAATGCGCAGATTAGTCATGTTGTCGTCTACCAGCAACACAGATTTCCCTTCATTTCCTGCTGAATTTAAAAGGACATATTGCCTGGTCGCCTGTGTACTGGCCTTTGCAGAAATCGTGAAATAGAAACAAGTGCCTTTATTTACAGTGCTCTCTACCCCAATCTCTCCACCCATTAAGTTCACAAGCCGTTTGCTAATAATTAAACCTAGCCCGGTACCGCCGTACTTTCTGGTATGGGAGGAATCCACTTGCGAAAAAGCGACGAACAGTTTGTGAAGCTTATCTTCGGGAATGCCAATCCCCGTGTCCTGGATAGCAAAATGGAGCTCTATCTCCTGATCATTTAATGTTTTCGAAAGCATTACACTCACAAAAATCTCTCCGTGATATGTAAACTTGATTGCGTTTCCAATCAGATTAAGCAGTATTTGTCTCAATCGTTGGCTGTCGCCAATAATCTGGCTGGGTATCTGGGGATCAATCTCATAAACGAGATCAAGGCCAATACCGGCTGCCTTAACGGAAAACAGATCCAAAACGCCCTCAATGCACTCCCGGAGATCAAAACTGATCATTTCAAGCTCCATATTACCGGACTCTATCTTCGAAAAGTCAAGGATATCGTTGATAACATTTAATAAACTGTCGCCGCTATTGATGATTGTCTCGGTATACTCAGCTTGCTCCTGGGTCTGTTCTGTTTGAGAAAGCAGCATCGCCATTCCTATGACCCCGTTCATTGGTGTGCGGATTTCATGGCTCATCGTGGCCAGAAATACACTCTTGGCCATATTGGCCTTTTCGGCTTCCTGGCGGGCCAATTGTTCCTGCTTATTTTGCGTTTTTAATTCATCATTCAGCTCTTGCAGCCGGTCTGACTGGACGGAAAGCTCCTGTTTTTGCCTGATGATTTCCTTTGTCCTTTCTTCAACTTGTTTGACCAGCAATTTCTTCTGCTCTTTCACAACCCGCATCCGCAACCAGTAAACAACATATATCAATCCTAAAACCATTCCAGCAGCCAATACCCGAAACCAGAGCGTTTGCCAGAAAGGCGGCGCAATATGAATATTCACCTGCACGCCTTGATTATTCCATAAGCCATCATTGTTGGCCGCCTTTACCTGAAAAATGTAATCGCCGGGATCCAAATTTGTATAGGTCGCTTTCCTCGTCGTTCCGGCATAAATCCAGTCAGCGTCAAAGCCTTTCAACCGATAAGCATACTGGTTCTTTTCCGGCATGGTATAATTCAAAGCCGCGAATTCAAACGAGATAACCGAATGCTTGTAGGTTAGATTAATTTCTTTTGCCTCTAAAATATGTGATGTGAGGGGCGAGTTTTTCGCACTGGAAACTTGCTTGTTAAAAAGCGAAAAATCCATCAGGTAAACCGGGGGCACATAGGTGTTATCGATCAGTTTATCCGGGTAAAATGTCGTAAACCCTTTTACGCCTCCAAAAAACATTTCCCCATCCACCGTTTTATAAAATGAATTGCTTTTAAACTCATTGCCCTGCAATCCATCTGCTATTCCAAAATTTTTGAACAATTTCGTTCTGGGATCAAATTCGCAGATCCCGTTATTGGTGCTAAGCCATAAGTGGCCCTTTCTGTCTTCCATAATACCGTAAATCACATTGCTGGACAGTCCATGCTTTTCGGTATAAGTTGTAAAAGTCTTCTTGACCGGGTCGAAACGATTAAGGCCGCCCCCTAATGTACCGATCCATAAGATCCCGTCGCTGGCCTGCTGGATCGTCTGGATTTTGTTATTGGAAAGTGAATTCCGGTCCTTTATGTTATTCTGATACCTTGTAAAAGTTTTTTTTTGCGGATCAAACAGGTTTAACCCTTCGAATGTGCCGACCCAGATTTTCCCCGCCCGGTCCTGAAAGACTTTGGTAACAATGTCCCCACTAATGCTTGTGGAATCCAGAGGATTATGTTGATAATGCTTTATGTTGCCCGTATTTACATCATAAAATTCCAGGCCCCCTTTCCACGTACCCAGCCAAATTCCACCATTACGATCTTGAAAGATGTTATTTATATCTGCGGTAGAGAGGCTTGAAGAGTCATTTGGGCGTGGCATGTGATGCTCGAATTTTCCAGTACGGATATTGAAAAAATCAAAGCCTCCCATATGATAAGCCAGGCCAAGCACATCTTTTGACACATTGATAATGGATATTACATAATCATTGCTGAGCGAATTGCTGTTAGTCTCACTGTGCCGGTAGGAAGTAAACCTTTTGGTTTTTCTGTCAAACAAATTTAATCCTCCCCCATCGGTCCCAATCCAGATCCTGTCCGCGTCTGAATCCCCACAAATGGCGAGTACCAAATTATTGCTCAGGCTATTGCTACTGTAATTATCTTTTTTGTAAGAAGCAAATTTTTTACCAAAACGAGGAAGAAAATTGACCCCTCCCGCATAAGTCCCGATCCATAAATTGTCAATCCGGTCCCGATAAATACAATAGACTGAATTGTCGCTGATTGAAGTATTGTCCTCATCAATGTGCTTTATCGTCGTAAAATTACCTGTCGACTTGTTATAGACGCTGATCCCGCCATTCTCGGTTCCTATCCAAAGGGTGCCATCGCGGTTTTGTGTAATGGAAAGAATGTCGTTATGCGATATGCTCCGAGAATCGGAGGGATTATGCAGGAAAGTACGAAACGAATTGCTCCCGGATTCGAAAACCGAGAGGCCCCCGCCGTGTGTACCGATCCAGATGTTACCAGCCGGATCTTTGAAAAGAGCCTTAATGTAACTGGATTGAAGACTTTGGTCATTATTTCCTTTGAAGTAGGCTGTGTACTTAGAGGTTTCCGGATCAAACCGGTACAATCCATTCTCCGTACCTACCCAAAGTACCCCCGTATTGTCTTCGATAATCCTGGAAATATTGGCAGGCGGCTTGTATTTGTTTTTATCTCTATCAACCCTTAAAAAAATTCTTGAAGTACCCTTTCCGGGATCAAATAAAAGTAGACCCTGGTTTGTACCCAGCCACATTCTGCCTTTACGATCCTGAAATATGTCGTTGATACTGCGTTTGCCTGAGGAACTAAAGTAATGTTGAAAGCTGGCCTTGTCCCTATTAAACCGGTTAAGCCCGCTTGATGTCGCAATCCATAAGTTGCCGCTTTTATCTTCCAGGATATCCTGAATGTAGCTGTCATCAATGCTGCCGCTATCCGTTTTGTCGTGCTTATAATGTTTGAAAATATATCCATCGTACATATTGAGCCCATCATCGCTGCCAAACCACATGAAGCCCTTTTTATCCATTAGAATCGACCCAACGTGATTTTGGGAAAGTCCATTATTGGTAGTAAGCTGTCGGAAGCCCGAACCCTGCCCAATTACAATCGATGGTAAAAAAAGGAATAAGAATAGCCTCATGGAGTAGATCTAGTTGACATCCTAAATGGATAATGCAGCGCTAAATGATCAAAATAGTTCGCTGTATTGTAGTATTTCTTTTGTCACCGTAAGATAGTCATTCTTGCCAATAAAACGAATTATCGGTTACTAATAGAGATTCAACCAAAACAGAAGCAGAATATCGCAACCTAAGGCCATCTATTTGAGTGATAAGTGTCAAATAATAACAAATTATATTCCACCAAATATAAATTTTATAGAACTTAAATGATATATAATTGAATAATTACAAAATAAGATTCTGTCTAGTTAATTTCGGTCAAATATGAGTTAAAATCCGATAAAACTTGGCTGGCCGAGTTTCCTATCATTGTAGCAAAGGTTACGTGTAACCTTACTGCCAAAACCTAACTAACAGAATTACTTATGGGAAAATTTTTACCGCTGGGCATCCCTCTGGAATGCTCCCGCTGGCAGATTGTGTCTGCCCAGCAACGAAAAATCACCGGCAAGCCAACTTCCTCCGGCGACGGGAATGACCTCACCTATGTTGCCATGATGTTAAAAGGCTTCTTGACATCAACCAACACCACGACCAACGGGGAATGTACCATGTATTTGCCCGACAGGATCATCGCATTACAACAACAGTGATACGTTCTGACGATTGAACGACCTGTCAGGCAACCAGCACATTTCTGCCGAGATTCAGTCGACGGTGAACTTCGGGTTCATCGCTACCGATCATGCGCGAGAAGCCTCCTTTTTGGGGCACAAGACAAATTTTCACCAGTTTTTATCAAGTCTGCTAACCTAATTAATCTCCATGCTTAAATACTATCTACTCTTTTTTTGGCTTTTTGCCACAGTCTGCCCTGAAGCTGCCGCCCAGAGCAGAACAATTACGGGAAAGGTCAAGGCGAGCGACGGTTCTGAACTACCGGGGGTCGCTGTATTTGTACCAGGAACTTCCAGTGGAACAACCACTAATGAAAATGGCGCTTTTTCTATCTCCATTGCGCCGGATGTCAAAGCACTTGTATTTAGCTTTGTCGGATTTCAAGTTCAAACCGTTGAGATCGGCGCCAAATCCGAGCTGGACGTTACCTTGATTTTGTCAGACATGGTGTTGACTGAAGTTATTGTAACAGGAGCCTATGGTGCAAAGACGTCCTCACGCGCCACGACGTATAGTGCACAGGTTGTCAAGGATGAACAGTTAAATACGATTCGTCAGACCAACATTAACAACGCCCTTGCCGGAAAGGTTGCCGGTATGCAGGTCAGAAGCCAGTCCGTCGCTGCACTGGGGCGAAATACAGAAGTAAGACTTAGAGGTGCATCCGGATTCGGGACAGGATCCGGTGCGCTTTATGTGGTGAACGGCACGATCCTTCCGAATGCCGACGATGTGAATCTGGATGACATCGAAACCATATCAGTACTTCAAGGGCCCGCTGCTGCTGCCCAGTTCGGTGCTCAGGGAGCCAACGGCGCAATCGTAATTACCTTGAAAAGAGGTGTTAAAGCGCAAGGAACAGGCGTTACGCTCAACCTTGGAGCACAATTTGACAAAGTCAATATCTTGCCAAATTACCAGAATTCCTATGCGGGTGGCTCCTCCTCCGACCTTGTAAAATACGTTTGGCAGGAAGGCCACCCGGTGGAATGGCAGGCGCTAAACGGCAAGTATTACCTTGATTACAATGATGATGCAAGCTGGGGGCCAAGGATGACAGGACAAGAATATATCCCGTGGTATTCATGGTATGGTGGCCATAGCCGTTCCTATCAAACCGCTGCTTTGAACCCTCAGCCAGATAATGCAAGAGACTTTTACAATACCGGGGTTACCCTTAATAACTCGGTGAGTTTCAGCACTGCGACCGATAAGCTGAACTTTAAGATGACTTATGGAAATCAGCACGTTAAAGGGCTTATTCCCAATAGTAAGTTGAATAAGAATACCTTAAACCTGATGACAAGCTACGAAATCAGCAAGCATTTCGAGGTCAGTGCCAATATCAATTACATCAACTGGAAACTGGATGGCGAGATTTCTGATGGGTACGCAAATGCTACATCGGGGAACTTTAACCAATGGTTTCACAGGAATTTGGATATGGGCATCATGAAAGAACTACAAGGCCTACAAACCCCTGAGGGCATTTACGCCAGTTGGAACCATGCTTCTCCCATAAGTTATGACGCGTCAAATGTGAAAGCGTTTTATGGCGGGAATTATTGGTATAACCCATACACATATTTGAACCTGATCAACAATTTCCAACAGCGTGACAGAATCTATGGCGATGTAGCCTTTATCTACAAGCTTAATGATGATTTCCGTGTAAAGGCAACCTATAGAAAGCAGCAAAATAACGGTTTCAACGAAAACAAACGAAGCACAGACATGCAAGCCAGCGCACTACAGACAGGCGAGAAAGGTGCATACAGCACCTATCAGGGTTACAGTAATCGTCAGAATTTTGAATTGCTGGCCGATTACAGCAAGGTATTTGGAGACTTCAAAGTAGATTTAGCAGCAGGATCTGATTTCTTCTCGTCCTCAATTAAAACCAACTATGCAAACACGGTAAACGGGCTTAGTATTCCAAACCTGTACACCATTGGCAACTCGGTAGATCAGCCTCAGGTTGGAAATGATCGTATTGAGGAGAAATACAGGGCCATTTTCGGCAAGGCTGCATTCGGTTATAAAAACATGTTGTTCCTGGAAGGAACATTGAGAAAGGATTGGTATTCAACCCTGCCCGTAGATGATAATGCAGTGCTCTCCAAATCATTAGGCGCATCATTTGTGTTCAGCGACCTGCTCAGCAACTCGGCGCCATGGTTAACCCTGGGAAAACTCAGAGCATCCTGGGGCGAAATCCCAAAGGCATTGGGCACAACCAATGAAAGCTTTGGAGCATACCGCTATCCGGGCTTTGCATATAGTGTTCCTGCAAACAAATGGGGCACCAACCTTTTGATGGGAACTCCAAACCAGCTCGTCAATCCGGCGATCAGTGGCTCTGTGGTCAATCAGAAAGAAATAGGACTCGATCTTAAATTTCTTAAAAGCCGTGTAGGTATATCGGCAACCTATTTTGACGGTTCCGAGATTGCCTTCCCCTATGCGCTTAGTATCAATGGCGCAAGTGGGTTTACGTCGCTTTTGACCAACATTGGGAAAATCAGTAAAAAAGGTGTTGAATTCACCCTTAATCTAACACCCGTGCAGATACCAAAATTCAGATGGGACCTAACGGGCACTTACTCAAATATTTTCGAGAACGATGTGGTTGAACTTAGCGACGAATTCGGAATCACCAGAACAGGTAACCTTGGCGGCGGATGGGGCACAACCATGCCTATTATGGTGCACGAAAAAGGTAAAAGGTGGGGCCAACTTATCGGTAATGGTATTAAACGAATCAACGGCGTACCTGTTTTGGATGCCAATGGCTTTTATGAAAACGACCCTGAGGTCAATTTTGGAAGCGTATTGCCGAAAGTAACCGGAGGATTACAAAACTCCTTTGAGCTCTTTAACGACTTCACTGTCAATGTGAACTTTGACTATCAGTTTGGAGGGAAATTCAGCTCTTTGTCTAATATGTGGGGCTCATATAGCGGCCTTACTGCCCGTACCGCCGTTGCGAATGACAAGGGAAATTCGATTCGCGATGCTGTGGCTGACGGCGGCGGGGTTCACACGGTAGGCGTAAATGCTGCAGGCGAACCTGTAGAGTTCTACGTCGAAGCCCAGGATTACTTTCACAATCTTTTCTCCAAAAAGACCTTTGACGATTACATCTATGATTTGACTTACATCAAATTACGCGAGCTGTCAGTTGGTTACAGGGTGCCGCTCAAAAAATTAGGAATCCACAAACACGTCTCTTCGCTCTCTGTTTCTTTTGTGGCTCGAAACCCGGTTCTGATTTATGCGAAAACCAAGGACTTTGATCCCTCCGAGGTCAGTGCGATCTATGGGGAAACAGGTCAATACCCGGGAACACGCGGTTATGGCTTTAATATAAGAGTAGGATTCTGATATAAACCTGGCATGATCTAACTAATTGAAAATTCATATGAAAAAGAAACTAATATATATACTGGGTGCATCATTGTTTTTATCTCTTTCCTCCTGCGACGAACTGTCCGACTTTGGAGATACCAACAAAGATCCGTCCGTCACAACTGACCCAAGCATTGCAGCGCTGCTTACCAATGTCGAATCGCATATCGGAGGTTACGCCGCCGAAAGTCGTGCAGGCATGTACGCGCAGTATTTCTCGGAAACTCAGTACTCAGATGCTTCCCTTTACAGCATTCCCCAAATAGACCATACCGGAATATTCTCCGGGGACTTATACGATCTGGAAAACATTAAGATCCAGAATCAAAGTAACAATATGAATGTTGTAGCTACTATATTGCAACAGTATATCTTCCTGAATGTAACTGATAAATGGGGTGATATTCCCTACAGTGAAGCATTGAAAGGGGTGGAATTCTCCCGTCCGAAATATGATACGCAGGAAGCAATTTACAAGGGCGTAATCGCGACTTTGAAAGCGGCAGTCACTCAATTTGACGCTTCATCCATCTCAGGAGATGTAATTTTCGGCGGGGACATTGCGCAATGGAAAAGAACAGCCAATTCCATCAGGCTAATGGCTGCTTTACAACTGTCAAAACGATACAAGGGCGCCTCAGACTACGCGGCGACAGAGTTCAAATCGGCCCTGAGTGATCCCGCGGGTGTGATCACAACCAATGCCCAGAATTTTGTCATTAAATATCCGGGAGGAAACTTTAAAAGCGACTGGTTTAATACCTACAATGGTCGTAAAGACCTGGCCGAAAGCGCAACAATGACTACACTATTGGGTGGTCTTTCAGACACAAGGCAAACTGTCTTTGGAGGTGCAACCGAGAGCCAGACAACAGCGAATGCCAATGCCTCCTCCAACATTGGTGTACCGTATGGGGTCGTCAGGGCAACAGCAGAAGCTTTCACGGCGGCTAACCCAAACTGGGCACGCGTGCTCAGAGGTGACAAAAGAACCGAAAGTAGCCCTGTTTACGTCCTTACCGCAAGCCAGGTAACACTCGCCCGCGCGGAAGCTGCCGACTACGGCTGGACAACCGAAAATGTGCCTGGTACTTATAGGCAGGGCATTGAACTTTCCTATGAACAATGGGGGCTCACGGCACCTGCATCTTACTTCACACAAAGTGCAGTTGCTTTGTCGGCCGCTGCCGGTACAGGCGCAAACCTGCCTAAAATCGCCACGCAGCAATATGTCGCCAGCTATCCTAACGGAATGGCAGCATGGAACCTATGGAGAAGAACCGGCTACCCGGCTTTGACTCCGGCAGTCAACGCCGTGAATTCATCGCGTCAAATCGTTCGGCGTTACACCTACGCGTCAAACGAGTACACCAGCAATGAAGCCAATGTAAAAGAGGCGGTTGCAAGGCTAGCTGCCGGAGATACACAGGACTCGAGAGTTTGGTGGGATCAATAAGTGAGGACAAGTATTTTATTCAGACTTGATATTAACATATATGAAAAATATAATTTCTAAAAGTTTGCTCGCAATGGGATTGCTTGCTATTGTTCTGAGCTCCTGTATTGATGATGATTTGGTGCCGCTTGGCGATCAGGGACAAACTCTGGTCAAAATTCTCGAAGGCCCTGAGCAGACTTTTTTCTTCAGCCCGTTCACAGAAGTGAAAACGATGGACGCATTTAGCCTCAGAAAGGACGCAAATTCGAATAGTACTTTAAAAACCGCCAATACTTTTGTTTTGACCCGATCGCAGGCCATGATCGATTCTTTTAATGTTCATAATGGAGAAACATTCGAGGCGCTGCCAGAGGATTTTTTCAAACTGACAAATCCGGCCTTTCAAAAATCCGGTGATGGCTATAAGGTTAACTTTGCGTCTGGTGATTTTTCCAAGGAATTCACGATTGAGCTTGATGGACGCAAGTGGATTGATCTTGGTAAAAAATACGCACTTGCATTTGCAGTATCCGATGCAGCAGGTTATAGTGTGAGCAGTTCGAAAGACTCCATTATTGTCTTGTTCAGTATTAAGAACAAATACGATGGAAACTACGAAGTGGAAGAAGCCGCGCCGATGGTAGACATCACCAACACCTCGCTTACGGGCTTATATCCACTCAATTCTGATCTACATACCGTCGGTCCAAATTCGGTGGTCATGTATTGCATAACTTACTTGAACGGTCATCAGGGGCACCCAATTAAGAACGGAGCGAATGACTCCTGGTATGGAAACTTTGCGCCGGTGTTCAACATGGATGACGAAGGAAATGTGATCAGCGTAACCAACTTCTATGGCCAAGGAACCAACTCAAACGGCCGGTCTGCCAGACTTGACCCGACGGGTGTGAACAAGTTCACTATTAACAGTGATGGAAGCAAAACCCTGGATGTAAAGTATGTGATGGTCCAGGCCGGTGGTGTTGACCGTACATTCTTTACAGAAAAATGGACTTATAAGGGAGAAAGGTAAAAAACATAAATTTTCTAAATAATGGGCCGCCTCAGATATCGCTGGGGTGGCTTTTTCGCATCTTACGCCAATTCAAAAACTTATTAAACGGAAACAAAGTAATCGAATTAACATACTAACTTAGAATTCAGGACAACAATGGTGTAAATCAAATAGTTACGCACATTGGTAATTTAGCAGTGTTCGACAACTTTTCTGCATCGGGCCGGGAAGAGCGTAAAATTCATAACTCAACATATTTGAATAGATGCAACACCTCTACAAGCCCTCGTCCAACAATTTCAACTTAATCAGACTCGTTGCCGCCCTTTTCGTCGTTTTGACACATAGTTTTGACATTCCGGGGAATGGTCTAAATGAACCTCTCCGCTACCTGTTCGGGATCGATTTCCCGTTCAGTTATTTGGGATTGAGCACGTTTTTCCTGATCAGCGGTTTCCTCATTACACAAAGCTGGGTTCGACAAAATTCGTTCAAACAATTCGTCCTTAATCGCCTGCTTCGCATCATTCCAGGTCTTGCTGTTGTTATAGTGTTAACAATACTGGTGTACGGCCCAATGCTCACTACCCTGCCACTTGGGGCGTATTTCGGCAATATTGAAACCTATACATATTTAAAAAACATTCTCATTATTCAAACGCAGGGACACTTACCTGGCGTTTTTACAAATATATACCGAGGCCCGATAAACGGTTCAATCTGGACCTTGCCTTATGAGGTGTTGTTCTACCTCTGTGTACCTTTTGCCAGCGGGGTGCTGTTCAGAACGAAGCTACGATCGTTTGTTACTGTTCTTGCCCTCCTATCGGCTGCGTATTGGATGCTTGTAAATCATGATGTCGCCAATATGTACAGCTCGAAACTCAATATATACAGAGGCAGTTTTGTTTTGTTTGGTGGATTCTTCGCAGTGGGTTCCGTTTTTTACACGTACCACGAAAAGATCGCTTTTCGTAAGGACTATTTCTGGTCTATTTTGCTGGGATACATTATTTTAATTTCATTTGGAAATATCATCTTGATCAGGCTGTCCAGTCCATTCGTCCTCGGCTATCTGGTGTTTTGCCTGGCGCTCTGGCCCTCTAAGCTCAGTACGTTTGGAAAAAATATGGACCTGTCCTATGGAATATATATCTACGCATACCCCTTACAAATAATGGTTATCTACTATTTCCATGTCCAAAACCCCTGGATTTCACTGCTAATTGTCCTTTCCCTGGTCATCCCATTGGCCCTATCGTCCTGGTACTTTGTAGAGAAACCGGCATTGAAACTAAGGCGAGGCCTGAAAATGCATCAGGCTAAGCGCCCTTTTGAAGTAACACCGGAGTTAAACGGGTGAACAAAAGCTCAAGCCAGGTATGTACTGCCGCAATGCACCTTTACAATTGACACAAACACACCCCGTTTGAGTTGGCTTGGTATTTTAGCTTTGTATCATCAACAAAACGAAACTACTACCATGAGAAAAATTATTGTTCCCACCTTTCTGACAATGGACGGCGTATTGCAAGCACCGGGCGGACGTGAAGAAGATTCTTCGAATGAATTTAAATGGGGTGGCTGGCAAATACCCTTCTGGGGCGAGAAGATGAAGAATGATCCCGAAAAGATCATGTCAATACCCTTTGACCTTTTGCTCGGCCGTCGCACGTATGAAATATTTGCCGCATATTGGCCATATCAAAATGATACGATCGGTGAAATCTTCAACCGCATCAATAAATATGTAGTGGCCACTACCCCTATTGATATGTCATGGAAAAATTCGGTCCTGATTAACAAGGACGTCGTCGATGAGATAAAAAAATTAAAGGGACAGGAAGGCACTGACCTGATGGTTTGGGGCAGCAGCCGTTTAATACAAACCTTGCTGTCCAATCACCTCATAGATGTACTGCATACCTGGACGTATCCCATCACGCTCGGTTCCGGAAAAAAACTCTTTGAAGAAGGCACTCAGGCACATCGATGGAAAATGACGGATTCGGAGGTCTCACCAAAGGGCGTGATTTATGCGAACTATGTTCCGGATGGCGAGGTGGAATGTGGCCCCTTTGCACCGGATAAAGTAAGTGATGCCGAGCTCGCCCGCCGGGAAAAATGGAACCGGGAATAAATAATCCGGAATTGCAGGAATTCTATGCGCTGGTCCGGCGGTCCGGCGGTCCGGCGACCCGACGATCCAGCACCTCTGTTAAAAGACAGGTCTCCTCCGAATTTATGTCGACGGAAAAAATATTTTTTTGTGAAATAAACTTTTTAGTATATTTTTGTCTCGCAGTAACATCAATACGATAATGCTTACAAAGGCAGAAAGAACAAAACAGTTTATTTTGGAAACAGCAGCACCGCTGTACAATGAGAAAGGTATATCCGGTGTCAGCATTGATGATGTCCTCGCTGCTACCAAAGTCACCAAAGGGTGCCTTTATGGCCATTTTGAAAACAAAGACGATCTCTCCGCACAGGTTATTGACCTTTTACTCAAAAAGGTTACTGACAAAATACGGATGGTAGTGTATCCAAATAAAACGGCAAAAGCGAAAGTATTTGCCTTTATGGACTTTTATAAAGACCCAATCCAGACCTACATACCGGGCGGATGCCCGATCTTCAACACAGCCGTAGAGGCCGATGACAACTATCCTGCTGCTAAACAGAAAGTGGGCGCAATCATCAGGGCGGGCCAGGAGGAAATCACCACTGTCCTTCAGGAAGGAATACGGAATGGTGAATTTTCCGATAAACTGGACCCGGCCGTCTTTGCTTTTAAAATGGTAGCCGCCATAGAAGGCGGAGTGGTGATGTGCAGGGCAATGGGTACCGTCAAACCGATGCACACGCTGATCAAAAGCCTGAAAGCTGAACTGGAACAATACGAGCCATAATTTTTTTACCTAAAAATAGACCAAAAAGTATATTTTAAATAAAATCGATATGAAACTAAGCGGAAAAACAATACTGATCACCGGAGGGGCCTCTGGAATAGGACTTGAAGCTGCAAGACAATTTTTGGGCCTTGGAGCCAAGGCAATTGTAACTGGCAGAGACCAGCAGAAACTGAATGCTGCGAAAAAAATGTACCCGCAATTAATTGCGATCAAAAGCGATGTAGCCAATGCAAATGATGCCACGCTTCTTTACAATCAAATTAAAGACCTTGGAGGAATTGATATCCTTTACAATAATGCGGCTGTACTCGTTCCACCGTCAAATCTGGGTATTGAAAACGACAAGCATGCAGAGGGTGCTGCCTACGAAATGGAGGTCAATTACCTGGGTGTGATAAGGCTAAATAATCTGTTTATGGGCATGTTACAATCAAGGAAAGAGGCCGCAATAATCAACACAACATCGATACTGAGCCAGGCTCCCTCTTTGATTGAAGCCACCTATTCGTCGTCTAAAACTGCACTGGCCTTCTACACGATCTCGCTCCGCGAACACTTAAAGATTATAGGCAGTAATGTAAAAATATTTGAACTCATCCCACCACTCGTCGCCACCGAAATGACCGAAGACAGGAATGACAAAAAAATATCTCCCGAAGAAATGGTAAAAGGCCTTATCGAGGGTTTACGGCATGAGAACCAGATTATCCGTGTAGGCGACGCAAAACTATTTAATCTGGTGAACAGGTTCTTCCCAAAGATTGCTTTTGGATTGCTTAATCCAAAGAAAACACATCAGCTTTTGAAGGTTTGAAGGTAAAAGAGAAAGTCAATTTTCTAATACAGACAGCCAGACGGCATATTCAGAATCCTTAGCCTTTCCCTTGCCGTCCAACTGTTCCTGGATTGCGATGTGAACCAATAATCAGGGCCTCAGCGCGGCGTTCCTACTACTCCAATTCGAAACGTACGGACACAGAACCATTACCGACGGCAGCAGCCAGACCAGCTGGATTGTCTATTTTCCCAAGCCTGGTATAGCTGTATGAAGTAGGAAATGACTCGTAAAAGAGCACCAGCGTGGTGGACCCGTAAAGCATCAGATCGCCGGTTACAATGTCGCGCGGATTGGAAGCGTTGGTTGGCAAACCAGTATTGAAATTGTAAAGCTTTTCATTGCCGTTTAATTCGGTCATGTTCACGGTCATCGGCAACCTCGCCTTGAAAGCCTTAACCGTAGGGCTTGGAATCAGTGTTGCGTTGAATGTCCTTAAGCCAATGATAATTTTCAAGCTATTGCTCGAAGTGTCCACGTCACTGCTCTCGCTCCCTGGGTTCTCCTGTCCGGGACTGTCGGGACTTGGAATGCCATTGCTGCCAGGATCAATGCTGCCATCTGAATTGCATGCCAGGATCGCCAAAATAAACGCCAGCAAAGGAAACAGGACTGTTCTTGATTGTTTCATGTGTTTTATTATTTGTATTTCAATTCAAAAAATGACGGGACAAAAGTTCATAAACCTCGTATTGGCAGTAAACTTGCAACGCGGATCCTTAGGACACTACAAAAGTATCTCCTCGATCACTTTTACAGATAAAGATTACCAAACCAAAACTTAAGAATATCAACACAAGTAGTAAGACTGAGCTATCTTTTTCAGATTGAATCATGAAAATACCTGAGGAAAATTTCGAGGCGAAGCGCTTTTCTTTTTGTTACAACGTACCCGGATTTTCTTCTTCGCATAGCTGGCAATACGGAGTTTATGACCATCGGGATCACTGAGGAATTAACCACAAATTAGTGTTATGCAAATCATACCCTTATTCAAAGTGAAAGACATGGCGGCTGCCATTCGCCATTATACCGAAGTTCTGGATTTCAGGATGACCTGGCCTGACGATACCGCAGATTCAGCGGTTGTTGACCTGGGCCATGAGCAAATGGAAATACAACTCACGACTCATGAAAGTGACCGGTTGTTTGGATCAGTTGTGTATGTTCACGTGAACGACGTGGACAGCCTGTTCACCAAATTTCTTAGCCGGGGACTTGACACATCCGGCAAGCCCGACTCGCCAGTCCATCAGGGGCCCACTAATCAGACCTGGGGCCGAAGGGAGTTTTATGTTACCGATGCTGATGGCAATACCCTGCGATATTGCCAAAATATTTCTTAGCAAATGATAGAACTCATACAAGGAGATATCACCAAAATTCAGGTTGACGCAATTGTCAATGCGGCAAACACTTCGCTGCTTGGCGGGGGCGGTGTCGATGGCGCGATCCATCGAGCTGGCGGCAACGCGATTCTTGAAGAATGCCTAAAAATCAGAGACAGGCAAGGTGGCTGTAAAGTGGGTGAAGCTGTGATCACTACAGCCGGCAAACTGCTGGCGAAGTTTGTAATCCATACAGTTGGCCCGGTTTGGAATGGTGGGGATAGCAACGAAAAGTTCATGTTGGAGTCCGCCTATCGGAATAGTTTAAAATTGGCAACAGAAAACCAGGTTCATTCGATCGCTTTTCCGAATATCAGCACAGGCATTTACAGATTTCCCAAATTAGAGGCAGCTGAGATAGCTGTCAATACAGTGACTCAATTTCTGGCAACGACCGATACAATCGAAAAAGTCATTTTTGTATGTTTTGATTCTGAGAATTACGGTATCTATCAAACCTTACTTTCGCACTAAAAAAGTTCAAACAGGTGACATCAGTATATTTCTCGACACACTTCCTTGAGAACAATGCGCAATGCCATGACGATCGAGACGCATGGATGGAACGCAACGGATGAAACTCAAAGGACAAAACAATGCAAAACAACAAACTACTAAGAATGGACAATGTCGGCATCGTTGTGGAATCACTGGACGATGCTGTCTCTTTTTTCTCAGAAATAGGTTTGAAGCTTGAAGGGCGGGGAACGATAGAGGGAGAATGGGCTGGTCGTGTTACCGGACTTGGTTCTCAGCATGTAGAAGTAGCCATGATGGTTACCCCGGATGGCCACAGCCGACTTGAACTTTCGAGATTTATCACACCTCCTACCATATCCGATCACCGGACTGCGCCTGTGAACTCCCTTGGTTACCTCCGTGCCATGTTTACCGTTGAAGACATTGACGAAATGGTATCCAGACTAATCAAGCATGGTGCGCAACTCGTCGGAGAAGTGGTTCAATATGAGAACTCATACCGGCTATGTTATATCCGGGGAACGGAGGGGCTTCTTGTTGGATTGGCAGAAGAAATTGGAAAAAAATAGATAAAATCTGAGGCTTGGTAAGCATGCACTAATACAAGCAAACATTTTACATTTCATTAACAAATATTTACTAGCAGAAAACTTCAGGCTAATTGAGTTTCAATACCTTTACCATCATTGTTCACCAAAACACTTATGGCCATGCATATCATTTATAGCCTCGCTTTCTTGCTTCTTTTTCAATTCCCGGTTGCCGTTGACAGGACGAAAGAACTTGCACAGTCATCCCCTCGCCCGGATAGTGTACGAACAACAAATATGGCCAAAGCTGCAAATGTCATTTTTAAATCCACAGACAATGGCCAGACATGGCAGGACATTACCGATAGCGGCATTACATCTGATGAGGAGGGGAAATCCGCCTACAAACCCGCCGGCCAATTTTTACAAAGAGTAAACGGATCAGATATGTGGTTGCCTTTGTACCCGAATCTTGATAAGGGAGGGGCACGCATCCTTTTTGAGAAGGGAAGCACAGTATTCATTGTTTGCAACAATGCCCTTTATAGATCCACCGACAGCGGAAAAATTTGGAAGCAGGTTTATACCGCAGGTTCGGTAATAAAACTGGCAGAGTTGGACGGGGTAATGATGGCTGCCAGCCAGAACGGTATATTACGGTCCACCGATGGTGGTGAAAACTGGGTTTGCGTGCTTAATGAAGGCGGTGTTGGCATAGATATACAAAGCATTAAAGGAGGCTTTGCTTCCATCACTTACAATACAGAGTCAGAGACAAGAAGAGTGCGGACATCCAACGATGGCGGTAAAAGTTGGAAACCCATTGATGCCGGACTTCCTGCGAGCCCTTCCATTGCATCGATTGTTGAAGCTGGTGAATACCTCTTTTGCGGTCATCCAGAAGGCATCTTCAAGTCCTCAGACAAGGGAAAAACCTGGAAAATGATATTACCTTCAAAAGACAGCAAGGTCTTCAATTTATCTGTTTCCGGCAACGTAATTTACGCAAGGCCCAAAGAAGGTGGATGTTGACACCCAACATTTACACCTATCTGATCAACACCTTGTGAATACTCGTGCGGCTGCCTTCTTTTACTTGTAAAATATAAATTCCTGTGGAAATGTGCTGTACCGGCTGAACGGTCAGCACATTTCCGGAGTCAATGCGGGTAGAGATATCAACGGGGGTTCCCGATAGTCCATGCATCCGGACTTGTGCAGTTGCCGGGTCGTTTACGCTGACGTGAAACCCGGATGCGGGAGCGGGGTTCGGAAAGGGTGCGTAATCCACCCCTTTCTCATGTTCGTTCGTCTCAAAGGCTTCCGCACTAGTGCGAACACCCGCAAGGCTCTCAGGCACCGCGTATATTCCGAAAGAAACGACACCGCCTTCCCTCGAAGAAAACGTGTATTTATATGGCCCTGAACCTGTTGCAAGACCTTCTGTTACGCCCTCTGTCCATCCTGTACCATTCCATTTTCTTAGTTCGATACGCTCCGAATAGTCAAGCCCCGGCGTACCATCGCCCGCATTCCATTGAAATTGATAAATCCATGAAAGCAAGGTTCCTGGCGAAGGGACCAATGAGCCATGATCGATAGTATAGAGCACATTCACACGATTTCCAGGCAGGAATAGGGCCGGATTGTAGGTGGCCTTCGCCAGCATATTGGAATAGTCCCGATTGCCGGAACCGAAGTAAACCCCGATCGGCGTATAACGGTCTGCAGAAGGGCCAATCGGAAAAAATTGAAAATTAGGATCGCTTCCGGTCCGTGTAGTGAGGCTCAATGAGCCGGTTCCGTTCGTGACGAAGAACCTGGTCGCGTCGGCACCGGTAATGTTCTCACACGTGGCTTCAAACGACCCGATATAGACTTTCCCTTTGACAAACCTAGTTTCGCATTTCGTACCGGTTCGTCCGGTGAACTTAAAGGATGTCAGCATTTGAATATTTTGTGGGTTATTAATCAAAACACGGTTCGCCCTGATAGAATACCCTATGCTCATGTCAACAGATATGGTCTGAACGGAATTTCCTCTAAACTCTATCTCGGGAAGATCAATTAAAGAGTGTATCTCCTGTTCCAACTTGCCATATATCCTGACAGCTGACTCAGAAAGCAGACCTGTTAAAATATTGTATGAACTGGGAGATCCGGCGGTTATTTTCAGATTGTTACATTTCCCTTCTATATCCACATTGAAAGATTTGGTCACAATTACATTGTCGTAAGTTCTTGGGACAAAACCGGAAGACCACGACCGCCCGTCACTCCAGTTGTTGTAGATATAACCGGCAACGGTCGTATGTACTACCGTTTCATACACTTTCAATGCTGTGTGAAGCCCAAGTGGATTACCATAAGGATAGGAAACACTCCAGTTCTTGCTGGCAGGACTCTCCGAAGATCCGGTACCTGTTGCCGCCAGTTGAGAAGTAGGAATTCCAGAGACCATTTTGGTGACGTGCAATTCCCACCGGTTAAGCAACGGATTAAAACGGATAACCTGGGGCGCTATAAAATTTTCATCGGAGCGATTGGCGCGATATTGGGGATAGCCACCCGTGCTAAGGCCATCGTAAAAGTAACGGCCATTGACTACGCTATGCATGTTGGGATAATTTTCTAGCGCGATATCAGTTTTGATGCCCGCCGCGGACCTGAAAGCGGTTACGAGGCAAATAATCAGTACGAAGAAAGTTTTCATGTCGATTGTGTTTAGAGTAAGACAAAATTGCGTTGATTCACGCGCCTTACCAATCGCATGATGATGTGGTTTTCAATCCTTGCACCAAAAATTTTTCACATTTTTTTTAAAAAAAATCCTGAATTGATTAAGGGGTATTTTTCCAAAAGTTGTCTTGTAAATAGTTCACCGATAAATAAATCCATTGTCCTGTCACTTTATGACTGATAACCTGCCACAAAATACCTCCCGGGAGGACGATGAACCACATAAAGTGCTGGATCTCGCGTCGAGGTCGGTTCAGACGGATGGACCGATTGACAGCGAATGGATGATCAGGAACGGTTTCGAAAAAAGTCCGAAACATGGCTTTGAATTACTATTTAAGCGTTATCACAAAGTATTATGCAGCCACGCAGCGCGCTTCGTATATTCAGAAGCGGTAGCTCAGGATATTGTCAGTGAGGTGTTTTGCAAACTATGGAAATCCCGGTCCTATGAGAATATTACCTCCTCCTACCGGTTTTATCTGTTCCGTTCTGTAAGAAATGAGGCTTACAATTACATCAGGCTTGAATTCCAGCCTATGGAACAATTGGAGGCCGCGGCAGGCCACTTATCAGGTAACGGTCAGCTGCCGGACATGATCACGCAATATGAAGAAATACTGCATCACGTTGAGCAACTGGTACAAAACCTTCCTCCTCAATGCCGTAAAATATTTTTAATGAGCCGCTTTGAAGAAAAAAGGTACCAGGAGATCGCAGACGAGCTGGGAATATCCATTAAAACGGTAGAAGTACACATCAGCCGGGCACTACTGTCGTTGCGCCATGGTCTAAAAGAACATTGGATTTAATATGAAACCAACGATCAGCAAGAGGCTCATATTCGACCATTTTGCAAACAAAACCTCGCCCCTGCAACGGACAGCCATTGAAAACTGGCTGACAAACCGCGACAATGAAGAGCTCTACTACCAATGGCTGGAAGAATGGGAACGAAACCATCTCCAGTACGATGCGCAAAGCGAAATAGCGCTCGAACATTTTTTTTCGATCGTTGAACAAGAGGGTGCCACCACGCCCGAGGAGCAAACGAACCTTCGGGAAAAGTTGGCAAACTGGGCCAATCACTACACCTGGAAGATCGCCGCGGTGATCGCCCTTGCACTGGGATTAGCCTGGTATAACCGGGACACGATCAATTATATTTCCTACAAAACCAGTTACGGAGAAGTTAAGACATTCCAGCTTAGCGATGGCAGCAAGGTGAAGCTAAATGGGAATTCCGTGTTGAGATTGTCCCGTTGGAATTTTGGGGAAACGAAAAGGGAGGTTTTCCTGAAAGGCGATGCAAGCTTCGACGTCGAACATCTTAAAAATCACCAGAAATTCGTCGTCAATACACCCGAAAATTTCGCCGTGGAGGTACTTGGGACCGAGTTTACGATGTCGGCCAGAAAATTTGGCTCCAAAGTGGTGCTCACAAACGGAAAGGTAAAATTGCATTACGTGGAAGCCACCAGCGAGAAGGAACTCATTATGAAACCCGGCGACGTAGTGAAGCTCAAAAAGGACCGGCCTATGGAAAAAACCCGCACCGAAGCACCCGAAACCTATTCGGAATGGGAAAACAAAAGGTTTGTGTTCGACGAAACAACCCTGGAAGAAATGGGCTACCAGCTGCAAGAAACCTATGGGCTTCAAGTGACATTCAGCAGTCAGACGATTGCCAACCGGCAGTTGATGGGCTCTTTTAAAGGTCGTACCATCGACGAATTTTTACAATCTATCGCCGAGGTGCTCGACCTTTCGGTAAGCCGCGAAAACAACAAGGTGCTTTTTTCAGACCATTAAAACAAGGCGGCCGATACCCGGTATTTCCGACCGTCTATAGTCCAAAAACTGTTTTTTAATCAATCGCCCATCATGTCAAGACATTACTACCCGGCTACCATTTGGGGAGCTATCCTCTTTCTCCATTTGCTGATTTCCGTTCCGGCGGGTGCTCAGGCGCTGGCTGTTAACCAGACAAACCAAGGCCATACCAATGCGCAACGCCAGGCAAAAACCTTGCTACTAAAAGACGCGATCAATGAGCTCAAACGCCATTTCCGGATAGATATCCTGTTCGACCCACAAGCTACAAATGGCGTGCAGGTGGCCAACTTTCGTATTAACAAGCAATGGAATGTTGAAAAAAACCTCGACGAAATGCTCGCTCCGCTGGGCCTGACCTATAAAAAAGTCAACAAAAGCTCCTATCTGATCGTCGACCGTAGCGCCAGTACCAACAGTCTCGCACCGGGAACGATCAAAACCGCAGGCATTGAAAACCCCGCTGATTCTCAAAACGGATCAGGAAGGTCAATCAGTAATGAACCCGTAGCAGTCTCCTCGCAGGTTCAGGCGCGTACCGACGTAGCCATATCAGGCAAGGTTACCGATGAAGCAGGCGAGCCGCTGCCAGGTGTAAGTGTAATGGTGAAAGGTACCCAGCAAGGTACGGCCACCGGCGTCTCCGGAGAATTCAGGCTGGCATTGAATGCCTTACCCGTATCATTGGTCTTTTCGTTTGTAGGATATATTTCAAAAGAAATTGAAGTCACCACTCAATCGAATCTCTCGGTGACATTGGCTGCCGATACCAAGGCGCTTGAAGAGGTAGTTGTAGTGGGATACGGTACGGTTAAGAAGAGCGACCTGACGGGCTCGGTATCGAAGATCGGGGAAGGGAATATCAAAGCCACACCCATTGTCTCGCTCGACCGCGCTATGCAGGGAAGAGCGGCCGGAGTGCAGGTGGTCAGTAACTCTGCCAGACCTGGCGGCAGCTCTACCATCCGTATCCGCGGTTCGGGTTCGGTGAATGCCAGCAATGACCCACTTTATGTTGTGGACGGCTTCCCAACCGACAACCTGAACTCGATCAACCCAAACGATATCGAATCCATCGAGATACTGAAAGATGCCTCTGCAACAGCTATTTACGGTTCGAGGGGATCAAATGGCGTGGTAATGGTCACTACCAAACATGGCAAAGCCGGAAAAACGGTTGTGAGCTATGAAGGATATTACGGAGTTCAGTCGGTTCGCCGCAAGATACCGCTGCTCAATGGGCAGCAATTTGCCGAGTTTGTCAACGAGGCACAGGTCAACAATGGAGGCACACCCTATTTCGATGGCTCAAATGCCGACAGGCCCCTACCCTCGGCGATAGGCAAAGGAACCGACTGGCAGGATGCAATCTTGCAGAATGCACCGATCCAGAATCACCAGCTGGGTATTTCGGGTGGTTCCGAAAAATCGCGGTATGCCATCTCTTTTGGCTACTACGATCAGGACGGTATCATCAAAAACTCCGATTTCAAACGGTATACTTTGCGGTCGAATATTGACACGGATATCTCCTCACGCATTAAAGTAGGCCTCACCTTTCAGGGGGCTTATACGCAGAACAACGATGCACAGACAGAGCCAACCGGTAACCTCGCTTATACCGGCGTAATCAGCGCAGCCCTCAACTACTCCCCGACTTTCAAGCAATACAACAATGACGGGACCTATTACAAGAACCAGGGGCAACTCAACGGCCTCGGCGCCGACAACCCGCTGGCGCTGTTGAACGAGTTTACCAACAAAACCTCGTCAATAAGATTGCTCGCCAACTCATTTGTCGACATTAAGATCATGGAAGGGCTGAACCTCAGAAGCAGCATTGGGGCCGACGTTCAGACTTCCCGGCTCAATTATTATGTCACCAGAAATGCACTCGTCGGCGCAAGTGTTTCGGGAAGCGCAGCAATCACCAGCACGCAACGACTTAACTGGCTCAATGAGAATACATTAAACTATACAAAAACATTTAACGCTAAAAATTCTTTTAGCGCTCTGATCGGTTATACGATCCAGGAGATCAAGGCAGAAAATGCCGCTGCAAAAGCCAACACATTCTCCGATGATTTTGCGGAATACAACAACCTTGGCGCCGGTTCAACATTAATCGCCCCATCTTCCACAGCCAGTGAATGGGCTCTGATCTCCTACCTGGCTCGCGTAAACTATGGTTACGACGACCGTTTCCTATTGACGCTTACCGGCCGCCGCGACGGTTCATCCAGATTTGGCCCTAACCGCAAACAAGGTTTTTTTCCGTCGGGAGCACTTGCCTGGAAGCTGCATAATGAAAAATGGTTTAGCAATATCCCCTCGGTCACGGAGGCCAAGCTGCGTACCAGTTACGGATTGTCGGGTAACCAGGAGATCGGTAATTACAGGTATCTTGCCAACATCAGCTCAGCGCCCTACGTGATTGGAGGTGTGCTCAATACAGGGTCAGCTACGGGGGGGATTGCCAATCCTGACCTCAGATGGGAGAAAAACGCACAATTCGATATCGGTCTCGATTTGGGATTGTTCCGTAACCGGATCAGTATTTCCGCCGATTATTATTACAAAAAGACATCCGACCTGCTTTTCGACGTGAGCGTTCCGACTTCGTCAGGATTTTCAACGACTCTTAAAAACATCGGCAGCGTGCAGAACAAAGGCCTCGAACTGGCGCTCAATACCATTAATATCGACAAAGGCGGTTTGAGATGGAGCTCTGAGTTCAATATTACATTCAACCGGAACAAGATCCTGACCCTCGACGGACGGAAGGAATTTCGGACCGGCTCGGACGCGACGATCTCCAACACTTCCCAAAATCCGATCCTGTTGCGCGTTGGAAGTGAGCTAGGTAACTATTTTGGACTGGTCATGGACGGAATCTTCCAGAACCAATCGGAAGTCGACAATTCCGCTCAGAAAACAGCCAAGCCGGGAGACATTCGTTACATTGACCGTGACGGCAACGGCACGATCAACGACAGTGACCGCGACATTCTCGGCAGCGCCAATCCTGACTTCTTTGGAGGGGTCAATAACACCGTTTCTTTCAAAGGATTCGAGTTCAACATTTTCGTACAAGGCTCCTATGGCAATGAAATCTTGAATTTTGGCTCCTTTGACCAGCTGAATTTCACCGGCGGGAACAACCAGTCGGCGCGGGTACTGGACCGCTGGACGCCTACCAATCCAAGCAATAGCATTCCCCGTGCCAATGCGGCAGGCGGTTCGCGGCTATTGTCGACCCTGCATGTGGAAGACGGTTCGTATTTAAGGTTCAAAAATATTTCGCTGGGATACAACCTTCCTCAACAGTGGCGCAGCAAACTACGTTCTCAGCAGGCCAAAGTGTATATCGCTGCTCAAAATCTGTTCACCCTCACCAAATACACCGGATACGATCCCGAGGTGAACCGCTATGGAAGCTCTTCGCTGAGCCAGGGCATCGATTACGGCGGCTATCCTGCTGCTAAAACCATTCTTGTAGGCCTGAATCTGACATTCTAAAACTAAATCCGATGAAACGTTACCTGATATATCTGCTTCCGGCAATACTGACAATATCCTGCGAAAGCAAGCTTGACCTCACGCCCGTCACCAACCTGACGAACGCAACTTATTATAAAACCGCCGAGGACGCCAAAGCCGCCCTGGGTGCCTGCTACGCCGCAATCGGAAATCTCGATCCATTTGCGGACCTGGTGACCACCGACGATGCCATTCCATTCCTTACTGGCGCCGCCGACCGGCCCCAGCTCTGGCGTTACGAGATCACCACTGCCAATTCTTTCATTACCTACTACGCAGGCGGCTTCCGGGGCATCAACCGTTCAAATATTGTAATCGACAGGCTCCCGGGTATCACCATGGACGAAGCCTTGAAAACCCGTTACATTGCCGAGGCGCGTTTTCTGCGTGCCCTGCATTATTTCAACCTGGTGAGATGGTATGGCGGCGTTCCGATTGTTACATCCGAAACTGCATCGCTTGATGGCCTTGAAGTGGAAAAAGCCTCTGTCGAAGAGGTTTATAAATTGATTGTTGACGACCTGACAGCCGCTGAAAGTGTACTTCCCGCGACCTACCCCGCTACCGATGTAGGTCGGGCGACGAAGGGTGCCGCAATGGGAATTCTGGCCAAAGTGTATATCACAATGGCTGGTGCAGACCGCCAGTCACCATACTGGGCGCAGGCAGTTGCAAAGCTCAAACAGGTGATCGATTCAGGCATTTACGATCTGCATGCCAACTTTGCCGATGCATTTGCGCTTTCGGCAAGAGGCGGAAAGGAGAATGTATTTGAAGTGCAATATCTCACAGATGTCCGCGGGCACGGTCAAGGCAGAGGATATGGTGTAAGAGGCGCCCTGATTTACCCCAGCGGCGGAAGCGGCATTGCCCGCCCCACCAAAAGTTTGTTTGATCTCTATTCAGCACAGGATGCAAGAAAAGCGGTTACTTTTTTGACTTCGTATACTTACAACGGTTCCACCACCGAGTTGTCGATCACAAATCCGGATTTTACAAAGGCAGTTTCATTTCAAAAGTTGTGGGATAAAACCGCCAAAACCAGCGGTGGAGAAGGAACCAGCATACCAATCCTGCGATACTCCGACCTGCTCCTGCTCTATGCGGAAGCATTAAACGAAGTCAACAACGGCCCAACTGCCGAAGCCTATGCCGCATTGAACAAAGTAAGGACAAGGGCAAAACTGACTGCGCTTTCTAACCTGACATATCAGTCTTTCAAAGAAGCTGTCTGGCTGGAAAGGCGCCTTGAACTGACTTTTGAAAACCACCGTCGTTTCGACCTGCTGCGTACCGGAAAGCTCATTGAGGCGGTAAAAGCAGAGACAAGCTTCAACCGCAACCCGCAGATTAAGCCATTCCACGTACTGTTCCCATTCCCACAATCCGACACGGATGCAAATCCGAAACTAAAACAAAATGAGGGTTACTGAGCAGGCCTGATCGTTACATCATTTATGAAAAACTATTTGGCAATCTTATTGATCTGCACGCTGGCAGCAACGTTTTCCGGGATGATTTTTTCGGAACAAAATACACTTGGCGGTGCAGCTGACATTCCTATCCGGAAAATAGCCTCTGGCAAAATCATCCACCGTTTTCACGACACCTCCCCCATCAGCCCGTCAGGAAAATACATTGCCTTATTCCGAATCCCTTTCGAGGATCATTACCCGGAGGCAGGAGACGCGGGAGAAGTGGTGCTGATAAACATCGCGACTGGTAAGGAAACTATCGTCGAACGCTCTTTCGGTTGGGAAATGCAGGTCGGCGCGAATGTACAATGGGGTGCCTCCGACAGCGAATTATTTTACAATCAGGTCGATACCAGCCACTGGAAGGCCTATACGGTCCTATACGATCCGATCCGTAAAACTTCCCGAAAATGGGAAGGTGCTACATTCATGGTCACTCCCGACGGAAAACAGGCGGCAAGCCACAATATGATCAACTCAGTGAATGCACAGTCTGGCTACGGCGTGATCCTCCCAGAGCAATTCCGCAGCAAAAATTCAGGGGTAGTGAACAATGACGGACTTTTCGTTACGAACGTATCGACGGGTAAAATGACCATGATTGCCTCCATCAAACGAATTTTTGAGGAAGCTAAACCAAAAATAGGCATTGACGATCCCGAGAATTACGAAATCTATACATTCAAAGCCATGTGGAACCCGCAGGGCACCCGGCTAATGACTTGCCTGATCATCAAGCCAAAATCGGGCGGACCAAGAAAGGTAGCACTCGTCACGATCAAACCGGACGGCACCGACATCCGCACCGCGATTACCACCAAGCAATATGCCAAAGGCGGCCACCACATGGCCTGGATGCCCGACGGCGACCATTTTTCCATGAACCTGGAAGTGGACAGCACCCGCAACGGACTGGAACTGATCACTGCCAGATACGACGGTTCGGAAATCAAAACCGTTTTTTTCGCCGGGCTCAGGCCACCCCAGTTTCCACCCCAAAGGCTTGCCGCTGATCATTACCGACGCCTATAACCACGAAAAAAGTGTCGCCAAAGGTGACGGGATCGTACCGATCCGGTTGATGAATACGAAGACGGGCAAGGAGATTCTTCTCGCACAAGTACGGGTGCCAGACGTAAAGGACAACTCCTTCAGGATGGACGCCCATCCTACCTGGGACCGCACAGGCCGATATGTGATTTTTAATGGTTATGACGACAATAACAGGGGCGTATACATTGCCGACCTGCAAAAGACAATTGAAGAACTAAAACCTTAACAATGGACAGGCGTAAATTTTTGAATCTGACATTACCCGCCACCGGCGCAGTATTCCTGACCAGCTCCATGCTCAGCGAGCAGGCGATGGCTGAAATTGGCCAGCAGTTTGACGGCAAAAATGCGACTGGGCACTATGATATCGTGATCAACGGAGCGGGGCTTTCGGGCTATTTTGCAGCGCTCCATGCTTCCTCGAAAGGAAAGAAAGTGCTAATTGTGGAAAAACGGTCGAGCCCGGGTTTTGAGCTTGCGGCAAAAAGCAAGCTCTGGCTTCATGCACAGGGATTTGACGCACTGCGGCCCGACTTGCAGGAACTCTTATCGCCCGAACAGGAACTGCCCGAAATCAAGAATACAAAGGGTACAGGAAAAGGAAAAAGCCAGCTTGGCGATCATATAGCACTTTTTAAAGGCAGTATCCGCAAAGGAATGGTGCGCAACCTGCTCGTGGGAAAGGTCGATATCCTGCTCATGACTGACACCTGCGGTTTGTTTGAAAGCAAAGGTCAGGTGAGCGGCGTGTTGCTGGCTACCAAACAAGGCGTATTTTCAGTGCCTTGCAAAACCTTTATCGACGCTTCTGACCAGCTTTTGTTTAGCCGAAGACTGGCAGAAAAGTCGCTGAAAGTACAGAAAGCCGGTTTTGTAATTGAAGTAAATAATGTAAATAATCCGACATTTAAAGAGATCAAAACCGACGCATCTTTTGGGCTTGAAGGAAACAGACTGACGCTGTATCCGGGCAAACTTTCTAACGATCAAGCATTTCTTGCATTTGAATATCCGGTTGACACAGACAAACTGGAAGAAATAGAACACAAAGGCCGACAGATTGCAACGCAATTAGGGGCCAAAATAAAAACACTGGGCACTGGTTTTTCAACCGCTCAAATCCAGCAATTTGCACTCGAAGCCTCGCTAACGCTGGCCGACAATACACCCCCAGCTACCTCATTGAACGGCCATTATGTACTGGATAGTCATGCTTCAATGCTTTCGCTGCCGTCACTTATGGCGCTCGAAAAGAACGCGCAGACATTGGTAGACCGTATTAAAATACCGGCCCAAACCGCAGCCCCGCAAACCCTTGTCCTTCCGGGCAAAAAACTGGATATCAAAAAGGTGAAATTCCAGGCTATCGACGAGCCGGGCTTTAATGTCCCGCTTCAAGCCGTACATCTTGATTGGATAGACGCAATCGTTGCCAGAAAGCAAACGCAGGTGATCGTCGCGGGCGGAGGCACAGCCGGGGCGCTTGCGGCCGCAGGCTCGGTAGAAAAAGGCGCCGACACCATCGTCGTAGACTATTTCAATGACCTTGGCGGCACCAAAACAATGGGGGGCGTAATGGGTTACTATCATGGCGTGAAAGACAATGTGTTTTTCAAAAAACAAAATGATGAGGCTGAGAGACTAGCGCTCGAAGTCAATATGAACAAAAAGGTCGGGCGGCAGATTTATCACCTGCGCTCGGTCGTGGATAAAGGCGGACAGTTTCTGACATCGGCCATCTTGTGTGGGGCAGTTACAAAGGACAATGCCGTAAAAGGTGTGGTAATCTGCCGCCACGGACAGTTGGAACTCATCCTTGGCGATGTCACAATCGATGCTACCGGCGACGGCGACGTAGCGGCCAAGGCAGGCGCGAGTTTTCAGATCGGCGATTCAAGGATTGGTTTTACACAAAATTACAGCCAATGGGACATTGCTGGCTCGGGCAAATTACCCTCGGCAACCAACCGGGATTATGATATTCTAGACAACACAAAAGTCTCCGAACAGCAACGCGGGCTTTTCATCTCGCATTACGAAGCGCATTGCTATGACTTCCACCCTTTTCTGACCGTCAGGGAATCACGCCGCATCGACGGAATTCATAATCTTGATCTTATTGATTGCGTTGAAAAAAGGCATTTTGAAGATGTACTCACGTTGGCCAGCAGCGACTTTGATCCACACAATGTCGCGTCCTCCGAATACAGCAAATGCGGGTTTCTTCTCCCCCACTCTAATGATATAACCGTCGAAATCCCTTACCGGTCCATTATTCCCAAAAAGCTTGACGGCCTGCTGATGTCCGGTCGTGGATTTGGGCAAAGCCGCAATGCGCTGCAATTCACACGGATGACTGCCGACCTGCTCGTACTGGGTTACCTGACGGGCCAGATTGCGGCGGACATTGCCTGGAAGAAAGTCCGGCCGAGAGATTATAATGTTAGCGCATTACAAAACGAATGGGTTGCGCTTGGATACCTTCCAGCAGAGCTACTCCGCAAAAAACCAGGCGACCTCCGCGCTAACCGGGCGGAAATAGAACGCCGTGTGCAGCAACTGGAATCGGGCGCATCCGAATATTTGTATGAATGCAGCCGCATTGAAAAGTCGCTGATCCTGCCCTTGATCAAAGAGTGGTTCGAGAAAACCAATCGGCCGGACGGAAAGCTGCTGCTTGCCAAAATGCTGGCTTGGTTTGGCGATGCCGGCGGTAATGAGCTCATCGGCGCAGAGCTCACCAATCTTTTCGAGCTGGAACAGGAAGATGGCTATCCAAAAGGCTATATCGATGATTACGACAATATCCGCGGCCGCGAAAAGAACAAGCTGGAAGGGCTTTTCTGGAAGATCAATCAGAACATCGCGCTACTGGGCATGTCCGGCAATGGTTCGGAAATGAAGGCTATCCGGTACATTCTCGAAAAAACCGGTTCCGGTGGCGGGATGGTGCCGCGCTCCAACGATTATTTTAATGAGCGCATTGATATCAAGATAATACCTTTTCACAACCGTATCCTGAGCCTGGCCATGTATGCTGAGCGTATTCCCGACCCGTCGCTGATCAGCGGATTTGAGAACTTGCTGAAAGATCCTAATATTGGCGGCTACGTAACCTCGCAATATGACAAAGTCCGCTGGAAAGTGCATGGAGGAGCGCTGGAAATTAGCATTGCTGCTGCTATGGCGCGTTGCGGGAGCCAGAAGGGGTACGAACTTTTGCAGACATACCTCGACGACCTGCATTTTAATTATAAATCATTCGCACTCAGCGAGCTGCATGAACTTACAGGAAAGGATTGGGGCCACAAGTCTCAGAGTTGGCAGAAATATCTGGCAGGACTTTCCTACCCGCAACCTGTGAAAGCATTGAAAAAAGAGATCGAGATTTAGGCCCTTATGCTCAGAACAGACCTGTTATCGCTGTTTTTATTGCTTTCCACGACGCTGACTTTTGGCCAAATTTCAGAAAAGACTTATTACCGTACTCCTGAACTCGAACAGTTGGCTTTGAGTACCGAAGGGCATTCATTTAGCATTAATGATGACCATTTGGAACCTGTTACTGTTCAGGAATACGTTGGTACGAACGGCATGATTTACTGGTACCGCCGCATTGCCACAGAGGTGTGCCTCACCGGCGACTGCCGTCCGATCGATGTTGGAATTTACTGGGACTTTAAAGGAGATTTTGCTGGTCTTGAGGTTTTCAAAGAGCCATTGACTAAAACTGATCACAGTGATTTCGCGGCATGGGACTACGGAAAATTGATGTCGATCCTGAAAGACGATTGGTCGCCGTTGCGTGAGTATTCATTGAGTGAACTGGTGGATGAGAAACCGGCTGATGGTGTCGACGCGGTAACGGGTGCCACGAAACGTGAAATTGCCGAGGCGGCTGTCGAAAAAGCAGTGTACACCACGCATACGCTATGGCACCTGATCCATGTAGGAGAAAAAGAGCAGCTCGCAAAACTGACAGCCCAGCGAATGACGCAAAATCACCAAATGCAAAAAATATTATCGGCCAATCGGACAAAATTCCTCCCTTTTTTCCTAGATATGTTTGGGCAGGGCCATATTCCGCAGGACGCTTTCACAGAATCTATCGTCCTCGATGGCCTTACCGAATCCACAGACCCAACCCTGCGCACGATCGCATTGAATGCCTTGCAACAGCTGGATTTTTCAACGCCCGAAATGCAGGATCGTCTCGCCGTTATTTATAAGGCAAAAAAACAACCGGAAAGAGTCGAGATCCTAACGCGCCTGAAACCCGCGCCCGGACTGTCGAAGCAATGGTACGACGCTGTTGCGGACGATCTGAATGCGGACAATCCCTGGCTGGCAGTTAAGATTCTTAATACGCTGAAAAGCAGCAGCAGCCATTCTCCAAAAGTGATGGAGATGGTCGAGACATTATCCCGGAGCGACATACCCGTCGTTCGGAAAGCCGTGGCAGAATTCAAGCAGGCGCGTTTCAAATCCAATTAAATGTCACTTTGAAAGAAATAATGAACAGACGAACATTTGTAAAAGATACTTCCCTTCTGATAGGGCTGTTAATGGGTTCACTGGAAAAAGCTTCCGCTGCCCCAAAAAAAGTGATCATTCTTCGCTCTTCGTGGCAGACGGTCAATATCGGTGACATTGGCCATACACCGGGCGTGCTCACCATTCTTGAAAAGTATCTTCCCGATGCGGAGATCCGCCTCTGGCCGAGCAGTATTGGCAATGGGGTAAAGGAAATTCTTGAACAGCGGTTTCCCAAGGTTAAGGTCGTAAACACTCCGGAGCTCATTAAGCAGGCATTTGCCGAGGGTGATTTTCTGCTGCACGGATCGGGACCTTTCCTTGTGGCGCGGACCGATGTAAAAAAATGGCGCGAGGAAACAGGTAAACCGTATGGCGTTTATGGCATCACCTTTCCCGGCTTTTATGGAGCACCTACCGAGCAGCAAATAGCCTCGTTGGCAACCGATACCGAACTGCTGACAAATGCGGCCTTCACTTTTTTCAGGGACTCACCTTCACTGGAATACGCCCGTAAAAACGGGGTAAAATGTCCGGTCATGGAGTTCGGGCCCGACGGAGCATTTGCAGTAGACCTTCGAAATGACAAGCTGGCCGATGCGTTTTTGAAGCAAAACAAATTGACTTCGGGAAAATTTCTTTGTGTGATTCCCCGGCAGCGCTATACTCCATACTGGGAGGTCAAATCCAAAAATGCGGCTTTCGACGCCTTTAAAGATGGCAAAAACAAGGAAATGCGGGAACATGATAATGCTCCGCTGCGAGAGGCAATGATGGCCGTGCTCGACAAAACGGATCTAAAAATCCTGATATGCCCGGAAGACGAAACGCAAGTTAAACTCGGCAAAGAGGTCCTGTTAGATAAGTTGCCCCAGCAATACCATAGCCGCGTGGTATGGCGTGACCGTTACTGGCTGACCGATGAAGCACTCAGCACCTACCTCAAATCCGCAGGACTATTCGGACTTGAAATGCATTCCCCCATCATGTGCATCGGTCATGGCATACCCGCCATCGTTTGCCGGTTTACTGAACAAACCACCAAGGGTTTTATGTGGCGCGACATCGGCCTTGACGACTGGCTTTTCGATATGGACAAACCCGAAGAAGTTGCACGCATTGCCCCGGCCGTGCTGGCCATGGCTCAAAACCCCGCCCGGGCAAAGCAAAAGGCATTGCAGGCTAAACGGATTGTGGAAGGTCGGCAGAAGGCGACCATGGAGATTTTAAGGAAGAAGTTGTCGTAGTCAGGCGGGAAATAGAGTTGCTATTTCCCGCCTGTAAGTTGTTACTCGTTGATTTCGCCGGAATGCGTTTGAGAGCATCCCATGAAATCCATATGACCCATGATAGGCGCGCCGGGAGGCATGTCAAGCACGGAACCCGGTTCAAATTTGATCGGGTTTTTGCTAAATTCGTCTATCTGCGCGAGCCCGAAAAGCATATTTGCTTTTTGTTTAGGCGCTGCCGCTGCCAACTGTCCTTTCAGCCATTCGCTCAGCTCGCCGACTTTGAGCAAAGCTTCGCCCCGCACATTTTCAGGTGCTTTGGGATCGGCAGCAAGCATCAGCAGATATTTCAGCGACAGGTTATTTACCAGTGTTTGCAATTCACCTTTATACCCCGTCAGTGGGCCTGATTTCCACGTTTTCTCAAACAACTTGTCGATTACCGGCATCAACCCGGGCTGCTTGGCATCACGCGCATTATACTCGATCAGGCGGGCAGCACGTTCGGGATTGAGCAGGTAAGAGAGTGTCGTTCCGGCAGCGGTTTCAGCTGCTGCAATAGGGTCGAATGTCGGGCCGGTATGGCCTGTGAAAGTTTCCAGACTGGCCGGATAACCGCTCGGGCGTGGCGGAATCTTGCTGATCAATACTTCTGGTAATGCCAGCGCCTCGGGTGTGATCGTGCCCAAAAGCGACTCCAATGCACGCCATTGTTCCTTGGGCTCGACCATGCGCGTGGTCACCTGCCCATCGTTCTTAACGGCGTGGGTGAAATACAGCCCGCCGACAGATTTCGCTACCGCTTCGACCTGGTAACGGTGCAGGAGATAAATCGGCACCAGTACTTCCTCAATAGTTGCCATTGGTTCGCCTTTCTGGATCGCTTTTTCGGAAAAATTGTCCAATACCTTTCTGCGGACCGTCATGATATTGGTCATCTGATCGATCGCATTGGCGCCATCGTCCCATTGATGTGAAGTGGGATGCGCATTGCCGCCAATGTCGGGAATGTACAAAAAGCCTTGTTTGAGGGTTTCCTGCATGATTTTTTCAAGCCCGGCCTCTTCGTCGGCACCTTTCGGAAATTCGGTATAGCCCCACATCACCGCACGCTTGTCCCAGGCACCGATACCTTTGGCATAAGAATCTGAAATATCGACAGTCCCGTCCGCCTTCATGGAAAATCTTGGAAATGGATAGTCCATCACCGATCCACGGTCTTTGGGACTGGCCGCAAAGTTGTGGTTAAAACCAAGCGTATGGCCAATTTCATGGGCCGAAAGCTGTCTTACGCGAGCAAGTGCCAGTTCCTGCATCGCACTGGTCGTTTTCTTCCCGTCTTCATAAGGCTGCAAAAGACCTTCGGCGATCAGGTAATCCTGGCGGTGGCGATCCGAACCCAGCGTGACGACGCCTTTGATGATCTCGCCAGTGCGGGGGTCAATATACGAAGCTCCGGACGAGAAACCGCGCGGCGAACCGGTGCGGTTGATCCAGTTGACGACATTATAGCGGATATCCATCGGGTCGGCGCCTGCCGGAAGCTCTTTTACCTGGAACGCATTTTTGTACCCAGCCGCTTCGAATGCCTCGTTCCAATAAGCACCGCCCTCGATCAATGCCGTTTTCACAGGTTCCGGGGCGCCGCGATCGATGTAATAAACAATGGGTTTTACAGCTTCGCTGGACGCATTACCCGGGTTTTTCTTTTCCAAACGATGCCTGCGGATAAAACGCTTCACGATTGGCTCTGTCATCGGCGCAGAAAAATCCATATAACTGAACATCCCGAATGCGGATCGTGGATCGAACCGGCGTGTTTTATAGTTGGCATCCGGCAATTCCACAAACGACTGGTGCATATTGATCGTGACCGCGCTCGGGTCGGGCGCGAGGTTGCTGCCACCGCCGCCAAACCGGTTCACATTCGGAGCGCCGCCGGTAAAGGTAACCATCGCCTCAAATTCAGTGTTTTTGGGGAAATTTTTAGTGTTTTCAAGATATACTACCGAGCGGGATTCATCCAGGCGATAAGCGCCGCCACCGGCCGAAGGCTGCGGAACGCTCACCGGCCCGCTCACACGGCGTACGCCCAGGCGCGCCGCGATATTCTGACTATCGCGTATGATGAATGGCGTGAGGTCGATCAGGAATTTCTCACCTTCCACCGCAACGGGTGCAAAGCCCCAGATTACCGATTTGGCAAATGCGTTTTCGACCGCTCTTTTTTCATCCGCATTCTGGCTGATTGCCCTATAATTGGTCACCGGCTCTACCAGCAGCACTTTGGGACCCACTTTTACAAACTTCGCCAGCGCCGAAGTTGCCTGTCCGCGCTCGGGACCGCCATTTCCTACACCTTCGGAAAGCGATGCGAAGTAGAGGAAATCTTTATCGAACTTGTCGACTTCCAGCAATACCCTTCCTGTTTTTTCATCATAATAAAAATTAAAAAAGCCCTCGTACTTCTTCATACCCTGCGTGGCAGAGGCGATGCTGGCTGCGGGCGCCGTGGCCCGGCTGGCTTGTCCCCCACCCTGATTTTGCGCGAAACAGAGGGTGCCGGCTGCCATTAAAACAGCCAATGCATGGAATGTCAACTTCATAGAATTCGGGTTATGGATGATTGATTGAATACTATTTAACCTGCTCGGCTTGAAGCAGGAATACTTCCGAACGGTAATCTCCGGTTTTATTGAGCATTAATTTGCCTTTGATCTTCACGGGTTTGTCGGTATAGCCAAGTTCCTTCACCATTTTAACTTCCACCATCGACGGAATGTCGCCCTGGCCGCAATAAGGGCACTGGTCCATAGGCACTACGGCGAGCATGAACTCCCGGTGGTTCAGGTCGGCATTGATCGGGATGATGTAGCCGGGTAGTTCGACGGTCTTGTTCTGCAATGCTTCCAGCTTGGCCGGAAATGCCGGTACCATCTTGAATTCGGCGTTTTTCTTGTAAGTGCGCTGCCCGATAAGCTTCCAGGTGCTGTTCATAAGCGGGATATGCGCCGGCGGCTGGGCCAGACCGGCGTATCCCGAAAACATCAAAATCAACAACAGCCATTTTCTTGCAATAATCATTTCAAATCTTCGACATGGTTTCAGAAATATCTATTCGGTAGGCCTGTACCGCAGGCAACAATGCGGCAAAAATGCCGATCAGCAAACCTGCCGCGAGCAAAAAACCTTCTTCGGGAAGAAATACCAGCCCATCCAGCCTTGCCTGCGGCGAGCCCTGCCAGTAACCGATTGTGTGCAGGCCCGCATGGCCTACAAGTACACCCGCGAGCGAACCGAACGTAGTCAACAGCACTCCTTCGAAGATAATCATCGTGAAAATCGTTTGCCGCGACGCGCCCATCACCCGCATGACCGCAATGTCGTATACCCGCTCGCGCAACGAGTTGTAAAGGCTCACAAAAACGCTTACCCCCGCCAGCAGCATCAAAGCAACAGCAAACCACTGTACCGCGTCCACACCAACGCCGATCAACGCGAAAAGGCGCGCGCTTTCCTTCGCCGGAGATGCGGCCTGCATGGCTGTCGATCGGTTGATCATTGCAGGTAAGGTCACCATGGCCATTCTGGACCGGTATTGGATCAGCATGGAGGTAATCTCGCGTTTTTCAGCCCCGTGCATTTTCCAAATGCTTTCAAGGCCAGTAAGCACCAGATTATCAGCGACATTACCCTTCGTTTTGAGAACACCACACACGATATACGGGTGATCTTCATGCATACCCTCATCCGAAGAAAGCCCATGCGAGCCATAAACACGATCCCCGGGTTTGAGGTTTTGCACACGCGCAACCTCGGCCCCGACAACGATTTCAAAATCCTTTGCCCAAAAACGACCTGATTCCAGTTCGAGGCCGTGCAGGGTGACATAGCCCGTATCAGTTCCAACAATGCGAAAACCCGCATAGTTATCCCCTAGCGCGAGCGGAACCGCCTTTTTGATCATCGGATTGGCTGTAAGCACCTTTGCATCTTCTTCGGCGATATTTCCAGTTGGAAAATCAATAAAATAAATACTGCTGAGGATCAGCTGCAATGGACTACCCTTCGCTCCTACCACCAAATCGACGCCTTTCGCATTGTCGCGCAAGCGTTCGCCTACTTGCTTTACCCCAAGCAGCAGCATGGCAAGCATACCCGTACCGAATGCGATCAGCATCAGGTTCAGCGCGAGCGTCAGCGGATTGGCTTTAAGATTTTTCCAACTGATCTGAAATGCGTTCATGCGAGAGTTCAAATGTAAAATCCTTGAAAAAAGCATCCTTCACACGATCGTCGTGGGTCGAAATCACGAGTGTCGAGCCTTGCGATGCTGCCAGTTCCGACAAAAGGCGGACAACTGCTTCCGCATTCCGGTTATCCAGACTGCTCGTAGGCTCATCGGCCAGCAGCAAAGCCGGACGGTTAATGAGTGCCCGTGCAATGCCCACGCGCTGCGCCTGCCCCTGGCTAAGCTCGTGCGGAAAGCTCCTTCTTTTGTGATCCATATCCAATGCATCCAGCACCTCCCTGACCCGCAAACTATCTTTGCCTGCACCCGCGAAGCCCTGCGCCAATTCCATGTTTTCTTCGACCGTCATGCTGCGGATCAGATGCGGCTGCTGAAAAACGATGCCAATGCTCCTCCCGCGAAACCGGTCGAGCTCGCGGGCCCGGAGCGCGTACAGATCTGTCCCATTCACGATCACTTCTCCATTCGAAGGTTTCAACAAACCTGCCAGCATATGTAGCAAAGTAGTTTTCCCACTCCCTGATTCGCCAAGCAAAAGCCATTGCTCGCCATCACCGACATTCCAGTCGGGGAAATGCAAAGCGGCGCCGTTGGCAAAAATTTTGGTCAAATGCGTGGTTCGAAGCATTTTTAATCGGGTCTTTCGGGGTTCATAAAATCGTTAAAAATGAGCTCCGAAGGAGCGTCCTGTTTATAGCAAAAACAATCATAAATCGCGCCGTGGGCTCCATCGGAGCCTCCTGCTACCATGCAAATGATTCAGGTGACTCCTGCCGGAGTCCATAAATCGGTATCTGGACGTTCATTGCTAGAAAACAGGGAGCCACTCCGTGGCTAGACGAACATTGCCGGCTACATCTGACAATTCCTGACCAAAACCTGACTCCTCCTGACAACACCTGACCAAACCTGACCCTCTTTACTATTCTTGACCAAATTGTCACTTCCCGGTCCCGCTCGACTCCCTAACCGTTGGATATTTGATCCCCAACTGTTCGAGGTAGGTTGCATATTTGGTCGGGTCATAATAATATTTCTTCATTTCCGGCCGGAATTCTTCCATGATCTTTTTGTTGAGATGAACGGCGGGTTTATCCGTTTTGGAGATCAGGGCCGTGTATTTGGTATCCTTTGTCTGCACCTCATTGAAATACTTCCAGGCATTGGTCAGGATTTCGGGCTTCACAAACAGGTCTAACAGCGTCATGGCCTCCGCTTTCGCACCTGCGGTGACTCCCTTATGCGCAATGGGCGTTGCCATCGCGATCGCATTGGCCCAATGATGGCCCGGCAGGCCGGGAATATTGGCCGGATAGCCCAATACAATCGTCGGTAGGTTCCAGGAAATGTCGGCAATGTCGTCCGAACCTCCCCCACCCGATGAGGCCGTCGCCATCGGTTTACGCAATTGGCTCAGCGAGGTGCTCAATCCGTCATTCGCCGGTTCGCCTCCGAAACCGGTAGCTGGGCTTTGCACCTCTTTTTGCAATGCACGGGCCAGTTTTTGGTCATCCTCGCTCCATTGCGGCAGGCCTACGCTTTTGATATTCTCGTACATTGCCTCGGCGATCGGCTGGTTCATGTGACCCGGCCAGGCGCTTCCAAGCACCTCGTAGGACATCTTGGTTTCCGTCATCATGGCGGCGGCTTCGGCGATACGGATACCGTCCTTGTACATCTGCGTGATCTTTGGATAACTGCGCTCACGGAAGTAATACCAAACCGAAGCTTTGGAAGGCACCACATTGGGCTGGTCGCCGCCATCGGTGATCACGTAATGTGAGCGCTGGGTCGTTTCCATATGTTCACGATGGTAATTCCAACCGATATTCATCAATTCGACCGCATCCAATGCGCTCTTGCCACGCCAGGGAGCGCCACCCGCGTGGGAGGCTTGCCCTTCGAAATCGAACCGAACGGAGATCATTCCATTGTTACCGCCGTCGCCATAAGAAGTGCCAAGGTTATTGCTTACGTGCGTGAAAATACAGGCGTCGACGTCCTTAAAATAACCATCCCGGACAAAATAGGCCTTGGTCGCCAGCTGCTCTTCGGCCACACCCGGCCAGAGCATAATAGTGCCGGGGATCTTTTCGCGTTCCATGATCTTTTTCAATGCAAGCACCGCGGTGACATTCAGAGGCTGGCCCGAATTGTGGCCCTCGCCATGACCAGGCGCACCTGCGATGATCGGATCGTGGTAAGCGACGCCTGGCTTTTGCGATGCTTTTGGAATACAATCAATATCACTGCCGACGGCGATCACCGGCTTTCCCGAACCCCACTTAGCTGTCCATGCGGTAGGAATGCCTGAAATGCCCTGTTCAATCGTAAATCCGTTCTTTTTAAGGATGTCCGTCAGGTATTTTGAAGTTTCCACTTCCTGAAAACCCAGTTCGCCAAAACTGAATATCATATCGACCATTTCCTGCGTAAACTTTTTCTGGCTCTCAATGTCCTTGGCCATTTCGGTTTTCAACGCGTCTATTTTGGCCGGAGTCAACTTGATTTGGGCACTAGCAACGCTTGGTAGCAATATCAGCGTCACAAGGAATTTAAGAATACATATGTGTCTTTTCATGTCGTTTTTTGTTTTTGGTTACTGGTGTTCAAGCGTTTGTACCGTAATTGTAACATTGTGCATGCCCTTCGACTTCGCTCAGGGTGACATTGCGGTGTGCCCTTCGATCGCCGGGCGGCCCCGTGCGCTCAGGGTGACATTGCGCCGATTGTCAGTCTGAGCGCAGACGAAGACGGGCCATACAGGTACCGCGCTTCGACAACACTGCCTGTGGGTACCGTCCTGCATGCCCTTCGACCGCCAGGCGGCCCTGTGCGCTCAGGGTGACATCTGCGTTGTGAGTTAGCGGTACGGTAAAAATGTCAGTCTGAGCGCACGGGGCCGCCCGGCGGACGAAGACAGTCCATACAGGTGTCGTGCTGCGCGCAGACGAAGCACTAAATCAGTTTATTAGTCGACAACTCTGCGTTTGGGATCGGGAAAATGTATTCTGGCTGCGTTGGGGCGACGGCCGGGGCGGAAAGGCCGCCGCTACCTTTCGCAGGGATCGTCAGCATATTGCGTAGCAGGTCGTTGGAGCGCAGCCCCTCTCCCAGAAACTCAATGCGGCGTTCGAGCCAGATCGTTTTCACCAACGCATCGGTCGTTGCAATGTCGGCGGCCGGGAATACATACGACGCATCCGAACGGAGCCGCACTGCTTTGAGCAGTTCCACCGATCTTGCGAGGTCACCGGTTTTGGCCAGCGCTTCGGCATAGTTCAACAATACCTCGGCATAGCGCAGCAATGGTACGTAATCTATCGTCGGGTTGGTTTGGTTGTATTTTTTCAAATAAGTCAACCCGCCTGCTACCCGCGTGAATGCGGATTTACGCACATCGGTTGCAGGCCAGGATTTTTCGCCGAGAATACCCGTGGGGCTCAGATTGTATTCCAGGTTGAGATTATACTCATATGCCAGCGAATTTTGCCCGCTCACCAGGTTCAGGGCCGTCATCGGCATCGAAAATATCGATTCTGTGGTCGTGTAATCGGTGAAAAACACGGTTGTAATATTGGACTGCAACTGGTGCTTCACGCCTGTTGGAGCGGTAAATGGTGCCGCATCGGAGACGATCTTTTTTGCTTCGGCGACCGTTTTGGCATAATCCCCCATTGTCAGGAAAACCCGTGTCTTCAATGCAATGGCCGTGTTTTTATGCGCACGGGTGGTGTTCAGCACTGCCGTCGAATAGTTTGCCGGAAGCGCAGCTTCGGCCTCATCGAGATCTTTCAGTATCTGCGCGTACACTTCGGCAACCGTACTGCGCGCCAGGTCGTTATTGGCGGGCGTACTTTCGCCTTTCAGCCGCAACGGAATGCCCGGGGAAGCGCCTTTGTCCTTGACGTAAGGCTGCGCATACCGCGTTATCAAACCAAAATAACAAAATGCACGTACGAATTTCGCCTCCGCCAGGTATTGCGCAGCCGTCGCCGCATCCACCACATCCGGATGTTTCGGCAAGCCATCAATCAGCAGGTTGGCCGAATTAATGGCCGTATAGGACGTTCCCCAGGCCGATGATGCATCATTGGAGCCGGAAGTTACCGTGTGGCTCCAGGCGTCATAACCGGTGAACACATTCTGAGTGCGGTTGATAAACTCTTCACCCCGGATATCAGCGAGCATCAGGTAACGGCCGCCATAAAGACTACCGTTTTTCATAGCACTGTAAAGACCATTCACCTGCCCCAGAATGCGAGCCGGGGTTTCGAAAATGTAGGCGTCCTGCAATGCAATACTCGGCACAGGATTGAGCAATTCCTTTTCGTCGCAGGAACTCATCAGAGCCGTCATCGGCAATGCCATGCAGGCCAGCCGGAACAGCATTGAATTAACAGGCTTCATAGGAGTGTTTTTGATGATATTTTTCATGATCAGAAACCGAGGTTTAAACCAAATGTGAATGTCCGGCCTTGTGGGATAGAGTTTTTCTCCACGCCCGGCGTCGTGTTGGAATTGCCGTTGACCGAAATCTCCGGATCCGTTCCGGTGTACTTAGTGAGGATAAATGCATTGAAAACCTGTGCATATAACCGCACCGAACTTAGCCCAACCTTGCTCAGGATCGTTCCCGGCAAGCGGTAACCCAGCGAAACCGACTGCAAACGAAGAAAATCGCCTTTCTCGGCATTCTCAGAGATCGGCCATGACGATCCGTTCGAAAGCAGATCGCCATAAACCACACGCGGAATGTCGGTTACCTGGCCCGGAGTTGTCCAGCGGTCGAGCACCTCGGTGGTGTTGTTCCAAAAACGCTGGTCGCGCCAGGTGCCTTTGGTGCCGTTCATGACCAGGTTGCCACCCGAATACGTGAAGTTCACACCAAGGTCCCACTGGCCGTATTTGACATTATTGATAAAGCCACCGTAATAGGTCGGCAATGCATTGCCCAGCAGATAGTAGTCATTCACAGCGATAGCAGGCGCGGGAGAGCCGTTCAGATAGGTCCATCGGCTGCCACCCGCCGGTACAACGTGGCTGTACTGCACACGTTCACCTGCCTTGTTGATGAAGATGCGCTGGCCGTTTTCGGGATTTACACCATCCGTTTTCGCCCCATACAAACTACCCACCGAATAGCCGACGCGGGTAATGTTGGTAGCTTCCGCCGCAGTAGAAGTAGTACCCACCAGCTCCGTGCCCTGGCCGTAGAGCTCAGTCACCTCGTTTTTGTTATGTGTAAAATTGAGGCTTGCATTCCAGCTCAGCTTCCCTCTGCGGATGATATTCGCATTGAGGCCCAATTCAATCCCATGGTTATACATCGCGCCGATATTCATAAAGATCGCATCGCCCGGTATGCCCTTCGATGGTGATTGTGGCACATTGAGGATCAGACCATTGACGCTGTTGGCATAATACGTCGCCTCCAACTGAATGCGGTCATTAAGAAAACTGATATCGGCGCCGACGTTCGTCTGATTACTGGTTTCCCAGCCAAGATCGGGGTTACCGCCCTGACTGAAATTCCAGGTAGGAACAGCGGCATAAAGGTTGGATTCGTACAATGCGAGCGATCCATAAGCGCTTACCCCCGAATTACCCACACGTCCCCAGCTTGCACGAAGCTTCACACTGCTCATGATGTCGGCTAATTTCGAATGCTTGTAAAACTCCTCTTCCGACACGCTCCATCCAGCCGAAACACCTCCGAAATTCCCGTATTTCTTGCCGCTACCCAGCGCGGAATTACCGTCGCGGCGGTAGTTTAATGTGAAGAAGTATTTTTTACTGAAATCATAGGTCAGACGGGAAAATACCGAAACCAATGCGCTTTCTGTCAGCACATTCGCGGTAGGCGAAATCTGCCCGTAACTTCCCTGGAATTCGTTAAAAAACGGATCCGAAAGCTGCGTGCGGGTAGCGCCCCAGCCGGAAGTCCCGAATTTTTGCACATCATAACCGGCGAGCAACGAAAGGCTGTGGTTGGTCGCAATCGTGGTTTGGTAATTCAGTGTGCTCGTCCAGTTCCAGTTGCTGATCAGCCGGCTGCTGTTGGTGGCGCTTCCGTTTGTAGAGTTTCCGGGACCGTGCACGGGGCTGTTGAAGCTCACATTCTCCACCTTCAACCGATCCATCGCGTAGCTCATTTTATACTGCAAACCTTTTAAAATCTTCACAGTAGTACCAAAATTGGCAATAATGCGGTCGTTTTCGGAAGTATAGGTATTCAAATCCAGCAATGGAACGGGGTTGTAAAAATTGCTTGCCACCTTGTTGTTTCCCATCCCCAGCGTGTTGGTCGAGCTCACATTATACGAGCCGTCGGGATTTACCGCGTACACATTCGGAGCGGAAAGCCACGCCAACCGCGCCGATCCCACCAAACCGAATGCATTGCCGCTCAACGAACCTGTGTTTGGGGAGGCATTCAAGCTGGTATTGTAATTGATGTTCCCGGAAAAAGATAGCCAGGAATTCAACTTGTGATCGATATTGAAACGGGCAGCCTTCCGGGTAAACTGATTGGTTTTGAGAATGCCTTTCTGGTTACTGTAATTCGTCGAAAAGTAATATTTCGTAGATTCCGAACCGCCTGAGACACTGATGCTATGGTTTTGGGAAACGCCGGTTTGGTAGACCTTATCATACCAGTTGGTATTGACGATCGAGCCGTCTTCCTGTAAAATAGGAAAGAACAGCGCCGATGCTACGGCATCGTTGTTGGCATTACCACCCAGGATTTTGGCATTCATTACGCCCTCATTTTTAATATCCATAAACTGCTGCGCATCCAGCATTTTGGGTAACCGTGTCGCTTTGGTCATACCCGTCCAGCCTTCGTAGGTCACTTTTGCCTTACCGGTTTTGCCGCTTTTGGTAGTGATCAAAAGTACACCGGCAGCTGCACGCGATCCGTAAATGGATGTCGATGCAGCGTCTTTCAGTACGTCGATGGACTCGATGTCGGCGGGATTAATGTCGCCCAGCGGGTTGTTAGCCACCGTAGTGTTAGCCGAAACATCACCTGTATTAATTGGAATGCCATCTACAACAATCAATGGAAACGAGCTGAGTGAAATGGAGTTGATACCCCGGATACGGATCACCGGCGGGTTGTTCAAAACGCCGTTCGGCTGACCAATACTCACTCCGGTGGCCCTGCCCGCAAGCCCCTGATCGAAGCTTTGTACCGGCATATCTTTCAATTTATCCCCTGAAACCCGGGCGGCCGAACCGGTAAACTCTTCCTTCGATTGCGTGCCGTAGCCTACGACCATCAGCTCGTTCAACTGCTTCGTACTGCTTACCAGTTTGATATCTATTGCAGACTGGGCACCGACCGCGACTTCCTGCGCACCATAACCCACATAGGAGAACACCAGCGCAGGCGCGCCCGAATCGGACACTTTGATGATGTATTTGCCGTTCGTGTCGGTGATCGTACCGGTTGAAGTGCCCTTCACCAACACTGCCACTCCGGGTAATGCTTCGCCATTGTCATTGTCGGTCACCACGCCTGATATTTCGCGGTCCGCAGGACGTACGAGCGATGCAAGCAGGATCTCCGTCTTCTGGATCTGCCCGGTTGTTTTTGTCTCTTTTTCGACGATTACCACTGTCCCCTTTTGTTCGCGGTAGTCCAGGCGGGTTGCGCTTAACAGCTCATGTAAAACCTCGTCCACCGGTTTGCGGCTCACCGCGATATTGACCCGGTACGGGGCGACAAGTTCTTCATTGAAAACAAATTTGAAACCGGTCTTTTTCTTGATCAGGTTGAATGCCTCTTTCAGGCTCCTGTCGCGCAGCGTCAGGTCGATCGTCACTTCCTGAAGGCTCTGTTTGAGATCACCGTCCGCCTTAGCGGAAGGCGCCGTTACCAGCAGCGCAAAAAACAGGAAGAACGCGGTCAGACGTGTCCATTTGTGTATGGACAGTAAACTTCTGGTACAATTTTTCATACCTTTGAATTAGTTGGGTTTAATCGTGAAACATTAAGTCCAGCTTCCGGATAGCAAGATCAGTCAGTGATTGGCGTTACGTTCTGATTTTCACTATCACATAGTCCGGCGAGCTTTGGCTTGCCGGATTTTTTGCGTCGAAGGGCAGTCGTTGATTACATAGGCGCCGGGTTCAAATCGATTTTTTCCTTTTATTAAGCGTTATCTGATTGTTTTCAAAACGGTATTCGAGATTGTTGGCAAGCGATAGCAGATCGAGTATACGAGGCAGGGAATCCGTAGCGGTAAATTCGGCAGACATATGGTATTCCCGTATCGACTCCTCTGCCTGGATCTTTACATTGAATTTATTTTCAAGAATGGCTACCACGTTGGCTAAGCTCTCATTATCGAACAGCAACTTGCCTTCCTTCCATGCCACGGCATTGGCGCTGTTTACGGCCACTTTTTTTATTTCTTTGGTTTTGACATCATAGTATACCTGCTCGTTGGGCAACAATATCTTTTTTTCCGGTCCCGCAGCGCCATCTGCTTTCTGCACTTCGACTTTTCCGCGAGTAACGGTTACCAATATACTTTTCAAAAAATGGTAAGACCGGATGTTAAATGCCGTACCTAACACGCGCGTGGTAGTGCCCGAGGCTTCCACAAAAAATGGCTTCGATTCATCTCTTTTAATGTCGAAATATGCCTCGCCGTCAAGCAACATTACCTTCCTAGCATGCGCTTCAAAATGAGCGGGATAGTCCATCCTGCTCGATTCGTTGAGCCACACCACAGAGCCATCGGGCAATTTTATCTGCTTTCGCTCACCCTTACCGGTCGTCACTGAAACAGTATTTCCGAAGATGGGAAGGACATTGTGTTTCCAAAGATAGAACCCGATCCCCATTACCAGCAGCACCGACGCGGCAATACGAAGCGTCCTGGAAGCGGCAGTCCATGGCCGGGTTCGAAGCGGTTGGGCAGGCCTCTTGCCGATGCCGCTTTCCTCATCGAGTTGCGTGGCAAGTACATCATCCAGCTTGCCTTCGCTCAGCAAACGGAAGAAAACGTCAAGTTCCTCTTTGCTCAACGCATTAGCTACATATCGCTTGACGAGTACTTGCAGGAATCGCTTTTCTTCCATTTTTCCGGCTATTTATGATGAAGACGGACAACTGCGGGCGTAGGGTACCCCGGGTTTGAAGTTTTTTCAAATTTTTTGTCAGGTTTTGTCATTTTTAGTCAGAGGTTGTCATGTATTGTCAGAAGTTGTCATGTATTGTCAGAGGTCGTCAAGGATGGTCATTTGTCGTCTGGAACGGTCAATCGTCGTCAGACATCGCCAGCCACGGAGTGGCATCCTGTTTATAGAAATCGTTGCACGCGGGTTGTCCGGCTCCGCCAGGAGCCTCCTCTCAAATCGCAGGAGGCTCCTATGGAGCCAAATACACGACAAATCCATTTGGCTATAAACAGGTTGCTCCTGCGGAGCCAGGTTGTAGCACAAATACCAACGTCCGACATTCCCCAACCACAAATGACAACACCTGACCACTAATGACCAAACCTGACCACTCCTACCCTGCGATTACCAAACCACAACACCCCATATTATCAGCGAGTTGAACGACAATCCAAAATTCTTACAGGCTGAATATTTAATATACTTAACGGCCTTGACCATATGCTTTTTGATCGCATTGCGGGAAATACCCAGAACTTCCGCTGCTTCGTCGTAGCTATGCTCCATTTCCCGGCAAAGGCGGAATACTTCCTGGTCGCGTGGGGAGAGTTCGTGCAATACTTTTTGCAGGTAATGCTGGTATTCTTCCGATTGCAGGGATTCTTCTACGTGGCTGGCATGTTGCAGCGAGGCCCGGATGATCTCTTCCCGCGCCAAACGCTCCGTGGCGGCATGACGAAGGAAGTCGAGTACCCGGTTTTTGGAAACGGTGAAAAGATAGGCCCGAAATGACTGCAAGCTTGGCAGCGTCTCTCGTTTCTCCCACATTTTCAAAAATATCTCCTGGCAAAGGTCCTCGGTATGGTCTGCAGATTTGATGAATTTGAAGACGTAGCGGCTTATTTCGTTGTGATAACGACGGTACACCTCATCGAAAGCCTTGCTGTCTCCCAAGGCAATGTCTTTTAGCAGAACTGTTTCATCGAGCGTGTCCATCGTTGAGTAAATCTTGATCCGACCAAATATCGTTTCTCTAAGTTACCCACATATTCACGAAAATTTCAAGATTTTCAAAAGTTACTGTTCATTAATTTCGCCTTTTGAAAGAATAGATTAATATAATTATGCTTTTTATAGAAAAGTTGAAATAATCTCTCAAATCAACAATGAAGCATAAACGCTACTACCAGCAGCGGAATACCCTACAACGTCAAACCAATAATTATGTAAAACATAGCAGCAATTATGTAAAAAAAACTGATCCCCAAAGTCTAATATTTGCATTGTCAAAATACCGATCTTATGAAAATAACCTACAAAATGCTGGGACTAGCAGCGCTGATGGCCTTTTCAACTGCATGCTCCGATGACGACAAAAACGGAATTGCCATGGAAAACCATGATGAAAATCGCATGATGACGGTGATGCATGATATGATGGATGAAATGCATACAATGAAGGTGACAAAGGATCCCGATATTGATTATGCCACCATGATGAAAATGCACCACATGGGCGCAATCGAGATGGCGAAACTCGAATTGGCGTCCGGAAACAACAGCGAAATGAAAGCAAAAGCACAAGCGATCATTGACGCACAGCAAAAGGAAATAGCGGAAATCGACTCATTCCTGGCTAGGACTACACCCACAAGTACGAACATGGACTTTCACATGCAAATGATGGAAGGGATGGATCGAATGGGAAAACAAGCTGACTTGCAGATTATTACCGGAAATATTGATCAGGATTTTGCCACATTGATGATTGAGCATCATAAGAGTGCAACGGAGATGGCACAGATGCATTTACTGATGGGCAAGAATGCCGATCTAAAGAAGCTGTCTTCTATGATAGTCGAAGATCAGAACAAGGAAATTGCGGATTTTCAATCCTGGTTGCTGGCAAACAGAAACAAATAACCACGCAGCATCGGTTTCAGGCAACCCGATTTATACTGTCCGCTTTCAGTTTTACCAATTCGCCCAGTAGCCGGGTCTCCTGCACCATATGCGACAAGCCGAGTTCTTTTGCTATGCGCGCGACTTCGAAGTTGAGGGTATCAATCTCTGTCCTTCTGCCTGCGTGGATATCCTGTAAGGTGGAAATAAGTTGCCCATTGGACGAGCGGCTAATCTGTAAAAGGCTTTCCTCCACCTCATGCGGCGTGAGCTGGATTCCGTTTGCATTTGCAATAGCGGTGCATTCTGCAATCACGCGGCGTGCTATATCCAGTGCCGCCCCGCTTCTGTGAAATATGCCATTATCCACTTCCAGCAACGGGCAAACCGAATTAAAAACGCAATTGATGATCGCCTTTTTCCAGATTGTATACTGGATGAGAGCATTGCTTTTGAATACAAATTGTGGCGTATTCAATTGGCGGACGATGTATTGCAGGCGGTCAGTATCCCCTAGCTCAATACCAATAGGGCAAGGCGCCACAGGCTTAAAGCGGACAGTCCCATCGTCGATGATCTGGCTGGTTACAAACAACACACAACGGTATATTTCCGAAAATCCATACTGAATGAATGGCTTCTCAACGCCCAGGCCATTTTGCAGCAACACGATCGGTGAGCTGCCGGTTTTGTCCTTCAATGCAACCGCCAGTTGCTCATTTCCAAAGGATTTGTTTGCAAGAACAATAATGCCATCAAGCGCTGGAAATGCATCCAGGGTAGATATCGTTACTTCGGCTTCATGTACGGTTCCTTCCGGCGTCTGCACGCGAATGTGCTCGATTGTCCGGCTGCCATCGTTTACGCTCCCTCTGATCAGCGTGGCCTTTCGTCCTGAAAGCCTTAGAAAAACGGCCAGCGCCTTCCCTATCGCGCCGGATCCGATGATGTAGATATGATCTGAACTTAAATGCATCATGCTGTTTCTAATTGACAAGGGCAAATTTGACTAAAAGAAAATTACCATAGCAGATACAGTTTTTCTATTTTTGACGATAGCAGTTTATTACCCATGAAAAAAGAGAAGGCTTAAAAGGAAGCTTTCGCCCGGCACATCAATATGAACTACTACACCATCGCACCTCCCGTTGAGCTTGCGGAGTACATCCAGTTCTTTTGGGTACTCGAAGGTTCTGCCTCACCTCAGAAGCCATTCCATCACCGGGTGCTTGCTGAATCTGCCCCGGAATGGATATTTTACTGTAAAGGACAATTTGAGGTTTACGGAACAGGGGCCGGGCAGCAAATAACTCCCTTATCCTGCCTGTCCGGGCAGATGCAGAACTTCAAAAAGCTGTATACTTCAAGCGATTTTTGCCTCTTTGGCGTATACCTCTTTCCTTACTCAATTCCGGCTATTTTTGGTTTACCCGCCCATGAGCTGAGCGACCAGACAGTTGACACCCGGATTCTTCTCGGTTTAGAAGGGCAAGTGCTTGAACAGAAGATATACGAGGCGCCCGATTATAACCGACGCGCCGTGCTCATTTCGCAATTTATTTTGAAACAATTGGCAAAGAGTAAGGAAACTCAGAATCCCGTTTTTACTTCGATTAGAAAAATACTATTCTCCTCCACTGCATTGTGCATTCCGGCGCTGGCCGACGATTGTTTTTTGTCCCGCAGGCAGTTCGAAAGGAAGTTCATCCACTATGCCGGTTACAGCCCCAAGCAGTTCCAGAGGATCGCCAGGTTCAATGCGGTTGTCAAAGGATTTGAAAAGCAGCCAGGGTCACTGACAGAACTGGCGCAGAATTGCGGATATTACGACCAGTCTCATTTTATTCACGACTTCCGATTGTTCTCAGGGTATAGTCCAAAAGCCTTTTTTATGCATCAACATGAAGCTGCTGATTACCGCGCATTTGAAGAGTTTAATCCCTGATGGGTAAGCCGAAAGATGTCGCGATTTTACAATTTTTTCTACCATCACGCCCTTAGCTTTGTCAAAAAAATATTATAAGCTTAAAGGTCACGACTTCCATGAAAAATTATGCTTCATCACTATTGCTATGTTGCCTGATTGTCGGATTATCCCTTCTGACAACCGAAAAGGTATTTTCACAATCAATGCCTGACGAAACCCCACAGGCCGTCAAAGGCATCACCACAGGCCGTGCCAAATCCATCGTTGGTGGAGTGATCGGCCTCATTAGTGTAATTGTAGCTTGGCGGGCCGCTGCAAACGGCAATGCAACCAGCGGATCCCAAACCAAGCGCAGGCAAGCGATCATCGCCTTGTCTCTCGGTGTTATAGCTATTATCCTCAGTGTCTTACATCTTAGCACCTCTGCGGGAGCTGTTTTTGGCTCTGGTAGTGGAAAAGCGGGCGCAATTGTAGCTCTTGCTTTCGGGCTGATCGGCACGGTTCGGGGCGGAATGGCCCTCCGTCCAAAAAAGCAGTGAATGAGCTCTTTCACAATCGTATAACATTTATCTGCGATTTCAGGGTTTCACTGTGGAAAATGCGCTCCAAATTGCTACTTTGCGATGTTTTTATATCGCGTTCTATCGGCATTGGCAACATTTAGTTTCTACCAAAAGGTAAAAGATAACCCACGCGGCTTGCAGGATCTTTGGGAAAAAGAGTTTGAAGCGAAATCGGTGTGGGGGAACAGGATGTTTTGTTTCACGTTTGCTGTTTGTTACCCATCCACCTCCATCCTCTATTACCTCAACGGCAATCCCAATTATCAGTCTATTTTCCTGATACAAATTACTTGTAGCAGCCTGGTTGCGCTGATCATTTTCCTGCATTTCAGAGAGAAGATAAATAGTCAGAATGCCTCTTTTTATAGCCGGATGTTAATGGTCATTTTCCATTCGTTTATTCTGGCCCGTTTTCAAACCCTTTATTACTATGATCTGAGCATTAATCTGACCCTGCAGTTGATATTTTCGTTCTGGGTCCTGCGCTGGAAGTTTAATTATGCCCTGATCAGTTCGGTAGCTACGGTTTTGTTTTTTTCCCTTGCGCTATATATCCACGGTGAAGACGTGCTACTTCGTTTTTTAAAGGAGGGAGGTTTCTTTTATTTTCTCGGGCAAAGCGTTTTCCCTTTGGTTATGCAAATGCGCTATAACAAGCAGTACCGGGAATTTATTTATTTCCACAGCCTGCAAAAGCAAAATAAGGAACTGGAAAAGCAAAACCTGCTTGCAAAAGAGGCAATGCAGGCAAAATCCGATTTCCTTTCAACGATGAGCCACGAGATCAGGACCCCTCTGAACGGCATCGTAGGCGTTATCCATCTGCTGCTTCAGGAGGATCTGCGAACTGACTTCCAGAGGGAGCTGGTCGGGACATTGAAGTTTTCGTCTGATCACCTGATGGCGGTGGTAAATGATGTGCTGGATTTTAATAAAATCAATTCCAATCACGTCAAGCTTGCTCGAGAGCCGTTTAACCTTTCCTTTTTTCTTGAAAACCTTGAAAAAACCTTCATTCCGCGTGCTCAGGAAAAGAAACTGGATTTGGTTTTTGAAATTGACCGGGCTTTGCCCGCGCACCTGACTGGCGACCAGGTACGCCTCAATCAGATTATCACCAATTTGATCCACAATGCGATTAAATTCACTGAAAAGGGTTTCGTAAAGCTGGCGGTCAAAGAACTTAAAAGAGATGAAAGCCGGATATCGCTACATTTTGAAATCAGCGATTCGGGAATCGGCATTGCCGTGGAAGATCAATCTTCCATTTTCGAGATTTTCGTACAAAGCACTATGGAGGCCAAGAGAGGCAATCGTGGCACCGGACTCGGACTGGCGATAACCAAAGAACTTCTCCGACTTTTTGGAAGTGAAATAAAATTGGAAAGCGAGCAGTGGCATGGATCACGTTTTTCTTTTTGCATTGATTTCGAGTATTCCGATCAGCAACAGGTGGAGGAAAAACCGGTGGGCGTAAAAGTTATCCTGCCCGAAGCCAGAGTTTTAGTCGTGGATGATAACGCCGTTAATTTGCTGTTTGCCACCAATCTGCTCAAAAAGATAGGTTTGCAATACGATAAGGCCGAAAATGGTTGCGAAGCGGTTGAAAAATTCAATAACAACCACTACGATCTGGTGTTAATGGATCTCAAAATGCCGGTTATGGATGGTTTCGAAGCTACGCAGATCATCCGCGCACAGGGCGCCCTTACACCCATTGTGGCGCTGACAGCTTCGGCGTTTACAGACGAGCGTGACAAGGCATTATCAAACGGGTTTTCCGAATACCTGGTCAAGCCTTTCCTTCCAAAGGAATTTTATGATGTTGTTTTTACTTTTCTTAAAACCGAAGAGCAAAGCAAATGACCCGCAATTGGGCTTGCGGGCCAAAACTGTTCCCATTTCGGGATAAATGCAAGATGAATGTCAGTCCTGTAAAAAGGGATAATCAATATAACCTCTTTCCCCACCAGCGAACATTGTCGCCCGGTCGGGCACATTTAACTCGGAGTTTAATTCAAACCGTCGGGGCAGGTCCGGGTTTGCCAGGTATAGGGCGCCATAGGAAATCATTTCAGCGATGCCTTTCTCTAATTCAGCTTTTCCCGTCTCCCTGTCGTAACCGCCATTAGCGATAACCGGATGCCTGCTGATTGAGCCAAATGTCTCCATCACATTTTTAGGATAGTGCGGGTATTTGTCAAGCGGGTACATGGCATTCATCAGATGAATATATGCCAGCGGCATTTCGTTCAATGCCTCGATCAAGGGCACGAATTGCGCTACCGGATCGCTGTTTTCGATATTATTGTAAGCATTCGTCGGCGATAATCTGATGCCTGCTTTGTCATTGCCCACAGCATCAACCAATTCATGCATCACTTCCAATACGAAACGGTTCCTGTTCTCAATGCTTCCACCATAGGCATCAGTCCTGATGTTGGCGCTTTCCGCTAAAAATTGATTGGGCAAATACCCGAATGCAGCATGGAGCTCCACGCCGTCAAAGCCGGCTTCCATGGCATTCCGTGCAGCCTGACCATAATCGCGCACAATTTGACTGATTTCGTCAACCGTCAGTTCGTGCGGAGTTTCAAAATCTTTCATTCCCTGCAAAGTAAAATGCTGCTGGCCTTTAATGGCGATTGGCGATGGGGCCACAGGAAGCATTCCGTTTCGGCCAACAGAATGTCCGACGCGTCCTGTGTGCCAGAGCTGCGCATAGATGAGCCCACCTCTATCGTGCACAGACTGCGTTACTTCTTTCCAGGCCTCAATTTGCTCCCGGGTGTAAATGCCGGGCGTCAAAGGGCTACCTATTGCCTGCTCGGAAATGTTGATGCCTTCCGTAATGATTAATCCTGCGTTTGCCCGCTGAGAATAATACAATGTCGTTAAGTCGCCTACGACTCCTTCATTGTTTGCGCGGCTGCGTGTCATGGGCGCCATGACTATCCTGTTTTTAAGCGTTTTGTCTCCCAACGCTACTTTTTCCAATAATTCCATAATCAATTTTGATTTAATGAGCTTCGATCTGCATTGATCGCATGCGTCGTTGGCATCTGGTTTTTGTTATGGAAGCAAAATTATGGGCTGGATAGTATACCTTTGTTATCTGTTACATAAAGAATACCAGTTACAAAAAGGATACTATGAAGAAGCACAATTGTATTGTCGGAGATGATGAAAGTGTCTGCCCCAAGGTGAAACTATCCATTCAGGACACGCTGGACGTTGTCGGGGGCAAATGGAAACTCGTATTGATTTCCATACTCAGAGATGGCAAAAAGCGGTTCAGGGAGTTGTCGAGGGAAGCGGATATATCACCAAGGATATTATCGAAGGAATTGCAGGAATTGGAAATGAACGGACTGGTCACACGGACTGTATGCGACACCAGGCCTGTTACAGTCGAATATGCACTCACACCATATAGCGATACGCTGTCGGAAGTGATTATTGCCATGCATAAATGGGGGCACGAGCACCGCAGAAAGGTCATGGAACACGCAGGTTGAGTAGCCATGCTCCCGTTCCAATCGCCCGGTACCTGCCGGGCCCGCCACAACAAAGCTGTCCCACATTGCCACCCAATCGCCCCACAACCTTTCATCAAATATTTTCAACATTTCGTCAAGCGGGGAAAGGTAACATTCTGACATTTTTTAACTTGGGGGAAAGCTTCACCATATGTATATCGAAAAATTGCTTTTCTCCCTACTGATCAGCGTCATTTTCTTTCATAAGGATATAAATCCATCTACACTGCGACGCCTGGACAACGCTATTGTTAAGACGAATTCTGGCCTCGTTTCGGGGACCGTTAACAAAACCGGGGACATTCTGATTTTTAAAGGTATCCCATTTGCGGCACCGCCCATCGGCGAACTTCGATGGAAAGAACCGCAACGTGTCAAACCATGGAAAGGCATCCGGAAATGTGACAGTTTCGGGCCCAATGCGATGCAGCCAAAACCCGTTCCTTCGGGCGCTTATGGACCAGAAATACTGATTCCGGCCACTGATGCGATCAGTGAAGATTGCCTCTATCTGAACGTGTGGACTCCTGTCAAACATGCGGGAAAGAAATTGCCTGTCATGGTGATAATCCACGGCGGTGGTTTTACTACGGGCTCGGGGTCTATATCACTACTAAATGGAGAAGAGATGGCCAAAAAAGGTGTCGTTGTCGTCACTATTAATTATCGGCTCGGCGTTTTCGGCTTCCTCGCGCACCCGGACCTGACAAAGGAGTCTCCACATCAATCTTCCGGCAACTATGGTATATTGGATCAGATTGCCGCATTCCAGTGGGTCAGAGAAAATATCTCTGCTTTTGGTGGTGACCCCGAAAATATCACGGCCGATGGGGGCTCGGCGGGATCGTGCAGCATGCTGACTATCATCGCATCTCCATTGGGAAAAGGCCTGTTTAAAAGGGCGATCTCAGAAAGTGGACCTCTTTTTAAACCTAATGAATGCCGCATTTTGCAGCAGGCAGAGCAGGAAGGATTGGAAACTATGACCAAAAAAGGTGCTACCAGCCTCGATGAGATGCGGAAGCTACCGGCAAACCTGCTACTTACAGGCGACCACCTGCGCTTACCCGTCGTGGATGGATATGTGCTGAACGATCACATATTGAATATTTTCTCCACAGGAAAACAAAACGGAGTTGATTTGCTAATTGGCTACAACGAGGGTGATGAAGATTTCGGCCGGCCCATTAGCAGTGCCGCGGCATTTACCGCCAACGCAAAGAATACATTTGGAGGCAATGCAGATAAATTCCTGCAATTGTATCCCGCACATACCGATAAGGAAGCTGAGCGGTCCCAGGTCCTGCTCTCCCGCGACCGGGTGTTTGCCTGGGGGAACTACAACTGGGCAAAATACCAGTCAGCAAACGGGCGCTACAAGGTTTGGTACTACTATTTTAGTCGGGCTGCTCCCGGCAATCCCAACTACGGCGCATTTCATGGTTGCCAGGGCGCTTATGTGTTACACAACCTGCACAGGTGGAAAAAGTCATTTCCAAACTGGGATATTCAATTAAGCAATATCATGAGTGACTATTGGGTTAATTTTGCTGCTACCGGCAACCCAAACGGTAAGAATTTACCCTCATGGCCAGCTTTTACTGATCAGAATACCAGGGTGCTCGAATTTGGCGATGATATAAAAGCGATTGATCTTCCAGCAATGAAGTCATTTGAATTCTTCTAAAAGCCTCCATAGCTGCCTCCCCAAATCATAGATTTCTCGCAAAACAAAAAATAAATTCTTGCACACAAATACTTTGTATTTCAAAGTACTTTTATTTATTTTGGAACACATAGCCAGTACCGCGACCTGTTCCATCATACATCAAAAACACCTGTGAGGCATGAACCTATTGCACAATCTTGAACAGTTCTATCTGGAAGCGAAGGGAAACAGGTGGTACCGCTATTTTTCGGCCTTTTGTCGTGTGGTCCTGGCTTTGGGTTTCATCCCTTCGGGTGTCTTAAAAATTATGGGTGAACGATTCACAGCTTTACCATCCAATCACCCATTAGGCCAATATTTTGATGCATTGCACCAAACGGGTTTTTACTATACGTTCATCGGGGCGGGACAACTGTTGACTGCACTTTTGTTGCTGATCCCCAGAACAGCACTGCTGGGGGCGCTAACGGGTTTTCCTATAATGCTGAATATTTGCGTCCTGGCTTATGCCGTTCGGTTCGAAGGTACCCGTATCACGACGCTCATGCTGCTGGCAAACTTATATCTGCTATGCTGGTATTATGACCGCATCAAATACATTCTGCCATTTAAACAATCCCAATTAGCTATTGCCCACGCAGAGGGTAAGACGACGAACAACAGATTTCCCGCAATTTTCTTTGGATGCGTGCTTGGTGCCGTTGCTTTTGTTATAGTAGGAAATCATTTTTTGTACGATATCCGGCCCGGTAATTCTTTGATTGAATGCACAAATGGATGTGCCGGTAACAGTAATCCCGAGGCTTGCAACAATTTTTGCGACTGCATTTATAATCAGGGTAAACCGCTCATTAATTGTTTAGCAGATTATGAAAAAGCTAACGAAACGGGCCGTTAAACCCACTAGCCAGATCAGGATATTACATCGTCCCATCCTCCTTACTCCCCTTCCCCCTATTCTGCTTTACGATTCTTGCGTTTTCTTTCCTTTCTAAATACTCCTCATGAGCAAGTTTAGTCAGCGCATCAAGCTGCGCCATAAATAATACTGCATCTTCTTTTGTTCGTATTACAGTCGATAGCGAATCTGGCATGGAGGGAGAACTCGGTTTTGGTTTTTGACCTGCCGATCTTTCCGCCATGCGCAAATAATAGTCCAGTTTTTCTTCAATTGACTTTTCCATAGCATTAAGATAACTAAAAAGTGTGTTTTCCCTTCCAAGAAAAGCACTTGTTAATTCATACGTGTTGCCGAGGTCGATTTTAACCATGTAGTGCGTGTGGTGTCATTCGTAAACTTACTTTTATTTCTGACACCAAATTGCCTCGGAATAATCATAATTACCCTCCGGTTAATTAGCTTTGTTTACCGTTAAATTGAGTGTTTAACATGAAGACAAAAAGGCTATGACGACAACACCCGAACACGACCAGCGAATCGCGAAAATGACCTTCTCATCGGTATATCCGCATTATGTTACAAAAGTCGAAAGTAAAGGCAGGACAAAAGAAGAATTGCATCAGGTAATAGAATGGCTAACCGGCTTCGACGATAAAAAAGTGAACGAGCTGATTGACGAGAAGGTAACTTTTGAAACATTTTTTCAAAGAGCAAACCTGAATCCCAATGCAAACCTGATTACGGGCCTCATTTGCGGCTATCGCATCGAAAACATTGAAAATGAACTGACGAGGCAAGCAAGGTACCTGGACAAACTGGTGGACGAACTAGCGAAAGGCAGAAAAATGGAGAAGATCCTGAGGAAAGTTTAACATGGAAAATCAAATAAGATTCTTTCATGGCGGCGGATCCCAGGAGGATTATGACGCCGATAAAGAGCTCTTTGAGTCGCTGAAATTGCATTTGGGTCCAGGCTACTCCTTCCATTACCCGTTTCTTCCCGACGACGGGTCGCCAGACTTCGGACGACGAGAGCAAATTAAACAAGAGATTTCACAAAGTGCGGACGGCGTCGTTTTGGTTGCACATTCTCTTGGCGCGTCCATGCTGCTTGCCTGCCTTTCTGAATTTGACATTAACAAGGACATCGGTGGTATTTTCTTGTTGGCAACGCCTTTCTGGCAGGGCGACGAAGATTGGGTTACCCCGTTCAAATTGCGCGCCGATTTTGCGGGAAAGCTGGATAAGGCAATTCCATTGTTTTTTTATCATTGCCGTGATGATGAGGAAGTGTCATTTTCGCATCTGGCGATATACGAGCAGCGACTCCCTTGGGCGACTTTTCGCGAAATATCAGTCGGTGGGCACCAGTTTACTAATGGTCTTAAGATTGTAGCCGACGATATTCGTCTCACGCATTAGGTCGTCCAAAAAAGAGGCGGTAACCGTTGGGATCTGTGACTGAAAACCCACGGATGTTATCTGTATTGTCTTGAAGAGGCTGGTTGAAATTTACACCTTTGGCACTAAACTCGGCAAACAATGCATCCGGCTCGGCAACACCGATATGCGCATCCCAGACCGCCCATTCATAGCGGGTATGATTCGGGAGGGGCTGCCCGCTCGATTTCAGCATAACGGAGACCTGGCCACGGCCCAGCATGGCAAAATACGGATCCTCTCCCTCGGCAATATACAGCACCTTGAAGCCAAGTTTTTCCACGTAGAAATCCACTGATTCCCGCAGATCGGCCACGATGAAGAATGGGGAGATGAATGTAAGGTCGGACATGGTGACTATTTTAGGAGAAATATAAACAGATGCATACTGAATGGCAACAGGCTCTCCAAAAAGAACTTTAAGTCCGAGACGTAAAACAAGTCAATATATGGGCTGTTTACCACCTTCCTGAAAGATGTGAACCAGGGCCCTCTTCGTATTAGAGAAAACGCCCAATGAGTATCGGGCGTTTAACAATCTGAATTAACGCACAGAAACATAATGCAATGCAACTACGCCCGAGTTCATGGTTTTTGAGTCGACTAATTTCAGGTTACTCTTTGGTAAGCTACTGTCAAACAGGCTAATACCATCGCCCAGTATCACCGGATGTACGGTTAGTCTGAACTCGTCTATCAATCCCAGTCTCATTAAACTTTTAGAAAGTCCCGGGCTGCCGAAGATAACCAGGTCTTTGCCGGGTTGTTGTTTGAGCTTGTTGATCTCCTCCTCAACATTATCTTTGATCAACGTAGTGTTATTCCAGTCTGCACTTTCCAACGTCGTCGAGAATACTACTTTCGGGATGTCCTGTACCCATTGTGCATGTTGCCGCGAGTGCTCGCTGGCCGTTGGTTTGTCTAGTACGGTGGGCCAGTAACCTTCCATTAACTGGTAGGTGGTTTTGCCATACAGCGGAGAACCTACCGTTTTTACCAGTTCATCAGCATATTGCTGCAATTCTTCGTCATAAGTCAAAAAGTCGAGGCCACCATTGATGTCTCCTGCAAAACCATCAAGGGACATGTGTGCGAATAATACCAGCTTTCTCATGTTGATTGCGTTTTATTTGTTTTCGTGATTTCTTTAATTTTAACCCTTCCGGGTGATACAAAGGTATATCCGCCATACAGCATTATTTATAGGGTTTAAGGACAACCGAAAGGGGGTATCTTGCCAAACAATTTGAATATTTTTCTATGAAGCATATTTCGATTCTTATACCGCTCGGTCAAAGTAGTTTGGTCAATATTGAAGGAAGTCTGCAGATATTGTCGGAAGTCAATGTAGTGCTTGCAGCAAAAGGTAAAGAACCTTTATTCAATATACAACTGGTAGGATTGGCGCAGCAGGTACCGCAACGAAACGGCTTATTCACCATCACGCCGGACGTGCTGATCAATGACGTGCAAAAAACCGATCTGATCATAATCCCCTCCATGCAGGGAGATCAGGCCAAAGCGCTTGAAATGAACAGAGAATTTGTCCCCTGGATCATTCAGCAGTACAGCCAGGGTGCGGAGGTAGCCAGCCTTTGTATCGGCGCCTTCCTTCTCGCGGCAACCGGCTTGCTCAACGGGAAACCTTGCACCACGCACTGGATGCTAGCGGATGAATTTAAAAGAACTTATCCCGAAGCCAGGATGATACCTTCGAAGATCATCTCCGACGAAGACGGCCTGTACACCAGCGGCGGTGCTTTCTCCTACCTGAACCTGCTGGTATACTTGATTGAAAAATACGCCGGCCGCGAAATGGCCATCAAAATCGCCAAGAGCTTTGTGATCGACATCGACAAACCAAGTCAGTCGCCGTTTATCATCTTCGAAGGACAAAAAGAGCACACCGATGAAGAAGTGAAGAATGCGCAGAACTTCATCGAGCAAAATTATCTTGAGAAAATCACCATCGATCAACTGGCCGACAAATTCGCGATCAGCAGCAGGAATTTCCAACGCCGCTTTCTGAAATTCACCAATAATACCGTGAATGAATATGTGCAAAGGGTGAAAGTGGAAGCCGCCAAAAGAAAGCTCGAGTCTGGCAGGATGAATGTGACGGAAGTGATGTACGACGTGGGTTATACCGATACCAAGACATTCAGGGACGTGTTTAAAAAGATTACAGGACTAACGCCGGTTGATTACCGGAATAAGTATAATAAGCAGGTGGAAGAGCCCGTCGGCCGGTAACTTACATAGCAATGCCCTACGCGGGCCCGTAAAATATCCGGAAACTTCCCGGCAGATTTACATAAATTGCCTTTTTAACAAAATACCTTTCCGTATGGCACATACTACCTCCAACCCGAAGATCCACGAAGGCCGTAACTTAAAGCGATTTCGGGAAATGCTGGCGATCAAACAAGACCATCTTGCGTTCGAGCTCGGCGAAGACTGGAACCAGCAGAAAATCTCCCTACTAGAACAGAAGGAAAAGATCGATTCCGACATTTTGGAGCAGGTTGCAGCTATTTTGAAGATTCCTGCTGAGGCTATTCGGAATTTTGATGAACAGCAAGCGATCAATATCATCTCAAATAATACTTTCGACAATTGTTCTCAGCCAGCTTCGGTTTTCAACAATTCCACAATCCATCCAATCGACAAAATGGTTCAACTTCATGAGGAGAAGATTGCTTTGTACGAGCGTATGTTGAAGGAGAAGGATGAGATGATGGGAAGGTTGGAGCGGTTGGTTGGGGGGAGGTAGGATAGCGGATCTTTAAGCTCCAAAGGAGCTCCCTGTTTGTAAAAAAAATCAATCATCGTAAATATTTGGCCCCAGCGGGGCCTCCTGTGAATTAGATGGCAATGATTTTTTTAGTAAATTACATTGCTGCATGATAAAATTGAGGGAAATGAGCACAGGCAACACAATGACACAGACTGAATTCATAAAGACCTTTGAGGCCTTCCCGGCCCGGGCGCGTTTGGCTATTGCAAAAAAAATACAGGATCGCATGATTGATCAGCTCTTTGAAGAACTCGACGCAGAGCTGCCTGATGTCGAAATGTCTACTCAAGAGATCCAGGATGAAATCAATGCGTACCGGAATGAAAAAAAGCAAAAAGCTCAGCATCGTCCTTGATGCCAATTGGTACGTATCTTCCTGCATCAGTCGAAAATCCCGCCGAACCCTTTATTATAATATCCTAAAAAATTCCGACTTGCAGGTATTCTATTCATCTACCTTGATGGATGAATTTAGTGACGTTATCGAACGCCCAAAATTTTCAAAATATATTACGCACAAGCAGATAAACCGATTTAAGATCATCGCATTAAAGTTTTTAAAGAAAACCAACGACGGGATAGCACCTGAAATCGTTCGGGATGTGGATGATAATTATTTGCTTGGGATATGTGCAAGCTGTAAGGCTGATTATCTGGTTACCGGAGACCAGGATTTACTGGTTTTAAGCGAATATCAACAGACTCAAATTGTAACAATGGGACAGTTTATTCAGATGTTGGACGCTTGACTATCATCCGGTTAATATCACTCCACGCCCAAAACCGTCACAATCCAAACCTATCAACGCCCCCGATTCAAAAACCGGAAAGTCGCAAAACCCTGACATCGCTGCTGGAACGGAAATTGATATGCCTCCCGCAATCATCAACGTTTATTTCATATCATGAGAAAGATAGCAACAGGTATCGCCGCATTGATGTTGATCGCAGGCGGTACGCTTTACGCACAAAGCACGACCAATCAGGCTACACCGAAACAGGAAGCAAACACGACAACCCAGCAGGGTAGCTCTACTTCCGGAACGCAAAATAACAGCACTACCAACAACGCCATCAATCCCACCGGACAGCCTAACGATGGCTGGCGTAATACGAATCCGGCGACTCAAAGCAGTACGCAGAACAATTCGGATACGGTGAACAACAGCACTACAAATAACGCCATCAATCCCACAGGCCAGCAGAATGGTAGTCCATTCAGTACCAATCCGGCAACGCAAGGCAACAGCAACGCAGGAAAGTCCGATATATCGGACAACAAATCGAAGAAGAAACGGAAGGACAAAAAAGGCACTTCCGATCCGAATTGATCCCAAAAAAATTAGTGAGAATAGCCGTTGAAAAGCCGTCTTCCAAATGGGAGAACGGCTTTCAGTGGAGATGGAAGGTTACCAAAGTCGTAGTCCCAACTTAATACCGAACCTTGTCAAGGATGCTTCGACCCTTTCCTTAGACGCAGATAAATGAGAGACATTAGACTTATAAAGATTACCAAAGCCCGGTGCTCCGACGAGTTCAAGAAACGCTCCAAACTGTTTCTTTTGAATCTCAATGCCAAGCCCTCCATAAATAGATAGAACCGTCTTTTGAAGTTGGTCGACGCCATCAATAGTTACGACGCTGGAATAGTTCTGGTATTTATAGGTAAGCGGGACATTGATCTCCGGACCAAATTTAACGTATGGCCTTATCCTGGCTGGCTGTGTATTAGGCAAGTGGAGCTTAATACCGAGTGAACCATTAATCCCCTGAATAGTAAAATCCTCGCTAATAGACCCAAGCGCACCATTCGAATAGTAATTCGTCTGGAAATACTGCACGCTCGCTACGAACTCTGCAATGTTTTTGTGATCAATGTAAGCGAGCTCAATACCTGCCGTTGCCATCCAGCCGGTGGGCATGTCTTTTGTTTTTTCACCAATTTTATATTGAGGCTTTACGCCATAGAAACCGCCGACGGCCTGTATTTTTAACCAGCTATTGGCCTTACAATTATTTACCATCGCCAGTCCTTCCTCGATTTCGTGTTCCAGTGCCGACGCATTACACGTTTTGAGTGACTTGATTTGCTCAAATACTTCGCGCAACCGCTGACAGTCATTCGCATTTGCGAGTTCCTGCATACGAACCCGGTATCCCACTATCAGGCTGTCATTTTTCGTGAAGCGTTCGATGGAGTCTTTTAAGCTTACATTTGCTCTCAATAGTGAGCTGGAATTTTCACACTTCTGAATGAAAGCTACCGCCTGGTTCCAGAGTAATTTCGACCTGTTCAAATTACAATTTGCCAGCTCTTTTCTGACCAATATTACGGTTTGCCTGAAACTATCCTCGCCCTGGCATTTTTGAGAGACAGGCGCCGACGCGGCAGGATACTTTGCGGAGTACTCTGCAAATTCCTTTTCAATACAACCCTTCACCCCGGCACGGACTTCGACTGGCAAATCGTCAGTCCATGAAACAAGGGTTGAATATGCGCTGCGAACCGTCTCTGCATTGGCAGGGCTTTGCTTGAGAATTATAATTTTCTGCCTTGTACTGCGAAATTCCCTCAGCCTGCTAATAAAGAAATCGGAACTTTGAATTGCCGAGCTGTTTGATTCTACCTGTTTGATCAGCAGATCAATATCACACATTTGAGCAATATCAGTAAGCGATGCATTACCATGAATATTTGCCTTCAAAAGCTTTATTTCATCTTCAATACCCGGAAGGTCCACATTCCTTATTTCCCGGTAGCTTTCCAGGACTTTAATTTTCTCCTCGTTGCTTCGCGAGCCGGAAGAAGTTAAATTTTTCTTTCCCCAGCTTGTAATCTCCTGAGTAGTCCTAAGGCCTTCGATATATTGCTCTTTTAAAATGTTATTCCGATTTCCGCCGAGGGATTTTGCATTACTAAAATCCATTTTTGCACCAGCAGTATCGAGCTTACTCAACTTTTCACGCCCGCGGTGCGCAAATTCGAAGCCAGTAATGATCCTTTGCTGCGAGGACAGTTCTGTTAATTTCTCTTTATTAATCTGTTGAAGACATGCTTCAATTTTTTCTTCAAAGAAACGAAGCGTACCCATATCCTTGAATTTCCTATATTCTTTGAACTTGTCAAGTGCTTCGGCAAATTGGTCCCGCTTGAACAGCCGCTCGCCTTCGCCTGCAACTTCGACCAGTAACCGGGCCTGTCTGGAACGCAGCATAAAACTTGAATCCCTGGGATAGGCTTTATACAAGGTCAATGCGTCGTTGAATTTCCCCTGATCGAGCTTCTCTTCCGCAGCCATCCAAACCGCATACAGTTCTTTTTTTGGAAATTTCTCCTGTGCCCAAACTGGCCCGACGGCTGTAAATATCAATAACGCAAGGAGTAGAAGCTTTAATCGCATTTCAATGGTACCGTTTGAGTGAGGGATGCTGCGTATTGATAATAAATCTTGGGTATGTAAATCAGGTTGTCAGAGTTCGCGCGTTTGAACTCCCGACATTTCTCATCTGCCATTGCCTGGTAGGACGATGCTAGCTCCCGAAGTCTGGGATGGTCAGGGGCGATTCTGGCCGCCTGCCTAAAATTTTCGTTGGCTAGCTTATACTCTTCTTCAGTTACGGCTTTTAGCCCCTGATTTAAGAACTGCTCAAAAGATGCCGGTGGCTCCGGCGACGGCGGAGGAGTCGGTGTAGGAACCGGTTTGGATTCATTACTCTGGCTCCCCTGACCGCCTTTTTGTTGACCTAAACCTTGATTTTCGTCTTTCTCACCTTCGTTTCCTATATTTGGCGACACGGGCTCAGTCGTAGAAAATATCTCACTAAACCTGGTTCCGATTTGAGGAGTTTGCCGGATCGTATCCCATATCAAGAGGCCAAAGAGCAACGCTATAATCCCGAGCAGCCACCACGGCATCTTAGATCGCAGCGCTGGACGCATTGCAAAAAGCAACAATGCAGCCACCACGAGCACAAGAATTCCTGGTAGCTGAAACCTTAAAATCAGCAACCCCGCAAGCAGCAATAATAGCAGTAGCAGTAAAAGAGAAATTGCTTCTCCGAGCAGCGGCCACAGCCGTCTGGTAGCTCGCTCCTTCCGCACTTGTGACTCAGTATTCCCTCGATTAACAACTGACGGTACTTCCGGCTTCGGTTTCGATTCGAATTCTAATTCTGATTCTAATTCTGATTCTGATTCTGGTGGCGATACAGAGCCTATATGAGCCGGATCCCGAACTTCTTCAATCGTCTCTTCAACCTCAACTACATGATCAACCAGATAACCACATATGTGACCTTCAATTGTTCCAAATACCTCTGCTCCATTGGATTGATGCAAGGAGTGGACCAGCTTCGGGCTGAAAAGAAACGGTTCGTGCAGGTCTATTTGATAGCGTTTTGCGTCATCACCTTCGCGCACGACGAGGATGTTCCGGGAAAATTGGTTGTAGTTGATTTGCCGACTTACGCAACAATGCTTTTTGCAAAAGTCGGCGATAAGACTTTGGTAATCTGTTCGTCTGTCTGTGACAATGCCGTATGGATCGACGGTAATTTCAGATTCGTAAATCTGAATATCATAAAAATCACCTACATCTGTTGAGCGAGAAGCGTCGGCAGTCGGATAGCCCCAGTATTTACCTTTCAGCTTACCTTTCAAAAATGTGCGCCTGATTACATTCCGGGTGGTCCGTACTTTCCGCATTCGTTTCCCACGGCTATCGGTATAACACTCTTCCTCAGTACGGATAACTTCCTCAGCATCAACTGTCAGCACAGTGAGATCCTCAGCCGGAATAATCCCGGCTAATTGTGCATGCTCAAGGCTGGACAGTTGCTGACTCATATGCATTTAGCTTTTCCCTGGTTGAGAAATCGAAGGATATAGTGAATCCAGAAGCGCTTTCTGCGGTTCAATCGGTCTTTCGTCTTTTTTCCTGACCGTCCTGAAAGGCGGGTCCAGCCAGTCCTCGAATTTTTCAAATGCAGTTTCTTCGGTCGCAGTGAACAGCTCATGATACAAGTTTGCAGCCAAATGCCTGTCGGAGGTTTCGATGGATTGAATTACCGGCACAAGAGCATGTTTCAACGTTGAATTATAGCTAGCAAGACGCTCATTCATAATGCGTTCGTAGTGTATCTTGAACTCACTGTAAGCTTCGGTCACGATCTGACTTTCGAGCTCCTTTTTTTGGAGGTAAAACCTTTTATGGTTTCGAACATTATACTTTTCGTAAACCGGGTAAAAGAAAAGCGCCCATATTGAAACCACAATAAGCCAGTAGAATGCATTTGAACTTGCCAATATCCTTACTCTTTGAACGAAGAAATTGCTGGATTCAAGTAGTGAAGAAACAATGCGCCGCTCAGATTCCATTTTGCTTGTCAGTTCTTTGACGTTAACATCACCGGCAGCAGTGGCATTCGCCGAACCGGCCAACGCTTCGCTGAGGTATTTGTTTTTGTACTCTTCTATGGGGTGATCCGTGTAGCGGGACAACACCAAAACGCCAATTGGCTGGGCTATACTTGTCGCGATCAGAACAATAAAGAATATCCTGATTGTGAATGCTCCAATTAACGTGTACTTCTGCTGATCGGAAGGCTGGTCTTTTCTGTTTTCAAAAATCAGGGGTGTAATCGTATAAAGAAGTAATACATAAAGATTACCGATTACGACGGCAATAAATAATGCGAGAAAAAACTCAACCAACGCTGGCAAATCGAATGCATACTCAAAAAATGCAAAGCTGCTTATAAAACAGACCACACCAATAATCACAACAACCAGGCTGATATTGGTAAAGCGCTTCTGAACTACCCGCGACGACTCCTTGATAATGTACCTATCGTCCCCGGACAATACCCAGAGGTGCTGCAATGCCAATTCCGCTCGCAAACGGTATCGATCAGGCAGTTTGAACATAATCAGCTGGATTCTTATCTATTTTCTCTTTTTCCTGGTCTCTGTACTTTTCAATCGCGTAGCCCGAAAGCTCCCGTTGCACTTCAATAATTTTCGCTTTTTCATACAGTACCTTTTCCGCCTGATGGTTAATAGTCAGGTGACGTTCCTGCCCGAGCTTATCTTTATAAAAATCATATCGTGTTTCAATGCCATGCTCCGCTTTGATCAATTCATCGCGATTCTCAGATAAATAATCGTACGGCGTTTTGGTAAGCATTAATTTGAAAAAGATCGGGGTCAGCTCAATCGCCATGAAAAGCAATGTGATGAAGATCGTAATAGTCCAGCCAGCAATTTCATGAGCTTTTTGAATCCGAATTAACAGACCATCAAGGGTTGCCGCTTTCAGTTCTGCGTCTTTGATTCCTTCAAATTTCTGTTTTTCGAATTCCGCCTTTCTGAACACGACCTCTTTATATTCAGTCGTGCCTTTTAAATCCCTGATTTGCTTTTCAAGGATATTCGCCTGTCGCTCTAATTCGGCTGCACGAGGGCCATAGGCAGCACCATTTTCGTTTTTTCCAGTAATTTCTTTCGAGATTTCTTCTCTTAAATTACTGATAGCAATTTCTTTCTTATCAATATCCCCTTGAACCTTCCCAAGGTTCTTTTTTACTTCGGCCACCTTTTGCTCATAAAGGGCATTTGCTTCAATAACACCCTTTCTTTTCGCAATGTCCTGTTGTTCTTTTATCGCCAAGTCAATCTCGGTCTTGAACATTCTGATTTCAACGGGTTTGGAAATGGTGATCGCGATAATCATTCCCATGACAATTCTTGGAATGGCCCCTTTGAACTCATCCCAGGTTATTTTTTCAGTTCCATCACCCTTGCCTGTGCTGGTGACGATAAACCGGTCGATATTGAAAATCATAAGTCCCCAAAGAACCCCGAATATGGCGGCTACAATGACAGTCGCTGTGTCTGTTCCAACATATTCAGAATTTTCAACGAGCGTCTTTGTCTTGTTCAAAACATCGGCGCTCTTGGGAGCGAAAATCGTATAGAAGGCGTAACCACCGGCGATGCCTGCGAGAACTCCGGTTGCCATAACGATGCCCCCCAGGCACAAATACTTAACCTGATCCGTATAGGTCGCTCTTTCGAGCAAGTACTTATCGGCTCCGGCACACCGCCAGAAAAAGCGCATTAACCATCCTGGTTTTGGTAATTCGTAGTAGTCGCGGATCATATTAATTCGATTTTAGAGAAGGTTTTTATTTATTTTGACTGGTTGCGATTTTACGTTCAGTATGTTATTCAGCAGCATTACCGGTCGTATTCTAATTGATTTATTCTCTGCTAAAACTGAGACTTCAGGTGTTGCAATCGAATATTGAAATGATCGAACCGAAAGCGATTCGTTAAGAAAAAGGGCAGTCAGCGAATATGTTTGCTTTCTGTAAAATCCCTGGACGACTACATAATTTCCATGCGATTCGAGTCCGGGACTTCGGAGCACAATCGTTTTGTCCAAAATTTGCTCACCGGGTGCCATCTCAATCCATAGCGCATTCGTCCATGTACATCCCACTTTGCCGTTCGGTAATCCCGTCCGGGAAAGCACAATGTTTTTATCCGACCGGAACAGCACTTTCATAAAGCGGATAGTGGCAGAAAACCAGAAATGTATTTTTGAAAACATAGCCTGTCTTTTATAATCGTCAAACTGAATTCTCTACTATTGAACCAATTCCGAGAAAATAAAGCCAACAGAGCCAGAGTCAATGGTCTGAACCTTTATCCAGTCACCACTTTCACCCAATTTCATGAGCAAACTGCCGTATAAGACTTCCTGAATGATTTCCGATTTTGTCGTGGCGAACTCCCGAAGGTTAGCCTTAGCGGCTATCACCATAATTATCTGCGCATCCTCAGGAATTGTTACCCTGTAAGTTCCGCTCGTTTTAGGCTGTGGAGCCAAAAACTTACCAGGTGTCTGAATATCCTGCGAAAGCGCAGTGTGAACAGGCTGTTCTTTTTGTTTATAGCTATGCGATCGGCCTGACGTAGAAATAGGGGAACTCGCAGCGGGACGAGGCCTTGCAGTCCTGACGACACGTTTGGGTCTTGGCGCTATGAGCGTGTAACAAACCGCGCAGCTGCCACCGTTAACTGAGCAATTCTTGCAAGCGGAGCAATTGCTGCAAGCAGAGCAATAGGCGTTGCTTCCTGAACAACGACCTAATAAATGATGCAAATCAAGATCGAATCCCTTTGTATAGAACACAGAGGAAACAAACGATGCAAAAATTGGAATAAATAGAAGTTTTTTCAAAAGAGGAGGGTTGAATATAGAACCTAATTTAACACTTACCGATTGCCGTTCAGTAGATGTCCCGGCAGAACTTATTTACCGGTTACCTCTTTGATTCTCAGAAGCGTAAAAACTACGTATTATCGTTATCAACCGCTCCTCGACCCAAAACAACCCGACAATTTCGGAAACCGTCGCGGAGGTCGATATCCGGCAGTACTTTTCCCGTAACTATCTGTTGAAATGGGTCCTATCAGCTTGTTTGTGAATATTTCCGATTATAGTAACCACGAGAACAATCTGAAAGGCCTTAAACTTAAAGCAAAAAATCATTTACAATAGCAATGATTGCTTCGGGAGCATCCTCTTGAACCAAGTGACGGGACTCCGAAATAACATGCAATTCCGACTTTGGTATGCGTTGTGCAAGTTGCTTACCTTTCTCTAAGGGGATCCACGAATCCTGTTCGCCCCACAGAATGGTGACCGGACAACGCACATCGCTATATTGAGACTCTATTTCATCCGTATATCGATCACTCATCTGGGCAATTTGCCGGTAAAAAGCAGCTTGCCCTTCTGCTCCCAGCCAAGGCTCCAGATATAATTGCATTTCCTGATCGGAAAGGGGGTTAAATACGGCTCCTCCTACATAGGCCCGTAGAATTGCTTCATGAATATAAGCCGGAAGATTTGTAAACGTTTGTTCATGATCTTTGGCTGCCTGAACCAACTCAGAACCGGACGGGCTGATCGCCACAGGGTCAATTAAGGTTAAAGAGCGGTAATTACAATTGTTAAGCAGATGAGCGCGTAAAGCAGTCGTACCGCCAAAGTCATGGGCAACCACATCCGGGAGATCAATCTGCCAATGATCCAGTAAGGCCGTGAAAAGCAGGTTTTGAATACCCAATGACACATCTTGCCCGGATCGTTTTTCAGATTTACCATAGCCTAAAAGATCAAAATAAAATACACGTCGGTGCCGTGCCAGATACGGCGCGATTTTTCTCCAAACGATGGAAGAAAAGGGCGTGCCGTGTAGCAACACTAGTGGCTCCCCATCTCCAAGGATACCATACCGGACCTGCTGCCCTTCAAATGAGAAGATGTTGGATAAATCCCAGCCCGAGGCACTTGTTTTGTAGATAGCCATAGTGTTTAGATTGTTTTTTTAGACTTTTGGAAAAAAGTATGCCTTCAATGACTTTTCCAGATAAGCTGTCCAAACGCGAAGACATAATTTCTTGATCCCGACCAAAACGCATTATGGAATCTCTTACCCTAACCATACCGCAGGTAAGGAAAATCATCCTGGAAGCAGCCGGACTTGCCCGTAAAGCGCAATTCGGGACCGGGATTGAAGCTGTTTATCGGGTCATCGACCATTTGGGGTTTGTGCAACTCGATACAAATTACGTGGTTGAGCGGGCGCATCACCACGTGATGGCTGCCCGTATCCCCGACTACCGAACAGAATGGTTGGCCGAACTCTGCGAGGATGGAAGCATTTTCGAATATTTCACATCCGACGCCGGCTATCTTCCCATGCATGATTTCCGCTTTACGTTGCCGGTAAAAAATGCATTCAAAACGCAGCGTAAACCACTTACCCAGGCAGAGGCAAATCTGATGAAACAGATTCTCGACCGGGCCCAACGCGAGGAATCGCTCATGGTAGGTGATTTTGAAAACGACCGCGTAGAGGCGAGCTCCGGCTGGTGGGACTGGCGCCCTGCCAAAGTAGCGCTGGAAAGGCTTTACTTGGCCGGAGACCTGATGGTCACCCGCACCCGCGCTTTCCAGAAAGTGTATGGACTTCCCGTGAACCTGGTGCCCACGGAAACGGATTTGACGATGCCTACGGATGAAGAATATGCGCGTTTCGTCATCCGCCGTACGCTCGGGGCGCTGGGAGTTGCCTATACCAAAGAAATTGCATGGCGAGCCCGGTACGTGAAAGGAAATCTGGTTAAAAAGGAACTGGAAAAAATGGCGCGGGCGGGTGAGTTGAAAACGATTACGGTCGAAGGACTGAAAGGTCCGCTTTATATGCTGCCCGATCAGAAAGTCGATATAGACTTGTCAGGCGAGGTTTTTATCCTTTCGCCATTTGATATTTTGAATGTATTCCGTCACCGCCTGAAAGACTTTTTTGATTTCGATTACCAGATCGAATGCTTCGTGCCGGCACCCAAACGCAAGTATGGCTACTTTTCATTACCGATACTCGCCGACGACACTTTTATCGCAAGAATGGATGCGAAAGCAGACCGTAAAACGAAAGTTCTGATCGTTCACAACATTCATTTTGAGCCCGTGGATATCAGCGAAACCACAATCGAAAAGTTGATCCGCGCCCTGAATGCATTCATCCGGTTTAATCGATGTGACGATATCGTTTTCAAGAAATCCAACAACGACGCCTATCTGGAAACGATTAAGTCATCTATCTGATAAGTCTAAAGGTTACTTGGGTCAAATTCCACGATCCATTCGATACCATATTTGTCCCTGAACATTCCGGCGTAGGTACCCCAGGGACTGTCACCCATCGGCCCTTCAACATCTCCTCCTGCTGATAGTCCGTTGAAAAGTTTCTCTGCTTCTTCACGGCTTTCCGCGCTGATTGATATTTTTGACCTGTTTTCGTTTTCATTTACCGGCCCCATAAATTCCGGAACGTCATTGGCTATCAACACATTGTGTTTTCCAATAGGCAAAACGATCGTCATTATTTTATCCGCCTCATTTTCTGGTATCGGAAATTCCTCGCTTGCCAGGTCTTTGAAACGAATGATCTTTGTAAAATCTCCGCCAAAAACTGATTTGTAAAAAGTGAATGCTTCCTCAGCATTTCCATTGAAATTGATCCAGGGATTAATTGCTCTCATAGTTTGTATATTAATTTGTTTGATTTCCAAGTAAGCTTTTCCGCCTACACCTCATAACAGAGAAAGACAAGTACTTTTGTTTTTTAGCCATGATAAGGCAGAATTTACGCCCCCCTTTTCCAAAACAACCCCAGGTTTCTAAAAAACAACCAAGAGTAGCGTCAAAACAACTAATAGTAGCGGCATTTTTGCCCCTTCTGCCGAATGCTCCAAATACCTTTGCAGCATTCAAAATCAAAACAAAAACCGCAGAATAATGGAAACAAACATGATTGGCAGCAAAATTACCCAGGCCCGGAAAGAGATTAATATGTCCCAGGCGCAACTTGCACAGCAACTATTTATAAGCCCGCAAGCCGTTGGTAAATGGGAACGCGGTGAGTCGGTACCCGATATCCTGACTGTTACCAGACTTGCCGAAATTTTGGGTGTCGACCTCAACTATTTTTCAGAAAACTTCCAGTCGGTAGGTTCCGAAATGGCATTAAGTGACACTTTGAATAAGGAAGCTTCTGGTAATTCGGCCAACTCCTCCGCACGTCAGGTGCCTATAAACCTTACTGCCGTCGATCTGCAAGGGAATGACTTCGCTGGCGTTGTTTTACATCACGGCAAATTCAAAGCGAGCGCCTTGCGTGGGGCCAATTTTTCCGGTGCCGACCTGACCGGCAGCCAGTTTCAGGCTATCGACGCACGGGAGGCAAATTTTGACGGCGCGAACCTGACGGAATGTAATTTCTCCGCCACCGACCTTACCAATGCCACTTTCCGTAAGTCCGTCCTGACAGGCACTACCCTGGAAATGTCAGGACAAGGCGCAAAGTTTATCGATGCGAACTTAATGAATGCCCAGTTCACGAAGGCCGACCTTCGAAAGACAATCTTTGAAAACTGCGCGTTTGACGGTGTCGATTTTAATCGCTGCGATTTGCGGGGATTATCATTTGATGGCCAGACGTTCCAAGGTGTCAGATTCGACAAGTCGGCACTGAATGACGTTTCGTTCCGAGGAGCAACGCTCCGAAACGTGTCGTTCACATTACCTTTTTTCGGTAACAAACAAGTCATACATGGCCATGAAAACCATTTGCTTCGACGGCGCGACGATGGACAAACTCACGTACGCCGCGCTCAAAGGCATGGGTGTTATCGATCTATCAAACGTTACAACTATTTAAGAGTCCGCGCCGTCCCCCGGTAACTTACATCGCAAAACCTGTAAGTTATCCGGAAACTTCCCGGCAGATTTACATAAATTGCCTTTTTAACAAAATACCTCTCCGTATGGCACATACTACCTCCAACCCGAAGATCCACGAAGGCCGTAACTTAAAGCGATTTCGGGAAATGCTCGCGATCAAACAAGATCACCTCGCGTTTGAGCTCGGCGAAGACTGGAACCAGCAAAAAATCTCTCTACTAGAACAGAAAGAAAAGATCGATTCCGACATTTTGGAGCAGGTTGCAGCCATACTTAAGATACCGGCTGAGGCTATACGGAATTTCGATGAACACCAAGCGATGAACATTATCTCCAATACTTTCAATACCCATGATCAGTCAAGTGGCATGAATGTGTATCCTACAATTTACAATAATCCTGTGGAGGAGATACGAAAATTGCATGTTGAAAAAATGGAGCTTTATGAGCGGATGTTGAAGGAGAAGGATGAGATGATGGGGCGGTTGGAGCGGTTGGTTGTGGGGAGGTAGCGGACAGATTAAACAGGAGGAATAACATGGTTCTATTTGATCCCGCCCACCCGGGCGAACTTATCCGCGAAACGCTTGCCGGAATTTATGAGGAAACAGGAAAAAAACTTACAGTTGAGCAGGTTGCCGCAGCATTAGGGACAACCCGTAAAACCCTGTCTGCGATTATCAACGGAAAATCTGCGGTGTCGCCTGAAATGGCAATTCGTTTGGGTGCAGCGTTCCCTAACACGACGCCTGAATTTTGGTTAGGAGTACAGGAAGATTATAACCTAGCGCAAGCAAGAAAGCGTGTGGATGCATCTAAAATTAGAGCAATATGGCAGCCCAAGGCGTTACAACCTGCGTAAATATCATAAATTATAATCCCTCAGAGAATACGAGATGGTTTGATTTCATTGATTATCTGAAGGAGCTGATGTTGAAGGAGAAGGATGAGATTATGCGGCGGTTGGAGCGGTTGGTTGGGGGGAAATGAACAGGCTAAACCCCAAAGCTCCGGAGGAGCTCCCTGTTTGTAGAAAAAATCCATTATCATAAATATTTGGCCCCAGCGGGGCCTCCTGTGAATTGGCAATTGATTAGGAGGCCCCGCTGGGGCCGTGCGATTGATTGTTTTTTTTGTTTCTATAAACAGGGAGCCGCTCTGCGGCTTTTATATCATGTGATCTTAACAATGCACGCTTAAAAATGGATATAATTTGCTACGCAATGTGTAGCAAATTGTAGTGGAGCCATAACCGACTGATCATGTGGATGGAAAGCACGAAAGGAAGGTCTATTATCTGAAAGAATGTTGCCCATCAAATGTAGAACACACGGACATCCGAGGTAAATATTAACTCTATCGGTGTTTGCTTTCTTCTCAGACCAAGCCGGAAATTTCTTCGGAAATTCATTTGACACGTGCCATAATAATCCGATTGATAAATTGATGCAACTTCATGAAGAGAAGATTGCTTAGTATGAGCGGATGTTGAAGGAGAAGGATGAGATGCCCGGGCGGTTGGAGCGGTTGGTTGGGGGGAAATGAACAGGCTAAACCCCAAAGCTCCGGAGGAGCTCCCTGTTTGTAGAAAAAAATCAATGATCATAAATTTTTTGGCCCCAGCGGGACCTCCTGTGAATTAGCAATTGATCAGGAGGCCCCGCTGGGGCCATGCGATTGATTGTTTTTTTGTTTCTATAAACAGGGAGCCGCTCTGCGGCTATGTCAATTTTGATGAGGAAAGGCGGTGGATGCTCCTACGAATATATTCACAAAAAACACCATTGGCAATTCATTCAATTAGGTATCATTCACTTAAATCCTGTTTGTAAAAGTAGTCAGATTCATAAGGAGAATGTCGTTATGCTTGTTGAAATCAACTATTTCTTTGCACAAACGCATGCGATCGAATGGATTTCTACTATGCAAATATTCATTAGTCTTTCTATAACTTAGTTCATAACAACTGAATAGCGAACAGCAATTAGAGATATTGACCTGTTATTTGCATTTCTATATCTAGTTGACACATATTAAACAATTGATCAATGACTAGTGATATTACAAATATTCGAAGCTACGCAAATACTAAACTGTTGTGGATTAGCGATAGCCAACCCCCGCCTGCAAAGCCTGGAAGCACCTTTTTTACAGTCGGCATCGATGAGAATTTTGAGATTTACGGATATTCACAAAGAATTGATGACGACCCAAGCACCATTTTCACCAAGCTACCTGCGAAAATGAGCAAATATGCTCCCGCCTTAGAATACTGGCCAAGCTATTGGTCAATGACACCGGAGCAACGGGGAAAATACTTAATGTGGTTAACTGACGTAACCCAACCGGTTGATATGGGCTACGTTTTTACTTATTATTATGGGTTGGAAAAACACTTAGTTCTTGGAAACTTTCATGAGGCATTCCGCGAAATTGTTAAGCTCCGAAGATTTCATCAAAATAAGTCGTTTTTACAATATAGCAAAAACGCAATGCTGTTTGCTTGCTTACTAAAAAAGGATGTCGAGGCACTTCTTGAATTAGGTGAGCAAGACCAGTTTTCTGGATTCAATTCTGTCCAGCTGATTATCGCCGAAAAGTTGGGCCTGGATTTAACTGCACAGAATGTAATGTATGCTTTTGCTGAAATTGATCCAAAGTCAAAAAAAGCAATCAAAGATGACTCGAAGCTATTCCTTTCGTGTACTGAGAAAGTTTTAAAAGAAGAAAACGGGATCGGATCTCTGCCATTTTCGACAAATTACAGTTCGATCAACTTAAAGAAAAATCGTCAGATCGCTTTCAGTAACTACGCCTTTCCGAATGAATTCCGCTTTATGGATGTTCCTGATTTTTATTGTCATAAAGAATTCTGCAACGAGTTATTTCGACTAAGCGGTATCGCCTATGAATCCTATAAAATTGAAAAAGCTGCTGCCAGGAGTAATTTAACTCCTGAGGAAATTGAATTAAAGAGAATAACCCGAGAAAAAAAGAGAATTACAACCCTATATGATACTGGAAAAATAAAAAAGAATGAATTTGAAATATTAATGAAGCAATTTGACTAAATGAAACTCATAGCAAATGAACAATTTGTCGGCTAGTCAACTACGATCAACATAGGATAAATTGCACGGTATGTATTCCTATTAACACCCTACTTTAACCCCAATCAGCTCCACGCCCAAAACCTCCTCAATCCGCACAATCGTCTCAATCGTAAAATTGCTATTTCCCTTTACCCAGGAATTCACAGTCTGAGGCGTTACCTGCAATTTCTCCGCCAAATCCTTCTGGCTCATACCAAGCTTTCGTAGTTGAGCAAGAATGTTAATCGCGATAATTCTTGACTTTTCAAGTGCTTTGGGATTTTCAGCTTTGCGTGCTGCGCGTTCTTTCCATTGGCTGGATTCGGCAGCTGTGACCGATTCTAATTTTTGTAAAATATCTTCTCTAGTTTGCATAATCATTCAAAATCAATGTAACCCCAATCTTCTACGGTTTCAATATTCAGTTCTTTCAAAAATCTCACAAGTACATTCAGTTTTTCGAGTTCTTCTTTCAAATGCTCGCGCTCATTCATGGTTTTCGTCAATTTGATAGCGCTGCCGGAGATTACAAAAAAGTTGTAGTTGAGCCTCACAGCATAAATTCTGAGCCATGATTTTGCACCTGTTCCATAGGCTTTGCTCTTTTCATTTATGATTTTGATTCTTACAGTTTTGTCAAGCGGCTTGAAAATATCCCCTAGTTTTTTGTCTAAATCCTGCCCGTTCGCTACTCTCAAAAGCTGTCGTTCAAATTCATCGGCTTCTGACATTGTGATCGAAACAGCTTGACTTACTGAGCAATAGCCGTAGAAATCTTTAACAAGATCCTGCTCGTGCACGGTGAAAAATGTATCCAAATACTCAGGATTTTCCCAGCAGTTGAATGTACGGTCAAATTCATTTTCATCATTTCCTTCAAACCGGGCTGCCCAAAGCGTCTCGGGAACAATGCGTGTAAGCTCAATAATCCTCATTGCTATGACCGCACGTTTGCGGCTCGATAATGTGTGTGGAAATGGACAGATACCAGTTTCAAAGTTAATAAAAATTTAAACAAAAATCAGATTATAAGCTGATTTTTATACCCTGCCGCTATGCCAAATCTTAGTTTGAGAAGCTGTATGCCAATTAAAGGAAACCGTGTCTTAATGAATTTTCTCTGGATGATGTTCTACGCAAAAAGCCGTCTCCCCTCAGGAAAACGGCTTTTCGGTAAATGTGCAGGGAGTCTAAACCCACCTACATTCAACTTATTTTTAAATACTACTTCTTAAACACCTTAATCGACTTAGCCCAGGTCTTACCTTTTACCTTCACCACATACAACCCCGGTTTCAACCCATCCCCCAATGTCAATGCATTAGAACCACCCGAATGCTTCGTTGTTTCCACTGCCCTTCCTGTCATATCAAAAAACACAACTTCAACCGGCTCGCCGGAATCCGGTACTTCGAGCTTGAAATTGGAGACGAAAGGATTGGGGTAGAATTTGATGTCGGAATCCTCAGGGCCATTTGACTCTGGCAATAATGCGCTTTGCCTTGCACCGGACGAACCCACCGTGGTGATCGACCATTGCTGATTGGAGCTGTTGCTGGTCTGCCATTGCGCCAGGTCAGCGCCATCCTGTGACGTTCCCAACCCATCCAAATACTGCCCGGTAGCGCGATTTTTGTACTTTACGTAGCTTCCTGCGGCCTCTTGTTGCCATTGCTGATTGAAGCTGCTGCTACCTGGTTTTTGAACAACACCCGCGCCATTGGTTGAGCTTCCATTGCCATCGAGGTACAAACCTGACGCCCGGTTCTTAATTTTCACATAGCTTCCGGTTGTTTCAAAAGACCATTGCTGTGCGGTGCTGCCGCTGGAATGCCATTGGCCGGCAAGCGAGCCATCCGAAAATCGGTACATGCCATCCATCAACATTCCGGTAGCCCGGTTGTTAAAGGTAACATAGCTAACGGAAGGTGCTTTCAGCAGAATGGCTGTCGTTGAAAGCGCAGGAACGGTAATGGTCAGTGAGTTGGAATTGACGGACGCAGTGCCTTGCTGCAATGCATTTTGGGTATGCGATACAAAAGTCTCAGTGGCCGGTAGTGACGACAGTCGCAACGTTTGGTAATTCCCATTGGCTACATTAAAGTTACTGAGATTGATCGTGACGGTGCGGGAAGCGCCCATATCGCGGTTGACAAGCATCACTGTCAGGGAATCTGCATTTTCGTTTACCGAGGAATAGGCCGATACCGTGTTTTCAAGGGAAGAAGTACTCGATACGCTGTATTTTTTGGCATTTCTGGCAAACAGGTGCAGGGTTTCCCACATCCCGATCGACCAGTTCCAGGGCGAAAACAGCTCTACGCCATTGTTGGCAAATGTGCCAAGGTGCGATGCATAGATCACAGATTCCAGGCTGGGATTGCTGCTCGACATTGTGCCCCATTCGCTCACGCCAGGTGTTATGCCATGATTTGCGCCGAAATGCTCGGTCAGCCAGCCGTCGATGCGCTTGAAAATATATTGTTTGGTAAGAGATGCATCCCAGCCGCCGGTACTGGTCTTGATGCCGTTTGAACCCGGATAATCATATGTTTCGTCGTAATAAATCCGGTGCCCCTGCAACGCCTCGCTATCGTTGCTATAATACGGATAGTTGTGAATATCCAGCACATCCACCAGCTTAATGCCGGTCGCTTTGTACTCATCACCAAGCCGTTTGATGAAATACTCGATCCAGGGATAATAGCGGCCATTGACGTAGATACTCTCATCGGACCATTTGTACCATTGCCATTCAGAAGTCGTTACAGGCCCGCAGAGTTTGATGCCCGGATAAATAGCTTTCGCTTTCTTCGCCAATTCAATGTACCGATCCATAAACGCGGAGGCCGATAGCAGCGTGGGCATGGCCCAGTCGTGGGTTCCATTCCAGATATCCACCTCGTTATCCATGTTCCAGTAAACAAACTTGTTCTTGTTGAGCCCTAAACCATTAGTACCAAACCAGGAATTAAGAATTGCTACCGAAGAGTCGGCCGGCCAGGGCTTACTGAACAAATTAATGTTCCCGGCAACCAGCGCCGCGCCTGCGGCATCCGGATTAGGTGTGCCGCCACCAGCTAAGTTTTGATGATAACCATTCCAACCCGGGTGGGCCTGCATGTAATCCCAGTCAGGGAAGTTGTTACTGCCGCTGGATGCAACTCTTCCCAGTAACTGAAAGGCAAACATACCCTGTACATTGGAAAAACTGGTGTTGATTTTTTGTGCATTAACATCCCAATCAGCACCATAAACGTTATTAAACCAGTCGGGATGAATAGCAAGTTTTTGACGCCAGTTATAAGCCGACGCATTGTTACCTCCATTCATCCGCGCGAAACGTAAACCCGCATCTTTGTAAAATTGTACAGGATGGTCAAGGAAATCATTTTTTCCGTAAATGTTTGGTGAAATATGGCGTTTGTTTTGGGTTGCATTTACTGAAATCGTAACATTCTGTCCAAAGGCTGTGACTGAAATACAGCACAAGAATACCCACACCAGGCAAGTTAATGCCTGGTAAAATACCGGTTTTTCCATTTCTAATTTTGTTTAGTTTGGTTTGATATTTTCTCTTGGTGATCAGAGGAGGGCGTTCAATGCGGCTTTTTTGTAGCCAAACTATTATTTGCGGATGTAGTTGTGAATGGCAAATTCCGCCTTGTTCGGATCTTTGAAACCGAGCTGCATCCTGTCCTCTTTGAGGCTGATGACATAGGCTTTCGTCCAAACCTGGTCCCTTCCCATATTAAGCGGAACAGCGGCGATGAAGGATATCGTTTTTGTTTTGATATCAAAGAAGTAACTACCCTGGAATGTCCCGTTTTTGGTTATTCCTTTCTGGATCACCTTCAAAACAGGCTCGGCCGACCCTGCCTTAATACCGAAAGTCATGGAGCCATAATCCTGGATCGCGCCCATCCAGCTGTCATAACTAGGGTCATACAGCCAGCAATCTCCGCCCGTTTTAGTACATTGATTATCCCAGCCATAATCGACACCCGAGAAATACAATGGGCCTTTGAATTTGGCCGAAACACCTTTTGCATCCAGGTCCAGCACCCAGTTTTTCTCTTTTCCGATTCCACCGGCAAGCAATGTAAACAAGGGGTCCTTATAATATTCCAGGATGGCAGGGTCAAAAATCCGGATGGAGTAATTGATTGTGTCGGCTGCTGTCCCGTAAGTGATTTTATTCGCCAGTAAAGGATCCGCGCCCGAAAAATTGCTCGGAACCTTCACGATCACGCTCGAATCGGTGTAAACAGCTCCCTTCAAATCGGCCGCTACTCCCTGAAATGCTATCGTCAGGGCATTTTTGATGTTATATCCAACAATGTTGATCGACTGACCGGGCACAATGATGCTGGTAACTGTATCTTTCGGTGCAGTAGCATAATTTCTCACACGGGATATAATAGGCGGACCGGTAATGTTGATGGTGAATGAGGTTGACCCGGCGCTATTCATTACAGTCACCACATTCACTTTGTCCCGTGCAACAGAGTCAAAGGGAATCGAAGGAACCTGCACCACAATGCTTTGGGCTGTGATCAAAGTCGGATTAATGTTGGCCGGTCTGCTGCCGAAGTTGACCTGTGAAATCTCTCCCAGATTCTTCCCGAGCAGCACTACCCATTGCCCGGCTTTCAGCGTATTCACCAGGCTGTCACTGGGCGATGCGGCGTAATTTCGTATTTCGGTGATAACCGGTGGGGCGGGCATGTCATCCTTTTCTTCACATGCGGACAACACTAAAACACCGGCAATGCAGCAAAACAGCAAAAAGCAAATTCTGTTATATATGTTTTTTTTCATTTCTTCTAATTTTTTAAAACGAGTAAGGCACGGGAGCTTCTAACAATTTTGGATTGGCCGTCACCTCTGGTGAAGGTATCGGCAGCTTGAAAGTAGTGGTGTTGGCGGGCGTGATTTCGGCGAGCGGGTTGCTTTTTGTTACAACACTATTCTCAATGGTAAACAGGACCCGTTCCTGCTCGTTGAGTTTTTTGATAGCCTTCGGTTCATTGTAATAAGAAAGCCTTACCAGATCTTCCCAAAAATGCCCTTCGGCAGCCAATTCGACTCTTCTTTCTCTGAACAAAGTTTCCAAATCAAGGGAAGTCACCGCAGCAAGGCCGGCCCTGGTACGCACTTTGTTGAAATACAACAGGGCATCCGCATTAGATGTTGAGGTGCTGTTGCCCATGATAGCTTCTGCATAGATCAGGTACACTTCGGCAAGCCTTAATAATGCGTTGTGCTCAATGGAGGATGTCAATGTCATCGTCGGTGCACTGTTATCGATCCGGGTACCAATGATGTGCTTTTTCAAACCAGCGTTACCTACGAATTTATAACCTCCTCCTGCCGCATTTAGCTCCGGATAATAGTCACCTTTAAGCATCACAGTGGCCTTCCGTCTGATCGTATCTTCCTTCGCATATTGCTTGTAGAGGTCATAGGTAGGTGCGATGCCAAACCAACCCGCCTGACCAGCCGCCGATATCTCCGGGCCCCCGGGCGAATAAACTTGCAGCATGTTTCCTTCAAGCCATCCGGTACCCGGTGCCCATTGCAATGCAAATAAAGATTCCTGATTATCATTAAACTGCGTTTTGAAAAGGTCGGCATAATTGGGCAGCAACGACAATCCGCTTTGTTTACAAACGTTGCCGGCGTGCAGTTTGGCGCTGTCAAGAAGTGCCTGGTTGCGGGGGCCATTGCCTTTTGCTTCTACCCCGGCCCAGGTCAGATATACTTTGCTTAACATACCTTGTGCCGACCAGGTTGTCAATCTTCCGGCAGCATCCTTTACTGGAAGGTTTTTTGCTGCAAAAAGAAGGTCATTCGCAGCAAAACGAAACACATCTTCCAGAGGATTCCGGTGAACCAGTGGTGTACTTATCAACTCAGTATTGTCTTTGATAATCGGCACATCTCTCCATAATAAGGCAAGGTTGTAATAAGCAAATGCCCTCAAAAACTTCGCCTCGGCAATGGCGCCAAGCTTGTCTTTTTCAGGAATGGAAGCCGGTGCCTTTTCTTCAATGGCTTTGATGGTCACATTGCAATGCGCGATGACCTTGTACATGCCTTTCCAGTTGGCAATCATAATTTCGTTGCTGCCCGTAACTGCAAACGTATTGAGCTGGACAGCGTCTCCCCAATAATTCACGGCCAGATTACCGCTAAGCACATCACCAATCGGCAAGAAGCAGTTAAAATTCCAGTCTCCCCACGGCTTACCGCCATATAGAGCGGCGGTGGCCAGTCTGAGGTCATTGGTGGTCTGATAAAAATTATCTGCGCTTATCTGGGATATTGGAGGACGGTCCAGAAAGCTATCGCTGCATCCGGCCGAGAACAGGGCAAGACAAAGCCCGGCAGCCGCCATTGTTTTTTTGATTTTCATTGGTCAATATTTTTATAGATACACATCAAATGAAGAATTGTCTCCGAACATTCGTGGTTGTCACCTGTTTCGAAGCAACTATTTGGTCAACTGCAAGCTTGCGCCGACTGTAAACACACGCGGTTGCGGATAAAAGCCATTGTCATAGCCTGCACTCAGCGGATTCCATGAGCCGATTTCCGGGTCCATTCCCTTATACTTAGTGATCAGGAACGCATTGGATACGTTTACATAAACCCGCAGTGAATGAATGTGCGCTTTTTCCAGCAGTTTGTCGGAAAGCGAATATCCCAGCGAAATGGTCTTAAATCTGATAAAGGAGCCATCTTCGACATATTTATCGGAAGCCCTGTTATTTCCGTTTGTATTGTCATTTCTAATGCCCGGAATATCGGTATCAGGATTAACTACATACACGTTATTGATGTCCGTTGCAGGCTTAGTGGGATCAATCAAAGCAAGTTTGGCGTAGTTGTTCAACACTTTAAGATATCCGAAGCTGGTTCCCGGAAATTCTCCGTTCATGCGCATTTGATTGAATACCTTGTTGCCGTAGTTACCGGTCAGGAATACGTTCAGGTCAAATTTTTTGTAGGAAAATGAGTTGTTCAGCCCAAATTGAATTTTCGGGATTGGCGATCCGAGGAAGGTTTGATCCCGCTCGTCAATCATCTTGTCGCCATTGATGTCCTTGAACTTAAGGTCGCCATACCAGATACTACCTCCTGCCGCGCCTACGGGCAATGGAGCTCCGTTTTTAGTTGGCAATGCGTGGGTTTCAAAATCCTCTTTCTTCGCAAAAACGCCATCCGCCTTGTATCCAAAGAATTGACCGATCGAGTTCCCTACAACCGTCTGGCTGTATGGCGATCCAACAAGCGACGCCCCGTCGGTATTCAGTTTCAACACTTTATTGACGTTACGGGATACCGTCAGATCTGTCTTCCACGTAAAATCCTTACCCTGGATGTTGGTAGAGCTGATCTTGAAATCGAATCCCTTGTTGCTGATCGTACCGACATTCACATATGGCGCATCCAATGCTCCGGGAGACCAACCCACGGTCGTTCCCGAGTAAAATGGCAACGGGATCTGCATTAACAGACCATCCGTTTTCCGGTTATAAAAATCGACCGAAAAGTTGATACGCCATGAAAATAATGCTCCGTCAAGACCGATATTGGCGTATTTTGTTTTCTCCCATTCCACATAGGGGTTCCCGATGTTTTCGGTGAGCTGGGATATACCCGACAAACCGGTGGCGACAGTAGCTAACGTAGAGGTATATGCGTAGTCCCTGACATTTTGATTATTCGTCAAACCATAGCCTACCCTGAGTTTCAATTCATTGATATCTTTGAAATTTTTCAAAAAATTCTCATTCTGGATCTTCCAGGCAACCGCACCCGAATAGGTGGTTACCCATCGGTTTCCGGCAGCAAATTTGGAAGAGCCGTCGCTCCGGACGTTTGCGGTTATCAGGTATTTGTCAAACAACCCCAAATTCAACCGGCCAAAGTATGATTCCTGCGCATTCTGAGTTTTCGAGCCTCCGTTAAGAGCAGAAGTTGGATCACCGCTGCTTATCGTATGCACACTGTTGGACGGGAAATTATTGCGCTCCGCATATACATTCTCGCCTTTGCTCAATTGGGCCTCGTGCCCCACCATGACATTTGCATTATACCGATCGTTGAACCTATGCGAATAGGTGAGGTAATTTCTTACCGTTGTATAAACGTTTTGACCATACCGGTACGAACCGTTGTTATTCGTGTTTTTCACAAGTCCCATCGTGTAGGTTGGGTTGAATCTGTCCTCAGTAGCCATTGAAAAGCTTCCCGTAACCTCATTCCGCAACGTCAGCGATTTGCTAAACGCTATCTCGGCATAGGCATTTCCAAATATCTGGTTTCTGTTTGCCTGGTCCTTGTTGATCGTCGCAATAGCGAGTGGATTAATCGTGCTGTGCACCCAACCGTTAGGGTTATACGCACCGCCCCAGCTGCCATCCGCGCTCCTCACCGCGATGTCGGGAGTCTGGCTGAGTGCTGCATTAATGACGTTTGAACTGACCGCATTTACATTCTCTTTGATATTCGCCATTTGCAGACTGGTTCCGATCTTCAACCAGTTGGTCGTCTTGTTGTCCAGGTTAAGTCTGACAGATATTCTTCTGAAATTAGAACCGGTAGCAATCCCTTCCTGCTTGAAATACGAACCTGAAAACAGGTATTGTGTCCTGGTGTCACCTCCGTTGATGGTCACCGTATGGTTGGTCATCGGCGCGTTTTTAAAGAGCTCCTTTTGCCAGTCGGTACCTTTTCCAAGATATTGCGGATTGGCAAATTCGGGCCGTTTATCAAATCCCCAGCCCAAACCCGCATTCCGCTCGTTGATGAAAGTGGCATATTCCTGCAAATTCATGATAGGAATTCGCTTTGGCACTTGTTGGAAACCTGTATAGAAATCGTAAGAGATTCTTGGAGGTGTTACAGCGCCGCGTTTTGTGGTCACGATAATCACACCATTCGTGGCCTGTGAACCGTAAATAGCGGTGGCTGAAGCGTCTTTGAGCACGTCAACCGACTCAATTTCAGATGGATTGATAGCAGCCAGCGGGTTGGTACCAGCGCCCATCGTGGCAGTACCGCCGATAATCACGCCATCGATCACATACAATGGTCCCGAGGAGCCAAATGAAGATATTCCTCTGATCTGCACCGAAACACCTCCACCGGGCTGGCCCGATACCTGTTGTACCACCATACCGGCCACTTTTCCCTGTAATGCCTGATCGATCGTGACCGGGTTCGTTTTACGCAGTTCTACGCCGGACACAGAAGATATCGAGCCGGTAACATCTTTTCTTTTCGATTCCCCATACCCGATCACGACCACTTCTGAAAGTGTGGCAATATCCGGTTGAATGGTAATGTCAAATTGGGTTTTGTTGCCCACCGGAATTTGCTCCGACAAATAACCGATAAAGGATATTTTAAGCACATCCTCGGGCATTGCCTGGATAGCAAACTTTCCATCGGTATCCGTTGTGACGCCCATCGTTGTTCCTTTCAATAGGATGGTTACGCCGGGCATCGCACCGCCTGTTTCGTTCTTCACTGTCCCGGACACCTGACGTCGCTGTGCCTGGGTCACGATACAGGAAAACAAAATAAGGGCAGCAACACAGAAGGTTCTGTAAATTTTTTTCATCATTGATTTTGCCTTAAATACGTTACACAATGCAGTTTGAAAACGGATTCCTGTCGTATGTAACAGACCTGCATTCGGTGCGCGCCTACCTTTGCCAAGCTGGTACAATTTCGGGAATTCCTTGCATCAAAGGTATGCTGTCACGGTACTTTTGGATGGTACGAATTAGTCCTAATTAAAGTGATAAAAAGTCCACACATGATCCAAATGCACAAAATCAATAGATATTTTGTCTCAATTAAACTTGTTTTTGTAATAGAAAGGTGACTACCAGGGACAGCACTCAGCTTAGAACAAATTGCATAATAAAGCAGCCACCCAACTGATCAATGCGGAAAGCAATACGTAAGAAAAGACTTCGAGGCAAAGCAATACGGTTAGTTTTCTTTTCATGGGATACCAAAGAATGAGTGGCCCAAAAGTAGGGAAACAGAATCTTTGGAAACGGGACAAAACATCCCAAATGAAGGTGAAAATCGTCCTAACCGGGTACGTTGCCGGTTTACTCTGCTGCTCGTTTACCACTTGCATAGGCGGAGGGCAGCGTGTGGTACTCCTCCTTGAAGTAGCGGGTAAAATATTTAGGATTGTTGAAGCCAACCTGATAGGCAATCTCAGAAACGGAAAGCTGGCTTTTTTCCAGGAGCTGGGCCGCATGTTGCAGCCTGATCAACCGTATCACTTCCAGTGGGGATTTGCCTGTAAGCGTCTGGACCCTTTTGAAAAATTGCGAACGGCTCACACCCAGTTCACGGGCCAGATCAGTGACACTGAATTCTGCATTCGAAATGTGTTTTTCAATGACCTGAACCATTTCCTTAAGAAATAGCTGGTCCAGTGAGGTGATCGGGATTTTACTTGCCTTGATTCCGTTCTTAGGCGCGAACAGGGCGTTCAGGCTCTCGCGTGATGAAATAAGGTTTTTGATCCTTGATTCAAGCACCTGAAAATTGAATGGTTTGCCGATGTAGTCATCCGCTCCCGCTTCGAATCCTTCCAGGCGCTGTTCGTCTTCTGAACGCGCAGTGAGTAAAATAACCGGCGTATGGGCCACCCGCTCGTCGGATTTGACCATTTTACAAAAGTCCAGGCCATTCATCCCCGGCATCATAATGTCCGTCACGATCAGGCGGGGTCTTTGTTCGATGGCCTTGGCCCAGCCCTCCTCGCCCGTCGAGGCGTCAATCACCGAATACGAATGTTTCAGATTGTCTTTCAGATAAAAACGAAAATCTTCATTATCCTCCACGATCAAAATAAGCGGCTTACCTGTCGACACATGTTCGGTTTGAATCCTGCGATCGGACAAAACAGGCTGAACAGGCTCGTTAACTACTTCATGTACAGCGCTGCCCGCCATTTTCAAAGAAAGCATCACTATAAAACAGCTTCCCTGCCCCACTTCGCTTTCCACTCGAATCGACCCGCCGTGAATCCGGATAAATTCCTTGGTAATGGCAAGCCCGATACCGCTTCCCTGGTTGATGATCGTATTCGGCAAGTCATTCTGAAAAAATCGCTCAAAGATCAGATCATGTTTTTCGGGGGGAATTCCAATGCCCGTGTCTTTCACCCGGATCTCTACCAACTTTTCCTCCCTCGTTTCCTGCACATCCACCGTTACCGACACCTCACCCGGACCCAGCGTAAACTTAATCGCATTTGATAGCAGGTTAAACAGAATCTTTTCCAGTTTGTCATGGTCAAAGATCGTTTCCAGAGCCGCGACATTGGAATTAAAGCTAAGCCTGATTTCTTTTTTATCAGAAAGATCCGAGAACGAGTATACCGTGTCCTTAATGAACAGGATAATATCGCCATCCGAAGGCTGGAAGCGGATTTCCTTCTCTTCAAGTTTCCGGAAATCGAGCAGCTGGTTGACCAGGTTCAGCAACCGCCGGCCATTTCTTTGGATCAGCTCAAACTGTCGGCGTTCGTGATTATCGGTGGCTTTTTCGCTCAGCTTTTCAACCGGCGCGAGAATGAGCGAAAGCGGCGTACGCAGCTCGTGACTTACGTTGGTGAAAAACTTCGTCTTCAAGATATCCAATTCCCGCGAACGTTTCGCCTCTTCACTCGTTTGCCTGATCGCAAACTTCATCCTCTCTCTTTCCTGTATCAGCCTGCGAATGACCAGCAAAAGCAAGATTATGCCCAGCACATACAGGACATAGGCAGTCGGCGATTTCCAGAAAGGAGGAAGCACTTTGACCTGCAACGCGATCCCATTCTTATTCCAAAGTCCATCGTTGTTTGACGCAATCACACGAAAAATATAGTCGCCTGCATCGAGATTGGTGAAGGTAACTTTCCGGTTGCCAGCATTGGTGACCAGCCAGTCTTCATTAAACCCTTCCAGTTTGTATTTGTATTGATTCTTTGAAGGCTGAATAAAGCTCAGTGCTGCAAATTCAATGGAAAATACATTGTCGCTCGCGCGGAGCACAATGGGCGGATTTGTTGTGATCGAGGCAGGCAATGTGAACTTGCCTTCGGCCGAATGTGCAGGAATAATACTGCGGTTAAAAAGCTGAAAATCCGTAAGGGCCAGCCGGGGAACGATCCGGTTCTTACCCAGGTCGCCGGGCCTGAATATGTTGAACCCATTAGCCCCGCCAAATATCAGCTCGCCGCTGCGCGTCCGCATCGCCGCATCCTCGTTGAATTGCTTGCTTTGCAGCCCATCGATCTCTGAATAATTGCTGAAACTCACCTTCAAACCGGATTTGTCCGATGAAATAGTCGCGGATGAAAGTCCATTTGGTGTACCCAGCCAGAGCCGTCCGTCCGCGTCCTCCACCACCGACAGAATGGCATTGTGAGGAAGGCCCTGTTTTTCTGTGTAGTTAATGAATGTATTCGATTTCCTTTGCCATACACTTAACCCGCCGCGGGTCCCGATCCAGATCCTTCCATTTTTATCTTCCAGAATATCCAGGACATCGTTGCTGCCAATGGATTTGGGATTGTTCTTTTCCGTTTCATAGTGAACGAGCTCACCGGACGTTTTCATTAGTACATCTATTCCCGTGGCTGTCCCAAACCACATATTACCCCGGGAATCCTCGAAGATAGCAGGAACATAGACCGAGTAAAGCGCACGTTGTGCCGGGTGATGGTACCTCGTGAAGGTTTTTGTATTTCGATCAAACAGGCAAAGACCGCCGTCGAGCGTTCCGATCCAAAGTCGTCGTTGCGAGTCCTCAAATATCTCCCACACGCTTCTTCCCGAAAGGCTTTTGGAGTTTCCGGCTTTATGCTGGTAACGGGTGAATTTTTGACCGTCAAAACAATTCAATCCTCCCAAAAAAGTACCTATCCATAATTGATTTTGATGGTCGAGGCACAAACTGACGATCACATCGCTGGCCAGGCTCTGCGAATTCTTCGGATTGTGCCGATAAGTTGTGAATTTTCCGCTACGCCGGTCGAAGTATATCAATCCTCCACCATTTGTTCCGAGCCAGAGATTTCCCTTTTTATCCTCTACAAAGGTATTGATATCATCAAATGGCAGTCCGTAAGGCTTCGAATACCGGTTGACGAGCGGAAACCGCATGATGTTCTTGTGAAAATAATTCAACCCGCCTTTGTAGGTTCCCGCCCAAATGATCCCATCGCTGTCTTTGAGCATGGTGGTAACCGCATTATGGCTCAGCGTTTGGTCGTTCTCCGCTGAATTAGACATATTTGTCACCAACATCGTCTTTTTATCCAGCACGTCAATACCGTTTTGGCCATTGGAAATCCAGATATTGCCCTTGTCATCACCGACAACACCTGTAATCATGTCGGAACTGAGGCGGGGAACCCCGAATGTCTTTCCTAGATAGGTTATCTTGCCTTCCTGCCTGTTCAAATAAGCGACACCAATATCGTAATTGGTGGGATACGCCCAAATACTTCCCTCACTATCAACCGTCAGTTCACATTGCAGATAATCGCTCCCGGCGGGCATGCGGTCGTGGAAGAAATTGAGCCTTTTGATCACCTTCACACCCTGTTTTCCAAGAATAATATTTTCGACCATCCCGTTGGAATGGGCTATCCAATAACTGCCATCTTTGTACTGCGCGACCGATGTGACGTTGTCACTGAGTATTGAAGTGGCATCGCGGTCCGAATGTTTGATAACAATGGATTTTTTACTTTTCTCATTGTAACAAATCAATCCTTCATCCCGAAGGATAAACCAAAAGTTGCCTTTATTATCCGGTACAACTGTTTTTAGGTTGCTTGGATTATTGATTGAATACGCCTTAAAACTCTGTGAAGGGCCGGAAAAAGCTTCTTTCGCAGGGTCGTAAATACAGGGGCCTGCGGAGGTAAGAACACCCATTTTACCCTCTGGCATTTTAAACAACGCGGCAATATAGTCGTAAAAGAGTGATGTTGAATCGGACGCATCTTTACGAAAAACCTTATTGGTGTACCCGTCGAAACGATTAAGGCCCGATTCCGTACCGATCCACAAGAAACCGGTTTGGTCCCGGTAAATGGCCGTTACGTGGCCTTGTGATAAGCCATTACGGGCATCTATATGGACAAAACGATGCTCCTGACCGGAAGATCTGATTGCGGAAAGGATCAGCAAAAACATCAACACTGCCCGGGCAGTCCACCATACACGTGATCGTTCAACCGTCATTCCTGTTATCTTTTACCACCCAGTTCCATTACTGCTTTCATTTCCCGCTGATTCCGAAAAACCGTAACATCAGCTTTCGTTCCTATGACTGATATCCGCGCGTCCAGCAGGTCCCTGACCGTGTTGACCTTTTTCCCATTGAATTCAAGGACTACGTCGTTGGGCAAAAAGAAACCTTTATTGCCGGTAGCATCGGCCACACTCACAACCAGCACTCCCCGAATAGCGTCCATTCCTGTGGCTGAGCGCTCACCTAACGTTGTTAGATTTTTTACCTTTGCCCCCATAAATGCAGTCAACTCCTGACCGTCCGCCTGATCAAAACGCATTATCTCAGGAATAGGCACTTTTTTGGCAAGCTTTTTCAAATGTATTGAAACGACGCCGAAACTATCCATATCAAAATTTTTGAAGCCGACAGCAAGCGCTTTCGAACCTTCTTTCACCCGGAAATCACCCGCAGAAGGATTTACAAATAACGGATCGCAATATACCGAATTCTGATCGGTACCTCGTCCTTGTGCCTCATGCAGCGAAAGCGAGTCGGTAAAGACATTGAAGTTGATATCGCTTCCCCAATTGTCAATGCCGATCGGCTTATAGCCCGTGGTAACGATATTGTGCCGGAAAATGTCCTTACTGTCGGCAAACCAGACGTGCGGATGGAAGGAGTTATTGATCATAATGTTATTTTCAACCGTCCTCCTGGCGCCTTCCCGCAGCTTTATTCCTCCATTCAGACATAAATTCCCATATAACAGATAATTGCTCGAACCATCGTCCAGGTCAATATCCCAGCCATGATCACAACGGAAACGGTTGTTTCTGAGGATGATGGGCTTGACCACATCCAGAAACGCCAGGGCCGGATCGCTGGCAACAATCGAGTCGAGTACCTTCTTATTGGGATGCCAGTAGCGGTCGCGTCCCCAGGAGTTGAACGAGCCGTGATCCCCGCTTTCTTTAACGGTATCAAACACATCGTTGTTTTCAATCAAATGACCGCCCCAAGTTCCCTCGCTCACGTTTATACCGGCACGTGGAACGTCGTAAATGGTATTGTGGCTAACTTTTATCGACTGGCACATCGACAATTCAACTCCCGCCGTTTGCTTTTCGACGTAGCCGAGATTAAACATCAGATTATCATATACTTCACAATCAGCCGGATAGTTATCTGTTTTCGGACCCGCAACACGGTCGAGCTGTGCCAATGGCACAAATTCATTGTATTCAAAACTCGGTGACCGGACCGCTTTGGGATCACCTACAAAGCAAACCGCGCTCGCCCCAATTTGATAGATCAAACATCCCGAAACAGTGCAAGCCCGATTAAAGTTGTTAAAAAAGACCGCATTACCTCCCAGGTTTGTGAGTGTGGAGTTTTTGAGGCTGCAACCAGTTGCACCGTCAAACAACACGCCGCCGCCACGATAAATGGTCCAGTCGCTTCTTAATAGCGGTTCCTTATTCTCCATGAAAGTCCGGGTTGTGCCGGTAAGGATAAGGTCCGAAACGTGAATGTTAGCGACCGGAGCATCTTGTGAGCCGCGGAACTCGATTAAATGCGCGATCTGAGGACTTTCAAATATTGCTGTTTTGAGATTAAGACCCTTGGGAGGTTTGAAGTAAAGAACCTGTGTTTTTCGATCGTAAAACCATTCGTTTTCCTGATCGAGCTCTTCGAAAATATTCTCAACGAACCGGTGCTCGGCGTGCATCGGGCCGCGGCGGTTATTTTGCCAACCGCCCTCCATGGTTAATGCACCTGCTGAATCTTTGCCGGTGATCAAATAATGAAAATCTCCCCATTCGGCCCGGTGTAATGCATGGATGTAGCCTCCCTGCGGAGATTTCCAGCCCGCGGCCTTACCAATACTGACCGCGTCGGCGGCTGTTCCTCCCAGAAACCTGGCATTGGGGTCATAGTTCGGATAGCGCGCCATTCGTACCAACTCGCCATTAACAAGCAACTGATCAAATTTAAGGTTTCCGGTAACCCTGGCCTGCCAGATGCCGTTTTGAAACGGTTTCCATGTAAGGCCTTTCAGCGGTGTCGCTCCGCTAATCGTCACTTTTTGATTTTCTACGCCTGTCAAAGTAAGCGGCTGGCCTGCCTTCCGCGAGTCAGCTGCCGTGAAAATCAGCGGTTCTTTCAAATAGTACGTGCCGCCAAAAAGCTGGATCGTAACCGGTCCCGCAATAGACCGAGCCTTGGTCAGGGCACGCTTAATGGATCCAAACGGCTGGCTTTTGGTACCTGTACCGACGTCATTTCCTTTGGGAGCCACGTAAAGGACGGACTGGGAAAACGCTGTCGACCCAGGCAGCAATGCCAGCAGGAGCAACAGTCTTGACAAAATATTTTTATTATACATAAGATGAAGAACGGCTGCCTTCGATTTGAACCAAATCCACATTCAAAACTAATCCGCGGCAATATCAAAAATTGGACTAAAACAGACTTTTTTTTGACCGAAACGGACTTTTACTATTTTTAGGTCTATTTTCTCATGAATATGGCGGATCAGTGCCGCTTAAAAGAGGCTTGTAATTTAACCCAAAAAAATCGACTATGGCAGAATATCAGGCAAAACCGAACAGTTCATTAGTCTTTGAATTAGCCCAGGGCGATCAATTAATTGGAAAACTTTCCTACAAAGGTTGGTTCAAGTTTGATGCTTTAATCGAGATGACAAACAGCTCGACTTATCAGGTCGAGCCAAAAGGCTTTTGGGGAACAACCATTGAGCTGAAAGACAACGGGAGGGTACTGCTCAAATTCAATATGAGCTGGAGTGGAGAAGTTGTGATACAAACTTTCTTTGATAACGTTGAAAAGGGCTATGTTTTCAAGCACAGGGGTATTTTTAAAGAATCATTTGTCCTTATAGATCAGGAAGGGACAGAGCTTCTGGTTATGAAGCCACATCTGAAATGGAAATTATTGAACTATGAATATCAAGTAACTACCACTGACCAATTTGAGTCCTTTCCAAATAAAGACATATTATTGCTGACTACATTACACTGCGCAAACTATTATATGTCAATGACTTCAAGCGGCACATGATGCCGGATCTATTTCCTCCGCGCCCAAATATACGCCCGCGTGGTAGCATATTCCACATTTTCATATGGACGCCGCTCTATGGCATCGACGATGGTGAAACCCGTTTCGTTAAGTAACGCGATGATCTCATCCGTTTTAAAGAAGAACAGGTCAATGTCCACTTCTTTGTCGTGGGCTTTGTCAAAATGAACCACTTCATCTCCTGCGTGGAAGGAGAACAAGAAATCAGCCCCGGCTTTCAATACCCTGTTTATTTCTCCAAAACACATTCTCACCTGGTCCTTGTTGAAATGTACTATCGCATAAAATGCAAGCGCGCTGCCTAAATGCCCCGATGGGTAAGCGATATTCAACAGGTCGCCTGTTTGGAAGTTAATCTCAGGAGAAAGCCTGCTGGCAGTGGCAACCATCGCCGATGACAAATCGATGCCTGTGATGTTTTTTAACCCGTGATCGTAAAGGAACTTCGTCGTTTGTCCCGGTCCGCAACCGAAGTCGGCACATGGCCCGTTGTCTTTATTGACAGCCGCAAATTCCTTCAATAACAATCTGTCGAGGTGTTTTTTGGAAAGCTCGTCGAAACGGTCGCAGGCATAATCCTCGGCGACCTGATCGTAGCAGCTTACTACTTTCTCTTGTGAATTCATTTTATTTTTAGTTTGTGAAGCCGTGAAGTTAATCACAAAAATGATCCGTATAGACAAGTAATTTGAGCCGTGGGCGAAAACGGCCACCGGGGGATAACATGCAATTTTGTGTCGTTAAACTATAAACCAACAACGATGACAACGATTGCAAAAATAAACCTTGGCGAAAATGGGCCACTCGTTTCTAAATTAGGACTAGGCTGCATGCGCATGTCGCCCGTTTGGGGTGGCCCGGCCAACGACGAAAATGAAAGTATTGCCACTATTCGGCAAGCGCTGGACAATGGCATTAACTTTCTGAATACCGGAGATTTTTATGGAAGCGGCCACAACGAGCTCCTTGTAGGTAAAGCCATCAAAGGCAGGCGTGACGATGCTTTTATCAGCGTCAAGTTTGGTGCCATTTTTTACGGCAACCAATGGCTCGGAGTGGACTTGCGACCTAATGCTATTAAAAACTTCATCAATTATTCACTGGTCCGTTTGGGCATCGATACCATCGACCTGTACCAGCCGTGCCGACTCGATGGCAGTGTTCCGGTGGAAGATGTCATTGGCACCGTCGCGGACCTGATCAAAGAGGGAAAGGTGCGTTACCTCGGCGTGTCTGAGATCAACGAAAAACAATTGCGCCTGGCCAATAGCATTCATCCTGTCACTGCATTGGAGATAGGCTACTCATTGGCAGACCGGCAGATAGAAAGCGACTTACTTCCTGCGGCGAAGGAACTCGGTATAGGCGTAGTTGCTTTTGCCAACACTGCCGAGGGCCTGCTTACGGGCGAGATGAAGGCTCCTCTTGCTGCTAGTGCCTATCAAAATCACTTTTCAAGGTTTCAAGGTGAAAATCTGATTAAGAACCTGGAAAAAGTCGAAGTATTAAAACAAATGGCTACGGAAAAGGGATGTACCCCTACCCAACTGGCCATTGCCTGGGTGAACGCCCAGGGCGGCCACATTATGCCGCTGGTTAGTATGAGCCGGAGATCGCGGCTGCCGGAAAACATGGAGGCTATGACCATCGAATTCACTGCTGACGAGATCAATAAGCTTAATACCCATTTTTCACCCGGCTCTATTCTGGGCTCAACATACCTTCAGAGGTAACAGAAATGCACGCGGGCCGCACTTTTTAATATCTTTACGCCGTGACGAATCCAACTGAAATACTTCCGGGAGTGATCTTTTATTCTTACCACTCTACAAAGAGGAAGGAGAGAGCCTGCTTTTTTAAACACAACTCCCTGGTGATGCAGGTTTCCGGACAATTTACCCTGGAAACATCCGGCCAGAAAGCATCTATGAGGCGGGGCGAAATGTTGCTGATAGGCAAAAATCAATTAGGACAAATCACCAAAACGCCTTTGCCTGACGAGGATTACGAAACTATTCTCATTATTCTGCAAGAAGACCTGCTTAGGCAAATTGCGTTGGAAGAGCGGATCCAGACCGAACAGAAATATGCAGGCCCGCCCAACATCCTGATCCCACGAAACGATTTTCTGGAAGGATATTTTCAATCGATTGTACCGTATGTACGCAATCCGGACAAAGACACAACAGCTGCGATGAGTATTTTGAAAGTGAAGGAAGGCGTGCAGTTGTTGCTGCACGCCATGCCTGGCCTCAGCAGGCTTTTGTTTGACTTTTCGGAGCCTCACAAGATCGATCTGGAAAGGTTCATGGTTACCAATTTCCACTTCAATATTCCGGTTGAAAAGTTTGCGGAGCTTACCGGTAGGAGTCTTGCAGGATTTAAGCGAGATTTCCAGAAAACATTCGGGATGGCACCCAGACAATGGCTACTGGACCGAAGATTGATCGAAGCGCGTCATCTCATCGAGCATAAAGACGAAAAACCCTCTGCATTCTATCTTGACCTGGGCTTTGAGAGCCTCTCCCATTTCTCGCATACATTTAAAAAGAAATACGGCAAAGCACCTTCGGAATGGGCGGGTAAAACTGTTACCGTTCGCTGAGCTCGGCAAACTCGTTCAGGTACAAATCTATTTTTGACTGTTTTGCAGCGGATTCGTAGATAGCGGCAATGATCTTCATGTCCCGCAGGCCCATTTCTGCGGGTACCCGGGAAGGTCGGCCCGTGATAATGCAGAGCGCAAAATCGTCCATTTGCAAAGCTTGCTGATTCACCGGTTCCAACTGCATTTCGCCTTCGGACGTTGACCCCTTTAACCCCCTGTACTCATAAGCCGGATTGAGTTCAAACCAGCCGGATTCGGCTTCGGCGCGCATCAGGTTCTGGTTTTTCGAATAACTGCTTTCGCAGTCTGCAACCACGTCATCGCCGAAATACATTGTCCATTTGATCCCTTCTTCCAGTCCTTCAAACTTTGACGGATCCGTTTTGGTTGCATACCGGGCATCGACAACGCTTGGAAGCTTACCGGTAATGTAAATGGCTGCCTGAATGCAGTAAATGCCGTTATTCATCAAAGGGCCGCCCCCCGAACGTCGCGGATCGAGGCGCCATTGGCCTTTTTCACCGATTTCCATGCTATCCAGAAGCGTCAGTTTTTTCACTTGCCCAAATTGCTCTTCCTGGCCAAGGCGCATCATTTCTCTGTTAAAAGGGTCGAAATGAAGACGGTAACCCATTGAAAACTGCATGCCGGTTTGCGCGATGGCTTCCATGATCTGCTCGCACTCTACAAGGTTCATCGCCATTGGTTTTTCGCAGATTACATGTTTTCCGGCCTTCATGGCACGTATGCTGTATTCGGCGTGCATGCTATTGGGCAGCACGATGTAAACAATGTCAATCTGGTCATTATCGGCGATTGAGTCAAAATCTTCGTAGGTGTAAAGACAATGATCTTCCAGACCAAGCTCGTTTTTATATTTATTCAGCTTGGCCGTGTCACCACTTACCAAACCTGCCAGGTAACAGTTTTTTGTTTCTTTCAATGCAGGCATCAGCTCGCCTGTCGCATATTCGCCAAGTCCAACCAATGCTATACCTAACCTCTCTTTTCCGTTTTCCATAACCCTGAAGTTTAGTTTTTCAATACAGGCTCTCAATTCAAATAAAGAATTGAATTAGAATGTGATAGCTATTACTCAAAATATAAGAAAATCTCGTTTCCAATTTTCTCGGCCAGTTCCGGATCCGAACGATCCAGTTTCCAGCCGCTTTTTGTGCACCTGATAATACCGACGTTTTCGTCGTTAAGAGTCACATCCGCCTCGTAACATACATCCTCAGCGCAGGTTTCAGGAATGGGGATTGCTTCGCCTTTGTACGTGATGCCCTCATGTTCAAATTCAAGTGGAATTGGTTCTTTTTCAAGCTGTTCAATGACGCCTTTCAAAAATTCGATCAGATGCTTTCGCTGTGTGGGTGCTTTGGCGCTCCACTTATTTTTATCGGCACGCTTGTGGGCCAGTTTAAATTTAAGACCTGTCAGGTCCGTCGAATAATCGTTTGCATTCAGCTTGGTACCTTCTGGTGGGCGATGATATACCATTGGTAGCTCGTGCCTACCGGGACACCCGAGTTTTCAGGCGCGCGACCGGCGCGTCGTTTCGTAACGGCGTAAGACACCTCCCACAAATCAGGTGTGATCTTGGTTTCCTTCCAATCGCCTTCATCGTAATGCCAGTGATGTCCCCGCCCGATTTGCATGCCGGTATATTGCTTGCCGTGATAGGTCTTGAATTTATTATAGCTTGCCGAGAGGTCTTTTTGGGGCTTCGGTTTTCTTTCCTGAACGTCAACATTTCCCTCGTCCTCGTTTTCGTTCACTACCTTTTTCTTCGTTGCCATAGCGTTGCGCGGTTAAGTTAAGTTACGTATCCCACGGTTTTTGATCCCGTATGCCCGTAAATAAACGTGCCAACAGCTGGTAGAAAAGTAGATTCCTGGTTTTGATTGAATGTCGGGGCAAGCGGTATTAGATTGTGGATTGAGTTAATCTTCGTCCAATAGCTCATTCAATGCCTTGGCCGTACTTTTCAGTCCTGCTTTTTCTAGTTTACCAAGCACAGCAATGGCGGTCATTGGTGGGTTCCGCAAATTTGCAACCTGGTTTTTAAAGGCCGAAAGCCCGAGATCTGGATTCAGTTCAAGAAGGTTGGATATGAAAAAATCCGGGTGCAAGGCCTCAATATCGAACTGTTGTAAAAGCAAATCCCGAACTGGTGCCGGATAAAGGACACACGCATCGAGAATTGCTATAAACCTTGCAGAATGAATCATTCGTAACCCAAATTTAAATCTTGCGCCTGGTCCGCAAGGAATTTCAACCGTTTCTTCCTCGTTTTATCCTGCTGGCTTGCATATTTCATAAGATCTTCAAGTAAAATTCGTCGGTGACTGCCTGCCTTTGTAAAAGGAATAACCCCCGACTCAAGCAACTTCACAATATGTGGCCTGGACACATTCAGCATATCAGCCGCCTGCTGCGTGCTAAGCTCCGACTCCGCTGGTATCAGCGAAATAGCCTTGCCCTGCGCCATGATCGACAAGATATGAGAGAGAAATTCAAGTGCTCTTCGCGGAATCGCAAACGACTCCTTGCTCTCGTGAATGCTGATACTGACAGTGTCCGTCTTTCTTCTGGATATTGCAGTAGTGAAGTTTGCAACCAATTCGCTTGCCATTTTCTGTTCTCGTTTTGTTGGCCTTTCTAATACTGTTTCCATGTCGTGAGTAAATTTATCAAATATACAAACGAAATAAACGAAACAAAATCCAAGCCCATTAACCTGGGACTTCAGTCCCGGGAGGGGGGCGGGGGTCTACGCAACAACCCTCACCTGCCTGGCTGGAACACCGGCGACCAAGGTATTGGCAGGCACATCACGGCTCACAACGGCACCCGCCGCCACAACGGCATTCTCTCCAACCGTCACGCCTGGTAAAATGGTTGCCCCCGCCCCTATCCAGGCGTTTCGTTTAATGATCACAGGTTTCAGGATGAGCGCTTTCCGGTCGGCCGGATCAAGCGGGTGGTTTTCTGAGGTGATATTAACGCGCGGACCGATCATGACGTCGTCTTCGATGATTATCCCGCCTATATCGAGAAATGAACAAGCATGGTTGATGAACACATTTTTGCCAAAGCTCGTATTGCGGCCGAAATTAGTATAAAATGGAGGAAATATGGTTGTGGATGCGTCGATCTGGCTTCCTATAATCTCACTCAGCCGTTGCCGTACCTGATCGATATCAGTTGCACTAGCATTCATTTCGACGCATAACCGAATGGTGCGCGCTACGACTCTGTTAAAATCCTCATAACCCGGATCGTTCTTCCTGATCAGCTCCCCGGCATGTATGCGTGTGAAAATGTCGGAGCCCTCAGCGCTGTTTTTCATAATTTCATCCTTTATCTTATTCAGCCTGCGTACTTTTTGTGCTGAAAATTGATGACAAAATTAACCGTTCAGCAGCCAGGACAGATAAAGACGATCAAACCGATCATTAAGATTTTCAAACCTGTTCTGTTCTGAGCGCTTTGGGATTGGTGCCCGTCATACGCTTGAAAAAGTTGTTAAAATAAGTGGGATATTCAAATCCCAGCGCGTAGGCGATCTCTGAAATGTTCCAGTCGGTGTGCTGCAAGAGGGCCCTGGCTTCGCTGATAATGCGCTCGGTAATATGGCTGGTTGTTGGCTTTCCTGTAATCGTTTTCACGGCACGGTTCAGATAATTAACGTGCATATTAAGGGTACTGGCGTAGTCCTGCGCGGTCTTCAATTGCAATGGACGATCTGCGCTTTCGATCGGGAATTGCCTTTCCAGTAGTTCAAGAAATACAGAAGTAATGCGTGCTGCCGCATTTTTTTGCTGGTCGTAGTTCTCTGATGGCTGCAATTTTAAAGCCTCATGGATAATAAGGTTAATGTAATTTCTCATCAGGTCATCCTTGAAAGCATAATCCGTCTTTTGCTCGTCTATCATTCGCAGGAACAGGGTATTAAGGAACTCGCGCTGTTCTATGGAAATATGAAGGATAGGCGTGCCGCCGATCTTAAAAAACGGCGACTGCTGGAGACTCTCGGTGCGGTCGGAGGCCAAAAAAAAGTCTTCCGAAAACAAGCAGGTGTAACCGACATAAGTGGTGGACAGGGTCTCCCATGAATAGGGAATATGCGGATTTCCGAAAAACAGGACTGTACCATCCGTTTCGAAGCTTCGATCGGAATAGTGGACTCTGCTCTTCCCGGTCGTCAGACAGATCTTGTAAAAATCTTTTCTACTGTAAATGCGCGTTGCATTACCGTCATTTTCGATCTCAAAGACATTGAATCCTTTCAGCTTTAACTGACTGTTGAACTCCGATACGGGGCGCTGGCTTTTATTTTCCATTCAGCAAAGTTAAGAAATTCAATAGTAATGACATGAACTTAAAAAATACGGCCCACGCTTCGTGTCGTTCATTTACTACAAAGACGTTGTAGTAATACATACGTTCAGATTTCCTTTTACAATATAGATTGCGACGGTTCTGATTAGTCATAGAACCGCCTTTTAGAAAGAGCAATTTCCTGTAACAGCAAGAATCAACGGTATGAAAAGAATTTTAGTCGCTGACGACCATGGCATCGTCCGCTTTGGCCTGACCATGATGCTATTGGATTTTTTTCCTGATTGCACAGTCGACGAGGCCTGGGATGCGGAAAGTGTATTGGCTTTGATCAAGAAAAACACCTATCCATTAGTGTTGCTGGACCTGGTTATGCCAGATACCGACCCTACCATCCTGATCCATCATATTAAAAATTTTCATCCGGAAACTAAAATTCTCATCCTTTCCATGAACGATGAAGCGCTTTACGGCGCCCGTTTTATCCAACTGGGTGCGCACGCCTATCTGAAAAAGGATGCACCGAAAGACGAAATAAAAAAAGCAATCGAAACGGTCATGAACGATAAAAGGTATGTCGGCCAGAAACTGGCGGACGTACTAATACAAAGCTCTTTACAGGGAAAATCGATCCAGCCGTTCGAACGGCTGAGCACGAGAGAATTTCAGATTGCAACTTACCTTGTGCAAGGCTATTCACAAAAGCAGATCAGCGAATTGTTGCAGGTCCAGTATGGCACAGTAAACACGCTCAAACAGCGCCTATATCAAAAACTGAACATAGAGCACCACAAAGAGTTGGCCGAACTCGCCCTCATTTACGGTATTTGATCCCCTTCTTCGCCAGGTTCTCCGCATGGGCCAAACCTATCCCCCAAACGGCAACTTCGGTACCTTTCCCTTCCACGCTGTCAATCGTCAAACGTGCATTCAGTCGGGCCACGAAATCGATGATGAACTGATAACCCAGCCGCCCTCCCGACTCGAACTCGGTAACTGGCCCTACCCTATCGATCAGCTCATTGATCCTTTTCAATGTTTCAGGAGACATTCCCTTGCCCGTGTCCGATACCCTGACCGCGCACGTCTCATCACCGTCACGGTAGCAATGGATGCTGATAATACCGTTGCGCGTATGCTTATGGGCGTTCTCGATCAGGTTCCGTAAAATCGCCTTCAACAGGTCCTTATTGGTGTTCAGTTCATATTCTTCTTCGGTTGTAAATTCAAAAGTGTTATGGTGAAGCAGCAATATTTCTTTGTAGAAAACTTCCAGCTCACCCACCATCGGGCTCAATGCAAATACTGTCCTTTTGAGATTAAAATGCTCATCCTGCACCCGGGCCCAAAGACTGAATTCATTCACGAACGCATATATTTTCCTGCTGGTATCTTTCATTTCAAGGCTTATCCGGCCCGCTTTCACGTTTTGATTGGCCTGCACAGCTTCATAATTCGTCTCGGACAGGTAACCCAGGAAATGCAAAGGCGATTGGAGGTCATGCCCTACCATCATCAGCATTTTTTCTTTGAGCCGGTTGGCATTCTTAAGATGGAAAGTGCGGTTTGCCACTTCCTGTTCCAGCTGTTTGTTGTGCCTCAAAAGGTAAGCATATCTTATTTTCAAGACCAGATAGATTAGCAATACGGCCAAAATAAGGGCTGCCAGTTTAAAATAAATGGTCTGGTAAAAAAACGGCTCAACAAACAATGAAATGCTTGTCATGATGATATTACCAGGGCCGAAACCGGCACGTTTCCGGAATTGCAACCCGTATTGTCCGTGCGTAAGGTTGTTGAACAAGACCTTATTGTCTTCACTCAGTGGATGCCAAACGCTGTCCAGGCCAATGAGCCGGTATTCGAGATACTGATTGGCCGGGTTGCCGTAAAACGGCGAGGCCACTTCAACCTCAATGTACTTGAAATTCGGTTGGAGGTCGATTGAATGGCCGTTCGGATATTGGTGTTCACCGTCGACCAGTAACTTATCGACAAGGATCTTATTGACCGGAAGCAGCTCCTTAATAGCGTCCGGATAAAATTGCACCAACCCGTCTATCGAGGGAAAAGAAAATTTACCATTGCCCAAAACAATGGCCGACGGCGTACAATTTCCGTTGAATTCATTGGTATTAAAACCCGATTCCTGTTTGAAACACTGGTAATATACGTCGGTAGTTTTCCCCTCCAAAAAGAGGTCGAGATCGGATTTCTTGCATCGGAAAAGGCCGTTGTTCGTACTCATCCACATAAACCCGCTGTGATCTTCCATGAATGAATGGACATCTTTGAGCGACGCTTTTTTATCCAAAGGCAGCTTCATGACGCGCCCCTCTTTGATAGCATAGAAACCTTTGCCGGTGGTGCCCACCCAAAGCACTTTGTTCCGATCGAGGTGCAGGGTTTCAATGTTGTACCGTTCGAGCGTTTTGTAGTGAATTTGTTTTCCCGTCCTGACATTCAACAGCGCCATCATTTGCCATCCCGCAATCCAGAAATGCTCGTTATGGGCGGGTAAAAAAGTTCGTGCTGCGTAATTGATACTGGAATGTTCGGGTAATCGTCGTATCGAATCGCCATCCACATATGCCAGGCGCCTGCCGCCGGAAGTCAATATCCAGATCCGGCCGTCCGGCGACTCGCGCATGCAACTGCTTCCGTACCGGTTAAACCGCTGTTTCAATTCACGGAGTTTTTCATCCATCTCAACCAGCATCACGTCGTAGGTGGTGCCCGACGTCATATACACCCGGTCGAGCCAGTAATGCCCCCGGCTATCCCTGAGGACGCCCCGAAACGTGCCTACATCAAAAGGGAACCCCAGACGCGATCCACCCGGATAAAGGAGGCCGTAGGCAGTGAGGACGCCGGTTTCGCCATAGGGTACTTGTGGGTAAAAGTTTCCATATCCATTGCTATGCCGATGGGCTTCAAATTGTTTGCGGCGCAGAATATAAACGCCATGCGTCGCCGTACCGATCACGTACATATTCAACCCGGGGTAATGCCGGAAGCACGTGACATCCGACAGGTCCGCTTCCAGTACCAGTATTGCCTTCAATTCATTACTCCCCGCATCGGCAAGCTGGTAAATGGCTTTATCGGTATGGTAATATAGCACACCGTTATGTTCTAGCAGGCCCTGGACCCTCGGCTCATCTTTTGCGAAGGATGTTAGGTATGGGGGCAAACCGGTTATCCTCACAGTTGTTCTGCGCTTGTCGGCATCGACGCACGACAATAACCCGGGCTTGACAAGGAAATAGCATTTCCGATGCTGTATAGCCCAAAAATTGCCTTGCCCACCTGCTACGAGCTCGGGCAGGATCATTGACCAGCGAATCTTTGTCCCCGACAAGAATAATAATGAGTAGTCCTGAACAGAAAGAAAGTCCGTTTGCAACCGGGGGATCCTTCCCAAATAGGCTTCATCTGAAATTTGCTGCATCCGACCTCTGCTGTCGAAGGTTAGCAAGGCCCCATCATAGAAAGAGAGTACTCCGGCTGTGTCGAGAGACAGATCTTTGACGCGGTTTGACTTCATCAGAGGGTAGTGATCCGCATCGTAGAGTTTAAACCGTTGCCCGTCGAAACGCACCAAGCCGGCCTCCGTGCCGATCCACAGGAATCCGTCCTTATCCAATTCCACACCCTTGGCGCTGTTTTGCGGCAAGCCGTTTTGGCTGGTATAATGTGCAATGCTGTAATCTGATGCGGCAGCCGGTGATGCGGCAGCCGGTGATGCGGCAGCCGGTGCTGTCGCCACAGCCACTTTGAGTACCGCAAGAAGTGCAATGAAAAGTAGTGTGGTTCTACAAGAAACAAGATAATGCATCTTTCGTGACATAGACCGGCGAATGCCAGATTACATGGATTTTTTTTACAATATACAGCCAATTTGTATTGATACAACTACAAAAACATACTACAAATTAATACTTCAAATAAAGGATTTTCAAGATCTAAACTGGCGATATCTCAGTACAAACTATTTCGAAGTCAAAGAGCAATTTTGGCAATGCTAATTTCAGCTCAACTAATCATTTCTATTATGAAAAAGTCCTACGCTCTGCTTGCAGGTTCTTTGCTTGCAATATGTTTTCAAACCCATGCCCAAACCAAGGTAGGCGGCCCGGGAGCTCCTGACAACAGCGCCATGCTTGAAATAACCGGCGGGGCTGGTAACAACAAAGGTTTACTGGCACCACGGCTCACTACCACCCAGCGCGATGCCATCGTCAACCCCGCGACCGCCTTAATGATCTACAATACTACCACGAACCAGTTACAGGTAAATACAGGCACACCTGCCGCACCGATATGGACCTCCTCCAGTGTCAGCAATGCGTGGAGCCTCGCAGGTAATGCAGGCACCAATATAGCCACGAACTACCTGGGCACTTCGGACAATCAGCCGCTTGTTTTTCGTACCAATGCCGCCGAGCATTTACGGATAACGACCACGGGCAATATTGGCATCAACAACGGGGCGCCGCTTGTGCCCCTGGCTTTTGCCTCGACAGAAGGTCCGAAAATATCGTTGTATGATGCGGGCAGTGCAACAGAAAATTATGGATTTGGCATTACCGGTGGCAGACTGAACTACCATGTTATGACTGGCGGTAGCCATCAGTTTTATGTCGGCGGAAAAAATGGAAACGGTACTGAACTCATGCGTATTCAGGGCGACGGCAATGTAGGTGTAGGTACTAATGCACCCTCAGCAAAGCTTCATGTGAATGGGACCGCACGGATTACCGGCAGTGCCGGTACCCCAACGGCCATTACGGGCCGCGACGCATCCGGGAACATTGGCAATATCGCCCTAGGTACGGGTTTGTCGCTCGCGTCAGGCGTACTGTCGGCATCAGGCGGATCTTCGGGCTGGTCGCTAACCGGTAATGCGGGCATTAACCCGGCTACCAATTACATAGGGACTACGGATGCCCAACCGCTTTTGCTGCGTACCAATGCAGCGGAAAGGTTCCGGATCACACCCACAGGTAACATTGGTATCAGTAACCCGGCACCACTTGTCCCGCTGGCATTTGCCTCGGTAGTGGGTGCCAAACTTTCATTTTTCGATAGCGGAGCCAACGACCACGTTGGTTTTGGTGTAAGTTCGAATCAATTTAACTATCACACCGTTCCAGGCGCCGATCATGCTTTTTTCGCCGGTGGTAAAAACGGGGACGGCACCGAGCTGGTCCGGATTCAAGGCGGCGGGAATGTAGGTATAGGCACCAATGCGCCCAGCACCAAGCTGCATGTGAACGGCGGGGCAAGAATTACGGGCAGTTCAGGCACCCCAACGTTGATTACGGGTCGTGACGCATCCGGGAACATTGGCAATATCGCTCTGGGGGCAGGTTTGTCGCTGACATCAGGCGTGTTGTCGGCATCCGGCGCATCTTCGGGCTGGTCGCTGACCGGTAACGCGGGCATTAACCCGGCTACCAATTACATCGGGACCACGGATGCACAACCGCTCTTGCTGCGTACCAATGCCGCAGAACGTTTCCGGATCACGCCCACAGGTAACATTGGTATCAGTAACCCGGCACCACTTGTCCCGCTGGCATTTGCCTCGGTAGTGGGTGCCAAACTTTCATTTTTCGATAGCGGAGCCAACGACCACGTTGGTTTTGGTGTAAGTTCGAATCAATTTAACTATCACACCGTTCCAGGCGCCGATCATGCTTTTTTCGCCGGTGGTAAAAACGGGGACGGCACCGAGCTCTTCCGCATTCTGGGCAATGGCAATGTAGGTATAGGCACCAATGCACCCAGTGCGAAACTTGACGTAAACGGTACGGCGCGCATCGCCGGCAGCGCAGGCACGGCAACCGCAATCACCGGCCGCGACGGAGCGGGCAATGTCAGTAACATCACTTTGGGCGCCAATCTTTCCCTCGCTGGTGGTGTATTGTCGGCATCGGGCGGTGGCGCCAGTGGCTGGGGGCTTACAGGTAATGCGGCTACTAACCCTGCTACCAACTACCTCGGCACCTCGGATGCTCAGCCACTGGTAATGCGCACCAATGCAGCGGAACGTATGCGAATACTGGCCGATGGGACGGTTAGTATTGGCACCGCTACGCCACACCCAAGCGCCAAGCTGGATGTAAATCTTGGAAATATGCACCTTTCGCCCCGATTCGGTATCCGTTGGGCAGAAAACGATGATGCCGAACGTATTTACATGTACCCTGCTTTGGGATTGCCGGGCAATAACCTTTATCTGGAATCGCGGGAACATATGGTATTTATCACCGACCGTAACAACACCCGGATTAACAGCAACGACATCGGTTTTGTATGGGCCACCAATGGTAGCTGGCTTGATGGTAATACCCCTACGGAATGGATGCGGCTCACGGACATGGGAAGACTGGGTATCGGTGTCACGCTGCCTGCCTATAAACTGGATGTAGCGGGCGACATCAATGCCTCAGCCTCCGTTCGTGCCAATGGCGTGGTGCTTACCTCAGATGCCCGCCTGAAACGCAATATCAGCAACACAAAGCATGGCCTGTCGACCATTATGTCCCTCAATCCTGTCGAGTATGATAAGAAACAAACCATCAGCGACAGTGTTTATGCCAATCACGAAATCGGCTTTGTTGCGCAGGAGATTGCAAAAGTGTTGCCTTCGTTGGTAAAAGAAGGAAATGATGTAGATAAAACGCTGGCCGTTTCCTACACCGAGCTGATTCCAGTACTGACCAAGGCTATTCAGGAGCAACAGGCGCAAATCGAATTACTTAAAGCGGCGAACAAAAAATTGAAAGATGGTCAGGCGGTTACTGCACAATTGGTAGAGCGGGTTAAACAAATGGAGCAAATGCTGGGTGTCAAAGGAACCGAAGGCATTTCAAGAGCAGTGAGCAAATAGCTTTAATGCCATTCATTTAAATCCAGTCGATATGAAACGAATTATAATACTAATCCTGATCACCGCGGCAGCAGGCGGCGCACGGGCGCAAAACACGACCTACGGTGGTGCCAACGCCCCTGCCAGCGTCGACGGCGGCTATTTCAGCGACTACTCGCCCGGCGGTACAATTGTCCTGGCGACCGGCTCCGTAACATTGGCCAACAACGCGACCTACGAACACGGTAACAACCTGTTGCAAATCAACGGCAGCTGGACGTCCACCGGCAGCCTGGATATATTTCAGGCAGTCGGCCTGAACAGCATCATCGGCAATGTTGCCCCATCTTTCTCGAATGTGAGGTTCAACATCGGGGCTGGCAACACGATGGCCATAAGCAATACGCAGGGCATAGTAATTACCGGAAATCTGCAATTCAACAATGGCATTACCACGACTGTCCGCACTACACACACCACCGGGTCGCTCCGTTTCAGTGACGGGGCGACCTATACCGGTGGCAATTCGGACGTGCAGCATGTGAATGGCTATGTCACCAAAGCTGGCAACGATGCATTCGTGTTTCCCGTTGGCAGCGGTACTGACCTTCGGACTTTGTCCATTTCTGCCCCCGCAGCGGCAGCGACCATCAGTACTGCCTGGTTTGCAGGTAGCCCCGATGCGGTAGCCGATCCTTCTGACGGGACAACCCACAGCCTGACAGCCGTCGCCGCCCCTATCAAAACGGTGGGCCCGGCAGGTTTCTGGGACTGGATCAACCCGGCGGGAAGCGACGATAATATCACGGTTATCGTGTCGATTCCGGATGTCTCCGACTTCGCATTGACCGAAAACCTCCGTTTGGTGGGTTGGGACGGAATCCAGTGGATTAACCTGAGCGCCGGTTCGAATGCGACGGGGAATATCGAAAACAGCGCGCTAACCGGCGTAATACCGGCTGGTGTTGCCATTAGTGCCATTGCGCTGGGAAGTGTGGAACCTCCGCTTCCTGTCACGCTGGTCAGCTTCACTGGTAGGGCAGTTGAAAATACGACCCTACTGAACTGGACCACAACCGAGGAAATGAACGCCTCCCATTTTGAGATCCAGCGAAGCGTTGACGCAAAGCATTTTGAAGCGATTGGTGAAGTCCATGCAAAAGGGGACAGCAAGGTGCTCGTCAGCTACGATTTCACAGACATCTCGCCGTTGGCAGGCGCAAATTACTACCGGCTGAAACAAATCGATCGTGACGGAACCTACGCATTTTCCAAGACGATTTCAGTCAGGTTTGATGCGAATGTACAAATCAAAGTCTATCCCAATCCTGTAACTGACTTCCTTCACGTTGAATCGAATGCGCCATTAGCTTCTTTTGAAATTTATAACCTCAATGGCTCAAAACTTCAAACAAATGCGCATTTAAGGAACGAATTCTCAGATCATACCAGCGGATCGAAAAACGGTGTTGTCGACCTCAGCGGTTACCCTCGCGGGGTTTACCTTTTAAAAGTCAATGGTCAAGCTTTCAAGATAGTCAAGCAATAATCTTTTGGAAATTTATAACATCCGGGGTGGCAATCAAGTGGCCCCGGATTTGCATTTAGCGGATGTAAGGCCCCATAAAGCTCCTTCTGTCGAGACGTGGCCGGTGCAGAGGACATGTGGATAAAGTAAAAAACAGGAATACTTAGAATCGGCGCTCCTACTGTGGTACCGCATGATTAGTGCTATCTTACCTAGCCACGAGTTATCTTCATGAAGTGCAAGATTTCGCGAACGTCTTTAAGCTTCTTTAATTTGACGGCGAATGTCGGCTACATATTTTACTGTAACTTCCAGGGCGGAAGCTATCTGTTCATCCGTAAGCAAGGACTGTTTGATCAGATTTCGAACTGCGTTTTCGGTCTTTTCCAATTGGCCTTCAATTTTTCCTTTCAACTCACCTTCTCTCAAACCTTCTTTCCGGCCTTTCTCAACGAAAATATCCAATGTACTCATAACTGTTGCTTTAATTTGTGTGGGTAGCGGCGTTATCAGTTCGATGATTTGCTGCTCGCTTAATTCACTGTTTACGAATGTATAAACAATAAGACTGGTTTGCAAGTTCTGCTCCATCTCGCCGGCCAGCTTCAATATTGTAGGAATTAACTCGCTAAGGCGGTCTTTTAATACACTGTATTTCATTGCGAGCAGCGAGGCAGCAAGAAACTTGTTGTGCAGCGCCTGGATCTGTTCGTCTGGAATTTCCCCAAGATTATGAAACACGTACTGGTAATCCGGAAGAAACCGCGACAATTCTGGTTCCAATCCACCAAATAACGATGACAACGTTTGATATTCCCACCGAGATCTGCCGTGATAAAGCAGAATTGGAATAATCAGTGAAGGCTTTTCCCCTTCTCCAATCTGTTTTAATAATCCGGAAAAGATATAGCTGCCGATCTGAATTGGCGCATATTTGTCTACATAGCTTTTGTGCTCGATCAAAAGTGAAATTTTCACTTCACCTACCCCATCGGCTCTCTGGCACGCGTAGACGATATCTGAGATAGATTTTTGTAGCTCCTTTGAGACATATGTATCCGGAAGCTGCCTGAGGGTTGAAAAATCCAGCTTGTCAAGAATGTTTGCCGGCAAACAAGATCGGAAGTAATCCAGCGCGATTTGCTGGTTGCCCATGATAGAGCGAATGAATGTATCGTGCCTTGATGTGTGCTCAGCCATGGCCAAAGATATACGTTTTACCCTCAATCCATCTCTGCATGCATTCCGATGACCATTCGTTCGTCGAGAACCGCCTGCCGGTCTTTTACAAATTCCATATTAGTCTGTCCCCATTCTTCAAGATGCGCGATGACGGGAAGTATGGTCCTGCCCAGAGCCGTAAGGCGGTATTCCGATCGTTTCGGATATACCTCATCCGTATCTTTTTCAACAGCACAAAAAAACAACAGTTCCGCCAGATGCATTTCGATCACCCTGGGCGAAGCGTCGGTAATGACGCGGCTGATATCGGCAGGACGGGATATACCCTGGCTAATAGCGTCGAGAATGCAGCATTTCCATTTACCACCAAAAACTTTCATAGCAACGCGGACGCCGCAGTTCAGATCTTCTTCAATTTTCTTAGTGTACATATCTTTCTGTTTTGATACAAAAATACCCTTTTAACCACAAGAACGAAGCGCGCCCGATACCGAATCTTTTTTCGGTTATTGCCCGTTTGTGCAGCCCGGGAGAACTTTGCCCCACTTAAAATCAAAGATCTCAGACATGAAAAGTAATAGCAAAACCGCATTCTCCCTTTCACAGACAGACATTATCCCCCTGATCATCTGGTGTGCCGTCGTCTTTTTCACCTGGCTGTTCATGCACGGCGCCGACCACTATCTGGCACTCACGCCTGAGGCAATGGGAAAGTATTTTGAGCTCCGATGGGTCCTGATCGCCCACATTACAGCAGGCGGCGGCGCGCTAATCACCGGCATTGTGCAATTTTGGCCTAAGCTCCGCAATTACAGCTGGAAAATCCACCGGCTCATCGGGTTTGTTTACCTGATGGCCATATTGGTAAGCAGCATCTGCGCGCTCATCCTCGCTTTTACAACGGCTTATAAAGTGAACTGGGCCAATGCCTTTACATTGCAGGTGTGGGCTTCGGTGTGGATCAGCGCCACATTTATTGCCTATTATGCCGCGGTTCAAAGGCGCTTCCAGCTGCATCGCGAATGGATGACACGCAGCTACATCATCACAGTGGCCTTTCTGATCTCCGGTTTTGCGTACAAAATACCTTATGTGCAGCAACTCGGCAGCTATGAGGAAATATCCACGCCATTGTTCTGGATGGGATGGGCAGTGCCGCTGTATATTTATGAAATAATACGAAGCAATAAGCTGGTGACGAAATGATTTCCAGGCTGAAATCCTACGCTTTATCCCCAGCCACATTATACACCGGATCGTCGATCAGGTCTACATCAATCACAGCTTCGGCGTTCTTTAAAAGCCTTCTGCAATCGTCGCTGAGGTGTTTTAACTGCAATCTTTTTCCAGCGCTCCGGTAGCGTTCGGTGAGTTTGTTAACCGCTTCAATAGCCGACATATCCGCGATCCGGCTGTCTTTAAAGTCGACAACGACATGCGAGGGATCACCCGAAACATCGAATTTTTCATTGAATGCTGCAACTGACGCAAAAAAGAGCGGGCCGTAAATTTCGTAATGCTTCACGCCACTTTCATCGACATATTTCCTTGCGCGGATGCGTTTCGCGCTTTCCCATGCGAAAACGAGGGCAGAAATGATCACACCTATCAGTACGGCCAGGGCAAGATTGTGCAGAAAAATGGTGATGATCGCCACCAGTATCCCCACGAAAATATCCTGCTTCGGCATTTTATTGATGATCCTGAAACTCGCCCATTCAAATGTGCCGACCGCCACCATCATCATCACGCCCGTTAATGCCGCCATCGGTAACCTGCCAATAACCGGCGCGCCGAACAGGATCACACACAGAATGGTAAATGAAGCGATGATCCCCGAAAGCCTCGCCCTGGCACCTGCGCTCAGGTTGACCAGCGTTTGTGCGATCATCGGGCAGCCGCCCATTCCGAAAAAGAAGCCATTCAGCATATTTGCGGCACCCTGTGCCATGCTTTCGCGGTTTCCATTTCCCTTTGTGCCAGTAATTTCGTCCACAAGGTTCAAGGTCAGCAGCCCTTCGGTAAGCCCTACCGCCGCCATGACCATTGCGTAAGGCGCGATAATCAGCAATGTGTCGACATTAAAAGGAATTTCCGGCACATGGAACGGAGGAAAGCCTCCTGCCACCGAGGCGATATCATTCACCGTTTTGGTATCAATTCCAAAACCCAATACAACCGCAAAAACAACGATAATGGCCACCAGGGAAGCGGGTATCGCTTTGGTGAAGCGAGGAACTATCAAGACAATCAATATCGTAAGGGCAACCAGTGAAAGCATGATCAAAAGCGGCTGCCCGCTGAGCCAGCTTGTACCGTCTGCCACTTTAAACTGGTTAAGCTGCGACATGAATATGACCACAGCAAGTCCATTAACAAACCCATACATCACCGGCTGCGGCACGAGCCTTATAAATTTGGCTAATTTAAATAATCCGATGACGATCTGGATCACTCCCCCAAGCGCGACAGCAGCAAAAACGTATTCGATGCCGTGCGACTGCATGAGGGCGATCAGTACAATAACTGTTGCGCCCGCGCCGCCTGATATCAATCCCGGCCTGCCGCCAAAAACTGCGGTTACAAGACCCATAATGAATGCAGCATACAGTCCAACCAGCGGCGGAAAACCAGCAAGGATTGCAAATGACAATGATTCCGGCATCATCGTCATCGCCACCGTCAGACCGGCGAGGATTTCATTTTTGTAGTTTATTTTTTGTTTGAAATCAAACAGGTTCAAGTATGCTTGCACGCGCCGGTAATTGTTAACTGTAAAGAGAAAAAGGCATCAACTCGCCCGGAGAAGCGCTTTATGCCGGTCAAAATTAACACAATTTACTCCTGAACATCCGGTTTTAAATATTTTTGCCGGTCAACAGTGCTGTACAACAGCACTTCTTTGTTACCTTGCGATATATCCACATAGCTATATCGAATTCAGCCGTCTATGAGAGCATACTTTACCTGCATTGTCGTCACCGCCGCCTTGACCGCAAGGGCCCAAACACCGGCTGATACACTTAAAACCAATGCATTGCAGGAAGTTGTGATCACCGCATCCCGCGTGAGTGAAAGCATTCTGGTATCGCCGGTAAGCGTGCAGAAGGTCAACAAGGCGGCTATTGCATTGTCTCCTGCCCTGTCCTTCTTTGATGGTCTGGAAAATGCGCAAGGCATTCACATGATCACGCCGTCGCTTGGGTTCAAGGTGTTGAATGCGAGAGGGTTTTCGAATACTACCAATGTACGCTTTGCCCAACTGGTCGACGGGCTGGACGTTCAATCCCCGCATATCGGCGGCGCGATCGGCAACTCTCTCGGCCCGACGGACCTGGATATCGACAACGTGGAAATACTGCCTGGAACAGCGTCTGCGCTGTATGGGATGAATACGGTAAACGGGCTGGCTAACTTTTTTACCAAAAACCCGTTCACTTCCGAAGGATTTTCCATTCAGCAGAAGGCGGGTGTAAACCATATTCACGACGCATTCAGCAATGCAAAGCCCTATCTGGAAACCACGGTTCGCTTTGCCAAAATCATTTCATCCAAATGGGCATTCAAGGTAAACGGCGCTTTAACGAAGGGTTACGACTGGATCGCTTCCGACCAAACGGAGCTAAATGCGAACGCAAACCGCAGCACCGGCCTGTTCGGCGCAGACAATCCCGCAACTGATCCGGTGAACAGCTACGGCAACGAGAGCTCCAACCGCAGGACGATTTCGTTGGGCGGCAGCAATTATGTGGTCGCCCGTACAGGCTACCAGGAGCGGGATGTGGTGGATTACAATCTGCAAAATGTAAAGGCCGACGCGGGTATTTATTACAAGGTAGCACCCGATGCTATGCTCATTTATACCTATCATTTCAGCGAGCTGGACAATGTCTACCAGCGCGCCAACCGTTTCCGCTTGCAGGATTACCGGTTGCAGCAGCACGCGGTCCAGTATCAGTCTAAGTCCGTTCAGACAAAGTTGTATATCAATTCAGAAAACACCGGAAAGTCGTACAACCTGCGTTCTATGGCCGAAAATTTGGATCGGAGCTATAAGCCCGACAATGCCTGGTATGCTGATTTTACAACCGGTTTCAACCGCTCTGTCGCGGACGGTGCAACGATCGCCGACGCACTACGGCAAGGCAGGTCTGCCGCCGACGAGGGCCGGTATCAGCCCGGAACCGCAGCTTTTGATCAACAATTGAAAAAATTACAGGACATCAATAACTGGGACATCGGCGCTGCATTACGTGTAAAAGCAAGCCTGGTGCACGGAGAAGTACAAGTGAACCTAACTGAAAGCTATCTGCAATCCCTGAAAACAAAGTATGACGTCGATCTGCTGATCGGCGCCGACCACCGAACCTACGTCATCGTTCCGGATGGTAATTATTTTGTAAACCCCGAACCGGGCAAAGAAGGAAAAAACATTAACTACGGTAAAACAGGAGCATTTGTTTCGTTGAGCAAAGGTTTGTTTCAAAGTAAATTAAAGCTCGGCGCAATCTTACGGGCCGATAAAAACGATTATTTCAAAACCACTTTCAATCCAAGACTTTCTGTCGTGTACAGTCCTGTGCATGACCATAATATCCGGGCTTCGTTCCAAAGCGGCTACCGGTTTCCGAGCATATTTGAAGCGTACAGCAATGTCAACAGCGGCGGCGTAAAACGCGTGGGCGGGTTACCGGTGATGTCCAGCGGGATTTTCGAGCAAGCCTGGCTGGCGACTTCTATTACAGCATTTCAGACGGCCGTCCTGGCGGACGTCAACCAGGGCCATCTCACACAGGCAGCGGCTATTGAAAAGAACAAAGGTTTACTTCGAAAAAACCAATATACCTACCTGAAACCCGAACATGCGCAGACGTGGGAGGCCGGGTACAAAGGACTTTTTCTGGGTAACAGCCTGTATGCCAATGCGGATGTATACCTGAGCAGGTTCAGCAGTTTCATCGCCCAGGCCAATATGAATGTCCCCAACACCACCGATGAATCCCTGATCCCTACCTATTTGTACACCCGGGCCACCCAATCGCCTTACCGCATGTATACCAATTCAAAATCGGTGATCTACAACTTCGGGTTCAGCGTGGGGTTGAACTACCAATGGAAGAAAAACCTCATTATTGCAGCGAACACGACATTTGCAAAATTGAGGAACACCGAAAATCAGGACGGTCTGGAAGATGGGTTCAATACGCCTGAATGGATCTATAATATCTCGGTTTCAAAAAAGAATTTACTCAAAAATTTAGATGCCACATTGGCTTATCGAGGGCAGTCGGATTACTATTCGCAAACTTTCCTGGTGAATGGTCAGGTTCCCTCCTATTCCAGTCTGGATGCCCAGGTGACCTACCGCATTACCTCATTAAAATCGCTTATCAAAGTCGGGGCGAATAATATACTTAACCATTATTACACCTCATTCCTAGGCGGCCCTTCAATTGGCGGAATGTATTTTATCACCGTTGCCTACGGAATCAATTAGCCGGAATGTCGAACTCCAAAGCATTAACCCACACCGATTGATGATCCATTTCCTTTCGATATTGAGCTAATAGGAATGAGCGGTCCATCGCGACAAGGCCATCAAAAAATTTCCTGCCATTGATAATTACTTTGAGTTTTTTGTTAAAATCGATCATTTCCGGTGAGAGATAAATCCTGATTTTGCCTACCCGTGATGTTTTCAATTCAAAACCATTGGAAGTAAAAATCGCCTGCACAGCACCCGACTTCCTTGGAAATTCGAATGCATTGGAAGTGCTGTCGAGCACCACACCGGGAGTCTCCGCTACCCGCCACCCATTTACTTCAACATTGACCGGGCTATGCCATGTTTCCGCGCGCCGGAGCGTATCGAGTTGAGCGATTTCGAGCCAATCCGAGCGGCCGTGTTTCACATTATCACATTCCCAATACAGCCGTTTTTGAAATGGATCGCGTTTTCTGGTCGACATATCCGCGAAAAGCTGGCCATACACCCGTTGTGTAATGCTGTCGCTGCTATTGATCAGGTAATGATGCGGCCGTTGCCCTGTGATCTCCACATTCTGCCAATCAACACCCAATGTACGCGCCATAGCAGTAATAGCCCGATGCCCTTCAAACGGGAAATAATAGTCATAATCAGTGGCTACATTATAAAATGAACGGTTCAAAGCATTCCTGAAAAAAGTACCGCCCGTGCGCACCTGCGGCCGGTTATTAATGCCCGAAAACCCGGCAAAAAGGCCCGGCTCCTTCATCAGGTAAGAAAATGCCCCGGTAGCGCCATTGGAATGCCCGGTAACATAGACCCGGCTGTCATCGACCGCATACAAATGCTTGACCTGCCGCACGAGTTCCGGTACCAGTTCAAAGCCATCGTCAGGCATCATCCAGTTGAACTTTTTATTGCTGTAAGGAAAAACAGCAATATAGCCGCTCTCGCTGGCCTGCTGCATATACATCCTGCCAAAGAAAACCTGCGTGCTATCCGGCACATCCGCCATCTTGTCCTGCCGCAAAACCGCGCCGTGCAATACAACTATCAATGGATATTCCTTTTCAGCGTCGAAATGCGGGGGTAACTGAATAAGGTAAGGGATTTGAAGCGTGTCGGCCAACTTGATCCACGCGTATGCATAGCGTCCAGTCGCCGTATAACTACGTTTCGGCCGGTCTTGGCGGATCTTCTTATAAAGCGCATCCGCCGAGGCTATCTGTGATAGCGAATCTACATATTGGTCGGCGCGAAGCAGGGATTCCTGCTGTGCAACGCGGAAAGGCAAGCTGGCTTTAATCTTGTTTTGACGCTCCTGCTCCCTTAGAACCGCTATTCGGTCCATTAGCTCTTTCCACCGCGGATCGTCCGCCAACCAGGCAAAACTTTTATTAAATCCGGCTCTGACTGCGATATCCGATTCAACCACCAAACGTGCATAATGTATCGCCAATTCCCTGTTCCCATCCCGGCTCGCGAATTCAGCGGCATTCAAATATCGCCAGTTCCTTTGACTTGGTTCGACCTCCGCAGCTTTCAATGCCCATTGCAAGGCCGCCTTCCAGTTTTGTCTGCCCATATTCATTCCCATGCTGTCGAGTGCGGGAATCCGGGTTTGGGAAAAAGCATTGTGAGTTAATAAAGCTGCAATCGCGAGCCCCGACAATGCGTGGAATAGTTTTGTAAAAGATATGGCCATATAAGAGGGCGGATAATTTATTCCATTTAAGAATATTTACGGCATTAATAAGAACGTTTAAAAGACATTACGTTCCTTGGGATGTTGCACCGTTGATTAATAATATTTGAGTAACAATTGAATTATTAATGACAATTAGAAAGTAAATTCGTTAGCCTTTTATATTTATACTTTAAATAACAGCCATGAAAATCATTTACATTATCTTGCTAAGCGCGATTGCGATAGCTTGCAAAGACAAAAAAGAATTGCCGGGTTGCGGTTGTGAAGGACCTACCATTCAGGTCCTGAAAGATCTTCCGGCCAGTTATCTCGGAGACAAGGCATTCCTCTTGAGGCAGACAAATGAAGGAGGACATAAATACGAAACCAGCGTTTTATCCTGTACTGCCATGGATACCCTGACAAAGACGCCGGACATCACAAAACCCGATTATATCCTCAGCGGAGAGCTCAAACAGCAATGTAATCCGCAGCCTCTTTATTCGAGCATGTACATTCCAAACTCGATCCGGATTACCAAAATCGAAAAGGCTCCTTAATGATCACGACAATGCATATCCTGAAACAACTAATCCGCTTATTTAAAACAGGCCTGGCCGTTGGAAGAATTGTTTACAAAGATTAGCGGATTTCACAGATGAGGTCGGCGTTCCACAAGTCATCATAAGCCGGTTCGCAAACGAGGCATCACTTTCCTGTTTTGCCGCTTTTTAAAGGTCTGGCACGGCTTTGCTGTGCGATTGCCAGCGCCGACGATCCGTCCTGAGGCGGTGATTTGGTATGTACAACAGTGCCATAGACCAGATTTGACTCAAAATGAAAACGACTTTAACAAAAGAGCAACACTGCTTCAAAGTAGCCGAGGGAGTTTGGGGATTGAAAGACATCCTTGTCAATGTATACTTCGTTGCCAATCCGGACCTGAGCTGGGTGCTGGTAGATACCGGACTTAAAACGGGTTATCGAAAGATCAAAAAAGCAGCTGCCGAACTCTTCGGAGAGGGCATTCCACCACAAGCCATTGTGCTCACCCACGGCCATTTCGACCACGTCGGTTCGCTGGAAAAGCTTCTGAGCGATTGGCAAGTGCCGGTATGGGCCCACTTTCTGGAACTACCCTATTTATCCGGCAAATCGTCCTATCCCCCGGCCGACCCTACAGTTGGAGGCGGGCTTATGGCTTCCCTGTCCTGGATGTATCCCAACGAACCCATTAACGTCGAAGACGCGGTAAAGACGCTCCCGGTGACACATTCGGTTCCCGTTTTGCCCGAATGGAAATATTTCCACACACCTGGCCATGCTCCGGGGCACATTAGCTTATGGCGGGAAAAAGATAAACTGCTGATCGCAGGCGACGCCTTAGTCACTACAAAACAGGAGTCGGCGCTGTGCGTTGCCACCCAAAGAAAGGTGCTCTCAGGGCCTCCCAAATACTTTACATATGACTGGCGGCAATCGAAAGACTCCGTGAACCTTTTGGCAGAACTGAACCCGCAGATTGTAGCCTCCGGACACGGCAAAGTTCTGACGGGACCGGAACTATCTCAGCAATTAATGCACCTCGCCCACCATTTCGAAGAAAGCGCAGTGCCCAAACACGGCCGCTATGTTGACGAGCCTGCGGTAACCAACCGGGACGGAGTTGTGTATTTGCCAGACAAAAAAGGTTTGGATATCGCCGCAGCCGTTATCCTGGGATTCGCCGCACTGAGCATCCCGCTGGCACTTTTCGCGCTAAGACGCAGGCTTGCCAGCTTATGAGCCGATGGAAAAATGATGTATAGCGTATATTCTTGCCCGTTCAACTGGACGACCGGCGCCAGGCGACGAGCCGTTCATGCCGGGCTTATGCAGAATTTAAATATGCAGGATCCATATGAAAAAAGAGGACATTGTTCCTGGTGATTTTTACCGGATACTTTTTGGCGAAACTCCGGTCATATTTTTAGTGGAAGTATTGCTCCGAACGCTGATTATCTACGTCGCATTGTTAGTTGTAGTGAGGATCATGGGCAAACGAATGGGCGGCCAGCTCACCATCGCCGAGCTGGCCGTGATGATCACGCTCGGTGCGATCGTCTCGCCGGGTATGCAAATGCCACAGACCGGCCTGCTGCTATGCATGCTGATCCTGATCTGCGCATTGATCTTCCAGCGCGGCACCAACTGGCTTGAATTCAGAAGTCAGCGGTTCGAGGACATCAGCCAGGGTACCATCACGACGCTCGTGAAAGACGGCGTCCTGCAACTGAAAGAGATGCAACAGACAAAGATTTCACGACAACAGCTCTTTGCCGCGCTCCGCAGCTCAGGTGTTTACAATCTGGGCGAGGTAGAGCGGGTATACCTGGAAGCCTGCGGGCGGTTCAGCATTTACCGAAAAAATACCGCCGGGGCGGGTTTGTTACTTTTTCCGCCCGACGATACCGAGATCAACCTGTTCCAACAAAAAGTGGCGGACGGGCAATTGGTATGTGCCAACTGCGGGGCAACACCCGACCATCAAAACAAAGATGAGCGCTGCCCGGTTTGCGGCGCGGACCAGTGGGGCGAGGCCAGTATATCGACCATATTGGAAAATAAACAACCCGTATCATGAAAAAGGAGGATATCCATTTCGGTGACTGGCAGCGCATGTTCTTCGGGGATGTGCCCGCAGGCTTTTACTGGGAGGTTGTACTCCGTATTGCCGTGATCTACCTGGTGCTGATGGTTTCCATGAGGCTGATGGGAAAACGCATGGCATCGCAGTTGAGCCGCAATGAGATGATCGCCATGGTATCGTTGGCAGCCGCGATCGGGGTCCCGTTGCAAGCGCCGGATCGTGGAATTCTTGCAGCGGTAGTGATCGCCATTGTGGTTATCGCGATACAGCAATTGGCAGCCTGGCTCGCAAGCCGCAACCAGGTCCTCGAATCGGTTACTCAGGGCGATCTCACAATATTGGTTGCCGATGGTGAGATGAAGCTTCATAATATGAAGAAAACCGGCATTACCAGGGAGCGGACATTTGCGCAGCTCCGTGGCAGCGGGATCAGGCACCTGGGCCAGGTGAAACGGCTTTATTTTGAGGCCAGTGGCTCATTTACTTTTATCCCTGCCGACGATGTCCCAGCCGGTCTGGGCGTGCTGCCGGAAAACGATACCGAGTTTTCCTCGCGGGTGTACCACACGACTGACGAGCTCGTCTGCAAACGGTGTGGCAAGCTCATGCCATATTACCACCACTCCACCAAATGCGCCAACTGCGGCAGTAACGAATTGACAACGGCCGTAAAATGATTAATGGTGCCTAACTGGGGTTGGGGGTGGTATGATTTTATACGGCACCCCGACAAATCACTCCAACAATTATGATCCTGAAACCCAAGGAAAGACTCACCGAACAGGAGGTCAATACAGGTTTAAGCCTCATTATTAAAGAAGGTCTCACCACAGAAGCGATGACCACGCTTACCGGCGGCACATTTCTGGTTGCGTTCGCATTGCTTCTTGGCGCCAATAATTTCCAGATCGGGTTATTGGCCTCCCTTCCGACTTTCACCAACATTTTCCAGCTCACATCCATCTGGCTGATCAGAAAATACAACAACCGCAGGGCCGTCGCGGTCATTTGCTCGGTGCTTGCCAGGATTCCCCTGCTGCTGATCGGGATATTACCTTTCGTTTTTCCTGATGACGCGCCCATTAACCTGCTGCTATTTTTCCTGTTCTTCTTTTATTTATTTGGATCGATAGCCGGGCCGAGCTGGAACGCGTGGATGAAAGACCTCGTGCCAGGACAGATGTTAGGAGCCTATTTCTCAAAACGAGGACGTTATTCTCAGATCCTGAATGTGGTACTGAGCGTGCTGCTTGCATTGGCGGTGGACTACATCCGAAGGCGTTATCCAGACTTCGAGCTTACGACGTATGCGATCATGTTTTTACTGGCAGGGCTAATCGGGCTGGGAGGAGCCGCCTTGTTGGCTTCCGTACCCGAGCCGCTGTCTTACCTGGACAAAGAAAACATCCTCAAATTATTTCTCAGGCCATTGCGGGACCTCAACTTTCGCAGGTTGCTGGTATTCAACTCTGCGTGGCTGTTTGCGGTCAATATAGCGACGCCGTTTTTTACTGTGTTTATGCTTAAAACGCTTGGTCTCACGGTGGCTTACGTGATCCCGCTCACCATTCTCAGCCAGCTCAGCAGCATTATGACCATTGGCTACTGGGGCGTTTTTGCAGACCGATATAGCAACAAAACCATCATCGCCATCTGTGCGCCGCTGTATTTGTGCTGCGTAATTGCGTGGTGTTTTGTAGGGATATATACTAATCTGGTTTCAAATTTGGCGCTTTTAGCGCTGATCCACATGGGAAGCGGGGCCAGCAATGCGGGCATTAACCTGGCTTTGACCAACATTGGTCTTAAACTGGCGCCTTCCAAAGAGGCTATTGTTTATCTATCGGTGAAAAACATTATTACGGCGGTTTTTTCATCGCTTGCGCCATTAATTGGCGGTTATCTGGCCGATTATTATACTTTGAGACAACTGCGCGTTATTGCCGAATGGTCGGGCCCGAGCCTGCAAAAAACCTTTCGCCTGTTGCTGCTGCATGAATGGAATTTTCTTTTTCTGATCGGCGCTGTTTTGACAGTGGTTGCCATCCAGCTATTACCGCGCGTCAAGGAAGAGGGCGAAGTTGAAAAAGGCATTGTGAAAAGGATCATGCGCAAGAGCCTGCGCAGCAATATGCGCGACTACTTTGTGATCGATGTGATCATCAATTGGCATTCGGCCCTGACGACCATGCTGAGGGGAAAGAATATGCGCGGCGACCGCATTCAGACGCCACAGAATCAATAACCGGAAAAAGGTCAGCCACGGCGCCTACTATCTCGGCTGGGCCGGGATGGCGCACAGGTTCATTATAAAGTTGGCCGGATACATGGCGGATGATCGCATTCCGGCTTTGCAAATGCTGTGGTACCGAGAAAGGCAATATACGGTGCGCACATCGCCAGGGCGTGTGCTGGGGATTAGTTTGGGCATATAGCACCACAACCGGTGTTTGTACGGCTGCGGCAATATGGATCGTGCTTGTATTCACCGAAACGACGCCACAGGCGTTTTCAATCAACACAATAAACTCACCTAGCGTAAGCCCACCCGCAATGGAAACTGCCGCCGGACCAATACCCGCGGCAATGGCTTCTGCCAGCTCCCTTTCCTTTCCGGATCCTGAAACCAGTATTGGCAGGTCATATTGCTCAGCAAATTCCCGGCCTGCCACTATCCAATCGTTGGCAGGATACCTTCTTTTTTCTTCGGAAACACCCGGATGAAACACGATGTAAAGTTGGCCTGAGGCAATTCCGTAGGCTGAGAGTTTCTGCTTGCAGGACCCTTCCTCATCGTCAGTAACGCTAAGTTGCAACCGATCTTCGTCCGTGAATGCGCCGATATGCGCGACCAGCGCCAGATCACGCTCCACCTGGTGCGATATACGTTCGTAGGGCTCCACGTCCGGGACCCAATGCGTCAGCAACTGATAAGGGTTCTCCCGCGCGTAAGCCACGCGCACAGGAATGTCTGCCATATAGGCAAGCAAAGCTGCTGGAAGGGCACTCTGACTGTACACCGTAAATATGATCGCCGCATCGAAGTCCCGCCCTCTAAGCTCCTCAGCCAGCGCCAGCAGCTCCGCTTTCCCATGACCCGTGTGCTTGACCCAGGGCAGATCAAAGCTGATCACGTCGTCGATGCAATCAATATAAGGTGTGATAATGGCACCTGCGTTGGAGGTGAGCAGGGTTATGCGGCTGTTAAATGTTTCTTTTAATGCACGAAAAGCGGGAGACGCCATGATGACATCTCCCATATTATCGGCCCGGATACAGAGCACATTCTGATACTGACTATGATGGGCCATAAGGCGAAATGGTTTTGGTAGTGATATAATCTGCCGCGTCCATAAAGTCGCGGGTGGTGTAATCCGGCTTCCGGTGCGGGCCTTCCAGCCACTCGGTTTCATTCCCGTTGTCGATAAGCACTGTTTTGCAGCCTGCCCGGCTTCCCGCTTCTACGTCATTGAGAATATCACCGATCATCCAGGATTTTGCAAGGTCAAGATCAAGCTCCTTGCCTGCTTCCACCAGCAGGCCCGGCTCCGGTTTACGACACCGGCATGCAGGCCCGTCGATGCCCGGCTTATGCGGACAATAATAGAAACCGGAAAGCAACAGGTCGTTTTCTTTGAAGACATTGACAAAAAATAATATCAGTTCGTCCAGCTGCTCCTGAGAAAATAATTCCATTTCAAGGCCCGGCTGGTTGGAAATGATCACCAGCTTATAGCCATCAGCCTGCAAAGTGCGAAGCCCTTCGAAAACGTTCGTTTCAAATACTACTTTGGAAGGATCGACATTATAGGGCACGTCCTTCACAAGCGTACCATCCTTGTCCAGGAAAACAGCCTTGGTATAGGAACGTTCAGGATACTGCATAGGTAGTTGCTGTTGACCTGTAGTTCCTTCCCTGCTTGCCTTCCAAATGTTTAGCACGGAGCAGATAGATCGGCTGCATATATTGATCGGCAATCAGCTTTGCATACAGCTGGTGCGCCTTTTTGGCCACGAAAGTCCAGGTAAAATTCTCATTCACCCTTTTGATCGCATTGCGGCACAGGTTACGGTATTTTTCAGGGCAGGAAATCCCTTCCCTTAAAGCTTCTGCCAAAGCTTTCGGATCGTGCGGAGGCACTAAAAACCCCGTTTGCTGGTGCTGGACGGTATATTTAATCCCGCCTACATTGGAGCCGACCACCGGCGTTCCACATGCCATTGCTTCCAGCGGGGTGATCCCGAACGGCTCATACCAGGGCGTCGAAATGAAGAAATCGGCCGCCTGGTAGTAATGCCTCAGCTGCTGTCTGTTCCTTCTGCCTACAAATTCCACAGCGGCAGACACCCCTTCGCTTTCGGCGATTTCTTTCAAGCGCCGGAGCTCAGCATCTTTTGAAAAATCCGGCTTTTCATCCGAACCGCCTACTACGAGCAGCTTGACCTTTGGAATGTCTTTCAAATACCGCAATGAGCGTATGACGTTGTCAATGCCCTTTCTGGGCACCACCCGACCGAGTTGCAGCAGCACGAACTCGTCTTTTTTCAGGCCCAAACGCCTCCTGGCTTTCATTTTGGCTAACGGATAAAACTCTTCGGGACTGAACCCACATGGAATGATCGTGATTTTCGAAGCGTCCGCATCGTAGTGCTCGATCAGGTCCTGCTTATCCTGAGGGCATTCAGCGATAATGTAATCCGCGTCATTGACGATCATCTGCTCGATATCGAGCCGTTCGGGCGGAAAAGCATCCTTGTCCTTCTGATGGATCATCCTGATCTTGCCCAGGGCATGAAAAGTGATCACATAGGGAATACCCAGGATCTTTTTAATACTGGAAGCCACCAGTCCGGACATGAAAAAATTGGCGTGGACCAGATCGTACCGCATTTGATAAGTCCGGATAAAACGGACCATATCCATCGTGAATTCGTCCATATAACCCAGCAAGCTTTCCTTCGGAACCTCCCGGGCCGGCCCCGCGTCCATATGTATGACCCGGATATCGGGCAACCAGTCTACTACTTCTGGCAAATCTTCGTCGTCCCGTCTTGTGAAAATATCGATCACATAACCGAGCTTGGCCAGTGATTTGCAGATCTCAGCCACATACACATTCTGACCTCCGCTATCCACTCCTCCCAAAACCGCCAGAGGCGAGGCATGTTCACTGATAAATGCTATTTTCCTTTTCATGATTGTGGAAGTTTAGTTGAATAGTTTGGATGAAGATTTTTTCCCAATCGCGGGTAAAACGATCGATAGCGAACTTATCCAGGGCTACTTCCCTGGCATTTTCTCCCATTCGCCTTGCCAGCGCCGGGTCGCCGATCAATGCATTCATGCCGTCGATGAGGCGGCCAATGTTTGTGTCGATAAACCCAGACTCCCCGTTTTTGATCACGGTAACGTATTCCGTTGTTGCCAGCGCCACCACCGGCATGCCGGTCATCATCGCCTCGCACACGGCCAGACCGAAGCTGGTGTAGCGGATCGGGTTAAAAAAGAAGCGGTAATGGCTGATGAATTCCGGAAGCTGCGGATTAAGCACCTCTCCCAGCCCGCCCGAACCGGCCGTCCCCATCCCGATCAGATCCAGAGGCACATGCTTGCGGACTTCATCGAACACATCCCAGCCGGTTATCCTGCCGCGCTGCTCGATGTGGTTGATCACCACAATGCCCTTCGGAATATCGCCCTGGTAAGACACCGGCGGCACGCAAACGCCATGCTCGATCACGTGGACATTGGGTATGCCGGTATTGTCCCACATCAGCTTGTTGAAATGCGTGACGTGAACCATCGTAATGGCCGGATCAGTCATCACATGCCGGGTGTTGGTCGGATGTTTTTCCGGCGTATTGTGCTCCACGTAAATGCCGGGAAGCTGTTTTTGCCAGTCGGCCAGGATCTCGTGCCGGTCGATGAGGTAATTTTTTTCAGATTGAAACAGGATGCAGTCGAAATGCATGTTCCTGACTTCCGAAGCAGGGATTTCGATCACATTCGGGCCAAATGGAAAAGTCTCCCCCCGACCGTAGTAACCTTCACTTTTGGTTTCTTTTACCGGGATGAACAGGTCGTACGGCCCTTGTGAAAGATAATACAAATAACTTCCGTGGATGTGCCAGGTAAAAATTTTCAGGCGTTCATTCTTGATACCGATATCATTCATAAAAATGCTTTTTGCAATGAAACAGAACGGCGCTTGTAAAAAACGATGCCATTCCACACAAAACGCTTTCCTGATTTTGAGCCCATTACGAAACGCATCTATAGAGTGAGAGAAACGCCTCTATTCCGACGTATAATAATTCCTTCTCCCGGTGCCTTCACATGGAAGATTCTCCACAAGAAACGCTTGGCACAATCCTTGTAACCATTGGCCTGCATTTTAAATCTGACCAAAGGCTTATGTATATTCTGGGAATCAATGCAGCGTTCCACGACACCGCTGCTGCACTCGTAAAAGACGGTAAAATCATCGCTGCCGCCGAAGAAGAAAGATTTACACATATCAAACACGGCAAACGCCCGGTCCCGTTTTCAACCTGGGAACTACCTTTTCATGCCATCGACTATTGCCTGAAAACTGCGGGCATTACGCTCAAAGACGTGGACCGCATTGCTTACTCTTTTGATCCGGAGGGAGTCAGTAACGCGTCGGTGTATGAGGACGACTGGTTGTCGGATTCGGAGATTACCGCCGTGCAGGAAGTGTACAATGGCTGGGACACGATGTTTGTCAATTACATTCGGAAAGCGCCCGATCAGCTTCGGGACGGATATCCCCACCATTTGCAAAAGCGCCTCGCTGACGCGGGAGCAATCCACGAAAAATGGCATTTTGTCAATCACCACCTGGCGCATGCCGCCAGCGCATTCTTCCCTTCCCCGTATTCCAAAGCGGCTGTGCTGACACTGGACGGGCGTGGAGAAAAGGCAACAACCGGTTACTTTATTGGGGATGGAAATGAATTAAAGCAGCTGGCGACCGTGGATATGCCCCATTCACTGGGAATGCTTTATGAAAAAATCACCACCTACCTGGGTTTTCTGCATTCATCGGATGAATACAAGGTGATGGCGCTAGCTTCTTACGGGAAGCCGGTTTATCTGGAAGATTTCCGGTCGATTATCCACGTCGGCGACGATGGACAGTATACCATAGACGATTTTGATCCTGAACAATGGTGGGGGCCCGGCCGAAAAAAAGACGATCCCTTTGGTGAGCTGCATCATGACATCGCCCATTCATTGCAAAAAGCATTGGAAGAGACTGTATTAAAACTCGCCAACTGGCTGTATCAGGAAACGCAAGCCGAGAACCTCTGCATGGCGGGCGGCGTGGCTTTGAACTGTGTGATGAATGCGGTGATCCGCGACAGGGGCCCGTTCAAAAACGTATGGGTGCAGCCTGCGGCCGGTGATGCGGGAACAGCGCTGGGCGCAGCACAATGGCTTGATGTACAACTAAATGCAGACACTCCTGCACGCTACACCGCCTCGATGGACCATGTTTACTGGGGACCGGAATATACCGACGAAGAGATCGAAAACTTTATGCGCTGGGCTAAAATGCCTTACAAGCGCCTGACCAACATTGCCAAGGATACCGCAGCCATCCTGGCCGAAGACAAGATCATCGCCTGGTATCAGGGAAGGATGGAGTTCGGTCCGCGCTCACTGGGAAGCAGGTCTATTCTGGCCTCTCCCATCCACCCCGACATGCAGGCCCGGCTCAATGATATCAAGGACCGGGAGGATTTCAGGCCGGTAGCGCCCGTTGTGCTGGAAGAAGATGCAGCCGAATGGTTTGAGGGTGCGAATGTTTCCCCTTTCATGCTCTTTGTTTATCCAGTCAAAGAAGATAAAGCTGACCGCATTCCCGCTGTGAGGCACACAGATGGCACTGCGCGTGTTCAAACCATCAACCGGGAGCAGCATCCGGCCTATTATGATCTGATCAGCGAATTCAAGGGCCTTACGGGCGTACCGGTGCTGGTGAATACATCTTTCAATACCCGTGGTGAACCCATCGTATGCAGTCCGCGCGACGCTATTGAGTGTTTCTGGACTTCCCCTTTTGATGCATTGATCATTAACTCTTTCATTTTGGAAAAATAATGGCCCATATCGATATCACGGTAGTCGTGCCAACCTACCGGCGTCCCGATTTGCTAAAAAGGTGCCTGCATGCGCTTGGCAGGCAAACCTATCCCAAATATCGTTTTGAGGTGATCGTCGTTTCCGATGGCCCGGATAGTCAGACAGAAGGCGTTGTGCGGGCACTTCGGCAGCAATATCCGGATTTGCAGCTTTCGTGCACCGCGCTCGAAACACAGCGTGGCCCCGCCGCTGCCCGCAATGCGGGCTGGCGGCAGGGCCACGCTGACCTTATTGTTTTCACGGATGACGACTGTATTCCGTCCATGCTCTGGCTGGAAGAATATGCAAAGGCCTACCGTCCGCATTCCGGTGAAGCAGCCGCATTCACCGGCAGGGTCACCGTGCCGATACCGGATCCGCCTACGGATTACCAAAAGAACATCGCCCATTTATCGACAGCCGATTTTATTACTGCCAATTGCGCCTGTTCAAGAAAGGCGCTGGAACTTACCGGTGGTTTCGATGAGACCTTTCCGGCAGCGTGGCGGGAAGATTCGGACCTGGAATTCAATCTGTTGAAAAATAATATCCCTATTGTCCACGTCCGGCAGGCACACGTTTGTCATCCCGTCCGCGACGCCGACTGGGGAATCAGTATTCGCGAGCAGCGGAAAAGCATGTTCAATGCATTGCTGTTTAAAAAATATCCGAACCTCTACCGGAAGAAGATTTCAGCTCGACCTGTCTGGAATTACTATGTGATCATTTTATCCAGTATTGCCTTTTGCATAGCCTGGGCTTTTGATGCAGAATTACTTGCCGCCGGTGCGCTTTCGGTATGGTTTTTTTCAATTCTTGCATTCATTATAAAACGACTTCGAGGGACGGACGGCTCATTTTCACACCGGATGGAAATGATCATTACATCGATCGTCATCCCATATCTTTCTGTTTATTGGACACTTCGCGGAGCATTGCGATACAAAGTATTTTTCCTATGACATTTCCACCACAAAACACCCGTAAAATTGCCGTCTTCCGCGCATTGCAGCTCGGCGATATGCTATGCGCCGTTCCAGCCCTGCGCGCCTTGCGGCACAGTTACCCCCGGGCGGAGATCACGCTGCTGGGCCTACCCTGGGCCGCATCGTTCTGCGATCGGTTTTCGGAATATGTTGACCGCTTTATACATTTTCCCGGCTATCCCGGTCTGCCCGAGCAACCTTTCGATCCGTTATTATGGAAAAACTTTGTGGAACGGATGCATAACGAGCAGTTTGACCTCATACTTCAAATGCAGGGAAACGGCAGCATTGTCAACGAAATGCTGATCGGTTTACAAGCGGGGCCGGTTGCCGGCTTTCATAGTGCAGGCAGTTACCGCAATCCCGACCTGTTCATCGAATACCCGACCGGTATTTCGGAGATTGAAAGACATTTGCAGATGCTGGACCACCTGGGCATTCCCGCTCAGGGCACCCAGCTCGAATTTCCCGTTACCGACGCGGAAATATTTAATTTATATGATTCCAATCCACTTTTGCCGCACAGCCATTTCGTATGTGTGCATCCAGGATCACGTGGCGCGTGGCGCCAGTGGCCACCCTCCCATTTCGCCTGTCTGGCCGACCAGTGTGCCGGCCTGGGTTACCAGGTAGTGGTCACAGGAACCGAAGCCGAAGCGCCGATTACGGCCCAGGTCATCGATATGATGGACTATCCGGCCATCGACCTGACCGGAAAAACCGGCCTGGGGGAAATCGGGCAACTAATCCGGGAAGCTGACCTGCTGATCAGCAACTGCACAGGCGTTTCCCATATTGCCTCTGCCCTGCGCACACCGAGTATCGTGATCAGCATGGATGGCGAACCGGAGCGTTGGGGGCCTCTGAACAAACATTTGCACAAAACTATTGACTGGACCAAAGGCCAGGACTTCGCCCAGGTACTGGCGTTGACAGACGCCATGCTCGACCCGGCCCGTCATTTCGTGCCCGCCTAGTTGGGGCCATTTATCAACTTATTCATTTAATCATGAAAGCACAAGTCAAAGCACACCGGTTTGTTTACCACGCATCCAGACCGGCATCGTCCGCACAAGGCTCGGGACAACCCAGCATGTATATCCGGGGCGGATTATCCTCAGTCCGGAAGATCGACGATCAGGAGCCCGTCCGCAAGGACTTGCCATTGGATCTTTGAGAATACAGTCCGCCCGGCAAAGCCAGTCACTGCATTCCGTACCTTGTCCAGTAATGTCGCCGATTCTTTGTTAGCCTCTATGTTGCGGTCATACACCGCGGCTGTTACTTTGGTATGCTCCCTGGTTACAGTGAATGTACTGGTGGAATCTTTGGAATAAAAATGTGCGGTCGGCGATCCGGCGGTCGGCGATTCGTCGGCTTTCTGCGGCGCTTCGGTCGGCCGCACGCGGATTGCAATGCTTTGTACTTCTTCGGATTGGTATTCTTTCACTTCTTCAATCCTTACCCAGTCGAATCCGTCGGCGACTTCCGTTCCTGGTCCGGGAATGTCGATCCGCACTAATAATCCTTCCCTGGCCGGACCTTCAACCGGATCCCCGTATACGTCACACAATTGAAACTTTGCAAGAAGGTTGGTCGTCCGCTCGTGCCAGTGGTTAATATCCAGCAGACGCTCGCGAACAACACCGAAAAAAGCGACGGCTTCTTCCACGGACGACAATTCTTTAACGCTGGTGGCATCAATCCGGCTTCCTTCCAGGCTTTCGGGGACCGCTCCCGTGTAGTTTTTCTCTTCCATTGATTTAAATTTTGAGATACTACTTAAAAAAATCCATGCCATTTGGGGACTTGGCTTATGACAATTTTCTACACTGAGCAGTTAAGTCCCCGCCGCACTAAAAACGGAAGCCGCTTTGGCTTACCGGTATATTTTTTGTGACCGCCAATGAAAAAGTGATCAAAAACACCTTCACAATATGGATCAAAAAGAAATTTACCTGGTCGACGATTCAGCTGATCACCGATTACTGGTCAGGACCATCTTCAAACAATTCTTACCCAATTACCATTTACGCTCATTTCAGGGAGGAATGGAACTGTACCAGTTTCTGGTATTACAATCTTCCCCCGAATACAGCGGAAGGAGGCCTGCACTGATCGTCATGGACCTTAAAATGCCGTCGATCGACGGCTTGGAACTTCTTAAGCTCATCCGGAAAACGCCGGACAATACCGTGACCAAATGGAGCACTATTCCAGTTGTCATTCTTACCAACAGCTCAGCAGCAGAGGACATTCAGCGTTGCTATGACGCGGGAGCGAGTTCGTTTGTCACAAAACCAATTGAATTTGAACCACTTAAATATCTGCTTGAAACGATTTGTCATTATTGGATCGATTACAACCGCTTACCTGTATTAAATGGGGTTCACGTCCCGGGAACCGCCGAGAGGCACTAGACTTTCGGAAGCCTCATTGTCTTTGACCAGAAGTAGCAGAGGTTTTCAAAATAGAATGACCACTTGCTGATGTCGGGGTGCTTGACGACGTAACCATTCGCCTGCTTGGCGTAAGATGCACATCTATCTTCATAGTGATCCGAATAACTGAACACGATAATAGGCACGTGTGCCAGATTGTTGGCCGTGATAAATTGAGGGATTTCGTCCAGCAACTTTAACCCGTCCTCGCGTGTGGGCAGATAAAGGTCCAACAGGATCATCTCGGGGACGGGCCTGAGACTTTTGTACCGGGTCTTCAAAAATTCAAGGGTACTGGCCCGGTCTGCCAGCCTGACCGCCCTGACATCCGGCATGCTTTGCCTGATCGCAAAGTCCATTAGCTCGGAGTGGTCGTCGTTATCTTCAATGATCAGGATGCTTCTCGCCTTCTCTGGCCTGATGGAAGCTAAAAACCGGTCGGCAGAAAATCTATTCAGAAAACAGATGTCGATTGCCCTTGCTATCATTTCAAATTCAGACCGGGTAACCGGCTTGATCATAAAAGCATTTGCTCCAAGTTCGTATGCCTTTCCAATCAGTTGGCTGGTAGAAGTCGTGGAGAGGATTACAACGGGCATGGAACTATAAACCTTGTTCGTTTTCATGGCGAACAGGATTTCCAGGCCATTCATTTTCGGCATGTTCATGTCCATCAGGACCAGGTCCGGTAACGGGGCCTTCCTATCCCCAAGCATATCCAGCAACGCAAAACCGTTCTCTATTTCAATTATTTCTACATTCGAGACCATCTCCTGGATCGCCTCGATCATGAGCATGCGGTCATCCTCGTCATCGTCAACCAGAAATATGGTCTTTCTCTTCTTCATCTTCGAAACGTATTTTTAGTCATCGCTACATTTCATTTGTGTATTTTGCACCGCAAGATTCAGAAGTGAGATAGCATTGGCTGCATTATTTTAAAGAAAGGTAATAAATATTAAAGTGGCAGAAAAACACATGCCAATTTACCGCTCATGATAATATGGCGCCCCCGGTAGTTAGGAGTATTGTTCTTATCCCTTTAATCTTCTGAACAAATTACAATTTCGATTTGATATTTTAAGAGCCCAACTGATGTCCGCGGAGGAGAATACCAACTATACCAATCTGAAACCCGACCACCGGCCAGTCCCCATCGTTGCGATCGGCGGATCTGCAGGTGGCCAACAGGCCGTTATGGAACTTTTGCGGCATTTGCCCGCCCATACTGGCCTTGCATACGTCTATATTCAACACCTTTCACCCGACTACCAAAGCCAACTGGAAGTAATACTGGCCGGGGCGACTCAGATGACGGTCATCGAAGCCGCTCCATTAATGCCTGTCAAGCCGGATCACCTCTACATTATACCTCCAAATAAGAACATGGAGATCGTCGACGGTGTACTGGTACTCACACCCCGAAAACCCCGGCCGCATATTCACCTGCCGATCGATCAGTTTTTTATTTCACTGGCCGAAAGGCAAAAAGATGGTGCGATCGGCATCGTATTGTCCGGGATGGCCAGCGACGGTACGCTCGGCCTTAAGGCCATTAAGGTAGCAGGTGGGGTTACATTTGCCCAGGATGAAAGTGCTGCATACGGTGCAATGCCCCAGTCGGCTATTGCGGAGGGTGTTGTGGATATGGTGCTGTCGCCGAAAGACATCGCCCTGGAAATCGCAAGATTGAGCAAGCACGCGGATATTTTTCAGCTGACGAATGAAACCGACGACGCTGCGAACGACGAAATGGCCGACAAGGATCTTGAAAAAGTGCTTTCTTTTGTCAAATCGGCCGTCGGAGTGGATTTTGGGAGATATAAAAAAACTACCATAAGGAGAAGGATCATACGGCGAATGCTGCTTTACAAGCTGGAAACCGTCCAGGAGTACATCGCTTATTTTAAGAAGCACCCTGCCGAAGCGACGATCCTTTATAATGATCTGCTGATTAATGTCACCAGTTTTTTCCGGGACGAGCAAACCATGGAATATCTGAAAAAGGAGATACTCCCGGACATTATCAAAGGCAAGCGCCCAGGCGAGGCCATCCGGATATGGGTTGCTGCATGCTCCACCGGACAGGAAGCGTATTCCATCGCGATGATGATCATGGAAATACTGGGAGACCGGGCTGCGAGCGTACCGGTTCAGTTATTTGCGACGGATCTGAGCGAAAGCGCGATTGCCAAAGCAAGGCTTGGGATTTATGCCAAGAGTGAAATCAAGGAGATTTCCCGCCGGCGTCTCGACCGTTTTTTCTCAAAAGTCGATGACCGTTACCGCATTAACAAGCCTGTAAGGGACTTTTGTGTTTTTGCTCCCCATAATCTGCTAAGTGATCCTCCGTTTTCCCGCCTCGACCTGGTTAGCTGCCGTAACCTGCTGATTTATCTGGACGATGTACTGCAAAAGAAGGCTCTGGCGACATTCCATTACGCATTGAACCCTGATGGTGTACTGGTACTGGGCAAATCCGAAGCAGTGGGAAGCTCACCATCGCATTTTTCCCAGATTCAGAAAGAGTTCAAGATATTTGCCCGCAAGAACAATACACTCGCGAGGATCCCGGCGGTAATGACCGTCAGAAGAAGCGTGACGCCACTGGATATAAAGGGGCCCGCTTCAAAAAGCGTCGCCATAGATCCTGTTAGCGACCTTGATAAACTGGTTGACAATTGGCTTTTATCTAACCATGTCCCGGCCAGCGTGGTAGTAGACCAGGACATGGAAATTCTTCAGTTCCGCGGCTCTACAGGGCTTTTCCTGGAACCTGCTTCCGGAAAAGCCAGCCTGAATCTTTCCAAAATGGCAAGACCTGCGTTGGTATTTGAACTGCGTAACATTATCCACAAGGCAAGAAAATCCTCCATGCCTGCTGCGAAGACAGGGCTTGAAGTGGTCGTTAATGACAAAACGCATTTCGTGAGTATCAAAGCGATACCCATTACCAGTTCAACCAACCAGCAATTGTTCCTCATCCTTTTTGAAGAACTTAAGGATCCTTCGATCGCTGCCAATCTGGCCATCGGAAATAGCGGAAAACAAAATCAGGCACTTGAAGCCGAACTGGCAGCATTGCGGCAGGACCTGCATTCCATTATCGAAGAACAGGAAGCAAGTAACGAAGAGTTGCAATCGGCTAATGAGGAAATCGTCAGCAGCAATGAGGAATTACAGAGTATTAATGAGGAGCTCGAAACCAGTAAGGAGGAGATCGAGTCAGCGAACGAGGAGTTGCAGACCATCAATCAGGAACTACAAATCCGTAACGACCAGCTTACGGAGTCATATGAATATTCCGAGGCGATCCTTTCGACGATCAACGAAGCTACCCTCGTTCTGGATGGTGAGCTCAGGATAAAAAGTGCTAACAAGGCATTTTACAAAATTTTCAGGACCGATGCGGAGCAGACCGAGGAAAGAATGATCTACGAGCTCGGAAACGGCCAGCTAGACTTCACAGGCTTCCGGGAGGTGATGCAAAATGTCCTCAGCCGCGATGTTCCGGTGCAGGGTTTCGAAGTAAATATGAAACTTGCCATCGACGACGAAAGGACAATGCTCATCCATGCCAGAAATGTGGTTCTCCACCAGAAGCATACTATACTGCTGGTTTTTGAGGACATTACCGAGCACAGAAAGGCGCGGAACTTGCTGGAAGAGCGCCAGCAATGGCTTAAAGAGCTTGTAGACAACGCTACCGCATTCATCTGGGTAGCCGGTGTCGACGGCCAGGTCAACTTCTTCAACCAGGCATGGCGTGACTTCACCGGACAGACCTCCGACAGGAATAACCGACAGACATTCCTGGAAATTATCCATCCGGAAGACAGGCAATCGTATCAGGAGGTGTCTTCCGACGGCATAAGGAACAACAAGCCATACAGCATTGAATACAGGCTCCGGCGAAGAGATGGCGAATATAGATGGGTGCTTGAAAATACCAAACCTATGCTGTCGGGTTCGGGAAAAGTGACGGGCTACATTGGTACCTGTACGGATATTCATTTGCAAAAAACACTTACCGAACAGCTCAATTTGCATGTGGAAGAGCGAACCAGCGAGCTAAAAAAGGCCAATGCCAACTTGCAGGCTGTGCTCGACAGCTCACCCGCCTCGATCGGGTTTTTCAAGGCCGTCGCCCCGGAGGGTAAAGGCGCCGTGGATTTCGTACTGGCTGTCTGCAACCAAAAATTCGCCGCTAGTTTGAACAAGGAAGTTTCGGAACTGATCGGAAGAAGAGCTTCGGGATTATACCCTGCCCAGCAATTGGAACGCATGCGGGACGTCCTGAATGGCAATGGCACCTATTATGAGGAGATTTGCGTGGAGGAAGGCAAGAAATGGCTGGGCGTTTCTATTAGCCGCCATGATCATGGGACAGCTATTACCCAGCTTGATATTACTCCCCTGAAAGTTGTACAGTTCGAGCAGGAAGCGCTGATCCGCCAGCTGGAAGGATCTTATGAAATGATCGGCTCGCTTTCCGTCATGAAAGAATATGTACAGCACCGCGGCTCCTTTTTGAGATCTGCTTTTCATGATCTCAGGGGCAGCTTTGGCATTATCTCCGGTGCTGCCACCATCCTCAACATCATGGATACCGAGGAAGACCGTTCCCGCACATTGGATATGATCCAGCGAAACCTTGGACAAGTGGCCCAGATGATGAACCAGCTGCTGGATTACTCGCGGCTGGAATCGGGACAGGAAGTCGTGGAGATCAGCCGCTTCGACGTCTCGCAGATGCTGATAGAACTTTGCGAAGGCTCCAAAACCATTGCCGCAAAAAAAGACCTGCTTATAACCTTCAATGGCACCGAAAGCATCGTAGTTGAAAGTGATTTAGTGAAGGTGCGGCGGATAGCTCAGAACCTTGTGCTCAATGCATTAAAGTATACAGGCGGCGGAAAAGTGAACATCCACTGGGAAAGCTTGCCACCTTCGGCCGGGTATCCCGAACCCCACTGGCAACTGACCGTGGCCGACACAGGGCCGGGAATCCCTCAGATACTCATTGACAAATTAATAGCCCCTGCGACAGGCGATACGTTGGACATGCGTCTCATACACGATCATGAATCCGACGGATCGGGTTTAAACGCGGGAGAAGGAATCGGACTGTTTATCGTCAAACGCCTTTGTGAAATGCTGCGGGCTAAGATGTACATCCATAGCGATGCCAACACCGGCACCACTTTCCGGATTATATTCCCCATCTCCCTATAATCCCCTGGCATAAATTTTTGAAGGGAAACCCCATCTTGAAAATAATGTAAAAGAAGTGGCATCCGATGTATTAGGCATCGGAGCCACTTCTTTCTATCAAAAACATCAATATGGAAACCTCAGGAAAATTTGCACTCATTACAGGCGCTACCAGCGGAATAGGTCTGGAACTTGCCAAACTTTTCGCAAAAGATGGCTACAACCTGATTATCACTGCAAGGAGCATCGCTGAACTTGAAGAAACACGCAGCTTACTCCAAACGGAAGGAATACGGGTCATCACCATCGCCAAGGATCTTTTTGACCGTGAACAGGCATTCTCGCTGTATGCGGAAATCAAGGAACGAAGGATTGAAATAGACGTGCTGGTCAATAACGCCGGACAAGGCGTCTATGGCAAATTCGACGAAACCGATATCGACCGCGAACTAATGATCATCGATCTCAATATCGCTTCCCTGGTCATACTCACCAAATGCTTTTTAAGAGATATGGTCGAGCGCAGGTCCGGCAAAATACTTAACCTTGCCTCGATCGCCAGCAGAATGCCCGGCCCCTGGCAAGCCGTTTACCATGGCACAAAGGCCTTTGTTCTTTCGTTTACCGAGGCCATTCGGGAGGAGATTAAGGATACAGGCGTTACCGTTACCGCATTACTGCCAGGCGTAACCGATACCGATTTCTTCAATAAGGCAGATATGCAGGATAGCAAAGCCGTGCAGGACGAAGATAAAATGGCCGACCCTGCTGTGGTGGCCCGCGACGGCTATGAAGCGCTGATGGAAGGCCGTGACAAAGTCGTTTCCGGGTTGAAAAACAAGTTACAGGTCGCTATGAGCGCTGTAATGCCCGACAGCGCTGTTGCCCACCAGATGGCTGAGCAGCAAAAACCAGCCGGTTTGGAATGAACAACTAATCTGCCGCACCATGAAAATCGGTCCGCGACTTTTGAAACAATTAGAGAAACGGTACGAACCCGACTCGATGATTACCCAAAAAGTGGGGAGACACGATGCTGTATTCAAGACTGACGACCTGGGCAACCCGGTGGTCCTCTTTATCGGCACCCTGACCGGCGAGGGCAAAATCAAAGGTGAACGGTTTACACGGGTGCTTGTCAAAGACCCCAAAGGCAATATCATCAAAGATCACTGGGACAGAAAAGGAAGCACCTGACACACTCCGTTATGCAAAAACACGACATGATTGTTATCGGCTCATCTGCGGGAGGGGTAACTGCACTAAAAGAGTTATTATGCGCATTTCCCAAGGGCACAGAGGCATCGTTTTTCGTAATACAGCACCTTGCGCCCGATTCGAAAAGTTATCTCGCCCCAATCCTCGACAAAGTGACGGAGCTTCCGGTAACAGTGCCCGCCGACATGGAACCGGTCAGGTCGGGCCACATTTACGTCGCCCCACCCGACCATCACATTGTAGTGGAAAAAGGTCACATGCTAGTCAGAAAAGGACCGAAAGAGAACCGCTTCCGGCCGTCGATCGACGTAACGATGCGCTCGCTCGCCTATGCCTACGAAGGGCGGGTGATTGGTATTGTGCTTACGGGGCGGCTTAGTGACGGGACTTCAGGCCTTTGGACCATCAAAGAAATGGGCGGGACCGTCATCGTTCAGGACCCGGAGGAGGCGCTCTTCCCCTCCATGCCCGACAGTGTGCTGAAAGCGGTGCAGGTAGACCATGTCCTTCCCCTTCGGGAAATAGGTCCGATGGTGAACACCCTCATCGGGCGGCCCGTCGCTGCGCAGGTAAACACCGACAAACCCGCGTTGGAAAGAATGAAGGTTGAAATCGATATTGCCGCGCAACAAAACGCCCTTGAAAAGGGCATCATGCATATGGGAGAAAAAACGAGCCTGACCTGTCCCGAATGCGGCGGAATGCTCACCGGAATCCGGGAAGGTAAGTTAATGAGGTACCGGTGCCATACGGGTCATGGCTATTCGGGAGATTCGCTTTGGGCCGGGATAGCCGAAGGGATAGAAGTGCGCCTCTGGCAGGCAGTCCGCACCATGGAAGAAGCAGTCATTTTCCTTGAACAGACCGCAACAGAACACAGCAATTCAGGCAACAAAGCCGAATCCGACCGCTTTTCCAAGCGCGCAGAAGAGATACTCAAACGGTCAAAAGTACTACTCGATTTTATTTACCAAACCAAATCGATTCCAGAGGGGGTGATTTGAAGGGAGGAAGGGGAGGAAGGAGGAGGGACGAAGGGGGAAAGGGAGGAAAGGAGGAGGGTGGAAAAGATGAACGGAGGAAAGGATGAAGGGAGGATGGAAGTGCCCCCTTCTACCTTTGTCCCTTTTTCCCTTTCCTCCTTTCCTCCATCCTCCCTTTCCTCCCTTCTCCCTTCCTCCCCTCCCCCCTCCCCTTCCTGGCATAGCTTTTTAAAAAAAGCCGCCCTAAAGATGAGCTGTTATGCTCTTAGTTTAAACCATTCAACTTTAATTTTTATGGCTAAAGATAGATCGGGGGGATTTCATCCCGCCAAAGGAAAACCATCGGGAGCAGACAAACAGGAAGGGTTGGGCATTTCTACCGCTCCGCCGGAGCAAATAGAAGAATACCTGGAAAGGACCGATCAGTACGTTCAGGATGACACTACTTTGGATCCGTCCGTTAAGGTGAGGCATCCCAATCGTAATGTGTCCAAAAATGACGGCACATTCAAAGGCAAAGCAAATCTTCATGAGTCGGACACGACCATCAAAATGGCCGTCGATGATACCGTCGAAACGGTTCCCGAAGAGCTCACCGGCCATCCGGACAGAGCATTATTCGCCGAACTGGCCGAATACCGGTCGGAAATATGTGCGACGATTTACCTGCCTACGCACCAGTTCGGCGTAGCGGTCAATGAGAAGCAGGACGCTATTTTGTTCAAGAATGCGCTGAAAGAGCTGACGGCTATGCTCAAAGAGCAGGAAACCGAAAATGCACGCATCGAACGGCTGCTGACGCCTGGTTACGAACTGTTACAGGACGATCAGTTCTGGGCCAGGATGAGAAATGGTCTTGCGGTATTTATTTCCGAAGGTTATTTCAAATACATTAAAATGCCTATTGTGCCGGATTATGAACTTTCGATAGAAAGCCGTTTCTATATGACCCCGCTCGTCCCGGTGATAGCAAGCAAGGAATATTTTTACCTGCTGGTGCTAAGCAAGCAGCAATGCAAGCTTTTTCGGGCCGACGCCTTCGGGATGGAACCTGTGGAAGTGCCAGGGTTACCCAATGGCGTGACGGCGGTAAAGAAATTACCGGATAACGACGCCTTCACATACAGTGAAGGAACAGGTTCACGTGCAGGTGGTCCCGACCTTCCTGGGGCGGCGGGTGGCAATCCGGAGATTAAGGACAATATCACCGTGTATTTCGAAGCGGTCGACGATGTGCTTTTCCGTGAGATATTTAACAAGGAAAATGCGCCGCTACTGCTGGCCGGGGGCGAGAATATGATCCCGATTTACAAGGCGGCATGCCACTACCATAATGTATACAAAGATGCACTTACCGGCAGTCATGAGCACGACGAGCGCCATGCCCTGTACAACCAGGCAAAGGAAATCATGGCACCAATCTTCCAGGAGCCGCTCGATAAAGCCCTGACCATATTTGCCAACCAGTCGGCAACGGAACTGACTTCGTCCATCATAGCTGACATCATCCCTGCGGCATTCTACGGCCGTATTTCGCACCTGTTTGCCGAAAAAGGTCAGCACATATGGGGAGAGTTTGATGAAAATACCTCGGAGCTAAAACTGCATGATCAGCAAGGGGAAAATTCCCGGGACCTGCTGGACCTGGCCGTGATCAAAACACTCACCCAGGGCGGGGAAGTATACCTGCTGGATCGCGAGCAAATGCCAGCACCTTCGCAGTTGGCGGCGGTGTTTAGGTATTAGGGAAGAGGGAGGAAAAGGGGGGAAGGGAGGAAGGAGGAAGGGATAAAGGTGGAAGGAAAAAGGACGAAGGGAGGAAGGGACAAAGGAGGAAGGGACGAAGGAGGGAAGGGAAAAGGGACGAAGGGAGGAAGGTATTAGGGGGGAACGAAAATATCAGTCTGAGCGCACGGGGTCGCCCGGCGGCCGAAGACGGTCGATACGGTGATCCCATCCCTCCTTTCATCCTCTTCCTCCCCTTTCCCTTCGTCCTTTCCTCCCCTCCTCCCTTTCCTCCCTTTTCTCCCTTCCTCCTTTTCTTTCCCCTTCGTCCCTTCCTCCCCTTCCTCCCCTCCTCCCCCTTCAAACACTTATCGCCACCGGCCTGCCATTTCTGGCAGCTTCATAGATCGCCATCAGGATTTTGACATCCCGCAGCCCCATTTCGCCAGGGACCCGCGTCGGCTTTTTATTGATAATGCAACTCGCAAAATCGTCCATTTGCAGCGCCTGCTGATTGACGTTTTCAAGCCCCATGCTTCCCTGCGGTGTTTTTCCCTTTATACCCTCATACCCAAAAGCGGGTTCCAGCTCATATTGCCCTTTCTCTGCCTCCACGCGCAACAGATTGCCGGACTCAGCGTAGCTGGTATGGCAGTTGGCTATAGCAGAGCCCGGAAATTCCAACTGGAAATCGATGGTCTGTTCCACTTCTGCAAATTTTTCTACATCAGTTTTTGGTCCTTCCTTGGCCGACACCCGGATCGGGTTTGCACCCGCAGCGTAAATGGCGCCTTGTACACAGTAAATGCCAAGATCCATCAATGGGCCTCCGCCCGCCCGCTCGCGGTCGAGCCGCCATACTCCTTTCTCCATTTCCTGGCTGTCGATCGCAACGATCTTTTTTACATTTCCATAAGTCTTCTTTTTCCCGAATTCCATCACAGTAAGGTTATGCGGTTCAAAATGCAGCCGGTAACCGATCGACAGCATTTTACCTGCCTGCTTGCACGCTTGAATCATAGCCTCACAATCTTTGACCGAGGTCGCCATCGGCTTTTCACAAATCACGTGTTTGCCGGCTTTCGCCGCCCGGATCGTATACTCGGCATGCAGCGAATTGGGAAGCACCACATACACAATGTCGACATCAGGATTGTCCCTGATCGAATCGAAGTTCTGATAGTGGTACACGTTCTTATCGGGGATCTTGTACTTTTCTTTCCACGGCGCCACTTTTTCAGGAGTACCGGTTACGATGGCTGTCAGCTTGCAGTTCAATGTTTTCTGAAGGGCAGGTGCGAGTTGCTTTTCGCTGTATTGCCCGAGGCCGACCAGAGCAATGCCCAGTTTTTTATCCTGAAAACCAGCAAGCCGACTTCCATCCCCTGCCAGGGCGGGAGTACCCATTGCGTCCCAATGCATCAGTTGCATGGCAGGAAGCGCAATAGCGGCCTGCCCGAAGCGATGAAGGAATTGCCTTCTTTCAAATTTGTTTGCCATAACAATATGTTTTGAGTTGTTGATAGATCACTGATAAGCCACCCGGTAAACCACACCGTTGGTATCGTCCGATGCTCCCCCGCATGCCCGGAGGCAGTTTTCATTGAAGTTTGGGGCCTTCATCAAAAACTATACCGCCTCCCCGGGCGTTTGTCTCCGATCGGCACGAAATTTGAAGCACAATCGGCTCATCCAGAAAGCCAATGCGGCAACCATCCGATGGTATTATGATAAAGAAGATTTGTATTTACCTGGCTCTGGCATTATGGCCGGCCCTTTGTTTTGGCCAGATAGCCCCGAGAAAAATAAAAGAAAACTTCTGGTACAAGAACAGTGTCATTTACAACCTGGAAGTAAGTGTTTTCAAGGATAGTGATGGCGACGGGCGGGGTGATTTCAACGGGCTGATCCAAAAACTCGACTATCTGAAAATGCTTGGCATAGACGCTATCTGGCTGGCCCCGTTTCAGCCTTCACCCGGCAAAGACGACGGTTATGATGTGGCCGATTTCTATGGGGTAGACTCCAAACTGGGCACTGCGGGCGATTTTGCCGAGTTTATGCATCAAGCGGATAAAAGGGGCATCCGCGTGATCATGGACCTGGTCATCAACCACACATCAGATCAGCACCCCTGGTTTGTGGATGCGCGCAGCAGCGCAAATGCCAAATACCGCGACTGGTATATCTGGTCCAAAGAACGACCGAAAGACTGGGACAAAGGCATGGTGTTCCCTGGTGTGCAGGACCGGGTGTGGACACTCGATGCGAAAACCGGCCAGTATTATTACCACCGTTTCTACAATTTTCAGCCTGATCTGAACTATGCCAATCCACAGGTTGTACAGGAAAGTCAGCGCATTATTGGGTATTGGCTCAATCAGGGCATTTCCGGTTTCCGGCTGGACGCGGTGCCTTTCATTATCGAAATTCCTAAAAGCGGCAGCGACAAGCCCAAACTGGATTTTACATTTCTGACCGATATCCGCCAGTTCGTCGCCTCCCGGAAAGCTGATGCGGCCATTCTCGGCGAAGCCAATGTAGAGCCAAAAGAAAATGAACAGTATTTTGGAAAAAACGGCGAAGGCATTCAGATGATGTTCAATTTTTATGCGAACCAGCACCTGTTTTACGCCCTGGCGACGGGCGATCTCAAACCTTTCTCGGATGCATTAGCCCAAACCACCGGCATCCCTGATGCGTCCCAATGGGCCCATTTCCTGCGTAATCATGACGAAATCGATCTGGGCCGTCTGACAGAACAACAGCGGCAAAAGATCTACAAGGAGATGGGGCCTAACAGCAATATGCAACTTTACAAACGCGGCATCCGCAGAAGGCTGGCGCCGATGCTCAAAAATGATATCCGTCGCCTCCAGCTGGCTTACAGTCTGCTGTTCTCGCTGCCGGGCACACCCGTAATTCGATATGGAGAGGAGATTGGTATGGGCGACGACCTTAGCCTGCGCGAACGGCTCTCCGTGCGGACGCCTATGCAATGGAACGGCGACAGAAATGCCGGGTTTACGGACGCCGATGCACCATTCCGGCCTGTCATCGTGAAAGGCGAATATGGTACTGATAGTGTGAACGTGGACCAGGAATTCAGGCAGCCCGGATCACTGTTCAATCGAATACGGGCGCTCATCGCGATGCGCAGGTCATGTCCCGAAATAGGCCTGGGCGAATACAAAGTGCTGGATGTCGGTTCGCCGAATGTACTGGCGATACGCTACGATTATCAGCGACAGACATTGGTAATGCTGCATAATTTCAACGATCACCCAGCCAGCGCCGACCTTCAAATCGACGGAGCGAAGGTGCTATATGATTTGACCGAACATCCGCAGGATCAAAAGACCATAAATGGGCAGGTGAAGATCGCAATGGAGGGATATGGCTCGAAGTGGTACCGCGTCAACCAGTCACTACCCTGAACAATTTTAACGAACAGATTAATCAAACAAACTATTTACAATGAAAGACCAGACGGCGATCGGATATCACGCCTCCCATGAACAATTCAGCCCGGGCGAACTCTTAAAACTGGCCATACTCGCACAGGACGCAGGGTTTACCCACGCGCTGAGCTCCGACCACTTTTTCCCATGGAGCGAATCGCAGGGTGAAAGCGGTTTCGCGTGGAGCTGGCTCGGGGCCGCCATGCAGGCCACATCGCTCTCGTTCGGGATTGTGAATGCGCCGGGGCAGCGGTACCATCCGGCCATTATCGCCCAGGCTGTGGCAACCCTTTGCGATATGTTCCCTGGCAGGTTCTGGATTGCCACCGGTAGTGGACAGTATCTGAATGAACACATTACAGGCGGCGGCTGGCCGTCAAAGGCAGAGCGTAATGAGCGTCTGAAACAATCGGTCGACATTATGCGGGCGCTGTGGCGGGGCGAAACCGTTTCTGCCGACGGCCATGTGAAGGTCAGGGAGGCAAAACTTTATACACGCCCGGAATACGTCCCAAAGGTCATCGCTGCCGCTCTCACCGAGCCGACGGCCAAATGGGCAGGCGGCTGGGCCGACGGCCTCATCACCACATCGCGGGATCCTCAGGAGCTCAAAAGGATCATTGATGCATTCAAGGAAGGCGGCGGAGAAGGCAAGCCCGTCTATTTAAAAGTGCAGCTTTCTTATGACCAGTCATTTTCGGCAGCCCTCGCCGGCGCACACGAGCAATGGAAGAACAATGTGTTTGCTTCCATGCTTCTCTCCGATGTAGAACTACCGAGCGGCCTGCAAACCGCAGGTGCCATGGTACGGCCCGACGACATGCAGCGCTTCGTCCGTATTTCAGATAGCACTGCCCGGCACATTGACTGGCTGGCGGCAGACATCGAAGCCGGGGTCAGTCATCTTTACCTGCATAATGTAAACCGAAACCAGGAACAGTTCATAGAAGCATTCGGACAACACGTATTGCCGCATTTTGTCCGGAAGTAAAAAAACAGAAGCCGGACAGAATTTCTCCGTCCGGCTTCACACACGCTCCAACCTTAGTCTAAAATCAGCTGTGTATCGGTTAGTGGCCTGATGTCGTTTTCTGTTATTTTCAGGCAGATCTTTTTGCCGAAGAAATTACCGCTGTCCGTATAGCTCCGGCCGTCGTGATAAATATTCAAATCCGAGGGAAGGTTGCCATATTCCCTGTGATATTCTTTGACAAACGCCGCCAGGCCTGCGAACATTCTCTGCTGGCAGTGCAGATCGCCCGCGCGGCTTCTCTCGGAGTCCGGCCTGGCTCCGTACCGCCGGGCCGACAGGTGGACCCGGTAACAATACAATTGGCCTGTTTGCAGACAAAGCATTTTGAACTGCCCCATGAAGCCGGCAGACGTGGCGCTAAGCCCTGGTTTAATGGAAAAAATCAACGTTTTAAATCCTTGTACCGTCAATTCCGCTGCATTGCCGGTCCGGGTCTGGCCACCTGGTACTTCGGCGGCCTGGTTGGTCGTGCACACCTCTGGCATATTTTGTTTTTTTTTGTTGAAGGCTGATTTGTTTTATGCAACTGAAGAATAATTTTCCAACTCGCCGGTCTGGTAACTGTCAAGTTCCCTGGCAAGCAAATGTTCCAGGCTGGCAAGCTTTTCAATGTGCTCATCACATGCACGCGCCGCTTCGCTGTCTTTATCCAATCTGGCCAGCAGCTTTTTGTATTCTTCCAGCATCACCTCCTGCTGTGCGCTTATCTGCGTCAACAACTCATACTCGCTGGGAACATCCGCCTGAAAATCGTCGGCCCGTGTGATACTCGACAGTTCCCCGTCATCTAGATTACTCTTCACCGATTCATACATCGAGCCCAGGTCTTTCTTAAACAGAAGAGACATCATATAACCATTGCTAAATAATTTACGGAGTTTGCACGAGGTATTCAACCGCATAGCAGACCGAAATAAAGATTCCTGTTTTTTATACATTCGCCAGATCCTGGCCACACATTGTATGATATCCCTTGCCTCATTCATATCGTTGATCTTTATACACTGATACATTTTTAATTGTAGAAAATCCCCCTCGCTTCCACACCAGAAGCAACCATTGGACACGCCTGATTTACGTCTCTTTCGACCGGAGGTACAGTACGACGATGACGATTACCGCGACGATCAATATGCCAATGGGTAAAAGCATAATATATTTTGGGTTAAAAGTGAAACATAGGTGCATGTAGCAAGGTGGGTCGGGCGTTGCTACATGTACCGTTTTTTCGCGAGGTCGTATAAAAAGTGTTCCAGCAATTTGAAGATTTGCCCGACCTGCGGAACACTCCACCTTCACTTCTTTCTTTTCGCGAGCAGCACAAATAATGCACCGATCGCCAGGCAGGTTACCACCTTTCTGGCAAAGCCCTGCGGATTGTATTTCAATTCTGACTTTATGCCGAATTCGGATACAAGGTCCGGGACATGCCCTTTCTGAAAATCCTCCGCTATCCCTTCGAACATGTTGATGCGATCGGCCAGCAGCAGCGGTAGCCAGTGCGCAAAGCTCGACTCGCTGTATTTGAATGCGAAACGGCGGATTTTACCACTTAGCCCCGTGGGCGGATTGGGCGTTCCGAAGACGGCAGGCAGACTGGGCCTTTCATTGGAATGCAATATCTCGGTCAGCGCGGGTTGTTGCGGCGGCCGTTCCCAGATCATGCCTTTATTATCATTTTCCGTTCTTTTTTTCATGGGATAGGCAGGCACGTCGAGCGGGTCCGCATCGACTCCCCATCCTTTGATATGGCTGAAATCGCTTTGTGTCTTTTTCATAATGTTGCTTATTTGTTTGCTGATGGCGGGATCAGAATGGTTTTAATGCAATTGTCAAGCTTGGCTGAAAAAATGTGGTAGGCATCCCCTACTTCTTCCAGCGGAACCCGGTGCGTAACAATCGCTTTTGGATCGATATGGCCCTGACGAACGTGCTCGATCAGCCGCGGCAACAGCCGCTTCACCGAGGCCTGGTTGGCACGGATTGTGATGCCTTTATTGACCACATTTCCGATCGGGACCAAGTTGCCCGTTGGTCCGTATACGCCAACAATTGAAACTACCCCGCCCTTTTTCACCGAGTTGATCGCCCAATGCAGTGCGGTCGCCGATCCGGCTTGCAGCATGAGTTTACGTCCTGTGATTGTCTGCAATGCGCTCCCGGCAGCTTCGCAGCCCACGGCATCTATACAGACATCCGCACCGATCCAGTCGGTTGTCTTCTTGATAAACAATACCGGATCTTCGAGAGAGCGGAAATTGTAGGCCTCACACTGCGCGTAATTTTTCACAAATTCCAGCCGGTATTCCAGATGATCGATGACTATGACCCTTCCCGCACCGAATAACCAGGATGCCTTCGCGGCCATGATGCCGATCGGGCCTGCGCCGAAAATCACGACGGTGTCGCCGGGTTTAATGCCGCCCATCTCAGCCGCCTGGTAACCTGTTGGAACCACGTCCGTGAGCAGCACCGCATCGTCATGGTCCAGATCGTCAGGAATGACCATCGGTCCAATGTCCGCGTAGGGTACACGCACATATTCGGCCTGTCCCCCATCATACCCGCCTGCTGTGTGTGAGTAGCCGAATATCCCCCCGACCGCCGTGGCCTCGGGGTTCGATTCGTGACAGTTACCGAACAGTTGCTGCTCGCAGAAGACGCACTTTCCGCAGGAAATATTGAAGGGTACCAGCACGTTGTCACCTACTTTCAGGTTTCGCACATCTGCGCCGATCTCCTCGACCACGCCGATAAACTCGTGGCCGAAAGTGGTACCGATCCGTGTGTCGGGGACCATTCCGTGATATAAGTGCAGATCGGAGCCGCAGATACAAGAACGGGTTACCCGCACAATGGCATCCCCCGAGTGTTCGATGACTGGCATCGGCTTGTTTCGATCCGCCCGCACCCGGTAAGGGCCGCGATAATTCATTGCTAACATAGTTTTCAGTTTGGATTGATGATGATTTTAATAAGAATCGACGGTCTTACTTTTGACCCAAAGCCGGCTTAAACAAGCCCTTCGCCATTTCCAGATGGTGCTTCAATGCAGGCACTTTGGAGTCCGCCCATTTTTTCAATGCAGGGTCCTTACCCTTATTGGATTGGCCCTGAAACAAACCGATGGTCTGCTCGTGGGAGGCGATCATCATGTTCATATAAAGCATGTCGAACTGGTCGGTGCCGACGGCGGCAAGGCTATCGTACTGCTGCTGCATGGATTTGCTGATTGTTGCAGGAACGGTTATTTGGCCGCGGGCGGCAAGGTCCTTCAATTCATTATTGACCTTCTGATGGTCTGACACCATTGTTTTGCCAAAATCCTTAACCTTTTGTGACTTCCCCCTTCGCATGGCAAGCTCACCAAGTTTTACTTCGAGCATACCTCCCTCAGCAGCTTTCCGGACGAAATTCTGATCGGTAGAATCCGGGCTTGTACCTTGGGCCACAACCGTCGCAGTGGCGAACAGCATGCATACGGCCCATAATGTAACGACTTTCATATATAGACGTTTTTTAGTGGTTGATACTTAAAAAACCGCCGCTTGCTAAAATAGCATGCCAGTCAGGCTACGGCTCTTCATCCTTGAAATCGTCATTCCGGTTGCGTTCTGTGCCGTGCTGCCCTGTGCCTCCTTTGATCTGCTGTCTCTCACGTAGCTCTTCGGCGCCCTCCTCCGTTCCACGTTCGAGGCCATAATCATCGACATCGCTGCTGTTGAAATTGTCATTGGCATTCCGGCCTTCCTCCAACGCACGCTCCACATTTAGGTCCTTTGCTCCTTCCTTTTCTTGATTCGGTTCCATGATTGTTCTGTTTTTTTGCCGCCGGTTTTGTAAAAATCATTCCCAGCATTTCCACAAGCAGGAAGGCGGCGTTGCGCGCAAGATTTCAGGGCCATCATGGCCTGGCTGCTTCATTCTCTACACAACAACAGTAGACCAAAAGCCACAGCCACACATGAGGGTTGTTGTACTATAATTTTGAAGTAAAACCCCGGCTAATGGGTAGCTTGGCCGACGATTCGCCCTTTTTTCGTTATTCAATCGAATTTCAAAGGCTTTCCTGGCAAAAAGAGATCACTAAAAGAAATGCAGCATACCATCAAAATATCACTCAGCACCGCCATTACATTCTGTTTTTTGGCAAGCTCAACGGACGTTGATGCACAGCGCATTCAGCCTGTGCGTTTTTCGGAGGTCAATATCACCGACCAGTTCTGGAAGCCAAAACAGGAAAAAGTTGCCACAGCGACGCTCAACGCCTGCATTGTTCAGACGGAGGAAAAATCGGGACGGATCCGCAATTTCGAGAAGGTGGCCCGCAAGCAGGGAGAAAAGCACGAAGGCATTTACTATGACGACAGCGATGTGTACAAGGCCATCGAAGCCATGGCCTATTCCCTGAAAAACCGGCCTGACGCCGCCCTTGAAGCCAAGGCAGACGAATGGATCGCCAAGATAGCCGCCGCTCAATTGCCTGACGGCTATTTGAATACCTATTACACTTTAACGGGCCTCGACCAGCGCTGGACCGATATGGAAAAGCATGAAGATTACTGTGCGGGGCATTTGATGGAGGCAGCCGTGGCCTATTTCAACACGACCGGAAAACGGGTATTGCTCGATGTAGCCATCCGTTTCGCCGACCATATCGACTCCACTTTCCGGGTAGCCAATCGCCCGTGGGTGTCGGGCCACCAGGAGATCGAGCTTGCGTTGATGAAACTTTACCATTTGACCAACCAGGAAAGGTACCTCAAACTGGCAGACTGGTTTTTGCAGCAGCGTGGACATGGATATGGGAAGGGTAAGATCTGGGATGAATGGAAAGACCCTAAATATTGCCAGGACGATGTGCCAGTCAAGCAGCAGAAAGAAATCACCGGACATGCCGTGCGGGCGATGTACCAGTACACCGGCGCGGCGGACGTGGCGTCCGTTACGCAGGACCCGGGTTACCTGAATGCGATGACGACCGTTTGGGAAGATGTCGTGTTCCGCAATATGTATCTGACCGGCGGAATCGGTTCATCCGGGAATAATGAAGGGTTTACCGAAGATTACGACCTGCCCAACGGCTCGGCGTACAGCGAAACCTGCGCGTCTGTGGGAATGGTGTTCTGGAACCAACGCATGAACTCGCTGACCGGCGATGCCAAATACATCGATGTACTCGAACGCAGCCTCTACAATGGTGCGTTGGACGGGTTAAGCCTGAGCGGCGACCGTTTCTTTTACGGCAATCCGCTTTCATCCATTGGCAACAATGCACGTAACGAATGGTTTGGGACGGCCTGTTGCCCCTCCAACATTGCCCGGCTGGTGGCTTCGGTAGGCGATTACATTTACGGAAAAACCGACAATAAGATCTGGGTAAATCTGTTTGTTGCGAGTAACACCACTTTTCAAATGGGTAAAACAAGTGTTCCGCTCCGCACGGAAACGGATTATCCTTGGAATGGCAATGTCAGGATCAAGGTAAGCCCGGGCCAAAAAGTGAAATATGCATTGCACGTACGCATACCTGGCTGGGCGGGCAATACGCCTGTTCCCGGCGCGCTGTACACTTTTACTGAGGCAGGAAATACCAAAGCCGAGATCCTGCTAAATGGTAAGCCAGCTGAATATCTGGTAGAAAAAGGATATGCGGTGATTGACCGCACCTGGCAAAAGGATGACGAAGTAGAGATCCGGCTGCCGATGGAAATACGTCAGGTCAAGGCCCGGAAAGAAGTGAAAGCGAACGAAGACCGCATTGCGATTCAACGCGGCCCCATCGTGTATTGCATTGAAGGAGCGGATAATGCAGGTGAGGTATGGGACCTGCTAGTCCCGGAGAATCCGGTTTTTAAAACACAAAAAAGTCAGGTACTGAACGAATCCATCGTGGCTGTGCAGGCAAACCTGTTGGCAGTCAAACCCGCGCCAGACGGCCTGAATGTCAGAACGGAACCCAAACTGGTCACGGCTATCCCCTATTACACCTGGGCCAACCGCGGAAAAAGTCCCATGCAGGTGTGGCTGCCTTCCAAAATGAAGCATATCAGAATAGCGGAATAAGATGTGTTTACGATTGCCTGATACCCAGGGTATTCAACAGGCCGTCGCGGTAGGATTTGCCGATGGGGAGCTTCACGCCCCGCACCGACAACTCGTTCGGAAAGATGTCTTCAATGAACTGGCTGTTGATCGAAAAACGGCGATGAATGCGAATGAAACGGTCAGGTCCCAGTTGTTCCATGAAATCGTTGATTGTCGAACGAATCATAACCTTTTTTTGTGAGGTCAAATGCAGCAGTACATAGTTGGCTTCGCTTTCAAGATAGAGCAGTTCCGCAAAGAATATTTTCCTGAAAGCATAGCCATCCTTCACGAACATAAAGTCCCTGGTATGCTGTAAAGCCGCTTTCTCGGTTTTCTCACCTGCATTTTTACCGATGAAATTATTGAAGGCGATTTCAATCGCTGCGTATAGTTCTTCCTTTGTGAAGGGCTTGACGATATAGGCGTGCGGTTTCACTTTTTTGGCCCTGTCGATGGTCTCAACGTCGCTGTTGGCGGTCAGGAAGATAAACGGAATGCGGTGCGACTCGTTGAGCTTTTCGGCAACATCAAAACCATCTTTTCGGCCGGACAGGCGGATGTCGAGCAACACAAGGTCGGGCTTGTCGTTTTCGATCATTTCAACAGCTTCGGTATAGTTGATAGCCGGGCCGCAATGGGCATAGCCCAGCTCGCCGAGGGCACTCAAAATCGTCCTGGCAATGACGAGTTCGTCTTCTACAATTCCAATCTTTAAAAGGGCCATGAGGGTCTAGTCTTCATTTTTCCGAACGTCGCGATTCGTAAAGTTAATCGAAAACACTGCACCTTTGTCACTGCTGTAATACACTTTGCCACCAATTTGTCGCGCGAGGTCATTAATCAGCTGCAAGCCCAGCGTAGTTGCGTTATTCAGATCAAAATTTGCAGGCAAGCCTGGCCCATTGTCGGAGTAAACAAGCTGGTATCTTCCTTCGCCGGTCGGTCGGATCGACAGCCTGATCTCCCCGGATTCGACATGGGTAAATGCGTATTTAAATGAATTCGACAACAGTTCATTCAAGATCAGCCCAAGCGGAACAGCAGAATCGATATCCAGATGTAAATCAGGCACTTCTATGTCAACAGTCACGGGTTTTTGACTTTGAAAAACGCTTTGTACCTGCCGGCTTAGATCGTTGACAAACTGTTTAAGGTCAATGGTGCTGAGATTTTCAAACTGGTAAAGGTTCTGGTGGATCAATGCGATGCTACGAACGCGGTTACGTCCCTCCTGCAATGCTTCACGGGCTGTTTCGTCTGTGAGTGTCTTGCTTTGCAATTCGAGCAGGCCGGAAATAACCTGTAAATTATTTTTTACCCGGTGATGGATTTCCTTCATAAGCACATCCTTTTCCAGCAATAAAGCGGACTGTTCCAACAGCGACCGTTGCAACTGCAAGGTACGTTCGTCTACCGTTTCTTCGAGCTTCTTCTTGTCGCGTGCGAGTTGCCTCAGCCGGTATTGGATAAGGAAATAAACCGCCAAAACAAACAGCAAAACGACCATCAATATAAACCACCATTGCAGATAGACCGGTTTTAACACCTGCAATGGAATGGCCAGTTCGGTCTTGTTCCAGGCACCTTCCTTACTCTGGGCCTTTATGCGCAATGTGAAGTCACCATAAGGCAGTCCGCTAATCCGGACTGAGTTTTCACTGATGTAATTCCAGTTTTTATCGACGCCTTCGATCTGATAGGCGTACCTGTGTCCTTCGTTTTTGGTAAAATCCAGCAATTGGAAGTCAATGGTAAAGAACTTATCGTCGGGTTCGAGCACGATACGGCCCTTTTGCAACAGCTCGGTGGTTTTGTTGATCAGCTCGTTCCGTGCTCCTATAAACTGGTTGAATGCAATGATCCGCAATGGCACCTGGAGTTCGTAAATATCGGTCCTGAACTCCCGGGGATCGAAAGCATTTACGCCATTCAGCCCTCCGAAAAACAGCCGTCCGTCGGCCGCCCGGAACGAAGACGTGCGGTTGAACTCGTTGCTCGAAATGCCATCGACGGTCGTATACGTATTAACCGAAAAGGTTTTCCGGTTGAAGCGGACAAGCCCATAATCTGAACTGATCCAAAGGTTTTGAAATGCATCGGGCTCAATCCGGTACAGGACATCGGAGGGCAACCCGGCGGTAATATTGAATTGCCGGACCGCATTGGTTTTCGGGTCCCATTGGTAAAGACCTTCCCCATTGGTAGCTAGCCAGAATGCCCCGTCGGCCTCCGGGTACGCATCCATTAACGTCAATCCATTCAGAAAAGAGGATTGCAACCCCGTCATCGACCACGGATGGCTGCCTATTGGCGCAGGCTTGCCGGCAATCAATTTATAGAGGCCATTTTCCGCCACTGCCCACACCGCTCCTTTTTTGTCATTAAAAAAACGATAAACAAACCTGGCCTCCGGCGCACCGGCAGCCACCGGCAATGAATCGAACCGGCTGGTGTTGGAATTGAACAATGAAAATCCCGTGGTTCGGCCGAGGAGCAAAATACTATCATTCAACGAATGCATGGCCCATATCTCCGTGCCAGCCCCGCCAGGAATGATGGTAGCCTGGTTTTTCAGTTCATCATACACCGATAAAACATATCCGCCAGTGTAAAATTTCCGGTTGTGCCTCACTAATGCATAGTTGATCGCGTCGTGCCGTTTGGCCTGCATCTGGATCGCCTTCTGACGGAACGTATGTCCCCATATGTTGGCGAGTACCGTCCCGTCCCTGCCCGCATAAATTCCACGGGCTTGTCCATTAGGCTCTATCTTTTGTTGATTGGTGGAAAAATAAGGCTTAAACCGGTTCTTCTTTAAAGCTACCTGCATGACGCCCGCCGAAGTACAAAGCCAGAGGTTGTTCAGGCGGTCGGGAAAGAGGTTGTAAACGAACAGGTTCTCAAATCCTTTCAGCTCCGATCTGGCGAGCACTTTCACAAATGCGCGTTTATTCCAGAGATACAGCGCGTCGTTGGCATTGTAGAAATAGGATGCCGTGCCGCCGGTTGCAATACCGGCCTGGAACCAATATCGTCCGACGACGGGACCGAGGTTATACCGTTCGGGGTCGGGGATGTAATTCAGGTTGCCCTTTGTCGTCAACCGGTCGATGGCAAAATGATCGGGGTCGCCAGCTTTGTTGTAGGTAATTAAAACTTCTTTTTTGTCAGTAAAATCAATGGGTAACGACCTGAGAACGTCTTTCTGGCGGAAAGCGGTCACCGAGTCGGCGGTTATGTAAAATTGCGTTTCCTGGTTGGTCAACTTCAAAAGCGCCTTTTCACCGACGAAGGTATTGACAGGCCCGGTGGTGCGGTAAGCGGTGTAATCAGACTTGTCCCAGTCTTTCATTTCGTAACGCAGCCGGAAACCTTTTTTGGATGAATATTTCCAGTAGCGAAAAGGAAATGCAGTCAGAAAACTGACCTCGTCCGTGCCGTCATTGGCGATCCAATACACGTCGCGTTCTTTGAAAGGCAGATTCGCGAAAGCCTTTGTAAGCGTTTTGACCTGATGGGTGGTGGCGTCCATCACATCCACCTTTCCATTGGTAATGAGCTGAAAACCGGAACTGCCGTATTCAATAAAAAGGTTATTGGCATCATCCTTTGCCAGCTGCACCACTTTATTATCTTGCAGATTATTACGTTGCCTGGTAAAAAGGAGCGAATTGTTACCGTCGTAACGATTGAGGCCGTTGCGTGTTCCAAACCACAGAAATCCGGCGGCATCCTGCACGCCACAAAAGACCTCGTGGGAAGCCAGCCCGTCTTCAATGGAAAAGAGTCGTTTTGTAATCGTGTATTCAGCGTTTGCCTGCAAGGAATCTACTTGTGCCCAAAGCCTATCCCCCGCGGCCAGAACAGCAGCAAGCAACAACAAGCAGAAGTAAATAAGACGTCGCTTTGATAGCTGGTAAAGACCGTTCATTTCAAAGTTGGTGAAGCATTCCAGTTTGGGAGGAAAGGCAAAAAACCCAAGGTCAATAATACAACGATTTTAACTAAACGCAAATCAGAAAATGATGCGGAGAGCTTCTGAAAAGGCATTGTTAAAAATAAAGGTCTAAAATTTGTGTAGTTAAATGACTTCATATATATTTGTAGTCAAATAACTACGCAATGAACTTAAGACGAGACGTATTTCAAGCCATAGCCGACCCGACCAGAAGGGCTATACTTCTGTTGGTCGCAACCCAGACTATGACAGCGGGCGCGATTGCGTCCAACTTTGATACCGCCAGACCGACAGTGTCCAAACACCTGCAAATACTGACGGAGTGCGAATTGCTGGAACAGCAGCAAAACGGCCGGGAGATCTATTATCACATTAATGCAAAAAAAATGAAAGAGGTAGCCGACTTCATCGAACCGTTCCGCACGATGTGGGATGACAGGTTCAACAAACTAGAAGCCATTATGAAAAACTACAAATCGGAAAAATAGTCCACCATGGAACGAAAAACGAAGATTGCTGCCGAAGAAGGCAAACAGGAACTGGTAATTACAAGAGAATTCGATCTGCCGTTGGATCTGCTTTTCAAGGCCTACGTCGAGCCAGATATTTTTGAACAATGGATGGGCACCAAAGTGGTGAAATTGGAAAGCAGGAAGCATGGCAGCTACCAGTTCGAAACGTCCGATCCGCAAGGAAATGTGGTGGTCAAAGCCAATGGGGTGTTCCCGGAATTTATTGAAAACCAGAAAATCACGCGGACGTTTGAGATGGAAAATACGCCGTTCGCCGTCCAGCTGGAATTCCTGGAATTTGAAAAGCTTACCGACGCTACCAGCAAGCTAACGATGCAAATCGTGTTCAGATCGGTCGAGCTGCGGGACCAGTTGCTGAAACTGCCCTTCGCGCAAGGCATTAACATGGCCCATAACCGGTTGCAGGAAACAGTCAATAAATTAAAATAACCACTTATCAAACTACAACTCATGACAAAGAGAAACAGAATTATCTACTGGATTGCGACCGTCTGGCTCGCGTTGGGAATGACTTCCACAGGAATCGTGCAGCTTATGAAAATCGACGAAGAAGTTGCCCTTATGAATCGCCTGGGCTACCCCGCCTACTTCCTGACGATCATCGGCGTTTGGAAATTACTGGGAGTTATTGCTATACTTATCCCCAGATTCCCGCTCGTCAAAGAATGGGCTTACGCGGGTTTTGTATTTACGATGTCGGGCGCTGTTTTCTCGCATTTAATTGTGGGTGATGAGGCCAAAGAGCTTTTTGGGCCAGTGTTATTGATCGTCCTGAGCGTGGTATCCTGGTATTTCAGACCCGCAGACCGAAGACTTATTTCTCTAAATCAATAAACTATTATGAAAAAAGACCTACCTGCCGAACGCCGTGAGGAATTATTAAGCCTGCTCAAAACCCGTTTTGAGAAAAACATGAACCGCCATAAAGGCATTGACTGGGCCAAGGTCCAGGCCAGGCTTGAAGCTGACACAGCAAAACTATGGACGGTGAATGAAATGGAGGAGACCGGCGGCGAGCCGGATGTTGTAGCCCAGGATAAAAAGACCGGGGAGTATATCATTTATGATTGTTCTCCCGAAACGCCCAAAGACCGCAGGAGCCTTTGCTACGACAGGCAAGCGCTGGATGCGCGGAAAGCAAACAAACCTGAAAATAGCGCCATGGATTTGGCCGCAGAAATGGGTATCGAGTTGCTTACCGAAGAGCAATATCAGGATTTGCAACAGCTTGGAAACTTTGATACCAAAACGTCGAGCTGGCTGGCCACGCCTGCCGATGTCAGGAAAGCCGGGGGCGCTATATTTGGCGACCGTCGCTTCGGAAGGGTCTTCATTTATCACAACGGCGCCGACTCCTATTATGCGGCCAGGGGATTCAGGGGATCGGTAAGAGTTTAGAGTTTTTAGAGTTGAAAGTTTAGAGTTCAAATAAATAGGACTATGGAAGCTGTCAGGAACCCGAAAGTTGATTTCTTTTTCAATAAGGCCAAACAGTGGCAGGAAGAGTTTGAGAAACTGAGAATGATCGCGCTCGATTGTGGGCTTAACGAAGAATTGAAATGGGGTTGCCCGTGCTACACATTTCATAAAAGTAACATCGTGCTTATACACGGATTCAAGGAATACTGCGCCTTTCTGTTTTTCAAAGGGGCATTACTCAACGATTCGGATGGTATGCTCATACAACAAACGGAAAACGTGCAGGCAGCCAGGCAGATCAGGTTCACCAGCCTCCGTGAAATCACAGACTCGGAAGCTGCATTGAAAGCTTATATTTATGAGGCCATCGAGGTGGAAAAAGCCGGGCTAAAAGTCGAATTGAAGAAGACGAGGGAATTTGCAATGGCCGAAGAGTTTGAAAGTAAATTGAATGAACTGCCTGCGCTGAAAACGGCTTTCTACGCATTAACACCCGGCCGGCAACGGGGCTATTTATTGCATTTCTCTCAGGCCAAACAATCCAAAACCCGGGAGGCCAGGGTTGAAAAATGCATCCCACAAATCATGGACGGAAAGGGGCTGGAAGACTAAGCTACGGTGAAAAAGCTTATTCGCATGCTTTCCTGAAACCTAGTGGGGACACACCACTCCATTGCTTGAATGCCTTTCCAAACGTCGCAGGATCGCTATAACCAAGTCTGTAAGAAATCTCCGAAACAGTGAGTTCGCCATGTCTTAACAATGCGGAAGCGACTTCGTATTTCACAGCATCGGTAAGTTCGCGGTATGACGTATTCTCTTTTTGTAATTTTCGCTGTAAAGTGCGGGTAGTGATGTTCAAGGTGAGTGCGATGCTTTCCAGTTGGGGAAAATCGGACTCGTAGTTGTTGAGCATAACTTCCTTCACTTTTACACTGAAACGGGCCCCTTCCTGCGATTCCTGAACTTTTTCGCGCAGCATCGCTTCCATCGCAGAATTGAGCTGCGGATTGTGCCCCAGCACCGGCAACTGCAAACTCGCCCTGTCAAATACAATGCAACTACGCGACCGGTTGAAAACCGGCCTGCACCTGAATATCCTTTCATGTTCCGAAACATCAGATACGGCCGGGTATTTGTAAGAAACCTTCAACGGATAGCTCGACCGGCCTGAAAGCACTTTAATAAAGTTTACAGCGGCTGCGAAAGAGATGTCCACACCGTGCCTTGCCGTCTCCGGCGAAATATCGTCCCAAAGCTGCACCGGCTCAAAATACAGCCGGATTTCGTGGTTATCTTCTTCAAAACTGAAATCGTAGAGTGCAGTGAACGTCCGGGTGAACTGAATGATCTTTTTGAAAGCCGAAAGCACATCGCTGGCGCTGTATTGCAAGTGCCCGGCCGGGCCGATAATGGGTGGCGTTGCCTGTTCGCCCAAGTGCAGGCCCATGTTTTTATCGCCGGTAATATGCAGCAAGGCTTCCATGATACCAATATTGGTTTCGAGGGACACCTTCATTTCGTGATTGTCCAGATCTTGCGGGCTAATTTTTCCTGCTCTGCAAATGGAGGCAATGTCAGCGTCGCTTTTCGCTCCAAGCAGGATAAGGTTTCTCATGACCGGCATGATGACCCAGTATTGCATAATATCGTCGTCTTGCGTGAATCCTTTCCCGGCAATTTACAAATTTTGGGAAAGTAATTCCTTAGCGCCTCACGACGAATACAATACCCGCAACGAGAACAAATAGAATCGAAAACAACAGGTAAATATTAAGTCCAATTTCTGCCAGCATATTCATTCCGGCAATGTTTCCAGCGGCGTCAAGCAGCGTCCCGGCTCCTGTAATGACTCCCAATACACCGAGGGTCCTGCTTTCACTGTACAAAAAACGGCCAGCACCGGCAAACCACACCGCGGCAAAAATGGCTTCCAGGATATTCCAGAACCCTTTGGTCACGATGGCTGTAAGGGCAACAAAAACGATCTCGATGGTCTCTTTTGACGTTCCTTCGGCCGTAAGATGCAGTTGCAGCAGCGATTCCCATGTTACGGCAAGTGCAGCCGCACCCATTGCCCCAACAAGTACATAGGCAAGGCCACTCGCGGTAAATGTACCCAGCCACGGTGAGCGGAATTTGTATTGCTGATGACAATACATGACCAGTGGCAACAGCAGCAAATAGTAGCCAAACATATCGAGTATGTTAAACCAATACGCGGCCCTATAGTGCGCTGCGTAATAAAGGACAAGTTGCGGGTTAGAAAACGCTTCAAAGTCGTAATCGACGGCGATAGCGCCCACAGCAAGACAAGCAATCGATAATATTGCTGAGAGAATACAAATGAAACCGACAAGGGTACGATAATTCATGGCTAGCAGATTTTAAAATGGAGGTAATGCGAAGATTTCCCCTGAACTATTTTTTTTTACAAAACTAGGACAGGACGAAAGCTTGCATGATGCTGCATCGCGACAAAATAGAGGGAGTTTACGACAGGCGGAGACCGGTGTTGCATGCGCTAATCAACCTAATCACGTACTTTTGGATTGATAACACTAACCTCCGTTTAAAGCATGGCATCGCGTGATGTGGCGGTCAAGGACCTGCATGAGTTGTATGAAAAAATGGGACTTCCACTGAGTCCTGTCGATGCTTCATCTGGCTTTACGGTCCATTTTCTTCAGGATACATTTAAAGAATTTCCTTTTACCTCTGTCCCGTTCCGTCCCAACTATTTCAGTTTCCTCTTTATCCGCGAAGCATACGGGAAATACACCATCGACGACCAGGCCTTTGAAGTGCAGCCGGGAACGGTCTATTTCACCAATCCGGGTAATTATCGCATATTCGAATGGCATGCCATCCAGGATACTTGCCTCATCACGTTTAATGAAGCTTATCTCAAAGAAAATGTACATGAGGATGTGTACCGCGACTTTTCTTTCCTACTTACTGAAACGGTCCATCCGCGGGTGCTGACGCAGGAACAGTTTACGGTAGTCAGACAATTGTATGAGCTCATACACCGCGAATACCTGGGTGATTCACCGTACAGGAACAAGCTTATTGGCGGCCTGATGGTCGCACTGCTACTGAAAGTAAAAGAGTATTTCTTTCAGGACTATAACCCAATTTATGAAGGCAACAGAAGTTCTCAGATCGTCAAAATCTTTAAAAGGCACCTGGAACAACATTTCAGGGACCTTGTCAACGGTAAAGCGCAAATGCCTTTAAGGGTACAAGATTATGCCGATATGCAGGCATTGCATGTGAACTATCTTTCGAGCGTGATCAGCAGCAAAACAGGGAAATCGATCAGTGCCTGGATTGCCGATAAAACCGTCACTGAGGCCAAAGTAATGCTGCAAAACCCTGAATTGAGCATCAAAGAGATCGCCATAAGGCTTGGCTTCCTGGAATCGCCGCATTTCAGCAATTATTTCAAAAAACACGCAGGCACGAGTCCGGCCGACTACCGGAAACTGCAAGTTTAATACCTCATCTTAGAATTTTGCATCTCTTCCTATAATCCTTGTACGTTACAGGCGCCGCTCATCCGCCAACTTTGTTTCATCGAATTCAACGAAAAAACAAAGTCTTATGAACACGTTAAAAAACAAAGTCGCATTGGTAACCGGAGCCTCCCGCGGCATAGGGGCGGCAGTGGCCAAACAACTTGCCGGACAAGGCGCGCGGGTGATCGTAAACTACGCAGGAAGCCAACAGGAAGCAGAAGAAACAGTGAAGGCCATCCAAAATGCCGGTGGCGAAGCGATAGCTTTGCGTGCAGATGTCAGCAAAGCAGAGGAAGTAGAAGCGATGTTTGATGCAGCCATTGCACAGTACGGAAAAATCGACGTGCTGGTCAACAATGCGGGTATCATGATCACCAAGCTTTTGAAAGACACAACCGACGAGGATTTCACCCGCCAGTTCGACATCAATGTCCGCGGAACGTTTAACACCTTGCGTGAGGCGGCCACAAAACTCGCCGACGGAGGCAGTATTATCAACTTTTCATCCACAACGACGCGCGTCATGATGCCCACGTATAGTACATACGTGGCTACGAAAGGCGCTGTCGAGCAGCTGACACGTGTATTTGCCAAAGAAATCGGCCACAGGGGCATTAATGTCAATGCGGTCCTTCCCGGCCCTACCAACACTGAACTTTTTACCAAAGGGAAACCGCAGGAAGTCATCGACCGGTTGGCTTCGCTAAGCGCGTTCAACCGCCTCGGAGAACCACAAGACATCGCCACCGTCGTAGCATTTCTAGCCAGCGACGATGCCAAATGGATCAGCGGGCAGACCATCGGCCTGAATGGCGCAATGGCCTGATTGTTAATGGTGTGCTCCCTTTTGCAGCAGCCATTCGACCATTTCCTTTTTTTCGCTTCGCGCAGCCCAACCCAATGGTGTGGATAAGGAGTCATATTCAATGGCATTGATATTGGCGCCGGAATCGAGATAGATGGCAGCCATTTCCATGTCTCCTTCCGCTGCTGCCCGGTGTAGTGGTGTTACGCCGAGCCAGTCGCCGGTGTTTGGGTCGAGGCCGTTTGCGATCAGCCATTTGGCGAGTTCCGGATCATGTAAGGACCGGATTGCGAAACCTTTGAGAACTTCCGGTTGGTATTGCATGATCAGCTCCACTACAGGCTTATGATCCAGGATCACCCGATGTTCGTCGTCGTTGAATGGCAGTTGAGGGTTGGCGAGCAGCATTTGGGACAGTGTCGCTATGTCGCCTTCATAACAAATCAGCTCGACTGTAAGCCTGCCGCCGTAAGCAATGATCAAATCCGTAATTTCTTTGGGCATTCCAACCACATTGGCGATCGACAGGCAGTTGCCCGACGATTCCACGAATGCATTCGGATCGGCGCCATTGCGGAGCAGTAATTTGACAATATCACCCTGTCTTTTACTGATTGCCGTGTGCAGGGCGGTGCCCCTTGTGCCAATGCCCGGTTCCGGCTGGTTAGGATCGGCTCCGCGTTCAAGCAGGAGTTTGACAATTTCATAAAAGCCGCCCGAAGCAGCATTTCGCAGGGGCGTTCCTGAGTAAGCACCCGAATATTTTGGCATCTTCTTCACGAGCGCGGGATCGCTGTCGAGCAGCTGCCTAACCCCGGCATAATCACCTACTTTGGATGCGATACTCAAATCATAATCGGCTCCGCGTGCTTTGAGATAACCTACCACCACCTCATGTTTCTGAAGGCCGGTTGGAGGCAGATCACGGTACCAGTTGCGATAATAATAATCCCCATTTGTCAGGTCGATCGGCCTTGCCCCATCCGCCCTTGGGTCATTGATATCAACCCCCAATTCCAGCAGGTATGCAATGAGATCGAGCTGCCGGGTCAACACGGCCCAATGAACCGGCTTGCTTCCGCGCGCGTCGGCAACGTCGATAAGCTCGGGGTTGTGCGATAAAAGCGCCTTTACACCTGCTATGTCAAATGACCGGATAAGTGCCGGTAATTTCTCCCCATCCGGAGCGATACGGTACAATTCCCAAAGTTTTGATTCCAGGAAAACGGCAAGGTCTTCATGGCCGCGATCCCTGGCAAGGCTTACCAATGGTTGGCAAAAATGGACTAACGGGCTCACCCCTTTATCTAAAAAGTATTTTACCAGACCAGCATGGTTCTCCCTCACGGCAAACCAGATGGGTGTGAGATATTCGTACGAGCAGTTGAGCAGCTCGGGATTTTTAGCGACGAGTTCATCGATTACCCCTAAATCGCCTGAAATGGAAGCACACAACATCGCCCAGATATCCGCACCGGCAGCATTGTGCCACGATACTATCTCCGGGCCCTGAAGACGGGCTGGTTGTTTCATACCGGCAAGTTTGGACTGTAACCGGCTTGTCTGCTCAGATGATGCCATAAGAATATAGGGAGTTGCCTGCCAACAAGTTACTGCCCCTCAGTCCCACAAACAAATATGATTGCTGCCAGCAAGGATATTTCAGCATTAATTAATGAAATTTGCCGGATGAAATGGATTACCCGCGAACGCCCCAAAATAGACAGAATAGCTTGCCCCTGGCTTATCAAACGCTTCATTGACGCCGAAGCTGAGATTATCTACGTCCCCGACAGCCAGGTTTTGCCCATGGCCGAGGAAATAGGTGCGACTCCGTTCGACGTGCCGGGAACAGAATTCTCGCATTACGAAGACAAATGCACATTTGACTATTTTCTCGAAAAATACGCCCTGGATGACCCTGCATTGAATGACATGGCGATCATTATCCGCGGGGCTGATACCGATAACCATTCACTGGCAAGCCAGTCGGCCGGGCTTTGGGCCATATCAGCTGGCCTCGCCCACAATATCACTAATGATCAGGAACTGCTGCAACAGGGAATGCTGATCTACGACGCTCTTTATAGCTGGGCAAAGCATTTACAAAAACAGAAACACACACAAAGTCCTACCGAAAAACTGTTGTTGCAAGTTTTCAACGCCTATCTAGACGAAAAAACAACCCGCCGCCCGAGGACGCCGAAATGGGCCAAAGAATTAAAGGGCATTATCCAGGACCAGATCGACACGAATCTCAGTCTCAGCCTTAAAGAGATCGCCGAGGAGCTGCAAGTCAACCCTACTTATGTGTCGCGTGAGTTCTCGAAGTATTTCAGTAATCTCTCGTTTGGTGAATACATCCGCAAGCTCCGGATAGAGAAAGCAATCGATCTCCTTTCCAATCCTGAACATAGCCTGTCGGAGATCGCATATCTGACCGGCTTTTCGGATCAAAGCCATTTCAACAGGATTTTCAAGGCGCATACCGGCCAAAACCCGTCTGACTACCGCAAAAACCTGATTAAAAAGTAACGATTTACAATTTTGATGAAAAAGCACGCCCTCCTGCTGCTCCTGGTTAATTTTACACTCCCATCATTCGGCCAAAAACAGATCGACAAATACAAAGGTGTATGGTCGGGCTATATGGCCCAGGCCAGGCTTTCCGATAAATGGGGCCTGTGGTTCGACCTCCATGCGAGGCATGTTGACTTTCTGGACCGCTGGTCCACGCAAATTATAAGGCCCGGCATTATCTACTATCCAAACGAAAACCTGCGCGTCATGGCTGGCTACACCTATGCCCGCAACTTTCCGGCCCCCGGGCTCCGAACCGTACGACCAGAGAACCGTATATGGCAACAGGTGATCTGGACAACACGTCAGAAGAGACTGCAAACGCAGCAGGGGATCAGGATTGAAGAGCGCTTTAACCGAAAAGTCGCCAATGATCAATTGCAGGATGGTTACCATTTTGCTTTCCGGTTCCGATATCAGATCACTTTGAGAGTCCCGTTGAACCGCGACTTTATCGAAGCTAATACTGTATTTCTTGCATTGAGTGAAGAAATACTCGTCAATGCGGGAAAGCAGATTACCTACAACGTTTTTGACCAAAACAGGCTGTTTGCAGGGCTCGGTTATCAGTTCACCGAGAATCTCGGAGTACAGGCCGGCTACATGAATCAATTTCAGCAGTTGTCCTCAGGCAACCGTTTCAACAGCAACAATGTGCTGCGGGTTTCTATATTCCATACTCCCGACTTCCGGAATAAGGAGTAGTTTTGATCGCGGTTCGTGCCCACCGAACTACTGCCTAAAAAGCCAGAGAATGTAACATTCTGCTTACAATAGCCACGAAACTTGTCCGTTGATAAGTGAGTGAGACTCAATAGGCATCATGTTTTTTGGTAATCAATGAAAAACTACCCACTCCTGTTCCTCCCCTGCCTGGGCGCAATCGTTGCGTTGGCGACACCATCACACACATCCGTATCCCCGACCCGCAAGCAGTTTAGCGTAGCCGCAACCGACACCATGACCATTCGCGGAACCGTCACCAACGAGCGCTCCCGCCCGGTAGGTAATGTTGCAGTTTTCGTTACAGGGTCGGGCCTTAGCACCGTCACCAATCTCTCCGGCGGGTTTGAGATTGTCGGTGCTCCTGTTAACGGCTCGCTGACATTCACACATAAGGATTACGAAATCAGGGAGTTCCCGATTACTAAAACAACAAATGACTACCGGGTCACAATGAAGCCTCTGAACCGTCAGACGGCGTCGGCGTCCAAAAAGGCATTCTGGACAACCAGGCGCCAGAAAGATCTGTCTCAAAATAGCGACGACAGCCCCGACCCGGAAATTCGTCTCGACCGGTGGCCCTACTTTCCCGGCGGCTACAAGGCACTGAACAAGTATTTGGCAAACAATCTGAAATATCCAGCCGAGGCCGCCGATGCCGGTGTGCAGGGCCAGGTGCTGGTTTCGTTCCTGCTGGACGAAGAAGGCAATATCAGTACGCCAAGAGTAGTCAAAACACCGGGACCTGAACTCGATGACGAGGCAATACGCGTCGTGCAAAGCATGCCGCGGTGGGTCCCTGCTCAGAAAAACGGCAAGCCGGTGGCTGTGTGGTATACCATCAATATTCCCTTCGATTTGGAGGTGGACAAGCTTCCACTGACAGTTAAGGAGAAATTTCCCGAGCTGTTTCGCCATAAAATAACTTTTGATCTACCCAGAAAACCAATCTTTGGTACCAGCGACCTGAAAAAGTTCTTCGGAGTGTCGACCATCGGCATTTCGACCGGCCAATCCTATGATATTTCCGGGCAGTCGTACGGTAGCAGATATGAAAACAAGGCTGTTAAAGCAAAAGAATAAGGAAACGGTTGAAGTACTTCCATAAATGTTATAACTTATCCATTGCTATTATGAATGCATAGTTGCATTAAGGCGGGAAGGATGCGGGTGAAGTTCAGTTGTAGTTCAAACCTAAAAACCATCGGATGAAAACTTTTTCCTTCACGGCCCTGCTTTCAATGCTCACCATTCTTTCGGGCTCCGGACAAAATCTGACCGGAAACTTGTCGGGAAAGAACGTCGCCCAACCCAGAGAATACGATGTGCTTTTGGCGAATTCTTCTAAAACGGTGGTCATGCGATCGAAGGTTGCTGTAAGAGTTTTGGACAAATACACTTTAAAGCCTGTCAATGCAACGATGATCGTCGTCAGCCAAAGGCCGGGAAAGCAGATCACCCCGAAATTTGAAGATGGCGTCTACAAATTCATCATTCCCGTGAACGACACCAGCATTATCTCGATCTACGCCGATCGGTACGAAATGCTGACAGAATCGGTCACAGCGAGCAAAATGAATGCGACAGAAGTCTTTTATCTTGCTCCTAAAATAAAAACAGACTCCACAGGCACCACATCCGGACGTCCTGCCGATGATTCAGAGGTCAGCAATATTGCTCTTAAAGAGGATTTCAAGACAGTCCTGCACTTCCCCCAAAGCCTTTCTTTCCTGCTTCCGGCTGCCGAACAGGAGCTTGAAATCCTGGCCGCTTTTATGACCCGTAACAAGACCTGCAAAATGGAGCTAGCCGGCCATACCGACGACCTGGGGGACGATTACAAGAATATGCTGCTCTCCTATGACCGGGTCGACGAGGTTAAAAAATTTCTGATATCCCGCCAAATAGCCGCCGACAGGATCCGCGGGCGCGGTTTTGGTAGCACATCTCCGATCGCGCCAAACGACAGTGAAGCAAACAGAAAGTTGAACCGTCGTGTAGAGGTCCGCATCAGCAGCGCCAAGTAGGCATTTAGCATTCTTTACAAAAAATGAATGCCGATCTTGCCAAATGAGCACTTAAGTGATGCATATTTGTTGTTTGGGGCCATAATCAGCCCAAACCACGAATTCATCTGTATTAAACTAAATATGAAAGAAGTAAAAGCCTCCATCACCGGCATCGAAGGGTATGTACCCGACTATGTTCTCACCAATGCCGAATTGGAGACGCTCGTTGATACCAACGACGAATGGATTGTCAGCAGGACCGGCATCAAGGAGCGCCGCATATTGAAGGAGCCCGGATTGGGCAGCTCGCATATGGGCGCAGAAGCCGTAAAAGGCCTGCTTGCCAAAACAGGCATAAAGCCGGAAGAAATTGACCTGCTGATCTGCGCAACTATCACCCCTGACTTCATTTTTCCAAGTACCGCAAACCTGATCTGCAATATGACCGGTATCCGCAGCGTGGGAAGCTTCGATGTTAATGCGGCTTGCTCCGGCTTTATATATGCGCTGGAAGTGGGATCGCAGTATATTGAAACAGGCAAATACAAAAAAGTTGTTATTGTAGGGACTGATAAAATGTCGGCTGTCATGGATTATACCGACCGCCGGACCTGCATCCTGTTTGGCGACGGTGCCGGTGCCGTGCTCTTGGAACCCAACACAGAAGGAAACGGGGTGATCGATTCGCTGATCCGCGCGGATGGTGAGGGATATGCCCAACTAATCCAAAAAGGAGGTGGAAGCCGCTTTCCGGCCAGCCATGAGACGGTCGATAACCGAATGCATTTCCTGCATCAGGATGGTCAGCAGGTTTTCAAATCGGCGGTGCGCAATATGGCCGACGTTTCCGCGGAGATCATGGAGAGGAACCACCTCAGCCACGAAGACGTGGCCTGGCTTGTCCCGCATCAGGCCAACCGCCGCATTATCGAAGCGACGGCCAACCGGATGGGTATCGGAATGGACAAGGTTATGATGAATATTCAATACTACGGTAATACCACAGCAGCTACCATTCCACTTTGTCTCTGGGACTATGAAGACCAGCTAAAAAAAGGTGATAACCTCATTTTTGCCGCGTTTGGCGCCGGTTTTACGTGGGCTTCGGCATATGTGAAGTGGGCTTACTGACCTAGGCGGAAAGTGCCATGCGGCCCAGGATTTCATGCGTTTCGCGGATTCGGCGTCTGGCTATAGGGATTACCTTGCCACAGTTAAGGTGAATGTAATCCGGCCAGCGTGAGGCAATGTGTCTTGCATTAATGGTATACGACTTGTGAATGCGCAGAAAATCGCTGCTCAGCTCATCCTGCACTTCTTTGAGGCACTTGGACACCAGGTGTTTCTCATTGCGGGTATATACAAAGGTATAATTTCCGACGCCTTCCAGATAAGTGATATCATTGGCCTTGACGATCAACGGCTTCCCGAACTTGTAAACAGTAATGGCGTGCATTTTCAAAGTTTCACCGGCAGGCTCGGCGCCAGGGATAGGGAGAAGTTGTGATTTTGCGGTTGCAGGAACGAATTGGTTTTTCATGGATTGGCTAAATGTTTAAAAATGGCTAATTGACTTGGATACAAATCTGGCAAGAGGCCACGCCATACTAAACACCAACCCGGGTGAATTGTAACTTTTACTTCATGAATGCGCCATTTCCGGCGGTCAACTGCATAGCCAATTTTACCAGCTAGCATGAAAAATACCGCCTTATCAATTATTTTAGGGCAAATTGATAAGGCGGTCGATATTTAACCCAGTTCTACCAGCACTTTTTCCAGAAGCGCCTTTGTTTGCCGGATACCTTCATCATTGGTCGGTTTCGTTGCATCACCGCCCATATCACGCATCAGACCGCCTTCGTATTCGATCCCGACGATTCCATTGTTCCAGCCCGAGTCTTTGATAATCTTGAAAATTTTGATAAAATCAGTGTCCGGGTCGTTGCCGTTCGTGTCAAACTGGTGCGTCTTCGCGCTGATCCCTTTCGCATAAGGCATCATCTTTCTGACGCCTTCGTATTTATCATGCTCCTTCACGCATTTGGTAGCCATAAAGCCCTTAATATCCAGGGTTTCCGGCTTGCTTCTCTCAGCGCAAAAATTGCCAAAATCGGGCAGCAAGCCTTTATTTTTCGCATTAAGCTGCTTCATAACGCCTACCAGCCAGTCGGGGTCGGTTGACACGCCGAAATGGTTTTCGACGATCACATTCATGCCTGCCTTACCTGCATATTCCAGCAGTTTCCCATAACCATCCACCGCTGCCGTGGCCAGCTGGTCGGGCGTGCCTTCTTCTTTTTTCCCGGAAAGCATTGCCATCGCATCGCCCAGGTTCACGCGGATGGCCGTGCAACCCAGAAACTTGGCAGCATCTACCCACGGATAATGCGCTTCGACGGCTTTCTGTCGGGCTGCATTGTCCAGGGCTGTCAGGTTTTCACCATCGACCATAATGAGGTGATTTTTCATCCCAAGATCGTCGCACCGCTGTTTCAGCTCTTTCATATAAGCCGCGTCGGTGTGTTTGCTATTAAAAAACCCTGACACATATTCCAGGATCGTGATGCCGTAATCGTTTTTGGCACGGGCAGGAAAATCCATGTTGGCCATTTTGCCTGAGAACAGCTCGGAGGCAAACGAGAATTCGGCCAGTGAAATGTCAAAAGTGAATTTGGCGGCCGGCCTGGCGGCCAGTGCATCAAAAGAAGCCAGCCCGATGCCCGCGGTGGCGAGCCCGAGCTGACTTAGAAATTGGCGACGTGAAGTGTTCATGAACAGATTAGTTAGGATTGAATATCATTTGGAAACAAAAGTGACGGAGAATGGCACGTACAGCGCACCTTTTGCATTATCGTTTTTGAAAACAAAATACAGGTCATGCAGCCCGCTCTGACCGGAAAGTGGCACTTTGAACGGCTTCGGCGGTGTTTTGGAAGTAAATGCATTGGGGTCGTCATTAGGCGCGATCCACTCGGTTTTACCCAGCAATGCACCGTCGGCCGCACCGTCGTGTATCTCCACAATGCCTCCCTGTGCATTGAGCTGCTCTTTCGGCGCTGCGACGATCAGGTCAAGGCCGGTAATGTCAGTCAGATCGATGCCTTTGAAATAAGCATACGTATTGGCCTGGGTGACGATCAGCAGGTTATTTTCACCCATTTTGAAACGCATCAGGTTTTTGGAGGCATCGTCGGCATTCCCAAACATGAGTGTAGGGCTTTTCAGTACCAGCATTTGCTCGGTGGTCTGAGCGGGCATGCCATTCGCACCTTTGTCGGTATAAGCTGCCAGAAATTTGAAAACGCCTTTATTAGGATCGCCACCGGTCGGGATTTTGGCAAAAACCTCGCCCGCAGGCTGCAATAGCACAGGTGCCGCCTTCTCGTCAGCCAGGCTTAAAATGTATTTCACCATTTGTCCGGCTTCCGGCAACCCGATCGACGGATGCGCCGACATGGCCGTTTCGCCCCACACACCGGCACCGCCTTTAATGATTTTGTCAGAAAGCAAATCCACGGCCTTGCTGTCCGATTTATATTTGGCCGCAACATCCTTAAATGCAGGCCCGATCGATTTTTTATCCTGGAAATGGCAGGCCTTGCAGTCGCTTTTCTCGATGAGCGTCTTGCCAGCTGTAAAAGTCACCGGCGCTTCCTGGTGACCGCCCATATCCGCTTTTGGCTTGTCTTCGGCGTCCTGATAGGCTGCCGTGATCCGCACTTTGGAGGCTGGAATGCTGCTTTTTTCAAGGCTTCCGTCTTCCTGATCCGTTACATTGACTTTATAGTGGATCGGCTTTTCGGGGAAGAAAAATGATCTGTTTCCGCCCGTTAGTTCAAGCGAAACCTGCGGCGGCTCATTACCTGCCTGCACGGTCATCGTTTGAGTGTCTTTCAGGCCCTTGGAATCGGTTACTGTGAGTGAGACTTTATAAGTACCTTTCTTTTTGAATACATAAGCCGGGTTTGGCTCGGTAAGTATCACCGGCGCGCCACTTGCTGCGGCACTTCCGACAGGCACGATTTTCCACTGATATTGAAGGGTATCTTTATCAAAATCAACTGTTCCTGCTGATGAAAACTGCGCCTTGAAAGGCACCGCGCCCGCTTTTTTGTCGACCGAAGCTGCCACGGCGGGTTTACGGTTACCGCCGTTATATTCTATCCTTACGAGTTTAGATTCAGGGTTACCCATGAACCAGCCCTGGCCATATTCGAGAATATACAGGTCGCCATTCGGGCCGAAGGCCATGTCGATCGGATGTTCGAGTTTCAGATTGGGCAGGAAGCGCTCCATTTTAACGTAATCCCCTTTCGGGCTCACCGTTACGGCCATAATCCAGTCGCGCATCCATTCGTAGAGAAATACTTTTTTGTCGTAATAAGCCGGGAATGGGCGTTTCGCGTTTTTGAAATCATCCACATAATAGACAGGCCCGGCCATCGCGCTCCTGCCGCCCGATCCAAGCGATGGGAATCGCTTCGTTTCGGCAGCGGTGTACCAGATGAATGCCTTCTGTGCAGGTGGTAGCTCGTTCAGCCCGGTATTGTTGGGTGAGTTGTTAACAGGCTTATCCGGATTGAATTTCTCCCCCGATTTTTTAGTCTCAAAATCATAATCCCAATAGGCTTTATTATCCCCTACGAAGTACGGCCAGCCAAAATTGCCCGCCTTTCTGGCCTGCCCAAACTCATCTTCCGCGGCAGGTCCAAGTCCGGTCGAATCCTTTCCTGCATCCGGACCTACATCACCCCAATATAAAAAACCCGTTTTCTTGTCCACAGCAATACGGTAAGGATTGCGATGCCCCATGGTGTAAATCTCCGGTCTGGTTTTCGGGTCGTAGGTTCCGTCTGCATTTTTAGGGAACAGGTTACCCTCCGGAATGGTATATTTCCCGTCGGCCTCGGGATGGATCCTTATCACCTTTCCACGAAGATCGGCCGTATTGGACGACGATTTTTGCGCATCGAATGGCCCTTTTCCTGGTCGCTCGTCAATAGGCGCATAACCCTCCGAAGCACGCGGACTTGTGTTGTCGCCGGTCGACAAATACAGGTTACCATGCGCGTCCCAGTCGATAGAACCGCCGGTGTGACAGCAATTATCACGCTGCACCGGAATGCGCAATATTACTTTTTTCGAGTTCAGATCGAGTGTATTGCCTTTCAGCTCAAAGCGGGCCAGGATGTTTTCAGGCGTTGCACCAGCCGGGGAATAATACAAATACACCCAATGGTTTTTGGCAAAATTCGGATCGATACTCGCGCCTAACAGTCCGTCTTCGGCCTCCGAATCGTCGCTATACTTGGTGCTGACGGGTATAGTAGCGATCACCGACGTCTTTTTAGTCGCGGGGACATACAATTTCACCGCTCCGTGACGCTCAACGAAAAGCACACGCTCGTCAGGCAGTATAGTAAGTTCGAGCGGCTCGTTGAGGTTTTCGGTGAGCACGACCTTCTGAAACCGGTTTTCCTCCGGCACCTGCGCCAAGGCAACCGTGGAAGCGATCAGCAGCGAAAACAAGGTAAATGATTTGTTCATAAAGTAGATTATGTTGAGCCGAAAATGACATTTTTAATAAAAAATTGAAATTTCCTAATTCGAATAGCGATACAATGATAAAGAAAATTTTCTTTGTGTAAAATTTACGCATTGAAATTTTTCTTCATTGTCAGACAATTACCATGGAGCACAACCTGAGGGATTATTTTGAGAAGACATTAAAAGAGGTTGCCATAGACTGTGTGATCTTTGGTTTTCATGCGGGAGAGCTGAAAGTGCTCCTGCTCAAATGGAAAGGTACTGATGGGTGGAGCCTGCCGGGCGGGCATATTCTGCTGGATGAATCCGCCAATGATGCTGCCAACCGTATCCTGATGGAACGGACCGGATTGGGCGAGATCTTTCTGCAACAGTATTATACTTTTGGTGCCGTGAACCGGTATACGCATTACTCGGAGGCAGAGCTGCTGGAAAAACTGGAAATTACATTTGGAAAGGGGTTTTTCGAAGGGATTATATTCCGCCGGACGGTTTCGATCGGCTACTTTGCACTGGTCGAGTTTGATCAGGTTTCCCCGGCGCCCGACTGGTTTACCGACGAATGCAGGTGGTGGAACCTGGCCGACGTCCCTGCATTGCTTTTTGACCACAATGAAATGATCGAACGTGCATTAACCGCCCTTCGGCAGCATATCCGCAACCAGCCCGTAGGTTACAATCTGCTTCCGGAAAAATTCACCATGCCGGAACTGCAACGCCTCTACGAAACCATTCTAGACCGCCAGTTCGATCGCCGCAATTTCCAAAAGCTGCTCATGAGTTACGATATTCTTGAAAAGCTCGACGAAAAGCGTGTTGGCGTAGCTAACAAGTCCCCTTTTCTCTACCGTTTTGACAAACTGAAATATGAGCGGGCTATGGAAACGGGGGTGGCGTTTTCGATGTGAGTTTGGGAAAGGGAAGAAGGGAGGATGGAGGAAAGGAGGATGGGATTCTATTTCAGGAATTCCTTGGGGACTGGGTTTTTGGTCAAAAAAATCCTCATTTCGTCTGTTTTGCTTACAAACGCTTCGTTTTCTGCTTTCCTGGCTTCTAAGGAATCAGATTTTTGCTGTTTGCCAGCTGATACAATAGTCTTTTTAATGTCTCTGGTTATCATATCTTTTTTGCTTGTTATCAAATTTACTTAATCATTTCAGATTTAGCAAGAATGCGTCGTAACGGTTATTCGGATTGTATCTATCCCAGCTTCCAGACCATCCAAACGGCCAGGTTCCGATAATGTGACCCGTCGCATCTCTCTCCGCTGTAAATCCATAAATATTATGACAATCCATCAGGTACGTAAGGTGCTTGTTAATGGAAATTTGATATTTCCTTGTTCTCGTCGCATGTTTGCCAGGCACAATCCGACCAGTTGCGAAAATGTTCGCGTTTGGGTGATCCCAGAGAAAGTTTATAGCCACTTTCGCTACCGTCGACAGTATTTTGTCCATATCGCCGTTCCGAAGCTCTATACTATCCTCAATTCTTTTGAGCACCGGATCCCAGACACCGAATACAAGATTGTACTGATTGATGCCAAGAAAATCAAAGAGAACTCTCAGTTCAAAAACCCCATTCTTACCTTCGCTTGAAAATTTGAATGACTTTTCATTCACAGATTTCACAGGGTAACTCTCTAAATCCATGGCTAATAGTGATGTGTTGTAGCGTTCGGAAAAGTACAAAAAAGTGTCGGGCGAATCCCTGCAAATTGCACTTGAATTATCAGACGGTAGGATTTACTACAATCGGAAAATAACTGTCTACAAAAGCAGTCATTAAAAAGGGAATTTAAAGCCATTCCCGAGGGTTCTTTTAATGCGCTTCGACGCAAAATGTACAACTCATCAACAGAAACATGCTTTACCGGATTATTGTTACCATGATCGTGTCCCTGCACGTCATATATGCCTCCGCCCAGGGCGGTTGGAAACTGATTGCCAACAAAGATCAGATCAAGATCTATTCACAGGCTGTACCCGAATCTAAAATTAAGGCTATTAAGGTCGATTGCGTCGTAGATGCATCGCTAAGCCAAATGGTGGCGCTGCTGCTGGATGTGGAGGCGGGCACGCAATGGGTTTATAAAACCAAATCGTGCACGCTTGTGAAGAAAGTGACGCCTTCTGATCTGTATTACCATTCGGAAATCAGTCTGCCGTGGCCGTTGGATAACCGTGATTTTGTAGCGCATCTTCGCACAACACAGGACCCTGTCACTAAGGTTGTAACTGTGGATGGCCCGGTAGTGTCCGGCATGGTTCCATTGAAGCAGAACGTCGTTCGGGTGAGCAATTCCAAAGGCCGGTGGGTACTCACGCCGCTGCCCGGCAAAGTACGGATCGAATATACTTTACATACCGATCCCGGCGGATATATCCCGGCATGGGCGGTGAATGCATTCGCGGCGGAAGGGCCAATGGAAACATTTAAAAGCATGAAACAGCAGCTCAAATTGCCAAAATATAGAAATGCCTCCCTTACATTTATAGCCAATTAATTGGGTTATTTAATGTAAACGTGATATAAAGGATGAAAATCAGAAGCTACGAACTGTTCCAGGTACCTCCAAGATGGCTGTTTTTGAAAATTGAAACCGACGAAGGCATTGTTGGATGGGGCGAACCGGTGATTGAGGGCAAGGCTGCGACAGTGAAAGCTGCGGTCCACGAATTGATGGAATCATTGATCGGAAAGGATCCACTGGATATTGAAGGACACTGGAATACGATGTACAGGGGCGGTTTTTACCGCGGCGGCCCGATCCTCATGAGTGCGATCGCAGGAATAGATCAGGCATTGTGGGATATCAAAGGCAAATTCTTTAATGCGCCTGTTTATCAGCTGCTTGGCGGAAAATGCCGCGACAAAATCAAAGTATACTCCTGGATTGGCGGCGACCGCCCTGACGAAGTAGCCAGCGCAGCGAAACTATCTTTGGAAAACGGTTTTAAGGCCATTAAGATGAATGCGACCAATGAAATGCAATATGTCGACTCATTTGACAAGATCGATCTGGCATTGAAACGGGTGGCATCCATTCGCGAAGCCGTGGGTTATGGATTGGAAATTGGAGTGGATTTTCATGGTAGGCTACACAAGCCGATGGCGAAAGTGCTGGCCAAGGAATTAGAGCAGTTTCGCCCGATGTTCATCGAAGAACCTGTGCTCCCTGAAAACAATGAAGCATTGCGTGAAATTGCGCAGCATACCTCTATCCCTATCGCAACTGGCGAGCGGATGTTCAGCCGCTGGCATTTCAAAGACCTGCTTATGCACGGTTACGCCGACATTATCCAGCCCGACCTTTCCCATGCGGGCGGCATTACCGAATGCAAAAAAATACTTTCGATGGCCGAGGCATTTGATGTGGCTGCAGCACCGCATTGTCCACTCGGGCCCATCGCCCTTGCGGCCTGCCTGCAAGTAGACGCTACCTGCCATAATGCATTCATTCAGGAACAAAGCCTTGGGATACATTACAACCAGGGTAGCGATCTGATGGATTACCTGACGGATCAAACCGTTTTCGATTATGATGACGGGTTTGTAAAAATACCATCCGGCCCCGGTTTAGGCATTGAAATCAACGAAGATCACGTCCGAAAAATGGCAGAAACCGGTCATAACTGGAAAAATCCCCTCTGGAAACACGAAGATGGCAGCGCGGCTGAGTGGTGATTAAAAAAGGGAGGAAAGGGAAAAAGGGAGGAAAGGGAAAAGGGAGGAAAGGAGGATGGAAAATGCTTTTCCTTTCCTCCTTCGTCCCTTTCGTCCCCTTCCTCCCCTTCCTCCATCCTTCCTCCCCTATTCCATGTCCGCGACGTCATGGTTACTCCAAATTCAAAGTGAAGTCTGCCGGATTCAGTTTTAAGGTGACATATATTGGAATGCCTATCCAATTTGCAGGAGAACCAGAACAATCTATAAAATGAAAAAAACTGCATTGTTTGCATTAATGCTCCTTCTGCCTGCATTTACCCTGGCGCAATATAATAGTGAACGCCCCAACGTGCTGGTCATGAAACAGATCAAAAATGGAAAGGTATGCGACTCCTGTGTTGTTACCATGGCAGGACGCCTCGGTGCTAACAGCGGACAGATTTCCTTTCTGACTCCCAACTATGATAATCAGTTTCTTTATACTGACGCTTCGCTTATGGCAAATTACCAGTATGATCCAAATTCAAAATTCTTTGTTTCGATGGGGCAATTTTCGCTTGATTTTTACCCATATGCTAACCTCGATCTTTTACCCGAATCACCCAAAAATCGAAAGTTAGATTTCAAAGATCTGCAATACAAAACGCTCGTCAACCTTACTCTCAAAACCGACTGGAAAGATATTACAAGTCTTAAAGCCGACCCCGACTTCTTTTTCGGACATACGGAGCTGGGAAGAGTTTCCAACCCCGAAAAAGAAGCTGAGATAACTCCCGTCGAACATTACCACGCTGACAAATTCGATCTTCGTCTCCATGACTCGCTCACAGTGCTGGTTCGAAACAAACACACGTTAAAGGACGTTTACCGTTTCACGATAACACGTGTCCGGAGCGTCCCCGATTACTTTGAATTCATCCAGTTCTCTTCCACCAAAAGCTTCGAGGAGATATTGAACACAGAAGTAAACAAACAAAGAATGGGCCAAGGCCCTCAAAGTAACTACCTCGAAATGGAAGCCGGCAATTCTGCATTCCTTCGCTTCACGAACGCAGAACAATACGCCTTTTTTGGCACTAACCCACGCAATAATGGCATTGAATACGCATTCGGTGATCGGCCCGACGACTGGAAAAGCCTTACCAGCGGTTTGTCTAAATTCACTAACGGCTTCACCTACATTTACCTGCACAATCCGGCTTCCGGGCGACTGATTAAGGTCCTGCTGCGCTACAAACACCAGCCCGAAAGCATACATGAGGTCACGATCCGGGTTAAGGAAGTGCCTGGTGTTGCCCGCTGGATCAAATTGCTATCCCTGTTGTTAGCGACCGCGACCATATTCGGCGTTGGCTTCATTGTTCAGAAAAAAGTTTACAACCGGCGGCTCGCCAAAATTGACCGGAAGAAAAACGAGATTGAAAACCAGCTGCAATTGCTTACCGGTCAGCTCAACCCACATTTTTTGTTCAATTCTCTCAATGCGGTACAGGGCCTGATCCGGCAGAATGACAACGAGGCTGCCAATCAATACATCACCGAGGTGGCGACTTTTATGCGCACGATCATGGATAGTGGACAAAAGGAATTGGTGTCGCTTTTGGAAGATATTCAGATTGAAGAAAGATACATTGTCCTGGAACAGAAACGGAGGCCATTCCGCTATGTTTTTGAAAACAACTGCAACCAAAATCTCGCAGGAATCGATTTCCCGCCGCTTTTGCTTCAACCTATTATCGAAAACAGCATACGGCATGGCTTCGCCACGCACATTCAGGACCCGGTGCTCACGATCAGCATCCGCTGCAACGACCGCGACCTGATCATTACCGTTTCGGACAATGGCATTGGCTATGACACTGCGGTAAATGCGGCCGGCCATGGCCTTTCCTTGATCAGGAAAAGAATCGACCTCATCAACCAAAAACTGTCGCCCATGCAGATCACGATCGAAACACAATCAGCAAAAACCGGGACTTCCACGCAAATCATCCTATCCAAATGGCTGTCATAGGGCCTATCCGGTGTTTTATTGTCGATGATGAAGTCAACGCTGTGCACAATCTGCGGCTGGCGCTGGAAACACATTGTCCGCAAGTCGAAGTGGCGGGATATGCACAGACAGTGGATGAAGCATACCGTTTCCTGGCCACCAGGGAAACGGATATTCTCTTTCTGGATATCCGTTTGCAAAACGAAACCGGCTTTGACTTACTCAAACGCCTCGAAGGCTATGCGGGCAGCATTATCTTCACTACGGCTTACGACCATTATGGTATTCAAGCCATCAAATTTTCGGCAACCGATTACCTGCTCAAACCGCTCGATAATCACGAGCTGACCGAGGCCGTCGGAAAAGCATCCGAGAAGAAAAAGGAACGCGATCACCAGGCGCAGATCTCCATGCTGATTCAGTCCTTCGATAACATACGGACGCACCGCCAGAAAAAGATAGCGCTCCCCGAAGCTTCCGAGATCCGTTATGTGTTGATTGACGATATTGTTTTTTGCCGTTCCGACAACAGTTATACCACCTTTCATTTAATAGGCGGCGATAAAATTACGGTCAGCAAACCTATTTCCGATTATGAAAGTATTCTGGAACCTTACGGCCTTGTGCGGACGCATCAATCCTATTTGGTCAACAAAAACCATATCATTTCCTACAAAAAAGAAGACGGCGGTTATTTATTAATGGAAGGCAATTTCCAGGTATTGCTAAGCAGGCAGCGGAAGCATCTTTTGAAGGAATTATTCCCCTGAAAACCGTGAAGTTATTAAAAATATTAATTGTAACTTGTCAACTACAAACTTACAATTCATAACCTGACATACTTCATAACAAGCTATGATGAAAAACCTTTACCTCTGCTGTTTACTGATGCTTTTACCGGTTTTCGGTTTTGGGCAAAAACAGATCACCAATTTCAAGAACGAAGAGAATCAAAGTACCAACACAGCAACCTACCAGGCTAAAACAGGCAAAAAAGCTTTGTTTACATTGTTTACGCCTGAGTATGGAACCGAGTTGTGGGTTTCTGAAGGAAGCCGCGAAAGTACTGCTATTTTAAAAGACATTACGCCCGGAAGCAACAGCAGCTATGTCAACGATTTCACTGAATATAAAGGGAATGTATATTTTATAGCAGAGCCAAACCAGCTTTGGACAACGAATGGAACAAGCGAAGGAACGAGCATGGTATTACGCTCGGACAGCACAATTTATATTAATGTCGTAAATGACCGATTATTAATCAGTTTCCGTAAAGGTTTGCACAGCTATGACCAAATATCTTTTGCATGGCTTACCGATTCGGGTAAGCCTGAATTTTTAGATGAAACAGCAACCGCATTCAAAGCAATCGATAACAAGCTTTTTTATACCCCGTACGATTCGGTGCAACGTACATGGGCATTGAAAGTTTTTGACAAGGAGCCGGCATTCATCTATCAGAAAAGAGGCGATGTCCCCAACGAGATAGGCGTAGATATTTACAAGGGTTACGAATATCTTTCAGTCAAAGAAAACCATCGCCAAAATGTGCTGATCGTTGCCAATGCCGCCAACCGGAAGGAAGCCGCGAGATTCTACAACTGGGGGCCCGGCCCTGTCCCTGCCACGCTCCGCGATAGCTCTGGAAATTTGTTTCTGATCAATGACCATGGCGGAGATCGCAAGCTGACTTTGCAAGTCTACAAAGTGATTTCGGGCAACTCCTGGGAAAAACTAGCTGATATTGAAACCAGCGCGCTTTACCACGGCAATCCGACGACAGGTTTGGACGGCCCCATGTATTCGAGCTTTTCTTTACAAGGCAATCTCCTGTTTTTCACCACAATGTACGGCATTGAAGGAGTAAATGCTTCCTATCTGAGCGTCTTTGACTTCAAGCAAAATACCAAACGCCTCTCAGCGAAACTTCCTTATGAGGTGACAGGCTATATTTCACAAATTCAGCAGCAATCCCGGGAGGTTTTCGAAATACGGAGCAGAGGCATGAAGTGTCTGTACGATATCGCAAAAAACTCGCCTGTCGAAATTGATACACTTGCCAAGCCGAACCTTCGTGTAAAGCTTGACAATAACACCTACGAGTTCACCGACAATGCATATTTGCTTTCATCGGATAAAAAAACGCCCCTGGTGGACTTGAAGGCGACATTTACCGGAGTTTCCTTCATTCATCAGACGACCTTTCAAGACCAGCTTTTGCTCTGGACCTATTCAAACCGAGAGCAAAAGAGCCAGTTGTGGGCCAGCGATGGCAACACAACAAAACCGCTGCTGGAATATGATGGTTATACGGATACTTATCTTGCGGACTCTAAAATGCTCAGGATCGGGAAAAATATGATTTTCCGGTCGTATTCAGAGGGCAGTATTAAGTTTTTCGTCACCGACGGCACAGCGCAAGGCAGCCGCGAGCTGTACAATATGCCGACTACTGTAACTCCCTCAGCCGTCGATGCAGGCGCCAGCAAAACCCTTGCAGCGTTCCAATACTATTTACCGACCAAGCGCACCCTGATCGTAACGGACACGAAAAAGGTATACACCATTAATTTACAAATATTTGAAAACAGCAATTACGAAATCCTGACCACCCCGGCAGCGCTATATCTTGCCCATAGTTATACGGCAAACCAAAAGTCTCACCGCCAACTATTCAAGATCGAAAATGGCCTGCTTAAACGGTTGCTCGACGACAATGCGAGTGATTTCAAAACATATGGAAACAAGATCTACTACCGCGTTTTAAATATTGACGGCACCGGAGTTGCACTGTATTATCTCGACGAGCTCGGCAGGAAAGTACAGGTGCACACCGCGGTAATCCATGGTTTAGCGATCAAAGGCCGTTATCTGTTGGCTTATCGCAATACCGGAGACGGCACCACTAATTTCGACGTACTGAGAGCGAGCTCAGGCAAAGTTCTTGGTACGCACTCACTGTTTAATGACGCCGTCGCATCCGGACCATTTCTCGCTGTGCCGGGCGCAGGGAATATTACTATTTATCACAATGATGAAAAAAAGGCATTTCAGCTCTCTGGCGATGCATTGCTTCCCTATCCTGCAAGAACAGGCTTTTACATTCAGGGAGTAAAACTTAAAGATGGCTCTGACACCAATATCCGCTCCTCCTATTTTTACGATGCATTGAAAGGCGAAATGGTTAGTATTTCAGAGAAAGACAGTTTCAACCTGGCCACCAGCGTGGACAGCGACCTGCTGGTGTTTACCCGTTCTGGCAAGGACCGTTCCGCCGATTTTGTGTACAACATCGCTACGCGCCAGCGTATGTCGCTTCCCGGTCAGCCAGGACGCATTACCCTCCTCGGAGGTTCATTGTTGAAGTTCAGTGAGCTGTATGAGTACGAAAAAGCATCTATTTATGCCCCTGAAAATGGTGTATTGGCCGAAAAGTATATCATTGAAAGCAATATAGAACCTCTTTCGATAGGAAACTCGAATTACCTGCTGGCTTATGGACGGGGCACTGGCTTCGAAATTACCCGGCTCGAAAAAGACTCCATTCATCATTTCGCAGAAATCATCAAGGGGCCTGAGGGCGTTTCCCTTCAAAGAATGTTCCATTACAAGGATGGAATCTTCGCGGCTGCTTTTACGCATTCCAAAGGTTTGCAAGTCTGGCGGTTAGGCGATGTTTCGGAGGAGCCTCGAACCGAAATGCCCGAAGAGGAAGAGAAAATAATCATTACGATACCCGAATTACCTGGCCGGATTACGCATTTACCCGATGAAATCCTTGTAAACACTTATCCCAATCCGGTTATGCATGAATTGAATGTAGATTTGAAAGACGCCGGTACGATCCAGATCGTCGATTCGAAAGGACGCGAGATAATAAAAGCAGCAGCGGGAAGGGCAAGCACGATAGATGTGAAGACGCTCCCGGCCGGGCATTACTTCCTGATCTACACCGGAGCCGGAGGGAAAATCACCCGGAAGATCGTCAAGCTTTAACGAACGTCAGAAAATAAAAACAATAGCGGAGTCGCAACACATGCGACTCCGCTATTGTTTTTATTTTATCAAACCCTTTTCTACAACTTTAATATCAGCATAAGTGTAATAAAGCGTCGTAGTGGCTTCATGGCCGGAATCCGAACCGAATATCAGCCATAGGTTACCCTCGGCATCGGCCCTGCCCGTGAAGTCTCCGGTCTTTTTCATGAGCTTGTACACGACCTTGTCGGTGCCATTACCGATATCTCCGATCACCTTCATGTCCTTACCGTCATTTGTCTGGTCGATCTTATCGATGTTCATGCGGTAATGCTTATCCACCGAATCTACAACGCTCTTGGGTTCCACACCAACAGCACCGATACCAATGCTAACGGCATTAGGCCCACCACCTGCACCTACCCATCCCTCTGACGGCGCATTGGAAGCAAATTCAAGCGCAAATGAAATCACATACTCCTGGCCGGGTTTCAATCCGGAGAGCTTCTTGGTGAAATACATGAACAGATCGTCGCTGTGGTTGTTTCCCGATATCCGGAAGCCCTTTCTTTTGGTATCAAGCGGCGCGGGGAGATTCGCTATCCCCTCTTCCAGTTTCCAGTCGGTTTCCCGTTTCTCGGGGTAATCTGAGAATCCTGCCGTCCAGCCGCGCTTGCCTCCGTTGAAGGAGTCAAACATTTCCAGCTCAGGCGCCAGATTGTCCTTGTTGCTCTCGCACGAGAAAAACAGGAATGGCAATGCGAACGTTATAATCAACTTTTTCATGAACTAATATTTGGTTTTTATTCAGTTCCCTGACGCAAAACCACACTGTTTTGGTTGGAAAGGTTCCCAAATTTATTCATGATTTGATAGCAATACCATTACCCTATTCAGAACGCAGCGACTTGACTGGATTTGCCAATGCCGCTTTCAGAGATTGGTAGATGACCGTGAGCCAACAAATGAGCAGGGTTGCGACGCACGATGCTACAAATATCCAGACACTTATGCCCGCCTTATACGGGAAGCCACGTAGCCAGCGGTCCATTGCAAACCAGGCAATCGGTATTGCGATAGGGAATGAAAACAGCACCAGTCGCGTGAAATCGCGGGATAAAAGCAACACAACGCTCGACGCTGACCCGCCTAAAACTTTTCTCACACCGATTTCCTTCACCCGCTGTTCGGTTGTAAATGTAGCCAGGCCGAATAATCCCAGGCAGGCGATCAGAATCGTAAGTGCAGAGAAAGTAGTGCAAATCTTTCCGCGAAGTTCGTCGGCATGATAGGCGGTTTGGAAGTCCTGATCCAGAAAACGGTATTCAAAAAGACGGTCCGGATAAGTTTGCTGCCATTTCTTACCAATATAAGCCAGGGTTTCAGAAGTATTTTGTGTTTTGATTTTCACATGAATAACCGGGTTGGCCCTGCGATAGATCATGATCAGCGGCTCGATTGGATTGTACAGCGACTGCTGATGAAAGTCCCTGACGACACCGATTACCTGTGTTGTAGGCGGTGGGTTTTTGCCGTCCGCCGGGACCGAGCCCAACATGATCTTTTTGCCGATCGGCTCCTTCCAGTTCATCCGTTTCATGGCAGCCTCGTTGATCAGCACACTATTGGCTGTATCGCTAGGAAGTTCGTTTGAGAAATCTCTCCCTGCCACGAGTTTCATTCCCATTGTTTTAATATACTCATGGTCGATCAGCGTAGGTTTGAAGGCCATTTCTTTCATTCCTGCATTCGATTCGACCGTAAAGATCACCCGGCCTCCGATGTTGCTGACCGGCGATGAAGCAGATGCCACACTTTGAATATTGGGGTTGTCGAGCAGTTCTTTCCGGAATGCATTATACCTGTCTTTCGCCTGATCGCCCTGATAATCGATCGTCAGGACCTGCTCCCGATCATAGCCCATATCCTTGTTGCGCATGTAATTCAACTGCTGATAAACGATCCACGTGCAGATGAGCATAATCAGCGAAATCGAAAATTGGGTGACGACCAATGCCTTTCTGAAAAAACCGCCTCCTCTTGCCTTAAATGTACCTTTTAATACCTGCGCCGGTTCAAAGGCCGAAAGGTAGAAGGCCGGATAACTGCCGCTCACAAGACCGGTAAATACAACAATCGACAATGCAATGATGATGAATTCCGGGCTCAGCAGCTGCATATAGCTGATCGCCTTACCCGACACATTATTGAAGAACGGCAAAAGCAATGCTACCAGGATAAGGCTTGCAACCAGCGAAACCAGCGTAATCAGGATCGATTCGGTGAGGAACTGCCGGATCAACGCGCCTTTCAGTGAGCCCATTACCTTCCTTAGTCCTACTTCCTTTGCCCGCCGGGCGGATTGCGCGGTGGCCAGATTCATATAGTTAATGCTGGCAATGAGCAACATAAAGAATGCTACGATGCTAAAAGTATACACATAGCCAATATCGCCATTCGACTCACCGTCAAATTTGGAATGCAAATGAATGCTCGTCAAAGGCTGCATCTGGTAGGTAATGTGAATGCCCATGCGTTTGAAAATGCTGGACATATACTTTTCATATAGGCCCGGGAAACCCGCTTCCAGCTTTTTCAGGTCGGCGTTTTCAGAAAGCAGTAAATAGCTGTTGATATAAAAACCGCCCCATCCGTCGGCATTACGCTGGTTTTGGTTTAGTGAAACCAGCGCATTGAATGTGAAATGAGAGTTTTTAGGCACATCCTCGATCACGCCCGTCACCTTAAACGAAGTAGAGTCATTGGTTTGCAGAACTTGTCCTAATGCCGCCTCTTTACCGAAAAACCGTTGCGCGACGCGTTTGGTAAGCACTACACTTCCAGGCTGGTGCAGGGCCGCTTTGGGATCGCCTTCAATGAATTTATATGTAAAAACGTCGAAAACGGTCGAATCGACAGCGAAAATATCTTCCTCATAAAACCGCCTCTCGCCCTGACGGAACAGCATCCGGCCATTTGAAAAGAAACGGACATAGTTTTCTACAAAAGGATAGTCCTGTTTCAGGGTTTTAACCAATGGCGGCTGTGTGCTTACCCACTTATTGATCTTGTCGGGTTCACGGATGTAGGATACGATCCTGTAAATCCGTGAAGCTTTGGTGTGATAGCGGTCATAGCTTAGTTCATCCACCACATACAAAAACAGCAGCATCCCACAGGTAACCCCAATCGTGAGGCCGAGGATGTTGATCAGACTATAAAATTTGTCTTTGACAAGATTGCGGAATGCAAGTTTGAGGTAGTTTTTTAGCATGGATTCTATTGGGTTTAAGCCGTCCATGCAAATTTTATTCCAAAATTTAATATTCTAATAATCAATGATTTGCGGAGTATGTTTTGTTCAAAAACGGACAATTCCGGCTCACCTATGTCCGATCCGAAAGTAATGTTTTCTTTGTCAGAATGCCCCTTTACCTTAATATTACAGTCGCCGGATTTCGAAAACCTAATCACCAAGCATTGGAAACTATCAAACCTGACAACACCCTTACTATTCGCCGGATGACTGTCCATGATCTTCCGTTTTGCTCGCAACTGGTGCAGGAAGCGGGTTGGAACCAACTTGACGAGGACTGGCTAAGGGCGATGAAGCTGGATCCCGAAGGTTGCTTTGTGGCTGAAATGGATGGGCATCCCGTCGCGACTACCACAACCTGCCGGTTTGGGAATGTGGCGTGGGTTGCGATGGTGCTCGTTGCTGGCCGCGCACGCAACCAGGGAATCGGGCAGCAGATCGTCAGCCATGCAGTGCAATATCTTGAAGGTCTTGGTATGGCGACAATCCGGCTGGACGCTACCGCATTCGGACAAGGCTTGTATACAAAACTTGGCTTCGTTCCGGAATACGAGCTCGTCAGGTTCACTGGTATTTGCCCGGAACAAAACGCATTTCCGGGAATGATGAACAGGGCGTTTCCGCCAGACGAAGCCACCGCGCGTATCGCGGAGCTGGACCGGCAGGTTACGGCCACACAGCGCGCGGATTATCTGAGAATGCTCATCGAGCAAGCCCCTTTCGAACACCTGACTAATGAAAAAGGAAAAGTAATCGCCTATGCAGGCACACGTGCAGGACGCAATGCAACGCAAATAGGGCCCGCCGCAGCATCGACTAGTGTCGCCGGCGCTCAGATATGCCACGTCGTATCCGCGGGATTGGCCGGTAATAACATTTACATGGATATACCTGTCGTTAATAACGACGCCATGCGCTGGGCCGCTACACAGGGTTTCACCGAGCAGCGCAGATTTATCAGAATGTACAAAGGCGTGAAAATAAATGATATGCCCGAACTGATATGGGCATCTTCCGGCCCGGAAAAAGGTTAAACAAAAACGGACAAGTGAACCACCTGCCCGTTTGTTATTTTTTGTGTAGTCTTATTTACACTTGACATTTACATAGACGACCCAGAAAAGAAATTGTTACAACGTCGGCACGTATTAAGAAAAAAAGGTGTTCAGAAAATCATAACGTATGTTGCTGGCTACTAACGGATTGCTGATCCAGAATGCCATCGATTACTTCATCCAGCGCTTCGTTTAATGCTTTGGGCGATTCGAGCATAGGATAATGGCAGGTTCCGGGAATTTCTATTAGTCCAAATCCATTGACAGCATGCTTTTCAAGCGCAGCTTTATTGGTAGGATAATAACTGACGTTGATCAGGTTCATGACGGGTTTCAATAGCGGCAGGCATTCGCGTTCGCTACGGTCCATCTTAAAGAACTGGGGCAAAGTCTGCTGGCCCATCGGCGCATAGGAATCTCGATAAGCGGCTACAACCTTGTCCATGATCCATTGCGGTGTTTCCGGTGTGAGCAAAACCATCCGCGCATAGTCTTCATTGGTGCGCGCGTAATTTTTTTTCGAATTTTCGATGATTTCCGCTACCTGACTTTCATATTCGCCGGGAAGCGGCGTCGCCAGGTTTTTGAAATTATCCACCGCAATAAAACCGATAATTGGATCTGGATGCCGAGCTGCCGCTATCAGTGCCAGATTTCCACCCAGCGAATGGCCAATCAATATGACTTGTTTTAAATCCAGCTCTTTGATCAGATTGACGATGTCGTCCGCCATTTGATCCAGTGTCCATTCTTCGCGATTTGTACCCGACTGCCCGTGTCCGGCCAGATCCATAGTGATCACCTGGTATTTTTCTTTGAAGAAAGAAACCTGTTCCTTCCAGTAGCTCTGATCGATGAAAGAACCGTGAACAAAAAGGAGGGAAATCGGTCCGTTCCCATAGATATTGTAACTGATGGCGCTGCCATTGCTGATGAACGTTTTCATAGGGTTGCAAGTTGTTGTGAACAATAAGAACGATACAAAGAAATCGCGCCGCAGTGACAACCTTATGTCAGTAACCGAAATGGATTTACAAAAAATATCAGGAGAAGCCCGAATCCAGCCGTCCAGCCTGGTTTTTTTAAGAAAATTAAGTAAAAATAATGACCGCGACTGGTTCAACTCGAACAAGCATCTCTATCTGGAAGAGCTCAAAAAGATGGAGGATTTCGCAGGCGCATTGCTGCGCGAGCTCAACACCCACGACCTGATAGAAACTGGATCAGGGAAAGAAAGTCTGCAACGCATTTACCGCGACACCAGATTTTCAAATGATAAAACACCCTACAAAACGAACTGGGGCGGCGGTTTCAAAAGGGCTACGCAGGCACGCCGGGGCGGCTACTATTATCACATCGAGCCAGGAAACAGCCTGATCGCCGGTGGGTTCTGGGGACCCGAGGCGCAAGATCTAAAAAGGATCCGCGAAGAGATTGCATTCGACCCGGCGCCGATCCGAAGGATCCTTTCGGCACCGGATTTTGTAAAAACATTCGGAAAACTAGAAGGTGAACAGCTTAAAACTGCTCCAAAAGGCTTCGACGCCACACATGAGGCCATTGATCTGCTGCGCTTCAAGCAGTATTTACTTGTTCGCAGGTTTACAGATGAGGAAGTGCTGCATGAAAACTTCCTTCTCGAAGCCAGCCAGACGTTCCGCAACATGCGCCCATTTTTCGATTATATGAGCGAAACATTGACGATGGATGCCAACGGACTGTAGCAAGCTAGACGCCGATTGAACTATAAGATTTTCATAAAAGCAACAAGCGCCTTCTTTTCAGAATCAACCAGGTCCAGCTTGTCAAATGGCAGGGTCTGGTTTTCCAGGTTGAAGCCCAGTCCATTGCCTCCTCCTCTATCGTAAAAATCAATAACCTCTTCCAGGCTTTGGAAAACGCCATTATGCATGTAGGGCGCTGTGAGCGCCACATGGCGTACGGTTGGAGTTTTGAATGCGTAACGATGTGGTTCGCGTTTGGTGAGCATGTATTTTCCTACATCCGGATCAACGGTTTTATCTTCCGCGGTAGCCGGAGTACCGAGCACTTCACTCTCTGTTTCCAGATAAGCGGGCGGCACGGTGCCATTAAAAAGCGGGAAGAAATGGCAGGTTGCACATTTGGCTTTGCCCATAAAGAGGTTAAAACCGTTTTTTTCTTCCAATGTCAACGTTGCATCCGAATTGCGGAAATAGCGATCCAGGCGCGAATCGAGGGATGAAAGTGAGCGGATGTAGCTTGCAATGGCGTTTTTGAGGTTGTTCTCGGTGAGTCCGTCTTTGTAAGAAGCTTCGAAAAGTTTTTTGTATTCATCCTGGTTGCGCAGACTTTCCACCGCATCGGGAAGCGATCCATGCATTTCCTGCGGGTTACGGATCACATCGCTGGCCTGGTCTTCCAAAAAACTAACGCGGGAATCGGCAAACTGCACGGCCTGAAAAGAAGCATTCAGCAATGTCGGTGCATTCCGGGAGATACGCGCCCCGTTGAACCCGATTGCGAAACTTTTGCTCTCCCCGTCGGTAAACGCCTTTTCGGGCTGATGACAAGTAGCACAGGTCCGTCCCGAATTGTTGGACAATACCGGATTGAAAAACAACTTCCTGCCCAGCGCAATCCGCTCGTCTGTCATAGCCTGTTCCTGGAAATTGATAAAATAATCTGCGTTGAAAACTCCCGTATCGGTAAGAGTGCGTGCAGAGACCGAGAGTAATCTTTTTTCATTAAAAACGGGCACTCCCAACGCATTCTGGACATCTAATAATTGGCTGCTCAAAGGGTTTGCATATCGTTTGATGAATTCGAGGCGGTCGAAGTCGTTGAAATCTCCCGAACGATTCAGGTAACTGATCGCAGATTGAAAAGCAGTATCCAACTGTGCAGCTATCTGCGGATGGTTGCCTTCGGAGGTATAATGTGCCAAATGGCGGTGTATTGCCTTTAAAGAGGCCGCTGCCTCGGGGAGTGAATAGAATGCGACAGGAGAGTCGAAACCGGTGATACCTTGCGAAACAATCCGGAAGACTTCAAGTCGCATGGCGTCGAAAATATGGCTGTCGGTAATCTCGTTCGTTTCTGAAATCTTACGAAGGCGGTGCACATTGGCACGGATCACAGCAGCGGTATGTGTGATTTCAGGATAGGTTTCCGCTTTGATTTCAGGGAAAATCATTTCTTCCAGCACCTGAAAACCTTGCGGCTCGTTCACCCGAAGGTCGTCATCCACATCAGGAATATTAGGCCCGTTAAGGGCGCGGGTCGTTTCCGGACTGTAGTAAGCAGACAGAAACTCTACCCGCTTGTAAGCGAGCCGGGCCGACCGGAAAGACGCCTGAATGCGTTGGGCAGGTCGATGGAGCCGGATATCGGTTTGCAATTGGCTCACAGCGCTGTCCAGTGCTGTGATATCCTGCATAAAAAGCCGCTTTACCTGGCTACCGGGTTGGGGTCCCGGGCTGGTAATCCACCAAACCAGACAGACAATCAGCGGTACTGCCACCACCACAAATAACAAAAACAGCAACCGTCGGTGGCGATATAGGAATGAGTCAGGATTTCGCACGAATCTTATCATGAATTCAGCAAAGGGGGAATTTGTAAAACAAGAAAACTCCTGGCCCGAAAATTCCGGCCAGGAGTCTGAAAACTATAAAATTAACGAGGCAGACCTTCAATAAGAATTAGCTGACTGGCCTGATCTTCCGATTTACGGACCGACCCGCCGTCTACGCCTTTGTATTTTGCACCGCGCCATGTATGCCCCTGAATGCCCAACATGAATGTATTGGGACGGCCTGTTACATCGGACACGTCGATCATACCACCGCTTTCCCATGATCCCAGTTTTGACGGGCCGCCCACATTGTATTTGGCAGCATCGGCTTCGTTCCGGCGGTGATCGATCTCGATCACGGGGGTCAATTGTTTGGTTTTGAGGTTATATTGATATACATAACCATCGTGCATCTCATCGCCATATCCATTGGGATCTTCCATGATGTACGCATAGTTGTAAGTCACGCAGACGTTATCAGGATTCTGGAACGTTTTAGCAATTCCAGTGCGGTCGTCGCCATCGAGCAATACTTCCAGTTTGCCTTTGGTCGGATCATTGGCATCGAGCATCACATTGTAAATACGGCCATATTTGGTACGCGAATAATCTGCATTCGCCCCGGTATTATTCTGACCGGTTACGGCGAAAATCACTTCGCGGCCATTCGCGCCGCCCCCTTTGCGATAATCCACATCTTCTACCCTTCCAAATTTGATTCCTTTCAGATCGTTCACTTTTGCATTGATCTGGGCACCGGTGAGGGTCTTATGTCCGTCGATTTTAACAAACTCAACATCGTATACCGATCCTGGCTTCATGTCCATTTCGCGTTGGTTGTTATCGGCGCGTTTAAGCATGTAGAGTGTGCCATTGTCCAGGTCCCCCACGGTGCCTGACATATACATAGCGAGCTGACCGCCATTTACATCTGAATCATCATCACCAATAAGGATTACTGTCTTTCCGGGATAAGCTGTTTTTGGCAACGGAACTGCATTTTCTGCGCTCCATCTTCCCAACCCTGCCACTTCGCGGGAAATATTGGCCTGGCTTACGTCCGAATCCACATTCAGAGCATGTGTGCGCGATTCCTGGCCACTTTCGCCGGAAGTTAGGAACACAGGCCCAAAACCGTGCTCGATGGGCGTGGCCAGGGTTGCCGAGCAAAGCCTCCACGTTCCTCCATCCGAATTAAGGATATATTCCCCTTTTACAGGCTTGAAACCCTTGTCGAGAGTGATCCGGGATACCGCGAAGTTGTCTTCGTGGTTAACCAAGATCGTGTAGTTACCATCCGGATTCTGGAAAAGACCTGTGCCGTCGGCGGACCCGCCAAATATAAAGCCCGGGGATTGTGTAAGCTGGTCGTCGCTACTGAGAAGTGAATATAATTTCACATTGGTTCCGGCGACACGGCCATTGGTTGCGCCAGGGAGTAACTTGGCAAGCACAGGTGTTACAGAACGGTTTTCGAGTGTGATATCCGGACTGTCCGGCGCTCTGTGGTCCTGGCAGGCGGCCAGCGCAAGCAGACCAGCCAGGGCCGATGAAGAAAGTAAAGGTTTCACGGTGAACATAAACTTGGGAATTAATGTGATTTGGTTGCTACAAAGTACACCGTTTCACATTTTCCGGGGTTTATGCATTTATTATCAGTTTGTTAAGTTCGTATTACGATTCAGATTTCTGATTAGAGGTGCAGGCTTCAATCTTCAATAGCTTTGACGGGACCGGACAACAACGGTTTCTCCTCAGGCAGGTATACGAAAAACGTTGTTCCCCGCCCCTCTTCGCTCTCAAACCATATCCTGCCGCCATGTGCCTCCACAATCTGTTTTGAAATATATAAACCCAATCCAAATGCTTGCTCACCCGCCGTACCTTCCCTTTTGGACGGCGTAAACGGGTCGAATAACCTTGCGGCAGACTCTTTGGGTATGCCCACTCCGCTGTCCTTGATCGATATCTCAACGCCGCTGCCAACTCCTTTGGCCTGAACCCGGATTGTGCCTCCATCCGGCGTAAATTTGATCGCATTAACAATCAGGTTGTTGAGCACCCGCAGCAGTTTGTCGCGATCGGCAGTGAGCGTTGCATTTGTGGTATCGTCCAGGGTCAATTGCTGCTGTTTTTCATTCGCCCTGAATGTTAGCAGTGTGACTGCTTGCTTCAAAAATGGAGCAAGATCGATCGGCTCCTTTTTCAATTCGGCTTCATTGAATTCAAAATCGGTTTGCAGAAGATCGGTGATCAGATTCAGACAGCTGTTGCTGGATTCATGAATAAGCTGGATGAATTCCCTGGCTTCATCGGCCGTTATATCGTCTTCCTGCATGAGCGAAGAAAGCGCATTGATGCCGCCAATGGGGTTTCGCAGATCATGTGCCACCACCTTAATCAACCTTGCGAAGTTGTGATTACTCTTTTCCAGGGCTTCGGTGGTGGATTCGAGCTGGCGGAATTGCATGGTTAACACCTGGTTTGTCTTCCGGGTAAGCCTCCCGTTCCTCCACAAAAAAATAATGCTCAGGATCGTCAAAATACACACCGCAACGGCTAGCCATAACATCTGTGAGTTGTATTGCGATTTTAATTGTGCAGAAATCAGCTGCTGGTCTTTTACGGCATATTCTATATAGTCGATGCCGGAAACGCGGTCGATCTCCTGCTGCTCATCGTTGAGGGCCAGCAGCCGCTTGCTATAAATAAAAGCGTTGGAATCGTCTCCCCTGTCCGAATAGATCTGATATAGTTTCCGGCAAATGTCCCTGGCGTACATCCGGTAGTTCTTTTCTCCGGCTATTTGCAAAGCCTGCATATAAAAAGCGATCGCTTTTGCCTCATTATCCTTGAAATTGTGGTCGCCCAATTCAATCAGCAGGTCCATACTCAGATAGTAGAGCTGCATATTCAGTGCCTTTTGCATGGTCGCCTCCAATAACCTCATTCCCTTCTCCCGATCCTGATTAGCGATCATATTATCCGCCCTGAGCTGGTCAATGGCAAGCGCCAATCGCACGTCTTTATATTTGACAGCAATGCCGCTCGCCTTTTCTATATAGGCGCTTTTCTGATCGGCGGAGAATTTCTGGGGATACGTCAGGATATAATTATAAATGACGAGCGCAGTAATTGAATCATGGGCAATGCGGTTTCCGAGCGATAATGCCTGATCGAAATTAACAACCGCTTTCTGGTCCTTGCCGCTGATGCTGTACACCGCCGCGATGTTCATAAGGGTCTGGACGATATTGGAGGAGTCGGCCAACGAAACGTATTGATTATACGCGTCGTTATAGTACCGCAATGCGAGCTGGATATTGCCTTTGATGTCATATACCACACCAAGGTTGTTTGTAGCGTCGGCTACACCCTTTGGATAGGTTTGCCGCAGGGCTATCTGCCTTGCCAAAGTCGCATAATGCAACGTGCTGTCTGCATTTTGTTCATAAAACAGCAGCGAAATTCGGTTAATCACGTCGACATACTGCGCACTATCCCTGATCGCGGGAAGGCTTTTCTGCAGTTCCTGGATTTTCTCGAACTGTCCCCATGCCGGACGTGCGGCTGAGATCAACAAAATGATGCAGATGTACAGCGCCTTCATCAAACCGGATTTATTTCAATTATCGAATTAAGCATTAGATTCAATATGACAATCTTTCATTTCAAAAACAAGGAAAAACAAAAGGGGGGTATTCGATGAATACCCCCGGATTGCTAATTTATCTGGCTAACAGTCAGTTTGACCTGCCTTTCAGCACTTTCCTGGTCACCGACTTGCCATCCGTTGTTGTGATCTTTACTACATAAGCGCCATCGGTCAGGCCAGTGAGCCGGATGCTTTCGCCGGACATATAATCGAAGTAGCGGACTGGCTGTCCGGAGCTATTAGAAATACGCACCGATTTCACTTTCGAAGCCCCCATCTGCTTGATAAACAGCCTATCAGCTGCCGGATTAGGGTAAATAGAGAATAGGTTTTCATTAGCAAACACAACGCTCCTGACCTTTGAATAGGCGAAAGAACCATCCAGATCAACTGCTTTGAGCCGGTACAGGTTTTGCCCGGGAGACGGGGTCTCATGTGCGAATTCGTATTGCTGCCTGGCTTCGCCGTTACCTCTCGCTTTTACCGTCCCGATTTTTGTCCAGGACTTGCCTTTTTCGCTGTGTTCTATTTCGAACCGGTCGCTATTCAACTCCTCGGTAGTCATCCACGTGAGCGCTGCCGCTGTTTCGCGGGCGCGGGCCTCAAAGCTTTCCAGCCGCACGGGCAGCGGCACATCCGAGCGCAACTTCAATAACGGGTCCCCTAAAATAACCTCTGCTTCGGAGTACGACTGCGCATACCGGTAGGAGTCGCTGATGCTGAATCCCCTTGTGAAATACTGATAAACGCCGTCGTGTGCATACAGCCGTTTTAATCCGCTCTGTCCGGTTTCCGAGAAAATACCGATGTTCTCGCAAAACGCGTGCACATTCATCACATTACCCTTACCCAGGTATTGGCCTGCCAGATAGTTATTACCCTGAAATTTACCTACCGAGCACGAATAAAGGTCAATCAGGCGGGTATTAAGTGCCGGAAGGTTCGTGATATCCTGATTGGAAATGCCAAAAGAATGGTAGTTCCAGGTGCCGTGCAGGGTAAGCGTGAAGATTTCGTAGGATTTGGTGCCGAGCTTGTTCATGAAGTCATTTTTCCAAACAACGTCATCACCGGAATAGTCGGGATCTTTTGCCCTGCCAAATTGCAGCACTTCTGCCGCCCATAATCCACCAGCCTCTGCTTGTTGTACCACACCGGCTTCGCTGACAAAGGCATCGGTGATCAGCACTTTGCTTTCAAAAACAATGTCCCGCGCCCTGAATGCATGCACTTTATTAAAATAGGCCACCAGGTAATCTATTTGCTGGTTAATGTTAAAAGTGATATCCGGAATCACCATTCCCATTGAAATCATCGCATTCTGCTGCTGGTATACGTCCGGCCGGACTTCCGTGGGCGGTACCGCGCAAATGTCGGCCCGATCGAAGATCTTAAATGTATCGTCCCACGCGCTGTACGACAAAGTGTTGTACATAGGCTGGGTGTAGTAAGAGAACGTAGTGGAAAAATAGGTGGCTACCGGAGCGCCTTCGTTGTTGAGCTTCACGAACTGGCCGGTAATGGCCGCATTGTCCCCCAGGAAAAACAGGTAGGTAAGGTTATCGTTGTTAAATTTCTGTCTGATGTTTTGATAGAGCTGCGCCCTTTGCATGTTGGTGCCTTCGATGTAGTACTTTTCGATCTGCAACATTGGTTTGTTCACTGAGACATCTGATTTATATCTATCCAACACTGTATTCAGCTGGGCATTTCCCTCATATTCCTTATCGATTACCATGAGCATTTTTTCCGGCTTATCGGCAGGCGTGGGCGCTGTTTTGAAGTAGATTAATGCTATTTGTGAACCAGTGCACCGGTCTCCGTCCAGGCCGAAGACCGCACCCCATAAGTCATATTCCTTGTACGGAAGAAGGCCACCAATTGTAAAATCGATGGTGCGCGTGGCCTTGTTGATGATTTTGGAAGATAAAAAACTGGAAGTAATATATGGCTCGTTGCAAGTGGGCGTGTGACACGAAGGTTTGACACCCAGCACCACGCTACCTACGGCATCGATGTTAACGGAGGGGCCGAAAACGATGTGAATGTTGATAGCATTCTGAGGGCGGACGCTGTCCGGAAGGACGGTTACGGCAATGTCGTGTGCGGCGGTCCTGAGCTGGGATACAGGACTTTCGTCTTCGGCAAACTCTATATTTTTATCCTTTTGAATTAGTTTGAACCTCTTATTCTGAGCAAAAGTGCTGGACGCAAAAAGGATGGCGGCAAACAAAACGAGCAGGTATACAGTTTTTTTCATGACAGGCCTGGTTTAGTTCGATAAATGATCTTTTACCTTTTAATAGACAGGAAATTAATAACTGACCGTGGCACTGTTTGCTCATTTAATTTTTCGGGAATGGAGGTAGAAACGGCCGGAGTAATTCTTCGTCTTTAAAATCGGCCCGCCATGTCGCAACGTAATGCTATCCTTCTTGGGTTTATCTCCCTGAAATTCGTTTTACAATATTTCCTGATCATCCCTGATTACGATCTCCAGCGCGACGAATACCTGCATCTCGATCAGGCGAATCATCTTGCGTGGGGATATTTGTCGGTTCCACCCGTAACTTCCTGGGTCGCGTTGCTCATCAAAGCACTGGGCAACTCGGTATTTTGGATCCGGTTCTTTCCTGCATTGTTTGGCGCGCTGACGATCCTGGTGGTTTGGAAAACCGTCGAGGCGTTGCAGGGAAGTCTTTTTGCATGCATTCTGGCTGCTACTTGCGCTACCTTTTCCGTGCTTTTACGGCTCAACCAGCTTTTCCAACCGAACTCAATGGACGTTTTGTGCTGGACGACGCTTTATTTCCTGCTCATTAAATACATCGGTACAAAAAACATAAAATGGCTGTATGCATTCGCGGTTGTGTTCGCGGTAGGTTTCCTGAATAAGTACAATATTGCTTTTCTGCTTTTCGGGTTGTTACCAGCCGTTTTACTGACTGATCAGCGCAAGTTATTGGTGAATCGCCATGTCTTTCTCGCGCTGCTAACCGGCTTGCTGCTCATCTCACCTAATCTGCTCTGGCAATATCAGAACGGCTTCCCCGTGATACACCACATGAAATTATTGGCCGAAACACAACTTGTGCATGTCAACCGGGCCGATTTTTTAAAAGAGCAGCTTTTGTTTTTCCTCGGCTCTTTGCCCGTAATCTTTGTCGCGCTATATGCTTTGCTGTCTTACCGGCCACTTATGGAGTACCGTTTATTCTTCTGGGCATTTGTTTTTACGGTCGCCGCATTTATCTTTTTCAGGGCGAAAGGATATTATGCGATCGGTCTATACCCGGTTTACCTGGCGTTTGGCGCCGTTTTCATTACTGCAAAAGTGCATTCAAAATGGTTGCGCGGTGCTTTCGCTGCGTTGCCTGTCATTGTGTTCATTCCCATGCTCGGCGTCGTTTTCCCAAACAAAACACCGGAAGAAATCGCAGCAAATCCAGCACGTTACCAAAAGCTCGGAATGTTACGATGGGAAGACGGAAAAGACCATCAGTTACCACAGGATTTTGCCGATATGCTGGGTTGGAAAGAACTGGCCTCGAAGGTCGATGCAGTGTACGCCCGTCTCCCGGAACCAGGTAACACGCTGATCCTATGCGACAATTACGGTCAGGCGGGAGCAATTAATTATTACTCAAAACAGAATATCACGGCAGTTACCTTTAATGCAGATTATATCAACTGGTTTGACCTCAGCAAGAAGTACAAGCATTTGATCAGGGTAAAAGAATATAGTGAAAAAGAGCTTGAAATGGAGGAAACCAGGCCTCTCTTCGCTACTGGTTATGTAGCCGACTCGATAACAAACCGCTTAGCCAGGGAATTCGGAACCACCATCTTTTTGTTTCAAAATGCAAAGGTGAATGTAAACGCCCGGATCGCATCGGAAATCCGCGAGGATCGGTGGTAGCCATTCACACCTCTTCAAAAACAAAAACCGCATTATGAACACAGAAATCATTTACAAGACCGCATCAACAGACCAGGAATTTGAAGAAGCCAAGGAGTTATTTAACGAGTATGCCGCTTCCCTTAATGTTGACCTTTGCTTCCAGAATTTTTCTCAAGAGCTCGAAAATGTCCGCAAACTTTACGATAAACCGACAGGCGCGCTGCTGGTCGTTTATAAAAGCGGCGTTCCCGTTGGTTGCGTCGGGGTGAGGCGGTTCGACGACGCTACGGCCGAACTTAAACGGATGTATGTTCGTCCGGAATGCAGGGGCCTTAACATTGGAAAAGAGCTTTTGGACCGCGCGCTAACGGCTGCAAAAGAGCTGGGTTACAGCAAAATGCGCCTGGACACACTGAGCAGCATGACCAGGGCGCAGAAGCTTTATGAATCCTTCGGCTTTGCGCCGATTCCGGCATATTACTTCAACCCGTTAGAGGATACGATTTACATGGAGGCTGCTATTTGAGCAGCTTCAAACACGGGTGATCATTTCGCCCACTATTTTTTTCATCTCTACCACTGACGTTTTAGGGGTTATTGTATTGACTTTGATCCTGATCATTTTGGTTCCCTTCCGGGCAATGATCAGATGGAAGTTTTTTCCGTCGGTATGGAAGAAAGCCTGATCACCCATATTGTTCAGCATTTCAAAACCGGTAAGCGCCTGGTTGCCGGTTTTGAATCCTTCGAATGTCTTCCTGGCCTCGGCTTCATTTTCGTAGCGCTCAAACATGTAATACAGCCCGATGGGCTTTGTGGCGTCGTTGCCAGAGGTCGCGTAGTAAGTGCTTTGATATTTTTGTACGCCTTTGGACAGTGAATCGTAGTCTGTTTTCAAATAGCACGGCTCTCCAAGGATAAGAACCGCTTCCTGCTGGCTCAGCCTATGATTCCCGGAAAAATAGCCGTCTACACTTACAAAACTGAACAGATTGAAAAACAACATCGCAAGGAAAGTTTTCATGGCCTTTTTTGTTTAGAGTTAACGAATAAGTTTTGGCTTCGGCTTTTGCATTCCGGCCTCGGTACAAAGCAAGTTCTGTGTGCCATGATCACCAAATTTTGTAGACTAACTGCCATGATAATAGATGAATGGCAGGGGAAAGCTTTCCTGCGGTTCTTCTCGTTGCTTCCAAACCTTCTATCTTTGGAAAAATCAAATATGTAGAAAAAGTAAACCAGCCACACTATGGAAATACAGATCATTACCCAACTAAGCAGGACTTTCGAAGAATCGGCGTACGAGCAGGACGGAGTCGAGTACTGGCTGGCAAGGGAATTACAATTGTTGCTGGGTTATACCGATTGGCGAAACTTCTTGAACACAGTTGAAAAAGCCAAAGAAAGTTGCAAAAACAGCTCTGAGAGCGTCTCAGATCATTTTGTTGACGTCAACAAAATGATCGAAGTGGGCAAGGGAGCGACTCGAAGCCAGCATGATATTATGCTCACCCGCTACGCTTGCTACCTTATAACGCAAAATGGCGATCCAAAGAAAGAAGCCATTGCTTTCGCGCAAAGCTACTTCGCCATTCAGACCCGTAAGCAGGAGCTGTTGGAAGAACACATCCGGCTTATGGAGCGCCTGCAAGCGAGGGAAAAGCTCGCCGTAACAGAAACGCAGTTATCCAAGAACATTTTTGAAAGAGGTGTCGACAATAAAGGCTTTGCAAATATTCGAAGCAAAGGTGACAGCGCCCTGTTTGGAGGTTATAACACCAGTGCTATGAAACGTAAATTGGGTATCGTCGAAAACCGTCCGCTTGCCGATTTTCTGCCAACGATTACTATTTCCGCAAAACAACTCGCTGCCGAAATCACAAACTTCAACGTCAGTAAAAATAGCCTCCACGGTGAAACACCAATAGCTGACGAGCATGTGAAGAATAACAGCGACATCCGCGCACTTCTCGAAAAAAGTGGCATCAAACCTGAAAACCTCCCAGCCGAAGAGGACATTAAGAAATTGGAACGGCGCGTAAAGTCGGGCGACAAGTCTTCGCCCCGAGGTAAGCTGAACTCCGCTCGTCGGGACGAAGAATAATCCCCTATTCAGCGCTTTGATGCCGTTTCTACCAGCCGCTGCATTGCCTCAGCTGCCGCTTCGCTGTATGTGCTATTTCGATGACGATTATAGGATTCGAGCTCTGGAAGCAGGACGGGCAGGTAAATGAATTTCCGGTCCTGCATATAGGCGGCCCGAAGGCGATCTGCATCTGCCTGACGGCCAAGAATTTGCGCTATTACAACCTCCCCTGCCCTCACAAAGTGCTCATACACGCATGCTTTCCAGACCGTGTATCCCTGATTTGACATTACCTCGCGGATCGGATCGAAAAGGACCTCGGTTGAGATAATCGGTTCCGGAGCGAATGCGTCAACTACGGGGTTGACGAACGAATGCCCAAACTCGTGCGTGCTCAATTCGAGCAGGTGCTTTTTGTCGCCGAAGCCCATGTCCCATCCCGACAGCTTATTATGTACTGGCGGAGCGAATGCCCCAAATACATGGAAAGCATCGTTGCTGTGACTTACTCCAAAGCCCATCCCAGGCGGAATGGTGAGGCTCGGTACCAGGTTATAGCTATCGAAACGCCTCTGATAAAATTTTTCCATCGCAGGGAGAAACAGGCTGTCCGGCAGACCAGCTTTTACCTGATTAAGCGCACTGTCGTATTTGTCCTGATTTTGTTTGAAGTACTGGCCAAAATCGACTTCCCGGTAAAGCGCATTCATCGCATCGATGAAGGTTGTAACGTTCCTTTTAGCTTCTTTTGGGTCCTTACTGGCAGAAAATCGCAAATAGTAAGATTTGTTAATCCCATCGTGAAGTTTAGCATTTGGAAAATCGTCGAGCTGAACTAGCAAGCTTATGAAATAGTCCAACCAGATATCTTGCGCGAAACCTATCACAATGGCAAGGTGCTTGCTGTTGGCGTGCGCTTTGTAATGTTCGTATAAATTTAATCCATAGGCATATCTGGCTTTGGTTTTTGTTGAATAGCCTTCCGTTTGGGCCTGCGCACCCTCGTAGCCCAAGAAATACACGAATCCGAGCAACTCGACATTCTTACTAATTTTTACGGAAAAACGGCTGTCGGTAGCAAAATTTACATGCTGACGCGCAGAATTACAAAATGCCGATGGTAGCCACACAAGAGCTATGAGAAGAAAAAGTTGCTTGTACATAATTGAGAAGTGAAACCGGTTGATTGATGCCCAAAACAATAGCTTATCATCGCCCAATGCGCTTCGGAACGTATTTTCGCACGTCCGGAATCGTGATTTCGGACTACAATCAGCCATCTCACGGCGGTCCACGGCGCCTGTCGCTAGCTCGAAACTTTACTTTTGACCAATAAATACTGCGACGGCGACTTTCCGGTGTGTTGTCTGAACACCTGGTTGAAGGTAGATTTGGAATTGAAACCCGCTTCGAAAGCGAGCGCGAGCACCGTTTTGTGCTGCTCCCTGGGGTCGCCAAGTTTCCTAATCACTTCTTCTACCCGGAACGCGTTGACAAAAGCATTGAAGTTGGTCGCATAATGCGTGTTGATCAGGTAAGAAACATACCTTGCAGGCAACTGGAGCGCACCTGCCACATCCTCCACCGTAAGCTTTGACTGCGTGTAGAGGGCATCGTCTTGAAAGGCCGTACGCAGCCGTTTTAAATGCAGCGCGTCGTCGAATTGGCTAAAATCTGGCTTTTCGGCAACCTTGGAATCCGGTACTGCCGGCAACATGAAAAACGCACCGTCCAGATAGCCGATATAACCCATTCCGAACAATAATACGGTCAGTAAGGCCTCAATGCCTGAAAACACAGGCCATTTAAAGATCACCCCCGCGATCCAAAGGACTGTTAACACAGCCATAAAAATGAACAGACCGTAAATTCGAAAGTATTGCATGAACGTCAACGACGGTTGCCGACGAAGAATCGAAGATTGGAAGGCAAAAAGCTGTCTACCATAAATCGACAAAACGACCACCATTCCGAGGATCGGCAGTATCTCGGTGATCGAAAACCACACCGGATTGTCCAGCAGGGAAGGCAATTCCTCGTGTGTATAGCGCCTATACATCTGCCATCCAAAACGGATCATGCATTCGATGACTACCGGCACGAAAACGAGCGCGTATTTCCTTTTGAATACGTAACCCGGAACGCTCGTCAGCTGCCCGAAAAACCAAAGCGAGAGTGGAAGAAGCAGGTAGCTCTGAAAATTCCAAAACGGAATGGACGTCGGTTGGCTGTGATAGCGAACCTGAATGCCCCAGGCGTTAAGCATTTCCTGTGCGAAAACATAGATTATCAAACCCAGGAACAGGCTGGCCCGCTGTGCTTTCAGCCCCTTTACGATTAAGGCAAGGCTTAGAATGAACCCTTGCCCGGAGGCAAGAAGAAACGTGATCGCTTTCCAATTTTCCATGGGATCAGGCAATACGTTTCAGGTAAACCGTTTGGACTATCGAATAGAGATGGTTCATTGTCAAATGATAACGGGTACATGGCTTCCAAGCCACTAATATAACCGGTTTTCAAATGAGTTCGGAATCGTAGGTGTTGAAACGTATGCCCTCGAAACGGTCGATGTCCCGGCTGACTATATACACATCTTGCAAGCCGCCGCTGCATTTCCGGTAACGGGCGTAATGTGCGGCGGTGAGGCCCATTTCTTCAAAACATTTACGGAGATATTCTTCGCTTACATAGGCTGTGCCGTAGCTTTCGGGTTTGAGCAGGCGGTCCTTTACGACGCTGTGACTGTCCTCACTCACCGGCGAATAGAAAAACTCTGTTTGCGATGTAATTAAAGAAATGTCATGGACAGTAAATACTAAAACTCCTTCATCATCCAGATTATTCCAAAGCTGTTTTAGCCATTTGATGAACAAATTCCCGGGAAGGTGACTAAAAAGCGATGCAACGAAAATAAATTTAAACTTAATACCGGGTTCAAATTCTTCTGGCCTGAAAGAAGATGATATTCCATTTACTTTAAATTTTTCAGTTTGAAAACGAATACCCATTTCTTTGATATCCGAAGTGTAAATATCATCCGCGGGAATGTAATGGACCAGGTGCCTTTCCAATGTCCCGTACCCTGATGCGAAATCCAGAAAAGGCCCTATTTTGAATGGCCACGCCCTACCCCACTTCCGCTCGGCCACCTTCTCAACAACATCCATTAAACCTAATCCCCGCACCAGATAGGCCCTTACTGCCGCTTTTACGTCAAAACCATGATTGATATAATGACGCACCATCATGTCATTTTTTGAAATACCCATATCCAAATTCGCGGGTAATTCAAATAGGCGTTTCAGACGTTCTATTTCTTGAAGTGTATCCTCACTAAATATCAATTGGTCTGGATAAATGTCCTGAATTGTCTGCTCAATAAAGTTTATTTTATGATTAACCTCATCGTGAATTCCCATCTGGGATATGATATATTTCACTGGTGGACCCAAGGTCATAAGGACGGCTTTTTTCAGAATACCCGGTATCATATTTATCTGGCATTTAATAATATGTTTTTGAAATGCTTCCTATTCACAGGACACTAGTCAAAACATAGATCGTTGCAGTTTTTCGGAATTTAATTTATATGGGAATGAAACGTTCGCCCTGAACGGTACGGCGTATTGGCCTCTTCCGAAAGGCTCCGGAAGCATTTTAACCTCTTTTTAACATGCTTTTAACCCATTATTAAGGATCGCATGCGGTTTTTGTAAGCGAATTCAAGATTCGCTCCTATGAAAAGAACAATTTTCACTTTTGACAACTCCCATATGCGGGCACAAAATCGTACTCATTATCAACCATTTAAAAATATACCACCTTTTAACACCTTGAAATTATACAATACTACACAGTCCCAGACATGCCTTGAATTACTACGAACAGAAACTATCAGAATATCCAAATTGTGTTAAATACTAGAACAATCATGAAGAAAATCCTCATGCTCATGAGCCTGGGCGCTTTGCTGTACCAGACCGGCTGTGCATCCAAACACGAAGAGAAAGAAGAAGAGGTTAAATACCTCGTCACGAGCCCCCTTCAAAAAGACACCCTCATCAACAAGGAATACGTAAGTCAGATCCGGGCCATCAGCCACATCGAGCTGCGGGCGCTTGAACGCGGTTACTTGCAGAAGATCTATGTGGACGAAGGCCAGATGATCAGAAAAGGTCAGCTCATGTTTCAGATCATGCCGATGGTTTACCAGGCAGAAGCCCAAAAGGCTCAGGCAGAGGCCAATTTTGCTGAAATAGAATACCAAAATACCAAGTCACTGGCCGATAGTAATGTAGTGTCAAAGAATGAGCTTAAACTGGCAAAAGCCAAGTTTGACAAAGCCAAAGCGGAACTGGGCCTCGCGCAAACGCATCTTGGATTTACCGAGATACGTGCTCCTTTCGATGGCATTATGGATCATTTCCAGGTACGGTTAGGTAGCCTTGTGGATGAAGGCGACCTGCTCACCACACTCTCCGATAATAGCGAAATGTGGGTTTATTTCAACGTGCCGGAAGCCGAATACCTGGATTACAAAACGACTCAGGATAACGGGAACATGCTGAAAGTAAAGCTTCAGATGGCCAATGAAAAAATCTTCGATTACCCGGGCGTAGTCAAAACCATTGAAGCGGATTTCAATAACGAAACCGGTAACATCGCTTTCCGTGCCACCTTCCCGAATCCGAAAGGATTACTGCGGCATGGTGAGACTGGCAATGTGCTGGTCACCGTCCCATTTAAAAATGCCCTGATCATCCCACAGAAAGCCACCTTCGAAGTACTTGACAAGAAGTATGTATATGTGGTGGACAAAAACAATGTGATCCGGTCGAGGGAAATCACCCTGGCGGCCGAACTTCCACACATTTTTGTGGTAAACTCCGGTCTCAGCAAGGATGATAAGATCCTGCTGGAAGGCCTTCGGCAAGTTCGCGAGAACGAAAAAATACATTACAAGCTCGTTCAGCCCGATTCTGTTATTTCTCATTTGAGTCTGCATGCCGAATAATCCGGTATTCCCAAAATAAAAAGACATGTTCAATCAATTCATACGCAGACCCGTATTCGCTATCGTAATATCGGTCATGATAGTCTTCATAGGAATACTGGCTATCAAGAAATTGCCCATTTCCCAATTCCCCGATATTGCCCCTACGACTGTCAATATATTCATCGCCTATCCCGGTGCAAGTGCCGACGTTTTAGTCAAATCCACACTGATTACATTGGAGCAGGCCATTAACGGGGTACAGGACATGCGGTACATTGCTACCGATGCAACCAGTGCCGGTGAAGCAACGCTCAGGATCATTTTTGAACCGGGCACGGACCCTAACGATGCCGTTATCCGCGTAAAAACAAGGGTGGACCAGGTAATGCCCCTTCTTCCGGAACTCGTTCAACGCGAAGGGGTTATCATCACCCCTATCCAGCCTAGTATGCTAATGTATGTCAACCTCTATTCGAAGACCAAGAGCATTGACGAGAAATTTCTATTTAATTACGCTACCGTCAAAATGATCCCTGAAATCCAGCGGACGAGAGGCGTGGCAAGGGCGCAGATACTAGGTAGCCGCAGATACGCCATGCGCGTTTGGTTGAATCCGGACCGCATGCGGGCTTACAAAATTTCGGTGGAAGAAGTAATGAAGGCTCTGGGTGAGCAAAGTATCATTGGTCGCCCGGGCCGGATTGGTCAAAGCTCCGGTATAGCCGCCCAGTCACTGGAATATGTGCTTACCTATAAAGGGCGTTACAGCGAGCCGAAAGAATATGAAGATATTATCATCCGCGCCAATTCGGAAGGTGAAAGCATTCATTTGAAAGACATCGCCAAGGTTGAGCTGGGAAGTGAATTCTTCGATATCTATTCCAACCTGGACGGTCAGCCGTCGGCAGCGATCGTGTTGCGGCAAAACTATGGCAGTAATGCCAGCGACGTGATCAAGGAAGTGAAAGAAAAGCTTGATGTGATGAAGGCCTCCTTTCCTCCGGGCATGGACTATAAGATCAGCTATGATGTTTCCCAATTCCTGGACGCGTCCATCGAACAGGTACTTCACACTTTGCGGGATGCGTTTATTCTCGTTGCTATCGTCGTTTTCATCTTCCTGGGCGACTGGCGCTCCACGTTGATACCGATCCTTGCGGTTCCCGTGTCATTGATCGGCGCGTTCTTTGTGATTCAGGCTTTTGGACTTTCCATTAACCTGATTACATTGTTTGCCCTTGTACTCGCGATCGGTATCGTAGTCGATGATGCGATTGTGGTAGTCGAGGCCGTCCATGCCAAGATGGAGGAAGAGCCGGAGCTATCACCGTTTGCCGCAGTTAAAAAAGTGCTTGGAGAGATCAGCGGGGCGATTATCGCCATCACAGCCGTAATGGTGTCGGTATTCCTTCCGATTTCCTTCATGTCGGGCCCTGTTGGTACTTTTTACCGCCAGTTTTCGATCACCATGGCCAGTTCCATTGTAATCTCGGCCCTCATCGCCCTTACGCTTACGCCCGTGTTATGCGCCATGCTGTTGAAAAACCACCATGGACATCCCCGGAAGAAAAACCTGCTGACAAAGGCGCTTGACAGTTTCAACCGCGGTTTTGATAAACTTACCGGTCGTTATGTAAGCTTGTTGAAGTTGATCGTGAGCAGGAGAGTTCTCACATTCATCATATTAGGTGTGTTCTGTTTGGGAATCGCTTATGAGAATCAGATCCTGCCAGCGGGCTTTATTCCGAATGAAGATCAGAGTACCATTTACGCTATTATCCAGACACCCCCAGGTTCAACTTTGGAAAAAACCAACGAGGTTTCTCAGCGTCTTCAAAAGATCTGCGAAGAGGTAAAGGGAATCGAATCGGTATCTTCCCTGGCGGGTTATGAGATTATGACTGAGGGTCGCGGTTCCAATGCCGGTACCTGTCTGATCAACCTCAAACCATGGCACGAGCGCGATCAAAACGTAAAAGAGATCATGGAAGAGCTTGAAAAGGCATCTAAGGGCCTCGGCGCCACGGTAGAATTCTTTGAACCGCCGGCGATTCCCGGCTTTGGTACCTCAGGCGGTTTCTCTATGCGTCTGCTTGATAAAACAACCGACACAGATTACCGTGAGTTTGACAAGATCAATAAACAGTTCATGGAAAACCTGAGCAAACGGAAAGAGCTAACCGGCTTGTTTACCTTCTTTGCTGCCAACTATCCGCAATACGAACTAGAAATAGACAATAAGCTGGCCATGCAAAAAGGAGTATCCATCGGAAAAGCGATGGACAACCTCAACATCATGATCGGTAGTACCTATGAACAAGGGTTTATCAAGTTCAACCAGTTTTTTAAAGTGTATGTGCAGTCGGATCCGCGTTACAGAAGGCTTCCAACCGATCTTTTAAAGCTTTTCGTTAAAAATGATGCTGGTGAAATGGTGCCTTACTCGGCATTCATGAAACTTAAAAAAGGCCAGGGCCCCAACGAGATCACCCGTTTCAATTTGTATAATTCGGCGGCGATCCAGGGACTTCCGGCCAAGGGGTATACCACTGCCGAGGCCATTCAGGCGATACGGGAAGTTTCTGCGAAAACGTTGCCGAGAGGTTACGACATCGCATTTGAAGGGCTTTCCTATGATGAATCGATCCGGGGTAATGAAGCACTTTATGTGTTCCTGATCGTGCTGGCCTTCGTCTATTTTGTACTGGCTGCCCAATACGAAAGTTTCATTATTCCTCTTGCAGTGGTGCTTTCACTGCCTGTCGGGGTATTTGGTTCGTTCTTGCTTTTGAAATTGATGGGGCTTGAAAACAATATCTATGCGCAGATCGGGCTTATCATGCTGGTCGGGTTGTTGGGTAAAAACGCCGTACTGATCGTCGAATTCGCGGTGCAGAAACGGCATGAGGGAGAAACGATCCTGAATGCAGCCATCGAAGGCGCCAGGGTCCGCTTCCGTCCTATCCTGATGACCTCGTTCGCATTCGTAGCCGGTTTGATCCCGTTGATCATCGCCACGGGTGCAGGAGCTATCGGTAACCGTACGATCGGTGCTTCCGCCCTGGGTGGTATGTTGTTCGGGACTATTTTCGGGGTCATCATCATCCCCGGATTGTATTACATATTTGCTAAACTGGCAGACGGTAAAAAACTGATCAAAGATGAGGATGACGGATCGCTGAGCGAAGAGTTTGTCCATGCTATAGATGCTTTCCCTCACCCTGATGACAAAAATGACAATGCGAAATAAAAAAATATTGAACTGGGCCGGGATTGCGTTCATCGGGCTGACTTACACAGCCTGTAACATACCTGCACTCGTTCAGAAAACGGAAAACAAGGTAGTCCCTGTGAGCTATAACGGCTCACAGGACTCAACCAACACCGGTAAGGTAAGCTGGAAGTCGTTCTTCACAGATCCATACCTGATCGCGCTGATCGACACGGCTTTCAAAAACAACCAGGAACTGAATATCACCTTGCAGGAAATCCAGGTCGCGCAGAACGAAATTGCTGTCCGCAAGGGGGAATATCTTCCGTTTGTTGGCCTCAGGGGCGGTGCCGGTGTCGAGAAAGCTGCCCGCTACACCAACATTGGTGCCAGCGAAGCTACTACGGACATCAAGCCCGGACGGGAAACCCCCGATCCGCTGCCAGATGTGAACATCGCGGCGGTAGCGCGGTGGGAAGTCGATATATGGCATAAGCTACGTAATGCGAAAAAGGCGGCTGCGACTAGGTATCTGTCGTCCATGGAAGGCAAAAACTTCATGATGACTAATATCGCTGCTGAAATCGCCAATTCGTATTATGAACTACTCGCGCTGGATAACGAGCTCGCGATCATCCGTCAGAACATCGATATCCAGACCAATGCGTTAAGGATTGTCAAGATGGAAAAAGAGGCAACCCGCGTAACCGAACTGGCCGTTCGCCGGTTTGAAGCGCAGGTACTCAAAACCCAGGGCCTTCAATACAACATCCAGCAGCAGATCATCGAAACCGAGAACAGGATCAACTTCCTTGTCGGACGCTATCCGCAGCCCGTGCAGCGGACTAACCAGGGTTTCGAAAACCTTGCTCCCAATGTGGTGCAGGCTGGTATCCCCTCGCAGCTACTTGCCAACCGCCCGGATATCAAACAGGCAGAACTGGACCTTGCCGCCGCCAAAATCGACGTGGCCGTCGCCAGGGCGAATTTCTATCCGTCACTGGGACTGTCGGCCAGCCTTGGTTTCCAGGCGTTCAGCCCTATTTACCTTGCCCGCGTGCCTGAGTCGATCATGGGATCGCTCATTGGCGACCTTGCAGGCCCGGTGATCAACCGGTACGCGATCCGGGCTGGCTATGCAAATGCAAATGCACGCCAGATCCAGGCCATTTACAACTACCAGCGTACGGTGCTAAATGCTTATATTGAAGTTGTAAATCAACTATCGAATATCAGCAACCTTGAAAAAAGCTTCGATCTGAAAACAAAAGAAGTGGAAGCTTTGAACCAATCGACCACCATTTCGAACCGGCTGTTCCTTTCGGCCCGTGCGGACTATATGGAAGTGCTGCTTACCCAGCGCGACGCACTGGAATCAAAGTTTGATCTGATCGAGACTAAAATGCGCCAGATGAATGCCATGGTAAACATATACCGGGCATTAGGGGGCGGCTGGAATTGATCGGCTTGATAGCTCAATAACAAAAACGATCCCTTCTTCAATGAGGGGATCGTTTTTCGATTAATACAATATTATTCCGATAGTTAACCCAAACACACCGGATGCACGAAAAATGTCGCCGGATTGCTATTTTTAAGGTAAATGTTGCTATACTAGCGGCGTCTAGTGGAAATGACGGACCTATATACATAACTTAATTTAATATGGTAAATTCGATTCTTTTAAAGCCTTTTGGGCTACACATTTCCCGCATTAAGCCGGTGGAAAAATTTACAGACGACGAAACTTTCCTTGGTATTTATGAACGATGCAAGCCATTTACAATGACTTCCATCGAGAGAATGTACTCTCTATACACCGCTGTCGGCTATGTAGTGAAAAACAATATCCCCGGCGATTTCGTGGAATGTGGCGTGTGGCGAGGCGGCAGCTCGATGATGATCGCCCTAACCCTTTTGCGACTCGGCAGCACCAACCGCCAGCTGTTTTTATACGACACATTCGAGGGCATGTCCGAGCCTACCGAAGACGATAAGACATTCCGCGGCGAAAATGCGGAGGAGCTTCTGAAGAAAAACGTCGACAATAAAGAAACATCCGTTTGGTGCCTTGCTAATCTGGCCGATGTTCAGCAAAACATGGCCCTGACCAAATACCCCGCTCAGAAAATCCAATATGTAAAGGGCAAAGTTGAAGATACGATTCCCGCCACAATCCCCGCAAATGGAATATCCCTGCTGCGGCTCGACACCGACTGGTACGAATCCACAGCCCACGAACTGAAACATCTTTATCCGATTCTGGCAGTCCCTGGTGTATTGATCATCGATGATTACGGGCATTGGGACGGATGTAAGAAAGCGGTGGACGAATATTTCGAGGGCAAGGCCATCCTGCTGAACAGAATAGATTATACCGGAAGGATTGCCGTCAAATCGCATTGATAATCTGGATACGCCATGCAGGTTGAACAGGAGATCAAGAGAGGCACTTTTTTTGTATTTATAGCAAAGTATTCCAACATATTTATCGGGCTGATAGTCAATTCGATATTGGCCCGTTTTTTATCTCCCGAAGAATATGGAACGGTCGGCGTAGTAACTGTCTTTATCACTTTTTTTGGCATTCTTGGTGACATTGGCATTGGTACGTCGATCGTACAAAACCGCGACCTTACCAAAAAAGACATCTCCGATATTTTCAAAATCAGTGCGATACTGAGCGTCTTTTTGGGCCTGGCATTTTACTTGATTTCCTATGGCATCGCATGGTTTTACGAAAGCGACATTTATATTCTCATAGGTCAGTTGCTTGCTGTAAGTATATTTTTCAGTTCACTTTCCGGCGTTCCAAAGAGTTTGCTGGTCAAACGAAAATCATTTAAGCTTCTTGGATTTATCGAAGTCACAGCCGGGGTAGCCACCGGCTTTTTGGTTATTTATTTAGCCAAAAAAGGATATAGCTATTATTCGATCGTATGGCGGTCCATTGTTACGAATGCAATGCTCTTTGGAATGTATTTATACTTTTCACAAATGGAAGTAATGAAAGGAATGGGTTTCGGTGGGTTTAGGAAGATCGCCAGATATTCTTTCTTTCAGTTTGCATTCAACTTTATTAACTATTTCTCTCGAAACCTTGATAACATCCTGATCGGCAAATACATGGGCAACCAAAGTCTTGGTATCTATAACCAGTCCTATCAGCTGATGATGTACCCCGTTGCCAACCTCACACACGTGATCACGCCCGTGCTGCACCCCGTGCTCGCCAAGTTTGTGGATGAACCCAATGTGATCTTCAGGGAATATTTGAAAGTAGTCAATATCCTGGCCATGCTCGGTGTACCAATCTCGATATTTGTCTTTTTCGCATCCAGGGAGCTCGTCTACGTGTTGCTCGGTGAAAGATGGATGGAAGTTGCAACCGTGTTACAAATCTTTGGTGTTTCGATATGGGTTCAAATGATCAATTCGAGCGGTGGTGCTATTTTTCAGGCGATCGGCCGCACGGATATGTTATTTAAGATGGGGATTTTCAGTACTATTACTACCATATCTGCCACGGTATTGGGGGTTGTAATTTTCAAATCGCTTACATTAACCGCCCTCTGCATTTCGGTTGCCTACGCTCTCAACTTTGTAATTGTATATTATGTACTGATCGATCGCTTATTAAAGGAAGATTTTTTGGTATTTGTTAAAACGATCATTCAACATGGGACATTGGGCGTGGTGCTGATCGTGTCGCTTTACGCAAGTCAGTTCCTATTTGACCTTAGTGGAAGTTCGATTACCGTCATATGGTCTATACTGGTGAAAATTGCGATTACCGGGGCTGTATTCATTGCCTTTCACTTCACTATTTTTAAAGATTTGGCCAAAAGGTTTCTGCCAAAGAATTAATCCCATCATACAACCACGGATACCAACCCTGCGTCTTCGGTGGATTCACTTGTACGGCACCGTCATGCATCTGCGTCTGACGTGTCCAAATAGGCCCTTAATAAAGTCTATTTGGCACCGTGCTCATTTAATATTTGAGCAATACTTTTGACACCATCAATCCTACTGAAATTAACCATAAAAAATAAAACCATGATACAAGCAGAAAAAAAGGTGATGACAACCCAGGAAACGGCAGCAAGATTCAACGAACTGGCGCAGCAGGAGAAATGGTTTGAGATCCACAATGAGTTATTTGCTGAAAATGTCAGGAGCATTGACCCTTCCAACTCACCTTACTTCGGAAACGCGGAGGGCAAAGCGGCTGTCAGAAAAAAAGCGGAAGATTTTGTAGGCCGGATCGAGGCCTTTCACCGGGGATATACAACTGAGCCGGTCGTCACTGGAAATCACTTTGCGGTGGCAAGGGAGATGGACGTCACGGTGCGCCCGCATGGACGGGTACAGATAGACGAAATCATGGTCTATGAGGTGCAAGACGGGCAGATCGTACTGGAACAGTTCTTCTACTAATTGCAGCTGGCCCTATAAAACAAAAAATCCTCCCTATTCAGGAGGATTTTTTGTTACTTGCTTGAATATGATTGTCAGATAAGTGTTACGTTAACTGCATTCAGTCCTTTTCTTCCGTTTTCAACTTCGTAAGATACACTGTCGTTTTCGCGAATCTCGTCAACAAGTCCTGAAGTGTGTACAAAAATGTCATCTCCGCCATTTTCCGGAGCGATGAAACCAAACCCTTTGGTATCATTAAAAAACTTTACTGTTCCTGTATTCATAATTTTATTTTATAATATTATTCAAAAGTAAAATAAAATTCTGACAATAAAAATTTTATTGAAAAAATATAGAATATTATTTTACCATGGTTTATTCAGTCATGTGCAAATGTTACCTTCGCTCTATCGCCAATGTCCTTTAAACACGTTTAATCCTTGACCTTGCAAGAAACTTTTAACACGCTCATCGACAGTTATATTAACGACAAGGTGGGCATCACCGATAACTTTTTAAGTGAGGTGCTGACTTCACATCTGATCAGCAATCTCAAATTGCTGTATGCCGAAAAGCAACTTATTTCGGCCGGGATCGGAAACGAAAAAGTTACGGTTAAAGACGCTTCCGTGAGAGGTGACAAGATTTACTGGCTCGACAGAAGCCATAATGATCCCTATGAAAACGAGTTTCTCGATTTGATGGACCAGTTCGTCAGCCACTTAAACAGCACGTGCTACACAGGAATTACCGGTTATGAATTTCACTATACCTTGTATGAAAAAGGTAGTTTTTACAAAAAACACCTGGACCAGTTCCGCAACAATGGAAGTCGGCAGTATTCCATGATCATGTACCTGAATGCTAACTGGCAGGAAGGTGACGGTGGCGAACTCTGCATTCACCAGAACGGCAATATGCGCAAGATAGCACCTACCAATGGCAGGAGCGTGTTTTTCAAAAGCAGTGAATTGGAACACGAAGTCCTCGTAACCCATAAACCCCGAATGAGCATCACCGGCTGGCTAAAAATCAATTAGACCGTGCAGCAGCATAGCCGGAAATACCAATCCAAAAAACAAAAAGAGTGCCTGACTAGCTAATCAGGCACTCTTTTTGGCATCAAAACAAAGATTATTGCCAAAGTAGCAGCTTTCGCGTGACAATTCCATTGCCGGTATCAATGCGCACCACCAATACTCCGGCTGCTACGTGGGACAGATCGAAACTTTTCTGTGTTGAAACAGCTACTACCCTGCCCGACAGATCAAAAACCGTTATCTGTTTAATCGCCTCTTCTGTTTCGATGTGACCCTGGCGGGCGATGTCTGCCCAGACGATGATCTGCGCATTGGAGGTCAGCCATCTGACGGCCCTGATGCGAGAGTGTTCCGTTTTGCCATCAATGTCTGTTTGTCTCAGGCGGTAATAGTTCATGCCTGGCATCGGGTTATTATCCTCGAAGCGGTATTCCTTAGTGGTCACCGCGGTCCCGTTTCCTTTTACGAAACCGATGTCCTGCCAATCGGCCGCATTTGCACTACGCTCGATGTAGAACCCGGCATTGTCCGTTTCCGACGCTGTACGCCATTGCAGCTCAACGACAGGACCTGCCGCGGCCGCATTGAACTCAACCAGGTTAACAGGCAAAGTGGAGTCATAAACCATCCTGATAGTTCCCGGCCCATATTCCATCCGCCAGCGTGTAGCCCCGGTTACCGTACTGAACTGGCCGGTGACAGCAGTCGCATTCAGTATAATGACTTCATCGCCGTCCACAGGTGCATAGTTGACAGCCACTTTCAATGTGCCTCCCAATGTCGCCGTTCCCAACACTTCTATCTGATCGTAATTCACACCGGCTGCGCCAGGGCCATTGATCTCGATTTCCATGACGCTATTACTGAAATCCTTGCTTTCATTGAAGGTCAGTTTGCCGGGAGAATAGCCTGGCGACAGCGTACCTCCTGCATTCGTGAACCCGGCTGCCGCGATTTGTCCGGCAGCTTTAAAAATACCTTTTTCATTATTACTGAAACTGCCCGCTCCCTGACGGGTTAGCAGCGCTGTCGTCGCTTCAATGCCACCAATCGTGACGGTACCTGCATTGGCAAAAGTATTATCTTCAACAAAAATCCCCTCAGTCGCGCGATCAATCGTGATGTTTCCCCCCTCATTGTTTGCAAAAGCGGCCTGATTGCGGATGCCAAACGTTCCGGCACTGGCTTTGGAGCCGATGACAATGTCTGCCTCATTGGTGAAGGTGCCGTTGAAATTACGAAGTCCGGCGGCGGTACTACGGTCGATGTGAATGATGCCTTGCCCGGCATTCGCAAATGTAGCCTCGTTGAATATGCCATGAACACCTACCTGCTCAGAGCCACCGATCGTGATGACCGCATTGTTAGTGAATGTGCCCGCAGATTCGTACAATCCGGTGTCGGTAGCGCGATCTATCCGGATGCTGCCGCCCGCATTGTTGTTGAATGCGGCACGGTTTACCAGGCCATAGCGGCCCACACTTGTCACGCCTCCTATGGTGATTTCGGCCGCATTTGTGAACGTCCCGGCGGGAGTTGACAAGGCAATGTCCGTCGTATTATCGATCCGGATATCTCCGCCTGTGTTGTTATTAAATATAGCATGTGTCTCTATACCCACTTCCCCTGCGGCGGCAATCGAACCGATCGTAATATCGCCTGCATTCGTGAAACTGGCCTGGTTTTGTAGCGCGCTTCGGCTGGAACGGTCTATCTGGATCTTACCACCATTCAGATTATTGAAAGCGGCTTTGTTAAGAATTCCATTTGAACCCAAGGCACTGCTTGCACCTAACACGAAAGAACCGGCATTGGATACCGTCCCCGTGACGATTGCAACGCCATTGACAGTACTTTGGTCAATATGGATCGCAGCGCCTGCATTGTTTTCGATATTGCCCCGATTGTCAATTCCAGCTTTACCGACCGATGATGTCGAACCAATGAATAAATCGGCATGATTGACCAGCTTTCCCCAGTTTTCAAATGCCACTTCGTTCGATCCGTCGATCCGGATTTCACCACGGCCACCACTTGCACCCAGGTTATTGTTGATCACACCGCCGTTGTTAAACAAGCCATAATTCCCTTGTAACTCCACCGATCCAATCACGATGCTGCCTGCATTATTCAAGGTTCCTGCGACTTCCACGCCCAAAGTCCGGTTATGATCGGCTTTTAGAAGACCGCCAGCGTTGTTGTTGAATGTTGCACTTTTGTCGATGAGCAGACTGGTCTTTCCTCCCGCAGCATTTGTCCCGACTATAATATCTCCGAAATTCTCAAAAACATCTTTGTTTTGATAGATTCCGAGCCCTTGTGATGCGTCGCTTCTGTCAATATGGATGGTTCCGGTGGCTGCATTAGTGAAGGGTGCTTCCGTTGTGATGCCAAACCGGCCTACAGTGCCCAGTGCGCCTATCACGATCTGCGCTTCATTGTTGAAGTTCCCTTCAAGATGATGAATTGCAGTCGTCAATGTGAGATCGACACGAAGTTCTGCCGCGCCTGTGTTATTGAATGTACCATTATTTTGAAAGCCAGTCCTTCCTGCGCCCACCATTGCACCGATGATGATTTTCCCATGATTTTGAAGGGTACCGGAGGCATTATGCAGCCCGAAATTTGACACCCTGTAAATTTGAATGCTCCCGTTGGCATTATTGGTAAAATTGCCCCAGGTCACCAGGCCATTCAGTCCGGTAGTTGCGGAACCCCCAATAGTAATGTTGGCGCTATTAATGAATTTACCAGACGCGTGGTAAAGGCCATTCTCGCTCGTTTGGTCAATGCTGATATTGCCCGTACCGATATTGTTGAAGTCGGCCAGGTTTTCAATTCCGTTCGCCCCAGTAGCAGCATTGTTACCTATCGTTATCGCCCCTTCATTGTTAAAAGTCGCATAAACAGACTTCGGACCATCCGCATTGTTCATCAATGCCCTCAGCGTAGAGCGATCGATTTTAATGACCCCGCCGATGTTGTTGGTGAATGCCGCGTCGTTCCAGATTCCATGGTTACCTATATTGTCAGAAGCTCCGATGGTAATCGCGGCTCCATTGTTGAAACTTCCGGCAGCATTATAAATGCCGGTATCTTCCGAGCGGTCAACCTGGATGCTTCCGCCGGATTTATTAATCATATTACCCTGATTAACAATCCCATAAGTCCCTACCCCGCTCGACGAACCGATGGAGATAGTTCCGCTGTTATTCACGGCTCCCAGAATATTGAGTCCAGCTGTAAAATTGAATGGCTCGGCGCCTGATTGCAACGATGCGTAGGATGCAAATCCATTGATCGTCAGCGTTGCTTCGGCATTAATTGTAAGCGAAGCCCCGCCCTGCACGAATACAGATTTTGCCAAGCCAGCTGTTTGCGTCCGGACGACGGGATCATTAACGACATCAGGGATAGCCACATCATCGGATGTCGTCGGAACGGTTCCATCCTGCCAGTTCCCTGCCAGGTTCCAGTCGTCCGAAATAGCACCCGTCCAGGTATCCATAGCGGTTGTAAACTCGGTAAGCACAACGGGGTTATTTGCATAAGTGCTTTCGCAAGCCGGGAGCGCGGTAATCCTTGCTTTGAGACGATAATTGCCAGCTGACAGATTAGCGAATGTCGCGTTGCCAGACCAGTTGCCGCCATTATCTACGCTATATTCAACGGGTTCCGAAGCGGTGACGTTGACCACGATCGTCCCCGTGCTGACAGGATAAGCGGGCTGTGTTACAGTGGGTGCAGTGAAAACAGGGGGGATACAGCATTTTGTTATGGTTAACTGCCAGGGAACGGTTCTGACGCAGCTGTTAGCCACGTCTTCAATTCTAATAAACAATCCATGAAGGCCTTCCCCCAGGGTGGCGTCCGGTGTAAATGTATCGGCGCCTGCGTTGTAGGTACCTGCACTGACCAAACCGGACGCGTCCTTAAAAACACCAGCGATCGTAAAAGCTGCCGCCCCGTTTAAGTTGAAGGCCGGACTTAATGTTTCACACGATGCTACCGAGCCTGGCACGACGACGATTTCATTGTTAGTTACGGCCGGAATGGAGCTTCCCAGTGGATACACGATGATCCCATTGTTGGTGAAGGTGCCGGTGTTGATATGTGCAGATGCCGTTGTGACGGTCATCAGCCCATTGTTTTCAAAAGCCGAAGTGTTATTTAGTGGTTTTGATATTGAAAGTTCTGCGCATGAAGTATTTACAAATGTTCCGGCATTTGACAGAGCATAAGTCGCCGAGCCGGCCGCATCCAGCAATGTAAGCTGCCCGTTGTTTTGAATTGTGCCAGCATTGTAAAGTGCCGTTTCAGAGCCAGCGACCATTTTCGAGCTCCTTACGGTAAGACTACCAAGGGCATCGATCGTCAGCGTCGCGCCGCTTTGGACCTCCAAGGTTTTAACCCTCGCAGCATAGCCGGCAGGGATCATCGGCTGATTAGCAGTGGCCGGGATCACGATGTCATTGATTTCCTGAGGGACGGCAGCTGGCGACCAGTTACAGCGATCCTGCCAGTCGGTTCCCGCAGCGCCGGTCCAAACGATCTGACCGCTTGTTGTCTGCCCAGGGCAGCCGTCAGCTCCGTCTCCCGCTACTCCGAAAGTGTAGGGGTTTTTATAAGAATCGTTGCTTGCGACACTCACGATTGCCTCTTTGTGACCTGTCGAACTTGGATCAAAAGTGATTTGAAAAGTAGTATTTCCGCCTGGCGGCACCGTTGTGGCCGGCTGAGCGGTAACCGTAAAATCGCCCGACCCTGTGAGACTTACTGCGGGAGTACCTGTCAGATTGAGCGCGGCAGGCCCCACATTCTCAATGGTATAGGTGCGCACTGACGTGCCTTCGCTGGGGTATAACAGGCCGAACGAGGTGTCGTCTGCTGGATCGGCAATAAGATCTCCGTTTTTAATAATGACATCTTTGCCTTTGATATTGATAGCCGGGGCAGCCGCCGGAAGTCGAAACGGCACTATGTAACTGCAAGTGCCCGAATTCAGCGTTACTTTGGCATATAGTGTCAGAACTGTGTTGTTAATTACCTCCGGTACGAAAGTGTTCGGCGCGGTAAAAGTTCCGGCGGATTGCGTCGCCTCCTGATCCTTGAAAATACCGTCTACCGTCCCCGAAAATGAGCTGCCGTACCGAAAAATTGGCAATACCTCATTTTGAACGAAAACCGAATTATTAAAAACGTTTACCTCGTAGCTGTTGTCCCCGACATTCAGGACCCCATTATTGGTCACCGTCCCACCGTTGACAAGCGAATTCGTGATCAGTAGCAATCCATCATTTTCAACCCGATATGGAAATACGATCAGGAAGTTGCCGCGAGGCAATCGGAGCGTTGCGCAGGCTGTGTTGGTGATCTCTCCCTGATTGTAGACAGCATTAGCGCCAACAGCCGCGTTTTCGCCGATGGTAATATTTCCTGCATTATTAAAATAGTAGGCGTTGTAAAGGCCCGCTTCTGTCGTCCGGTCAATTCTGATTTCCGCCCCGGCATTGCTGTCGAAATTGGAACGGTTATCGATTCCATAGGTTCCCACGGACGCTTCTCCACCGATGGCTATAACCCCGTTATTGGTAAACAGGCCGTCGGGGCCTCGTTCGTTGGCGATCGCACTGCCGGAAGACCGGTCTATGCTTACCGACCCGGAATTGAAGAACTCGGCAATGTTCCAGATCCCAAAGCTGCCTATGTTTGATTTTTTTCCCAAAATGAGGTTTCCTGAGTTTGTAAACGCACCGGAAGCATTATGGAGCGCGGTTTGCGTGGTATAATCGATTTGAATGGTCCCTCCATTGTTTGAAAATAGTTCCAGGTTAAAAATGCCATAAGACCCGACGGTTTCTGTCGTTCCAATGATCACATTACCACTGTTCTTGACCACGCCTTCATTGTAAAACGCGGCAGTCAGATTAAAAGGGGTAGTATATGGCGCTGAGCCGCTGATCGTAAGGCTCCCGTCTATATCAATATTCAAAGATGAGCCCTCCTGAACATGAACCGCATAAGCCACCGCTTGTGTAGCGGCGGAAATGCGAGGGGCATTGCCGAAAATGTTGGGAATAATCACCGTGTAATCCGCCGTCGGCACACCGTTGGACCAGTTACCGGCTTCGTTCCAGGCCCCGCTTATCGCACCGGTCCAGGTGGTTTGGTTTGCCGTTTCAGGTGGCAATACAACGTAGGTAAATGGCACAAGAAATTCACAATTACCTACTGCAATGGCTACTTTGGCATAAAGTGTATTTGCACCGACAGGTAGGGATGCGTCGGGAACAAAATTATTTGGAGAAGAGAACACACCCGCCGACAGTGCGCCGTCGCTGTCCTTGTAAATGCCTTTCACGCTTCCTGATGCTCCTACGCCGTAAATAAAAATTGGTGTGGGCGCGTTCTTGACAATGACGTGATTGTTATCTACCGATCCGGTCAAATCACTGTATTTCAGAACACCACCATTTGTGAAGCTACCGCTGTTTGTCAGCCTATTACTGATCTGAATTAATCCGGCATTGATCACATTTTTAGCGCTCTCATTCACAAAACCCCCTCTCAGCACAAGCAGCTTTCCGCACGCATCGACGTTCAGGGTAGCTCGGTTTTCGACTCCGTTCGACCCCACCTCGGCGTTTGCCCCGATCGTAATTACCCCGCTGGTGTGAAAGCTATTGGTATTGGTTACCAATCCTCTCAGGGACGAACGGTCGATACGAATGTCGCCGTCTGCATTGTTGAGAAACGCCCCGTCGTTCCAGATACCATGATACCCCACAGTTTCGCTGTTGCCAATGATAAGATCTCCGCTATTGGCAAAGCTTCCGGAGACGACATACAAACCCGTGTCGGTTGTGCGGTCGATATGGATCACACCGGTTGAGCTGTTGGTAAAAGTACCCTGAGTGGCTATACCATAAGCACCGACTCCCGCTACCGACCCGATGGTTAGTGTGCCATTGTTGATGACGGTTCCAAGGTTGTTAAGTGTGGCCGTGGTATTGAACGGAGTAGTATATACATCGGAGCCGTTGATCGTCAGATTTCCAGCCGCTTGTATGGTTAACGCCCCTCCTGCTTCCACAAGTACCGAATTGGCCAGGGCTACTCCGGAAATGACGGGATCATTGGCCGCGTCAGGAATCGTTACCTTTGCGTTGGCGTCCGGCACACCCGCCGACCAGTTTGCTGGCTTGCCCCAATCCGAATCCACATTGCCATTCCAGATTGTTTGTGCCCATGCGCCTTCCGCGGATAATAGCAGCAACGGCGCCAGCAACAGTCGCATTACTGCTTTTGATATGAATTTAGAAGCAAGTACAGTTTGTTTCATTTTCGTTGAATTTTTTACAGGAAGAAACCAGGCCCGTTTCCGGACCTGGCGTTTGTTTCCGCCCTTTCAGGCTGGATTTGATCATTCCAAACGTTGAGTATATGCTTAGGAGGTCATTCCGTGGCGTACTGTGCCACATCCTCGACTCGGAACTTGTTCAGCTCGACAATGTGTGCCTGAGGCCGCATGAGCGGTGGAATGGATTGGAGAACTTGCTCTTTGCTGTCAAAATCGTAGATAAACCACATTTTGTGCACACCATCCTTGCATCCCCAGTGCGCCTGGGAAATGATGTGTGAACCTGAGCTCAGAAACACATTGATGACGTGCATACAATCCGACACTTTCTCGGAATGAGGGATTTCAACCAGGTAGGTAGGCATGATTAAAGGTTTTAGCGGTTTGCGATTCATTATCTCCCATCAGGACCGGATCGATTACGCAGAGAGCTATCAAAGCAGTATGTACCGCTTTTTGCAGGTTTCGCATGCATAGTCTTCGGGTCTGACGGTGCCAAGGGAAATTGACCTGGCAAGCTTGCTGATGACAGATTTCTTTTCAGAAACAACCAGGTTTCCTCCGCATACCGTGCAGCGGATTCCCAGAATGGTTCTTTTTACAATTATTTTATCCAGATCGATCAGTGCCATAGCTTCCCCAAAGGTGGCTTTGGGTAGCTATAAGGTCAAAAAAATGGGACGAACGTGTCTGTTCCGGGACGAAATGCCGGAAGTTTGTGAAGGTAGCTTTCCGGGATTGCGGGTTCCGAAACCCAGGTCATTACAAATAGCCAAAATTTTATATTGAAAATTTGTAACTTTTAAAGCGTTCATTTTCAAATAAAAATGTTCAGAACCGAACATTGCAAAAGATCGGCAGAAAAAGCCTAAAATATCTCTAAAATTATACAATTAACTAATAATCAAATAGTTATATTTAACATTGACAGATCAGCATTAAGGACATCCCGACATGGCACATCCTTTTTTTATAAAGAGACAGCTGTGCATTTGTACAGATACATCTTTAAATAAACATAGCCATGAAAATCTCCATTGTTTCAAACCTGATCTGCGCCGTAGCGCTCTCTTTGTCTCTTACCTCATTTGCAACAGACAAAAAGAAAAACCACGAAGAAAAAGAAAACGCCAGCGCAGTAACTTTTGATGCAGCACTGTACAAAACCGGCGGTGTGAACAAAGTAACCCTTGCGGTCAATAAAAATCCCAACGAAAGGCTGCGTGTGATCTTGAAAGACAAGGGCGGCAAGCTCTATTATTCGGAAGTCTTCAATCAAAAAGACTCCAAATACCGCCGGGTATTTAACCTCGATGAACTGGGCGATGGTACTTATTACTTCGAGCTGTTTCACAACAAGAGCAAGCTGGTGAAAGAACTCAATATCGAAAGCACCAACGCCAAGATGATTTCGCTGCAATAACCTCCAAAAGAGAATAGCATAAAAAAGGGTGTCGACAGGCACCCTTTTTTTTCACAAAAATTTACTAGCCTCAAAGTATAGCTACACAACAAGGAAAGTAGGTCCGATCTAATTCCTGTTTTATAGGTTTACTCAAATCCTGTGAAACCGGCAACCCTCGTTATAAGCGTATTGATTTTGTGGTGCACAATGGCACAAGGCCAACCGAGTGCCGCCCAACGGAATGCCGCCCAACCTTATGTCGCGTGGGTGAAGCATTATGGGCCTGAAAACGGCCTTGCCCATCGGGAGGTAAATGCTATTTTTCAGGACCGGCAGGGTTTTATGTGGTTTGGGACCAAGTTTGGGCTCAGCCGGTTTGATGGAAAAACTTTTACCAATTTCACCAAAGACCGCAATGGACTTGTATTTGACGATATACAATCCATTGCGCAGGACGCCGACGGAATGCTGTGGCTCATGGGACCGTACGGAGAATCCCGGATTTCTCTCTTCAACCCATTGACGGGAATATCGATTCCTTTTGAGAAAAAATTCGGCGAAAAGCACACGGGTAGCTACTTGAATTTTCCGCAACGCCTATTTGGCGGCATGGACGGGACTATATTTTTCGCAAATTTCCGTCCGGCCATACTTTCATCTTATCACCCTAAATCAGGTCTGAGGCATGTCCGTCTTTCGAGGTTCAAACAACTAACAATTAGACAGATAACCGCCCGCAATACCGTTTGGGCCATCGCCGACGGACAGCAATTCGTTGAACTTACTGCTGACGGGCGAATTCTTCGGGAGTTCAAACATTCAGAGGACCTCTTTACTAATTGTTTGGGACAACGCAATGCCGGTACGGAATTTTGTTACCTGACTACAAATCTGTCAGATGGCTTTGTTAATGCTTACAGAATTGACGAATCAGGTCAACGGCACGAAATTCCCCGTGCACAGCAACCCGTTTTGTCACATGCACTCTTTCCAGTTTGCCATGTCTTTGATAAAACCGGGGCAATATGGGATGGGACTCATCTTCGGGACAAAACCGGCACGATACTTCTGGATATCGCGGACCAGCTAACGGGGGAAGCGGTAGTCAACCGGAGTTTTTTTGTTGATCAAAACGGCTCAATGTGGCTGGGGACTAGTTTTGGCGTGTATCAGGTTAAAGTGGTGCCCAATTACTTTCGCCGGTTGTTTTACAATGCTACTTACACCGGCGAAAAAACAGCGGCCATTCGCGGGATCACGGTTAGCAAGGATACTCTTTATGCCAATCTTGAGAAATTTGGGCTCTACACCAGCAATACAAATGGCGAATCGGTAAAAAAACTATTAAGTGATCCGAATCACGGACCCACGGTCGCACTTGCAGATCATCCACCAGGGCGACTGATGCTGGGATTGGCAAATCAATTGGTTGACTATGACCGTAAAACCGGCAAGCAAAAAGCATTTCAACTCCTCAATAACAGTACAATATGGGCGCTCCATGCGTTTGGTGCCAATCGATGGATAGCAGGGGGGCGTCTGGGGTTATGGATGGCGGATTCAAAAACCGGCCAGCTCGAATCATTTGCCCGCTATAACCAGTTTCCCGAGCTCGCGCAGTCGCATGTGCTCTACATTGCCCCTGACCGGAATGGTACATTCTGGATTTGTTCGGGAACCGGTCTGTATACGGCTGATCCGGCCAAAGGCATCACAGCACGTTATTGGAGCGGCGGAAAAGGGCAATTCTATTTACCTGCTGACGTTTATGAGCATTTTTATCAGGATCAAAAAGGTATTTACTGGCTCGGAACGGCTAATTCAGGTCTGATTAGATGGGACAGGCAACGGAATCAATATCGGCAATTCCGGCGATCGGAAGGCCTGTCAAACCACAATATTCACGCGATATACCCCGACCAGAGAGGTCGCCTCTGGCTCAGCAGCGACCACGGTATCATGCAATTCGACCCGATCCGCCTGACAGTCCGGTCTTATTTTACCCAGAATGGCATTACCCACGACGAATTTAATCGCATCGCACATTTTCAGGACAAAACCGGAAGGATTTATTTCGGAGGGCTAAATGGCATCACTTCCTTCGATCCCCGCGACTTCGAAAACGAAAGCCTACCGGCTCCGCTACAAATGCGCCTGGTTTCATTTCGCCAGTTCGATAATGCAGTGGGCCAACTTCTCGACAAAACCGAGGAACTTACCAAAACACACGAGATCATCATCCGGCCGGGTGAGCAAACTGCGGTGGTTGAATTTGCGATGCTGAATTTTACAGATTCGGAGAAGAACGTTTATGCCTATCAGTTACAAGGGCTGGACGATGCCTGGACGCAGCAGATCGAATCGTCGATACGACTGGGTAACCTGCCTTATGGTAGATACAAGTTACTGATTAAGGGGCAGGCGGCCAACGGGCAATGGTCGGCCAATACACTGGCCATTGGGGTTGATGTCAGGCGGCCTTTTTATCTGCAAATCTGGTTTTTGGGATTAGCAGCGCTGTTATTGGTCGCCTGCATCTGGGGTTGGTTGAAATGGCGGATCTGGAACCATCGGCAAGAACAATTACGGCTCGAATCGGAGATCAGGCACGCCACGGCCCGCATTGAGATGGATAAAGGTGTCATCGAGCGCCAGGCGAAATCGCTTCAACAGCTCAATGAAGCCAAGTCCCGCTTTTTCGCCAACATCTCCCATGAGTTCCGCACGCCGCTGACCGTTATTTTGGGCATGACATCCGAGCTGAAACGCTACAAACCGGATGAGGTCGTAGAACGGAGCCCCCGGGTCGCCGACCTGATCGAGCGGAATGGAAGCAGCTTGCTGCGGCTCATCAACCAGATCCTGGACCTTTCCAAACTTGAATCCGGAGCGATGAGCTGGCAACCGATTCGCGCCGATTTTGTCCGCTTCGCTCGTTATGTGGCAGAATCTTTTGATACAATGGCTTCAGGTAAGGACATTCATATGCATTTCCAATCCGATGAACGGGACCTGGAAGCAGATTTTGACAAGGACAAGCTACAAGATATCTTATCAAACCTTTTGACAAATGCCATCAAATTCACGCCTAATGGCGGCCATGTTTACCTCCGCCTAACTACTACGACAATAAAAAACGAGGGGTATTATGAGGCGGTTTCACCAGCGCAACAACCGGATAACGAATGGATTTCAATCTATGTCCGCAATACGGGCCCGGGTATCGAAACCGACAAGTTGCCATTGATCTTCGACCGTTTTTTTCAGGTTTCCGGCCAGCTTGCCTCCGAAACGGGCGGGACCGGCATAGGCCTGGCCCTCGTGCGCGAGCTGGTCTCTCTCATGCAGGGCAGACTCGCGGTTCGAAGCGTACCCGGCGAGGGTGCGGAGTTTGTTGTAAGTTTCCGCAGGACCCGTCATGCCCCATTCGTTTTACTGCCAGCGGCTGGGCCGGCCTTAGGCAAACGGGATATTCCGGACGAGACCGGGGCTACAAACGAAACAGCCGAAGAGAAGCCTATACTTTTGCTGGTGGAAGACAACGAGGACGTGGCCGCTTACATCGTCTCTGCTATGCGCAGCGATTACCATATCATTCGGGCGGACAATGGCCAGACAGGTATAGATTCCGCTTTGGAAAAGATCCCGGACATCATTCTAACCGATGTGATGATGCAACTGAAAGATGGTTATGAGTTGTGTGATACGCTGAAAAACGACCCTGCCACAAGCCATATTCCCATCGTCATGCTAACGGCCAGGGCTGGGATCAGCGACCGGATAAGCGGCATACGCCGCGGCGCCGATGCCTATCTGACCAAACCATTCCAACGGGAAGAGTTGGAAGTGGTGCTGAGCAATCTGCTTCAATCCCGGCGCCGGCTACGGGCGTATTACAGCCGGCAAGTCTCGGAGTCTGCGGAGCCAAGCGCGCTTCCAATCGAAGAAAACGAGTCTCTTGAGAATTTGTTTTTGCAAAGGCTGCGGTCAGCACTGGAAGCTCAGTGGGATAACAGCCCGGCGTCCATGGAGACGATATGCCAGCAGGTTGGCATGAGCCGCTCCTCGCTTCACCGGAAGATGGTCGCGCTCACGGGAATGTCCGTCACCCGCTACGACCGCGCTCTTCGCCTAACCCAGGCGCGCCACCTGCTCACTACCACAGCGATGACCATTTCCGAAGTGGCGTATGCAGTCGGATTTGAGGATCCCAAGTATTTCACGCGGTTGTTTTCCGAAAAATTTGATCATTCTCCTACCGAATTCCGGCGACTGAAACAATAGTCCACCTTTTTGGGATTATAGTCCACTCTCATCTCCACCTGCTTCAATATGTTTGTTGCGTGGATTCTGAGCCACTTTCTCTGTTTCGCACTTGGCACATTTGTAACCTCAACTCCCTCCATTCAAAACGATGACAACGAACCAATCTACCGAACCCTCACCCGCTGGCATTCTTCAAATGGGCACCGGCTTTTGGGCATCCAAAATATTGTTAACAGCCGTCGACTTCGACCTTTTCACCTTGCTGGCCGAAAAAAAGCAGTTGACGGCCGGCGAGCTCAAACAGACCCTGAACCTACATTGCAGTGACCGGAACGTTTTCGACTTTTTAGATACACTTACCGGACTTGGTTTTTTAAACCGCGCTGGCATCCTGGAAACTGCCGCCTACTCCAACTCGCCCGATACAGACATGTTTCTGGACCTGAAAAAGCCAACTTATGTCGGTGGAATGCTCAAAATGCTTAACAACAGACTTTACGGTTTCTGGGGAACGCTGGAAGACGGGCTGAAAACCGGCAAGCCCCAAAATGAAGCAAAACATGGGGAAAATTTGTTTGACGCAATTTATAAATCCCCTGAGCTCCTGGAAGGCTTCGTCAACGCCATGAGCGGCATTCAGGTTGGCGCATTTATGGCTTTTGCGCAAAAATTTGATTTTTCAAAATACAAAACCCTGACAGACGCCGGTGGTTCCAGCGGCTTGCTTTCCATGGTGGTGGCCAATCATCAGCCTCATATGTCTTGTGTGAGTGTGGACCTTCCTGCCGTTACCGCCATTGCGGAAAAAACGATCACAAAAGCCGGCTTAACAAGCCGGGTCAAGGCGGTGTCAGGCGATTTTTTTAATGATGCATTTCCGACCGCCGATATAGTAACGATGGGTAATATTTTGCATGACTGGGATGAACAGCAAAAACTCAGCCTGATGAAGCGTGCATATGCCGCTCTGCCCGAGGGAGGCGCTTTTATAGCCATTGAGAACGTCATTGACGATGACAGAAAAGCCAATGTGTTTGGCCTGATGATGAGTCTGAATATGCTTATCGAAACCGGCACCGGCTTCGACTACACCTTCGCTGATTTCACCCGGTGGGCCAAGCAAGTCGGGTTCAGTTCCACTTCGTTGCTGCCTCTGGCTGGGCCGACGAGTGCGGCCATTGCGATTAAATGACACCCGTTGTGAAACAGTAACTCCGGACATATGGCTTCATTGGGCATGTCGAATTATTCACTTATTTGATCTAAATTATGATGCATCACTACACCTTATCTACTGATTATCAGCTACAAAATAGGGCTGGATTCGAAAGAAGCCAATTCAGTCTAAGGCCATTTCTACCATCTGTCAAAGTACATTTATTAGTATTGACTTTTATCATTGTATTCGCCAACACTTCATTTGCAGATACTTACTGGCAAGGGGACGTCAGCAACGATTGGAACACTGCAGGCAATTGGACGGCTGGTGTGCCCGATGCGTCCGACGTCGTAGAGATCCAAGGTGTGTCGCTACCCAATGTTAATCCCATTGTCACTGGTGCAGCCGTTGCGAAGGCTGTTATCGTAGCTTATGGTGGATTTCTCACCATAGCCGTGGGCGGAACCTTGTCCATTGCTGATTCTCAAACACATGGGCTGGACGTTTATTCGGCCTCAGTGGAAAATAACGGAACGTTGAATATCAATAATGTCGCTTTTACCGGTATTGGGATGTTTGATGGCGTTTTTACGAATAAGGGCACGATAAATGTCGGAAATACAGGGGATATTGGCTATGCCGGCATCGACAACGACGCCAGCACTTTTGTAAACGAAAGTGGGGTCATTTCCATTAACCGAACCAACAAGAATTCAACAAACAGTGCAGCAATTTCAAATACGGGCTCGGGCAGCTTTACTAACAAGGCCAGTATCACCATTGGCGGAGTTTTGCCTGGACTTTACAATGGTAAGGGTATTTGGTGCGACCATGAATCGGTTTTTTTAAATGAAGCTGGCAGCCATATTTCGATTAGCCGAACTGTCTCGGATGGGTTCTATAATAATGCGTCTTTTACCAATCAGGGATCAATTGATATCGGTACAGTGGGAGACATTGGCGGTGATGCAATATTTAACCGTGGTTACTTTGACAATACCGCCAGTACTGCCTACATCAATATTGCATCAGATAACATCATAAACAACAATGCATCCGGAGAATTCTACAATGGAGGCGTAATCATCGAAAATGCTTCCGGTAATAGCAACATTACTGAAAACACAGGTGTAGTTCAAAACCTGAATGGTGGTAGTTTCGTAATTCCCTCAGGTCCTGCCGCAATTACGGCGACCGGTCAGATCTGGACGGGCTTCTCCGATGCGGAATGGAATAATCCATCCAATTGGCAAAACTCACTAGTGCCTACGGGAACCGATGATGTGACCATCGCACATGTGGCTACCGACCCCATCATCAACCCACTTGATGCTGTGGCAAAGTCAGTCACCGTACAAAATGGTGCTGTTTTGACAATAGGGGGTTCAGGCATTTTATCTATTAATGGTGGGGATGTTCAAGGTTTGTTAAACCAGGGAACGGTTGTAAATAATGGGCTGCTCAAAATTGGTCTCACCACAAGCACCGGAAGCTATGGAATTAGAAATGAGGGAACATTCAGCAATAGTTCGGGGACGGTGAATATCGACAACGCGACGCAGGCAGCGTTGTATAATTTTTCAGGCACTTTCGCAAACAGCGCGTCGCTCTCTCTTAAAATTGCGGATGCGGCGCCCTTTTTAGTCAATTCAGCGGCGGGCACTATAAGCAATGACGTATCCGGGACATTGTCAGGTACTGGTGTAATCAGCCCTACGCATTTTACCAACAATGGAGGCATCCTTTCGCCGGGTTATTCGCCAGGGGTACTCGCCTTTAATGCCGGTGTAAATTTCAGTAATAGCATCCTGGCCATGGAAGTGAACGGAACCGGTGTGGCTGGTACGGCTTACGACCAGATCGTCGTGAATGGAACAGCGACTTTGGGTGGTACACTGGCACTCACTTTCAATTTTCCGGTTCCCCATGATGGAGATGTAGTTACAATTTTAGACGGAACCGCATTGTCAGGGACATTCAGCTCGGTAACAGGCCTGCCGGAGCACTGGGTTGTAAAATACAATTCACCCAATTCCGGGGAAGTAAGCCTGGAATATACCAACCCGATGCCGGTAACCCTTATTCGTTTTACGGCTAAAAAACAGGATAGCGGTGTCAAACTGGATTGGCTAACTTCGGATGAAACCAACAACCAGGGATTTGAAGTTGAACGCAGGATTGACAGTGGAATGTGGGAAAAAGTCGGTTTCGTGGACGGAAGCGGGACTACCAAAGAAAATAACGCTTACTCTTTCCTGGATCTTAACCCTTCACCCGGTATGAACTATTACCGGCTGCGTCAGATGGATTTCGATGGTAAAGTTGAACTCTCCCGGATTGTTGGCGTAGAAATGGACAATGGGATACTCCTGAAAATTTATCCCAATCCAACCACCGGAATAATCAATATTGAAGGAGCCCATTCCAATATCAGGATCCTGGACATTCTTGGCAGACCCGTCATGAATGGGATGATCATCAATCAAAAAATAGATGTCTCCCATTTGCCCGGCGGCTTTTACATCCTGTCGGTTTCTTCTGAGAACAAAGAAAAATCAATCCCGATTTTAAAACAGTAACCGTGTCGTAAACCAATTAACCAAAAAGAAAATGGAAAGAATAGCACCTGAAATTTATAGCCAGATCAACAACCACGTTTATAACGAGAAAGGCGACCTGTGGTGGAATCCCGAGAATATCTTGCACATCTTAAAAACGTCAGTAAACCCCTGGCGGGTAGGCGTTGCCATGGATGCTTTAAACAAGCTGAATTTTGATCCGAAAGGTAAAACAGCGCTTGAAATAGGCAGCGGCGGCGGAATCCTGACGGAAGAAATTTGCAGGATGGGATTCACAACCACGGGTATCGAACCAGCAGAAGAGTCGATCCGGACAGCGGCGGGCCACGCAAAAGCAATGGGGCTTGACATTACCTATGACCAGGGCTATGGAGAGCACCTTCCCTACCCTGATGCTTCGTTCGACTGTGTGTTTTGCTGTGATGTACTAGAACACGTTTCTGATTTGCCCAAAGTGATTTCTGAAATTTCAAGGGTCCTTAAACCCAATGGCGTTTTCCTTTATGACACGCTCAACAGGACATTTATCAGCAAGCTTGTTGCTATCAAAATATGGCAGGAATGGAAACGCTGGGCATTCATGCCACCGAACCTGCACGTATGGAAAATGTTCATTAAGCCGGAAGAAATCAAAAGTCTTCTTGCAAAAAATGGCCTTGATTGGAAAGAACACAGAGGATCGGAACCTAATGTATCTATTCCTAAGATGTTGAGCTACCTCAGAAAACGCGTCAAAGGAGAATGGGGCTTTGTAGAATTGGGCCAGAATTTCCGACTCGTCGAAAGCGACGATATGAATATTCTCTACGCTGGCTATGCAGTAAAAAAGGGATAGCCGGGCAATCAGGGTTTTTCCGGCATATACCAGAACGGAATGGAAATCAGTGTTTTTTCTTTTTCTAAGGTAGTCCCCCCCATTGCAATGCGGATGTTGTTTTTACCAATTTTCAGATTACCAGGGAACAGGACTGTCTGCCATCCTACCTGCTGTTTCGGACCGCGCCGGGTCAATAGAAGATCGGGCCGGACATATAGCGAGTCGTTGACCCGGAGTTGAACCACTTTATTCAGTTGTTCAAGACTCCATTTCGCAAACAGTTCCTGTTTCTCCTTTTTAGGCAGCCGACCTGACCATTTTGGCTGAGGCGTAATACTTGCAAGAAGCGTATCCAATGTTTTCGGGTAGGCTATAAATAACCGGATAAAGGGCTCGCGGATCACATCTGACTGAATAGATGCTTTTCCGACCAACTGGTCCGGATCGCGCTGATCATCATAAACCACCGGGTCGATGAACCCGCTATCGGCCGCGCCAGCGTACAGGTGACGGCGGTTTAACGAGAGCCTGCTTCCTTCGTTATGGGACATATCGTAGAGCAACTGCCCAAACAGAAGTACGATGAAAACCCCTGTCATCAGCATTACATACTGAACAAGTTTCCGGGGCGGAACGTGGCTGTAAAAAGTATTTAATATGAAATTGACAGGCCGGTACAATCCCCAGAGAACCATTCTGTTCAAAGCAAGCAGGTGATTCTGCAAGGCGTCCAAAGCAGGTTTATTCTTTAATTGAGGCAAACTTGCGACCGAGCCGGCTACCACGTAAATGATCAGTACAGCATAAAAGATGACTTTCAGTATTTCAAGGAAATAATCCGGAATGAGTGGCCGCAATATGGTGTGCAGTATCAATATCAACACGTACGATGACGCAATCATGATCAGGAATAACACGAATAGAAAGGCGATTGCGAAGACGATATTGCACCGGCGATCCAGTGCCAGAATATACCCTTCCAGCGTACCAAGCTCATCTTCCATTCGTTGCTGATTGCGTTTGCTGGTAAAAGGAATGCGGTCGTAATGAATGCCTTCAGGATACACCGCCAGCAAACCGACCAGCCCCACCCAAAATGCGCGCATGATAAAATTGGCCAAAAAGGCTATGAAAAGTACATAGCACGATGCCTTCATCGTGCTAAGGGCCAGTTGTGGGAATAGCCCACTCACTCCCGTTGTTTTGGCGATCAGGTTATAGTGAATGTATTCAAAGCCGTTGTCCAGCACCTCAGGAAGTTGCAGGACAGCGAATAACGCGGCCCCGGAAATAACCAGTTCGAGGTTCCAGCTCTGGCTGGTCAGTTCATTTAGTTTTTCTTGTTGCTTTGGTGACAGAGGGCTTTGGGGCGGAAGGTTTTCGCTCATTCGAATCGTCGATAGTTTGGAGTGCAGGTCGTGCCAATGCAAAAAAAGCCAAAATTCTTACTGAACCAATAGAAACTGATTCATTAACCAAACTCCGGATCAATAAAGCGGTCATTTTTCCATGTTTCGGGGCAGATGAATGTAAAGTTTTTATACATTTGGTTTTATTTATAATAAATCCAAATAAAAATAGATGGCATGTTCAGATCTTTAACAGTAATTCTTCTCATTTTTTCAGTGCAGGCATTTGCCCAAACGGGCACGATCCGGGGTACGGTGACCACTTCTGATGGCAAGCCCGCAGAATTTGTAAATATTGTTTTGGAAAACACTTCCAGGGGCTCAGTAGTCAATGAAAATGGCCATTATGCGATCAGCAAAGTCCCGGCAGGAACTTATATGCTCACCGCGAGTTTTACCGGACTTGTCTCCCAAAAGAGCACCGTGACCGTGGGTGCAGGCGAAACCAGCGCGGTGAATTTTGTGCTGGCAGAAGACAACCGGCAATTGCAGGAGGTGGTCGTGCGCAGCGATAGCAGGCTGATGAACAAGGAAACCGATTACGTCGCGCGAATGCCATTAAAAAATCTCGAAAACCCACAGGTATATAACGTGGTCGGCAAGGATCTGATGAAAGAACAAGTGATGACTGACATCAAGGACGTCTTTCGGGCTGCGCCGGGCGTTGCTCCTACGGAATATGTTACCGGCAGTTTTGCTGTCGTATTCCGGGGATTCACCAATTTCGACTATGCCCGGAATGGGATGGCTACTTCGGTTTACAGGTCAGGGACCGAAATCGCAAATCTTGAACGCATAGAGTTGATCAAAGGCCCGTCGGGTACTCTTTTCGGATCGCAGGTATCCACTTTCGGCGGGGTGATGAATTTGGTTACTAAAAAGCCTTATGCAGGTTTTGGAGGTGAAGTCGCTTATAGTATGGGCAGTTTTGATTTAAGCAGGGCAACTATTGATATAAATACGCCCCTTGATAAGGAAAAAACAGTGTTGTTGAGGTTCAATACAGTGAATCATCAGCAAAACAGTTCAAACGAATACGGTAAAAATAAAAGGTTTGTCATCACTCCTAGCCTTTCTTTTCAGGCCAGCGAACGCCTTTCGTTTTTGTTCGATTTTGAATACTTTAAAAGCAATGCAACCCGGTTAGCATACACGCTGCTTTTCGCCGACGAAGTACCTTTCAAGTCTACCAAAGATATTCCGCTGGGTTTTAAGAAATCCTTCTTTCAAAATGATTTGCTTAGCGACGCCCAAGCCACGAAGTATTTTGGCCAGGCCAAATATCAAATCAGTAAAAACTGGACTTCAACAACAGGCATATCTCATGTAAATGAATTCCTAAATCATAGTTACCAACCTTATGTTCAATGGATTAGTGCTGATACAGCCGTGACAAGCGTCAGGCATTTTGGCCCGAGAGAAAGAACCTATGCAAATATCCAGCAGAATTTTAACGGTAGTTTCCAGACCGGAAGGTTTCATCATAACCTGTTGATCGGGGCCAGTTATGAATACAACGACGAAACGGTGACTTATGCAATTATCCCACTGGATAAAATAAACGTTAACGAAACTTTTGAGAAAGCCAGCCTCAGCAGGGTGAATAGTATTTTGGCGAACCCCTCAACAGTTCCATCTTATGACGCATACGGAGGAAATGCATTAGGTATATATGTTTCGGATGTCATCAAATGGACAGACCGTTTATCGACGATGCTGAGCTTGCGTTTCGATCGTTTCGAGCAAACCTATGAAGGCGGTTTTGTACAGCCATCGCTTTCTCCGAAACTGGGGGTTGTTTATCAGGTAGTGAAAGATCAGGTTTCTTTATTCGGAAACTTCATGAATGGTTTTCGCAATCAGGGACCTGTTGAGCAGCCCAACGGCAGTCTTTTTAAACCAAAACCGATTTTTGCCAACCAGTGGGAAGGTGGTTTAAAAGCGGAATTGCCAGGTAATAAACTGGGTGGGAGCGTAAGCTATTACTATATTGGAATTGACAATGCATTGCGTAGCGATGATGCGCAATATAGTTTCCAGGATGGCCAGCAGGTGAGCAAAGGTGTTGAGGTTGAACTCACTGCCAACCCGGTAGCTGGCCTGAATGTCATAGCCGGATATGGCTTCAATGAGAACAAATTTCTTAAAGCTGATGTGTATGAAGGTAAATTTCAGACACAAGCACCACAACATATCGCCAACTACTGGCTTAGCTACCGACTACCTTTCCAGAATCTGAAAGGTATTGGATTAGGTTTTGGAGGAAACTACGTGGGTGTTTCGTATTTTAATTCCAGCAATACTTACACCATTCCCGCCTATCACACCATTAATGCTACTGCTTTTTACCAAAAGGAAAAATGGAAGATTGGTTTCAAACTAAACAACATTACAGATGTGGAGTACTGGGATTCGGTAGGAAACCCGCAGTTTTCCAGAAATTTTGTGGCTAACTTTTCTTTCAGATTTTAGCGGTAGCACCTTAAAACATTTCATTTCGCCTCCTGCTTTTTAGGGTACACCTTGTCCATGAAAGCGCCTTCGTCGCCGTGCTGCTTCATCCAGCCTTCAAGCTCCGTCCGCAGCATGGCGATACGTTGTGCATATTGCGGGTCAGCGGCCAGGTTTGTCAGCTCAAACGGGTCTTTTTCCGTATCATAAAACTCGACGGCCGGCCGGTTCTCGAAACGGTCGGTGATCTTTTTAGCTTTCGGATCGACCGTATCGTCCACCCATGAAAACCAAACGGTGTTGCGGTCTTTGCGGTTGCGATCCATCATGAAGCGGTTGTAATATGGCTTTTCTGATGCAAGGTTGAGGATTAGCTTGTAACGATGATCGCGAATGCTGCGTATCGGGTACGGGTCGCCTTCAGGGATATTATTATGAATGCCGTACACATAGTTGCGCAACTCTTTGTTTTTGCCTGAAATAACCGGTAAAAAGCTTTGTCCGTCAAGGCCGGCAACAGGTTTTCCGCCGGCAATCTCAATTAGCGTCGGGGTTATATCTTCATATTGTACCAACGCATGGGTCTCTGTTGATGGTTTTACATGCCCCGGCCATTTGACCAACATTGAGCTGCGCTGACCCGTATCGTACAGGTTCCATTTAGCACCGGGAAACTGCGCGCCCTGCTCGCCGAGGAAGATGAGGATTGTATTTTTATCCTGGCCGGTCTCTTTCAGCAATGCATTGATCTCCCCGACCTGGTCGTCCAGCCGCCGCACCTCCGCGAGGTATTTCACAAATTGCCTGCGGGTAACGGGTGTATCCACCCAGTCGGCGGGAAGTTTCAGTTTCGCAGCCTCAAATTCAGTGGTATCACCCACCGTCCACGGCGCATGGGGGTTAATGCTCATGATAAAAAGGCAATAGGGCTTGTCGCTGGCGGTGATGTATTTCTTGATGTCATCCAGGTGGTATTCATCTGTCGGTGCTACGCAGTTGGGTTCGAAACCGTCGACAATATCAAATGGAAAGACACTTTTGGGTTTCGTAACATGGTCTTTACCTGTAAGTCCCACGCGATAGCCAAGGTCGGCCAGATAATGCCCTACACTTTTCAGGTTATCGTACACCGGCTTGTGGTTCTGAAACGAACCATGGCGCACCGGGTAAAGTCCGGTAAACAGGGACGCACGAGTAGGTACACACATCGCCTCCGAAGCAAAGAGATTATGAAATTTCAACCCGTCCTTAGCAAGCGCATCGATATGGGTTGTCTTTAAATTCTGACCCCCGTAGCAGCTCAGCTGCTGGCTATCCAGGTCGTCGGCCATGATGATAACGATGTTGGGTCGGGCGTTAGGCATCTGACCAGCGACTGGTTGTTGGCCGACGACGACGTATAATGATAATATCAGGTTGAGAATAATGTGGATTTTCAATGTGTTGAGCATGAGATTGGTGTTTGTTTTAAAGAACAAAATCCATTGAATACTACTGATCGCACTGCTTGTATTCACGTTAAAAACGCTGTTTGACCTTACAATAAGAAGCGGGAACCGCCTTGCGGCATTTTTTGTAATTTAAGTTTATGAATACAAAAACGGCATTTCAAACACTTGGCATCAATGCTTTTGACTCTTCTGCGGAGTCGGGTTATAAGCTGCTGCGCCATGAGGTGGATGGCAAAAGCCGGATAGAGAAGCCACATAAGCATGACTTCTTTATGCTTTTTGTCGTAAAAAAAGGTGGCGGCACGCATTCCATCGATTTTGCCGATTATGAAGTAACAGGCAATCAAGTACATTTGTTGTTCCCGGGCCAGGTGCATCGCTGGGAGCTCGACGAAGACACATCAGGGTTCCAGCTGATGGTAGGACGGCGGGCTTTTGAAACTTCGTCGAACTTTCTCAGGCTGTCGTTTATAGCTTATCGGAACCACCAGGTGATCGACCTGCCGCCTGCCGTTTTTGCGGCGCTATGTTACGAGTTGGAAACGCTGGAAGGAGAATTAGGCGCCGCTCTGGTGGATTGGGATATGGTACAACTCCGGAGCCGGGTTGCTTTGCAGCTGGTGAGCCGCGAGGCCGAGCGCATTTACGAGGATATCGGCACATACCGCGCCAATCCGATCCTTTTCAAATACCATGGTTTAGTGGATACCCATTTCAAGGCCCACAAGAATGTCGCATATTATGCGGACCAGCTCAATATTTCGCCGAATTACCTTAATATTCTCTGTAAAAGGCACTTGCACGTTCCGGCTACATTCCTGATTCACAGTCGCATCGGCCTGGAAGCAAAACGTTTGCTGCTGGTTTCGGGCCAGTCGGCGAAGGAAATTGCTTTTGAATTGGGTTTCAGTGATCTTCCTCATTTTTCCAACTTCTTCAAGGCGCAGACAGGCCTATCGCCGCGGGCATTTCGCAATGCGTTATAAAATCTACAACTTACAGGATAAATAACGCATCGTTTCAGACGGTGATACGGATTAATTTTGCAAAAATCTTAATCCCAAACAGATGGAATCCATTTCCCGCAAAACATTCATTCAAAGCTCCGGTTTACTCATTGCAGGCGAACTACTAGTCAAAAAGCCAGGTGCAATCATTTCCGGCACGGCACAAGAGACAGGTGCAAGGCCTGCCGATAAATGGACATTGAAAAATGTGCGGCTGGAAACTGGCTTTGTATATGAAGACGGGGAGGTAATCGCTACTGAGACAGGTCTTTTTCAGGTCGAAATCGAGAATGGGAAGATCACAGCTGTGCTTCCGAATGATCCAAAGGCAGATGGTACCGATGCCAAAGGTCAACTGATGCTGCCGGCGTTCAGGGATATGCACATCCATCTGGACAAAACTTTTTATGGCGGGCCATGGAAAGCTAGACTGGCGAAAAACCGATCGGTGAAGGATATGATCGCCTTCGAGGAAAAAGCTTTGCCTGAACTCCTGAAAACCTCAACTTATCGCGCTGAAAAGATCATTGAACTACTACAATCTAAAGGGACGAATTTTGCCAGAAGCCATGTGAATATCGAGCCTACTTCGAAGCTCGATTCACTAAAAAACCTTCAAAAAGCGATAGAAAACAAGAAAAACACATTTGGAACCGAACTCGTTGCATTTCCCCAACACGGGATTTTCTATTCGCATTCCGAACAATTGATGAAGGATGCAGCGGCAATGGATATTGACTTCATAGGCGGTTTGGACCCCAATGCAATTGATGGAAGCGTGGAAAAGCAGATCGATTTCATCATCCAACTCGCTCTTGATCACAGCAAAGGCATTGACATTCACCTGCACGAAGGTGGCGAACCGGGTTTACGGACTGTTGAATATCTGACTAAAAAAGTGGTCGAAAATCCGGCATTGGCAGGTAAAACGTTCCTCAGTCACTGCTTCGTGCTCGCAAAGCTTGAAAAACCGAAACTGGAAGAAATCGCCGAAAAGCTCGCAAACGCCCGCGTAGGTGTGATTTCCACCATTCCGTTTGGCAGTACCATAATGCCTATCCCAACCCTTTACCGCCACGGTGTGAACGTAATGACGGGTAACGATAGCATCGTTGATCATTGGAACACATTCGGGTCGGGAAGCGTGTTGCAGAAATCAAACATGATGGCGCAGCTTTACGGCCAGTCCACTGAGCTGGAACTATCGCGCTGCCTGAAACTAGCGACCTGCGGTATAATGCCGCTCGATGATAAAGGAAAGCAGAAATGGCCGAAGCCAGGTGACGAAGCGAGCGTCGTGCTTGTGGATGCAAGTTGCTCAGCCGAAGCTGTGGCCCGCATTTCGCCAGTGAAAGCGCTCGTGCACCGCGGACATCTGGTCTACAGGAACTAACCGCAGTGTATACCAGTCTTCAATTGATGGATCTCAACCACTTCATTTCTTACCTTACCCTAAAAATTCGCTGTCCAGTCGAAACCTGCCCGAACATATCGATGCTTCTAACGGTAACCCGGTGCGTTCCGGGTTTAAGTCCTTTTGGAAGACGCCCCTTCCAAATGTGCCGCGATAAGGCTGGTTTATCCATTTCCCAGCCGAAAATAGTGTTAAGCGTAGTGTCATTTATGGTTGAGCCGAGAAAGCGATTGTAAACCTGCATGGCTGCAATACCTGGATCACGCATCGGATTGTATTCCAGTGTTGTCCATTGTGGCCCGTTATCAATGCTCATTTCAATTTTGGAACGTGACGAACCGGCAAAAACATTTACCAGCAACGAGGTTGTATCCAGCGCGGCTTGTTGTATGTCATCCGCCAGATAAATATTCATTTGATAATCAGCTGGTCTGCGGGCCGCCTTGAATTTGATAGAATAGCTGTTTCCATCAAAGGCGATTTCGGAATAGCCATTCGGTCCGCCGTCGTTCATGGTTGCGTGCGGAATGCCGGTTTCATCTTTAATGCCACACCACCAACTTCCACAAACAGTTGCATTGATAAAATGGTGATGTGGATTTTTACCAAACCAACCCATTTTCTCGTCTGCAAATACGTGGGCCATCGTATGCGTATGCCCGGCAACGGACAAAGTATGTGGGCGATCTTTTAATATGTCAAACATTCCCTTTCTATTATCGCAAGAAATGATGGGTGCATGCATGACCAATACTACAAGTTTGTTTTCGGGAACGTGGGACAAATAGCTCTTTACGAAACTAAGTTGCTGGTCCGTAAAGTGAGATTTGTATTTCCCTTCTGAATCGAAATAGACATTTTTCAACGAAATAAACACCACTTGTCCATATTCAAAAGCGTATGTGCTTGGCCCGTAGAAGCGTTCATAAGTTTCATCTGAAAAATGATCGTCCTTTGCACCCCGGTTAAAGTCGTGATTCCCAAATACATTATACCAGGGAATGCCTATCTGGGAAATACTCTCATTGATTTCCTTGAAAAGATTAGGATCGTCAGCCACGATATCTCCCAAACTGATACCCAATACGGCATCGGTTCCCAGGCATTCCTCGACTACGTCATGTGTCACATAATTGACTTCTGTCAAGCCCCTGGCCTGCGTATCTCCAAAAATCAATGCCTTGAAATTCTTTTGTTCTTTTTGCGGGCGAAGACCAAAGTTGATCGATTTCGGTAATGGGCCCGTCGGCGCCATTCCGGCAACCGGAAGTGACGGTGATCCGCCGGGTTTATGCATATAATAATGCTGCGGGATCATATCAGTTGTAACCGGAGTCATGTAACCCGCAGGCTTGATCACAAAAAAACCGGTATCATCCCCGCAGGGTAAAGACCATTTCCCATCCTTGCCCGTCCTAACTACCTCGACGCCGTTGGAGACACATATTCCCGAAAGCGACACTTCGGTTTTATCAAACAAGCCATTGTTGTTAGTATCCTGAAAGACAATACCGGAAGCAAGATTCTGAGCGTGGGCCAGATTTTGAAAGACACAAAAAAGGACAATCGTCAGGGGTATTTTCATAAAAAGAGATTTTACTATTCTCTTGTTTTACGGGTTTTGGGTCAAATCGGGCTATGTGGAAGTTCCAGTGACGGCTTATGGTATGACATCAAGGCGAGAACGTCGGCGGTATCCTAGCATCCCGATTTGAACCGTACGCGTTTCATGGGATTAATGGTTCACTTAGTAATTGTAAGTGGCAGGTTGAGTTGAATCCTCACGTGGGTGTATCAACGTTCCTTCGAAAAAACGACCTGGCTTTCTGCGGGAGCTTCTTTCCGGTCATACATGCCGTAATCTCTGATCACCCCTGCAATACGCAAGTGGTAATCGTTAAAGATGATGGCGCGCCCTTTGGCCTGCGCTTCCCTGTGGAGCTCCAGATTTCTCCATTGGTGGATGGCAACCTCGTCACGCCAGAATGAGAGGGACAAGATCTTCTCAGGGTTATAGATGCTCTGGAACCTTTCAATGGATATAAACCCGTCTATCTTTTCTAGTTCGGGCTTCAAAGCTGCTGCAATATCCAGGTACTCCTGCTTCTTTCCGGGTGCAGGTATCACTTCAAAAATCACTGCAATGGCATTTTGGTGGTTCGACATAACTATTGATCAGATAAAAAATGTAATACTTCCCGGTATAATTGAAAGCGGCTTTTTTCAAGGTGCATCACATGCGTCCCTTTGGCTATTTGCGATTACCCTGCTCTTGTTTTTCGGTAAGCGCACTAAAGAGCACCAGACGATCAATTTTGTCCGGGTATTTTAAAGCATAGAGCGCAGCAACTGAGCCACCCTATGAATGCGCGATCAGATAAAGTTTACGGCTACCAGTCCTTTGCAGTATATAGTTCACGGCACTGTCTACATCTTTGTAAACATCTTCTCCCCGGCCTGTCGGAACGCCAGTCACAGCTCCTGCCATGGAGGAAGACCGGTCGGCATCGCCGTAGCCCAAAAAGTCGAGCGCATAAGTATCGTACTGCTGAATGGCCAGGTGATCCATCAACCTGAGGCCGGTATCCGCCTCAAAGACAATTAGTGCACAAGAGAAGACTTCTCCGATTAAACATTGCCGCACCTGTGACGATCACCTTGCCGGAAAGGCAGGAGTGCTGATTACTGAAACCCTCCTGAGCAAAGGTTGCTTAATTGAGGATGATGATTCTTACAAGCTAAGCACTAGTGGACAACAATGGTTTGCTAACTTACAAATTGACACTGCTGTATTAATAAAACAGCGAAGGATTTTGGCTAGGCCCTGTCTCGATTGGAGCGAACGGCGATACCACCTGGCAGGTTCTCTGGGTGCAGCCATGCTGGATAAAATGTTGGAATCCGACTGGATACGTCGTATCAAAGATTCCAGAGCGGTAGTAATCACCAGAAAGGGGCAGCAACAGCTTTACCTGTTGCTGGGGGTTGAAATATGAATGCAAAATTGCACCTTTTTATCGGACCTCAAAAGAAAAAGGACTTAGCTTTTTAGCTAAGTCCTTCATTTTCAAGAGCCCCCAGTCGGGATCGAACCAACGACCTACTGATTACAAGTCAGTTGCTCTACCAGCTGAGCTATGGAGGCCTTTTTTACTTTGTGATACCGTTTGTTATTCCGTTATCATGGTGCAAAAGTAGTCGAAGAGGATATACAATGCAACTCTTTCAAAGTAATTTTTTTAAACTTTTTTCGCAATTTTAGATAGCTTCCTGAATTATAGTGAGTTGGTGTTTTAGCTCATCCAGCTGACTCAGCGCACTATTTATCTTCCTTTCGAACTCTGCCTTCAGACGGTCCGACGTTTTGGACTTCGCGAAGAATTCGATATTGTTCTGCCATAAAGCGATATCATTTTCCAGCTGCGTAATCTTGCGACGAATGTCGTTTTCCTTGCGGTACAGATTACGGGTGCTGTCACCATCACGAACCAGTTCCACTTCGCTTTCCAACACAGCCTGCTCTTTTTCTTTCGTTGAAAGCTGCCCGATAGCGCTTACATAGGTGTTGATCGCCGCTATGTAGCGTTTCTGAATCGCCTGCATGTCCTTTTTAGGAACAAAGCCAATCGATGACCATTCGCTCTTGAATGCACTAAGCAGGTTCAGCGAAGATTCGTCCTTGTCCTTGGCAGCTGCCTCGATCCGTTCGATCAGATCAGTTTTCAGTTTCAGGTTATGCTCGAATTCTTCTTCTACCTCTTTGTTTTTCGCCCGTTTCTGGTCAAAATATGCGTCACAGGCTTTTTTGAAGCGGTCGTAAATTGTGTCTTTGAATTTTTCCGGAACCTGACCAATTCCCTTCCACTTCTTCTGCATTTCGATCACCTTCTGCGTCGTTGCAGGGTTATCTTCTCCGGTCGCCAGCAATGTTTCGGCTTCTTCACAAAGCTGATTTTTCAGTTCCAGGTTTTGTTCTCTTTTGGATTCGAGCTGACGGAAGAATTCGCCCTTATTGTTGAAGAAAGTTTTGAGAGCAGCCCAGAACTTCTTACTGAGCTCTTTACCTTCCTCACGTGGCATAATGCCTTTCAAAGCAACCCACTGGTCCTGGAACGCCATAATGTCCTTGGTTTTGGCATTCCACTCCTTAATACTCCCCGAGGTGTAAGTGGTGAACGGAACAATCGCTTCATAAATTTTCAGCTTCTGTTCGTAGTTCTCCTGCATTGATTTCTTTTGCTCCGCAAACTGGCCTCGTTGCGCATCATAAAGCACATCCAGCGCTTCCTTAAAGCGTTGCCACAGCTTCTCCTGCTCTTCTTTCGGAGCGGGGCCGAGGTGTTTGTATTCTTCGAAAATATGGTTGGCTTCGTTCAGGATTTCGCGCGTCATCGGGCGGGTCTCCAGTGATTTACCCAACTCTTCCACCTTTTCACAAAGCTCAGCTTTCAGCTCCGCATTGCGGCGGCGGTCGAGTTCTTTGAGTTCGAAGTAGATGTTACGGTTGCTGAAATAACGGTCGATCAGCGCATTGTAGGTTGCCCAAAGTGTACCGTTGTGGGGCGATGCGATATTGCCCGCCTGTTTCCATTCGTCCTGGATCTTTTTGAACTCCTCCCAGCTCGATTTAAGCCCGGAAGCATCCGTTTCGCGGTTGCCTTCGTCATCCAGTAATGTGCGAAGACGTTGCAGAAGGGCCGTTTTTACGTTAAAGTTCTTTTCCTTTTCTTTTTCCTGACTCTGGTAAAATGCGTTTTTCAGTCCTCTGATTTCCCTGCTAAGCGAGTCTATTTTCTGAGTTTCTGCGTCATATTTGTATTCGAAGCCATCCTCACCGCCTGTATCAGCGACAAAGGCTTTCAATGCGGCCTCGCGGTCTTTCTGCTTAATGTGGTCCAGTACCGTACGGATCTCCCTTGCAACGGCCTCCGCCTTTTTCAGTTGGGCAGGTGTCGCGCCTTCCGCGCGGATTGCATTAAGTTCGTTTTCCAACAAGTTAACCAATTGTTCCTTAGATAATTGGCTGTAATCAACATCCGGCGTTTCTTCCTCATGCTCTTCATGCTCCTCAGTCAACTCGTTGTTAAGATCAATTTCAAGGGTGTCAATCGTCTTCGGTGCCAGGTCGTCCTGCTCTTCGCTCTTGACCCCTTCTTGTTGTTCTTGTGCCATCGTGATTCTTGTTTCGTACGTACGGTCTCTTATAGATTACAAATCTAATAATCTTTCCTCTGAAATGGCTACTTTTGACATCCTAACATTGAACATATTAGTACCAAATGGACCACAATATTGCAAATATCCGCCATGATTATCATTTAAAAGGCCTCGTTGAGAACGATCTCGATGCTGATCCGCTAAAACAGTTCAGGTTATGGTTTAACGAGGTGATTGGGGCGGGCATTTCGGAGGCGAATGCAATGATGCTGAGCACTTTCAGCAACGGCCGTCCTTCGGGCAGGATCGTGTTGCTGAAAGATCTGGACGAAAGAGGATTTTCGTTCTTTACAAACTATGCCAGCAAGAAGAGCCGTGAAATGGAAGCTAACCCGCAAGTAGCGCTCACTTTTTTCTGGAAAGAGCTTGAAAGACAGGTGCGTATAGAAGGTAGGGTTGTGAGAACTTCGGACGCCGAATCGGACGCCTATTTTGCCGTCCGCCCGCGTGGCAGCCAGATTGGCGCCTGGGTATCCGACCAAAGCGAAGTAATTCCGGATCGGGCGTTCCTGGAAGAGAAAACCGAATCATTCAAAACCCGTTTTGAGGGCAGCGAGGTACCACGCCCGCCGCATTGGGGCGGCTATCGCGTTATCCCCGATTATGTGGAATTCTGGCAAGGAAGGCCCAGCCGCCTGCATGACCGACTGGCATATACGAAGCAGATTGATGGTTCTTGGAAGATTGAAAGGCTCTCGCCCTGATAAATTTTGAATGAGTGAATTTCGAATGAGTGGAATGAGTGAATATTCAATTTCTAAAACCAAATATTCACTCATCGCTCCGGCGACCCGGTCACACATTCACTCATTATTTCCTATCGCTCATCGGAACAAAGTCTCTCTTTGGTGCTCCGGTGTAGATTTGGCGGGGACGGCCGATAGGCTCTTTATTGGCACGCATTTCTTTCCATTGTGCGATCCATCCCGGCAAACGGCCAATGGCGAACATCACGGTAAACATATTGGTAGGAATGCCCAATGCACGGTAAATGATACCAGAATAGAAATCCACATTCGGGTATAGTTTGCGTTGTACAAAGTATTCGTCTTCCAACGCTGCTTTTTCCAGTTTCTGCGCGATTTCCAAAACCGGATCGTTGATACCGAGCTTATTCAGCACGTCGTCGGCAGCTTTCTTGATAATGCGTGCACGCGGATCGAAGTTTTTGTAAACGCGGTGACCAAAACCGAACAGACGGAAGCCGCTGCTCTTGTCTTTGGCCATATTGATATATTTCTGCGTATCGCCACCATCGTTCTTGATCGCTTCAAGCATTTCAATTACTTCCTGGTTTGCCCCACCGTGAAGCGGGCCCCACAACGCGCTGATACCAGATGAAATCGAAGAGAAAATATTAGCATGCGATGAACCCACAAGCCTCACAGTCGATGTGGAGCAGTTTTGCTCGTGATCGGCGTGCAGAATAAGTAGTTTGTTCAATGCAGCGGACACAACCGGGTCAACGTGGTATTTTGCCACCGGAAGTGAGAACATCATGTTCAGGAAATTGGAGCAGTAATCCAGGTCATTCTGCGGATAGTTGACCGGGTGCCCTTGCGACTTTTTGTAGGACCAGGTCGCAATAGTTGGCAATTTGGCCAGCAGGCGGATAATGTGAAGCTGTGTTACTTCATCCGCATCCTGGTCATTAGTGTCGGGATAAAAGGCACTCATCGCGCTCACCAGTGAGGATAACACGCCCATCGGGTGTGCATTCACAGGAAAACCTTCAAAAATTTTGCGCATATCCTCATTCACGAGAGTGTGCGTCCTTATTTCATGCTCAAATTCAGCGAATTGTTGTTCAGTAGGAAGTTCACCGTAGATAAGCAGGTATGCTACTTCAAGGAAAGATGATTTTTCGGCAAGATCTTCTATTGAATACCCTCTGTAATTGAGGATACCCTCTTCGCCGTCCAGAAACGTTATAGCGCTTTTGGTAGCGCCGGTATTTTTGTAACCTGCGTCAATCGTAATATACCCTGTCTGGTCACGTAATTTGGCAATATCGATCGCTTTCTCCTGTTCACTACCTTCAATTATGGGGAACTCGTACTTTTTACCTTCAAGGGTCAATTCAGCTATTCGGGACATAGAAATAAGAATAAAATTAAAAAGGTTAATGACAAGGAAAAGTCAAATCGGGATCAATTCAAGTCAAAGTTTTTGTCTACCAGCGATTTACTTTCCCAACAAATTAATTTTGTGTTAAATGGCTCCGGGAGTAACCATTTCCCGGTCCGACACAAGCCGCAATATCCTAAAAAACTGTGTACTTTCTATTATTATCCGTGGTTTATTTGTGAAAAATCAAGACGGAAGCAATAATATTTCACAATTTGAAGTATTAATGCTAATATTCTACTGCGGGCCATTTTCGGTAGCCGGACCGGTTGTTTCCGGCTCTTTCAAGAGCACTCTTTTGATCAGATACCTCATATACATCCCTGTCAGAATTACGGGCAGCAAATGCGCGCCGTAGATAAACGCTTTCCCGGTGATCCTGTATGAAAATGTCGAAAACGTTACAAAAACATACATAAACCAACTCACGGCCACCGCTGTGAGCACCATATAGGCTGCGATTGCGGTCTGCTTCTTTGCGAACCGCATTACCAGTTCACATATTGCCAGCGAGATTCCCACAACCAAGGCCACCGTCAGCAATGCCCGCGGAAAATTGCGGATATAATGATGCTTATACACCAATACACCTATTCTACCTATCAAATTTGGATGCGCGAGGAGGTAGGCATCCGTTACACTTAGCACCAACAGCAATAGCCAGCTGCTCAATTTCCGGTTCATCTATCTGAGTGACGTTATTTCAATATTGTTACACTTACACATTACCCGGTCTGTCGTTTTTAAATTCCCTGAATCGCTGAATAATGTGGCGGACCTTTTCTTCGTCATTCCAATTATCGGGCAGCCAATTGATAACCAACCCATCTTTCTCCATTTTCCGGAAAAATGTCATTTGCCTTTTAGCGAAGCGATGGATCTCGGTTTCCAGTTTCGTGCGCATTTCCTCGTAGGTCAACACGCCCGTGAGGTACAGCGTAACGTATTTGTATTCCAGCCCGTAGTAGATTAATGACTCTGGATTAAGTCCTTGATTTAAAAGATTTTGAACTTCGTTAATTAAACCTTGCTTCAACCGTTCATCCAGCCGCTTACTGATCCGCGCCCGACGCACTTCTACTGCCGGATCAAGGCCGAAAATAATTGCCTTATAACGGTCGCAGCCAGAGCCAAAACTAATTTCTGTGTCAGGGTTTGCCGCAAGAAAACCGACGATTTCCAGTGCCCGGATCAGGCGTTTGCGGGTAGAGATATCAGCCAGTGAGTGGTAGGATGACTCTGTTTGTAAAAAACGCTCCCTGAGTGATTCCGTTGATAATGCTTCCAATGTTGCACGCAATGGTTCGTTAACGGGCACGGTATCGTTGGCATGCCCTTTCAATAATGCATAGATATAAAAGCCAGTGCCGCCGCAAACAACCGGAATGTGTTCTTTTGTGACGATACTTCGGTAGGCTTCATCAAAATCACGTTGAAAGTCGTTGACATTATATCGTGTACCTGGCTCACAAATATCGATCAAATGATATGGGACAGCTTGCCCATCGACGAAATACTCATCCAGGTCCTTTCCTGTGCCAATATCCATCTGCCTGTAAACCTGCCTTGAATCAGCACTAATGATCTCTCCGCCAAGTTGCCTTGCGACCCGCGTTGCCAGGCGCGTTTTGCCAGATGCAGTGGGTCCCAGCAGTATGAGCAATGGGGTGTCGGCAGGTTCAGTATTCATTTTCAAAATGCTTAATAGTCCTCACAAACTTAATGCTGCCCATATTGTACACTGTTAAATATTCGACCGGTGAAATATCAGCACTTTCTAATGACATGGAAGCATGTCGCTTTATAGTGTGCCTTGAAAGATCAGTCGTGTCGAGAAACACTTTCGATGGCGGGCTTACGTCGCGGCGCTCGAAGCCCAGTTTTACATAACTGGCCCCCTCGGACCATTCGCGGTCTGCATAAGTCATAATATCATCCGGCTGCTTTTCCCTTATGAATGCGTGAAGCAGCTTATCGAAGGCGCCAACTACGTTGGTATGTAGCAAACTAGCAAATCGGATCAGCTCATGCGACCTGAAAGACGCATTCTGTTGTGTAAAAATACGGGCATTGGAGAATGTTGCGACAGCAACAAGCAATTCCTCTACAGATTGGTCAAACTGAAAGTCTTCCGGCAAAATCCTGTAATACCGCCTGGGAAGATATAGCCCGTACCGGAATTTAGAAGAGGTGGGGCCGTTCAGATGATTTTTATCAAGAAAAGCATTCGTCTGTGCATTGTCAGTGCGGCGGACCTGTGTTAGTCTTGCCGGGATTTTAACCCCGAATCCTTGCATTGCTGTCAGCCGCGAGATCACGATCGGCTTTCGGGTCAGCCAGTAGTCTTCCCAAAGCACAACGGTAATGACAGATTTTTGCCGTTCCCGAAGCATTGCATCCAGTATTTTCTGCGCCTCAGATTCGGAAGCTCCGGAATTTCGCCAATCATAAAGGCCAACCAAAATAAGGCAGAACGGCGACCGCTCACCCAAGCTGGCAGTAACGGTTGTAAAAAACACATTTGAATCCTTTTCCACTTCGCATTGGAAATGCATAGTTTCCAGCCAATTACGGACCTGGTCGGGGAAAGATAATGCGCTTGCCAATCGGATAGGGTATTATTTGGTCAGGCAAGTTAATCCCAAGTACAGATACTAACAAAAAACGCGCCCGAAAGCGCGTTTTTAAGCAAATAACAATACCTTAAATTCTATTTGCCGCCAAGGCCAAAGATAAGACCGACGTTGACACCACCAAACTTGGAGGTTGATTCAAAGTCAATGTTGTCAACTGAACCAGTCTGCGAGCTGTGGTTCTCGTTGCCAAATACAAAATGGTAGATGCCCTCAACCTGGATACCGAGATTCCCGAATGCGAACACAATACCTGCCCGTGGAGCAGTTCCAAAATTGCTGTGCGTCGATGATTCCAGAACGGTGTTGCCATTCCACTTCGCATCATATTTGGAGAAATATACGCCGGCATCACCACCGATATAAGGACGAACTGCGCCTTGCGTAAAGAAGTAATCGAGTGTACCGGTTACCGGCATCAGCGTACCGGTTGTCTTGAGTGTCTGACCGGCAACATTGTACTCGCTTCCATCGGCGTAAATTTTACCGGCCACACCGAGGGCAAACTGGGGTGATGCGAATACCCGGAGGTTAACACCACCGCCTGCCACTGTTTTGGAGTCTTCCACATTCGATTTGGCGACGCCTCCCTGTAAACCAAGCGAGAACTGCGCGTAACTGGCCGAACTGAGCGTCAGGATCAATGCGAGGACTGCCAGTGATGAGATGAGTGTCTTTTTCATGTCTGAAATGATTGGTTAATAGTTTCCCATAACCCCTCCAATATCAGTCCATCTCAGAAAAAGCGCATTATTATGCTTATATTATGCTGTTTTACAACTCATTGCAGCCCTATCCTATATTAATTGTACTATTTCAGGACGCCGATTGTTGTGCAAAATATTCCTCATCCTGATGGGCAGCCTCCCAACCTATCAATGCTTTTTTACGAAGGCTTCCCCATCGATATTCCCCTAAAACCCCTTCTTTACGGATCACTCGATGGCAGGGAATGATGAATGCAATTGGGTTGTCCCCTACCGCACTGCCAACTGCGCGCACTGCATTGGGATGACCAATACTTCTGGCAATTTGCTGGTAAGTAGTTACCGCTCCCTGCGGGATGGAGAGCAGTGCTTCCCAGACTTTCAACTGGAAATTAGTGCCCTGAACCACTAGCGGCAATTTCTCCATTGATTTTTTAGCCGGGTCGAAAATACGTGCTGCAAAGGCGCCGGTAACCGACTGATCAGGTTTAATGGTGGCATAATGCCACTTCCGCGCTAGTGCGATGAGCTGCTCGTCACGGGTAGCGTCGTCGACGAAGGCCATTGCGCAAATCCCGCGCTCGGTAGCTGCGATGAAACAGTCGCCAAATGGAGTGTTATGGAAACCGTAGCTGATGAGCAGGCCCTTACCCGCAGTTTTGTATTCCTGAGGCGTTACCGCTTCGATCGACGTGAAATGGTCGTACACACGGCTCTGGCTCGACAGGCCAGCAGATTCAGCCAGCTCGATGAGATTGGCAGATTCTCTGATTTTGTCTTTCAGGTATCCCGCAGTAATGTATTGCAGGAATTTCTTGGGACTTACGCCTGCCCATTCTGTGAATACCCGCTGAAAGTGGTACTGACTAATGTTCACTTCGTCCGCAACATCGAGGAGTGAAGGCTGGGCTTTGGCATTGGCGACGATGAATTCGATGGCCTTTGCAATCTTGTCGTAATTATAAGTTTGTTGGTCCATGGTATTTTAATTTTGTTGTACAAATTTGGCAGATCGCCCCGGCCAGGGCAACCTGAAACTTGCGCATATCAGCACAACATATTATAAGACCAACCAAAACGTCTATTAATCAAAAAGCTCCTTCCAGTATATTGGAGGAGCTTTTCTAGGGTGTCAGTAGTCCTTTTTGCTGTCTTTTTTCGACTTTTTTTCAGCCCGCTTTTCTTTCAGTGTCTTTTCCGGCTCTTTTTTGGTGCTGCCCTTGTCTAGATTTTTACCTTTGGCCATGACTATTGGATTTTGGAGTAATAAGAATTTTTTAAATAACTGAAATTAACCGCGTATTTGTATCCATTTCAACGAAAATTATTGTCCCTGCGTGATCCAGTCCATGATGAGATTGGCCCTTGCGCCTGTATCGCCGTTGCTCGGGCTTTTGCCTTGGCCTCTTAACTCTTTTACGATCAGTTCTATCAGCGGCTGCTGCACGTGGGCTGGGTACGGAATGTTGAAAGTTTCGGTGCCATCAGGCGTTTCAACCTTTATATCAAATTTTTCAAAGAAGGAAAAAGTAATCCTGCCTTTGGAACCAATAATCTGGGCCTGGTCCTCGCGCTGATCTTTATGAATAGTATAACACCAGCTGCCTTTACCCAGCACGCCCGACTCGAACTCGAAATTGGCTACAACAATGTCATCAGCCTCATACAAGCCCGCCTGATTGCGTGCGAAGCCAATCGCTGATTTGACCGGACCAAAAACAAATTCCAGGAAATCGAATTGGTGTGATGCCAGGTCGTGAAAATGGCCCCCACCGGAAATTTCAGGGTCAACGCGCCAGCGCGGCTTTGGGTTCTCCCCTATTTCTTCCTCATAAGGCTGCCATTGCAGGCAGATGTCCACAAATCGGACATCTCCAATTACGCCACTTCCGACGATTTCTTTTACTTTCAAAAAATAATCCAGTGCCCGGCGATAATAGGCCACAAAAACGGGTATGCCTGTACGTTTGCTCTCGGCATTGATCCGGTCGCATTCAGTGGCATTTCGCGCCATTGGCTTTTCAATATAAACAGGCTTTCCGGCGCGCATTGCCTTGATCGCAAGCCCTTCATGAGCATCGGGAGGCGTTGCGATGTAAATTGCGTTGATGTCCGGGTCGTTGATCAGATCTTCGGCATTATCGTACCATTTGGGTACATTGTGGCGTTCGGCATAGTCTTTGGCAAGGGCGCCATCCCGCCGCATCACAGCCACCAGGCTTGAATGTTCCGTTTTACTAAATGCCGGGCCACTTTTCACCTCGGTAACATTACCGCAGCCGATAATGCCCCATTTTATTTCATCCATCAGTCAGGATTTTAAGATTTGAACTAAACAACCAGCATAATAATTATTTAAGAGGAAAAATCTACTTTAAAAGACGCAGCAACATTTAAACAGACTTATGGAACCACAACCCAATAACCCTCTTCATGGCAAGACACTCGAAGCGATATTAACCGAACTGGTTGATTACTATGGATGGGAACAGATGGGATATCATGTGAATATCAATAGCTTTCAGCATGATCCAAGTGTGAAGTCGAGCCTTAAATTTCTGAGAAAAACACCGTGGGCGAGGAAGAAAGTGGAAGATCTGTATATAAAGATGCTGGCACGAAAGTAGCATTGTTCTGACGTGTATGACCTTTTACAATAACTATTGGAACGGATATGCCTTTTGTAGATTATTATCAGATTCTGGGACTCGATAAAAATGCGGATGATAAAGCGATTAAAAACGCTTACCGAAAACTCGCGAGAAAATATCATCCAGACGTGAACCCGAACGACAAGGAAGCAGAAAAAAAGTTTCAGGAGATCAACGAAGCCAATGAAGTGCTGAGCGATCCTGAAAAAAGAAAGAAATACGATAAATATGGAAAGGACTGGCAGTACAGTGACGAGTTTGAAAAGGCGCGGCGGTCACGTGCCAGTGCCAGCCAGCAGCAAGGTGAATGGTTTTCTGGGGGATCAGGTGGTTTTTCGGATTTCTTCGAATCCATGTTCGGGTCAGCGGGCGGTTTCACCGGCGGCCGGCAGGCCAGGTTCCGCGGCCAGGACTATCAGGCGGAAGTCCAGCTGACTTTGCGCGAAGCGTATGAAACCCACAAACAGACGCTAACCGTGAATGGTAAGAATATTCGCATTACCGTGCCTGCGGGGATCGAAAATGGTCAGACCATTAAAATAACCGGTCATGGCGGAAAGGGCAGTAATGGCGGCCCGAATGGAGATCTGTATATTACATTTTCAATACAGGACGATGATAAGTTCCGGAGGTCGGGCAATGACTTGCATTTAACGACTGAATTGAGCCTATATACTGCCGTGCTAGGTGGCGAGATTGTAATTGAGACGCTTAGCGGAAAAGTGAAATTGCCGGTCAAGGCAGAAACGCAAAATGGCAGCGTGGTAAGGTTGAAAGGGAAAGGTTTTCCTATCTATAAAAAAGAAGGCCATTTTGGCGATCTGTATGTGACATTCGATGTGAAGATTCCTACAAACCTGACCGAGCGCCAGAAAGAGTTATTCGCTGAATTATCTAAATCCTGATGCTAGGCGGCTTATCTTTGCATTCCATTTTTATCCGTGGCGGGCATTAACGGCCCGTCCGTAATGCTACAACATGAAATTTGACGATTACCACATTGCCCCGGAGATTAAGAAAAGTCTTGAAACCGCCGGGTTCAAAAAACCAACGGATATTCAGTTTAAGGCCATTCCGGCTGTAATGAAGGGAGAGGACGTCCTGGCGATTGCTCAGACAGGAACAGGGAAAACAGCGGCTTTCGCAATACCCGTCATCGACCGGCTCCATAAGCAAAAGTCTTCAAGCCGGTCGGAAGGCATCCGCTGCGTAGTCATGGTTCCGACGCGCGAGCTGGCCATTCAAATAGCCGAAGTTTTTAACAGTATTGCCAAACATACCCGCGTCAAAACGTTCAGCGTTTTTGGCGGTGTGGAGCAGGAACCGCAAATCGCAAAACTTGAAAAAGGCATTGATATCCTCGTATCAACGCCGGGACGTATGTTCGATCTGGTGAGCCAAGGGCACATTCACCTCGACCGCGTAGATACATTGATCCTCGACGAAGCCGACCACATGCTCGATCTAGGTTTTATTAAAGATATTCAGGACCTGATCAAGGTCCTCCCCAGAAAACGGCAAACGCTGTTCTTCTCAGCTACTATCGACGACAAGATCAAGAAACTGGCCTATTCGCTCGTCAGAAATGCGATCCGTATCCAGGTATCGCCTAAAAATCCGGTAGCCAAGAACATCGACCATTCCGTAGCGTTCATGCCGATGGACGATAAGCGCTTTTTTCTTGAACGCATTATCAAGGAAAATGCCGAAAGCAAGATACTGGTCTTCGTACGCACGAAGGTTCGCGCCGAACGTGTATTCAGCGCGCTGGAACGCATGGAAATAAAGAGCATCACCATTCATGGCGACAAGGAACAGTCGGACCGGCTGATAGCTATGAATGAGTTCAAAAAGGGCACCATCAAGGTCCTGATTGCGACTGACGTCAGTGCCAGGGGAATCGATATCCCGAGTGTGGACTATGTGATCAATTATGATTTGCCGGAGCAACCCGAAAATTACGTTCACAGGGTTGGTCGTACCGGGCGCGGCATGCAGAAGGGCCTTGCAGTTTCATTTTGCAGCCCTGAGGAAAAGCCGGTGCTCGATCAGATCCAGGAATACCTGGACAAGCCGATTGCCGTGTTGCAGATCAGCGCCGCAGATTATGCGCAAACGCTGGATTTCACCGCCGACAGCCGGGACGATTTACAATCGCTTATGAAGGAAGTAGCGGAATTTGAAGGCAGAAAGAAGAAAAAGAAAAAATAAGTTAACGCATTAAAAAGGCTCCCAGATAACTTGGAAGCCTTTTTAATGAATATCATAGCAGTTCTATTCTTCGAACTTGTCGGCCAAGATCTGGCCGCGGATTTCTCCATAAACATTCTGTTCAGTAGGGATGTTTACATACATCATTCCAAGAATCAGTTGTGTTTGTTGTTCTGTGTTCAGTTTCACTGAGCCTTGTACCTGCGTTCCTTTTGGCATGTCGGCCAGTGTGTGAAGGATCGGTCCTGCTTCCCATGCCGGATTTGCGACGTTAATCGTAACCGAGGTAGGCGTAATGTTTTGGTAATTAATATTGTATTTAAGCTCCATGGTGTTTTTGTTATATTCAAAAACGCCTGTGCCCTGTGCGGATGAAGTAGCTTTTGGAACCGTTGCGCTACTATTTATTACAGCCGAGAACTTCACAATGTCATCTTTGTGAGGTCCTTCCTCTTTACAGGAAGTAACAAATCCTAACATTAAAACTCCTGCGATCAATAGTAAAAAACGTTTCATTGGCTTTTTCATACATCTTTAATTTAAAAATTTAACTCCTAAATATACATACAAACTCATATGTTGCAAAAATGATACCAGCGGGCACTCATATATTCCATAAATCGCTTTTACGAATATAAACGATCTTGTTGTCCCAGATTACCCTGTTCCAGTGGTCAACAGACCCTACAATTGTCAATTTATGGCCCTTCCCCACCCGATCGACCACCGCAGACGCAGAGGAAGGCTCGTCCCTCAGGAAAGTGTTTTCATTGATGATTATACACGTTTGATAAAGAGAAGGGACATTTAAAATTCCAAGAAGAACCAGCAGATAAACGACGATGGAAACTTTGTGAATTTGTAAAATCGGCTCCTTTCTCCTTGTTTTTGTAACCATTATGACCACTATGTAGGTGCCCAAAGTTAGAAGCAATATTGGAATGTAATCACCATATCTTCGATAAAATATTATAAAATAATTATAATCGTCGAATTCATAGCCACTTAGATTTTGTTCTTCGGCGAGCTTGTCCATTTTCTCAAAAAGATGCCTGGAAGGCTGCAAAAGGGCCAATTTGCTTAGAAAAAAAAGACAGTCTGTGTAATTATTTGTCTTCTCAGCCAGGAAAGCGAGTTTTAGGAGCAGTCCGGGGTTGCTTTTTTCGGCGGGGTTGAAATTTTTTTTATAAAGCGCCTGGGCCTCCGGATACTTCGCCATAGCGAACAGAGAATCAGCGATTTTAAGTTCTTTTGTGTTGCCGCAAAGAGCGCGGCCCGACACCAAAAAGGCCAGGATAAAAAACGAAAAAAACAGGTTTTTCTTATTCAGGGCTTGCATTATACTTTTAAGAATTCTACTTTTGCATCGCAATTACGGAAAAGGCCACGGTTAATCCAAAGTTGTAAACTTCCAAGGTCACAAGGACTAAAGAAAGGATTCCGTAGCTCAGCTGGTAGAGCAATACACCGCGCGGCGGACCGCTTTTAATGTGTGGGTCGAATCCAGCCGTCAGGTAAAAATAAAAACCAGAAAACGATTCCGTAGCTCAGCTGGTAGAGCAATACACTTTTAATGTATGGGTCCTGGGTTCGAATCCCAGCGGGATCACTGAAAGCGCCTCAAAGGGCGCTTTTTTGTTTTAAATTGTTCTGAAAATCAGCTTGTTTCAAAATTTTTGAGTCATTCCTAATCAAAGTAACCTAACTGATTCGGTTACCGTTTCGGTTACCTATCTGATTTTCTAAATTAGGTAACCGAATTTCCGAAAATAGCTTGTGTGATGTGGTTTTGAGGAAATCGATGCGTCGCCTGCGGGAAGTCCCCACAGGGAACATTTGATCACTTAAAGATGTGAAGGATGAGAAGCAATCAGAAACTTTCGATCCTCTTCTGGCTATTCAAAGCCAAAGCAACCAAAGACGGCAAAGCGCCGATTTATGTCCGCATTACCATCGATGGCCTCGATGACGAAATCTCTCTCGGCAAAAAAGTGCAACCAGATGATTGGTGCAACCAAACCAAAAAGGTGACCGCCTCAGGAATGGAGGCAAAACTGATCAACATTGCCATCGATCAGGCGCGCACCTCGCTCACCTCCCAGTTCATGGTGCTGCAGTCGCAGTTTGAATGCATCACACCTACTATGCTTAAAAATGTCTTCAGAGGCAAACCGGTGGAAGACAAAGAAGATGCTCCCAAACAAGGTTTAAAAAAGGAACAAACCTTACTTCAAGCTTTCGACGAACATATCGAAAAATTCGAATTGATGGTCGAGCGCGGGATGCGTTCAGACAATACGCTGCGGCATTGGCGAAAACTCAAAAGGCATATTACCGCTTTTATCAAGTTTCAGTACAAAAAATCGGACCTGAATTTTTCCGAACTATCTGGTCTGTTTGCAGAAGAGCTTTACGAATACCTGACGCTTCACAAACCCAAACCGCTCGCGGAGGTATCTGCCCGTAAGGATGTCAAGTGGACAAGACAAATTGTAAAAATCGGCGTCAAGAAGGATTTCATAACACGGAACCCGATGGAAGGCTTCAAGTGCTCTGGTGGCGATGTTGAGGTAATCCCATTGGAATTTGAGCAGGTGGAGAGAATCCATCGAAAAAAATTACACGTTGAAAGGCTCGCGGAAGTGCGCGACGCCTTCATCTTCCAATGCTTTACCGGCTTTGCATACCAGGACATCTATGGACTTACACGGGACAGCATTACCCTCATCGGCCCGAAGAGGGAAAGGTGGCTTGTCCGTAAACGAGGAAAAACACAAGTCGGCGAAATGGTGCCTATACTACCGATTGTCGAGGAGCTGATTGCAAAGTACAAGAACCACCCCTACTGCGTAGCACATGATAAGCTGATTCCAGTGAACAGTAATTTCAGGTATAATACGTATTTGAAGGAGCTCGCCGACCTCTGTGACATTCGGGACATCACGGGGAGTATCAGAAGGCTTGATACACATGACGCCAGGCATTTCTTTGCTGATATGATGCTCAATAACGGCGTACCATTGGAAGATGTCAGCAAGATGCTCGGTCATCGAAACATTAGAACAACGATGCGTTATTGCCGGGTTAGGAAATCACGAATTAGTGAGAATGTGGGGCTAGTAAAAGACAGATTGTTTACCAAAAACGGCAAGCTTCGACAAGCTTCCTAAGCGCTATATAACTACTTAAACCGGCCGCCACCACTGTACTCCCGGCGGCCGGTTGGGACATAAAGCATCAGGACGACTATGCGTTACTATCGGATACGAAAATCGAGGATTAGCGACATGTGGCAAAAGTCCGTGATAAACTGTTCTGGAAACCGGGTGGGCTGCGAACTATTTCGCCCAACTACTCCCACTATAAAGCACGCACAAACCCATTCCATTGCGCCATCCCCGAGCTTATCCCACTCGCTGCGCTGTTTACCCCAGGAAGGCGGCTGCACATTTGCATGTATTCCCGTATGTGTCTGATGCACTAATCGGCCGCGTTGATTTCGGCAATTTGTATGTCCTGACGACGAGTTACACACCGTGTTTGAATTGTTGTAGCCTGCCGATATGTGCTCACGGAAAATAGGGTCGATCACAAATCTATTAGTAACGCAATCAAAACGTTCTCGAAGCCCTTAGGCAAAATTGAACTGAAATTCAAATTCTATTTATAAGAACTATCCCTACAAATGAAGGGATAGTTCTCAGAGTAAAATGAAATGAAGGTACAATTTGCGAATCACTAGTTACATACTTTTGAGTCCATAGATAGTAAGTATTTCGTACGGCAGTCACATACTGAGTTGCTGCTCTCATTTCAGATAAATAGGCGCTATGCACACACTCAGCAAATCACCTAATGCGCGCCTGTTTGTTTTAAAGGATTACTTAAAATGGGAATTCTCAGCCGATGACGTCTGGCAAATAATCTTAACTGTTCATTTCACATAACCAACTTCAAGACCAATGAAAACAAAACAACTACGCTCAACAAAAACGATTACTTCCGCGTTGTTCGCAGCAGCAGTCCTTTTAAGTTCTTCCTCGGTTTTTGCCCAGGTGAAAATAGGATCAAACCCTACGACGATCACCCCAAATGCCAATCTGGACGTGGAAGGAGTGAGTAACAGGCACACCGTCGTGCTGAAATCCGGCCATGTCGGCATTGGCACTACAACACCCATCACCACGTTTCAGGTTACGGCAGTTGAAAAATTCGACTACCCTTTTGTACGAAATCTTGTTGCCCTCTTTGACCCGGTTGGAGGCCAGAACTTTGATTCGTCTGCTGCCATTGGAGTGAACGGAGCCCGTGCCGTATTTGGCTATGATGTGGACGCTCAACAGGGCAAATATGCCTTCCTAAGAGGAAACCAGAATACTGAGATTCGGTTGCAAGTTGTGGATGAGAACTCGAACTTATTTCCGAAACCATTGGTGATATCTGGCCGGACCGGTTCACATGGGCTCGTTGGTATCAACAACGACCTGCCACAATCCCAGCTAGATGTACGGGGAACGACAAAGGTCCTGGCAAGTGCCGCCTTACAAACCGGTAATCTCTATAACGGCACGTCCAATATGAATGGTTTTGAAGCGGTTGCTAATACCAGCACCGGAGATGCCTATGTGGGTATTCAGCGTTCCGGAGGGGGGGCTCCGTTGTATCTCTCAAAACCCGTTGGTGCTGTCACCGGGCAAAGTCTTTTAGTTTTCGAGGTAGGTGGCAGCATTGTCGGCTCTGTCACATACACCGGAACAGGAGTGTCGTTTAATGAAAATTCGGATCAGCGGCTGAAGGAAAATATCCGGACTTCAAAGTTCGGGCTAGAAGCGCTGAAAACCGTTAAAGTGTACGATTACAACTTTAAATCGGATAAAAATAAAACCATCTCTACCGGAGTACTCGCCCAGGAGCTACATAAAGTGTACCCGAGAGCTGTCAATGTAGGTGGTGTTGATGCCAGTACCAATCCCTGGCAGGTCGATTACAGCAAGCTCGTTCCAATGCTTGTAAAATCAGTACAAGAGCTTAACCAGATAGTAGAGTCTCTGAACCAAAAAGTGGGATTCCTGGAAGGTGAAAAAGCACAGCTGAGTGCAGACCTAAAGCAAAAGGAAGCTGCCTACAAAGAAGTTAGCGAGCGCATAAGTCAGGTCGAACGTATGCTTGGCTCCCCGGCGGCTTCAATCGGATCTGTCAGTAAATAGAGCATGTCTCATCAAATGCTATTTACCCATAACAAAACAGAACAATGGAGAAAACATATAACAATTCTTCCGGGGGAAAAGTCTGGATTGCGGCAGTGATTGCTGGAATGCTGATACTGTCGGCCCCCTCGGCACAGGCGCAGGAGGGCAGTCAGGGTAATACCACCATCTTTGGTGGTGCTGAGATGACCTTCTTTGCCAACCATAACTTTGCTACTGGCGGCGGTGGCACCCAGCCCGGGGTGATCCTGACCCAACGTGAAGCAGGGAACTTCGGAGTCCTTAACTTTGCAGGCGCAAACCTAATCTCCACCAATGCCTCGGATGCAGGGTATGTGGACGGTTATGTACGCAAGTATGGAACAGGGGCATTTATCTTCCCGGTCGGCGACAATGGCAACCTCGGACCGTTTGCCGCCTCGGCAGACGGGACCATGGGCGCATATTTTCACTCAGACCCCAATACTGCGGTGACCAGTAACCTTTTTACAGGTACGGACTATGCTGCGCTTCCGACGGGCGGGCCATTTGCCACAAGCAGCATGGGCGCCAATCTCGATATCGTAAGCAGCGTGGAATACTGGGATATTGACGGAACGGGCGCTACACCCCTCACGCTAACCTGGGATGCAGGCAGTGCTATTGCGACCTTAACCAGCAGCCAGCTTAATAAATTAACCATAGTCGGTTGGAATGGGACTCAGTGGGTGGCCATCGCTTCCAAAGTGGATGTAACATCTATCCTAGGTGGCACCAGCGACCTGACTGCCGGATCCATCACTACGACCGCCGCTGTTGTTCCCAACTCTTACACGGCCTATACTTTTGCATCGCTCACGGTGCCGCTTCCGGTCACGCTGGCCCGTTTTGAGGCGGTTAGGGAAGGCAGCACAGCGCTGTTGACCTGGTCGACCACAGAGGAAACTAATAGCGACCGTTTTGACGTGGAACGTAGCGCGGATGGCAGCCATTGGAAAAACATCGGCGTAGTCCAATCGACCGGGGAAAGCAAAACACAGGTTGATTACCGTTTTGTAGATGTTAACCCGTATGCTGAAAATTTGTACCGTTTGCGGATGGTCGACAATGACGGGACGTTTGCTTACAGCCGTATCCGAAATGTTCAGTTTGAAAATTTGGAGAACAGGGTTGTGTATCCAAACCCCGTGAATGACAAGTTATTTATCAAAGACTACACCAGAGTTTCCGACTTGCGGATTCTAGATATGAATGGTAAAGTCGTTCACCGATCGGAAGCGCTTAAAAACGGCGAAGTCAACGTCTCCAAATTAGCAGCCGGTGTGCACGTGGTGGAAATCACATGGCCGGCCGGTGAAAAAACAACCCAAAAGATCCTGATCCGGAAATGAGTTGATAGAAAAGTAATTCTGAACATCTTTCCGATTCATCGGGAAGATGTTTTTTCATTACACAGTTCCCATAAGCAAGCACCCTTTTCCCACTATGAACGTCCTGATCATTGAAGACAGCCCGCTCTTATTAAATAGCTTCCGTTCGAGCGTATTAAAAGAATATCCTCAATCGCGCATTTTCGAGGTAGACACCATAGAAGAATGTGCTCCCATTTTACGAGACAACCCGTTTAAGCTGTTGATACTCGATATCAATGTTTCCGACGGACACGACATGGACACTGTCGCCTCCATCCGAAATCTTTATCCAAAGCTCCCGATCCTAGTGTACCTGGCAGAGGAATACGTATACCTCGCCCATTTCATTCAGTCCGGCGCCAATGGTTTCATTTCAAAGAAATCGACCGCGAATGAAATCCAGGATGCTTTAACCACAGTATCCGCTGGTAACAGATATCTAAGCGGCGATGTGCAAGAGTTCCTCCTTATGCAGTTAGTACCAAAGGGTGGGCAACCGACGCTTTCACGTACCGAAAGGATCGTTGCCCAAATGCTTGCAGATAATAAATCCTATGATCAGGTAGCATCAGTTCTGGGTGTTAAGCGAAGCACAATAGCCGTCTATAAGCGCCGCGTTTTTCACAAACTTGGAGTGAAAAATATGTTGGAATTTTTTAAAAAGATGTTGTCGGTTTACTAACCGACAACAGCCTGGCCATTAATGTGTTTACCCGAAACCAGTCGACCTTACGGATTAATGAGAATCAAGATTATGGCAGTCCGGCACTTCTGCTCAGTCCCGAAAATAAGCAGCACAGCATTTATTAGGCCGGACATTTGTAAAATTCCCTCCTGGAAAGCTTTGTTCTACAAATTATTTCTACAATTTGTTTAGAAGTAAAAATACCTGCTAATTTGAGGATTAGAAGATATTTGTGCAGAATCAACGGAAAATTCAGGGGTGGGTAAAAATTTTTATTGCTTAGTTTGTTGTTTAATCTTTCTTCTGCCTGAAATCTCGCTTGGCCAGGGCAAACAAAAAGGTGCTGAACCGCTATCTGCATACCACATAAATCATTACACAGATGAGAACGGATTGCCTCAAAATAGCGTCAAATCAATTGTCTCAGACTCCATAGGTAATATATGGCTTGCCACAGAAAGAGGGCTCGCCCGGTTTGACGGAAAGCACTTTACGATCTTTGATCATTTTGGCAGTTCTCATTCAGACCGGAGTATTGCGTCTTTTCAGCCAAACCCTGTTTCTTCAAGTAACGGCTTCTTTGCTATCAATAATGAGAAAGTTTACATTCATGTAACCGGTGGCCGGGCGATCAGAGATAGTGGCTTCTATAAGAAACAGTTGCTGTCGCAACCCTTTACCGACCGAACAAACAGGAACGGCCACATCGCAGAGGGGCTCCCAAGCCCTTCCATAGATCACGTTGCACCCTGGTATTATTACCTTGTGCCAACCGGCCTAGATCGATATTTTGTCTATAACAGGAAAAATATCGAATACTACGTTCGAAAAAAGAAGGCAAAATCCGCAATCCTGCCAGACAAGAGCTTTTGGGACTTTTTTCAGCTAGACGGTGATCTCTACCATATAGAAAACGGGATATTCACCTGGTACGCAAGTAAGGGTTCTTCCTTCGGGCGACAAATTAAGCTTTCGGGGGATATCCTACGTCATCCTTTGTACTCAGCAACGAGATCACCGGAGATTTTTTGGAACAATTGCGCTAATCAGGTGTTCATTTTGCTCGGCAAATCCCTTTACGCTTTATATGCAGGCGCTGAGGGTGGGTTAATTTCCCGTCTGATCCTGGAAGGGTTCGACTTTCAGGCTAACAAGATCAAGGCCGTATATTACGACCCCAATGCAAAAAGGATTTTTTTAGGTAGTCCTGTTAATGGATTATATATCCTGAAAAGAAAGCCGTTTCACACATATACAGCGGACTTCAAAGGTACGGACAATGTATTTTATGGGCAGGCCGCACTCGATAGCGGCAGCATCCTCTCCGCTCAGGGCGTTATATTAAGCCTCGATCGACCTAACGGCAAAATGTCTGCAAGCCAGTTGGAACAGGTCACGCGGGTTGTAGGTTGGGACAAATCCAGCATTTTGGTTGACCGCTCAGGAAGGATTTGGTGTAAACACCGCAACTCATTCTATTTGTTTAAGGCAGCTAGTAAGGTGCCAGAAATAAAATGGGATTTGCCCGGAGAGATAAGCCTGTTTTATGAAGGGAAAGATGGTAAAATCTGGATAGGGACAAGGACCGCAGGGCTGTATTATATCGACCCAACTGTTCCCGGCTGCGCTCCGAGACTATTCATATTTGGGAATTTACTCGATATTTCATTCCTGCAACAGCAATCTGCGGACATACTGTGGGTTGCCACACAAAAAGGGCTATACAAAGTAATGTTGAAAAACAAGAGGGTGTTTTACATCAGGGGGCTTGAAAAGATTTATATCCGAAGTTTACACATTTCGGAAGACGATGACCGGGTTTGGATCACCAGCTATAAGGATGGGCTATTTCTGTTGAACAACAACCGGTTGACTCATTTTCCATTAGACAAACAGATGCATATGGCCAGCGCGCATTGCATCGTCGAAGACCGTAAGGGCTTTTTCTGGATCACTACAAACAAAGGTTTGTTACAAGTGCTTAAAGAAGACCTGTTAAACTATACGAAAAAGCGGACGGAGGTATATTATCATTATTATTCGAAAGCGGACGGGCTGAATTCAAATGAATTCAACGGTGGCTGTCAGCCTTGCGCAGTCCGGTTACCTACGGGGCTTGTATCGTTACCCTCGATGAATGGCCTTGTCTGGTTTAAACCTGAGCAGACCTCTGCTGAGCTCCCCGACAAAGCCATCATCGTTGACCGGATAGAGATTGACGGGGAAAGTGCCCGTCTGAAAGAAGGGAGGGTCCTATTCAAACAGGATCAGAAACAACTGAGGCTGTACGTTACTACACCCTACTTTGGAAATCCGAACAACGTCAATTTTTCTTATGCACTGACCAGGCAGCAAAGCTTGCCTTCAGGACCGGATTGGATCGGTATAGATGGCGCCGACGACTTTATAAACATACTGCGGCTGTCGAAGGGAAGCTATGCCTTACATGTCCGAAAGAAAAATGGCTTTCGCGCCGGTGACTATGAATACAAGACCTTAACTATTATAGTGCCGCCGCTTTGGCACGAAACCTGGTGGTTTTATTCGCTGTGTGGTCTGTTGTTGCTACTGATGGCATTAACCCTCTTCCAGATCCGGTTGAAGTCCATCAAAAAGAGAAATGTATTGCTTGAAAACCTAGTTACCGATCGTACCAAGGCCTTGAACGAAACTCTGGGAAGCCTGGAAGAATCACAAAGCGAGCTATTGGGTCAGATGCAGCTCCAATCCAGGTTAATGGCCTCGATCGCACATGACGTGCGGACGCCTCTACATTCCGCTATTGTTGTCGCCGGGGAACTGAGGAAAATGATTACAGAACAGCAATATGATCGCGCATCGATCTACGGTAAACATGTTGAAGAAGCCATGCAGGGCATGAAAAATTCATTGGAAGATCTGCTGGCTTACGTCAAGGCTCAGGTTTACAAAAAGAAGATCGTCAAAGAAGAGGTAGCATTGTCGGGGCTGATAGAAAAGAATTTTCAGCTATATGGCAAAGCCATCAAAAACAATCCCAATACCTTTGTTAATGATATCGCCCATCATATCACCGTTTTTACCAGCCCGCAATTGTTGGATATCATCATCCACAACTTGGTAGATAATGCTAATAAATTCACGGAAAACGGTGTTATAAGGGCATATACCGAGCAAGAGCACCAAGCTATAAAGCTAATTATCGAAGATTCGGGGAAAGGCATGCCCGAAAAACTTTTCACTTGGTTTGCAGCATCGGAAACTACTGATGTCCCGGAGAATTATCACGGAATTGGACTGCTGATCGTTAAGGAAATCGCGCCTCTTGTTTCAGCAGGTTTGCAGGTGGCATATGACGATCAAGGTACCCGTTTTACACTTTTGTTCCCCCCGTCCCCTTCGGCCCTGCAAGATCAGGCAGGACCTATTGTTCGCCGGGAGCATTTACTTTCTTGAACAGTTCAAAAACGTTGGTGACCCCCATTTTTTCAAAGACCCTGGCTTTGTAGCTGCTCACCGTGTTGGGACGTAAGTCGAGTACGGCCCCGATTTCCTTCACCCATTTCCCCTTTAACATCAGCTCCATAATTTCACTTTCCCTTCGCGACAAGCCTTTAACCAGTTGCGCACGACGATGCGACTTACTGCCTGACTGCATATTATTGAGCAGTTGTTGCTGGATGGCAGGACTTATATATTTGCTTCTTTCCATTACAATCTCCATAGCTGCCATGGCCTCATTTTTTGGCGCTGCTTTAGATAAATAACCGTTGGCACCCGCCGTAATATAGTCTAGTGCATATTTTCCCTCATCTGCCGCCGAACACACCAGGATCGCCACTCCCGGCTGTTGCTCCCTCATTTGATCAATCATTGCGGTTCCCTTGCCGCCGGGAATGTCAATGTCAAGCATAACCAAGTCAAACGAATGACTGCCCATGAGCCTTAACGCTTCGCCAAAATTTTCTGCTTCAAATGGTTCAATTTGGCCATATAGCTCATTCAGCATAATTCTCTGGCTCAACCGTACCATAAAATGGTCTTCGACAATCAGGATTTTTTTCACTTAAAGACGCTTTGTGTCATAGTTCGAGTTAACGAATTATATGCAAATTGTAGCAATAGTTCTATAAAATCACACATAACCTTCAAAAAAAAATTTCTAGTTTTCCTTAAAGGTTTGAATAATGACAACCAACCCAAAATCGGTACTGCCCCAAAAGGTGCGCCTACACAACGATACAAACAAACGGGGAAGTAATTTAGACGTTACATTCGTTGCGAGACATGCGGTTCCAGATCCATGTCCAGGCAAACCGTTTCCAATTTTTAAGTGCTTTACTGTGGGCGTTCTGCCATCGTTTCCCATTATAATGGCTCAAAAATCTTTCTGCTTCCACCAGGGACGCCCCTTGCTGTAAAAAATAAACCCTGACGTACTTTTCGTCAGGGGGACACTGGCTTCCAAAGCCAGTTGAGCTCTGTCTCAGCTTCATTTGACCGCAGCAGTCTTAAACTTTTCAAACATTTTTTCGATATCAGCACGGTCATAATAGATCACGCCACCGATCCGCATGAAACTAAGTTGACGACCTGCGCGCATGGCATGGAGCTTGCCGGGTGATATATCGAGCAATTTCCGCACTTCCCTAGATTTAAGCCATTGCTTGGATAGCTGAGTGCCCTCTCCTGCAAGTAGCCTTCTCATTTCCGAGAACATCTGCTCCTTGAATTTTTCCAGATCTGCTAATGTGACTAATTGATGCGTGAATAACGCTGAACTCTGCTCAGTTTGCTTGCCCCTCTTTTCCATGGTTCTTTCTTTTGCGTTAACTAACCCGAAAACATCGACTCTCATGTGTAACCAATGTTTTCGCCTGGAAAATAATAGGCAGCATTTGATTATTGCTTCTTTTTTTTCCGGTGGAATAAAAAGAATAAAGTGCCGTTCGATGCGGCTGGCATCGAACGGCACTTTGGGTTTTAATAATTAGTGAATACATGACCTTCGTATTCGCGGTACCCCTCCAAAAACAGGTCCCTGGCGAAGGCCTCGTAATCAAAGTATCGTTCAAGTGTAGATGGCATGTGTGATAACAATCCTATCTCTTCGACGTATTGGTAGGTGTATTCGAGGGCAGCATTTTTCATTGAACCTCCAAAGAATCCCCGGTAGCATTCCCGGAAACTTTCAAGCTGGTCTTCCAGCTCGTATCCGTTGGATGGCCAATAGTTGATCTGATTGCAGTAAATTTCGAATGCTTCGGCAGTCTCATCATCCATTTCATCGATCGCCTCAAAATAGGCAAATGCTTCTTTTTGTAGACTGCATTCCGATATCAAAAAATCAGGGATGTTCTCCCAGTCCTGGAACATGAGTTCCGGATCCAGTTCATTCCGGTGAAACTCGTAGCAGTCTTGGAGGAATTCTTTCAGATTTCCAAAGTCTGAAAGCTCAAACCATTTACCGAACAGTGAGCCACTGTTGTACTCACCATAGGTTCCTACGTAGATTCTTGGTGCATTTTCGAGATTTTTCATGATTGAAAGGCATTTAAGTAGCTTTGGCCCCGGCGGGGCCGCCCAGGCTTTGTGCTCAGGGCAATCGCTGCCTATCAATCGAAGAAAAAATGACGGGGCCCCGTCCCCTTGGTTGCAAGCCCATCCGGCGGTTTAAGGGGCGGTTGGCTATTGCGGGATCAGCTAAAAAAGCCGGATGACGCAGTGCAGGCTTGCAACCGTCATTTTTTGCTTTGTAACTTTCGTTTGCACTGAACGCATTGTTTAATGATTTTTATGGGTGATCTCAGCGATCGGGACCACCTTCATACTCACGCCCCCATTAAGTTCTCATTGCGCGCACTCGCTCTTCAAACACTGCTTCCGCTAATTCAAGCAGACCAGAGACCCGTGAGGAGATCAGTTCAACATCCTTCTTGCTGATTTCATACTGAAGATTGTATCTGGCTTGAAGGTACGCGTCTTCCAAAAGCTGCAAAAGCCTTTCTTCGTCCGGCGAACCGCCCGGAAAGACTTCATTTAACTGAGGCGCTAACCTATGGTTGAACCTTTTAAGTGATCTGATGGAATGGGTGCGCCGTTCGCTTCCATAAAGTGCGATAGCGGTAGCACGAAATGTAGTTTCAGTAGCTTGTTGAAGCATAAACACCGATAACGCGTGCTCACTTATTTGCCGGTAGTACTCTCCTCCCTCAAAGAACTTTCTGGCTTTGCCCATCCCGGCGACAAAATTGCGAGTTGATTTCTCAATCAATTCTGCGAGCGTTTCCTGTGGCACTTTCGGTAATGGTGTAGCGCTCCTTTGGTAAACAAGGTGTTCGGAGGCGCATGTCAAAGAAAAATACACTTGCCCGCTAATAAGCGCCTGATGGATATCCGATAATTTGTGAACTGAGCAGCAGAGCCTTTCATCGCCCGCACTAAATAGCTCAACGATGGACTGGTGTTCTTTGAAGTGCTTCTGGTTATCGTCAGCAAACACAATCAGAAGGTCCCTATATGACTTCTGCTCCATTGAATCTGGCGCGGGATGCTTTACCTCGAATATTAATAGCGGGTCGAGCGCTGCAATTAACAGTTCGATAATTGCCTTGCTACCAGTTACTTTCCCAAGGCGGCGTTTTTGGTATGGAATTCCTGCGTCGCGCCTTGAAATCAGGAAAACGGCTTCAAGAAGTGATTCAAGCAATTCGTACTGAATAATCTCGGCGCATTCGCCGGTGGCTTCGCAAATACTTACCTTGCTTAACCCATACTCTACCCAGTCTTCCAGAATCCCTTGCCACTCATCATAGCTGTACACATTAAAAACCCGTTTAATCGCCAAGATTGGCCGTTCTGTCTCAGCAAGCGTTAGCCTGCGGATCTCGCCACCATACCGGTCGCTAAGCTCTCTTAGACCGCGCATGTGCTGTTTGTCGGCTTCGATCTGCTCCTGGCTAAAAGGCTGAAAATCGACAGCGACAAGGTCATTTTCCTCATCATCGGCAACATCTAACAACAGCCTGCAGGCTGTTATGATTTTATGCAAATGTCTTTTCAGGCAAAGTACAGTGGACGGGTCGCCCATAAATGAAAACGGCCTCTCTGTGGTCACAGATTTTAGAAACTCCCACAGTTCGACACGCATGTAGTCCAGATCGGTAGCGTGAAAGAAATCCGCAATTATGCTGCGAGCATCTGACAATTTCTGCTCATTCGGAATACGATTTTCGCTGGCTGTTGTGTTTTCCGTCTCCATAGCTTCTCTTTTTTTAGCAAAAAAGAGGCCCAGACTGAGCGTGCTGAACCATGGCAAGTTGTATCCTACCAGAGAACGTTAGTAAAACACTTTAACGCGACCTGTTGACGTTGGCCCGGATATTTCTTTTATTTGTAACCATGAGCACAGCAACAAAACCCAATCATATCGGTTACAAGATCGGCCGGATTCGCGAACTACGGGGTCTGAAGCAGGAATATATCGCCCACCAGCTAAACGTCAGCCAACAAACTATCTCGAAGATTGAGCAAAGTGAAACAATTGATGAAGAGATGCTGAACCAAATCAGCAAGGTTCTCGGTGTTTCCGCAGAAGGAATTAAAAACTTTAGTGAGGACGCTGTGTTTAACTACTTCAATAACTTTAATGACAATAGTGTTAATCACGGGCCTTTCAATAATAACCAATGCACTTTCAATCCACTCGATAAACTTGTAGACCTTTTCGAGGAGCACAAAAAATTGTACGAGCGTTTATTGCAGAGCGAGCGAGAAAAGGTCGAACTGCTGCAAGCGAAGAAAGACCAGCGCTAGTCCTGCCAATTGGCAGTTTTTTAGCGTTCACAATCTCGGCCCCTTTCGCTGTTTCTGTGTAGGTTGATCTTCCTCTGGCTGAAATGTAATCCACGGTCTGTGCACAGCCTGGCTAAGGCGCATACTTGTTTCATCCCAATCGAATTTCCTATCAAGTAGTTTGATTGGCACCGAAAAATCGATGTCCTTGTGGTACAACAGACTTGTCTTGGCAATTTGCGGACTGGCCTGAGGGTATTTATCTGCGTAAGCTTTTACGAGCACTACCAGTGGTAACTTTTCTAAAAGAGAATAGACATCGGTGAAATCTTTGATTCTGCTCCCGTTTTGCACGATTGCCGAAAGCTTCATTGCCCCGATATCTTCCAATGAAAGCATCCTGATCCCACTCGTTAGCTCTACGGGTTTGATGAGCGGGTATTGGTGACTGATGAAGTCTACCTTGACATCGTCGATAAATCCGAAGACGCCATTCTTGACCGTTTTTTCGTCTGTCAGTCCGTACCCCCTTTTTTAGATGCTCAGTTAACGTAGAAGAGTCAAAATCTTTGCCGATGAAAAGGTCAATATCGATAGAAATCCTGTGGCCTAACTTTAAGGACAGTGCTGTTCCACCAACAAGGTAGAAATCCGCAAGATTTTCATCGGCCATCAGCCGACGAATCAAAGCCAGTGTGCCGGCCTCGACTGTTTCTTCGTGTAGCATAGCATTTCCTCTTTTTTAATAGGAAAGTATCTGCAAGCCTCTTCAATGGCATAATCCGGCAAAAAAACAATTTCGTTTTTAAGGGTGTCAACGACTTTTTGCAACCCATAGAAGCGAACTAATTCTTGCCATTGCTGCTCTTTACCTCGCTCGATGATCCGGGCGATAACGGTTTTATAGGACGCCTGCCAGTCTATCTTCTCATAGTCCAAATCCCAAAACCACTTGGGGGCAAAATCAGGTTTTTCAAGCGTTGTTGGCTGTTGCATGGTCGTCAAGGTAAGAGATGCTGGAGGCCTTTAGGCTCAAAAGTTAACGAATCTATTGTGAAATCAGCCGCCTGTAATCAAATAGCTGCTCACAGGCGACCGGATTTAATCCGAATGAGCTGCTGCTTTGGCCTTTCTGCCACGAGGCTTGCCTGTGTATTCTGGTTTTGGCACTTCATTCTCAATAGCCAACTCATATCCTTTGGTAGCCTGATCGAAATCAAAAATCTTGATTTTGAAAATCAGCTTTTGACTTTCAAAATCGACTCCGCCTTTTTTCAATATAACAGCAAGCGGAATTACATGCCCCCGACCGCTTTTCTCGAACGAAAATGTCTGGCCCGAATTTGTAGCCGGAACAAGATATACGGATTTAATTTTTCGCTTTCCTTGCTGTGTACCGATTTTAAAATTGGCAGACTCTGGATCAATTCCTAAGTCACCGAGCGCTGCTGCCGGAAAAACCAGCTTGCCGGAATTAGAAATGTAACCTGTTGGAAGTGGCGCTGCCTTTTCGGCTGCTTTGGTTTTAGGAACGTTTTCCTCTGGGGAAAAGAATTTAATAGCTTTCAGCTTCATGGTGCTATGGGTTGTTTTTGTGCTAAAATAAAGCATTCTCCCTAGAAACTGGCATCTAAATACCCAGGCCCTGTTTCTTCTGCCTTTTTTGCTCCTGCTGCAACTGCTCTTTAACCTGTATTCCGATGTTTTGAGCCAGTCGTTTTTCAATGAAGGCAAGGGAATAGCTCCGTCCTAAGTCAGAGCCCTTAATCTTGACATTTTTCCGCATATTATAGAATGCAATCCCTCTTCCAATATAAGTCTTGTACCCTTGGGTTAACAATTTCGCTTTGAGCTCATCGATCGATGCTACGGTATTTAAAAGCTGGTCAATGGATGATTTAAGATTCAAATGCTGCTTGTCGGTCAGCACATTTTCAAGCCCGGGCCGCTTATTGATCCTCATTTCCGGCGCTTGCATTAATTCAAGCCGTTGTTCCATTCTCCGGCAGAATTCGCCCGTTCTGGCGTAGTTATGAAAATGCTTTGACGTGTTTTTACCATCGTAATTAATGCGGTTGGCAACAATATGGAAGTGTACGTTCGCCGTGTCCTCATGTTTGAAAACCAGCATCTGGTTCTGTTCAAACCCAAACTCTTTGGCAAATTCCGTGGAAATCTCTGCGATCGTTTCGTTGCCAGGCTTTTCGCCCGGCGCGAAGCTAAATGACTGGTGCCACATGAATTTTTTCAGGTTCATATTTTGCATATGATTACTGGTAAACTGGTTGATCAAATAGTTCAGGTCCAATTTCCCGTCTGCGTGCATTTTTATACCGAGGTTTTGAATATAAACCAGTTCCCCTCGGACATCCTGTTCTTCTACCTGTTGCCGCATCTTCGCGGAGACACGCTTGTCGTAATAGCAATATTCGATCAGCCCTTTGGCGTAGCTGCCAAGGCTTGCCTTTCCAATCATAACTTCATCTTTTTCATGGTTGCACTTAAAGCTTTTTCAATCTCAGCGTGAACGGAAAGGGCATCTGTTTCACCAGATTTCCAGAGCGGCGCGAGCTCTTCAAGTGGCTGCGAATAGTAGGCTTCATATTTATGCTGCAAATCACCGATCAGGCGGCTGGTAGCGCTACATCTTATTAGTACCCGATGCTTGCCTTCGGTTTCAGATAGCACTTCAGAAAGATAAGAGCTAAGCTCATTTGACCATCTGAGAAGCTCGTCGAACGCCTTTTCCATGCTGCGGATCTCAAAGCTTTCAAACACCCAAAGGGTGATAAGATCGGCGAGCAGCCTAACCCGCTGGCTACTCTGCTGCCACTGGCCTGAAAGCATCTGGTGTCCCTTGGTTTTTAAGGCAGCCAAAGACAAAACACCGGCAAGTTGTTCCAGTATCCGGATCGTATCAGCAGTCGCCCTCGGAAGTGTCCTTTTCGCTGGTCGTTTGAACGGTATGTCCAATGCAAGGGTCAGAAAAAACTGGCTGGCTGAAAGCCCGCTCCTTTCAATCAGCTCGTTAATCTGTCTTTTCTGATCAGCGCTTACCCAAACTGAGAAGTGATCCCGTTTGGCAGTGCCCTTCTCCTTCGGCGGCCTGCCTTTTTGTTTCTGGTTTTCCATGTGTCTATTTTGATTGGCTATGAGCCGGAGGCGAATAGCAGGGGTCCAGGGGTTTTCCCATGGCCAGCTCCCGCCGGGGAGTCGCTTTTTGCGACGTACCGGCGATAGCTGGCTGTGGAGGAAACCACCGTGCAGGATCTTTCCTGACCGTTTCTGGCTCAATTTTTCCTTTAAATGATTTTTCTGGATTACTTTTTGACTCTTTAGAGCACTTTCTGACTCTAAATATCCATTAATGACTCTTTGGGAGCGCATTTAGACCTTTCTGTCTCTCTTTTGGATCAATTTTTCCTATGCAAGGGCACTTTGACCAATTTTCGTCGCGAGTCGAATTCGTAGGTCTTGCCGAAAACATACTTGCCGCTTTTCGAAGGTGAAAGAAGAAGATACTCGATGCCGCCTGTCGTTTCTGTTTCCCCTTCCCGGATCAATGCCTGATAATTCGGTGCGTTCTCATAAGCTGAAACGAAATCCTCGATCCGCTGGTAATCCACATACGTACTCATGTATACGTAGTACAGAATTCCAAGGATAAGTGCAGTAATCGAATACGGCAATCCTTTACCTAAGCCGTGGATGAAAGCTTCCATGATCGAGCTAAATTGAATGGTCTTGACGGATTCCTTGATCTTGCCATTCAGCTTTTTGTTCTCATCTAGAACTGCCCGGAGCTGACTATCCATGTTTTGAAACTGGGCCTGGTTGTCCAGCAGTATGATTGCCGACCAATCGTCCATTTCGATCTCGTACCTGGCCAGGTACTCCGCTTTGATCCTGGCCAGGGTTTGTTTGTTAACAGCTTCGCTAGACATCGGCAAAGTTGATTTGTAGTTCTCGTTTAAGCCTTAGCCTCGGCCCAATCGTGTAAGTATCCAGCGCAAGGCCTTTTCGGATCCCTGTCAGGATCTCTGCCCCTAGAAATGATTCAGGTTCGAAATCTCCAAACCTGCGAAACGCGAGCCCCGTGTTATTACAGTTTTCTCTAAGCTCCTGTGTCAACTGTGGAAACTTGCGGAAAGTGGCCATGCTCTGCCAGACGACGATTTCAAAGTCCGCTTTGACAAGGTCGAACATCCTTAGCAAATAATCGATTGATGGATTGTAAGCACCTCCACCGCCAACTACAATATGAAAAGTGATTTCAAAACCCAGCCCTTCCGCAAAATCTTTGAGCGGGATGTCGTACTCGATGAGGGCTAGAAGCTGTTCGCTTTCAGGCGCACCGAAATCAAAGTAGGCTTCTTCGAAATCTTCCTTTGCAATGCTCTGCAAATAAGCCAGTAAATTATCACGTATCAAAAGACCTTTCTCGTCTAATAAGTTTGCAACATCGGATTGATCCTGATGGACGAATTTGAGCTGACGTGTACTGGTCTGCGTTGAAGCGTCAACGTCAATGAACAGGCACTTGGGATCTTGATAATGTTTGAGTGCAAAAAGGTACATCAGAATGGATTTGCCTACGCCTCCCTTGGCTTGAACTATAAAATGTAAGTTTTTCATTGGTTAATATTTTTTAGATGGTTTAACATGTGGCTCAGGCTCAGAGCGGTGAAAATTCATTGCCGCTTTGGTTTGAGTCCGAGTTTCTGGTTTTTCACTTTTTTGAATTGGCATTTGTTGAACGCCCCACTTTTTCATTTTAGCGCGGATGTATTTGACATCATAGAGCGACACTGCTTCGGTCGAGAGCTTCTCATTGATTACGTCAACCAGAAACTTGGCAGACATATTGGATGTAAAAAGATCGCGATACAGCTCAAAAAGCATCCGCTTGCGTTTTGGGTCTTTCCGTTCACAGAGCTTCAAGACCAACTCTTTGGTTATCTCCATAGTGTCAATGGTTAAGCTTGTGATGTTCCCGGGACTCAATCCTGTGGTGCCAGTGCCGGAGAACGGCCTCGGAGAAATATATTTTTCCCGCCTGGCGGATAAATGGCAGATATCCCTTGGTGCAATGGTAGTAAAGCTTTTGCGCAGAGACTGTTTTCAGCAGCCGCTTTGCTTCGCGCACATCGACGAGATGATCCATGCAAACCGCAGGATCTGAACGGATTGTGGAAAGGCTTTTCTCCTGAAAGTTGGAGTTTTTGTTTGGATCGCGGATGCTGGCATCCAGAGTTTTCTTTTTCATTTTGCCTGTTTGTTGAAACATGCTGGCAAAATTGAGGGTCGAGGACCAGGAATTCCTTCGCGTGGTTCGCCCGGGAATGAAAAGAAGTTTCTACTTATAAATCACGAAGAAGCAATCTTACCTCTGTTAAATATTTAGTGCGAGGATTGCCTTTTGCACCATCAAATTGGCTGAGCTCTTCGGCCTGGAATGCTTTTACGAATGAGCTTTGCTCAAAATCGTGCACCAGCCAGGAATTGAAGAGTGCTGCGATCTGCGGTGCGTCTAAAATCTTTTCGATATACCGTCTTTCAAATAAAACATAGTAAAGAGCTGCTATATAAAGCCTTCCACCTTTGGATTGCTTACAATACCTGTAAGTCCCGGTATCGCCGATTGGAGCGATCCATTGCGATTTTACCAGAATTTCTTTAAGCATTGGAATGTATCCAACTTCTCGTCTGTACTCTCGCCAGCGAATTGCTCGTGAAAATGGCCGGTCATCTGCACGCGCGAAGTGTTTTTCAAGTGCCCAGCGGCCTTTCTCGCTTCCTGAACAAGTAGCGCGAGTTCTTCTTTCCAATTCTCTAAATCTAGGAGCTTGTCAGTAACCGCTTCCGACGACAATGTTTGAAGCCATTCGGAAATCGATGTTAAAGCCTCACAAACCGCTTCTTGTGACGCATAATCCTTCCTTGATAAAAGCCTCTCAAATATCTCCCGGTTGTGTCTGAGAATAAATGCTGTGCGGCACTTGACCTGCCGAATCCTTTTTCGTCTGGTCGCCGAAAACCAACAATAAATCCAGTCCATCTCGGAAAGACCCCGCTCATGGGAATTGAGAAATCCGTGGATGTCATTGGGCCTTATCGTAAACGAATACCTATTATGATAAAGGATCAGAAGCCGGTTCAGACTGGTGAAATCGTTCTCAAACAAAGTCCCAGACAACTCCTCGACGATATATTTCAAAAAGGGATAGAGAAAATTGGAGTGAAGATTCATAGCAAAGTAACCGCTTAATACTTCTCAGCAATTTACTGACCCAAGATTACTTTTCATAGTTTGTTGCAAAGTCGTTATAAATAAGTTGTGCTGTGAAACCTTCGCTATCACCAGCCTATCAGGACGATCAGATCAAAATCGATAGTGCTTGGGCAACCAGCGGTTCCCGCCGACCAAAATTTAATTCAACTAACGAAATTACGCAACGTAAAACTCTCGCAATAATTGACGCGGCAACATATAAATAGCCGTTAAATAAATCTAAAAAAGTTAATATAACCATCTGATAAACATAGAGTAAATTTAAGAGCAATACATGAATTCTCAATACGCAGTCAAACCCAAAGCAACTCTATAACTTTAAAATATGCCATACTACTCCTATCTCCGAAGTGACTTCAAAGACCAGTCCCAGCGCTCTTTCGTGGTCAATAAACTGATAAAATTAAAAGATCAGCTAGCCAACCAGGTGCCAAGCAAGGAGTCCGAAAATGCACTCTTACTAGCGACCTGGAATATTCGCGATTTTGGTAAGCTAAATAGACGGGGCTATGGCTCAAGAACCAAGGACAGCCACTATTACATCGCAGAAATTATTTCTGCCTTTGACATAGTTGCGGTGCAAGAGGTTAACGAACTTGAGGAATGGGGAAAAGTTATGAGGATTCTCGGATCAGCCTACGACTACATCGCTACTGATGTGACCGACGATGGGATTGGGGGAAATGGTGAAAGGCTTACTTTCGTCTATGATAAGCGAAAAGTTTGGTTTAAGAATATTGCCGGCGAAATAGTTTTGCCCAAAAAACTGCTAATTTCCGACTCAGAAGTAACTGAAACAAATGACGACCTTGCTAGTGGCAAGCAGTTCCGGCGTACCCCTTACGTCGTTTCATTTCAGTCAAGTTGGTTTAAGTTTGACATCTGCACTGTGCACATCTATTATGGGGAGGGAAGCTCTGGGCTTCGCCAGAGAATTTTAGAAATCGGAACTATTGCAAAGTACCTCAGTGACCGAGCGGATAAAGCATTGTCCAAGGATGAGAAAGCGACAATATTATTAGGTGATTTCAATATCATTCGCCCCGATCATAAAACAATGCAGGCTTTGGAGTCAAATGGATTTGTCATTCCCAAGAACATAAAATCTCGAAGATCGAATGTTATAGAAACCAAGCACTACGATCAGATTGCATTCAAGAGTAAACAGGAGGTGATCGATTTTATTGACTCCAAGAATAACTCCGGCGTTTTCAAAATTTTCGAATCAGTTTATCAGGAAACCGACGACGATTATAATTTCTACAAACCTGAAGTCATAAAGTCTCAAAATGGATCCAGATTAGCGATTGATTCAGATAATCTTCGCAAATATTATTCCGATTGGAAAACGTACCAAATGTCTGATCACAATTTACTATGGGCAAGGATAAACATTAATAAAAGTGTGGAATATCTACAAGGATTGATCAATACCTAGAAATTGTTCGGCCTTTCCGATGCCGATGTTCTGCTTATCATTCTAGGCGCCGCTATCTCGCCCGTATCGACGTTCTTCGTGACCCAATTCAATGATAAACAAGTTGACAAGAGAGCCAAACGAATAAACACTTCTTCGATATTGTTCCTGCGGCTAAGATAGTAGGCCGTAAAGGGGGCAATGGCCGTCAAGGCCAATATTGATTTCTGGTACTCCTTGGAAATTTCCTATACGTCTGGCGCCATATATTGGCTTAGCATCGACTTGATTATCGGTCCATATGCCTGGTTGGCCAGGTTCAGGGCGGCTTCGTCTAAGAGACTTGACCAGGTATCATGCCTACGACTTTCCGAATAATTTTTTCCCAGATATCTGTCTGGATCACTCCGGTCAATACAGTAGTAGGTTTCTAAGAGGAGGAACAGCACGGTCTTCAGGGTCTTTCATTGTCAACCAGGAACGGTACGAAATCCTCAGCTGTGCCAGCATAAAGGCCAGTAGGGCGACAATCACAGGAAGGAGAAGGGTCTTAATCTTAATTAGAAAATTCTAAAAGACATGTTATGATCATAAGAGGTGGATTGCGCACTACATCCCCACCAGTATTATGCACTACGGTTGGTACCTGAAGTGGTCCAAAACAATCTTCACGCTCTGAATCGGGTTTCCTAAATCTTCGATGAGCTTGGATACTCTGTTCCCTAGCTCATCGAAGGAAATGATATGCCCTTGATCTTCCTAAAAAGTTCGACTGCATAAAGGTCTGTCATTCCAGATATAAAATCGATGACGCTCAGGATTTTAGAATACTCGTCCTCTGCATTGGTCAAGAATTGATTTGGGATCAATTCGACAAGCTTTTTATCATGCTTGGTGCTATTTCTTAAATAGGCCGATACAAATTCCTCTAGCAATCCGTCGATAACCTTGTAGCCTGCAAGCTCGATTTGAACAACAGAAGAGTAGTTGTATATCTTCTTTGTACTTATTTCCTTTATCGCTTTCATTGCCCTTAACAATGCGGGATCAATTCTTTCAATAAGCGAGTCATTAAAAGTCCCAGCCAAAATTGAATCTTGCTCTTTGAAGAATACTTCAGAACAGACCGAAACAAGTGCGTTTATCGACTTCGCTCGTAATAAAGATATTTTGGCATCCGTATCGTCAATTCCCTTCAATCGCTCCGTCAATTTCTCACCTTCACAAATCGGAGAAAGCAAGTCAAAAACGTCAGTATAGGATAGAGTCTTAAGACGGTTTAGGGATACTTACAAGTGGAACTTAAATAATTTCATATTCTTAGACCTCGAAAATGTTACAGCGATGTTGTTGCAATGGAGAGAGAGTATGGATCATAGCGTTAGGGCGAATAGCATTCAAAAAAACGGGGAAAATCTTGCTATCCACTTGGTGACCCTTGGTTATTCGCAGATTCAATCAACCTCATCTTGTCAACAACGGCTAGCGCGTCATCGACAATTGACGCACCCGAAATCAACTTGGAAATTTCGCTAAGTATTTTTTGTTCCATAAGGTCGACGATAATATTAAACCCATTTACACCTCTGCCGTTTTTAAGAAATTCCACTTCCTGTTTTGTAAGGGCTGATTCAAAAATCTGAATCATTCCCGAGTCGGCATTCCAGGTAACAACTTTTTCCGTTTCAGCCGCGTTCATCAACAAATAAACCATTCTACCGATCATGGCATTATAGGCAGTGACCAGTAAATTAAGTTGAGGACCAATAAAAGGTCGGAGGCTTTGAAGTAATTCCAAATTCTCAAAAGCCTCATTAAAATACTTAACCTTGTCTATTTGCAATATATCTTCTTCATATGAAGAGCCCCGCCTTGTGTGTTTCAATGCACCTGACGCCACTTCTTGATGAGTTAATATATTGTTCACATGCGATATCATCGCAGGGACAAGTCTGCTGATATTCTTCGTGCACTCCCATAACACTTGAACGGACTCAATCTGCTTCTCAACGATCTTTTGTCTAGACTGACCGCTCTGCCCGATCAATGATAATACGATCGAGTTATTTTGAGAAATTTCCCCTTTTAATGACTCAAGCTTTTTGTCCGCGCTATGATTCCACGACGTTTTCATCCGCTCCAAAACCAATTTGGACACCAATGCGGAAATCCCACCCGAGCTAACGACAAATAGTAGAAGAGTTGGCAAGTCGAAATAAACAGTCTGCGATGCCATTGACGCACTATTTTGAATGTGGATGATTTAAAAAAAGACCAGCAGCTGGTTAGTGACGGTGATCGAAATACCGCTCGGAATGTGTTATGTCCCCAATGAAGTTAGAAACTTTGTAAGTGCAGGCAGATAGGGCGTAAAGATCGCCAAATGATTCGCAGCCAGTGAAATAAAGTTTGTGTATGCTCCTGTAAACGCCTGCGTTCCCCTGGTTTCTTTCATCTGGTGAACCAAGGTGATAAGGTCTTGATTCATTTGGGCATTAGTAGAAATAGTTTCAATGAGAGCGTCGAAAAGATCAGGATTTGAAAAATTAACTGTATTAGTCGAATTGTCAACAGAATTACCGGTAACTAGTCTCGCATTAGGCCCGTTGATATGGTAGTTGATTGTGCTAGGCTGGACGCCGAAAGCAAGAGAGTGAGGGTAGTTCGTGTAACCTCCAGTGCCTAAAAACGATTCAGCCTCGTCATTTACGATCAATCGATAGAACGTGCTTGTTGTTTTTAGATCTTCAACTTCGATGTATCCGTCTTGATCGAACTTTCGCAGCCCTGTCCACAAATCGTCCCTGCTAAATCCTTGGGGAGGCCTTAACCTGTTTAATGTTGAATGCTTACCGACCCCACATTCTTTAATGACATATCTAAGGAGCTCGTCTTTTTGTTCAGGACTCATTTTATCAGATGTGAAAAGGGTTATATGTCCATAATCTTACCACAATCCAATCAAATGTCAAAATAGTTTTTACTTTGCGTAACAAATTAAAAGTCATGGTCATTACTTTAAACTATCACAGTGTGGCGACATAGTAAAATTAAAAGCCGACATTCCCAAGCGGGATCACGAGTAAAATTCGTTGTTGCAAAGAACAAGGAGGGAATAATAAGGGTTATGAGTGTCATGGGCGCAAATTGTTTCATTGAAGGCGACGACCCTGGGAATTGGGAAGCTAGAAGGTTTTATTGGAAAGATGTCGACCGATACAGCACTCCGATTTCGGGCAACAATTACAAATTACATCGACTGATCTCTATTGAATTGAATCGATCCCGCCGAAGATGATTTCTTTGCTTCCGGTAATGAAGTCTCTTTCCAACAAAAGAAACTCGTTTTTAGGTTTTTCACCATAAACCTCCATGCCTTTACACAAATGTATAAGTATAAGCGACTTATCACGGTTAAATCACGCAACGTTTAGCGTAAATCTAGTCGAGAATTGAAGTTAATCCTTTTTAGGATCCCATACTGTTTAACTCAAATACTAATTCTCTCTAATTCGGCCACAATCCTGCGCTTTTGCTCTTCCAGTTCTCTGATATATCGATCCTTGTCGTGTTCAGACCGCAAATCGTTAAATGAGCGCTTGTAATCGTAGCCAAGTAAGATTTCAAGTTCATCCTTGTACGCCATAAATGGCTCGAATAGTTGATGATAGGCCCTGCCGACGGCCCCGACGAAGAGCTTAGTTTCTGGCTGGTGCCGGATATCTCCCGATTTTAATATCTGCTTATCCGAAATCCCGGGGTATGGATCTATATATATGATTCTTTTTATTCCCAACTGGTACGCCTTTTTTGAACACAATTCACAGGGAGATGCAGTGGTAAAAAGGTAACCATCCTTTAAACCCTCTCCACCGTATTTGGCAATTTGCAGCATTGCATTCTCCTCGGCATGCAAAGAACGGGTGTGAACCTGGTTCTTATTATTGTCCATACAATTCTGGCCATCTTTGAAGCAAAAAGATAAGTTCCGACCAGTCATGGTAGATCGATTTATTGAATCCGACGAAAAAGTTTTCCTTACTAAATTTCTGTATTTTTCGCCCTTTTCATACTCACTAAACGATTCGTTATCAGAGTTTTGCAGTAAGTCATCTACGCTGCGCAACAGGCATGGAGTTTGCCCCTCGGCCGTATTGTTCCATCCGATTGATTTGAGGGAAAAAGAACTGTCCGTGACCACTGCTCCAACTTGACGTGATATGCAGCCACTGTTATACTTTGCAGTGTACGCAATTTGCATTCCGCGTTCCTCGGGAGTTGGAGTAATTAACCCAGGATGTAGTATTAGAGCAATGTACCGTAGAATATCCTGCTTTAACGTTTTAATAGCATCGCCCGAAGTAATTGGGTCATTAGGATTGTGAAGGTAAATATCGGCAACTTGAATGCAAGTCTGGATGTCCTGCTTGAAAAACCTTTCTTCTGTACTAAGATTCTTTGTATACTCCTGGTCAAGAGCCTTCAGTTGATAATAATTGTAATATCTATTTTGCCTTGTAAGGCGAACCTCCTCTTCGGTGTTCACTGCAAAAAGGTAAAATGCAGAATAGCGTTCCTTAAAATACCTACTTTCCATCGAATTTCGGATCGAGTCAATCGCGATTCGAGCAGTTTTGTCCGACCGCTTTCGTACAATTTTTATTAGTTGCCTAATGACCTCAGCAATTATATAACAGTTGCTGGGATCAAATTCACCATCCGATAGCGGATCGCCCGTTTTGCGAAGGTTGTCACCAAAACACTGGTAAGGGTGATAACCACTGGTAATTCCTAAAGTAAGAAGTGCATTTTTCCATTCTAGGGAGAACTTTTCGATCGTTTTTTCTCGAAAGAACAGCTCAAAAGCCTTTTCTTCATCAAGTAGCCACTTTTCTCCATCAAGATGATTGACAAACAGGTTACTGACAAGCTCGGAAGTCATCAAGAAAGTGGGTGTGATGTTTGCCATCATTTCTTCGATTAACGCCTGTTTATCAGAATACTTTCGTATTAAGAAATCCTTGATTTCCTGTGGCGGCTTGTGGAGGAGAAACGCCGTTATTACATCCGAAGCTCTAATAAGCGTGAATGGGTGCCAGTTATCCTTGAGAAAATTGTACGAGATCTTATACTTTCTCTGCTCATTTGATGGTCTAGCCTCAAGGGTTGGCGATGGGAAGTTGCATTCGGCAAATGTATTATTAAGCAATATTTCGGCGGCTGTAGTACAACCAGAACCCAATCGCCCTGTTAATCCGACAACAACAAAGTTCTTTCTAAGATTGTAAAGTGACGTTAAATCATTTTTCATAGTGAAGCAAGAAGGGTAGATTATATAATGTAGCAATATAACTAAAATTAGATTATTTGATACTTAATGAATTTTCAACCTGAAAATAGCACTTGTGTAATTTGGGTAAAGCTGTAAAGGAAAGCGAATTTCCGGCTACACTGTATCGCAGCACGACACGGTCGCCAACCAACTAATGATATTTTCGATACCATTACTTGGATACTATTTCATAACTTCGTAACTTTCTCATCAACACTAAACATACACGGCCATGGAAGACATCCAAAAAGCGTTGAGCTATTTCGCGAAAAGTGACATGCTCGACAAAGACGAGTTCGAAAATGAGATTTGGCAAAAGGAAGTCGGACCCGCGATAGTACTCTTGGAGAAAAATGGTTTGGCGAAGGTCTATTATTCCAATGAGGAAGATTATCCGATTGCCGGAGATTTAAAACTTGCAGGCAAAGAAGCTAAGGCAAAGCTCTCTTAGATTGTAAAACTGTTTAATGGCCTGACGGATATTCTGTCAGGGCTTTTCTTTCATTATTGCCGCTCGTAGGTGTCGCTAATAGTGCCGTTCGTCTAGATGTACTCGACCTCATCGGCAGATACCCGGTACTTCACGCCAGTTTCGCTGACCTGGAAGACCGCATTTCCCAATGGACGTAATTTCTGCTCTGACGGTTCTTTCTTTGTAGATCCGGTAATAAGATGCCTTCGTCTTCGATTTGTCAGTATACGTTATCAGTGCATTAAGTTCCCATACATGGTCATAAAATCTAGCGATGACTGCATCCTCTGAAATACCTTTGGGAAGTTTGTTAGCAGTTTCCGGTTCTGTCGATTCTTTGTACTGCAATATCGCCGAAATCGGTTCCCCATCTTCGTCAGTTTCTGGCAAATATACACCCGCTAGTAAGAATGGTTTAGGTTCTTACAGAAAATGATGAGAGTGATTTTGCTCGAACCGCCGAATACAACATGTTGATTATTAGCAGAATGACTTATTTGGAGAACAAGGCTTGCATCAATAATCTCCCCAACTTCTGTAAATTCTCATCAGCTATTGTTACTGACCGCTACCGAAGTTATCCAGACGCACGACAAGTTAAAGGGTGTAAAGAGCTGGCGTATCTGGCAGCAAAACTATGATGAAGGCGAACGTACAACACTGCTATTGCGAGGAGCTTGCAGCCGATTATAGCGTTACAACCCTGAATCGTTATTGGGAGGGTTACAACGATCCGAACCATTTATGGACATAAGCGTCCACTGATCAGCGCAACAAACTCGCCGCTCTGTTCTCTGGAACCTCACAACAACAAGCAAAATTCTACGACTCATCTGCAACAGCAGATAACCGGCGTTTCCAGGATCAACAGCTCGATAATAGATTTAAGAAGCCGAACTTATAGGTCTTCTATTTTTATTGACCTGTCAACAAGGTGAACGTCCTTGTAATGTGACCCACTCAGATTGAGAGCTATCATATTCCCCGGAAATTTCAAAAACCGATCTTCCGTAATAGCTGCTATGAGGTTTGTATTCACGTAAAATGTTTCCCTGATCGACATATTACCTGTTTGCCCCTGTGCATTGCACTGTAAGCCGCTCACTTTAACAAATCCCATCTTGTTCAGTTTAGTTTTGAAGGTAACAACTTAGGCCAAGCAACAGTTTCCCTTTCTCGACGAATACTGGCGGAAGCTATACCTCCAATGTCTTGATCGCTGAAAAGAGATAATTAGTACTCTTGCTTGTTTAAAAGAAATTTATTTTCTTTCTAAAAAACTAGTCGAAGTTGTGAACGTAACAGATTTGCATTTTCAAGTTGGGCAGACAGTAAGGCATCGATTGAATAAAACACCGATGCTCATAATAGATATTGAGACAGGAATGCGGAAAATCTGCCTGTATATGTAACTGGACCTATCGGTCCAGTTACATATACAGGCAGATTTTATTGCACTTGGTATGAAGGAAAAAAGAAACAAAATGGTTGGTTTTACCAAACTGAATTAACATTAACAGACGAAGAAACTATGGGTTTTTCCGCAATAGAGACAGATATTGTTTCCCTGTTAAAATCTTCAACAGGCGAGCAAATAGATAATATAAGAGCATGTGTTGCCACTAATAAAATTTCAATATCTCGATCAGATATAGTGATTAAGCCAGGAGATGTTATTAGTCTAAAAATGTCAAATGGTGAAACAGAATCATATAAGGTTATTGATCCAAGATATCATGAGAAATTTGGGGGTATACCTGCTGGATACGATATAACTGTAAAAAAACTGGGAATTCCTGAAGCCGAAAATTTAAGGCAACAGATAAATTACAATTTTTACGGGCATAATACTCGAATAAACAATAATAGCTTTGATCAATCAACAAATAGCATTTATATATCTGATAATCAGATAGATGATAAAATTTCTGAGTTGAAATATGAAATAGAAAAGCTCTCCCTGTCGAAAATTGATAGGGAGGAAGCATCGGAGCTAATTCAGGCTTTGGCTGAGCAAATGAACTCTCCAAAGCCCAAGATTAGTGTCGTTAAGAGTATTATCGCTAGTCTACCAGATGCTGCAAATATTGCCTCCATCGGCTCCTTTCTTTTAGATGCAATAAAGCAATAGTGCTAGACATCAAATTCCAGTACCGGATATTCTGATTTATCCGATTGATATATTTTCATCTTACTATATTCATTTACAGTGTTGTGTATGTACATGGCACGAATATTTTTTACAGTTTCTTCATCACTGTATGCAGCTGTGAATGGATTTCTCAATGGAAATAGAGCGTTCGATTTTGTGTCAAACAGCACTATATGATAAAAATATCCGTCAAAATTCTTTTTTTTATCAAAACAAAAGTGCTTCAATAATTCTAAATCAATATTACCAGAATAAGCATACAGCTCCATTTTGTTTCTATGATTTCCCACTAATTCAAATTTTTCATCTACAAATTCATAAGGGTATTCCATGTTTTTACGGTTTTTGGTTATCAATAAAAGGGTTCGGTGCTGCACCGCCCCGAGATGCAGGCAAATCATTGTAAGACACTATATCAAATTTAGCAGGCCGTTATAATCCGGAAATCTCACTTACACATTGACTACAAAACTATGTGATAGTTATGCCCACAACATCCTCTCTCCATTTAACAATATATTAGCTAACGCATTGGCTTGAGCAACCTTTGCTCGAATGACTTCTTTTGAAGAATTAATTTCACTCATAACTTCCAGTTCTTGAAGAAGCAACTCGGATTCTACATCAGTCTTTGCCAATACTTCGAATAGCTGTATCAGATTCCCGGATCCACCGTGGCTTGGCGTCTCTAGACCGTTCGCAATTAGTGTGCAAAGTATCCCAGCAAAATTGATTATTGCAGTTGCAATGGTCAGGTTTCCAGTTTTTTTTGCAAATAGAGCGGAAATTAGTCCAACACTAGTAACAGCGGCAACTATTTGACCAATCAAGCGGATTTTCTTTGCTTTTCCTAATCGTTCCCGCAGTCTCAAAATATTTGGCCCGATCCTCGTTCGTGCAACAGTGAGCCCCTTTATGGCAACCTCCAAATAGAGCTTGGAATCGCCAACGTCACTTTCACCGAGGGTCAAACCTGGTGTCAAGATCTTTTCAATGCCCTCTCTTCTTGAAGTTTCATAGGCCGAAGAAATATGGGACTTTTTTATAGTAGAAAGGGCCGATGGGTCGTATTGACTCAGAAGTGTTACTAGGGAATTGACTCTAATATTTTGACTTTCCATATTAAGAAAATGAGTAAATTTAAACGTCCTTTGTATCTAGTCTATCAGGGTTCTCTTTGGGTTGAATGATTAGTTGATAAATAAAAATAATTAACAATATAGGGGCCATTAGCGCCCACAAAAGCCACTCTAATGGCTTAATAGATAATGAAAAGATGGCTAGGACGATAGCAGCGGCAGCAATCCACAAATAAAAATCAAAAACACTATTGAGCCAATTAGGCATTGATCTAAACGTTCTTGAGGCAGCCACGCTCTGACCGTTTATCAACTTCGATGATATCTGCATTCTTTGAATACCCTTGTTAATTCGCGCGTTATGGTCCACCTTGTTTGCAACAATATAGGACATGTGATCCATCAACTTATTTCTTACTAAAAACGGGTCTGAAGATGTTCCTAACGCTTCTATAAATTCACCGTAGTTAGTCGCTTTTGCCGCACGTTCTAATTGAGAGGCAATATCAAGACTATTAACTTTCGTCAAAAGCCCCGATATTCCATTAAATTCAGCCGTCTCACAGCCAAGCAATATCAGGGCACATTCGGCCTGTTCCGCTGCCAGTTCAATATCTCGGATGCCAAGCTCAGAAATGACCTTCCCCTTTGAGTTGCGTATTACAAAATTGCCTCCCTCAACATGTCCAACGATGGCGAATATTTTACCTTTCTCAGCCTTTATCGAAGAAAGGAGTTGACTTGATTTCATAACGTTCTTGATTGGAGTAGGTACTGGAGCTTTTCCAATAGCTGCAATTGTCTCGAAGTCGGCCTCACTGTCGAATATTGAAAAGATTTTTAAGTCTCCCGAATCAAAAGCAGCCTCATAGAGGTCAAGAAAGCTTTTTAAACCAGGCCCTTCTAATTCCGTATATACTGAGTGTTTAGCTTGGACGATGTATTCCCTTTCTCCGTTTTTCTTTAATGCCCAAGGTACTCCATCATAATTTGCAACATATGTATTGTTAATATTGTCATCAATCAACATTCTGACTTTTGGATTTGTCAGAATGTCGGGCTCAATAATATAGTTTACATTGGAGACTTCCTGAGCGGTCTTCACCTCTTTTAGATAATCATCCATTGTGCGGAGATGTACACTAACCTCCATTGATGAAGTGGAAACTGCAGGAGACACCACTTTAATGGCACCGTTCTCAATTCCCAAATAAGCTAACCGCAAACTACCTTCTAACTCCAAACCTGCGAAGACCGTTGCCGCTGCCTCTGTAAGTGGAAGATTAAGAGCTTGGCGAGAGGCCTTTGAAATGGGTATGCGCAGGTCATCAATTTTGTCGGCGTACTTAATGAATTTACTTCCATTTTTTAACTTAGCAAGTTTAGATGCTTTTGAACCCGCTCTCACAACATCATCGACGAGCCCTAATTGCGCAAGTGACAAAGACGGAACGAAACTCATAAAAGCGAACCATAGCGTGAAAGCCCGAAGAATTGATAATGGTGGAACAACATTTTTCATCGAGGCGTTTCTTTGAAATGGGGAGAACTTCAGAAAAGTATCTTAGAGACTTAAAAAATGTTTAACAACAAATTTCACAACCGGACCGAAAAATATATACTACAATTTTCAATTAATAGTGCAGCTTTTGTTCCCTGATAAGCTCCCGGCGCACGGCCTAAGGAGATAGAATTTTTATTCCCTTGGATAGACTCATCCTTTTCAAAAGCTTGTGGTTGCAGAACGATAGTTGCGTGAATCATCGACCCTCAAGTCGACGTCCCTGGCAATCAAAGCCGAGAGATAATCATCAAAATTCACTTTCACCGCCGGGCAAAAACCCAAAGTCAGGATGCACACGCTTCAAAGGCTCACCGCAGTTTTAGCAGTTTCATTGGTCAGTTAATTTTACAATCCGTATGTGGATCTCTATGCGGCAATCTGCGTGTGCCGTTGGGACTATACGCGGAAAGTCTTGGATGCAATTTTTATACAGAGTCGGAAAACGATCGAACAACGTTGAAGTAACGGTGCTTCCCCCCAATCATGAGTCGGCGTTGCCTTCTCATGGTCGTTGGAATCGGGCTTTTGATGTACACTTTGCACGGACACTATAAATATCATAAAGAAATGTCGTAGACGCAAAACGATTTATTAAACGGTTTTTTGGAAACTCAGCATACTCCATTTTATTGATTATCAAACAATTTTGACCTCAATGGTATAGATTGGTTTCATCGTTAATTTTGAATCACTTGTCGAGTCAAGGTGATAGCAACTTAGCAAATTGGCCGGTTTAACGATTGCCGAACGTTAAGAATTTGGCTACCTTTGTTATCAGATGCAGTGATGTTCAAAACTCATCAAAACAAGCTAAAACAATCGGTTACCGTTTCGGTTACCTATTTTGAAGGGAATTGCAAATAATTGATATACAAGCGTTTTCAAGACTCGAATTGTTCCCAGCGGGATCACAGAAGGCACACGAAAGTGTGCCTTTTTTGTTTAAAATGCATTGATAATCAGCACATTTTACAAAAAGGCAGGTCAGTCTGAATCATAATGAACCAATCCATTCGGTCACCTATTCGGTCACCTGTTGGATTCGGTAAATTAGGTGACCGAATCAGATGTTTGATTGAGGCGGTTTTGATTTAAGGTTCTCCACGGACACAATTACCAACCTTAAAATGTGCGAGCATGAAGTTCAAACAAAATCTGTCATTGCTATTCTGGCTCTACCGGGGCAAAGCCTCCAAAGACGGAAAAGCACCCATCTATGTCAGGATTACCATTGACGGGACTGACACCGACATTTCTCTTGGCAAAAAGATCCATCCCGACTTCTGGAATAGCGATGCCAAGCTGGTGACCGCAACGACAGCGGAAGCCAAAATGATCAACCTGAAAATCGTCCAGGCGCAGGCCGAGATCGAAAAACATTTTCTGGTACTGCAATCCCAATTCAACCACATCACTCCTGCGATGGTTAAAAATGCCTATCTGGGACTACCCTTATCGCATTCCAGATCAAAGCAAGAAAAAGCAGGAAGGCCAAACCAAACGCTACTGGATGCCTTCGATGAATTCATTGCACTCTTCGAAAAGAAGGCCAAGAAAGGGATCCGGTCGGAAGGCACGCTCCGGCACTGGCGGTCCACTAAGCGGAAGGTAGAAGCATTCATCCGTTTCCGTTATCAGCGGAAGGACATCGAAATGACTGAAATTGATCAGTGCTTTGCCGAAGAGTTTTACGACTACCTGACCCTTCACCTGGATGAGCCGCTTTCTGAGGTCACTGCTAAAAAGCTTGTGAAATGGACAAGGCAGATCGTCAAAATAGGTGTTAAGAAAAAAGTTATCACGACCAATCCACTGGAAGGTTTTGTATGCTCAGGTGGCAATAAAGAAGTAATGCCTTTGGAGCTGTTTGAAGTGGAGGCCATTCATAAAAAACAGATCGACATTGACCGGATCGGAGAAGTGCGCGACGCCTTTATTTTCCAATGCTTTACAGGCTTTGCCTATCAAGACATATATAACCTATCGCCTGAGAATATTGTGAAGGTCGGCAGATCGGGTGAAAAATGGCTGATCAAAGACCGCGGCAAGACCGAAGTGACAGAAATGGTGCCGATCCTACCGGTTGTACAGGAGCTGATTGATAAATACAAAAGCCATCCGTATTGCAAGGTCAACAACCGATTGATCCCCGTTAATAGCAATTTCCGGTACAATGTTTATCTGAAAGAGCTTGCGATCATTTGCGGCATCAAAAGACCACTGAACACCCACCTTGCCCGTCATACGTTTGCCGACATGATGCTTAACAATGGCGTGCCGTTGGAAGATGTAGGGAAAATGCTTGGGCATCGCAATATCCGGACGACCCAGCGCTATGCGCGCGTCAGGAAGCAGCGAATAAGCGATCACATGGCGCTGGTGAAACAGAAGCTTTTCACTAACTCGGGAAAATTGAGAGCTGTATCAAATTAAGCAGTAAAGCCGCTGGTGACGCCGCCAGCGGCTTTACCTTTTGCATCTCAACTGCCGTTCAGGCAGCCAGATAAATATCCTTTTACAATGCATCCAGAAAATGAAGATATCCTGGGAGACTTCTTTCAATCCATTCGTCGGAAGAGTTGGCTTCGATACCGTAGTAGGCGAAAAATGGCCGGTAGTCCGCTTTGACGTATTGAAAACTTAGCTCGAAAGGCCTTGTCAGTTCTTCTACTGTATATTTGTATTGCGCCGAAGAGTTATATTCATGCTCATCAACGCCCAAAGACATTGCCAAGGCAACTTTCTTCCCTGCCATCTTGTATCCACTCTGACGACCGTATGCCCAACCGTATGTCATCACTTCATCCAACCATTTTTTAAAAAAGGCCGGGCAGTTGAACCAATAAAAAGGAAATTGGAATACGACCTTCTCATGCCCTTCAATTAGCTTCTGCTCGGCTGCAACGTCCAGCTTTTCGTCAGGATATGCCGCGTGCAATTGATGGACCGTATACTTGTTGGGGAACCTACTTAACGTTTCGGCCCACTTTCTATTGATAGCCGAATTTTCAATATCCGGATGGATAACAATAATCAAGGTTTTCATTAAACTACGCATGTTTGTTTCCACCAAAATTAGAGCGGTTACCCTGATTTCTGTAAATTAGCCACCAAATGTAGGGTACTATAAATAATGTAAGTAATGTCAAAAGTGAAAGTGAGTTCAACCAACTTCGCTAATAAACAGGCTTTAAGCGATGAGTGTTCGGAAGTCTATGCTGCCAACATTATTGGTGGGCAATGGTCGCTGGCCATCGTTTCCTGGTTAATTAACGGGAAGCTTAGGTTTGGGCAGTTGAAGAAACTAATGCCAGGCATCACTGAACGCATGCTGACATTACAGCTCCGGAAGTTGGAGGAAAACAAAATCGTTACACGGACCGTGTATGCTGAAATTCCCCCTCGTGTAGAATATGAGCTAACACCCATTGGCTACGAGCTGAAACCCATTATCAAACACCTTGAAATCTGGGGAGATAAACACAAAAGCTTGTAGATTTCCGTTACTTGACTGTGGCTCGAACAAGTCCTACCTTTATCAATTTCACAAAACAGTTTAAAATGCATTCGCAAGACGAATTCGAGCGCCAAGCACCGTCCGAAGCAGAATGCACTTTTCACTCATTCCTGATAGTTTCTCAGCCTCTCCCTTTTATATTCCTCTTGAAGTCGCGGATACAAGATCCAAATACCTAGCGGCAGCACCATGAAACAAATAACGTGATAAAAATAATTCCATGTGTCACGGTGTTTATTTCCAAGCGTGTACGCGATTTGAGCACCGCTAACCCTGTACAGATTATATGAGAATGAGCCCGCAAAGATCATAGCTAAAAGGTAGCCTGGCGTACCCGTAATCGTTACTTCGGTACCTGGTTGCAGTACTATTGAAAGTGAGCCGAAAAAAATCAGCAAAAATAGCGTTGAAAAGTAAAAAGCGACCTTGTTTCCTGGCTCGTTCTTTTCTGCGCAGATTTCAAACGTAAAAAGATGGTACCCATAAAAAACCACATAGTAGTTAATGTACCACAATGATTTCATCAGTTGATCTGCACAAATTGACCCCGCTACGATAGGAATTAATAGCGCAAAAAACACTATCCAGACATTAAGATTTACCAATCTATCCATCATTTTAACGCACTCTAGAAAAGTTGACTGGCCCCGTTATTTGCCAGGATAATACGGATAATATCAGGCCCGAAATCTGATGCCTTGGCCGGACCGAAATTTTTGATTTGTGACAATTTGGTCAAAGTATTCGGCATTTTCTCAGCCACTTGTGTTAAAACCGTGTCCGACACGATCGAATACGGCTGTACGTCCCGCTGCTGTGCAATGGCGGCCCGCCATTCAAGCAATTTGTCAAAGAGTTCAGCGTCGATGATTGGTTGCTTTTTCCTACTTGTCTGTGGTTTGGTCTCGCCTTTGTCCGATTGGTAATCTCTTAGCGCTTTTTCGGCCAATAAAACAAGCTCGTCCAGGCTTGTGGCCTCAATCAACCTTAAAAACATTCCTGCTTTCAGCCCGATGCAGTGTTTTAGTCGTGCCGCTGACAGGGGGAAATCCAGGTCCAGGGCCCGCTGATCGCATTGGGAGAGCAAATCATCTATTTCGCGCTTAGCTTCATTGAGCTGGGTAAAGAAATAAGTGGTCGCCTTTGTCAACCTTTCGGGCAGGACATCCTGGCTGTGCTGCTCGGAAGCCGCCAGTAACGTCAACAGCTCTTGCCTGCGAAAACTGGTTGAAACCTTTATTAGGTCGTTGTTGATCATTCTCGATATAGCGTCAATTCGCTGCTGAACGAGCCCATGGAGCAGATCATTTGCTCTGATAAACCCTAACACCGGCTCCCAGCATTCTCCCAGCATTGTAAAATCAAATAGATCTAGCACCGCTTCGCCAAGGCTGTCATGTCGCACGGCAGCCAGGCGCGAACTGTCGTAAGCGTTTGTCGAGGCGTTTTGCATGAAGGATTTCACGGCGGGCGCAACCATGACGCTGGCCGCGTTGACGGGAGCGAGTAGTACAAGTCCCTCCAGCGAGCGGCACCGGCTCAGGGCCACATAGACCTGCCCGGG
>NZ_JAMOZL010000012.1 GCF_023667495.1 Dyadobacter sp. MSC1_007
ACCAATAAAAACACTTTTTATTTACTAATTTTGAACCGCTTCTACAGCATTTTTTGCCTTCGGCCGCCAGCTAAATAGGTGGTCAATTTGCCACGGAATCAGGTGGTCAACTTCTCCGAAATACCCAGTAAACCTCGTTAACTTTGGATTTGTCCCCTCAAAATTGATTTGAGGCTTTCTGCTTCGAGGGGGAGGTAAGGGCCAATTTTATTTTATCCCGATCTCCGCTATATAATTTAGGGGATGCCAGACGTATAAGAGATTTTGAAGATCTGGGCCTTTCAGTTCCTGAATTATGCCAAGAACCCACCATTTGCGAGTACTTCCATCGTGAACTTTGTTGATGCCTAAATCTTGAAAAAACTTTTTGAAATAAGTAGAGCTTCGACAGATTGGATAGCACTCTCCGTCATCTCGACAAATGAAATCTGCTAATCTTTCTTTTGTTGTCGCGTCCATCTGTAGCTCTATATTCTATCACGGTTATGCATTTTCTTCTTCAGTCTCAGCAGTGACAAAAACCTTATTATCTTTTTTGAAGACCGATATCCCTTCTTTGGCAACTTCAACAAATTTATCTTTAAGGTTGGGGACAACTTCTAACGCATTCTGAAACGGCTTAGAAGCGAAAAGCTCATGCCAAGGGCTTCCATGAGTGTCACTTTCTACTAGTCGCAGAGGCGCTTCTTCAAGGCGGGTTAATGCAGAACTAAATAAGCGAGCTTCGAACGCGGGATCAATTCGTGCTGCTTCACGACGATAACCCTCGTAAGCTTTTGCGACAGAGGCCTTGAATGCATAATCTTCTGATAATCGAAATCTCTGATTTATCTGCTTTGTCGCTAGCCACGCAAACCATAATGGCGCGCCTATGCTGATAATGGATAATACAATATGCATCGAGATAATACTCCATTGCGGATTTGTAGAAGAAACCGCATCAGATAGTAACTTAACCCTTGCAGTACCGATTAGCGACCCTACGACCAGAGCGATGATAAGACCAATAACCCAGACCCACATTGAATTACTAGATTTTCCTGCCCGTTCATCGAAAGCTGCTGCTAAACCTTTACTCGTAGTAATTCGGTATGCTTCTTCACATTGTTGAACAATTTTATCAGCTTCTTCATTTTTTTCTTTAATTGATTTTGCACTAGTTTCCGAATCCTTGAAGAAGGTTTCAATTTTAGCATACAATCCAGCTGAGTCAGTGGTATATGTATCGACTTTTCCGCGAGCTTCTTTCAAAGTTTGCAAGTCAGTTGGTAAAGTTTCCGCGGCATCAACTGCGTTCTGAATTAGCTTTATTTGATTTTGCAATTCCTCCTTCTTAGGAGTGATCTCTGTTAAATCAGCCTCAATTCCCCGTAACCTCCTTGCCAGTTGTGTTGGCATGGCTTTATTGTCGGACAGCACTTGCCAACCAAGAAGGGGTTCAAAGACTGATCGGATTGCTGCCATAGTTGAAACAAAAGCAGGAATTGCTTGTTGGCCATGACCGTTGAAAATATAAGGGACAGTTTGGCTCTTGACTGTGTTTATGTTGTGACATACTTGATCTAATTCTTCCCTCAAGTCTTCGTCTACGTTTATCGGCACTTTTTTTATGCATTCGGAAAGTTTTGAAGGCATGTTTGCCAAATCGTATCGATTGACCGATGGCCAGTTCCACCCCTGAGTTTCCGCGAAAGTCCTGTCCTCGGAAGATGCATTTAAAATGGTTTCTGATAAATCATCAAGAAGTGTGCAAACTTGTTGTAATGTTTCTTCCATAAAAATTCCTAAGTATCATGTTATAGAATTGATATTAACGACTTGGAGAGGTTCGTGCAAGTATTGGTCTTTATCTGATTCTGCGCTTCTGACCTGCCTTTTGGGCACGTTTCATTTCGCTAATAAGCTTCTCGTTTTCATACTGCTCTTTGCCCTGAGCCACAGCATCAATATATCCCGGCTATTACTATTGGCCTTAGATTTAAGGACCTTCGTTCAATAGATCATGCTTTGATAGCTGATAACCAGCGCTGTAAACCTTGATATATTCGTCTGTGGGGGCGTCTTCTTTTATCGCTAGAATGTTTCTTGTGAATTACGGTTCAGATGCTCATTGATGGAATCAGCTTCATACAGGATGATGCGCTTTTCCGGCTGCGAATAACGAATGTTTCTTTCATCACGGAAGCTTTTGAAATGTTGCACGTGATGTAATCCGAAGCTTCTGCATAGCGTCTTTGCTGGAAACCCATTTGTCTTCTGTTCCGGAATGGCGTTCCAGCACACGTCCAAGAACTTTATCGACAAGTACGAAAACGCTGCGTCACGTAGGCAGATACCCTCTATCTGAAACGTTATTGTCAATAATCTGATAGTAATGGGACAAATGAAGCGGGGATAAGACTCTCCCGAAAAGGGAATGGCTGTTCATATGGGATTTGATAGAGGATAGGTGATAAAACTGTAAGATATGGAGAATGAATTAGAGTTAATTCGCGGTGAGAAGGTTTTTATTTAGCGGTTACATGAGGTGAGCCTTTTTCCGGTTTCGACCGTTTCTTGGTGCGGTTTTGGCCTTAGAGGAATGCATATTGAGGACTGCACCCAAGGCATCGTCAGTTCGTTGTGTCGTAAGTTGGAATGATAGCCCATGGTTGTCAGGATACTTCTATGTCTGTATAGCTTTTTTGAAGGACCCGTATGGAAATTATATCGCTGGCAACTCGTGCAAAGGAATGTCGTGCAAGATGCATCGTCAGTTTTTTGCTGCCCCAGGCTGCCGGAGTGACATAGGTTTTCAGGCATTTATCAATGGCACTTGTTTAAAAGCAATGGTACGCTGAGAATGCGTCAGTGAAATCAGCTCCCTTTAATTCATTGGAGAACAAGGTCTTCCTTGTTCTCCTGAACGCTTTGTATTGATCGAGGATTTTGAGCGAGCGGTCAGGAACTTTCAATGACCCGCCTTTATTGTTTTTGCCCATCTCGTAATGCAGGCGTTCATTTTGAAAGTCGTTCCAACGAACGCGCAATAGGTCACTGATGCGCATTCCGGTAAAGTAGTATGAGAATAGCGCACAGGTTGCGCACATGATCTTGCTGGCCTTCCACCTTCATCTTTTCGAGACTTTGGATTTCTTCGGGGCTAAGACCGACTTACTGCTGTCTGGAAGCTTGATTTTCATCTTCCCGTCACCGAATGGATTGGCCAGTGCACTCTCGGAAAAAGAAAAAGGAGTCGAGATTGTTCGTAACTCCATCTAAATCAGTGCCGGGGATGGGCATTGAACCCGCACGGGTGTTTCGGCCCACAGGATTTAAGTCCTGTGGGCCGAAAGTACTTCACTACTTAGATAGAATGTCCTTCAACCTAGCCATATCATCACTAATCTTCCTATCTACAATCTTCGCATACTGTTGAGTAGTCTTAATATTTCGATGCCCCAGCATCTTAGAAACGCTCTCAATCGGCACCCCATTAGTCAAAGTCACAGTTGTAGCGAAAGTGTGCCGGGCAAGGTGAAACGTGATGTTCTTATTAATCCCACACAAATCAGCAACCTCCTTCAAATAAGAATTCATCTTCTGATTGGACAGTACCGGCAGTACCCTGTTCTCATTCTCGCATTGCGGATGATCTTTATACTTCTCCATAATTTCCAACGCCATGGGCAGCAGTGGAATCCGGGAAGGCGTGTCTGTTTTCTGACGTTTGGTGGTAATCCATTTGCCACCGTCAATGCCCTCGACTATTTCTGTCCTCTTCAACTTATACACATCAGCGTACGCCAGGCCAGTGTAACAGCAGAATAGAAAAATATCCTTGACGTAAGCCAAACGACCATCACCCATTTCCTTATCCCAAACCTTTTTCAGTTCACTTTCAGTCAAGGCCTGTCGGTCGACTTCCCTTTTTGAAAACTTGAAAGCGTAGAAGGGATCGCGTAGGAGCCATCCTCTTTTCACACAAAGCAGAACGATCTTTTTGAAGTTAGCCAAATACTTCATGGTCGTATTATGGCTAATCTTCTTTTTGGCTTTAAACCAGAATTCGAACTGTGAAATGAATTCATAATCCAGCTTCTTGATATCAAAATCGTCTTCCTTGTATTTCCATTTGATATACTCGCGGGTATGTTTGAGCGACGTCTCATAACGTTCGAGCGTGCCTGGGGCAAAGTCGGTACCAACTAGTGCTGCGACTTGATCATTGTGCTCTTGGAAAACTTTCAAGATTGTTGTTTTGCTTTCCTCTTTTCCGAGGAGCTGATTCTTGATAGCTTCCGCAGTAAGTTCTTTGTCGGCATCAAGCAGTGCTTTTTTTGCTTGGTAAACTTTTCCGGTTAGCGTATCCAGGTAACTGTTAAGCTCTTTGGTGTCTTCTTTGTTACCAATTGCTCTTCCAGCTCTGACATTCCATTTTGACGGATGCCAGGATCGTTTCGTCGCGACGTCTCGCACTTGGCGGTTCACTGTGATTCTGAGATAGATGTGCTTTTTGCCATCTGGATGTTCTTTCGATGGGGGTTTCAAAAAGAAACTCAACCCGAAGCTTGTTTCTAACATAACAAAAATGTTTAAGATGAACGAAGTTCGAATTGTTACCATTGAAACGCAAGATGTTCATCAAATGAACATATTGTTAATCAGCTAGTTAAGTGCCTTTTTGTGCGTGATTTTTCCAAGAAACGACTGGGCCATGAATCGCGCATAAAAACATTGGGATTTATTGAATATTTTGGTATACCTCAAAAACGCAAAACCCCCGTTTAAAGCGTTTAAACGGGGTTTTTGAATGTTTTGACATCGTGTCCAGCAGAGAGAGAGGGATTCGAACCCCCGGACCTGTTACAGTCAACGGTTTTCAAGACCGTCGCAATCGACCACTCTGCCATCTCTCTAAATATTTCGCCGTGTGCGAAACCTGGTGCAAAGGTAAAAACAAAATTCTTATGCGCAATGGTTGGGCGTAAGAATTTTGTTTTTACAAGGTAACCTTGAAGACAAATGGCTTATTGGAAGTGTGTTATGAAATAGTAGAACGCGAGTAATGATTGGTGCTTTTTCTGGTCACTGATTGTCATGAAATGTCAGATATTGTTTCACCCTTCCCATTTCTTTCCGGCAGCCCCTGAAAGAAATGCAGCAAACCCCGAAACGACCAGAATACATTAGGAGCTTCGGAACAGTAGCCTAATGTATTCTGGGACAACACATAACCGCCATACAGCGACCAAAGATGATCACCAGGTTCTGGCGAGCTGGCATTCAGTCACCAAATCGGGTTTATTTCATCAACAAACCTGACTAGGTCTGCCAAGGTGAAGGTTCCGGGCACTGCCGAGGTAAGAGTAGGGATCCAATCCGATTTTCTGGCAAGGAACGAACTGGAATCGACCTTTAGTAGTCTGAAAATCCGGAGTCAGATCAGGGATAATGGCACGTGGAATAGCCTTAGGGTTCCACTGACCATTTTAATTGCAGCGGTATTTACATTCCTTTTCGCGTCCCAACAAGAAGCCTATGAGAGCCTGCTAAAATACCTGTCGATATTAACCGTTTCAGTCCCGATGGCTTTGAAGTTCTTTGCTATGTTCGAGAAGACACCCAAAAGTAACTGATGGTTTATCGTTATAGTCGTCTCATGGCGTTCACAAAACCATCACCCCATTCGCATCCACAGGCTGTTTCAAATCCCAATTATCACTTTTAATCTGATCCAAAAAGCATTTGGTCCGGTATGCGGTTTTGCGCAGAATCTGCTTTGGGTGCGTGGCGAGCCATTCGTGCCTTACGCGCACATATTCACCGATCCAGGTTTTTTCATCACCTCCCCGGGATGGGGGAAGGGCTGTAAATCGTTCGCGGAGAAAGGCTGGTACTCCGCCCGAGTGAATAAAACTATCGTAAACCGCCAGCAAACTTAATGGTAGGGTAAGTTTTAAATGGGTAAAAAACGCAAGGGCGGGCGTGTAATAGAGGATATCGAAGAAATGGTCTTGCGTAACTCGCATGATGGCATCTTCCCGTGCCGACTTTCTAAGCAACAATTTGAATGCGGCGTTATCCACCAACGGTACGACACCAATTTGGTTGACAAATGGAGCGAATTCGCCGGCAAACTTTCCATTACGGGCGATGTACATATTGATCAGGGTCTTAAGATTTCCTTGTTCGGTAGTTTGGCTCCGACCGAAAGTGATTTGCCGGGTACCATTCCTGCCATCGGCAAAAACTACAAGGGCATCGTATTTACCGGCCGGTATCCCTGTTTCGAATACATTGATGATTTGCTGAATTTTCTTTTTGGGGATCGCCATAGGATAGTTCCTGTTACCAGCGTTTTGGTAAATAATTTCGGAAATTATGTCATTCCCCCAATACAGTCCGAGTAATTGGAGAAAAGTTATTATTCGGTGTTTAATAGTCATTCCCCTGGCCTCGCGCGTCTTCTGTCCACAGGCGATAGCAATGGTTAGGTGGGAAAAGCCCCCTCATCGGCTTGAAAAGTGATGAACGGTCGTCATTTGTGGTTTTTAGCGTCGGATTTCATAAAGGTCAGTTATGGCTCTCCTGAATACATTCAAATGGATTTAGAATTAATTTGATGGCTCAATATAGCTTATGCTTTGTCTCAAAAGAGGTTGGGCTATTTTGAGCAAACGGAATGAGTATCGGTTAGCGTAACAGGCATAGAATTAATTTGTTACCCCATTAAACATTTTTAACCGATAACTAACGTTTTTAAATTCATATTTCAACTTTTTCTTGTGCATGGGCGCAGTATGCAAAATACTTTTGTACTACCATATTTGAAGATACATTGACTTAACTGTATGAATGTCGCGCTCATAGATAGCCACCCAGTTTTTCGTGCGGGCTTACGTATTTTGCTGAAAAGTAGCTTCAATAATTTGAATACGCTTGAGTCTGGCTGCATGCAGTCTTTTAAAAAGGCGATTGCTCCCGGGACTGCCGATATCATCATTATTGGCTTGTCTGAAGAAGAGCCCGAAATCAATACCGGTGTGCTTAAACAAATGATCGGAAGAAATCCGTCAGCTTCATTCATTCTATATTATGCCCATAATCCGGGATATGAACTCGCCAGTTCGCTCATGCGCATTGGCGTAAAGGGCTTTCTTTCCAAAAACGGCTGCCCCGGCGATCTTGAAATATGTGTCAATTCAATTCTTTCAGGTCGGCCCTATATCTGTCGGCAACTGCAGCGGTAAGCCATCAGTATTTTTTATTGAATATTATTCACTTCCAATTGCTTACAAGATATCGTAAGGGCGTGGAGGTGAATTTTTTGTTTAAAACCGGTAATCCGGCTAATGCAAATATTGTATTATAAAAAATCAACCCGCAATCAACTCCCTGTATTTTTTGACCATTATTTTGCATTATACCTGCAACAGGTACAGCGGTAGCGGTTGCATCACCATTGTTGATCAACGATGCGAGCAGAACTGTTACTTGAAGAATGGTAATTAGTTAGGTTAATCAGTACTTCATAAGCCTGCAAATTTTCTTTTGCAGGCTTTTTGTTCACCATTTATGAAACCCACCCCATTCACTTTTCTTCTCATACTGAATGCATTTGCCGGTTTTGCGCAAACGCGTAACTCGGCTGTCCCGGTGGTTGCCGCCTACCATAATACCTGGGTAGGGCCGCTGGTTTCGACGCCAAGTCATAATAAGGTGGATGCGCCCCTGATGGGAAATGGCGATGTTACCATGTGCGTAGGCTATAAAGGCGACGTTTTGAGCTATTACCTTTCCAAGAATGATTTCTGGCAATTGATTTCGCCGAAAACCCTGTCCCGCAAAGACAACGTATCCGGGCCAAGGACGGCGGGGGCGGTCAATATTCAAATGGAAGGTTTCGACAACGCCCGCTTCACTGCCGACCAGCGGCTGATCGACGGCGTTTTAACATCGATTCTTACTTCCAGTGACCAAAAAGTAGAGGCAAAATCATGGGTATCGGCCACTGATAATCTGATTTTTATTGAAATAAAAGCGGTAGGAAAGGCAGCCAAAGTAACGATAGGCCTGACGGCGCCGGAAAACAGGCAGGCAAAACTGACAAAAGGAACGGAGGGGAATGCATTTTGGCTGACACGGGCATTTGCCGATAGTGTGGATATTGTTACGGAAGTGGCTGTTGCATTGCGCACAATCGGTCGTAGCGTAAATACTTTTACGATTGCACCGGGTGAAAAGGCAGTTCTGGCAATTGCCGTTGAGAGCAAGTTCAAGCAGCAGGAGCCATTGGAATATGTATTGGGCCAAATTAAAAAAGTAGACAAAAGCACTCCTGAAAAGCAGTTGGCCAAACACAAGGCATGGTGGCAGGCATATTGGGAAAAAGCTTCGGTTATTATAGAGGACACGGTATTGATGAAAGCCTACTATCAGGGCTTGTACACGATGGCCGCATGCAGCCGCGACCCCAAATTTCCGCCCGGACTTTTTGGCTGGGTTACCGGCGATGATCCGCAATGGGCCGGTGATTACCATTTGAATTACAACCATCAGGCACCGTTTTATTCATTATATACCTCCAATCGCCTGGAACAGGGTATACCTCATGACGCTCCATTGATCGATTTTATCCCGAGGGGAGAGTGGTATGCTAAAAATGTGACCAACACCAGGGGAATCCTGTATCCTGTGGGTATCGGGCCATTGGGCATTGAAGTCACCAGGAACCACCCGCGGTATCACAATACAATCAATGAGCAGCAGGGCGGATTGTTCTTTGGGCAGCGTTCCAATGCGGCTTATGGGCTGTTGAATATGGCACAATACTGGCGTTGCAGCTACGATGAGGCTTATGGCAAAAGGATTTATCCTTACGCATTGGCCGTGGCCGATTTTTGGGAAGATTACCTGAAATACGAGGACGGTCGCTATGTCATTTACGATGATGCCGTGCACGAAGGTTCCGGGGCCGATAAGAACTCTATTTTGTCATTAGGCCTCGTCCGCAACGCTTTCAGTTTAATACTTGATCTGAGCGCGACATTGAAAATAGATCAGAACAGACAGGCTAAATGGAAGGATATTCTGGATAAGCTCAGTGCATTCCCTGTGCAGGAGCGTAATGGGAAAAAGGTGTTCCGCTATACCGAAAAAGGGGTGGATTGGTGGCCTGATAATGGTCTGGGGATCCAGCACATTTACCCTGCCAACGCGATTACCCCCGATAGTGACCCTGCGCTCCTCGAACTCGCCCGTAACACGATCGACGACATGAAGCGCTTCCAGGACCACAATACCGGCAGCAGCTTTTCCATGGCGGCGATCCGCGTAGGATATGATCCGTCAGTTGTTTTTAATGAACTCCGTAAATATGCCTTGCATACGTATCCTAATGGTTTTCAACTGGATAACCCACATGGGATCGAGAATAGCTGTACAATCACGAATGCATTGAACGAAATGCTTTGCATGAGTGCGGGCAATGTCATTCGTTTGTTCGCCGGGCTGCCTGCGGGAAAGGATGCACAATTCAATAATCTGAGGACCTGGGGAGCATTTCTAGTTTCAGCCCGATTGACAAAAGGAAATGTTTCCGATGTCCGTATCAAAAGCGAAAAGGGAAAGGTATGCACGATCGTGAACCCCTGGCCGGATAAATCGGTGCGGGTGACACGAAATGGAAAGAGTGGAGAGCTGGTTTCCGGTCACCGGTTCAATTTCAATACGACGGTGGGGGAATTGATCGAATTACAGTGGCAATAGGGTGACGATCACAAAAAGCTGATCCAGGAAGGAATCGGAAGATCATTCTTTATAAATCCGGTACATGGATCAAGGGCTTATTATCGTCTTATTTTGTGTGATAATTGTCCTAATTGCATTGCCCGACTCTATGAAACGTTATTTCCTGCTCAAAATCGCAATTTTCCTGTCTTTAACAGGACTGGGGCCCGCGGCTTTATTGCAGGCTCAAACTTTGGATTTCAGTCATCTCTCAGTCGAAGAAAATCTTTCACAAAGCAGTGTTTATGCCATCACGCAGGACGCCAGAGGCTTCATGTGGTTCGGCACGCGGGATGGTCTGAACAGGTATGATTCGCGAAACATAGTCGTATACCGAAAGCAGCAGGGTAATCCAAACTCACTTTCATCAAGCTCAATTACGGCACTGCTGACTGACAGAAAAGGCCGGATGTGGGTCGGGACCAGCAGCGGGCTAAACCTGTATGACCCCATCAAAGACCAGTTTACCCGGATTATGAGGGATACTGCCAATCCACAATCCTTGTGGCATAATGCTATTGGCGCGCTGCTGATGGATTCTTATGGTGACCTTTGGGTGGGAACGAGCCAGGGGCTTAACATAATGCGGAATGCGGGGAAGTTTGAGTTCGACCGGCTGCTGAACAGAGAACCGAATGGCGATACAAAGCGCTATTACAACGTCAGGGCGATATTTGAGGACAGGGACAAAACGTTGTGGATCGGGACCACGGTGGGTATCTCAAAAGTGACACGGCTCGCTGGCGGAGGATTTTCGGAAAAACACTATTCTTTGGAAAAAAATGACTCGCCGGGCTATCAGCAGTCAAACTGGATAAATGCAATTGCAGAAGATAAAGATGGGAGACTTTGGCTTGGTACGGAAAAGAAAGGAATTGCGGTTTTTGATAAGGAAAAGGAACAGGTTGTTACCTGGCAGCCGATACCCTCCATGAACACCAGTTCGCTGCTGATCAGAACAATCAAGACCGACGCTCAGGGTAACTTTTGGATAGGCGGCATGTCGGGATTGTTCGTAGTATCGCAGGATGCCAAACATTTCAGGCATTTTACCAATTCTCCCGACAACCCTCGCTCGCTAAGCGACCATGAGATAAGATCTATGTTTATGACCCGGGAAGGGACATTCTGGATTGGTACGCATTATGGAGGTGTCAACTATCATAACGCGCTTTCACGCCAGTTCAGCTTTTTAAAATTAAATGGTCAGCACGACCGGGTTGCATTCAAAATAGGAGGTCCCATGACAGCAGCGGCCGGTGGGAACTTTTGGGTGGGTACCGAAGACAATGGGCTTTATCTGGCGAATAAAAATCAACAGGTAATCAGACATTACCGGGATAAGGGAACCGGGCCGTTGCTTTCCAGCGGAAAGATCAAAAGTTTACTAAAAGATGGTGGGCACGGGTTATGGATCGGAACGATACGGGGCCTCAATTACCTGGATATCAGAAGCAATAAGATCACCCAATACCTCAGCAAGCCCGGCGACACCACTTCCATTGCCGATGATCGTATATACGCCCTTTCGAGAGATGCGCAAGGCCGCTTGTGGGTAGCCACATACCAGGGTGGACTTTGCCGGTTTGACGCTCAAAGCAAAACATTTATCCGTTTTCGAACTGCGGGCGGTTCTCCGGCCGGGTTACTTTCCAATAACGTGACCTCTTTGCTGCTGGATTCGAAAAAGCGCCTCTGGGTGGGCACTACAAAAGGATTGTCGCAGAAGTTGGGGGACAGAGAAGGCTTTGCACATTATAAGGATCTTGCGAAGGTCACAGAACCGACGGATGAAAATTACGTGAACACGTTGTTCGAAGACAGCAAAAAGCGGTTGTGGATAGGAACGAGAGGTTCCGGGCTGCATCTCTTCGTTCCGGGTGTGGGGACGACCCGGCATTTTGATGAAAGATCGGGGTTGCCCGGAAAAAACATATTAGGCATTCAGGAGGATGCGAAAGGTAATTTATGGATTAGTAGTGAGAATGGACTGTCTAAGTTCGATACGCGGCGGACTTTCACGAATTATGATAAAAACGACGGGCTGATCTGCAAGGAATATATCGCCAATTCCATTCTCAGGGATAGCCTGGGAACGCTGTTTTTTGGCGGCTTCAACGGGATCGTCCAATTCAACCCGGATAGTATCCGTTCAAACCCGCACGTTCCGACGTTGGTATTTACAGGATTGAAACTATTCAATAAAAACGTACTTCCGGATCCTGAAAGCCCCGTGCTCGCCAAAAGCATTCTCTATACTGACCATATCACCCTCAATTATCTTCAGAATGTTTTTTCAATCGAATTTGCTGCTCTGAACTACATTGAAGGCCCGAAAAACAGGTATGCATATCAGTTGGTAGGATTTGACAAGGAATGGAATACGGTGAAGGACCCGGTGGCAACCTATATGAACCTAGAACCGGGCGAATATACGTTGCTTGTAAAAGGAGCTAACAACAACGGCCTATGGAACTCCCGGCCGCTGCAAATGAAGGTCACCGTGTTGCCGCCGCCCTGGAAAACAGCATGGGCATACCTGATCTACATCTGCATTTTTCTCGGTTTGCTCTACACTTGGGCGAGGTTTAACAAAGTGAAAGTCCAGTTGGGCCACGAACTGGAACTGGAACATCTCGAAAAACGGCGCCGAAATGAATTGCATCAGACCAAAATCAATTTCTTCACTAATATTATCCACGAAATCAGGACGCCGCTTACGCTTATTATGGGCCCGGTGGGTGAATTGAATGAGGAGTTCGGACAAAATCCGGCAGTCCGTAAGCAGCTGCGTGTGATGAAGGAAAGTACCAACCGGCTCCGCAGACTCGTGGAGCAGCTGCTTGATTTTCAGAAGCATGAGATTGGGAATGTGTGCCTGAAAGTACAAAAGCATGACCTAAACGACTGGCTGCAAACGACCTGCGACTCGTTTCATAGTTTCGCGGCACTGCGCGGCGTAAAATTGCATTTCGAACCTGATCCGATGCAACCGGAACTTTGGTTCGACGGCGGCGAGATGGAAAAGGTATTCCATAATCTCATCGCGAATGCAGTGAAATTTACACCCACCGGTGGTGAGATAGCGATCAGTATTAAATTTCCTGAGGATGAGAGGGGTATGTTGCAGGTCATTGTGGAGGATAATGGCATTGGAATAGGGGTGGATGATCTCAACAAAATCTTTCACAGGTTCTATCAGGCCGACAATCCGAGCAGGCACGAGTCGGGCTTTGGGATAGGGCTGGCATTGAGTAAAAATATCGTAGAGCTGCATCAGGGCACCATTTTGGCGGAAAGTATGGAATCAGTGCGCGGAGAAAGGGGTTTTACGCGCTTCATTATCTCATTGCCGCTCGGTAACCAGGCCTATTCCAGTGAGCAGCTGTCTTGTGTAAACCGCGAGCAGAATTATGATAGGGCGCCGGAACATGCCCTGCCGGGCATGACTGATCTGGAAAATATACTTCAAACAGAAGAAGTACAAAGTAAGAAGGCAGGTCCCCGCAAACCTTTGGTAATGATCGTCGAAGACCAGGAGGACCTGCGCGCTTACCTGAAAAGTCTTTTGTGTACAAATTATCAGGTTATAGAAGCTTCAAACGGCTCGGCAGCATGGGAAGAGGCAGGGAACGTTTTACCGGATCTGATCATCAGTGACGTGGCCATGCCGGTGATGGATGGTGTGGAATTTACGCGACTCATCAAAACAGACAATCGCACGAGCCATATACCTGTCATTCTGCTCACAGCTCGTGATACCGTGGCCCACCAGGTTACCGGATTTGAAACCGGCGCTGATGACTACGTGACAAAACCCTTCTATCCCAAATTGCTCCTTACCCGCGTGCAGAACCTGCTGCGGTTGCGGGAAGAATTGAAGGAGAAATTCAAGCACAGGATCAGTATGGAGCCGGTCGTAAAGGAAACCGGGCATCCCGACGAGCAGTTTCTGAACCGCCTGATGGGCGTCATCGAAGACAACCTGGGAAATCCCGATTTCAACCTGGCGGAAATGGTGAGCGAGATCGGCATGAGCAGGCCGGTGCTTTTCCGGAAAATAAAAATGCTGACAGGTTACAGCATTATGGACCTTGTACGCTCGGTCCGTCTCAAAAAAGCTAAAATCCTGCTCCGGCAAAGAGCGATGACCATCTCCGAAGTAGCCTTCACCGTAGGATTCAGCGACCCCAAACATTTCAGTAAAACCTTCCGAAACGAATTCGGCAAATCACCCAGCGAATACATGGATTCGGTCGAGTCCTGACGGGTAACCTCACGATCCCGTCAACCTCCGGTTGACGCGCACCCCTATCAAATTCCGTCGACTTCAGTCGACGGTCCCAGTTTCTTGTAAAAATCTTCTCCCAGAGCATTTCTGACACCTATTTGAGCTTTTTATCCACCTCGAAAAGAGATAGGAAGCGGTAAAATTGTATTGGATTTTTACTGTGAAAAATGTTTAAAAATAAAGACAATCCACACGCTTTCAAGCAAGCTCTGGTAGAGACCATTCTTGTAGGCTCCCTGATCCTTGTATTTATTCTGATCCTTTCCACCCTCTTATAAAACCAATTTTTTACTGTCAATCTAACCTAATAAAAACAAGTTCTATGAAAAAATCCTACAAGCTTTTTCCATGGGGAAGTCTCGCAGTCCTGTCCGGGATATGGCTGTGCGCGGGCTTCTCTGTTGAAGCACGAGGCAGCAGCCTGACGAAAGTCAGGCACGAATCTGCGGTAGCCATTACGGTTACCGGGAAGGTCACCGACGAAAAGGGTAGTGGTCTGCCCGGTGTGAATGTCATCGAAAAAGGCACCTCCAATGGAACGACTACTGATCCGGAAGGTAACTACACAATTTCGGTAGCAGGGGCGACGTCGGTGCTTACTTTTAGTTTCATCGGTTATGTCTCGCAGGAGGCCACGGTAGACAACCGTTCGGCGATCAGCATTCAGTTGGTGCCAGAGAACAAGTCGCTGGAAGAAGTGGTCGTGGTAGGCTACGGAAGCCAGAAAAAAGTGAATGTGACCGGGGCTGTTTCGGCGATCAAGATAGATGATAAGATCACCAACCGGTCGTTGAGCAATGTTTCTTCCGGTTTGCAGGGGCTCGTGCCAGGACTTGCCGTCAACCAGAATTCAGGTATGGCTGGCCGCAACGACGCGTCGCTGGTGATCCGTGGATTGGGTACGGTTAACAACGCAAGCCCGCTGGTCGTAGTGGACGGGATGCCCGATGTGGATATTAACCGTCTGAATATGAATGATATTGAGTCGGTATCTGTGCTTAAAGATGCGACATCCTCATCGGTTTACGGTTCCAGGGCTGCAAACGGTGTCATCCTCATTACCACTAAATCCGGCAAGGGACAAGAGAAGGCAACGATCAACTTCTCAGGAAATTACGCGGTGCAAACGCCTACCAAATCCTATGATTTCCTCGCCGATTACGCGCGTACGCTTACCATTCACCAGCGGGCAGCCGCAGTGAATACCCTGCGCTCCAACTTTAACTTCAAAGATGGGACGATAGACCAATGGCTCGCAATGGGCATGCTCGACCCGGTAGCTTATCCCAACACCGACTGGTGGGATGTGATCATGCGTACGGGTTCCGTTCAGAACTACAACCTGTCTGCCTCCGGTGGTGGCGACAAATCCAACTTCTTTATTTCAGTAGGGATGATGAATGAAAAAGGGTTGCAGATCAACAACGACTTCAAGCGATATAATGCCCGATTTAACTACGATTACAAGATTAGAAAGAACATCAATACCGGTATCAAGTTCAACGGTAACTGGTCGAACCTGACCTATGCACTTGAAGACGGATTTACCGATGATGCTTCAACGAATACTGCCGGTTTTGACATGCAGTACGCTATTCCGGGTATCCTTCCTTATGATCCTGTTACCGGATATTATGGCGGCGTAATGGCTTACAATGAAGACCCTCAGGCTTATAACCCATATACGTTATACGTCAACCAATTGAACAGACAAAACCGTCAGGAGGCCAACACGAGCATGTACCTCGACTGGACGCCGATCAAGGGATTGACTGCACGTGTAGATTATGCGCTCAACTATTACAACCAGTTCCGCTGGAATGCAAATACACCGAACCAGTCCTACAATTTTCAGACTAAATCATTCGGCAGCCGCGTGTATGTAGGGCCCAATGCAGGCGTAGGGAACTTTACCGACACAGGTTACAAGACATTGCTCAATGGCCGGTTGAATTACAATACGACCATCGCGAAGCACCATGAGATCGGGGCCATGTTCGTATATAGCGAAGAGTACTGGTACGAACGCTACCAGGCCACTTCCCGTAACGACAGGTTGCACCCATCGCTGCACGAAGTGGACGCGGCGCTTACCGACATCCAATCGACGGCGGGAAATTCATCGACGGAAGGGCTGCGCTCATACATTGGTCGTGTCAACTACGCCGCATTTGACAAATATCTGCTTGAAGTGAACTTCCGTTCGGATGGTTCTTCTAAATTCCTGCCCGGCAGCCAGTTTGGATTTTTTCCGTCAGCTGCACTGGGATGGCGTTTTACGGAGGAAGGGTTTATCAATCAATATACTGCGAACTTCCTTTCGAGCGGTAAAATCAGGGCATCTTATGGTAGCCTTGGAAATAATAGTGGCGTTGATCGTTATGAGCAGCAGTCGACGTTGGCCGCTGGTAACTATATGGTCAATGGAGGTATTGCAAAGGGATTTATCAATAAAAAACTGGTTAATAGAGACCTGTCATGGGAAAACACGAAGGTGTTTAACCTGGGTGTTGATTTGAGCTTCCTCAACAACCGTCTGTCTGCGGAGATTGATTATTATGACCGGCTGACGACGGGTATGAACAGACCATCGCAAATGTCTATCCTGCTAACTGGTGCTTATGATGCTCCGCGCAAGAACATAGGAAACCTTCGCAACCGTGGTATCGAGGGTAACCTTACCTGGCGCGATCGCAAAGGTGCTGTAAACTACTCGTTGTCGTTGAATGCATCTCACAATAAAACCAAGCTGGAAAAATGGAATGAGTTCGTTGGAAGAACATCAACGAACTCTGGAAACGCTGTTTTTCTCGGTCTTCCTTATGGTTACCTGTACACTTATCAGGACCAGGGCATTGCTCAAACCTGGCAGGACGTCTATAATGCAACTCCACAAGGCGCTTCGCCGGGAGATATACTTCGTAAGGATATCAATGGTGACGGACGCATTACCGATGACGATAAGGTGGCTTTCCCAAAAGTGCAGCGCGACCGTCCGACGACCAACTTCGCTTTAAATGGCAACGTATCGTGGCGCGGTCTGGATCTTTCATTCCTGATGCAGGGCGCAACCGGCCGGAAAGACTACTGGATCAATATCTACAACAATGTCAATCTTGGCGCACAGCGGTACGCATCCACACAAGCACACTGGGATAACCCGTGGTCGGTGGAGAACCGTGACGGTGCATGGCCAAGATTGAATGGCAATGCCAACCGGGAGGAAACCACTTTCTGGCTGGACGATTTGTCGTACATACGCTTAAAGAACGTCCAGCTGGGCTATAACCTTCCTGCGATGCTCACCAAGCGGATCGGTATCAGCAACTTCCGCATTTTCGCATCGACGGAGAACCTGGCGACTTTCACCAAATTCCGCGGGCTCGACCCAGAAAAAGCAGGCAACAGAAGCGATGCTTATCCTTTGAACAAATCCTATTCACTTGGTATCAACATCGGTATTTAAAAACAGCTTCATAATGAAAAGTATAAAATCGATATTATCAATCACAATGCTCACAGGGCTTCTTTTTATAGCCAGTTCCTGTATGCATGACCTGCTCGATCAGGAGCCTACGACCGAGCTGAGTGCGGGTGCTTTCTGGAAAACAGAAGACGACGCGACCTTCGCATTGAACGGCGCATATTCATCAATACGCCCCGTATTCGACCGTGATTATTACCTGGACGGCCATGGAGAATACGTTCGTACCCGCGGCACGAGCGCCACAAGCGGCAACTTGCGCCTCGGCGACGCCTATCATGACGGTGATTACAACCCGACCGGCTATGGCGACAATTTTGATAAAATGTACAGGTATCTCTATGGAGGTGTCAACCGTACCAATTATGTGATCGAGAATGTCAACAAGATGATCGCCACAGCAAAGCCCGAGTCGATCGGTAAACTGGAAGCCATTGTAGGTGAAGCCAGGCTTTTGCGGGGGATGGTGTATTTCCGTCTGATCTCGATGTGGGGCGACGTGCCATATATTTCTAAGGTGGTCGGCGAAAACGCTGAGGTGGCGAACCTTACCAGATTACCCATTGCACAGGTAAAGGATTCCATCATGGCCGACTTTACTTATGCCTTCGAAAAACTTCCAGCCAAGCCAGCCGGTGTTGGTCGGGCAGGCAAACCTGCCGCATTGGCCTTCCGGGGTAAATTACAATTATACTGGGCCTGCTGGAACCGTTTCGGATGGCCGGAGCTGGAAACCTTCAAGGCGGATGCTAATGCTGCTACCGCGGCTTACACCGCAGCAGCAGCCGATTTCAATTCGGTGATCAATGACTATGGGCTGGTACTTTTCCGCAACGGTGAACCTGGCAGCATCGATTCACTGGGTAAAGCGGATAAGCTTCCTAACTATTATTATCTGTTTACGCCGGTCGCTAATAATGATCCTGAAATTATCATGGGCTTCACGCACGGAGGTACGGGTACCGCGCAGGGGGAAGAGCTCATGCGTGACGTGTCCGGACGCTCGCACGAAGGGTCGCAATGCTGGGTATCTCCGCGTTACGAAATCGCAGACCGCTATCAATCGACGATCACCGGTGATTTTGCACCTAAACTGGTCCCTATGAACCCAACTACGGCCGGTGCCAGGACAGCCCCAAACTCGGCAGTAAACCCTGCAAGCTATAAGAACCGGGATTACAGGATGAAATCGTCCATTATGTGGGACTACGAAGTGAGCGTGGGTATGAACTCGTTGAAATCGACAGGATGGTGCCCTTTCATTTACAAAACCTGGAACCAGCCGGTTACCATTGATGGGGTGAAGTACACGACTTATAACACCGACGGCAGCAACTCAGGATATGTATTCCGGAAATTCCTGCGCAATTATGCTGGTCAGGGACGCAGCGACGGTGATTACAACTTCCCGGTCATGCGATTGGCTGACGTGTACCTCATGTACGCAGAAGCAACCAATGCCGTAAAAGGCGCGACCGCCGATGCCATTGCATTGGTCAACAAAGTACGCCATCGCGGTAATTTGCCTGCATTGACCGCGGCGAAGACAGCCGGTGCCGACGCGTTTTTTGCTGCCATCGAGCAGGAAAGGATCGTCGAGCTTTACGGGGAAGGCCAGCGCGGCTTCGATCTCCGTCGTTGGAGGGCTCTTGAACGCGTTTGGGGTGCGCCATATGGCGAAGGTTTGTGGCGGATAGATTCACACGGTGCCAATCAGACCCGTTATTTCCAGAACGTCCCCGAGCGCACTTATCAGCAGAACTACATCTTCCGGATCCCGCCGGGCGAGCGCGACAGGAACCCTAACCTGACCCAGAACACGCCGTGGCTGTAACGATTTCGGCCCAAACCCAAAACATTAAACATTCATACTCATGTTAAAATATATCAAAGCAATTGCAGCACTGATGCTCACAGCGGGGATACTGATTTCCTGCAAGGAGGATTTTCCAGTGGACGAAGACGGGTTGTTGATCACCGCCCGTACCCAATGCTATGTAAGTAATTTTGAGCTTCTTGGTGCTGATTTTCAGACGGTAAGAACAGAGAATGCCATCATTGACACAACCGCGCAGACGATCAATGTGAAGGTTTTTTATGGTACTGATTTGAAAAACCTGTTCCCGCAGTTTTCGCTGGTAACGGACGCCAAGCTGGACCCGAAAATTACCGGTGCAATGGATTTCTCCGACCTGGCTAACCCCAAGAAGTTCACGGTGGTATCCGGCAACAGGAAAATAAGAAAAACCTATACGGTGAACATCGCAGTACAGCAACCGTAAGCCATTCACATTCAAATATGAAGATCATGAAATATAAATTTATGCGCTATCTGATGGTGGTCATCGGATTGGCTGGCCTTTCTTCCTGCGAGGAAGAAAAATACGCGGTACCTGTGCTGAAACAGGAACTTCAAAACGATGTTATCAAAAGGACGCTGGGGCCGAACGTGGCCGGGCTCAACATTGAATTCGCCTATGCGATGGCCATTCCTGCCTCGCTGGGCAAACTGGTATCGGCCGAGGTGGAAGCCAGCATTGCAGGGGCCGAAGCGACCTATCTTGAAAACAAATCGTATTACACCAATGGAAGTGGTAATGATATTGGTATTGAGATAGGGAAAAAGTCTGAGAACAACGGTACGAAAACGACTGTCACTTTTACCAGGGATACCACGGCAGCAACGCTCAGGTACTATTACAACATTCCGTCGACTGCAAAGGGCAAGGAAGTTACATTCAAATTTTCAGCGAAAGCCAGCAACGGGCAGTCGGTATCTTACTCGATGGGGCCCTACAAAATTGCCCAGATGGACATGGTACTCGACCTGGACGTGAAGGATAGCACGAACGCCTACATTTCCATCGAAGACATGGCGGTGTACAGTGCTGCGAACGCGCCGGCCAATGCAGCCAAAATCGATCTCGTGTACCTTTACCGGTCGATCCCGAACATTACATTCGCACATGCATTGGTAGCGCCTACGGCCAAAACTTATCTGCCCGGCGTGACCCTGCCGGCGGGCGTAAACCGGAGCGCCAAAGTTCAGAAAGTCTGGAATTTGCGTGATTTCCATCTTGCCCGCCTGCAATACGGTATCTTTATCGATGACCTGGATTTTCAGGAGCTCAACATGGCCAGCGCCCCGGACTATGCAATCAACCTGAAAGCGGAGGCTGGTGTGTGGGTTGAAACGCAGGACGGAAAGTATCGCGCCTATGTGTATGTGAATTCAGTTAATAATGGCTCTAAAAGTGCGAAAATCAGCATCAAGCGCTATACGATGAAGTAACGGCAGCTCTTTGATTTTTTTTGAATCCCCGCAGGTTTGCAGTCTGCATTGCCTGCGGGGAATTTGTTACCGGTCTTCTTTTTGCTCATATTTCCGCTCAACAATATTTATGAAAACAGCTAAAAACAGCTTGCACATTTTATCCTGCATCGCTTTGGTGGTGTGCTCACTTTTCCTTCAAAGCTTCAAGGGCCCGGTACATACATTTCTCATCAAACCACAATACCTTCAGAATGCAAAGGACAAAATACAAAAGGGCGATAAAGCGCTATTGAAAGCACTTGACGATCTCAAAATCCGTGCGGATAAAGCATTGAAATCGGGGCCTTATTCGGTTACCTATAAAAGCAAAGTGCCTCCCAGCGGCGATAAACACGATTACATGAGTGTAGGGCCCTATTGGTGGCCCGATTCCACCAAAGCCGACGGACTGCCCTATATCCGTAAGGATGGCCAGGTAAATCCCGAACGTTTCACGATTAAGGACGCAGATTACCATGGCAGTTTGTGCCGCGATGTCAATCTGCTGGGTCTTGCCTGGTATTTTACAGGTGATACCAAATATTCGGACCATGTGGCCAAGCTTTTAAAAGTGTGGTTTCTGGATAAGGAGACCCGTATGAACCCTAACCTGAACTACGGCCAGGCCATACCAGGCGTGACCGACGGCCGTGGGATTGGCATTATCGATACACACGTGCTCGCCCGGCTTATCGATGGCCTGCAACTTTTGAAGGACTCAAAAAGCCTTTCGCAGGCTGACTATCAAGGCATTCAGGATTGGTACAAAGCATTCCTGCAATGGATGCGCACTAGCCCGATCGGGCTGGACGAAGCCGACGAATTTAACAATCACGGGACCTGGTACGACGTGCAAACTGTATCGATAGCGCTTTTCACCGGGCAGGATGATCTGGCAAAGCAGATTTTGGAAGAACAAACCAAAAAGCGGATTGCCAGTCAGTTAGCTAATGATGGCTCCCAGCCGCACGAGCTGGCCCGCACGGTATCGTGGAACTACTCGGTGATGAACCTTCAGGGCTTTTTTCAGTTAGCCGCATTAGCCGAAAACGTAGGTGTAGACCTTTGGAATTACACCACGCCCGACGGAAAAAGCATTAAGGCCGCCTTCACCTGGCTATTGCCTTTCGCCGAAAAGAAAAAGCCTTGGACACACAAACAAATTAAACCGATCCATCCGGAAGGGTTCGCAGCATTAGCCCGGATCGCCTCGCAGCATTATCCGGATCTGGATATTTCTGGTCTGAAAACCGACGAAAGTGACAAGAGCATTACGCTCCTGACCAATACAAGCTATTGAGGGGAAAAAGGGGAAGAAAGGAAGAAGGAGGAAGGAAAAAGGGAGGAAGGAAAAAGGGAGGAAGGTAGAAGGGAGGAAGGTAGAAGGGAAGAAATTTCTCCATTCCTTCGTCCATCCTCCCTTCGTCCTTTTCCCTTCCTGGTACATCACCAGTTATAAGTCAGTAAAATAGAAAAGCAATTATTCGAGGTTAATTGTACAGCGTAGTGAGTATTGACCGGATCAGCAACTGATCTGGTCAATATAGTTTATGACCATGCCCGAAAAAATTGGCGCCACAATACAGTTTATTTTCCAATGCGAAGACTTATAAGGATAACATCAATATACATAACCGAAATCCGGACGATATGAATAGAAGAGAAGCCATTCAGAGGGCCACCCTCGTACTGGGAAGTGCTTTTTCGCTGCCGACGCTGATGGCCATGGACCATTGGCAGGCTGAGAAGCAGGTACAGGTTGCCGGTTTTACTGTCACGGACCAGCAAAAGCAGATTATCGCGGAAGTCGCGGAAATGATCATTCCCAAAACATCCACCCCCGGCGCTAAGGATACCGGTGTGCCGGCCTTCATTGTAATGATGATGCAGGATTGTTATAAAACACCGGAGCATACCAGTTTTTTGGAAGGCGTTAAAGCGTAGGAAAACAAGGGGTTTTTAGCCTTGGATCCGGCGAAGAAATTGGAAGTGATCAAACAGGTGGAGCGCGATTCGGTTGAGGAAATGAAGGCATACCAGGTGCAGCAAACCAAAATGGGCGACAATGAGGACAGGGAACAAATGGCCGCGCAGGCAAAAGGCTTACCATTCTGGCGGTTAATGAAGGAACTGACCATGCTGGGGTATTTTACTTCCGAGGACGGTATCAAGTCGTCTTTTGAGTATGTACCCATTCCCGGCAAACTGGAAATGATCCAGATGAAACCGAATCAAAAATCTTTCGCCTACTAGCCAGTCTGCAACCATGAACCTGAATTTGAAAGCAACTAATGCGAATACCTATGATGCCATCGTCGTCGGCTCGGGCATGACGGGCGGTATGGCCGCCAAAGAACTTACCGAAAGAGGATTGCGTGTATTAATGATCGAACGGGGCCGGGAGGTGAAGCATATCGAGGATTACGATACGGCGATGAAAGGCCCCTGGGAGTTTGAGCACAGAGGGAAAGTGTCCATTCAATCTGCGGAGGAATATTGGGCAAACAGCCGTTTTGGTACACTCGCCAATGAGGAAACGGGTGAGTTTTTTACAGATGATAAGAAGAACCCATACATAGAAAAACGGCCATTCGACTGGATCCGGGCCTATCACACGGGCGGGAAATCCATGCATTGGGGCAGACAGTCTTACCGGATGAACAAAAAGGACTTCGAAGCGAATGTCAAAGAAGGCATCGCGATCGACTGGCCGATACGGTATGAAGACCTGGAACCATGGTACACCCATGTCGAAAAATTTGTGGGGATCAGCGGCCAGGCGGAAGGCTGGGAGGTGCTGCCCGACGGCCATTACCTGCCAGCGATGCCAATGAGCGCTCCTGAACTTTATTTCAGGGATGCGATGATGAAAAAGCTGAAACGGCCGGTCACCATCGGCCGCATTGCAAACCTGACCAAGCCACAACCGTGGCATACAGAACTAGGACGCGCTTCGTGCCAATATCGAAGCAAATGTGCCCGTGGTTGCCCGTATGGGGGTTATTACAGCTCATTGTCAGGCTCCATTCCGGCTGCACGCAAAACCGAGAAGCTCACAGTTTTGCACGATACGATTGCAAATGAGATTATTTACGACGAGAAAACACAGAAAGCCAAAGGCGTGCGGGTGATCAACCAGCATACGATGGCCGTGGAAGAGTTTTTTGCCAAAATCGTATTCCTGAACGCAGGCTCTATGAACTCGGCCGCATTGCTACTGAATTCAAAATCAAGCCGTTTCCCGAACGGACTTGGTAACGATAGCGATCAGGTTGGCCGCAATATCATGGACCATCACCTCGGAGTAGGCGCCAATGCGACTGTGGAGGGATTTGAAAACGATTATGTGTTCGGACAACGGCCCAATGCGCTTTATATTCCCCGTTTCAGGAATTGGGGAACGGATAAAAAGGACTTCCTGCGCGGCTATGGCTACCAGGGCGGGGCCAGCAAAAGCGACTGGAAACGAGGCATTACCATGAATGGATTTGGGGCAGATTTTAAAGAAGATATGACGCGACCCGGCACCTGGACGATGGGTTTTGGTGGTTTCGGAGAAATCCTGCCCGACCCTTCTAACCGTATGTTTTTGGATAAGGACAAAAAAGACAAGTGGGGCATTCCAATGATCGTTTTCGACGCGGCATTTGGGGAGAATGAACTCGCCATGCGGAAAGATATGATGGCTTCTGCGGTTGAAATGCTGGACGCTGCCGGGTTTAAAAACGTTTCCGGCTTCAACCGAACGGACACGCATCCAGGGCTTGGAATCCATGATATGGGCACGGCCAGAATGGGAAAAGACCCCAAAACATCTGTTCTGAACAAATTCAATCAGGTACACGCTTGCAAGAATGTATTTGTTACCGACGGCGCGGCAATGGTGTCCTCGTCTTGTGTGAACCCATCGATCACCTACATGGCTATGACTGCCAGGGCTGCTGACCATGCCGTGAAGGAATTGAAGAAACAAAATTTATAGGTGAAACCTCTGTTGGTATCAGGAGAATGCCAATCACCTGATGCCAACGGAGTACCAATAAATGTCAAACCAGCATAGGCATTTGCTTTGCCGATGCTGTCTATTTGTGCGTTCACGATTTTGAGCTCGTGAGAAACCCTCCCGTTATATCAGAAATTGAAATTGTTTCAACTAACGGGTTTCTAAATGAGGCTAATTTTACTATTCTGCGCCTTTTTGGCGAGTGCAGATGCTTTTTGCCAGATCGCCAACGGGCCAGTCGCTACTTCCCAAACTGCAAATGGCTTCTGTGGGTACGAGGCCGATTCATTGCTTGAAAATCAGATCAGGTTTCTGATACGGCAACGCCTGAAACAGAAGTCGGAAGGGAAAAGTCTTCGGGCCAACGAAATATACAGGATTCCGGTTGTCGTCCACGTGATCGAGCCTACCACCGAATCATCCCTGATCACCGATGCACAGATCAATGGGATTATCACTAACCTTAATGACGCCTACCGCGGGCAAGGCTATTACCTGGGAAGTCCGAATGTCGAAATAGAGTTCGAGCTGGCGAAGTACGGCCCCGATTGTGCTGCATACCCTGCGGGCGCCATTACCCGGTACGACGCATCCGGGAATGCCACTTATGTTGCCAAAGGCGTTTTCAGCACCGGGGTAACCTGGGGGCAGGTGCAAAGCTGGGTCACCTGGGACAAGGACCTTTACCTTAACATCTGGATCGTCAATCGTCTTGATAACGGCGCCGCGGGCGTTGGAGGACCGGCCCAGGGGTTCATCGGTGCGGCGTCGGCCATGAAGGCGGCGCACGATTATGTGTCACCTCATGAAGTAGGACATTACCTTGGCCTCGCGCACCCGTTCCCATCCCTGGACAACTGTGGCTGTGCCGACGGCGATGGTCTGGCCGATACGCCCGTGCTGACCTCTTATGGAATAGGAAGCATTTGCGAACATAACGGAGCCTGCTCCGATGCGGCCATGGCGTTGATCAACCCTTGTACAAACACGCCTTACGGAACGATCCAGAAAAATATCATGAATTACGTGAATGGAGGGTGCGACAGATTGTTTACCAACGATCAGTTGAACGCCATGCGCACAACCCTGGAAACCTATCACGAGACATTGCTGACCTCGCCAGTTTTGGGACCGGCAGCTCCGGTAGCAGCCGCGGTCATTTCGGGGCCGGATGAGTTCTGTACGCTGGACGGTTTCCCAACTACAAGAGTAAGCTGCATTTGCAGTGAAGTATCATCGATCACCCGCAACGGTTCCGTGATCAACGAGTCGGATCTGAGTACAAAACCACTCCCGGGCGCAGGTAATACCAGCGTATGGAATTACACATTGACCTGTGCAAATGGGCTGACTGCTTCCAAATCGATTACCTTTTACAACCCGGGTATCCGAAATGTGGTGTCGTCCTGCTCTTCGGCGGATAATTGGCAGGTGCAGTTTGAGAATCCCCGGAATTATATTGTCACTTCTTCTGCAGGCGTCGTGGCGGGCAATACAATTACCGGTATCTCCAATGCCCAGAATGCGACGGTGACCATTGCGGATGCAGAAGGTTGCGGGAATTCGATCATTCTGGACATTCCATGCTGCGCGCAGAAGGTAACCCACACTGCGCAATGTGCCCCGGCGGCGGCGAACGGATTGAGCGCTTATTATGGTCTTACAAACTTCACATTTGGAACGATCAACAAAAACTCGGGCAACTCTCAGGAAGATGGTGCCAACTATGTAGACCGTACCTGTACAGACGTCGCAGAGATGAATTCGGGCAATTCCTATCCCGTTTCAGTTCGGGGGAATTATGTTAATTCCCACCGTGTGAAGGTTTATATCGATTATAACAACGACGGGGTTTTTACCACCGGAGCGGCCGATAACGAGCTTGCTTTCCAGGGCACGACACCCGGCGGGGACGCCAATTTCGCAACGGGGAACATCGCAATACCCATAACTGCCGTACGCAACATTCCATTGCGCGTCCGCGTGCTGGCCGATCCCGCATCGACATCGGATGCATGCACCATCATCGGCTACAACACCGGGCGGACGCTGGTCAATTACGGTTCCGGTCAAATCGAAGACTTTTCTGTTACCATACAAGACCCATTGCCGGTAAACCTGATCGCATTTGAGGGGGAGGCCGATAGCGAGGGCATTAAACTTGCCTGGGAAACAGCGCAGGAAGACGGAAATAAAGGGTTCGAAATCGAGCGGAGCCCGGACGGCCTGCGGTTCGAGACCAAAGGATTTGTAGCAGGCAGCAACACAACCGCTGTTAAATCACAATACACCTACCTGGATTCGGATGTGCAACCACACCTGCGCTATTTTTACCGCCTCAAACAGCTGGATTTTGACGGGAAATTTGCGTTTTCGAAGATTATAAATGTGGTGAACACCAAGGACCTTGCAACGTTCTATGTATTTCCAAACCCGATTATCGGGCAGGAATTCCGCGTAGCAATGTCCAGTGCCGCGAATTACGATCTTTCTTTAATAGCATTAAATGGAAGCCAGGTACCTATCGAAAAAAAGCTATCTGACAGCTCTGCGGGCTGGGTAGTTAAGGGAAGACAAGAGATGTTGCCGGGACTATACACGATCAAAGTACGTAATAAGGTCAACAATGAAATCCGATATCTGAAAGCGATGGTACGATAAAGTTATATATTTAAAAACCCGCTCATCAGACTTGGGAAAGAGATGAGCGGGTTAATGACAACAGTTTTACTTACCCAGCTTTAAAATTTTACCGGTTATCGCAGAGCCTTTTTTAGGGGTGATTTCGATTACGTACAATCCGGGCGTTAACCTTTTTACATCGATTCTTTTTTGATCGTGCGATTCAAAAAGAAACCGCCCCGAGGTGGAAAATATTTCAGCCTTCCAATTGCCGGTAATGCCTTCGACCATTAAATGATCTTCTACCGGATTGGGAACCATTGTGATTTTATGTCCCGCAGGAAAAGCGATATGGATCAACCCGGAATAGGCATACGTGCCATCTATATCCACCTGTTTCAGTCGGTAATAGTGAATAGCTGACTGGTTATCCGGAATATGGACGAACTCGTATGCCGACAGGGAGGCATGGGTATCGCCCCGTCCCTGCACCCGCCCGACGGCTTTGAAATCCCGGGCATCAGCCGAATGCTCCACCGCGAAATAGTCATTATTTGATTCCGCAGAGGTAGACCAATTCAAAACTACACTGTTTTCTGACTGTCTTCCTGTGAAATCCACCAGCGTGACAGGTAAAGGATCCGGTGGAAGCAGTGATTCGTTGTCGTGTAGCGTAGGCCGCAAGGTGAGAATGACCTGTCTCATTTTTGTGCGCTGATCATTGGTAAACTGCGTTTTACAATGGTCAAACTGGTAACTCATATAGTTCCGCAATACCGAACCGTAGGTGGTCCCGGTGCAGGGATTGAGTAAGACTTCATTCTGAGCGCAATCCGGGTGGTTGCCAGCCGACTGGTTCATTGGAGCGGTGTCACAAATTCCGTCACCATCCGTGGTGCAATCTACATTGGGCGGACACGTAGCTGCGTCCGTATCACCGCCATTGACAGCATAAGCGAAGGTATGGCGGAGGTTTAGTCCGTGTCCCAATTCGTGCACAAACGTTCTTGTGTTCAAAAAATACCGGGAAATCATTGTCCCGTCGTACAATGTTGGTCCACCAGTAGGATAGTAGGCAAAACCAACGAAGACATTGAGCTGGTGAACGACCCATACATTATAGTAGTCCATATTGGACCAGCTGCTGAGCGCCATCAGATTGTGGGCTGGTTCGCCATCATTTCCGTTGGCACCGTAAGTAACATATTTGGGAAGATGGCTCGCGTCAACTCTGACGATGCCGTTGGTTTCTTTATTATCAGGTGTCCGTGCGGCCAGTTGAAACTGAATCTCGGTATCGACTCCTTCGGGATTAGGAAGCTGCCTCCTGAATGCCTTGTTCAGAAGGCCGATGGCCTCCTGGATCTCCGTATCCGAAATCATAGGCGTTGACGTGTACTCGAAGACGTGGACCACAATGGGAATTGTGAATACGGCGTCACTGGTAGCGGCGTTCCGGGTGTTCGTTCCGGTGGAAAGCTGACGCAATTTCTTATCAGCGTCCTCATACCGTTTTTTGAGGTTTTGATCTTTCATCAGGTCGAGAAAGATCTCCGTGCTGCCACAAACCGGGGCAGGTGATTGAGCGGATACGTGTTGAGTTAAGGCGATGAAGACAAGCAGCAATAACCGGGCAGGCCGGATAGCCAGTAGGGCGGTAAAAAGTGTTTTCATAGCATGATGTTCGGATAAGGGTATAAGAAAAAGACAGGAAATGTCTTAAACTTATGACACCGGAACAGCATGAAGTCGTTGCAGTTAAAGTGCTAATTTTCAAGCGGAAGAGAGTCGTTCGATCCGCTTTTCATCACACTTTCATACACTGTCGAAAACGGTTTTCCTTTATGTTGCGGCCATAACGCCGAGAACTTCATTTCAATTCCTTTCAGAAGCTGAATGCAAAGCTCCTTATCGTCGCTGGTCAGGTCACTGGTCAGCATTTGTGCATTCATCATGATTCTCTGGTAACATTGCTCCACTACTTTTGTTCCTTCGGCGGTCAACTCAATCCGTTTTGCACGCTTATCGTCCTGGTCATCGTACTCCATGATCAGTCCCCGACTTTTCATCCGGTTGAGCATATCCGTTCCGCTCGACAATTCAAACAGATTTGCATAGATCACGTCCGTCTTTCTGGGGTTCTTCTCAATCTTTATGGTCATAAGCATACCAAACTCTTCGATCTGGTTTAAGCCGGTTTCTTTGAGCGCCAGGTTGGCGTAGGACATATTCAGTTTGGATATCCTGCCGATGATTTTGAGTAAAAGGCCGTCCACAGAAGGTGGGACTACGCCACCTACCAGCTGCCCTGTTTGCTCCTGCTTTTTGTTTTTTGCCAGATAATGCCTGCAAAATTCTTCAATGTTCCCGCTCGGATGGTTGGTCTCAAAAGCTGCCCACTCGTTCACAAGTTCGACGGTCCTGTTCATTTCAATTATTTCGGTTTCGTACCAAAAATAAAATAAATATTTCGAAAGCGCATTTTTATATCGATTATGAAGTATATTTGGATATTAAACTTCGTTATCGAAGTTTAATGCAACTTCGTCTAAATCAAAAAATCATGAATCCAACCTTGTACAACATGGCCCTGGTCATGCACATCGTCGGCATTACTGTTATGGCAGGTGCCACTTTAATCGAGTATGTAACTTTCCGGCAGTTCTGGAAAACCGTCGCAGTTGACCAAGCGCAGGGCGCCGTTGTCTGGGAAACCATTTCCAATTATCAAAAAATGATGGGAATCGGGATGTTGATCATCATTCTCGGAGGTGTGGGAATGATGTATTACTTGCATGAAGCGTGGGGTGCGCAGCTTTGGTTTCGAATAAAATTCGGCTTGGTCATTCTGGTCATTTTTAACGGATTGGGCATAAGAAGGATTTTGGGTTCACGGCTCAATAAGCTGATAATCAATATGGGTACTGCGTTTCAAGCCACTCAATCGACACGCCGGGTCAGAAGCAGCATTCAGATAGTTCACCTTATCCAATTACTGCTATTTCTGGCAATCTATATACTTAGCATTTACAAATTCACTTAAATCGGACAGCCATGAGCGATAAGCGACAAGATAAATATGAAATTGCCGTAGTAGGAGCGGGTGGCGGTATTGGACGTCAGGTGGTGGAATTGGCGTTAGCGGAAGGTCATAAAGTGACAGCAATTGTACGAAACCCTGCCAAATTGATGCTCGAACATGAAAATCTGCTCATTGTCAAAGGTGATATCATGGACCTGGCTTCATTGTCAGGTGCCCTGGAAAACAAAGATGCGGTCATTTCAGCAATTGGAAAAAATTCGGTGAAAAAGACGTCCCTCTATTCTCAGGGGAACAAGAATTTGTTGGAACTGTTTAAAAATACCAGTACCCAAAGAGTGTTTTTTATCTCAGCTTCCGGATTGGAAGTTAATCCAAGTCATTCCATTCTGGTGCAGTTGGTTACCAGGTTTATATTGCAAAAGATTTTGAAAAATATGTATGCCGATTTGTGGAAAATGGAAGAGATCGTGAAGGGCAGCGATATTGCCTGGACGATCATGCGTCCACCGCAACTCACTGACGGGGCATTGACTGGCCGCTACCGGCACTCGATAGATCATTTCCTCCCAAAAGGCCTAAAAATCTCCCGCGCTGATCTGGCCCATTTCATTTTGCGTAACATTGCAAACGAACAAATCGTACAGACCACCGTCGAAGTAGCGTACTAATTGCAATGAGAATCGCAATGAATCATTCGTGCGGCCTGGTTAATAAAAGAAATCGGGGCCATTAGCCCCGGTTTCTTCCTTATTTTTTATAAATACGATATAACCTCCCTTGATCCGTCACCGCATACAGGGCGCCGTCTTTGCCCTCGGTGACGTCGCGGAAGCGCTGGCCTTCGCTGGAAAGAAGCCTTTCCTCACCGACCACTTTGTTGTTTTCGATGACGAGGCGGGCGATGTGCATGCTGCTCAATCCGCCAATGAACAGGTTATTTTTCCACTCAGGAATGCTGTCGCTGCTGTAAAAAGTAATACCGCTTGGAGAAACGACAGGGTCCCAATAGTAGACTGGCTGCTCCATTCCTTCTTTTACCTGAATAGAATCACCAATCTTTTTGCCGCTATATTCGATACCGTATGTGATGGTAGGCCAGCCGTAATTTTTTCCAGGCTCGATTCTGTTCAGTTCGTCGCCACCTCTTGGCCCGAACTCAACTTCCCATAAATCGCCGGTAACCGGATGAAAAGCCAGCCCCTGCACATTCCGGTGCCCATATGAATACAGTTCCGGCCTCGCGCCAGCTTTACCTTCGAATGGGTTGCCTGCAACCGGTTTGCCATCTTTCGTGATGCGAAGCACCTTTCCTAATGCGGAATTTAGATGCTGGGCCTGTGGTCTGGTAACAGTGTCGGAACGTTCGCCGGTGCTGATGATCAGGTTGTTATTTTTATCAAACAAAATACGTCCTCCGTAATGCAGATTACCCGCGTAGGCCGGAGTAGCACGGTAAATGACGGTCGCACCTTCGATTTTCTTTTCATCGGCCGAAAGTTTACCCTTAGCAACCGAAGTCAGGTTACCGTCGGGACGCGGCTCTGAAAACACCCAGTACACCATCCTGTTCTGCGCAAAATCAGGATCGACCCGGATACCCAGCAAGCCACCCTGGCCATCAGGATCTACGGTTGGGATTCCGGTAATAGGTGCGCTTACCACGCCTGCGGTGGTTGCAATGCGCATTGTACCCGCCTTTTCAGTGATGATCAGCCGGCCGTCGGGCAGACTTGTAATGCCCCACGGGTTTTTAAGGTCACTGTTTAAAACTTTCCCTTCATAAGGGGTCGCCGATTTGACACTGCCTATTCTCGTCTGGCCTGGAAATGCAGGCTTGTAATCCGAATTAGCCTTTTGGGTTTCCACAGGAGCACCCGTACTGTCGGCCTGGGCGGCATCCGAGGTTTCCGCAGGCTTTTTTTGACATGACGCAAAAGCGAAAGCGGCTCCTGCCAGGATCAGCAAAACAGATTTAGTCATTGTTTTAAGGTTAACAGGTTTTGAATCGATTTCAGGATCAAAAATAAAAGAATATAATTCAAAGTGACGGGCTGCGCTGGTTGCGTTTCGTCGATATGCCATTTAATAACAACTAACATTAAAAGGAGGGGCGATATTGCTTTCTTTAACGTCCGAAAGTTTCGGTTACTTAAAACGGTTTTTACTATGGCATGTGTACCATTTTCTATCACGCTGGCTGTTTTGGCAACAGACAACAAACGCCAGTTTTCTTTTAGCATTAACAAAGGCTGTGTGGAGGAGAAACCCGTCTACGTTTTGGTGTTCATTTTCAGGGACAGGAACGAGCTTACCGACCCATTCCAGGACAGGGTAAGCTTGCAGGTCACGGTTGGCGACACCGACAGTCCCAAAGCAGAGAAGCTGATTGCCAGGGGGATGAACAATGCGCAATTAGCCTATCTGAAAGGGCCATTGACCAACATTGTCGAAGACCTTCCGCCAACCGGCGGCGCGCCATCGAACGATCCTACGGCATTGAATGCTGCCAGCCAGATTCTCAATAGCAAGCCTGTACTGCCGTCGTAATCAATTTACGCCCTGCTTCAATGAGCAACCTATCCGGATTTTTCCGACTGATTTTCGCCGTTCTTGCCATGTTCGCGGTTTTACAAACACCGGGCCATGCGCAGGTCTCGGAAGGGAGGAATGAGCGGTCATGTTCTAAAAATCCTGCGGAATACAGTGGTTTTAAAGTAAAGGACATCCGGATCAAAGCTAATTTTTTACTTTTTTCCCTGAACGTAGGTGCATTAACGTTACCAAATGCGCAGGCAAGCGTCAGGCGCAGGGGCGACACGGTCATTGAAGTAAACCAGCTATTCAGTGAAGCCGGGTATTTCAATCTCCAAAAACAACGGAATGAAGACCTTAGTACGGCATTGTTATCCTCGGGCGCAGGTGTGCTAGCCATTCTGCCGCGCATTGTCAATTGCAACGACACCGCCGGGGAAATTGAGGTCGAATACTCGATTTTGGGCATCCCGTTTTCGACGGGCGTTGCGGGTAGTGCTTCATTTGAGCTGCCGGGTTTTTATCTCAACAAAAAGAAGGCAGCTGTTTCAATGGATGCAGCACCGTTTCAGCTGGTCCCATACCTTGGCTACAACGGGTCCAGGGGATTGTTTCCAGGAGTTAAAATCAGAAAAGCCTTCAAGACCAAACTGGTACAGCATTTCGCATTGAACGCCGACATCTCTTTTCCGGGTGGTATTGTGAATGCTGCATTGGCCGGTTCGGACGAGGTCAAGTCGGGGATCCTCGACCATGCCGAGTGGCGGGCGGGTTATAGTCTTGCCAACTTGCCGGCCGGTGCCCTCAGATTGAATGAATCGACTTTTTTTGGACAAATAGCGGGTTCGACACGGCCGTTTTCGGCTGGGGGGAGTTTGTCATTCCGATACGGCGCGACTTTCGAGGGCGGCCGCAGAAGCACTAATGTTGCGGAGGCTGCATTGCCGGAAGGTACTATTGCAGAATCCGGTTATGGTGCCGGGAAGTTTTACATTGGAGGCGTTTCCAGCTGGCGGAGGCATAGTTTGAAAGTTTCCTATGGGTTGCAGCTGGCCAATACAGGGAAGAATTTACAGGTTAATTATCTGAAAAATATCTTTGATGCAGCCTACCGCGGTCGTTACCTCGTGGCAGATCATCAATCGCTGCAACTCGATCTGGCATTGTCTGCCGGAAAGCTCAGCTCCATTCACGGCGACATCCCTGCTGCCGAAAGGTTTTTTGGCGGGAATGCGGTCCGGGAGTTTATCCCCGGAGATTCGTGGGGGATCAGCAACGGTCCATTCATCAGAAGCATTTCCCAAAATCGCCTGAACGGTCCGGATACAGGCCCTGCGATCGGCGGCGACAGTTACCGCTCCGTTAATCTGACACTCTCGCTACCTGTATGGCACAAGCCGTTGATCCCGGACGAGATCAGCAAGGACCAAACTGTTATTTTCGGGCTTGGCACCGGCGTCCGCAGCAGTCGACTTGCCTTGGCTGAATCCGAGGTGCAACAGCCCGGGCAGCCTGATGAGGACGATTTTACCAACTATCGTGCGACCGACATTCAGCGGCTTGTCAGCATACTCAATGACACTACAAAAGTAAATGTGACCGTAGTGGTGGATTCAATCATCAACCTGATCAAACCGGAAAGTGATATGCTCGCGCAACAAGTGGCGGACACTAGCGGACAAAACGACGCTCAGGCATCTTTAACAGCTGATTTGCAACTTTTTAATCAGGTACAGGGCTATGCAGAACGAATCAACCTGTTTTTCCCTGATCCGGCGGACTCGGCGGATTTTGACAATGATACGCAATATGATATTGAATCGCTGGTTCTCGGTTATGGCGATGCAATTCCCGCTTATTTTACCGGGATATCGGAAGGGGTGGCCAGCCTGCGGAAATTTTACAAAAACAAAGGTCTGAGTGATAAATGGGAGAAACTTGATCTGATGGCTGGTCAATTGAAATCGATGCAGCAAGATGTACTGAAAGCAATTCGCAAGAACTACACTCCCAAGACCGAGCTGCTCGTAAGGCCTACCACGCAATATGTCGGGCGGGTGCTGGAAGTTTTGTTTAAGGAGTTGAATATCGTTTCGGTGAGTCCGGTGCTGATGTTCGATGCCGCCAGGCTCAATGTAATGGGAAACAAAGCGGGCAATTACGGATTGGGCGCAGGAGTCCGAATGAGTCTCGTTAACTTCGATGTTTATGCGGGCTATTCATTCAATCCGGCAAGACAAACAGATCATAAAAAAGGCGCGTTTGTCTTGAGTATCGATATTACGGATTTGTTTTAGGCTAATTTTCATAAGGCGTAAGTTCCTCCACGGGGATTTGCGTCAAATCAGTCAATGGGGCCACGAACGGATCGAATGCATAACAATCGCCGATCAGCACACTTTGCGGGTAACCTTCTTTGAGCATAGCCGAAAGGTAAGTCCCGCCGCCGCTCCTGCCAGGTAACACATTTTGAAGTTGGAAACTAACCAGCATTTTGTTGTTGGGATTGAAAAGCTTACTGATCCAGTTTGCCATCCGTTTTGCTTCAATATCCGGTTATGTTTAAAGAAAAGTAAAATTTGCCTGATTTTTCCCGTCTCAATGCAGATTATTCCGGGTATTTGAAACCCATACACTCCTTTTTGACCAAATGATATTGTATTTCCAACATACAAAAAATGATGAAGCAGATACTCCTGATACTGGCATTGGCAATATATAACCTGAGCCTCGGTTTTTCCCAGAACGCTGAACCAGCATTACGCACAGACATCCCGCTGGATTCCATTCGCCTAAGCGATCCGTTTATACTTGCCGACAAAGCATCGTCGACCTACTATATGACCGGCACAGGAGGGAGATTGTGGAAAAGTAAGGACCTGAAAAAGTGGACCGGGCCTTATAAAGTGATCCAAACCGATCCTAAGTCCTGGATGGGCCCAAATCCGATGGTTTGGGCGGCAGAATTGCACACCTACCAGGGCAAATACTACAATTTCGCTACTTTCACGAACAAGGCTATTCGCGTTGGAAACGGCCTCGACCGCCGTGCGAGCCACGTATTGGTGAGCGACAAGCCGGATGGTCCGTATGTACCCATGAAAGATTCGGTTTACCTGCCCGCCGACAAACTCACATTGGATGCAACCCTCTGGACCGACCGCGATGGGAAACCTTACATGGTGTATTGTCACGAATGGCTGCAAAACGGCAATGGAACAATAGAAAAGATAGCACTGCGCCCGGACTTCAGCGGAACGGTGGGCGAAGGAAAAATCCTGTTTCTGGCCAGCGACTCGCCATGGAGCCGGGAGAATGTCAAAGACGGAAAAGAGCGCCCCAACAAGGTCACCGACGGTCCATGGCTTTTTTATACCAAAACCGGCAAGCTGGGCATGCTGTGGACAAGCTGGATATACGACGTGTACACCCAGGGCGTGACCTATTCGCAAAGTGGCACGCTGGATGGCCCCTGGATTCAGGAAAAAGAACCGATCACCCCGCCGAACTTCGGTCATGGAATGCTGTTTCGGACGTTTGACGGCAAATTACTGATGTCGCTGCACAGCCATAAGAGCGTCAACGGTCGCACCATACGCATTCCGCATTTGTTTGAGGTGGACGATTCAGGAGATAAACTGGTTGTGGGAAAACGGTGGGTACCGTAAATTTTCAACCCGGCATTTTGTATCCGTTATGATATTGGTTGGCAATAAGTGCATTGGCGCTTTTATCGTCGAATTTCCCTGTTTGGTCGTTCCATTCGAGCTTCTTTCCGGTGCGGTAAGCGATATTACCCATTTGGGAAATGACCGCTACCTTGGCGCCAGCCTGAATAGGAGTGGCGAGGTCTTCGAACTTTCGTGACCGGATCACATCAACGAAGTTTTTGGCATGCAGGTCGAGGCCGTTGTCTGAGGATTTCTGATAAGCGACGGCTTCCATTCTGTTTAACTGAGGCACTACTTCCCAGCCTTTTCTGTCGAGGATGAGCGTCCCGTTTCCGCCGAGGAAAGCGATACCATGTTCGCGATTGTAAATTCCAGGTCCATAACCAATCACATGCTCCCATTGGATGTTGAAATCACCATATTCAAAGAGCGTAGTAAGCGTATCCGGCGCATCGACGCCGAAATTAAGCGCCATCGTGCCCGTGGCAGATACGCGCTTCGGCATTCCCGCCTTCATGCCGAGTAATGCGTAATCCAATAAATGCACACCCCAATCGGTCATGATGCCACCGGCGTAATCCCAATACCAGCGGAATTTGCTGTGGAACCGGTTCGCATTGAAGGGTCTTTTGGGTGCTGGTCCGAGCCACATATTGTAATCCACGCCAGCGGGAGAAGCGCTGTCGGGGAGGTTGGTCATCGGTTCACCATAATTGAAATAGCCCCAAACTTTCACCAGACCTATTTTGCCCAATTTCCCGGAATGCACAAAATCGAGCGCATCACGGAAATGCTTCTGGCTCCGCTGCCATTGGCCCACTTGAACCACACGCTTGTATTGTTCCTGGGCCGCAACCATGGCCCGGCATTCGGCAATGGAGTTGCCGATCGGCTTTTCCACATACACATCTTTACCGGCCTGGCAGGCTTCCACCATCATCAGGCAATGCCAATGGTCTGGCGAGCCTATCACGACGGCGTCGATGTTTTTGTCTTCCAGCATTTGACGGTAATCGCCATAGGTTTTCACCTTAATGCCGCGGGCGGCGAGTTCGGCGGCGCGTTTGTCCAGTACATTTTTATCGACGTCACACAGGGCCACGCATTCCACACCGGGGTTTTTGATCACCGCGTTGAGGTCGGCCCAACCCATACTGTTGATACCAATGCCAGCCACACGGATCGTGTCGGCAGGGGATAAATGAGGTGTTGGAAATGCGGATAACGGGGTAGGGAATGCAGATGAAAGCCCTGTGCCGACAGCAATGGCCGTGGCCGAGCCGATGAATTTTCTCCTCGAAGTCAACATGATCAATCGGTTGGGAAAGTGGAAACCAAGTTTGAAATGTCCTTTCAAACAAAAAGCACCACACTCCCGGCTGGTTACTTATTGGCGGCGATCCTTTTCGAGTTGTGCCCGAATCGGGTTTGCTGGTATAGTTTTTGCGATATACAGGCAGTGCAACATTTAAAAACCATCAAATTCACAGTAATTATGAAAAAAATCTCTTTGCTCGTTCTTCTGTCGATGCTGAGCACAGCTGCTTTTTCGCAGTCGTTCTCGATCGGGCCTAAGGCTGGGGTCAACATCAGCAATTACACAGGCAGTGATGTCGAATCCGAGGCGCTCGTGGGTTTTCACCTTGGCGGTATACTTAATTTCGGGATAGGGGAGGTGTTTTCGATACAGCCGGAGGTGCTGTTCTCCACGCAAGGTGCCAAGATTGATAACGGCAACCAGAAAACGGAGTTTAAAACGAGTTACGTCTCTGTGCCGGTTATGCTGAAATTCCGTTCACGCGGAGGATTTTACTTCGAATTCGGTCCGCAAGCTTCTTTCAAGACAGGCGAGGATGTTCCGGATCAGACGATCGATAATTTTGCCAAAAATCTTGATCTTGCCGGTGGTGTCGGTGTCGGCTATCAGGCTGGTTTCGGGTTGGGAATAGGTGCGCGCTACATTGCAGGATTTTCCAAAGTAGGTGATTTTGACAAAACCGCAGCCATGAACCCCGACTTCCGCAACAGCGTCATCCAGCTAAGTGTGCTGTTCGCGATACCGGCTAGGAAGTGATTTTTTTGGGAAGGATAAATGATAAAATCAGGGACCATGGCTGGCTTATGGTCCCTGATTTTAAAGGTCTTTTCCAACAAGTACACTGCTTAGATTCATAAATGAGTCTCTGATTAAAGCATGTCTTGGGTGGTCATTTCTTACGATTATGCCCGCGTCCCCATATATAGTTCGCTTATCGTAAATCTGATTTTCATACACGGTTGATGGCATCTCTATGAAACGCGAAAAGCTTTGAGCCCATTTGCGAAAAAGCTTTTGCCTGCACTTGTCGCGCCGATCAGTGTCATCGCACAAAAAGGATGGACATTTGTATGGGTAAGTGAAAAGGAATTCTTGGGTAATACTTCCAATTGTATCACTGACCCTCATATCAAATCGTTGCTTCCTCTTAATTCCGGTTTTCGGGTCATAAAAAAAACCTTCTGATTCATCCGTTAATGGATAGAATCCGAAGGTTACTATATCGTCATTAATTTCAGGTATATGCTCGAAGTACCCCGACGTCTCAGTAAAATATACAAAATACTCTATTCCATTGCTGGTAGTAAATGTATAGTTCAGATTTTTGCTGAAATGTTCATATGGGTTTAACGAATTTGATACCTCTTGCATCTATTTCTTGAATTGAAATCTCGCCTCGAAAGAACTGTTTAATGGCCTTCTTATCATCCTTCATCTTTTGGATGATTGCAGAAGCCTTGCTTTGACTGTTGACATCAACGACAGCCTTAGCACTTGATGTCTCTGATGAATTTGCCGTTTTCATAATTATAGGATCTCTCCGATTTTACTTACTACAAAAGAACGCAAAAAAAACGAAAATGTAACACGACTGGTCGGCAAAGTTGATGATGTTCAAACTGTTACGAACGTTTGGTAGATGGCAATAATCTATTACTAACTCAGCCCCAGTTGCTTCAAAAACGCCTCTCTATAATTACTACCGATAGGAATTTCGGTGTTTTGGATGAATACGCGGTTGCCTTCGATGTGGTCTATTTTTGATTTGTTGATGATGAACGACCTGTGAATGCGCAGAAAGCGTGACTTGGGAAGCAGTTCTTCAAAACTTGAAAAAGTCATGGCAGGGAGGAGCGTATTTTGCATGGTGCAGACTTTGGTATAGTTGCCATTAGCTTCGGCAAACAACAGATCGTCGTGCCGTATTTTGTAGATTTTACCATCCGCTTTGATGAATAGAAAATCGTCACCGACAGGTTCCGGCGCAACAGCAGGGGCGAGGGCCGACTGAGGCTGCAACTTTTCCATGGCCTTATCAACCGCAATAATGAACCGTTCGAGTGAAAATGGCTTCAACAGATAATCGCAAGCCGCGAGGTCGAATGCGTCGATGGCGTATTCTTTATAGGCCGTCGTGAATATGACCTGCGGCGGCGTTTTTAATGTTTTTAAAAAGGAAATGCCATCCATTACCGGCATATTGATGTCGAGGAACACAATGTCGACGTGCTGTTGCTGCAATGCGGCTTTTGCTTCGAGCGCGCTTCCGCACATGCCCGCCACACGCAGGTAAGGCAGGTGCCCGCAGTATGTACGTATAATGTCCCGCGCAATAGGCTCGTCATCGACAATCAGGCAGTCAATCGGGTTCATATTACTACTGAATGGTTAATCGCAGATTTACGGCATAGCTGTTTTCCTCTTTTTCAATGGACAAATCGTGCTGGCCCGGATAAAGCAATTGGAGCCGTTTGGTAACGTTCGCCAGACCGAAGCCACTGTGTTTTTCCAAAGTCTTCTCCTGATTTGCCGGGCCACTGTGAGAATTTTTAATATAAAACAAAATAGAATTACCCCACGTTTTAAGGTTTATTTCGATAAAAACCTGTGGTTCTGCCGTGTTTTTGGAATGTTTGAATGCATTCTCAATGAACACGATCAGCAGCATGGGCGCAATGCGGACCTGTGCGTTGGCCACGGTTTCGATGTCCGTTTTCAGGTTGAGCCGGTCGCCCATTCTCAGTTTTTCAAAATCGATATAATTGTGGATATAGGCGACTTCGTCTTTCAATGGGACAAACGTTTCATTGGCTTCGTATACCGAGTACCGCAGCAGGTCCGAAAGTTTCAAAATGAGCGCCGGGATCTTTTCATGCTGGCTGATCGACAAGCCGTACATATTATTGAGGGTATTGAATAGAAAATGCGGACTGAGCTGTGATTGTAACAAATGCAGCTCGCTCTGGCTTTGCGCCGCCATGCGCTGGGCGGCTTCGAGTTCGTTTCGTGTGCTCAACCTGAAAAGCTTGACCAGCGCACCCGCCGAAAGGCTGATGGCCAGGAAGGGAAGCCAATAGAGCAGCAGGTTGATCGCCTGGTAACCGTCGAGCTGGAAATCCGCGTGTATGAACAGCCAGAGGGTGCAGATCACGATCGTGCCTGCAAGCGACTGCAACACTTTTTTAGGAATTTCCCGTTTCCTCGCCGACCAGATTGTGGCCAGATGCCGGCCCGCAAATACACATCCGATGAATACCATAGTCCCGGCTACTGCGAGTGCTTCATCGTGGTGTGCACCGATGGTATTCAGATAGATGTCGATTGCGAAGTAAACAGGGAAGCATGTCGCAGCCACCAGGACTACATAAATGCCTGTTCTGATATTCTCGCTGTCTTTTTTATCGTCTATCAATTTCATGCTCCTCTTTGTTTTAAACCTTCCACCTCATTTCAGCAGTAAATATGGAGGTTCATAAGCAATGCAAATAGCCAGGCTGCCGGACGCCGCCAATGTGATGACGGATTGCCCAAAAACCGGTTCAAACGGGTTCGACCCGAAAAAAACAGCGTCCGTCACCGATCCGGGAAGTTACAACACATTTATTTCATGCGGTGAGCGCGGCGGTCAATATTTGCTTCATCATAAATCGGACGACGATAAAACAAACCGCCATGAAAAAGCTCATTCAAATGCTCATTTTCCTGTTACCAGTCACGGCTGCCTTCGCCCAATCGGGTAAGACCATATCCGGGACCGTCAAAGACACCCGCAACGAAACCATTCCCGGCGCCACCGTTCGCCTCCTCAAAGCGGCCGATTCGGCGATGGTTACCGGAGAGGTGACCGACGCTAACGGCAACTTCCGATTTTCAAACCTCGGGGAAGCGACTTACTTGCTCGCCGTCACAGCAATGGGTCAAAAGGATTTTACCAGTGCCGCACTCACGATCGATGAATCGCATTCGGCTGTCGCATTACCGGCCATTATCCTGCTTCCGGCAAAAAGCATTGAACTTAAAGAAGTCGTTGTGAAAGCTGCAAAGCCGCTTATCGAGCAGGAAATGGACCGTACTATCGTGAATGTAAGCGCCATGCTCAGCAGCGCGACCAGCAACACGCTCGAAGTCCTTGCTAAAACACCGGGCGTATCGGTATCCGCAAATGGTGAGATCAGCCTGAATGGAAAGAGCGGGGTAATGGTGCTGATCGACGGACGCAGCACTTACATGTCGGGTGCGGACCTGGCGGCTTACCTGAAATCGCTGCCCGGAAGTGTGCTGGACAAAATAGAACTGATCGATAATCCACCGGCTAAATACGACGCTGCTGGTAATGCGGTGATCGATATCAGATTAAAAAAGAACAGGATTGGCGGCTTTACGGGCAGCGCGGCCATTGGTGCCAGCCAGGGGAAATATGCACGCAGTAATGATGCCGTCAATCTCAATTATAACCGCAAAAAGCTCAACCTCTTTGCCAACCTGGGTTATAACTACGAGAAGAATTCCACGCTGGACGATTTTAACCGCAGGTTTTATAGCGCAGATGGCGGCCTTATTTCGAGCGTCGATCTGACGAACAATTTCAGAAATGCGCGGCGGGGCTATAATGTCAATCTGGGAATGGATTATACGGCTAATACTAAAACAGTTTACGGTATGATCGTGAACCTCAACGGCTCGGCCCGGAAAGGCGACTTTACTTATCACAGCAGCCAGTTTGGCGGCGCCGACAATGGCGATGGTTCGGGAAATGGAAGCACTGCCTCAAAAGATGTGCGCAATAATACCAGCGTCAACCTGAATATGCTGCATAAATTCAATGACAAAGGCCGCGAAATCGCTGTCGATGCCAATTATCTTCATTACCATAGCTATGGCAAGCAGGATTTGCAAAATATGAAATTCGGAAGTGACGGGGCTGCGACGGCCAACGATATCTTTCTCTACCGCATTCCCTCCGACATCAATATTTACACCGCGAAGGCCGATTACGTGCACCCATTGAAAAACAACGCCCGTATCGAGGCCGGTGTCAAATCCAGTTTTGTGAACAATGATTTTGTATTCAACCATTATAATCTGACCGACGGCCTGCCGGTAATCGACAATCGCAAATCGAACCATTTCAAATACCGGGAAGCGATCAGCGCAGCTTACGTGAGTGGTCAGAAAAAATGGAGCCGGTTTGGGGTACAGCTTGGGTTAAGGTTGGAAAATACAGTGGCAAGGGGCAACCAGGTGGGTAACGATTCGGTGCTGTCGATGACTTTTACCAAAAATTACACCAAGCTGTTCCCAAGCATCTTTTTGAGTTACAAACTGGATGAGAAAGGCACTAATAACCTCGTGCTGATGGCGGTAAGACGCATTAGCCGACCAAATTACCAGATGCTGAACCCATTTGTTTTTTATAAAGATCAATACACATTCAGCTCGGGAAATCCGCAACTTACGCCGCAATACCAAAACCGTGTGGAGCTTAAATATCAGCATAAACAACTGCTGAATATGGGGTTGAGTTACAACCGTTTCACTGATGTGATTTTTACAACCACCAAAGCGGAAGGCGACATTTTTACAAGCCGGCCCCAAAACATCGCTAATGGCTATATGGTGCTTCTGAACACCACGGTATCCGGTTCGCTCACTAAATGGTGGTATAACAACACCACACTGAGACTTTCGCGCATTAAAACCAAAGGTCCCGTGTATACCGAAGAACTGAATTTCAGCACCAACGTCGCCAGGCTTGAAGTCAACAACTATTTCACGCTGGGTAATGGCTGGACTGCCGAGTTGGGTGGATATTATGCAAGCCGGGACGTGAACGGGCAGGCCCTCACCTCCGGAATGTACCGTGTTAATGGTGGTGTGCAAAAGAAAATCTGGAAAGGTAATGGCGCCGTGTCGCTCAACTTCGAAGACTTGTTCCACTCGTGGATATACCATAACAGGTCGGTTGGAATCCGTCGGTCGGATTACTACCAGGTTAGCGAATCGGATACCCAGCGCATTGGTGCCTCATTGAGCTATCGTTTTGGAAAAGATACATTCGCGCGCAAGCGTAGACATCAGAATAATGCATCCGATGATGAAAAGGGTAGGATAGAGTAGATCGGGTTTGGTATAGTGTGGAAAGATATGGACAAAAGGAGGCAGGATACCGGATTGGCAAAATTGCACGAACTAGTTGTCGGTAGTAACAGCAGTATGAAGGCAGGCAATGATCACCAGGACAAACGAGATGACCGAAGCGACCGTCCTGATACTGTGCAGCCGGTTCCAGGGAACTTCAAACTCCGCGCGTTGGCGTGCCAGTTCCTGCGCGGGGACTGCCGTGATATTGAATTTATCCAGGGCATCATTCAGGGGCACATTCCCAAACATGGTAACCCCAAATGTCCCTATCACATAAACGACAGTTGCAGCAAGCAGCCAATAAAAACGGGCAGTACCGAAATGCTGGTAAGTGGATAGCGGAAGGAGGATCAGCGTGCCCATAAAGCTGAAAAAGAACACCGGATTGAGTATCGCACGGTTAATAGACTGCATTGCAGCCAGATAATGTTGATCGGATAAGGCACCCAGCCCCGGGTTTACCGAGCAGGAATAGCTGTAAAAAAGTCCAGCGATAAGTCCGCTGGCAAGGGCCGTCGCAACCAGGATGAAGTTGATCGTTGTCATTGGTTTTTTCTTTCAAAGATCCGGGGCTCCTGCGACGAAAAATAGAACAAAAACGACAACTTAAAGAAAACGCTCCTTGATGACAAGCGCCAGTTGGGCAAATTCTTCAAAAGTGCTGGGCTTCGTCACAAAACTACTTACACCGGAGGTATAGGCTGTTTCGATGAGGGAAGAATTGGAAGAAGTAGAAAGCATTACCACCGGGATATCCGCAAGGCGTGCGTCGCGGCGAATGGCTGCAACTGTTTCCAGGCCATTCATTTTAGGCATATTCATGTCAATGATGATCACCGAAAAAGAAGGGTCCGCGATTTTTTGAACCAGCGTCAATAGATCGAAGCCGTTTTCCACCTCAATGATATTCGCATCGGTGCCGGTTCCCTGAATAGCTTCCTTGACGAAAAACCGATCGTCCTGATCGTCATCTACCAGGTAGATCGTTTTGAAGTTATCCATTCAGCATTTCAGTTGGTTGAGCTTTAAAATCGTTCGTGCGGGTCAATTGCCTGTTCGATGTTTGTAAAGTTAACGCGGAAAAACAGGATGGCAAATTATGAAAAAACTAAATTCCCAGTGTTGGGAATTTAGTCGTGACCAAACTGGATAACCCACATCCAGTTCATAGGCCAGTTTGAATGAACGCCGTCGTGGCTCAGTAAAATATTATTAACCAGTTCGTAGCCGATCAGTGTGCCGCCTTTTTTACGGAGATCCTCCTTGGCGCGGTTGTACAATTGTATCAATGTCTCGCCGGAAATCAGGTCATGCGATCCGCCGTTCCATGTTGTTCGTTTTGAGTAGTCAGGATTATTCCTGTACCGTTCAATCAGATAGTGTTTGAAACTTTCATCATTAAGTGTGATTACAGTCTGCTTTTCATTTTCTCTTTCCATAACATTCAAAATTAAGGACTGCTGAAAAAACAAATGTTGTAACCGTGGTGTACAATAAAAGCATACCAATCGTATGTATTCTTAATAGAATTAACTCTATTTTAATTTACACTTATCTTTCGGTGCATTTGAATGATCGTCAGGTGATTAATCCCAATTGTCTGGCACTGTGCAAAGCTTCAATGGAATTGTCGGCCTGCAATTTTTCTAATATGCGTTGGCGGTGTGTATTTACAGTATGGATACTGATATCGAGCATTCCCGAGATCTCCTTGCTCAGCTTTCCGGCACCGATCATTTTCAGGATCTCCGTTTCCCTCCCGGTAAGCCTTACGGCAGATTCACCGGCCTCGGGGCGAAGCAATATCAGGTCACCGGTGTGGAAATTGACGATCTGGCATTTAACCCCTGCATTTACCGACTGGTCGGGCGAAATGTCAATCACCGCCAGCGAAAGCCATATATTCCCCAATGCGTCCTGTTCAAGCACCTGATGCTGTTCCGACACCCGCACGTAACCTTGTGCACCGGCATCAATGCGGTATTCGGTGACCATTTTAAACTGTTTTCGGGAATCGGCAGGCTGCTGCATCATAAACTTCATGGCTTCATAACCATTAAACGAAAGCACCTGCCGGTCATCCGGGTGTATTTTCTGGTCAAATACTGCATTGTCGATCGATTGTTGCCGGTCGCCGACATCGTAGCCGTATAATTTGTAAAAATTCCGGGAAGCATAAATATGTGTCTGCTTTTGAAGATCGTAAACGGTGACACCGCTGCTGCTCAACTGGGCCATTGCACGGATCAGCGCCAGTTGCTTGTCGAGACGGTCAGGCTCTACACCTTCGAAATCATAATGCCTGTTCAGCAGTTGCAGATAGTCCGGGACAACTGCCGGCAACCTTGCAGCGACTGTTTGTAATGATAAATCAGTATTTCCTTTCATGTTGATGCCCGTTTTCTTTGCATTCACGGTAGCATGACAACTCAAACCGCATTTGGCCTTCAATAGCCGTTAAAAATTTTAACGAAATCATCAACAATATGAATTTTTCCGTAGTTCGAAAGGCGGATACCGCCTGGGGAAGCGCATTCGCGAAAGAGCTGGCACAGCGGAAAAGGCACCTGATCCTGCTTGGAAGCAACATTGCCGGGCTTATTGCGATGGCAGAGGAAATAAGGGAACGCCATTGTGTGAGCGTGCTATATTTTATGGCAGACGAAAATGATACAACCGATATTATCAAGGTTTGTGAAAAGATCAACAATGATTTCGAGGTGGATTTGCTGGTTAACTATGCCGAAACAGGGCTTGAACTTGACCTGGATGCCTACGACATCCAAAGCCTGGACCAGCGGCTCAAAAGCCAGTACGCCACCGGGACACTCTATTTGCACCAACTTTTACCAAACCTGCTGTTTCACGGCAGCCCGCGCGTGATCGACATCTGGTGCTCAGCCGATGATGCGGCCAAATGGGAAAAGGCATTGGTGACCTACCACATGCGTTTTGCGGAATACCTGAATGCCGGATTACGGGAAACTGCGCTGCGGCTGATCAGTGTGCCGGTCCGGAAACCGCAACCAGCCGGCAATGCCGAGCGGGTGGAGGCCGTGCTGGCTCAAAAAGCCGGGGCCATTCTCGACATGCTGGTCCAGCAAGGCGGGTGTGTTTATACCTAATCGGATGGCTGTCATCAAATGGTAAATCGTTGGCGTTTCATGGTAAGTCAGGCGGCTAATGGCTGATATACCTTTGTATCATTCCAAAACAACAAAACGACATTCTTATGAAAACGCTTAAAAATGTAATGCTTATCAATGCAATCAGTTCAGGTGCAACCGGTTTAGGCCTCATCGCATTTGCCGGTTTTGTAGCCGGATTGTTCGAAACCTCCATGACGGGCCCATTTGTAGAAGTAGGGGCATTTCTGCTCGCATTTGCAATATTGGTGTTTTCGGTAAGCCGCGGGAATCCGGTGAATGCGCGGGCGGTGCGGCTGGTCATTGTGCTGGACACGCTTTGGGTAGTCGCAAGTCTGGCGATCGTTTTATTTCAGCCTTTTGCGATTTCCATGCTCGGATATATTGCGATCGCCGCAGTGGCTTTATGGGTGGCTGCAATGGCTTACCTGCAATCGGCTGGTCTGAAACAATTGATTATTTCGAAATAACACAACTACCAAATCTTCCAAACCTGCACAGGAATTTTAGCCTGTGCAGGTTTTTTTGTTCAAAACATCTATTTTGCATTCCTGGCAAAATGAATGTACATGAAATCACAGGATATCGAAGTTCAACGGCTTCGCAACCAGCAAATCAGCGGAACACATTGCAATAGCCCCGAAGAAGTGGTGGCATGGATGGGCGCAGTACAGGCGCAGGATTACGCGATGGCCAAATGGGCGCTCGCATTACGGCTCAAAAAGGCAACCGATAAAAGCATCGACCGCGTCATCGATGAAGGCCGCATTGTCCGCACGCACTTATTACGGCCGACCTGGCACTTTGTGGCGGTGGAGGATGTGCGCTGGATGATGCAGCTCGCCGCCCCGCATATGAACAAACTCGCGGGATCCATGTACCGTCAGCTCAAATTGGATGATGAGGTTTTTGGTAAAACCAATGACATTATAGGCAAATTACTGGCCGATGGAAGCCACCTTACTCGCGAGGAAATCATTGCCGAAGTCAACCGTGCCGGTATCGAAACCGACAATCTTTCTGCGACGCACATTATGTTTCGGGCTGAACTGGATATGGTGGTATGCAACGGCGCCAGGCGCGGCAAAAAGTTTACCTATGCGCTCTTTGATCACCGGGTACCGGCGGCACCATCGTTTTCGAGAGAAGAAGCGCTGGCAATGCTGGCGGAGCGCTATTTCAGAAGTCGCGGTCCGGCCACTTTGCAGGATTTTGTGTGGTGGAGCGGCTTATCCGTCACCGATTCGAAAATCGGTTTGGAGGCGGTCAGAGGCAAGTTTAACAGCGTGCAAATCGCAAACAAAGAATACATTTTCCCGGAGCCCGCCAAGTCGGTTCGTGTCCCGAAAGCGCTGTTGCTGCCCTGCTACGACGAATACACGGTGGGTTATGCAGACCGAAGTGCTGTCATGAACGACGAACTCGCCAAAAATCCGGACTCTGGCAATGGCATCTTCAAGCCTATCATGGTGACCAAAGGAAAAATGACCGGCGTGTGGAGGCGAACCGAAAAGAAAGACCAGATTGTGATCGAAATGCTGCCGCTGACAGGCGACCAAGCCCCGGTACAAGAGACTTTTGAAGAAGCTGCGGCAGATTACGCCAAATTCCTTGGTAAAGGTTTTTCAATTTTATAATACGGAATATCATCCTTAAAGAATGGCTCAGAAAAGCGGGAAAAGCCGAACCGCTCGTAAAAACCAAGAGCGCTCGTACGCGCGTCGCACCACATGCGCGAATACCCGTTTTGCGTCGCATAGGCGATCGCATGGTTCAACAATTTCGAACCCAGCCCCTTGCCCTGGAAACCAGAAAGCGTAGCGAATTTGCGGAAACGGATACTGTCATCATCGGTGAAGAGCGAGATCACCGAAACGATATGACCATTCAAAAAGAGTGCAAAATGGAAGCCGGCGTCATCTTCGGGCACCTTTACAAAATCACGGGGCTTATCGGGCCATAGCACTTCGTGCCGGACGTCAAGTATTTGATCTGCATTAACTTTTTGTATTTCAATAGAATCCATTCTTTTATTTAATAATGAAATTGATTAATTAGACGATGAATTAGCGCTCGCGCAAAGTTACTTCAAACCGGTTTTGTTTTTAGGTAAATTAAAACCCAAACCACCATGTCAGGTTCCGCATTAAATCCGGAGGCTAGGCTTCCGGGACCGACCAGGATTCAATCCATCGATATCATTCGTGGCCTGATCATGGTTTTAATGGTCATCGATCACGTTCGCGTGTACTCCGGTCAGCCGCCGGGAGGGCCAACTCCTGGGATATTCTTTACCCGCTGGATCACCCACTACTGCGCGCCCGGATTTGCCTTTTTTGCCGGTGTTAGCATCTTCCTTTACGGCCATAAATTGGGCGACAAGGCTGCATTGGCACGTTATCTGATTAGCCGGGGCCTGCTGCTGGTGGTGTTCGAACTGACGGTCATCCGGTTTTTCTGGACTTTCGCTTTCGATTATTCCGGTATGGTGCTGCTGGGCGTAATATGGATGCTGGGCTGGTGCATGGTGCTCATGGCTGCGTTTATATGGTTCCGTCCACTCATAACGGGCGTTATTGGGCTCGTGATTATTGTTGGTCAGGATATTTTTGCCAAAGTGCCTTACTGGTTGCCGGAAGCATCGCAGCAGTCGTTCGGACGGTTCTGGGAATTGATTTACACTTCCGGTTTTGAAAGCTGGTCAGGAATAGCCGTCTTATATGTGATCGTCCCTTGGATCGGCGTGATGGCCGCTGGGTACGGTTTTGGGTCGATTATGCAGCTTGGTCCTGCCAAAAGAAGGAAAATCCTACTGGGAATCGGGCTTTCTGCCATTGCATTGTTTCTAGTCATCGGGAGTATCCTGATCGCCCGGAAGGCACCGGACCCTGAGGCACCTCCATTCATTATGCAGCTTCTAAACCAAAGAAAATACCCCGCTTCCCAACTTTACCTGCTGATGACCCTCGGACCGCTGATCGCCTTGTTGCCGTGGGCGGAAAAGGCAAGCGGCTGGCTGTCGGGTTTTCTGAAAATATTTGGTCAGGTACCTATGTTCTTTTACCTGATGCATATTCTGCTGATCCATTTATCGGCATTTGTGGTAAATATGATCCTTTACGGGGCCGTTCATCAGTCATGGTACGACAGCGCGCCCTTCACCCAAATGCCCGAGGAATACCGTTGGGGCCTGCCTTTGCTGTATTTTGTCTTTGTAATCGATGTGATATTGCTCTATCGGCTCTGCAAATGGTACGCGGGATACAAACGCAGCCATCCCGAGCAGGTCTGGCTGAAATACATTTGAACTGACAAATTGGAATGACCCAACCGGAAGCACTTCGAAAAAATGAGCCGCTGTTTTGGTCTACCGGCGTCGGAACGGACGTTTGGCAAATGTTCTGTGCAGCCAAAGACGGCGATCTGCCGACCATTCAGGCACTATTGGCCAGAGATCCGTCGCTCGTTCGCGCGCATTACGATTACCGGACCCCGATGTCGTTCGCAGTCCAGGAAAACCAGTTGAAAGTGGCGGAATATCTCTTGGCGCACAAAGCCAGTCCGGTAGATTCGGGCACGGGAGATACGCTGATCCAGATGGCGCGTGACCGTGGTTTTGCAGACATGGGAGAACTCCTAGAACGGGCACTTAACCGTGACAAAGGTTCTGAACTGGGCGAAGAATGGCTCAATGCATCCGCAATCGCGATTTTGACGCTTTCAAAAAGCTGCTGAATACCTCTCCGGCAGCCGTTCACGCACGGGACGACGGCGGTAACCAGCCGATCCATTGGGCAGTAATGACCCGGCAGCCGGAAATGATCGACGAATTGCTGGCCGGCGGCGCGGACATCAATGCCAAAAGGCCCGACGGTGCGCGCCCGGTCCAGCTCACAAATGGCGATTACTCTTTCCGCGGCTGGCGCGATGTCCCGGAAGAATTTGCGTTGAAACCCCACGACATTTACCTGCATTTGGTGGCAAAAGGAGCTTATGTGGACATTTGTATGGCTGCATTGAAAGGCGATGAAAAAAGGGTAAATGCATTGCTTGATACAGATCCATCACTTGCAAACCGCGTTTCTGAGTATGTAACCTATTATCCCGGCTCGGGAGCGCCACTGAAAAACGCGGCTATCGGTGGGCATTTGCATATTGTAAAATTATTGCTTAAACGGGGCGCCGATCCTAATTTGCCCGAGGAAGGCATTGCTCCAATGGGACATGCATTGCATTCGGCGGTGGTTTACAACCGGATGGATATTGTGCATTTTCTGCTCGAACACGGAGCCTATCCCAATGTACCCATCGAAAGCTCGGCCGACACGCTCACCGCCGCCATGGCTCGCAACGACAAAGCTTTGATCGATCTCCTATGTTCCTATGGTGCAGCCCGATCAGTGGATTTGCTCGCCCATTATGGCGATTTGCAGACGGCGGCCGCGGTTTTCAATGCTAATCCGGCACTTGCAGACAATCCGGGCGCAATGGAAAGCGCCGCTGGACAAGGGAACGATCATTTTGTGAAACTGATGCTCCGATACCAGCCGGATCTTGCCAAAAAGATCGCCGTAGGAGTTAAGAGCCAGGGCCCACAGGACCCGGTGAAGACCAAAGAATTAAGCGATCTGCTGTTTGAAAGGGGCATGAATCCCAATTTTACCAACTGGCTAGGTATCCGGCCGCTCCACCGCTTTGCCGAGCGTGGTGACATAGAAAATGCCGCCACTTTCCTGGACCATGGAGCAGAAATCGATGTGATCGACGAGCAGCATAGCAGCACGCCGCTGGGTTGGGCCGCCAGGTCTGGGAAGGTTGATATGGTTAAATTTTTGCTGGAAAAAGGGGCCAATCCTGATCTGCCAACAAACAAACTATGGGCCCGGCCGCTCGCATGGGCGAAACGGCGCGGGTATGTGGAGGTGGTTGCATTATTGATGTCACATTGAGTGCATATACGTCACTTGGCCGAACCGAATTGTCACCCTGAGCGCAGTCGAAGGGCATGCGGTAACGCTACCATCCTTCGACTGCGCTCAGGATGACATTGACGGTGCGCTCAGGGTGACAATAGCGCGCTCAGGATTACATGAGTGCGCCCAGGGTGACATTTACATTTTCTTAACCACCACCGGCCCGACCAGCCCTGCGGGTACCGTCGTTTTTTCCAGGCCTTTGAACTGGGCATAATGCGGGTCGCCCTTGGCGGCTGCGCCTATGAAACCGTTTCGACGAGACGTGGTAATGCGAACTTCGATTTCGTTGTCTCCCTGCTTTACGAATGGGGTGATGTTCAGTTCAAAAGGCGTGAATAGCCTTTTACCAGCTGGTTTGCCATTGATCTTTACTTCCGCGGTGTAATATACTTTGCCAAGATCGAGGACATATTGCGCGCCTTGCGCCAAACCGTTGAGCTTGAACTTTGAACGATAAATGCCTTCGCCGGATGTAAATTTCAATGCATCGATATCCCGCCAGTCTTTGGCAGGCTGCTTATTCAAAACAGTTTTACCAACTTCCAATGTCCAATCGTCGATTTTAGCGACATCACTTGCTTTACGGAATGATGGCGGCAGGGATTTGATGAGTGCCGGAGATACCGGTTTGCTTGCGCCTGCATAAAGCGACACGGAGCCGTAGGGCGGCAATTCGTACGAAATCTTGCCATTTCCAGACTTATAGATGGCCCCGTTTTCGCCATTGAGCCAGTAATTATTCTTTAAATCAGCACTTAAATCCAGGTCAAGCGTCTGCCATTGGTCCGATTTGTTCCAGAAAAACCTCACCTGGCTTCCGTCCTTCATTTCCCGCACGATCTGCCTTGAAAACGCCATATCGCTTGCAAACCGTACTTTTTGGGATAATGAAACATAAGGCTTACTGTTCCACGGCACGACGTTTTTCAACGTTGTAATTTCCTTTAATAACTGACCGGTCAGCTTGTCGCTAGCTTCAAAATCAAGGTAGGAGGGTTGCATGGCGGGCAAATCGCCAGCCGTCCAGATAACGGCACCTTTTTTACCTAGTGCATTAATGTGTTTTGCAGAAGCGAGGTTCACGTACGGCAAATGCGTGAGCAGCAGCGCCTGATACGCATTGCCGCCGATTTGGAGCGATTTGCTTGTCCAGACAGCCTTTTGCAACGACTCGTCATTCGTGAATTCCCAGGTTATCCCTTTCTTTTCCAGTTCGTTGACGATCGGCCATAGCTTTTTGTACCATTGGTTGATCCGCGTTTCCTGTGGTTTGAAAACACCAAAACCTTTGATATCGGGCTCAATGTCTTTGAGATAGCCCCTTTCCAAAATTTCCTCCGGATTGAGGTCAATCTGGTCTTCGGTGAAATCTATAAACGGCATGTAGATCAGCACATCGGTTTTCGGCTTGCCTGCACGCAATGCGTACTGGCAGCGCGCGAGGTAGGCGTTTATATCCTTAATGTCCTTCCAAAACGGGTCCGATTCATTCATTCCCGTGGAGAAATTGATGAACGGCAGAAATGGCGACGACCAGGTATTCCATCCTTCGGGGCCATATTCGCCTGGGTTGTATTTATAAGGTGTACCGTGATAAATAAGCTGGTTGATACCGCATGCAAGCGATTTGTCGGCCCACATTTTGATTTTTTGCGGAGTCGTCATTTCAGCTCGCAGAATGGAAACGAACGATTCCTGGGTGATCACGGGGCGGTTATAAAGGTGTGCGCCCGAAGTCACAAGTTTCAGATAACCTTCCGATCCTTCGGCAAATAACTGCTCGGCTTCGGGAATATTGGCCGAACCCGCCGAGCCGATGAGGTCGATCGGGAAGCCGTAGGCCTGCGTGCGGTGCAGCATACCGTGATTTTCAAGCCATTTGTTGCTTGTACCGATGAAATTTTTAGCGAAAACTTCATTCACCGTCCTGTCATAGTCATACATCATCCGCCAGTTGTCGTTTTCGCTGAAAATCACCGGTGGCTTCGCTTTCGGATACATGCTGGCTAGGTACACCGGATGGTCGTACCCTTTTTGGAAAATGGAAGCGAGATAAGGCGTGATGTCATAGCCATTCATCGCCTTGAACTTTTGTAAAAAATCCGGAGAAATAAGGCGGTCGGTGTGGAATTCGTAACTGTCGTTGAATATAGCGCGAATGGGCTTGCCATGAAATTGCTGCAAACCTGTGCGGGCGCCCAGCAAATGGTCGTAGGTTTTCGTCACAATTGCCGGGTCGAGGTGGTCGATCACGTAATTGGTTTTCTGAGAGGCGATCAATGAAGGCTTTTCGCCGGAAGGCACCTTCCATGTTACAACGATCTGCCACTTGCCTTCCGAGGGCGCTTTCCATTTCAACGCATTATTTTGTACTGATTTAGACAAATCAACAATGCTTTTTGGATCGAGAACCGTTTGTTTATCTTCTGTTTTGACGACTTTGGCAGCGATGATGCTCAACGGAACGGCCCATTTGTCGTCCACAAAATTCTTCGACATCATAGCAGCCATCATACCAGCAGGCTTGGGTGAATGGTTGCCAGGTTTGGGAAGCGGCGCGTTGAAGCTCTGTCCGGCTTCCACGACGGTGTCGGAAACGGCCAGCGTTTTCATACTTTCTTTCGGGTCAAAAAAAGAACCGCCCAATGGCCATCCGCTGCCGCCGTTCATGTCCACAATCACTTTCGACTTTTCGGCCTGCTGCATCATAGCTTGCAAATGCTGGTAATACGAGGGCGAATCCCAGCTGTAAATCTTTTCCTGCTGTTCTTTGGGCGCCTGCGGATTGAGCCCCTGCGTGAGCGGCTGTACCTCCACGCCCGCGAACCCGTTTTCGGCGAACATCCGTATCTCACGTTGCAGCTCCTCGCTGGTAATGTCGTTCCCGGGAAGCCACCAGCGTGTCAACGGGCCATATTCGCGCGGTGCTTTCTGGAATAGCGCCGGATCAAAATCATAGTAAGGAAACCATTTCTGGTCAGCGGCTCCTTGCGGAAGCATAGCCGCCGGAGAGGCGATGAGCAATATCAATCCAATGAAAATAAATGTGAGTCGGTAGATCTGCTTCATTGTGAATGTTATAGTTTTTTTAAATATAATAATATGACCAGAAAAAAGCAGCTATTGATTTTGAAGTATTTATGAATGATCAAAGGGTCATTGCCAGTGACTATCGGAGCAAAAGTATTTTGGGAATGCGCCTGCAAAAAGTGTATTTTGTGTGAATATCGACGTCCCCAGTGGCCTATGGAGTTTCAGCCTGTTGAAAGCAAACCAGAACCTTTTTTGTCGCACGCCGAGCCGGTGCTAGCTGTTCACGATGTGGTGGCGACCGTCAATTATTGGCACGAAGTGCTCGGCTTTCCCAACCAATGGATCTGGGGCTCTCCACCCAATCACGGAGGTGTTTCGTGGCATGGGGCGATGATCCAGTTTACGCGTCCCAGTGATCCTTCGACCGTTAATGGAGGGCAATCGGTTTGGTTGCGGGTGAAGAATATCAATGCACTTTATAATATCCACCGGGAGCGTAAAGCCGATATTGTGGTGCCGCTTACCCGACGGCCGTATGGCTTCGACGAATATATCGTCAGGGATAACAATGGGCATTATGTCGCATTTGCGTCACCGGCGTCGTCCACCGGCAAGGAGGCGCCGGGTGTGTTCCCTCGTACGGTGAGGATCGTCGAAAGAAAGTCCACCGTCGCCGAATACCGGAAGTTGAGCGCAGCCGTAGGTTGGATGAGTTCTTTATCCGATGAAATGCTTCAAAAGCAGCTCGACACGATCCTGGTTATGGTAGTCGCTGAAAATTTGGAGAATGGAGAACTGATAGGCAGCGCGTCGGTTTTCGGCGATGGATTTAGTTTTTATTATGTCAAAGATGTCATGGTACATCCCATGTGGCAACGCAAGCGCATTGGTTCTGAAATTATGAAGGGAGTGAAGCGCTGGCTGGATGCCAATGCCCCCGATAAAGCCCTGGTGGGACTTTTCACGGGGGAAATGTTGACAGACTTTTACCGTCAGACCGATTTTGGGCCTGCATTTGGCATGATCCGGATCATCGACCGGTCGAAGCTTTAATATTTTTGTTTCTAAATGCGTCTAAATCACCAGCCGAACCCATAATCTTCGCCGTGGTTACTGGATCCGCCCCAGAAACTGCCGTGCTGCCAGTCAAAGTGTATAGCATTGATCGGCCCGCTGGTGCGCGGCTGGTAGCTCAGTTTATAACCCATTCTGGAAAGCTCTTTCCGGCTCCAATCGGGCATTACCTGGTTGAGGATCAGTCCTCCCGGGTTTTTTTCGTGTTCTCCGAAGCTGGCATACATTTGCAGCGTTTTGAAGCTTGGTGCCTCGGTCGCTTCCTGGACCGTCATCCCGAATTCCACTATATTCAGGAATAATTGTAAAAGCAACTGGTCCTGTTCGTCGCCGGCCTGCTTGGCAAAAGAGAGGAACGGCTTGCCATCCTTCATCGCGAGGCTCGGCGTGAGCGTTACCCGTGGTCTTTTCCCGGGTTCCACGACATTGAAAGGGTTTTCACGCGCATCGAGCACAAACGACTGCATGCGCTGGCTCAGGCCCACGCCCGTGTTGCCCGCAATGCATGCAGGTACCCAGCCGCCGCTCGGCGTGATGCTCACTACCCAGCCCTCTTCGTCGGTCGCCTCTACCGAAGTGGTACCAGCCGTAAATTCCTCCATAAACTTGTCGTCCAGGCCGTTCGCATTGCGGTTCAGCGAAGCCTGGAAATTGCCCCAGGTTTTGATCTGCTCAGCGTAGGGATTCTTTTTGCCTTCAAAAGGGTAGGGGTCGCCGGGCATTGCTTTGGCATCGTTCCGTTCCCAATTGATCTGTTTAATACGTTCTTTGGCATATTCCTTCGAAAGGAGGCCTTTCATCGGTTCCTCGGGAGCAAATGCCGGGTCCCCGTAGTAGAAATCACGGTCGGCAAAAGCCAGGTTCATCGTCTGGTACAACGTATGCACATAACGGGACGAGTTATACCCCATGCTTTTGAGGTCAAAATTTTCGAGCATATTCAAGGTTTGCAGCATCACGGGACCTTGCGTCCATTGCTGCATTTTGTACACCTCGATACCCTTATACGTCGTCATCAGCGGCTCCTCGATTTTCACCTTCCAGTTGGCCATATCCTGTTCTGTAATGAGCCCACCCTGCTCCTGGCATCCGCGCGCTATTTCCTTGGCGATATCGCCTTTGTAAAACCGGTCGTATGCAGCGTAAATCGCCTCTTTTCTATTTTTGCCGCTTTTGAGAGCCTGTTGTTCCGTATCGACGAGCTTTTGCAACGTCGCCCGCAGGTCTTTCTGGACAAATATTTCGCCAGCGTCAGGAGCTTCTCTTTTTTGTCCCAAATGAGGCAGGAAAACCTTCGTCGAATACGGCCATTTCTTGATTTGCGCTTTTCCCGATTCAATGGAGTTGGCTGTTTGCGCCTCAATTGGATAACCTTCTGCCATTTGCATGGCGGGGGCTAATACATCTTTAAGACTCATGGTGCCGTATTCTGCCAGCATCGTCATCAATCCGCCCGGTGTCCCTGGTGTCGTGGCTGCCAACGGCCCGTATTCCGGAGGATATTTCATGCCTTTCCCTTTGAAAAATTCAGGCGTGGCACCCGTCGGCGCTACACCCATGGCATTAATCGCGATTACTTTTTTTGTTTTTGGATTGTAAATCAATGCTTGCGTTTCGCCACCCCAGCTCAGGACGTCCCACATGGTGCAGGTAGCTGCCAACATCGCGCACGAGGCGTCGATCGCATTGCCGCCTTTGCTGAAAATCATTGCACCCGCCGTTGCCGCGAGCGGTTTGCCGGTAATGCCCATCCAGTGTTTGCCGTGAAGCGGTGGTTTCTGGGTCGTGACCGGGAAATTGTTAAAAGACTGGGCATAGGTGCCTGCGTTGAGAAATACCAGTGCGACCGTGGTGCGTAACAAAAGTTTGGGATTCATAGGAACGATGGTTAGGAATATCGGTGGCGGGAGCCCGGGCTCGCACCTACCGCTAAATTTACAAAACCGCGTCCAGAAAGTTACAAACTATGTTCCTGGCACATTTAATTGTGAGTCGATTCCGGCATTTCGGACATAATTCAGACCATATGGCCGATTTTTCGGAGCAGGTAAGAGATAATGGCTGCATCGTCGATCACTTGCATTTGGTGTTCCTTCGTGAGGCGGTGTTCGGGCGTGGGGCGCAGGTAGTGGAGGAGCAGGTCCACATGCAGGCGTTCGAGAACGAGCGGGTCTGTGCCGGTGGTCAGCACGTCCTTGATGATCTGCTGGGCATTGTAAACTGGGGCGGGATCGGTTTCTTCGCTAAACATAGGATGAAGCATTTAGTTGTTGAATGCGGCAAAGAACGGTGCCGCACTTTCCGTGCTCTAACCCAAACCCCCGGGCAATGGTGTCTAAACCATTACGGTAGCCACGACACCGTTCAATGATGTGTATTTAATGCGACTGTAAACAACGACAATATAAATGTGTCGACTGAGTACTGAGGGGACTTAGAGCGAGATAAACATAGATTGTTGTTTCTCCCCCAACAAATCCAATGAGCAAGCGGCGGGGAATGAATGATCAAGAAATGAAAATTGGATTTTTTCGGGGAGGAGTTGTTGGAGAATATCAGAAAAATGCAAACAGGAAGTTCATGGAACAAGAAACTTCGCAGAGCTGGGATCGAGCGGCGTCTCGCCTATCTTTCCTGTTATCTCAATCTCCGATAATTTTACGCTTTTTGTGTCCTTGATAGTGGGCCAGTTTAATCTTTCGCCTTTTGAGATTGGCTTTTTTTTCATAGATTAAATGATATAGTCTGTGAATGTTACAAAGAACGGTGCCGCACTTTCCGTTACTCAACCCACCATCGGGTAACAGTTTTTAAACTATTACGATAGCCACGGCACCGATTATTGATGTGTGTAAAAGTGACAGTGTAGATATCGACAATATAAGTCTGCCGATCATTCACTGAGATAAAATTGAGCGAGATAAACTTAAAATGTCGTTGCTTGCATATCAAATCCAATTAGCAGGCGGCAGAGTTCAATGTGCAGCGATCGTGCTCGTGTAAATCGTAAAGACGTAAATTTGTTGATCCATAACAATAGCAAACTTATGAAATGCCGCCTATCAAAACGACTTCCAGTATCAGTTCAGCAATCGATTATGAAAGGAGCTATTGCGTCGGCACGCATTGAAGGGATCGTTATTTCCGAAGAACAGGCGCAACGTTCATTGAAAAAGGCTATGTCAGAAATCAGAAACGCTGAGTCAAAAAACGAATCATAGGATTGCACTGCGTTCGTCACTTATTGAGCCGCTAAAACCTGTTATCGGATTACGTGCAACAACGCAGCCCCGGCGGGGCGCCCTACTTATAGCAAAGCAAAATTGCGACAATTGCATAGAGGCTCCGCAGGTGCCTCCTACGCAATTGTTAGGTGATTCCCAACAACCCCTTCCTTCTCCCTGATCACAAAAAAATCCGCATTTCATATCGTCCGAATGGTTATTGCACAGCGATCAACCATACCGGCAAAACATTGTACGAAACCGAATTGACGAAATAACAGGCCTTGTTAAAATAAAGAACCTTGCACGAAAGTGTTTCCTGGCAAACCCATTAACGGGATGCGAACGATCTCTTGGCATTTGGAACCTTTAATGAGTGATCTGCGCAGCAACACCATTTCACTGACCTTAAAAGAGGCTTTGAACTGGCGTTGCTGCCATTCCAAAACTGCCCTTTGAAGCTGTGCGGGCGTCATTTGCCGTGCTACGGTGAAATGCGGATCAGTACAAAACTTAAATTCCCCCGAAGCCCATCGCGACAGATGGTCTGATGTTTCACCTTTCAGTTTTCTGACCAGGTCCAACACCTGTTGTGACGTCTTATCTTCCAGGTCCACATAAAATGTGCCTCCCTCATACTGGTTGAAGCGGTTCAGCTCGATGGAGAAAGGGGCGGTGTGCCTGGCGACCTTTTGAAATCCCTGAATGATCCTGTCCAGCTTGTAGTCGTGGATTACGCAGTTGAAAAGCGTCAGGTGCGGACGGAGGTTCGCGGACTGCTGACAACCGTAATTCTTTTTAAAATACTGCTTGATACTTCCGATTGCCGCCTCCGTGACGGCGTCGCATGAGAATACCAGCAAGTACTCGAACATATGGTTCCGTATGTTCGTGATGGTACTCCAATCGTTGTTGTTGAAGTGAATGGCTTTCATGATGTTGATGAAGTGTAATAAAATTTCCGGATAAAAATTTCATATGTAAAAATAGAAAAAGATATTTTTAATAACAAAATATTGATCTTAAAAATATCAGAAATTTATTTTCTGGCAATTAGGAGGCAAATCTCTTTTGGTTTGTAACAAATGGGGAATTAATGTAATAATAAAAGGCTCCGTCGCGTTTTCGACTTGTAACCGATAGCAAACTATTTTCAACGTAACTCTCACCCCCCATGAAGGCAAATTTGCTTGTCACCGCCGCATTTATTGCAGGCTGTCAGGTTGCTTTGGCGCAGCCAGGCCCGACTTACCGTATCCCTGAATACATCGCCTACTTTCTCCTGCATGCCCCCGACGCCCGAAGTGGTGGTATGGGTATGGCTGGCACCGCCACAAGCGGCGATGCAAATGCGACGTTTTGGAATGCCGCGAAATTGACGGAAGCGCCAAAGAGCTTCGGAGCTTCCGCGACCTATTCGCCGTGGTTAACGCAGCTTCAAAGTGGCCTCTGGATGGGTTATGCAACAGCCTATAAAAAGCTCGGTAAGGGCCAGGTGATTGCTGCATCCGTCAATTACTTTGACAGTCCTTTATTGAACAGCACCGGAATGGTTTCGGATGCCAGAGACCTTTCCATCAGCGCGAGTTATGCAAAACAGCTGGGAAGCCATTTTTCAGTGGGCGCGTCGTTAAAGTACATTTCATCGGATTACGGTGACGTTGTTATCGGCGGCGTGAATTTGAAACCTGGTCGTGCCGTGGCGGCAGATTTTGGCGCCTATTATAACACACATACCGGCGATCCGGAGACCGGTGAAAATATCAACTGGACATTTGGAATTACATTGTCTAATGTGGGCGGAAAGATAAGTTATGGCACAGGACCGGAGCATTTTTTGCCGACAGTGCTTAGGTTAGGGGGAGGGTTTTCGTATACAGCCGACGGTAAGCATAAACTGAACGTCACTGCGGATGCCGGAAAGCTATTAGTGCCAACTCCCGTGCCTGGCCGGAATGTGAGCCAGAAGCCGCTGTTGGAGGCGATGGTCGGGTCGTTCTCGGACGCTCCTGGCGGATTCAAAGAGGAAATGCAGGAAGTAGCATTGGCGATGGGAGCCGAATACTGGTATAAAAACGCATTTGCGTTGCGTGGAGGCTACCACACAGAAAACAGGTACAAGGGAGACCGCAAATTTTTCACAGCCGGCGCCGGTGCCCGCTTCTTCAAAAATTACGGCATCGACTTTGCCTATCTGTTCCCCGAAGCGAAAGGTTCCCCGTTGAAGGACACGTATAAGATTACTGGGATGGTTAACTTTTGAAAGGCATTTCTTAGGTGCCCTTCAACTGGTATTCCTTGATCAGAGTGTCGGCTGGGATGTGTAGCATTTGACTGAATTTCCGGATCATCGATAGCGACAGGGCCTGTTTGTAATTTAAAACTTTACTGACAGTCCCTTTGTCGCCGTAAGCCTGGGCAAGGTCGGCCGGTTTATATCCGAAATCCTCCATTCTGATCTTGATCATTTCAATAGGATCGATTTCGGGGAGCGTGCCATGCGCCTTTTCATATTCTGTGATCAGATGTACCAGTAATAACTTCTCTTTATGCTCATCCGATCCTTTTGGAGCATATTTTAAGGCCTCGTATCGGACGAGTGCATTTTGATAGTCAGTTTCATTCTCGATCAGATACCATTGTTGCTTTTCCATAATATCGTTGATTTAGATTGTTGCCGCGTCGACGCGGTCGTATTCTTCATGTGTACCTATAAATCTCACTTCTACCAATCCATCGACATAATCTATTTCAACGATGAGACGGTATTTGTTGCCCGTAATTTTGAACCGAGCTCTTCGGCCCTTGATGATCTTTGCGGTCGGAAAATCATGCAAAACATCAGCATTTTTCTTCCATTCAGCTTGCTCAACAATGTAAGTCCACACCCTTAGGCTCTTTCCAGCGTCAGCGTGTTTTGATGCGAACTGGCTCAACTTTAAACTATAAATGATTTTCATGAGATAAATGCGAACACCTTCTCATAGCTGCAACCTGTGATCAATGCCGACATTATCGTTTACAAAGATATAAAAAGTTGGTAAATTGCCAACATCTTCAAGTTCGATATTTGCAGCATACGACTCTAAGAAATTGGGAAAATAGGTGATTTGCCAACTTTCGGCCTAAACCAATTAGCCACCGGCTCAAATGCATTTTCATCAGTCCAAACCAGTTTTCTGTCAGCTCATCCGCTGTTTCCGGCAGCCGGGGAGAAAAGCCCTTTCGACAGGTAGTTTTTTGTGAGAGTTTTGTGGGGTTATGAATCGTGTAATTATCACCTTACTGGCTCTGTTACTGTCTGTTAATGCTGTGTTTTCGCAGGATGGGTGGAAGTATGCGGCCGGTAGGAATGGCATTAAAGTGTATTCCAAGACGGTTGCGGATTCAAAGATCAAGGCGATGAAAGCGGAATGCGTGCTGGACGCGGATGTGGAGGAGATTTTAGCATTGCTGATGGACGTGAAAGCGGCGGAAAGGTGGGTTTGTCACACCAAATCGTGTTCATTGATCAGAAAGGTGTCTGACTCGGAAATGTATTATCATACGGAAGTAAGCCTGCCCTGGCCGCTCGACAACCGCGATTTTGTGACGCATTTAAAGGTAGTGAGAGACGCGCGTTCGGGCACTGTGCTTGTGGATGCGCCCGCTGTTCCGGGCATAATGCCTGCGCGGGACGGCGTGGTGCGGATTAGTCATTCCAAAAATCAGTGGATTTTAAAGCCTGTCGGAGGCGGCAAAACGCACATCGAATACACATTACAGGTCGATCCCGGCGGTCACATTCCGGCGCATGTCGTGAATATGTTTGCGTGCCGTGCACCCATCGAAACGTTTGGAAATATGCGGAAGGAACTGCAATCGAGGAAGCGCAGAAAAGCTCAAATGCAGCTGAATCATCCTTAGTCTGGCGGGAAAAGGTCGATTGTCATGTCCTGGCATGTATTTTTTGAGATTTTTTATAACTTATTTATTAAATTGGCATGTCAGGGACACTGCTCGAAACCAGCGGACGTGTAACCGGACTTCAATCAATAAATCACCATGGGAAAGGGAAAAGATCTTTTTGGGCATTTCAACGATCTGGCAAAAGAAAAAGGGCCGGGCAGTGAAGAAAGCAAATATGCAGGGATATTATTTCAGGCCCTGCTGATGTTTGGCGAGCGAAAAACGTTCGAATTGCTGGAAGAAGCCGATGAAAAAGGCAAAAAACTCAAACTCGAATATCACCCCGCTTCCAGAAATGACTCGTCGCATCCGAGCGGTATTAAGCTGGTGTAGACGCGAGATAAGTTACCCGATCGTACAGGCCAATGCGTGGCTGGTCAAATTTTCGGCTGCATTGGTGTAAGACTGATTGTATTTTCGCGCGTTTCAGGTAATATGCGGCACAAATGATCAAATGTGCGATAATCGATGACGAACCGCTGGCCAGGGAAGGTCTTGCCGGTTACGTAAAAGAGGTGGATTTTCTGACGCTTACCGGTGTTTGCGCAAACCCTGTCGAGCTGATGAGCCTGATGGACCGCGAGCCCGTGGACCTGATATTCCTCGACATTCAAATGCCGAAAATGAATGGGATCGATTTCCTTAAAATCGTACAGAATCCGCCGATTGTGGTTATCACGACGGCCTATCCCAGTTACGCTTTGGAAGGTTTTCAGCTCAATGTGCTGGATTATCTGTTGAAACCCATCACATTCGACCGGTTTTTCAAATCGGCGGGGAAGGCCAGGGATTACCACCGGCTACTCACCAAACCGGCTTCTCAGAACGCCGAAACGGAGGATTATTTTTTTGTCAAATGTGGCAGCAAGTATGAAAAGATCCTGTTCGACGACATTCTTTACATTGAAGGGCTTCAAAACTATGTGACGATCCATTCCAGAAAAGGCAAATACGTTACCCTGTTAAATCTAAAACATCTCGAACAGACCCTGGCTAACCGACGATTTATCCGCGTCCACAAGTCGTTTATCGTTTCGGTAAGCAAGATCGAAGGGATCGAGGGTAACGAAATTTTCATACAACCGCACCGGATTCCCATTAGCCGCAATTACCGCGAACAGGTGATTGAACAAGTGGTGAATAGCAAATTGTTGGATAAAAACCGCTGATGCTGACTTCATTTCAGGGTATTTGGAAGGCGATTTCAGTATAGCGACCTTCCGTACGGACTGGCCTTTTGCTTCTAATATCGCGATCAAACGGGCGTTTCAGGCTGTTTCCGGCAAGGTCTTCCAGTCGGTTTTCAATTTGCAGGACATATTTACCCGGTTGCCAGGGATGCTCCGGCTCAAATGCGCATTGAGTTTCCTCCATAACAGTACTCCATTTTCCACTGACAGTCGCTCCCGATGCATTTTTAATCGAAAACACCTCTTGCAGCAAACCATAATCCAGCGACTCACCGAAAATAATTATAAGACGTTGGCTGGTGGCTTTTTTGGGAATGCCGAGCTTCCAGCGAGTCGGAACGGGCGACAAATTATCCTTGCCGGTGGTTACAAATGACTTTTCGAAAGATTTGGAAAGATGTGCACCACGCGTATCCTGCCAATCCTGCGATACCATTATTTTGTATTGCGATCCTCGCTGCATGGGTGTACCGAGTCGCTGGTTAGGTTGCAGGTCGCGCTTGATCCGTCCGGGATCGAGCCATAAGGTGAGCTTGGTCCGGTCGGCATTCCAAAGCTCGGGTTGCAGGTCCAAAAATGCACCGGAAACGGTGTCTTTGCCATTTTTAAGCAGTGTTACGTATTTACCGGATTGCCCCTCCCGCATGGATCTGGAAAAGTACAAGTGGATTTTTAGCAGGTTTTCGGGCAAAGTGTCGCCGCTGGGATAGACAGAGGTCAACTCAGGCCTGTCAGTGGCATTTACCGCAGGTATTTCAAAGCTGCCCACACGCCTGCCGCGCACCCACACGCCATAATGCAGCCCGTGTGTGAAGGGTATCAGTGGAGAAAACCGGATCTCCCGATCACCGTTTTCATAGTTGCCAAAAATAGCGGTCGAACTGTCGGTTTTTAACAGCCTTACTCCCACCAATGCGGGTATCGAATCATCGGGAACGTCGCCAACCAGGTCTTTGGGAATACTTACCGACATTGCTTTCTCGTCACGCCATTCAACCCGTAAAACTTCGTCTTTCGACCGGCAGGAAATTATAAGGCACACAAAAAAAGTCAGGCCGAAGAATAGGTTCGGCCTGACCGTGTTAAACGCTGTCTTTTTACAAATATCTTTCACTGGAAATCCACAAATCGAGGCTGCCGTTGGACCGGCGTTGTAGCAAAACCATTCGGGTGTCATCGAGCTTGTCCAACTGAACTACATTCGTAACCGGCAGGGAAACGAAATCGACCCCGGCCGTTGCAAAATTTTCTTCAACCGGAGTAGTCAGTGATCCCTGGTAGGCTTCAATGCTTTTGTATTTTACCTTGAACACCGGCCGGGCGGAATTGGCCATCATCAGGAACGACTCACCGCCTTTGGTCATCGTCACCATATCGACGGGTGAATTGCCGCTGCCCATTTCGGCAACAGTCCGTCCCTTCACATGCGTGCCTGGCTTCAATTCGTCCATGGGGAACAATACCAGCGGTGTGCAGGTATAACTTGCTACCAGGTACTTCTTTCCTTTAATTTCGGCCGTGGTGAATGTCCGGATCGGGGCGAGGGTTTCATACTTGCCGTGAGCCGCATGGTATATTTCCAAGGTTGCCTGGTCCTGTTTATCCGAAAACGGAAATGGAATACTGCGGAATGTCGAAGCGAATTCCTGACCTGCGAGGCCGCTCACGAGCACCTTACCATCTGCAAAACCAATATCAGAAATCGCTGCAACCCGGACGGAATTGCCTCTTTTATCCTTCGCGTCTTCAGCGGGGGCATTGTTGAGTGCCAGACTGCTGAATGCCACGTTTTTGGTATTAACCGGCTGGATTTTGTCACCATCGATTTTCAGGATCACCGGCGTGCCGTCACTGTGCTGTACGGCGCAGTAAATGCTTTTGGAAGCCGGGTTGACGGCAATATCCTGAATAGTGATATTTTGAACTTCCGTGCCGAGTAGTGCGGCAATTTTCTGATCCAAATTCTTGATTTCTACAGGGGCCGTCTGGCTGGCCGTTGCGTCCTTGGTATCGATCGCGAAAACGGTTGCGCTTTTTGAATCACCAACCAATAGCACGCCATCAGGGCCGAATGCAAGGCCGCTGATAGATTTGATCGCGGGTGTGCCGACCACCATCCCATACTTTCCGCGGGTTGTGCGGGTGGTATTCGCCAGGAGCATGAGCCCAGCCAGCGCCACCATGAGGAAATAGATCTTTTTCATCGTTTTATGAGCGTTTAATGCGTTGAATATGAATGTGCTGTGCCGATATTAGTGTATTCTTGAAAAGTACATACAATGTCCGTCCTACCGTTGATCGAAGCCTTATTTAAATGAAAAAAAGATTAAAAGCAGGCCTAAACCAGAATTCTGAAAACAAAAAGTTGAAAATTCGCGTTGGAATTTAATGCAGGCATTTCTTTTTCGGGCCTGTTACAATCGCATGAATATTAGTCCTTATCAGGTTAAAAAAATAAGAAGAGTTGTTGCGGTGTTAATGGCCGCTGCCATCACAGGGGTTTTATCGGCGCTGGTGGCCGACACACTCAAAGTTATTACAGAGCATTACGAGTCAATTTTTCTCGAAAATCTGCACCATAACCGCTATCTGATCTTTATTATCCCACTCATTGGGCTCACGACCATTCAGATGCTGCGGTATTTCCTTTTTCGCAATAAAGCCAACAAGGGGATCAAGGAGGTTTTGGATACCATTAATAAAAACGGAAATACGCTTCCTGCCTACAAAATTCCGTCGCATTATTTCAACGGGTTGCTGACCGTCATCTTTGGTGGTTCAACGGGTATCGAGGTTTCGACGGTGGTTTCTACTGCCGCTATCGGTGCATTATCCAGCAGGAAAGTGAGTTACTTGCGCAAGTACCGTACCGACCTCGTATGCGCGGGCCTGGCGGCAGGTGTAACGGCTCTTTTCAATGCGCCTATTGCCGGATTTCTGTTCGCATTTGAGGTATTTACAAAAAGAAGGAGCAAACTCCACACAGCGAGCGTCATTACGGCGGTCATCGCTTCTTATCTGCTGACGCGCTTCTTTTTTTACAAACAGGTATTCGAATTCAACGTTACTGGATGGCGTTCGGAGGCATTTCCTTATATCGTTTTGCTTGGTGTGCTCGCAGGGATAAATTCAGCATATCTTACCAAAAGTGTGTTGTTCTTCAAAAAATTCTTTTCGTCTTTTCACAACGATTACATCCGGATCATCGGCGGCTCACTAATCATTTCGACGCTGATTTTCTTCATGCCAAATCTTTACGGAGAAGGTTATGAGGGCATTAAGCACGTTTTCTTGCATGTTGACGCACCTTCGATCGCGCTATTGCTTCCGCTGCTCGCGGTATTGTTACTGAAACCCATTGCAACTTCGGTAACGCTGGGTGCAGGTGGCGACGGCGGGGTGTTTGCGCCAAGTTTGTTCATCGGTGCATTCCTCGGACTGATCGTTTCAATGATACTGAACCATTATTTCAACCTCGGACTGATCCCGGTCAATTTTGTGGTGATAGGAATGGCGGCGGTGCTTTCCGGGAGCATTCACGCACCGTTTACTTCTATATTTCTCGTTTGCGCGCTGGCCGACAACTATATATTGTTTATCCCGATCGTCGTCGCAAGCCTGATTTCCAAATGGGTGGCGTCGAAGATTTTGCCCTATTCGGTTTATACCTATAAGCCTAATCGGGCCTGACGCTTACTTTTCAGCGATGACAGCCATCACCAGTGTCGCGGCATTGTGCGCTGCGATGTCGTAAAACTGGTCCATATCGGCCTTGGCTTTTTGATTCGCTTTGTCGCTGAGGCTACGAATGATCAGAAACGGTACATTTTGCTGGTAGCAGGTCTGCGCAATGGCTGCACCTTCCATTTCCGTGGCTGCTGCTCCGAGGTCTTTCAGTAGTCGTTGCGTAGTTTTTTCGGAGGAAACAAACACGTCTCCGGTCACGATAATGCCCTTTTTTACCGAAGGAGTAAAACTGCCATTTTCCCTTTTTACTTTGGCAAGATTAAGATTCTTCGAAACCTGCATGGCTTTTAATACCAATGCGGAATCACATTGAAAGCTGGCCGGGTTTTCTTTTTGTGTAAATGGATTTTTAGTAGCCCAATAGTGCATTCCCTCGTCGTCCAACTGCCCGAAATCGTGGTAAGTTACCTTAGTTCCGATTACCAGATCTCCTGGTTCCAGACTGGGGTCGATGCCTCCTGCAATGCCTGAAAACACAATTTCCCGTGGCTTGAAATGCTCGATCATCAGGATGGTTGTGATAGCCGCATTGACTTTTCCAACACCTGTTTGAGCCAGCACGACCTGCCTTCCCCTGAGCAAGCCTTTGGTAAAACGGACCTGGCTGATCACCGTATCTTTTTTGTTACTCATCTGGCTTTCAAGCAACACCAGTTCCGGCGGGAATGCGCCGAGGATGCCGGTAATGCTTTGCGCATTGGTTTTACAAATTGAAAATAATAGTAGGAGCGAGAGTAGTAGGTTTTTCATGAATATGGTTAAAAAATCAGCGCCAGAATGGCGAAAATATCGATAATGATGAGTGCAAGGCTAATTTCCCGAAACTTGCCCGTCGCAATCTGCAAGACCGTCCAGCTCAGGAAACCCCAGATAATGCCTTGCGTAATGGAGTAGGTAAACGGAATGAGCACCATCGCAAGAAATGCCGGAAATGCTTCGGAAAGCTGGTTCCAGTTGATCCGCACGACGGGTTTCATCATAAAAACACCAACGAGAACCAGTGCCGGTGCAGTGGCAATGGTGGGCACAGCGCTCAGCAATGGGGATAGGAACAGAAAGGGAAGGAACAAAAATGCCCCGGTAATGGCCGTGAGGCCGGTTTTGCCCCCTTGTTCAATTCCCACGGCTGATTCTATATAAGCTGTGCCGGGGCTGCTTCCGGTGAGGCCTGCAATAGTGGTGGAAAATGCATCGACGATCAACGACTTTCGGATGTTGCGCGGTTCGCCGTTTTCGTCGAGCAGATTGGCGGCTTCGGCAAGGCCAACAAAAGTGGACAAGCTGTCGAACATATCCGTAAATACAAATGCCAGGATGATGGGCGCAAGGCTCCATTTCAGCGAATTAACCAGATCCAGTTCGAAAAGTAGACTGAAATCAGGGCTGGCGATGATATTTTGGATCGTGATAACCGGCACGCTGCCACCCCACCAGCGACCGATCGGCCAGGCGAGGAGACTGGTGATGACGATGCCTGTCAAAATGCTGCCTTTTACATTACGAATGAGCAAAATGACGGTTATGGCCAGTCCCGCAATGAATGTCAGGGTTGGGGCGCTTAGTTTGCCCAGGCTGACCATCGTGGCCGGGCTGGCGACGATAAAGCCTGCATTCGCAAAGCCTATCATTGTAATAAATAACCCAATACCAGCCGCAATGGCAAAACGCAATGGTTTCGGGATCGCTTTGACGATATAAGACCGGATATTAAAAACCGAAAGCAGCAGAAAGAAAATGCCCGACCAGAACACCGTGCCGAGCGCGACCTGCCAGGGTAATTTGTCCGTTAGAACGGCTGTGAAAGTAAAAAAGGCGTTCAGGCCCATTCCAGGCGCGACCAGGATGGGGTTATTGGCGTAAAGGCCCATCATCAGACTGCTAAAAAATGAAACCAGCACTGTGGCTGTCAATACAGCTGAGAAAGGCATACCTGTTTGGCTCAGGATCGAGGGATTTACCACAATAATGTAGGCAGTTGCCAGAAATGACGAGATGCCTGCGAGGATCTCAGTCGAAACGGAAACCTGGTCCTTTTTGAGCCCGGAGAAAGAAAACATAATGTTTAGGTTTGTTTCAAATATATTGATTTAAATCTATCTGGAAGGCTTATTTGTTCGAAGTAAGGGCAACAAGCTGGAAAATTGGTCGTAGATATCAAGTAAGAGTAAACTTTGCATTACTTTAAATTCCGTCATTCATATCCTGACCCATACATGTTCAATCTTTCAAAGTTCCGGCATAAGCACTGGGCAGTCGCCTTGCTAGGAGTGCTTGCAATTTCCTCCGTTTTGCTGACTGGTTACACCTACACGCACAACACCGTTTCCGTCGGTCCTGACTCACTGGATTTAGGCCCTTTTGTCGAACCTGGCTTTCCATATATTACTACTTCCGTCGATGCCCGCAAGCTCGGCCCGGGCTTCCCCACCGACAATATAGCAGCGCGTACACTGGCTTTGCAACTGGGCGACAGCGCTTATGCGTGCTTTGACACCGATTTGCTGAGGTGGTCGGTAGCCTGGACAGGCAAGTTCCTTCCGATGGTGATGATGGCCCAGGTCTCATACAAGGATTTTTTCAACAAAAACAACAAAATGACCACCGTACCGGGCGTTCCAAGGATCGCAACGGGCGCATATGCGGGCTGGACAACAGGGAAGTCCGTTCGCTTGACCGATAGACCGGTTAAGGAGCCAAGATGGAAACCTTTACCAGCAAATCTGGCACGTTGGAATGGCGTATATGTGTTTGAAAATAAGGCTATTCTGGATTATTCAGTAGGGGCTGCTCATATTTATGAAATGCCGGGTAGTGCAAAGTTTGGAAACGAGGTAGCATTTACCAGAAATATTCAAGCTGAGAATGTGTCGCAGGAACTTTACCTTACAGCGGCTGAAATCGTCAATGCGACTGCCAGCGAAGTCAAAGGAGGCATTGCTTACATTTATCAGGGGCCAGCAAAAGATACGGTGACTGCTATTGGAATATTGGGTAAGTCTAAATGGCAGGCCAGTGTCGAAGTGGATAAGTATCTGGTTGTGAAATTACCGGCATCTTCAAAGCGGGAGGAAGCGACTGTTGCCGTTTGGCGCGGTCCTGTTTCTCAAAAACGTGCATTTAAAAAATTCTGCCGTGGCAAATCTGCATCTCTGCCGGATTTCAAAAAGGGAGGGCCTGGTCTTTGGAAAGAGACGGTGGTGACACAGGGACAGCTATCGCCGGATACTGCCGCATTTGTCACGGATCAGTTGACATTACCCCTCAGAAACCCATGGAAAAGAAATGTGCGTGTGGCTGATATCGCTTTTTTTAAGGATGGAAAAGCCGCTGCTGTGACATTTGAAGGAGATGTTTGGATGATCGACGGCATTGACCGTAATCTTCAAAATGTGAAATGGAAACGGTTTGCCTCAGGCCTTCATGAGCCGATGAGCATTGAAATTGTGCAGGATACGGTCTATGTTTTTGGGCGGGAAGGAATAGTCCGTTTAAATGACCTGAACGGGGATGATGTTGTGGATTATTATGAGAACTTTTCAAATGTAATGGCCCAGTCAGCCGAATCCAGGGAATGGGCGGCTGATTTGGTTACGGCGCCGGATGGTAGTTTTTATATTGCCAAAGGTGGCAGCCAGAGCAACGGCCCGGCTGTAACGCCTGCAACAAAAGGCAAGGGGTTTCGCTTGGGGTCCAACGAGAATGGGGCGGTCCTGAAAATTTCAAAGGATGGTCGTCAAGCGGAAGTGATCGCTACCGGTTTGAGAGGGCCATATCTCGGCATTCATCCTACAAAAGGCATTCTTACGGCCTCCGATCAGCAGGGTAACTTCGTTCCTTCAACGCCAATTTTTGTAATTCAAAAGGGAGATTATTTTGGGGTAGAACCTACATTGCACCGCAAGGATAACCCGCCGGTTACCCCGCCACTTACCTGGATCCCGCATAGCGTCGACCGGTCGGCGATTAGTCAGGCGTGGATTACCGGAAATAAAATGGGTCCATTGAACGGCAACCTGATCCACTTCTCATTCGGTCGGCCTGGTTTGTTCCGTGTGCTGATCGACAGTACCACGACGCCGGTACAAGGTGGCGTGTCGGTGATCAATGCATATTATCCGGCACCAACCTCGAAAGGCGCTGAGAATCCGGCGGATGGGCAACTTTATGTGACTGGTTTCAATTTGTGGGGGTCGAGTTCAAATGGCATCAGCGCATTGCTGAGGTTGCGCTACACGGGCAAGCCGAGCTATTTGCCCAACCATTTCCGGGCAGGCAAGCAGGGGATTATCCTGAATTTTGATTCACCATTGGATAAAACAGTAACCGCGGATCCGAAGAATTTCGAAGTAAAAAGATGGAATTACAAACGGACGGAGGAATATGGTTCAGGGCATTTCAAGCTGGATGGCTCGACCGGCGAGGAAACATTGCCGGTTGTAGGCTCTTATCTGTCAGAAAACGGTAAAAAGCTATTGCTGCTTGTGCCCGAAATGACGGAGGTGATGCAAATGGAGGTTACCTACCATTTGAAAGCAGCTGACGGTAAAAAGATCGACGACCAGTTTTGGTTTACCATCAATAAATCACAGGAGTTGAATTTGCAAAAAGAAGGGTTCAATAACGTTGACCTGGCATTGCTGACGGCCAAACGCTCGGAGCAGGCGGTCGCGGAAGCACCGGCATCGGCAGAAAAAGGGAGGGAGGTATTCCAGAAAATGGCCTGCGCCGGCTGTCATTCGGAAGGTACGCGCACCAAAGGCATGTACGGCCCTCCGTTTCAAAATTTGTATAAATCTGAAAGAGTGTTTGAGGATGGCAGCAAGCTCACAGCCGACGAAAGCTACATTCGCGAATCGATCCTGACGCCGTCGAAACACATTGTGAAGGGTTATAATGAAGAAATGCCTTCGTTTGTCGGTGTCCTTTCAGACAATGATATTGAGTCTGTGATTTTGTTTATCAAATCGCTTTCAAGAAAATAACATTAACTGATTTCGTCCAGTTTAAATGGCAACTTCCTGATCCGTTTGCCGGTAAGGTCGAAAATAGCATTGGTGAGGGCCGGGGCAAACGGAGGAAGTCCCGGCTCGCCTACACCGCCCGGTTTTTCTTCATTTTCCATAATATGAACCTCAATCTCGGGGATGTCGGCAATGCGTGGCATAGGATACGTATCAAAGTTGCGGTGCACGGCTTTACCATCTTCAAATATTGTCGCGTGGCTCGTGGCGGCTCCAAGTCCCATTACTATGCTGCCCTCTACCTGCGCCCGGATGATATCGGGATTTACATACCAGCCGCAATCCATTAAAGCAATCACTTTGTCGATCCTGATTTTTCCGTCCGTTTTTCGGGATACCTTCACCGCGTGCGCGCAAATACCTGTGAAACATTCGGTTGCTGCAATGCCCCATCCCTGATTTTGTCCTCTCGATTTCCAGTTGGTCAGTTCTTCGAGCCGGTTGAACAATGCTTTATAACGCAGATCGGGTAGGTGGTCTCTGCGAAAATCGAGTGGATCTTTCCCTGCCAAATGCGCCAGTTCATCTAAAAAACTCTCACATGCGAACCCGTTCGTGGATGCGGATACCGAGCGCCACCACATCACGGGTACCGGCGAGCGCGTGCCTACGCCTGCGAAGCTGTAATGCTTAATTCCGCTGAGGTAGGGTGGTAATAATCCTTCTGAATTTCCTGCGTTATAAGTTGCCGGTTCGGGTGGCGGCGATGGCGCAGCAGTCCAACCCTGCCCGATCCATTGCGTTGCGGTGATAGTTTGGAATGTGTGAATGCCGCCGCCTGGTGTGAGGCCACCCTTGCATGCGAAGAACGCGCCCGGGCGGAACGGGCCCGCCGTCATGTCGTCCTCACGTGTCCACACGACCTGTACCGGCGCACCGATTTCTTTGGAGATCAGAGCCGCTTCGTGCGGATAATCGGGAAAGCCTTTTCTTCCAAATCCGCCTCCGAGAAATGTCATATTTACTGTTACCCGCTCAATTGGGACATTCATTTTCTGGCTTATGTCGGCTTGTATCCAGTTGGCTTCCTGTACCGGCCCCCAGATTTCGATGCTGTCGCTGCGTACATCCGCAATGCAATTGAGCGGTTCCATGCAGCTGTGCGACTGGTAGGGAGTTTCGTAAAATGCCTCGAGTTTTTTGGATGATTGATTGAAGGCGGTCTCAAACTGGGGATTCTGAGCAGGTTTTTTAAGATTTTCATGCATTTGCGCGTCCAGCTCCACGGTACCAGGGTGGTCAAAGCCGGAGTCATCCCATTCTACTTTCAGGACTTTTCGTCCCTGCATGGCCGCCCATGTTGAATTGGCTACCACCGCCACACCTTCGCATACTTGGTTAAAAACGATCCTTTGTACCTTAAAAACATGGGTTATACCCGACACTTTACGCGTTTCACTATCGTCGAATGATTTAACTTTTCCAATAAAGCGCGGATTACGCTCAACCACGGCATATTGCATGCCAGGTATCTTTTTATCCAGACCGAAAATGGCCGTTCCATTCGTTTTGAGTGGGATATCCTGGCGGGGAAGCGACTTCCCGATGATCTTGTAGTCAATGCGTTTTTTTAGTGCAACCTGCGCCGGTGGGGTAAGTCCCGCTGCTTTTTCGACCAAAACACCATAGCCGAGCTTATTCCCGGAAGTGCGATTGATTACTTCACCATTTAGCGCATAGCAGTCGGAGGAGGGCACTTTCCATTGCTGTGCAGCTGCCTGGATCAGCATTTCCCGGGCCGATGCGCCTGTGCGAAGCAATGTCGGTGCCCAGCCGCGGACGGAGAAACTGCCTTCCTGAGGTTGGGCGCCATATTTTTTGGGATTGGCAGGTGCGAAAACAATGTCGACGTCTTCCAGCTTTACTTCCAGTTCTTCCGCCAGCATTTGCGGCAACGCCTGAAAAGTGCCCTGGCCCATTTCCGAACGGTTGCACATCAACGTTACCTTTCCTGACTGGTCAATCGAAATCCACGACATGAGTTCCGTCCCGTTTTCAGCAGCTGCTGTTCCGGGTTGCATAGCAATGACCGCGCGGGCTCCCTGGGACGGCATGTAAGCTGCCAGCGTGAGCGCGATACCGGAAGCGGCGGTTTTTTGTATAAAATCCCGTCTGGATATTGGTTTTCGCATGGAATGTCAGTTCGTGTAGTTTGCGGCTGTTTTGATGGCCTTGCGTATGCGCGTATAGGTTCCGCAACGGCAGATATTCCCGTTCATGGCTGCATTGATATCTTCGTCGGTGGGCTTGGGTTTATCTTTCAACAACGCGATGGCCGACATGATCTGTCCGCTTTGGCAGTAACCGCATTGCGGCACCTGCTCCGCTATCCATGCCCGCTGTACCGGATGCGAATTATCGTTTGAAATACCCTCAATGGTCGTTACCGGCTGATCTGCAACAGCAGAAACCGGAAAAGAGCACGACCGTACCGGCGCGCCGCTCAAATGCACCGTACAAGCGCCGCACTGCGCGATACCACAGCCATATTTGGTGCCCGTAAGGCCGATCAAATCGCGGATCACCCACAGCAACGGCATCTGGGCGTCAGCTTCGACTGTGTATTGTTTCCCATTAACAGAAAGTTGGTAAGATGGCATAGGATAGCGTTTAAAATCAAGGCTTTATCAAATATAAAAACGCTTTAAGCCAATAGGAAATTATTTTGATAAGGTGCAGGTTTGGGAGGATGAAATGTTGGTGTGGGAAAGTCTTGATAATTGATACCCGCCGTTTGGAAAGTAAATTTCGAGACGACGGCAAGGATGGCTTAATTGAAGGAGTAAACCTCAAAGATCGAATCGAAAGAAATATGAATGCGTCTTCCTATCCTTTCAGAGTTGATGACTCGTGTCATATTTTTAGATTCACAAGCACTGGTATGAAAACTATCGAAAAAGTTGTCGTTTTCGATCCACTACCCATACCGGGAATTTATATGCTGGTACTGGGAGATTTCGATGAGGATGAGATCGATGTAGGTGTTAAAAGCAACAATAGGGATTTGGAGATGGTTTTATCCACAGTGGTCAAGATAATCGCCTTTTTTCTTAGTGATTATCCTGATGCAAGCATTTTCGTTGAAGGTAGCTCAGCTGCCAGAAACCGGTTGTATCGTATCATGATTGAGAAAGAGAGGAAAAACTGGCGTGAATTATTTGTAATAAAGGGAATTGATGAAGATACTTTTGAGGTCTTTCAATCAGGGAAAAATTACAGTTCGTATCTAATTTCTTTATGTAAAACTTAATCATTGATAAGATGCAAAAGTGTAGCGAGGAACAAGCAAATCATGATGCAAATGCAACGCTTAGTGATCCCTTTGGTCAACGATTTTCGTCAATAGAAGCTGCCACGAACGCGAAAAGGGATTGGTTGCTGTCCCGGCATTCTTCCGATTTTTGGGAAAAACTAAAACAGTTGAAGGAACAGCAGTAACCGCTCCTTCAACCGCTAATTATTCTATTTATTACTTGTAAGCAATTACAGCACTTGCAGGGCCGGTCAGAGGCAGTTTAGTGGTGTTGCGGAAGCCTGCCTCGGTGGCCCATTTGTGGAAATCAGCGTGGCTATAATCGAAGCCACCTTCTGTTTCGACTGCCATATTCAGCGACATGAGCAAGCCGAATACATTTTCTTTACGCTCGTCATCGATGATATTCTCGATCACGATCAATGCGCCATTTACCGGAAGCGCTTCATAAGCCTTGGCGATCAACATTTTTTTCTGGGGAAGGTCCCAGTCGTGCAGGATGTTACCCATCGTGATCACGTCGCCTTTCGGGAATTGTTGGGTCATGAAATCCAGTACGCCTGTTTTAATTTTGTCTTCAAGGCCTTGTTTCCGGATATTTTTTTCTGCGATAGGCTGAACCGGAGGCAGGTCGACAGTCAGGCATTGCAGATGCGGATTGCCGGAAACCACGCATGTCGACAATGTGCCGTTGGCACCACCAATGTCAACCAGCGTGTTATACGGGCCGAAGTCAAATTCCTCTGCCAACATCATAAAGTTACCGACTTGCGCGCCGGTCATACCTTCCATGAAAATTTCGAGATTAGCTGGATCAGCGTACAATGCTTCGAATAATGGTTTGCCCGTTAATTTCACCTCGTTCTGCGGTTCTCCTGTGCGCAACGCTTCTTCCAGGTTGTTCCAGAAAGGATAAAGGCGATCGTTGGCCATTTCGAGCAGTCCACCAATGTATGCCGGGGCGCTCCGGTTGAGGAACATCGCCGTTTCGGCCGTATTGCTGTAAGTGGCTGTAAAACCTACTCCCTGGCGCTGAATGAGACCTAATGCAACAAGGCTGTCGAGGAAGTCCAATGCACTCCGGCTGTGCAATCCGAGTTTTTGCTGAATTTCAGAAGCAAACAGCGGACCGTCGGCCAGCTCGGTAAAAAGGCCCAATTTAACAGCGGTAAGCAGGGTTTTTGCAGGCCAGAAACCCATCCCGATTTGTAAAATGCTCATCGGGGAAATTTCCTGGTCTTGTTCGATTTCAATGGTACTCATGGCTAATTGTTTTTTTATTTAAGCGGAAAATTTATTCCGTCAGTGAAACATGGCCCAAAAGTATCCCTACATCTTGAATCCACAGAGTACCAGTGGAATGAATTGCCAATATAGGCTGACGGAATGGATGAAAAGGCGTTTGAGATGTGGGCACAAAAACGAAGAATCCCGGCCACTTCCGCAGCCGGGATCCTTGTATTGATATGCTAAACTGAATTCGCGAGCCAGCTTAAAAGCTATACCGCAATCCAATCTGCCACTGGAATGGGTTGCCTGAAGGCGTTACCACACCGGCTGTATTTACCCGGTAAACGAACTTCTGAGCGTCTTTGTCGAACCCGGCAACTGCTGGTTTTCCGTCTGCCGCGGGGATGCCCAATGCGTACAATGCCTGCGATCCAAGGGATTTGTTGGCTCCCCAATCCTTGTTGAGGAAGTTAGCCACGTTGAAAAGGTCGGCTGAGACTTCTATGTTGTGGCTTCTGTGGATTTTGAACGTCTTCGTCGCACGTAAATCGAACACCCCGTAGAATCCATTGATACCGCCATTACGTTCAGCGATTTTGCCCGAATTTTTAATAATATAATCCTTTACGCTCTGGCTGGCGTTGGGATTGTCAAGAATGGCCTGCAAGCCTTTTCTGACGTTTTCAGGAACGCTCGGATCATTTCTGTCAAATACAAATGCGAGGTCATTTTGGCCCGCTACGAAGTCTGCGTTGCTGTTCGCACCGGAAAGGAGGGTGTAACGCGTTCCGCCGATCCCTGAATAGCGCACTGCGATGTTCACACCCCAGAAGCTGGGCGCCGTTCCGTAAAACACGATTTTATGACGGAAATGATTGTCTGAATACGACATCAGGCTCAGATCGCGCGGATCATCCTTCACCGGCAGCGAAAGGGTAGCCGTGTTCGCCACATTACCATTGAACGACGTATTGTCGCGGGTATCGTTGTAAGTATAGCTCATCTTGATCTCCCCGTCTTTGAAATATTGATAAGTAGCATCAGCGACGAACGAGAATGTGTTGATCTTGCCTTCACTATTCAGTTCCAGTACACGCCCGAACTTCGTGGTTTTACGGCCTAACAACCAGTTGCCGGCACCGTTAGCGGGCATATCCTTCGCAGGCACATATACGCCGCGATTAGCTTCATTGGCCAGACGGAAGAATGGCTCATCAACCATGTTGCGGTCTACGTACATATAATTGTTGCGACCCAGGGTCATATAACCTGCAATGCCCACTTTCAGTTTATCGGTCAGGTACTTGCTGTACGAGACGTTGGCTTTGTACATAATCGGTACACGTGCGTCCGGACCGTTGGTATTAATGGTCGGCACCTGGAACTGCGCCAGGCTGGGAATGCTGTTGTAGTTGCTCCGGTAAGCCGCAAAGTCGGGTGTAGGTATGTTCGGACTGCGAACATCGACAGTAGCCAGGTGCTTTCCGTCGAATGTCAGGTTGTTGATCAACACATAGTTATTGATATCGGAAGCAAAAACGCCGGCTCCCAGGCGGAAGATATCCTTGTGCTGATCATTAACATCCCAGGTGAACTGCACACGCGGCTGCACTACGAATGATTTGATCTTGTGATCTGTGCGTATTTTCAGTTCGTCGAACAAAGTTTGGTTTAAAGGCGATTTTGGATAATTCGCATAATCCAGGCGCAAGCCCGCCACCACGTCCAGGCCGGTTGCCAGGTTCGTTTTAAGCTGACCATACAAACCCGCATTCAAAATGCCGCCTTTCACCGACCAGTCGTCCATCAAAGGTACCTCGCGGTAGTAACGGTAAGGTTTCAGGTCCTGGAACTGGTCCAATGCAGTTTTGTTTGCAGCAGCGTCCACCGTATAATGGAAGCGCCCGTTCACCTCACTGCCATAAGTCGAGTGCGAGCGTGTGTACATCAGGTCTATACCAAATGTATATTCGACCTTATTCGTGTTGTAATAAACGTTATCGACGAGTTGGATCACGTTGTTCGTGAACCGCTCCTGTGCGAACCGGTGACCACCCATCTGGATATTGGTCGAGCGGGTCGAGTTATCACTCAAAGTGGAAGTAACGTTCTCAACGATTGCCCTTGGAATGTTGGCCGGGGGAAGTTGGTCGCCCGGGGCACTTTTCTGGCGGGTATACAAATGCTGGACTTTCAGCTCATTCGTCAGTTTTGAATTGAGAGAAGACCGAAGGGAGGCGAGTAAGCTGTTGTCGACGTTGAAATCGTTACCATAGGATTCGTAAATGTTGATCGACGTGTTGTCGGCAAGACCTAATTTGTTGCGGTCATTGGTGTAATTATTGCGGATCGTGAGCAGGTTTTTGTTGTTGATCTGCCAATCGATGCGGGCAAATGCAGCGTCGGAACCCCTTCCTTTGTCGAATGAACCAAACTGCGGCGTGTTGGCGACCCCGTATTTGGTGCGTGCTATGTCGACAAATTTATCAAGGGTTGTGCGGGTCACATTGAAGCGGTTTTCGTCCACAGGCCCGAGCACGTCTGCGATTATGAGCGGGCGCGTGTCCGTCTGGTGGTCCCATGCCACAAAAAAGTGCAGTTTATCTTTCAGAATAGGGCCGCCCAGCGAAAAGCCAAACTGGTTGGTAGAAAATTTATTGTTTTGCTTGTTGCCGCGGATGTCGTACTGGCTGGCCAACCAGTCGGCGCGGGTGTAGTTGAATGCGCTACCGCTCAATTGATTGGTACCTGATTTGGTCACCGCACTCACCGTACCGCCACCGCTGCGGCCATAAGTAACATCATATTGGTTGGTTACCACCTGGAACTCCCGAACCGCCTCGATGGATATCGAATAGGGCGCGCCGCTCCGGCTGGTTGTTGAACCCGCAGAAGTCGGGTTTTTGGCATTCATACCATCGATTGTGTAGTTGGTAGAAGAACCGAGCTGACCCGAAATATTACCGCCGCGGCTCAACGGGGAAAGATCCATCAGCGAGGTGAAATTACGTCCGTTGACAGGCAGGCGGGTAATATCTTTGGCTGAAATGGCCGTTGAAGCGCCCAGGTTTTCGATCTTATTCTTGATACCCGAAGCAACAACCTGTACTACTTCCAGCGATTGACCGGCTTCCTTCATATTGATTTTAACTTTCACAGCATCGCCCTGGTGCAGGATATACCCGGTTTGCTTTTGCTCACCGAAGCCGACGAATGTTGCTGTAACCGTGTAGGGGCCGCCTAGTGGAAGTTCTTTAAAACTATATTCCCCTTTTGCATTGGTGATGGTACCTGTCGTAAAACCTGTCGATTCGTTTTTGACCTGAACAGTCGCACCGGGAAGTCCGGCGTTCTGATCGTCGGTGATGACACCGGCAATCGATGCCTGGGTGGTCTGGGCCTGTACAATCGCGGTGTTGGTAATGCAGCACAGCAATGTCAGGAAGATGGGGAGTAAAAATCTCTTATGCATGAACATATTTGTTGGTTAACAAAATTTGCGCAAAAGAACTATACCTACTTGTCCAGGGCGTTACTGAATTGTTATGTAATTGTAAAGAATGGTGGGGATGTGTGTCCGGCGCTGCTTTTTTGAAGTTTTTAAAAAAATATTTTACTGGTGCTGTCCAATTCCGGATAGGGCGGTTGTCACTATGGTGTAATTCAATTATCAATCATTTATAAACTGATAAAAAAATGGAACCACGTATCAATTTGCTCGAAAAAGGACAAAAAGTAATGAAAGCGATGTACGGACTGAGCGGCTATCTTGCCAAATGCCCGGTAGAAAAAAGATTGCTGAACCTCATATATTTAAGAGTATCACAGCTGAATGGCTGTGCGTTTTGCCTCGATATGCATTCCAAAGATTTGCGCGCTGACGGCGAAACCGAGCAACGGTTATATCTGCTGAATGGCTGGCGCGAGGCACCCTTCTATACCGACCGTGAAAGGGCAGCATTCGCTTATGCAGAATCTGTAACGGCGCTTGAAGGACGTGAGGTATCGGACGAGGTGTATGAACTGGTCAGCAAACATTTCACCGAAGATGAAATTATAGACCTCACGATGGCTATCGTAGCGATCAATTCTTATAACCGCTTTAATATCGCATTCCGCACCGTTGCCGGAAGTTACGAGCCAGGCGCATTTGCAGCGCATTGATCTGAATTTCACTTCATCGGCCGATCAGGATTGGTGCCTTTTTTCGGGTGCTAGTCCTGATCTTTATAATATCGCACCTTTTGAAACATTTCAACAAGCGTCGATACGTCAAGTTTTTCGAAAAGACGTGCTTTGTAAGTGCTCACCGAACTTTCGGTAACATCCAGTCTCGAAGCGATTTCTTTGACCCACATTCCTTCGATCAGCATATCCATAATGGTAATTTCCCTTTGCGAGAGATTGAGCAGGGGGTTATCAGCCTCATAATTGTTGTTACCGAGCTGGTTGAGCAACTCAGTTCTAATGCGGGGGCTTACATACCTGCCAGTCTCCATGACATCCACAATTGCCTTTCCGAGCTCTTCAGTCCCCGAATTTTTCGAAACAAACCCATTGGCACCTGCGCGTAGGTAGTGAATACCATATAGCCTTTCTTCCAGCGCCGAAAAGATGAGGATTGGCGCATTTTTCTGCACGGTTCGAATCCGTTCGATCATATCAAAACCCTCGCCCTGAGGGATTTGTATATCCAATATGATAAGGTCTGCCGGTTGGTTGGCCACTTCATCGAGCAATGAGCTGAATGTGCTCACTTCGCGAACGCTTACTTCCGGGAACAGTTCCTGCACCAGGATTTTGATGGCTAATCTGATGATCTGATAGTCTTCAACAATTAAAATATGCTTCATTAGGACTTGATCAACAATTAAAAAATGAATGCATCTCCGGCGCCAATGTCAATTATATGCCTGATCGGCAGCCTGGATACCTGTTGCGTCGAGATCGATCACAAGGTCCACACTGAATTCGGTTTCACTTTGCCGGATAGACAACTGATGTCTTTCCGGATAGAGCAGTCGAAGCCGCTTAACGGTGTTCGCCAGACCAAAACCCCCAACATTTCCTTGCGTGGCCGGGGTTAACGGTGATGACGCAGGAAGACCGTTTTTTACGGAAAAATGAAGCTCAGGGCCATTCAATACCACCGAAATGAAGACGTACGACTCCAACTTACTCTTTCCCGGCCCGTGCTTGAATGCGTTTTCTACAAAGGAAACCAGCAACAACGGGGCAATGAGACAGTCTGACAGTGGGCCTTCCCGGTGAAGATGAATATTAACCTTTTCACCAAACCGCGCCTTTTCCAGGTCAAGATAGTTTTCAATGTACTCAATTTCGCTGGCAAGCGGCACTTTTTCCTTGCTCGATTCGTACAGGCTGTACCGCATCAGATCGGCAAGTTTTAGTACTAGGTCGGCCGCCTGGTCGTCCACGTCGACCGCTCTGGTATAAATGGCGTTAAGTGTATTAAAAAGAAAATGCGGATTAATCTGTGACTTCAGGAAACTGAGTTCGAGGTCCAGATTGTCTTTCTGCAATTGCAAACTTCTGGTGTGCAGGTCCAGATTCGCCTTTTCGAGTTGGAGCCTATCACGTTCGAGCCGCAGGTTTCGCGTTCTTGAAATGATAATATCTCTCATTACTTTAATAGCAAGTATGGGAATTGCGTAAAAAAGGCTCCATGCATAATTGAAATAGGCAAGTTTTAAATTGATGAAGCATTCGGGCCAGCTGTACCGGCTCAGGTAATCGTTCCAGACGCGGGTTACGTAAAAGGACGTACCCTTGATATTCGCATCGCTGATTTTCGACAGATATTCAAATTCAAGGTAATTGCTGATGTGGAGTATTTGAAAAACGCCAAGAACCGAAATGATTAGTAATGGGATTCTTTTTGTATAAAGAAACCTTGGAAAAATTACGTATCCCAGGAAATAGAACATCATGAGGCACTGAATAAACACCACCACCGATGCATGTTCCACAACTTGTACGTTATCCTTGGTAAGGGATGGTACGGCAAAGTATCTGATAATAGACCAAATGGCCATCCAGGTGAGCACATGATATATAAGCCGTACAATTTTTTTTGTCCTGTTTCCGGAAGAGAAGAAGACATTCAAGTCCATAAACCGTCAGATTCTGTTCTTTTGAAGGGCGGCCAGCACATTTGCACGGTAAGTGACGCCAATAGGAATTTTCCTGCCGCTATTGGTGGTTATTTCATTACCCTCAATTTCCCGTATTACCTTTTTGTTAACAATATAGGACCGGTTGACGCGCAGGAACTGAGTTGGGGGTAGCGCTTCTTCGAGCTTTGCCATCGTCATATGGATGATCGCAACACGGTCCGACCAATATAATTTAAGGTAATCGCGCATGCTTTCAATAAAATGAATTTCACTCGGTGCTACTTTAATGAGTTTCTTATTCTCTTTCAATAAAAGGAAATCATTTTGCGCCAGAAAAAAGTCCGTTTGGCTGGTTTTAGGCGTCATTACAGGCAATTGAGCGGGTGGTATTTCCTGTTGCATATGGAATTGTTTGCTCGTGAGGGCAATGTCCACCTTGTTAACGGCTTTGAGGAAGCGCGTAAAAGAAACAGGTTTCATCAGATAATCGGTAACCCCCTGCTCATAGCCTTCGAGGGCATACGACGGATCCGCGGTAATCATGATAATGGCCGGTCGGGCGGACGGAAGTAGCTTTAATAGCTCAAAACCGGTCATTTCGGGCATTTCGATGTCTAGAAACACCACATCGGGCTGCTTGCTACGTATGAGGAAAAGGGCATCGGCTGCATTTTCGGCGATGCCAATTAATTCCAGAAAAGGAATTTTCGAAACGTATTTTTCTGTCAAATGGCGCGCATCGGCCTCATCATCTACAATTATACACCGCAACCTACCGGGAGATAACATACTCAGCGCTTAACTTCCGTACTATTTTCATTCGTCTGCAATAATATAGGTATTGGTCGAAATTAATGCACAGTTCAGCGAAATTATTTTAGATAAATCGATATATAAGATTACTTTAAACCCATATTTAAACGAGCATTGTCGCAGGAGAAATATACATTTGTCAGCCATGAAAAAAAGAACTTTGGAATTTGATTCCCAGAATGTGACCAGCGCATTGTTTGAATCACTACATTTATGTCATAAATACACTTCATTTACAAACTATCCCATTAATTAGGTGGTGCCTGGCCTTTTTTTACAAGATCTTTGCAGCGTTATGCTAGCTTCTCGTGTCGTAGTGTTTTGGAGGGTTGTTTAAGTAAAAAGTTAAAAACATGTTTAGCTAAATACAGGAACAATCATCCTTGCCTGAACAAGGAAACGTTTACTTTCATAAGTAAAATGGGTGCTTAAAAATTGAAAGCCCCTGGCATTTTGCCAGGGGTTTTTTTAATGTTGACTATTGGATACCAGGAAAGATCGTTTCCTGACCTATTGGTGAGGGGTGATATTTTTGTAGCTAAATCTTGACAAATTAAAAAAATTAAATAATTTGAACTTAACACAATTTATTGGATTTCGACGAGACTCCAAAACGGAAGTGAGCGCTCGTTCTTCGCAAATATAAATCTCGCTTCATACTTGCCGGACGGAGCATTCGCAGGCATCTTATATTCCCCATAGTAGGCATAAACCGTTCCATCACCATAGCACCAGTCTGCACGTACTGCTGGTTTCATGACGATCACCTGATCGCCGGATTTCAGTTCAAGATCGGGTAGGGGCTTCGATTTGTCGACTCCGGCCCCGTAACGCCATTCCAGAATGCCAGGAAACGGCATAGCATAGAAAGTCTGACCTTTGGATAGCCGGACCCGTTCCGTCTGGTAAGGGACATCGAAAGTGGGGCATTCATAAAACGTGGTCCAGATGTTGCAGAACGATTTTTTCGCAGAGTCGGCTGATACCGTGCCAAGCATTTTTCCGATGAGATCGTTCTCTTCATAAATGTTAAAGAGGTAATGGTCATCGGGCATATTATCCGGAAAATTTACCGCTAGACTTCCGTAATCTCTGAATTTGGCCTCTAACACCCTCGGTGTCGTCATCCTGTCGTTGGAAACATTGATTTTGTAATGTTTGGATGGAAGGAAGACCCCACCAGTGAATATGGCCTGTTCTCTGGGTAAGGCCCTGAAAAGGTGGTAATCCGGGGCCGTTCTCACACCTGGTTTTATTCTGTTGATCTTTTGTTTTCCCGGAAATTCGAATTTCTTTTCGTTATATGAAATGCTTAAAACTGCGTTTTCCGATTCCAGGAATGGTGTTATTTTAGGGATATTCAGGTAAGATTCGTAACATTCACCAACGCTGGTAAGGTTGCGGGCGGGGTCGGTTAGCGAACCGGCAAACACTGTTTTTCCGTCGGGCACCTCAGGGATAGAACCAATCCCCGATTTAAATTTGAAAGAAACTGAACCTGCGATATCGTTGACGGATGAAGTCAAACTGAATTCTGACTTTAACTCGGCCGTGAGCGGTCCTTCATGTTGTACATATACCGTGTAATATTTGACGCCAGGCTTTGCCGGGTCCGTTTTTTGGACTATGAATGTCTCCGGATAAGCGGCCTTAAACTCGTAACGGACGTGATTTTTCGTGTAGCGGGTCAGATCCTGCGGAATGTAAAGCTCTGTACCAGCCGAGAGGCTGAGTTCAATGTCCAGAATATCATCTTTGAAGCTCTCCGGAAGGACGATCTGGATAATGTTCTTGCTGGTATCCAGCCTGGCTTCTTTGGCACCGTTGACCTTAATGGCTTCGACAAATTTGTCTTTGACTTCGATCACTTTCGGAGCGACTTCCTTATCCTTTTTACAGCCGGGAAGCAGCAATATGATTTGTAATAATAGATAGAAGGAAAGTTTTTTCATGGCTAATGCACTTCAATGAGGCTCCAATAAGGTAATGAATATTGATTTTTTCCATGGACCAGCCTGGCCTCATACTTTCCGATTGGCACATCTGCCGGAATGGTATATGCGCCGTAGTAGAGCCGAAAGACACCGTCGCCGTAACTGGGATCTCCCTTCGTGACGGCTTTTAACGACCTGCTGTATCCTGCATTCCGCAGTTCCAGCTCGGGTAACACTTTTGTAGTGTCAAAAGGGAAATTAGTGCCCTCGACCATTACGGGAAATAGATTTGTGTACAATATTTTGCCTTTCGCAATTTTGATAGGGTCATTTTGAAACACAACCGAAAAAGAAGAACCCACGGCTGGCTGCGTCCACATTTGCCCGATTGCTCTTTGTAATGAATCTTTTGCAATTACAATGGGGGATTTTCCGATCAGGCTGTCGTCTTCATAGATACTTGCAAGATAATGGTCATCAGGTAACGACTCCGGAAACTGCAGTGTGAGAGAACCCACATGTTTAGGGGTTGCCTGAAATGTTAACGGCGAAGGTATCCTGTCGTTTTCAATTTTAACTTTGTATTTTTTTGAATCGACAAAAATCCCCCCACTAAAGAAAACTGTTTTACCCTTTGGAAATGCTTTGAACAACAGATACTCGTACGCGAAAAAAATGCCCGCCCGGCCCTTTTTTATTTTTTGCTTTGTCGGAAAACGGAAGGTTTTCTCGCCATAAACAAGGCTCACTTCATTGTCGTCGGTATCCAGCAATGGATTAATTTTTTGAAAGTACAGACTCTGGCCGTAGTAATCGGAGGTGACATTGATTTTCTTACCCTTATTTTCCAGCGTCGCTACAAACTTTGAGCCCCCGTTTGGTATTGCTGGATAAGAACCCATTCCGGATTCAAACCTTATGGCTATCTCGCCGGAAATGAACTCACTCCCGAAATTTGCTGTGGCGAATTCGGACGTAAATTCCGCAGTAAGAGGCCCTTCATGGATGATAAATACCCGGTAGCTTCTCCCCAAAGTATTATTTTTCACCTGCCGCGCTATTGTAAATTCTTCCGGCGCTCTCCCTTTAAAATTGTATCTGACGTGATTGCCTTCGTATAGGGTGGCATAAGAAGGCTTGGCCAACTCTGCACCCTTAACCATACTCAGTTCAAGATCAATGATGTCACTTGTGAAACTCTCGGGCAATACGATCTGGATGTTGCGCTGAGTAGTATCAAGTGTAACACTTTTTGCGCCTTTTACGAGAATAGACCTGATAAGCTGGTCGTTACTTTTGGCCATTTCCGGATTAATAATATCCTTATCCTTTTTACAGCCGGGAAGCAGCAATATTATTTGAAATAAAAAAAACAGGGAAAGTTTTTTCATAGCCTAGTTTGCTGATGTTGAAGGTTAATTGAAGTGGAATTATTTAACAATTTATATAATATCTTTTAAATATTAAACAGGTTACTTAAATAATGCAAACCATGCAGTTAAATTGAAATAGCAAACGCCTTTTGAAGGGTAATCCCCTTTTCATTAAACAAACCGGGTCATGGCTAAAACAGATTTTAAATCGGTAGACGAATACCAAAATACATTTGAAGGTGATAAAAAAGCACGGTTGCAAGCCGTGAGGGACGCGATCCGTGCAGTGGCCCCGGATGCGGAGGAAGTGATCAGCTACCAGATCCCCGCATACAAGCATTTCGGTTTCCTGGTTTATTATTCCGGCGCCACGAGCCACATTTCGCTGTCATATCCATTCAGCGAGGCCTTGCTCAGCGAATTCAAAACCGATCTTGCCAAATACAAAGTGAGTAAATCGGCGATACAAATGCCCGACAAGGACCCATTGCCGGTCGACCTCATTAAAAGGATTGTGGCATTTCGTGTGCAGGAAAACGAGCTGGCCGCGGCATCTAAGCAAAAGAAAAAATAGGTACTCCTGGTTATGACCTTTCTCACTATACGGGCTAAGGTATATCAGTTTTTAAGCTGTTGCAGCGCGGTAATTTTGGATGAATAAGTCAACCTCATTCATACCATTATGCAGCATACTTTTCATATTCCGGTCCTTGGCCTGGGATATTCCATCGATACACCTGTTAAAGTTGCCAAATATGGCATTTCCTCGGTAGCGTCCATTGTCGACGACGAACTGATTGAGCGCATGCGGGCGCATTATATGCGCATGCGTGGGGAAACCTACACGCCCATCACCAAAAAAGACGCGGATTACCGCGCCAAAAGGATCACGGCTTACCTGGATCTCATCCACGAAATTATCCAGAAATCCTTCCATGAATTGCAGCAGCAGCCTTTTGGAGAAGACAACGATATTGCCCGCTATTTTCGCCTTTTACCGCCCAAATCCCCAATAAAGCAACGCTACGAAGCGATGCTGAATATGCCAGGTGGTGTTGAAAAAATGCGGGAAGAGCAGGCATTGCGTGATAGCATTGTGCCGGGCGCGATCGATGTGAACATCATGTCCAAAGTCGATAAAATGAATTTGGACGCAGCCGGTAATGTGTCGGGGGATATTTACTCCGACGCCTTGGCCGCTCTGAGGGGCTTTGCGTTGAGCAAGCTGTCATCGTCGATCATCATGTCGGCAGGAATGAACCCGCGCTTGTACAGTTATCTGGAAAACTTCCCGGACTTTTACCCGGATAGCAATGGTACCCTGCGTAAAAAGGTGATTTTAAAGGTTAGCGACTACCGTTCCGCATTGGTGCAGGCCAAGTTTCTTGCGAAAAAAGGAATATGGGTCTCCGAGTTCAGGATAGAATCGGGGCTGAATTGCGGCGGGCACGCATTCGCCACCGAAGGCAATCTGCTTGGGCCCGTTCTGGAAGAGTTTAAGCGCAGAAGGGACGAAATGTTCAGCGAATTAATGACCATGTACAGTGTTGCGCTGGAAAATAAAGGTATTTTATTAAAAAATGCACCCGCAACGCGCATTACCGTTCAGGGCGGGATTGGCACTGCGGCTGAAAACAGCTTTCTGCTTGACCATTACGGGCTCGAAGCCACAGGGTGGGGCAGTCCATTCCTGCTGGTGCCCGAAGTCACGAATGTCGACGACGATACCTTACACGAACTTGCCAATGCCAGCAGCGATGCCTACTATGTAAGCGACTCGTCGCCGCTGGGTGTTTTGTTTAACAATTTCAAAAGCAGCACTGCCGAAAAGCAACGTCTGGAACGGATTGCGAAGGGGCGCCCGGGCAGTCCGTGCAACAAGCGTTACCTGGTTTCCAATACTGAATTCACCGCCGAACCGATTTGTACGGCTTCGCGCCAGTACCAGCAATTGAAGATCAAACAGCTGTCATCGCTCGAACCGCGCCCCGCCAACCTGGATAGGCAAATAGAAGCCGTTACTGAAAAACTATGTTTGTGCGACGGACTGAGTACGGCTGCATTGATCAAAAATAATCTGGTTAAACCTAGGGAAAACAAGGCGGTGGCGATCTGCCCGGGGCCCAATCTGGCCTGGTTTTCGGGCATTTATTCGCTGGATGAGATGGTAGGGCATATTTACGGGCAGGTTGATCTACTGGCCAAAACCGTCCGGCCAAATATGTTCATCAACGAGCTGAATCTTTATGTGGATTATCTAAAAAGAGACATGGAAAAGCATGCGGCCGTTTTGAATGAAAAGAAGGCGAAGTATTTCACCAAATTCAAGGAAAACCTGTCCGAAGGGATCCTGTACTACAAACACCTGGTCCCGGAAATTACGAACCAGACAGCAGCCTACCGCGAGGAAATGATGGCGCAACTCGGCGCCATGGAAATGGAACTGGCCCGGATTTAATTCCGCATACGGACCAGTTTTTCATATTCAAGAACGGTGATCAGGCTCCCCTTCATGTCGACAAGGCGTTCGTCCTTGAAGTCGGAAAGCGTCCTGATCACCGTTTCGGTTGCAGTGCCGACCATTGAAGCAATGTCTTCCCTCGTAACAGCCATCGAAAACGGCTTCGAGCGGTCTTCCTGGTAGCGCTGCACCAGCATGACGAGCGCCTGCGCTACCCGCTTACGTACAGAGTTATAGGCCAGCTGTAACAGCCGCTCCTCTCGGTCCTTGATCTCATTGGACAACATCCGGATAAATTTCGACGCTACTTCGCGGTTGCCTTGCAGCAGGTTAAAAAAATCGTCTTTCGGGATCATCGCCACCTCCGATTTTTCCAATGCGATGGCAGTCTCTTCATAAGGTTCTCCTTGCAGCAAGTCCAGGTAGCCAAAGAAATCCCCCTCCTTATGAAGGTCGGTAATGTATTCTTTGCCATTCTCATTGGCCTTATAAGCTTTTACCTTGCCCTTTTGCAGGAAAAAAACGTGTGATGGGAAACTGCCTTCAGTATAAATTGTCTCTTTTTTGCGAAGCAGCTTTACTTTCTTGTCTTCCGCCAGTTTCATGATCGGGTCGAAGGTCTGAGCTTCTTTAATGAACTGGTCAAGGCCATCGGCCGAACGTTCGAACTGGCGTTTGAGGCGGTCACTCTTTTTAAGACGCATTTCGACTGCATTGAGTAGCTCGACATCGTCGTAGGGCTTGGTAAGGTAATCGTCCGCGCCCATGGTCATGCCTTTGCGGTAATCGTCTTTTTCTGCCTTTGCGGTCAGGAAAATAAAGGGAATAGAAGCCGTACGCTCATCTTTGCCAAGCATGTGCAACACGCCGTAACCGTCCAGTTCGGGCATCATAATGTCGCAAATAATGAGGTCTGGGATTGTCAGGCCGGCCTGTTGCACGCCTTCCTTGCCGTTGCGGGCCGTAACGACCTCGTAGTTGGCCAGTTCCAGTATTTCCGTCGTGTTTTCCCGCATCTCGGGATTGTCTTCGATCAATAGTATCTTTCTCGTCTCCACGTCTGTCCGGTTGCTTTATAGTTCTGGTCTGGTTTGAGAGAGCTCCGGATTGGGCAGGTCTACAACGAAGGTTGTACCTCTGCCTGCTTCGCTATGGAACTTCACAGTGCCCCCCATGAGGTTAATATAATTCTGCACGATATTTAATCCAAGGCCTGTCCCTTGTGCGTTTCCCGCATTGTGTGCCCTGAAAAACCGGTCGAATATGTGGGCTTGATCCTGTTCCGGAATGCCTATACCCTGGTCCTCAACCTCGATACCAATGTGCCCGGGGCTGGTTTTCAGCCTTAAAAAGATCGATTTGTCGTTATCCGAGTATTTGATGGCGTTCGAAAGCAGGTTAAAAAGGACATTCCGCAGTAGCTGTTTGTCAATCCATGCATTGGTTTCGCCTTCATAATCGAAAATGATCTGCTGTCCTTCCTTGCACAATCCCTTGATTTCCTCGATCAGGTTCCGGCAAAATTCGGGTAGGTCGGTCAGTACCGGCACGCAATGCACACGCCCTTCTTCGAGCTTGCCTATCGAGAGGAAATCGTTGAGGATCTCGGTCAGGTTGCTCACAGTGGATTTGATGCGCTGGACGTGCTTCTGACGTTTTTCCTCATCCTCAGTGCGGGCGTACCGGCCGATAAGCGACGCCGAAGAGAGGATGGTAGCAAGCGGCGTCCGAAACTCGTGGGAGGCGATCGTCACGAATTGGCTTTTCATATTGTTCAGTTCCCGCTCCTTTTTCAATGCCCTGATCACCTCTTCCTGCGACTGTTCAATCCGCCGGATCGCCGCCGCCAGTTCTTCTGTCCGTTGCTGCACGCGTTCTTCCAGTTCCGCATTCAGTTTTTGTATCTCAAGGTTCGCTTCGATGATGCGGTTTTCCTGCTTTTTCCGTTCGGTAATGTCGATTACAAAACTCACGACAAACTCACCATCGCTGGTTTTAAACGGACTTAAACTGACCTCGACAGGAAACTCGCTGCCATCGATCCGGCGTGCGAATAGATCCATCGCATGTCCCATTCCGCGCGCATGGGGCGCTTGCAGGTAGCCGTCACGGTAACCAACGTGGTTGCCGGTGTACCGTTTCGGGATCAGCGTTTCGATCTTCTTTCCGATCAGTTCCTGGTCTTTATAACCAAACAACTCCCGGGCCTTGGGATTTAACATCACAATGCTAGCCTGCCTGTCCACGACCACGATCCCCTCGGTCGCATGCTTGAACAAGGCATCCAGCATTTCAATATGCCGTGTCATCACCTGCGTCTGTATTAAAATGTCTGTATCAAACATGCCAAGGTAGCAGAGATAGGTGAAGACCGCAAGGGTTTATTTTTAAACTGTATGGCTGAAAAGGCTCGTTTGAGGGACTTCTGCCCATAAACGCGCGTCGAAAGCCATGCATACATTCCGGACAAATGCTTTTCCTTTTTCCGTGATTTTCAGTCGGAATGGCTCCAATTCGACGAGCTCGTCCAGCTCCATTTCGGCAAGACGATCGATGGCCTCAAATACTTCCAGGCATACTTCCGATGCTGACGCCCAGGAGGTTTCGAAGGTCGTCATGAGCCGGAGAATATGTTGGTGAAGCACCAGGTCGCTGCGGTTCAGCTCATGTCCCCGGAAAAAAGGCAACTCGCCCGCTCTGATCTTTTTATAGTAATCCTCCACTTTCTTTTCGTTCTGCACATAGCCGTCCCAGGAGTCGCTGATAGCCGAAGCGCCCAACCCGATCAGGAGTTGCGTGCGGGTGTCGGTATAGCCCATGAAATTACGGTGCAGCCGCTCCTCCGCGCTTGCTTTGAACAATTCATCGGTTTCCAATGCAAAATGGTCCATACCAATGTCGTGGTAACCTGCCAGTTCCAGTGCATTGCGGCCGGTTTCGTAGATGGCCATTTTCTTATCCGCGTCTGGAAGATCGTTTTCGGTATAGTTGCGTTGACCTGGTTTCAGCCAGGGCACGTGGGCGTAGCTGTAAAAAGCGATCCGGTCGGGTTTCAACTGGATCACACGCAGCATGGTCTGCATCATGTAGCAGGCCTTTTGTTGCGGTAACCCGTACACGATGTCGTAGTTGACGGAAGTGTAACCTATTTCGCGGGCCTTGTGCGTCAGGTGAGCTACCTGTTCGTAAGTCTGATGCCGGTTGATCATCGCGAGCACAATAGGGTTGAAATCCTGCACCCCAATGCTGATGCGCCGGAAACCTACCTCGTACAGCGCCTGCAAATGCGCATCGGTCGTGTTGCCCGGATGGGCTTCAAACCCGAAACGGGCATCGGGATGGACAGTGGATTTGTCGATAATGCCGCTAACCAGTCTTGTAAGATTTTCCGGACTGAAAAAAGTGGGTGTGCCGCCGCCTAGATGCAGCTCACGGATAACAGGCCTGGCCTCCCCGAAAAGCTGGCAATACATATCCCACTCTTTCAAAACAGCATCGATATAGGGATGTTCGACTGCATGGTTGATGGTAATGCGCGTGTTGCAGCCGCAATAGGTGCAAAGGCTTTCGCAAAACGGCAAATGGATGTACAGGCTGATCCCTTCTTTGTCATTTGAAACAGAAAATGCATGCTGCACAAGCTCCTGCCATTTTTTGGATGTGGGAGGTGATTGTTGCCAATAGGGGACGGTGGGGTAGCTGGTGTACCGCGGCCCGGGAATATTGTATTTGAACAGCAAGTCCTTGTCCATGGTGAAAGTTTTGATGTAAATGATGAATATTGAAATGCTATCTGCACATGGTGATCGTCGTCTGCATTTCGGCTTTGTCATGATGTGGGGCGACAATCCCTCTGGCTATGAGCCAGATACCCGCAACGGCGATCAACACCGGGGTAAGCTTTCTGAAACGCGTTCTCAATGCAGGTGTAAGCAGTTGCCCCGCCAGCCCTATTCCCGCCATCGCCGGAATGGTGCCCAAGCCGAAGAGCAGCATGAATATTCCGCCGCCCACAACACTGCCGGTAGCCACCGAACTTACAAGTGCCATATACACCAATCCGCAGGGAATCAATCCATTCAGCATACCGAGTACCAGGGTTCCGGACACGTTTCCTCGCTTTAGTGCTTTTCCCATTCTTTGTTTAATACCACTGACCATTTGAGTCCATAGGGCCGGGAAATGCATGTGACGGGTTACGGCGGCGGGCCACAGCACAGAAGCCAGCATTAACCCGCCGATCAGAATGGACCCATATCGCAAAAAGCCCAGCCAGGAGAGTGAAGTCCCGATTGTCCCGACGATCATGCCGAGGCATCCGTAAGTGAATGTCCTGCCGGAATTATAAGTAAGCGACCCGGCAAGCCGTCGCCATTTACTTTCGGTCCTTACGGGCAATGCGAGCGCAATAGGCCCGCACATGCCTATGCAATGGATACTGCTGATCAGTCCCATCGACAACGCCAGATAGGGTAGGGCAGTGGTCATTTCTTTTGCAGACCGCCGATTAATATTACACCTTCATTCCAATAAGCCAACTGGCCGACTTTCCAATCGATCTGGATCTTATATCTTCCGCCGGGAATTTGCGTATAAGGCAATGTCTGGCCCCCATTGACCAGATCAATGGCGAATTTACGGTCGTTGCGGTCGTCGGAAGGGCAATAGAACAGGATATGCCCGGTGATGAGCGAGTCGGCCAATGTTTTGGGAAAATGAATCTGCAAGCCGCTTTCTGCCACATCCCAGGTAACGGGTTCGGCAAGTTCCGAGGTACGTTTTACCTGATCGATCTTGTCCTGAAATTTCAGTTCTTCCTCATAATAGTGGTCTGTAACCATATCGATTTTCTGTCCGGCGCTCATGCCGACGAGCAAAAGGATCATGGCAACAAAGCCGACGTACAAAACGGCAATTCCGGCTCCCCAGTTTATTTTCATGATATTGATATTTGTTTGAAGCAATGCATTACTCTTCCGGCGCAATGAATGTGGTTTCAATCTCTTCCAGTTTTTGATTGCGCTGGTAGACAGATAGTTTGAGTGCTGTTTTTCTCTTTTTTAGTTCTGATTTTGGTATTAAAATCAAAACGGTCCCTTCGGTCAGTCCGGCAGCGTCGAGTGTGAGATGGGATGAACCGGCGAAGATCAGTCTGCCCTTCGGAGTGTCGAGCCGAATATCCGGGCTGACGATGCGATTGGTTTTATTGAAAATTTTGAAAGTATACAAATTGCCGATTGACCCGTCGGCCTGCTCGATGTACCGGCTACCTGGCGCACGGAAAAGCGTCGTCTGCGTATCGTTTCGCGTGGCGACAATGAAGCCGAGCGCCGACCATAAGAGCAATAGCACCGCCGCGTAACCCCACGTCCGAGGTGTAAGAAGGCGGGCGGTTTTCTTTGCGATCACATTTTCGGAGGTGTAGCGGATCAAGCCTTTCTCAAAACCGACCTTTTCCATGATGTGATCACACGCGTCGATGCAGGCGGTACAATTCACACATTCCATTTGGGTTCCGTTCCGGATGTCGATACCCGTTGGGCATACGGCCACACATTGAAAGCAGCTAATGCAATCGCCTTCGGTCCGCAACTGGTCCTTGTGCAGTTTGCCCCTGGGCTCGCCCCGTTCATAATCGTAGGCCACGTTAATGGAGTTCCGGTCGAGCAGCACGCTTTGCAGGCGTCCGTATGGGCATACCACTGTGCACGCCTGCTCGCGTAGCCATGCAAAATTGAAATAGAAAACACCGGTGAACAGAACGATGCCCGTAAAAAGAGGTGCATGCTCCGCAAGCGGCTCGCTGATCAGCTGGAATAACGCGTCCGTACCGACCACATAGGCCAGGAGTAGGTTGGCGATGACAAAGGATATCAATATAAAAACAGCATTCTTGAATGTCTTTTTCAGGATCTTCTCGGATGTCCAGCGTGCTTTGTCGAGAAGCTTCTGCTTGCCTGCATCGCCTTCAATGGCATATTCGATCTTGCGGAACACCATTTCCATAAAAACGGTTTGAGGACAAGCCCAGCCACACCATAACCGCCCGAAAACGGTCGTGAAAAGCACAATGAAAACAAAAAATGAAAGCATGGTCAGCCCAAAAAGCCAGTAGTCCTGCGGGCCGATGAAGATTCCGAAGATGATGAATTTTCTTTCCAGCACATTCAGCAGGACCAGCGGCTGCCCGCCGATCCTGAGAAATGGTGTGATAAAAAGGAGGGTTAATACGATGATGCTGAACACAACACGCCGGTTATGCCACTTTCCGGAAGGTCGCTGTGGATAAAGCGGCCGCGTTTCGGACTTTGGCTGTCGGTTGATATTGGTTGTTGGAGCGGTGTTCATGACACTTATGGCTTATTCACTGCTGTGAGTTGGTCGCCTGCTATTTCACCCTGCGGTTCTTTCGCATTGGCTGGTTTGGTACCTTTCAGAGATACCACAAAACTTGCTACCTTTTGAATGTCAGTGGGGGAAAGTTGTTTCTCCCAGGAAATCATCCCTTTTTCCGGTACACCATATTTGATGACTTTGAAAAGGTTTTGAATGCCCGCCCCGTGCAGCCAGTAATCGTCTGTAAGGTTGGGCCCTACCGAGCCGCCGCCTTCGGCCCCATGGCATGCCGTGCATTTCTCCTGGAATATCTTTTTGCCTTGATCAATACCCGCTTTTTCCGTCAGCAATGTCACCGAATTCTCATCCATACTCGCCCCGACCTGCTCCATGTAAGCCTTCTTTTCCACTTCGGCCGTTGCGATTTCCTTATCTAGCTCTGCAAGCTGCATATCCCCGAACCCACCGAAATAATATGCTGAGTAAACTGCTGCAAACAAGATAGTTGCATAAAAAAGGGATTGAAGCCAGGGCGGCATACGGTTATCGAGCTCCTGAATGCCGTCATAATCGTGCCCCTCGATCAGGATTTTCTGTTCGTCACGCAGCTCGACGCTAATGCCCCTGAATGCGCGCCACCAATGGCGACTGAAAATGTGTTTAGGCTCTTTTTCTTCCTTTGTAGCGGTTTTGTTCAAAAGCTGCATTGCCGAGCCGAGTAGTATGGCAAGCTGAATGATAATAAAGAGCATCACCGCGAGGACAGCATACAGAATGAGGTCGAGCCCGGTAACTGCCCTGGTTTCGGCCGGGGTTTGGGCATAGGAAGGCAATGCGAGAAATACGAGCAAAGCAATGGACAGCAGCCCTTTTCGAACGATCCCGTCGTTCAAAGGAATGCCGCGCATATGGTCCAGCGATTTCTTATCAAGTCTCATCACATAAATGAGCAGACCGATGAAGAACACAAAGAATATGATCAGCGATATGAGGGGGTAAATGCCTACGCCCGCAATGGTTTCAAGGTAATTACGGAATTTCATGGGGAGTCAAATTTGAATGACTGAATGAGTGAATGAGTGAATGAGCCGCCGTGGAACGGGGAATGAGCCGCGATGGAACGGAATGACCCACTGACCTCTAAATGCATTCTAATTCTTTTGTTTGATATCGGTTCCCATTCTTTGCATGTAGGCAATCAGGGCGATGATTTCTTTGTTGGCAGCGGTTTTGATGCCGCTTTGTTTCAATCTGGCCTGAATGGCCTTTTCCTGCTCAACTAAATCTGCATTGGCTTCATTTTCAAAGCCTTTTGCATAAGGCACGCCCAGGGTTTGCATCGCCTCTATCTTGGCCTTCGTCGTGCTGGTGTCCAGGTCGTTTTCCAAAAGCCACCCGTAACGCGGCATAATAGAGCCCGGCGACATGCTGGTAGGGTCTTCCATGTGATTGTAATGCCAGGAATCGGGGTATTTGCCGCCTATGCGGTGCAAGTCCGGTCCAGTGCGTTTGGAACCCCACTGGTGAGGGTGGTCATATACAAACTCGCCCGATTTGGAATACTCCCCAAAGCGTTCTATTTCGGAACGGAAGGGGCGGATCATCTGGGTATGGCACACATAACAGCCTTCTCGAACGTAAATGTCCCTTCCCTGCAATTCAAGCGGCGTGTATGGTTTCACGCTGGCGATGGTCGGTACATTGGATTCTACCAGGAAAGTCGGTATCATTTCGATCATCCCGCCGATCGCCACGGCTACCAGTGAGAATATGGTGAGCGCGAGCGGCTTGCGTTCCATCAGTCGGCGATGCCAGTATTCGCTTTTAGGAGCATGCCAGATCGCATTCAGCGGCATCGCTTTGGCTGTTTCGGTTGGTATCAACTTGCCTTTGAGTGCGGTCATCCACAGGTTATAGATCATCACCACAAACCCAACCAAGTATAGGGTGCCACCCACGCTGCGGAGAAAATAGAGCGGTTTGAGTGCAGTTACCGTTTCAAGGAAATTAGGGTATTTCAATAAACCTTCCTGCGTAAATTCTTTCCACATTGAACTCTGCACCCAGCCTGCCCAGTACATTGGAATAGTATAAAAAACGATCCCCAGTGTTCCGATCCAGAAGTGGAAATTGGCGGCTTTCTGAGAGTAAAGCGGCCTGTTGTAAAGTCGGGGGAACAGCCAGTACAATATACCAAATGTGAGGAAACCATTCCAGCCGAGCGCTCCTACGTGCACGTGGGCAACGATCCAGTCGGTATAATGCGCGATGGCATTGACATTTTTCAACGAAAGCATCGGCCCTTCAAAGGTCGCCATACCGTAAGCGGTAATCGCCACGACCATGAATTTCAGCACCACATCCTCGCGGACTTTGTCCCAGGCCCCGCGCAGTGTCATCAGTCCGTTCATCATACCGCCCCAGGACGGTGCAATGAGCATGATTGAGAACACGGTACCCAGCGTTTGAGCCCATTCGGGCAGCGCCGTATATAACAAGTGGTGAGGCCCTGCCCAGATATAAAGGAAAATCAGTGCCCAAAAATGGACGATTGAAAGGCGGTAGGAATAAATGGGGCGGTTGGCGGCTTTGGGAAGAAAATAATACATCAAACCCAGGTAAGGAGTAGTCAGGAAGAATGCGACCGCATTGTGTCCGTACCACCATTGCACCAGCGCGTCCTGCACACCTGCATATACAGAGTAACTTTTGAAAAGGGAAATAGGAAGCTCAATGCTGTTCACGACATGCAGCATGGCCACGGTTACAAACGAAGCAATGTAGAACCAAACTGCCGCGTAAATGTGCTCTACGCGCCGGTTAAGGGTAGTCATCACGATATTCACCAGCGCTGAAACCCACACGACGGCAATAGCGATATCGAATGGCCATTCCAGCTCCGCATATTCTTTGGAAGTGGTAAAACCCATCGGCAGCGATATGGCCGCCCCGACAATAATGGCCTGCCAGGCCCAGAAATGGAACCGGCTCAGGACAGGACTCCATATCGGCGTACGCAATACCCGTGGCACGGAGTAGTAAAGACCGGTGAAGAAGCCATTTCCGACAAATGCAAAAATCACCGCATTGGTGTGCAATGGACGTATCCTGCTGAATGTCAGGTAGGGTGTGTCCATATTCAGGTTGGGGAAAACGAGCTGTAAAGCCGCCAGTAGCCCAACCAGCATGCCGATCAGACCGAATAAAATGGTCGCAATGGCGAAATCTCTGACAATCCGGTTGTCATATTGAAATTCATCCAACTCAACGGTTGCAAGGTCCGGATGGGGAATGTTTGACATGGTATGAATGGAAAATAGATGTTTAAATCAGTTCGGGATCAATGGGTTAGACTTTCGGACTTGTTTCTGCATCGTCGAGCAGAATGCGTACGGAAGGAGTATAATCGTCGTCATAATGTCCCTTTCGCACCGACCATATAAAAGCTCCAAGAAAGCCGAGGGCGACCACAAGGCTGGCGATGATCAGAAGGTATAATGCGCTCATGATGAGGAGTAAGTGAGGTAAATCGATATCCCAAAACTACCGTGGTGCCGTCGGTTAAAAGATGACAAAAGGCAATTGCAGTTTATGACATTGGTCAGTTTTTGATCAATTTGGTGGCTGCAACTTTGCTCGCCAGCGTCGTGAAAGCGACGATCGTGATAGAGCTTACCGGCATCAGGATGGCCGCCATAACTGGCGAAAGCGAGCCTGATACCGCGAAGGCCAGGCCACCGATATTGTAGATCAGTGAAATGGCAAAGCTCTGGCGGATAATGCGTTGACCGCTCCGGGCAAGTCGCATGTACCCGGGAAGAAGGCTCAGTTGGCTCCCTTCGATAATGGCGTCGCAGGAGGGTGAAAAGTTGTTGATATCGTCAGAAACAGCCAGACCTACATCACTTTGGCGTAATGCACCGGCATCATTGAGCCCGTCGCCCACCATCAGCACGCGGCGGCCTTCCTGTTGCAGGTTTTTGATAAAATCCAGCTTGTCCTGTGGGTTTTGGTTGAAGTGAAGCCGCGAACGCTCGCCAAACAAGGGAGAAAGCAGATCGGCATCGGTGGATTTGTCGCCTGATAATAAATAGGTGCCAATACCCGCTTTTTGCAGCTCAGCAACGGTTTTCGGCAACTCTGGCCGGTATTTGCTGCGGATCGTGTAATAACCCACGACTATTCCATCTATTGACACAAAAACCCGGCTTAAAGACTGCTCGCCGCTAACGGCTTTACTCGTGCCGGTCCATTCCGCTGAGCCAATCCTCACCTCGCGATTTCCCCATGCAGCCAGCATTCCTTTGCCGGCAGTTTCAGAAAAACCGGTCAATATCCGGCGGCTAATAGGGATCTCCGACAAGTGCCGGGAGATCAACCGGCTAAGCGGGTGGGACGACTGGCTGACCAATGTTTTGATGATAACCAGCTCGTCATGCTGCAATGCGATGCCATGAAACGTGATTTCGGCATCATCGGGCAAGGTAATGGTGCCGGTTTTGTCAAATACGACGGTGTCAATATGCGCGAGCCGTTCAATGCTTTGTGCGTTTTTTGGGTAAAAGCGATTTTTACTGAAAACACTCAGCAGATTGCCATTAGTGAATGTCGAAGAAAGTACCAATGCGCACGGACATGCCACCAGCAGGGTAGTGGCGAAAGCGAGGAAGGCCGTTTCGTGATTTTTCATTACAAGAAACCAGATCAAAAACGTAACCGTGGCAACGCCGAGTACAGCTAGCGAAAAATACCGGTTAATACGGGCTGCGAGCGTAGGGTTGGCGTCGTCTTTTTCCCGGGCAAATGCGTCATTGTTCCAAAGCTGGGTCAGGTAACTCTGAGAAACTTCACGCAGCACTTCCAGCTCGATCGACGTGCCTTTTTGTTTTCCCCCGGCATAAATAGTATCGCCCTTTTTTCGCTCCACCGGTTGCGATTCGCCTGAAACAAAGCTGTAATCGATCAATGCGACCGGACTTTGTAATACGCCGTCGGCTGGGATCAGCTCCTCATTGCGTACGAGCATCCGATCGCCTTTTTTGAGGTCTGTAATCGGCTTCCTGGCCTCACTTTCGCCCTCGATTAGGGAGACAGCGACCGGGAAATAGGATTTATAATCGCGGTCAAATGAAACGCCTGCATAGGTTTTATCCTGAAAATAGCGGCCGATCAGCATAAAGAAAACGGCTCCCGCGAATGAATCCAGGTAGCCGGGGCCGGTTTGTGTAACAAGCTGATACACGCTGATGAGGAAAACACAACTTAGTGCCAATGCAATGGGAGCATCGATATTGAGATAGCGTCCGCGAAGGGCGGTCCAGGCAGACCGATAGAAATCAGCTGCGCAATAAATCAGTACTGGTAAGCTTAAAAGGAGGTTTAGCGCTCCGAAAAGTAACCTCAGATTTTGGTCGGACGTATTTTGCCCCAAATGAAAATACTCGGGAAAGCTCAGCATCATGATATTGCCGAATGCAAACCCTGCAATGCCGATCTTGTAAAGCCTTGTCCTGTTCCATTTACCGGTTTTTTGCCCGTCGAGGTCGTCCATGCTCAGGTAAGGTTCGTAACCGATCCGCGTGAGCAGCGTCGCAATGTCGCTTAGTTTGAGTTTTTGTGAATCAAACGTGATCCTGACTTTCTTTTCAGGAAAGTTAACCATTGAGCTTCTGATCGCAGGATCGAGCCGGTAGAGGTGTTCGAGCAGCCAGATGCACGAACTGCAATGCATTTTGGGCAAATACCATTCGATCGCCGTTAGCTGACCGTCGGTAAACGAGATCATTTTCTGACCGACTTCCAGTAAGTCGAGGTAGTCGTATTTGCCCTGGTAAAATGATGTGTCGGGCGAAATGCCTTGTGCGCCATCAATGGCATAATATCGGCACATGTCGTTTTCCTTTAAAAGGTCATAAACGGTCATGCAGCCGTCGCAGCAAAATGGATGGGAGTCAAAATCAATCACCTCGTCGCGGCATGTTTCTCCGCAGTGATAGCAAACTTGCCGGGTATCTGTGGCTGCTGGTTCAGCCTGAAAAGTGCTCATGGTCATAATCGGTTAACCTTACGCCAAAATTGAAGCAATCGGCGCGGCAGACGGATGACCGTGGCTGGTTTGAAAGATGACTTTTGTCAGGAATTATAGCCAATGCCGTCGTTAAGGTCAAAGGCGTAGCGGTAATTGATCAATGCCTTTTGTTCTGCATTATTGGACCACCCGGCCTCGTAGTGACTGAGATTAACAATGTCGTCGGTTAGAAGCTTACCATAGCGTTTGGCCACAAATTCAAGCACTTTTAACTCTTCTTGCGAAAATATGATTTGATCAAACGGGGTGATCGCTTTGATTTCGTCACCATATGCGCCATTTCCAAAATACTGTTCATCCATGCTGATCTGGCCCTGTTCCGAAAGGCTTACATACATCTTCTGGAACTGCGACGGTACAGGTCCAAACTGTATAGCCCTGTATTCCAGCCCGGTAATGGAGTAACCAGTAAGCCGGTAAGCATTGAAATCGGCATAGAATAACAGCTTATTCAATTTCGTCTTAAACAAAGGATTCTTACCCGATACCTGAAAGAATGAGATAATGCCAGCAATTTTGGCAAAATCAGGCTGACGGTATCCATTAAGCATCGATGGAAATACTTTTTCCGGCACGAATTGCAATGCCAGGGCTTCTGCCGTCTGCGTCAGCTTTTTTACTTCCTTTTCACTAAGAAAATGGGCGCTCGCCGAAATTTGCTGTATAAATGTCTCCGGACTCTGAATCGACATGATAAGCCGTCCGATAGCTACGGATGGCACTTCACCAGCTTCATACAAACGATAGGAATTCGCACCTAAACCCAAGATTTCGGACATTTTACTTGCCGAAATTCCATAACCTTCCCTGATCCGTTTAATCTCATCGGGAAACGGGATTCCGTACTTTTCGCGATATTGGTTATGCACTTGCGCAATGCTCAACTGATCCAGACGATCGTCGGTAAAACGCTCGCCGGAATCTTCGCACACATAATAATGTGTAACAACCTCAAAATTCTCTTTCCTGAATGCCAGGCTCGTAACTTCGCGCCCAACCTGCATTTCCTTTCCCGTAATCGGACTTTTCATAATATTCATTTAAATGGGTACGACATTGGTTTCTCAGCAATGTGAAATGATATACATAAGACGTTCGCATTGGCTCGGCCCATTGAAATCTTTATGTAGAGTTGATGCCCCTGAAAAATCTTGCCGAAAACCCACATGTCGCTGATTTGATAAAGTGTATCTGCTAATGGTCCTTCCACATAGTCGTCAACAGTGATGGCTTCAATGATCTGTCGTCGCTTAGCAGGAGAGATTTCCAGAAGTAACAATGTCTGCGCATTCTTAGGATGTGCTCGCTGCGTAAATATGATATCAAAGACACGGTATTTGACAAAAAAGTTATTCAGAAAGCACTCGACTTCGTGGCGGCTCGACATAGTGGTGTATTAGTGTGTTTCTATTTATAGTGTCAAAAGTATCATATAAATCCATTAAACTCAACTTTAAAGTTGTCATAATTATCAATCGGTAAAAATGCAACCATTCGCTCTTTGTCTTATCAGTTCCTAAACCAATGTCGTTAAATTAAATCGCGTGAGAAAAGTAAGATATTTAATAGGCTTGTTGATAGCCGGAGGACTTTGTGTGTCTTCGGTGAGCAGACAAGATAAGCCGTTGTTCGGGGAGGTGGATTCAAAACAGCCCGTTCGAATGGACGCAGCTTCGGAAGGCCCTGATTCCAGCCGTTTTACTTATGCCAAACTCGTTTCGGGTCTCGACGAGCCGATGGAAATGGCTATTCTCCCGAATTACGATCTCGTAATTGCCGAGCGTAAAGGTGCAGTCCGCTATTTCAATCAGGCCACGAAGGAGTTGTCGACGATCGCGCAGTTCAATGTTTTTAGTGGGATTGAGGACGGCTTGCTTGGTGTGGCTGCCGATCCTGACTTTAAAAATAACAACTGGATATACTTCTATTACGGCGTGGGCGGGGACAAGAGCGTTAGCCATCTTGCACGGTTTGAACTGAAAGGTCGGGAACTCATACAATCGTCGAAAAAGGTGTTGCTGGAAGTGCCAACGCAGCGCAAATACTGCTGTCATTCGGCAGGTTACCTTACTTTTTCCGATGGTCTGCTGTATTTATCGATCGGGGATAATACTAATGCAGAGGAAATTGAGGGGCATAATCCCACCGACGAACGACCGGGGCATGAACTGGCAGATGATCAGGCCGCAACAGCCAACAGTAATGATTACCGAGGTAAAATATTGAGGATCAAACCGGAGTCCGACGGCTCTTTCAGCATTCCCGATGGCAATCTTTTTCCCAAAGACGGCTCGCAGGGAAAGCCGGAGATTTTCGCGATGGGAGTTCGAAACCCGTTCCGTATTTCGGTCGATCCAAAAACCAAATTCGTTTACTGGGGCGACGTGGGCCCGGACACCGAAATTCCGGCCAGTGAAGGAAAACTAAGTTATGACGAGATTAATCAGGCAAGAAAGCCGGGATTTTTTGGTTACCCTTACTTTCTCGGAGATAACGAGGTTTTTCCCGATTATGATTTTGCTACCAAAAAAGAAGGTCCGGGCAAGGACCCGAAAAAACCGGTCAACGATTCACCCAACAATACAGGTATTAAAGAGCTGCCGCCAGCGCAGCCTGCATTCATCTGGTATGGCAAAGGTCCTTCCAAAAAATGGCCGCTTGTAGGCAAAGGTGGGGCCAGCGCGATGGCAGGGCCGGTTTACTATGCTGATCTCTATCCGAATGCGCCTTACAAACTGCCTGAATATTACAATGGTAAGCTCTTTATTTTTGAATGGATCCGTAAATGGATCATGGCTGTGACGATGGACAGCAACGGTAACTATTTGAGCATGGAGCCGTTTCTTCCCCAACTGAAAGTAGTTGCGCCTATTGATATGCAAATCGCGCCCGATGGTGCTATTTACCTATTGGCTTATGGAACTAACTGGTTTGCGCGCAACACCGATTCGGGCATTATCCGGGTGGAATATACCGAGGGCAACCGCAATCCGATAGCGGCGGTGACAACGGGCAAGACCATCGGTGCCGCACCATTTATCGCTTCACTGTCTGCAAAAGGTTCAATGGACTATGATCCGGATGACAAACTGACCTATGAATGGAAAATTGGTACTAAAAAACTGACTGGCCGGGACATTACGCATACTTTTGCGAAACCTGGCGTTTACAATGCAGTCCTCACGGTTTCTGACCAGCATGGCGGCAAAGGTACTGTCACTACCGAGTTCAAAATCGGCAATACACCTCCCGCGTTGGCGATCGAAACAAATGCTAACCGCAGTTTTTACTGGGACAATGCTTCTTTTAATTACCAAATTAAGGTAACGGATAAAGAGGACGGTAAAGTAGCCCTTGCAAGCATTCACACCAGCTTCAATTACCTGCCTTTTGGAAAAGACCTGGCGGGCGCGTTGTCGGCATCCGGGGATGAAAATGTGCGTTTTTCCGCTGCTGCGAAACTTTACGGCTCATTGGATTGCAAATCCTGTCACACAATGGACACCAAGTCGATCGGGCCTGCATTGAAGGATATTTCAAGAAAATATGATGGTCGGAACGACGCTGCGGACATGCTGGCCCGGAAGATCATCACAGGTGGAAGCGGTAACTGGGGTTCCTACCCAATGCCACCGCATGCTGATCTGCCGGAAAAGGACGCGAAAGCGATCTCCGACTACATTCTGTCGTTGGGTAAAAAGCAAAGCGCGACGCCATTAACAGCCAAATTGAAGCTGACGGAGCATATTGGCAAGGGTAACGAGGGTGCCTACGTGCTGTTTGCTTCCTATTCGGATAAAGGTGCCAACGGGATCGGCCCGCTCAAAACGGCAAGCCATATTGTGCTGAGAAACCCGTTAATTCAAATGGAAGATTATCAGGAAGGAAATGTCGGCGTGGTAATCGCCACTCAGAACACCGGCTTCGTATCTTACATCGCCAACATCACGGATGGTAAATACACCCGTTTCGGCGATATCGACCTCAACCATATCAAACAAATCCGCTTACGCGTGCAGCAATCCGGGGCGGGAGGGGCGATTGAGTTGCGGCAAGGTGCCAAAGACGGCCCCATAATCGGGAAAGTCGAAATCGCCGGAGGCAGGGTAGCCGATCCAAAAACCGATTGGATAGAGGTGTTGCTGCCTGTCACCGGCGCCAAGGGAATGCAGGATATTTTTCTGGTTTTCAAAAATGAGAAAATGAAAGGCCCGCTATTCTTTATCGACTGGATGTATTTTGAAAATGACTGAACTACCGATAAATCACTGTTTAAGCAACCAGATGTCGGATATCTTAGAGTTTTTTCGCCAGTTCAGGTGCGATTCTTCCGGTCCGTCGAAAGTCACTGAAATTTTCCCGTCGCGGGTAAGCGATACCGGTACAATCCATTCCTTGAACGATTCAGGATCCTTATTATAAACGATCGGGGAAAGGCGGTGCCCGTCTACACGCAAAAGTGCGTCGCCTTCACCGACCAACCTGATGGTATAATGCGCGTTTGGATCAAGGTTGTCATAATCCAATTCGGGCTGGCGCTGGAAGAGTTGGAAAGAGAGCCTTTTCCGGCTTTTACCGCTGTCCCACCAGGCAACATCAGTCGCGTCTTCCGAGATTGTTTTCACTCTCGGACCTTTGCTGACGCTCGAAATATCGTCGTAGTAACTTCCATGATCGGGATTTTCCCATGAGCTGATTCGCTTTAATGCTTCCAGTTGTTTTTCTGGATCATTCAATTTTTTGATCTTTTCAAATTCATCGGCAAGCCACCAACGGTTATTCAAAGGATAATCCACAAAATCCATCACCACGCCGCGTTCGGGGTTGCGCGGCTTATGCTTCACCGTGCTCGATTGCAGTCCGACGGACAAATACAATGCGTCAGCTAGATCTTCAATATGTTTGCGAATGTCCCGAGCGATGGGTTCAATATCTGCTTTATTTACCATGTCAAGTGCCGCGGATATTGATTTTTCGACAGTTTGCTTGTCTGCCGAAGCCAGTATCGCATTCGCTTCTTTTTCCAATTCCTGCTCGTTGATCAGCCGCAGGCGGGTATATTGGTCATAGTAAGCGCGAAGTAGCAACATTTGCCAGCGCCAGTCGCTTTTGAGCAACGGGTTTTGTGCTTCAAGGATTTTCCAGAACCGGTAGGTCATTTCCACGCCGCCGTTTTCAGCCAGCGGGCCTTTCCAGTTTTGTTCCAGCGCTTCGATGCCGCTGGCCGCCGGTTCCGCGATTTTTTTACCAAAAAAGAAACCTGTATACTCCTTCACGATCTGGTGGGCATCCATTTTCGGGTCCCACGCGCGCATACTCCATAACACTTTGTTCACATCATCGTGGCTACCATCTGAATAGGATACGAAACCGTCGGTATAGGGGCCGTATTTTTCATGGATTTTGGCAAAGGCATACGGTCGCGGGTTCACCGATTCCCTTCCCAAAGTGAGCGCATAGGCCTGGTCGAACTTCTCAACCGGAAACTCGCAGCGAACCGAATGCGTGATGTCGGGGTATTGGCGGTGCTGGTATTGCCTGGGCAGGCGGTAACGCGTTTCCGCCATCGGCGGACTGCCGGGACCGGACACCACGCCTTGTAGCCAGGTCGGTTTTTCGGTTTCGAGATATTTATAAAAATAGTCGACCTGCTCCACATCGAAGCCCTGCAACGAAATCCACATTTTGGCCTTTGGATGGTATTTGACAAGCAAGCCTTGCAGTTCTTTCAGGAATGGCAGAACCTCCTCCGGGTGATTGTCACCGGGGTCGCCGCCGGGGAAAAAAATATGGTCGAGGCGGGGGCAACTTTTATAAAACTCCTCGTGCATCGCCAGTTCGGCCTTCCGTTTGGTTTGGTCTTTCAGCTCGAAAGTGGCGGGCGTCCATACCCAGTAATCCATATCGTAGCGCTGGCATATTTCGCTCATGCGGATCCGCATTTGTGCAGATGGTATTTTAAAATGAGGGCTGGGAACTTCGTCTTCGTGAAATGGAATGCCTTCCACTGAATTAGAACCAAAAATGGCCAGTTCGCGGATGTATTGATCGAATTGCGCTACTGTCCATGCGTCGTAAGTGTTGGCGGTGGTGCGGTAACCCAGCTGGTGCCCGCGGATCGGATACGTGGGAGATGTGGCGAAATCCACTTTACGATCAAGACCGAGCAGGTTTTTCTCCATATTTATATTCCTGAGCAGCCAGCCTGCACCGAATAGAACGCCACGTGCATCGGCTCCGATGATCCAGATAATTTGCCCGGTACCCGACGGTTCGGTAACGATCCGGTAGCCTTCTTTTTTGAGTTCTTGTCCTTGCTGGACTGATGCCGGAGGTGCTTTGTCAAACAATTTCTGATCCGATGAAAGCGCAAGGGCAATCACCGATGTCCCTGTTTTTGGCCATTGACCAGCAGATTTCAGTGTAATGCCGGTTCTTTTCGATATCTCTTCGGTAAGTACTTGCTGCGCAGTTTCCTTCATCGGTGAAGGAATGCCCGGTGAAACAATGAGAACGGGATTTCTAAGAATAATGTCCTGCGCTGACGCTTTTGTGGTCAAAACAAAAAATGCTGTAATCAGGACGCAGGTAAAAGTAAACACGCGCAATGGCGTAAAGCAGTTTGTAAAGGATCGCATAGTAAAATACTTCGGGTTTGGAATGCCTGAGTATTATACTGGATTCGCCAGCGATCGGGCCAGTGGATGCAAAGTGTAAGAAATTACTTATCGGGATTTGAATAGGGGATATTCAAAAATGCTTCCCTTATGGTCGAGTGATACGGATTTTCGTTGTGAATGAAGATGGACCCATAGCCTTCGCCTGCAAAGTTGGTATCGTATTTGGAAGCAACATTGCCTGCCATTTCGTTGGCTTTTTGAAACCATCTTGTAAATAACCTGTTCCGACAGGTATCTAACCGATCTTCCGCTTCGCAGATCATTACTATTGATTTTTGAGGAGATTTTTTTAAGGATTGCAGGAGTATCCACACTATCGTTTCCATGATCCGCTTGTCGTGGCTTTGGGACAATACCCTGGAAGCCCGGATGCCCGAATACAATACTCTACGGCATTCCCCGTATGGTTCAAAAGTGAAGGTTAATATGTCGTGATTGAAATGAGGGTATTGATTGAAATATCCGGGAGAACTTGTGAAGTAGGCTATGTATGCAATTTTTCCTGTTGTCTGAAACCAATATTTATCTTGGTCCTGACTAAATAACTCATATGGGTTTAACGAATTTGATTCCCCTTGCATCAAGTTGTTCTAGTGTGTCCTTTCCCTGAATGTACCTGGATACTGCTTTTTTATCATCCAGCATTTTCTGAAAGAGTGTTCCTTTTCTTTTTTTATTCGAATCTCCGCCAGCTTCTGTTGGAGATAAAGTCTCAGTCAGCTTGTTCATTGTTTCTATTCTGATTTACAGCCGCTGGGTAACTACTGCTGCTGTGTGAGTAACGTTATTTCAATGTAACACAAAAATACTAATGCTTCGCATAACAAGTGGCATTGAATTATCCCGCGGCTTGAAAATTTTAATCCTGCGGAAGTCAAATCACATAACATTCCCATAAAGTAGAAAATAGTCCGTTTCGCTATTTTTAGAGTTTGTAATGTATTCCTGCCTTGTTATGATCTCTTTTAAAATGCCTTTTCGGATCTTTCTGGTTGTTCAGATTTTTGTGCTTCACAATGCATTTTCACAATCTTTGACCGAACTCCGGCAGTTTGAGGTGAAGGAGGCTAAACAGGCTGTGGCGGTGGATGCGACGTTTTTTTATGTGATCAATAACAGTACCATCACGAAACATACCAAAAATGACGGCAAGCAGGTAGCCAGCTGGGACGGCACGAGAGAAGGCATCGTGCATTTGAATAGTGGCGTGGTCATCAATGGTAAACTTTATTGTGCCAATTCAAACTATCCCGAAATTCCAATGACGAGTTCGGTCGAGATATTTGATGTAAAAACACTCACGCACGTGGATACGCATAGTTTCGGCATTGCCCAGCACGGGTCGCTCACCTGGCTGGATCAGAAAGATGGCCACTGGTTTATCGGCTTTGCGCATTATGCAGGCAAGGAAGCGAGCGAGGGAAGGGATGTCAGGTGGACTTCGCTGGTCAAATATGATATGGAATGGCGGCAGGTGGAAGCATGGGTATTTCCCAAAAACCTGATCGACCTGTTTACTCCCAAAAGTAACTCGGGCGGGACCTGGGGAACCGACGGGTTACTCTACTGCACCGGGCATGACCGCGCCGAAGTGTATGTTCTCAAACTACCAAAGTCCGGTTACACGCTTGTACACGTTCGCACGCTGCCTGCGCCCATTAACGGGCAAGGGATCGCCATCGATAAATCAGTTAAAAATCAGCAGCTACTCTACGGCATCAACCGCCCGACGCATACCATCACCGTTTCCGAAATCAAATAATGCCTGTTCACCCTATGAAATTGCGTTTAATATTAACTGTACCCATTCTCCTAAGCCTGTTTTGTCTCTGTGCATTCGGCCAGCGCGGGCCGGTTTTGCAATCTAAAAACAAAACCCTCATCGTTTTCTTCGACGGTTTGCGTCCTGACTACATTACAGAACAGCAAATGCCGAACCTGTTCGCGTTCCGGCGGAAAGCGGCGCTCGGTAATCACCATCACAGCGTATTTCCCACCGTAACCCGTGTCAATTCGGCGTCCTATGCAACCGGCTCTTATCCAGGCACGCATGGGCTGCTGGGCAATGCGATTTACATTCCGCAGGTGAGCAGCAATAAGGCGATAGGCACATCTTATAACGACTTACGCAAAATAGAACCCGCGACATCGGGGCCGCTACTGACAGCGACTTCGCTGGGCGAAGTACTGCATTCGGCGGGACAGGAAATGATGGTTTTCAGCTCGGGAACCACCGGGCAGGCATTTCTCCAAAATCATAAAGTGAACGGCGGCGCGGTCGTCAATCCGGGGCTAATCCTTCCTGAGTCGTTCAAAACGCAGGTGATGAACGATATCGGGGCTGTTTCCACGGAAGGAAACGAAGATATGAATCGCCATAAATGGATCACGGATGCATTGCTGCGTTATGGAATGGCTGTCGATGGCCCGTTGGTAAGCGCAATATGGTTTTCGGACCCGGATGGTGCCGCACATGAGCATGGCATCGGCTCGGAAGAGGCGGTCGAAGCGATCCGATATGTGGATTCGCAATTTGGGCGGATTATGCAAGCGTTAAGTTCAAATGGCCTCGCCGACCGGTATAATATCCTCATTTCGACGGACCACGGCTTTGTAACACATATTGGAAAGCAAAATCTGACTGATTTTCTGATTAAGAAAGGTTTCAAAAAAGATAAGGAGTCGGACGATGTAGTGGTTGCAGAAGGGACGATCTATGTAAAAGACCGCAATGCGGCTATTATTCAGCAGATCGTTACGGCGTTGCATAAAGAGGAATGGGTAGGGGCTGTTTTTACAAAATCCTTAAAAAAAGGAGATATGAATGGCCGCATAAAAGGTACTTTATCATTTGAAGCCATTCACTATGACCATCCCACGCGTTCGGGCGACATTTTGGTGGCTCCAAACTGGAATGATGCTAAAAACGACAAGGGTTATGCCGGAACGGATTATAGCGGCGGAGTAGCAGGCCACGGCGGATCCAGTCCTTATGAGATCAATATCGCGCTGATGGCTTCCGGGCCAGACTTTAAAAATGGTTCGCAGACCGAGCTGCCCACTTCAAATGTGGATATCGTGCCCACAATTCTCGACTTATATGGACTTCCAAGGCCTGCGACAATGGACGGGAGGCCGGTGATCGAGTTGTTGAAAAAATCTAAAAATCAGCCAGCCAAATTTAAAAAGGAAGTCCTTAAAACCGAGGTAAAATACAAATGGGGCACTTACCGGCTGACGGCCGAAATGTCGGAAATGGGTAAATACCGCTATTTTAATTTTAGCAAAACAGAGCGGCTACCTGCGCCGTAAATGCATTGGTCCATCATACAACTTCCAAAAGCTCTTTTTCCGCGGCTACCACTGCCAGGAGTTTGTCAGTCAATTTTTTATAGGCTTCGAGTACTTTTTTGCCGGTTTCAGTCACTACCGTTCCGCCGCCTTTGCTGCCGCCTTTCTGGGTAACCACATAGGGGTTTTTGCCCAAAGTATTCATCGCATCGACCATGGCCCAAGCTTTTTTATAGGACAATCCCATGTCTTTGGCGGCTTGCGATATGGAACCGGTTTCGGCGATGCGTTGCAGGAGCTCGTAGCGCCCCGTGCCGAAAAACTTCACCTGATCCACATATACCCAGTGCCGCATGCGTATCTCGATATTTCTTTCCATAGAAGTGGTTTTGGGTTTAAATACATTTCAAACCGCAAACTAGGATTAAAATGTTAAGTTTTGCATGTATGGGGGCGTTTTTGGGAGGAAGGAGGAAAGGGACGAGGGGAGGAAGGAGGAGGGAAGAAAGGGACGAAGGGACGTCCTCCCGTTCCTGCTTTCTCCCTCCTCCCTTTCCTCCCTCTTCCCTTTCCTCCCTTCCTCCTTCCTTCAACCCCTAACCCCCATCCTCCCCAAAAACCAACCAGTAACCACCACCGGCACGCCCAAAGTCAGCCATGACAATGCGTCCCAGACGTTATCACCGGCCAAAGCGGAGATGAGGCCGAATGCCGAGAGGATGCCAATGGACAAAGGCGTACCCCACACTTTCCAGAAATTATTTTTCATAATGTCAATATCTTGAACGATCGTTCTGTTTATGCGTTTTCGCTTTGCGCCTGTACCGTCAGGATTTCGGAATCATTTTTTGCCAACCGGCTGATATGGGCTTTCGTAGCCTTATTTCTTGCATACCAAAGGTAAAGCCCGCTACCCAGGATCACGATCGTAGCGATGTCGAACAATGCCCAGATGATCTTCAAAGGCAAACCGCCGTAGTCGCCGAAATGCAGCGGTTGTGAAATAAACAATGCATTCACATACCACGGCATATTCCGCATGTCCGTCAAAATGCCACTCTTGGCATCGATCAGAGCCGGTTTGATGATCCGTTTTGTCAGTGGCGTATTACCTTTCACGAATACAGCATAATGGTGCTCACTGGTAAATGGTGTTCCTGGAAAGGCAACAATAGACGGCTCCATACCTGGCGCCGCTTGCTTGGTAAGTGCAACGGCCTGATCCAGAGAGCTTAACTTGCCGGTAAGCGGCTTCGCGTTTTTGTAAGGCGCAGTCATTTCGGAAAGCTGCCCCATTTGCCAAAGGCCCAGAACGATTTCAGAAGCGGTGTTGATGACGCCGGTAAGCCCCACAACTGTCCCCCAAACGATGGTGACGACCCCAAGCAGGTTATGAAGGTCCAGCCATTTAAGCCTTGTGGATCGCTGGGTGCGTACCATTCCAAAGTCGAAGCGTTTCATGATCGGGCCATACAGCATGATGCCCGAAACGATAGCGGCAACGAAAAGTAGCCCCATAAGCCCCAGAAATAGCTTTCCGCCAATGCCCATAAACATATCGACATGCAGTTGCAGCATCACGTACATGAAACCTTCCTGGAAATTGGGCGTTTCAAGGATTTCCGCCGTATGGTCGTCCATGATCGCGATGGTGTAATTGTCAGGTGGCGCATCGATGGAATCCGAGAGGCTGAAACTCGTCGTATTCGGCTCGTGCTCGTCCCAGTAAATGTAACGGATAACCTTGTTGGGATACTTGGCCAGCGCGTTTGTTGCCTGCTTATCGAGCCCGGCCAGCGGTGTGCCGACGGGGACTTGTTTGGCCAGATGCGGCTTGCCTTCCAACTCTTCTATCTCCTCATGAAAAATCAGTGGAAGCCCGGTAAGGCATAGCATCAGCAAAAAAGCCGTGCAAATTAGGCTCGTCCATTTGTGGATCTGAAACCAGGTTTGAATTTTTTTAACAGAGCTCATAATCGTAAAAGGTTATCCGTTTTGCGGTTTAATTTTCGCTCAGCTTGGCAAAACCCTGAATGCTGCCATCGTGCGCCACTTTGAACACGGAAGTCGCTTTGTTACCGTCTACGACATAATATCCGTCTTCATTAACTGTGGTTTTGGTGGTAGTTCCGGTGGTGATCACCGTGCCGTTCCTTACCCACAGGTAAACTTTGCCATCGATTTCGGTGATAGCCTGTTCGTTGGCATAGGCGTAATCGTGAAGCGGCATGCCTTCGATCTTGGTAACCTGCTTGGTGGTCATGTTGTAGGTGTAGTATTCAAAAATGCTGGCAGTGAGGTTGGAATAATCTACTTTAAGCGGCACAGAAGCCATTTCGAAATACAGTTTTCCGCCTTTTACCAAAGCGGTCGCAATCGAATTGCCGGCTCTTAGGTCCTTAGTCGAGAATACCCATGTTTTGTCGAAATCGGTTTCTCCCTTTTTGATACGGATAATCGAAGGGTTAGCGAATTGCGAGTTACCAAGACCGGTACTGTAAAGGTATAATGCGCCATCGTCGCCGATTGACCACATTTTATTCCCCGAGGAGCCCCATCCAATGCTTTTTAAGCCATCATATTTGATCGTTTTTTCATACTTATCAGTGGCAATATCAAGCACCGCGAATTCAATTGCATTAAAAACATCATCGCCGTATCCGCCTCCTGCGGTGGTTCCGTAAGTGATACCAACATATAATTTGCCTTCTTTGGCGGCGATCGTGTGCTGGCCAACAGACTGATACTGAACACCGTCTTTCTTCACAACGGCGAGGTCGATTTCGCCTGTGCGTAGCATGGTGGTCGGGTTGAACTTTTGCAATTTGAGCGTTCCGCGGGTTACGTCCAGATAATAACCGGTTGTTTCATTGACCACCAGGTATTGCGACGATCCTGCAATAAAACCCTCGTCTTTCAGGCTGCCATCGGCATTAATCGTGTATTTCTGCAAACCCTGATCGCCAGCTGCGTTTGCACGGTTGAAAAACCATTTTCCAAATGTCCGGAAACCAAAAGCATTCGCTACCTGCAGCGATTTGGTGTTGTTATTCTGGATGCTTCCTGATGGAAAGCCGTCGATCGGTGTAATGAAACCAGCGTCGAAACGGGAAGTGGTGGTCATCAGCACAAACTTGTCTTTTTCAACGGGCGTCGGCGTTTCTCCGTTATCGTCGGAAGAGCAACTGACAAAAGCGGAAGCGGCAAAAAGGAGAAAAAGGAATTTTAGTGATTGGATTTTCATGATAATTGATTTGATAAAACAGAAATTTATTTGAGGGTATAAGTCAATTTTAAATGGAGGCTTCGGCCTGCATTCTGGATGCGGAAATTGTCATAAACGCGTGCATTCAGGAAGTTTTTTGCTTGAAAACCAACCGAGAAACGACCCCCGGCCGGGTTGTAAGTGAAGCCTGCCGAATGCAATGCCTGGTTAGGAATGATGTTGGGCGCCTCAAATTTGGCTTTACCCCAAAGCCCCAGAAAACCGTCAGGTTCCAGGGATTTGGGTACATAATCGAGGTAATACTCTCTCACGAATGTGAAAAAGTAATACAAGTGGATCTTGCCGCCGTTTCCTACGTGGTTGAAAGTGCTATTGAGTCCCAGATTGGCGAAGAAGTAAGGTGTATTCCTGAGCCGCGCTTTCTCTTTCAGGCGGTTAGCTGTATCGAAAAGCCGGAAATCCTGATAGGTGAAATTCCCGTTGGCGCGAAGCCAGTGCGTGAGCGATACTGTGAGGTCAGTTTCAAATCCCAAACCTTTTACATTCTCAACATTCTGATTTTGGGTAAACAAAAAGTCGATCGGCATTTTCAGGATCAGGTCGCGTGTGATCCGGTAAAATGAATTGACTTCCAGTGCATAGGAACCGCGTTTTTCAGTGCGGAAACCGAGATTAATATTAGTGCTCTTTTCCGGCTTCAGAAGAAAGTTGGAACGATGGAAATTGCCGTCCCCGAACATTTCGTCCTGCTCGGGCAGCCGGGTGGCAGCTTCTGCCGAAACCCTGAAAAAAGTGTTGCTGGTCAACGCGAATTTTATGGCTTCGGCGATCCCAAAGCTATTTTCTGATGTGTAGCGGTGCTCGCCCAATGCGGTGCCGTATATGTCAACATTAATAGTGGAAGTATTGTAATGGAAGAATTTGGCGATCAGGTTATTGGTTAATTTCTCATTCAAAAAAACAGATTGAACCCCCGCCGCGCCGACTATTTTATAATATCTGGCAGGAAGCGACAAGATATCCTGCCCGGTTTCGGGCAATGTAAGTCCGCGCGGGTCACGACCTGTTCGACCGATGTTTGTCGATACTACATTCAATTCAGCCAGGTGTTTTTCGCCAATCTGATAGCCGAAATGGGTGCGGGAAGTGAAATAGGAGAACTTAATATCCGACAAACTGCCCCTCATCGTGATTTCACCTTCTCGCGACGGGCTGGGGATGAACTTGCCATACCAGTTGTAAGTGCCGCGCGCGGTGTCCACCTGCTCTGTGTGGATGTTGCTGGCTGTCAGGAACTGGTCAATGCCGAGCCTCCCGAATTTCTTGCGGTAACGAAGCGTCGGAATCACCGAATACTGCCTGCTTACCGACGCCCCGAACGGTTGCGACATCGACGAGCCATATTGGTTTTGCCGGTTAATGCGGAACCAGGTCACGCCAGCACGCAGCTCGTCGGCCCAGCGGAGGTTGGTCAGCCCGCCGTATGCTTCGGTATAATAGTTAGTAAACTGGTTATGAAACAGGCGGACCGTGGCCGGTGTCCTCGCAGCAGTTTCCTGGTCGGTGACGATCACATCGACCTTATAATTATTATCTGACCGGTTCAGGAATGCATCTGCCCCGACGAAAAAATGGCGGGTAGTGTCGCTATATAATGCATTAAGCGACACACGGTGTGTATTGAACGAAGCCACTTCATAGGAAGCCTCCGCATATCGGTACAGCGACTTTTTGGTGACCATATTCACAGCTCCCCCGAGCGCGTCGGCGCCCAGACCTGTAGGCAGCACGCCCTTATACACTTCCACGCGTTCGAGCATGTTCACAGGCACGAGGGAAATATTGTAACCGGCGCCAAGGTAATCCAGCGGAATACCGTCCTTGAAATTCTTGATCGCGCGGTCCTGAAAACCGTTCATCATCAGGCCCGCATTGGAGCCGAGGCCTCCGGTTTGCCGGATACGGATCCCTGCCGAGCGGTTCATCAGTTCCACCAGCGTGGAAGGCTGCTCCTGTACCGCTTTGGTATTGATTATTTCTGCCTTAATAGGTTGGAGGCGGGCTTGCTGCGTTTCGGTTTTGCCGACAACCTGCACTTCGGAAAGTAGTTTTTCATCCTCCTGCAATGTGAAAACCAATGCGTTGTTTTTTAGCTCACTGGCCGAAACAGTCCGCTCTTGCGTTTTGAAGCCCATATGCCGGACGGCAAAATGGTAACGCCCGGCAGGAGGCAGGGTTAATTTGAAGTGTCCGGCACCATCCGTGATCGCATCGATTTTAAGCTCTGGTAACGATACCGATGCTCCTGCCAACGGCCCTTTGCTGTCGCGGACGTTGCCTTCTATCTCATAACTGTTTTGTGCATAGGTCATTAGCGGAGCGAAAAGGCCCGTGATTAGAAAAAATAGTAACAGGTGGAGGAAAGGTTTCAATTTCTATATTACTTTTACTTAATTAAGACTGTTTAAAAATAAGCGCAAATGTACCTCCCGCAGCCCGGGGTGGGTTAACGCCAAAAGCAGTATTAATGCCGCGAAAAACAGGATATCGATGAGAATTGTATTTAAGTCGGAGGATTTTGCAGAACTCTGCCACGTTAGGGAGTACGCAGAAGGCTTCGAAGTGACGGATAGCAAAGGTATCAGGGAAACAAAAACGGAAATGACCCACGGAGGGATGTATTCGTGCATTCACCGTATATACTGTCCCGGTATGGTGTTTTCCATGATTGAAGGAGCGCTCGACAAGGACCTGGTGCAAATACTGGAAAGTGACTTTCCATACCTGCAAATGCATTTCGAGCTTTCAACAACAGGTTGTCTGTATTATCCTGACGCACAGTTTGAGATCGACACGGTCATTTACGGCGGTTCACATTCGCTGCTGTTCTATCCGGCTTTGAAAGGAAAGTTGCATTATCTGAAAAAGCCGCTGTCTTATAGTGTAGAAATAGAACTTTCACTCGACTTTTTGAGAAGGTTGTTTCACGATGACCTCGAAGTATTAAAAGAATTTGGCACCAATATTGAAAAGAACCGCCCGGCGATCATGGGTAACCGCAGCTTTCCGATCACACCGGCGATGAAACGCCTGCTGGCCGAAGTTCGGGATTGTCCCTACACCGGTTCGTTGAAGAAGTTGTTTGTAGAAGCAAAAGTGGTAGAGCTGCTCACGCTTCAGATCAGCCAGATCAATGCATCCGAAACCGGTAAGAAAGCATTGAAAAAGCCGGATATCGATAAGCTGAACGAGGCCAGGGATTTGGTTGTCAATAATCTGCATAAGCCATTTTCCATTGAGGAGCTTGCGCGGACGGTAGGCATAAACCGCACCAAATTGCAGGAAGGTTTCCGGGAAGTGTTTGGAACGACAGTCTTCGGTTATATTAGCGACATCCGGCTTGAAGACGCCCGGCAGCGGATACTTCGGGAGGATAACAACGCTACCATCGCCGAAATAGCCGCCATTTCGGGCTACAAAAACCCACAGCATTTCACAGCTGCATTCAAGAAAAAGTTTGGCCATCTACCGAAGGACTTGAAACAAAACGCATAATCACGTCCCTGGATTTATACTCCGAATTTCCTGAGATTGTACACAAGGCTTATGAGGAAATAGCGTTTCAGCACCTTGCTTCGAACATCTTCAATATAAGAATCGCCGGTATTCCTCACCAGACTGCGGTTTTGGTTCAGTATATCAAAAACCTGCAAACGGATTTCTCCTTGTTTTGTTTTCAGGAACTGATGCGTAAGCGCAGCATTCCAAAGCGTAAATCTCTGGTTGTAGCCCGCCGCTCGGCCGGTAGTGCCGGTATAAGTGACGTCAGTGGTGACTACAAAATTGCCCGGAAGTTGCCAATGGACGTCCGCAGTGGCATATTGCGACCAGTAACGGCTGTTCTGCTGGGGTAGGAGCGTGTAGCGGGCGTCCTGAAAAGTAACTCGGCCGCTTATTCCATAATCCAGCTTGCCATTAAAATCCGACTGAAAGCGGACACCCTGTCCAAGCATCGTATTCTTCACTGAATTGCCCAAAGCATTTACAAAACTGGTATTTCGGGCGAAATTTGCATTGGTAGTAAGGTTGACCGTTAACCGCAATGGCTGTATTTTCTTACTAAGTGATAAAAAGCCGTTGGCCGACCAAAAACCTTTCGTATTCACGGGCTTAGTAACCTGAACGCCGGTTTCGTCGGTCGCCGTCGATTGGCTGATACGGTTGTCGCTTTGGTTGAGAAATGCCGATGCGTACAGGTTGTCGGCACCCGCACGGGAAGATGCACTGTATGTCAATGAAAGGGTATGGTAATATTCAGGACGCAACGTAGGATTTCCCATGCTGATATTCAAAGGATTGGAGTTGTCCGGCACCGGTGAAAGCTGGTTAATGCCAGGGGAAGTAACGCGCGTCCGGTATTGAAAACGAAGGTTTTTATTTCCTGAAAAAGTATAGGTAAAAAGAGCATTCGGCATGAGATAGCCATAATTGCGCCGGTAATGCGAATCGTCTGTCTGGTTATGCGGTCGCAGGCTTGCCAGCTGCACATCCAGCCCGATGGTAAAAGAATAACGCAACCGCCTGTTCTGAAAGCTCGAACCCAGTCTGTTGGTCTCAAATGTGCTGTTAAAATCATTGGTCAGCAAACTATTCGGCTGATCGTAAGCGTCTGTTTCTTCGTTTTTGTCAAAAACATCACGCAGTAGCTTATTGAAGTTGCGGCTGTAAGCATAACGGAATTCCAGTTTCTGGCTCAACGACAACGGCTCGGTGAATGAGAGCGACAATGTATTTTGTAAGGTTTCATGGTTTTGCCGGGCACGCTGTTGGAGTTGGTCTACCGAAGGATTGGTCGCCAATGAATCATAAAAAGTATTCAGCGAGTTGTTATAAGCAGTTGTTCTTCCATTCGTCAACATCGTGTTGAGGTTGGCCGAAAATGACCGGCCTTCCTTTTGGAACTTACGCATCAGCAATAGGTTATTGTAAGCACTAAGCCCATTGCCATTGAGGTCGTAATCGGTTTTGCCTGCATTCAGCGAATCGTTGGGCAAACGGTAGGCGTAACTTCTCAACCGGTTATTGAAATCCTGATTTTGAAAACTGATGTTTGGGGTAAGCCGGAGGCTTGTCATGCTGTCCAGAGGCATATCAAAGCGCCCATTAAAGCGGTGCGAGGTCATGGAGTTTTTGGAAAAACTGCTTTGATCGGTAAGAAATGAGCGGCCCGGTACTATATTCTCACGTCTGCTTTCCTGATCGGTGGTGGTGATGGTTTGGTTCGCAAAATAGCTGGCCGCCATTTCTGTGCGCTTTCCCCACCGTACTTTCGCGCTTTCATTCCGAAAGTTGATTCCAGCGGCCTTTACTTCGACAATATTGGAAGGGGCCTGCCCATTATCCTGGCCGCCGCCCGGTTCGCCCACGAGCTGCGGCCCGCCAGACCCCGGTCCCGGCAGGTTGCCGCCTGACATCGTGAAATTCTGCTGGTTGAGGTTATTGGCCTGCCCGATGACCGACAACTGCCTCACCGGCCCTCCATTGCGGTTATTGAAGCGGTTTACATTCAGTCGCGCCTGATACCTCGTGCTGTTTTCACCCGGACTAGGCCCGGCCCCAAGCGCATTTTGTCCAAAATAACCCTTACCCTTATCCTTTTTAATGGTAATGTTAATCGTACGCTCACGGTTGCCATCGTCCATTCCCGAAAACTGTGACTGGTCGGAAGACTGATCATAGAGCTGGACTTTGTCGACAATATCGGCTGGAAGATTGCGCGTTGCCATTTTGGGATCATTGCCAAAAAACGGTTTCCCATCAACCAAAACCTTGCTTACGCTTTGTCCGTTCGCCTTAATGGAGCCGTCGCGGGCCACCTCCACGCCGGGCAACTTGCGAAGCAACTCTTCCACCTGTGCATTTGGCTGGGTTTTGAACGAGCCTGCATTGAATTCGAGCGTGTCCTGTTTGATCGTCACAGGGGCGCTTTCCTGTCTGATCACGACCTCATTCAGCGTATTGTCCTGTTCAGTCAGGAAGATCGTTCCCACGTCTGTTTGCTGCGCGGCGGTGGTAATGGTTTTGGATGCATTACGGTAGCCTACAAACGTAACAAGCAAGCGATATGCACCGGTGGCGACATTGCGAAGCCGGAAGCGCCCGTCCCCATCCGTGATCGTCGCGGTTACGTAGGCAGAATCCCGGGCGGTGAGCAGCGATACCGATGCCATTCTCATAGGCTTATGGTTCACTGAATCCAGCACAATGCCCGTAATTTCTGTTTTGGGAGAGGTTTTCTGTGCATAACTGCTCGCACAGAATGCAAGCAGCATGCAAATGAGCCAATTAGTTGCCTTCACCGGTCATGAGTTTTTGGTGAAAATCAGCCATCGCTTTTTGACGAATATCAGCCAGTTGTTCTTTTGTAACAGACTCGGCTTGAATATCCGGTTCTACCATTTTCGGGTCGATCTCGTCGGTATTCACTTTCGTTGCTTTAAACTGCTCACGGCTGGCCTCGATCAAAAGCGCTACGCCTTTTTCAGGGGTTAATGCAGGGATTGGGGAATATTGAAACGGCAGATCGGTGGTAAACCAAACCGTATAAGGCTCATTCCGGAACTGTACAGTGGCCTTCTTGCATTGGTACCCTGCTATTTTTTTAGTCTGATCCGTTATTTGCCAGTTGGGAGTCCGCTCTATCGCCGTTTCGGACTTGTAGGTTTTTGCGTCCTTATCTTTACCAATAGTCAAGTACGTCAGCACCATTCCTCTTTTGATATCCACATAACTTTTTTCCTCAAAGGGCCGTCCCATGTTGGTCCGTTGAGGAGCGCCGCCACCTGTTCCTGGCCCTTGCATCACAGTCCTGACGACCATATTTTCCTCATCGCGGCTTTCTTTGGCATAATCACCTGAGAAAGAAACCTTCTGTCCGAAAGTACGCGTATCCGGAATATCGCTTGGAAAATTAGGATCGCCGGGTTTCAGCTGCTCGCCATTGATCATGATCCGCATACCGGACGGATCCACTTTCCGGACTACTTCATAGGCGATCTGTCCCGATTTCTGGGAATAACTGTGCTGGCCAATGCCAAGCAGCAAGAAAAGGAAAAGGTGTTTTTTCATGACATCGTCTGGTTTGATTTTGAATGGATCAAAGGTCAGGCGATGGTTTGTAAGGTACTGCTATTTAGTGTTAAACAGTGTTAAAGGACATTCCCGCAAGTTTCCGTTAACTAAAAAGAAAATGAGCGTGCGGTCGTGAAAACGCTGTAATGTTGTATATTTTGATCCAGGCATACAATAATGCACTCAACTACCTTCCTCGACTTATGTTTTACAGTGTTTACTTCAAATCTGTATTGTTTTTAATTGTTTTCGTTCTGAGTGTCTGTTTGTTATGGTTTTATTCTAAATCAGATCTAAAACAACCTACTGCAAAACAATGCGGCGTACTGCTCTTATTAATGCTTCTGCTAACCTGCATCATGCGAGTCCCGTATGTGCGCGACGTTGAATATGACATTGATACCAGCACCTGGCTGAGTGCGGTGATCGCCGTAGACCGCTATCCCGATAAAATTTGGACGCTGCTCAATTATACCGACGCCCGACCGCTGACCGTCTTCCCATTGGTTGCGGGCTCATGGCTGGGCATGCCGGCCAGTTATGCCGGTGCGGAAATCATTGGTCTGCTACTCTGGCTGGCTACCGTTGTTTTGCTCTATCAGTTTTGCCGTCTTTTTGCGGGCTCAGCAATTAGTCTGATAATTGTTTGGGGGCTTTGTATTTTTCTGGGCACCATAAGCCCGATTTTTGCAGCCTATAACTCGGAGCACGTCAGTATTTTTATGATTACAGCCGCTATCAGCGGGTTATTTCTGTACGTATACAGACGGTGGAACTCGGGTCTGATCGCCTCCGCACTCGGGATTCTGCTCGGAAGCCTTGTTTATGCCAAATTTCAGAATGCACCCATGGGGTTGCTCATTGGCTTTTTCTTGCTCTGGGCCATGGCGGGTAGGAAAGATTGGAAAAATATTGCCTTTCTGATCGCAGGAAGCCTTTTGCCTACGGCGTTGTTGAATGTTTATTACGCATCAATGGGTAAGCTGGAAGTGTTCTGGAATAATTACTTCTGGAATTATTTTTATTACTCATTTACCACGCAGTTTTCTCCGATGCCTATTGCCGAACGTTTCAGCATTGGGCGCATCCTGCGGTTTTTGTTTTACGCAACCAGCTCCGGCGTCTATTTGCTAACGTTATGTTCGCTTGCCGCTGCCTTGGCACTCGCTAATATCAGGCAATGGAAAAGAATATCTCCCGAAAAGCCTCCTATTCTGTTTGTATTCACATTTCTTTTGCTAATACTAAGCGTTTACGCCGTGTTGCAAGCGGGGAACGATTTCGAGCATTACAAATTATTCCTGTTCATTCCTTTGCTGTTGTTCATTGGCTTGACACTTTCAGTCAGCACACCCTTTGTCCGCAAATATGCGGTTGCATTTCTGATGACAGGCTGCGTTTTGCAAACAGGTATTAATCTGAAATACCTTTCAAAGGACCTTCCATACGACAAGCGAACCACACTTGACCATAAAATTGTAAATCACATTGTTCAAAATACCGGTACCAATGATCCTGTGGTAGTTTGGGGCTGGCGCGATGGCCTGCTCGTGAACGCGGGCCGGGCAATGGGCTACCGCGATGTGCATGCATTTCACTTTTCATTGAAATCGCCGCTCGTTCCGTTCTGGACCAAGGATTTCCTCGACGATATGGAACAAAATAAGCCCAAATTGTTTATCGAAGCCATGATCCGCGACTATTCCGAGCGCGGACATTTGTTTTTGCCCCACGACCAGGTTCCGGTCATCCGGGAATATGTGCGACAGCATTACCGGCTTGTGGACCAGATGGATGGCGTCCGGATTTTCAGGAGGATTGAAGGGGTGGAGTAGTGTTAAATAGTGTTAAACCCTCGAAAACGTCCCGGCGGGCATGTAGATTTGTATACCATGAACCGCCGTATCCGATCTATTTTCTGGCTGATGACCGCCTGCATTGTTGCGATCAATGCATTTCAGGGCTATTGGCTATGGACAACTTATCAATTAAACCGGCGGCAATTTGCACAAACAGCCCAGGACGCGCTGTTTCAGGTAGTGGAAGGGCAGCAGATCAAAGATGCCAGTGTATTGTTTGGCGATAGTGCTGTTACCGGTCGCTACCATGCCGGTGAGCGTTCGCGGGTTTTGGTGAAAAGAGATGGTGTTCGAAGCATTCATACTAATTTTTTCTATAAAATAAGTGTCGATACAACGCGGGATATCCGGGTCGGAAAGTCTGCGGACACGCTGGCGAGGCGCATTTCAAACCTGGTTGTCCGGGGGTGGAGGGAAAGTCGTCGTTTTGACAGGCCTGCATTGGATTCTGCTTACCGGGATGAGTTAATGCGCCGGGGCATTGTCACACCATTTGTGTTAGATACCCTAACGATCCGGCCCAAAACTTCCGAACAAAACGTCCTGATATTTGATAATAGTGGACAAATGTCGGAAACCGGCTATGAGGTAAAAACTGGCCCGTTGCCTCTCAATCCAGTACAGCATCTATTTTTGCAGGCCTCGTTTAAAACACCATTACCTTATCTGCTGGGCCGAATGGCATGGCTGCTGGGCGCTTCCGGTCTCTTGTTGCTACTCACGACGGGCTGTTTTGTTTGGATGCTTAGGACCATTCTGAAACAGAAACGACTTTCGGAGGTTAAAAATGATTTTATCAACAATATGACCCATGAGCTCAAAACGCCTATCGCAACGGTAACGGCAGCGGTAGAGGCGCTGATGAATTTTGGTATATTAAATGACCCTCAAAAAACGCAGGATTACCTCAGTATCTCTCAAAATAACCTGCAACGACTTTCTGACCTGGTCGAAAAAGTACTAAACCTGGCCGTCGAAGACAAACAAGAGATCGAACTGAACAGGGAACGCGTGAGCCTCGCAGCGATGATCAGCGAGTTGGCTGCAAGCCATAGGGTTCGCGCCGTGAAAACGGTTATTTTCAATATGCATATCCCATTCGGAGCCACCGTTGAAGTCGACCGGATGCATTTTGGAAATGTGCTCAACAACCTGATCGACAATGCGATCAAATACTCCCACGACCGGGTCACTATTTCGTTCGACTTCCGGCAGCACCCACAGGGATGGCAGCTGATAGTGGCCGACAACGGCATCGGTATTCCGAAAGCATACCAGTCATCCGTTTTCGACCGGTTTTTCAGGGTGCCGACTGGTGACCTGCATCGCGTGAAGGGCTTTGGACTGGGGTTAGCATACGCGCGTCAGGTGGTCGAAAAGCATGGGGGGAGCATCAGCGTGGCGAGTGAGCCGGGAAAGGGAAGTGAATTTGTTTTAAAATTTTGAGGTCATGGCTAAGGTATTACTGATAGAAGATGAGGCCGCATTGGGTATGATTGTCCGCGACAGTCTCGTTTTCCGCGGATTTGATGTGCTGTATGCCGATAATGGTATGGATGGCCTCGCGAAATACCGGGAACATCAGCCGGATATCGTCGTCGCCGATGTGATGATGCCCGATATGGACGGTTTTACCATGGCAGAACACATTCGCCGCGACGATCCCCATGTTCCGATCATGTTCCTGACAGCCCGTTCGCAGACAGCGGATGTGGTCCGCGGTTTCGAACTGGGCTGCAATGATTACCTTAAAAAGCCATTCAGCCTCGATGAGCTCATCGTGCGCATTAACGCGCTCCTGCGAACAGGCGCTACGCGTACAGAACCACCCGCGACGTTACGTATCGGGAAATATTCTTTTGATCCTGCCAAACAAAAATTAATCTGTAACGAACAGGAAACGCCGCTTTCGCATCGCGAAGCAGAACTGCTCCGCAGGCTGTACGAACAACGTAACCAGGTGCTGGAAAGGGGAGAAGTGCTCATCGAATTATGGGGAGACGATTCGTTTTTCAACGGCCGCAGCCTCGACGTTTTCATCACCAAACTAAGGCGCTACCTCCGCGACGACCCCAAAATCCAGATCATCAACATCCGCGGAAGAGGGTATAAGTTGGTGCTTTGAAAAAGTTTTGATCATTTCGCCGAAGCCGGTTTTCCTGGTTTGGGAAACACCTGATGTGACCTGGCCCATTGTTGCCAGAGTGCTGCCAGGTGTTTTACTTTTTCCGGATGGATGGCGGCTAAGTCGTTGGTCTCCGATTGATCGTTGGACAAATCATACAAATGCCAGGTCGAATCAGATGCCAATGACACCAGTTTCCAATTGCCCTGTCGTGCATACCGTGCGCCGAAATGCTCGTTGAATAATGTGGAATGACCTTTTGATGGCTTTCCGGTGAAGGAAGCGACAAAGCTGACTCCCGTGGTAGGCTTAATTGCATTTCCGTTAAACCACGCCGGATACTTGGCGCCAGTCAATTCGCAAAATGTACTCATCAAGTCCATCACGTGTCCGGTATGCTCGCTGAAACTACCCTTTTTCGCAGAAATACCTTTCGGCCAGAAGGCGATTACGGGCGTGTTGATCCCTCCCTCGAACGATTCTGCTTTGTAGTAGCGATAAGGTGTATTGGCGACACTCGCCCACCTTTGATCAATGGAAGCGTAGCTGGTTTGGGGGCCAGGCATTACTTGTTTCTGCGTCGCGTAGATAATCTTGCGCCCGTCGCGGGTCTCGCTCGGACGGTCGAAGCCTGGGCCGTAATTGGCGCAGTTTTCCGGACTAGCGCCGTTGTCGGTTAGGAAGAGAATGAGCGTATTTTCAAGTTCACCGGTCTGTTTCAATGCATTAATGATTCGCCCGATGCCCTGGTCCATCCGGTCGATCATCGCGGCGTGAACCGCCATGGCGTGTGCATCCCATTCTTTGGTGGGATTATCCTCCCATTTCATAGCACCTTTCGGGTTTTCAGGAAGTTTCGTCCGTTTTGGGTCGATGATCCCCAGGTTGATCATTTTGTTGTAACGGGCTTGCCGGATTGCGTCCCAGCCAGCTTTATAAGTGTCTTTATACTTTGCAATGTCTTCTGGTTTCGCCATCAGCGGCCAATGCGGCGCATTTTGGGCAACATATAAGAAAAATGGTTTGTCAGATTTAGAAAATTCCCTGATGTAGGAAACCGTCGTATCGTTGATAGCGTCGGTATGGTAATAGTCCGCTGGTACCTGCCGGACTGGTTCTGTGCCATTAACCAGACTGAATGGATCGAAAAAGTCGACAACTCCCCAGATCGTTCCGAAGAACTTGTCGAAACCACGGCTGGTGGGATATTGTTCGATCGGCGAAAAAGCCCCGAAATCTTTCTGATGGTTCAGCCAGGCCAGCTGATCCTGTGGAGTTTTTTGTGTGAAAGTATTGGAAACGTGCCATTTGCCGGTCATACCTGTCTGGTAACCTGCCGTTTTTAACACTTCTGCGAGCGTCACGGTGTTTTTGGTGATATGTCCCTGATATCCTGGCTGGTTTTCGGCTTCGGTCATCTTGCCAATTCCCGCCTGCTGGTTATACAAACCCGTGAGCAGGGAAGCGCGCGTTGGACAACATCTTGAAGTGTTGTAAAACTGCCGGTACCGGATGCCGTTTTGGGCCAAATAGTCAAGATTCGGCGTGTTGATTTCCCCTCCATAACACCCGATATCCGAATAGCCCAAATCGTCGGCCAGGATGACAATAATATTTGGACGCTTGTCGGCGGCAGGCGAATTGACAGACTTTCTGCTTTTCAAGGTCAGGAATCCTGTGGTGACAATCAGAACAGTGAAAAGTAAAGACAGTTTAACTTTGGACATATCGGCGGACAAATAATAGAAAGAATTGGCGCTCACAATATAAGTCCGTCAAGTTTTCAAACGGATCATTTTAGCCAAAAAAGTATCGGGAATATTCATCACAATTTCAAAAACCAGTCCGACCATGTAGTGCCTGCTGCTGCTACCCTGAAGACGTAAGTCCCCGCTGGAAAATCGCAGATAGCCAGACTGACAGGTTCGCCCGCATCCGCCGATTGGCGAAGTACCGGCGTGCCAACCTTGTCAAAAATTGTGATTTGCACCGGTTGAATGTTCTTGCCAACCGATAAATAAATCCTGTCAGTTGCCGGATTGGGAGACAATTCAAAGTCAGGAATAACAACCTGCTTAATGTGAATAATAGTAGAAAAGCGATATGAGCCATGGAGATCGAGCCTGCGGCCTGGTTGTTAAACTGGTAAGGAGCCTATGCATTCACCGTGATGTGTGCGAGACTGGTGACGAGGTGCGTGAATAATATCAATAACCATTTCATATTGAACAGGGAGATAGAATGATGATCCAAAATTATCCTGTCGAATATCTTAATACACAGCTTGTTGAGTAGGCTGCATTATTTTTGTGTAGATGGTCTTAATAGTTATGGTTTGAGCATTGATGCCTGCTCAAAAATACGTTCTAAACCATTGGTTGTGTAAAAAACTTGCGTAATTTTTAGGCACATTCCATCTCAAAATCATGGCGTTGAAACCCAAATCCGTAGACGAATACATAGCCGCATTTCCAAAAGAGGTTCAGGCAATATTGCAGGAGATCCGGGCGACAATTAAAGAAGCGGCGCCCGATGCAGCAGAAACCATTTCGTATGATATGCCGACATTCAACCTCAACGGAAAATATCTGATCTATTTTGCCGGCTGGAAGAAACATGTTGCATTGTACCCGATAGACGAAAAAATCCTAACGGCATTTTCTGAGGAACTGGCAGGATATAAAGGAACGAAGGGCTCGGTACACTTTCCACTGAACAAACCTATGCCGCTGAACTTGATCCGGAAGATCGTAGCATTAAGAGTGGCGGGAAATATGCATTGAAAGCCTTTCTCAGTAAGCAATGTCGTTCGACAGGCTTTAACTTTTGTTGTATTTTTTCAGGATTTCCTCAATGCGTTCGTCCGGAACCAGATTTGTAACGGATACAAGCTCAACCTGATGGTAATCGGGATGTAATGTGTTGATGACATAGTTAAATGCTTCCGGCATGACCGCAGAAGGAACTTTCAAGGCGAGCGATTTCCCCGACTCAAACCATTTATCCCCCAAAGGCTGACATTGCGAATAGTCGTTAGGATCACGCCAACCCATTTCCAGGTCCGTATCCGAAACAAGATCAATGGACGCGAGCGTAGGAATGTTGATGAACATGATTTTGAAATCATCATTAAAACCCACTCCCTGCCGTCTCACCATATTTTCAAGAAACGCCAGCGGAATGGAGTCTGCGGCATAGATTACCTTATTGCCCGCACTGTTCCACCTCCCTTTCATCCCGGAAGCAAATAGAGTTTTACTGTAAATGTGGTGTACGATCCTGTAAACGAGCATAGGTTATACAGGATAACCTTGTGCCAGCTTATCCAGCTCTTCACTCAAAAAATCAACACCACCCCCTGTATTAAGCCATTCGGCAGGCCTCTCGGCAGAGTTCCAGAATGGCTTTTGAAGCCAGTAATTAAACTCGTCAACCGTTCCAAACAGCTCTTCGCCTTTTTCAAACAAGGCTATCAATTTGAGAAGGTGCTCGCCATAGAGTGGTTCAAGGCTCTTTTTAGATTCTTTATAGTTGCTGATCGTTCTTGCAGAAAGGTTCATAATGGCCGCCAGGTTCTTTTCGGGCATTTTGATCGCCTCCGCAAAGTCATAGAAGATTTTCGTATTCAGCCCTTTCCGGGCAGACAACACGATTGAGAAATTAGTGTCCATATCAATGTGATTGAATTTTGATTTCAAATTGCTGTTCAAGGCTTTCATAATATGGACCGTTAAGTATCCAAATGTACGAATTTTTTCGGAATTAAAAACGAATTTTTTCAATTTATCCTAACCTCTTTTCAATCGAAGTTGATGTTGCAAAAGCATTCATAAGTATAAACGAGTCCTGCTCTTGCTTTTTTTCTCAACTTTCAAAGATATATCCCAAACTCAGATACAATATGATGAGGTTATCCCACATCTTAATTCCCCTGTCGGTCGCGCTGGTTACGTTACCGGTCGGCCATGTTACTGCACAAGAGTCTAAACCTGCTTCGACTCAGAGCACGGAAAAATTCGACCGGGATTATGCTCTTGAAGCGACCATGCTGGGCTTTTTCGCCAAAGACGGGGCCCGTAACCCAACCCTGAAAGCGAATAAGGGGGATAGGGTCAGGATCACGATCACGAATGGGGAGCTCATGACCCATGATATTGCTTTGGAAAAACTGGGTATAAAAAGCAAAGTGATCATTGAGAAGGGTACAAGCACCAGCATTACATTCAAGGCAGAGCAAAGTGATACCTATTTCTGTTCCGTGCCAGGTCACCGGGCGGCGGGAATGGTAGGCAGTTTCGAGGTTGTGGAAGGTGTGATTTCTGACGTTACCGTGGCAGGCGGGCTTCCCATGAAGGATGGGCAGCCGCTAAACCTGAATTTTGAAACAGGCAGCCTGAAAGACTGGACAGTCACCGGGGACGCATTTGCCAATCCGATTTTCAACTCAGACCCTTCGCCGGTTCATGAAAAGGAAATGCATATCGGTTTCGAAGGAAAGTATTTCCTGAGCAGCGGAGGCAATACCAACTACAAGCTGACGGGAACATTGACATCGGTCCCCTTCAAAGTGACCGATCCATTTGCAGCATTCAAGGTCTCGGGCGGCGCATTGCAGGATACCCGCGTCGAAATCGTGACAGCCAGCGATAACAAGGTGATCTACCATATCACCGGACAAGGCCGGGCCACATTGCAGCCTGCTGTGGTGGATTTACAACCTTATCTGAACAAAGAAATATTTATCCGGATTATCGATAATGAGACAGGTATTTCCCAAATCCCCTACATTCAGAATGACAAATGGGCGCACATTAACTTCGATGACTTCCTGTTCTACCCGAGTCGGCCGGAGTTTGCCAATGAGCTGAAACAAAAGGATATCATCATTCTTCCACCACTGGATCCGGTTTTAAATGCAGGGCTTTCAGGGATCGACGCGGCGAAAGCGATGACGCCTCCGAAGGGTTTCAAGATTTCGCTGGCCGCCGCTGAGCCGGACATTGTCCGTCCGATCAGCTTCACGATCGACTCGCGGGGCAGGTTATGGGTTGTTGAAGGCCATACTTATCCAGTTCGAGCCGCAGAAGGCCAGGGCAGGGATAAAATCCTCATCTTCGAAGACACTAATGGCGACGGTACACTCGACAAGCGCAAAGTGTTCGCAGAAGGCCTCAACCTTGTTAGCGGTATCGAGGTCGGAATGGGCGGTGTATGGTTGGGTGCGGCACCGTATTTATTATTTATTCCAATTGATGCAAAAAATGACAAACCGGCTGGTCCTCCGCAAAAATTGCTGGACGGCTGGGGATTGGAAGACACTCACGAAGTGTTGAACAGCCTCCGTTGGGGGCCAGATGGCTGGCTTTATGGAACCCATGGCGTATTTACACATTCCAATGTCGGCAAACCGGGCGCACCGGACTCGGAAAGGACGAAAATCAATGCCGGGGTATGGCGGTATCATCCTACAACACATAAGTTCGAGGTATTCGCGGAAGGGTCGAGCAACCCCTGGGGGATCGACTTCAATGATTATGGCCATCCATTCATTACCGTTTGCGTGATCCCGCACATGTACCACGTCATTCAGGGCGCGCGGTATCAGCGGCAGGCAGGAAAGCATTTCAATCCATACACTTACGACGATATCAAAACCATTGCCGACCACGTGCATTGGGTAGGCGATCGCGGGCCGCACGCGGGTAACTTCCGTTCTGCATCCGCTGGGGGCGGTCATGCGCATGCTGGAGCGATGATCTATCTGGGTAATTCATGGCCGAAGGAATATCGTAATGATATTTTCATGAACAATATCAACGGCGCACGTTTGAATATCGACCATCTCGCCCGCTCGGGATCAGGTTATGAAGCCGCACACAAAAACGATTTTATGGCCATGAACGATTCATGGTCGCAATGGCTGAATTTTAAATACGACGCCAGCGGCTCGGTATGGGCGATTGACTGGTACGACAAAAACCAATGCCATAGTCCAAACCCTGACGTTCATGACAAAACAATGGGCCGGATTTTCAAAATCACACATGAAAATGACAAATGGGTGCAAGTCGATTTATCCAAAGCCTCGGATATGGAACTGGTGAACTATCAGTTAAATGCAAATGAATGGTATGTAAGACAAGCTCGCACCATTTTGCAGGAAAGGGGGCCAAACAAGAAAGTCCACAAAGCATTGAAAGAAATTCTTGCTAAAAATCCGGATGAAACGCGGCAGCTGCGCGCATTATGGACGTTGCATGTGACTCAGGGACTCACCGAAGTTGAACTCGCCGGCTTGCTTTCCAGCGGCAGCGAATATATTCGCAGCTGGGCCATTCAGCTACTCACCGAGGATCAAAGTGTGTCGCCCGAAACCTTAAAGCGCTTTGCGGAAATGGCCCAAAAAGACAATTCCAAACTAGTAAGGCTTTATCTCACCTCGGCGATGCTTCGCCTGGCGCCTGCACAGCGCTGGGATGTGCTCGACGCATTAGTACAAAAAGCGGAAGACAAGGACGATCACAATTTACCACTTATGTTATGGTACGCCGCTGAACCGCTCGCTCCGATCGATGTCAGACGTGCATTGCAATTGGCCGAAAAATCCAAATACGAGAAAATGATGCCCTACATGATCAAGCGCGTAGAAGCCATCAACACCGAAGAATCCAAGAAGGTCCTGAACGACTTCACCAAACGCGTAGGAGCCCTCCATGTCCACTAACCCAGGGTTTAAACCCTGGGCCCAGCCCGGCGCCAGGTCGGCCCAGCCCGGGGATACGGGGCGAGCCATCCGACCATCGGCGGATCACCGGCGGACATAGGACGTGCCCACACACCGGGCACCCTAACCCAGGGTTTAAACCCTGGGTTAGGGGTGATGGATATCTTTTTCTTTGACAACCAGATCTAGAAATAGTTTTTCAGGCATAATAATTGGAGATTGCTTTTTCTCAATCATTAATCAATATGCAAAGGGGAAAAGTTAATTTTTTTGAAAGAATGGCTACCAAAATCACCTCGTGGACTGGTAGCTCGATGGCATTCGGTATAGCGTTCAGTGTGATTTTGGTCTGGGGTATCACCGGCCCGATTTTTGGGTATTCTGACACCTGGCAGCTCGTGATCAACACCGGAACCACCATCATCACCTTCTTGATGGTATTCCTTATCCAGAAATCGCAGAACAAGGATTCCAAAGCCATCCAGCTCAAACTCAACGAACTACTGGCGGCCAGTCGGTTTGCGAGCAACAGAATGGTGGATATTGAAGACCTGAGTGAAAACGAGCTGGACGTTCTGCGGAAATTTTACCAGAAACTCGCTGAAATGGCTGAAACAGATTCGGATATCCACACATCCCACTCGATCGACGCTGCGCAAAAACTGCATAGGCATAAAAAAGAATCACTTTCGGGGTTTAGCAATGGCGATACCGGCTCGCACGAGTAATCAATCTTCTTTTTTAGCGTCTCTCTTTTTATCCTTCTTACCGTCTTTTCCGGAGAAGATCTTTTGTAAAAAGGTCTTCTTTTCTTTTGGCTCTTCTTTCACTGAATTGATATTGATCTCGTTATCGATCGCCGGTTGCAGCGCATGGATAAATGCATTTTGCAGGATGCTGGTGATCGCCTGCCAGACGTTTGTTTTTGGGTCGTCAAGCCTTCCTTCGAATGGGACTTTGGTAGCAACCTGGTCCTTTTTTTTATTTGAGAAGAGCTTTCCGGCCCCACCGGCCACCGCCTCCCACAATTTTTGAAGAACGTTGTCCTTGCGGTCTTCTTTCCCGAGGACATCCAAATCCTTGATCAATGGCTTCACATATCCTCTGAATGCTTTGTCCTTGGCCGCCACCTCCGTGTATAGTCCGAACCGCCCCTTGTTCACGTCCACTTTTGCATAGGCCTGGAAGAAGTCGTTCAGCTTGACAAGGTCTGTATTGTTCAGTTCGGCACTCATGTCGAAGGTTGGCGAATCGGCGAGGGGATTAAGCTTGGCATCAAAACGCAGTTTGCCCTCATACACATCGGCAGTAGCATGGATCGAAGCAGGAAGCACGGCAGAAGAATCATAGCTATTGCGCAGGTTTTGAGCGAGCAAATGCATATTGGTCATTGCGATGTCCACTTTCGGGGTTGAACCGAAATCCTTGTACTGTATTTTGCCGTCACGAAGTTCGCAACGGTTGATATTCAGGGGCATAAATTTGTCGAGAACCTTGCGGAAGTCGGCAGAGTCCTTAACGACCTCTTTCGGTTCCACTTTATCTTTGGTAAACAACAGATATGGGCCCTGGAAAACCATCTCACCGACAATAGAACCTTTAAACAACGCCTTCCATTCTATCGAAAGATCAACCACCTTCGAAGCGAAAAATGGTGTTTGCTTGCCGGAAACAGAATCTTCCTTGTTAATATAAATACTATCGATCTTATATGCGCCCCGGATGACAGCGAGGTCGATGTCTTTGATATGCCCGTAATAGCCGTCCATTCCTGCCAGACTTTTATTCGCAAAATGCAGGACCACGTAAGGAAGTGCCAAACGAACGGCAACGATCAGCACAAGGAGAATGAGCAGGATTTTTGCGGTACGCCGCTTTCGCGACTGTGTGTGGGGAGCCATAATCACTAATATCTAAGTTTAACACGCCATTGCATTAAACAATCATACCAGGCTGTGTAATAGCTATTTTCAATGATTTGTATCTTTTTTGAAAAAAAATCCTAAACTGTTGTCCAGTTCACGCATTGCCGTTCGTCAATCGATTTTAACCATCAAACTTTATATAAAATGAAAGACTTCATGTTTGTTTTCAGAAGCGAACCGTCCTTGCTGGCCGACCGATCACCCGAAGAATTGCAGGCTAACATGCAACGCTGGATGGACTGGATCGGAGGCATTGCCGCACAAGGAAAACTGATCGATCGTGGTAACCGTTTGGGTTTCGAAGGTAAAGTCGTGGGACCGACCCAGGTCATCACCGACGGCCCATTTATCGAGATCAAAGAATCCATCGGAGGTTATACGATGGTCAAAGCCGAATCACTGGAAGAGGCGGCAGAAATGGCCAAAGGTTGCCCTATATTGAATATTGGCGGCAATGTGGAGGTCAGGCCGATCGATACCATGTGAGTAATCAGGTAGTAAGTTATTCCAAAAGCCTTTGTAAATCGCAAAGGCTTTTTTAGTTAGCTGATGGAAAACCAGGAATTAATCCCTCATTTGTTCAGGACTGAGTACCGGAAGATCACTTCGGTATTGAGCAAGGCTTTTGGTCTTCAGCACATCGAGATCGCACAGGATATTGCAAGCGATACGTTTTTGCTGGCATCGGAAATATGGGGGATCAAAGGTGCCCCTGACAACCCGGTGGCCTGGTTGTACACTGTTGCCCGTAACAAAGCCCGCGATTACCTGCGCAGGGATAAACTGTTCAAGGACAAGATCAGTGCCGGTATCATGTACAGTTCGGAGACTACGGAAGAAATAGAGATCGACTTATCCGACCAGAATATTGCCGATAGCCAGTTGCAGATGATGTTCGCGATAAGCCATCCCTCGATTCCGATCGAAGCGCAGATTGGCCTCTCTCTGACCATTCTTTGTGGATTCGGGATCAATGAAATTGCCGCTGCTTTCCTGACCAACAAAGAAAATATCACCAAAAGGCTCTACCGGGCACGTGAAAAGCTGCGTGAGCATGGCGTGAAAATGGAATTTCCGGGTGCAGATGAGGTCGACAGCCGGTTGGAAGCAGTCATGAGGACACTTTATCTTCTTTTCAATGAAGGCTATTATGCCGCAGGACGTGATGTGACACTGCGCAGGGACGTTTGTTTGGAAGCGATGTGGCTCACCAGGTTACTGACCGAAAATCCCGGAACCGACAAGCCGCCAGTCAGTGCATTGCTTGCATTAATGTGTTTTCATGCATCAAGATTTGAGGCTCGGACCAATTTACAGGGTGAAACCGTGCTTTATGAAGATCAGGACGATAAGCTTTGGGATGCAGAACTGATTGTCCACGGAGAATATTACCTCAACAGGTCTTCGATAGGGCATCAGCTTTCGAAATACCATCTCGAAGCAGCCATTGGTTATTGGCATACGATCAAAAGCGATACGCCCGAAAAGTGGCAGCGCATTCTTCAATACTACAACCATCTTCTTATCATCGAGTATTCGCCCATCGCTGCATTGAACCGGACTTACGCCTTATCCAAAGCTAACGGCAAGCCGGAAGCCATTCGCGAAGCTGAAAAACTCAATCTGGCCGACAACCATCTTTATCACTCATTGCTCGGAGAGTTGTATACCGGCATCGATAATGTCCGGGCGGTCAGTCATTTTCAAACCGCATTAAGCATTGCAAAGTCAAAGGCGGATCAGGCCGTCATTTCGAAAAAGATTGCAAAGCTGGGCATTTCATAACCGCCGACGGTTTGTCGCTTGGTAAATAGTACCTGCCGTTGATCATCTATCGAGTGCAGTTTGGAAATAAGACATCTGAACCGCATCCGTTTTAAGACTCAATGAGTTATATTTAAATGAAGAATTTGAAAATCATGAAAAATCTCAAATCCACAAAGACACTGCATGTAACGTTTGCCGATGATGTAAAGGACACTCCGTTCCACTATATGATAGGTAAAGCTGTCAACACCAAGGATTCTATCAATGCCTATTTAAAGGGTGAGATATCAATCCGGGAATTACATGCAGGTGGAATCAAATTCGTCAACACCTTATAGTTTTTTCTACAACCCGGACACCGGGACTTATCATTTTGATACCAAATATAACATAGACTTTACGGTCTACTTTGCACTCGATTCTTCCTGGTTTCCTTCAAATCCTCAATTCTCACAGGAGGTTTACACCTTTGGTTTTTGGACCAGTGCTGGTAGTAAGAGGGACAGCCGGGTGATGACAACGATCGCAGCTACCGTAGTGGAGCATTTCTCAAAGAACAAAAACAGCATTCTAACATTCATTTGCGACGATGACGACCAGAAGCAAATAAACCGCATGCGAAAGTTTAACGGATGGTATTTGTTGCGCGCCCGTCCGGATATCATCAAGTTGGACAAAGACGTGGTGTTCGAAAGCAAGACCAAGCACACATCGTTGGTAATGCATATCGAAAATCTCCATTTCGAAGTGGTCAGAGAAATCTATCTTTCGGCGGACGCGGACGTTACCTGGAAAATACTAGACTAGTTCGGTTTAGTCCCGGACTTCATTGTTTCTTTAACAATTGTGCATTAAAGTCTCGATTACCCTCGCGTTAATCTTTTATTAATCCTCTGTTAATGTTATTGGCCTATTTTGCCACGCTTTTGGTATAGTAGGGTTGCCTTGCTGTTACTTGTTGCCATCGACAGATTTGACAGTTAACCAAACTTTAATAATCCGAAGCATTAAAAATATTGGTTCTTGTCCTCTTAACTCCATGTATGGACATGAACACAAATTAATGAAACCCCTATTCCTAAGCCTGACCCTTTTTAACTCAATTGCCGAAGCTAGATTGCACAGCCACCGGGTTCCATTGGGATCCGGTACAACAAGCCCGCCTGGAATTTCTGGGCGGGCTTTCTGCCTTGTGTGGCATTGAGAACAGGACAATCTTAATATTTACCTGATAACCCCTATCAACCTAAAACCCTTATGAATAAAAAAATATGGATCGCCGGAATACTAGCAGCAACACTGGTTACGTGCCAGGTATCCCGGCATAATGGCTCCAAAGACAATATTTTACGCACCACCGACGAATCCGTGAGCGCTATCCCCGCATTCACCGATAATCCTTCGCCGACACACCTCACGCCGGAGCAAAGCATTAAAACATTCAAATTACCCAAGGGTTACCACCTCGAACTCGTTGCAAGTGAGCCGATGATCCATGAACCCGTCGCGATAGCGTGGGACGGGAATGCGCGCATGTATGTGGCCGAGCTGAATACCTACATGCAGGATGTGGAAGGTACAAACGAGCACGCGCCTACAAGCCGCGTTATGTTGCTGGAAGACACCAACAATGATGGTAAAATGGACAAAAGCTCAGTATTTATAGACCAGATGCTTTTGCCTAGAATGCTGCTTTGTGTCGGGCATGAACTGCTTGTGAATGAAACGGATACCTATAATATTTATAGCTATAAAGACACGAATAAGGACGGCGTGGCCGACGAGAAAAGACCTGTTTACACACCTGACAAAAAAGCGCCAGGCAACCTCGAACACCAGCGCAGCGGTCTGGATTGGAACGTGGATAACTGGATTTATATGGCCGTGGATGCGGTCAGGTTCAAATATTCCAATGGTATCCTGAAACCCGATTCCATTCCAAGTGGGTCGAGCGGGCAATGGGGGATCACCCATGACAACTATGGCCGTTTGTATTTCTCTTCTGCCGGTGGAGAAACGCCTGCATTGGGTTTCCAGATCAACCCGATCTATGGACGCATGGAATTCAATGATCAATACACAGAAGAGTTTAACGAAGTGTGGCCGATCATCAAAACGCCGGACGTGGAAGGTGGTTTGAAAAGGCTTAGGCCCGATACCACTCTTAACCACTTTACCGCAAGCTGCGGACAGGTGGTTTTTCGGGGCGACAGGCTCCCAAAAGACCTGGAAGGTGATTTGCTGATCAGCGAGCCGGTAGGACGGTTAATCCGTCGTGCCAAAGTGACAAACAAAAACGGCAAAATCACGCTGGAAAATGCCTACCAAAAGGAAGAGTTTATCGCTTCGACAGATATGAATTTTCGTGCCGTGAATATGTACACCGGTCCGGACGGCTGCCTGTATATCGTGGACATGAACCGCGGCATTATCCAGGAAGGAAACTGGACGGGCCCGAAAAGTTACCTTCGCCCGCAGATCAAGAGGTTGGGTTTGGATAAAAACATCCAGCACGGACGCATTTACCGGCTCGTGCACGACAGCATGAAGCCCGGCCCGACGCCTAAAATGCTCGACGAAACCTCTAAAAAGCTGGTAACCTATCTCGCTCACCCCAACGGATGGTGGCGCGACAATGCACAAAAGGAGCTGATCATCCGAAATGACCAATCGGTAGTGCCGGTATTGAAAGCATTAGCAGAAGGACGGGATAACGAAGTGATCCAGTCTCCGTCCGCATTAGCGCGCCTGCATGCGTTGTGGACTTTGGAAGGGTTGGGTGCTTTGGACAGAAATATCATCATTCATGCATTGAAAGACAGTGATTTTGAGATTAGAAAGGCAGCCGTCCAGATGACAGAGCCTTATCTGAAAAAGGATGATAGCTTCATGACAGAGCTGGCTGCATTGAAATCCGATCCGACCACAGATGTAAGGAAGCAGCTTCTGTTTTCGCTGGCGCATAGCAAATCGGAAAAAGCGAAAGCATTGTCGAACGAGATCGTTTCAGGCTCATTTACCAACGAAGTGCTTGCACGTACGCAACGCAGTATTGATAAAAACGAAGATGCCAAGAAATTCGGGATGCGCCTGGGGCGGCTGGATGCGCCGGACCGTGCATTGGTGCTTAATGGAGCTGTGATCTACAAATCGTTGTGCGCGAGTTGCCACGGTTCGGACGGAAAAGGATTGACCAGCAAGACTGCACCCCCATTGGCAGGTTCCAAACGCCTGAACCGCAATAATACGGCTGCTTCGGTCAGGATTTTGCTTCACGGGCTTTCCGGTCCGATTGATGGCAATTCATATCCCGCCGAAATGCCTTCCATGAAAGATAATGATGATCAATGGGTGGCGTCGGTATTGAGTTATGTCCGGCATGAGTTTGCCAACGCACCAGCTGTGCGTCCCAACGATGTGAAAGCAGTCCGCGAGCAGACGGCTTCGCGCGATAAGGCTTATACATTGGATGAATTATCAATCCAATAACTAAAGACGAAATTTATGAGAAGTTGCGGGATTTTTATTCCGTTTTGAGAGATTTGACAGGATTCATGAGGGCGGCTTTCAGGGTTTGGAAACTTACGGTAAATAATGCAATGCCAATTGCCAGCAAGCCCGCTACCACAAATATCCACCATTGCATTTCAATACGGTAAGCAAAATCCTGCAACCAGTTTTCCATCGCATACCACGCTATCGGGGATGCGATGACGATTGCCACAAGCACCAGTTTGAGAAAATCACTGAAAAGCAGCGACATAATGCTGGCAACAGATGCGCCCAAGACCTTTCGTACTCCGATCTCTTTCGTACGTTGTTGTGCCGCAAAAGTGGCAAGTCCGAACAAGCCCAGGCAGGAAATGAAGATCGATATTCCGGCGAAGATCCTGAAAGCGTCGAAGACAAGCTGTTCCACCATGTAGCCTTTTGCCAGTGATTCATTAAGGAAAGAATATTCATAAACGTCCTGGGGGAAAATGCTCTTCCAGGTCTTTTCAATGCTTTTTAAGGTGGGACCGACATTTACCCATGCGCCATTTGTCATGTGCATGGCCACGTGGATTTGTTCGTAAAAATCAGAATTCCAACACATCATCACGCAGGGCATGATGGCCTGTTGCAGGGACACGTTGTTAAAATCTTTCACAACGCCGATGATCGGTGCTTCGCCCTCACTGATAGTGATCATTTTATTGATCGCAGTCTCCGGTGTAAGGCCCAGCATTTTGACCATCGTTTCATTGACCACAAATCCGTTGAAGCCCGAGCCGTCTTCGAGCATATTCGACTGATCGAGCCATTTTCCAGCAATCAGTTTCAATCCAAAAAGTGATTCATATTTTAAATCCACCACCTTCATTTCGGCCTGCCTGTCCATCGATTTATCTTCCGATTTGAGCCGGAAATTGGTGCCATAATGGTTGTTGGTAATGGGCGCACCCGACGAAAAGCTGACTTCCCTCACGGACGGATTTTGTAAAAGTTGCTGTCTGAATGCGCTCATTTTGCTGATAACCTGGTTACGCGGGCCGTTGATCGTGATCACAGCATCTTTGGTAAAACCAAGGTCCATATTCTGAAACAGGTTCATTTGGCCTGATGCAACGAATGTGCCTACCAGCAATCCGTAAGTGATACAGAACTGCCCGACAATGAGCCCTTGCCGTAACGTGATACCACTCCGCCGGGTACTGACCGTATTTTTGAGCGCCTGAACCGGCCGGAAGCGCGATATAACCACTGCCGGATAAAAGCCAGCCGATACCGCAACAATCAACACCATTGCACTGCTGAACAACCACACATGCATATCCGGACTAAGGTCGAGGTTGATGATAGTCAGGGAGCTGTTCAGCCATTTGAGGACAAAGCCCATGGTGAGGAGCGCTACAATGCCCGCCAGCGACGCTACCATGAGTGTTTCGCCAATAAACTGAAAAAACAGCTGCGCCTGCGTGCTTCCGACTACCTTGCGTACGCCTACTTCCTTGCTCCTCCGCAGCGCCCGGGCCGTGGTGAGATTAATGAAATTGAAGGATGCTATTAAAATGAGGAAGGCTCCAAGGCTAGTTAACCCCCATAATATATTGCGACTGACGAGATATCCTCCCAGAAAATCCTCGTAAAGCGGTTCGGTATGGATTTCGGTGAGTGGTTGCAGAAAGTATGAAATGCGGTTATCGTCGTCTTTGGTCATGTACTTTTTCTTCATCGACGCGAGTTGTCTTTCAAAAGTCTTCGGATCCATTCCATCTGCGAGCGTCACAAATGTTGTTCCCAGGTAGTTGCCCGACCAGTTGTTGGCCCGGTATTGGTTGTTGTTTTTGAAAAACTGATAGTTCACCAGCATGTCAAACAGTAGATTAGTATTACCTGGCGGGTTGCGAATGACAGCGGATACCACCAATGGGTCGCTATTGTTCAATACCAGCGTTTTACCAACGACTTGCTCAAAATTTCCGGTGTATTCGGCAAAATAACGTTCCGCCAGTTTTTGGGTGAGCACCACCGAATTGGTTTGACTGAATGCGGTTTCTGCATTCCCTGCGAGCCATATGCCTTTTGGATAGATATTTTGAAAGTCGAATGTCCGGAGGTATTGATTGTCCGTAAACATCAGCCTGCTTTCTTCAAACCGGTGCACGGTTCCCTTGCTGTCCGTCGAGCTGATAATGCGGGCCAGCGGACCCGCTGTCTGTGTTACCTTTACGCCCGGAATGTTTTGGCGGATTGCCTCAGCGAGCGGATATGCGGTGGTAGGCCAATGCTGCACGCCGTCCGACTTTTTACTATGCTCAACAATGCGATAAGTGCGTCCCGAAGCGGAATGGAAACTATCAAAACCCAACTCATATCGAACAAACATATAAATGACCAAACAACACGTCATGCCCAGCGCGAGGCCGAGAATATTGATCGTCGAGCTGGTTTTATCGGTCCATAACCGGCGAAAGGAAATTTTCAGGTAGTTAATAAGCATGGTGCAGACGGTTTGCAAGGCGTTTTAGCTGGCTGCGGAAACAATTGTACCAAGCGCAAAAGCGGCCATTCTCGCATTGCTATGCTGATTTCGCCTTAAAGACTGTCCACTTTCGAACAGCGCCATGTTCGTTGGCAACTGCGCTGGGGCACTCAGACTACGGTGATATTGTTTCGACTTTGGAGGATTGTCTGAATTTTGTATTTTTACTGACATGACAACGATTACACTACAAGTCCCGGACACGCTTGGCGAGTATCAAAACGATACGGTCAGATTTATAGCGGCTAAACTTTATGAATCGGGAAAACTGTCGTTGGGGCAGGCAGCAGAAATGGCTGGTGTTTCGAAACGCACATTCGCTGAGTTGCTAGGGGATTATGGTGTTTCGCTCCTAAATTATCCGGTGTCGGATATGCTTGCCGATGCTGACAGAATATGAGATTGTCATTGCAGATACAAGCTGTTTTATTTTACTGGATAAAATAGGTGAGCTCGGGCTTTTAAGATCCCTTTTTAATCAAATCACAACTACACCGGAAATTGCCGGGGAATTTGGCAAACCACTCCCGCCTTGGGTTCGGTTCAAATCTGCAAAAGATAACCGTCTCTTCCTGACTCTGGACGTGGATCGCGGCGAGGCAAGTGCCATTATGCTGGCATTGGAATCGTCATCGGCGTTGGTGATTTTAGATGATGCGAAGGCACGTAAGACAGCTCAGAAACTGAACTTAACAATTACAGGTACACTTGGAATTCTACTGAAGGCGAAGAGAAACGGGATCATAGACAATGTAAAACCGTTGCTTGAAAAAATTCAGCAAACCAATTTTCGTTTCTCTGATGCTATCGCAGCGGAAATCTTGGCACTTGCTCAGGAGAGTTACTAAATGCTTAATACCCGCGCTACCTCCTCCTTATAATTCCTTCCAATCGGGATCTGATATTTGTCCCAGATGATGCGGTTGTGCTCGATGCGGCGGATCTTGTCGGTAGCGACGATGAACGACTTGTGCACGCGAATGAAGCGGGATGGTGGGAAAATGTCGAGCATGGCCTTCACGGAGCCTTTGATCACCACTTTGCCGGAACCGGTATGGATAATCGCATAGTCTTTTAAGCCCTGAATGTGGGTTACGTCGTCAAAAGCAAGCCTCACACGCTGTACACCGCTCTTGACAAAAATAAAATCAGGTTTGTCTTCCGGGCCGTTTTGTTCGAGATTGGTATTTTGTTCTTTCAGTTGCAGGAAATCCTTTACCTTTTCAATCGCATGCACGAAACGAGCATAGGAAATCGGTTTCAGGAGAAAATCGATGACACCGAGCTCATATCCTTCAAATGCGTAATCGCGGTAAGCGGTCGTGAAAACTGTCACAGGCGGCTGAGGTAGCGATTTAAGAAAGTCAATCCCATTCATTTCCGGCATTTCAATATCCAAAAACAAAACATCCGGCTCATGCGCCTGTAAATATGCGAGGGCGTCACGGGCGTTACCGAATTGCGCGATCTCTGTCAAACCCGATTTTTGAAGGTAGCCCACCAATATTTCCCGGGCAAGGGGCTCGTCATCGATGATCACGCATTGCAGCATACGTTAGGATTTGGTCTCAGGGAAAATTCAGTTTACGACCCGGTTGAATGTGTAGCTCAGATAATCGCCGCCTACCATCAGTTTCTTTGAACCGTCCAGTATAAATAGCACATTTTCGTCGCCTTTTAGCATAAAAACCGATTTTTCCGGCTGGTCGGGATCCAGTTGGATAACGATGGCGTCCGGATCGTCGGCTGTACCTCGCACAACGGCCCATTTCCCCTCGCGTACTTTTTCGCGATAAAGTGATCCCTCCCATTTATAGGTCGTTGGCTGTTTGGTTTTGGGGTCTACAAAAAAAGTAAACCGCCATTTTAGCTTGTCACAATTGGACTCCATTTTAATGTGCAGGACCGGCGCCATTGGCTGGCATGGTACGCGTCCCTCAAACGAGCCCCAGACATCCGGACCTGCCGGTAGGGGGTTGCGCGAAGCAGTTTTGGACGGCACATTTAAAAGTGCAGTAGTCTGGGCCGCAACATTTTGCTGCAACCATAGCCCCGCAATAAGCATAAGTACTGTTTTCATGACTAATAGATTTAAAATCCTCAGTGAGTGATCTGTTTATTCAAAGTATAACTAAATCCACCATTCCCGATCATCAGGTTTTCTTTGGGATCCAGTAAATGCAGCAACCGGTCGTTGAGTTGCAGAAAAGAAACAGGAACAGGAGAAGAGTCGGGGTGAAGGGTGAAAATGTTCTTACCAGGATTCTTGCCTTTGTTTTCCTTAATGCTCCATTTGCCGGAAATCTCTTTGGTGGTACCGTCATTCATAAAACCCTGGGTGCCAGCTTTGGTCATGCCGTAAGTGTAATTCAATGCAAACAGGTAAGGATCCTGGTTGCGTGGGTCACGACGCAGGGCCAGCCGCCATTTGATCATATCGCAGTCCAGGTTCGCTGGAATGGACAACATATGTCTGGCCACAGGATCACAAGGCGTGGCGGCAACGAATTGCTCTGGCTCTGGTGAGGGTGCAATCCCCTGGCTAAGCACCAAAATGAGTGCAAGGAGCGGAAGTTTTTTTGATGGTTTCATAGCTATATTATTTAAATGTGGGCAAGATTGATTTCCATAAATACGCTAAACCGTTCCTGCTGATCCTCCACCCGCAGGCTGTGACGTGCAGGATATAGCAGTTCGAGCCTTTTGCGAAGGTTTGTCAAACCAATTCCGCCTTTTCCTTCCTTACCAGGCGTATTGGATTTACTGTTTTCAATCGTGATTTCCAGCGCCGACGGGCTCACCCGGATCTTTCCATGCAGCCAGCCCTTGTCAGATTTTCTGCTCACGCCATGCTTGAATGCATTTTCGATGAGCGGCAGCAATAACAAAGGCGCGATTTCTTTGCCGTCAGGGTCGCCCGCCACTTCCAGCGAAATATCCGGATTGTTGTCATAACGGATCCGTTCCAATTCAATGTAATTGTGAAGGTAACTGATCTCCTTATTGAGGGATACCGTCGTGTCGTCGCTATCGTAGAGCATATATTCCATCATTTCAGACAGTTTCAGCACCACTTCCGGCGCCAGATCCGATTTTTTGAGGGTTAATGCATACAGGTTGTTCAATACATTGAAAAGAAAGTGCGGGTTTACCTGCGAACGTAGGAAGTTCACTTCGGCATTCAGCTTTTCTACCAGGATCTTTTGAAGGATGCGCTGCTGTTCGTACCAGTCGAGGCTCAGTTTCAGGGCCAGCATCAATGCGAGATACCAGAGTGTGCTGAAAAAATTGTAAGATACGGCTTCAAGCAGGTTGCTGTTACGCATCGGGCCGATCACATAACCATACAGGTAATAGTCAAAAAGGCTCTGGATGAGCAGGTAACCTAATATCGAAAGCAGCACCATGCCGAAATACATGGCGTACCGCTTCTTCAAAAGGTATTTTGGTAAAAAATAATGCAGGTTGAGGTAAGCGATCACGATCAGCAGGGCGACCCGGCCGATGACACAAATGGCGAAATAATTCAAGCTCGCCTTATGGATGAGATAACGCTTTTCGTAAAGAAAAAAGCCGGTCACCAACAGCCAGTAGCCGGTATGGACCAACGCATATTTGACCGTTACCGGCCGTGCCGACAGCGGAAACCTGATTTGTCTTTCAAAGAAGGGCGTGTCCATAAGTGGCGAATTAAATTGGTGTGGTAAATGAATGGAAAAGAATGCAGCCGGCGAAATTATATCGACCAACTGCCGAAAAAATAGAGCAAATGCGGTGTACCTGTAATTCGCTATTTCTTAACGGTTTAATGATCTGTTTTTAATTAAAATATCGATTATTTAATTGTAATTTTAAAGGAATAGTTTTAATCATTCTTTCAACTCAACCCAACGAACCAAATGATGAAAATTCTATGCAAGTTTGGTATGGTATGCATGGTGACTGCCCTGTTTTGGGGATGCCAGGATCATGACACGCCGCAGGATGTAGTCAAGCAAAGCGCGCTGCCCGTGTGCGGTGCACAGGAGTTCCCGGCCAAGATTAGTAATGCGACAGGCTGGGCAGATGTTTCTTACAATAAAACGACCCATATGCTGAGCTTTACGCTCAATTGGGCCAATCTGACCGGAACTCCCACAGGCGCACACATTCATGGCATTGCCGCGCGTGGCGGTAATGCGGGCATCAAGTACGACTTCTTTCCATTAATTCCGAAAACCACGACGGGAACGTACTCCGGGGCCGTACTGGTAGACGAAATCAGTATTAAAGAAGCGGATCTGCTTAATGGAATGTATTACTTTAACCTTCACACACCGACTAACCCGGGTGGCGAGATACGAGGACAGATCGAATTTTATAACCAGCCACATATAGTTTACAAGAAGGGATTGCCGCTGGTCGGCGGACAGCAGGTGCCGCCAGTCGCGACCGCCGCCTGGGGAACCGCCGACGTCATGTACAACAAGTCCACGCATTTGCTGAGCTATTTTATCAAATGGAGCGACCTGACCGCCACCCCGACTGGCTCACACATCCACGGAACAGCCACACCGGGAAACAACGCCCCTATTCAACACGATTTCTTCACCAATTTCCCTAAAACCCTTTCCGGTGAATATTCGAACTCGGTAATGGTGGACGGCGTGAAAATCAAGGAGATGGAGCTGCTCAACGGGCAGTATTATTTCAATATCCACAATATCATTTATCCGGCCGGCGAAATCAGGGGCCAGATCGTGTTTTAATTGAGTATCACCATTTCAGAAGGCGATCCCGCTTCCGGCAACCCCGGGGGCGGGATTGCCTTTTGATAACTACCTCTCGACAGACGCCGTCAGTAAGCATTACTACGTCATTTTTATTCTACAAATGCATTCTGCCGATCTATCTGGTAGTCGGTCGATCCATGCCCGTTTTTCTTCGCTAAGCGTCCTAAGATGCTGTATTATTGGAGTTGTTGTGCCCACCCGTTCGTGAAGCATTTATAACAAACCAATCCATATATAGCATGAAAAATATCTATTCACTCTTATGTATGTTGCTGCTGCCTGCCATGTATGTGGCGGCACAACAACGGACGGTAACCGGCTCCGTCACCGCCAAAGACGATGGTACCCCGCTTGCAGGGGTTAATGTCAAGGTCAGGAATTCGAATGTGGGCACGCAAACCGGAGAAAACGGCATGTTTACAATTACGGCCGACTCTGACACTGCCGTGTTCGTGTTCAGTTACATCGGTTTTATCAGCCAGGAAATTAAAATCGGGTCGAGATCAAGGCTGGAAGTGGTTTTGGCAGAGGATACCCGACTGCTGGGGGAAGTCGTCGTGACAGCATTGGGCATCAGGCGGGAGGAGAAATCAATCGGGTTTGGCGCGCAAAAGCTTTCTGGTAGTGAACTGAGCAATGTAAGAGAGCCCAATCTGGTCAATTCGCTTTCCGGCAAACTCGCAGGTGTGCAGGTGGCGGGCAGTCCGGGTAATATGGGTGGTTCTGCCAAGATCAATATCCGTGGTGTGAATTCGATCTTCGGAAACAATAACCCGCTGTTCGTCGTAGACGGAATGCCGATGGAGAACCGGAATACCAACTCAACCGAACAACAGCGCGGCGCAGGCGGGTATGATTACGGAAATTCCATTCAGGACTTGAACCCTAACGACGTTGAGAACGTGACGGTGCTCAAAGGTGCCGCTGCAACTGCATTGTACGGCAGCCGGGGTTCAAGCGGGGTGATCGTCATCACGACCAAAAAAGGCAGTAAATCCAATAAGCCCAACCTCTCGTATTCCATTGGCTATAACATTGATAAGGTGTATAAGTTGCCGCGTTACCAAAACAAGTACGGGGGAGGTTATGAATTTGAAAAGCTCTATTACAATGAACATCCCGAAGCATTTCCAGACGACAGGAAAGGCAGTTATGACGATAATGACGGTAAAGGACGATACGATCTGCTTCCTGAATACTCAACGGATGAGTCGTGGGGGCCCAAATTTGAAGGACAGCTTTACCGGCCCTATTGGAGCTGGGATAAGGACCGTCAAAACCCCGATTTTGGAAAAGTGGTACCCTGGGTTGCACAGCCCAACAACATCCGCAGCTTTTTCGAGACCGGAGCTACTTTTAACCACAACGTGGCATTGGACGGTGCCAGCGACAAGGGCTCTTACCGCATTTCTTACTCTAATCTCGACCAGAAGTACATCCTCCCCAATTCGAAGCTGATCAGGCATAATGCGAGTATCAATGCAAGTTTCGAGGCCATTAAAAACCTCACAATTTCGGGCTCGGCAAATTTTTCGACGCATTCCGCAAAAGGAAGGCCCGGCACCGGTTATCCCGACGATGGTACCAATGTGATGATCCAGTTTACACAATGGGGACAGCGGCAGGTGGATTTTAATAAAATGAAAGAATATGCATTGCCCGATGGTACGCAACTCGCCTGGAACCGCGTTTCCTGGGCCAACCCGATGCCGCAATACTCCGATAATCCGTATTGGGTGAGACATAAAAATTACCAGACTGATGGCCGGACACGCGTTTTCGGGAACCTTGCGGCCAATTACAAACTGGGAGACCATCTTACCGCCGAAGTCAAATACATGACGGATACTTATTTCGAAAATCAGGAAGAGCGGGTGTCGATCGGGTCGCAGTACACACCTTCTTATTGGTTGACTAAATACAGCCATCTTGAAAACAACTTCCAGGGATTACTGTCCTATAACCGCTCGTTTGGAAAGGATTTTTCGTGGAATGCAAACGTGGGAGCGAACAGGATGACGCGGAACGGGACCAATTTGATCTCCAAAACAGTAGGCGGCCTGAGCTCAGATGTGTTTAATCTGGAAGCTTCCGTTGGTCGGCCGGATATTCAGGATGTAAAGACTAAAAAGCAGATCAATTCTGTTTTTGCCAGTTCTTCGCTGGGTTATAAAGACCTGCTGTTTCTTGACCTCGGTGCCCGAAACGACTGGTCGTCGGCATTGCCGGTGAAGAATAACTCTTACTTTTACCCGTCAGGATCGTTGTCGTGGATTGCTTCGAGCCTGATGGATATCCGGTGGCTCAATTTCCTCAAAGTAAGGGCGGCGGTGGCGCAGGTAGGAAACGACACGGACCCTTACAATACGATTTTGGCTTACCAACTCAATCAGCCTTTCGGAAACTATTCCAGGGTGTCGGTTCCTAATACCTTTCCAAATCCGGACCTTAAACCGGAGCTGACTTCTGAATACGAGTTTGGTACTGAATTTAAAGTTCTCGACAATCGGATCGGCCTCAATTTATCCTACTATAACCGAAGGACCCGGAACCAGATCATTCCATTGAGCCAGTCGGCGGCGTCGGGCGTAACTTATAAATACATTAATGCCGGTTTGCTTGAAAACAAAGGCATCGAGGTCAGCCTGAATGCAAATCCTGTCCGGACAGACAATTTCAGCTGGGACATCACCTTCAACTGGGCCAAAAACAATAACAAGATAGTGAGACTGATGCCAGATCAAAAGATTATGGTACTGACCAGCGCCTCGTTCGCGGTCCAGCTTCAGGCACGGGAAGGCGAGACATTCGGGTCGATCGTCGGTTATGATTTTACTTATGATGATAAGGGCCGGAAGCTGGTGGATGAGGACGGTTTTTATATTCGCTCAGACGACCAGAAGGTGCTGGGCTCGGTTTTGCCCTCGTTCACCGGTGGGATGATTAATGCGCTCCGGTACAAATCATTCAACCTTTCTGCGCTCGTCGATTTTCAAAAAGGCGGCAGTTTCTTCTCCCAGACACAGATGTTCGGGCGGGAAACGGGCATTCTTGAAGAAACTGCCGAAGGTAATATCCGCGAGGAGGGGATTATATCGGAAGGTGTGAAGGAAGATGGCACTCCAAACGACAAAACTATCACGGCCAAAGAGCATTTCAGCAGTGACGGCAATGGCGGTTATAACATTAATTCTATTGATGTGATCGATGCGAGTTATATCTACCTGCGGGAAATAAGTCTGGGTTATACGCTGCCTGCCGGTATTGTGTCCAAAACGCCGTTCAGCAAGGTGAGACTTTCACTGGTAGGACGGAATCTCTGGTTAATGAAATCGAACTCAAAGCACGTAGATCCTACCAATATCACCAATTCGATCACGAACTGGCAAGGACTGGAAGGCGGTGCATTGCCGTCGATCCGCTCCATGGGTGTGAATGTATTGTTTGGATTTTAAAAATGAGACAAGCTATGAAAAGCATTAAAAATATTACTCAGCTTCTTTTGGTCACCTGTATTACTGCCTGTACAGGAGATTTTGAAGAAATCAATAAAGATCCCAACGGCGCTGCTGACGTAAGTTCCAGCCAGCTGCTGACCAATGCGCAATTCAATTTTTCCAATAACATTACCGACGAATGGAACAATGGTCGGTTCGGAATGTATTATGCACAGTATTGGTCTTCAACCTATTATACCGAAGAAAGCCGCTATCAGATCCGTGAAACTGTAAATCAGACCATGTGGAACACGTTTTACACCGATGTGCTGTATGAATTGCAGGAGCTACAGAAATTGGAGCGCGTGTCCCAACGCCCCGGATTCGAAAACCGGATCGCGATTTCCGAGATTATCAAAACGCTCACATTCCATTTCCTCACCGACATTTACGGCGGCCCCATTCCGTACAAGGAAGCATTGGATCCGGATGTCGTGACGCCAAAGTACGACAGCGGCGAGGAGGTTTATCTGGGCATGCTTGCCTCATTGGAAGAGCAGGTAAAGGCTCTGGACGATGCCCAGCCGGGCTACACGAGCGGAGATGCCGTTTACGATGGAGATGTTGCAAGATGGAAGAAATTTGCCAATTCGCTACGTCTCAGGATTGCATTGCGCATGATCGATGCGAAACCTGCGGAAGCTACCGAGGCGATCAAAAAGGCGCTGGATCCGGCAAATGGAGGAATTATCAGCAGGCAGGAGGAGAGTGCGTTGTTCACATGGCTTTCTGCCGCGCCGAATAACAATCCGTTGAACGAAAGCTTTAAGGTCCGGGTCGATTTTTCGATGTCGAAGCCATTTATAGACCATCTCAAATTATATACTGATCCGCGTCTGCCGGTTTTTGCCAGACCGTTGCTAAATACCAACAACTACGTCGGCGAGGTTTATGGACTTAACAAAGGCAGCGGTAATTCGAATGGCGACCGTACGACTGTGAGCTTGCCCGGCGATTACGCGATCGGCGCCGAAGCGCCTACAATCTGGCTTGATCTTGCGGAAGTGAAGTTTATGCTTGCTGAGATCGCTGCACGCGGATTGAATGTCGGTTTGAAGGGAACTGCGGAACAATATTATAATGAGGGCATTACGGCTTCCATGCAGTCTGCAGGCGTTGGCAATACAGCCATTACGGATTATCTGAAAAAGGTACCCTATAATGCTGCAAAATGGAAGGATTGTATCGGAACACAGAAATGGATCGCGATGTACACCCAGGGGATCCAGGGTTGGCTGGAACGTTTGCGACTTGATTTCAAAGACCCTTACACCGGCAAAGCCATTTTCGCGCTTCCCGCGGCAGGCTCGCTGGATTCCGATGTGAAAGACGTATCCACACGCATGAGTTATCCCCTCACAGAAGTCTCACTGAATGGCGCACATTATAATGCGGCGTTGGAGAGGCTGGGAGGTAGAAATACTAAGGCAGTGAAGAGCTGGTGGGATAAATACTAATTATCAAAGGGTCGCAATTGCGTTTTTTCGCAGCGGCCCTTTTTGGTATTTTTGTTGATGAAAAAAGTATACACACTATCACTAGCTTTTACATTTAATGCTACCGGTAAAAAAGTCGACGCAATGGCATCCCCAGCAACCCAAAGTGAATTGGCGGAGTCAAAACATTGCTTCCGATTTAACTTTATAGCTTTGAGTAAGAGGTATTCAGTATACAAGCTGCAAGTTGGCCAAGATCCGACCATTCAAGGACTGGTCGCTTTCCGGCCGACTCCTGGTGCTATGGAATGTACTAATATGGAGATCTGCGAAACCAATAAACACGGGAAGCCGGTATATAATGGTGTTGGCAAGGCGATGGTCGCACTATGCTGCAAAGTATCGTTCGATGAGGGATTGGATGGGTGTATATACTTTGATGCAAAAAATAGATTAATCCCATACTATCGACGGTTTGGGGCAAGGCACTTCTTTGGATTGCGTATGGGCTTCGAGCAGAAGGAAGCAATGAAACTAATTGATTTATATTTTAAAAATGCTTAAATTTAGATATGGAACCGATTTTGAAAGAGAGAGAAGAAGAGGAAGAATTCTTGTCGGAAGATGAAGATCCGAAAGGGCCAATGATGCATTGGGAAGGACCAAGATCCGATGAGGATGTGGAGTTTATGAGCAACTGGTTTTTGGCTCGAAAAGCTGAGCTTGCAAAAGAACAAGCCCATTCAACCCATAAGGCCGAATAGGCTTGTTTCATTTTAAAAACTTTTCATATACCGCACTGCCAATGCCCGGCCGGGCAGGTTATACCCGCGCTTCTCGTAGTAATTCTCATCAGTCACATTATTCAGCTTCAATGCAATAATGTGGCCGCCGGAAATCTTGAATTGAGCTACAAAATCCAAAACCATATATTTCGGATACTCGATTTCCGGGTTAATAGGGTCGGTATAATCAATGTCTTTTCTTGTGCCAACCGATCTTCCGGATATTCGAAGTTGCAGCCATTTGAGATTGTCGTAAGCTAATCCAAAATTAAAAGTGTTCCGGGCGACGTTTTGAATGTCGCGGCGAACTTCGGCTGCATCCGTTCCGACAATTAGCTCCCTGGCATTGATTATTGAATTTCCGTTCCAGAATGCTTTTAGCGAATATTTATAATCACTTTTTGCTCCCAAATCATAAGAGATTTCTGTCTCTAAACCAGAAATTTGAGCGTCCGCGGCATTTACAAAAGTCGCTCTGGAAGTTATCACATCTCCATTTGGCAAAGGTTCGTTAACGATCCGGATAATCTTTGCAATACGGTTATCGACCTTTGTTGAATAGAATGTAACATTCACAGCAAAACCTGATTTAGGTTTGTTAAAATCAATCCCCAAATCCCAGCTAAGACTGCTTTCATTTTTTAAATTTGCATTACCAGTGGTCACAGCTATCCTGCCTTTAGAATCACGGATTTCGTTGTATCCAGCTACACTATAAGCATCCGTCGTGACGAATGCACGTCCGACGTTGGCTTTCAATCGCATAGATGGCAGGAGTGCATAAGTAACTCCAAGACTTGGGCTTGTAAACGGTGTTGTTTTCTTACCCGCTTTGTAAGTAGGAAGCAGGGGCGTTTCGCGAACGTCGAAGGTGATGTGGTCGACGCGGATGCCTGGCTGGACGGTTAATTTTTCGAAATTGAGCAATGCCTGGCCGAAAAATGCACTGGAAATAATGGCATATTCGGGCTGGGTTGGAGCGCGCTCCGTGGTGTCGTTGGTCCAGCGGCGGCTCATAGTGGACGCATTGAGATAATCATAACCGAGAATCAGCGAATGCATTCCGAGCCTCCAGACGTCCTTCACCTGCAAGCCTTTCCACGCATTGTGGCCGCGAGCGGAGCGGAAAGGGATTACAGGTTTTCCTGAGACATTCTGGGTGTAGTTTTTAGTATTTTCTTCCGAATTAAAAACCTTCACACTCGCATTGTGACGGCCAATTTGTCCATTCAATGACACGTCAAGCGCCTGCCGGTCGACATCCTTGGTACTCGCTTCGGTGCTGCCGGATGAAAGCTCCCCAGGCGATTCCACATCCCTGGCCTGAAACTGCTCGCCACGCACATCGACCCGCCAGCGGTCATTGAGCTGATAACCAAGTCTTAATGCACCAGAAAAGTAATGTAATTGGGTAAACGGCCTCCGCTGCCCGTCACCGGTTGTCTCATCTGTTTTTTGAACCGGCCTGTCTGTATAATTCTTCTGTGCCTCGTCATAGCCAAATGCACCTCTCAGCCAATTGTTTTTACCGATTTTGTAATCTTTTGATCTTTCAAAGTAGGCAAATGACAGGTCATAATCGAGTTTTTTGGTGAGGTTACCGCCAGTATTGATACCAGCCTGCAAACTCTCGAAACTACCATATTCCAAGAACGCATTGCCTCCCGGGATACCTTTTGAACGTTGCGTAATGACGTTGATCACCCCACCCATAGCCTGCGATCCGTATAATGACGAAGCCGGACCTTTGAGCACTTCAATGCGATCAACGCCATTCAGGTTGATTTGCGACAAGTTGGTAGCACCGGCCGGTCTGCCGTCAATGAGCAGTAAAGTTCTTTGGTTCAAACCCGAGAACTGAGGGCGAAAACCTCTAATACCGATGCCTGACGAAAGGTTAGGATATTGAATAACATCGACAGCCGCCGCCTTCCTCACGATGTCGGTAAGGTCATTGGCGGGCGTCATTTGAATGTCTTCCTTTGAAATAAGATTGAGTTTCTGAGCTATCTGCTCTTTTTTTGTTTCAAAGCGCGTTGCCGTGACGACCACCTGGTCAAGCTGCTTGTATTGGGACGAATCAGTAGCGTTTTGCTGAGCGAAGATTGTCGGGGTTGTGAAAAGTACGAAAAGCAGCCCGGCAGCTAGTGTCCGGTAATTTTGGTAAAACTGAATATGCATTGTTTTAAAATTGAAATGATTCGTAAAGCGTTGCTGCGCCGATGAGTACTGAAAATGTGCCGACCAGATAGTTGACAGTCCTGAGAAATAGCTCACGCCGTTCAGCAAACCGGTGGATTGAGAAGGTGAAAAGGTAGCCGTAAGCCGACATTGAGAGGATAATGCCGGCACTTTGCAGGATGATAATCCATAAAGCGGTCGTTGCATCGCTCGCGGCGAGCGTCAGCGCTACGGCACAGGCGCCGCCCGTTCCCGCAAGGCCATGGACCATCCCCACCCAAAACGAACGGCTCACTTTCCGCGCAGCCGGTGACGTTAAGGCAGGATCTTTTCGGAAGTTTCTCCGGATGGCCAAAATCCCAAGCCAGATCATCAGTGGGCCAATGAGCAATTCGACTTTACCGGCAATGTCCAGTGAAAGTGTCGATTTGAGTAATAGGACGAGAACCGCAAAAACGATAAGGGTAAAGGAATGTCCCAATGCCCAGTGCGACGACCGCCAGATGAGCTTCCAGCGCTGCGCAGCAGTTTTGTTTTCCTCCGTAGCAAGTACCGAAACCGCAGCCATATGGTCGGGTTCGAACGAATGCTGCACGCCAAGGAGGAGTGAGTCAATAAGCAGGTAATGAATCATTTAGATGTCCACATAAATTAAGAAATTAACTTATGGGAGAATGCAGGGAGAAGCCAGGCCACAGCGCAGCCTGCCGTTTCCTCTTGCCTTTCTTCCCGAAAGCAAAACCGGATATTTTCAACGGCAGGTCTTCTGGCTTGTTCAACTCTTGCGCCTTCCCTCGGGAATCTGAATTTTCAATGATTGAATGACTGAATGATTGAATAAAAAATATTCGGTCATTCAGTCATTCGGTCATTCAAAATTGACCGAAGTGACATCTTACAAGAGCATTGTTAATGAACTTACAGCAGCGGGTACTGCTCCGGATTTGCACCGGATTCCCTTTTAATCGCACCGAGGGCGCGAACCAATGAAGTCGCAAAGCTAGGGGTTTTTGAAAGATTGAAACCAGAAAAATGAACTATTAATCCTAACTTTACAGTCTGACAAGTTCTTTACTTTCTTTCTCCAACAGAAAAAGAGTCTGCATTTCAATGCATTCCAGGGGAATCGTGTGAAAATCACGAGCTGTCGCGCAACTGTAAGAGGATTAATGAGTGAATGAGTGAATGAGTGAATGTCTATTTAAAATAGTCACTCATTCACTCATTCAAAATTCACTCATTAATTTCTCAAGCCAGGGCACCTGCCTTTTTTCTTGTTGACAATGCTTTCGCGGTTTGAAGCAGGGTCTGGTTTGGATATTTTTCGGGATTTTTTCCTGATACCGGGCGGTTTTGCCGTTCGGGAATACCTTTCTACTCTTTGCTGATCGCCATTCCGGATCAGCGCCATTCAGATTTTGATTTTTCTGGCCGCCCTGATCTTCGACGGGCTGCGACTGCTATGAATGATGTTTAGGACCTCAATGCGTTCAGCTCGAACGCGGTAAATGACGAGGTATTTGCCATGCGCGAGATTTCGGTACATACCGGTTTTGGAAGGAATAAACCGACAGATTGGATGAAGATGATAATCAGAGGAGAGACTGTTGATCCGGCTATAAAGCTCTTCTATAAAAACGGTAGCGGAAGAAAAGGAGAAAGTTTCGAGGCCATACGAATAGATATTTTCGAGGCTTTCGATGGCAAGATCGCTGATGACTACTTCGCGAATTTCGATTTCCATTCAGAGATTTTAACTTTTAAATCCTGCATAGAATGAAATTTGCCGTTTTGCGCTTCCTGGATCATCTTCTTCGCCTCAGCTTCGCTCATAGGCTGACCCGGAAGTGCATAGTCGGTTTTCAATGTTTTTGTTTTTCCCATAAATCAAATATAACAATCGTTTGTGCGAAAATGAAATATCCGGTATGAATATAACCACCCTATGACAAACCGTAAATCCAGTTTCCTTATTTCGGCGCCTTCTAGTAATTCGGGGAAAACTACCCTGACTTTGGGGTTGTTGCGTGCGCTTAAAGATCGCGGTTACCGCGTGCAGCCATTCAAATGCGGGCCGGATTATATCGATACGATCCATCATACTACCGCGGCAGGCGCACCAGGCATTAATCTGGACACTTTTATGTCGTCGGAAGCTCATGTGAAGAATATTTACCAAAGATATAGCGACTCGGCGGACGTGTCGGTGACGGAAGGCGTGATGGGGCTTTTCGATGGGGCCGACAAGATGCGGGGCAGCAGTGCCGAAATAGCGGCATTGCTAGATATCCCGGTTGTGCTGGTGATTAATGCACAGTCGATGGCTTATTCGGCCGCGCCTTTGATCTATGGGTTTAAAAACTTCTATCCGGGGATCCGGGTGGTTGGTGCGATCTTCAATTTTGTGAATACCGAGTCGCATTACCGGTTTTTAAAAGACGCTTGCGAGGATGCGGGTGTCGAAGCATTGGGATATTTGCCAAAAAACGAAGATTTACATATCCCGTCGCGGCATTTAGGGCTGCATATTTCTGCCGAAACCGACTATGACCACATCATCAGCAGATTAGCAGAAATTATCCTGAAAACGGTAAACCTGGAACGGCTGCTCGAAGTCACGTCAGTGGATCAAATCTTTGAAAATGAATCTGTTTTAGTTGATCAAAAAAGAATAAAACAGGCCAATGCCAATGCACGAAACCTGCGGATAACGGTTGCCAGGGACGAGGCTTTTTCATTTTTTTACCATCAAAACATAGAGGCCTTGCAGACGATCGGCGAAGTGCGCTGGTTTAGTCCTTTGGATGATACCCAACTGCCTGAAACCGACCTGTTATACCTTCCGGGCGGCTATCCCGAGCTTTTTGCCAGAAAGCTTTCCGAAAATAAACCGATGTTGCGAAGTATTCATAATTACTGTGCGAACGGAGGTCTGACGTATGCCGAATGCGGCGGACTGATGTATCTGGGAAAAGCCATCACAACCAGTAAAGACGAAAGCTACTCGATGGCGGGCGTTCTCGGTTGTGAAACCACACTTAAACATTCTAAAATGACGCTGGGCTATCGTACCCTGCATTGGGATGACCTGGAAATCCGGGGCCACGAATTTCATTATTCGGTATTTAAAGATCAGGATATGCAGGCCGAGCCTGCCCGTATTACCAATGCAAAATGCATCCCGGTCGACGCCCCGTTTTTTAGAACAAAAAATACATTTGCCTCTTACACACATCTTTACTGGGCCGACAAACCGGAATTTATCCAACACCTCATCAATAAATCCAACCTAAAAGCCGACGGCCGATTGCTGAAAGCCGACAGCCAAAAATGAAACGCCAACGCATTACACGTTCCGACGGAAAGGCCATTAACCTCGTGCAGCGCAGGGGTCATCTTTCGTATTGCTACAATGCCTGTTGCTGCGGCCGCGTCGATCGGGGTTACGCGCCGGTTCCGGTTGAACTCTACAAAGGCGAATGGCTTCGTCGTAAACTCCGGAATGTAGTGCATATGACCAAAGGTGGTTGTCTGGGGCCATGTACGCTCGCAAATGTCGTTACGCTGCTGTTTGACGGACATTCAGTATGGTTCCATTCTATTAACTATGATTGGCAGATCATCGCGATTTTCGATTATATCGAAAGTTTGGTCAAGGCCGACCGCTACCTTGTGCCGCCGTCGGACCTGGCGGAATATGTTTTTCAATTTTATACCTGGAAAGGTTCAGAAACATCCACGGAAAGTGGGTTAACTGCTCTGCCCACGGACGGTATCGTGTTCCTAACACACGCCGACACGGACCTACTTACGCTGGATCGGGCGATGCAGTTGTTACCCGATGATTTTCCGAAAACTACGGGTATCAGTCTGCTGGCCATTAAGAGCGAGGAGCAGATGCAACAACTGCTTCAAAGGGAAATTGCAGAGGCCAGGATCATTGTCATACGCATTCATGGTCGCCTGAGTAGTATTCCTGGTTTCAATGAGCTGGTAAAACTAGCTGGGCAACGCGGACAGCATTTAGTCGTGGTAAGCGGTACCGGAGAGTTGAACCCTGAATTTGCGGCCGTTTCAACGGTTTCGCCAGCCATTTTGCATGAAACTTTGGCCTATTTACAGGCCGGGGGTTATAACAACCTGATATCGCTTCTCAGCTTTTTGTCTGACCACCTGTTAATGACCGGTTTTGGCTCAGAAGCACCGGTGGCCTTGCCGGAACACGGCATATATCATCCAGATTTGCCTGAAAATGCGGATAAGGCAGATTGGTTGAAAAATTACAATCCGGCGCTGGCAACTATTGGGATTACTTTTTACAGGGCGCATTGGTTGAGCGGCAATACCAGTTTTGTCGATGCTATGGTCCGTTCGCTGGAAGAAAGAGGTGTGAATGTGTTGCCTGTTTTTACATCGTCCTTGAAATCGGTCAATTCCGAAACCGGAAAGCCCTGGGCGTTTAAATATTTTGAAAATACAGGCGCTGAGATTGATGTGCTTGTCAATACCATTTCGTTTGCGATGACGGATATCAAACCGACAGGGCACGATAATGCGCCTGCGCTCGTCAATTTGAATGTGCCGGTTTTGCAGGCGATCACAAGTGGAATGGGCCGCGGGCCCTGGGAATCGTCGGCGCGGGGACTTAATCCGCTCGACACTGCGATGAATGTGGCTATTCCTGAATTTGACGGCCGTATTATCACGGTTCCGGTTTCGTTTAAAGAAAAAGGAAAAGATCACAAAGGTTATGAGCCGATTGACAATCGCGTCGATCGGGTAGCGGGATTGGCGGTGCGTTTTGCACAGTTGAGACATCTTAAAAACGCCGATAAAAAGATTGCATTCATTTTTACCAATTCCAATACAAAAGCTTCACAGATTGGCAATGCTGTGGGACTGGACGCGCCAGCTTCTTTAATGAATATTCTTAGAGCTATGCAGGACGAGGGTTACCGGATTGATAATTTGCCCGATACCGGCACCCAACTGATCCATGAGTTGATCGACAGATGTGCATATGACGAGAATTTCCTGACACCCGGGCAACTTGCGCAAGCAGCCGGTCGGGTGTTGGCAACACAATATCAGGAATGGTTTGAGGAACTGCCTGATGTGCCTCGCCAAAAAATGCTGAAACAATGGGGTCCGGCACCGGGCGAAACCTATGTGCACGACGGCCATATTGCACTCGCTGGACTGGATCTTGGCAATGCATTTGTGGCTTTGCAGCCGCCGAGAGGCTACGGTATGGACCCCGACGCGATTTACCATCAGCCCGATCTTCCACCTACCCACCACTATTATGCATTATACCGGTGGCTGCGTGACGGCTGGGGTGCCGACGCCATTGTACACGTAGGGAAGCATGGCACGCTGGAATGGTTGCCCGGAAAGGGGATAGGGCTCTCCGAAAACTGTTTTCCCGACGCTTTTCTGGGCGATTTGCCATTATTTTACCCATTTATAATTAACGATCCCGGCGAAGGTTCGCAGGCTAAAAGACGTGCTCATGCCGTGGTGGTCGACCACCTGACGCCACCGATGACTTCCGCGGACAGTTATGGAGAACTGGCACAACTAACTCAGTTGGTGGACGAATATTACCAGGTCGAAAGTCTGGACCCATCGAAATTACCGCTGCTGCAAAGGCAAATCTGGGAGCTGATCAAACAAACGAATCTTGATACCGACCTCGCGGCAATGCTCAGCCGCGACCATGGCGACCATAAGCACGACTGGGACGATGATATGACGCCGGAAGGTGTGCCGGTAACCCTGACCGAAATGGATGGAAAGGACATTGCACATTTAATAGAGGATATTGATGGTTACCTGTGCGAATTAGGCGCTGCACAGATCCGGAACGGGTTGCATACTTTGGGCCAAATGCCCGAGGGTGATGCTTTGATTGATATGTTACAAGCACTTACGCGCCTCCCGAATGGCCCTGTGCCCGGATTGCAGAAGGAGCTTGCCATTGTGTATGATTTTGATATTGAAACACTTTATCAACAAAAAGGACAAAAATTAGAACGTGCAAACGAAGATTTTGTGGCATGGGCAGGCAGGCCGGTGATTACCAGTGCCGACGCACTCGAAGTGCTTGACGAAATGGCCAGCCATCTGATCCGGCTTTTTGAATACCACAGGTTTAATGTGAAATCGGTTGATCAGGTGGTTTTTGAAGGCGTAAATCAAAATCCTGAGAAATCTGAGTTGGACGGCATCCGGAATGTTTTGAAGTTCATCTCCCAGGAACTTGTGCCGAACCTTGCAAGAACGGATGAAGAGATTACAAACTTACTACACGGCCTTTCGGGCGGATATGTTCCTGCTGGTCCAAGTGGTGCGCCCACCCGGGGAATGGCGCATATCCTGCCTACGGGACGGAATTTTTATGCTGTGGATCCGCGAGTCCTTCCTTCAAAAGCCGCGTGGGAAGTGGGGCAGCAACTCGCCAGGGAAGTGCTTGACAGGCATTTGAAGGAAACCGGCCGCTATCCCGAAAGCGTGGGAATCAGCATTTGGGGCACGAGCGCCATGCGTACACACGGGGACGATGTAGCTGAAGTGCTCGCATTACTGGGCGTGAGGCCCCTTTGGCAGGCGGAAAGCAGGCGGATAACCGGTATCGAACTCATCGGATTGGAAGAGCTCGGCCGTCCGCGCATTGACGTTACTACGCGAATCAGCGGGTTTTTCAGGGACGCATTTCCGCATTTGATTGAGTTGATGGATGATGCGGTACAAATGATCATCGCCGCGGATGAGCCCTTGGAAGAAAATTTTGTCAGAAAGCATTATCTGAAAGAGCTGGTTGAATTGCAGAAAGACGACGCATTCTCGATCGAAGAGGCCGAGGAGAAGGCATCGTACCGCATTTTCGGGGCGGCTCCGGGAAGTTACGGTGCCGGGATATTGCCTTTGATCAATGAAAAAAACTGGCAGACGGATGCCGACTTTGCGCAGGCATATATTAACTGGGGCGGATATGCCTATTCAAAAAGTGCCCAGGGAGTGGATGCGCGCCCTGAGTTCACCCGGCGACTGGCAGGTGTGGAGGTTGCGCTGCACAATCAGGATAACCGCGAGCATGATTTGTTCGACAGCGACGATTACCTGCAATTTCACGGCGGAATGATAGCCACAATCCGTAACCTTACCGGTCAGCAGCCCCGCCACTACTTTGGCGATTCGCAGGACCCGTCGCGGCCGGTTGTGAGGGATTTGAAGGAAGAAACTTTACGCGTATTCCGCTCGCGGGTGGTTAACCCCAAATGGATCGAAAGCATTCAGAAACATGGCTATAAAGGCGGTTTGGAACTGACTGCGACGGTCGACTATCTTTTTGGATACGACGCTACCGCGCAGGTCGTGGACGACTGGATGTACGAAAAGGTGGCCGAAACCTACGCATTGGATGCCGCAATGCAGCGATTTTTTGAGGAAAACAATCCATGGGCGCTCAATGCCATTGCCGAACGGTTGCTCGAAGCTACCCAACGCGGCATGTGGGAAAATCCGACGGAGGAAACACTGGACGGTCTAAAAAACCTGTATTTAAAAAGCGAATCATTACTCGAATCGCGAACCGAATAGACAACAGAAGCTTGAAATGGCATTAAAATGATATTATACCCGTTTTCCGCGATAGTCGGACAGGATAAATTGAAGAAGGCACTATTGCTTTGTGCCGTAAACCCCGGCATAGGCGGAGTGCTTATCAAAGGCGAGAAAGGGACAGCAAAAAGTACTGCCGTACGAGGGTTGGCGGCTGTGATGCCTGCACTCGAAGCCAGCGGTGAGCCGGTTCCATTCGTGGATTTGCCGCTCGGTGCTTCGGAGGATCGCGTGTTAGGCAGTCTGGATATTGAGGCTGTTCTTTCCGATAAAACAAAGAAATTACTACCTGGTTTGCTCGCTTCTGCGCACGAGGGCGTCCTTTATATTGATGAAGTCAATTTGCTTGCGGATCATTTGGTCGATGTCTTACTTGACGTTGCTGCCTCTGGTGTCAATACCGTTCAGCGGGAAGGATTATCTGTGAGCCATCCGGCGCGTTTTGTGTTGATAGGTACCATGAACCCGGAAGAAGGTAATCTACGGCCGCAATTTCTGGACAGGTTCGGATTGATGGTAGAGGTAGGCGCACAAACGGATGTTCAGGCGAGGACGGAAGTTGTGAGAAGGCGGATCGCATTCGAGCAGGACCCGGTTAAATTTGGAGTGTTGTGGGAATATGAGCAGCAATTGGTACAAAAAAAGATCACTGCGGCAAAACAGTTATTACCCGAAGTACAAATGCCCGATGGTTTACTGAGCATGATCAGCCAATTATGCATTGAATGGGGTGTGGGCAGCTTACGGGCCGATATTGTGTTATACAAAACGGCCATCACACTAACGGCATTAAACAATCGGCGTAAAGTAACGGCCGACGATGTTCATGAGGCGGCAGAGCTGGTATTAATGCATAGAAAAGGAAAGAAAACACCGCCTCCACAGTCTAACAATTCGTCAAATGGGGCCGATGACACGCCTATGGCGCCCCGTCAAAAGGAAAACGCTTTGGAGAAAGATCAATCTGATGATTGTGGAGAGGGGAATTGTGATAAAAGTGATGATGATGAACAGGTAGCGGATATTAATTTTAGAATAAATGTTCTAAAATTAGAAGAAAAAGTGCCGTCGGCATCAGCAGCCTTGCCGGAAGGCAAGGCGGTAAAAGCAAAAGCTACTGTTAAAGGATATCAGATCAGAACAGAAAAAAATGCTTTCGCAACGGAGATAGCCATTAATGATACCGTTATCTATGCATTGACCCGTAATTCTGATCGGTTAGAAGTGGGTAGAGACGATTTATTTGAAAAAGTGAAGAACGGAAAAACAGTTCATCTCATTCTGTTTGTGGTAGATGCGTCCGGCTCAATGGCGGCGGGAAAGCGTATGGAGGCTGTCAAAGGATGTGTGATGAGTTTGTTGCAAGATGCATATCAAAAGCGTAATACCGTTGGCGTAATTGCCTTCCGGGGCGTGGAAGCCACTGTTCTGCTTGAACCAACCCGCAGCATCGAACTGGCCGAACAAGCTTTGGAAACACTTCCCACGGGAGGCCGAACGCCATTGCCCCATGCATTGCAACTGTTGCAAAAAGTACTGCAATTTAAAAGTTATGACGCTAATATACAGACTTTTATAGTGTTACTGACCGACGGGAAAGCAAATGTGCCACTCGCTGGTGGAGACGCATGGCAACAGTCGCTTGACCTAAGCCGGAGGATAGCGGAAGCCGGGCATCGCGCATTGGTACTGGATACCGAAAGCGGTTATGTCCGCCAGGGAAAAGCGAAGGCACTGGCCGACGCGTTAGGCGCAGAATATCTTCCGCTTGACGAACTTTCAACTGACGAAATAATGGACTCACTTGCCGGAAGGATAGTAATCTAAGGACAATGGATTTGAAAAAATTAAGACCGATCATGTTCGTCGGCACCGGTTCTGACGTTGGGAAAAGCGTGATTGCGGCTGGTTTTTGCAGGATTTTTAAACAGGATGGATACGAGCCCGCTCCCTTTAAAGCTCAGAATATGTCCCTGAATAGCTTTGTTACACCCGACGGACTGGAACTGGGACGAGCGCAGGCAGTACAAGCAGAAGCGGCACAAATCCCTTGTGAATCGGATATGAACCCGGTATTGCTCAAACCGACCAATGACAAGTCCTCCCAGGTCGTTTTGAACGGAAAGCCGGTGGGTAATCAGTCTGCTTACGAATATTTTATGGCGAATGATCGCCGCGAGCTCTTCACAGCTGTTAAAGATGCATTTGACAGGCTTGCTTCGAAATATTCACCCATTGTAATGGAAGGTGCAGGTAGTATTTCGGAGCTTAATTTAAAACACCGGGATATTACGAATCTTAGAATGGCCGCGCATGCGGGAGCCGCCGTTTACCTCGTCGCGGATATCGATAAGGGCGGTGTATTTGGTAGCGTTTACGGCACCATTGCACTACTAACGCCGGAGGAGCGCGCTTGTATGAAGGGTATTATTATTAATAAATTTCGGGGTGACGGAAGGTTGTTCGAGGACGGCAAAAGAAAGCTCGAAGAGCTGACTGGATTGCCGGTTATAGGCATTTTGCCCTATTTCCGAGACATTCATATAGAGCAGGAGGATTCCGTTTCGCTGGAATTGAAGTACAAATCGGCCGTGGAGGGAAAGGTGAATATCGCAGTGGTTTTGCTCAAACGGCTTTCCAATTTTACTGATTTCGACAGATTGGAAAAAGACCCGCGAGTCAACCTGTTTTACTCGAACGATCCATCCGAAATTAGTAAGGCTTCAATTGTCATTATTCCGGGAAGCAAAAATACGATTGGGGATATGCTCGCGATCAAAAACAATGGAGTGGCAAAAGCCATTTATGATGCACATAAAGCGGGAAAGACTGTGATTGGTATTTGCGGCGGTTACCAAATGCTCGGAGAAAGTATAATGGACCCACATCATATTGAGGGGGATATTGAGCAAATCCCCGGGCTGGGTTTGCTGCCGGTCACGACGGTTCTGCAACCGGAAAAAACTACATTGCAATGCATCTTCGAGTTCCAGGGAATGGAAGGGACAGGCTATGAGATCCATATGGGAGAAACGACAGCATTGAGCCCGGGCCAACCGGTTGCAACGCTAGCGGACGGGCGACGTGATGGGTATTACCTTGATCACAAGACATGGGGAAGTTATATTCACGGAATATTGGATAATAGTGCGGTGATCAACAGCATTCTTGCTCCTTATACCGACGAAAAGGGTATACATTATGACTATAAGAAGTTTAAAGAGGGGCAGTATGACAAGCTCGCCGAATTGCTTCGCTCACATATCCATATGGATTTGATTTACAAAAGTTTAGCTATATAGAAAATGTTATATGGGCACGGGGATGACGGATACCGGTATGACAGGCAGATCATTGCTGATTTTAGTACGAATGTCTGGTATGGCGGAGAGCCAGTGGGGTTGAAGGAATATGTTTTCGGACGTTGGTCGCAGGTCAACCGTTATCCGGAAGTGGTCGCTGAAAGCTTGCGGGAAAAAATAGCGCGTCATCATCAGATCTCAGCCGGTCAGGTTTTGGTGTGCAGCGGTACGACTGAAAGCATTTATTTGGTCGCGCAACTGTTCACCGGCAAGCGAACGACGATTGTCACACCTTCATTTTCTGAATATGAAGACGCCTGCCAGTTGTTCGACCATGAGATAACATATTTGAACTGGCAGGATGCGCTTGAAATACCGCGATTAAAAACTGATCTGGTATTTATTTGTAGTCCTAATAATCCCACCGGACTGCTATTTCAGGATTTGCAATATTGGCTGAAACTCAATCCGCAATGTCTTTTTGCTGTTGACGAGGCGTTCATTGATTTTACCTGGGAGCGGAATTCGGTTATTTCTTTAATGAAGAAATTCCCTAATCTGTTGATTATGCGTTCGCTTACAAAAACGTACGCGATCCCGGGCCTGCGTCTGGGTTACGTATTGGCACACAAGGATATTTTTAGTCAACTGATCAGGATCAAACAACCATGGACGGTCAATGCGATGGCACTGGCTGCCGGCGACTTTATCTTTGATCATTTTGAAAGCATTCAGCCTCCTGTTTCGCAACTTTTAGAAGATAAAAGAACGTTCGTTCAAGAATTAAGTAAGATAGAAGCTTTGCAGATTTACAAAAGTGATACCCATTTCTTTTTGGGGAGAACAATGGTACGCAATGCGGCCCAATTGAAAGAATACCTCGTAGAAAAGCACGGGTTGTTGATCCGTGATGCATGTAATTTCCGAGGTCTTACCCGGCAACACTTTCGCCTGGCCACCCAAAGCCCGGAAAGCAATGAGAAAATAGTTAACGCATTGAGAGAATGGCAGAAGCTTTATTACTGATTCTGCCGTTGATAGCGGGGTATTTGCTGGATTTTTGGCTAGGGGATCCGGACGGCTGGCCTCATCCGGTGCGTATTTTTGGGAATGCAATCGCGATTGGAGAGAAGTTTCTGAATGGAGACCGTTTTCGGTTTTTGAAAGGAGCGCTGTTGAGTTTGGTGCTGATAGCAAGTACCTTCCTGTTTTTTTACTACCTGAATCAATGGCTAGCGGAAGTTGCCTGGTTGTTTTTAGTTATAAACAGCATTTTCGTTTACTACGGGCTGGCTAATAGGTCCTTGATCACCGAAGGGCGTAAAGTATTTTCAGTGCTGGAAAACGAAGGTCTTGAAGCCGGGCGCAGGCAACTTTCCAGGATTGTAGGGCGGGATACTTCTGGGCTGACTGCGCAGCAAATACGCATCGCAGTATTGGAAACGATGTCGGAGAACCTGAGTGACGGGGTAGTAGCGCCGTTATTTTATTATGCAATCGGTGGGCTTCCTGGCATGATGGCTTATAAAATGATCAATACTATGGATTCGATGCTGGGCTACCGGAGCGAACGGTATGAATGGTTCGGAAAATTCGCTGCACGGCTAGACGATGTCGCTAATTTCGTTCCCGCCCGTTTGACAGCATGCCTGATGATCCTTGTTACAGGGAGTGCAAAAGGTTTTGAATTTGTCCTGAAATTCGGGAATAAACATAAGAGTCCCAATGCGGGTTACCCGGAGGCGGCATTGGCAGGGATACTAGATTGCAGGTTCGGCGGCCCGAATATCTATCACGGGGTTTTGGTCGAAAAGCCGTTTATAGGCGAAAGGGAAAGGGGCATCGCAAATGCTGAAATTGATCTCGTCAGCGCAGTTAATCAGCGGGTATGCCTTGCAATGGTGGTTTTGGTGGTCATCACAATTTACCTTCTTTGACCTTATTTACAAATTCGATTGATTCGCCAACGAAGTGGGCAATTTCTTCAACGGAATACGGAGTTTCTTTTAAAAGCTTTTTTGTAAAGGCAATTGCTTTTTGCTGTCCACCCTGTTCTATTCCAATCTGAATGCCTTCCTTCTTTGTCCTGTCCAGTATGAATTCCTCGATTCCCATAGTCTTTCTTTTTTGAGTGATGTGATCCAGTGCTTCTTCAAATTTACGTTCTGTTTCGCTGTTTTCAAAACGGACATAATACTTTATAAATGTCATCAGTTTCCTAATTTTCGTTTTGCTGATCTGTTGAGAAAGCAATCGTCGTGCCAGGTCTGTTTTTAGTAGAAGCGCCTCTGTTTCAGTTAATTTTTTACTTTTTAATGCAGTTTTTGCGGCTAGCACAACCAATGCGAAAGGATTGTCGCTGGCAAGGAGCTCCTCCTCATGCTGGTCTGCGATTTTGTAATAATTGAACTCATAAGTTACTCTGGTCCCCCAGAATGAACGCTCGTATTTTTCCGGACAGAAAGCGTGGTCGTCGTTGGTCAGAATGGCGAATGCGGAGATGGGTTTGTCGTATTTGTCCAGGACACGATAATAGTAAGCAAACATGCGTTTTGCGAAATTCGGGTCGCGGTAGCCCTGTACTTCGATATGGACAAGTATCCATTGATCCTCACCGTCTTTACAATAAACTTTTACTAATTTATCGACAAAGCGCGTAGCATATTCCTCGTTTTCTGGCGGGAAAAGTTGTTCTAGCTCCTTATCCAGGAATTCAAACCCTTTACTAAAATCAAAAACAGAAGTGGCTTCGGGATGGAAGAATAAAAGGAAATCGTCAAAAACATCTTCCAGGATCGATTTCCAGAGGGTATCGTCTCTTTTCATGTATGTAAGTGTGTGGAGTAAAACGATGCAATGTAAAACAATAAAATCATTAGTTTTGCGCATCACAAGGTTTGCGCATTCGTGCGCAATTAAAAGGGAATCCGGTGTAAATCCGGAACAGTCTCCGCTGCTGTAAGTCCAAAACAACGGCTCTTGCAAAATGTCACTTGGAAGTCAATGAGTAAATGAGCTAATGAGTGAATGGGTGAGTATTCTTATTTAATAACATTCACCCGTTCACTCATTCGTACATTCACTCATCAAATGTCCGGGGAAGGCGCAAGAGTTGGACGAGTCAGAAGACCTGCCTTCTAACGCTTTAAACAATGGCTTTCGGAAGAAAGGCCAGTGCACGATGATTTTTAAAAAGACGATTGCAGTTCTTCTGCTGCTCGGCGCAATGGCCGCTTGCAGCACTTCTTCTTCGCTCTACGAGAAGAGCGATACACAGTATTCCGGCAAAGATTTATTCCCTGAAAAAGTGACGCTGGCGCATGCGCGGGGCTTTTCCATTTCTTATCATGGCCATTACAAAATCGTCAAAATCGTCAGTCCGTTTGAAAAAAGTACGGATACGATGTCATATGTGCTTCTGCAACGCGGCAAATCGCGTCCGCCTGGTTATGAGGACAGCCAATTGATTGAAATTCCGGTGCGCAGCCTGGTGGCGATGTCTTCCCTGCACATTGGATTAGTTGGTTTTCTGGAATCGGAGGAAATCCTGACCGGATTGGGCAATCTTAAATATGTGTCGTCGCCCAAAGTCCTGAAAAGGATTGCGGCGGGCAATATTATGGAAGTGGGTAAGGATCAGGGATTTAATGAAGAGCTACTCATTACAATGCACCCCGATCTTATCATGGCTACCGGGACTCCAACATCCAAAATGGCACGTTACGCTTCACTCAATCAGGCGGGAATCCCTGTTATGGTCAATTCAGAATGGGTGGAAACTACACCACTTGCCCGTGCCGAATGGGTGAAGCTACTGGCAGCGCTTCTGAACAAGGAAAAGTTTGTGAATAAGCAGTTTAAAAATGTGGAGGCGGAATACAACCGGCTGGCGGGACTCACTAAAAATGTTACGACCAAACCCAGCCTCATCACCGGCATGAACTCCAAAGATGCGTGGTTCGTGCCAAATGGTAATAGTTATGTAAACCGGTTTTTCCGGGATGCGGGCGCCTCATACCATTGGGCAGAAACGAAGGCTACCGGAAGTTTGCCATTGAGCTTCGAAACTGTTTATCCTGTGGCTTTGAATGCTGACTACTGGCTGAACGTCAGTATCGGAAATGTGCAAACGAAAAAAGATATTCTGGCCCGCGATGCAAGGTATGCCGATTTCAAAGCATTTAAATCCGGGAAAATATACAGCTATAATAGCCGTATGAATGCACAAGGTGCAAACGACTACTGGGAGTCCGGTGCCGTCAACCCGCAGCTGGTTTTAGCGGATCTTATTAAAATTATCCATCCGGAGTTGCTGCCGGATCATCGTCTTTTTTATTATAAATCAATCAATTAAATGAAAATATACACAAAAAAAGGTGACAAAGGCACCACAGGTTTATTTGGTGGGAGTCGTGTGAGTAAAGACGACGTTCGGATCGAGTGCATTGGTACGCTGGATGAGGCTAATTCTACAATCGGGTTGTTGCGTGTGAAATTGGGTGCCGAACATGCCTGGCAGCCTAATCTGCATAAAATTCAAAAAGACCTGATGGATATGATGTCGCATCTGGCACGGCCTTCTGATGCCAAAAAGGAAAATAAAAACCCGATGCCGGTCGATGGGGCCACGTTTTGTGAAGAGTGGATTGATGAGCTGGAAGCTGGAATGACTTCACCTTCGGATTACTTTTTGCTGCCGGGCGGAAATGAGGTTTCTGCATTATGTCACGTGGCCCGTACACAAATGCGCCGCGGAGAGCGCCGGTTAGTGTCTTTGATACTGACCGATAAGGTACATGAGGCCATTCCAGCTTACATTAACCGGCTTTCTGACCTGTTTTTTACCCTTGCCCGGGCAGAAATGGACAAAGCCGGAGTAGCCGAGGAAAAGTGGCAGCTCTTTCTGTACAAGCGTTTTAAAACACCCGAACCGTCATGATTATTTATGTGACAGGTGGCGTGCGGAGCGGGAAAAGCCGGTTTGCAATGGAAATGGCATTGCAGAAAAGCAAAAACCCGGTGTACGTCGCGACGGCGAAGGTTTGGGACGATGATTTTGCCCAACGAATTCGAAGGCACCAGGATGAACGTGGACCTGATTGGACTTCATTTGAAAGTGAAAAAGATCTGCATTTGCTTCCGCTGGCTGGTAGGGTGGCGGTGATTGATTGCGTCACGTTGTGGTTAACGAACCTATTTTTTGAATTTGAATACAACATTGAAAAAACACTGACCGCCTTTAAAGCCGAAATCGATGCACTGGCGCGGATCGACGCGACTTTGATCATCATTTCCAATGAAATAGGCATGGGCGTGCATGCCGAAACGGAAGCCGGACGCAAGTTCACCGACTTGCAGGGATGGGCAAACCAATATGTAGCTTCGGTGGCGAGTGAGGCCATTTTGATGGTTTCCGGGCTGCCATTAACACTCAAAACAACTAAAATAGGATGAACATCGAAACCGTTACCAGTCAGGAGATCAGCGCGAAAATTGATTTGAAAACCAAACCACTCGGTGCATTAGGTGCGTTGGAAAAGCTGGCATTTCAGATCGCGTCGGTGCAAAATACATTGTCGCCGGAGTTGGTTAAGCCACATATTATTGTTTTTGCGGCGAGTCACGGGATCGCGTCCCAGGGTGTGAGCGCTTATCCTTCCGAGGTGACCCCGCAAATGGTGCTGAATTTCATCGGCGGCGGTGCGGCAATTAATGTGTTTACCCGCCAGCACGGGATTCGTCTGTTGCTGGTAGACGCCGGGGTTGATTATGATTTTGGAAAAAATGAAAGACTGATCGATGCCAAGGTGGGTTACGGCACCAGGAGCTTTACGAATCAGCCCGCCATGACGGCCGTGGAATGTCAACAATGCATTGAAAAAGGAGCTGAACTGGTAAAGGAAGTGAAAGCCAGCGGATGCAACGTGATCGGTTTTGGCGAAATGGGGATTGGCAATACTTCGGCGGCCTCGGCGATAATGAGCCGTTTACTGAATATGCCTATCGCGGAGTGCATTGGAAAAGGGACCGGCCTTAGCGATGCCCAACTCTCGCAAAAAACTGCCATTCTTACTACTGCATTGGAAGCGCATCGGGAAGTTGCCAATGATCCTGAAACAGTTCTAGCAACGTTTGGTGGATTTGAAATCGGGATGATGTGCGGTGCAATGATGGAAGCGGCGCGACAGGGAATGCTTGTGTTGGTGGATGGTTTTATTGCGTCAGTCAGTTATTTGTGCGCTTTTAAAATGGATTCATCCATTCAGAAATATGCTGTTTTTTGTCATCAATCCAATGAAAAAGGGCATAGGTTGCTTTTAGAATCTATTGGTGCTGAGGCGATCCTGAAACTGGACATGCGCCTGGGCGAAGGTACAGGCTGCGCGCTCGCCTACCCGCTCCTGCAAAGCGCGGTGGCCTTCCTGAACGAAATGGCCAGCTTCGAAAGCGCTGGGGTAAGTCAGAAAGAATGATAAGGCGACAGATTGATTTGTTTTTTGCAGCCCTGCAATTTTATACCCGCATTCCGGCGCCGGGCTGGGTGACGTATCGTCCCGAAAATCTGAGTTTGGCGACGGCGTATCTGCCTTTAATTGGCTGGATTGTCGGACTTGTGGCAGGTGCGACATTGCTTTTGGCAGATTACTTGACCAATATTAATATCGCTGTATTGCTTTCCATGACGGCCTCGATCCTGCTGACTGGCGCATTTCATGAGGATGGATTTGCGGATGCGTGCGATGGCTTTGGAGGCGGATGGACAAAGGAAAAGATCCTTGCGATCATGAAAGACAGTCGGGTAGGAACCTATGCTTCAATCGGATTGATACTGATTCTTGGCTTGAAATTTACATTGACCCAATCTATCTGGGCATTCGAGCCCGGTGTTCCAATGTTGCTGATATTGGTAAGCGGGCACGCTTTAAGCCGCTTGATGCCTGTTTTTGTCATCTATATATACCCTTATTCCCGGGATACCGACAGCAAAGCTAAGCCCGTTGCCGAAAAGCCGCCGTTCTGGGTTTTGGCAATGGCGGTTGTTTTTGGCGTAGTTCCTTTGTTTGGACTGGCTCTGTATTGCAGGCAGTCATTGCTTCTATTAGCCGTTATTTTGTTAGGAATGACGACTTTAATGATGGCCCGTTACTTCAAAAAATGGATTGGAGGCTACACAGGTGATTGTCTGGGTGCGATCCAGCAGGTATGTGAAATTGTATTTTACCTTTTTCTGGTCGTCTTGTGGAAATTTATTTGATCCGCCACACGACGCCAGTTTTGGAGCCTGGCCTTATTTATGGAAGAACGGATTTGGCCCTGCACACCGATTTTCCAATTGAGCTGGAAGCAGTTAAGAAAAAGCTGGACATTGATTTTGATATCGTTTATTCAAGCCCGGCGTTTCGGTGTACTGAATTGGCAAGGGCATTGTCACTAGGCTTCACCACCGACTTGCGCTTGCAGGAGCTCGATTTCGGTGAATGGGAGGGCAAAACATGGGATACTGTGGATCAGATAGCATTGCAGCAATGGATGGACGACTACGTACATGCTTGCGTGCCTGGGGGCGAGAGTATGATGCAAATGCACAGCCGTGTGGCTGCATTTTGGCAAGAGCTGCTTCAAAGTGATTTTAAAAAAGTTGCCATTGTAACCCACGCAGGTGTGATCCGGTTGATCCTTTCCATCGTCCGGCAAATTGCATTAAAGGAGGTTTTTGATATCAAATTGGCTTATGGCGAAGTGATCCGGGTAGATGGTAAGGTTCCCGACAATTTGTAAATTAAGGTCCCAAACCTTTGACCTGAACGTCCCTATGGAAAAAGAGTATCTTGAGAGCGCCCGGAAACAATTTGAATATTATAAAATGCTGGGAGAGAAAACGATGGCGCAGGTTAGCGACGAGCAACTTTTCTGGAAGTATAACGAGGAAAGCAACAGCATTGCCACGATTGTCAAACATTTGTGGGGCAATATGCTTTCCCGCTGGACCGATTTCCTGACAACCGACGGAGAAAAAGAATGGCGTAACCGCGAAGCGGAGTTTGATAACGACATTGCCGACCGTGCGGAACTGCTTGCCAAATGGGATGAAGGCTGGAATTGTCTTTTCAATGCATTGGATTCATTGAATGAAGCCAATTGGGATACAACTATTTACATTCGGAATCAGGGACATTCGGTAATGGAGGCTATTAACCGGCAACTGGCACATTATCCGTACCATGTCGGGCAAATCGTTTTTATTGGGAAAATGGTGCTGGATGAAAAGTGGGTTTCGCTATCAATACCGAGGGGTAAATCTCAAAACTATAATGAAGAGAAGTTCGCGAAACCGAAAGCTAAGGCGCACTTTACAGATGAATATATCAAAAAGCCGGGCAGCTGAAAAAGCATTCGATCTCTCAGAAAATGCCTGAAATCCAGTTCCAGGCAGATTTCATCCATTTAAAGCCACTTCTTTCAAGAATTGGTATCCGTTTTTCAACCTGATCGACGACCTCGATACTTTCCTGTAACCGGTTGAATATCCGGTTTGAAATTTCAGGGTCTATCTCCTGGGAAGCTGCGAAAATCTTGCCGGTCTCGGAATTCATTACTTCGTCGAAAACCCATTTGCCGACTGGTGTTTGCAAATGCGTGAAGATTTCATCCTGCTCTTCCTCAGTGCATTGTCCTGATATGTATTTGTAGGAAAGGTTTCTAATATAGATTTCCTTGTCCATAGCTTGAAGTTCTGTCAGTGCCGGACTTGAAGTGCCGGAGTGTCGGAAGAAACGGCGCGCGTAAGAGTTTGCAGAATGTGGCTCTTGCAGATTTTAGTAAGGCAACCTTTCAGCGAAAACTCTTCATTCAGGCTTTCCCTGTTTTCCCAAAATTTGAGAAATACATCATGTACCACCTCCTCAGCGTGTTCGGATGATTTCAGAAACCGCAACGCGAGCTGGAAAAGATAAGCGTGGTAGGTTTCATAAATCTTCGCAAGGCAGGCCATATCACCCTTTTGGATATTGATGGCCAGGAAATGATCATTGACGGTCAGTTCTTTCATCGGAGTGCTTTGTGAGGGTTATTTGGTATTTTTATCTATAAGTGCACCGCTGGCTATTTCTACTTTTGTAACTGTTACGCTTGAATTTTTAACGCATCAGATAAACATTGACCGATTGTTGGACCTCTTCTAATGTACGCTCCGGTTTAATGTAAGGAGTGGATATATACTGTTTTGACAAAGTTTGTAAATACAAAACCCACGCATCGCGCCACCAAATCGCCTCTTTTTGCTGCTTCAAAAGCCTTCCTGCGACATTAGCGTGAATTTCCGGATCGATGCTGTTCTTCACATCTGCCCATTCTTTTTGCATCCATTTAACCGAATCGGCACCGGTGTAAAAACGGAAACAAAGCTCATCCCACAATGTGCGGCCGGAGCTCAGCTTCTGCTTCCAGGGAATATGGTGGAACCAGAGCAAATAAGGCAACGGACAGGTTTTGGGGTCGTTCCATTGCTTTTGTACTTCGGGACGATATTGTCCCAATGCGCCGCTACCGTTGGGCGTACGGTCGAATCCCAGTCCGATCGAGTCGGCTCGGTGGTAGTAAATAGCGGTCCAATCGGGGCGGGAACTACGGTTTTGCCAGGGCTCGGGTGCGAAATGGCTGCCTGTCCAGGGCCGTGAGAGGCCGAGCGGTGTATTGTAATTGACATAAATATCCCTGGAACGCAGCAGTATATTGCTGATTTTCTTGACTGATGGTTGGTCATGAGTCAGCGTCATTTTGGTCCATTCGTCAGCAATGGCTTCGGAAGAGAGCGAATGGTCCCAGGCCAGCCTGCCGAAAGCATACCAGTTGGCCTGCGCCATCGGATGCCCCGTCCAGTTACGGTCGGAGCCGGTATTTGCTACGCCGGCCATGCATGTGATCGGATAGTTATGCAGGCTGCCGTCCACGATCCGTGCCACCGTCGAGCCTTTACCCTGCACATAAGTATCCGATTCGAGGCATTCCTTGAAAATTGGTGCTTCATACACCATATGGGTTGCGAAGCCGAGATATTCCTGCGTGATCTGGAATTCCATCCCCAGCGGCGTTTTAGGCATATTTCCAAACAAAGGAGAGAATGGCTCCCTGGGCTGGAAATCAATCGGGCCGTTTTTAACCTGGATCATCACCTGCGGATCGAATTTCCCGTCCAGCGGTGCGAATTCATCATATGCCGCCTTGAAACGGTCGGCTTTGGGATCGGCTTTATACACAAATGCACGCCAGATCACCACACCATTATAAGGTTTGATCGCCTCTGCAAGCATATTGGCGCCGTCCGCATGCGTACGTCCATAATCCTGCGGGCCGGGTTCACCTTCCGAATTCGCTTTGACCAGCAATCCGCCGAAATCGGGAATGATCTGGTAAATTTCTTTGACCTTATCCTTCCACCATTGCCTTACCTCCGGGTCCAGGGGATCGGAAGTTTTGAGTCCGCCCAGCGTTTTTGGGGCAGCGAAATAGACGGATAAATAGGTTTTGATCCCATACTGACGAAAAACCGCAGCCAATGCGGCGACTTTATGCAAATATTCGGCAGTGAGGAAGCGCGCGCTCGCATTCACATTGTTAACCACCGTTCCATTAATACCGATTGATGCATTAGCCCTCGCATAATCACGGTAACGTGGATCGACGGTTTCGGGCAGGTCGTACCATTTCCAGAGCGATGAACCTGCATATCCGCGTTCAATAGGGCCTTCGGGATTATCCCAGTGGTTGAGCATTCGCAGTTTTACCTTTGGACTACTGACCCCGAGCGCGGTTTTGAGTGGTAAATGTTGCTGTATGTTTCGGAGCAATGCAAAGCATCCATATAATACGCCCACATTCTGGTTGGCCATAATCGAAACATTGCCAGAAGCCATCGAAATCATATAACCTTCTTCGTTTTCCGGACGGGGTCCTTTGTAGGAAGGAATTATCAAGCCTAATGCAATGCCGGTTTTGCCTGCAATCGAAAGATTTACAATTGGCACAGTAACACCCAGCAAGCCAGCGAGCCCCTTTTGAAGTTCCTCGGCCGCCACCCGTAAATGTGGATTATTGGGTGAAACCGCTATGAATTCCGCTGATTGAATATAGCTTTTCCTGATTGTTTCGTCTTGTATCGGATCAAATTTAAGCCAAAGTCTATACCCATCGTCGGCAAGTGATTTCGTGCTGAATGTCAGAGAGATAAGGATGAAAAAAAAGAGAATGAACGTGATGCGGAAGTGGATCATAACGAGGCGTTTTTTACAGCTTTGAGAAGGCCTTACTTGCTGTGTTCTACTGACTGGCGCAAATGCCCCCTAACAATGCCGTTTTCACACAGCATCTGCCGTGTTTGCACCTGTTAGTTTTGTATCAACCAATCAATCAAACAAAAACAATATAAACCAACGAAATCATGGAAGCGACATTTGTCAATGAAACCGCAAAAAATCAAAGCAGCAAAGGTGTGCTGGCCGGGAAGATTATCAGTGCATTATGCATTCTGTTTTTGCTTTTTGATGCTATTATGAAAGTCATCAAGGAATCGCATTCGATCGAAGGATCGGCGCAGTTGGGTTGGCCTGTTGATCAGGTGCAGAGCATTGGTATCGCGTTGCTTATCTCGACCATTCTCTACATTATCCCCCGTACAGCTATCCTGGGTGCCATTTTGTTAACCGGCTACCTTGGCGGTGCTATCGCGATCATGGTAAGGGCAGGGCAGCCACTCTACTTTGCTGCGGTGTTCGGTGTGCTTGTGTGGGCGGGGTTGTACCTGCGTGACGAAAAGCTGAGAAAGTTGATCCCGTTCAAGGAATAGCATTATCAGATTACATATCATCAACAAACAAACGGGCAGGCTGCGAAATATTCGCTCCTGCCCGGTTCCATTGTGTTTATTTTAAACAATACCTCCCATCAACGGGTCGGTTTTAGTGACTGCGCCGGTTTCAACGTGTCCTGCAAAACGTTCCTCAAATGCTTCATAGCCCATCACCTTCACGCTGAAATCATACCAATGGAATGATTTGGCGAGATCCAGCATAATAGTCGCTTTGCCACCGGCGGCGATGGTTTTGCTTTTGCTTCCCGTTTTGTAGCTGTTGTCCGTAATGGTAATGCTGTGACTTTTGGAGTCGCTGTTAACTATGATAATGGCCACATTTCCTGTTAGTTTAGATGCCTTGGCCTCATATTCGCAGGTTACTTTCAGCAATGGGTTGGTTGCGTTACCGGTCAGCTCCCTATAAAAACCATTCGGGCCATAAACGCGGAGGTGATAGTTACCTTTTTCAAAATCATTGATATTCCATTCGTCTTGCAAAGTATCCCCGGCGGCGACGCTGTAATCCCACGACTGTAGTGGATCATTTTTGAATGCATTCATTGCATAAACACGGTAAGGTATCCCACTTGCATTCTTGCCAAAAACATTATTCCCAGCTCTGAAGCTTAGTTGCAGGCTGTTTTTGGTTTTGTCAAAATGGCTATTCACGTAAGGCTCATAAGGCAGCGGACAAGCGGGACGGACGCCTTTTTCTTGTGTCGGGAAAAAGGGATTGGGATCGTTAGTATTTACTTTCTTAAAATTTTCCGGCGCTTCTTTGAACTGTGCCTGGTGAATGCTTTCAATAAATGATTTTTGTTCTAAAAACACAGGTTTTTCGATCTTTTCGCCATTATAAGGACGGAAAACGGATGTCAGGTCGCCACAGATCGTGCGCCGCCATTCGGTGATGTTCTCTTCTTTCACCTTTTTTTTAAACTTCTTTTCCAGGAAGTTTTCGAGGAATTGTAGCGAAGAAGTATGGTCAAATACCTCTGAATTGACAAAACCACCACGCGACCAGGGCGATGCAATGATCATCGGAACGCGGTAGCCCAGGCCGATTGGTCCTTCACGCAGGTTACTTTCTGTGGACGAAGGATTTGTCTGCTGATCGCGCAGTGCAAAATCGAGCCTGGCATCAATGCCCTTGGAGACTTTTCCTGTATTTTCTTTGTATGGATTTGGAATGGTAAAAGGCGGTAAATGGTCAAAATAGCCGTCATTTTCATCATAAGTCACGATAAAAATAGTCTTCTTCCACACCTCCGGATTTTGGAGCAGTATTTCCATTGCTTCACTCACATACCAGGGCCCGAACCACGGTTCACCGGGATGATCCGAAAAGCGGGCCGGAGACATCAACCATGAAACGGTTGGCAGCGTACCGTTCTTCACATCCTCCCGGAACTGATGGAATATGTCGCCTTTGGGGACGTTCAATGTCCGTTCGGCCCCTTTGTCATTGTAAGCCAGGGCAGTAAGTTCGTGGAAATGCGGGTCGGTGATATTGGTTGTGAATGCCTTGTCATTCAGTTTTTTATCCCTTTCCGACAGCCCGGCGTAGGTTTCCTTGTTGAATTTTATTTGTGCAGTTTCGATGTTTTTCAACAGCCTTTTGGCTGCTGCCAGCCGCTGCGGTGCCTTGCCATCCGCCGTTTCCTTTTCAAGTTCTGCGATGGTTTGCAGCACGGTCGCTCTTTTGCTTTCCAGATTGGCAATGCCGCCCTCATGGAACCGCACATTGTACGCTTTAAAATATTCCAGGACATTGGTTCCGAAATTACTCAGCCACTCGCTTTCTTCGCCTTTCAGGCCATAACCCATCGTCAGTTCGTTCTGGTACACTTTCCAGCTCACGCCGTTTTCTTCCAGGCGTTCCGGATAGGTTTTCCATTCTAGTTCGGGATATTCATAATTGCTGATGTTCCACAAATGGGCGATGCCTTCGGGCGTGTTTTTCTCACGAACCGTGCCTGTCATCCAGTAATAGCGGTTAGGGTGCGTACCCGTAATGCTCGAACAGAAATTATGGTCGCAAACGGTGAATGCATCTGCAAGTGAGTAGTAAAAAGGGAAGTCGGACCGGTCGCAATAGCCCATTGTGAGCGGGATATGCGCATATGCTTTGTTTCTTGGCGCTTTTACATCGAGCCATTTGTCATACTTGCCATTGTTCATGGCGTCGGTCTGGTCGGTCCAGCCGTGCGGGATTGAGCCCATCCAGGCCACTTTCGTATCCTTTACATTCAAACGGAACGGGCCGTAGGTATCGCCATCCTTATTTGTCTGGAACCACACTTTGTTTTTATTGGGAAGTTGGATCGCGCGCGGGTCGTTAAAGCCACGGACGCCTTGCAGCATACCTAGCTGGTGATCGAACGAACGGTTTTCCTGCATCAGGAATACAATATGCTCGGCATCATAAAAAGTGCTTCCGGGAGCGGGGTCGATTGCCAGTGCTTTTTGTATGACCGGTGGTAATGCATTAGCCATCGTGCCTGTTCCTGCGAGGAGGGCTGCTTTTCTAAGAAATTCTCTTCTTGAATCCATCAGTTTCAGTGAGTTTTAAGGGTGCCAAATATATCTGATGCCCGGCTGGCCGCTGTTATCCTGCGGTTATGATATCATCATTTTTATATGATTATATTTGGAAAAGCACTTATACGAACTGATTTATGGCTGCAATCGAAATTATTTCCGAAAAACCGGCAAATCCTACTGCAATCGGATTCACTGAAAAGATGGAAACCTACCATTCGCCCGCGGAAGCGATGAAACTGATGCGGTATTTCAAAACCGGGGAAGGTGAATACGGCGAAGGGGATATCTTCATGGGCGTTCGGATGGGGCAGATCTTTGCTTTGGCAAAAGCCTATATCAATATGCCGCTGGAAGAAATCGAAAAGCTGTTGGATAGCCCGATCCACGAAATCCGGACGGGTGCATTGAGTATCATCGACAAGCAAGCACGAAGTAAAAAGACGACTTTGGATCAGCGCAAGCTGCTTTATGAACTATACCTGAGAAAACACGACCGCATTAACAACTGGGACCTCGTGGATATTTGCGCGCCGCATGTCGTTGGGGGATACTTATATCTTTCGGGTGCGCCGAGGGATGTGCTTTACAAACTCGCGTTGTCGGAAGTGATCTGGGAGCGCCGCACGGCCATCGTCGCGACCGGCTATTTTATAAAAAAAGGAGACATTGAGGACACTTTCCGGATCGCCGAGTTATTGCTTGGGGATAAGCACGACCTGATCCATAAGGCCACCGGATGGATGCTGCGTAGCGCCGGGCAGGTTCACCGGGGACAATTGCAGAAATTTTTGGATCAATATGCCGCTACCATGCCCCGAACCTTGCTGCGTTACGCCATCGAGCATTTCGACAAGCCTTTGCGCAGCCATTATATGGGTTTGAAAAGGGCAGGGTAGCGGTTTTTTGAAAGTTACTTAGCTGGTGTGATCACGATATTGCGGTACTCAACCGGGCCGTGGTCACCCTGGATGTAGAGCGGGCCCGGTTCGCCTTCATTGCTGTCCAAAGCGCCGCCGGTAATGCCGGGAATTTCCTGATTGCTGATCACCGTTTTACCGTTGGCAACCAACGTCAACATTCTTCCGATCAATGTAATGTCAAATGTATTCCATTCACCGGCTTCCTTAGCTACCATTTCGCTTGGACTGATAAAGCCGTAAACTGCGCCCATTTGATCCAATGCAGGTTCCATACCTTTGGCGTCGGTTACCTGCACTTCGTATCTGCCACGGAGGTAAACACCGCTATTGCTGCCTTTTGGAATGCGGAATTCAACATGCAGTTTGAAATCGCCGAATTTCTGATCGGTAATCAGGTTAGCTCCTGACTTTGGACTGCGCAGGATGCCGTTTTCAGCGATCCATTGATTTTCGCCGGTTGCATGCCAGCCTTTCATTTCGTTTCCTGCTGTCAGTTTGATAGGAGTGCCCCATGCAGGCGCCGCTTTTGCGCGTAGGGACGGGGCCCGTACGCCTTTCCAGGAGTAAGTTTTGCCTTCCGGCGTTGTCATGGAACCGCTGATCGCTTCACCGGACAAGGTGCCTTCCACGGAAAGGTTCTTGTCGCCGCGCTCCCATTGTGGAGGGATTTCAAAGCTCAGTTTGCCATCTTTGAAATGCACTTCCGAAATCGGACGTGCGCTGCCAGAAAAGCCTGTAAACTGCCCTACGAGCGTGTGGTTGCCCGAGTGGCGTACTTCGAGCCACGAAGGGGACGGTTTTCCGTTGACATCAACAGTAATGTCCCAGCGACCTTCCAAAGTGGAGGCGAGGGGAGCAGCTTGCGTAGAAAAGGCGGCGATCAGCGCAGTTCCGGCTGAAAGCAGCAACCGCCGGGAAGCCCGGTACAGGTTGTTTAGGGATATTTTCTTCATAAATTTTTTAGGTATTAAAGGTTGGGAAAGTTAGAGCTTAGTTTTCGTCCGGCATAATGTTCATTTGAAAAATATTTTAAGCGTCCATAGCCAGCTGATAACTAGTACTTCTTCCACCGCCGGTTGCGACGAGGCATTGTATTTCGGCAAGATGCTGCAAATCGCGCGTGGCCGTGGCTTTGGAGGCCTTGGTGATCGATATGTATTTTTTCGCTGTCATCCCTCCTTCGAAACCATGCGGGCCTGCTTCGAGCATTCTATTGACTGCCTTTGTTTGTCGTTCGTTGAGCAAATGGCTAAACCGGTCGAAAAAGCGGGTTTTCTTTAAGATAAAATCCAGTAAATACTTCGTTTCCACTTGCGCATTCACAATAGTTTGGACGAAATAGTGGATCCAGCCAGTTATTTCGTTGCTCTTTTGGGCTGTTTCAAGCGATTGATAATACTTTTTGCGCTCCGCTTCAATGGTTCTCGAAAGGCTTAGCATGACTGGTCGGCCGAGCGTTTGAGATAATGCTTTTTCGGCTAATACACGCCCGATGCGGCCATTTCCATCTTCGAAAGGGTGAATAGATTCGAAATATAAATGCGCGATAGCTGATCGTACCGGAGCCTTTTTGATCTCGCTTTTTCCACCCGGACCGGTTGCATTGAACCAATTGATAAATCGCGCCATTTCCGAAGCAACCCGGTCGGATGGTGGTGCTTCGTAATGTACTTTTTCTTTGCCGATTGCGCCGGATACCACCTGCATAGGAGCGGAGTCCTTTCGCCATGCACCTGTATTGATGGTCTGACTATCTTTGAGGAGCATTTTGTGCCATTCAAATAGCATTGACTCACTTAACGGCTCGGCAAATGAGTTGCGGGAGCTTACCATTAATTCGCCCGCACCCTTCGCCTTTTTGTCTTTAACCGGTTCGGGTTGCGGTGCAATGCCAAGATTATTCCGTATGGATGAAACAACATCTTGCCGACTCAAAAATTCGCCTTCAATCTCCGAGGTCTTAATTGCTTCGATTACCAATGTATTAATGAGCGCTTCGATCTGGATCGCATCGGGAGTCGCTTTTAACAAACCTGTGATATGGCCCGTTTCTTCCGCAAAAGCAAACAGCAAATCCTCGATTCCGGAGAGATTGTACCGGAATTCAGGCCAGTCGGATTGTTGCCAGTTATACGCCATGAGCCGATTAAGAATGTTATTCGGCTCAAATATAATCAAAAATTGAGCCGAATAGGAAAATTATTCGGCTCATAACGATTCAAATCATTCTGACTGGTAGGCTTTCAGTTCTGGAAGTTTAAAGTTCAAAGTTTAGAGTTATGAGTTTAAAGTTCAGATTTCGACTCATAAACTCTAAACTCATAACTCAAACCTCAATTGGTATCCCCACTATCTCCGCATTGGATCAATATTTTTAGGAGGTTCGTCATGAAATTCGGGCTTAATTAAAAGATGATTATGAAACGGATTGCACAGATAACGGATATTCATTTGAACGAGGAATGGTCGGTAAAGCATGGATCCGATCCGGAAACGAACTGGAAATTGCTATTGCAGGACGTAGGCGCACGGGGTATCAACGATATCATTTTTACGGGCGATATTGGGGATGCAAGTGGCTATGAGCGGTTTTTCGGTATGCTGAAAGACTTCGATTTTACCGTTATTCCCGGCAATCATGACACTTTTGCTAACATTAAACCCTACTACAACCCAAGTTATCTTACCGGAAGAGATGAAATGTACCACAGCCGGGAAGACGGGCCATTTAAGTATATTTTCCTGGATTCTTCGACAGACGAAATCAGTCCAAAACAATTAGAGTGGCTAGAAAACGAGTTGAATACGCCTCTGAAAATCCTGCTTTTTATACATCATCCCATTCTCCGCGTAATTACGGCAGTCGATCAGAAATATCCGCTATTGAACCGTGACGCCGTCAGAACTGCATTGTTCCGGAGTGGAAGGGATGTTACCGTTTTTTGCGGACATTATCATACGGATGACTTTGATAAAGAGGCGAATATCACGCAATATGTAACACCAGCGGCTTCGGTACAAATGGAAAAGAACCCACTGGAAATCATCATCCATAGCCGTTACTATGGTTATCGCATTATTGAAATTGAAGACGAAACCATCCGGACGCAGGTGGTGCTGAACCACGGCAGTGGGTTTGATGTGGTTTAGATTGATACCTGGAAGAACGGTGCCGCACTTGCCGTTGCTCAACCCAACACAGGGCAATGGTGTTCAATCCATTACGGTAGCCACGACACCGTTTATCGGTACTCGGGATTATGTTGACAAAAGGCGCCGCACTTGCCATTGTTCAAATCTTCGCAGACCAATGGTATTTAAACCATTACGGTAGTTACGAGCCAGTATTTGTATGCTCAACAAACATATCATCTTTCAAAACACAATCCAATCCCGCAGGATAAACGTCCCATCACTACCCGTCGACTTCAGTCGACGGAGGGGCGGCAAACGAATGAACATGGTTTAGCAGGCGGTTCGCTGACGTATATCCATGAATCTCAGCGAGCCCCATCACTAACCGTCGACTTAAGTCGACGGAAAGCGAGATGCTGGGGCCGAAGCCTCCTTCACCATCAAAACCTTCGCTACCGACTCTTCTTTCAGGTAGAGGCTCTGCTCGCGGACTTGGTCTGATGCGTATGCAGCAAAGTCGGCTTCATTTTCGAAACTAACCAAATGCACCTCATAAGGTACTTCCAGCTCGCCTTCGATCAGTTGCGCCTCGTTGGTGCGGAGGCGGAGCAATAGCTTGCCATTGTATTTCGATAGCAATGGCAAAACGAGCGATTCGAACTTATGAAATATATCCTCCTTGCCCTCCCGGACGTAGACGAATTGCGTGATCGTGATCATATAATTTGGTTTTTATCCTAATCTCCAAAAGAAATCATTTTTGCTGCAACTTTCATACCGGATTTATTCTCTTTTTTATAATTGATGGCCATCAGGATTTTGGTGCGAACGGACGGGAGATTTTACATTCCCGGAGAGCAGTTTGTGTGTTTGTTTTTACAAATTTTTACCCCTGATAGCCATGAAAATCAAGAGAATTATTGCACCCATCATCATTTTACTGGCAATGCTGCCGGTACTCATTGCCCCAGCTGCGGCCCAAACTTATGTGGAATCCGACAAAGGTTACTGGCAGGTCCACACTGACCCTAACTCCCGCAATACGATCGTACAGTTTTTTGACGGAAGCAACCAGCTTTTGTATCAGGAAACGATGTCTAAAAAGTACATTAAGCTCAATAAACGCAATATCCGGCAGTTCGATGAGTTGCTTGGCAAACTGATGGCCCGCGAACTGCTTTCCGGCAAAGTGAAGTCCTATGACCTGGTTGCCGATAGCCGGATGGATTTTAGAGAAACCACCAGACCGGATATGGAAGCCGTTGCTTCAAGTAACAATAGTTTGAAAACGGCCGTCTCCAATGTGTATGTGGTAAGGCAGGGGAAAATGAAGGTGATCCTGAAAGATCCTGTGGATACAACCTACGACATCCGTATTCTGGACGATCAGCTGCGGACAATCTACTTTGAGAAGGTGAAAACTTCCGGATATGGTCGCTGGTTTGACATGTCGAAACTACCCGAGGGATCATATAGCATTCATATCAATGGTCCGCGGAAGCGATTGAACTACAAGCTGACGGTGGATGATTATCTGGGTTACAACCTGGAAGAGCTGCGATAATCGGAAGAAAACGTGTAAGGTCCTGCCATTGGTTAACTGGTGGCGGGACTTTTTTGTGTTGGATAAATCGGAAACATATCATTGCATATCTACATTTTTTAATTTACTTTGTATTTCAAAGTTCTTTTATATTGATTATTGTGAGGTATGAAATGGTTTGTGAATGAAGGTTCTATTGTGCGGGAGATCTGGGGAAAGGCGGACACCATCCTGTTTATTTTTGCCGGTGCCTCTGCGGAATTTGCATTGAATAAGTCGGTTGACTGGCTGTATTTCACGGGAAGACTGCCTGCTGACCCATTAGCGCGACTTTTTTCGACAGTGGAATATGCCCGCCAGATTGTTTTTTCGAAGCATGACGACGCGATGCATGCGATCCGACAGATTGCTGCGATCCATCAGGGTGTAGAGCAAAAAAGAGGCGCAAAAATTCCGGAAAGCGCTTATCGTGATGTTCTTTTTATGCTGATAGATTATTCAGTCCGGTCTTACGAGTTGCTGGAAAGAAAGTTGACGGAACGTGAAAAAGAAGAAGTGTTCACTGTTTTTGGAGAGGTGGGAAGAGGAATGGGCGTCGCAGGTTTGCCGACGAGTTATGAGGAGCTGGTGCAGATGCGGGCAGAGCATATGGCTGAAAATCTGGTTAAAGGTGATTTTACGATTGATCTATACAAACAATACAAAAAGCACCTGGGATTTTTCAGATATTATTTACTGATGAACGTCCAGGCACGTCTGGTGCCCGAACGTGTGAAGCATTTACTGAACCTGGGTGATTCACTTGGTTTGCGGTTGCTGTTACCGCTTTATAAATTGTTGAGACCGATTAAACTGGAAGTTGTATTGCGCAATTTGATATTACCTCCCAAATACAAGTCACAGGTGATTGAGCTGGACCGAAAACATTTGCAGTTTACCTGAAATCCCTTGAAGCCGGGAAAATTTCGCCTTGTACCTGCCTACGCGGCTGGATTTTCCTGGCTTGGGCCTGTGAAGCATATTCATCTTTTTCGTCGGCACGCGAAAGAGTAAGCACTTCGGGTTCTGCGTCCTGGGTTGCTGAAAGGTTTCGTAGTAATCCTGAGAGGTTAAAGCATTTCCGGACCACGACGTGAATTACTTCGCCTTCTATTTGCAGCTTCCCTTCCACCATTAATAGCTTGGACCGCAGGATTTCCTTGCGGTAAGTCTCAAAAAGGTTCTGAAATACAACAAGATTGGACGTGCCGGTTTCATCTTCAACGGTAATGAAGCAAATGCCGCTGGCAGTACCCGGGCGCTGGCGAACCAGTACCAGCCCGGCTACCTTCACTATTTTGCCATCCTGACTTTTGGCCAAATCCACAGCCGGTGTTATTCCAAGTGCGTTAAGTTGTTCACGCACAAAGCTTACCGGGTGTTCTTTGAGCGAGAGGGAAGTAGATGCATAGTCCTGTATAACGTGTTCCGATTCGGTCATGGCCGGAAGATTTATCAAAGGCTCAGTGGCGCTGGCGGACGGTTGCCCTTTAAAAATACCAACTGGTCGGTCACCCAATGCCGAAGCCTCCCAGAACGCCTGACGACGGTCCAACCCGATAGAGCGGAATGCGTCGGCATCGGCGAGTTTTTCTAATGTGGTTTGAGAAATCCCGGCATCGCGCAGGGAATGGATATTGGTAAACGGCTTTTGTCTTGCGGCCAGTAATACCTGCATTTCTTCCTCTTTAAGCCCTTTTACCTGGCGAAATCCGAGCCGGAGCGCACAATAATTTCCATCTTTTTCTTCCAAAGTATTATCCCAAAATGAATGATTGATATCGACAGGCCGCGCTTTTACACCATGGTTCCTCGCGTCGATCACCAGTTGCGCAGGCCTGTAAAAACCCATTGGCTGACTGTTGAGCAATGCAGCCGCGAAAACATCCGGGTAATAGCATTTGATATAAGAAGAAACATAAACCAGCAATGCAAAACTGGCCGCGTGGCTTTCAGGAAAGCCATAACTCCCGAAACCTTCGAGCTGTTTGAAAATTCGTTCTGCAAAATCACGTTCATAGCCGTTTTGGACCATTCCGGTAATCAGTTTGTCTCTTAGTTTTGAAACAATGCCCTTGGATTTGAAAGTCGCCATACTTCTTCGGAGATCGTCGGCTTCGGTGGGTGTAAAGCCTGCGGCTACTATGGCAATTTTCATAGCTTGCTCCTGAAAAAGTGGTATGCCTAATGTTTTATGGAGAATATCTTCGAGTTCCTTAGAAGGGTAATTTACGTCCTCTTCCTTGTTTCTGCGTTTGAGGTATGGATGTACCATATCCCCTTGAATAGGTCCCGGCCGGACAATGGCCACTTCAATAACCAGATCGTAAAAACGTCTTGGTTTGAGCCTGGGCAACATGGATTGCTGCGCCCGGCTTTCGATCTGAAAAACGCCAATCGTGTCGGCTTTGCAGATCATATCATAAACCACTGGGTCGTCCTTGGGAAAGCTTGCAAGATCACATTCCTTATTATAGTGTATTTTAATCAAATCAAATGCTTTGCGAATGCAGGTAAGCATGCCCAATGCAAGCACATCGATTTTGAGGAAGCCTAATGCATCGATGTCGTCTTTATTCCATTCAATGCAGGTGCGGTTTTCCATACGGGCATTCAGAATGGGGCAGAGGTCGGACAACTTGCCTTGTGTGATCACAAAGCCACCGGTATGTTGCCCCAATTGGCGCGGAAAACCCATATACTGACGGGTAAGGTCCAGTATTTTGATTAAATGAGGGTCATTTGGATTAAAACCGTGATCAGAAATCCGCTTACCATCGAACCATTCGTCGGTAAATTCCCAAAGCGAGCTGGATAATCTGTTGATCGCGTCCATCGACATGCCCATGGCTTTGGCTACGTCACGGACGGCGCCTTTCTGATGTAATTGGGTCACGGTAGCCACAATTCCTGCCCGGTCCCGGCCATATTTGTTATAAATATATTGCATGACTTCTTCCCTGCGCTCATGCTCAAAATCGACGTCGATATCGGGCGGCTCGTTGCGTGCGGAGGAAATGAAGCGTTCAAAGAGCAAATCTACTTTGGTCGGGTCAACCGCCGTAATGCCAAGGCAATAGCAGATCACCGAGTTCGCAGCCGACCCCCGGCCCTGGCAAAGGATCTTTTGTTGTTTCGCAAAACGGACAATGTCGTAAACCGTCAGAAAATAAGGGGCATAATCCATTTCCTTCACGAATTTGAACTCATACCGAATGGTTTCCGCAACCTTTTCTGGAATACCGTCCTTATACCGCTCTTTGGCGCCGAGCCATGTCAGGTGTGTAAGTTCTTCCAATGGGGTGCGCCCTTCTGAGGTCAGTTCGTCGGGATAGACATATTTTAAGGTGCTTAGTGAAAACTGGCACGCATCCGCGATCTCCTGCGTGCGTGCGATGGTATCGGGATATCGCGCAAAGAGACGGTGCATTTCGGCGATGGGTTTCAGGTATCGTTCGGCATTTCCGTGAAGCAGGAAACCGGCATTGTAAATCGTACATTTTTCACGGACACAAGTCAGGATATCCTGTAACTCGCGCCGTTGGAGGTTATGGTAGTGTACATCATTCGTGGCCACCACCGGGATATCCAGCTTTTTCGATAGCTGGTCCAGGCGATATAACTTTTTGAGATCGTCACCACGATAGGAGCGGGTAGCACTGAGGTACAAATCACTTCCGAATGCTTCGCGGTATTGCTGCAATGCTTTTTCAAAAGGAGGGTCAAAATCAAATGACTCATTTAGCGTATCGGGTGGCACTACAATGAATTTGATACCCTTGGCATAACGGTAGACATCGGCCTTATAAAGGTCGCATTTGCCCTTTTCTGTGCGGAGGTTTCCTTCGGTGAGCAATGAAGAAAGCTGCGAATAGGCCTCCCGATTGGTGGGGTAGGCAAGCAAACTGGGGCCGTCGAGCAAGTCGAGTCGACAGGCCGGGATAATCTTAATATCCTTTCCTTTGGCTGCTGCGTGTGCGCGTACAATGCCTGCGAGGGTATTCCGGTCGGTAATGGCAATGGCTTTGTAGCCAAGCTCAATAGCATGATCCACAAACTCCTCCGGATGTGAGCCGCCGCGGAGAAAGGTGAAATTGGTAGTGACTTGCAGTTCAGTGTAGTTCATGATGATGTTGATGAAAAGAGCCAGGGACGCGAGCTAGGCAAAAAAACCGTGGATGTACCATTCAGGTTTCTCGCCTTCATCCTCACTGTAAGGCCCAAGCCTGAAAATCCAGTAGCGCGCACCCTGTTTATCTTCGACATTGTAATAATCACGGAAGAGGCCTTTTTCAAGCCACCATTCGCGTTCTATCCGTTCAGGACCATCAGATTTTTTGACATAATGTACTTTTCCTTTGTAGCGGAACACGGTAGGCGGATAATCAGGGACCGGGGCCGTTACTTCGATGAGCTCAGGTTTCGATAAAAGCAAAATCGGTCTGGGACTGTCGTTATGCCATTCGAATTGCGGTTTTTCGCTCAAAGTGGACACCATTTTGACGGACCGTTCGGGCCAGTGATGTTCATCGGGCAGGTATCTGTGTATGACTTCGGGGCTGGTCCTGGCAGTCAGCGTGTCGAGTAATTCGGTGATTTCTGCGTTTTCAAAGCCACCGGTTGTGTCCCAGATCGTTTCCTGAGTAGTTGTAATGCCTTCTACTTCGGGTGCTTCAAGTAAAAAGAGCTCGATGCCAAAGCCGGGTGCGATGGTATTAATTTTTAATTCAAAGAGCTTGAACAAATGCGTTACATGGCGGGAGGCGCGGTTGGTAACAATATCGATCTGCTGGATCTGACCATCCACTCGAAAACACTTTAAAACGCTGCTCCGCAGCCCCTTTCCTTCTTTTTCCAGTCGAGCACAAAGGGTTTCCAGTAATTTTTTCAAGGCGATTTCAATGCCGGTAGCCGTTACAATGGGTTCCAGACATGGCAATCGCTCCTGGTAAGGAATCACCGGTTGCACCGACTCAATGAATTCATGTGCCTCGCCGAGGGCCATGTCCATTCTGTCCAATAAAGCCTGCCCAAACCGCCTTCTGAGTACCCTGCGTGGCAAATGGATGAAATGTTTGATCTGATAAAAACCCACTTTGGACATCCTTTCCAATGTATCCGTTTCCAGGCGCAATGCCATAGGCGGGAGGGCAAGAAGGTTTTCCATCGTGCCGGGTGGATTTATTGTAATCCTGCATTTTCCAAAGCGAGCTAATGCCCACGCAAAGCCGATGGTGTCAGCCATTGCAGCGCGCACGTCGTAACCTGAATCCCGGAGGCGGGTAATAATGTCCTTCAAATAGGCTTGTTCACCGCCCCAAAGGTACGCACATCCGGTAACGTCGAGGATCAGGCCATTAGGAGGGTCGATTGCCACGGTAGGTGTGTACCGAATGCACCATTCAGCAAGTTCTTTGAGATGTTTTGTGACCGCTTCCGGCTGTTCTTCTAATACAATCAAAGAAGGAAATATCGCCCTGGCGTCGGCTACAACCATATTTGTTTCAATCCCCATGGCTTCGGCCTCAGCACTGGTTGCTTTGATAACCATCCGCCCACGTACAGGGGCAGCTAATGCAAAGGCGAGGCCATGCAGTGCAGGTCGTAAAAGCACTTGGAGGTCAGTGTCCAGGTGTGGGAACCATATGGAGATGAAACGGTTAAGCATAGGCTTTTTAACTCATATTGCCTTGTTAAATAGTTTGTTAAGAAATATATGATATTATAAATATCTGTAAAATGATTACAATGATATCAAAATGCTTTGAGAAGTGCCAGTGTTTTCCTTACTTTGTTTCGTAGCACTATTTATTTTTTTACACACTTAAAAAAGAAGGATATGAACACACAACAAGGCCCATCATTGTTCGAGCAAATCCGCAAAACCGACGATCAGGGAAATGAGTTCTGGAGCGCGCGGGATTTAGCTAAAATCCTGGAATACACGGAGTACCGGCATTTTAAGCCAGCTATGGAAAGGGCTAAGGAAGCCTGCAATAATAGCGGCCAGAATGCCTCTGATCATTTCGAGGATATGCTCGAAATGATCGAACTGGGTAAAGGAGGTAAAAGACAGCTCGAAAGCGCGAAATTAAGCCGCTATGCATGTTACCTCATTGTTCAAAATGCGGACCCGGCGAAAGAAGTAGTTGCATTAGGGCAAACTTATTTTGCGGTACAGACCCGTTTGCAGGAAATCAGGCAAATGGAGGCTTACAATCAGCTGGATACCGAAAATGAAAAGCGGTTGTTTTTAAGAGGAGAGTTAACCAGAAACAACCTCTTACTGGCGGAGGCGGCCAAAACTGCCGGTGTTCTGGAGCCCATCGACTACGCTATTTTTCAAAATCATGGCTACATGGGTTTATATGGTGGTCTGGATGCCAAAGCGATCCGCGAACGAAAGGACCTTAAAAAGAGCCAAAACTTGCTGGATCACATGGGAAGTTCTGAACTAGCTGCCAACGTGTTTCGTGCTACGCAAACGGATGACAAACTTAGAAGGGAAAATATAGTTGGGAAACAAAAAGCCAATCAAACCCATTTCGAGGTTGGCGCTAAGGTGCGTCAAACGATCAAGGAGCTTGGCGGTACAATGCCGGAAAACCTTCCACTTGTCGATAATATTCATAAAATCTCCAAAGGGAAAACTCCGAAGGCAATTCGTAAAAAGTAGCTCATACGGTCACAAGACCTTTACCGAAAAATAATGGCGCAAAAATTTGCGTAAGTGTTTGCTTACATATAATATTGTGTAAGTAAACACTTACATGATATGTCAATCGAAGCAAGGAGAGATGTTTTTCAAGCCATTGCCGACCCTACACGTCGACAAATTATCAACCTGATTGCCTACCAATCGATGAACCTGAATGCGATTGCCGAAAATTTCGCAATCAGCAGGCCGGCCGTATCTCAGCATATCAAAATACTGATGGAATGTGGTATGGTAGTAGTCAGGAAGGAGGGGAGAGAGCGGTATTGTGAGGCAAAGCTGGATACTTTGAAGGAGGTGTCGACCTGGGTTGACCAGTACCGTCAGTTCTGGAACCAGCAATTTGATTCTCTCGATAGTTACCTCAACCGAATTCAAACAAACAATCAATCAAATAACAATCAAACAAACAGCTAGTATGGAAAATCAAGCAGTAAAAAAGGAAGGAATCAAGATCGTACGACAATTCAGAGCACCTCAAACGTTGGTATTCGACGCATTTGCCACCCCGCAAGCATTTGGCGAATGGTGGGGACCGGTAGGGTCAGAACTGACTGTGAAACATTTCGATTTCAGAGAAGGTGGTAAAACACATTACAAAATGGAGGGCAATGGGCATGTGATGTGGGGACTTTTCCAATATCGCAGTATCCACCGGGCAGATCTCATTGAGTTTATCAACTCTTTTGCAGACGACGAAGGCAATATCAGGACATCGCCCTTTCCGATGGATTTTCCGTTGGAAATATTCAACCAGGTTACTTTAACGGAAAGTAACGGCATCACCACTCTAACGATCCAGGGGCATCCCGTTAATGCAACCGCGGCGCAGGAGGAAACCTATTTTTCTATCATGGAAAATATGGAGGAAGGTTTTAATGGTACTTTTGATAAGCTGGAAGATTACCTGCGTAAAGTACAAAGTTAGATTTTGTGACTACCGCTTAATCGGAAGTCTGGCAGATAATGCATTTGTATACCTTTTGTATACGTATATTAGTTGGAGTGCAGGTCTTTCATGGAATACGTTTGTCGCCCCGCTAAGGCCTTTTCGGGTTTCATAAACATTTATACTAAAACATGAAAGACATGCAACTCCACCACGCGCCTGCCATTATCTCACATCACGTTATCAGCTATCTGAGCGTGATAGTCATCATGCTTTTCCTTTCCATTTCCTGGCAAAGCTTTGGACAGGATAAAAGGCCGCTAGCAAACAACCTTGGGATACAAAGCCCGCTTTATCTTCAAAAAAAAGCATACAAGCTGGTTTGGTCATCACACCCCGGTGCCTCGCTTTATAAGCAGGAATATCTGACCGCCGGAGATGCCTTTCCGAACTATAAATCAATGATTACGATCGATTTTGTGATCACAGGATCAACCGTTGACGATGCTGTCCGGGTGAAAGTTCAGGAATTGGAGCAGCTTAAAAAGACACTTGACGTTAATTATGAAGTGATAGGCAATGCCGCAACCGGTGAAAAGATTATCGATTGCCTGATCGGACAAACGGCTGCGGATGATTCTAAAAGTGTTTATGAACGCGATGTTTACAGATTTAAGGCGGTGAAGGCGAAATCCGGACAAAAGGGGATTTTACTTTATGCCGCGAGCGTCCGTCAGTATGGAAAGGATATTAAACCTTTTTTGATGAAGCTTAAAACAGAAAAGTCGGTTTTGCTCAATGAAGTGGCTAAATTATCGCTGCCTGAAATAAATATTTCCAAATAAACTCATCCGGTCCTATGAAATATTTTGGCATCGCACTGCTCGCTGGCATCATCGGTTTTGTACTTGCAGCTTCTCTAAGTTATTTTTTGATCGGTAAATTTTCTTCTAACGGCCACGATCGCGGTGTGGAAGCCAGCATGACCAGCATTTTCGTCTTCGGTCCAATCGGCTTCGTTCTCGCGTTCATTGCAGGATATATTTGGGGAAAGAACTTGTTTTGAACTTCGCTTGCATCTGACAACTTTCCATTAGTTTCTCTCAATTAAAAAATTTTGTCCAAAAAATTTGCGCAACCGAACAATTGCGTTTATAATTGCAACCGATTGGTAGCAAATAAAGAATTGACAATGAGAAGAGATGTATTTCAAGCAGTTGCGGACCCAACGCGTAGGGCAATATTAGGATTGATAGCCCTGCAAGCCATGACCCCAAATGCGCTAGCAGAGCACTTTGATACGAGCAGACAGGCAGTTTCAAAGCATATTAAAATATTGACTGAATGCCAGCTCGTAAAACAACAGCAGAATGGAAGAGAGATTTATTATCACTTTAATCCTCAGAAAATGAAAGAGATAGCGGATTGGTTGGCACCTTTCCAGAAGATGTGGGAAGACAGGTTCAGTCGTTTAGATCAGGTATTAGACAATTTAAAAAACAAAGGAAATGCAAACTAAAAACACTACAAAGATCACGGCGGACGAAGGAAAGCAGGAGCTTTTCATAGTCCGGGAGTTTGATGCGCCCAGAGAGCTGGTTTTCCAGGCATTCAATGAGCCAGACTTGCTTTTGCAATGGTTGGGGCCAAAGGATATGGAAATGAAAATCGACCGGATGGATAACCGTACCGGCGGTTCTTACCGGTTTGTACATTCGTACGCGGGAGGTGGCCCCGAATTTGGGTTTAACGGCGTAATCCATGAGGCAACGGAACCCGAAAGGATCATCAGGACCTTTGAGTTTGAAGGACTTCCTGAACGCGGACACGTGTCGCTGGAATTTCTTACACTCACCGAACTGCCTGGCAACCGGACGAGCCTGCACATTCAATCTGTCTTTAAGTCGGTGGCGGACCGGGATGGCATGATACAATCCGGTATGGAGGGAGGTATGAATGAGGGGTTTGCAAAACTGGTTGAGTTATTGGCGGAAATTAATGCAACAAACTAAAAATCAGCCCATATGATCAGACAAATGTATCCCTGCCTGTGGTTCGACGGCAATGCTAAAGAGGCCGCCGACTATTACTGCTCCATTTTTCCCGGCTCAAAAATTGCTTCGGAAAATCCGATGGTTGTCAATTTTGAACTGCATGGTTTTAAGCTTATGGGCCTGAATGGCGGTCCGCAATACAAATTCTCACCCGCCACTTCTTTTGTGATTGAATGCGAAACGCAGGAGGAGATTGATTTTTACTGGGAAAAACTCGGCGATGGAGGTGTTTATAACCAATGTGGCTGGCTCGACGACCGTTTCGGCCTATCCTGGCAAATCATCCCTGCCGTTCTCGGCCAACTGATGTCCGATCCGCAAAAAGCCCCGCGTGTGGTGCAGGCATTCATGCAAATGACCAAATTTGATATTGAAACGCTGGTTAATGCTTAATAAAACACTTCATCAACAAACAAAATCTACCTATATTTATTTCTCTACCGATATTTAATCCCTGACGGGATTTGGAGTTTCGTCAGGGATTAAATATTGTCAAAATATGTATCGCTATGCCAAACGTCTCAACTCCTGTTTTTGCTCCGGAGCTTTACATCCCGAACGGCGTGAAAGACGTCGATTTTTATGTTAACGGTCTCGGCGCTATTGAACTTCGGCGTTTCGCGAATACTGACGGCAGCATTCATGTATCGGAACTGTCAATTGCGGGCGCTATTTTTCATCTGCACGAGGAGGTTAGGAATTCCAGCATGTTTTGCCCGGCGAAGCATCAGGGCTCGACGGTGAAACTAGGTTTGTTTGTCGACGATGTTGATGTATACATTGCAAAAGCAATTGCCGCGGGTGCAAAGGTCGTTTCGCCGGCTCAGGATTATGATTACGGATACAGGCAAGGCGACATTATGGATCCGTTTGGGCATATTTGGATGTTTGAGAGCAGGATATAAGTGGTGATTATGGATAATGATTTATAGTTTAGTGTAAATTGCTGAATCAAATCACCTATTCCATTTCCAGATGTTCCGGCATTTTATCTCAGCGCTGTTTTTTTTATTTCCATTCATTTCCAACGCCCAGCTTGTGCTGGATTCATTGTCCATTGAGGGACATTACCGGGTGTTTGCCTATAATCCAAACAAAAGCATAAAGCCGGGGGCTAGCCTGATGTTTGCGATGCATGGTTCGGGTGGAGAGCCTTTGGGATTTGCAAGAAGTGCGGCTAAGCTGGAGGCCATGTCGGAGGCTGAAAACCTGATGATCGTTTATCCGGCGGGTTATAAAAGATATTGGAACGAATGCCGCAAAGCATCGACAGCCCTTGCCAATACTGCCAATTTGAATGAGGAGGCGTTTTTCTCCGCCATGATTGAGTATTTTAAAAAGAAATATCAAATAAACCCATCGCATGTTTTTGCGACGGGCTTATCTGGCGGAGGACATATGGCCTATAAACTTGCATTGACGATGCCCGGCAAAATCAAAGCTGTTTCAGCCGTTGTGGCCAATCTTCCAACTCAGGAAAATATGGACTGTGCTTATGCAGGCGTGCCCATAGCAGTGATGATTACCAATGGCACGGCCGATGAAACCAATCCCTACAATGGAGGAGAAGTAAAAACACCAGGTGTAACCTTGGGGATGGTGCGGTCAACAGACCAGTCTTTTGAATATTGGGCCAGACTGGATGGTTACACCGGCGCTCCTGAGAAATCGGTTATGCCTGATGGGGATACTTCCAATAATGTCACGGTCGAAAGATATAGCTATCATCAGAAAGGAAAGCCGGAAGTGACATTGCTCAAAGTGATCAACGGCAAGCATGAATTTCCCAAGGATTTCGATGTATACGAAGAGTCCTGGAAGTTTTTCAAAAGGCAAATGGAGCGTTAACGATCAAAGTTATCCTCCAATTTCTTCAACCATAAATTCACAACACGTCCGTTTGACATTTTGAGCCCGGTAACATTCCCGGCGACATTACGGACGATATCGATATTTCCGACGAACCACCAGGGCGCCTGCAAACGGTCGTTATTCACTATTTTAAGATCGGCCTCACCATGGTGGACGTGGATCAATTTCAATACATCTCCTTTTAATGCGATAGTGTAAATGGTTTCGAGCTCGGGGCTGTAATACTTTCCTGTGAATTGGGTGGGGGGAATATGAGGGCCTTCCTGCGGTTTCACCCGCGTGGCGGTATGATCGCCATTTTGCTTTAATGTAATACGGTCCACTTTGCCGTCTTTGGATTTATGGAAAACCACGGATGCTTCCACTACTTTCAGGAAAAAGGTTGAATCGGAGGAGGGGAACATCTCTGCTTGCGGTTGGCCGGTGCCCTGCGTATAGTACCGGTCGCCCTCGCGCTTGAATGTGAGCACGAACCCGGGTGCCTCTGCCAGCGAGAATGCACCTGCATAATGCCTGAAAATTGTGGAATCGAATTTATAGCTTTCTGATTTAGCAGGAGCAGCCGCCACAATCACCGGTTTTTCTTCTTTTATGAAAGATTTAAGATAAACATCTGCCACTTCAAAATTTTTCTTGGGAGGATTAAATTCTGCCTGGTTACTGAGCACGATGAAGCCATAGTCTTCTTTGGGGAAGTAAACGAGGGATGAACGGAAACCCGCATCTGCGCCATCGTGGCCGTAATAGGCCAATCCTTTATGTTTGCCATGTATCAGGCCTGATGCGTAAGGTAAGGTGTCGCCTTTTGTCAATCGGCCACGTTCCAGCATTTGTTTCATCGTCGCGGCGTTGCCTACCTGGGGCGAGCGAAAGTTATCGATCCAAAGGGCCAGGTCGTTGATGGTGGTGAACAGACTGGTTGCTCCAACATTGCCATAGCTTAAAATGCTTTTACTGAACATGGTCGGCCCAATGGTGCCGGGTGTTTTGTGAAATGAGTAAGCGCGACCCTTGACAATGCCTTCCTGATTATCAAAAAACTGTGTATTCTTCATGCCAAGTGGCTTGAATACATTACGTTGCATCCAGTATGTAAATGGCTGCTTGGTAACGCGGTTGACGATTTCCGCCAGTAATGTGTAACCCGTATTGCAATAGGTGTAGGCCGAGCCAGGTTCAAAATTCAGTTCTTTCTGGCGTGTGACGAGGTTCAGGACGTGTTGTTTGGTAATGACATCGTCGAGTTGCCAGCCTGCCATTGCGAGTAGGTTCCATTGGTCGCGCAGGCCGCTGGTATGGTTAATGAGATGGCGAATGGTGATGGTTTTGCCAAAATCGGGCACTTCTGGAATGTATTTATGGATATCATCATCCAAGGAGAGTTTGCCTTCCCCAGCTAGCAGGATGATCGCGTAAGCTGTAAATTGCTTCGAAACCGAGGCGACATGAAATATTGTCTCCGGACCGATTTTGGCACCGGTTTCCAGGTCTGCTTCACCAAAACCTTTGGCATAAATAAGTTTTCCCTGATGTACCACACCAACGGCTGCTCCTGGCATGCCGGGCTTGTTCCATTCAGCAAAAAGTGAGTCGGCTTTGGCCGCTGGCGTAATGGATTGGGCTTTTGAAATGCCGGATGCAGCCAGAACAGAGAGGAAAAGCAAGGGTAATATTGATTTCATGCGGAAAGATTTAAAAGTGTGAAGGACGAAGCGTTATACACGAATATAGGGATTACGGCTACATGCACACATCTTTTCCGGACAAAGGCGCAGAGAAAAGTGATAAGTGGAGATTAATGTTATTTGTAATGAAAAGAAGCCTGCGAATAGTGCCGGATACCGGTAGGAAGTCAGGCGATATTAAGCCAATCCTGCCTTTCAATCACTGGCAGTGTTTCTGTTGTGACGAGTTCGAAACGTCCGGCAACCCATTCCACTATCCATTCGCCAGGCTCTCCATTTCGTATTTTTTGTAAAGCTACATGCCAGCGTGGATAACCGACCCCAGGCATTCCAGCTTCGAGTTGGCTAATAAGCGGTGTAATTTGCCAGCGCGATACACATGCGAGCGTATTGACGCTTCTTGGATTGTTGCGATGCAAAAAACCAGTTACCCGGCTTTGCTCCACAGCCAACTGCAGGCGCCTGGATTCGGTAAAGCTGATATTATTCAATTCACCAACCACGGCGGCCAGCGCTTCGCATTTCAATGCTTCTTCTACCGCCCAAACCACATCTTTTTCCCTGGACAAATCAATAAAAATAACCCTGTCTGGCTCTATCCCGAAGGTTTTTAGTGCCGGTGGGAAAATATATGGTTTAATCCCTATCCAAAGGCAAATGCCATATTGTCCCATCAATTTACCCAACAATCCAGCCATAAAACCCGTTGTCGCTGCCGCATTCTCCATATTGGTGCTCACGAATTCATGTACAGCACCGGTTGGGAATGTATGGTTTGGGCATGCTGCTTCGATAGGCCCCAAGCCAAAATCGACCCGCTTGCCGTGTGCGGGCGTACGAAAGCCCTGCAAAGAGAGAATTTCTTTTTGCAGCCTTTCGGCGATATCGGTTTGAATGGCAGTAAGTGCCATAAGGAACTGTTGAGTTACAAAATGATATTTTAAATATCATTTATATGATCTCAAAAGTAGCAAAATTTGAATTTGAATGCAAGTTCACCGAAAGAGTGAAAGGGTTTTTTCTCACCTTTGCAACTCTGGTATTGAAAAGAGTGTCGTGCTTAAAAATCACTAGCATCATGAAGAAAATCCTGGCCCTGGTTCTTATCTCTTTAAGTTGCTCGGACAAGAAGGTGGAAAAACGGAATAACTGCGTACAAGTTGAACAGGTGATGGCGCCGACGGCTTGTTATGACAAAGCGCAGGGGCTTACTTTAACCGCGGATACGCCCAGTTCGCAGGGCCTGGAATGGGTGATTGCGCCGTTAGCCGACACGACAGGCGCACAAACCTATGTGCCCTATTATGTTAGCACTGCTTCCAATACCATTACATTGCCTGACAGTGTCATTAAAAATTTTCCCAAAATCGGAATAGCACATGTCGGTTCATACGGCTGCGGCTCTGACCTTTATTTCAGCTTCGTAAAACGCACCGGTCCCGATTCCTGCGTGCGATGGTATTTGCAGGAAAAGTTTGTCAAAGGGAAATAACTTCCCTTTGACTGTAAGTTATCCCTACTGCGCACGCACATCAACCATCCAGTCGATGCCGAATTTGTCTTTGAATGCGCCGAAAATGTCGCCCCAAACTTGCTTTTCCATAGGGACAGTAATAGTGCCGCCCTCGCTGAGCTGCTCAAATTTTTTGCGGAGATTGGTCTCGTCGAAGCCGCTGAGCGAAAGCTGGATTTTGTCGCCCGCCAGCGGCCCCGGTTTAGGGGTGTCGCAGCCCATGAAATCGACCTCTCCGCCCATGAGCGTTGCGTGCATGATATGATCGCGTATGGCTGCCGGGCAGCTTTCATCTACTTGCCCGAAGGTCATCATACTCAGTTCGCCGCCGAAAATATTCTTATAAAAATCCATTGCATCGCGGCAATCGCCTTCGAACATCAGGTAAGGGTGTAATGCAGGCTTTTCCATAGTGTTTTGGTGGTTAAGTGATTGTCTGACAGCAAAATTAGCACACGGGTTTTAATACCACCGGGTGATAACAGGACAACCAGAGGGGGGAATTACAACTTTCTAAGTTTAATGTTCCGGTACCAAACCGTGCTGCCCCAATCCTGTAAACCAATCTTTCCTGAGTAGGTCCCTTTGGCAATAGGGGCTGCTTTGAGACCGCTGTTGCCAATGCGCTGTTTCCAGTCCGCACCATTAAGGTCGTGCTCCTGGACCATGAATTCGTTTTGATAGACGGTCAACTTACCTTTTTGAACAACAAAGCGGACCTGGTTCCATTCGCCTTGCGGATTACCCTCGCGCAAACGCGCATTCGCGACACCAAAAAAGTCGCTCGCACGGTGGGTGTTTTCTTTGGCGCCTTCATAGATCTTATCGTCGATCACCTGCAATTCGAGGCCCGTGTCATGCATATTTTTGTATTTGGGAGATTCCTGCACAAAGAAGAAAATACCGCTGTTGGCATATTTGCTCACTTTCCATTCAGCTTTGAACTCGAAGTCACCGCTAATGACCTCGTCGATCACGATATCCCCGCCATCTTTGGCTTTGTTTCCGGCCCGTTCGGGCACATTGAGTTTAATGGCCCCTTGTTCAATCAGCCATGCCGCGCCTACGTTTTTACCGTTATAGGCATGCCAGCCCTTTAAATCCTTCCCATTGAACAACAATTTCCAGCCTTCTTTTTTCTCGGTGGTGGAGAGCGTATTATTTGATTGTGCGTGGGCAGAAACAAACAAAAAGCATAACATGAGTGCGGAAATAGAAAATCTGATCATAAGGGTTTATATTAATATTTGAATAATAATGGGGAATTGGAGCGGGTAAAATACTGATAAATTTTCATGAAATTGCCTTATTTTTGGGCACAACTCTTTTCGTTTGACTATGCGGCCTCATCGTTTCGGGCAAAAGTGGCTGCTGGGTTTTGCCCTCGCGCTGGTTTACATTCCATTACGTACATACATCAACGTTCCTGAGGAAGATTGGCACACCATTCCCGGAAAGCTACCGCTTTTCTGCATGGAAATCGTGATCAGTACCGTTTTCTACACTTCCTGGATTTACCTGGTCGACTGGTTCCTGCAAAAGCTGGCGGTGCTCACCGGGGCGCATAATTCGCCGGAATTCAGTATCTGGAATCAGTTGATCACACTTATCCCTGCGGTATTAATGGCTTTTATTTTTCACATGATCCTGGTCCATACCTGGGGATTGATGGATCACTTATGGAGCCCAATACCCAGGAAATTTATGTTCGACCCCAATTGGCCGATCATCAGGCCGGTTCGGGCGCGCGGTAGTCAGGCACTTACGATCCTCGCATTGATCGCCGCTTATTATTTATGCGTAAACAACCAGGTGCAGGAAAAGCTGAAAAAGTTGCTTGTAGATTCAGAGAAGCTTGAAAAGGAGAATATGCGAGCCCGGTTCCTTGCCCTGAAAAACCAGGTCAGTCCGCATTTTTTGTTCAATAACCTGAGCGTATTATCGTCGCTTGTAGAGTCGCGGCCGGAGCAGTCGGCGCAGTTTATTCAGGAACTGTCGGCTGCGTATCGTTACATTCTGGAACAATCCGAGCTGGATAAGATCAGTTTGAAGGCGGAAATGAAGTTTCTGGACACCTATATGTACCTGTTGCGGACGAGGTTCAAAGAAAAAGTCGTGCTGGAAGCAAAGCTTTCGGCTGATGACCTGGAAAGGTATTCGGTGATCCCGCTTACTTTACAGCTGCTTGTGGAAAATGCGGTGAAACACAATACGATGTCGGCGTCGAATCCGCTCATTATCAGTATTGAGATTGCAGATCAAAAGCTGGTTGTTCGCAATGCATTGCAAATAAGGTTATTAGATGAACCTACAACGCAATTGGGCCTTAAAAATATCATTAACCGGTATAAGCTCTTACAGGATAAAGATGTTATTATTGAAAAAACGGACACCCATTTTACCGTAAAAATTCCATTGCTATCATGAATGTGCTCATTGTTGAAGACGAGGAACTGAGTGCCGAGCGCCTGCAAAAAATGATTTTCGGGATTGATCCGGCCATCCGTGTTTTGGCGACGATCCCTTCGGTCCTGGAAACGATCAGCTATCTTCAAAACGAAGATAATACGCAGCCCGACCTTATATTTCTCGATATTCATCTCGAAGATGATAATGGTTTCAAGATCATAGAAAGCCAGAATTTGATGATCCCGATCATTTTCACGACCGCATTTGACGAATATATGCTGAGGGCATTCCGGGCGCACAGTATCGATTACCTCTTAAAACCGATCAATCCACTGGAATTGCAGGCCTCTTTATTAAAGTTTAAAAAGATAAACAATGCCTCGCATCCCACTTCGAATTCGCATATCATAGAAGCAATTCAAACCATCCGCACGCCGGAAAAGTACAAAGACAGGTTTCTTGTAACGGCTGGTTCGCGGATATTCTCTTTCAAGACATCGGAAATAGCCTATTTTACAATTGAAGAAAGGGCTACTTTTCTCCGCTTGTTCGATGGCCGGCATTTTGCGGTGGAATATAGCCTGGAAAAACTCGTGCAAATGCTTAACCCTTCCGATTTTTTCCGGATTAATCGCACGCTACTTATTTCGGTCAATGCGATCCGCGATATCCATACGATTTCGGCCGGTAAATTGAAAATAGATCTCGAACCGACAACTACACATGAAGCGTATGTGAGTTCGGAAAGGATCACGGAGTTTAAAAACTGGCTCGGTAAATAACCAGTGGTTGACTTCTGCATTTAAAAAGGCCTGTTCGCACACCGAAATCCGGCGTTCCGCGATTTGTATTTTCATTGGAATGTATGATTCGCAAACTTGGGTTGAAACAGCAGCCGGTTTGTGTTATGATTCAATTCAATGCGCATAAAAAGTATCACTTGCTTCAAAGCAAAACGAAGGTTTGGGAAACTCATAATGAGCTTACTCCACATTATCGCATGATTTTTATCCGGTCGGGCGAGGGGAAATTTAGTCTGGAAGGCAAGCTCTATGATTATGTCAAACAAGGGGTTATCCTGCTTAGGCCCGGCCAGCATCCTATTTTCCAGGAAGATGACAATGCCGAAATTTTCGTGATAGCATTCGATACCTGGCTTGCGGATGATTTTTTACAGAAAAAAGAATTCAGTCCGGATTTTGCAGATACTTACAAACAAGCTGAAAATCTGTGCAATAGCATCCGGCTGAGCCAGGGCAGGCCACTTCAAAACGAACGCGACGCACAAACGGTCGTGTACCTCATTAACCAGATCCTTTTCGAGGTAACCCAGCAACCGACATCGCATAATAAGCTTATTCGTGGCAGTATTGACCTCATTGTCATAATTTTAGCAAGAAATAATTTTGAGAGTAAAAAAATAGAAGAGAAGACCAGCCAGCAGCACCTTGCTGACGGGATCATCGGATATCTTCGTAATCAGCTGCACGAAAACAAAAATATCCGCATTCCAGAGCTCCTGATGCACTTTAATATCTCCGAAGAAGTGGCTAATCTCTGTGTGCTTAACCAAACCGGAATGTCACTGAGAAACTTCATTTTCAAGTACAAGGCAGATCTCTTTAAAAGCCGGATGTTGAAGGTCGACATTATGGAGCTGTCGCCCTATCTGCACCCGAAATCCTCCCGATTATCGGTTTAATTACTTTAACCTGGCAATTCGTTGACTGCCGCAACATATCAGCTGTGCGGTTCGATTTATTTTACGGAAGCTGTTGCATTATCAAATTTCGGGTAAAATCATGACCTTTGCGCATTCACCAGCACACCTTTTTTGGCGCATGCGTATGAAACCTGCCTCCTTACTTCTGCTTGTTTTTGTACTCAGTTTCAGGGCGGTTTTCGCTCAACACGAAACGCCGCTGCAATCGCTCAATCAATATGTAGCGTTTTTGACAGAGTCGTCGGAAATCGTGATCCGTCGGTTTGAGATTTTGCAAACCTACCGGGAAAATGTAGCTCAATACAGTAAAAGACCTGAATATGGTTTGAGATTATCCTCATCAGGACCATTAGAAGAATATTACTACAAAAAAGCATTGGAAGGGAACGGCCTTAAACCTGCCGAAAAGAAACAACTGAATGCCGGTGCTGAAAACATCTGGCAAACATATAACAAGCTCGACGAGGCGTTCAAAAGTCTGGAAACTTACGCTCGGTTGAAGGATTACGAACGCGATAACCTTAAAAAATCGGATGCATTGATCCGGGATATGCTGGCGATTTTTGAACGTTTCGGTCAGGATAAAACAGCTTTATACCGACAAATCAGGCAGATTTACCACAAATATCAACCTTATTCGGCAACGGATCCTTACCTGGTGACGGAGAAGGCGATGGAGGAAGTAATCGCGAGCCAGCAGCAACTGCTCGATGCATTGCCTTTTTACCTCAATGAAGAAACCCGGGCCGAATGGCCGGTGTCGCTGGTGCGGGAGAGCATGCTAAATGACGAGAAAATGCTCGCGACTTTTGGGAATACAAAATCCCAGCTCGAATATCCAGCTTCGGATATGGTGGGCAGTTTTAAAGCGGCTTTGATTTCAATGCAGGACATTAAACGGAGGGCGCTGGATGACCATAATTTCGCTGCGCAACAGTCGGCCAGGCATGGAAATGAGGTTTATATGTCGCTTTTGAAGCAGTTTAACCAGGATATGCTGGAAATGCATAAGGCATTTGTCAAATACAGCGTACCGGCGAAACGGCTGCTTTTTTATCCGGCATTCAGCCCGGTAATGAAGGCGGAAGCTGCCAATGAAGTGGCTACTAGCGGCAAGCAAACGCCGCCGTTTGCAGACAAGCCGATCCCTTCTTTAGATGTCAAAAAAGCATCGCTACCAGCCAGTGCGGAAATGATCCGGACGCTGAACCAGTATGTTGATTTTATCAATGAATCACTGCGGCAAATGCATCGGTTGCAAATGATCGTGCGTAATTATCAAAGTACAGCCGAATATTACCGCGATCCGGCAAAAGCCCAAAAACGGGCGAACCTGAGCTATTCGCATGAGGATTTCAAAGTTCCGGCCTCGGAGTATGCATTGCTGCTGAGCGCCAGTGCGTCGATCCCGCAGCCATACCGTAACGCCGTAACCGCCCAGGCCGATGTGCTCATGAATATCCTGAAAGAAATGGATGGCCTCAGCATTGAACTGATCGGTTATACCTCGGAAAAGCGATACCTGAAAGACCAGCTGCAACGTTCGGACGCTATCTTGGACCGCTATCTTGTGCTTTTTGATATTTTGGATAAAAAGAAAGAACAACTCTACACCGACATCCGCCGCATTCATGAAAGCTATCCCAATGCGACACCTGCCAGCTCGTGGTACGTTGCCGGGACTGCCATGCTCAAAACCATGGATAGTGGTCATAATGTGATGTTTAGCGTGCGTGATTACCTCAAAGGAGAGGCTGCCGGACTTCCCAAAACAGATGACCTCGAAGCAGATAGCCGACAGCTTATCGCAGATGAATACAAAAATATGAAGGGCTTGCAACGCTATGGCCGGAACAATGGGCTTTGTCCGTACACCTGGTATGAGGATCTGGGCGCTAATTCTACAAGGTTCGCAGAGAAAGTGCAGAAGTATAAGCCGTCGTCGTCAGCGACTTCTGCGCATCCCTACGAGTCGTTTTTCTATTTCTACAATAATGAGCTGGTTTACGAATACAACAATTTTATCGAGCTTTCGAAAGCTGGATTATTGAAAACCATCAACCAGCCCGACGTTTTTGCCTTTCGCAGGACTTCGCCTCAACCGTTAATTACACCACCAGCAAATAAGCCCGAGCCGAAAATCGAGAAGCAAGATGTTCCTCCGGCACACGTTGATGTGGCTAACACACAGGCGGATGTTCCGGGCAACCCTCAATCACCCGCGCGCCAGGAAGCACGCCCCGCCACAAATGAAGCCGCGTCCGTTACGCAAGTGCGCCGCGATACTGTATACGTCGAGCGGGTACGCGTTGACACGGTTTTTGTGGACCGAAATGCGCAATTGCAGAATATGACCCGCTCGCTGGAAGGCTTCGCGCCTAATAATATGGTATTGCTGCTCGATGTGTCTTCTTCCATGAACTCGCCTTACAAAATGCCGCTGCTCAAAAGGTCTATCAAGTCGCTATTGACGCTCGTCCGGCCGGAAGATATGATCTCCATTGTGTTGTATTCCGGAAAGGCGCGTGTGGTCCTTAAACCGACCTCGGGATCCAAAGCCGCTGAAATTTCCCGGATGATCGATCTATTGCAATCTGATGGTGATACTGATGGCAATGAAGGCATTAAGCTGGCTTACAAAACCGCCAACAAGCAATATATCCGGGCTGGCAACAACCGCATTGTACTCGCAACAGATGGTGAATTTCCAGTCAGTGCAGAAGTCACTGACATGATTCGCCAGAACGCGCGACAGGACGTATATTTAAGTATATTCACCTTCGGACGAAATGAACACACCGGCCAGAAATTGAAAAAACTAAGCGAACTGGGCATGGGTTCCTACGCGCACGTAACCGACGCCAGCGCGGATTTACAACTTATCCTCGAAGCACAGGCGAAAAGGAGTAAGGAGTAAGGACAAGGGAGGAAGGGGAATAGGGAGGAAGGGGGGCAAGCGGGAGGAGCGAGTAGGGACGAATGGAGAAGAAGACCTTCGTCCCTACTCCCTTTATCCCTTCCTCCCTTCATTTCCTCCCTTTCCCTCACATCGTTGCTTCCTGGGATGGGAAGTTGATCATCCAGCGAACGCCATATTTGTCTGCAAAAGCGCCGAAATAATCACCCCAGAATGCATCTTCCAGTGGCATTTCGATTACTCCACCTACGGAAAGCCCGTTGAAAAGGCGGTCGGCTTCTTCGCGGCTGTCTGCAAACACCGATATGTAATTGTTATTACCGACTTCAAGCGTGTGACCTGCCGATGGAATGATGTCCGAAGCCATCAAAATGTCGCCATTGCCGATAGGCAGCGAAATGTGCATGATCCTGTTCCGCTCATTTTCGGGCAATTGTTCCGACCCCGGTGCACCGTCCATTTTGTGAACACCAAGGAATTCTCCACCAAATACAGATTTGTAGAAAATAAAAGCCTCCTCCGCATTTCCGTCGAAGTTCAGGTAAGGATTGATTTTAGGCATAGCTAAAAGATTAAGGTGAAAGATATAGATGACTACTTTTTGTTCAATGCAAAGCTAGTCGGTTCGGTGGGAATGCAAGCGCCGTGAAAGTGACATCTACAGGGGGTGCATGCGCCAAGTTTCATCGCGCTTGTTAGTGGTTTCCGCTGTTCACGGGAGCTTATTGGTAAGTTTTTGATTGACCGATCAGGCCAGTACTTCCCTGATCTTCGTCCACTTGATATCCGGATAGCGATCATTGTCAAGCGGATTCAATTTGGGAAGTCCGCTTAGCATATTGTGAAGATATTGCATGCCTTGCCAGGGCGGGAATACCTCGTTTCGGGCAGGCATAATCGTGCGCATAGCTTTAATCATAAATTGTAGCATGCCCAATCCGCCGATTCGGAATGTTTTGAATTCCTTTCCTTTTGCCTCACTGGCAGCGATTCTAATGTCATTGATGGATGCGACTTGACCGGCTATTCGGAGAAAACGGGGAGTGTCGCCGTCTAATGCGGCTTCCGCGGTAAATTGGGCCGTGTTTTTGAGCGTTGTAAAATCCATGGGTTGCTCAACGTCGCCCCAATATATCACTTTGGCCGGTCCGGAAAGAACTACGGGCGCTTCGTCTTTGAGCAAGTCCATAAACATTCCATTGAGAATAGATGTGGACTGAATGGGCGCGCTGTTGAGGATCATGGAAAACTCACGCCGCAAATCCAGATTTCGGTTAGAGCCGTCAGGTAACTTAGTGAAATCAACGCAATAATCCGATGGTATAAAACGAGGAACACCGGCACCCACAGCCGCTTTAAGGAGGTTGGATTGCATGTTAACAATTACATCTCGCAGCCCCGACAGTGCAGAGACTACGCAATCTGCATTCTTGCACGCCTCTGTGAGGGTGATAACGTTTTGGTAATCGAGCGCAATAACAGTAGCCCCGGCCCGTCGTAATGCCTCCGTCCGGGCGATCGAGGTGTCTTTGCGTACGAGGGCCTTAACGTGTGTATGGCGAGCGAGTAAATAGTGTGTGATAAGGTTCCCAAGATGGCCAGTCGCGCCTGCGACGACGATAGTTTTATTGCCAGTGCTCTGTTCGTCAATCATTTAGTCGGTTACTTTCCAAGTTTTTGTGCACTTGTAGTAAAAGGCCTGATTAAACAACTATGCCAGAGATGGTTAAAAGTATATTCATACTGGTTACTTACCACCGATTGTATTCGTCGAAAACGACTTTTTAGTAACTATTTGCGCTTACCATTTGCTACAAAGTGGGCGCTGAATTTATAGGTATTAAATAATGTCGTCATGAGAAGAAATCTATCACTAATTGTTTTTGTCTGGTTTTCGCTGTTGGGCTTCGAAAGCGCATTCTCGCAGAATATGTATAATCAAAAGAACGTGGACCGGACAGCCATGTCGTTTTTTGATGGTCAGCAGACATTCCGGGCATTGGAGTATTCAACCGATCCGGGTGGAAGCAATAAAGTTTACCGTTTACAGACACTGCCGGAGAACGGTTTTCCGGCGATTAATTTACAGGGTGTCGACGCGGGGAACTTTGTATATTTTGAAGACAAAATGCCGCAGGATGACCAGTACACAGATAACCTTACACCCTACTTCAGTTCGGAAGCGGTGCAATTAATGTTTGGATTTCAAAGTGTGATGAAGGCTTTTGACCAACGTTTTGGATGGAAGGGGATTGATGGGACTGGAACGGAACCTGTCAATGTATATATGATAAACTCTGATGAAAATCCCCTAGATCCGCCCGTTTACGCACAATTCTTGAACGATACAAATGAAAAGCTCTTTCAATTTGCGAGAAGCGTAAACGATAACAAGCCGTTTAACGCTGTGTTGGAAGTAATTGCACACGAGTACGCACACGCAATTTTCCACAGCAAGACAGGGATTATTAATGACAATAACTACTTATGCCAAGAATATCGAACATTGAATGAAGGAATCGCAGATATTCTTGGCATTTATGTCAAAAATAAAATTATCCAAAGTACTCCGCAAACCTACGATTGGAAATTTAAAAATCAAGTAAAAAACCCCGCTGAGGATTTTGCTAATCCGAAAGGACATGAATTCGCTGATACTTACAATGGCGAGTATTATGTGAATGTTTGCTCAGAGGCCTACGACCCCCACCCGGGAGCCGGCATAGCCCAAAAATGGTTCTACCTGCTCACCACCGGCTTTGCCAGCTCAGCGTATAACGATTTAGGTTACGGCTACTCCAATCTGCAAGGCATAGGCGTGGAAAAAGCAATCCAGGTTGTTTGGGACGCCATCCCGGCCCTTACGGTGCAGTCGGATTACCCTTCATTCAAAGTGGCTACCTTAAAAGCGGCAGAGCAGCTGTACGGGGCCAACTCTACGGAGTATCTGGCCGTGCAAAACGCCTGGTGCGCGGTCGGGGTGTGTGACAATAACCTGGTTGGTTTATTGGTCACCCCGGCCAATATGACCGAATATGTAAGTCCCTGGCCTGGGGTAGATGTCAATGTCCGCTGGTTAAACGAGCAGGTGGGCGAATGGGAGGTGCAGATGTCGACCAAATTCGATTTCTCCGAGAACTTGCAAACTATAAAGGTCAGTAACTATACGACAACCATCGACCAGAACGGCAACATCCAGTACACCGCAAAAGCGACAGGGTATTACCTGCCTGGCCAGCGCGTGTATGCCAGGGCCTGGATCACAAATGCCAGTCCAAACTTTTGCAGGGGGGGCATCAACCCGCTTTGTTCTTATTATAAGCAATTCACGCCCACCAACTCGTTCCTGCTCAATGACCAGCACACATCTTTCTATTGGGCCGTTAAAAATTACCAGACCTTTAACCCCTGGACCAAGCCGGAACTGACCTGGAAGACGGTCTATGGCGCCGAGAAATTCACTTTACAGGTTGCCAATGACAGTGCATTTGCGGATATTGTTTACTCAGGCACGGTTAACTATACGGGCAACATCCAGGAAAAAGGTCAAGTGGATGTGATTCTTGGGCATGGCAAAAAATATTACACCCGGGTACGGGCCGAACGCAATAACACTGCGCAATTGTCCAACAATTTTGCTGCCTGGTCCAGCACGGATAGTTTTCACACCTGGGCCGCGACCGGTATTGTGCAAGCCCAAAACCAAAATGGCAATGACCCGGCCACCGTCGTCAGTAACCTGGGCTTCCATGTAGGGTGGTATCCGGTGGGCGGGGCAAGTGGCTATGTGGTTCAGGTAGCTGTCGATGCCGCTTTTTCGAACATGGTCCGTCAGCAATCGGTAGCCGGTAATCTTACCAGCACTGATTTTATTTTACCGGTACTGGCCAATCAATCACAACTTTTTGTAAGGGTATTGCCCAAGCGTGGTAACGATTATGGGGCCTGTGAAAAGGCCTGGCGTATCCAGACCAGCGAGACGCTTGCCAAACCGGCGATGACGATGCCCGCCAATGGTTCACCGATTTCTTATAAAAATTACCTGGGGGCGACCTTCGAATGGCAATATGGCAACTTAAACGACAAGGTCGTTGACCACTTTGAGCTGCACCTGACCGAGAAGTCGACCAATATTTCCTGCATTTATAACACAGGAAAAGTGCTGGATTTTTGGGTGAAAGACCAGCTCATGTTTGACGACAAGCAGGGCATTTCGGTAAGTATCCTTGCTGTCAACGCGCTAGGTGTGAAGTCGGTGCTTTCTGCACCGTTCAACTACACGATCTGCCCTGACCATCCTTATCCTAAATTTCCCTCCGACGACAAAATAGACCCTTCTAAAAACCTGACGATCACTTGGGAGTCTAGCTTGTGGAAAGAACCTTCCGATAATTACCTGGTTACCATTGCAGACGCCGCAGGTCCCATTCCTGGTTTTAACAATGCCGCGACCATGGGCAACTCGATGGTGGTTCCAGCCGGGACACTGGCCAACAACTCCTTTTTTAACTGGTCAGTCAAGAATTCTGCCGGTTGCGTTGCGATAGATCCGCCCAAGGCAATATTCTCAACCATCGCAGCTGGCAACAACCAGCCACAGCCGCCTGCACTGAAGAACTTTACCGTCGAGCTGCATGCTTTCCGTAACGACGCCGACCTGAACTTCATACCGCCAGCCTTCGAAACATCAGATTATGTGATGGGAGTAGAGCTCTTCGACCCCAACGGCGTCAAAGTCAACGTCGTCGATGTCAATGGCCCGGTTACCCAGTTGCTGGTCGATTCGGAGAATTCCATTCTGGCCATGGCGGCTACTATGCAACCCGCCGGCAAATACACCCTCAAACTCAAAATCCTCAATATTTTCAACCAGCTGGATTATTTTCCTTTTGACCAACCCAGGTTCTCAGTCTTTTTGGACGGGCAATCCGTGCTTCTCAACCACATCATCAAATTTAATCCGCTGGACCCGGCTTCACCATTCCATGAATGGCAGAATAATTATCAATTCGAAGATATTATTCTCGATGTCAAATGATAAATTTTTTCAGGTATTAAATCAACAACGATCATGAAACGTTTTTTTCAATTTTCCTTATCATTTGGTCTTCTAACGGTTGGCTTCACAACGGTTCAGGCACAGGAAGTTCATTTGCCGGCTAATGCATTTAAGATCATCAAGAATGGCGACCGTCTTCTCGCTACGGCACCGTCTGGTGAACGCCTGGCCGCTGTTGACCTTACCAGTGTTGCAATACGGGGTAAAGTGGTGGCGTTTACCTATTCTGCCAAAAAGAAGCGGACTGCTATCACCGAAAAGGAAGCCATCGCTGTAAAGGTTTTTCCAAATCCGGCTTATAAAGAGATCAACTTGGAGCTGGATGGATGCTGGACTTACCCTGTGCAATTGCAAGTGTTCGACAAAACAGGCAATCTTGTGAAAAGTACCCGGTTGGACAACAGGGAGTCGTCCATGGACATCTCGTCGTTTGACCAAGGGATATATATCCTGAAATTCGACGCACAAAATACAAGCGCCGTTCAGAAGCTTTTGGTGCAGTAACAAAATGTATAGCGCTATATATGAGATGGCAATGCGTATTAATTTGTTTTCTATTTAAAGCCGGAGGTTTAAATAGAAAAACAAATTAGATTTTTAAAAATCATGGAAAATCAACGCGTTGCCAGAAATATAGCCTTTATCAAGACGCCTAGGCCTCATCAAGGATTTCTTGGCCCGGATCATACTGCACGGGCAGTGATCCAGGATGAATTCGTCAATAGTGACCCATTTATTTTGTTAATGGATGACATTCTGGATAAAAAAGACAACGAACCGGTTGGGGGACCTCACCCTCACGCCGGATTCGAAACTGTGTCGCTTTTACTGGAAGGGAAAGTCGGTGACTCGGCGCATATGATGAAGGCTGGCGACTTTCAAATCATGACAGCGGGGAGTGGAATTGTTCACACCGAGTCCATTGAGGAAAAATCGAAGATGCGGTTGCTGCAAATGTGGCTCAACCTGCCTAAAACCGAACGTTGGGCAAAGCCGCGCGTCCAGGATCTTGCCTTTGACAAGGCACCGGTACTTGCTGAGAATGGCGCTGTAATCCGTTTGTATAGCGGCTCGTTTGCTGGGCTTGTATCGCCTGTCCAGAATTATGTGCCTCTGATTGTAGCTGATATTGAACTGAGACCAGGCAAGAGCAGTACAAATGCTTTAATGAATAATTATAATGCCTTTTTGTACGTGATCGACGGAACAATCGAAGTAGGAGAAGATGGACAAATGTTAACAGCGAATCAGATTGGGTGGCTGAACAAGCCCTCAGATGGGGGAGAAGGTGACCTTACGCTGAAAGCCGGCAATTCCGGCGCACGTGTAATTATGTACGCCGGCGAGCCTCAGAACGATCCGATTGTGCCTTATGGCCCTTTCATAGCAGACAGGCCGGAAGAAATTAAAGATTTGTATAGCAGTTTCAGGCACGGCGAAATGCTACATGTCTCCGCATTGCCTGAAGAGCAGCGCATAAGTTATTGATAGCAGATATTGTAATCAGATCCTTCCAAAAAACTTATTAAGTATCCTGCGGGCAATTTCCAGGAGCGCATTAAATGTATTCGGTTTCACATAAAATTCATCGGCTCCGGCGGCCAGTGCTTTCTTTTTGAGTTCCGGATTGTCCGAAGTCGAAAGCATTACTGCTGGCACTTCGGACAATTCGGGCTCTGATTTCAGCTCCCGGATTGTCTCAATACCATTCATTTTAGGCATATTCATGTCGACAACCACAACGGTTTGTGACAGATCGTCTGCGCTTTTTACATTCTCTATCAATTCCTCTCCATTTTGCGCTTCTATTACCGTTAGATTAGGATTAGCTTCTTCCAAAGCATCCCGGATCAGCATTCTGTCATCTTCATCATCGTCAGCAAGGTGGACGGTCTTATTGTCTTCCATAGTTTTCAAGCCATTTAAAACGCAAAAGTATCAAAAACTAATGGCTATTGTATTAAACTATGGTCGCGCTCAAATTGGCTGACAAAACCATTTGCATCGTCTGGTGTCACGACGATTTTCTTGCCGTCAATGGTTTTTACCAACACTGCTCTGTCCATCCGTGTAGCATACCAGATCATTTTCCCAAAGTGCGTATTGTAGAATCTGCCATAATTCCCGAATAGACCTCCGACACCGAATGTCCGGATTGTAAATTTTAATGCGCCTTTTTCCAGTAACGATACACTTTCAATCAGACTGCGATCAATGCTCACGTCACTGAATGGTCTGTGAACTATGAGTTTGTCGCTGGTCAGCTTATAGTTAACCGGCCTGAAAAGATATACGCCTACATAAGTAAGGATTATCATCGCACCAAGGAAAAACTGGCCGACCAGATTTTCGTCTTTTTTGACCAATGGCATTGACAGAATCGCGAGAAACAATATTGTGACGCCGATTGTAATGATTTTTACCGATTTGTCCCAGGAGGCTTTGTATATCATATTTTCAGGAGTTGAAGAAGCCATGAAGTTAATAAATTACATGGTTCGCCGCAATTTTTGGCACCTGCTTGCATTGACCTATTTTGTGCACTTGCTGCTGTCATTTAACATCGAGAATAATATCTGCGAATTGGAAATTGTTCTGCCATTCGTCACGAAGCCGCCTTTTGGTTTCTTCGCTAACCAATTACCGCCGCTTGAGCAATGGCGTGGGGATCATTTGTGACAAAATGCCTTTCCTAAGAATCGAGATAAGCATTCACGTAGCCCCCGAACACACTATGAAGCCAGACAAAATTCCTCTTGGAGATAATATACGTATCGCCCGTGCACGACTAGGTTATTCGCAGGAATATGTGGCCGACCGGTTGGGAATATCAAAACAACGGTACAGGCAACTGGAAAATGAAGAGCAGGATTCACTCACGTTTGGCAGGCTTTCGGAAATAGGTTCGATACTGGAAACGGATATTGAAACACTGATGACATTGCATCGTACACCTTTTGCAGTCGATCGGATGTCAGCCCAGGACACATTGATCCTTGCACTCAATCAGTTGATCCAGACGCAGCAGGAGCTTATGATTGTGTTACAGAAAAATCTGACATTGGAGTAGCCAGGGATTTCAAGGTATTTTCTATTCACTTCGTAAACTCTTCACAGGGTCGAGCAGGGCCGCTTTGATAGCCTGATAACTTACAGTAAGCAAAGAAACCACGATCGCCAGCACGCCCGCAACTGCGAATACCCACCACGGCATCCCGATCCGGTAAGAGAAATCATTCAGCCACAGGTTCATGGCATACCATGCAACCGGCGTTGCGATGAAAATCGAAATTACGACCAGCAACATGAACTCACGGGATAACAAGGTTACGACACTGGTAACTGATGCACCCAAAACCTTCCGGACGCCTATTTCTTTGACACGGTTTTCAGCCATGTAAGCGGCAAGCCCGAATAGCCCAAGACATGAAATGAAGACCGTGAGCCCCGCGAAAAGGCCTGTAAGCTTCGCGACGCGACGGGTATCCTCGAACTTCAATGCGTAATCTTCGTCCACAAAATGGTATTCGAACGGATAATCAGGGTTGTATCGCCGGAATATGGCTTCAATGCTTTTCAGGTGATCAGATGCGGATTTATTGGAATTCAATTTCATATGTATGACATTAAAATAACTTTGCGCTCCCTCGATAACCATCGGGCGGTGCCGGTCGTAGGGAGAGCGTATCACAAAGTCCCTGACCACTCCAATGACGTGATAAGCCTTGCCATTATCTTTAACGATCTGGCCAATAGGGTCTTTAAAGCCCATCGTTTTCGCAGCAGTTTCATTGAGGATCATCGCAGCAGAGTCGGAAGGGAACTTGGCAAGGTCCATATCCCGGCCCTGAATTAGTCGTAATCCGGCTGTTTTGACAAGATCTTCATCCTCACTAAAACGGTCAAAATCAAGCTTTTCCGCCATATTCTTGCCCTTCCATTCGATGCCCCAGGTATCGCTTGATATACTGCTGAGCGGCGAGGCGGTTTTGGTTACCGATGTTGCAATTCCGGCGGAGATCAGTTCACTTTTAATTTGCCGATAGTTCTTTTCAAGGTCGCCCGTGATCCAGTGGTAAACGACCTTTCCACGGTCATATCCGGCGTCGCGATCCTGCGCGAAGCGGATTTGCTGAACTACGATAAGTGTCGAAATAATCAGAACGATTGCAAAGCTGAACTGAATGACTACCAGTACTTTCCGCGGACTAAGTGCCGCATTTGTTCTTTTAAATGTGCCTTTCAGGATTTCGATCGGTTTAAACGAAGACAGGAAGAATGCCGGATAACTGCCTGCTATGACGCCTGTCAGCAGAATGAATAACAGCACTGCGATCCAGAATGAGGGGATTGTTACCGGAACTTGAAGTGTCTTCCCGATAAGCGCATTGAAGGCCGGTAAGCTGGCAAATACCATGATGAGCGCAATAAGACCGGCTATCGTGGCAATCAGAATGGATTCGCCGATGAACTGGCCGACAAGCAGGCCCTTGTTGGCGCCGGCCGTTTTTCGGATACCGACTTCCTTAGCGCGCTTTTCGCTCCGCGCCGTGCTGAGATTCATGAAGTTAATACAGGCGATAAGCAGGATAAATGCCGCAATGATGCCAAAAAGCCTGACAATGGCAATTCGTCCGCCCGCTACTTTGCCGTTTTCGAAATTGGAATACAAATGCCACTGACGGATCGGGTGAATGAACACCTCATGCTCTTCGGTTTTGTTGGAATGCCTGATCGTAATGTCTTTGATTTTCTCCGCCAATACCGCGGGATTAGTGCCGGGCTTAACCTGTATATAAGTATGTACAGAATTATTGCCCCAGCTATCGTCATCTTCGCCGGTTGTTTTAAGATAAGACCAGGGAAGGATATATTCGAATGTAAAGGCTGTGTTGGCGGGAAGATCTTTCATTACCCCGCTTACCGTAAAATTGTTGCGGTCGATGCTGATCAGTTTGCCGAGCGCATCTTCGGTCCCAAACATCTTTTTTGCCATTTTCTGCGTCACTACGATGGATCCTGTATTGTTCAAAGCGGTAGCGGCATTGCCCTGCACGAGCGGAAAATCGAACATTTGCAGAAAAGCCGGATCGGTAACAATGGCCTCGCTCGATATTTTTTTGTCGCCCGCGCGGGTTACGTACCAGCGGGAGTAGTTACGCGAGGTGTTTACTATTTCCGGGAATTCATTTTTCAGTGTCGGGGCGAGAATCTTAGGCGTATTGTTCCAGCATTGCAGCTTACCATCAAAAGTACCGCGGTTCCAGGCAGCGTAGAGATTGTCGGCGTTTCGGTGGAAGCGGTCATAACTGATCTCATTATACATCCATAACAGGATAAGGACGGCACTGGCCATGCCTACGGAAAGGCCGAGGATATTGATAGCTGAGAAACCCCTGTTCCGGAGCAGGTTCCTTAACGCGATCTTAAGATAGTTCTGAAACATAAGAATTTGATCTGAATGCTGAATGGGATCGTCAAATACTTTGCCAGTTAAGTATAATATTGATAATCAATGAGTTGATTTTTACTGAATCGACTATTTTGTTCATTTACGGACATTGTCTGTACGCATTGGAACGGGCATAGTCATTTGTGGACTTAGCCGCGTGATTTTTAAAAATGAAATGTCGATATTTATAGTAAAATTCAATGATATTGTTAAACTAAAAAAGCACTTACATGAAAAACACAACCATTTCAAGAGGATTTGCTTTGATGTTAGCATGCATGTTTATTACTGTCGCTGCCTGGGCGCAGGGTGAGAAGCCCAGTCCGGCCAAAACCGCAACCGGCAAGGTCGGGGAGGCGATGGTTACCATCAAGTATTCGAGCCCTGCGGTGAAAGGCCGTAAGATTTTTGGTGAGCTGGTACCATATGACAAAGTATGGAGAGCAGGAGCCAACGAAGCGACGATTTTCGAAACAGATAAGGACATTATGGTGGAAGGAAAGAAGCTTCCCGCCGGGAAATACAGTCTTTATGCAATTCCGGGCGAAAGTGAATGGTCTTTCATTTTTAATTCCGAAACGGGGCAATGGGGAATCAAGCGAGGCGGAGAAACCTCCAAGGACCCCGCAAAGGACGTCCTGACTGTAAAAGCCAAGCCCGGCAAGAGCCCAGCCATGAGCGAGCGGCTTGTGTACGACGTGACAGGCAACGGATTTGTACTCAGATGGGACAATACCGAGGTACCGGTAGCGTTGAAATAACAGGAAGTAGCATATACTGTCCGAATCTGGGCCGGTGCAGCGGATGCACCGGCTCTTTTTTGCCAGAAAATACCAGGTGTTTACCCTTATATTTTTAACACTGAGATTTTCACATTACCTTCATTGACACAGTAGACCCTATATATAGCATCTACTGCCCATCCGCTACGGGCAGCTCCTCATGCGAAAAGCATCTGAAGAGGTCAATTCGTCTTGGAAATTGAGGGAAAGGACCATTTAGAACCAAGGAAAGCAATTTTGCATGGAGCGTACGAATTTTATTGACAATGTGTTACAGCCGCCTTCCTATGGCTGGAAGGATAGCAGCGGTAACCTGGTAAAGCCCGAACCGGCGGCGATTATCAGCGAGTTTTTTTCAAGACTTAATATTTTCCGGGACCGCAAGAACTGGCTCCCGTTTTTAAGCTGGCTGAAAGTGCTGGCCATGATTCCTTTTCTTGCTCTGTTCATCTTTAAATATTTCACTTTCGGGCTACTCGGAGCTGCGTTTCTGTATAGTATGATCGTAATGGGAACGCACGGCACGATCTGGCATCATCGCTATTGCACACATGGCGCTTATAAATTCAGAAATGGTTTTTGGCGGTTTGTGACACAAAACCTTACGGTGAGCATGATCCCGGAGGAGATTTATGTGATCTCACACCATGTGCATCACGCACGGTCCGACCAACCCGGTGATCCTTACAATGCACAAGGAGGCTTTTTGTATTGCTTCCTCGCTGATGTAAACCACCAGCCGATTTCCAAAGACCTGGACGAAGCGGACTATAACCGGGTGAAGCTTCTGATGAGGCATACCGGCGTCAAAGGCAATACTTATGCGCAATATCTGAAATGGGGCTCCTATGCCAATCCCGGCCGGACAGTTTTGGCCTGGGTGCTCAATTGGTCGTTCTGGTATCTGGTATTTTTTCTGCTAGGAGGCCACGCGCTAGCGTGCACGCTGTTCGGAGCGGCGGGCTTTTGGGCGGTAGGTGTGCGGACGTTTAATTATGAGGGTCACGGAAAAGGGAAAAATGTGCAGCGGGAAGGCACGGATTACCATACGGGAGACCAATCGGTCAACCAGTTATGGCCGGGCATTGTGGCAGGAGAATGGCACAATAACCACCACCTGTTTCCGAAAAGTGCCCGCAGCGGGTTTAAGCCACATCAGGTAGACCTTGCCTGGTATTATATTAGGACAATGAAGACGTTGGGTGCCGTGAGCAGTTACAAGGACTTTAAGAAACAGTTCTACGAGCAGTACCATCAACCATATCTCGCAGGCGAAGCCCTGAAAGACAAGAAGGTAGTGCAGGGGTAACCCCGTTTATCCCAGGCATTTACCGCGTATCATAAAATAGGTAATGCATGCTACCTTGTATTGCATAATATCGGACGTTTTGTATTTTTGTGTTTATCACTTAACCATGAAATATAAGATGAAAAAACTGTTGCTTTTACCAGTTATCGTGCTGCTTGTACAGTTCCGGACTTTCGCACAATGCGGAGAGGAAGCGATCATCAGTACATCTAAAACAGAGTACCTCAATGGTCAAAACGTGCTCGAAAGGAGTGTGGATGAAGCGAGTACGATTGAGATCAGCAAGACGCAAGTGGTGATTAAGCCCGGTAATGCCGACCAGGTGATGACCGGGACTATTATTTCCCAGACCTGTGACTGGAAAACTCCTTACACGGAGGGCTTGTCCGTCATTAAAGCCCGTTTTGATGAGCCGGGAGTGCAGCATGTGACGGTTAACATTAAAGGCGAGGGAGGAAAAGTAACAGTTCTCCTGGAAATAGAAGAAGCGCCTGACAAGAAGATCAGGGTGAATGCCGATAAATTTGTGAAGAAATAATATTTCCGAAATCTGGAAAATTTGGAATGGTCAGCTGAACCGGCTTAATGGTTCGCTGACCATTCTTTTTTATGCAGCATCTGGTCTGTAAGTGGACAAAGCAAAAATTTTAAAATATTAAACTATTAAATTGGTAGATTAAATAGTTTAATTAATTTTGCCACCATCAAAAATCAATGAAACACCTCTAAATGAAGACAATTTTAAAAACCATCCTCAGTTTTGGCCTGGTACTGGTCGCTTTTTTTGCACAGGCGCAGAACGAGCCTATTGTCAATGCAACCTTGAATGGTACAGTGCTCGACGCTGCAACCGATGCCCCGCTGGTAGGTGCCACAGTCACAATTAAGGGGACTACCAACGGAGGTACGACGGACGCCAACGGCCAGTTCTCCCTGATTACCGGGCAAAAACTTCCTTTCACCCTGATCGTTTCTTTTTTGGGTTATGCCAAAAGGGAAGTCGTGGTGAGTGAGAGCAAAGTGGTTATCAAACTGAGCCCGGCTGCGGGCACGCTGGAAGATGTGATCATTTCGTCGCGTCGTCGCCAGGAGTCTGCTCAGGAGGTGCCTATTCCTATTTCTGTGATCAGGGGTTCCACGGCCGAGGATGCCGGCGCATTTAATGTCAATCGTTTGAAAGAACTGGTACCGACTGTGCAGTTATATGTGTCCAATGCCCGCAATACCACACTCAACATCCGCGGTCTGGGATCAACCTATGGCCTCACAAATGATGGAATAGACCCTGGCGTGGGCTTTTACGTCGACGGAGTTTACTACGCACGCCCGGCCGCGACGGCGCTTGACTTCATTGATATCGACAGAATTGAGGTTTTGCGCGGTCCTCAGGGAACACTTTTTGGAAAAAACACAACTGCCGGTGCCTTTAATATCACATCGCACCCGGCGAGCTTCGATCCGGGTGGCAGTGTGGAATTGAGCTACGGAAACTATGGTTTTGTTCAGGCAAAAGGCTCGCTAACGGGGCCTATCAGCAAGAAGCTCGCTGCAAGGATTTCTTTCACAGGCACACAACGCAACGGGTTGTTTTTCAATGAGCACACACAACTTCCTATCAACGACATCAATAATATCGGTGTAAGGGGGCAATTCCTTTACACACCAAGCAGCAAAGTAAATATCACGGTGATCGGGGACATTTCTGACCAGAAACCCAACGGCTATGGCTGGCCTGTCGCTGGGGTAGTACCAACTAAAAGAGCCGCTTACAGGCAATTTGATGCCATTATCGCTGATCTGAACTACAAACTTCCTTATACCAGCGCATTTGAAAGGAAACTCGACCTGGACACGCCTTCCAAGGCTGATAACCGGTTGGGCGGCGTTTCTGTGAATGCAGATATTAAAGTAGGGAATGGCACGCTCACGGCTACTTCGGCCTGGCGCTATTGGAGATGGGTTCCGCTCAATGACCGCGATTATATCGGTTTGCCGGTTTTCACGATTTCTTCCGGAAACTCGGTTCATGACCAATGGTCTCAGGAAATCCGCTATTCCGGGAAAATTTCTCCAAAACTTAGCGGCGTAATCGGTTTGTTTGGTTTGTGGCAAGACCTTAAATCTGATCCGGTTCAAACAGAGGAAGCCGGTTCTGCGCAATGGCGCTTTGCACAGAGCTCTACCAGTCCGTTATGGGAAACGCCTGGGTTGTTCGATAACTTCGGAATCCGGACTACTAACCGGATCAAGAGTACAAGTTTGGCTGTTTTCGCGCAGGCTGACTGGGCCATTACAGACCAAATCCACGTGCTTCCCGGAGTTCGTTACAATTACGACAAGAAAGTGGTTGATTACAAAAGGGAAACCTATGGCGGCCTGCAAACTACGGACCCCGCGCTGCTGACGCTGAAAAGAGGTGTTTATTCCGATCAGGCATTCAATACCAATTATGATCAGGGCAATTTTTCGGGCCAATTATCTCTTCAATATAAAGCCAACGCTCGTGTAAATGCGTATGCTACTTATTCGATTGGATATAAACCCATTGGTGTGAATGTGGGCGGTTTGCCGACAGCCAATGGCCAGATCCTGCTTGACTTGGCTAATGTAAAACCGGAACATGTTGAGCATAAGGAGATTGGTATTAAAACTAAACCCAGCAGCAACTCTATCCTGAACCTCACATTGTACCGTTCTGATATCAAAGATTTCCAAACTCAGGTACAGACTCCTGAGCCGGGCGTTAACCGCGGCTATCTGGCGAATGCAGAGAAAGTACGGGTGCAAGGCGTAGAACTCGACGGAAATATCCGTTTCAGCAACTTGTCTTTCAATGCAGCGGTGGTTTATACCGATGGTAAATATGTCAAATTCTCCAATGCGCCAGTACCGTTGGAAGAGGTAGGAGGGGCCCAGGCCTTTAAGGATGTCTCGGGAGGTGCATTGCCAGGTATTTCCAAATGGTCGGGATCCGTGGGTGGTGAAGCAACTGCGAAAGGTACATTCCTGGGTTTGAAAGGAAACTACTTCCTGGGCGTCGACGTATTCTATCGCTCTAAATTCTCGTCCAGCCCATCGCCTTCCCAATACCTGAACATCGATGGATATTCACTTACTAATGGCCGCACCGGATTCAGGGCTTCGAATGGCATCTCATTTTACGTGTGGGCAAGGAACGTGTTCAATAAAGATTATTACGAATTGCTCCTGGCCGCTCCCGGAAGCTATGGGCAATACGCAGGTATTGTAGGCGATCAGCGCATGTATGGCGTGACGATCCGCTACACATTCTGACATTAAATCTATTATATATCACCTGTTTGAAAGGTCGGCATCGAAATTGCCGACCTTTCTTTTTGAATATATATCCCGCTACGAATAACCGATTTATGACCTTCCGTAAAGCCTTTGCAGGTATTGGCGTTGCAGACTGGTAAACCAGGTGAGCCCGCACAGTGTGAGGCCGCTGAAGAGCGCAACGGTAGTTGGGTTTGGGAAAAAATAATACGTGGTGAGAATGATCAGCAAGCCACGGACAAATTCCAGGTAAAAGACCCAGCGCCTTTGTTCCAGGATCGCCCCACAGTTGATAAGGGTGACGAGGATCACCATCGCTATCGTAACCTGCACATAAAGCGAGAGGTAATGTTCAAAAAGCAGCAGGAAAAATAGTATCGTGACCATTACCGCGAACTGCGCCACCACATAAACCCGGAATTTCTGCGATTTAGTACGCACTTTGTTTTTGGACAGAAAGCGCTTTTCAGCAATGGTCCGGAATGCCGGATCGAAATCCGCCGGGCGACCAAAAATCACTTTCAATCGGGCAAGCCACCCTGGCGCTTGCCGGACTGCATAACCCAGCTCGACGAGGTAATGGAAATGCTGCCACAAGAAACTGTGACTTTCGAGTTGCTTGGTAAGCCCGTATTGCGGGGGCTCTTCCTCTTTCGCGAACGTACCGAACAGTTTGTCCCAGATAATGAACATATCACCGAAATTTTTATCGAGATATGCCTCGTTGCTTGCGTGGTGGACGCGGTGATGGGAGGGTGTTACCAGGAAATATTCCAGGATCCCAAGTTTGCCTATCATTTGGGTATGGGTGAAAAACGGGTATAAGCCGTGAATGAGCAGCATTGTCGTGATCATCGGGGCCGGGAAGCCGATCACCGGCAATACTGACCAGCAGGCGGTCCGGACGAAAGCCTGAAAGACCGTAATGCGCGTGCCAGCCGTGTAATTAAACTCTTCGCTCGTGTGGTGGACGACATGAAAGCCCCAGAAAATATTGATTTCGTGACCCAACCGGTGATACCAGTACCAGACAAGATCCGTCGCAAGAATAAGGGCAATACACATCATGACGCCGGGACGTATGTCAAAGATCGCATAATGCTTGTGCAGGTACTCGTAAAAGAAGTAGAAGGAAGCGGTTGTGAACATGTCGGCGAGCCGCTCGGCCACCCCGACATTCATGTTGGTTACCGAACTTGTGAAATTGAAAACCTGCTTGCGGGAGAGTTTGGAAGCCAGGTATTCCAGTCCGATCAGAAAAAGAAACAGCGGTACCGCCAGCGCCATGTAATTGAGGCTCATGGAATAAATTAATGCTTTTGTTGATGGCGGTTGGTGGTCGCAAGTAAGAGAATTTTAATTACTATATCAAATTGATAGAGTATATATATGTTTTGGAGGAAATTTCAGACAAATTTCTTTTTTCTTCGGTTTTAATAACTTTACTTTGTCTATCAAATTTATAGGATACTCTGTCAGCCACCGGCAGTGCCTATTGTGTTCGCGCATTTCCCTGTCATTCTTTGCATAAAACTGATGAAGATTTCTATTTTCTTTACTGTTGCCCTATTGGGCCTTTCGCAGGCATTTGCCCAAAAGAAAGCTGCCGCCGAGCAGCGTCCGAATATTATTCTGGTCATGGTGGACGACCTGGGGTATTCTGATATTGGTGCCTATGGTTCCGAAATCAAGACCCCGAATATCGATCAGCTGGCCTCGGAGGGCATTCGGTTTCGTGAATTTTATAACAATTCCATTTGTGCGCCCACGCGTGCGTCGCTGATTACCGGCCAGTATCCGCATAAGGCTGGGGTGGGTTATTTCAATGTAAACCTGGGTTTGCCGGCTTACCAGGGATACCTCAATAAAGAGTCGCTTACCTTTGGTGAAGTGCTCCGCAATGCCGGTTACAGCACATTGCTAAGCGGCAAATGGCACGTAGGTAATGATAGCATTGCCTGGCCGAACCAGCGCGGGTTTGACCGTTTTTATGGTTTCATCAATGGGGCCAGCAATTATTTTGATATTGGTAAGTATGGGAAGGGGCCAGCTGTGGAGCTCGTCGAAAACAACAAACGCATTAACCTGCCACCCGACAAATACCTGACCGATGAGATCACCGATCACGCGATTTCATTTCTTGACGAACAAAGTAAAATAGCCAAACCCTTTTTCCTTTACCTGGCCTACAACGCGCCGCATTGGCCGCTGCAAGCGCCCGAAGCTGACATCGCCAAATACAAAGGCAGGTACAGCATCGGCTGGGATTCGCTTCGCAATGAGCGGATAGCGCGGCAAAAGGCCATCGGCATAACCGACCCAAAACAGGCGTTAGCCGTGCGTGATGCTGACGTAACGCCTTGGGACGATGTGCCTTATGACGAAAAACTGCTCTGGGAGCGAAAAATGGAAATCTATGCAGCGATGGTCGACCGAGTGGATCAGAATATAGGCAAGCTGCGTGAAAAATTGAAAGCGTTAAAGAAAGACGAGAACACGCTGATCGTCTTCATTTCAGACAATGGCGCGCAAGGTGGCTACGCAGGGGCATCCACTCGCAGGCCGCAGCGTAATTCGGGTCCGGCGGGATCAGCTGGTTCGTATGTGTACCAGGATCAGCCCTGGGCGTACGTGTCCAACACACCGCATTCCAGCTATAAAAACAATATGCACGAAGGCGGCATCAGTGCGCCATTTATTGCCTGGTTCCCCAAACAAATCAAGGCGGGCACGATCGTGAAGGGCACTGGTCACCTGATAGACCTCGCACCGACATTCTACGATCTTGCAAAAGCTTCCTATCCGGCGACGAGCAACGGTATCAAGACGAATCCATTGCCTGGGAAAAGTTTGCTACCCGTACTTACAGGCAAGGCGGATGAGGTTGACCGCGGCGGTGAACCGATTTTTTGGGAGCGAGCCGGTAACCGTGCGGTCAGAAAAGGGAAATGGAAAATCGTCTCGACCTATCCGGCCTATAAATGGGAGTTATACGACCTAGAAACCGACCGAGGTGAAACGACAGACATTGCTGCCAGTAGAACAGATATCGTCAACGAACTGTCGGCCGACTATGCACGATGGGCAGAAAGGACAGGGGTTGTGGATTATGAAAAGATCAAACCTGCGAACCCGATTGGAATACCAGCGGCCAGGACGGCCCGTCGTCCGCCGACGTTCTGATGTTAGCGTATACTGACCAGCGTTAATGTTGTACCCATTTTGCCGTTCGCAGTTGTTGGTGTTCTCACCAACAACAGGAGCGATTGTTGATGTGTTGGGCGTGATAAGACTCGAAACGACATGTAACGCCTTGATTACTTGTCTCTTACTATCTAATATAAACACATATTAAATAGTAATATTGAAAGAAATAATATAACTTCATATAGTGATGTCGGTGCGCACACATGCCGTCAAAGTGATGAATGTTTTCAATTTATCCGACTAACTTATATGAAGAATTTATTACGACCCTCCCTGAAAATGGTCTTCTTTTACATCATTTTCCTGACCAGCGCTACTAATGCTTTTCCACAAGATTGGAATCAGATTATTAAGATGACAGCTAAAAACAATGGTGGCAGTTCTTCAAGACATATCCAGGCCAACTATGGCGGGGATGTTGCCATATCCGGAAATTATGCCATTGTTGGATCTCGCTTCAACAATACCGACGCGGATGGTCTGAATTTAGTCCCAGATGCAGGTGCAGCCTATATTCTTTTCAATAATGCAGGGAACTGGGCTGAGGTGAAGAAGATTACATCCCCGGTTCGTGATACCGAAAACTTTGGAATATCAGTCTCAATCGCTGGTGATTATGCCGTCGTTGGCGCTGAACTCGAATCGCTGGACGCCTTGGAATCAAATTTCGTTGGTGCTGCCGGCGCGGTATATATCTTCAAAAAAGATCAGGGAGGATCAGGAAACTGGGGTTTGATCAAAAAAGTTGTGGCACCCGTTCGCGCCGAAAATGATTTTTTTGGCAGTGCCGTTTCAATCCATGGCGATTATCTGGTTGTCGGAGTTAGTAACGAAGATCAGGACTCAGATGAACTTAGTACCTTACTTCAATCCGGATCAGCATACATATTTAAAAAAGACCAGGGCAGTCCCGATAACTGGGGTTTGATTAAAAAAATTACTGCTTCCACGCGTGGCGCAGGTGATCTCTTCGGTGAAGATGTGGCAATTGACGGCGATTATGTCATTGTTGGCTCTCCCCGGGACAGTGAAGATGCCGACGAAGCGAACCCGATAACTGAAGCGGGCTCGGCCTATATTTTTAAAAAAGATCAGGGCGGCGGTGAAAACTGGGGACAAATCAAAAAAATCACGGCTCCCGTCCGCGAAACAATTGATCATTTCGCCTCAGCGGTATCAATCTGTGCAAGTTACGCAATCGTAGGAGCACCACAGGAAAACGAAGATGCGGCCGAGTTGAATACCCTGCATGATGCCGGATCTGTCTACATCTTTAAAAAGGAAGAAGGTGGCCCGGATAATTGGGGGGAAATCAAAAAGGTTACTGCACCGGTCCGGAATAGTGGTGATAGTTTTGGTCTTTCTGTGTCCATCACACAAGACTACTTTATTGTGGGAGCTCCTACGGAGGATGAAGATGCATTGGAAGCTAACAATGTAGGAGGTGCGGGCTCTGCCTATATTTTTCAGAAAGACCTGGGCGGTAGTGGAAATTGGGGATTGCAGCAAAAAATTGTCCCCTCTTTACGTGCCCCAAGTGATGCATTTGGATGGTCCGTTTCAATCAGTGCCAGTTACATTCTTGTAGGTATGCCAGGTGATGATGAAGATGCTACGGAAGCCAATACCGTAGAAAATGCCGGATCTGCTTATATTTTTGTAACGGATGATCCGCTCCCTATTACGCTCATCACCTTTAAAGCCGTAAAAAGCGAAAATCGGGCGCTGCTGAGCTGGGCAACGACCATGGAAAGCAATTCACACTACTTCGATATTCATAAAAGCACTGACGGGTTGATCTGGACGACTTTGGGCCGTGTGTTGGCATCGGTTAGAAGTGATCAGCTTAGAACCTATTCTTTCATAGACAACAATTCATTCGATGAAGATTCTGCGGGGCACGAAAAACTGTACCGCCTTAAAATGGTAGACCTCGATGGCAGTTTCGCTTACAGCAGGATTGTTAGTCTGTCATTTGAAAATAAGTGGCGAACTGTCTTGTTTCCAAATCCCGCGTCTGACTTGCTATATTTTAGTCCCGCAGATGCGGCAAAGATAGAATCCATTACCATGATCAATAGCGCTGGAAAGGTCGCACTGCGGGCTATGGGAGGTGGTAAGGCGGCTATTTCAGTAAATGACCTTACTCCGGGCGGCTATATGGCGCAAATCAGGAAGAAAACAGGGGCTGTGCAGGTCCAAAAGGTAGTTATTGTACGATGAACTTGTTGCGGGTGATAATTTGAATTAATACTTATGATTAGAAAAGTGATTTTTGCAGTGCTGCTGCTTTGCACAGCGCTTCCGCGAGGCTATGCCCAAAAAAAGAAAACGCAACCTCCTAACATCGTCCTGATCGTGTCCGACGATCACAGCGCGCCCTTTCTGGGATGCTACGGCTATTCCGGTATCAAGACTCCGAATATAGATAAGCTGGCAGCAGAAGGCATTCTTTTCAAAAAAGCCTACACCACGGCCCCGCAATGCGTTTTGTCCCGTGCAGCGATCATGACAGGTCGTAATACGCTCGATATTCAGATGACACGCTTCTCTGCGCCCCTGGATGCTTCCGTGACTTCCTATCCCGAGCTGCTCAGAAAGGGCGGATATCATACCGGAATCCTGGGACGGAATTTCCACCTCGACGGTAACCGACGTGTTCCCGAGACCGTGGCCGTTTTGGAAAAATACAACCTGGAAACCTTCAAAAACCGCGTCGATTTTCTGAAAGTGACAGGCGATCGGGATAGCATATTCGCGCAGTACAGCGAGTTTCTGGACAATACACCGAAGGGTAAACCATTTTTCGTGCAGGTAGGGTACAGCGATCCTCACAGGATTTTTAATGCCAAAAGCTTCGAACCTGACCCTCAGAAAATACCGGTTCCTTCACATTGGCCGGACACGAAGTTGCTCCGCGAAGATTTTGCGGCCTATCTGGGCGAAATCCAGCGCCTGGACAGCGACGTCGGCAAAGTATTGGAAGACCTTGGTAAGCGTGGACTCGCAGAGAATACGCTCGTTGTTTTCATCGGTGATAATGGCGGAGCGCTGCTCCGCGGCAAGGGAACGCTGTACGATCTCGGTATCCACGTTCCGCTAATAATGCGCCATCCCGGGCTGATCAAAGCGGGGCAAACAAGCGATGCATTGGTTTCGGGCATCGATATAGCGCCAACTTTTCTTTCGATAGCAGGCGTGCCCGTTCCAAAAGGAATCACCGGCGCGAGTCTCACACCGGCATTCAATAACCCCCAATTTGCGGGACACGACCATATTTTTGCCGTCCGCGGCGCACATGGTCAGGGCTTACCCACTAATTCGTCCAACTTCGACCTGGGCCGCACGGTCTTTAATAAAAAGTACAAACTGATCTATAATGCGATCTGGCAAATACCTTATCACCCCGTCGATTTTGCCGGGCAGCCATTCTGGCTTGATCTGAAACAACAGCACGCCGAAGGCAGTCTGGACGAAAAATACAGCAAACTGCTATTCGCCGACCGAAGGAAAATGTTTGAGATCTATGATGAGGAAAATGACCCATTCGAAACCGATAATCTGGCCGGAAAGCCTGAGGTACAGCAAATTGAGCACGAGCTGAAGACCAGGTTGCAGGAATGGATGATCCTGAACCGCGATTATTTGCCGTTGCCAATCGCTCCCTGAGCTTGCGCCGTTGTTGGTGTTATCACCAACGATACGAGCGACCTGGGTGAACACAATGATTTCCGTAGGCAGAATGCTTATATGGAGCATGTTGCGGGTGACAACACCCGCAACGGCGTAAGCCAAGTTTTTAAACTTCAAATCAATAAAACTATGAGAAAATTGAGACCATTGATTGCGTTACTGCTTGTTTCTATTGTCGGGACAGGAGCATTTGCCCAGAATAAGAAAAGGGAATTGTTGTCATTCGAAGCATTTGAGGCGAAACTGAATGCTGCCGGTAAAAATGCCCAGATTCTGGACGCGCGGCTGCCCGAAGAATATGTCCAAAATCACCTCGAAGGCGCCGTGAGTTTTAGCATTGCAAACAAAGACGATTTCGAAAAACAGAGCGCAAAACTGAGCAAGGATAAGCCGACTTTCATTTATTCGATCGGGAATGGCAGGAGTGGGGTGTTGGCGGAGGATTTGCGCAAGGCCGGATTCAGGGACGTTACGGAAATTCCTGGTGGATTGAGCAAATGGATCGGATTAGGCAGGCCGGTTATCTCTACAACCGGAAAAGGGCTTTCGCTCAGCGAATACACAGCGTCACTGAAAACCGATAAACTGGTGCTTGTCGACTTCGGCTCGCGGTACTGCCCGGGTTGCAAGAAGCTGGAACCGACTATCGATTCGATAAAAACGGAGCAGGCGTCGAATGTGAAAGTAATCAAAATTGAAGCTTATGAGAACAAAAGTCTGGTGAAAGAGCTGGGAGTCGTAGGCCTTCCTACATTAATCCTATACAAAAACAATGAGATCGTGTGGCAGAAAAAAGGTGGCGCTTCCAAAGCGGAAATTGAGAAGATATTGAAGGGACAAGCGCTGTAAGGACCTCGCCGGCGCTTCGGTGAACCATAACGCACGAATGTGTTACCGGTGGCGTAATATATCTGATTATCATTATCTTGCTAAATGAAAAAGATCCTGTTAAGTATCATTTTGGTTGCTGCTGCGATGGCAACTTTTGCACAGTCTTCCAAAAGGAAGCCCAACATTGTCGTGATCATGGCCGACGACCTGGGATACGGGGATATTGGTTGTTTCGGAGCAAAGAATATCCGCACACCTAATATTGACAATCTTGCCGCCCAAGGCATTAAGTTTACGTCTTTTTATTCGACATCACCGGTTTGCAGTCCCAGCCGCGCAGCATTGATTACCGGCCGTTATCCAAGACGGCTGGGGATTGACCATGTGTTCTTTCCGGAAGGTTTCACCGGTCTTCCGGCGGAGGAGGTAACGATTGCCGAAGCATTAAAAGGGAACGGATACCGCACCGCTATTCTAGGTAAATGGCACCTGGGCCATCACCGCCAGTTTCTGCCGCTCCAAAACGGATTCGACGAATATTATGGTATTCCTTACAGCAACGACATGCAAGGCGTGGTATATCTCCGTGGAAACGATGTAGACAGTTTAGTGGTCAATCAAAAATACACAACCAAAACATATACGAATGAGGCGGTGCGGTTTATTGAGAAGAATAAGGATAAGCCGTTCTTTTTATACATCACTCACAATATGCCCCACGTGCCGCTATATGTGTCGCCGGAATTCGAAGGGAAATCGAAAGGTGGACTATATGGCGACGTCATTGAGGAGCTTGACTGGAGTGTGGGGGAAGTCATGAAATCTTTAAAAAAACAAGGTCTGGAGGAAAATACGCTGGTGGTGTTTACCAGTGATAATGGCCCTTGGTTGATATTCGATGTGGAGGGAGGCTCGGCCGGACCTTTGAGACAGGGAAAAGGGACGACCTTTGAAGGAGGACAGCGGGTTCCGACAGTCGCGTACTGGCCAGGACGGATTAAGCCGGGCTCAGTCTACGACGATCTGGCAACGCATTTAGATTTTTACCCGACGATTATAAGCCTCACCGGTAGCCAGAAAACGCAGACCACCAAATCATTGGACGGAGAGGATATCAGCCCGGTACTTTTTGGGACAGGTAAAAGAAAGGGCGATGAATTTGTCTATTATTCGTCTGGCAAGATCGAAGCGTTCCGGAAAGGCGACTGGAAGCTAAGACTGCCGCAGGAAGCGATCAAAAATGGAGCTCAGGTCGTCGTGGAGGCGACAGACACATTATTATTTAATCTTAAAACTGATATTGGAGAAAAGAATAATTTACTCAAAACGAATCAACCAAAGGCAAAAGAGCTGCTGGCTGCACTAGGTGAATTCAACAAAAGGCTTGGACCGACACCGCCCGCATTGATCCAACGTATGCCTGCCGATGACAGTCATATTAAAAAACGGGCCCAAAGGGCAGCTGCGAAAGGAAATGCCGGGAAGTAGGACGCGGAAAAGCACTTATCGGTTACCATTAATTGCAATTAGACTTTTGCAGCATTATCTTGTATTCTTGCTGCATCAAGCACAATTTGTGATATCCGTTAACTTGCTCTTTAAGTCCCCTCAATATGAACGTAATCGCGCGAAGACAATTTTTATCGCAACTCTCGCTGGCCAGTGCCGCCGTTGCAACGGCAGGGTTTGGTTTTACCACCAATGGCAAGCGCGATTCGTTTGTTGAAGTCGAAATTGCGCCGGGAAAGCTGCGGGGTGTCCGTCATGAAGGCGTTAATATATTCAGGGGCATTCCTTACGGAGGCAAGGTTTCCGGCGACAGGAGATTTCGTCGTCCAGCTCCCGTAGAACCCTGGACGGGTGTGCGGAGCTCTGTGTTTGGCGCACCGGCAATGCAGCCGCCGCGCAACAATGAGCCTGCACCTGCCGAGGATTGTTTGTTTTTGAACGTCTGGACACCTGCTAACGACAACAAAAAGCGTCCGGTCATGTTTTACAGCCACGGCGGTGGATTTGTAATCGGGTCGGGAGCATCACAAAGCCAGGATGGGTCCAATCTTGCAAAGAATTTTGATGTCGTGGTGGTGCAAACCAACCACAGGCTAGGCTTGTTTGGGTTTCTTTACCTGGACGAAATTGCTGGCGTCGATTACGCTGGTTCAGGTAACATGGGGATGCTGGATATTGTGGACGGCTTAAAATGGGTGAATAAAAACATTGCCCAGTTTGGCGGAGATCCCAATAATGTCATGATTTTCGGTGAATCGGGTGGGGGCGCGAAAACGTCCTGTTTGTATGCAATGCCATCAGCGGCTCCCTATTTTAATAAAGCGTCTATTGAAAGCGGGCCAGGAGTGAGGATGACCCCCAAAGAAACGGCGGTTGAAACCACGGCGCTGCTTTTGAGAGAGCTTAATATATCACCCAAAGATTGGAGGAAATTATTGGATGTGCCCGCGGCCGATTTGTTGGCAATGCAAGCCAAGTTGCCGTTTGTGCCCCCATTTATTGATAAAACCAATAATAAAAAAGCGCAGTCTGGTGCCGGTGGTTTTGGTCCGGTGGTAGACGGTACCGTTCTCCCGCATCATCCGTTTGATCCTTCCGCCCCTGAGATATCAAAAAATAAACCGTTACTGGTCGGCTGGAATGAAGACGAATACAATTTTTTCATCTGGCAACGTAAGGAAACGGATTTGGTAAAAATGGATTTTGAAGGCTTAAAGAAAAAGCTGGAACCGTTCCATAATGCAAACACGGATAAAATAATCGAAACCTACCGGAAAACGATGCCGGGCGCCTCGGCGATCGATGTTTTTGTAGCTATCTCATCCATCGCTATGATGGGGTTGGGCTCAGTGGACATTGCCGAGAAAAAAGCCAAACAGAACGGGGCACCTGTTTATCTGTATAATTTTGGTTATAAATCTGAGAAAAAGATACTGGATACGGACTACCCGATGGGCACCCCCCATGCCATGGATATTACTTTCAAATTCAATAACGAGGTTCCGCCGAAAGACCCTTCCCAGATCACTGAGAGCTTTTTTGGCGGCAGCAAACCTGAGCGTTTCGTGGCGTCCCATCATTTTGCGGAGCTATGGGCAACCTTCGCCCGCACCGGCAAACCGGCCGCCAAAGATGTGCCCGAATGGTCCGCATACAATTTGAAAGACAGGGCCACCATGCGCATCGACACCAAATGTGAAGTCATCAACAACCGTTTCGAGCAAGAACTCGCGATGTGGAAGTCAATCGGGAAAGTTTAAAAGCTATTCGGATCTCGTGACTTTGGCGGGGTCAGCCATTCCGGAATCCCATTTCCATTCGCGCACTTCCGGCATGTCCAGGCCGTGTTCGTTAATATAGGCCCGGTGCCGGATGAGCTTTTCTTCCATCATTTGCGCGAGATAAGCTGCCTCAGTGGTGGTTTGGGGTAGCCTTTCGATGACTTCGCGCACGAGATGAAACCGGTCCAGGCCGTTCAGCACGGTCATATCGAAAGGCGTAGAGATTGTCCCTTCTTCCTGGTATCCTTTTACGTGAAAATTGTTGTGATTGGTGCGGTTGTAAGTGAGCCTGTGGATGAGCCACGGGTAGCCGTGGTATGCAAACACTACGGGCTTGTCACGTGTGAAAAGCAGGTCGAAATCCCGGTCGTCCAGCCCATGCGGGTGGGCCTGGCTGGATTGCAGTTTCATCAGATCGACAACATTGACCACACGGATACGAAGCGTTGGCAGGTGCTGCCTCAAAATGGAAACAGCCGCGAGCGTTTCGAGTGTGGGTACGTCGCCCGCGCAGCCCATAACCACATCCGGATCGCTGTCATAGTCGTTGCTGGCCCATTGCCAGATGCTGATCCCCATGCTGCAATGTGCAACGGCTGCTTCAATATCGAGCCATTGAGGAGCGGGGTGTTTGCCAGCGATCATTACATTGACATAATGCTTCGAGCGCAGACAATGGTTGGCCACCGATAGCAGACAATTGGCGTCCGGCGGCAGGTACACCCGCACGATCTCCGCTTTTTTGTTGATCACGTGATCGATAAAGCCGGGATCCTGATGCGTAAATCCGTTGTGGTCCTGTCGCCAGACGTGCGAGGACAGAAGGTAGTTTAGCGACGCAATTTTTCGTCGCCATGGAATATCAAGGGTTACTTTCAGCCATTTGGCATGCTGATTGAACATAGAATCGATGATATGGATGAAGGCTTCATAACTATTGAAAAGCCCGTGGCGGCCGGTTAGGAGGTACCCTTCGAGCCACCCCTGACACAAATGTTCGCTGAGCACTTCCATGATACGACCTTCTGATGCCAGAAATTCATCCTCCTTATCGATTGGCGCCACCCATTGCCTTGATGAGGTCTCAAAAACTGCTTCCAGCTTGTTGGACACGGTTTCATCTGCACCGAAAATCCTGAAATTGCGTGTTGAAGCATTGGTTTTAATGATGTCGCGTAAAAAGTGGCCGAGTGTGCTAGTATCTGAAGCCTGCTCCTTGCCCGGCGCCGAAATAGCTATCGCATACTTTCTGAAATCAGGTATTTGCAAATCCCGGAGCAACAAACCGCCGTTGGTATGCGGATTGGCGCCCATTCTGCGACTGCCCGAGGGCGCAAGCGCGGCGATATGTGCATGCAAGCGGCCCTTCGCGTCAAATAGCTCGTCGGGGCGGTAGTTTCGAAGCCATTCTTCGAGTTGAGGGAGATAATCGGGTTGAAGCGCTGGCGAGGGCAGGGGGACCTGATGCGACCGGAATGTGCCTTCGATAGCCTTATTGTCGACGGTTTTAGGGCCAGTCCATCCTTTGGGCGATCGGAGCACGATCATGGGCCATATGGGCCGCTGCACGGAGCGGGCATTCCTCGCCTCAGATTGAATGCTGTGAATTTTGGCAATTGCCTCGTCCATTGCCGAAGCCATTTGGCGGTGCATGACCATCGGATCGTCTCCTTCGACAAAAAGTGGCTCCCAGCCGCATCCGCGCAGGAAATGGTCGAGTTCCTGGTAACTGATGCGCGCGAGAATGGCCGGGTTGGCAATTTTGTAGCCGTTTAGGTGCAGGATCGGCAACACAGCCCCGTCCGTTGCCGGGTTCAGAAATTTGTTGGAGTGCCAGGCGGCGGCCAGGGGACCCGTTTCAGCCTCGCCGTCGCCGACGACACAGCTAACGATCAGATCAGGATTATCCAGCGCGGCGCCGAATGCGTGGCTCAAAGAATAGCCCAGTTCACCGCCTTCGTGGATCGAACCCGGACATTCCGGCGAAACGTGGCTTGGAATTCCGCCGGGGAAGGAAAATTGTTTAAAAAGTTTTTTCAGGCCCGGTTCATCCTGGCTTACATCGGGATAGTACTCGGAATAGGTGCCTTCCAGGTAAGTGTTTGCTACCAATGCCGGCCCACCGTGCCCCGGCCCCGAAATGTAGAACATATTAAGATCATACATTTTGATGGCCCTGTTCAAATGAGCATAGACAAAATTCTGCCCTGGCGTGGTGCCCCAATGGCCGAGAATCTTCGTTTTTACATGCTCTGGCTGTAACGGTTCACGAAGCAATGGGTTATCCAGCAAATAAAGCTGCCCCACTGAAAGATAATTGGCTGCACGCCAGTAGGCATCCAGTATTTCCAGGTCATCTGTTTGTATAGCTGTCATGATAGGAATTTTCAGTTTGCATTGTCTACTACGGCTTTGGTCTGCTCCGCAATAACGGCCTCTTCGTCCGTTCTGATCACATATACGCGTACAGTGCCGACAGTCCCCGATATTTCAAATGCATTTTCCAGATTGGTTTTTTCATCGATTGAAATACCCAGGAATCCAAGTCCGTGGCAAATTTTTGCCCGTATCTCAGGGAAATTCTCACCGATGCCGCCAGAAAAGACCAGAGCGTCCAATCCGCCCAATGGCCCGCAAAGACTGCAAAGCGCTTTTTGAGCCTGGTAGCAAAACAGATCGACAGCCAAACGGGCGCGTGGATCCGTTTTGTAAAATTTCAGCAGCTCACCCATGTCCGGGCTTGTCCCCGAAACGCCAAATAACCCGGATTCCGATTGTATCAGTTTTTCCACCTCAGGCAGTTTCATTTCTTCTGATCGCATAAGATAGGTCAGGATGCCCGGATCCAGGTCTCCCGGCCGCGTGCCCATCATCAACCCGCCTTCCGGGGTAAATCCCATCGTCGTATCAATGCTTTTCATGTTTTTGACGGCGGTCATGCTCGCCCCATTGCCCAGGTGCGCTATAATAAGCCGCCCGGATGCGATCTTTTCTCCCGCTTTTTCTTGCAGTGCTCCAAGCAAATAGGTGCATGATAAACCGTGAAAGCCGTAGCGGACGATTCCCTTTCGGGTCAGTGCGGCGGGTAATGGTATCGTCCGTGCAAGTTCGGGCAGGCCGTTATGGAAGGCTGTGTCAAAGCACGCCACATGAAGCGCCTGCGGCAGCGCCTTTCTCAGGCTGTTCAGCATGGCTAAAGCCGCCGTCATGTGTATGGGTGCGAGTATTTTGTTTTCTTTAATTTCGGAGAAGACGGTATCGCTGATCAGCACGGGCTCCGTGCGGCTAAGGCCGTGGACAATCCGATGTCCGACAGCGATAATTGCATTCAAGAGGTCGGTCTTATCCAGGAAAGCAACAATGGCTGCGGATGCCTCGTCAATATCCCCCGCCTTGACGGGCTCCGAAAGCGCTTTTGGGACCTGCAAGATGATCGCCGAACGATCACTGGCAATGTGGTCGACTTTACCTTTGGCGACCAGCTGCCCCGGTTCCTGATAAACAGCGAACTTAATGCTCGATGAGCCGCAGTTAATAGCCAATATTAAGGGGTTGTCGTTGGCCATGGCTGTCATTTTTTCTCCCGGCTGTTCTTTTCTTAACCATTTTCCTCTGGCTTTACTTAAAAGTCGGGGGAAACACTAAAATCGTGCCTCATTTATTATATGAACGGGCCAATTGCTACGGGTTTTTGCTCAAAGCCGTCTTGAACTGAAATCCATTCCCTGTAAAATGAAGTTCATCAGAAAAATAAGGAGATTTGCCACTAGTCTGCGGCTAATATTCTAATTTCCTGCCCTCAACGAGCTCGCTGCTGCTAATGCGCCGGATAAAAGGATACAGTGTAAAACATTCCCTTATTTTCTTCTTTTCATCACTGCTTTACGCATTGTGCCAGATGTTGTTGAGCAACATTGTCATGGAGGATGATTTATGGAGCAAATTTCACATCCAATTGACGGCCCACTACATCGTTGTCTTCACGATGTGTGTGGCAGATTACAAGTTGTTGACATTCTTGAACAAGCATATACCTTATTCAAAGAATATCCTGTACCGTATCATCGCAGATCTGACAGGACTATTTGTGATATGCCTGACTTTACTATGGGTCTTCGATTTTGTGATTTATGATGTATTGCTTATTTCCAGGGTAGGAATGCCCTCGTTTGCAACCAAATTCGCTTTGGGAATACTTACCAATGCGCCAATAGTGCTCGTGTTCGAATTGATATATTATTTTCAGTCCGAGCAAAAAGCCATTGCTGACTCCGAAAAAGCGAAACGAGAAGTATTGTTATTCCAGCACGAAACATTAAAAGCACAATTGAACCCGCATTTTTTGTTTAATTCATTAAATGTGCTCTCTTCCTTAATATACCTCAATCCACAAAACGCCAACAAGTTTACAAAGGCTCTTTCGAAGACCTACCGGTATGTGCTTTCACTTAACCAGCAACCGGCAACAACGGTTGCGGAAGAACTGGATGCGCTTGATTCCTACATTTTCCTGATGGAGATGCGTTTCGAAAATTCTTTTACTTTAACAATCAAGAAGGTAGCTGAGTCTGAAAAAAAGAACATAATTCCCCTAACCATGCAATTGCTTTTGGAGAATGCATTCAAGCACAATATAGCAACTGAGGAATCACCGTTGGATATACAGATTACGATTGGTGACCAGTATATTACTGTAGAAAACAATATCCAGCCATCCAGTAATACAGATAAAAGCGGCATTGGACTTAAATACCTTACAAAGCAATATATGCTGTATGGTAAAGAAGTCCTCGTAGAGAATACCGGACATCAATTCACTGTAAAAGTCCCTTATATTCAATCATGAATTATCTGATAGTAGAAGATGAGCGGTTTGCGTACGAAGAACTGAAACGAATGATGACCGAATTACGTCCCGGTTATATATTGGAGAAACGGACGAAATCGGTCATCGACACGATAGCGTTCCTTAAAACTTCTGACGTTGATTTAATTTTAATGGACATTCGCCTCGCTGATGGAAACTGCTTCGAGATATTCAACCATGTAGAGGTAATCACTCCCGTTATATTCACTACCGCTTACGATGAACATGCAATCAAAGCGTTCAAACTCAACAGCATTGATTACCTGCTAAAACCGTTCGATGAGAAGGAACTGGAGTCGGCATTAAATAAGTTTGAGAATATTTTCCATAACCATTCTTATAAAGCGGGCCGTAAGAATTTTGAACAAATATTACCTGCCAGAGCAAAAAACCGTTTCCTGATATCAAAAGGAGAAAATTATCATTACATAGAAACAAAGGATATCGCTCATTTTTATAGCGAGGAAGGAGTGGTATTCCTGCACACATTCGGCGACAAACGGCATATCGTTAACTATACGCTGGATCAGATAGAACAGCAGCTCGACAACCGCCTGTTCTTTCGTGTGTCACGCAACTGCATTGGCAATGTAAAAGCCATTGAGAACGTTGCCAAATATTTCAACAGCCGCTTGCAACTTTCCTTTTCCCCCGCCTGCCCTCACGAAGTGCTGGTAAGCCGGATACGTGTTCCGGACTTTCTGAAATGGATGGACGGCGTTCTTGAATAAATTCCATTCTGCGCATACTGCATTTCACCTTGCAGATTCTGAACTCCATGGTTTATGACTTTCTGCATTGCATTACTCAGCACATTTTTGCTGCGAAATACAACAAATGTAAACGCCAGTAAAAATTTAGTCATGAAGTCAATAGCATTATTTACAGCAGCACTCGGGCTCCTGTTGTGCGTGAACGCGAATGCGCAACAAGTTTCTTTTAAGACAGAATTCATCGGAAATTCAGGCTATTGGTTTCTGCCAAATGGCGATAAGCCAAGAGAAAAAATTGGTGATAGCAAAGGTTCCTCTATAGTTTATCAGGGAGCGGTCAATATGCCGCTATCAACGAAAATGAATGAGAATAATCGCCCGACTGCCTGGGGCGTTGGTATTAGCGGAGCATACGCATCACTGAATAATGAGAATTTCAACGACGGTATGGTATCGGAAATTATGAACTTACAAGTTGGAATTTACCACCTGCGACCGCTAAGTGAGAAATGGTCGATGAGGGCCAGCGTGGGCATGGGCGTATTCACTCCGTCGACGAATTTTTCCAGAATCAGGTTTAAAAATGCCCTTGGAAGTGCAGGAATTGTTTTTATCCGTCACCTAAAACCCAATTTGGCCGTAGGTGGAGGCTTGGCTGTAAACAGCTCGTTAGGATATCCGATGGTATTTCCAGCCGTCTATGTAAACTGGAAACACCAGGGGAAATTCAATGTCAATGCTGAATTGATCGATGGTTTGGACGTTTCGGCCAGCTATAAATTCAATCACTTTTTAAAGCTATCGTGGGCTTTTGAAATGAACGGACAAATGGCCTTGTTAGAAAAAGAGGGTAAAGATGTCATATTCTCACATCAATATATAGTTACCGGGCTTCGTCCGGAAATTAAGTTAGGTAAAACCGGATTGACAATGTCTGCTATGGTTGGTTTTAACCTATACCGTCCGGCATCGTATAGCGACAGAACTTTGAAAGGCATGTTTGCTTCCAATAATGACTATTATTTTGCTGCATCTCCCTATGCGTCTGTCGGGTTAAAATGGGATTTTAAGCCATAAAAATCAAAGAGTTAATCGCCAAGATCGATGCCTGCAATGAAATCAGTTGCTTTGAATCTAAGTTTAGCCTGAACCGCCTCGCGGATAGTGCTGTAAATAGCCTCATCCAGTGTACCAACGCGTGAACAGAATTCCAGGGTTGTTGTGGTTTTGGATGATTTAAAGAACAGGATCTGCTTGATTGTATCGGATGACGTGATCAAAAAAGTGCCTAATTGAAGAGCTACCGTGTTATTCACTTCTTTGGCTACCCCGATCTGGAATGCGCCTTTTGTTGCGGTATGTGTATTTTTCTCGAATGCGATGAATTTTCCGCTGCTCGCGCTGAGGCCCTTGATGGCATCCAGAGTCTTGCTGATAATGGGCACGAGGGCCGATCCGCCAACAGCGCTTGCGACGAGATCAATAATGGCTTTGTCTACCTCAATGGTGGTGCCTTGCGAAGTGAAAGGTGTGAAACTTGCGGATTGCATAGCCCAGCCAATGTTACTAAGCACTTTCACAAATTCTTCATACCATTCTTTTATCTGCTCTTCTTCCGGAAACTTTTTGTTGGCAGCAAGTTGCGCTAACAATACGGAATGCAGGACATCCTGCCGACGTTGTTCTGACACTTCCGATACGAACGACACCAAACTCTTGTCATTCATGAACGATTGTTCGACATCCGTTTTGGTCGCGAGCTCTGTGGTTGTGAGATCTCTGGCAACTAGCTCACGTTCATTTTCACTGATAAATGACTCTCGGGAATTTTGCAGCGCAAGATCCTGAATGTATTTCCTTGGGTCGTTGATGTCCATTGTTAGATTTAGTTAAAGGGTTATGACATAAGTCAATATAGAAAACTATTTCATTGGTTATAGGAAGCAATAGCATTATCGCTGGATCACAAGCTTCCGCGTTTCGTCTCCAATTCTTACAAAAAATAATCCCGCCGGAAGCGTTTGAATATCAATGGGTGTAGCGCCTTTGAGTTCCTTTTTTAGCAACAATTGACCTTCAATATTTGAAATGGACACCTCGCTATTGGCTCCCGGGTTTTTCACAAATAGCTGGTTTTGAGCTGGGTTCGGATATATATCAATCATCTCCGCATCATTTTTAACCGAAATAATACTGGAATACTCGAAAGTGCCGTCGAAGCGGTCCCGCTCCGGCGTACCGGCCGCGCGGTCCAGCTGTTTCAGGCGGTAGTAATTTACCGCGAATGGCTTCCGGTCTGTAAAATCGTATTTCCTGACTTCACTAACATCCCCGCTGCCGTCGACAAAGCCGATTTTTTCAAACTTTTTGGCATCCGCGCTCCTTTCGATTTCAAAACCTGCATTGTTTTCTTCGCCGGCCGTTTTCCAGTTTAGTAGAACGGCATTGCCTTGCTGTTGACCAGTGAAACTGATCAGCCTGACGGGAAGCGCTGTGCAATCTGTTCCGGATGCCTGATCACCGGAGATGCTCCAACCTTTGGTGGTAATCAGATTGGAACGGGCCGCCACTGCATTGGTGCCATACGGTCGCTGAAATGCGCCGAGAGCCCGATTGTCGGGCGTGAGCGGGTTGCTGCTCCACCCGATCAGCGAGGCGCTATAATTGGGGCAGTCCAGGCCGCTGTCATTCAGCATATTGCCCAGGTCGACGGCTGCATTCAAAGTCCAGTCGCCGATGGAGTGGTTGAAGGCTTGGGCACTGAAAAACATGCTGCCCATATTCGTCACGGCAGTTACATTCCATGCGCCGATGGCCTGGTTAAACTTGGTGGCTCCCTGGAACATACTGAACATGGTGGTTACTTTGGCCGTGTTCCAGGTTCCAATAGGCTGGTTAAAGGCCGGGGCGCTCAAAAACATAGAGCTCATGTCCGTTACGTTGCCGGTGTTCCAGGTACCGATCGGCTGATTGAATACAGTGGCATTTTCAAACAAGCTCTTCATATTGGTTACCTTGGCGGTATTCCAAGCTCCGACGGGCAGGTTAAACACATAAGCGCCAGCGAGCATTGCGTTCATGTTCGTTACATTGGCGGTATTCCAGGCGCCAATAGGCTGGTTAAATGACTGGGCGTTCGCCAGCATAATGTTCATATCCGTCACGCTACCGGTGTTCCATGCGCCAATGGGCTGATTGAAGAGCGTGTTATTAAAAAACATACCCTTCATCGTAGTGACTTTGGCGGTATTCCAGCTGCCGACCGGCTGGTTGAACTGGCAGTCCTGGAACATGAAACTCATATCGATTACATTACCGGTGTCCCAGCCGCCGATCGGTTGGTTAAAAACCTGGGCGTTGTAAAACATTAGGCTCATGTCCGCCACGGCGGCGGTATTCCATGTACCGATGGGTTGGTTAAATACCGAGGCATTCAGAAACATACCCTTCATGTCAGTTACTTTGGCGGTATTCCACGTTCCGATGGGTTGGTTAAAGGCCTTGGCATCCGCAAACATGGCATTCATACTCGTCACGTTGGCGGTGTTCCAACTTCCGATGGGCTGGTTAAATGCCGAGGCATTCAAAAACATGCCGCTCATGCTGGCCACATTGGCAGTATTCCATGTTCCAATGGCCTGGTTGAAAGCAGAAGCATTTTCAAATATGGAAGTCATATTCATTACGCTAGCAGTGTTCCAGGCACCTATGTTGGCCGGGCCGTTCAACACCTTGCATCCGGAGAACATCCGTGCCATGTTGGTAACCAGGCTCAGATTGGGTACATCGGTTGCGGTGATTTGCAAATTAGAGCAACCAAGGAAGGCTACCGACATATTTGTCCAGACGGTCGTTCCCCATTGCCGGATATCAATCAGCCGTTCCGCATCACCACCTATGCCTACAATAATGTTGCTGAAATTGGTGGGGCTGATGCTGACGTCGATCGTAGCGCCCGCAGGCAGCCCGGTGATAATGCATATCGGTCCGGTAAATGTCCCCGATCCCGAGGCGCTACCTGGCGAAACTTCGGTCCAGGAATAACCGACCGGCCCGGTGGAATTGATGACAAAACGGAGCTGCGTAGGTCCAGACCCGATATTGGTCATGTTCCATCGGGTAATAAAATCATTTTGGGCAAATGCCTCGGTGGTTAGTAACAATGCCAGTAGTAAGTAGAGCAGTTTTTTCATAGTAGAACGGGTGAAGTTTCAAGCGACACTGCAATTCTACCGCAGATTATCAGGAATGAGGTGGAGAATGGTGCCAAATAGGTGTATGCCTGTCCCAGGTGCCGGAACAGATTGAAGGTATGCCTGTGTAGCGTACTCTTACCTATTACTATTTCCCGAAAATCCCAAACAGTTTCGAGAAGGTGGCGTAATTTCTCAGTGATTTTGTAGTGCTGTTTTTGGCATCGTCAAGCACAACTTTCCCGTTTTCGTCGGTAACGTATTCGTGGATTGAGCCGTCCCCATGTGCATGAACGCGGTATTTTCGAAGGAAAATCCAGCACAAACATCCGATGAGAAACAACAGTCCTGGGAAAAAGAGAATGTATATGTTGTCCTTTAATTGACGTTGGTAGCTGCTTTTTAAATAAATAACATCTGATTGCCGACTATACAAGACAGGTGCCGGCTTACCCTCAGATACCGATGCGAACTCTTCAACTGAAATGCCGCCCATCTGTGTTCGGACGATTGTATTCCCGGTTTGGTCCGTAAAACGGAATTCCAGGTTGTCGGCGGATTTTTTAAGAACAACAGCCCCCGTGGCGACACCATTTTTTTCAACATCTTTCAGGTCGGCATAATCGATGTACCACCAATAGCATACAGCGAGACTGGCGAAGAAAAACACCGAAAACAGGCGGAATCCAAGCGTGTTATATTTTCGTAGCACGAAAAAATAATAGGCCATCAAAAAGACTCCAACGCAGATGGTCTCAAAAGTGCTCATGGTACAATGTCTGGTATTCAAAGGATTAAACTAAACGTGCTGACTTTTGAATCAGTTTACTTGAATGGTATCGATGGGGTTTTTAGAAAGATCTTTGCTAATCAGTTGCTTGAAGTGTTCGAGACCCCAGGTCGAAGTCAACTTATTGTTGGATGCAAATAGCCAACGTAAATTGGGAACGCCGCTTAGTGTTTCCAAATTTGTAATTTGATTGTCCGAAATATCAAGTCTGTCAATTCTTGTGGATTTCAGCTCGCTCATGTCCGACAATCCGCAGTTTCTCAGGTAAAGATCTCCAAGTTGAGGGAGCTGGGAAAATAAATCCAGTTCCCGGATCGGATGATTGGAAATATTGAGCGCTGTGACATGGCCTTTCTGGACACAGATCCGAAAGGTGGAAGTTGTATCGGCGACATGCCAGTGTTCGGTGAAAGTCGCGTTGCTCAAATTAAGGCCGGCTCCTTCGATGATTTTGGTAAGTGCCGTCTTTTCGCCCGCATCGAGCCGCTTGAAGTCGTAGTCATATTGCCCCGCCGCCGCCTTCCCGCTGTTCATTTCCATTAAGAAACCCACCGCGAAAATACTCAGGCCAAATGCGCAAAAACCAAGCGATACAATGGCCATGAATTTATGTTCGCTGAACCCTTTCACCGCCCACCAGGCAGCCAGCACATATAATAGTACACAGGCCAAAAGCAAAGGGATTGCCAGGAAATCAGGTATTTTTTTGATCAACGAGTCAGGTTCGGTCAGTCCTATTGTAAAAGAATAGCCAAAAAAAGCGGTAACCAGCAAGGCGATCAATAAACTACGAATGACCATATCAATGGATGCTAAGTTAGTTTAAACCAATTATAGGTTTATGAATGGAATCAGGCTGCTAATCGATTCGCTGTGGAAATGCGTGCGCGACAAGGCGCTCCGGGTCTGTGGGTCATAATGTATCCAATAGTCATAAAGCAGTTTCCCGGGTTTCTTCGGATCGCTTTCTTTAAAATGGAGGAATACCCGGTTATCGGCGCAAATAAAAACACCATGGATGATTGTTTCCTTAAAGAAAGGCAGGTCGAATTCCTTGATTGACTTCCCGGTAACGCTATTGACAATACGCACACTATTTTGAGAGCCATCTGCATGCCGGGAAATAATAGTCAATTGGCCACCGATCTCTGAAAGCCGGCCAAACGGAAAATGACCATCAATGCGCCAGATCTCTTTTTGTGTGAACGGATCGATCCGTCTTACAAATGAGTTGGTTCTTTCAAAAAACCGCTCTTTGCCGAGCGGAAAATAGGCGCCTTCTGTAACACCGCGATACAGTTCCTTTCCGGTTTTGAGGGAAACAATCTGAAACGAATGGCCTTCTCCAATTTTTTGTTCCGGGTTAACTACCATTACCTTATCACCGGAAATGACAGGTCTGTGTTCAATGATAACAATTTGTTTGACAGGTGGCAAAAACCATACTGTCTCGTTCGTGAGCCAGTTTTTTGCTGTGATGCCAATTTGTAAAGTAGTGTCTGTAACGCCCTCTTTGTTCGTGATAATGCTACCATAAAGTGGCTTGGTGGTAATATAAAGCAGATCCGTGAATGCCATTCCCAGGTAAAGGCCCGACGGGTGGGTTAAAGCATCTGGCTGTGGCGAGACTTTCCGGGTGGTCCTGCCATTAACCGGATTAATGAAATATACTGTCGATTCTCCGGGTTCGTACATCAGCAACTCGTTATCTGTCTGGCCGATCAGCTCGCCAGAGAAGTTGATACTCCACAGCATCTTCGCGGTTTTGCGGTCATATCCGGTAACCTCCGACCTTCCCGAGGCCTTTCTCCGCAACCCGGTGATGATAGATGGATCCGGAGTTGCCTCATAAATCTGTCCGTCAGGAAATGGCAACGGAATGGCCATCGGTTCTATTTCTGCGGTGGCCCCGAAATAAGGTTTAGGGGTAGAATCGGGTATATACTCGCGAAAAAAACCTATTCCTAACATTAAAAGAGCAGACAACACCACAAGCCCGGCGATCACTTTAATCATCATTTTATTTTTGTCAAAATGTGTTGTTCACTTGGGTACATGATGCTACCAACTGCTGCCCGCGCCGCCGCCGCCAGACCTTCCGCCTCCCCAGCTGCTGCTGCTTGACGAACTGCCCGACGATCCGCTCCACGAGCTGCTGCCGGACGACGAATAAGTGCGGGACGAATTGGTGTTTGATGGAGTGGCTGCAACGATCTTTGCAATGCTGAATGCTGTTTCGCGGTGATGGCCGCATGCTTTACAGGTATAATCTTTAATACCGCTTCCTTCCTGATCTTTCGTTGCTTCCTTCACAATGCGGTCACCGGTAAAGTACATGGCCTTTGAATGACAATTGTTGCAATGTTCGTACTTCGTGACAGCCAAGTCTTCATAACCAGCTAGTTGCATAATATGATGGTCTTTATTTTGCCATACATCATAGTCGACGGTTTTCAGCTCTTGCTCCACTTTCTGGTAGTCCGAAAGAAAAGCATCCCGTTGATTTTCTTGTGCTTTGGTAAGGACAAAGCCGTCCGATGTCTGGCGGGGATGATTACGCAAGTGATGCAGTGCCTTGTCATCCCGAATTTTCAGCCAGATAAAAGGCATTGGAAAAACCACCATGTTCAGCCAGTTGTTCAGGCCGGACGCTTTTTCGCGGGAGTACCGTTCAGGTTCAGTTGAGTCCGAAAAAAGTTTCTCAAAAGCATTTTTTCTTCTCCTGCGACCATCCAACGCAACCGCGCCAGCGTAGACGTACATGATCGTTAATATTTGCCAGCCCTGTAAAGACAATGGCGCGCGCAATTCGATCACTATCCAGCCGAGAATCAACGGCATTAACATATGCAGCGCAAGGCCCCAGGCCCATCGCCCTTTGGCTTGCGACACAGCCTTTTCGATCTGATCCGCAACCGGGTTTCTTTTTTTCGCTAAAAACGAAATTCCCCGGAACACAAACAGGCACGGAACCAATAGCAGGAAAACCACAAATACGCCCGAATCTTCGAGCCGCTTGCCGGAGACATATTTTGAGTTGTCGTATACTTCTGCTTTGGCCTCAGGTTCGCTGATTAACCTTGCGATTTCTCTGGATCCGTCGATTACCGCACCATCGAAATTGCCGGTTTTGGCCTGTGGGACCATTTTTTCAACCTGTATCCTTTTGCAAACTGCATCGGGTAAAACACCTTCCAGGCCATAACCAGTCTCCATTTCTATCCGGTGCTGGTCTTTGACGAGCAGTACGAGAAGGCCGTTGTTTTTCTGCTGATACCCCAGTCCCCATTTTTTGAATAGTGCTGTGGCAAAGTCCTTGGGAACCGCCTCGCCGATCGAATTGACACATACGACGGCCACTTGTGCGGTCGTGGAATCTTCCAGGGTCCTGAGTATCGAGTTGATCTGCTCCACTGCATCAGCACTCAGTATTTGGTCAGGGTTGCTGACATAATCCGGACTGGCGCTTTTCTTTGGATTCGGGATTGTTTCAATCGTGTAAGTCTGTGCGTAGCCGTTAATTCCCAGCAAAAGCAGAAAGAACAAACAAATCCGGGTCAGTGTAGTAGTTTGGTTCATTGATGTTGTCTGATTTCTGAATCAAAACTGGAAAAAAAAGTCGGACTGATGTTGCAAGGTTGATAAACGGGGAGAATCGAATGAAAACTGGTGGGATTGACTTTATATAATACTAAATAAGCTTATCTTAGCATATGAAAATCAAAATATTAGTAAAAAAAGATCTCCCGCCGCCAAGCTCAGCATTGAAATTCAGGATTAAAAATACAACCAACTGGCGCGTTGGTTTTACCGACGGCGAAACCGGCGATTTTGTCCAGATAGTGGAAGGAATCACTTACAGCTATTCCTGGAACCAGATTGATGAATATTATTTGACTACGCCCGTGTTACCGTAGCATCAGCTGCATCAGCCTAAACCTGAACTCGATATGCCACTTTACAAAAACGGATTTTTCATTGGTCCCTCACCTTCTTCCCACGTCAAATATGTTCGCCAGGCGATTAGAAAAAAAGTGATGAGCGAGTATCAACTGGAATTTGAACAGGCCAAAGGATGGCGAAAATCCTTCGTTAAATGGAAGCTTAACCTAATAGCTGAGATTAGGTATCGAGGCATTCTTTTCATGGGAGCCGCCGGTTCAGTGCCTGATGATTTCACCTCTTAGAATAAAGGTCGGGTTGAAAGAAGCATCGGTGGCCTATAAAACTCCCTTCAAAAAAGCTCGGGTTTCTCCGAGATCCTTAACCGTATCGAAGCACCAAACGAGCTAAAGTTATATGTGTTCCAGATGGGTTTCAAGTGAGGCTTATTTGTTGATGAGCACTTGCCGGACTACGGTTCTTCCATTTTGAAGTAAAACTCGCAGAAGATAATTCCCCGGGGTCAATTGAGGTAAATGCAGTTTATTACCGATTGGGTTTGCTTCTTGATCCAAAATTGTCCTGCCCGAAAGGGTTAACAGTTCGATCCGCTCAACGGGGTCCTTCGCATGAATTTGAACCCAAGTCGTGGCCGGATTTGGGAAAACATTTACAGGATCTTGGCCTTGGGCAACGCCCGTCACTATTTTACTGTATGCATAACTTTCATCGATATCGATCATTTTCAACCTGTAATAGTAAAGCAATCCTGGCTGGGGCGTATCGTCAAGGAAATAATATGCTCCTTTACCGCTTTCGGCTGAGTGGGATTTAACGGAAGAGAGCCTGAGAAAGCCGGTTTGGGGATCACTACTCCGTTGAATCTCAAACTCCTTGAAATTACTTTCCATTTCTGTTTCCCAATCGAGTTGAATGCTATTTTTCTCCATCGACTTCGCGGTAAAGGTGATGAGTCGAACCGGTAAGGGGGCCGAACTGGTAGCCAGTGTCCAATTGGAAAATGAGTTGATGCCGGATTTCTGAACAAAGTTGGCAACGACGTCGCGAGATTCTGCACCCTGATCGGTATAGGCACTGGCCCCTACCTGTTTCCAGAGTGTCAGCGTGCTCTCATTCAACCCATTCAATTCGCTATCCAGATATTTAAATTTCAGTGTCGCATTAAGACCGGAATTATTGGTGGGAAACACCTCATAATATCGGCTGATCGAACTCTGGCCGCTACCAATTGGCTGGGCGATATGATGCCTGCGAATGGTTGTGCTGCCAATATTGGCCTGTGAGGTGATTACTAATCCTAATTTGCCCGGCTCTTGATTATTTGGGGCATTCAGCACAGAATTGTAATACAGATATCCGGATGGTGAGGAGCTCATGATCTTACTCACGTCGCTTTCACCGGACAAGGCCGCTCCTTCCACCAGACCAAGTATGTAAATACCAATATCAATGTTGCCCGAGACCATCATGACAGCACTGCCAACTTGCACATTTCGATTCAATGTCAGTTTCTGACCTGCCGTTTTATTGATTTTTAGATTCTTAAAAGCCGTGCTTGCTGTACCTGAAATGCTGTTGCTACTGTTCCCACTAAACACGAACGTCTCATTGCCCGAAGTAACTGGCATGCTGCCGTTGTTTATCAAATCCATATCCTGTAATACGATGTTCACCGGTCCGGTGGGGTACAAACCGGCCCCGTTCTGGATTAAAAGCTGCGCCCTGCACAAGACGGCCAATGAACAAAATACAATTGTGAGAAATTTTTTCATGGCCTTGGTGCGTCTTGGTTGACCATCACACTTCTTGCACTTACCTCTTCCAACGCCAACACCCTCGCATTGAGGGCAGTATTGGCTTCACTTAGTTCTTTGATGGCGTTGATCAATGTGTAGACAAGCTCGTTGCCGTCGTAGACTAGCTTGTCCTTTACCAGGCGATCGTTTTTAACAATGGATACTGCTGATGGCAATACCTTTTCAATCTCCTGGGCCAATACGCCTACATACCTGCTGGTGGTGTCGGCGTAGCCAGAAAGCTGATTGTACTGAAACCGTACCGGATTGATAGCCAGCACTTCTTTTAGTCCGGGCCTATACCGTTCTATGTTTTTCTTGGTACGGGCATCCGAGGTGATCGTCCATGTATTGCTGCCAGGTTTGGCAGCTGAGCCATTTACTGAGAAATCGTAAGTATTAATTGCCGAAGTACCTACACCAAACCCCACTCCGACATGGCCGCTCCTTACTACTGTAAATGCATCATGATCAGCAAAATCGGTTCCGTTTCCTACTACAAATAGTCGGGCTGAATCTGCGCTGGAAACATAATCGGTGCATCCAGTTCCAATCGCCAGCTCGCCACGGGATCGGGCCTTTGATGAAACTCCCATGGCTGTCGACCATGCACCGGAAGCCCATGTAAACATTCCCGTTGCCATTGAATAATAACCTGTCGCATGGGTTTGTTCCCCGAATGCGACGGCCCCCTCAAATGTGGCCTCTGCGTTATTACCAAATGCGAACGAAAGTGTAGACTTAGCAACTGAATTGTTACCCATTGCCACAGAATAAGCACCCCTTGCTATGGAAAGCCCGCCAATTGCCATCGAGCCAAGACCACTTGCTTCTGTTCCAAAGCCCATCGCCACTGAGCCGATGCCTATATTTTCCTTATTCCAAACTGTGGATGAACCAGGCACCGCGTGAATACTGCCTACCTCGCCTGCCCTGAACGCTGCCTTGTCAGCATACCACATCAGGCGGGCTCCATTTCCGGTTACAGGTGTATCTCTGAAACTACCAGCTGCGGAGTGGGTATTAGGAGCAGTAAAAACTACGCTACTGTCTTTTACATCCAATCTGCCGTTAACCTGGGCCCCCCCTTGGGTTTTGAGCGCATATGTATTGCTCACTGAGGAGAAAAAGCCTCCATAACCCTGAAAGGAAGCCCCGTAAACACCAATACCACCCTCTTCGGAAGCGCCGGTGATAGCCGTTCCTGTCGAATGGTTGTTGTTAATTTGCAGAGCACTAAAGGATACATTCGCACTTTCTTCAAGGGGCAATGTAAAACCTTTGAGCTCAGTCCAGGCGCCGGCTTTATAGTACCAATACGAATTGGTTTGAGTGTCAAAAACCGTCAAACCGGTTGCGGGAGTGGCAATTCCGGTACGTTGTGCGGAAGTCATCCGAGGCATCAATAAGCCTTTGCTGGTACTTTTTACATCCAGAATTGAGCTTGTGTGAGGAGCAGACCCGTCGGCATTGATGCCCACACTCTGCGCTTCCAACTTGAAACATATGGCTAATGTTGCAAACAGAATGAATAGATAGTTTTTCGTTTTCATATGCTATGGCCGTTTTTGGAACATTTGGTTCAATTCAATGATGACCAAAGCTATATCCGGAACAGGCCAGATTATTTAAGAAATCGATAAACGTAGGTCAGTAATCGACAAACGGAAGTTTGCATTCAAACGGAGAGATTTTTACTTAACATTGTTTCCACCTTAACAGCAGCAGATCTTTGATTGCTTTTTGGTATCTTGAAACGATTTCTTATCACTTTTTATTAATGAATTATAAAAATAGCAGGATTCGTTTTGTCGCCATCGATGATAACTTTATAGACCTGACGGCGGTGGCGGAATATTCCAAAGAGTTCAGTTTATTCGAAAATTGCGGTCTCTTTTCAAACGGGTTCGAGGCTTACGAGGCGATCGGCTACATTAAACCCGATCTGGTTTTTCTCGACATTGAAATGCCGGGGATCAACGGGATTGAACTTTTGCGGAAAATACGGGCCTCAGTCCCCATGGCCGTTTTTATTACTTCCTTCACCGAATTTGCACTAGATGGTTTCGAGCTTTCGGCGCTTGACTATATTCTCAAACCGCTCACGCCTGAACGATTTGCCAAAACCGCGTCAAAAATCCAGGAATTCTGGGATATGAGGCAGAAATCAGCCGCTTATGAGGTCATGATCAGCCAGGATCAATTGACAATTAAGGAGGGATACAACCAGATCAGGATCTCACAAAATGATATTATTTACCTGGAAGCCATGCAGGACTACACCAAAGTAGTCACGAAAAAAAGAAATTACCTGACGCTTTCTCCCATCTCCTTTTTTATGGAACGTTTACCTGCTGATCGTTTTATGCGCGTGCACCGCAGCTATGCCGTAGCATTGCACCAAATCAGAGAACTGCGCCAGTCAGAAATTATATGCAGCGACACGCGGATCCCGGTAGGCCGTACCTATCGCTCTCAAGTTGCGCTGATTAGGCTCTAACCTCGGTCCAAGACCCGCCTATGAAAAAATGTCTACTCGTTTTCGTGTTGTTTGCATCATTAGCCAGCGGACAGCCCTTGCCGGATTTGTCGGGTTATAAAACATCGCCCGAAAAACTGCAAAGGTTGGCGGAACTTTGCGACTCGCTCTATTTTTCGCAGAATATAGAGGGCGAGAAGAAGTTTGCACGGTATGGACTGAGTATTACACCAAATGGTGATAATTTTAATCTTGCCCGTTTCAATTTTTTCATGGGGGCAGTTCACGAAAATGCCACCTCCCCGGACAGTTCGGAATTTTACTACACCAGGTCCAAGAAGTATGCTTACGCTTCAAAAAGCCCGAAAAGGATTCGAAATGCACTGAACCGATTGCTGGTACTTTATGCAAGTCACCTTGGCAGTACCGCTAATAGCAAAGCCGTCTTAAAAGAAGCACTCGATTTTATCGATTCTACTAAAAGTGACCTTGAAAGGATATCCTTGTATGCACCGGTTGCAGCCTATTATAACATACTCGGGCAATACGAAACCCAGGTTTCATACCTGCTAAAAGGCATTGAAGAAAAAAAGGCCATGATCGCCACCGGAGCGATTTCCGATCGTGAAGCCGTAGTCGTCGACCTGGTTAACCTGGCCGAGCTCTATCTTGAACAGGAGAAAAGCGAAAAAGGGATCCAGTACCTCAAAGAGGCGCGGCCTTACATTGAAACGACTATCGATTATTTTAACTATTACCACAAAAGGATGGCGGAAGCTTATCTGCTGCAAAATGCTTATGCGGACTCGAAAGTGTATTTTGACAGTCTGATTTTACTTGCCCGAAAATACCCCAACGAAGCCACGGTCCAAGCCAATGTGGTGACGACCAACTTGTCGTATGCGCAGCATTATCTTGACAAAAAACGGCCCGACTTAGCCTATTCATTTGTGCAAAAGGCCAGTTTGATCGATAAAAAATTCCTAACTGGTATGGACAAGGCTCAGTTCGACCTTGTTGCAGGTGAAGTGCTGGTGGAACGCGGCGAATACAGCAAGGCACTCGGCCACCTCGAATCAGCGGGGAAATTCGGATACGAAATCGGGCCCCAGGCTTATGTATCGGTATTGTTGACCTTGTCGCGTTGCTATTCGAAGCTGGGCCGGTGGCAGGATGCATACCAGACATTGGAAAAATATACACCTCTGCGTGATTCGTTGTATACGGAATCCTCCAAAAAAAGCATTGCCGACGCAGAAGCCCTGTATCAGAATAAAGCGAAGCAGGCCCAGATCGATGAGCAAAGCTCGGAGCTTGAATTAGTCAGGAAACAACGGATCTGGCTCGGTAGCGCGGCGTTAATGGGCGTATTGATTACGGTTTTGCTGTTTGTTATTTACCGTAACAAACAAAAATCAGCCTCCCGGCTTGACGCCAAGAACAAGGAACTCGGGCAGGTGATCAGCGAGCTGGAAGAAGCCAACAAGACCAAGGTCAGGATGTTCAGTATCCTGAGTCACGACCTGAGATCACCCATCAGTCAGGTATACCAGTTTTTGAAATTGCAGCAGGTCAATCCGCAGATATTTACGGAAATCCAAAAGCAGGAACTCAGTAACAAAATCCAGACCGCTACCGGTTCGCTGCTGGAAACGATGGAAGAACTATTGATGTGGTCAAAAACGCAGATGAGCGCATTCAATATCCAAATAAGGCCAGTCGAAGTACTTCCAATTGTGACTGACACATTGGACTTGTTACAATTGAATGTGGAGGCCAACCATACCGAAATTGAAAATAATATCCCTGAGCACTTTATGGTTGATACCGACGAGTACTTTTTGCAGACCATCCTGCGAAATCTGCTCCAAAATGCAATCAAGTCAGCAGGTAAGAATGGAGAAGTAAGTATCGGTGTGAACAAGGATCGTGCGGGAAAAAGTCTGTTTATTGAAAATACAGGTGCCGTTTTCACACAAGCCGAATATGAGGCAATCCTGTCCGATGATATGGCGCCAGGGTTGAATGGGTTGGGGTTAAGACTGGTAGATGACTTGTCTGTAAAAGTAGGCGTGAAAGTATTTTTTTCAACGGCGGAAAACCGGACAAGAGCAATCATCGATTTCTGAAAACAAAAATGCCTGTAAATTAATGATTTACAGGCATTTGATGCTTTTTGGTAATTGTTACTTGCAGAGAGGAAGAGATTCGAACTCTCGATGCAGTTACCCACATACTACCTTTCCAGGGTAGCTCCTTCAACCACTCGGACACCTCTCTGTGTGGTTAATAAGGGTGCAAATATAGTGAAGAGAATCTTTAATCCAAATCCAGGATCAATCAAATACTCATTTCTCCGCGTAATGGCCTGCCAAGCATTTCCACGCAGTTCTGGGACGGCTGATTGCAGGCAAATACAAACATCATTTTCGTAATGGCTGCTTCGGCGGTAATGTCAGAGCCGCTGATGACGCCGATTTGACGGAGGAATTTGCTGGTCTGGTACTGGCCCTGCGAAACGCGGCCACCGTCGCATTGCGAAACGTTGAAAATAACAATATCCTGCTCGATCGCATTGCTGATAGCATTCAAAAACCAGGGTTCGGTAGTTGCATTGCCCGCGCCATAGGTTTCGAGGACGATGCCTTTTAGCCCTTTAATGCCCAAGATGGATTCCACAACCACTTGACTGATCCCGGGGAACATTTTCAGGAACGCTACTTGCGTGTCGAGGCTCTTGTGGACTTTTAGTTTCAGACCGGGTTCATAAGGTTTGATATATGGCAAGTTATATTCGATCCTCACGCCGGCATTTGCCAACGGAGGATAGTTTTCGGAATGGAATGCGTTAAAATCAGAGCTTTCTTTCTTTTTTGAACGGTTACCGCGCAAGAGCGAAGAGTTGAAATAAATGCATACCTCTGTGATGATCGGATGTCCATCCTGATTTTTGGCTGCTGCCAATTCCAGCGCAGTGATCACATTCTCACGTGCGTCCGAGCGCGCTACGCCTATAGGCAGCTGCGCGCCGGTGAGGATAACGGGCTTGTTCAGGTTTTCGAGCAGATAACTCAGTGCGGACGCGGTGTATGCCATCGTATCGGTGCCATGCAGGATCACAAAACTGTCGTACTCGTCGTAATGCGCCTCGATAATGCCCGCCAGCTCGATCCAGATCGCCGGGCTCATATTGGATGAGTCGATAGGCTCTGGCAGCGACAGGAAGGTAATATCAAAGTCGAGGCGACTGATCTCCGGCACCTTCTCGATGATCTGCTGAAAGTTGAATGGAACGAGTTGCTTTCCCTTAGTTTCATAAACCATCCCCAGCGTGCCTCCGGTATAAATTACGAGCACGGAGCCGGTCGTTGGCTCGGGGGAAATAGGGTTAATATGTATTTTGTTATAATCCATCAGGATAGTTTGTTGAGCATGCTTTTGGCTGTTGCGGTGGTCGCCGTGATGACGTTTTCTTTCGACATTTCTTTCAAGTCAGCCACGCGTTGCGCTACGAGATCGATGTAGGCGACTTCGTTTCTTTTGCCGCGGTAAGGTACGGGGGCCAGATAGGGAGCGTCGGTTTCGAGGACAATGTGTTTGAGGTCGATAAAGGGTAGCACCTTATCCAGACCGCCGTTTTTGAATGTAGCCACACCACCAACACCGATTTTGAAACCAAGTTCAATGGCTTTCTGCGCTTCTTCCAAAGTCCCGGTGAAGCAATGGAAAATACCGGTCAATGCAGGATCAGCAAAATCTTCGATGAGCTTAATTGTTTCCCAGAAAGCACTTCGGCTATGGATATCGATCCAAAGATCATGTTTCCGGGCCAATTTGCATTGAGCAAGAAACGCGACCTCCTGTTGTTCTTTAAATGTAACGTCCCAAAAAAGGTCCATTCCGATTTCCCCAACAGCAATAAAAGGATACTTGCCCAGCCATTCTTCCATAATAAGCAGTTCATTTTCAAAGCCTCCTTTTACATAAGTAGGATGGAGGCCGATCATAGGCAGGCATTTGCCGGGATAGGCCGAAGCCAGTTCCATCATGCCGTCGATGGTGGTGTGGTCGCAATTAGGCATCCATATCTGCTCTATGCCGGCATTCCAGGCGCGATCGAGCATTGCAGTGCGGTCGTCCGCGTAATCGTCACTATATATATGGGCGTGGGTTTCAATCATGGGGTGTTACATTTCTAATGCTTCAAATCGGTATCCCTCTTCCTTGAAATGTTCGAGGTAGCGGGGTAATGCGTAAAGCATGTTTTGAGAGGCCTTGATGCTGTCGTGGAAAAGTACGATCGAGCCTGGCCGGGTGTGGTGAATGGATTTTTTAAGACAAATATCGCGGGTCAGGCTAGGGGAGAAATCTCCGCTCAGGACGTCCCACATGATAATCTGCCGTTCTTGCAATACTATTTTCGATTGGCTCTTCTTAATCCGTCCATAAGGCGGCCGGAATAGCTTTGTAGTGAGTTGAAGCTGTTTCTGGCATTTTTGGATATTTTCCAGGTAAACATCATCATCCGTTTTCCAGCCATTCATATGGTTGAATGTATGGTTTCCGATTGAATGCCCGCCATTCTGTACTTTTTGAAATACATCGGGATGCTTCCGCACATTGTCGCCAATGCAGAAAAAAGTGGCTTTCGCATCGAATTTTTCCAGTATTTCCAACACCGACTCGGTAATGTCGGGAATTGGGCCGTCGTCGAAGGTTAGGTAAATGACTTTATCATGCGTAGGTATTCGCCAGGTGAAACCAGGGAAAAATGCTTTTAGCCAGAAAGGGGAATGATGAAGAAACATGGACTGCTACCGAAATGATGTCCAAATATAAAGTGATAAAAAATAAGAAGCTGCCGTGTTCGGGCAGCTTTCTTATCAATAACAATATATAAAGGCTGGCTTAATGTGCTCCTTCTATTTATGCATGCGCAAATACGGGATTGAGCATCGACACCGCTTTCGCTTCCAAAAATGACTCGCCCATCAGGTATTCATCCACTGCACGGGCAGCTTCACGTCCTTCGCTGATCGCCCAAACTACGAGCGACTGGCCACGGCGGCAGTCTCCGGCAGCAAATACTTTCTCATTGCTGGTCGATTGATAACCGGTCGTTTTGATATTACCGCGCTCATCGAATTCCAGGTCAAGATTGTTGAGTAATCCTTCTTGTTGCGGATGCAGGAAGCCCGCTGCAAGGAATGCAAGGTCACATGGAATGTTACGCTCGCTTCCTTCAACTTCTTTCATTTGCATACGGCCGGTTTCAGGATCTTTCTGCCAGTCGAGGTCGACGATTTTCAGCTCTTTGAGGTTGCCGTTTTCGTCGCCTACAAATTCTTTAGTATTGATAGACCAATGTCTGTCGCAGCCTTCCTCATGTGAAGTCGAAGTACGCAACATCATTGGCCAGTTCGGCCATGGCGTGCTTGCGTCGCGGTCTTTCGGAGGAATAGGCATCAATTCGATTTGCGTGATCGAAGCGGCACCGTGACGGCCGGATGTACCCACACAGTCGGAACCGGTGTCACCTCCTCCTATCACAACCACATGCTTGCCTTTGGCGATGATCTCTCCATTGCCATAAGCCACGCCGCGGTGATCTACCACGCGGTCGATTCCGGCCACGCGCTTGTTTTGCTGGCTTAGGAACTCCATCGCGAAATGGACGCCTTTTAACTGGCGGCCCTGAATTTTTACATCACGGGGAACGGTTGATCCTACGGTCAGCAAGATCGAGTCGAACTCATTAAGGAGTTCGTCCGCTTTGATATCCACACCTACATTTACGTTTGTACGGAATTCAATGCCTTCTTCTTCCATTACTGCCAGACGGCGATCGATAACGCCCTTATCAAGCTTGAAATCGGGGATACCGTAACGAACCAGACCACCAATTTTATCTGCTCTTTCCAACAATACTACCGAATGTCCGGCCTGATTGAGCTGGTAAGCAGCAGCCATACCGGCAGGTCCAGAGCCTACTACCGCCACTTTTTTACCGGTGCGGTTTTTAGGGATCTTAGGTTTTACCAGATTCAGTTCAAATGCTTTCTCAATGATCGCTTTCTCGATATATTCAATTGCAACCGCTGGCTTGTTGATACCCAGCACGCACGATGCTTCGCAAGGTGCAGGGCAAATCCGGCCGGTAAACTCAGGGAAATTATTTGTCGAAGCCAGAATTTCGTAGGCTAATCCCCAGTTTTCATCATAAACCGCGTCGTTAAACTCGGGAATGATGTTTCCAAGCGGGCAACCATTATGGCAAAAAGGAATTCCGCAGTCCATACAACGGGCTGCCTGCTGTTTGGAATTAGAGTCGGTCGGTGCGGTTTCAATTTCACGGTAGTCGTTCAGACGTTCTTCTACGCTTCTTTTTTTAGGCAACTCCCTTTCAAACTCTAAAAATCCGGTTGGTTTTCCCATTCTGTATTTCTTATTTAATCGTTATTCTAATGAATCAATCCTTTAACTGAAATGGAATTTTACTGGTGTACTACATCTACGACGATGTCTTTGTACACCACATTCTTGTCTGCAATTTGTTGTGCGAGCGTAATACCACGTCCTTCCAATGCTTTCTTGAAATCGGATGGCATCACTTTCACAAACTGCGTTACAGATTTTTCCCAGTTCTGGATCAATTGGAATGCAATGTTACTGGTCGTGTATTGGAAATGCTTATCCAGGTACTCACGCAGAATGCCTTTGTCTTCGTCGTTGAGAGGTTCCAGGGAAACCATTTCCTTGTTCACCTTCTCTTCGAATGTGCCTGTTTTGTCAAGAACATAAGCCACACCTCCTGACATACCTGCTGCGAAGTTCCGGCCTGTTTCACCCAGAATGATCGCCAGACCACCTGTCATATATTCCAGACCGTGATCACCCACGCCTTCCACAACTACTTTCGCGCCTGAGTTACGTACGCAGAAGCGCTCGCCCGCAGTTCCGCGGATGTATGCATCACCCGAAGTCGCACCATAGAATGCCACGTTGCCGATGATGATGTTTTCTTCCGGTTTGAATTTCGAATCGCGGTCAGGATAAACGATCAGTTCGGCGCCGCAAAGGCCTTTTCCGAAGTAATCGTTCGCATCACCTTCCAGTTCCAGACGGAGGCCTGCGGTGTTGAATGCACCAAAGCTCTGTCCGGCAGTTCCGCGGAATTTGAAATGGATATTACCATTTGGCAAACCTGCTCCGCCATGTTTCTTCGATATTTCGTTCGAAAGCATCGTTCCAACCGAGCGGTTGAGGTTGTTCAGCGGGAATTCAGCGTAAACTTCCTCTTTATTTTCCAATGCAGGCTGAGCCACGCGGATCAGGTCAAGATCCATAATGCTATCGATGCCGTGATCCTGCTCTTCCTGTTTGAATTGAGCTACCGAAAGGTCACCTTCTTTGTAAAGGATCGCATCGAAGTTCAGGTTTTTGTATTTCCAATGCTTGATATCGTTGCGCAGTTCGAGGTATTGAGCCTGTCCAACCATTTCATTCACCGTGCGGAAACCGAGTTGTGCCATGATCTCGCGCAATTCTTCTGCCATGAACGTGAACATATTCACAACGTGCTCAGGCTTACCCGAGAACAATGCACGAAGCTCTTTACGTTGCGTTGCCACACCCACAGGGCAGGTGTTCAGGTGGCATTTACGCATCATGATACAGCCAGCGGCTACCAATGCTGCGGTTGCAACACCCCATTCTTCGGCACCAAGCAATGCGGCAATCGCAAGGTCACGGCCGGTACGAAGCTGACCATCCGCCTGAACGGTTACCCGTCCGCGCAATTTATTTCTTACCAATGTCTGGTGCGTTTCCGCAAGTCCAAGTTCCCAAGGCAGACCCGCGTGACGGATCGAGCTCAATGGAGATGCACCGGTTCCACCGTCGTAACCTGAGATCAGGATATGGTCGGCATGTGCTTTTGCAACACCGGATGCTACGGTTCCAACACCTGCTTCCGATACCAGCTTCACGCTGATACGTGCGGCACGGTTTGCATTTTTAAGGTCAAAGATCAGCTGCGCCAAATCCTCGATCGAATAAATATCGTGGTGAGGAGGAGGGGAGATAAGCCCTACACCCGGAGTGGAGTGACGGGTACGTCCGATCCAGTCGTCCACCTTAAATCCTGGCAGCTGACCACCTTCACCCGGCTTGGCGCCTTGTGCGGTTTTGATCTGCAATTCGCCTGCATTGCTCAGGTAATGGCTTGTCACCCCGAAACGTCCGGAAGCAACCTGCTTGATCTGAGAGTTCATGCTGTCGCCGTTGGGCAGGCGGTTGTAACGCAGTTCGTCTTCGCCACCTTCGCCGGAGTTGGACTTACCGCCAATGCGGTTCATCGCGATCGCCAGCGTGGTGTGCGCTTCCCAGGAGATCGAGCCGAATGACATCGCACCTGTCGCAAAACGTTTGAATATATTTTCAATTGGCTCTACTTCTTCCAAAGGAATGGCATTGCCCTTTTTGAATCTCAATAATCCGCGGAGTGTCAGCGCTTTGTGGCTCTGATCGTCGATCAGCTTCGAGTATTTCTTGAACTGTTCGTAGCTGTTCGTGCGGGTTGATTGTTGCAGCAAATGAACTGACTGCGGGTTGAAAATGTGCGCTTCACCGCGTTGTTTCCATTGATATACACCACCCACTTCCAATCTTGGCTTTTGTTCGGGATTGTCGTGGTAAGCTACTTTGTGGCGAACCAGGATCTCGCGAGCGATCTCGGGAATCCCCATACCGCTGATACGAGAGATCGTTCCGGTGAAATATTTGTCGATCACATCCTTGTTCAAGCCCACGCATTCGAAGATCTGCGCTCCCTGGTAAGATTGCAGTGTAGAAATTCCCATTTTCGAGAATATCTTCAAAAGCTCTTTGTTAACGGCCTTTATATAGTTGTAATGCAGTTTTTCGTCGGTAAACTCGCCTTCGATCATGCCCTTGCGGTTCATGTGCGCAAGCGTTTCGAATGCCATATAAGGGCATATACCGGCAGCACCATAGCCAATCAGCGTTGCAACGTGGTGTGTTTCCCAAACGTCCCCCGCTTCAACCAGCAATCCTACTTTTCCTCTCAATCCTTCACGGATCAGGTGGTGGTGGATGGTAGCAGTTGCCAGCAACGATGGAATAGGAGCGTGGTCGGAGTCGATAGCGCGGTCGGAGAGGATCAGGATCTCAAATCCATCTTCAATCGCATCCACAGCATAGCGGCAGATCCTGTCCAATGCTCTTTCAAGCGCCTTTCCCCCTTCGTCAGCACGGAAATAGGTGTTGATAGTTTTGGCCTGGAAGCCGTCTTTATCTACAAAACGCAGTTTATCAAACTCCTGAACCGAAAGGATCGGGTGCGGCAATGCGATCTGACGGCAATGCTTCGGCGTTTCAGTCAATATATTCTCGGTACTTCCCACAAATGAGATCAGCGACATGATCGCGCGCTCACGGATCGAATCGATCGGCGGGTTGGTTACCTGTGCAAAAAGCTGTTTGAAATAGGTCGACAAATGCTGGCTTTGCTCCGAAAGCACGGCCAACGGCGAATCGGTACCCATCGATCCGATCGCTTCCATACCCGTTTGGGCCATAGGTGCGAGGATCATGCGCAAGTCTTCCGAAGTATAACCGAAAGCAACCTGGCGTTTCAGCAATGCATTCTCGTCATAAGCGCGGTAAGTGCGGATCGGGTGATCCAGCGCGTCAACGTGCAATTTATTGTCATCCAGCCACTTCTGGTAAGGCTGTGCAGAACAGATCTGCGATTTAATCTCTTCGTCAGGAATAATGCGGCCCTGCTCCATATCTACCACGAACATACGTCCTGGTTGCAGGCGGCCTTTGGTCACTACTCTTGCCTGATCCACTTCCAATACACCGGCTTCCGACGCCATGATGATGGTGTCGTCATCGAGTACCCAGTAGCGCGATGGGCGCAGACCGTTACGGTCGAGTGTGGCACCAACCATTTTACCATCTGTGAACGAAATGGAAGCAGGTCCATCCCATGGCTCCATAATCGCAGCGTGATATTCATAGAACGCTTTGCGCTCAGCGTCCATTTGTTCGTTGCCATCCCATGCTTCGGGGATCAGCATCATCATCACATGTGGCAACGAGCGGCCCGACAAGTGCAGCAATTCGATCGCATTGTCGAGGTTAGCAGAGTCGGACTGGTTTCTGTCGCAGATCGGCAGGAGCATATCCATTTCTTCTTTGCTGAAAAACTCGGAAGAGAACGATTTTTCCCCGGCGCGGATCCAGTTCACATTCCCTTTTACAGTGTTGATCTCACCATTGTGGGCAATGTAACGGAATGGCTGTGCCAGCTCCCATGACGGGAATGTATTGGTAGAAAAACGGGAGTGAACAACTGCCAATGCAGAAACCACCGATTCGTTTTCCAGGTCCGGAAAATAGTATTTAAGCTGGGCAGTGGTAAGCTGTCCTTTATATGAGATCGTACGGCAGGAAAGCGACGAGTAATAGAAGCTTTTCGCACCGCCTTTTACAGTGTCTTTAACTAAACGGGTCGAAACCTGGCGCAGGATGAATAATTTCCTTTCAAATGCGAGGTCGTCGGTAATATCGTCAGGACGCTTGATGAACATTTGCTCTACACAAGGTTCAACCGATAGCGAGCCTTCGCCCAATGTATTGTTCAGCGTAGGTACTTTACGATAGCCCAGCAAGTGCAGGCCGAGCTTCTTGATCTTTCGGTTCAGGATATCCCTGCATTCTTCCCGGATGGTTTCATCTCCCGGAAAAAAGACCATTCCCACACCGTATTCGCCTGCTGGTGGCAGGTGAAAGCCTAATTTGGTAGATTCTTCTACAAAAAATTCGTGAGGGATCTGAATTAAAATACCAGCACCGTCACCGGTGTTAGGGTCGAAGCCGGTAGCGCCCCTGTGTTCCATGCGTTCAAGCATGTGAATGGCATCCGCCACGATCTGGTGCGACTTACGGCCCTTAATGTTAGCCCGGAAACCTATTCCACATGCATCATGCTCAAATTCCGGACGGTACAGTCCCTGATTTTCTACCATTTGTTCAGACATTTGCGACATTTATCGAATTGTAGAGTAATTAACAAATTCGTAATTAGAATTTATTTAAATAAGCACTTTAAAAGGAAAGCCAAACCGCCTGTGTGTGATGAATTGGGTAAAGCCACGCAAGATACTCATAAAAAATATTTGGCTTAATATGCGAATGGCAAAATTTTCTACCATCAATATGTATTTGGCCGATTAGTTACAATTATTATCGAAATATTGATAATGATGTAAGGATTGGCACAAAACCTTACCAAATTCGAAACGGTAAAGCACGCTTTTGGGCGACTTGGAGGATTACAAATCAGACCTAAGTAAAGTAATAAAAAGGCCGGGTTTGCACCAATAAAAACGTCCTGCCAGGGTAGGGCAGGACGCTCGGTTTTTGATAGTAAAATTATACTATTCGAATATCAAGGTTCTTTGGATTCACTCACACCCTCGTAATCTTCGTCGTCATAATCATCATCGCCCGCACCGAATTCATTTTCAAGGCTATGCATGAAAACGGCGTCGATCGCCTCCTCTTTAGTAGGTAAAACGGTGAGGTCAGGAATTTTCAGATCTTCCAGGAAATCCATAAAATCGTCGTCGCGCGTGACAATGGCGAGCATTCCCAGGTCATTGGCGCAAAGCCAGTTTACCTTCTTTAATACCGCGATCCCGGCGGCGTCAACCGACTTCACGGTCTGCATGTTGACGATCAGGCTGTGGTATCCTTCTCTGAAAAGGGATCTGGCAGTTTCTTCGAAAGAGGCCGGAACATCTTGTGCGAAGGCAGTTTCCGCCAGTTCGATATAGGCATACTGCTCCTTCTTTTCCAGTTTAAAATCCATTTCGTTTAGTGTTATGTCGAAACAATCGTATGTATAATTTTGTACAGACCAACTTTACGATATTGCTCTTAGAATGGCGTTCTCAATGCGCTTAAGCGGATTATCCAGGTTGTTTTTCTGGAATTTGTTGCCGGTTACCTTTTCGAAAAGCTCAATATAACGCTCTGAGATTAACTGCACCCGGGCATCGTCCATATCCGGTACCGACTGTCCTTCTTTTCCCTGAAAGCCATTCTGGATGAGCCATTCCCTTACAAATTCCTTGCTAAGCTGTTTTTGTGGAGCGCCGGTGCGCTGATTTTCCTCATAAACATCCTGGTAGAAGTAACGTGAGGAGTCAGGTGTATGAATTTCGTCGATCAAATAAATCGTGCCATCCAATTGTCCGAACTCGTATTTGGTATCCACTAATATCAGGCCCTGGTCCGCAGCCATTTCGGTCCCTCTGGCAAACAATGCGAGGGTGTACCGTTCCAAATGCTCATATTCGTCTTCGCTCACAAGTCCCTGCGCGAGTATTTCTTCGCGTGAAATGTCCTCGTCGTGGCCTTCATGAGCTTTTGTAGTAGGTGTAATGATCGGCTCGGGCAGCTTGTCGTTTTCTTTAAGCCCATCGGGCAACGCAACACCGCAAACGGATCTTTTTCCTGCCGAATATTCGCGCCACGCGTGGCCAGCCAGATAACCCCTTACCACCATTTCCACCGGATAAGCCTGGCATTTGAGGCCAATGCTGACATTCGGATCGGGTACTTCTTCCAGCCAGTTGGGAACGATGTCGGACGTCGCATTCAGGAAGTGGGCTGCAATCTGGTTCAAAACCTGTCCTTTATATGGAATGGCGCGTGGCAGGATCACGTCAAAAGCTGATATACGGTCCGTTGCGACCATCACGAGGCGCTTTTCAAATGAATAAACGTCACGGACTTTTCCTTTGTAAAAGGCGGTCTGTCCCGGAAACTGGAAATTGGTTGCTGGTATGCTGTTCATGAGTATTTTGGTAAAATTACCATTCGATTTCGCTCTTTTGTCCAGGCTTTTTATTGTACTGTTTTCGCCGGAGCTGGTAAATATATTGGGATTCGTTTGATTTCATGGCATCCAAAATCGCCCTCGCCTGGTCCTCAGACATATTCATGGCTTTCAGGCTTTTCAGAAGTTCCTCTTTTTTCGCGTCGTCAGACACCTCCCGGGATTCCGGACTTGGCTGCGGCGCCGATTGCTGCTCGTTCTGAGCTGTTGTCTGCTGGTTGGACCGCTGCCGTTTCGTGCTCACGTCGGATGGTTGCTCTACACCCGAGAAGCTCTTTTTAAGGATGATATAGTTTCTTCTGGCAAGACGGTTGCCCGGTTCCAGCCTCAATGCGGTTTTCAGGCTCGACAATGCGCCTGCAGTATCTTTTTTCGCCACTTCGATCAATGCGATCTGCGTATTGGCCACAGAAGCAATCCTGTTTTCGTCGGTCCCGCTGAGTAAATGGTAATGTTTCAATGCCTGTTTGTAATCACCCTTTTTATAAAGCGAATGGGCGAGATTAAGCCTTGCAGCGGGATCCGAAAAAATCGAACCGTAAGTGATCTGCTTGTAAAGGTCTGCCGCAGCGGAATATTGTTTGCTTTTAAAAGCCTGTTCCGCGGCGAGTTTTCGCTGATTTGCCTTGGTAATGGAATCGAAAGTTCGGTTATCCCAAAGCCAAAGCAGGACATAGAGAATAAGTGACGTCATATCGATTCACATTGAGAGCGCAAAAATAAGAATTGATCCTTACAGTCGGAAGGTTCCAATCGTAATTAAAACATCCAGCAGGATCAGGATCAATGCCGCTCCGAGGAAATAATAGTACTTATTGCTCACCACTGTGATCGTCCGGGAATCGACAAGCGCACCCTCGGCCTGATTTATATCATTGATAAGCAGCTGAATGTCGTTTTTAGAATTGTTGAGTTCATAATAGAAACCCCGCGCAGAGCTGGCGACGTTTTTTAGAAAGCTCTCATCCAGTTTGCTGATCACCAGCTTGTCATTTTTGTCCATTAGCGGTTTCCCGTTTTCCTGGATGCTGATCCCTACTTTCGTTCCAACGGCCACCGTGTAGACGCCGATTCCAAACCGGCGGAGGTTATTGAACAGCGTATTGCTGCATCCTGTACTGTTTTCCCCGTCGGTAAACAGTACCATCATTTTCGAACGGCCGGTCGGGTCGGCCGCATTCATCAGTTTATTATAGGCCATTTCAACCGCCCCGCAAATGTCGGTACCGCTGGTAGGAAGTAAATCTGTTTGCAGCGACTGGATAAATAGTTCCAAAGCAGCATCGTCGTAGGTGAGCGGTACGTGAATGAATGCATCGTTTGAAAAAATGATGATCCCGATCCGGTTCGTCCGTTGGTTTTGAACAAAACGGTTCAATTCAAATTTTACCTTTTCCAATCGTGAAGGCGTTACATCTGCTGCGTCCATGGATTTGGACAGATCGACTACCATAAAAATGTCCTTACCCTTTGCCTGAATATCCCGCTCGGCCTCCCCGAACGACGGTCCGAGGAGACTGATGATTAAAAGTGAGAAAGTGATCGATCTTAAAAAGAGTTTGATGATAAGTGTCCTGGCCGTGGTTTGGAGCTGCCTTGCAACACGGACAGTACGGATAATATAGGCTGAGTATGCGAAAATGAAAAAAAATATAAAAAAATATTCAGTGCTTTCAAATGGGTAATTCCAGTTCATAATGAACGCTTTGGGGTAGTTTAATCTTTGCCAAAAATAGGCATTTAAGGCTTCTGGCAAAGTTTTTTTTCTTCAAATGTTTGCTTTTCTGAAAGCGAACCATCTATATTTGCAACCCAGAACGGAAAGAAGGAGGGATGGGTGAGTGGCTGAAACCAGTAGTTTGCTAAACTGCCGTACTCGCAAGGGTACCGCGGGTTCGAATCCCGCTTCCTCTACACTTTTTCTGAACGTTTAAAAAGATCCGGTTTTTAAGGGTCAAATTCGGGGAGTGGCGCAGCCCGGTAGCGCATCTGGTTTGGGACCAGAGGGTCGCAGGTTCGAATCCTGTCTCCCCGACGAAAAGCGAAAACAGGCAGTAAGCCGTTTGCAGTTAAGCTGCACTGCTGACTGCCTGTTTTTTTTACAAGGTCCGGTAGCTCAGCTGGATAGAGCAGCTGCCTTCTAAGCAGCAGGTCATGTGTTCGAATCACATCCGGATCACGCAGAAAAATTAAGCACTTACGGAAATCCGTGAGTGCTTTTTTGTTGTTCTACGGTAAATATCACGGCAAACAATCATAAATGACAACCTCACTTACAATCCGAAAAGCCACACTCGAAGATCTAACGGCGCTTCAACTCCTTGCCAAAGAAACCTTTTTCGAAACATTTGCCGGGGCGAATACCGAGGAAGATATGAGGAAATATATGACCGAGAATTTCAGTGATGCCAAAATGACGGCGGAATTGACTAATCCTAACTCGCAATTCTTCATTGCCTGGGAGGGGGACATTCCGTTGGGATATTTGAAAGTAAATGCTGGCGAGGCCCAGACCGAGCTGCAAGATGAAACATCGCTCGAAATCGAGCGCATTTATGTAAAAAGCGCGTACCACGGCAAAAAAGTGGGGCAGGTCCTGTACGAAAAAGCGTTGGAAACAGCCCAACTTGAAAACAAAGCATATCTCTGGCTGGGCGTCTGGGAGGAAAATCCGAAAGCCATCCGATTTTATGAAAAGAATGGTTTCGTCGCCTTCGATAAGCATATCTTCAAGTTTGGCGAGGACGAGCAAACGGATGTGATGATGAAGAAAATATTGAGATAGGGGTCGCAAATCCGCAGGATGTGAGCGTGGTAATCGATCGACCTTGTGAATTGAGCTAATATATTCATATTCAGTTTTTTGGAATGATTATTGCTGCTCACCGCAAAAAGATCGACAAACATGGAAAATGTGAGAGCAATCGTAAAGCAGGTTGTAAAGATCTGGCGTCTTTACAAAACCCAGCAATTGACATTAACCGTTGCTATGCGCCAGGAAATCCCGTTCCGACTGCGAAAATTGTTGAGCCGCGATTATATGATCTGTTCACTGTTAAAGAAAGAAATGGCAGATCTTTATGATGCGCTTAAATGCTGCATGCGTGACGCATGTATCCAACGTCCCGACGCCAATGCGGTCATGGTCATGAATGTGGACGGAAATGCGGATTTGGCGGTTGGGAAGATAGTCAGTGTCCACAGACAGATCATTGCGGAATATGAAACATTACTGGCCTTAGTCGAGGGCTCCAATATCAACACATCGATTTTACAGCAACACAGAAAGCAAATGGAAAAAATGACGCAGGAGCTTTCGACACCATCGGGCAGGCTGCAATCACAAGAAATGGATCACGGACATTTCGCGATGTGATTATCGTTTTAGCTTACTAATGTCCGGTTCGAAGCTGGTCACGCCTTTATTTTGTGATATATAAAATATTTATATATTGTGCAAAATGCCGACCAGAATCCTGAACCGAACCAGATGAACCGGAATATACAGGCCTTACCCAACTTGCGCTCATCGCTCATTGCCGCGCTTATACTTACCATATCGATCGGTTTAAATTCGTGCCGAAAGAATAATTCGCTTGAAGATGAAAGCAGGATCGACAGTCTGTTTCACTTCTACTCCGACAATAAGCCCGGCGGTCAGCTGGCGGTGAGCCGGAACGGGCGTGTGATCTATTCTAAAGCTTGGGGGACAGCGGATCTGGAAAGTAATACCCCACTTACAACAACTACATTAATTGAAGCCGGCTCGGTATCCAAGCAGTTCACCGCCGCCGCAATTTTGCTCCTGGAACAACAAGGGAAATTGAGGCTCAGCGATCCTGCCGCCAAATACATTCCCGAATTACCCGGCTATGGCCAGCCTGTGCTGATCCGACATCTTGTTCACCACACCAGCGGATTGCGCGAATGGAGTGACATTGCCGAATTCGCAGGTTCGCCATTGGCTTTGAACGTCCCCGACAACCAGGCGGTGCTGGATATTATTTGCCGCCAGCGAAGCCTGAACCGTATGCCTGGAGAAGAGTTTCGTTACAGCAATTCCAACTACATTCTGCTCGCGCTCATTGTTGAAAAAGCTTCCGGCATGTCGTTTGCTGATTTTACGAAGAAATACATCTTTGACCCCGCAGGAATGATCCATACCCAGTGGCGTACTGACCCCGCGAAAGTGGTTCCCAATCGCAGTCAGGCCTATGAGTTCAAGAATGGTGCGTTCCGGACATTAATGCCCGGGAATGGTATTCATGGGCCGGGCGGCCTGCTGACAACCGCTGAAGACCTTTTAAAATGGAACGACTTTTACTCGACCGGCACGCTGGGCGGAAAGGATGTATTCCGGAAACAAATCGCTCCGGACACGCTCGATAATGGTGATCCGAACAACTACGCGGCCGGACTTTTTGTAGAAAACAACGTCCCGAAACCATCATTTCACCATGGAGGGGCAACCGCCGGTTACCGGGCCAAATTGATTTGCGCCCCATCGCAGGGAATATCCGTGGCCTGGCTCAGTAACACCTCCATGCTCGATACCATCGGCATAAACCTGGCGACGGAAGTTTTCAAAATGCTGGGGAAAGCAACGGACAACTCGCCGCGCGCCAGGAAACCGGCAACAGGATTTAAGCCGGACCATGAAAACCTCAAATCGTACGCGGGCCTCTATAAAAGCGGTCAGTCAGGACGTGATGTGGATATTACTTTGACACCCAAAGGTCTGATGTTGTCGGAAACGCTCCTGGACCCTGTCGATGAACATCGGTTCCGCTTTTATGATATGTCATTAACCTTCGATGGGCAGGGAGGACTCACTGTGGTACCACCGTCAGCAGAGGCCATTCGCTATCATTTAGTTGATGCGACTGCAACTGCCGAACCAGCAGATCAATACATAGGAACTTATTTCTCCGATGAAGTAGGCGCGCCGATTAAGGTTCTGAAAAAGGGCAACGAGCTAGAACTAATACTCGTTTCCGGAGCCCTTCATCCACTTCGAAATCATTTTAAAGATGGTTTTCTCGCTCACGAGATTCAGTCCGATCTGGTCTTTCAAAGAAATAATGAGGATGAAATCGAAGCATTTGAAATCAGTACAGCGCGGAGTTTGCGCATTCGTTTCGGGAAGGTCGGGCAGGGAAAGTCGCCGCGGTTAAAATAGCGTATTCCAAACAAAACCATAAGCCTTACTCCCGCAGTTGTGTCATAGCAAGCTTAAATTGGACTGAAATCATCGCGAAATAGATTTTTACTATCGAATTATAGAATTAATCGATTGTGATTATAATTTCTGATCCTATAACTTAGCTGCCCTGCAAGTAAAAGGTTTGCAGGCAAGTCCTGAGTTAATCATCTATTTATAAATATGGAAAACGAATCAAACGACATCAGTAAATGCCCGTTCCACAATGGCACTATGAACAATAATGTTGGCGGTGGCGGCACCCGTAACCGTGATTGGTGGCCTAAGCAATTGAAATTGAACATCCTGCGTCAGCATTCCAGCCTTTCAAACCCGATGGGCGAGGATTTCGACTATGCCGAAGCATTTAAAAGCCTCGACCTGGAAGCGGTAAAACAAGATCTTCATGCGCTGATGACGGATTCACAGGATTGGTGGCCGGCTGATTTCGGGCATTATGGACCTTTGTTTATCCGCATGGCGTGGCACAGCGCAGGTACTTATCGTGTGGGCGATGGTCGTGGTGGAGCAGGTTCAGGGCAGCAACGTTTTGCTCCATTGAACAGCTGGCCGGATAACGTGAGCCTCGATAAGGCCCGCAGGTTGCTTTGGCCGATCAAACAAAAATATGGCCGTAACATTTCCTGGGCTGACCTCATGATCCTCACCGGTAATGTGGCGCTGGAATCCATGGGCTTCAAGACATTTGGTTTTGCAGGTGGACGCGCGGATGTGTGGGAGCCAGACGAAGACGTTTATTGGGGATCGGAAACTACCTGGCTCGGTAATGACCACCGTTATGGACAAGGTTCACCGGGTGTTGCAGGACATGGCGTAGTTCCAACTGATGAAGATCCGGGACGTAATATTCATACTCGTGACCTCGAAAAGCCGCTTGGCGCGGCACATATGGGCCTTATTTACGTCAATCCCGAAGGTCCCGACGGTAATCCTGATCCCGTGGCAGCAGCAAGGGATATTCGTGAGACGTTCGGCCGGATGGCTATGAACGATGAAGAAACGGTTGCATTGATAGCGGGTGGCCATAGCTTTGGTAAAACCCACGGTGCTGCTCCTTCTGACCACGTAGGCAAAGAGCCTGAGGCTGCCGATCTGGAACTTCAGGGCCTGGGCTGGCGCAACAGTTACGGTTCAGGTAAAGGTGCCGACACGATCACCAGCGGCCTGGAAGTGATCTGGACGAAAACGCCAACGCAATGGAGCAACAATTTCTTCGAAAACCTGTTTGCATTTGACTGGGAGCTTACCAAAAGCCCGGCAGGCGCGCACCAGTGGGTAGCAAAAAATGCGGAAGCAATTATTCCTGACGCATACGACAGTGCAAAAAAGCATGCACCAACCATGCTTACTACCGACCTTGCATTAAGGCTTGATCCTGAATACGAGAAAATATCAAGACGCTTCCTTGAAAATCCTGACGCATTTGCAGACGCTTTTGCAAGGGCATGGTTCAAATTGACCCACCGCGATATGGGCCCTCGTGCCCGTTACCTGGGTCCAGATGTACCTGAGGAAGTTCTGATTTGGCAAGATCCTATTCCTGCGGTGGACCATGCATTGATAGAAGAAGGTGACATTGCCGCATTGAAAGCAAATATATTGGCTTCCGGCTTGACGGTATCCGAATTGGTTTCAACGGCATGGGCCTCGGCTTCGACTTTCCGCGGCTCCGATAAACGCGGTGGTGCTAATGGTGCGCGCGTTCGTCTTGCTCCTCAGAAAGATTGGAAAGTAAACAATCCGGCACAGCTTCAAAAAGTGCTCGGTATACTGGAAAGCATTCAGAACGAATTTAACAGCACACAATCAACCGGTAAAAAAGTGTCGCTGGCTGATCTGATCGTGCTGGCTGGTGTGGCAGGTGTAGAAAAGGCAGCCCAGGATGCTGGTCACGCGGTTACTGTTCCATTCACACCTGGACGCACGGATGCTTCTCAGGAGCAAACCGACATAGAGTCAGTTGGATATCTGGAACCTGTCGCTGACGGTTTCCGCAATTACCGAAATGCAAGGTTCTCGGCTTCTACCGAGGAATTGCTGATCGATAAGTCGCAATTGCTCACCCTTTCCGGTCCGGAATTGACTGTTTTACTGGGTGGTATGCGTGTATTGAATACTAATTTTGATGGTTCGAAAAACGGTGTGTTCACATCACGTCCGGGCGTGCTTACGAACGATTTCTTTATCAATTTGCTCGATATGAATACTTCGTGGAAAGCGATGGGCGAAGATCGGGAAGTGTACCTGGGCAGCGATCGTGCTACCGGTCAGCCTAAATGGACCGCTACCCGCGCCGACCTCGTGTTTGGTTCCAATGCCGAGCTCAGGGCCATTGCAGAAGTGTACGGAAGTGCTGACGCTCAGGGTAAGTTTGTAAAAGACTTCATAGCAGCCTGGAACAAGGTGATGAACCTCGACAGATTTGATTTGAAGGCGTAATTTGAAATAAAAGTAAAGCTGTTTTCAGGGCCGTCTCATTCAATGGGGCGGCCTTTTTTATAAACGATTGTGAGCTTTTCAACAAACCATCTTTGAGCTTTTCAACCAAGTCGCCGGGCCGGTGACGCGGTACTTTTGTATTGTACTTAAACAAAAAGACAATGACAAAAGTATGGTTTATAACAGGCAGCGCCCGCGGATTGGGCCGTAGCCTTACAGAAGCAGTTTTAAAAAATGGCGATAAAGTAGCCGCGACCGCCCGGAATACCGATCAGTTGGACGATCTGGTTGCCCAATATGGCGATAGCATTCTCCCGGTCCGGTTGGATGTGACCGATTATGAGCAGGTTTATAGCGCGGTGGCCGAAGCCGTCGCCCACTTCGGACGCATTGACGTACTTGTGAACAATGCCGGTTTTGGCATAATCGGCGCGGCCGAAGCTTATACCAGCGAGCAGGTGCGCAGCCAGCTCGAAACGAACTTGTACGCACCAATTGAAATCACAAGGGCCGTTTTGCCTTACATGCGCAGGCAGGGTGGAGGCCGCATTTTGCAGATCAGTTCGATAGGTGGAAGAGTTGGTAATGCGGGACTGACAATGTATCAGGCTGCTAAATTCGGGCTTGGAGGTTTTACCGAATCATTGGCAAAAGAGGTAGGGCCGCTGGGCATTTATATTACCAGCGTAGAACCTGGCGGCTTCCGCACCGACTGGGCGGGTGCATCCATGACCTATGCACGTGATATCGAGGGTTATGAAATGGTGAAACAGCGTTCGGATTTTTTCAAAGGCGGAAACTTCGTACCGGTAGGCGACCCGGACAAAGCGGCAATTGCCATGCTCGAACTTGCTTCGCACCCGGCTCCGCCAGTGCATTTGGTGCTCGGTAGCGAAGCGATCGGTATTCTGAAAAGCGCCAATGAGATCCGCCAGGCCGAAATGGAGGAATGGATGGATGTCAGCCTGTCGACTGACCATGACGAATCGGAGGGTTTTCTAGGCACGCAGCAGGGTAAATGGTATACCAATGGAGTTGTCAGAAAAGAACAGTAACATTTGTAAATTTGTCGATGGCCGATTTGAAACCGAATAAGCAGCTACCGTCTATCGCCTACTCCTGTTATTTCACCCGCAACCGGGAGGGCGAGCAATTTACTTCAGAGCATGTTTTAAGCTACCAGCTTTCCGGGACGCTCACGTTGAATGACGGCGATCACGAATACGTTTTCCGTCCGGGCGATTTCCGGTTCATCAGGCGGAACCAGCTGGTGAAATTTATCAAACAGCCGCCGGCAGGAGGTACTTTCGAGTCTGTTTCGATTTACCTGGACGAGGCGACATTGCGGGATTTCGGTATGGAATTCGGGTATAAGGCTGGACACGATAATACATTGCATGGCGCGGTGATCCCGTTGGCTGGCGGGCCACTTTTGAAGAGTTATATGGATTCGCTGCTGCCCTATATCCAGCACGATAATCTGGTGAACGATGCACTGCAAGCACTGAAACTGCGGGAAGCGATTATGTTACTCCTCCAATCCAAACCCGAGATGAAGGACATACTATTCGATTTCAGCGAACCTGGAAAGATCGACCTGGAAGCATTCATGAATAAAAACTTCCATTTCAATGTGCAGCTGAACCGGTTTGCATATCTAACGGGCCGCAGTCTCGCAACTTTTAAACGAGACTTTGAAAACATTTTCCACACCTCTCCGAGTAAGTGGTTGCAGCAGCGAAGGCTGCGGGAGGCGCATTACCTCATTAAGGAGAAGGGCAGGATGCCTTCGGATGTCTATCTCGAAATCGGTTTTGAAGACCTATCGCACTTTTCATTTGCCTTCAAGAAGATGTACGGAGTGCCACCGTCCAGATTGGCAGGTTAGTGTAAAAGACTGTATAATAGGCCTTATTTTTATCGATTAGCACAAACTTATCTTGTAATATTTCAAAACGACAGATCCTGAGCGGCCGCCCGGGATCTGTTTTTTTGTTAATAAAGTGAATTTTAAAATCAAGAATCCACGGATGGCAACGTTCCCGGCAACGTCTGCGTAAAAAAATTGCGGCGATGCATTGCTCACCATCGGAAATCCATTCAAATTAACTTCCCACGACCCGAACGCGAATTGACTCGTATCGGAATAGTTATATTTTCTTGTCAAAAACCTTCCCGCATAATCCGACACCATAGCCGCATGAAATATCAATCTGTACCGGATCAAAAGCTCGTCGCGGCACTGCCTGCGGACGATGCCGCTGCGTTCCGGGAGATTTACCAGCGGTATGGCAAAAAAATGATCATGATTGGGCTCAGTAAATGTGACGACCGCGATGTGGTGGAAGGGATTGTGCAGGATGTTTTTCTGAAACTATGGGAACGCCGTGCATCGCTCCGGGTCGATAACCTGGAAGCTTACCTGGTTACCTGCGTAAAGTATTCTTGCATTAACCACCTCAGATCGGCGATGGTTCATGAAAAGTATGTAAGCAGCTACGCCCAGTTTGAATCGCCCTATGCAGATTGCGGGGCTGATGATGACCTGAATGTGGCAGAGCTTATGAACAATATAGAAGACCGGCTGAGGCAATTCCCCGAAAAGGCCCAGCAAATATTCCGCCTTCACCGCTTCGAACACAGGTCGACCAAAGAAATATCCTGCGAGATCAATATGCCCCAGCGGACAGTGGAGCATCACCTGATGCTGGTCGTAAGGGCACTCCGCTCTTACTTGAAAGACTATTTTTGAAAATCCCTCCATTGCCATCTCTGATTTTTTTGTATTAGGATAAAAGAAAGATGTTTTTAAATAATGTCTCTGATGCGTAGCATTTTTTGAATATTATTTAAAAAATTTTGCGGAAGTATCCGTACTCGTTGACTATATGGTGAAGTCACATCATTAAGTTATCGGGATAATGGGCCGGGATAAATTCGCAGCGCTACTCATCAAATACCAGGAAGGAAAATGCACGCAACAGGAAAAAGAGCTGGTTGAGTATTGGTTTGCATTGACCGGCACCGAACCGACCCCCGACATTACGAATGCGGAACTGGACGGAATGCATGAAAGGATATGGGCGGGAATGCAGGATAAAGTGGACGCCGAGGCATTCGAAACCACACGGGTCGTCCCGCTACGGAGGCTCATATTAAGATGGAGCAGCATTGCAGCAGCGCTCGTATTGTTAACATGGTTTGGGTTCGGCGATCGTTTGAAAAATATTTTCAACGACGGAAACAATGTGGCAGGCAGCTCTTGGGTTGAAAAACGCAACAACGGAAGCATGCCTCTGGCTATTACACTGGAAGACAGCAGCACCGTCGAGCTATCTCCCAACAGCGTTTTGTCGTTTCCGGAACATTTTGAAAGTGGTCGCAGGGTTGTGGTGCTCAAAGGAAAAGGCTTCTTCAAGATCCGGAAAAACCCCAATAAGCCATTCTACGTCCATTCCGGCCAAACGATAACCAGGGTGCTGGGTACCAGCTTTTATGTCGATTCAAAAACACCAAAAACAAAGGTAGAAGTAGTAACCGGACTGGTTTCCGTGGTGGCGGCCACACAGAAAAATGCAAAGCCCGCCGAGCCGGTGATGTTGACGCCCAATCACCAGGCTACTTTCGATCCTGCCTCCGGAACATTTGCTTCCGGACTTGTTGATAGTCCCCGTTTGCTCGACGAAACCATTTCATTCCAGTTTAGAAACGAGCCGCTTTCGACCGTTGCTGCACACATTACCAGCGCCTGGGGAATTGAAGTCCGCGCCAAAAACCGGCAGATCCTGTATTGCCCACTTACTGCCGACCTCAGCGGCCAGCCACTTTTCATCCAGCTGGACATTATTTGCGCTGCCCTCAATGCCCGTTACCGGATTGAAAACGGGGTGATAGTTATTTCCGGTGAAGGATGCCAGGCGATGCAGGCGAAGTCAGTCAACCACAAATCATCACCTATGAAAACTTAATACAAATCAATGAAAAACGCTGGCCATGCAGCGAACATGGACCAGCGCGAGCAATTCAATTTTATCAAATGTCCATTCAATAAAACACTTAAAGGTATGAAAAAAACAGAACCTTTACCCTCCGCTTTCCTTACCGGTCGGCTCCGTTCCGGCACCATCAGAAAGCCGATGATGTGGCTAGCAATCCTGTGCCTGATCCTACATGGCGCGACCGGATCCCTGGCGGGCGCATTGCGGCAGCAGGACGTGATGTCCAGGCTCGTAACCCTGAAAGTCAGGAACGAGCGTTTCGAAAAAGTGCTTAATACCATTGAAAAGCAGACCAAAGCGCGGATTGTTTACAGCTCCGAAAGAATTAATGTAAGTCGCAATGTGTCGGTGGATGCTACCAAAAAGCGGCTCGACGCACTTTTGGACGACTTGCTGGCGCCGCTGGACCTGACTTACCGCGTAGTAGGAGGACAGATCGTGTTGGAAACGATTAGTAAAGAGCAATCCGCCATTCCTGCTCCGGCACCAGCCGATCGCACCATTACCGGTGTGCTCACCGACGAGAAGAATGCTATATTACCCGGCGTGAGCGTGGTGCTGAAAGGTACCAACCGCGGAACTTCGACCGACGGACAAGGCAAATACAGCCTCACCGTGCCGGAGGATAACAATGCAATATTGACGTTTTCATTTGTAGGCTATCAAAGTCAGGACGTGCCGGTCGGCGGGCAAACCATCATCAATGTCGCGATGAAACCCGACGTGAGCGCACTGGAAGAAGTGGTCGTGATCGGTTATGGAGCAGTGCGTAAACGCGACCTGACTGGTTCGGTGGTACAGCTCAAAAGCGAGCAGCTGAAAGAAGTGCCTTCCGCGAACGTGTTGGATGCCGTGCAGGGAAAGATAGCCGGGGCGGACATTACCCGCAGCAGCGGGCAGGCGGGCGCTGGCGTGAACATTACCATTCGCGGAAACCGCTCGATAGGTGGTAACAACTCGCCGCTGATTATCGTCGACGGCGTGCAATACGGCGATCTTGCAGACATCAATTCCAATGATATCGAATCAATGGAAGTGCTTAAAGACGCTTCATCGATCGCCATTTACGGTTCCAGAGGTGCGAACGGGGTTATATTAATTACCACCAAAAAAGGGAAAACCGGTCGGCCGGACATTTCCTTTAACTCCTATGCGGGTATATCACAGGTGACCATGTATCCGAAGGCAATGGATATTAATGGGTTCAGGGATTTTAAAAGAGAAGCGTGGCGTGCTGCGGGCGTTTGGAACAGTCCGGCGGATGACCCGGCTATTTTTACCAATGTTGCTGAATATGATGCATTGCAAAAAGGCATTTGGACTGATTATCAGAAGGAACTGATCCATCCTGGTTTCCAGCAAAACTACCAGGTAGGCTTCCGCGCTGGCTCGGAAAGACTGAAATCTTATGTTTCTGTGGATTATTTCAATGAAAAAGGAATCCTGAAACTCGACGAAATGAAACGCTACACGGCGAGGCTTAACGTCGATTACACACTTACCGACTGGATGAAAATCGGCCTGCAAAGTCAGTTGACGTTTTATAACCAGGACGTGCGCCGCGATCCGCTCAACCAGGCTAATAAGATCAGTCCGCTAGGTTCACTTTATGATGATAAGGGCAATTTCAATTTCCTGATGTTGGACGGTCAGACAGCCAACCCGTTGTCCGACGAGCAGCCTAATGTATTTAAGAACAATATTCTCACTACCCGCATACTTACAAACGGTTACGTGGAAATAACGCCGATGAAAGGCCTGACGCTTAGGAGCACGTTGGGGGTTAATCTCTCGGCTTCCAGGAACGGGGCCTATTCTTCACCCAAATCCATTGACAGGTCGCTGACAGGAAAATCATTGGCAACCTATAATACTTCCAACGGCAGGACGATCAACTGGGAGAATGTGGTTACTTATCAGAAAAGTTTTGGTCGGCACAACCTGACTTTCACGGGGATCGGGAGTTCGCTGGCAACTACTTCGGATAATGCATCGGCTTCGGGCGTAAACCAGTTGATCCCGTCGCAGCTTTTCTATTCGCTGGGCAGCGCTACCGAGGAGATCAAGATCAATTCTGCTTATTCCAAAAATAACCTCGTATCGTTCGCGGCCAGGGTTAATTATGGTTTCAGAGAACGCTATTTGCTGACTTTAACCGCCCGTAAAGACGGTTCTTCCAAGCTGGCAGCAGGCAATAAATGGACATTTTTCCCTTCTGCCGCATTTGCCTGGCGGATTATCGATGAGGAGTTCATGAAGAATGTAAAACCACTCAGCGATCTGAAACTCCGGGTTAGCTATGGTGTCGCCGGAAATGATCCTTCGGGTCCTTATGCGACGCAAACGACCCTTACCCGCATTGCATTCGGTTTTGATGAGGTGCCTTATCCCGCTTACACTTTCTCCCGCAATGTGGGTAATGCCCAACTGGGATGGGAGCTTTCTGCTACCAAAAACCTTGGAATCGATTTCGGGCTCTTCGATGGCCGTATCAATGCAGCCGTCGATTATTATGATACGAGAACATCCGACCTGCTTTTGAACCGTGGATTGCCTCCCACGACCGGCGTCACCACCGTGAAGCAGAACATCGGTAAAACCCGTAACCGCGGCGTGGAAATAGCCATTGCGAGCACCAATGTGCGCACGCAGGATTTCACCTGGACGTCTAATCTGACTTTTACAAAAAACAAAGAAGAGATTACTGAGCTGGTCACGGAAGGAAACGACATTGGAAACGGCTGGTTTATCGGCAGTCCGATCACCGTTTATTATGATTATGAGAAGCTTGGAATCTGGCAGTCTTCGGAAGCCGAAGCAGCCCGCGCGCTTTCTCCAACGCAGCTTCCGGGGGAGATCAAGGTTAAAGACCAGAATAGCGATGGCAAGATCGACGCCGTGAATGACCGGGTAATCCTGGGCAGCCCCCGGCCTAAATGGAGCGGTGGATTTGATAATACATTTAAATACAAAGGATTTGACCTGAATATCATGCTTTATGCGAGAATAGGCTCGATGATCAACTCCGACCGCTATGCTCGTTTCGATCAGCAGGGCGTTGGAAACAGCACCGCCGGCCTCGATTACTGGACGCCGGAAAACCCTACCAACGATTACCCGCGACCAAACAAGAATGCGGGGCTGAAATACCTTTCGACCCTTGGTTACCAGAACGGTTCATACGCGCGATTGCGCAATGTGACGCTGGCATACAACCTGCCTACGAGCAAGTTCAACTGGAAAGTGGTGCGTGGAATGCGCATCTATGCCACCGCAAAGAACCTGGCGACATTCACAAAGCTGGAATATGACCCGGAACGCGGCGGTTCGGAGAATTTCCCGATGACCAAGCTGTTTGTATTCGGTATTAATATGAATCTGTAACCCTTCAAAACCAAAGCATTATGAAACGAATATTTTTGAAAGCGGGGTTACTGTCTATGTTCCTGCTGACGCTCAATTCCTGCGAAAATACATTGGAAGAATATAACCCGTCGGGGCTTACTTCCGAAACGGTGTTTACCACGCCCGAGGGCTTTGAAACTCTTGTGAATGGAGCTTATTCCTACCAGCGGTGGTGGTATGGGAAGGAAGAAGGCTACAATATAGCCGAAACCGGGACCGATATCTGGACCAGTGGTGCTGGTGAAGTGTACCGCGATCTGACCCAATATCTAAACCTTCAGGGAAGCAATGCAGCCCTTACCAACGAATGGCGAGAGTTTTATGCGGCTATCAATTTGTGCAATGGCGGGATCAACCGGATTGCCGACGCGGGTCTTTCGGATGCCTTGCGTCCGGTGAGGGAAGGCGAACTGAGGTTCCTGAGGGCCTTTTATTACTGGCATATCGTGGAAACCTGGGGTGGTGTGCATTTCACCACCACTGAAACCAGCGGCATCGTCACGACAGCCAACAAAACGCCGGTGGAAACATTTTACAACCTGATTTTTGAAGACCTGAAAATAGCGGTAACCAACCTTCCTGCCACACAGCCGCAATATGGCCGCGTTACCAAAGGTGCCGCACAGGCTTTTCTGGCCAGAATGTACCTTACCCGCGGAATGAACAAAGAAGCGCTGGAAATGGCGGAAGCTGTCATCAAAGGCAATTATGGCTATAAGCTCGAAGCGAATTTTGCCGACCTGTGGAAGATGAGCAACCAAAAATCCAAAGAGGTGATCTATGCTGTCGATTATTCCAGTAACCTGGCCATTAACGACTTGGCAAATACCACATTCAATCCATATGGTCACAGCCGGGGAAGCAACAATGCACATTTGCTTTTCCTGATGAAGTACGACGACCGGCCTGGCATGATCCGTGACCTTACAAACGGTCGTCCATTCAACCGTTATATGCCGACGCGGTTCCTGCTGGACCTGTATTCGGACAACGACGCACGTTACGAAGGCAGCTTTATGGAAGCCTGGTATGCCAATTCCGCATCCCTGCCCGCTGGAATTAGTAAAGGCGATACGGCCGTTTATTGCACCAGAAAGGACGTTCCGGACGCGGTGGAAGTATCGAAGAAATACCAGACTTATGACCGCTCGAAAATATATCTGGCGGACGGAACGGTGAAAGACAATTTGCGGTATCCAACGCTTTCCAAGTTTATGGACCCGACGCGGGCCAGTTTAAACGAAGCACAAAGTGCACGGGACGTATTTGTAATCCGGCTCGCCGAAGTGTACCTGATCGCTGCCGAAGCGCAAATGCAGCTGGGGAATGTTGCCGCTGCCGCAGAGCATATCAATGTATTGCGCACCCGCGCTTCCAAGCCTGGTAAAACAGCCGCAATGCTGGTCAAGCCGGCCGATATTACCCTCGACTTTATCCTCGACGAGCGTGCCCGCGAGCTGGCGGGAGAGCAACTGCGGTGGTTTGACCTGAAACGAACAGGAAAGCTCACGGAACGTATCAAGAAACACAATCCTGACAATGCAATCAACGTACAGGAACACCATATCGTGCGCCCGATTCCGCAAACGCAGCTCGACGCGGTGGTGAACAAGAGTGAATTTAACCAGAATGCAGGCTATCAATAATAAATAACCACTAAATACGTCTTCCTGCTGTTTACCGGCAGGAAGACTTCCAAAATGATGACTATCAAAAACCTTGCAAAAATTACCCTTGCCGCTTTCAGCTTTCTGAATGCAGAAGCGCAAACCGAATACAGCTGGAAAAACCTTCCAAAAGTGCAGCAGCCTGTATTCAGGCGCGACACTGTCCGTATTACCGCTTTCGGCGCAAAACCCGACGGTCACACCCTCAATACCCAGGCCATCAACCAGGCGATCGATGCTTGCAACAAGAAAGGCGGCGGGGTTGTGCTCATTCCCCAGGGATTATGGATGACCGGGCCCGTGGTGATGAAAAGCAATGTAAACCTGCATCTTAGCGAAGCGGCGACGCTGCTTTTCACAACCGATAAGTCGCAATATGCGCTTACCGAAGGGTTTTATGAAGGAAAAAGTGCTGCCCGGAACCAATCGCCGATTTCGGGATTAAAGCTGGAAAATGTGGCCATTACCGGTAAAGGAATTGTGGATGGGAACGGCGACGTGTGGAGAGCGGTGCATAGGGGTCAGCTTACCGAGAGCCAATGGAAGGAAAAGGTAGCGTCGGGAGGCGTGCTGAAAGACGACGGCAAGACCTGGTACCCCAGCGAACAGTTTAAAAAGGCCAGTACGGAGAATAAAAGCATGCTGCTTACCCCCGGAAAATCCCCCGCCGATTTTGCCGATATGAAGGATTTCCTTCGTCCGAACCTCATTGTGTTCAACAATTGCAAAAAAGTATTGCTGGAAGGGGTTACCTTTCAAAATTCAGCTGCCTGGTGCATTCATCCGCTGATGTGCCAGGACCTGACGATCCGTAACGTGCGCGTGAAAAACCCGGAATATGCCCATAATGGCGACGGAATGGATATCGAATCCTGCAAAAACTTCCTGATCGAAGGTTGCACGCTCGACGTGGGCGATGACGCGATCTGCATTAAATCAGGGAAAGACGAGGAAGGGAGAAAGCGCGGAATGCCTACCGAAAATGGTGTGATACAGAACAATACAGTTTATAACGGACACGGCGGCTTTGTGGTCGGAAGCGAAATGAGCGGCGGTGCGCGTAACATCTTTGTGCGTAACTGCACCTTTATGGGTACTGATAAAGGATTGCGTTTCAAGTCGGTAAGAGGTCGTGGAGGAGTGGTAGAGAAAATTTTTGCCAAGGATATTTATATGAAAGACATTGCCCAGGAAGCGGTTTTCTTCGACCTGTATTACTTTGTGAAGTTTGCGACGGACGGCGAGCGTGATATGCGGGAAGTGGTTAATGAAGGCACGCCTGTTTTCAGGGATATGCATTTTGAGAATATCGTTTGCAATGGCGCTACCAAAGGGGTTTTTGTGAGAGGCCTGCCCGAAATGCCTGTCAGGAATATTGTAATGGAGAATATGGTGCTCACCGCTGAAACCGGCATGGAACTTACCGACGCCGATCAGATCCGTTTCAAGAATGTGAAATTGCTGACAAAACACACGAAACCGGTCATATTGATTGACAACGGGACCGGTCTCAGTTTTGACAACATCCAATATAACGATCACAGCGAGACGTTAATCTCGGTGAACGGGGCACGCAGTAAAGCCATTACCATGCAGCATACCGACCTGTCGAAGGCGCAAAAAACGAAAGAATTCAGCAAAGGAGCGGACGAGAAAAGCCTCGCCATCCATTAACGGATCGAGATCGTTTTTTCGGTCCGGATCTGATTCAGGAAATGCTTGTCGTGCGAAACAGCAACCAGCGTGCCTCGGTAGCCGATGATCGCGTCGGTCAGGATAGCAGTATTCTGCATATCCAGATTGTTAGTCGGTTCGTCGAGCACGATCATGTCGGGGGCCTGGTTGCCTATCGACAGGGCGCAAAGCAGCAAACGCATTTTTTCTCCTCCGCTCAGCACGCCGCACGGCTTGTCCCAGTATGCTTTTGTGAACAGGAACCGGTTTAAGCGGGTTTTTACTTCGTGTTCCTGCAAAGCGCCGGTGTTGAATAGCTGGGCCTGTTCGTAAACGGTCAGGCTGTTGTCGAGCAATGAATAATCCTGGTCAATATAAATGGAACTGAAATGAGCGCGTTCAATCGTGCCGGCTGTCGGTTGCAGGTTACCGAGCAGGATTTGTATCAATGTACTCTTCCCTGAACCATTCGGACCTTTGATCGCGATACGGTCGCCACTGATGACCCGGAAGTTGAGCGGTTCATGCCAAAGCGGCTGTTCGTGGTAGCTGAAATGAATGTTTTCGCCCGTCACCAAAATTTTACCATGGTGTAGCGACGAGTTGTCAAAATCGACCTTCATTTTATCCGCATCAGGCAATTCGCTGCGGAGTGTGCTGAGTTCCTGTGCTATGCCGCCCACCTTCTCGGCATGGACGCCCTTCATGCGGGCGGTACTTTTTTCTGCATTGTTTTTAAATGCATTCATTACGATGGTAGGGAGCCCCGCCTTTTCCTGCTTCTTTTTCCCGCGGGAGTCCAGCTTCTGCTGCCGCTCCATCGCCTCCCTTTCTACTTCCTTTGCCTTCCGTAGCGCCTTTTCTTTGCTTTTCAGGTCATTGTTCAGCGCCTCGTTTTCGATCATTTTCTGTTCGGCATAAAAATCATAATTGCCGCCGTAAACGGTAATGCCACGTTTGGTAAGCTCAAAAACCATGTCGGGCAGGTTCAGCAGCTCCCGGTCGTGGCTTACGATGACAAGCGTATCGTTGGTCGTGCGAATGTAATCGTATAGCAGTTTTCGCGCGTCGTCGTCGAGATGGTTGCTGGGCTCGTCGAGCAGCACAATCTCCGGCTCGTGGATATGAATCCCCGCCAGGAAGACCTTCGTTTTTTGCCCTCCGCTCAGGGAACCCATTTTTTGTGCAAGATCCAGTCCGTGAAGCCGCCAATGCGCGAATGTCTCCTGGCAACGCTCCTCAATGCCCCAATCGTCGTCGAGCAGTTCGAGGTTAATGTCGGTTAAATGTCCGGCCAGAATTTCCCTGAGCGCCAGCAATTTGTCGTGAACGCCCAATGCTTCCGCCACCGTCCTGTCGTTGAACTGGCCGAAATGCTGAGGCACATAATAGGGATTTGCGTCGGTATGAACAGTGCCCGCCGAAGGTTTCAAATGCTCGGCAAGTATTTTCAGCAGGGTCGATTTTCCCGTGCCATTATTGCCAATTAAAGCGATTTTGTCTGATTTGTTGATGGTGAGGTTTATATCAACAAAGAGCACGTCCCGGTTAGGGTGTGCGTAGGTAACACCTTGAAGAAAAAGCATGATCTGTTTCTTTTGAGAATGAATAATTGGAGCAACCCTGATGGTCGCTTTCATTTATTTTCCTGAAAGAAATATGATCTTACACTTGATGTTCCTTTTGGTTACTAATGATGCAAAGATAAAAATAATTTTCAGTTTGAATCCAATCGCATCAGTCCTGATCAAAAATCGTAGCTTGCCTGAAAGGTGCTTCCAGGCCTAGCAGAATGGCTTTATTCGCAAGTCCTCCGCCAAAACCGACTAGTTTGCCAGTAGCGCCCACAACCCGGTGACAAGGAGCAATAATGGAGATAGGGTTCCTGTTAGCAGCACCTCCCACGGCCCTCGCAGCCCCGGGGTCGCCGATTTGTCGGGCAATATCGCCGTAGGAACGCGTTTCGCCGAAAGGGATCGTAAGCAGAGCTTCCCAGACCTGTTTCTGAAAATCGCTGCCGACAAAATCCAGTTCCAAAGAGAATGTCCTGCGTTTTTTAGCGAAATACTCTTGCAGTTGTTTTTCGGTTTCGACCAAAACAGGGTGTGTATTGTCCTTTTGGCCGTAATCCACTGCGGCGCGTTCCGGATTGTCCCTTTCCCAAAGCACCGCGCGGAGCCCCTTGTCGCTTGCGACGAGGGTAAGCCTACCCACAGGCGATTCCATCGTTTTAAAGAAAGTGTCCATTTGAGTTCAGTTTGTCACTGTCGAACAAATAAGTCGCTTCGTTCGGTTCGCAGCCGGAGGTAGTCGGAAAACAAATTGTCGATATCAGCTCAGTTTCAGGGCTTTTTCTGGAATTTTCGACGGCTTATGGTTAAAACAGGACGGACGCTGTCTTAGAATAGAGTAATGTGTTGCGTTTCGGAGTTGGAGTTATGTTTAAATTATTGAATTATTGGAGGTGCTTTTTTCCGGTTTGGGCCGTTTTGCTGCTGGCAGGGTGGTCGTGCGGAGAGAAGAAGAAGGAAGCAAAAAAGAAGCCGAAAACGGAGACTATCGCGGATTTGGGGGCATTGCCCCGGGCCGTTACCGACCCGGCAGATAATGCAACGACATCGGAAAAAGTCCAGCTCGGGCGATTATTGTTTTTCGACCCGATCCTAGCGGGGAATAAGGATGTGGCGTGCGCAACCTGTCACCAGCCGGAATTCAGCTATGCCGAGTTTTTGGAAACCTCCATTGGTGTAAACGGCGTTGGCCGCGGTTCGAAGCGCTTTTTTCAGAATCCGAACGATATTCCATTTGTCAAAAGAAACTCCCAGAGCATACTGAACGCGGCGTTCAACAGCATTAAGAACGATGAACCCTATCATCCCGAATCTGCGGCCATGTTCTGGGATTCGCGAGCTAAAAGCCTTGAAGAACAGGCGCTATTCCCGATCAAAACATTTGAAGAAATGCGTGGGCACGGTTATCAAGAGGATAGGGTAGTGGACGAAGTTGTGACACGGCTGAAAGCGATTCCTGAATACCGAAGACTGTTTGCCACCGCATTCAATGGGGATACTGAACCTGTCAATCCCAACAATCTTGCCAAAGCCATTGCCGCTTACGAACGGACATTGATCGCCAACAACTCCCGGTTCGATCAGTACATGCGTGGCGACAGCAGTGCGCTTACTACCGGTGAAAAAGAAGGGCTGAACCTGTTTCTGAAAGCCGGTTGTGCCAAATGTCACTCAGGCCCGATGTTCTCGGATTTTAAATTGCACACACTGGGCGTCCCCGACACGCCTAACCGCGGCGAGAGCGATACGGGAGGCGATAAAAATTACGGGTTCCGCACGCCTACCTTGCGTAACCTGCGATACACAGGGCCATATATGCATAGTGGGGCATTCAAAACGCTGGACCAGGTGTTGCTCTTTTATGAAGATCTAGCAGGAGGAAAAATAGAAAACCCAAAAGTCGAAATGTATCAAATGGACACGCTCATCAATGATCTAAATGTAAAATTCAAAGACATCGACCGGATAGTAGAATTCCTGAATGCATTGAACGACGACTCTTTTGATAAAACCATCCCCGGGAAAGTCCCTAGCGGGCTTCCGGTATCAGGCCGTTAGAACAGTTTAAACTAATATCCCGAAGCATCCGGTAAGGACAACTTCGGGATATTTTCAGGTTTTAAAACTTGAAGGAAACACCTGCATTCACGGAATAATCTGCGAATGCAGCATCTCCACGAACAAAAGTGTTGGTCTTAACAGAATTTTCCTTGTCGGTTACGCTTTGCGTACGGTTACGCACGAAAGCAACAGGCACAGTTACAAAAAAACTGAACTTTTTGCCAGAATAATTGATGCCCGGCTCAATACTCCACACATAACCCGGCCTGCGGAAATCGCCGCTGCCACCTACGATATCATGTACAGGAATGCCTTCCAACCGGGCACCTGCGGCAATAGACAATCCATGAACAAGCGTGTTGAGTGAATAGCTGAACCCGCCGCGCGCCATATATTGGTCGGGAACACTCATGATTGCCTCGTTGGCAAGCCTGGGCGTCAACGTTTCGCGATAAGTACGGACCCCGTTTTGCTCACGCGGGTTAACGAGGTAGTAGAAGTTACCATACACGCCAAAGTTTTGGACCAGGTTATAATAAGCATTCAGTTCTGCAGTGAAGCCAGTGCCGCCGTCTCCAAGCTGGATAGACTGGTCAACCGTGCGCAGTTCCTTGCCACCGTTTGGGCCAACATTGTACCAGTAGTCTTCATATTTGTAATCGCCGGTAGGAAGTTTAATGCCAAGTCCCAGTTGCACATTCCCGCGGGTACTTCTTTTAGGATTGAAAAGCCAGTGATAAGCGGCAATGCGCAGGTCACCGATGCCGAAGGACTGCATGCTATGCCTTTGGTTGAACTTGTTAGACCCATTCACCAGGCCGTGCTCGTACAATGAAGAACGTGCGTTAGAAATGATCGGAAGGTCGATCATGATAGACCAACGGTCATTAAGAATGCGGGTAAGGTTGAAGTCAATCGAAGCGGTATGATTAATTACCTCGGTCTGTTGTTTCAAACGTTCCTTGTTTTCCTCTGTACCCGAAAAATGGCGGAACGATTTGAAATACCTCGCACTGGTGGTCAGGATCCATTGCTGGTGATCGGAGCTGTCGGCATGAGCGAGCATACAGGCGCCGCCGGTCCCTCGTATCGCAACGCACCCCTGTGCGTTGGCCTCTTGCGCGGCAAGAGAAATAAGTATAATGTTGATTAACAGGTATATGTGCTTTTTCATGAGTGGAATGATAAAATTCGGCCCAAATTCGTTTCTAGCGATTATAGTTCTCAATACAAATGTAAAATAAAGTCAAAAAGGTGCAAAGATCGTACAATTGAAATCACGACTATTTGCATTGTTGAACCTTTTACAATTGTCCCGCAAGCGCTTCCAAAAGCCGGTCTATAACTGCATGCATCGCATCTCCATCGGGGGTAGCTTTTGAAAATCCAGGCCATTGCGACGCCTCTGCAATGCCCTTTTCAAGATCTAATTGCACTTCATTTTGATAGGGGACAATTTGCCGTGCATGGAGGCTTTTGGCGAGATATTCCTGCTCCGACTGTCCCGGCGTAGGCACCAGTAAAGCTTTCTTGCCCATAACCGCCAGATCCATTAATGTCGAATAGCCGCTTCTGCAAATCACAATGGGCGCTTTTGCAAGTAACGGGCCTAATTCGCCAGCATTCGCATGCGTATAGTAATGTACGTGCTCAGGAAGTTGAGTCGGCGAAGAACCAGACGGGTTACCGGCAATGATCGTGAATTGGTACTGTTTTAGCGCTGCGGCCTGATGAAGTATTTTCTGTTCAAATATGCGGCGCATGGGCTCTGGCCCTGACAGAAGCACCAGTATCTCGCCGTCAGATGGTGTTGAATGCTCCCTTTTTGTTTCCAGTTGCGATAATGGGCCAATGTAATGCGCATTCGAGGGCAGATGGTCGGGATGGGAAAGTGCTCCGGCCAGCCCGGTGGAACCGGCATGGTCCACAACCCAGCATTCATCGAATTTTTCGAGCTGCCGGTAGTGCAGTTTTCGAACGATTCGGTCCGCCAAAGCCCCTGATCCGGTCAGGATCTGTAACTGATGCGTCATGATCACCGAGTAAGTGCCCCGGATTTTGAGGCCATACCGGTTATCCGAGATGACCAGGTCAAAATTTTCAGTTGATTGCAGCTCCCGGAGCCAGCGCCGCTCTTTATTAACGGAGCGAAGAATGCGGGGCACCTGCATCAGTATCTTTGCAACGAATGCGCCTGCACGCCGACTGTAAGTGATCCTGTAACCGGGCAAGGGCAATATCCGAAGCGACGGAAAGTTGCTGTGCAACAGCGTTGCTACCTGGCCTTCTGCCGCAATGGTGACGCTGCATCCCTTCGCAAGGAGGTAACGGATAACCGGAATGCACCGGGTCGCGTGTCCCAGTCCCCAGTCCAGCGGCGCTATCAGGATCTTGATTGGCAGGGCAGAAAAGTTTTGATTAAGGATGCAAAAGTAGCAGGAATGCCTTAATTCGGGTCATTAAATCTCAATGCGCGTTCCGCGAGCTGCGTCAGAAGCGGTCCCTGTACCGGTTTTTGAAGGTACTCCATCACATGTTCCGAATGCATTGCACGCTGATAGTCGCCCTCCTCGCTGGAAGAACTCATCACACAGATCGAAATGGGACTTGAAACTTTACATTTCAGTTTGCCATATTCCTGCAAGAACTGCCAGCCGTCGAGGACCGGCATATTGATATCGAGGAGTATTAGCTGGGGCAATCGCAACTGGTCTTCCCGGTGTTGGGCAAGGTAGTCGAGGGCATCCCGACCATTCTCAAAAAAAATGATTTCGCGTGCGATACTTGCCTTTTCAATAATCTTTTTTAGCAGGAACGTGAAGATCTTATCGTCATCTATCACGCAGATTGTTTCAAGCATTTTCGTTAAAAGTGATTTTAAATGTGGTGCCTACATTGACCCGGCTAAAAACCTGGATTTTGCCGCCCTGGGCTTCTATCTGGTTTTTAATTAAAAACAAACCTACGCCGTGGGCCTCGTCGTGCTTGTGAAAAGTTTTGTATAAACCAAAGACCTTATCGGCATGCATATCGAGATCAATTCCTTTTCCTTTATCGCTGTATTCCAATACTTTGACTCTCGTTTCGTTGCGATAGAAGCGAAGCCTGATGCTCGGTGGCTGGTTGTCTTTTGCATATTTGATACCGTTGGTGATCAGGTTCATCAGAATGCTTTCCAGATAAAGATGAGGAAACACGATGGTATCGGTGGAGAAGTCCAGATCAATCTCTGCCTGAGATTTTTCAATGCTTTCATTCAGTACGCTCAATACTTCATTGGTTACGGCCCGCATGCTGAGTATTTCACCTTCGAGTTGATTGTTCCGGATCTTGATTACCTGCGAAAGATCATCGAGCGTGCCGCTCAGGTGGTGGGAAACCGTCTTGATCTTCTGAAAAATCTCCTCATTTTCCTTGTCCAGTACCGACTCGTTCACAAAATCGGTCAGGAGGGAAATGTTACTCGAATGATTTCTGAGGTTATGAGAAAGGATGTGGGTGAAATTTTGCAGCTGGCTGTTCTTCTGCGCCATCTGGTCAATGGATTTTTTCAGGTCCAGTTCGAGGGTTTTGTACTTGTCGATATCCATAATGATACCCCGGATACGTGTTACTGTGTTTTGCGCATTGTACACCGGCGAGGCTGAAAACCTCACCCATTTACGAGTTCCATGGCCGGTGATCAGATGTAATTCGTGGTCCCAGGTGTCGCCCGTCCGGATCACTTCCCGGATCGCGTCCTGCAATGTAAGCTGGTAATGCAGTGGAAAAAACCGCAAAAGGTCCCGGTTGTGGCGGATTTCTTTTTCATCGGCCTCAAAAATAGCCCCGCAAGCCCCGGTCCATTTATACTGCTCTTCGGCAACATCGTATTCCCATCCCCCGAGCTTGCCCACGTTCCCGGCGGCTGACAGCAAGAATTCGCTTTCAGCCAGTTTGTCTTCGACCAGTTTGCGCTCATCAATCTCACGCTGCAGGTCGGAAACAGACCGGAGCAAATGTACATTCGGGAATATCCTGAAAAGGTAATAGACAGTAGAAAGCGAGACAGCGGCGGTCATGAACCGAACGAGCGCGCTCAGGCGGTAAACAGGCACCCAAAACATCAGGGCGTCGATAAAATGGGTAGTCCCGCAGAATAATATGAATGCACCGAACATCCATAGCGCTTTTGGAAACGGGAAGTCCTTTCTTATCAATACAAGCCGGATCAGGAATGTCGGGATCAGAAAATAGGCACTCCAGATCAGCAGGTCCGAAACAATGTACAACCAACCGTGAAAATCACTCCAGTTGCCACAATACCATCTCGCAGGCCACTGGTTTGTATCGAACAAGCCCTGGAAAAAGGTAGCTACCTGCGTGGGAAGATCCTCCTGTGCCGCCCGAAGAGGCAGTGCATTGGTACGACAAATCGGTATACTGTCGTCCGGGATAGCATTTATGGTCGCTATGATCGGGGTCATCTAGTGTATTGTATCGGAGGGCGTTTGTCGAATATTAGTAATAATAATTGTAGTAACCAAAAGCTGCGCCCTGAGGCCAAAATAAGGTTTTCTCACTATTTTTAGACAGCTGAGAACTATTTTTACAAACTATCACTACCAAACTCGCATAAGCCGCCCGGGTGAAAAAAATGAGTTAAATATTTTATATTGCTGCATGATACGAAAGCAGGCTTAACGCCGTAACGCAGTCGGAAGGTTTGTTTTGAGAAAATGGCCGTGTCCGGTTTGCAAGCCAAATAAACTTGTGGCTTCAACATGCCCATCGAATAAATAAGTTGCAGATATAGAACTTATTTGATGCTATTTTATCGAAAAATACCGGGTTAACAGCATTTTTGACCGATAAAAAATTGCAAGCGTTGCCTCTTCTATGCTGTACCGTGCATAATGGAAGTGGGAAGAGCGGTGGTAAAACCGGCGAAAAAGTTATTGAAGGAGCCTGTACAGGTAGGGCGCTTTATTGGCTGCACCAGTATATTTTTTTTCGAGGCGTTCAAGCGCATTCAGGGACAGGATCTTTTTTTGAAAGTTGTTGCGCGCAAACGGCCGGTCATAAATCGTTTCGTACAGCTCCTGCACGTCTTTCATGGTAAAAGTTTCGGGAAGGAGTTTGAAGGCACTCAGTTTCTGGTCGAGGGTGATCCGCAGCGTTTCCAGCGCATGCACGACGATCTCGCGGTGGTCCATGATCATTTCCGGCAAATCTTTCACGTCATACCATTCGATAAAGGCATCGAGGTCGCTCTTCTGCGGCACAACATGGCTGATATCAACCAATGCATAATACCCGATCGAGACAAACCGGCGGGTAAACCATTCGTAATCTCCTCTTCTGAACTCTTCACCGGGATCCGGCGTAAACAATGAAGGGTTCAGTTCAATTAACCTATCCAGGAACTCCTTGCTGCTGCGGCCCGCCTTGCCGGTTACCCAGAATTGTTCCAGGAACACATCGCTGATGCCTGTCCGCTCCTGAAGAATGCGCTGGGCAGCTTCATCGACACCTTCATGCTGGTATACAAAACCACTCGGTAATGCCCAGAAGCCGCCTTTGAACCGGAGTTGCGGCACGAGCACTTTCAGCTTTCTGTCTTGATAGCCAAAGATGACACAGTCGACAGAAAGTTGATCAATATATCCTTGCTCGCTGAGAGGGTGCATGTCGACAGGTTAATGCGGGTTGAAAACATTGGCAAACTTACGGCCTGGACGCTAAAAACAGCGTTGCATTACAAAGATATTAAATTGTAAAAAATTTATTGTCTGTTTATGTAGACAATAAGGAAAAATCTTTTTTACCTTTGAATTCCAATCACTAAGAGAGAATTCAATCCAATCCATTTTATCAATTAAGACTATGAGAAAGACAGCATTTATCTTTATTTTCTGCATGCTTGCCCTTGCATTCAACAGCCGATCGCAAACTGCTGCGCCCGCTGAATATTTTGCCGGTAAATGGGAAATCCTGGTTGTAGGTACACCGCAGGGCGACTCCAAGCTGGTGGCTGAGCTGGTACGCACCGATGGCAAGCTGTCGGGCAACATTGTGAACCCGGCCGAGCCGACTGCTGATAAAATCCAGATCACCTCCGTCGAAGAAAATGGCGAGAAGATCAGCATGGCATTTTCTACCCAGGGCTACGACGTTACAATCGACCTGGCGAAAGTGGATGACGACAATATGAAGGGTAATCTGATGAACATGTTTGATGCCACAGCGAAGAGAGTGAAATAAGGAAGGTAAAAAATCAAATTTTAACAGTAGTTGCGGAGACGGAATGCCTTCCCGGAGTTTAGAACCTTGGGAAGGCATTCCGTTTTTTTGCTGTGTTATGAAGCGTTTTTTGTTTTTGTTGCCGATTTTATGGGCGTCCGCTACTGCTGTAAATGGACAGGTATCTGATGAAGGTTTACGAAATGTACCAACAGTTGCCGAGGTAGGAGCAGAGCGGCTTCCAGCAGACATTGCGCCGGTAAAAGCGCCTTTTCCAATGCCCGTCTTCAAGAAGCCCGCGTTCCGTCCGTTGACGGTGGATATCACCAAAAAAGGAGCTCGTGCGGGTATTTTAGTCACCAAAATGATCCAGGCAGCGATCGATGAAGTGAACAGTAAGGGCGGGGGAACGGTGCTGGTACCGAAAGGGACCTGGCAAACCGGTAGGATTAACCTGAAAAGCAACGTAAACCTGCACGTGAGTGAAGGCGCCGAACTGCATTTCAGCGGTGAAATCGCCGATTACCTTCCTGCGGTTTTTACAAGAAACGAAGGCGTGGAACTGATGTCGCTTGGCGCGCTGATCTATGCAAACGGACAACAAAATATAGCCGTTACCGGTAAAGGCAAACTGGTAGGCCCGCCCGCGGGATCGCCCGTGCGCAAGCGTATTATGACTACGGATGTGATCGAGAAAGTCGTGCCAGCTGACAAACCGGTTGCTGAAAGGGTATATGAGGGCGAAAACGGTACCTTCGTTTTTCCGCCGATGTTCGTTTCACCTATCAATTGTAAAAATGTTTATATCGAAGGCATTACACTGGAAAACACGCCATTCTGGAATGTGGTACCTGTATATTGCGACAATGTGATTATCCGTGGCATCACCGTCCGGTCGGTCGGTATCCCGCGTGGCGACGGGATCGACATTGAATCGTCACGGAATGTGTTGATCGAATATTGTACGCTGAGTTGTGGCGACGATTGTTTCACCATTAAAGCCGGCCGCGGGGAAGACGGTATCCGCGTAAACAAGCCGACGGAGAACGTGGTGATCCGATATTGTCTCGCCCGCGAAGGCCATGGCGGCATTACCTGCGGCAGCGAAACGGCGGGCATGATCCGTAATTTATATGTTCATGACACCGTATTTGACGACACCGACACCGGTATCCGCTTCAAAACACGTCGCTCCCGCGCCGGTGGCGGGGATAACCTCATATACGAGCGCATTCGCATGAACCTGCGTGGGGACGCGATCAAGTTTGATATGCTTGGCAGCAGGCAATATGTTGGCGAGCTCGCCGACCGTCTGCCCGTACGCGCCGTCGACCGCCTCACGCCTGCATACAGGAACATCACAGTCAAAACGGTTCTTATTGAAAAAGCCCGCGTGTTCATAGACATTACCGGCATCCCCGAATCCCCGGCAAGTAATCTGCTCATTGATAATGCCGAAGTGCATAGTAAAGGTGCATTCAAAGCCAGCGACGCAACCGGTATTACCATCCGTAATGCAACCCTGCACATCACCGACACGCTCATGCGTTCGCTCGGCGTCCGCAATGTTCTTTTTGAAAAGGTACAGTTCAAAACCCCCGACAACCGGATCCACATGCAGGTCGAAGAAGGAACGCCCAAGGACATCCGCTTTGTGGATTGCATTCCGGCGAAACCCGAAAGTTGGAACTAGTCCTTTAATGCATGTATCCGGCGTGGATCCATGACACGCTGGAATTGTCACTTATGACATTTCCTTCAAAATCTCCTTTTGCGCTTCTTTCTAAAGCAATACATCAAAAATCTTATTTTTTGAAAGTATAGTCCTATTAATTCGTCTTTTGGTTATGTATAAGTAACTAAATTATGAAATTGTTAAATAGGCTTTTTCAGGAAGCAGTTCTTTTCAGAATTGCTCAATTTTGCGACGTCAAAACCCGATGGCGGGCAGAATTAATGGCCTTCCGATGTACAATCGCTACAAATGCGATGCTGTGACATATCGACGCCACTGCTTGTGCAGACCTTAAAAATAGGATTAATCTCATCTGTCTTCAATTTTCTCACATAACCAATTCACCCTTATGTCTTACAACTACAAGTACGGGTTGAATCCCTTTGGGAACAACTTACCCAAGTCGCTTGTCGGCTTTGCCCTGGTGGCCCTGGTAGGCGGCCCGGGCCTGGCGAAGTCGCCCGCAAACGAAAGGAACGCCTTCGCCCCGTTAATCGCAGAACTGCATGTCGGTGCTGTAAAAGCCGATCGGAAAATTACCGGAAAAGTTACAGATGGCGCTACGCCGGGAGGGTTGCCGGGCGTAAACGTAATTATCAAGGGAAGTCAAACGGGTACGGTAACGGATGCAAATGGAGCTTACAGTCTGGACATTCCGGACGCCGGCGCTACCTTGGTTTTTTCATATGTAGGCTTTCTTACTCAGGAGCTGGAAGCAGGAACGAGGAGCATTATCGATGTACAGCTTGTGGCTGATAGCAAATCACTTAACGAAGTGGTGGTCGTAGGTTATGGAACGCAGAAAAAAGTCAACCTCACAGGAGCGGTGGACCAGGTTGGGCAGGAAGTATTTCAAAACCGGCCGATCCCTAATATCGCTCAGGGGCTCGTGGGAGCGGTTCCTAACCTGAACATCCGCATGTTCGACGGTAAGCCGACGCAATCACCTAGCTTCAACATCCGCGGAACGACCTCGATCGGGCAGGGCGGTAGCGCGTTGGTACTGATCGATGGCGTGGAAGGTGACCCGCGCGTGCTCAATCCCAACGACATTGAAAGTATATCGGTTTTAAAAGATGCCGCGTCCGCGTCCATTTACGGAGCGCGTGCCGCATTCGGTGTTGTTCTGATCACAACGAAGTCGGCGTCCGAGGGTAAAACGACTATCTCCTATTCAGCGAATTACTCCATTAAATCGCCAACAGAAGTACCGGATAATATCACCGATTCTTACCCGTGGGCGCAGGGTTTCAGCGATGCATGGTCGCGGTGGAATGACAACGGAAGTACACCGACTGCCATCAACAAAACCATTAGTTTTTCTCCCGCTTACCTGGCGGAGATCAAGAGAAGGTGGGAAGATCCTTCGTTGCCACGCGTGGAAGTAAACCCCAACACAGGCGAGTACCAGTATTTTTATAGTACAGATTGGTATAAAGAGCTATACAAAGAGCGTTTCAGTGCTCAGGACCATAACCTGTCGCTTTCCGGAGGTAATGAGAAATCTACATTCTACCTCAGCGGACGCTATAATGGACAGGATGGTCTGTTCCGGTACAATTCCGACAATTACAGCATGTACAATCTGCGCGCAAAGGGAAGTATTCAGCTTACCTCTTGGCTCCGGATCGACAACAATACCGAATATTCGGCCATGAAATACCACCAGCCGCTGAACGTAGGTGAAGGCAGCGGGGTTTACCGGAATATCGCGGATGAGGGCCATCCACTGGCCCCATTGCTCAATCCCGATGGTACACTGTCTTTCTCGGCGGCTTATACCGTGGGCGACTATTACATTGGTCGCAATGGTATCGACAATACCCAGCGTTTCCTTAAAAACAAGGTCGCAGCCAAATCGCAGTTCTTTGACAAAACACTGTCGATCAGGGCGGATTTGACTTTTCAGAGCACCGACATCGGTTCGCAGCAGAACCGTGTGCAGGTGCCTTACAGCCGGGCGAAAGGTGTGATCGGTTATACGGGTACCAACACCAACGATCTTCAGGAGCGGAAAAGGACTACCAATTATCTGGCAACGAACTTTTACGCTGATTACGTCAAATCCATTAATAATACCCACAATTTCACATTGCTGGCCGGATTTAACTACGAACAATCTGTTTACAGCAACCTCACAGCCCAGCGCAACGGGATCGTGTATGGCGGCGCGGACGACATCAACCTGGCGTTAGGGCAGAGTATCGTGACCACCGGTGGTTATCAGAAATGGGCCATTGCAGGTGGATTTTTTCGGGCCAACTATAACTTCCGTGAACGCTATCTGCTAGAAGTGAATGGCCGTTATGACGGTTCTTCCAAGTTCCCGACAGATCAGCAGTGGGCATTTTTCCCGTCGGTATCAGCCGGTTGGAGGGTGTCCGAAGAGCCTTTCTGGAAAATGGACCCCAAAATTCTTTCGAACGTAAAATTACGTGCTTCTTATGGTTCATTGGGTAATGGTAATATCAGCCCGTATTCTTTTACGGAAAACTTTGGGATCAGCCAGTCGGGCCGGATCATCAATGGCGTGCGGCCACAGAAGACCAGCCAGCCGAATGTAGTGCCCGACGGACTTACCTGGGAGACTTCCACAACCGGTAACCTGGGCCTTGATTTCTCTGCTTTAAATAACAGGCTAACGTTTGTAGGAGACTTGTACCGTCGCTGGACAGAGAATATGTTCACAGCGGGTCCTACCGTTCCAGCCGTCTTTGGTACGAAGGTTCCGAAGGGTAACTATGCGGACCTGAAAACCACAGGCTGGGAGCTTTCAGTAAACTGGTCGGACCAATTCACGATGGCATCCAAGCCATTTAAATATGACCTGCGGTTTACATTAGCCGATTCGAGGGCCGTTGTTACCAAATTCAATAACCCGGATAAAAGCCTCAACGACATCAATAACCCGGACAGGGAGCTCACCAACTACTATGAAGGCCAGCGTATCGGTGAAATCTGGGGATATAAGGTAGCAGGACTTTTCAGGTCGCAAGCCGAAATTGCCGACTCTCCTTCGCAGGCGAATATTCCCAATACGAATACCCGTAAGAATTACGTAGGCGATCTCAAATTCCAGAACCTCGACGGTGACAATGTCATTTATCAGGGACTAAACCGGGTAGGGAGTTCGGGTGATAAAACCATTATCGGAAACTCGGAACCGCGTTACACTTATGGTATGAACGTCTCGGGGGACTGGAATGGCTTCTTCCTGTCCGGATTCTTTCAGGGCGTGATGAAGCAGGATTGGTACCCATCGTCGGAAGCGCGGTTCTGGGGGCAATATAACCGTCCTTACAATGCCTATCCACGCTGGCAGCAGGACAATATGTTCCGCGAGGAGCTGGGTAATTTCGACGCTTACCTGCCCCGTCTGGTGGGTTACGTCGCGCAAGGTACCGGCCGTGCATTGCAGGTTGCAAACGACCGCTATTTGCAGAATGCCGCTTACATCCGGCTCAGGAACTTGCAGGTTGGGTACACCATACCGCAACGCATTGTCTCCAAAATCCACGCCCGCGACCTGAAAGTGTATTTGTCCGCAGAGAATCTCTGGACCTGGTCGCCCATGTATAAATGGACCCGCGACACCGACGTGACCAGCATTTACGGATCCGACCGCGATTTAGGCGGAGGAAACAGTGGCGACGGGTATAACTACCCCATGCTGAAAGCGGTATCGTTAGGTCTGACACTCAACTTTTGATCTCCCATGAAAACTACAAAACTATTTAACTATACGCTGGCCCTGCTGTTATTGGGCTCGATCAGTTCCTGTGATCTGGACGAAGTACCGGTGGACACGGCTACCAATGAGGCCGTATTCGGTTCGGAAGGCGGTCTGGAACTATATGCCAACTCGTTTTACGACCTGCTTCCCAACACCGATGTCGGGGTGTTCCAGGATGATGATAATTCGGACCTCGTAGCGCGGAATGGCGTGGATAACTACCTGGCGCCGAATGCGCTCAGTCCGATCACCAGCTCGGGATGGAACTGGACAGATCTCCGGAACATCAATTATTTTATTGAAAACACCGAAAAAAGCGTGGTGCCGACCAAAGCGCATTACCTGGGCGTGGCGCGTTTCTTCCGTGCGTTGTTCTATTTTGATAAGGTAAAACGGTTCGGAGATGTGCCCTGGATCGATAAAACGATAGACATCAAGGACGAAGCGACGTTGTACGGCTCACGGGATAACCGTTTCGAGGTTATGGATAATGTGCTGGCCGACCTGAACTTTGCTATCGAAAACATTACGCTCACTTCCGACCCGAGCGCTACCCGCATTACTAAAAATGTGGCACGCGCTTACAAAACCCGGATCTGCCTTTTTGAAGCCTCGTTCCGCAAATACCATACGAATTATAACAAGCAGGCTACTGCCAATACCTGGTATGAAGAGGTAGTTAAGGAAGCCAATAACATCAAAGGTTTCACCCTGCACGAAGGTACCGGGCTGGATAGGGCTTACCGGGAAATGTTTATCGCAAAGACTCCTTTTACCGATGAAACGATCCTCTCGGTAGCATTGAACGCCAGTTTGCAGGTTTTCAGCTCGGCCAACCGGCGGTTTATCAGCCCTACCTACGGCAATAGGCCCAGCCTGACGCGCCGCTTCGTGAATACGTATCTGAATCTTGACGGAACGCCTTTTACAAGCAAAGCGGGTTACAAAACGACCCCATTTGTGGAGGAGGTGAAAAACCGTGATTTGCGGCTTAAACAAACGATCCGTTTGGGTGATTACCGCAGGACGGAAAACAGCCTTCCGGTAGTGGCACCACCTAATTTTAGCCAGACTTACACCGGTTACCAGCCTATTAAATGGTGTTATGACGAGCGTTTTCCTTTTGATGACGAAAGCCGGAACGACAATGCGCACATCATCATGCGCTGGGGCGAGGTGTTGCTGAACAAAGCCGAAGCGCTGGCCGAGCTGGACAAAATGACGGTTGCCGACTGGACAGCCACAATAGGTGCTCTTCGCAAACGGGCCGGGATCACAGGAACCACGCTTACCACTTTGCCAACCGTTGCGGACCCTTATATGATCGACTTCTTTAAAGGGAAATTTACAGATCCTATCCTGCTGGAAGTGTTGCGTGAAAGGGGTGTGGAAATGATATTTGAGGGCTTGCGCGCGGACGACCTCAGGAGGTGGAAACTGGGCCAGCTGTTCCAGGACGCTCCGATGAACGGCATGTACGTGCCTGCACTGGGAGAATATGACCTTAACGGCGATGGTATTAAGGATGTTTATTTTTACCAGGGTACCAAGCCAACTTCGACTACGCCGGGAATGGCCTTTGTAGATGTGAGCCCTTCAACAGCCGTTGGCCGGATTCAGCTATCGAATGGTACATCCGGTGAAGTGATGTGGAATGCAGGCGCGCGCCAATGGGCGGATCAGAAATATCTGTACCCCATCCCGGAAGCCGACCGCATCAGAAATCCTGACCTCGGTCAGAACCCAGGTTGGTAATTCATTTTTAAGTTTTAAGCAAGAAGGCTGTCTCGATCCCGGGGCAGCCTTTTTTGTGAATAACCGTAAGATATATTTCGACGGCAAGTAAGATTTGAACGAAAACAAGTTTAAATTAACTTAATAGTAATGTTTGCGTTCATTCATGCGAAGTTGGTTTTTGGTTTGTTTTCTGATATTGGCTGGTGTGCTGAGGTGGGCGGGGAAGGTTACGGCTCAATCCAGCGACTACCAGTTTTCGCGTTATAATGCGGAAAAAGGGCTCTCGCACAATCAGGTCAATTGCTTTTTAAAAGATAGCCGGGGTTTTGTGTGGGTAGGCACTGCTGATGGCCTGAACCGCTTCGACGGCTATTCATTTAGGGTTTTTAAGCACAATCCGACCGATTCCACCAGCATTGCGGACCATTTTATTAATTCTATTTTCGAGGATCCCGAAGGCTATATCTGGATCAATACCCGCAAAGGTTTTAACATTTATGATCCCTCCACGGAAAGCCTTAACCGGAATGCTAATCAGGCTGCAAAGCGGCTTGGGCTCAATGACGCCGATTTCGGGCGGGTTCTTAAAACAAGGTCGGGCGATTATTGGATCAATCACAACAAGCTCGGACTGCTGAAATACCTCCCAGGTCCGAAAAAACTGCTGAAAACTGCATTTAAGCGGGTAGTTGACCAGGGTGGCAAACCTGCTCCCATTATTACCGATTTTGATGAGGATGAAAAGGGGAATCTCTGGATAGTATATGACGACGGCCTGATCGCCCGTCTGGATGCGCGCACAAACAAGCTGGGATTTCAAAGCAGCCTGTTGAAAGACCGGAACCTGGGCAGATCGCCGAACCACCGCATTTTCGTAGACCACGATGGTCAGCCCTGGGTTTACATTGTCAAGGCGGTTTTAGGTGCATTTTATTTAGATACAAAACAAAACCAGCTGTTAACTGCGAGTACGGCCGGGCGATTGGTCGGGCCTCTGGCCGGTCGCCCAGCGGGGCCGATCTTCCAACTTAACAATAATGCAGTAAGTGCCATCGTCCAGGGCCCGGAAGGTAAAATATGGATAGGTACCGACCACGGCGGGATTAATATCCTGGATAAAAAGACAAAGTCCGTCTTCCCTTTGCTATCGAACCCGAGCGACCCCCGAACGATCAGCCAAAACAGTATTTTAAGCCTTTATAAAGATCCTACCGGGATGATTTGGGCCGGTACTTTCAAGAAGGGATTTTGCAGCTACCATCAGAATATATTCAAATTCTCGCTCATTCGTCACTTGCCGGCAGTGCCGGGCAGTTTGCCTTTCGAAGATGTGAATGTTTTTACCGAGGATAGAAAAGGCAATATTTGGCTCGGTACCAATGGAGGGGGGGTGATTTATTATGACAGAAAAAATAACAGCTTCCGGCAGTACAAGAATATCCCGGGTAATCCGAATAGTCTGAGTAACAATGTGATTGTTAGTATGTTTCTTGATAAAAGCGATATGCTTTGGATAGGGACCTATTTTGGGGGGCTGAATAGTTTTGACGGAAAAAACTTTACCCGTTACCTGCACGATCCGGCTGATTCTACGAGTTTGGTCGACGACCGGGTTTGGGAAATTTTCGAAGATTCTCAGCGCCGCCTTTGGGTGGGCACGCTGGCAGATGGGCTGGATTTGCTGGATCGAAACACCAAAAAGTTCAGGCATTACCGGCGGCTGGCCCCAAATTCAGTCAGGTCGGATTACATTTCGGCTTTAATGGAAGATACCAATGGCGATCTGTGGGTCGGAACTGCCAACGGGATCGATGTATTGAAACGCAACACAGGGTTGTTCATCCATTACCAGTACACCGCAGGAGATTCGCTCGGTTTGAGCAGTGATGGCGTTACCTCGCTAGCACTTGATAGTCTCGGTAACATCTGGGTCGGCACGTTGGAGGGCCTCAACCGGTACGATAGAAAGCGGAATGCATTTGTGTGGTACGATATGAAGGATGGCTTACCTGATAATTCGGTAGTGTCGGTGGCGGTTGATAACTGGCAGAACCTGTGGCTGGGAACACCAAAAGGGCTCGTGAACCTGCGTGTAACGAAACGGACGGGCGGCATTCCGGCGCAATTCAATGTGAGCACCTACAATGAGATCGACGGGTTGCAGGGCAGGGGTTTCAATGAGAATGCGGCGCTGAAACTACGCTCTGGTGAACTGATATTCGGAGGTGCAAACGGGTTTTCGATATTCGATCCGGCACAAATCCGGGACGAATCGCTGGTTGGGCGCATAACGCTCACAGACTTCCAAGTTTTCAATAAAAGCATCCGGCCCGGGGAGGTTTTGGACAGAAAGCCTATTCTTGAAAAATCCATCTCAGAAACAGACCGGATTGTTCTCAAACACAGCCAAAATGTCTTTTCCATCGAATTTGCGGCATTAAACTTCCTGCATCCGGAAAAAAATAAATACCTCTACACCCTGGAAGGTTTTAATAACCAATGGTTTGAAGCCGACGAGACCAGGAAAGTGACATACACCAACCTCGATCCGGGAACTTACGTTTTTAAGGTCAGGATGAAAGGTGGCGGCGCTCCGTCGGAACGCAGACTGGAATTAGAAATACTGCCTCCGCTCTGGCGCACATGGTGGGCGTACACGATCTACGTCTTGCTGATGATCGGCACATTGATGGTGGCGAGATGGGTATTGCTCGAAAGGCAGAAAATGAACTTCGAGCTGGAACAGGAGCGCAGGCACGCGCAGCAAATGCACGAGCTCGATCTGATGAAGATCAGGTTTTTTACCAATGTAAGTCACGAGTTCCGGACACCGCTCACGCTGATGCTGACCCCGTTGGAAAACCTCTTGAAAAATATTCAGGCTGACCATACAGTCCACAAACAGCTGTCCCTGATCCACCGCAATGCAAAGCGATTACTCAACCTGGTGACGCAAATCCTGGATTTTAAAAAGCTGGAAGTAGAAGAGATCGAGTTCAGGCCGGAGCGGGGCGATATCGTACAGTTTGTCAGGGAGATTGCCCACACGTTTTCGGATTTGTCGGAGCACAAGCACATCCGGTACCGGTTTGAAAGTGATATTACTTCGAGATACGCCGATTTTGATCAGGACAAGCTTTCCAAGATCATGTACAACCTGCTTTCCAATGCATTCAAATTCACTCCTGAAAACGGGCATGTGACGGTCAGGTTGCGGATTATCAGCGACGAGGGGACGGATGAACAGCTGGAAATCAAAGTCGAGGATTCCGGGATCGGTATACCCGACGAGGCGCAGCACAAGGTTTTTGAACGGTTCTACCAGCATCCTATGCCCGACCATATCATTAACCAGGGCAGCGGGATCGGGCTGTCGATCGCTGTGGAATTTGTGAAAATGCACGGTGGTACGATTGACGTGGAAAGTGTGGAAGGGAACGGGACGACTTTTACTGTGATATTGCCGTTGAAGGAGCGGATTTCGCGGGTTATACCGGCCGAAATACCGGAACCTGTGCGGACGCCCGATCCAATTGAAGTAACACTGCCCGCCGAAATCGCCGGTAAAAAGCGACCGGTAGTGCTGATCGTAGAGGATAATGACGAGTTCAGGGATTATCTCAAAGAAGTTTTAAGGGAAGAATACCGCATTCTGGAAGCTGCCAATGGGAAGGCGGGACTAGATATCACCCTGGAAAGCATTCCGGACCTGATCGTGAGCGACGTGATGATGCCGGAAATGGATGGCATCGAACTTTGCAGGACCATAAAAACCGACCGGCGCATTTCCCACATTCCGGTTGTGCTGCTTACCGCCCGGGCCGAAGAGGAGCAGCGGTTGCAGGGTTATCAGACGGGGGCAGATGCGTATGTGACGAAGCCATTCAGGCTGGATATTTTGCAGGTGCGGATCCGCAACCTGATCCGGCAGCGCGACCAGTTGCAGAAACAGTTCCAGCAGCGTGTAGAGATCCGTCCGAGCGAAGTGGCGGTACGTTCGCTGGATGAAGAGTTTATCCAAAAAGCGGTGAAAGTAGTAGAGGAAAACCTGGCTAATGCGGAATACACGGTCGAGGAGCTGAGTGACGCGATGTCGATGAGCCGGGTTTATCTGTATAAAAAAATACTGTCAATGACGGGCAAGACGCCCATTGAATTCATCAGGATCATCCGCATCCGCCGGGGCGCCGACCTGCTGCAAAAAAGCCAGCTGACCGTTTCCGAAATCGCTTATCAGATCGGGTTTAACAATCCGAAATATTTCACTAAACTCTTTAAAGAAGAATTTGAAATGCTGCCGACCGAATACCGGAAGAGGCAGCTTGAAACCAGCTGATCTTTTTAAATGGGATCATTCAAACGGGCACTTTGAGATTAAACTCTTTAAAATTGTCAAGCGTTCAAAAATTGGAATAATACAACCGAACGATCCGATACTTTTATAAATGCCGTAACCTATGCATCCCGCTGGTTACGGCATTTTTACTTTTCAAGCGGAAGCTTTCATGTAATAATCGGTGAAAGAATAGCCCATTTTTCCACTCAGTTTACAAATGAAACCCTATTTGTAAACATTTGAACCCCCTGCTGCATGTTTTTATAAGTCACATTTGTCCAACTATTCATTCGATTTGTGCTAAACCCGGTGTCGTGCCCGACGATATCGGAAATGTCTAAACCGAGGTGAACAGACAGGCTTTATTAAAACCAAACAACATGCAACAAAATTTGTACGAAAAAAGACAGGCAAAGCGAAGCTCGCGTCCCCTGTCAGGATTGTTACAGCCCCTCCTCTTTCTGCTGGGAATCGTGTGCGCTGCGCCGGGTGTTTTCGCCCAGGCCGACGCCAAAAAAACTGTAACGGGTGTGGTCCTTGCCGACGATCGCGGCGACGCGATACCGGGAGCGAGTGTGGTAGTGAAAGGGACTTCGAATGGTACGACCACCAATACGGCTGGTGAATTTTCGATTGAGGCTGCGGCTGGAAATACACTCGTAATTTCCTTTATCGGTTATGAGGTCCGGGAAATACCGGTAGGCAATAAGACGAAGATCGAGGTGAGGATGAAGGAAAGCATTTCCAACCTGAACGAGGTGGTGGTAGTGGGTTATGGTGAAATGAAAAAGACGGACGTTTCGAGCTCGCAGGTTACGGTTTCGGGAAAAGATCTGAGCAAAACCATCAATACATCATTGGAACAAGGCTTGCAGGGCCGTGCCGCGAACGTAATGGTACAACAAAACTCCGGGCAGCCAGGTGCCGCGCCGTCGGTTTTGATCCGTGGATTGAGCTCATTGACAGGGACTACACAGCCATTATATGTGATCGACGGTGTGCAGATCAAGCCTGATAATATGAAGGATGATCCCAATAACCGCCCGACGGGTTTCTCGAATATTCTGTCGAGCATTAACCCCGACGATATCGAAACGATCAACGTATTGCAGGGGCCTTCTGCCACGGCAATTTACGGAGCGGTAGGTGCGAACGGGGTCGTGATGATCACCACCAAACGCGGAAAAGCGGGTGAAGCCAAAGTTACATTCAATTCGCTGGTAACGATACAGTCTGAGCCAAAGCATATTGACGTGATGAACCTCCGCGAATATGCGCAGTTCAGAAATGAAGCGGCAGCGGTTGGCTCAACTGCTTCTGATCCGCAATTTGCCGATCCTTCGGTATTAGGAAACGGCACCGACTGGCAAAGCGCATTGTACCGCCCGACTACCCTGCAAAAATATTCAGTGGGACTCAGCGGCGGTACGGAAAAGTCGACTTATTACTTGTCCGGTGAATATTTTAACCAGAAAGGTATCGTGGAAGGATCAGGATTTAAGCGTTACAACGGGCGTTTGAACCTGGAAAACCAAACGCGCAGCTGGTTGAAGATCGGTGCGAATATGAGTGTGGGTATGACCGAAGAGAAGGTTAATACCAATAATGGAGGCATTATCCAGCTGGCGCTTGACCAGAACCCGAGTGTGCCGGTGACCAACCCGGATGGAAGTTGGGGCGGGCCATCCTCGACGCAATTCCAGTTTACCAACCCGGTCATGATCTCCAAGATCTATAATGACTATAACCGCCGGACTTCGATCCTTGGAAGTTTGTTCGCGGATGTAAAGCTGGCCAAAAACCTGGTTTGGCACACAGAAGTTAATGGTAGTTCGGAATTTTTGAAATACTATTCATTCCACCCATCCTATACAATTGGTGGATATGTAGTGTCGCAAGACGCTGCCACTTCGACAAGATCGGTGAATACCAACACCTGGTGGAGCTTGCATAGTCGGCTTACCTATGATCTGAAGCTGGACAAACATGCGGTCAATATCATGGCTGGTCATGAGGCGCAGGCATCCACTTATGAATCACTTACAGCCAGCAGGAAAAAATTCATTACCAATACGATTGAAGAGCTTTCGGGCGGGGATGGATCGGTGATTTCGAACGTAAGCAACAACAGCGGTAAAGGTGCAAGCTCACGCGAGTCGTATTTTGCCCGGGTGAATTATAACTTCAATGAGCGCTATTTTTTGCAGGGGACTTACCGGATGGATGGTTCGTCGGCATTCCGTCAGGGACGCCGCTGGGGCAACTTCCCGGCTGTGTCGGTAGCATGGCGGGTTTCCGAAGAGCCATTCCTGAAAAGCGTCAACGAGATCAACGACCTGAAACTGAGATTTGAGATCGGTCGCTCAGGGAACCAGGGAAGTGGTGGTAATGCCGTTTTTTCTACACTTCAAACAGTGCCAACCGGCTGGGGAACAGGCTTCCTGGCTTCCAACTTTGCCAACGAGTTCCTGACCTGGGAAAAGGATGATGTGATCAACGCCGGGCTCGACCTGCACATGTTCAGCAACCGCGTGGAGCTGATCGTCGATGCCTATATCAAAAATATCACCAGTCTGATCACGGTGAACTCTTATCCATTCACTTATGGTGGGGACATTGCTTATTCGCCGGGTTACCTGAGCTGGCCGGCAGTGAATGCAGGTTCGATGAAAAACAGGGGTGTTGGTTTTACATTGAACACCGTGAATATTGACAAAGGCGGATTTTACTGGAAAACCGGTATCAACGTTTCCTTCGATCGCAACAAGGTGACTTCCCTTTTGAACCCGATCACACCGGTTTGGAATGCGACTTCAGTTGGTTTTAGAACAGAAGTGGGCCACCCGGCGAGTATGATCACAGGTTATGTTGCCGACGGACTTTTCCAGGATGCCAATGATATCAAAAATCACGCGATCCAGACTTCTAACAACCAGTTGACTATCAACCCGGCAACGGGAAGCTGGGCAGGGGATACCAAGTTCCGCGACCTGAATGCAGACGGCGTGATCGATGCCGAGGACCGCACTGTGATCGGCAATCCATGGCCGAAGTTCACGCTTGGTTTCAATAACAACATGAGCTACAAGAATTTCGAACTGAATGCATTCCTGACCGGAAGCTTTAAGAACGATATCCTGAACTACCCGCGTTACCGTGCCGAGATTCCCGGCAATGGCGGTGTATTTGGAAACCAATGGTCATCCGTAGCCAATTATGCCAAACCAAGCAGCTATAACCTTGCCGATGCGGAAAGTGTAACGCTGACCAACCCAGGCCACGTGATCCCACGTATCGCACCGGGCGACCCGAATGGCAACAACCGGATGAGCACCAACTTCATCGAGGATGGAAGTTATGTACGTCTGAAAAACATTACGCTCAGCTATAATTTCCCAAAGACCCTGTTGAAAGACTTGTTTATCAGAGGGTTGAAGGCATCAGTTGGAGCGCAGAACCTTTTCACAATTACCAAATACAAAGGTTATGACCCTGAGATCGGGATGGTTAACTATGGTGGTACTGTGATGGCGGGGATCGATACAGGCCGTTATCCTTCGGTGCGGATGTATTCTTTCGGTCTGACGGCTGATTTTTAAGATAGAAACGGGTCAACTGATTTAAAATCAAGATTCTAACAATATTCAATATGCAATTCAAAATAAAACTCATAGCGGCTATCGGAGCGCTTGCGCTCATGCAGGGATGTAGCGAAGATTTCCTGGACCGTCCGCCGCTGGACGCTATTACCTCGGGTAATTTCTATAAAACCGATGACGAGATCCTGGCCGGGACCGCGCCGCTTTACAACATCGTTTGGTTCGATTTCAATGACAAAGCGAATATGGCATTTCAGGAAGCACGCGCCGGTAACCTGAACTCCAACGACCGCACCGCTTACATCAAGCACGCGATTTCTTCGACTGATGTAGGGACGCTTTTGCCGGGCTACAAATCATTTTACAAGATCATTGCCCAAAGTAATAATGCCTACAAGGCGATCAACGAAGCGACAGGAAGTACTGCTTCCGCTGCTGTGAAAGCACAGGGATTGGGTGAATGCCGTTTCATGCGTGCAACAGCCTACTATTACCTGGTTGCCAACTGGGGCGCTGTGCCGATCGTGTACGACAATGTGGCGCAGATCAACGAGCCGCCGGTCCGTAACAGGGTGGAGGATATCTGGAAATTGCTGATCCAGGATTACCGTTTTGCAGCAGCAAGCCTGCCTGTAACCGCAGATCAGGGCCGTTTGACGAAATACTCCGCCGAGGGAATGCTGGCACGGATGTACCTGATGCGTTCGGGATTGAACCAGAATGGCACCCGTAACCAGTCGGATCTGGATAGCGCCAAATACTATGCAGAAAGCGTGATCACAAAAAGCGGACTTGCGCTGGCGCCAACCTATGCCGAATTGTTTGAAAGCGCGAACCATAATGCGTCGAAGAATAACCCGGAAAGTCTGTTCTCATTGCAATGGATGCCGATCAGCAGCCCGTGGGGGATCAATAATTCATTCCAGGCATATTTCGCCTATGACGCCAACATAACCGGAACCGGTGATGGCTGGGGCGCTGCACAGGGTGTTTCTGCGGATCTTGTCAAGTATTTTACCGAAAATCCTGCTGACTCCCTGCGGAGAAAAGCGATCGGAATGTTCGATAGCGATGTGTACCCGAATATCAGAAAAGCCAATGGCGGTTTGAAATACACCAGACCGGGTGCATTGTCGGCCATTAAAAAATACATTATCGGCTCCCCCGCGGACAATGGCGGATTGGGTGGATTTATGTCTGCCAATATCAATTCCTACATGCTGCGCCTTGCCGAGGTATACCTGATCTACGCGGATGCGGTGCTAGGCAACAATGCGACCACCTCCGATGCGAAAGCGCTGGAATATTTCAATGCAGTGCGGAAAAGAGCTGGCTTGCCGGTTAAAACATCGCTCACCTTTGAGGATATTTTCAAAGAAAGAAGGATTGAGACGGTATTTGAAGGCAATTCCTGGAATGAGATCGTGCGGTGGTATTATTTCAACCCTGCCAAAGCGATTGCTTACACGGCTGCGCAGCACAAGGAAAACTATACGATGACCTACGTGGCGGGTTCTACCAAACCAAAGAAATACAATGTAACGTATTCTACGGCAGAGTTTTATCCACTATCGGCAGCAACGCTTTACCTGCCGTTCCCGGAAGCCGAGATCGTGAATGCGCCTTCGTTGAAAAACGAGCCGGTCCCTTTTGATTTCAGCAAATTAACAGACTAACCTCTAATCGGATTTAAGACATGAATTTCAAACATATATACAGGACAGGTCTGGGGTTGATGGTGGCGGCTGCGATGCTGCTATCCTTCCAGAGCTGTAATAATGACGACGTCGACGGCGCGCCCGTGATCAGTAATGTGCGCCTGCTGGATCCTGCAAAGGCCGATAGCTCGCTCAAAGCGGCCGAACCGGGCAGTCTGGTCGTAATCCAGGGACAAAATCTGGGGAGTGTGTTGAAGGTGTATTTCAATGATTTCGAAGCGACTTTCAATTCAGCCCTGGGCAGCAATTCCAATATTGTGATCACGATACCCGCCAATGCACCTACAAAAGCGGTGGATCCGGCTGTCCCAAGCAAGATCCGGGTTGTGACCAGCGGGGGAGAAGCTACTTATGATTTCGTATTGACCGCTCCAAGCCCGGTTATTTCAGGATTGTATTCAGAATTCATTAAGCCGAACGGCACGGTGGTGATCAATGGCGATTACTTCTATAATATCAAATCGGTGAAGGTCGGAACGACTGCTTTGCAGGTTCTGAGCAGCACTGTAAAGCAAATTACGGCCAAAATGCCCGCTACCGCCGCTGTTGACATTATTACTGTTGAAGGAGAATTTGGGACTGTAAAGACGAATTTCAAAGTGAACGATGTGGCCGGGCATATGATCAACTTCGATGTGCCCGCGACTACCTGGGGCTCGGAAGTTTGCTGGGGAGGCGCGCCGATCATTCCGGCAACGGATGCGGGAGCTATTTCCGGTAAGTATTCGAGGATCAAAGACACCAAGCTGCCAGCTACCGGTTATAACGACGGCTGGGTATTCTCAACTTGTTCTTTCGATTTTAAACTTCCGGCTGGCGCTGCGGCGGACAGGCAGTTCAAATTCGAGCACAACATCGTCGAACCGTGGAAAGCAGGCAAGTATGACATTACCATCACAGCAGCCGGCAGCGAATATACCTATTCGTTCCAGCCTTGGAATACCACCGAATTTTCCTCTTCCGGCTATCAGACCAACGGTTGGCGGACAGCTGTTATCGAGCTTACCGAGTTCAAAAACGCAGCAGGTTCCACCATCGCCGACGTTTCCAAAATCACGGATCTGAAAGTGTTGTTTAACACCCCGGATGTCGTTATCGCGTCTTACAATGGGAGTGTAGATAATTTCCGGATTGTGAAGAAGTAGGTTATTACGAAATGTCACACTGAGCGCACCGTTACTGTCATCCTGAGCGCAGTCGAAGGATGGTAGCGTGATCGCACGCACTTCGACCGCCCGGCGGCCCGGTGCGCTCAGTGTGACAAGCATTAAGCTCAGGATGACATTAACAAGACGCTTGTGGGTGACTGCATTCCCCCAAAGCAGAGAAAAGCACTCCTATTACCAATTATGCAAAAAATCATCGCAGTCATCCTGCTCTGCTTAGTACCCCAATGCTTATCCGCTCAGATCGCCATTACCATCGATGCGGCCGCCGATAGTAGGACGATTTCGCCTTACCTGTATGGGCGGAACAATTCGTTTTCTTCTACTGATCCGAATGGCACATTGAAGGAGGAAGATCTCGTGAGATTGCGCGATGCCGGTGTGCGGTTTTTTCGTGAAAGCGGCGGGAATAATTCGAGCAAATATAACTGGCGGAAAAAGCTCAGCAGTCACCCTGATTGGTATAACAATGTATACACCAATAATTGGGATCAAGCGGCCAATGCGCTGCAAACGCAGTTTCCTTCGGCACAGGGGATGTGGGCATTTCCATTGCTAGGTTATGCGGCTAAAACCAATGCAGCCAACTTTGCGGATTGGGATTACAATCAATCCAAATGGTGGGAAGGTGTAAATCAAAACCTCGCGGGAAACGGTATCCCGAATGCAACAGGCACGAAGGCCAAAAAAGAAGGTGATATCAACCTTTATCTTGAAAAGTGGGACGCCGATTCTTCTGTCGGTATCCTTGATCATTGGTTTGGAGCCGGTGGAATAGGATTAAAAAAGGAGAATATCCGGTACTGGAACATGGATAATGAGCCCGAAATATGGTCAGGGACGCATGATGATGTGATGCCCAAGCAAATTTCACCTCAGGAATTCATGCAGCGTTACATTACCCTTGCGAAAAAGGCGAGGACCAAATTTCCTGATATCAAACTGGTAGGACCGGTTACTGCCAACGAATGGCAGTGGTACAACTGGGATGGGAAAACGATCACTGAAAACGGAAAGACTTATCCGTGGTTGGAATATTTTATCAAAACCATCGCCGAGGAGGAACAAAAAAGCGGGCTGAAACTGCTGGATGTCCTCGACATTCATTTTTATCCTGGCACCAAAAAAACGGAAGAGGTAGTACAACTGCATCGGGTTTATTTTGATAGAAATTATAATTTTCCCGAAGCAAACGGGGTGAAAACCATCAACGGCGGTTACGACAACAACATTACGAAGGAATATATTTTCGGCCGCTGCAACGATTGGCTCGCGCAATACATGGGCGCCGCGCATGGCGTTACGCTGGGGCTAACGGAAACGGGTATTGACGACAGCATATCGCCATCGGTTACAGCCGTATGGTATGCTTCCACAATCGGTGAGTTTATGAAGAACGGAGTGGTGATTTTCACACCCTGGACCTGGAAAACCGGCATGTGGGAAACATTGCACCTTTTGAGTCGATACAATCAAACCTTCTCGGTAAAAGGTACTTCTGCTAACGAAACCCTGGTATCCGCATATCCAAGTTTGAATGCCGCTAAGGATTCTTTGATCATTGTATTGGTGAACCGGTCGCCCGATCAGAGCCAGGCCGTGAATGTCAGTTTAAGCAATTTTATGCCCATGCAGGAACGCGCGGCAGCATATACGCTCGTGCAACTGCCGGCGAATGAAAGCTTCCATTCGCATACTGAAAATGCATTGAAAAAGTCGGAAGTTGAGGTTAGCGGAAAAATGTTCAATATATCACTTCCTGCCATGTCCGTCACCTCAGTTGTATTGCGGGGAGGAGGGCAGGTACTGGGCATCGAACCGGCTTCGTCATTGGATATTCAGGTTTTTCCTAATCCTTCATGGGACAGTATCACTGTCAAATGGGGTAATCAAAAGGGGCAAAACATTAAGGTTATTGACAAAAACGGCACTGAGATTTTGACTCAAAACCTGCAAAAAACTCAGCAGGAAATCGTCATTCATCCCAAACTATCCACCGGCACTTATTTCATCAAATGGACCGATGTAAACGGTCGCTCAACAGTAAAACAAATCATAGCCCGCTGATTCAGCACCTAACATTTTTGAATTTTAATAATGCATCCAATTACACTCCCGGGAAAATGGCGGTTAGTGCTATTTGTTCTCACATTTGCCCTTGTCGACATTAAAGCAGGCGCCCAGCATTCCAAACTGGTGAATGGGCCCGTCGATATCAGTGCCGACTTCCGCGATTTTTCCAATACCATATTCTTTGCGGATAGTTTGGCTGCATTTGATCCCGCATCAGGCACAGGCAGGCTCAAATGGAAGAGGTATGAAGCGTTTTCTGCACACAATTTTGACAACTCGATGCTCAGCTACAAGCGGTCGTACAGCAATGAGTTTCCGGCAATTGAATATGCTCAGGATCCTGTGCTGCCGTTTTCTGTCGAATTTACTTCGCCGCGCACCATTCGCATTCGTGCCAATACGAGCGCGCAAATGCAGGCTTCCGAGCCATCACTTATGCTCGTGGGTGAGCCTGTGCAAGACAAATCGTGGAAATACGCGAAGATCAGCGGCGGGCATCAGTATACCGGCCCTTATGGTTCGGTTATCATTTATGAAAATCCCTGGAAAGTACTTGTTCGCGATGCGACTGGCAAAGTCCTTACGCAAACTCGCAGTACCACCGATGGAAAAGCTTCTTTCACGCCGACACTGCCATTTTCGTTTGTCCGTCGTGCTTCCGATTATTCACGCAGCGTCGCCGCTGTATTCTCTATTTCGCCCGATGAAAAGATATTCGGATGCGGTGAGTCGTTTACTAAGCTTGATAAAAACGGCCAGAAAGTAGTATTGTGGACGCACGACCCGAATGGCGTGGAAACGCAAACCATGTACAAACCCATTCCGTTTTACATGAGCTCGCGCGGCTACGGCGTGTTTATGCATACGACTTCGCCCATTACCTGCGATTTTGGAGCTACTTATGGCGAGTCCAATGCCATGCAGATCGGGGACGAAAACCTGGACTTGTTTGTGTTCCTCGGTCAGCCCAAAGACATTCTCGACGCTTATACAGATCTTACCGGCAAAGCGCCAATGCCGCCATTATGGTCATTTGGACTGTGGATGAGCCGCATTACCTATTTTTCAGAACAAGATGGCAGGAATGTCGCTGCGAAACTCCGTGCGAACAGGATTCCTTCCGACGTGATCCATTTCGATACCGGCTGGTTTGAAACCGACTGGCGCTGCGACTACCGCTTTGCCCCAAGCCGCTTCAAGGACCCTGCATTGATGATTGCAGATTTAAAAAAGCAGGGATTTCATACTTCGCTCTGGCAATTGCCCTATTTTGTTCCAAAAAACGCATTGTACCCCGAAATAGTAGCGAAAGGCCTGGCCGTAAAAAACGCAAACGGGACTATTCCTTACGAAGATGCCGTGCTGGATTTTTCCAATTCCAATACAATTAAATGGTATGAGGATAAAATTGCGGGACTGCTGAAACTCGGAGTTTCGGCCATTAAGGTCGATTTCGGCGAGGCGGCCCCCTTATCGGGCGTGTATGCTTCCGGTCGCACGGGCTTTTATGAGCATAATCTGTATCCGCTTCGGTATAACAAAATCGTCTCCGAGCTTACCCGCAAAATGAATGGTGAAAACATTATTTGGGCAAGGAGTACTTGGGCTGGCAGTCAGCGTTACCCTATTCACTGGGGTGGGGATGCCGAAACGACCAACAAAGGAATGGAGGCGCAGCTGCGCGGAGGGTTGTCGCTCGGAATGTCCGGATTTACATTCTGGAGTCATGATATCGGAGGTTTTACCATGAAAACGCCGGAGGACTTGTATCGCAGGTGGTTGCCTATGGGGCTGCTCAGCTCACATACGCGCACACACGGGCAAGCGCCCAAGGAGCCCTGGGAATACGGCGAAGCTTTTCAGGATTATTTCAGAAAAGCCGTCGAGCTGAAATACAGGCTTATGCCATACATCTACACGCAATCGAAGCTGGCGTCGGAAAAAGGGTTGCCGATGGTCCGCGCATTGCTGGTAGAGTTTCCGGAAGATCCCGGTGCGTGGCTGGTCGATAATCAATATATGCTCGGCTCCGACCTGCTCGTCGCCCCGCTTTTTGAAAATGGCAAGACGCGCCAGGTGTATTTGCCCAAAGGGAAGTGGGTTGATTACCAGACCAAAAAGGTCTATGAAGGAGGCTGGCATGAAGTGGCAGCAGGAGAACTAGAGGTGATCATGATGGTCCGCGAAGGCGCTGTGCTGCCGCAAGTTAAGGTCGCGCAGTCCACAAGAGAAATCGACTGGAATAATATCGAACTGTTATGCTTCGCCAACACGCCTCAAAAGGCCGCTTTTAAACTGTATTTGCCTGGCCGCGAAAAGGTGGAGACCGTTGCGATTACAAAATCAGGCAGCAAATACAAAGTCAGTCAGGATCCGTTCGGGGGTAAAATTAAATGGGCCTTTCATTAAACTCCGGTAAATGTTTTTGTTTGAGCATGAGTTAATTGTAATTTGACAATTAACTCATGCTCTTTTTAAAGCCGCATTGCCATGACCACCGACGGAAAAGCGCCGCCACCATACCTTAGTGAGTTGCTGGAAGATGTGATCGGTAAAAAGTCGGTTAGGTGGACGCTACCCGATTGCGGCCTCTCTTCAGCGCATCGGTTTTCAGTACTATTTGAAAATAATCATGGCGTTTTTGTAAAAGCGGCGACCGATGATGACACCGAGCAATGGCTGCGTAACGAGCACCTTGCATTGTCGTCCGGAGACCGGAAGTTTATGCCGCAAATCATTCATTGGCTCGATATTCCGGGAATCCGGCCGGTACTGATCACCGAGGACCTCAGCAAAGCATATTGGCCGGCAAGCCACGCAGGCGTCACCTGGCGACAGGGAGACATTGATCTGCTGTTCGACGGTTTGAAAGAACTTTCAGCCACCCAAGCAGCACTGACTTTACCAACATTACGCAACCGGCGCACCTCCATCTGGTCTGACATTGCCAATGATCCCGCGTCATTTTTAAACCTAAAATTGTGTTCAGAGCAATGGCTTAACCAATCGATAAGTGCCTTGATCGAAGCCGAAAAAAGCACAGACGTCACCGGCGATCGCCTCGTGCATGGCGATATGCGTAGCGACAATATCTGCATTGCAGGTTCACAAGTCATATTTGTCGATTGGAGCCACGCCGCCCGCGGAAACGGCCGCCATGACCTGGCGTCAGTTCTTCCCACACTGCATTTGGAAGGAGGACCGGATCCCTACCAGCTCATGCCCGAAGGCGGCGGCCACGCTTCGGCAGCAAGCGCCATGCACATCCGGCGCTTACTGGAAGACTCTTTGCCGGAGTGGTTAAGGGCTGTGTTTGTTAGAATTATTGGTATTGAATTGGAGTGGGCGGGGAAGTGTTTGGGG
>NZ_JAMOZL010000013.1 GCF_023667495.1 Dyadobacter sp. MSC1_007
CAGAAAAACACCAAAAATACACTTTTACTAAAAAAATTAATATTTTGTATATAGATGACAAAACAGAATTTTCTTAAAACACAGATATTGGAGTTATTAAGAAATTTTATTATTATAATGACATTTCCAGAGCCCGTTGGGCACAAAAAAAAGCCTGCTTCGCAGCAGGCTCTATGATTTTGTATCTCAGTGAGGCTTATTCACCATGCATCCATGCTTTTTTGGCAAGCAGGGTTTCTTCTTCTTCTTCATTGTCCGGATCCGGCACGCAGCAGTCGACCGGGCAAACGGCAGCGCATTGTGGCTCTTCATGGAAACCGACACATTCGGTGCACTTATCCGACACTATATAGTAAAATTCGTCAGAGACCGGAGACTGCTTTTCCTTGCCGCTAACCACAGTGCCATCGCCAAAGTCCACTTCGTCCAAACTCGTTCCATCACCCCAAGTCCATTCTACACCTCCCTCATAAATTGCTGTGTTTGGGCATTCTGGCTCACATGCCCCACAATTTATGCATTCATCGGTTATCATTATAGCCATAGTCGCCGGATTGTTTATATTTGTTGCTATTCTTCTGTTTAGAGTAACAAATATAACTATTTATAGTTTCCCAACAATCAGAAAAATAAAAACGGCACCCGTAATTAAACTATTTAGAGTCAGAGTAGAATGATATCAAGAATTCAGAGAATAAATGCATTCGCCAATTTGGGTAAATTCATCAGCGACAACGAGAATCAACCAATCATTGACGAATGGATTGAAGGTGCAAAAAGCAGGAATAACTGGTTTACACCCCCAAATGTGAAGCTTTCACTAAATGCGATCACCTACAATTATCTGAATCATGACAATCTCAAAAACTGGGCGGAGAGCTACCCGGAGCCATTGGAGCCACGTAAAATAGGTGTCGTTATGGCGGGAAATATCCCTGCTGTCGGTTTTCATGATGCATTGTCAGTCCTGATAAGTGGCCACATCCTGCTTGCCAAACCCAGCTCCGATGATCCGTTTCTAATGCGGGCGCTGCTTGCAAAGCTCGTCGAAATAGAACCTGCATTCCAGGATTTCATAATCTTTGCCGACCGACTCAATGACTCCGACGCATATATAGCCACCGGCAGCGACAACACAGCGCGCTATTTTCATTATTATTTCGCGAAAAAGCCGAATATCATCCGAAAGAACCGCACCTCCGTGGCAGTGCTGACTGGTAACGAAAGTACCGCCGAACTGCGCGCGCTAGGCGATGATATCCTGCAATACTTTGGTCTCGGATGCCGGAACGTTTCTAAAATCTTTGTTCCGACCGGATATAACTTTACCAAGTTGTATGAGGCCGTTGAGGAGATGTCACCGGATTATATGAATCATCACAAATACTTCAACAATTACGAGTACAACAAATCGATATTCCTGGTAAACAGGGTCCCGCACTTCGATAATGGCTTCCTGCTTATTACAGAAAGTACCGCACTTGTATCGGCAATCAGCGTGCTGCACTATGAAACATATGATTCCATCGAGGAAGTGAAACAAATGTTAAGCGGGGAGGACGAAAAGATCCAATGCATCATAGGAAGCCACAACACGGGCTTACCAGGACTGGTCGTTTTTGGCGCCGGACAGTCGCCGGCATTATACGATTATGCGGACTCGGTCGATACGATGGCATTCCTGTCGGAGCTTTGATACGCCTACCTGCCTAACGCCCATTGCAGAAAGCCGGGCAGCACTTGCGACCATGTTTGCTGATCGTGGCGTCCGTCCTTCACTTCTATATATTGAATATCCTTTTTCCAGGCATACCCTCTTCTTTCGAGTTCGGCAATGCACTCGAGCGTATCCTGAATAGAATCGATCACGCCATCGCCATCACGGTCGTCGGTTTCGTCGCTTGTACCACACTGGAACCAAAATTGAAGCCCTGGTTTCTTTGAACCTGCCTTGATTTGCCGATGCATAATACGGTCAGAATCCTGGTAACCCGCGTCGAGGGATTTTTGCCTCCACCATAATGCCCCCGAAAACACGCCTGCCCGGGAGAAGACATCCGGATTATTCCAGACGGTGTCCAACGCCATCAACCCACCCAGTGAAAAACCTGCGTAAGTGGCTTCATTGGGCTTTACATAATATTGACTGACCAAAAAAGGTATTAACTCTTTAACTACAAACTGCATAGTCGCCCCGGCCTTGGCCCCTCTTCCCGCATAATCCGCCTGCGCGGCAATGCCATACTCACTTATCCGCTCCTCGTTTGCGTGCATACCTACAATCACGCAACGCATAATGCGCCCCTGGGCCAGCATGCTCGCGAAAGTGTCCTCCATTGCCAGTGCCGGAAAATCCTGACCGTCATTAAAAAGAACCAGTGGACAGCGCTCCCTACTATCATGACCGGGAGGAAGCAATACCGATATTCTCACCTCTCTTTTTAAAAACGTGGAATAAATGCCGGTAACAACGGTGGTAACGATCTCGGGGGAAGGACTCAAAGTCAACAGAATTGGGGTTAAAGATGAAAGAGAAACCGGCAAGTTATTAATTTGCTTCCTATGATTTGTTTTGTATATTTCATTTGTCAACTATAAATCCACCTTTGTTTGGAAGAGAAGCACATTAAATACTATTCTCATCATCTCGGCAAGGACGTGGATATGCTTGTTTACGGCAACTGGGGCTACCCTGTCCTGCTTTTCCCGACAACGTTGGGGCGCTATTACCAGGCCAAAGATATGGGACTCATCGACTCGGTCCGTGGGCTTGTCGAATCAGGGAAATACAAAATATACTGTGTCGATTCCATCGATGCGGATTCCTGGTACGGTAAACATCTGAATCCGGAATACCGCGTAAGCAACCATATTCAATACGATAAATTCCTGAACCGCGAACTTGTTCCTTATATCAGCGGCCAATGTAATGTTGGAAAGATCGGCGTCGCGGGTTGCAGTTTTGGTGGTTTCCATGCTGCAAATTTTGCGTTCAGGCATCCCGGCCAGGTCGCATATCTGGTTAGCATGAGCGGAGCGTTCGATATCCGCAGTTTTCTGGACGGTTTTTATGATGATTCGGTGTATTTCAACAACCCTGTCGATTTTATGCCCAACGAGCAAGGCTGGCGTTTTGGGCATATGAAAATCGTACTAGGAACCTCTGAATGGGATATTTGCCTCGATAGCAATGTTAAGATGTCCAATATCCTCAACGCCAGCGGGATCGACCATTGGCTGGATATCAGAGGCTGGGAAAAACACGACTGGCCGCTCTGGAATAAAATGTTCCCGGATTACCTTTCCCGGATTCTTTGATATTAAAATTCAAAAACACAACGAAAAACCTGGTTATGAAAAAGATCGGCATTCTGTTTGGAATGGAAAATACTTTCCCAAACGCTTTTATTGAAAGAGTCAACAGCAAGGCAGAAGACGGCATTATCGCTGAGGCGGTCACCATCGATAAAGTCATACAAGCCGCACCGACAGAATATGCGGTGATCATCGACCGGATCTCCCAGGACGTACCTTTTTATCGTGCATACCTGAAAAATGCTGCAATAGGCGGCACGGCCGTGATCAATAATCCGTTCTGGTGGAGCGCCGACGAAAAGTTTTTCAACAATGCATTGGCAGAACGGATCGGCATCCCGGTTCCCAAAACCGTACTGTTGCCGTCCAAGCAGCGTCCGGAAAACACTTCGGAAACCTCATTCCGGAATCTGGCATTTCCGATGGCGTGGGAAGAAATATTCCAGTACGTAGGTTTTCCTGCCTATATGAAACCACACGATGGTGGCGGTTGGAAGAGCGTTTATAAAGTGATGAACCCGCAGGATATGTGGTATAAACATGAAGAAACAGGCCAACTAGTGATGATGTTGCAAGAGGAAATCGTCTTCGACGACTATGTCCGCTGCTATTGCATTGGTCAAAAAGAAGTACTGATTATGCCTTACGAGCCCCGCAACCCCCACCATCTCCGCTACGCCGCCGATTTAAAAGTACAAGGCGAAGAGCGCGAAAAACTCCTTGAAACCATTAAAGACTATACACTAAAACTCAACCTAGCATTGGGTTACGACTTCAATACCGTAGAATTTGCTGTGCGCGACGGCATTCCTTATGCGATTGACTTTTGCAATCCTGCTCCCGACGCTGACATTTACTCGGTAGGGCGTGATAATTTTGAGTGGGTAGTAGAAGCAGCTGCAAATATGGCTATTGAAAGAGCCAAAACTCAGGTCCCGGGTCAGATTAACCTTACCTGGGGCACATTCATCAATCAGGCGGTAAATACCCCGATTATCCAGGCAGCACCGGCACCGACTATTCCAGAACCGGCCGCTGAACCTAAGCCCATTCCGTCAGCCAAAGAAGTGAAGGTAACGGCTGTCGCGCCAAAAAAAGCCACGAAACCATCGGCAGCCAAGGCAAAGGAAGTCGTCGCCGAGCCAGAACCAAAAGTTCCGACCAAGCGGTCAGCCGTCACGAAGGCCCCGGCCAAAAACTCTAAAATCAAAAAGTCATAACCCTTTATCGCGCAGCTTGCATTATGGCCACATTCACACTAGGAATTGAGGAAGAATTTCAAACGATCGACCCGGTTACGAGGAACTTGAGGTCCCATATGTCAAAGCTGGTAGAAGATGGAAAGATCACACTAAAAGAAAGAGTTAAGGCCGAAATGCACCAGGCGGTGGTGGAGGTCGGCACCAATATCTGCCATAACATCCGCGAAGCGCGCGAGGAAGTCACATATCTACGCAAAATGATCCTGGATTTGGCTGAAAAGCAGGACCTGCAAGTCGCCGCGGCCGGAACACATCCTTTCGCCGATTGGGTCGACCAACTGATCACGCCCGACCCGCGTTATGACGAGATTATCGATGAAATGCGGGACGTTGCCCGGGGTAACCTGATATTCGGCCTGCACGTGCATGTTGGGATTGAGAGCCGCAATGAAGGCATTCAGATCATGAATGCAGTGCGTTACTTCCTGCCGCATATTTACGCGCTTTCTACCAATTCGCCATTCTGGTGCGGGCGCAATACAGGTTTTAAGTCCTACCGGTCTAAGGTTTTTGACAAATTTCCACGGACCGGAATTCCCGATTTTTTTTCGAGTGCTGCTGAATACGATGAATATCTCGCATTGCTGGTCAAGACAAAATGCATTGACAATGGCAAGAAAATCTGGTGGGATATCCGTCTGCATCCGTTTTTCAATACCATCGAGTTCCGCATGTGCGATGTGCCTATGCGCACGGATGAGACCATTTGCCTGGCAGCAATCATGCAGGCGCTGGTAGCCAAGATCCACAAGCTTCACAGCCTCAATCTAAGTTTCCGTCCTTACCGGAGGATGCTCATCAATGAAAACAAATGGCGGGCAGCACGGTATGGCATCAAAAGCAAGCTCATCGATTTCGGCAAACAAGAGGAAGTAGAGTATAATATCCTGATTCAGGAGTTGCTTGAATTCATCGACGACGTGGTCGACGAGCTGGATAGCCGGAAAGAAGTCGAATACATTCACCAGATACTCGAAATGGGCACGGGGGCCGACCGTCAACTCGCTGTCTTTGAAGAAACAGGCAGCCTGAACGCCGTGGTAGATTATATTGTTTCTGAGACGAAAATCGGACTGGTCTAAGAATTAAAATCAACCATTAACCTTGAAAACCGAACTATTCAGTAAGATGTTTGTTTAAAATAGGTTACCCGATTCTATAACATTAAGCAAAAGCCGTTTGCCTAACAGCACCGGCTACCAACTAAAATGACCACTAATCAAAGACAGTTCAGGATTGCCATCCTGGATATGTACAACGGGCACGAAAATGAGGGAATGCGCTGTATCAAAAAGATTATCACCGCATTCGGAGAGCGCGAATCTGTGCCCGTAGAATTCACCGTTTTCGACGCAAGACGAAAACTGGAAGTTCCAGGAATGGACTTCGACGCATACATTTCAACCGGCGGGCCGGGTAACCCCTCCCCTGTCGGTGAAGCCTGGGAAAAGAAGTTTTTCGGTTTCCTGGATCAGCTTTTTAATTTTAACTTAAAACGCCAGAACCGGACAAAAAAACACCTTTTCTTGATTTGCCATTCCTTTCAAATGGCCTGCATTCACTGGCAGCTGGCGGCTGTAAGTAAGAGAAGGAAAACTTCATTTGGCACGTTTCCTGTACATAAGACCTCCGCTGGAAGGAAAGACGCATTATTGAGTGGACTGAGCGATCCATTCTGGATTGTAGATTCAAGGGATTTCCAGGTTACACAGGCCAATCAGGCCGCATTTGATAGCCTTGGGGCTAAACTGCTTTGTCTGGAAAAAATCCGTCCCCATGTTCCTCTGGACCGGGCAATAATGGCCATCCGTTTTTCCAATGAGGTGGTAGGCACCCAGTTTCATCCGGAGGCCGATGCGGAAGGTATGCTGCGTTATTTTCTAAATGAAGACAAGAAAAAGGCCATTGTTGCGGCGCACGGTGAAGCTAAATACGAGGATATGATCGCCCATTTAAACGATCCTGACAAAATTTCGATGACCGAATCAGTGATCATACCCGCATTTTTGAAAAACGCATATCACAAAACTTTTGAGCTGGCCTATGCATAAGCAAGCCCGGGAAGTATTCAATAACTCATTTACCGAGAAAAAATACGAAGACTTCGTCGAGTCGCTGAGTTCCGCTTTTCCAGGTCAGCTGGATTTCAGGGTGGCAGAAACACCGGTTTTTGTACCAAAAGATCTGAAAGAGAAACTTTTGGAAGCTTGCCGGCAAATTATCGCAACACTTTCGTCTCCTGATTTCAAAGCAAAGACGGAGCGCGCAGTGCCAGCAGATCAGCACGTGCCGGGCGAAAACGCGCACACTTCGTTTCTGGCCATAGACTTTGCCGTTTGCAAAAACGAGGACGGAAAGCTTGTCCCTCAGCTTATTGAATTACAGGGATTTCCGTCGATATTCGGTTATCAGGCGGTTTTGTCCGAGTCGTTCCGTAAGTTTTTTGACGTAAAAAAAAGATTTGACTATTTGTTTGACGCAAATTCCTATGAAGAGTATGTCGGCAAATTGAAAGATCTTATTCTGGCAGGCGAAAATCCCGAAAACGTAATTCTGTTAGAAATATTTCCCGAAAAACAGAAAACACGAATTGACTTTGCAGTCACAGAACACATGCTCGGCTTGAAGGCGGTTTGTTACTCGAAACTAATCCGCGAAGGCCGTAAGCTATACTATGAGCTCAACGGGCGGAAAATTCAGGTGAAACGCATTTACAACCGGCTCATTTTCGACGACCTTGCCAACTATCCCGACCTGCAAACAAGCTACCATTTCACCGACGATGTGGACGTGCAATGGGTTGGACACCCTAACTGGTTTTTCAGGATTAGTAAATTCGCTATGCCTTTCCTGAACGGCGAATATGTACCAGAAACGCGGTTTCTAAGTGATTATGTCGGTCTGTTTCCCGACGATCTAGACAACTTTGTACTAAAACCTCTTTTCTCATTTGCAGGTGCGGGTGTAAAACTTCACCTCACAAAACACGACCTGGACGTCATTCCCGATCCTGAAAACTATATCTTGCAGCGGAAAGTAACTTACGAGCCCGTCATACAAGCCCCCGACGGGCTGATCAAATGTGAGATTCGGATGATGTACGGATGGAACGACAATGCGCCCAGACCCGAGCTATTGATAAGTTTGAGCCGGTTAAGCCGTGGGGAAATGATCGGTGTCCGCTATAACAAGGATTTTACGTGGGTGGGCGGCAGCGCCAGCTTTTTTGAGCAATAGGCGAATTAAATCTTTCTACAAGTATCTACCTTTTAAAAAGTATTATTCTTTTTTAATGCACATTTCCCATCGCCAGCATTTTTTTAGCCATCTGGCTCAAACATCCGATTTCCCTCTTGCCCTCGAAATTGAGAAAGCCGAGGGCGTGTATATGTACGGCCCGGACGGAAAATCGTATATCGATCTGATCTCCGGCATCGGCGTCAGTAATGTGGGTCACAGGCACCCGAAAGTGCTTGCGGCTATCCACGAGCAATTGGACAAGCATATGCACCTGCTGGTGTATGGCGAGTACGTGCAGGGTAGCCAGGTGCAATTGGCGAAAGCATTAGTGGATACGCTTGCCCAGGACGTGGCACACTCCGCTCCGTTCGGACCGATCGATAATGTGTATTTCACTAATTCCGGCACTGAGGCAGTGGAAGCGGCGATGAAATTGGCCAAGCGATTTACAAGAAGAAAGGAGTTCATTTCTTGCTACAATGCATATCATGGAGCCACGCAAGGCGCATTGAGCCTGGCCGGAGCGGAGTTTTTTAAGCGCAATTTCCGGCCGCTACAACCTGGTGTCAGGCATATTCAACACGGCCATTTGCCCGATATCGAACTTATTTCGGATCAAACTGCGGCAGTTATAATCGAAGTGATCGGGGGTGAATCGGGCGTCCGGGTTCCGGATGCATCTTATTTTACTGCCTTACGCGAAAAATGCACAGAAACGGGCGCGTTATTGATCCTGGACGAAATTCAAACAGGCTTTGGGCGCACCGGCAGCTTTTGGGCTTTCGAACAATTTGGGATTTATCCCGATATTCTGCTCAGTGCCAAGGGAATGGGCGGGGGAATGCCGATCGGGGCATTCATGGCTTCCCATGAGATCATGAAAGTACTGAAAAGCAATCCGATACTAGGTCATATCACTACTTTCGGAGGGCACCCTGTCAGCTGCGCTTCCTCGCTGGCCGCATTGCGTGTTACGCAAGACGAAAATCTTGCGCACAATGCCATTGCAAAAGGCGAACTCTTTAAAACATTGCTCGTCCATCCCGAAATTAAAGAAGTACGGGGAAAAGGTCTTATGCTTGCAGCGGAAATGGAGTCGTTCGAGAAATTAAAAGACACCATCGACCAGTGCATTGCAAAGGGGGTGGTGACCGACTGGTTTCTTTTTTGTGACAATTCGATGCGCATTGCGCCCCCGCTGACGATTACAGAAACGCAGATCCGTGAAGCATGTGCTATTATTTTAGAAGTACTCAATACTTAACGTTATGAACTATTCCATCGAAAACAAACACCTTAAAATCACCGTACAGGAGACTGGTGCAGAACTTTGTCAAATACAGTCGACCGTAACCGGTAAGGATTTCATGTGGAATGCTGATCCGGCGGTGTGGGCCAGCTATGCACCGGTATTATTCCCGGTTATCGGGGCGATCAAAAATGGTTTTGTCAAATACAAAGGACGTGAATATGCAGTGCCTCGTCACGGAATGGTGAGGAACAATGCAAATGTAGAGCTAACCGGACAAACTACTGACAGTCTTACGTTTACATTGAAATACAGCGAAGAAACACTCGCTATTTATCCATTCGAATTCGAGTTTCAGATCACCTACCGCTTGGATGGTAATAAAGTCGTAGTAGATCACAAAGTGCTAAATCACGGTGATTCGGAAATGCTTTTCTCGCTCGGCGGGCACCCTGCATTCAAATGTCCGCTACACGATGATGAGATTTATGAAGATTACTATTTAGAGTTTGAAGCCATTGAAAACGACTCCACATGGCTTTTAGCTAAAAACGGTTTGGTAGAAAACACAACCAGACCAGTACTTGTACACACCAACATCCTGCATCTCAACTCCCATTTGTTTGACAACGATGCATTGATATTTAAGCATTTAATATCCAAACAAGTAAGCCTGAGAAGCACTAAATCATCGCAGGTCATTACCCTGCATTACCAGGACTTCCCTTACCTGGGCATCTGGGCCAAACCTAACGGACATTTCATTTGCATTGAACCCTGGCTAGGCATCGCCGACAGCGCCGATTCCGATCAGAATTTTGAGACCAAAGAAGGGATATTGAAGCTGGAAGCAGGCGGGACATTCAACGCTGTTTTTAGTATTGAGATCCATGAATAAAGGTGATATTAAAATGCAGTAGGTATGTAATCGCAAAAATGCTGGCGATCAATCACAATTCGATCGCCAGCAAATCGCTACCCAGTTTGTGCAATGCATTTTCAATTTTCTTGACTTGGGCAGGCCGGGGCTTTTTGAGGCCTGAAGCATAATGGTTTAGTTGTTTTTCATTGATGCCGGTTAAACGGGCTATCCCGGTCTGATTAAATATGCCCTTATAATATTCCAATAAACTCTCTACATCAAATTTCCAGACTATTTCATATTCGCCCTTCAATGCCGCTGGGATATTCTTTTCGTCAAATGACTTAACAATATCAATGCATTCAAAAACCGATTTTTTAACATCGGCCACCGTATCGCCCATGCCGTACACTTTCTTTAAGTTTTCTGCGTAGGCGCCATACCCATCCTTTCCCCGTTCAATTACAACCCTTATCTTTTTCATAAACATCTAGTTGATATTCAATTTCATATCTCTTATAATTTTCTTTCGTAGTCCTTCAGGAACCTCTTTTGACGCGTGAAACGGTACTGAATAACTTGTGCCGTTTTTTAGATACATGTAGTGGCTACCTCGTGTCCGAATGCAAACCCAACCATTCCGTTTTATAATGCGGTGAAACTCCGATGACTTCATGTAGTGTGCGTATAAGTGATATAAAGATATAGAATAATATACCATTTCGAAAAGTATACCCACAAAAAAAGCTCTGTTTCCAGAGCTTTTACCTTATATAAGTCTTAGCGTTTATCAAACGGTCGCTTCGATTTGGGCATTCAATTTATCTTCCAGAGTTGTTTTAGGTACAACACCTACAACTTTGTCTACTAATTGTCCTCCTTTGAAAATCATCAGTGTTGGGATACTGCGGATGCCGAATTTTGCGGGCACCGATGAGTTCATATCCACGTCCATTTTACCGATTATCGCTTTACCATCGTACTCGCCAGCCAGTTGTTCAACAACTGGTCCGATCATTTTACAGGGCCCGCACCATTCTGCCCAAAAATCTACAAGTACTGGTTTATCACCTTGAATCAGTTCTTCAAAGGTGCTATCGGTAATTTCAAGTGCTTTTCCCATGTTTTAAGTGTCTAATTGTTATTTATCAATCTGAGATAATAAGGATAATTAATACCTAAAAGTTCCGTGCCTGAATCAATACAAATCAGTTTAAATGGAATTTCACACCATGGAATCCACGCAGCACTTTAAACAGCTCATTACTAGGCGATACGCGGTAACCGCGGGATAACATTTCGACTTCCAAATGCGTTTCAGGGTCCTTCACAGTCATGCTTACCTGGCATGATCCCGGGTAACTTCCGAACGTATCATTCAGCACCTGGATGAACTGCGCGTCGATCTGGTCCAATGTAAGGTTGATCCTGATCTTCCGGCACATCTTCTCCATGATTTCGGGCAGCAGCTGGATTTGCGATATCTTGAATTCAAACTGGTCTTCCTGCTTCCAGCGGTTTTGTACCTTGCCTTTGATATAAAGGAACTGGCCAACCTGCAAATAGTTTTTGAACCGGATATAATCCTCGCCGCCTATCAGCATCTCCATCGCACCCTGGTAATCCTCTATTTTAAATATCATAAACAAGCTGCCGTTTTTGGACATCCGCTCCTGAGCACTCGTTACAATTCCGGCTACATTGATCTCTTTTCCATAATAGCGCGGCGCACGTTCCCCTTCGTTGATTTCCATTACCTTGTCGAGCGTGCAATTACAGAAATTGTCCAGTTCGGTGCGGAACGTGTCGAGCGGGTGACCGGAAATGTAAAAACCTACGACCTCCTGCTCGTAGCGGAGCTTGGCCAGATCGTCCCACGGGGCAATGTCAGCCGCTTTGGGCTTGGCTAATGTAGAACTGCCATCACCCGCCATTCCAAACAATGAAGCCTGTGCAGACGATTTTTCGGCGTGATAGTTGTTGGCATAGCGGATCAATTTTTCAATAAAAGTGCCGTTCTCGCCCGATTCCACTGCAAAATACTGTGCACGGTGATATTCAGGGAAACAATCGAAACCGCCAGCGTAGGCCAGACTTTCCAGCGTTTTCTTGTTGACCGTTCTGAGGTTGACGCGAATTATAAAGTCAAAAATGTCTTTGAATGGACCGTTGTTTGTCCTTTCTTCAATGATCGATTCCACGGCCGCATCGCCACTTCCCTTCACGCCAGCCAGCCCGAAACGGATTTCTTTCCTTTTGTTTACACCAAATTGCCGCTCGGATTCATTGATGTCGGGTCCCAGGACTGTAATTCCCAGATTTTTACATTCCTCCATAAAGAAGGTGATTTTATCAATACTACCCAGCGAGCTGGTAAGTACCGCCGCCATATATTCTGACGGATAATGGGCTTTTAGATACGCGGTTTGATAAGCGACGAATGCGTAACAAGTAGAATGCGATTTGTTAAATGCGTACGATGCAAATGCCTCCCAATCGGTCCAGATTTTTTCCAGCTTTTTGGCATCCAGGCCGCGCTCCGTGCCGCCCTTCATGAAATCGCCTTTCAGCTTGTTAAGCGTCTCGATCTGCTTCTTACCCATTGCCTTCCGCAGCGTATCCGCCTGACCTTTTGTAAAACCTGCCAGCTTCTGCGACAAAAGCATTACCTGCTCTTGATAAACCGTAATGCCATACGTATCAGCCAGATATTCTTCCAGCTCCGGTAAATCGTAAGTTATTTCCTCGTGACCGTTTTTTCGGCGTATGAAGTTCGGGATGTAAGCGATCGGCCCGGGACGGTACAAGGCATTCATCGCGATAAGGTGCTCAAAACGGTCGGGAATAAGGTCGCGCATGTGCTTTTTCATCCCGTCGGATTCAAACTGGAATATCGCGTTGGTTTCACCTCGCTGGAAAAGCTCGAAAACAAGCGGATCATCCAGCGGAATATCGTCAATCACAATCTCTCTGCCGTAATTGTTCTTGATCATCCGAAGCGCTTCCTTGATGATGGTCAGGTTTCGGAGACCCAAAAAGTCCATTTTAATTACGCCCGCATCCTCAATGATCTTGCCCTGATATTGTGTGATCAGAAAGTCGGAATCTTTGGAAGTACTAACGGGAATGATCTCAGTAAGATCGCTTGGTGCGATGATAATTCCCGCCGCATGGATACCCGTATTCCGGACTGTCCCTTCCAACCTCCTCGCTTCCTGCAACACGCTAGCTTGCAAGTCGTTACCTAATGCAATAGCCCGCATTTTCTTGACATTATCAAGCTCTTCGGGCGCGATACCCTCTTTTTTAGTCAAACTCCCCTCTCCTTCCAGCGGCGCTGTGAAGATCCGGTTGAGCGTCATATTGTAAGTCGGCTTATCCGGAACCAGCTTGGCAAGGAAATTCGCATCCTGCAAAGGAAGGTCCATCACCCGCGCCACGTCTTTGATCGCCGATTTGGCAGCCATCGTGCCGTAAGTTACAATCTGCGCAACCTGATTGTAGCCATATTTTTTAACCACATAATCGATCACCTTTTGCCGGCCTTCATCATCGAAGTCCGTATCGATATCGGGTAGTGAAATACGGTCCGGGTTGAGAAAACGCTCAAAAAGCAGATCGTACTTGATAGGGTCAATATTGGTGATCCCAGTGCAATAGGCCACCACCGATCCCGCTGCAGATCCACGGCCCGGGCCAATGAAAACACCCATTTTACGGCCAGCTTCAATAAAGTCAGCCACGATGAGGAAGTAGCCCGGGAAACCCATGTTACGGATGGTGTTCAGCTCAAAGTTCAGGCGGTCCTCCACTTCCTGGGTAATGGTGCCATATTTCTTTTTAGCACCTTCAAATGTGATATGTCTGAGGTATTCCCATTGATTGAGTACATCAGCGGTAAGCTCTTTTTTACCCGCCATTTCCGACAAAGTATGCGTTTTGAACTCGTCGGGGATCGGGAAATTGGGCAGCAGGATATCCTTCCTCAGGTCCAGCGTCTTGATCTTGTCAACGATCTCATTGGTATTGTCCAGAGACTCAGGCAAGTCATTGAACAGTTGCAGCATTTCGCTGGTCTTCTTGAAATAGAACTGATCGTTATAGAACGCAAACCGGGAACCTTTCGGAATACCTTTATCATCATCAAAATCCTTCGCCGAAGGCGTACTTTGCTTGTCACCCGTGTTGATACACAGCAGGATATCGTGTGCATTCCAGTCTTCACGATCCACATAATGCGAATCGTTTGAGCAGATGATCTTGACGTTGTATTTCTTCGCGAATTTCACAAGCACCTCATTCACAATATATTGATCGCGAATATCGTGACGCTGCAATTCCACATAAAAGTCATCGCCAAACAGGTCGAGCCACCACCGGAACTCTTTTTCGGCCGCCTCCTCGCCGTGCCGGATAATAGCTTTGGGTATCATCGCACCGATACAGCATGTTGTTGCGATCAGCCCCTGGTGATACTTGACAATCAGCTCTTTATCGATCCTGGGATACTTCCCATACATTCCCTCGATAAACCCGAGAGAGCACATTTTCACCAGATTTTTATACCCAATCTCATCCTTGGCCAATAATAGCTGGTGGAAACGGGCATCTTTTTTATCCTTTGTAAACTGGCGGATATGCCTGTCTTCGACCACATAAAACTCACAGCCGACGATTGGCTTAATGCCCTGTTTATTACCTTCGGCCACAAACTCGAAAACACCAAACATATTGCCGTGGTCGGTGATGGCCACAGCGGGCATATTATCCTCTTTCGCCTTTTTAAAAAGCTTTTTAATATCGGCTGCACCGTCGAGCAGCGAAAACTGGGTATGACAGTGCAAATGTGAAAACTGCATATTAACTGGGTTGTATGGGGTATTTTCTTCGAATCAAAAAAGGAAGGAATTACTGCTCGGCAGCCTCTTCGTACAATACATAATTCATATAATCGGTAAAAGGTTTGAGCAACCGCATACCTTTCAAGACCAGATCGCCGAAATCCCTGGATGCCACTTCCTTATCGGTATACCGGTGCATAAAGAAAAGTTGCTTCCTTTTTAGCAGCTCGATTTCAGGATGGTCTTTGGAATAACCTTTCGGCGTTGTTTTCAATGATTCGCCATGTATCTCCGGAAAATGTTCATGAAATTCCGCTTCTTGGATAATGCCTTTCAACTCATCAGCATTGTAATCTATCTCCTGCCGGAAACGCGCAAGCTGCTCGGTAGTAACATCCCACATTCCGCCTCCCAGGAAAGAGAGGTCGCCCGGCTGTATTTGCAAATAATAGTCAATTTTGCCGGAACTCTTCCCTCCCGGGCCTATGCCAGCTGCGAGGTTATTTTTGTAAGGCGCTTTGTTTTTTGAGAAACGGATATCGCGGTTAATGCGCAGCAGGCAGTCCTTCACCTGCACATTTCCCAGGTCCTGAAACTTGCCGGCTTCGGTGATCAAATAGCCCACTAGCTTTTCCATATCCGCTTTGGCGGCATCGTATAACTTCCTGTTTTCCTGAAACCAGTCTCTGTTGTTGTTTTCTGCTAATAGGCTGAGAAAGTGAAGTGTTTTGGAATCCATTGTATTTTAATGAAGCTATAAAATTCAAATTTACTACGTTTTCTGGTTCAATTTAACGAATTTTGGGATTAAGAAAAGGCTAATGCTAACTATGAACTGCTAACCTGTTGAAAGCTATGAATGTGCAGTATTTGTCAAATGAAGAAGGAAAAAGAGTGGCCGTACAGATTTCGATGGAGGAATGGGAAGACATGCAGATCCGGCTTAAAAAGAGCAGTTTTTTAGATTCCTTCACGCAAGCCGTGAAAGAGTTGAAGATGATGCGGGATGGTAAACTATCTAAACCAGACATTAACGATTTGTTTAATGACTAAGATTACCTTCGTTCCGCATTTCAAGAAGGAATTCAAAAGGTTATCCGAAAAATTCCCTTCATTGGAAGCGGATATGAAGGAGCTCATTAGCCAGCTTGGCCGAAAGCCGGATCTCGGTACACCTCTTGGAGGAAATGCCTTCAAAATCCGATGGCAAGTCAAAAGCAAAGGCAAGGGAAAGAGTGGCGGCGTGAGAGTCATTACTTACTATATCACGGAGGACGGTGAACTGTATTTACTTACAATATACGACAAGTCAGAGCAAGAAAGCATCACTCCGAAGCAGATTCGAACATTAATCGAAACAATTTTTAACTAATACCAATATATCGTCGGACCAGTTTCCGGCTTTTTCAAAAAATGGCCAGAATCCTTACAGGCATTCAAAGTAGCGGGCGACCGCACCTGGGTAACATCCTGGGCGCTATCAAACCCGCGATCGAACTCTCTAAAAACCCGCAGAACGAATCGTTTTTCTTCATTGCCGATCTGCATTCCCTCACAACCCTGAAAAACGGGACCGAACGTGCCGAATATGTCCGCGCAATAGCCGCTACCTGGCTTGCATTCGGTTTTGATTATAAAAAGAATGTCTTCTGGCGGCAGTCACGCGTTCAGGAACATACTGAGCTGGCGTGGTATCTCAATTGTTTCACGCCATTCCCGATGCTGGCGAATGCAACATCCTTCAAGGATAAATCAGAGAAGCTCGCGGATGTGAATGCAGGGCTTTTCACCTACCCGGTTTTACAGGCAGCTGATATTCTCCTTTACAATGCGAATATCATCCCGGTTGGCAAAGACCAGAAACAGCATCTGGAAATGAGCAAGGACATCGCAAACCGGTTCAATCTGCTGGCCGGCGAAGACATACTTACCTTGCCTGAGCCACAGATCGATGAGCGGATCATGACGATTCCCGGGCTTGACGGCCAGAAAATGAGCAAATCCTACCACAACTATATTGATATTTTCCTGCCTGAAAACGAGCTAAAAAAAATCACCAAAAAGATCTTGTCCGATTCCACAGCACTCGAAGAGCCGAAAGATCCGGATACGGACATTACTTTCCAGTTATACAGCCTGTTAGCGCCGGCAGCAGATGTGGCGACCATGAGGCAGAATTACCTAAATGGCGGTTACGGATACGGCCACGCCAAACAAGCATTGTTTGAATGTATGATCGAAACTTTCGCTGAACCGCGACGGATTTTCAACTACTATATGGAAAATAATGAAGAACTGGAAGCCATTCTGACCGAAGGTGAGACAAAAGCACGCGTGATAGCACGTGAAACGATTACCAAAGTCAGGAACGTACTCGGTTTCAGTTCATGACACAAACGGTCGACATGCTGATCCACTCTGACCAGGAGCTGTTCCTGTGGCTCAACGGCATGCACGCGCCCTGGCTGGATACGATCATGTATTGGGTTACTTATAAATACACCTGGGCCCCGATGTACATATTGCTGATCGCATTGACGATCAGAGCAGATGGAAAAAGGGGGATTTTTACAATTATCGCCGTAATACTGGCAGTGGTTGTGGCCGATAAAATTACCTCCGGGCTTATGAAGCCTTACTTTTTAAGATTTCGCCCATGTCATGAGCCTGCCTTACAGGGCCTGGTGCACCAGGTAACTGATTGTGGGGGTCTGTATGGATTTGCATCGTCGCATGCATCCACTAGTTTCGCAGTAGCGATTACCTGGTTTAGTCTTTTAAATAAAAAAGTCAAATATATGCCCCTATTGTTCCTGTGGGCCATTATCTACTCTTACAGCCGGGTGTATGTAGGCGTGCATTACCCGCTTGACATCCTGATCGGAGCCCTTGTCGGGTTGCTCACCGGGTACTGCTTTGTGCAGCTTTATTACATTTTTTTAAAAAGATACTATCTTAATTAACTGATTTTATATAATTTTGCGCAAATTTTAGTTTGGCCATGGGTTCATTTAATACAGTAAAAATATTTTCGGGGAGTCAGTCCGAATATTTGGCCAAAGACATTGCCAGGTATTATGGTAAGGAGCTGGGAGGCTACACGTTGCGCAAATTCAGCGACGGTGAATTGTCACCAAGCTTCGAGGAGTCGATCAGAGGTTGCGATGTATTTCTCATCCAATCTACGATGCCTCCTGCCGATAACCTGATGGAATTGCTGCTGATGGTGGACGCTGCCCGACGTGCTTCGGCGCATTACGTAACGGTAGTGATCCCGTATTTCGGGTACGCCAGACAAGATAGAAAAGATAAACCGCGGGTTGCCATTGCTGCGAAAGTAGTTGCCAACCTGCTCACATCCGTCGGTGTTGACCGGTTGATGACTATAGATTTACACGCAGGACAGATCCAGGGCTTTTTTGACCTGCCTGTCGACCACCTTGAAGGAACATCGATATTTGTTCCCTATATCAAATCCCTGAACCTAAAAAACCTGTTGATAGCCTCTCCCGATGTGGGCGGAGCTGCGCGGGCAAGGAATTTTGCCAAGTTCCTCAATGCGGACATGATCCTTTGCGACAAGCATAGGAAAAGAGCCAATGAAATTGCAAGCATGCAGGTAATCGGTGACGTGGAGGGAATGGATGTAGTGCTGGTGGATGACCTTATCGATACCGGCGGAACACTTTGCAAGGCGGCCGAAATCATTATGAGTAAAGGCGCCAGCTCAGTCAGGGCGATCAGCACGCATGCGATTATGTCGGGCAAAGCGCATGAAAACATTGCAAATTCGGTACTGGAAGAGCTTATTGTAACAGATACTATCCCACTGAAGCAACAGAATGAAAAAATCCGCGTATTGTCGGTTGCAGAGATATTTGCAAAAGCAATCGGCAGGATCCGTGATCACGAGTCTATTAGTTCATTGTTTATAAATTATCAGTAAATTTTTATTTTTTTAACTTTTTATTAAAATTCTTATGAAAAAGCATGAGATTGTAGGGTTTAAAAGAGCGAATCTCGGCAAGACGGAAGCCCAGGAACTACGTTCACAAGGTTATGTTCCGTCTGTGCTGTACGGAGGTAATGAGCAGGTACATTTCTATGCACCAGCCATGTTGTTCCGTGAATTGCTTTTCACGCCGGATATTTTTAACGTTACGCTGAATATCGAAGGTACCGAATACAATGCGATCCTTCAGGAAAAGCAGTTCCACCCTGTCAACGATTCGTTGATCCACGCGGATTTCCTCGAAATCATTGACGGAAAGGAAATTAAAGTTGAAGTTCCTGTTAAATTGACAGGTACATCCACCGGAGTAATGAAAGGTGGTAAAATGAACCAAAAATTGCGTAAATTGCGCGTACAAGGTCTGGCGGAGAATATCCCTGACTATGTAGATGTTGATGTAACTGAACTAGATTTAGGAAAATCTGTTAAAGTTGGTGCACTGAAAGCTGAAAATTTTGTTATATTGACAGCGGCAAGTAATCCGATCGCATCAGTTGAGATCCCACGTGCGCTTCGCGGTACACTTGGTAAATAAGTATTTTATTTTTCATGGCTAATAGATGCAAACGTGCCGACCATTGGTCGGCATATTTGTTTATAGCCAGTTCCGGATTTGGTCGACCAGCACCTGGTTGATCCGCACATAGCTCTCGTGCGTCCAACCTGCGATGTGCGGCGTCAGGACTACCTGGTCCGAAGTACGCAGATAATCGAAGATCTCCTGCTGCTCAGGCGTCAATTTCCCTATCTTTTCATTTTCCAGAACATCCAGGCAAGCGCCTTTGATCTTTCCGCTTTGCAGGCCTTCGGTAACCGCCTTCAATTTCACTACCTCCCCTCTTGACAAATTCAACAGGTAAAATGGCTTTGCAAAATTGCCTATAAATTGCTCGTCAACGAGAAAACGCGTGATGTCGGTCAACGGAATGTGCAGGCTTAGAATATCAGCCTCTCGCATAATTTCTTCCAGCGACGATTCCTGGGCGAATTGATCACTGTAATTGTCACGGTATTTGTCATACGCAAGTACTTTACAGCCAAATCCGCTCAGCCGTTTGGCAGTGGCTGTTCCATTATTGCCATAGCCGATCAGCCCAACGGTCTTGTTCATCAGCTCTACTCCCCTATTTCCCTCGCGGTCCCAAATACCGGCCCTGACTTCTCGATCGGCTTTGAGAATATTGTTAAAAAGGGCAAGCAACATGCCCAGCGCGTGTTCTGCAACTGCATCACGGTTGCCTGTGCCAGCGTGGAATACTTCTATATTTAGCCTTTTAGCAACATCCAGGTCGATGAGATCCAGGCCCGCCCCTGCTCTGGCAATAAACCGCAGTTTAAGTGCGTTGGAGAGCATTTCCTCATCCACGTAAGTTTTACTTCGGATCACAAGTCCGTCATATTCGGGCAAGGCCGCTTTGATATCTTCTCTTTTGTATTCAGGATGGTAAGCATAGTCCCATTTTTGCTCGTCCAGCATGTCAAATAAAGACGTATGCATGGAGTCAGCGATCAGGATTTTCATAGTAGCACAGGATTTTTTGTAACTTGCCGGTTGAACCGTTCCGCAAAAGTAATACAGATTTACCCAGGAGCACACATACAACAGCATTTACGTACATGAGCGACCAACACAGTGACAAACCCATAATCGGCGTTACAATCGGGGATTATAACGGGATCGGCCCGGAGGTAATCCTTAAAGCATTAGAAGGAAATCAGTTAGCAAAATTATGTACACCCATCATTTACGGATCATTAAGGGTTCTGAACCAATACCGGAATTTACTTGAAATGAAAGACTGGGCCCTGCACGGCATCCAAAAGCCTGAGCAGGCCAATATCAAACTTACCAATGTTATCACCTGCTGGCACGACCATCAGACAGAAATAGAGCCCGGAAAAGTTACACCGGAAGCTGGGCAGGGTTCTTTCGCGTCCCTAAAGAGGGCCGTTGAGGATCTCAAGGAAGGAAAAATACAGGCCCTCGTAACAGGCCCGATCAATAAGGATAACATTCAAAGCGAAGATTTCAAGTTTCCCGGGCATACTGAGTTCCTGGCAGCGGCATTTGGAAAAGACGAGGCGCTGATGTTTATGGTAGCGGGCGACCTGCGCGTAGGCGTGCTTACCGGACATATCCCGCTTGAAATTGTTAAAACTCACATTACCGCCGAAAAGTTAACGGCTAAAATCGAGCAGATACTGCAATCCTTGAAAGGTGATTTTGGCATTAAAAAACCAAAACTGGCCGTATTGGGCCTTAACCCGCATGCAGGGGAAAACGGCTTGCTGGGAACGGAAGAAATAGATGTTATTCAACCTGTCATTAAGGCTTTTAAAGAAAAAGGGCAGCTTGTCCTTGGACCGTTCCCGGCCGACGGATTCTTCGCCGCGGGCACTTACCGCCAGTACGACGCTGTACTTGCGATGTACCACGACCAGGGCCTGATCCCGTTCAAAACGCTTGCATTCAATGAGGGCGTCAACTTCACGGCTGGGCTGTCGGCGGTGCGTACTTCGCCTGACCACGGCACAGCGTACAACATCGCCGGGAAAAATCTGGCAGAACCGGGCTCGCTGCTGCAGGCGATCTATCTTGCCTGCGATGTATCCAGGTTCCGCGCGTTTAATGCCGAGATGGACAAAAATGCACTGATATCCAAGCCGCAGCCATCAGAAAGCCAGCATCCGGCAAAATCAGGAGGGAAGCAAAGATTTAATTGATTTTCATATATCGGCTGCCGGGTATCGGCAGCTTGTTTTTTAACAACTCAAACAATACAGTTCCTGAACGGAAGTAACCGACCATATTATGTTAAAATCAATGACCGGATACGGTGTATCCAACATCGAATCCGATTCCATCAACGTTACGGTTGAAATCAAGACTTTGAACTCCAAGTTTCTGGACATTTATTGCCGCATTCCCCGCAATTATTCAGAAAGAGAAATAGAGATCCGCAACCTCATCACACAATCACTGGAACGCGGAAAGGTTGAATTTACATTAACAGTGCAGCCAGTGGGCAAAGCGATTGCGTCCACTTCGGTGAACCGGGCGCTTGTAAATGCCTATTATAGCGACCTTTCGGCAACGGCCGGAGATTTGGGCTTTGCTCCTGACAGTACCGAGTTGCTACGCATCGCGCTGCAAATGCCGAATGCGTACAACAATGAAACTGTCGACGAATCGAGCCGGGAAAACGACTGGGCGCAGATCAAAGTCGCGGTAATGGAAGCGCTCCGGAAATGCACCGTTTTCCGTGAGCAGGAAGGAAAAATGACTTCGGACAAATTTTCAGAATACATCCAGACCATCCAGACTTTGCTAGATAATGTTTCCGAGCAGGACAAACTCCGCATTCCGGCAGTGAGAGAAAGACTGGAAAAGCAGGTCCGTGAGTTGCTATCCGACGACAATTTCGATCCGAATCGCTTCGAACAGGAGCTGATCTATTACGTGGAGAAATTTGATATTTCCGAAGAAAAGATCAGGCTGGCCAATCACCTTACCTACTTCCTGGAAACAATGAAGGCAGCTGAGAGCAATGGCAAGAAACTGAATTTCATTGCGCAGGAAATCGGCCGGGAGATCAATACCATCGGTTCGAAGGCTAATGACGTGTCTATCCAGCACCTGGTCGTACAAATGAAGGACGAACTTGAAAAGATCAAGGAGCAAACGATGAACATCATCTGATTTTGTAAGTAAAGGTTGCATATCGCAGCCTTATTACACCGGTCATGGCCCGGGCTTACCGGAAATCTAACTCCCTGGTATCAAGGTTATATGATTGATATTTACAAACTCATCCTCTTATTACTTCTTGGTTCACTGCTTTCGGGCAGTCAATGCACAACGACGGGCTCCGGTGGTAAGCTGTCACCGGATGCCGACATTGTCGAGGCGATTCCTCAGGAAGATTTTGCAGAGGATACGGTGCTCATTTATAAATATCATAGACTGGCGTCCAACTACCTTTTTCAGGACGCGGAAAAGTCGATGTTTTATTCCAAACACGTACTGAGGCTTTCCCAAAAACACCAATGGGGTAAAGGAAAACTGCTTGCTTACAACCTGTTGAGCACCTATTACCTTCTAGACGGAAGCTACGATGTACTCCGTGAACTTTCCAATGAAACCATGACCCTGTCGCGGCAGCTGAAAATGCCCATGTACACAGGCCATGCGAAGCGGTTTTTAGGTGAAAGTTATTCGGAATATCGCCAATGGGACTCCTCACGCATTAATTACGAACAGGCCGTACAGATATTTGCAAACCTAAAAGCCGATAGCTCCCACGCACTGGCAGTGGAAAATCTAGGCAACTGCTACCGCGAGAAAAGCAAGTATGACATCGCCATAAAGCTCTACGACCAGGCATATAAGGAATTTGATAAAATGAATTCCGACTGGGGACGGGCAACAGTTCTCCAAAGCATCGGGTATATGCACGTAAGGCGGAACAATCATGCCGAAGGTGAGAAGTATTTTAAAAGAAGCCTGGCCCTATTCAGAAAAATAGGCAACCGGTACGGAGAGGTCAACTGTCTCAATGACCTTTGTAACACCTACTATTATCAGCAAAAGTATGATGAATCCATCGAGGCGGGGTTATTGGCGCTTGAATATTCGAAGATCTACCATTCCACCCAGCAGACCAACTGGGCATTGGTAACACTTTCCAGGGCATATAAGGGCAAGAAAATGTTCGATGTTGCGCTGGATTACAGCCAGGAGGTCAATCATACTCGCCGTATGATCCACGATGAGACAATCAAACGGCAATACACGATGTACCAGCTGATGTACGACAACCAGGTTATGGATTCGGAAATACAGCAGAAGATCATCAACGAACAACGCACCATTCAGCAAATCCTGATCGGATTTTCCTGTCTTGTAATCTTGTCAGCAGTATTTTTATGGTTTAACAACAAAAAACTCCGACGGAAAAATGCCGAAATACAGGCGGCCATGATTGAAGGACAAACCATTGAAAGAAAACGCGTCGCTGCCGAGTTACATGATCACTTGGGAGGAACCCTGGCCTCTCTGAACTGGTACCTGTACGGCATCGACAAGAAAGTACTCTCAGAGGAAGAGAAGAAAATTTATGACAGCGTCCATCAGATGGTGGGAGCGGCCTATCGGGAAGTGCGAAGCCTCTCACACAACCTGATGCCTGCCGAGCTGGAAGAACACGGCCTGATCATGGCCCTGCACCGGCTGATCAACAAGTTGAATGAAAACAAAAACATTGCATTTACATTCAATCTGACGGGTTTGAACAACAGGCTGAACAGTAAGATCGAATTCGAACTTTACAGCATTGTCCTGGAATTGACTAACAATATCATTAAGCATTCAGGCGCGAACGAAGCGTCGGTGACTCTGACGGAAAACCCGAAAACGATTATGCTCGTGGTAAGCGACAACGGCAACGGCATGATCGAGCCAAGCCGCCAGGGTGTAGGGCTACGCAATATTAAAGGTCGTGTGGAGAGTCTTCATGGCAAAATCCAGATTAGGAATGAAGCGGAGAACGGTCTCAGGGTCGAGATTGAGATCCCTAAGGTTATTATCAAGTGATTATTCAGGTGGCGTCAAACTTTCCCACACTTATCCGACGTTAGCCTTAAAGAAAAGAAGCAAGCACCCTCATGAACGTTACAGAAAAGGCACAAGAATTCATAGCGGAAACATCACAAAGTCTGCGTGATGAAACCTTTGTAAAGCTATCCCTTGGAAATTACAAAGGTTCCGACCAAACGCTGAAAAACATCTACGCCAAGTGTGTACTCATTAAAAAAGAATCCAGGATCAGCCTCACATTCCGTCATAAAACACGGGATCTTACCAAAAATCACACATTTGAAGAGTTCGGAACACTGTTACAACAATGGGTAGGGCTGGATTTCCATGTGGCCACATTGCAAACGTTGGGAGCCGACATTCGTCTCGAAGTACATCAAAGCGGCAAGACTACTTTGAAGAAAATAGCCGTTGAAGGCCGCAAAAATCCTTCCCTCGAACACGACAAGAACAAGAACCGCCTGATCCAGCCCAAAAACAAAGGTTACCTGCATGATCTACTGATCACCGACCAACAGGGCGCCGTTTACAGCAACGCGCAGGACAAGTTCCGGCAGATCAACCATTATATCGAGATATTAAGTGGCCTGATCAGGGAAATACCGCCCCGTAGTGAGATCAGGGTGGCCGATATGGGGTCGGGCAAGGGTTATCTTACATTCGCTTTGTACGACTATCTTCAAAACGTATTAAAGGTCGATGCCAACGTAACTGGCATAGAATTTCGTGCGGACCTTGTAGATATGTGCAATCGGATTGCCTACAATTCGGGCTTTGAAAAGCTGCATTTTCAAGAAGGCACCATTGAAAACTTCGACAGCAGCAATACAAATATCCTCATCGCGCTGCATGCGTGCGACACCGCTACCGACGACGCGATCTATAAGGGAATCAAAGCCGGTGCCGATCTGATCGTGGTCGCGCCCTGCTGCCACAAACAGATCCGCCGCCAGATCGAACAGCACAAAGTCGACAATGACGTCAGCTTTCTCACCCGGCATGGGATTTTTCTGGAAAGACAGGCGGAAATGGTTACCGACGGAATCCGTGCGATGGTCCTGGAATATTTCGGATACAAGACAAAGATCTTCGAATTCATCTCCGACGCCCATACACCCAAAAACGTCATGATTGTGGGGGTCAAAGGGGCTAAGCCGCAGGCAAATGCACTTCAAAAGATCAAGGATGCCAAACAATACTTCGGGATTGAATACCATCACCTGGAAAGATTAGCTGGCATTTAGGACCGCTCCATACCCCTTTTTAGCACGTCTGTGCCTATATTTGCAACTTTTTGTGAACCTGAATAATTGAATATGTGGAATAAAATAGCGACTTACATTATCCGCTACCGGCTTTTGTGGGTTGCATTAGTGCTAGTATCAACGATATTCATGGCCTATGAAGCCAGTAAAATTGAACTCTCCTACAACTTTGCCCGGATTTTACCATCCAACGACCCGGTCGAAAAAGAATATCAGGATTTCAGAAAGCTCTTTGGCGAAGATGGCAGTGTAATGGTCATTGGCTGGCAGGATCCCCAGCTTTTTGAGATCAATAAATTCAGAGATTGGTGTAAACTATCCCAGGATATCCGCGAAACCGAAGGCATTAAAAATGTGCTTTCGCTGGCCAATGTCTATAAAATGGTGCGCAACGATAGCCTTACACGCTTTGATCTGGCGCCCGTCATCAAACAAGTCCCTGCTACTCAGGCCGAGGCTGACAGTGTTAAAAAGGAAATCGCCAATTTACCCATTTATGAAGGGCTCGTGCTCAACAGCAAAACCAACGCGACCCTTATTGTCATCACCTTCAATGACAAAGAACTGAATTCCAAGCGCCGCCTAACGATCGTTGATGACATCGAAAAAATGGCCGAGGGGTTTGCCATTAAACACAAAACAGACTTACATTATTCGGGAATGCCTTACATCCGGACGGTGAATATGAAGAAGATCTCCGGTGAAATGGAGCTGTTCATGGGGCTGGCCGTTTTTGTGACATTACTGATCCTGTGGGCCTTTTTCCGGTCGCTGCGGTTAACGGTCCTCTCGATCGTTGTCGTGCTGATCGGAGTAATTTTCTCGGTTGGGATATTGCATCTTTTCAATTATAAAATCACTGCATTAACAGGACTGATCCCGCCATTGCTGATCGTGATCGGCGTGCCCAACTGCGTCTTTCTGATCAATAAATACCAGACGGAACTGGTATCCCACAGTAATAAGGACGAGGCGCTGCGCGAAATGATCAGGCAGATCGGTTTATCGACCTTCCTGGCCAACATGACCACTGCCATCGGTTTTGGGGTGTTTTATTTTACAAACAGCATATTGTTGGTCGAATTTGGGGTCGTTGCGGCCATCAGCGTGATGGTTACCTATGTACTTTGTCTGGTGCTGCTGCCTATTACACTGCATTATATGAGCACGCCGAAGTCACGGCATTTGAAACATTTGGACGGCAGATGGGCGTCAGGCTTTCTTAAAATGGTGGATGGCCTGGTACATAACCGCCGCAAGGAGATTTATATAGCAATGGTCGTGCTGATCATCATTTCGGTTTTTGGAATGACAAAGATCAAAACCATTGGATATGTGGTGGACGACCTTCCCAAAAAGGACGTGGTTTACACCGATCTGCGGTTCTTCGAAAAGAATTTCAATGGAGTATTGCCCTTCGAAGTGATGATCAACACCAAGCGACCGAATGGTGTTTTTGCCGATCAGGCAAAGGTATTGTATAAAATAAAGGCATTTCAAAACGAAATGGCTAAATTTCCTGAGTTCTCCAAACCCGTGTCAATCGTGGAAGCGTCACGCTTCCTTTACCAGGCTTACCGGGGCGGCGACGCTAAATATTACGCATTGCCCGGTGTTTTGGAGTTAAACAAACTTACCAACTACGTACAGGGACAACAGGGCGCTGCCAAACAACTGAATGCATTCCTGAATGAAGACAAAAGCGTAACCCGGGTGAGCTTTCAGATGGCCGATGTTGGCTCCGAGCGCATCAAGGAATTAATGCAGCAAATACGTCCCAAAGTCGATTCAATTTTCAGCCCGGAACAATACAAAGTCAGTCTGACGGGTCATAGCCTGGTGTTTTTAAAAAGCAACGATTACCTGCTTAGCAATCTCTATGAAAGTCTGTTGATCGCCATTATTCTGATTGCCATCGTGGGAATGGTACTTTTCAGATCGATACCCATTATTTTGCTGTCCAAGCTGCCATGCCTAATTCCACTGGCACTTACCGCGGGAATTATGGGCTATTTCGATATCTATTTTAAGCCAACCACAATCCTTATTTTTAGCATTACATTCGGAATTGCCTCTGATGGCACGGTGTACTTCCTGACGCGCTACCGCGAAGAATTATACAAAAACGGCCTTACGCCGTCCCAAGCAGTTACCGCGTCTATTTTTGGTACGGGACTTAGTATGATGTATACCGCTGTGATTCTGTTTTGTGGGTTTTCGATCTTCTCCGCGTCTAGTTTTGGAGGTACAGCGGCCATGGGTGTGATGGTATCGATCACGCTGCTGGTAGCTATGTGTACCAACCTGATTCTGCTGCCTGCGCTCCTATTATCGATTGCAAAACGACAGGGTAAAAATGTAAAGCCAAGCTGACATAATTACCAAAAGCGCCGGTTCCAATGTGGAACCGGCGCTTTTGGTAATTAACTGATCAACGGATCTTCTCAAAACTCTGATCCATCCACTCTTCCGGAATATCGTCCAGGGCCTGCTTTAATTTCTGGGCCCAAAGCGCCGATATTTCTTCCATATCCTTTTGCTCGTATCGGTGCTCGACAATGGTAAAACTGTCTTTTTTGTAGAGTACCACATCGATCGGAAAGTCGACATCGTTATTACTGACCCGTGTTGAATCAAATGAAAGGAAACCCGCTTTGAGCGCCTGCTTCATTGTCGATTCCTCATTGAGAACACGGTTCAGGATCGCCTTGCCCTGACCAGAATTTCCGATGATGACATAAGGAGAACCCTCGTCGAGTTCCACCCAGTTGCCTTCCGAATACAGCAGGAACAGTTTATGGTCCTTGTCATCTTTCAACTGCCCACCGACGATGGTATTGAGGTTGAATTTCAACCCCGCCCGTTCCAGGCTGGCCTTATCTTCCTCGGCAACGCGTTTAATCTGTTCTCCGAATGCATTTACAGCTTTATAAAGCTTGTTGTAAACTACACCTTCGCTGATCAACTCCTCGAAGTAATGCACCGCTTTATCTCGCACCGACCGCAACCCGCTTGTCATAATGAACATTGGATAATTGTCCTTTTGCGTCACATACATCTTCTTTTTGACGGTAGTGTTAGTGCCTGCGGTAATGCGCGTGTCAGCCAGCGCAACGAGTCCTTCCTTTACTTTTATTCCTAAACAATAAGTCATTTCAAAACACTTTAAAATTGCCCGAAAACACCTGGACAAATGCCATAAGCCTTTCCGACACTAATTTGAACAGCCCCAAAAGTACCAAATCACGCTGTTGAACAACACAAAAAATGCCTTTTTCACGAATATTTTTTGAAATTGCAACACGTCAAAACCATCTCAAAAGACCTCGTGAGATCTATTTACTGTCAACATACTGCCCTATGATCGAAACCGTACACCTGTTTCCGGAGCTCGACGAAAAGCTCATTAGTCTGCTCAAATCCCTTTCGCCCGATGATTGGAACAAGCCCACGGTAGCACGGTTGTGGTCTGTTAAAGACGTAGCAGCGCATTTACTGGATGGCAATATAAGGGTCCTTTCGATGATAAGGGATCAGCACATGAGTGCACCCGACCGGGACATTAGTTCCTACCAGGATCTGGTAGCATACCTGAACCAATTGAATGCAGACTGGCTGAAGGCCGCCCGGCGGATTAGCCCGGCAGTGCTGACCGAACTGCTTGAAACGACCGGAAAGCAATATTCTCAGATTATGGCTGGTCAGGATCTTCATATCGATGCCCCATTTTCCGTCGCCTGGGCTGGCGAAAGCATCTCGAAAAACTGGTTTCACATTGCCAGGGAATACACCGAAAAATGGCACCACCAGCAACAGATCCGCGACGCGGTCTGCATAGACGCGGTCTGCATAGACGCGGTCTGCATAGACGCGGTCGGCCTGGACGCGGTCGGCGGCGACGTAATCAGCAAAACGGGCATTATGACCGAGCGTTTGTTCTTCCCAATGATCGAAACATTTCTGATGGGCCTGCCGCATACATACAGGCACACTGACGCACCCGAAGGGACAAGCATCCGCATTGACATCGCTCTTGTCGAAACATTCGAAAGGCATATAGTGAAGCGTCTTGATGGCTGGAAAATGGAAAAGCAACCTGGTCCAGCGCCAGAGGCGGCGGTTTCCATGGATGCGGATACTGCATGGAAGCTATTTACCAAGGCCATTAAACCAGAGGAAGCATTACAAAAGATATATATAACTGGAAATAAAGACCTTGCCGCTATCTCATTAAACCTGGTTGCAGTAATGGCCTAAGCTATTTCTTGTGGTAATCTTTAACTTAAAAGAAAATCTAACACTGTTAAATACAGCACCAATCGATCCAAACAGCTTGAAAAGGGGTATATGCTTATATGAAACTGCACCAAATCCTGCTTTTGCTATGCATGCTCTCCTGTGGCGGCACCGGCGGCCCGTCACCGGTCCCTCCCGATCCGTCTGGCTCAACAGGGAGACTGAAATACCTGGCTCTGGGCGATTCCTACACGATCGGGCAGAGTGTATCCGTCGATGAACGCTGGCCTGTCAAGCTTGCCGGAGATCTTGAAAAGACCGGTAAACCCGTTGCCACGCCGGATATTATCGCAATGACTGGCTGGACTACTTACAATTTGCTGAATGCGCTCGATCAAAATAAACCTTCCGACAAATATGACCTGGTGTCCTTGCTCATCGGTGTCAACAACCAGTATCAGGGCCGCAGCATAGAAGAGTACCGCACACAGTTTCACGAACTGCTGCTCAGAAGCATTACCTACGCCGCCGGCGAGCCCAAGCGCGTATTTGTATTATCCATTCCCGATTGGGGCGTGACCCCCTATGGCGCAAGCGACCGCGAAAAGATTGCCCTTGACATTGACCGTTTCAATGCCGTAGCCAAAGAGGAGTGTGAGAAACAGAAAGTGTTATTCATCGACATTACTGGCATTTCACGGCAAGCCCTGAACGACCCTGCCATGATTGCAACCGACCAGCTCCACTTCTCAGGAATAATGTATCAGCTATGGGTCTATGAGGCCATGCCGAAAGTGAAGGCATTACTTTAAAAACTAAAAACCTCCGCTGCATGGCCAGCGAAGGTTTCTGAACTATTATTCCAAAATTCTAAAATTGTCTTTTCAAGCTTCCTGTAACGCTTTCAGGCGGATAACCAGTCCGTCCATATCGTCAGACGGGCGCAATTGGCACGCCAGGCGGCTGTTGTAACCGGCATCTGGCAGGGTATCCAGCGTAGAAAGCTCGGTATCGTTGGATTCCGGAAGCTTGTCCATTCCTTCGACGATTTCAATATGGCATGTGGCGCATAATGCCATGCCTCCGCAGGTTGCGTGAATATCATATTCGTAGGCTTTAAGCACTTCCATTAAGTTGAAGCCCATATCGGTGGGCACTTCTAAGGCCTGGCGTTCACCCAGGTCGTTTTCTATGGTGATATTGATCATTGCTAAAAGGGGTTAACACCGTTAACTGTGGTGTATTTGAAGCTTAATTTCTGATCTGGATACACATATTTAAATGCACTCTGCATCATAATGGCTGCCTCATGGAAGCCGCACAAGATCAATTTCAGTTTTCCCGGATAAGTGTTTATGTCACCGATCGCGTAGATGCGTTCGATGTTGGTCGAGTAGTCAAAAGTGTCGACGACGACGGCAGATTTCTCCACGCCAAGGTTCCAGTCGGCGATCGGGCCCAGCTTGGGACTTAATCCGAAAAGTGGAATAAAATGATCTGTGGCAATGGTTGTGATCGCTTTGTCGTTGCCAACAACGGAAACTTCTTTGAGTACGCCGTTACCACTCAGGCTGCTTACCTGGGATTGCAATATCAGATCGATCTTTCCTTTTCCTGCCAGTTCGAATACCTTTTCCGCAGAGTCCGGCGCCCCCCGGAACGTATCACCTCTGTGTACGAGCGTCACCCGTGAGGCCACATCAGCAAGGAAGATCGTCCAGTCCAGGGCCGAGTCGCCACCACCAGCCAGTACAACCTGTTGGTCACGGAACTGCTCTGGCTTTTTTACCATATAATGCACGCCCTTACCTTCAAAATATTCCAGCCGTTCTACCGCCGGCTTGCGGGGTTCGAAGCTCCCTAATCCGGCAGCGATCACCACAACCTTGCAATGGACGGCCGTTCCTTCGTTGGTTTTAACAATATAGCTGCCGTCTTCCTGTTTGTCAAGAGATTCGACGCGCTCCCCAAGTGTAAAACCAGGTTTAAACTCCTCGATTTGCAACATCAGGTTACTAACGAGATCTTCGGCGATAATACCGGGAGCCCCTGGGATGTCATAAATGGGTTTTTGAGGATATATTTCAGCCAGCTGGCCACCGACAACAGGCAACGCGTCTATCAGATGGCAACGCATTTTGAGCAGTCCGGCTTCGAAAACAGCGAACAGGCCAACGGGTCCTGCGCCTATAATGCAAATGTCTGTGGTAATCATATTTCAGTGTAAATGAGAATTTTGGAAAACTTTGATGATCCAAAAGTAGCGTGCATTTACACTGGACGCCAATCACAATTGGTTATGCCCTATAACCAAAAGTTATGAGTTAGGTTAATCTGTGATCATAAATTGAAGCATTTCAGGCAGGATTTCAATCTCTATATCGACAGGTTTATCCACTTTCAGCCGCTCGTCGTCAGCATGTATATCTTTGCCATCCCACCGGATACTCACTTTTTTTGCACGGATCGTCGTGAAGCTGAACTCCCTGTCCTCTTCATTCATCCTGCTCAGAAGGAACGATTCGAGTTTTTTACGGTTTGACTCAGGGACCATTACGACATCCAGCAAGCCGTCGCCAGGGTCGGCGTCGGGAGCCAGTACAAGATTAGGTCCGATCGACCGGATATTCATCACCTCTACCATCAGATATTCCCCAGAATGCTCCACGCCATCGGCGATAATCGTGCAATGCTTGGCCTCATAGTTCTGAACGATTTCGTACAATGCGGTCCTTGCCGCTTTAAGTTTTTCATCAACAGTCCCATTGTCTGCCTCCGTTTTGTCCATTACTTTCATCAGTTTTGGAAAAATACCATAACCGAAGCCTTCCAGGAAAAACAAGTCTTCACCAAGGCCATGCACTTTGCCTATGTCAAACGATTTCAGATGGTAATGGTGCCAATGCGGAACAATGTCTCCCGCCTCTCCACGAATCTCAAGAGCGGTAGCTATATTGTTGGCGGTGCCATGCGGAAGCAAAGCGAGCGGGTATTGCTTATCAAGGCGCTTACGTTTCATCAGCGCCTTGGCAACCCTGCGGACAGTCCCGTCGCCACCGGCAATGATCAGAAAATCGGTATCGTTTTCAAACGCATCCCAGCCTTCCTCTTTGACAGAAGCGTAAGTGCATTCAAAGCCTTCCTTTGTAATCAGTTTGACTAGCTCTTTTCTTGAAAAATCATTATCCCCAGCCGTCGGGTTATGCAAAAGGGTCGTTTTTTTCATATCTGAATGTATAGCATACCTTCTTTTTTATAAAAAACATACCAGGCATAATTTTATTGAGATCACCTAAAAACGCTATACGTTATGAAAATTCTGGTAACCAATGACGACGGTATATATAGTCCGGGCATAGCGGCGCTTGCCAAAATTGCCTCGCGGTTCGGGGAAGTAAAAATCGTGGCGCCTGATGTCGAGCAATCCTCTATGGGCCACGCCATTACGGCCTCCCGTCCGCTCTCCTATAAAAAATCACCCATTGAATTTCAGGGAATAGAAGCATACCGCGTGAACGGTACTCCCGCCGACTGTGTAGCCCTGGGGCAGCATTTGTGGGACAAACCCGATGTGGTGCTTTCGGGGATCAACATGGGGCCTAACCTGGGGAATGCGATGTGGCATTCGGGAACGCTTGCCGCAGCCAAACAGGCCGTGCTTTTTGGCATTAAAGGCATCGCATTGAGCACACCAACCGACATTGAACCCGATTTCGAAGCGCTGGACCCTTTTGTGGAAAAGGCCTTGGACCTGCTTTTTAAAAATCCGCATTTAAACCTCGTCAATGTAAATTTTCCACATCAGCCCAAAGGTGTGCGATGGACAAGGCAATCAGTAAGGCTTTACGACAACAAAATCGTCCCTGGCCTGGATCCAATGGGTCGAAAGCATTATTGGTTTACCGTAGTGCCGCTTGAACCCGCCGAGGAAGGAACAGACCGCTGGGCCATCGAAAATCATTTTGTATCCATCACCCCGCTCCGCCTCGACCTGACTAATGAAGCAGAACTCGTGAAAGCGCAACTTGCCTATCCCATTGCATAAGTAGATTCGCCGGGCCGCTGCCTTTTGACAGCACACTGAGAAGGAGAATACTCAGCGTTCCGACATTTCTGATCCCGCATTTCTAATGCGGGATCTTTTTTATTGCCGTCTTTGCATTTTGAATTAAGGGGTAGAATGGTCAAAATGCAGTCTTATTTCCAGACAAACTTTTTTTAACACATTCCTGAATCCGAGCAATCAGTTATTACCCATTATGAAACAAACCAAAATTGGCAACTACCGCTGGGTCATTTGCGGCTTATTATTCTTTGCAACAACCATTAACTACATTGACAGACAGATTCTCGGATTACTAAAACCTACCCTTGAAACAGAATTTAACTGGACCGAAACCGACTATGCTAATATTGTCATGGTGTTCGCCGGTTGTTATGCTGCTGGCTACATCGTCTTTGGCAATATCATTGATAAAATAGGCTCTAAACTGGGCTATGCTGTTTCCATCATTATCTGGAGTATCGCGGCGATCCTGCACGCTTTTGTAAAAAGCACACTTGGGTTTGGTGCGGTGCGCGCTTTGCTGGGCCTTGGAGAGGCCGGTAACTTTCCGGCGGCTGTAAAAGCAACGGCCGAGTGGTTCCCAAAACGTGAACGCGCATTGGCGACGGGAATCTTCAACTCGGGTACGAGTATCGGGGCTGTGGCTGCGCCTATCCTGGTTCCCTGGCTGTTGGCCGTGTACGGATGGCAGGGCGCGTTCCTTATCACCGGTGCACTTGGTTTTATCTGGCTGATATTCTGGTGGTTGTTCTATGAAATCCCATCTCGGCATAAAAAGGTCAGCCCTGAGGAATATGAGTTTATTCATAGCGATAATGAGGCCGGCGATGGCGAAAAACAAGAGCCTATCCACTGGACAAAATTGCTCCAATTGCGCCAGACATGGGTTTTTATTGTAGGTAAATTTCTTACAGATCCGGTTTGGTGGTTCTTCCTCTTCTGGCTGCCCTCCTATTTCGCCACTACTTTTGCGCTCGACCTCAAAAAGCCCAGCTTGCACCTGGCCATCGTTTACACGGCTACCACATTTGGTAGTATTGGCGGCGGTTATCTTTCTTCTTATTTGATCAAAAGAGGTTTTGCTCCCCTGAAAGCTCGTAAAACCACCCTGCTGATCGTTGCATTTGCGGTATTGCCAATTATTTTGGCGCAGTTTGCGACTGATATCTGGGTAGTTGTGGGAATAATCAGTATCGCTACGGCTGCCCATCAGGCGTGGAGCGCCAACATTTTCACCATTGTTTCTGATATTTTCCCAAAAAGGGCTGTAAGCTCGGTGGTAGGTATCGGCGGAATGGCCGGGTCATTGGGTTCCACCTTCTTTCCGCTGCTGGTAGGCGCATTGCTCGACTATTACAAAGTCTTAGGAAATATTGGTGCAGGATACAATATCCTATTCATCATCTGCGGACTGGCTTACATGATCGCCTGGGTTATCATACATCTGCTGACGACTAATATGAAACCCGTCGAACAAGCGTTAAAAGACTGAAAATTTATCATTGCCGGAAAAAGACAATGATTTTATGCTACTAATTTTGCCGAGACTATCATTCAGATGAAAAAATACCGATATCCCCTGCTGTTCCTGGCGGTGTCGTTTTCGTTGGTTTACTGTAAAACCAACAAGCAAAACACCTCCCAGTCCGCTAATACCACCACGACTGTCGCCAAGGCGGAAACACCGGCTGAAAAACCCGGAATTTCACCTTTCATTGCCGCCGAAAAGACGATCGCAAAAATGCAGGTCGAAGATGGTTTTGAAGTCAAACTTATTGCCTCCGAACCGCTCGTAAGCGCGCCGGTAGCCATGCAATTCGACGATCAGGCGCGCATGTGGGTCGTTGAAATGACAGGTTATATGCCCGACACGATCGGGACCGGGGAAGATATTCCCAACGGAAACATTGTTATCCTGGACGACAAGAACAAGGACGGCATCTATGACGACCGCAAGGTGATCATCGACTCGCTGGTGCTGCCAAGGGCCATTTGCCTTATTGAAAACGGTATCCTGGTGGCCGAACCAACGAATTTATGGTTTTACGAAATTAAAAATGACAAGGCAGGCAAACGCGTGCTGGTCGACGATAAATACACAGAGGGCGGTAATGTCGAGCATCAGCCCAACGGCTTGCTCAGGGCCATGGATAACTGGATCTACAATGCCAAATCCGATAAACGTTACCGGCACATTGGCGGCAAATGGGTGATAGAACACACGCATTTCCGGGGACAATGGGGCATCTGCCAGGATAATTATGGCAGGCTTTATTACAACAACAATTCCCAGAACCTGCTGGGCGACTATTTCCCGGCCGGACTTGGCGCCTGGAATAAAAACCAGCGGGGTGTTGCGGGTTACAATGAGAAATCGGTAGCTAATAACAAGGTTTACCCGCTTCATCCGACACCGGGCGTCAACCGCGGATATATGAGAAATGTCCTTGACGACAGTCTTCGTTTGAACGACTTTACCGCAGCGGCGGGGCCGGTTGTATATCGCGGCGACCTTTTCAGCGATGCCTACCAATTCAATGCATTTGTGCCTGAGCCCTCTGCAAACCTGATCAAGCGCAATATTTTGAATGAAAAAGGTTATGTGGTCAAAGGCGAGCAGGCCTACAAGGGCCGTGAGTTCCTGGCCAGCACCGACGAACGTTTCCGTCCGGTAAGCCTTTACAATGCGCCCGACGGCGCAATGTATATTTTGGACATGTACCGCGGCATTATCCAGCACAAAACTTATCTGACGCCTTATCTTAAAGACCAGATCGGCAAACGGGACCTCACCCAGCCACTTTCGGCAGGACGCATTTATAAAATTGTCCCGAAAGGTGCGAAACCAAAACCGGTAACAATTCCCGACGGCGCTTCCGAGCTCGTGAAGCTGCTCGGGCATTCCAACGGCTGGGTACGCGATCGGGCCCAACAGAAACTGATCGATGGAAAGTACAACCAGACCGTGCCTGCATTGCGGGACGCCATCAAGCAAACCGCTAATCCGTTACTGGCCATTCACGCAATATGGACGCTCGAAGGGCTTAATTCATTGAAACCGGAAGAAGTGGTCAACTGGATTAAACAACCGTCCTGGACTTATCGTATGCAGGGACTTGCCGTTTCGCCTTCGGTGATCACGCCAACCTCCTATCAGCAGTTTGCGTCCGTCTTCGATGGGCTGGTTAGTTCCAATGATACGCTGGCAGCCCCTTATGTGGCATTTTTATGTAAAAGCATTGAGAAATTCGATCCTGAAATGTCCCGCGGCCTGTTGAATAAACTGGCTTTCAAATATCCAAATAGCCGGTATGTTTCCGATGCGGTAATCAGCAACTTGCAAGACAAGGAGGAAGTATTCCAAAGCGCAATCTTAGCGACGGTAATTGATCCGAATGCAGTGATCAACAAGCAATTGACTCGCGTCGTAACCGCTGTCCGCAGTGCACAGGGCAACCGTAATCCGGAAATGCTCAAAAAAGAATTCCCGAAAGGAGAAGCGTTGTTTACCTCGGTGTGCCAGACCTGCCATGGAGCAGATGGTGGCGGCGTGAAATCACTGGCTCCGCCATTGAACCAATCGGAATGGGTGACCGGAAACAAGGATAAGCTGATCTCCATTGTGCTTTTCGGACTGACAGGACCTGTGAAAGTGAATGGACACGTCTACCAGACACCCGAGGTGAGCGGCGATATGCCTGGGATCGGTTACGACAAGGATATGCCCAGTGAAGACATTGCGCAACTGCTCAGTTATATCCGCCGCTCATGGCGCAACAATGCGGATAAGGTGACGACAGAAGAAGTCAACAAGGTTCGCACGAAGTTGACAGGGCGGGAAAAGGCATTTACCGAAGCCGAATTAAACGGCATCTGATGGATCAAATGATAGAACAAAAAAAATGTCCCAGATTTGGGACATTTTTTTTGTTCGTGCTGTTACCAAACCATGAAAGACACTGAGCAGACCATTATCGACGCCGCTATCCTGATTTTCAATGAAGACCTTTCCGCTCCTTTGGAAAAAGTGGCTGAGCAAGCGCAGGTAACACGCAGGACTTTACACCGGTATTTCAAAGACAGGAGGGAGCTGATGCAGAAGTGCCAGAAAGAGATCCGGAAAACGTGCGAAGTTGCTATGACCAATGCTTATCACACCTCGGAAAATCCGCTGGAAAGGCTCCAGAATATGTTTTATGCCGGATTGGATTGCGGTTCTAAAAACACTTTTTTGCATAAACTCCATACTCTTCACGATCATAAGCACCAGGCAGCAAACGAGGAGTGCTCGGAATATGACCATACTTTTGAGCTCTGGAAAGGCAACCTGCAGGTGCTTCTCGCGAAGGGCGTTATCAATCAGGCTATGACTGTCGATTGGATCCATAATTTGTTCCAAAGCGTCGTTGCCGTCTTTATCTCTTCACAGTTAAAAGGTACTCTTGACCGTGCCAAGGCGCGGGAGCTTGCCTGGTTTTCTTTTAGTAAAGGAATTGGCATTTAAAAAAATTTATCCACTCATGTCTCATTTTTGAGACATCAATAAAACAAAATAATATGACTGATCAACAAAACTTCGAAGTGGCTATCATCGGTGGCAGTTATGCGGGCCTTTCGGCCGCCATGACATTAGGACGTGCCAGGCGCCGGGTCGTTATTATCGATAGCGGTAAGCCTTGCAACCGACAAACGCCACACTCTCACAACCTCATTACCCAGGATGGCAAAACGCCCGCCGAAATTTCAGCTACTGCGCGCGAACAGGTACTCGCCTACCCCACTGTGACCCTGCGCCCGGGACTGGTTACCGGTATATCTGGCATTGACGGCGCATTCAACGTCAGTTTAGAACTTGGACAGCAGTTTCAAGCCAAAAAAATAATTTTCGCAACCGGTATTCGCGATATAATGCCGGATATCCCAGGCTTTGCACAATGCTGGGGAATTAGCGCTGTACATTGTCCGTATTGCCACGGTTATGAATATAGTGATGCCCGAACAGGTATTCTGGTAAACGGCGAAATGGCGCTGGAATATGTCCGGCTGATCCGCAACTGGACATCTGACCTGACTGTTTACACCAACGGCCCGGCCACATTTGATGGCGAAATAAGAAAAAAGATCCATGCAACAGGTGCAGACATCATCGAACAGCCTGTTACTTCGCTGGATCACGAAAACGGATATCTGACAACATTACATCTAAACGACGGTTCTGTCCGCGAGATAACCGCTTTTTATCACAGACCATTGTTTGTCCAACATTCAACTTTGCCCGAGGAGCTGGGATGCGCACTCACCACGCACGGATATATACAGACAGATGAAGCGCAAAAAACAACTGTCCCTGGTATATATGCCGCAGGCGATAACAGTGGCGCTTTCAGGGGATTAACTGGCGCCCTCGCCGCCGGGACTGTCGCAGGAGCAAGGCTTAATCATGAATTAATCAGCGAAGATTACTGATTTGCAGGGGTAATGAGGTAGTTTTGTGGCTTACGACTCAATACCATGTCCCTATTCGAAACCACTGCCCCTATTGTCATTACCTGTTATAAACGACTTGCACCTTATCTGGAAAAGGAGGTCACAGACCTGGGTTTTCAGGTTGAGGAAGTGTTTGCGACCGGCGTGCGCTTGCAGGGTACAATGAACGATTGCATTAAACTGAACCTGAACCTGTATTGTGCAAGTCAGGTGTTGTATAACCTGGGTACATTCAGCGCACGGCACCCGGATGATGTTTACCGGTTCTTGTCTAAAATGCAGTGGGAAGATATGCTCGCCGAAGACGCTTATTTCTCCGTGACCAGCAATGTGATGACAGATTCGGTCAACAACAGCATGTTTGCCAACTTACGGGTAAAAGATGCGATTGTGGACCGAATGCGTGAGAAAAAAGGGGCGCGGCCCTCCACTGGATCCGAGCTCAAAGGTGCTGTAATCCACTTGTTCTGGAAAGAGGAGCGTGCCGAGATCTTCATCGATACTTCGGGTGAATCTGTGGCAAGGCATGGCTACCGCAAAATTCCGGGGAAAGCTCCCATGCTCGAAGCACTGGCATCTGCAACCATCATGGCAAGCCGCTGGGACAGAAATTCAACTTTTCTAAACCCGATGTGCGGCTCTGGGACGCTGGCTATTGAAGCGGCCCTGATCGCGACCAACAGTCGCCCGGGGCTTTTCAGGGACAATTACTCGTTCATGCACATCACCGGCTATGATGAAGAAGTGTATTTCAAAGAACAGCAAACGCTGGAAGCACAGATCATTGAAATTCCCGGCCTGCGCATCATTGCCTCGGACTATGACCTTAATGCTATCGCAAACGCTAAAAAGAACGCGATCGCGGCAGGAGTTGCCAATATGATCGAGTTTGATGTGTGCGACTTTGCAGACTCCGAAATACCCACAGAGAATAAGGGCGTATTTTTCATCAACCCGGAATACGGTGAGCGCCTGGGTGAGATAGGCGAACTTGAAGAAACTTATGCGCGGATTGGTGATTTTATGAAACAGAAGTGTGGAGGGTATTACGGGTATGTGTTCACTGGAAACCTTGACCTTGCCAAGAAAATAGGCCTCAAAGCAAAGCGTAGAATTGAGTTTTATTCAGGAAAAATCGATTGCAGGCTACTGGAATACGAGCTTTATGAGGGTACACGAAGAATTTAATATTTGAAGCAAATGCTTTGGCACAATATTTAGATAATATAAGACATAACCATTTAGAAAAATTGTCATGAAACAGTCACAAAGTTCGGGAACCATGCCGCAAGGTCAGGCTATCCGAAATAAGCCTGAAAACAAGGACAATCTGGATAGCAGGCGACGTGAAGAAGAAATGGTAAAGGGCAATCATATTACCCACAACCAGAAAGAACGTCATAACCTGGGAAAACAGGATAGGTAGCAATACCAATTTAAATGGTTCCTAAGTTGAGCGAAGTCCGCATGAACGATCATTCGGACTTCGTTTTTTTATGGCCCAGTGTATCCTTTCGGGTAGGCTGCATATCGGGGATGACCCTTCTTTCGTTGATATGCAGATCACGACCTCTATAATGCACCCTGACAACATGAAAAAAGTTATCAACCAGCTCTTAGCAGGCATATTTCTCCTCATTTTTATCGTCTCCTGCGAATGGATCGGCAATACGCCTAGTTTTGGCGACGATTTTATTACCTACACTATCCGCGAAGGGAACCATGATCCGGAACATAACCTGAACACCCCGTTCACTGCCAGTTCGCTACGCTTCCAGGCTTTGTTTGACAGCAGCTGCGTGTATAAATCCAAAATCCCCGAGAACCAGGGAGATATCAATAAACTGTACGGATTTTCAGATTGTAGCTCGCAACATCAGAGCAATAGCGCAAGGTTCGGCTGGAACTGGCGAGAGGGCGCATTACGCATTTATGCATACATATATGTGAACGGAACCAGACAGGAAAAAGAGCTCGGTATCGCAGAATTGAACGAACCAACCAGTTTCAGAATCGATATAAGGGATAATTCATACGTCTTTACCTTCCAGGGAATAGAAACTGTGATGCCGCGGCATTGCTCGGGAGGCGTAGGGATTGCCTACAAGCTCTTTCCCTATTTCGGCGGTGACGAACCTGCACCGCATGATATGCAGATTAAAATCAGGAATCTATGATATTGCCAAAAAGCGTAAATGATTCGGGCGGTACCGTAATGGCGCCAGGTGTATGCTGCTCCGCAATGATATGCATTCCACCCCACTCGGGCTCCGATGATGCGAGCAGTTTATGCCACACCAGATGCTCGGAAGGCAATAATGCTTCCTGCGGGGATTTTGAAAAATTAAGGATTGCCACCACATGATGCCCCTGGGAAACACGCTGAACGCGGATCAGCTGCTTTTCTTCAAACGAATCAACGGCTAATGCATCCCGGTCATAATTTGTCAGGGCCGGGTGCGTTTTCTTCAAGACGATCAGCTTTTTATAATAGTCCAGCAAACTGCGATGCGGCTCCTTTTCACACAAATCCCATTGCAGTTTCGACTGCCTGAATGTGGCATCCGACACCGGATCGGGCGCCTCCCCTTCCATGTGAAATGCTGCGAATTCACGCTTTCTTCCCTCCCGCACGGCCTGGGCCAGCTCTTTGTCGGTATGGCTTACAAAATATTGAAAAGGGTTTGTCTCACCGAATTCCTCGCCCATGAAAAGCAGTGGTAAAAACGGGCTAACGAACACCGCACCTACCAGCAATTTTTGCATCTCAAAGCTTACAAGCTGACTTGTACGTTCGCCCAGCATGCGGTTGCCGACATGATCATGGTTTTGGGAGAAAACAATAAATTGATAACCAGGAAACCCTTCGGCTTTCATTCCGAATTTTCGCTTCCTGTGTTCGGAATAAATGCCATCGTAAACATAAGCATCCCGATACGACTTTGCCAGGGAAGTAATAGGCTCGAAATCAGAATAATAGCCAGTCCGATCCTGCCCTGAACTCACCCTGAGTGCATGGTGGAACTCGTCAATCCATTGCGCGTCCATGCCATATCCGCCTGCTTCTGTCGGTTTGATAAACCGCGTGTCGTTCAAATCCATTTCAACGATCAGGTAATGCGGCCGGCCTGTTTGACCTGTCAATGCATTCGTTTGTTCTCTGATTTCTTGCAATATGTGCTTTGGGCTAAAGTCCTTAATCGCATGCACAGCGTCCAGACGCAGCGCGTCGATATGAAAGTCCCTGAACCACATCAATGCATTTTGCACGAAATAATGCCTTACCCCATCCGACCAGGCGTCATCGAAATTGATTGCGTCGCCCCAGGGCGTATGATATTTATCAGTAAAGTATGGCCCGAACTTCCCGAGCACGTTCCCTTCCGGTCCCAAGTGGTTATAAACTATGTCTAGTATTACCGCGATGCCTTTCCGGTGACAAGCGTCCACAAATTGTTGCAAAGCCTCGGGCCCTCCGTAAGTATTTTGAACAGAATAAGGAAATACGCCGTCGTACCCCCAGTTACGGTCTCCGGCAAACTGGGACACAGGCATGATTTCAATGGCGTTGATACCCAGTCCGACAAGGTAATCCAGTCGCTTCTCAGCAGCCTCAAAAGTACCTTCCTCAGTAAATGTGCCTATGTGCAGCTCATAAATAATGTATTCGTTCAGCGCCTTGTTCTTCCATGAACCGTCCGTCCATTCAAAGGCAGTGACATCAAATACAGTCGACGCGCCATGCACGCCATCAGCCTGAAACAATGTTGCAGGGTCGGGAAGCGGATCGCCGTCCTCGATCACAAACCAATAGGGATCGCCGGGCATTAGTTCATCTGTTTGCAGCGTCCAGAAGCCGTAAACATCCGGATTTAGTGGCAACATTTGACTGCTTTTTCCGAGGGCAATATACATTCTTGAAGCTTTGGGAGCCCAAACCATCACATTCGCCCTCCCGGCTGCATTAAACCGCACGCCAGGAGGGCTTGTCAGTAAATGATCGTAATTCATATTTTTTGTTCTTCCAGTGCATGTCTAAAAACTACTACCGACCGGTTTTCGACCAGAAACGTTTCTCCCGGTTTCAATATCTGCCCGTCATCCGTCACGCAAGCGTCACTTGTATCGATCACCTTGCGCCATTCACTTCCATATTTTTCAGGCGGCAGAGTATAAGACACCGGTTCATAGTGCGCATTAAAGATGATATAAAAACTGTCGTCATAAATCTGCTTGCCTTTTGGGTCTGCATGTCGTATCCCTTTGCCATTCAGAAAAATACCCAGCGATTTTGCATAGTCGTGACTCCAGTTCTCGTCCGGCATTTCCTCGCCGCTAGGTAAAAACCAGGCGATGTCTTCGAGACCAATGCCTTTGATGGGCACTCCCCGGAACCAATGTTTACGGCGAAAAGTCGGGTGGGCTTTACAGAATGCAATGAGCTTTTGAGTGAATTCCAGCAACTTCTCATCAGCTTGCTCCCAATTGAGCCATGAAATTTCATTATCCTGGCAATAGGCGTTGTTATTTCCACCCTGCGAGCGGCCCCATTCATCGCCAGCCACCAGCATTGGCACGCCTTGCGAGAGAAAAAGCGTGGTCAGGAAATTTCTCTTCTGTTTGTTTCTGAGATCAACTATTTCTTCATCGTCGGTTGGCCCTTCGACCCCGCAGTTCCAGGACCTGTTATGGCTCTCGCCGTCACGGTTTTCCTCCCCATTAGCATCATTACGCTTCTCATTATACGAGACCAAATCATGCAATGTAAAACCGTCATGCGCCGTGATGAAGTTGATACTTGCGGTCGGTCTGCGGTCTTCTCCCTTATATAGATCTGAACTGCCTGTAAAGCGCTCTGCAAACTCAGCCAGCATACTATCGGCTCCCCGCCAGTAATCACGCATGCAGTCGCGGTAACGGCCATTCCATTCGGCCCATCCGATCGGAAATTTGCCAACCTGGTAACCATCAAATCCGATATCCCAGGGCTCGGCGATCAGTTTTACCTGCGAAATCACCGGGTCCTGATGAATGATATCAAAGAATGCACTCAATCTGTCCACTTCATGTAGCTCGCGGGCGAGTGTAGATGCCAGATCAAAGCGGAAGCCGTCCACATGCATTTCCGTAATCCAGTACCGAAGACTGTCCATGATCAGCCGTAACACACTGGGAAGCCTGGCATTCAACGTATTGCCAGTACCGGTATAATCCATGTAGTAGCGGCCATCCATAAGCCGGTAATAAGCCATATTATCGATACCCCTGAACGAAAGTGTTGGTCCCAGATGGTTTCCCTCTCCCGTATGGTTGTAAACCACATCCAGGATCACCTCTATACCGGCTTTGTGCAGCTCCTTGACCATATTTTTGAATTCCCTGACCTGCCCCCCGTGTGCACCCGAACTGCTATAACGAACGTCGGGCGCGAAAAATCCGATGGAATTGTATCCCCAATAATTGCTAAGGCCCCTTTCCTGCAAATGGCGGTCAGAAACGAAGTGATGTACGGGCATTAGCTCTATGGCATTAATCCCCAATTTTTTCAGGTAAGCGATGCTTGAAGGATGCGCAATGCCGGCATAAGTGCCCCGTATTTTCTTGGGAATGTCGGGATGAAGGTAAGTGAAGCCTTTTACGTGTGCTTCATAAATGATCGTGTCGTGATATGGGATTTCAGGCGAAGTTACCCCTTCCCAATCGAAAATGTGATCCACCACCACCGACTTTGGAATATAAGGGGCGCTGTCGAGCTCGCTGAAACTAAGGTCTTCCTCCGGATCGCCGATTTTATAGCCAAACAGCGCATCATGCCAGTTGATGGTTCCCGATATGGCCTTCGCATAGGGGTCGATAAGGAGTTTATTGGGATTGAATCGTAGCCCGACGGTGGGCTCATACGGCCCGTGCACCCGGTAACCATACAGCTGTCCGGGCTTCAAGCCGGGGACATATGCATGCCATACATGGTGCGAGACTTCTTTGATACGGATCTTGACCTGCTCAGAGGGAGCCTCCGGGTCATCGAAAAGGCAAAGATCCACACCTGTGGCGTTTTCCGAATATAAAGCAAAATTTACCCCTTTTCCATCCCAGGTCGCACCCAGTGGGTATGGCTCACCCGGGTAAACGGTTACGTTACTAAATTCCGACTGATCAACAATCTTTTTATTGGCAATTTTCTTCATAGTAAGCAGGTTAAGTACGTGCGCCCCGGTGATTAGGCAGCATGCCGCTCCAACCACAATTCTCCACGCTTTTCTTTGAACCGGGATCCTGGTGCTGCATTGTAAACAAAATTATGCCAGACCAGCAAGGACACTACCGGGAATAATTTCCCCAGTCGCCACAAATCCGTAAAGCTGTAACCACCCGGAAACTCACCGCTGTTAACCGCAGTCGCTTTCACTCAGCGAAGTGCAGAAAAAATGCCGTTTTCAGGTAGACTGGTACGACTTTTTAGCAAAAAATGCGTGATACACACTCGGCAACACTTGTACACACACTAATATTTGTGTTTACTTAACGTCTACCGTATATACATCCCGGTTTCCGTCCGCCCAAGAGTAAATCCTCGGGATTGCGTATGCTGATAGATATTTACCCGAAACTATGATTCTCATTGTCGACGACAGGCCTGAAAATATTCTTCCTTTAAAAAAGATTCTAGAACTGCATAATTTTAAGACGGAAAGTGCGGAGTCTGGCGAAGAAGCATTAAAAAAAGTCCTGAAAACCAGCTACTCGGTAATCATATTGGACGTGCAAATGCCAGGAATGGACGGTTTCGAAGTTGCCGAAGCCATCGCAGGTTTTGGAAAGGCCAAAGACACGCCTATTATATTTCTTTCCGCCGTCAATACTGAAAAACGCTTCATTACGCGTGGATATACTTCGGGCGGCATCGACTATCTGACCAAGCCCGTCGACCCGGACATCTTGCTATTGAAAGTCAAAACGCTCCATAGACTTTTCGAGCAGCAACAAGAACTTAAAACCATTCAGGAGTCGCTGCGCAAGGAGATCAATATCCGGAAACATGCTCAGGAAGAACTTGCGACACGGATGCACGAGCTCCGTTTCATACTGGAATCCTTGCCCCAGATTGCCTTCACGATCCGGATGGACGGAAAGATCGAATTTGTGAATGAACATTGGTTTCAATACTCCCACAACACAGATCAATTTCCAGAAATCCATCCCGACGATCATCTGTACGATCGCTGGGACTATCATTTCGAATATGGCCTCGAATTTTCGGGCGAAGCGCGTCTGAGACACCTGGAAACCGGTGAATACAAATATTTTCTGCTTAAAATTATTCCTGTGCACCAAAATGGCGTCATTGTGCGCTGGGTGGGAACATTCACCGATATCCACCAGCAAAAGATGGCCAATGAGCTGCTCGAACACAAAGTGGCGCTGAGGACACGCGAACTGCTGGACAAAAATACAGAGCTCGAAACAACCAACCATGAACTGCAACAGTTTGCATGGGTAGTGTCACATGACTTGAAAGAGCCGCTCCGTAAAATACAGACATTCAGTCATTTGATTAAAGATAAATACCTGACTGGAAACGATGAGGCTGTCTCCTACCTCGACAGGTCCATCAACTCGTCAGCCAGGATGTCAAGGCTAATCAGCGATCTGCTGGACTACTCGCGGCTGTCAGTAACCGCTCATTTTCAGCCTACCGATCTGAATGCACTGCTGGATGATCTTTTACAGGATTTTGACGAAACGATCAGAGAAAAAAATGCGGTCATCCACCGCGATAAGTTGCCGGTTATCGACACGATTCCCAGCCAGATCCGCCAGGTCTTTCAAAACCTGATCAGTAATGCACTCAAATTCTCCAAAACCGACGTCGCCCCGGAGATCAGCATTCATTGTGATATTATCGCCGATAAGGATGTGGAAGGCGAGCCTGCGCCCGATGGCAGCTTTTGCCGCATTGTCATTGCCGACAATGGGATTGGATTCGATGAGAAATTCCTGGACAGGATCTTTGTTATCTTCCAACGGCTCAACAATCTCAGCATCTATGAGGGTACGGGCATCGGACTAGCGATCGCCAAAAAAATCATGGACAAACACAATGGCCTTATTTCGGCTCAAAGTGTCGAAAACGAAGGTTCCCGGTTTATCCTCGTCCTGCCTTTGGTACAGGAAGAGGCTCTGGCAGAAGTAAAAAGTGAAAATTAAGTTTCAACATAAACCATGAAGAAATCTACCAACTCTATTATCCAACAACTACAAATCGTATTCTCTTTCTCTATTCTGCTATTGATTTTCAGCTTGCTGGCATCTTATTACAGCACCCAGAAACTGATCAACAGTTCGGAATTCATCAACCATACCAATCAGGTCCTCACCGAAGCGGAAAGCATTATTTCCCATGTGAAAGATGCCGAAACCGGCCAGCGTGGCTTTCTGATCACCTCTGACCTGAGTTTCCTTTCCCCATATAACGGCGCCTACGAGAAAACGACCAGTAGCTACAATAACCTCGTGGAGCTGACGGCCGACAATCCCACACAGCAAAGAAACCTGCGTGAGGTAAAAGCTTTGTATGAGGCCAAGTTCGGCCAGATGCAGACTGTCGTGGATATGTCTAAGAGAGACCCCGATTTCATGGGTAACACCGACGCCAGGCTTAGGGAAATGACTCGCGGGAGAAAGATTATGGATGACCTTCGTCTGGCCGTGCAGCGGATCAAAGAAGAGGAAAGCCAGGCTTTAAACAACCGCCTCGAACAACAGCAAATCTACATTCAATATACGCCTTGGCTGCTTGTAGCAGCCGCTATCATCTCAATTCTGATTACCACGTTCGCCTATATGCGGATCAGGAATGACATGGATAAAAGAATTGCCCGACAGCAAGCCGAAGAGGAGAAATACGCGCAAACGCTTCGCAGGATCGGACATATCGAACAGGTTACCAGCCAGGTATCCAGCGGGGATTACTCGGTGCGCAGTACAGATGAAATGGACGACGAACTGGGCAGGATATCACTTGCGCTCAACAATATGACCGCTTCCCTGGAAAAGACATTCAATGAGCTCAACGAGCAAAACTGGCTGCAAGCCGGTGAAGTGCAGGTCAATGATGCCCTTAGAGGTGAGCGCGTGCTTAAAAAGCTTTCATCCAACCTTCTGAACACCCTTGCAGGCTATTCTGGCGCGCAAATCGGCACGGTTTACATCCTGGACGAAGATTGGAATTACAGACTTACTGCGAGTTTTGCGGTCGAAAATGCACGCGAAACTATCAGTACAGGCGAGGGCCTTGCAGGCCAGGTCATTCAGAGCAAAAAAACCTTGCTGATCAACGATGTGCCCGACAATTACCTCAGGGTAAGTTCCAGCCTTGGGGACGCAAATCCGGCAGCCATTGCCATCCTCCCGCTCACCTACGCCTACGAATGCATTGGTGTGATCGAACTGGGCTTTCTCAAAGCTCCCCGACCGGTTGAAATGAAGTTTTTGGAAGATAATCTGGAAGCGATGGCTATTGGCGTCAACTCAGCGATCGACTATTTGAAGCTTCAAAACTTCCTGGAAGAGACCCAGGCCCAGGCCGAGGAACTGCAAACGCAGCATAATGAGCTGGAAAATCTGAATGCGGAGCTCGAAGCGCAGTCGCAGAAGTTACAGGCATCGGAAGAAGAGCTCAGAGTCCAACAGGAAGAATTGCAGCAAACCAACGAAGAACTCGAAGAACGGAGCAGCCTTCTGGAAGAAAAGAATATTGAAATACTCAAAAAAGCGGAAGAACTGGAACTGACAACGCGATACAAGTCAGAATTCCTGGCAAATATGTCGCACGAACTTCGGACACCCCTCAATTCTATATTGCTGCTCAGCAGGCTACTGGCCGAAAACGATCAGGAAAATCTGAGCCCCGAGCAGGTTGAATATGCGACGGTGATCCAATCGTCGGGAAACGGACTACTCGGCCTGATAGACGAAATCCTGGACCTCTCCAAGATAGAAGCCGGCAAAATGGAACTCGATTACGTTACGGTCTCCATCAAGGAGATCCGTGACGATATGCATGCCCTGTTCGCACCGGTAGCCCGCGATAAAGGTCTTGAATTTGGCATAACCATAGCGCAGGGTGTGCCTCCGGTGATAGAAACAGACAAGATGCGTTTGGAGCAGATTCTGAAAAACCTGGTTTCAAACGCATTGAAATTTACCGCCAGCGGCTCGGTCAATATCGCGATCAAGGCGCATGAAGGGAATGATAAAATACTCTGTTTCAGTGTGCGGGACACTGGCATAGGCGTCGCGCCAGAGAAGCAACACCACATTTTCGAGGCCTTCCAGCAGGCCGACGGTTCTACAAAGCGCAAATATGGCGGCACCGGTCTTGGGTTGTCCATCAGCCGAGAGCTTGCCAAGTTGCTCGGCGGCGAGATATCGCTTACCAGCGTGGTCAACCAGGGAAGCGAGTTCACGCTTTTCCTGCCTATTCGACAATCTCATACCGCAACACAAGATAGCGGATCGCTATTTGGCACGCAACCTAGAGAGGATGCACCGGGAAATTCGGAAAAGTCAGATTACCGCTTCGTCAGCACGGTTATTCCCGAAAGTATTCCCGATGACCGCGCTGCCATCCATGAAAATGACAAATCGATCCTGATCATCGAAGACGATACTTATTTCGCCAAATCACTTCTTGATTATACCCGCAAGCAGGGATATAAAGGCATTGTGGCCGTAAGGGGCGACGAAGGGCTCGAACTGGCGAAGACTTTCAAACCGATGGGCATTCTGCTGGATATCCAGTTGCCAGTAGTGAGTGGCTGGGAGGTGATGGACCAACTGAAAGCCGATGCCGATACGAGGCATATTCCGGTCCACATCATGTCGTCACACCGGATGAAAAACGAAAGCCTGCTGAAAGGTGCCGTAGATTTCATCGACAAGCCAGTGGCCGTAGAAAAAATGGATGAGATATTCCGCAAGATCGAATATGTGATCAGCAAAAAATCTAAAAAAGTGCTCATTGTTGAAGATAACTCCATGCATGCTAAGGCGCTGGCTTATTACCTGGGCACGTTCGACATTCATTCGGAGCTGAAAAGTGATATTCATGAAGGCGTATCGGCGCTGACCAACAATGAGGTGGATTGCGTGATCCTGGACATGGGCATACCTGATAAGAAAGCCTACGATATGCTGGAAGAGGCCAAGAAAAACCCAGGCTTTGAACACGTTCCTATCATTATTTTTACCGGTAAGAGCCTTTCCATGTCCGAAGAGCTGCGAATCAAGCAGTATGCGGATTCTATAATCATCAAAACAGCGCATTCCTACCAGCGCATGCTCGATGAGGTGTCGCTTTTCCTGCATGTGGTAGAAGAAAATAAGAAGAACCCGCATAAGGTTAATCCCAAACTGGGCCGATTGGGTGAAATATTGAACAATAAAACGGTACTGATCGCCGACGATGACGTGCGGAACATTTTTTCGCTTTCCAAATCGTTGGAAAACTATAAAATGAACATTCTGACAGCTCTCGATGGCAAGGAAGCATTGCAAAAACTGGAAGAAAACCCAGCCGTGGACGTGGTGTTGCTGGATATGATGATGCCGCAGATGGACGGCTATGAGACCGCCAAAAGGATCCGCGAAAATATGCGCTGGCGTAACCTCCCAGTCATCGCCGTGACAGCAAAAGCGATGACTGGTGACCGTGAGAAATGCATCAATGCGGGCGCTTCCGACTATATTACCAAGCCCGTGGACATCGACCAGTTACTCTCGCTGCTGCGGGTGTGGCTTTATGAAAAATTCTGATCCATTTATGAACCCGAAGAAAATACTGATCGTAGACGATGATGCACGAAATATCTTTGCATTGAAAGCTACCCTCAAAGCCAAAGGATTTGAATGTTTGTCCTGTCCGGGTGCACCTGAGGCATTGAACCTGCTGGGCACAGATGAACCGGTGGACGCCGTGCTGATCGATATGATGATGCCGGAAATGGATGGCTATGAGGCGATCCCGTTAATCAAGAATCTAAAAAACAGGAAATCGGTCCCGATAATAGCCGTCACGGCGCAAGCCATGGTAGGTGACCGGGAAAAATGCCTGCGGGCAGGAGCCGACGATTATATTTCCAAACCGATCGATGTGGAGAAACTTTTGAAGTTACTGAGCGATATTTAGACGAGATGATTGAAGAGCAAGAAATCGATCTATTGCTGAATGACTTGTTCGATATATACGGATACGATTTCACCAGCTACTCGAAAGCGTCACTCAAACGCCGCATTATACGGTTATGTTCGCTGGATAAATTCCCGAGTTTCGCAGAGCTGCGTTACCGCGTACGGACTGATCCAACCTACCTGAAAAGGTTTGTAGAGGAAATTACAGTGAATGTGACTGAGATGTTCCGCGATCCTTCTTTTTACAAATCGTTGCGGGAAGATATATTACCCGTTTTAGGCACCAAACCCTTTATCCGCATCTGGCATGCGGGATGTTCTACCGGCGAAGAAGTTTATTCGATGGCAATACTGCTGAAAGAAGCTAACTTGTTGCGAAAATCGCTCTTGTATGCGACGGACCTCAATCCGAGCGTGCTGGAAAAGGTACGGAAAGGGATTTTTCCGCTTACGCAGATGAAGCAATATTCGGAGAGTTACATCGCCTCGGGTGGTACGCACGACTTTTCGAGCTATTATACCGCTAATTATGGCCAGGCGAAGTTCAACAGCGACTTGTCGGAGAAGATTATTATTTCAACGCATAACCTGGTTTCAGACAGCTCTTTCAATGAATTTGATCTGATCCTATGCCGTAATGTGCTGATCTATTTTGACAAAGATTTACAAGACCGCGTCCTGAAATTATTCGATGCCAGTTTGGGCCCGCTGGGTTATCTGGCGCTAGGCACGAAAGAAACCTTGAAATTCTCGGCAGTCCAGAATAAATTCAGGCAGCTGAACAGGGAGAAGATATGGAAAAAAATGATGTAACGCGGCCATGCGGGATATTGCTGATCGGAGGATCGGCGGGCAGTCTGGAAGTACTTTTCAAGCTGTTGCCACGCCTCAAACCGGACTTGTCATTCCCCATCGTGCTGGTGCTACATCGCCGCAGTTCCTCAGATTCCTCACTAACAGACCTCCTTTCCAGCAAAACAACCAATATTACACGCGAAGTAGACGATAAAGACCCGGTCACTCCGGGAATCATCTACCTGGCCCCAGCCGACTATCACCTACTGCTGGAACAAGGACATTATTTCTCGCTCGACTATTCAGAAAAGGTCAATTTCAGCCGTCCGAGTATCGATGTTACATTTGAATCTGCCGCCGATGTTTATGCCTCTTCGACGGTAGGCATTCTGCTTTCCGGTGCCAATGAGGACGGTACCGAAGGCTTGATAGCAATCAAAAAAGCGGGAGGACGCACCATTGCCCAGGACCCGGCCACTGCCCAGATGCCCTTTATGCCGCACCACGCCATCACGCATTCTGAGGTTGACCACGTTTTTGACCTTACACAATTAGCAGCATTCGTCAACAGCCTTGTCGGCGCGAGGAGCGATCGTTGATTTTTACCATAAAAGAGTTTATCTGTCCTTCCTTTTAATAGTATTTATAGGGAGATTTGCATGAAGGTTAAAAGAAAATAAGACCTCTCCAAAGCAACGTTAACAGGTAAGACCATGGCAAAGCCAAGTAAATTATATAGCGTACTTTTCAACAAATGTCCAAGATGCGGCAAAGGCGATTTTTTCGTAACAAAAAGCGCCTATAATCTCCGCAACTTCGATAAAATGAACAAGCACTGCCCGCATTGCGGCGAAAATCTGGTGCCCGAGCCCGGCTTTTATCAGGGCGCCCTTTATATGAGCTACGCTTTTTATGTAGCTTTTATGGTTATCTACTTCCTGATTTTCGTCAATTTTTTCGAGGAGTATCTGGATTATTTCCTGGCAAGCATTATCCCCATATTGATCATCCTCACGCCGCTGTTCTACCGGCTGGCGCGCAGGTCATGGCTGGCATTATTTATCACACCTGCATCCAAAGAGAACCCGCTTTAAGCATTACGCCGCTGAATTCTTCCGGAAGTCCTCGGGTGTTATCCCGGTTTCTTTCCGGAAGAATTTGGTAAAATACGAATTGTCATTGAAGTTGAGCTTGTAGGCCACTTCTGCAACGGTAAGATCCATATTGATCAGCAGCCTTTTGGCTTCAAGAATGATCCGGTTCCTGATCATCGCGCCGGCTTGCATACCCAGATGCTCTTTGCACAATGCATTCAGATGGTTAGGCGTCACATTCAATATTTCCGCATACTGGCCTGGAAGCCGCATTTTTTGGTAGTGTTTGTCTATTATTTTGATAAAATTCCTGACAATCACATTCTTCAGAACAGGAGCCCCATGGTTCTTTCCGGTGGTGTCGCTCTGTTCAATTAAAAGAAAGATCTGTAAGAGCAAAACGCGGATCATATCGTCACGCAACACAGGCGAGCGCTCCTCCTGGGCCAGCAATTCCTCGAAAAGTCCCATCAATTGCTGTCGGATATCCTGCCCGATCAGCAGCACATTGCTGCTGCTGTCGCCGTGGAAAAATGAAAACGATTCCAGGTATTCGGGTTGCAGCAAAAAGGACTGAAAGAATGAATCGGAGAAATTGACGACATAGCCTTCCATATTTCCCTCAAAATCCCAGGAATGGACCTGGCCCGGCGTCATAAAATAAATCTGGTAAGGCTGTACTGCAAAATGATGAAAATCGATCGTGTGCTTTCCCCCTCCTTCGGTGAATAATACAAGATGGTAAAAACTATGGCGATGGGGAAAAACCAGGCTCTGGTGCTCGCGCAGATATTCCGAAAAACGCGTGATCATAATGTGGTCTTCGCGGTATTCGGAAAGCGGGCCGATGTCGAGGCGGGGAAAGGTTGATTGCATGGCAGAAGTAATGTCAGAACGGGCAATTTAAGTCTTTTAGCGATGTCGCGCCAGTTTTGTATCTTAATGCCCGATTTCAGACCATCCCATGTGGAAACCCTTCTCTTTAAGCCTTGCATTACTGTTGTTTGTGGCCGCCGCCAACAGGCAGCCAGACAACGCCATCGGGGTCGAACACTGTGTCGCGCGCTTTCGCACCGATGCCCGGGAGTTTGCAATGCACATCAGCGCATTAAAAAGCGCGGTTGAGCAAATCGATGGCAACGATGGCCAAAGCATCGCACTCGTAAAAAAGAAACTATGCGACACCCGTCTCGCCTACAAAAGGATAGGTTTCTTCCTCGAATACTTCTTTTTTACATCATCCCGGATCTACAACCGGCCTCCCAAAACCGAGATCGAAGAACCGCATCTTGAATACATGGATCCGGTGGGATTGCAATACATTGAAGCGCTTTTATTCGATGATCCTGCCTCGCATAAGTCCGCCCTGCTGGAACAATGTCGATTACTGGAAAACGCTTCCAACGACATTCCTGCATTGCTTTATGGCTTCAAAGCGACCGACGCACAAATTCTGGAAAGCGTCCGTCTTGAACTCGTACGGGTAATGACGCTCAGCATTACCGGCTTCGACGCGCCATTGCTCAAAAGCGGACTGGACGAAGCATCTGTTTCCCTGCAAGCGATCAGGCAGGTGCTAACACCCTATATCATGCAACCCAGTGATGATATTGTGTTAAAATACTTCACCTCCTGTGAGGTAGCGCTGTCCAAAAACAACGATTTCGACCATTTTGACCGGCTCAGTTTCCTGACCGGGTCGGCACTGCCATTGCAGGAACGCCTCGGCCGGATGATCGCCGGACTTGGATTGCAAATGAATGAGAAAGGGATTTTGAACTACAACGGGAAAAATCTTTTCAGTCCGGATGCTTTGAACCAGGCAGCATTTGGCATTGACACCGCCGACAAGGCATTGTCTGACCTGGGCGAAAAGTTATTCTTCGAAACCAGACTTTCCGCAAACGGCACCCGGAGCTGCGCGTCCTGCCATAACCCGGCACTTCACTTCACTGACGGTCTGCCCAAAAGCACCGGTATCCATCCCGGCCAGAACGTGAGACGCAATGCGCCTACCCTGCTCTACGCGGCATATCAACACACCCAGTTTTGGGATGGGCGTGCCAAAACGCTGGAAGAACAGATCAAGACCGTGATCCACGACTCGCTGGAAATGAATGGCAGCCCCGAACTGTTGATCCGGAAACTGGCTAAGAACAGGCATTACAGACGGCTGATTCGAAATGCAGCTCCCGAGCGGGATTCGCTGAGTGATCAAGTCATTTATAGATCTATCGCTGCCTATGTGCGTAGGCTGCAACCCTTCAACTCGGACTTCGACCGGTACATTCAGGGGGACACGAGTGCGATGACGGAAAGCCAGATCAGCGGTTTCAATCTTTTTATGGGTAAGGCCCAATGCGGCACCTGCCATTTTGCGCCACTGTTCAACGGACTAATCCCGCCGCTCTACGCGCAAACCGAATTTGAGATTCTTGGCACTACCACTACCGGTGACTTCACGGCAATTGATTCCGACCTGGGAAGGTTCGAAACGCAGCCTACGCCCTATTACCGCGGGGCATTTAAAACACCTACCGTACGCAATGCGGCAGTAACGGCGCCCTATATGCACCACGGTACTTTTGGCACGCTCGAAAAAGTCGTGGAGTTTTATGACAAAGGCGGGGCTGCCGGTATGGGATTAACCAGCGCGAATCAGTCCCTTTCCGCATCCCCCCTTCGCCTGAGCGATCAGGAGAAAACAGATATTATTGCTTTTTTACATGCGCTCACCGACCGTTTATGAAACAACTTTTACCTGCCCTGCTTCTTTTTTGCATTACAACTATTGCCCACGGACAAGGGACGCTCCTACGCGGCCCGTATCTGAACGCCGTAACGCCGACCAGCATCGTAATCCGCTGGCGCACCGATCAGCCCGCCATCTCACAGGTCAAAATCGGTTCCGCCTCTAACGGGCTCGACCGTACCATTACCGGCACCGGCGCAGTCACGGAACATGAAATAAAAGTCACCGGCTTAAATGCCAACACCCGCTATTATTACTCCATCGGCTCGCAAACCGGGGTTTTGCAGGGAGATGGAAATAATTATTTTCAGACCTCACCCCTTGCCGGCGTGGCAGGAAAATATCGATTTGGCGTGCTGGGCGACTGTGGAACAAATTCTGCCATTCAAGGTTCTGTTCGGGACAAAATGCTCGAATACCTTGGTAACAATTACATGAATGCCTGGCTGATCCTGGGTGACAATGCCTATTCATTTGGCAAGGATGCTGAATATCAGTCCAATTTTTTCAATCATTACAAAGATAATCTCCTCAAAAGGAACCCGCTCTTCCCCACTCCGGGCAACCACGATTACGACAATGATAATTTTGCAAGGCAAAACGACCACAAAATCCCCTATTACGACATCTTCACCATGCCTTCCAACGGCGAGGCGGGAGGCGTGGCTTCCGGGACTGAGGCTTTTTACTCTTTTGATTACGGTAACGTCCACTTTCTATCACTAGACTCTTACGGCCGCGAAGATCAGGCGACGCGACTTTACGACACATTGGGCCGACAGGTAGAATGGATCAAAAAAGACCTGGCCGCTAATCAGAATAAGGACTGGATAGTTGCCTACTGGCATCATCCACCCTATTCGAAAGGCTCACGCCGCTCGGATAGTGACCCGGAAATGACGGCGATCCGCCAAAATTTTATCCGTATTCTGGAAAGAAACGGCGTGGACCTCATTTTGTGCGGGCATAGCCACGTGTACGAGCGCTCCCGCCTCATGCAAGGACATTACGGAAAGAGCGATACATTCGATCCGGCCGCCCATCTTGTCGACAAATCATCGGCCCGGTATGACGGTTCTGACAATTCTTGTCCCTATATCAAAAGTTCGGCAAACAAACGCGGGACGGTGTATGTAGTGGCAGGATCGAGCGGCCATTTGGGCGGCACCGAAGCAGGATTTCCATTGAAGCAAATGCAGTATTCGGATGCAGAACACGGCGGCGGGCTGGTGCTGGAAGTAGAAGCCAACCGGCTGGATGCCAAGTGGATCGCGGCAGACGGCATTGTCCGCGATCAGTTTACAATTGAAAAGGAAGTTAACAGGGAAACGACGCACGAAATCGCGCGGGACGCGGAAATAGAGCTAAAAGCCTCGTTTATAGGAAATTACACCTGGAGTTCCGGGCAGAGTTCGAGAACGATCACTGTCAGTCCAAAACAAAATACCGACTTTACCGTACGGGATAGCCAAAACTGCGTGCAGGACATTTTCCATGTAAAAGTCCCTAAACCTGATCCGGCCAAATTTACGGCCTTCGTATCCAGTAAAGACGATGCTAATCTGGTGACATTGAAATGGTCGACGCAAACGGAGGACCAGCTTTCCCACTTCGCGGTACAGCGGTCGAACAATGCCACTAATTTTACTGAAATAGGCCGGGTGCCGGGAGGTAAGGATTCTCAACAGCCGAAAGATTACAGCTTTATTGATACGCAAAGCCCAACGCTGCCTCTCAACACGACTTATTACTATCGTGCGGTAGCCACAGCCCTGGACGGACGTTTATTGTACACACCCATTGTGTCGGTGATGTTAAGAGAAATCATTCTCGCGGCAGATCCGAATGCTGCCCTGGATGTGGAAGTTATTCCAAATCCATCATCGTCAGGTCAGATGCAGATCCGTATGGCCAGTGTTACCAGTCAACTAGCGGAACTGACGCTGACTGACATATCGGGCCGGATTCTGGATTCGCGCAAAATGATGATCAGCCGCACACCAGTCGTTTTTCTGCCAGAAGATCTCGCGACAGGGCTCTATTTGTTGAAAGTAGATATCAACGGAAGAAGCGTAGTTAAAAAACTGGCCATCCATTAGCCGAATGACTGGTTTTATGATGGCTATTTCTTGACGAACCGACCGGTCTCTTCCAGGCCATTTGTGTAGGCTACCCGTATGATGTAAAGTCCCGCTGGTAAGCTATCGGTTCCAATGGTCATTACCTTTGATTTAACCGACTGTCCCAATTGTCCTGCGGGGTATTTTAATGCAACGCCCTCGCCAGCCGCATTATACACACGCACTTCGCTGACCGCGCCACCCGCAGGCCGGATAATAAGGCTAGACACGACCGGATTTGGATATAACTCCATAAACGACAAATTGCCCCAGCGAATATGCTTAATGCCGCTGTAAGCAAAAGTACCATCCTGATCGACCATTTTGAGGCGATACAGATTAATACCGGCCACCGGATGTTCGTGAACAAATGAATAGCGCTGCAACATCGCACTTTCGCCTTTTGCAGCGATCGTCCCGGCTGTCGACCAGACCGCACCAGCATCATTACTGTGCTGAATCTCGAAATGATCACTGTTCGTCTCCGCGCTGGTCGACCATTCAAGCAATGCTGAGCGACTTTCCTTTTTTGCAGTGAAACTAATGAGCGTCACAGGTAATTGCAGACAGGCTAGATCCACGGCCTCCCTTGTCTCGCAATCGGCTAAATTGCCGGAGATAGACACCAATTCGGCTGGTTTGGTTTTCAAAATCTCGCATATCTGCGTTGTAGCGCAAGTTTCAAGCGCTATATTGTCAATAATGGAAATTGTACTGTCAATTGCAGTAATGCTGCTCAGACCAGCCAGACTAGTTAGCATCGGATTTTCCATGATAAGCAGGCCATCTCCAATGGACTGCAACCCGGCTAAGCCTTCAAGGTTCATGAGACTATCGTTACCCGAAATCGAGGCGGAGTCGCCTATCGTAACGAGATTTTCAAGGCCCGCCAGGGTTTTGAGTTTAAAATTACTCTCAATAAAAAGACGGTCGACAGTCGTCAAACCGCCGAGCCCCTGCAAGTCACTTAAAGAATCGTTGCCAAAAACCACTAGTGTACCAAACTCGCCCAGGGACTGAAGATTGTCGAGTCCTGACAGACTAGGCAGCGAAAAATTGAGGAGCAATTGCAAATCACCGTCGATGGACGTCAGTGAAGACAACCCGGTGATATCTGAAAGCGACTCATTTCCGCCAATCTGCACGCCACGAAAACCGACGGTTGTCAATCCACTCAGTCCGTCGAGATTTTCCAAAAGTGGATTGAAAAGGACCATCAATTCGTTGCCAAACGAAGGTATATTTTCAAGACCGGCTACATTGGTGAGGGCAAAATTTAGCACCAGCGCGAATCCGCCACCCACCGAAGACAAATTGCTCAGAGCGGAAATATCAGTCAAACTATCGGTTTCAGAGATGGTGAGGTAGTCCCCTATCGAAGTCAATTGTTCAAGCCCGCTCAGGTTTTCGAGCATCAGGTTATAATCCAGCAACAGTTCACCGCCGATCGTGATTACCTGGTCCAGGCCGGTAAGGGTCGCCAGACTGTCATTGAAATCGATATAAGCACTACCTCCAATGGAAACAAGGCCATTCAATCCCGACAAGTCCTTGATCGATAGATTATTAGTTATTTCAAGATCACCTGCCAGAGTCGTAATACCACCAAGTCCGGCCAGTGATGCCAACTTCTCATTGAAGCCGATATGTACCGAGCTATCGACCGATGCAATCGTCAGATCACTGATCGATGTCAACGCGTCGCTTGCGCCAATTACCAGCGAACCCGCTACTGACGTAATATTTTTGATACCCGCCAGGTTTTCGATCGAATCATTGTTGTCGACGATCAGGTCACCGTTTACCGACGTAATACCCTCCAATCCTGCAAGGCTCGCCAGGGACGGATTATCATATACTTCCAGCGACGAATCGACCAGAACAATGTTTTCCAGCCCAACCAGGCTTTTCAGCAATGCATTGTTCCGGATACTGATAACGCCTCCCACACTTGTGAGCGTGCTTAAAGGCGTCAGATCGGAAATGCTATCGCCTTCGATAATCAGGTCGCCGGGATGATCCGAGCATCCGGGATGGTCAGTTAGAAAAGTGTTTATGGAAGCCTGGTCGTTAAAAATAAGAGCGGCAGGACATTGTGCGGCTGCGGAAAGCGGCAGCAACGCTGCTACCAGGAAGTAGAGTTTTTTCACGAAAAAAGAAGGGTTTGTGTTTTGCAGAAGGATCCCGGTTGTTACAACGGGAGTCATTGCAAATCAAACCCTTAACTTCGTAGTATTAGTTCCTTTTTTGTTCCAATTATTTATTACAAAACTGATATCAGGTGGGCATCAGGCCACTTGGGGTTGGGAGCCTGTCTTTTTGAGTATCCAGGCACTAATCAGCGAAACCGCCAGACCAATGGGCAGCACTTCGGCATAGGTAAATAGAATTACCATCAACGGGCTTCGGTAGAGCTCCTTATAACCATTCAGCTCCTTTGCTTTTTCTCCGAGTTCCGCCGCTGTCGCGCCTTCATTTTGCGCCTGCCGCATCATATGGGCCACGTATTTATCCATAAAATCGGGCACAAAAAGATAATAATCGATCAGCCACACGATTACATAAACTGTGGAGGCAATGAGTGTGATGAACAGGCCTATTTTGAATGCTTTTCCAAACGTAACCATGCCGTGGTTGTACTTGTCGCGGTAATTTTTGACACCAACGAAGATCATGGAAAACGAAAGCAGCATTGCTGAATACCCGAGCAGCATATTCCCCTCGAAATCCTCCATTTTATAGCACATCGAGACGGTCGAAACCATGAATGCGGAGACTACCACGCCGGAGATCAATCCGCAGATCAAAATGATTCTGTTCATATCTTTTGTTTTTAATGTCTGATAAAGCTGCGAAGTTGGGTCATATCCCTCATTTCAAAATCATACTTTCGGGTGATTTTGCACCAAGACCGGCCATTTCATTCCAAAATATTTCCTGCCATTACGGAATGAGTCGCAATCGTCTGGCCCTTTCCACTGCCTGAATACGGCTCTTGACTTCGAGCTTCTCGAATATCCGGGACGAATGCGTTTTGACGGTGTTAAGCGAAACGAATAGCCGGGAAGCTATTTCCTGGTTGCTCAACCCTTCGGCGACCAGTTGCAGCACTTCGAGCTCGCGACCGCTAATGCCCAGACGCAGGCGTTCGGTTTCGTTAGGCGTGAAATCCGCGTCGGCCGTCACATACACTTCTTTTTCAACGATAATGCGCTCTACCTTCGGCGTCGTCAGTTTCATGGCCAGCCAGACTCCCAACCCTGTAAAAACAAGGGCGATCGCCCCAGAGTAGACTTCGATAATGTGGTCGATAATCAGGAAGCGGAGCTCGATCCATTTGAGGACAAACAGAAGCACCGCAAGTGAAACGCCGTAGAGGATCACTTGCTTATGCTTTTGATAAAAATTGCCAGCCGACTTGAATACCATTCCCAATCAGTTTTTGATTGGTCAAAAATAAAAATTTTCGGCCACCAGAGACTTATTTCTTGTCCATAACAATGTCCTTAATCTTGTCGCACATGCTTTTAATGCGATGGTAAGAGGCTTTGCTATTTTTCTTTTTATCCAGATAGATCATTACCTCGCCAGCTGAGGATTCCCATTTAAACTCAGTCTGATCATCCAGCTTCGTGGTAATATCGATATCCTCGTCCGATAAAATGCGCGTCGGAGCAATCTGACTATTGATAAATTCATTGACGCGGGCTGATTTTGCCTTGTCAAAAGTGGCTGAAAACCGATAATAATCGTCGGCATCTTTAACTTTGACATGCAAACCGGGGTTATTGCACGACCAGGCAAAAGCTGCGGTTAGTAAAATTGTTGCAAGAATTGATTTAAGTTTCATGGCTGTAATTGTTTTACAAGGTACTATGCAATATACAGTACCTAAATCGTTTTTGCAAATTTTGGTACGGATGGTACTTTGTTTTCCACCGTTAGCGCCGCTATATTTCGTCTGCAACAGATTATATTGCTTATTCCTGCCTAAATACAGCTTAACCTTGACCCTGTGATGAAGTTAAATCTCAACACCATCTTGAAAAAGAACCTACTCCACTACTGCCTTCCAGGCCAATCGCAATCTTCCTTAAAGATCCTGACGCTACTGTCCTTGGTTTTCAATTTGCTTTTTGTGCTGAGTGGCGTTTCACAGATTAAACCCAACGAAGACTCCCTATACATTCGTCAGCACTACACAAAGATCGAGCGGATGGTGCCTATGCGTGACGGTGTGAAGCTTTTTACTTCGGTTTATATACCCAAAGATATTTCAACTGGCAAAACTTATCCGATCCTGCTGGACCGCACGCCATACAGCGTGGCGCCCTATGGCGAGGACCTGTACAAGCCATCGATCGGGCCGAGCATGCTCTTTGCACGGGACAGTTATATTATTGCGTACCAGGATGTGAGAGGTAAATACATGTCGGAAGGCGATTTTGAAGCCAACCGGCCGTTTATTGCTGGCAAAAAGAGCAAGACGGACGTCGATGAAAGCTCCGACACATTTGATACCATCGACTGGCTGCTTAAAAACATCTCCGGAAATAACGGCAAGGTCGGCAGCTGGGGTATTTCCGCGCCTGGCTTTTATACCACTATGACGGCCATAGAAGCGCATCCCGCATTAAAAATTGCATCCCCGCAAGCGCCGGTTACCGACTGGTTTATGGGAGATGACCGCCATCATAACGGCGCCTTTTTCCTGATGGGAACATTCGCATTCCTCTCATCTTACGGCGCCCCACGGCCAGTGCCGACCCCGAAAGGTGCCCCGTCGTTTGCAGCTTACGGCACACCGGATTCTTATGAGTTTTACAAGAACATGGGCCCATTAAAGAACTTTAATGAAAAGATCTTCAAAAATCAGAACCGCATCTGGAACCAGATGATGGAAAATGAAACCTACAATGACTTTTGGAAAGCACGCACACCTGTTCCTCATCTGAAAAACATCAAACCAGCTGTAATGGTGGTCGGCGGCTGGTTCGACCAGGAGGATCTTTACGGACCATTAAAAACCTATCAGGCTATCGAAGGTAACGATCCTAAATCGGCAAACTTGCTCGTAATGGGTCCGTGGATCCATGGCGGATGGGCACGCGGGACGGGCGAGTCGCTGGGCAATATCCGTTTTGGGTCGAAAACCAGTGCATTTTACCAAAAGGAAATCGAGCTGCCTGTATTCAACCACTATTTGAAAGACCAGCCCGACCCCGCACTTCCCAAAGCTTACATTTTCGAAACCGGGGCCAATGAATGGCGCAAATACGACCAATGGCCTCCCAAAAATACCGTCGAAAAAAGGCTTTATATGCATCCAGACGGCACGATTTCATTCTCGCCTACGATGACCACCATGCAGGTCGGTGCAAAGCCATCTTTCCATGAATACATCAGCGACCCGAATAAACCCGTTCCTTTTACATCCGAGATACGCATCGTCCGCGGTAGTGATTTTATGTATGAAGACCAGCGATTCGCCGCCACCAGGCCGGATGTGCTTGTCTATCAATCCCAAGTATTGACCGAGGATGTGACCATTTCCGGCAACGTATTTGCCAATCTATTTGTATCGACCACCGGCACCGACGCCGATTTTGTTGTTAAACTGATCGACGTCTATCCCGGTGACGCCCCTAACGACAGCCCTATTAACCCAAATATGAAAATGGGCGGTTTTCAACTACTGGTCCGGGGTGAAGTTATGCGATCCAAATTCAGAAAAAGCTTCTCCAAACCCGAGCCCATGACGCCTGGCAAGATCGAAAATGTTAAATTCGATATGCAGGACGCGGCACACCGATTCAAAAAAGGCCATAAGATCATGATTCAGGTTCAAAGTTCGTGGTTCCCGCTTGTGGACCGCAATCCGCAGAAGTTTGTTAATATCTACAAAGCATCCGAGCAGGATTTTCAGCAAGCGAAGCATCGACTGTTCCTGTCGGGTGAAGCTTCGTCTTATGTTGGAGTGAGGGTGCTGGAATGATTAAAGGCCTGGCGTAACCAGGCCTTTAATGCTATTTTGCGACCGTTTTCAGTGAATGCTCATTCAATGTCTCCTTCATAGCGACGATCAATAGTTTCATATCCGCCACGTCTTTTTCAAGCTTAGCGACTGCCTCATTTTTCTTATGCAGCTCTTTCACTGACTCAATCAAATGCGGTATCAGACCCGTATAATTCACTGATTTATAGCCATCCTTACCAGTAATCACAAGCTCAGGAAATATTTCTTCCAGCTCTTGGGCAATGACGCCGGTTTGAAGTCTGGTGCTTTTGGTCGGATCTTTCCAATAATAATGGTATCCGGAAACTGCGGTCAATTTGGTCAGGCTGCTTTCCAGCGATGTCACTTCCCGTTTAAGGCGTCTGTCAGACGCTTCGATCACCGTTCCGCTTACACCGAGGTCGCCATAAATTGAAACGCCTCCTTCCTGCATTCCGCCCATAATCCTCATCACCAGATTCTGCCCAGGCTGGTAATAAAAGCCCATTCCTCCGGTTGCGTCCGACATGGTTCCCAGAAAATAGGTTGGTGTGCTGGCTGCATCACTGAACCAGACGCCTGATGAAGAATTGTTGAGAGGACGCAGGTTAATGCGGCCTTCTATATCCAGTCTGTACTGAGGCGTAAGCATGTTTTTCCCGATACCAATGTTGCCGTTTCTAAGTAGCGTCATGACATTCGAGCGATCTGCATCATTGGTTCCGTTTCCAATCTGAAAAATACGGTTCATAGGGTCAAAATTGACAATGGCATCCGACTGGTCGTTAAATGACCCCAGGGCCACCGATCCAAATGCTTTTGCCGCTGTTCCAACCCCAATAGAAGTGGAGTTCATCCCTGAGGCCGCTGTCTGCTCACCCAGTGCCACCGCATTCTCTCCCGACGCATTCGTTGCCGAGCCGATAGACACAGCTTGTTTGCCGGAAGCCAGCGCATCAACACCCAGTGCTACTGATCCCAAACCCGTGGCGTGCACCTGGGAGCCAAAAGCCATAGCGCCCGCTGACTCTGCCGAGGAACCGTTACCGATCGCAAACGAATGGTCTGATGTTGCAATTAAGTTTGAACCCAAAGTAAGTGAATTCGGGCCACTCGCGTAAGACAGCTTACCCATGGCAATGGAGCCTTCTCCGGATGCCATTGTGTTAAAACCGGTTGCAAACGAGTGGAGTCCTATATTATTCTCTGTCCAGTAGTTAGCTCCATTCGCGTTGAGCGACCCCGCGCGGAAGGCCCCTTTTTTGGGATACCATATCAGGTTTACCCCGGCTTGCACATTCGAAAGACTTGGGCCGGAACCAATAGTGCCGGTTTGTACAACCGGGTAGTTGTTGATCCATTGTTTTGCCGCGATCGAGTAAGGTACGCTGAGAAGCTGGGTAGTTCCCAGATCGATGAAGCTATTTGCCCCGCCATCTGCATCCAGCTCTGTTTGAATAAAATAGTCGTTGGATCCCCAGTCGATAGTTATCAGACTATTGGTGCCAATGACCAGATTAAAAATGCCGACGCCATTGGTTATCGGGCTGTACGTGTGCTGGTAAACGACGTCTCCATTTTCTGAACCCTCATGGATCTGAATACGGATCGACACAGCGGAATTGGTAACCGTTTTCCCGGTAAAATCCCGCGCAACGCCCTGATAGTTGAATTTAAAAGGGGTTTGTGCATGAGCTCCCGAAGCAAGGAGCAAAAAAAGAAAGAGCAGACGAACGCCTGTCGATATCGCAGGGGCCCAAATCGTTGACTGATACTTTGATAAATTGTGCATGAGAGCAGGGTGTTAAATGTTCCACATTATTTCAGTGGCATTTTACACATCTTTCCCGCCGTAAAGCCTGTTTATTATCTTACCGGCCACTCTTAAAATATTAACGGAAAATTCTATAACAAACTCATAAAGAATATATTATAAAACAAAATGTATAAACCGGACAGCAATAGTTACACAGGTATCACGGTTCTGGCCGATATTACACTCGAACTAACTTGGCTTTCTTCAACCTACGTAATCGCGCTGCTGCCCCAGCGTTCCTCCCGCAGACAGCGCGTTTTAAGATAGAAAGATCGTTGCGCTTAAAGCTTGTACTCTTCGATCTTACGATATAATGTAGCGATACCGATTTCCAGCAGTCTGGCAGCTTCGGCTTTATTGCCTTTTGTGTAGTTCAAAACCTTTTGCAAATGCAGCTTCTCGGCACTGGCCAGTGAGAATGCGGACATGCTTTTGCCGCCATGGTTGTCCGTTTGCCGCAACTCGAATGGCAGGCTTTCAACGTCAAGCGCAGCGCCGTCGGTCAGGATGACGCTGCGTTCGATCACATTTTTCAGCTCCCGGATATTGCCTTTCCAGTCATTGCCTTCCAATGCTTTGATAAAGGCTGGTGAGAGAGATCTAATCTTTTTGTTTGCTTTCAACGCAAACTGGGTTGCAAAACCAGTCGCTAGCGCCTCGATATCAGCAATTCTTTCGCGCAATGCGGGTAAAATGATCTGAAAAACCGAAAGCCGGTAATACAGATCGCTTCGAAATTCTCCTGTTTCGATTAGTTTTTGCAGATCGCGGTGGGTAGCGGTGATCAAACGCACATTCACTTTCGTCGGATGCGTCTCACCGATCTTGATAAATTCGCCGGATTCGAGTACACGCAGGAGTTTAGCTTGCAGCTCAGGCGCCAACTCGCCGATCTCGTCCAGAAAGATCGTTCCGTTATTGGCTTCTTCAAACAAACCCTTTTTATCGCGGATGGCCCCGGTGAATGCGCCCGCTTTATGGCCAAACATCTCGCTTTCAAGCAGATCCCTACCAAATGCAGCGCAATTCACCGCTACAAACGACTTCTTCGACCGGTTGCTCGCAAGGTGGATCGATTGTGCGAAAACCTCCTTTCCCGTTCCGGTTTCACCCAGCAACAGCACAGTCGTATCTGTCGGAGCCACCCGCCGGGCAAGGTCGATACTCGCTTGTAAAGGCTTCGATTTGCCGATTATCGTATCAAAAGACCGCTTTTCGCCCAGCTGTTTTTCAAGGTTGACAACCCGCCGGTTTAATTCGCCCTTTTCAAGGGCCTTATAAAGTAACGGTATGATCTTATTGTTGTCGTCACCTTTGGTAATGTAGTCAAAAGCACCGTTTTTGATCGCCTGCACGCCGTCGGGGATATTGCCGTAAGCGGTAAGAAGTATTACTTCCTGGACCGGATATTTGTCTTTCAAGTCTTTGAGAAATTCAACACCATTACCATCCGGCAGTTTCACGTCGCAGAGCACGACATCGATCTCTGACTGTTCGAGCTTCTTCCAGGCCGATTTGATATCCCCCGCCTCCACCACTTCAAACCCTTCCAGCCTGATCACCCGGGCGGTCAGCCCTCGCAGCTTGTCCTCATCATCTACAATCAATATTTTTTTCATGGCTGCATTGGAACGTCCCCTTATTGAGGTCGCGGGGCTTTAAAGTGAATTCGGTTGCAAATATGACATTATTTAAATGCAATATCAATCCACTTTACTGCCCCGTTCAGCCTGTTCCGCGTCGTCCTAATGCCTCAGAATGGCATTCGGCCACAGTTTCATATTAGAGGAACATTCCGCCCGAAACTTCAATCCGCTGCCCGGTGATCCAGCGCGCATCTTCCGAACATAGGAACGCCACAACGCCGCCAATGTCCTCGGGCATCCCCACGCGGCCCAATGCGGTGATGCTGCTAATGAACTCGTCCATACCGGGATGGTTCTCAAAGGATTCCTTGTTGAAATCGGTGTGAATGGCTCCTGGCGCAACTGCGTTCACTGTGATACTCCTGCTCCCAAGTTCCCTGGCCATGTATTTCGTCAAAGTCTCGATAGCGCCTTTCATTGCGCCATATGCGGCATACCCGGGCGTGGAAAAGCGCGCTAACCCTGTCGACAGGTTAACAATGCGCCCCCGATCGGCCAGCAACCGCAAAGCTTTCTGACTCAGAAAATAAACTCCTTTGAAGTGGACGTTCATCAGTTCGTCAAAATCTGCTTCACTTGTTTCAGCGAATGCCGACGGCCTGCTAACGCCTGCATTATTGATCAGAAAATCGAAAGTGCTCCGGCCCCATTTGTCTTGGAGAATGCCGGATAATGCAGTGAAGAATGCATCGAAAGAACTAACATCACTGGTGTCAAGCTGGATCGCAATGGCCTTCCTTCCCATTGCCTCTATCTCTGCTACCACGTTTGCCGCTTCGCCGGTGTTGCTGCGATAAACAATGATCACATCGTTACCTTTTTCGGCGAGTTTGAGCGCCATATTCTTTCCCAATCCACGGCTTCCGCCGGTTACCAATGCTATTTTGCTACTTACTTGTTCCATCTTTTTTTTGTTTTAAATTGATGGAACAAAGGTATTTCAGCGGCATCTGCCCTATTTGCAGCTTTCAAATCAAAACTTACGAAATTCAAATCTTACAATCTGAATGCGCGCGGACTAAGCTGGGTATGTTTCTTGAACAGATTATTAAAATGAGAAGGCTCGTCGAATCCAAGGCTGTAAGCGATCTCCGATACATTCCAATCGGTGTGTTTCAGCAGGATTTTTGATTCCTTCACAACCCGCTCGGTAATGAGCTCAGTGGTGGTTTTGCCCGTAATTTCTTTGAGGACTTTGTTAAGGTAATTGACGTGGATTGAGAGCTGATCGGCATAATCCTTGGCAGACCGCAGGTTTAGTTTCTGATGCGGTGGCTCAACAGGGAATTGTCTTTCCAGCAACTCGATAAACAAGGAAGAAACGCGCTTGTAAGCATTCGTTTCAGTAAAAAGTGATGTAGCAGGCTGCAATTTCTGTCCGAAATGGATGAGCTCGATCACATAATTTCTCAGCAAATCGTATTTATAGGCATAATCAGACTCGATCTCCCTGAACATTTTCTTAAAAATATGCCTGATATCATCGATCTGCTCATCATTCAGAAAAAAGACAGGATTACCCCCTGGTTTGAAAACTGGTAGCTCCTTCAAACGGATACCGCTGTTATCCTGTGTTAGAAAGTCCTCGGAAAATATGCAGAAAAAGCCCGACTGGTTCTCATCCTGCGGAACATAGTTATAAGGGATTAACGGCGTAGCAAAAAGCAATGCATTATGCTCGATATCAATCACTTTATCCGCATACTCAGCGCGGTTTTTGCCCAGTATGAGGCTGATCTTGTAATAGGCACGCCGGTTATAAGGCATCGTCCGGTTTTTGGCGGCCGTCCTATAAAAATCATCGGTTCTGAACAAATTAAAGTGCCCTACCTCCTTTTGCAGCGGCTCCGGGATCAACTGAGAAGTGTCCTTATAAAACTGTTCTATACTAGCAGATTTCGTCATAGCACAAAGTTACGAAAATCAATCCTGGGAAAGAGGGAGGAAGGGGGAAAGGGGAAGAAGGGGGAAAGGGAGGAAGGGAGGAAGGGAGGAAACGAGAAAGGAGGAAAGGGACAAAGGGCTTTTCCTGTTCCCTTCGTCCCTCCTCCCTTATTCCTTCCTCCTTACTCCCATTCGCGCAGTTCATTCCCCGTTCCACGGCGGCTCATTCATTCATATTCCACAAAAGCCTCATCCGCATAACACCAAAGCCATTTTTCCCCTGGCTCTGACGAAGATGCGACGGGGTGGCCGGTCCGGTGGAAATGTTTGGTCATGTGTTTGCCGGGAGAGCTATCGCAGCACAATGTAGCGCCGCAAGTCTGGCACGTGCGCAAATGCACCCACCAGCCGTCGGCTTTCCGGCATTCCTCGCATGCAAGCTCAACTGCAACTTTGATTTCCTGTATATCAGCTATATGTTTACAAACCTGGTCCATTATACTTCATTTAAATATTGGTGAACAAAACTAATGGACATCGACCCTTCCCCTACTGCCGATGTCACGCGGTTCATCGCGCCGGCCCGTACGTCGCCGGCAGCAAATATTCCCGGCGAGCTTGTTTCCAGTAGGTAAGGGTCGCGGTCGGCTTTCCAGATTTGCTTAAAATTGTCGTAATTCTTCATTTCGCGGCCTGTTTCGATGAAGCCCTTGTTGTTTTTAATGATTTCAAGGCCAACCCAATCCGTGTACGGCTTGGCTCCGATGAAGATAAATAATGCATCAGCCGGGGCGACGCGCTCCTCGGAGGTATTAAGGTCGACCAGTTTGAGGTTTTCAAGATGATCGCTTCCCTGCGCCTCCACGATTTCGGTACACCCCAAAACACTGATGTTTTCGGTGCCTGCGATCTGGTCGATCAGGTAGGACGACATTGATGAGGTCAAATCATTCTTTCTGATCAGAATGAATACATTCCTTGCAAACTTGGAAAGGTACATAGCTGCCTGCCCGGCCGAATTGCCGCCGCCAAGTACATAAACATCCTTATTGCCACAGGAACTTGCTTCCGTGCTAGCCGCACCATAGTAAATGCCCTTCCCGGTGAAATCCTCGACCCCTTTGGTGTCCAGCTTCCGATAATCGACGCCTGTTGTGATCACTACCGCTTTCGCATTGATCTCACTTCCGTCGCCGAGGATAATAGTCTTGTATTTATCTTTTAGTTTAATTTCTTTTACAAACTGCGGCAAAAGAAACTCGGTTCCGAAACGCGTGGCTTGCGTAATGGCGCGGCGTGTGAGCTCGGCCCCGCTCAATCCGGTGGGAAAGCCCAGGTAGTTTTCAATGCGCGAACTCGTTCCGGCTTGCCCTCCCGGCGCTTTACGCTCAATCAATAAGGTGCTCAATCCCTCGGAAGCGCCATAAACCGACGCTGCCAGTCCGGCGGGACCAGCCCCAATGATGATCACATCGTAGATCTGCTGCTTGGTTTTTGCATTCAGCCCGATGCGTTCGGCGATGTCAATCAGGGACGGCGTTTTTAACAATGAACCGTCATCGAATATCACCGCCGGAAAGTCAACAGGGCAAAGATTGTTCGTCTCCGCTATCTTCCGCCCTCCGTCGCTCGTCCCGGCGTCGAGCCAAAGGTAAGGCACAAGGTTACCTGCCAAAAAATCCTTGATTTCGTGCGCCTTAGGTGAGAATTGATAACCTATCACTTTAATGCCCTTGAATTCGGGGCGGTAATTAGCCTGCCAGTCCTGCAAAAGCTCGTCGACAGCCGGGTACAGCTTTTCTTCCGGCGGGTCCCAGGGCTTCATCAGGTAGTAGTCCAGTTGAACGTCGTTGATTGCCTTGATGGCCGCCTCGGTATCCGAATAGGCTGTTAACAGCACTCTTTTTGCAAATGGGAACAGCTTCATCGCTTTTTGCAGAAAGTCGACACCTTGCATTTCCGGCATCCGCTGGTCTGAAATGAACATCGCCACTTCATCGCCCCGGTTCTGCAATTCCAGCAAACTCTCCATCGCCTCCGCGACTGAGGTGGTACTTAATATCCTGTATTTCTCACGGTAATGCGATTTGAGGTCGCGGGTGATCGCCCTGAGAACTTGTGCGTCGTCGTCTATTGAAAAAATAATGGGCAAAGCCATAAGAAGCCTTTTGTTATGTGTTGAGAAACGAAATTATCCATTAAAAGGGAAACAAACCAGAAATTCGGTCCGTCCCGGCTGTGAATGCAGGGTTACTGTGCCATGGTGCTGCTTCACGATACGCATCACCACGTCGAGGCCCAGGCCGGTACCCTTTCCGATGGCCTTGGTCGTAAAAAAAGGGTCAAAGATTTTGGAGCGGATCTCGGCCGGAATGCCCGCACCGTTGTCGCAGATCGTCACCTTCACAAATTCCTTGTCGCGACGGGTAATAAGAGTCAGTTCGGCGTCCTGCCGGTTTTCCAATGCGTCGATCGCATTGTCGATCAGGTTGGTCCACACCTGGTTCAGCTCGCCCACCATTGCCTTGACGGGCGGTAATGTAAGATCAAAATCTTCGATGACCTTGATATTGCCTTTTTTGAGCTTATAATTAAGCATAATGAGCGTATTGCGGATGCCCACGTGAATATCCACGAACTCACGCTCACCACCCCTGTCCATATGCGTGAATGTCTTCACAGATCCAACCAGCTCGGCAATGCGTTTGGAAGACTCCTGAATATCGGCCACCATGCGCTCGGTAGTAAGACTGTTGTTCATCCAGGTCAGGATCGGCGACAAGTCTTTCTGGTTGATCTTACTTTTTAGTTCTTCCAGATCATCCTCGCCCACTCCGAACTCCACCAGGTTATCGGCAATATCGTCGCATCCTTGTATACTGTTCATATCCAGCCAGTCCAGGATCTCATCTTCCTTTTCAGAACGCTTCATCATCGACAATACTGGCCGGTTGGTTTTGGTCAGCAGACTTATCATTTTGTCGTTGATCAGATCGATCTCCTCCTGGGACAAATGAATGGAAAGCAGACTTTTAAATGAGTCGGGCTGCATTATCAGGTGTTCTTTGAGCGAGGCAGAGCTTCGCACGATGGCGGCTGCGGGGTTGTTCAGTTCATGGGCCAGACCGGCCGAAAGCTTGCCCAATGCCATCATCTTTTCGTTCTGCTGTTCCAGCTCGGTAAACTCCCGTACACGCGAGGTCATCACGATCACCAACGCCTGCGTGAGCTCGTAATGCGAAACGATCAGCTCCCGCAGCTGATCTTTCGGAAATGTCATCAGTTGCGTAGTTTCCAGACATTGCCCGTAAGCAATGCCTATTTTCCCCCTGGAAAAAGGCAGAATACCAGTAACCGTCCCCGGCAATAGCTGAGCGATTGTCAGTTTGGTATTGTTTTGAATGCGGTATAGCTCGATCTTCCCTGAGAAAATAATATGTGTCCCTGAGATGGGCTCGCCGGGGCTGGTCATCAGGGCCCCCTCTTCCAGTTCATAATGCTCACTGCGGTCGATCATCCATTGCAGCTGGCTCTCGGGAACATCTTTAAAGACCTCGATGGCCTGCATATCCTTTACGGTGATATCCTTCATGGGAGAAAACGTTGGCTGTAAAACAATGCCACCAATTTCGAAATAAATCAGGATTTGCGGCTGTTTTTTTAAGTAAACCTGCCAAGTCAGGTTCCCAGGTTACCAGCCATCGTCCGGTCGTATATTTTGTATTCGGGCAAACCTGTTATGGTTTCGTTCAGGCTTACCTCTACCCAGTCGCGGTTTTGCGGATGTACGAATGCACCATTGCAGGAAGGAAAAAGCAATCTCAAACGGTTCATAGATTCTTCTTCAAGATTGATCTCCTCATGTCCCAGTTCGGTTGCCAGGTAATAGCCTGTGCAAAGGCCAAGCGACGTTTCAAACTCAATTTTGACCATACTCCCAACAATCTCCTGCTGCAAGACTTCCATCACCACTTCCTCCCGCAAATCGTCTGCCGTCCCTAATGTTTCCTCCTGGTCGCCCAGAATATCGATCACTGCCATATATACTCCTAAATGTTTTATGCAAATGCTGTTGAATGTGCCTGGCTCAAAAACCATTCCGGTACACTGATTTCGGTCGCCCGGAACACGATCCGGTATGATTATTTTATTTCATCCCTTCACAATTAGCGGAAAATGAAATTGAAGGAAAACATCCAAATAGGCACCTCGGGATGGAGCTACAAGCACTGGAAAGGCATTTTTTATCCGGAAGATGTTCGGCCGGCCGATTATCTTTCCTTTTATGCCAAACATTTTTCAGTCTCGGAAATAAACAACAGTTTCTACAAGCTGCCCTCGAAAAGCACTGTTGAAAAATGGGTCGCCAGTGTACCTGATGACTTTCTGTTTTGCCCTAAAATGAGCCGCTACCTCAGCCACTTAAAAAAACTCCACGACCCAGAGGAACCGCTGGAGCGTTTCTTTAAAACTTTTGCTGATTTCAAAAAGCGTCTCGGCCCGATCCTGATCCAGCTTCCAGCTAATGCGAGCTTCAAGCTCGAAACAGTGACTGAACTTTACGAGCTAATACACGACCAATATGCCGGATTCCGGTTCGCAATAGAAGTGCGCCATAAGTCATGGTTTAGCGATGAAAGTATCGCATTAATGAAGAAATATAAGATAACGCTCGTATTTGCCCAATCGGACAGGTATCCTTACCACGAAGAGATCACGGCCAAAGATATTTACATCCGCTTTCACGGCCCGCATTCACTTTATAGCTCGCCTTATTCCGACGAGGTCCTGGAAGAATATGCCGAAAAATTCAAAACATGGGCTGAAAAAGGCCACCGGATCTGGGCATTTTTTAACAATGATGTAGGTGGGCATGCCTTGCATAATGCGGAAAAGCTGAGGCAACTGGTTGGCCAAAGCGCGATGCAACTATCCTATTAAATCAATTTAACACACTGAAAACCATGAGCCTTACTAAATACAACGAAAAACGTTCCTTCGATAAAACACCAGAACCCAAGGGCGGAAAAGCCGATAAGGACGAACTGATCTTTGTGATCCAGAAACACGACGCCAGCCGGCTGCATTACGACTTCCGGCTGGAAATGGATGGTGTGCTCAAAAGCTGGGCCGTCCCAAAAGGCCCTTCCACAGACCCATCAGTGAAGCGGCTGGCGATGATGGTCGAGGACCATCCCTACGACTACAAGGATTTTGAAGGCATTATCCCTGAGGGAAACTATGGCGCAGGGACTGTGATGGTTTGGGATTTTGGAACTTACGAACCGCTGGAAGAGGCAGATAATAAGAAGGCAAAGGAAAAAATGCTTTTAAAAGAGCTGCATTCCGGCTCTCTGAAATTCAGGCTTCATGGCAAGAAGCTCAAAGGGGAATTTGCATTGGTGAAAACGAAAGGAATGGAGGAAAATTCATGGCTGCTGATCAAGCATCGCGACAAGTTTGCTTCCGAAGACGATATTACCGAAAAAGACCGATCGGTAATTTCCAAAAAAACACTGCAAGGCATTGAAAAAACCAGCACCAACATTTATGGCGAGGATGGCGAAGCGGATAAGCCTGAAAAGAGCGCAAAAAAGCCGGTAAAAAAAGCCGCGGCTGAAAAAAAAAGCCCGGACCAAAAAGTAGCAACCCTGCTAAGAAAGGGTAAGAAACAGCTATTCCCGGAAACACTTTCTCCGATGCTGGCAACGCTTGTTGATGAGCCATTTAGCGACCCAGACTGGGAATTTGAAGTAAAATGGGACGGCTATCGTACTGTGGCTCATCTTCACAAAGGGAATGTCGAGCTTAAATCAAGGAACAACAAGACGTTTAACGACAAGTTTTATCCGGTTTACCAACAATTGAAAGACTGGAAGGTCAATGCCGTACTTGATGGCGAAATCGTGGTGATCAATGATGCCGGCAGATCGGATTTCAACGCATTGCAAAATTGGCGCAGCGAGGCCGACGGCGAGCTGGTTTACTACGTTTTCGACGTACTTTGGCTTGACGGCAAAAGCCTTATGCATCTGCCACTCAGCGAACGCAGGGCGATCCTGGCCGACATTGTGACCGACGATACTCCCGCAAAACTCGGTTATAGCATCACTGGCGACGGCAATGCGTTTTTTGAGGCGGCCGGTAAAATCGGCCTGGAAGGTATTATCGCAAAAAAACTGGACAGCCAGTATTATCCCGGCGCCCGCTCGCGGGACTGGCTGAAAATCAAGATCCATAAACGGCAGGAGGTAGTCATTGGCGGCTACACGCTCAACGACGGCTCATCCAAACTGTTCAGCGCCTTGCTGCTGGGTGTTTATGACGGTGGTAGGCTGCATTATGCAGGCAAGGTTGGTACTGGTTTTAATGATAAGCAACAGAGAGAAATGATGTCGCTTTTTAAACGGCTGATTACCAAAAAAGTCCCGTTCGATGAGACACCTGATTACAACAAACCTTCCCGTTTCCGCCCCAATCCACCTCACGCACAGGCGACCTGGTTGAAACCGGAGCTTGTTTGCGAAATCAGTTTTACCGAAATCACCTCGGACGGCGTATTCAGGCATCCGTCTTTCGAGGGAATGCGGGAAGATAAGTCTGCCAAAGAAGTCGTCAGAGAGGTCGAAAAACAGACCGAAGAAGTGATCGAAGAACCGGCGGACAAGGCCGACGATCAGGCGATCATCAAGAAACCAGCACAAGCGAAACGAAAAACACTCCTTAACCCCAACGAAGAAACGCAGGTAAGGAAAATCCACGGGCACGAGGTCAAATTCTCGAACCTCGGCAAGCTTTTCTGGCCCGAAGACAAGATTGCCAAGCGCGACCTGATCAACTACTACTACCAGGTGGCACCATTTATCCTGCCTTACCTGGAAAACAGACCGCTATCACTGAACCGCTTCCCGAACGGCATTCATGGCAAAAGCTTTTACCAAAAAGATGTCACAGGCAAAGTACCTGACTGGATCAAGACATTTCCTTATACATCAGAAGGCGAGAATAAGAATTTCATGCTTTGTAATGACGAAGAAAGTCTGCTTTATATGGCTAACCTCGGCTGCATCGATGTCAACCCTTGGAATAGCCGTATTGAAACTCCCGACAATCCGGACTGGTGCCTGCTCGACCTGGACCCGGACACGAGTAACACTTTTGAGCAGGTGATAGAAACTGCGCAGGCGATCAAACAGCTCCTCGATTCGATCGGTGTACCTGCTTACCCCAAAACATCTGGTTCAACCGGGCTGCACATTTATATTCCGCTAGGTGCACAGTACAGCTACGACCAATGTCAGCTCTTCGCAGAATGGGTGGCCGGACAGGTGCAGCAACAGTTGCCTGATTTTACCAGCATTGAGCGCATGACCAAAAACAGGAAGGGAAAGCTATATATTGATTACCTTCAAAACCGCCCGAAAGCGACGCTGGCGGCACCCTATTCGGTCAGGCCGAAACCCGGAGCTACTGTTTCAATGCCTTTGCATTGGGACGAAGTAAAAAAAGGATTGCAGCTGCGTGATTTCACAATCCGCAACGCTATCGAGCGAATCCGCGCAGAGGGTGACCTTTTTGCGCCGGTAATGAAAGCCGGGATCGACCTTGCGGAAGTGATCGGTAAAATGGATGTTGCTGCGGAGTAAGATTATTAAAATGTCACCCCGTGGGCATGACCGGCAAAATCAATCAGCACTACCTTTTTCAAACCTTCCTTTACCAATGCAACTGATCTGCCGGATTGGGACAGGTAACCTGAGCCGTACGCGAGCTCGATGCGTTTTCTATGGCCATCGGCATAGGTAGCTTCTAACCAATGGTAGTGGGATTCTGGTTTGATATTGATCATCTTATTGTCAGCGCCCCCTACAAATGCCAGCAAGGGACCGTTATTTTGAGCGGCCAGGACCATCTGCCTGCCATTGGCCAGGGTCAGGCTCGCCATTCCTTTCGCATCGCCGGGAATTAAAACGCCGCTTTGCCCGGAATTTAGGGGTTTGAATCCGCCCTTACCATTTCCCAGCATCAACAATCCATTGAGTGCATCCATCCGACCGCTGATCGATTCGGTGGCGTTACTGTTGCCGGAAAGCAACAGATCCAGGTGACCATCGTGATTGAAATCGTTGGCTAGCAAGCCATAAACAGGTCCGAGTTGAGCCTCCGTTGGCAGGTTTTGCATTACAAATTTCCCGTTACCCTTATTTTCCAGCATCACCGACTGCATGGTTTCGCAAATGAGCTTTTGCGCGCCTTTTAGTTCTTCCGGTTTGAAAACATCGGTGATCCGGGCTTTGGAATAATCAGCATAATATATAAACCGCTTTTTGAGGAAGTTCATCTGGCTGTTCATTTCATCGCGCGGGTGGACCGGGTATAGTTCGTTTCCGATGTAGCGGCATATGACCGGGTCCATTGTCCCACTTTTATCAAAATCTTTTGCAAACAGAGTGAGCGGCTTGTCATTCGAGGGTTTGTCCCCGCTATTCAATCCTACATTACCGAGCACATAATCGGTATCGCCATCTTCATCGAAATCTCCGGAAACGATGCTGTTCCACCAGCCGGCAGTGTGGGTAAGGCCGGTTGCTGAGTTTACGTCAACGAGCTGGCCACCTTTATTTTTATAGAAAACAACAGGCATCCATTCGCCCGCCGTGATCAGGTCAACCCAGCCATCCTGATCAAAATCGGTCCAGATTGCAGTGGTTACCATGCCAATATGCCTGATTCCGGGACAGACAGCGGCCGTTGCATCCACAAAACGCCCCTTTTCATTACGCAGGATATAGCTCTCTCCGGGTTCAGGGTAATTTCCTGGCGAAAGTCTCCCTCCTATAAAAAGATCCAGGTCGCCATCGCGATCGAAATCGGCCGCGTTTACAGTAGAACCACTTGCGGCAAGAGGCGGTAATGCTGCGGCGTCTTTTGCAAAATTTCCTTTTCCGTCATTTTTATAAAGCCTGTCCTGATAATAGGTCGAGCCGGGTTCGAACTCATTGCTTCCGCTCACCACATACAGGTCCTGGTCGCCGTCAGTGTCCGCATCAAAAAACAGCGAACCCATATCTTCTTCGTATTTCTGACCAGTCAGAAGTGGCTTAGCGGTGAATTTCCCTTGTTTGTTCTGAATAAAAAATTTTCCAGTTTGATTGAAAGCGCCTCCAACATAGAAGTCGTCCAGACCATCGCCATTCACATCAGCTACTGAGACGCCAGGGCCGTTTTGGGACAGCAAATGCGGTAATAGAGGCTGTATTTTGAAATCAATATATAGCTCGTCTTTATGCTCAAATTCTGCTCCGACCGGACCTGCCTGCGAAAACAATGGAACCGGCTTTGTCGCAGTTGACGCCTTTGCGCCACCTGCCTTGGCATAATCCAACTTCATGAGTTGACCAGCCTTTACGTTACGAGTGAGCTGGGTTTTGCCGTCTGGCCACACGACGCGCACCGAATCTGCCAGAATATTTTTACCTAAACCGAAATGCAGTTTACCGTCAACCGACGACTGATAGCCGCGGTAAGGCGAATGTTCGAGAAACTGCATCCCGCTTTTAGTATAAACCCAAACTTTGGTACCAAGACCACCCGGATTTTTCCCAGATCCATGCAGACTGATATTCAGGTAATGGTTTTCAGGTGTTTTGTCGGAATGATTTTGGTAAATGAATGCTTCCTGATCAATGTTGTTCGTCACGAAATCCAGGTCGCCGTCGTTGTCCAGATCGGCATAGGCGGCACCATTAGAGAAGGAAGGAATATCAAATCCCCACTCGGCGGATTTGTTGGTGAATGTCAGGTCGTGATTGTTGGAAAAAAGGTAGTTGGGTACATGCGCGCCTTCGACTTTTTTCAATGCCTCCGTCAATCGCGCCCCACTGTTGCCTGACCGCATTTGCTGCTCGTGTTCGGCCATGCGGTAGATCACGAAATCACGGTTGGTAATGTCTTTGGGATATCCGTTGGTGATCAGCAAGTCACGGAAACCGTCGTTATCCAGGTCGGCAAAAAGCGGTGCCCAGCTCCAATCGGTAGCCTCCACACCCGAATAGCGCCCTATTTCACTAAAAAAAGGCTCATCCGAACCCGGCCGCTTACCATTATTGTGTTGCAAAGTGTTCCGCATAAACTGCGGCTCATAACCCATTCTGAGCTCCGATAAATGCCGGTCATAGTTCATAAGCCCGAACATATTTTTACGTCGGACCGGGTCTTCCGGCAACATATCGACAGTTATGAAGTCGACCAGCCCGTCGTTATCGATATCAGCGGCATCATTCCCCATCGCCGAATAGCTCTGATGCCGAAAATAGGATCCTATCTCGTTCCGGAACGTGCCATTTTGCTGATTGATATACAATAAGTCATTGGAAACATAGTCATTGGAAACATACACATCCTGCCAGCCGTCATTATTGACATCCACGATCGAAATGCCCAGGCCATAACCTTCTTCCAATATCCCGGCGTCTTTGGAGACGTCCGAGAAGGTAAGGTCACCATTGTTGCGCAAAAGCCGGTCGGCGTTTGGAGAAGAGCCGTCGCTGACCTTCCCGCGAATATTGTTGGGGCCCTGCATGTTCATCACATTGGTAAGCAGGTAAACATCCAGGTCGCCGTCGTGGTCATAATCGAAGAAAGCAGCCTGCGTTGTATTGCCATTGTAATCCAGTCCGTAGGCTCTGGACTCTTCTTTAAATGTGTTGTTTTTTTGATTGATGAAGAGCAGATTCGACAACTGTCCGGCCTGCGCTGGGCCGGACCTGGAAACATAAATATCTAGATATCCGTCGGCATTGATGTCGACCATAGCGATTCCCCTGGCCCATCCTTCGGGAATACTGATGCCGGACTCCTCGGTAATATCTTCAAAGTGAATCCCTTTTTCACTTGTATTATTAAGATAAAGCCGGCTTGTGGACATATTACCGGCGAAAAACAGGTCGGTTAGTCCATCGTTGTTGATGTCTCCGGCGCCTACCCCACCCCCATTATAGAAGTATTCATAATTGAGGATATTGAGGTTATCGTCTTCATGAAGTGTATTAGCAAAATGCACGCCGGTCTGGTCGCCAGGCAGCAGTTCAAAGAGCGTAGACGGCTTGTCATTTGTGCAACCTGCCAAAAGAATAATGGCAAAACAGTGTAATATGGTTTTCCGGATCATGAGGGGTTTCGCATCTTCGGCCTATTCTGCTTTCGAGAAGAACCTGATCTCAAAAAGCTCCTGGTTCTTTCCGGGAAGATACGGTTTCTGCGCCTTTTTCAGTACCAGCTGCTTGTCGGAGAGTTTGATGATTTCAAAACCGCTGAGCCGCAGACCTGACGAGTCGGCGTATACCAGCGAATCGGCAGAAGGCAGTGAGTAGCGGTATTTTTTAGATTTATCCTTTTTACGTTCGATCAATATACCGTCGGCCGTGTATTCAAATGTAGACCAATGCTCGTCGAATGTGCTGTTGGTAAAACTAAACCCGTTCACAAAATTACGTATCGAATCCGTCCGCCATTCGCCTTCCAGCTGGCGCTCCTGCATGTATACCGGCACGTTGCAGCGCATGAGGGCGGTGGCGGCGATGATCGTAGCGAGCAGGGTTTTTGAGCGGGTCATTGGGTCGGGAGGTCAGGGAATAAGGGAGAAGGGAGTAAAGGGATAAAGGAGTAAGGGGATAAAGGAGTAAGGGGATAAAGGAGTAAGGGGATAAAGGAGTAAGGGGATAAAGGAGTAAGGGGATAAAGGAGTAAGGGGATAAGCCGTTGCCGGTGTTATCACCGGCAACGGCTTCTATCAATAACAACCATCAGTAATTCTCATTCTGTTTCAATATCCCGTTGCTCAAATCCACTTCGCGCTGAGGCAGCGGGAAATAATAGTGTTTGGGTTTGATAAAATTACGGCTTGGCTTGAAGGGCCCTCTGGCAATCTTATAATGGGCTGAAATATCGATCAATTTGGCTTTATCCCAGCGCATCAGATCCTGATGACGTTCATTTTCTCCCGCCAGCTCCACGCGGCGCTCGTGCATGATATCGGCCATCTTAGCACCCGTTTTGGCTGGCAAACCGGCACGTTTCCTAACAGCATTCAACTCCGCATCGCCACTTTGCCCGGAGCGTATCTTGGCTTCGGCAGCAAGCAGATATACATCTGCTGCGCGCAGAAATGGTGCATTCAGGCTCTGGCTCATATCGCCAGTCTCGGTGAAGGTCGTGTATTTACGGAATGCGTAACCAGTTACACGTGTCATGTCCGCGGTGAACGTTGTCGCGCCCTGTGAGCCACGCGTCACTTTATCGCCCGGACTGTAAATGGAGTAAGAACGACGCGGATCGCCTTTTTCAAACTCTTTAACCAAGTCATCGATCGGCTCATGGAAACCCCATCCACCGAATGCCTGTGGCGTGTGGTAGAAAGTTGGTGAATTGTCTGTCGTCCAGCCGGTTTCATATTGCAATGAGAACAAGATCTCCGGATTATTTTCGGTTACCAGATTGAAGTTCTCATCATACTTATCTGCAAGCTTGTAGGCCGCATTGCCGATCACTTTTTGGCCGCTCTCGATCGCCTTCGGCCAGTTTTCGGAATAGACATATAATTTAGTCAGAAACCCGTAGGCTGATCCTTGGGTCACCCGCCCTGCTTCGGCATCGTCATAGCTCACCGGCAGCAGGCTTGCAGCTTTCAAGAAATCGGCTTCGGCTTGGGCCCGCACTTCTGCAAGCGATGATTTTGGCTTGTTATAATTGTTGGCTAATGCATCAGCTTCCAACAGAATGGGAACTTCGCCGTAAATCAGCGATAAACGCCAGTAGATAAATCCTCTTAGAAAATAGGCCTCCCCCATGCTGCGGTTGCGCAAAGTTTCATCCATATTCACTTTGGGCGCATTGATCAGCACTGCGTTGGCGCGGGAGATCACCTCGTATTTCGTTGACCACGTGGCCAGGATATGCGAATTGGACGCATCGAATGTGAACATTTCCAATGCAGTTTCATCGGAATGGTCACCGGCGCGGTTCATATCATCCGAGCAGTTATCGAAAGTATATTCTGTATGTGCAAAACCGTCTTCGTTCAACAGAGGGGCATAAATAGCATTCGTTGCAGCCACCACATCATCACCATTTCGCCAGTACTGCTGTGAGGTCACCTGTCCGTAAGGTGTGCTCTCCAGCAGGTCGTCGTTACAACTTGTTACGGCCGTCAGAAAGATCCATCCGGCGAGTACATATATCTTTTTCATATCAGTTCTTGGTAGGATAAATTGGCATGCGGCATTTTGCGCCTGGCCTGAATTTTAGTTAAAAGGATAGAGTCGCCCCGATCGTCCAGGTACGCGCCAATGGGTACTGCGCATAATCCACATTCAGCTGGCTATACTGGCCTCCCGACCGGTCACCCACATAACCCAGTTCCGGGTTCAAGCCCGTGTATTTGGTAAATGTGAAAATGTTCTGACCGGTAATGTAAAAGCGCGCCTGCGACAACTTCACTTTTTCAATGAATGTCTTGGGTAATGAATAGCCCAGCGTAAAGTTTTTTAGGCGGAAAAAGTCCCCTTTCTCGACAAACAAATCCGATGGTCGGAAGTTACGGTTCGGGTTATCGATGCTAAGCCTTGGCACAGACGTGCTTGTTCCTTCGCCATGCCAGCGCTCATTGGCTTCCTGATAAAGGTTAAACGAATAGCTTGCATCGAGGCCCTGCATGCGGTCTGCATTGAATACTGACACGCCGCCCACACCTACAAAAAACAGGTTAAAATCGAATCCTTTATAGTTGAGCCCTGCATTGAAACCATAATTAATCTTAGGCTGAGGACTGCCAAGTATCGTCCTGTCTTTGTCGTCGACAATGCCGTCTCCATTCAAATCCATAAACCGAACGTCGCCGGGATGAATTTGTCCGTTCGTTTTACGGGAATCGTTGGCAATGTTAGGATCCGAATCAATCTCGCTCTGGTTTTGATACAATCCGTCTGATTTATAGCCGTAGAATGTGCCATATGGGTTGTTTTCATAGGTTCGCACGATCTCCTGCTGGCCGCGGCCATACAGCTGCGAAGCCAGGAACCCGCCGGGCGTCGCCAGTTGGGTAATGCGGTTCTTGATCAGGGTGGCATTGCCGCTTACATTCAGGGTAAGGTCACCGAAAGAATGACGGTACGACGCTTCGACCTCCACACCTCTGTTACGCAACTGACCGATGTTTTGATCGGGTATCACCGAAGTGCCAATCGTTCCCACCGAAGGCGGAGCGAGCAGCATCTTTTTGGTATCCTTGATAAAGTAGTTGACAGACAAGTACAGCGCGTTCTTCCAAAGACCCGCTTCTATGCCGAAATTGGTCATTTCTGCTGTTTCCCAGCCAATTTGCAGGTTAGCCAACCGGCTCTGTGCTGCTCCTGAAACCTGGTTCTGTGTGCCGCCAGCGCCCAATGCATAGCGGTAGGAAGAGTTGATCAATGCCAGGTATTGCATGGAGTTCACATTCTGGTTACCTAGCTGTCCCCAGCCGCCGGTGAGCTTAAAGTTGCTGAACACAGGCAAAGCATTCTTGAAAAAAGGTTCCTCAGAAAGTCTCCATCCGAGCGAGAATGCAGGGAAGTAACCCCAGCGGTTGCCAGGTGCGAATTTAGAAGAACCGTCGGCACGGAATGTTGCCGTAAGTAAGTAACGGTCCATCAGCGAGTAGTTGGCGCGCCCAAACCAGGAACCCAGCGCATCGTAGCTACGGCCGCCGTTTCCACCATCCGATAATCCAACCGAAACGATCGTTCCCGCATATTGCATGTAACGCAGCGATGGGTCCTCGCTGGCAAAGTCACGGCCACGCTGACGGGAGGAGATGCTGTTGAAAGTCTGTGAAGTATAACCTCCGACCAGGCTCAGATTATGCGGCCCGAATTTCTTGTCGTAGGAAAGAAAATATTCTTGCAAAAATGACCAGTATTTACCGTGGATCAGGTCAAGCTGGTTGTAAGAATTGGTGCGGAACTGGTCATTGACTTTGACATCAAAGTTTGAACTTTCAGAAAATGTCGCGTCCGTTGCCAGATTAGCCCGTAATTTTAAGCCTTTTGTGATTTCCAATTCGCCGGTAAGGCTTCCCAGAAAACGGTTACGGATATTGCTCTGATCCTGGGTATCTACGGTAAAAATAGGATTGTTGATATCCCCGAAAGCCCCTATTCCTTTGGTAGAACTATAAGAACCGTCATCATTGCGAATGGGCAAGCCCGGATGGAACCGGATCGCGCTCCAAAGCAGACCTGTCTGGGAAGACGTCGTGTTCGGTGCTGTATTATGGGTGTTGGTAAATTGCAGGTTCTGCCCGATTTTCAACCTCGAACCAATCTTGTGGTCGGAGTTCACGCGGAAAGTATACCTTTTGTAATATGAATTTCCAATGATCCCTTTTTCATTGTAATAACCTCCGGAGATCGAAAAGGACGAGTATTTACCACCGCCACGGATCGCCGCATCGTAGTTCTGGGTAACGCCCTGTTGGAGCAACGCTTCCTGCCAGTTGGTTTTCTGTGTCTGATATTGTGCGTCCTGCCAGATCGGTGGCACTGGTAGCCCGTCATTGGCATAAGCTTCCCGTTTCAGGCTCGAAAGCGTAGGCGCATCGAGCATATCCAGGATCTTGATGCGGTTGGTTACACCCGCATACCCATTGACTGTCACACCGATCGGGTTATCGAAAGTACCGCGCTTGGTGGTGATGATGATAACCCCGTTCGCCGCGCGTGTTCCATAAATGGCTGACGCGGAAGCATCTTTCAATATTTCAATGGATTCGATATCGTTCGGGTTCACGTCATTCATCGAGCCGGAAGGAACCCCATCGATCACCACGAGGGGATCAGCATTGTTAACAGTTCCAAAGCCGCGGATCTGGATCGTGCCGGCATCGCCGGGTGCGCCGCCATTGCGAATAATGTTCACACCGGCCGCACGTCCCTGCAAGGCCTGCTGCGCTCCACCTGAGGGCAGGTTTTGAAAATCAGTACCTTTCACCGAAGATACTGCTCCTGTGACATCCTTCTTTTCCTGAGTACCATAACCCACTACCACGACCTCCTTTAATGCATTCACATCCGGCTTCAGGCTGACATCAATCACCGAGCTATTGCCCACTGTCGCATCGTGGCTCACAAACCCGATGAAAGAAAAGCGCAGGGTGACATCTCCATCCGACACATTGAGCTGGTATTGCCCATTCTGGTCGGTCGAGGTGCCTTGTTGACTGCCAACGATCAGGACATTCACTCCTGGAAGTGCATCTCCCTTGTCGTCTGTCACCTTCCCGGTAATTGCCCGGTCGGCGGCCGACTCTATCGCCGAGGTATGAAAAGGAACTATGCTCTGCGTGTCACTCTTCTTACGAAGCAGTATCCGCGAAGTTCCTACAACCTCGAATGAGACGTTCATAGGAGTAAGCAACTGATCGAGCACTTTATTGAGTGAGCCCTGTAATTGTTTGGCGCTTGTCGTGTTCCGCCCCTGAATGCTGTTGGTGCTATACACAAATTTGACGTCGGCCTGTTTTTCGATCTGCCTTAAAACCTGCCGGATCTCCTGCGATTCGAGTTTAATGGAAATCTCTTTGTTAAGTAACTCCTGGCTATAAACGCCGTGCGCCATGGAAATTCCACAGCAAATCAGAGCAAGAAAAAGTTGTTTAGCCGTAGCACTCATGACTTTGTAAACAACCCTTTTGAAGGGTATTTTTTTATGCATAATTTTAAAGGTTTTTGTGAATTGAACAGCTCAAAAACAAACGATATCCTTCTGCCAGGAAGGGTGTTAAACTTGCCGGACGTGTTAGCGCATGCCCGGCATTGTTATTATAAAAATTCGGTTTCAATTAGTTGGAACAACCTTGTCCTTCAATAAAAAGCGATGTGCCTCTCTGCTCGTAGTCCACATTTACCGCTTTACAGATCAGGTCCAACTGCTCGAACATGGGCAGATCATTCAAATCGCCCGTAAAAAGACAGTTTTTCAATACATCGCCTTCCACGACGATATCAATCCCATAAGTTTTTTCCAGCATCGCAAATGCTTCTGCGGCCGGGGTCTCTGAAAACTCAAATCGCAGCCTGGATTCAACTGGCTTGACAACGGCAGGGTTTCTCACGATTCCCAGCTCCATTTTTCGCGAATCCTTGTCAAATACTACTTTTTGATTTGGTGTGAGGATAAATCCGTTGCGGGTGGATGCTTTATGCTCCGACGTTTCGTAAACCGAAACCCTTCCCGTTGCAACCTGCACTTCAATAGAACCAGCGCCGTCATATGATTTTACATTGAAACTGGTCCCCAGAACCTGCGTCGCCAAATTTTCAGTCGATACAATGAATGGTTTTGTCACATCCCTTTTCACATTAAAGAAAGCTTCTCCGTGCAGATACACCACCCTTTTTTGCTCGCCGAAATGCTCGGGATAGTTGATCCGGCTGTTGGGCTGCAAAATCACCTCACTACCATCGTCCAGTGTAAGCCGCTGCGGCTTTTTTGAGGTATTTTTAACTTCAAACCCCTCCTGATCGTCGGCCAGCGCCGATACGAAAGTGTTCAGGTAGGAGCCCGATTGTGGCGGATAGTTCCAGACAAGGCCCGCTACTACTAAAACCGATGCCGCCGCTGCCATTCCCCACAGCCAGATGTTTTCCATGGGCTTTCTCGTAGTGTTCCGCAGCAATTTTTTACGGATGCGATTGCCTATTGCTTCTTTTTCGGCCAGCAGGATATCCGTTTCGTCCATCGGGTTTTCTTTCAAAAATTGCTCTATCCATTTCTCTTCTTCCGGTGTGGCCTCCCCGGCCAGGTATTTGTCTATCAATGCGTCGTAAGTATATGGTGTCATGGGCGTGTATAGGCAGTTAGTTACTGGAATGGTACATCCACAGATTATCCTTCAGGGCTTTCAATGACTTGGTAATGTGGTATTCCACTGCTTTTTCCGAAATGTTCATCTCCTCGGCGATGTATTTGACAGAGTGATTTTCAAAACGGCTCAACTGAAATACCTTGCTGGTTTTTTCCGGTAGCTTGCGCATTACCTCATCGACAGCTTGTGATAGGTCTGAAAACTGCACGATTTCGTCCGTCGAGTATGTCTCTTGTATTTTATTGAGGATCAAATATTCCTGATAGCGGCGCCATGTGATTTGCGATTTGATAAAATTGGTAATCCTGTATTTCATCGCCATCACCAGATAAGTGCCAAGGTGCCTGATCTCGGTATCGCTTCGTTTATTCCAAAGACTTTCGAAAATGTCGTGTACCAGCTCTTCGGATTCTTCCCGCGAACCGACCTGATGGTAGGAAATGCAAAACAGCTTGTACCAGTAACGGTCGTAAATCTCCTCGAAAGCACGCTTGTTGCTTTCCCGGAGCTGCATTACCAGCTGTTCATCATTCAAAAGCTTACTCATCCGGATGTCCGTTTAACGGAATATACCTGTATAGTCAAACAAGCCGCAGAAATCCCTAAACAATTTATAAGTTTTTTTAAGATATCCTTTGAAAACCGATCGCTAATTGATCCCAGCCAGTCACTCAACAACTTTGCGGAAAAAGAATTTTAGGTTTTTGTTTGTACCAAGCTTGAAGAAACGGATGCACACACTATACTTCTCACCTATACACACACATCCTTTTATACCCACACCTTTTACACACACTTCCTTTTAAATTCCCACCCCCCAGAAAGAAACTAACGTTTCTTTCGTCATTTTCCGGAGGGCTTCTTTCCAAAATTCTATATTTGCCAATCAATCGCCGATCCTTATTCGGGCGTCGCTGCCATTGATTCATCAATTTACTTTATAACTTTCGAAACGACTGCCTCCGGTTCCTTTCATACGACCGGATGTAGGCGTGCGGCAGTTCGTTACAATTACATTTTCGGATGACGACATTCTACAAGCTATATACCCTTTTTCTTTGGACTACTCTCGTTATTGTTATTGCTGTTTTCGGGCTGGTTGTGTTCCGCTACGCCTTTAATTTTCCGTTTTACGACGATTTTGAAAACATCGTTCTCTTCATCCACAAGTTCACCACCACCAATAGCCTCGCGAATCGGGTTGCGTTACTTTTCGAGCAGAACTTTGAACACCGGGTGCTCTTTTCCAGGGTGGTCACCCTTACCCAGTTTCTGCTGACCGGCCAGGTGAACATTAAATGGCTCATCATCATCGGCGATCTGAGCCTGATTGGCGTTTTGTGGCTTTTTTATACCTATCAAAAAACTGCCAGACTTTCCTTGCCGGTGCTGTTGGCCATTGGATGCCTGCTTTTTCAGTTGCAGACTTACGAGGATACTATTTCCTGGGCTACTTGCAGTTTACAACACGCCCCCTGTATCTTTTTCTCTTTATGGAGCTTTCACCTGGCCCTTCACCGACGAAGCCTGTACGCCAGCGGCGCGCTGGCTTTGCTCGCACTCTTCACGAGCGCCAACGGACTGGCTGCCATTGCAATATGGCTTTTTATAGTGTCGATCACCACCGTCGAGCGCAGGAAGGTGCTACTTCCTGCAGCTATTTTGATTGCGTTAACAATTCTGCACATTACTACCCTTACAATCCATTCCGGGTCAGTTTTTTCGCACGTTACTAGTAACATCGGCCCCAAGTTTGTCCTACTCTTATCCTTTGCAGGCCAACTGGCCGATCCGAATCTTACTCCTTCCTTTTTTAGTATAATACTGGGGGCATTATTTGTGCTACCCTTGCCCCTGGCTATATTTCAGTCGTTATTTGTAAGATCCCGGTCGGTTTCAATATTGCAATGGCTGTGTATCGCAGGACTTAGCTGCCTTCTATTCGTTGCCTTCCTTATCGTGTTTGCCAGAGGCAGTGAACCCGATCCGGGTGGGTACAAGATGGATAGATATAAGATCTATGCGGCATTTTTCGGAGTTTTTGCAGTCGCCTTTTATGACGGGTATCTTCCGTCCTCATTCAAGGCCACAGTTGCAAGAAACGTAGCAGCATGCACATGCCTTCTGTTTTGCCTGACAAGCTATTATTCTTACTACGTTCAGCTCGTCAATTATCAAAGTTCAATTGAAGCTAACCAATTTAATTTCCTTTGGAGCAGGAGAATCCAATATCCCTTGATATATCAGGACCAGGACACAAAAGTTTATCTCGCACCAGCGCAAGCTTCTTTTTTGAGTAAGACTTTACCGGAAGCCGGCCACCCTTTGCTCACTGCTCACTGGGAATCTACAAAAGACTCATTAATCGTCGAAAAAACTGAGGGTGGGGATGTCATTAGCCTGAGCCAAAACAGCTTTCACGAAAAAGGTGGATATGATAAGCTATTTGTGGCGGCGATAAACAAGTCCGATAAAATGCCGGCCTACCTTTTCAAAGTTGAAGGCAACTATCCTTCGGGAGTGAAGCATTTTCTCAACACGTTTTCCAGACCGGTGGACCCGGGATTCAGGAGTCTGGTCTTTAAACACAAAATGAGACAAGGAGAATACGAAATCCTGCTTGTCTCATTAAAAAAGGGCCGTGCGGCCCGTCTTTATTATCTTACCCGAGTAGATGTTTAAACGAGCGTCTCTGCCATTTGTAGAAATATTGCTCTTTTATAGTATTCCGGGTCATATTTCACCAATATCTTGGTCCCTGTTGTCATCGAATCGTATTTGGAATATGGAAGGACTTCTTTCATTTCCGCTACGAAATCATCCCCTGCGTTCGGCCTGATCTTTATCTGAACCTGAAATTCGGGGAGATTATTAAGGTATTCACCAGTAGGTTTGATATTCAGGACAGTCGCATTAGCCTGAACCCCCTGCTTTAATATTTTTTTCTTCTGCTGTTCGTTGATCCTTCTTCTGATGGAGGCTAAAGTCCAAAAAGCTACCATGCAAATTAGAATGAGCGTAGCACCTATTTCCCGGTTGTTGATTTCCACAGCTAGTTTTAGTTCAGAGTTTGTGGGTCAAAAGTAATGGAATAATTCTAAAAAAAGTACCATTTTAATTATCTAACGGCTCGCATTCTGAGTGAATGGTAAAATACACTTGTGAAAGCCAATAAATTCATGATAAATGTCAATTACCGGTAACAAATATAGGTGGTTTTACAAAGCGTTGCCGACCCCTGCCTGTTCTGGAAATATTTCACTAAATTTTAACTGCAAAATGAAAGCAAGGACAAATGGCATGATTTTCACTCACATCTTTTGAATGTTTTATAACAATCATTAAACCCGATTCAAATGGAAATCAAATCGAATCAAGCCACCGGCAACCGCCCTGAGGGAGATCGTATCCTGGACGCCCCTTACGTTTTCACGGATATTCCGATGTACCTCGAACAACTTAAATCTGAAAAGTCCTGGTCCAAAAATGACCGCAATGCAATCACTGTTTATAAATCAGAAAAAGTGACTATTCTCGTCGCCGTATTGAAATCCGGCGCAACGGTCAATGACCACCCGATTGACGAATGCCTTACTTTTCAAGTGCTTGCAGGTGAACTGAAAGTAGAGACCGAGGGACGGGTTTTTTATACCACCACAGGACAAATGATGTCGTTCCACTCCGGACTGGCCCATTCCATCCAGGCCATGACGGATTCTGAAATACTTATCACAACTTATAAAGACTGAAATATGCCATCAGAAGTGGTTTTGAAGTGCAGCAAAGAATTAGCTGCCCGGAAATTGTCCATAGCTTTTGTAGAAAGTGCCACTGCCGGCAGGCTTTGCGCTGAGTTTTCGCTTTGTCCCGAATCAGGTCAAACGCTGAAAGGCGGACTGGTTTGTTACGATGCGTCATTAAAAGAAACCATTCTCCACGTCCCGAAGGATATGATCCGCAGGTTTACGCCCGAGAGTGCCGAAGTAACCCGTGAACTCGCCGACCGTTTGCAGATATTCATTCCGGCCGACCTGCATGTGGCAGTGACCGGGCTGACCTGTCCCGGCGGAAGCGAAAATGCCGAAAAACCGGTAGGGACAATGTTTATCCATTTGTTCATGAAAGGAAAATCTCTTGCAGTCAGAGAAGTTTTTTCTGGGGACGCCGAGGCTGTCGTTATGGGCTGTATCGACCGCATTGCCCGCCTGATTCTTGATGAAATTCCTCAAAATACCGCTGTTGCACATGAGCAATGAGCAACAGAGCACGAAAAAAGCCGGACGATCTCCGGCTTTTTCTCTTGCTTGTTGATGAAAGTAATTTTTAGTGCAGCACTTTCTCCGAATCCCGGAGGCGCTTAATTGTGTCGTGCCCGCTTTTCAATGTAGATTTCTGTCTGGTGATCAGCGCTCTTAATTCAGGCGTAAGGTTATCTGAGTTCAATGCTGATTCGTATGCTTTTTGAGCAGCGTCCTCTCCAAATTCAGAATTTTCGAGAGACGTCTTTCTGCCATCACTGCTGAACGCTGACCTTACGTCCATCCATACGCGGTACAGTTTTCCGGACACCATCGTTCCCGTTGCTGGTTCGCCACCAAGGGCATTCACCTCGCCACTTAGTTCAAGGACATTATCGCGGCTGTGGTTGGCCAGGCTGTTATACAAAGAACGCAAATCGGTATCGTTCTCGTCGGTTTCATCATATGCCTTTTCATAACCGGCAATGCGGTCGTTATTTATCAGGATCAGGTCATTGAGAACTTCGATGATTTCTGAGTTTTGTGACATGACTATTTTATTGATTGGTTATGCCAGAAACCCTGAAATTATTATTCCATAGCCGGAAATGGCCTGTACAAGCCTGTCAAAACCAAATTTGTGGAGCTTTTTGCGCCGTATATTCAATCCACAGAAAACCTAATGCCGGAGACCTTACCGGCTGCTCAGTTTTTTCCTGACTTTACTTAGAAATTCGGGAGAGAAACCCAGGTAAGAAGCTATATAATGCTGGGCAACACGTTGGGGAATAGCGGGGTAACGGTTAAGAAAATCAAGGTATTTTTCGACGGCGCTCGTGGAAATGGTCCGAAAAAGTCTTTCCTGGGTCTGAGCAAGGTTTCGCTGCACCATCAGGCGGAACATCCGCTCGAAGCCTGTTACCCGGGCGAGTAATTTTTCTTTATTTTCCGGAGTAAGGATGAGCACCTCGCAATCTTCCAGGGTTTCAATGTAAACGTGACTTGGGGTCTGATTGTGAAAACTTGTTATATCGCTAACCCACCAATCTTCTATCGCAAACTGTAATGTTACTTCCGCCCCGGTGCTATCGATGTAATAAGTTCGGATGCACCCTTTCAGGATAAATGCCTCAAACTGGCAAATTTCACCCTGCTGCAACATGAATGTTTTCTTCTGATAGGTTTTATGTTGCAATAACGAATCGAAATAGTCAAGATCCTGCGGGGTGAATGGCATGCATCTCAATGCATATTCATTAATTTTTTCAAACATCGTCCGGTAAAAAAGTTAACCTCCGGCCAATGCATACCGGATTTCAGAGTAAAGTAACCCGCTGCCGCCTCCATAATGGCGGTGGCACGGAATAGCCGGGTGTTTGACATTGCATAGGTTCAAAATCCTCTCCTCCGTCTGTGCATCGACGCCGACGCCCAAAAGTACTAAATCGAATTTATTTAACTCAAGACTGGCAACGGCTTCTTCCAAACTGCCTGCGCCGATGCCATTCCATTCTTCGTTCTGGTTAATGAGCCTGATAATTGTTTCCAGAATCTCAGGATGGTCGGCAATGACGAGTATATTGATTTTAGACATGGCTATCATGGATTAGTTTTCAGGCTACCACTTCTCGGGGACTTCGATCAGCAACACATTACTTTTTTCCAGCGCTTTAATCACCGTGCGGCCTTCCGGCCAAAATCCGTAACCGTCCCGCTGTTGCAAGGTTTCTCCATTTACCTCCACCATTCCATCAATTACAAACACATAAACACCGTTTCCTTCCTTTTTCAATGCATATTCGATTTCAATGCCGGCATCCATTTCGGCCAGGTGAAACCAAGCTTGCTGGTGTATCCAAACTCCCTGGTCGTTTGGATCAGGTGAAAGTATTTGCTGAAACCGGTTGTGTCTGTCGCCCTTGCTGTAATCCGTCTGGCCGTATCGCGGTGCTACGTTCAGCTTATCGGGATAAAGCCAGATTTGCAGAAAAGAGACGGGTTGGTCCTGGTTTTTGTTGAATTCGGTGTGATATATCCCTGTTCCAGCGCTCATAACCTGAATTTCTCCCGGATTAATCACTGCGGCGTTACCCATGCTGTCCTGATGCTCCAACGAACCCTTTAATGGGATGGAAATGATTTCCATGTTGTCGTGCGGATGCCGGCCAAAGCCCTTTCCGCCATAAACAGTGTCGTCATTTAAAACCCTTAATGCGCCAAACTGGATTCTCGCCGGGTCATAATTTCCATGGAAGCTGAAAGTCTGCGCGCTCTGCAACCAGCCATGGTCGGCAAAGAAGCGGGAGGAAGCTGGATGTAAGACGGCATTTTTCATTATTTAGCCAAAATTGTATTGTTAACCTGCTTGATCTCTTCTGCTGAAATAGTGTGTGGTCTGCCTGGATAAACGGCATAGGTCACAAATGCATTGAGCCGTTCCAAAATAGCAACGCTCTCTTTCACCCGTGATACGGGAACGTGTGGGTCGGGATCGCCGGTAGAGATATAAATGGGCGTCTTGCCAAAATCACCTTTGTAATTTTGCTCATTCAGCTCCTGACCGATCAGCCCGCCAGTAAAAGCGATGATACCCCCATATCTTTGCGCGTTACGTGAAGTATATTCAATTGTAAGACAGGCTCCCTGTGAAAAACCGGCAAAATAGATATCCTCAGGCGCTATGCCGTTTTCTTTTATTTCATTTACAATCTCACCAATGATGTCGATCGCCGAGTCCAATGCCGGCTGGTTCTGAGCAACAGGTGCCATAAAGCTATACGGATACCAGCTGTGATTTGTAGCCTGAGGGGCATAAATAGCCATTTCATGCAGGTTAAGGACCCCACTAAGCGAAATAATATCGGTCGCCGAAGCGCCGCGTCCATGCAACATGATGATCGCCTTTTTCGCGTTAGCGATCGGTACGCCACTTTTGATGAAGTCTTTTTTATGTAAATACATGATGATTGAATTAAATGGGTTAACGATCGAAGAGGCGAGCGAGTTAAGGACTCGCTCGCCTATCGTTACATTGGACTTAGTTAGTTCAGTACCGGCAAAACTTTGACGATCTGTTCACGGCGGGGCTCGTATTGCACTGGAAGCATCAGGCCAGAACCGAGTTGTTCTACCGTCTCGTCAGTCGCAAATCCAGGGTTATCGCTGGCGATCTCAAACAAGACGCCCCCTGGCTCACGGAAATAAAGTGAGTAAAAGTAGTTCCGGTCAATTTTATCGGTAATCTGATGACCTGCATCCAGTACTTTTTTGCGGAATTCCATCAGAATATCATCATTGGCTACCCTGAATGCCACGTGGTGTACCGAACCTCCGGCGACATGCCCTGCCCTTTCGCCAGGAGCTTCGACCAGGTCAACTATGTTGGCATTTTCAACGGCATCGGTCACAAACCTGAACCTGTTAACCTGCTGTTCGGCCAAACGGTAGCCGAATATATCGGTTAATATTTTCGCCGTCTCTTCGATTTTGTTGGTCGTGATGGTGATGTTATGAAAGCCACGGGTCGCGTTTTCTGCGGTGACTTCGGCGGTTTCCCACGGCGCTCTATTATCACTGACTTTTGGAACAGTCAATTCCAATTTCAGACCATCGGGATCCAGCAAAGTAAGGTATTGCTCTCCGAATTTTTCGGATGGTTTATTATAGGTGACGTGATTGTCATCAAGCCTTTTGAGCCAGAAATCCAGACTGCCTTCGGGAACCGAATATCCGATTTCAGTGGCCTGACGGGTACCGCGGCGACCGGCTGGAATTTGACTTCCCCATGGAAAAAAGGTTAAAATGGTTCCTGGTGTGCCATTTTTGTCGCCGTAGTAAAAGTGATATGTATTTGGATCGTCAAAATTCACAGTTTTTTTAACCATCCTCAATCCCAAAATACGGGTATAAAAATCGTAGTTTCTTTTTGCGTCACCAGCGATTGCTGTAATGTGGTGGATGCCGTTGATTGTATTTTCCATTTTGTTGTTCAGTTAAGATTTGCTGTTTTGATGATACAAATGTACAGCCTGCCCCAGGGCCAGGGCATTGAACTAGGACAAGAAAAGAAAGTAGTGGTAAAGAAAAAAAAATGACCTTTGTTTCACTTTTCTTGAAACAAAGACGTAAATTTCATAAAAAGTGAAACGGAGGAATTAATTTCACTTTTTGTGAAACAAATAATAGATGGAAACACTTAATTACATTCTGATGGCTGACATTATCGATAGTAGCAGCAAGGATCAGAAAGGGCTTATGGAGCAGTTTGCGTACATTGTCAGTGGCGTGAACAAAGTCTGCAAAAAACATATCCTGTCGCCATTGACCATTACCCTTGGTGATGAGTTTCAGGGCGTTGCAAAGAATCTGGCCGGAGCGGCCAAACTTATATTGGCCCTCGAGGAAAAACTTATTGCTGAAAAAGCAGATTTTAAGCTGCGTTATGTGCTATTACAAGGCAGGATTGAAACACCAATCAACAAGGAATTGGCCTACGGGATGCTTGGAAAGGGGCTTACGGACGCCAGAAAATCCTTGCAGGTAATGAAGGAAAAGCAGTCCCGCTTTTGGTTTGAAGTAAAAAAAAATGGCCTCGGCGACGCCCTAAATGATTGTTTTCTGGTCTATCAAAGCTTGGTCGATTTGTGGAAGAAAGAGCGCCATTACGAGTTGATAACTCATTTTCTGGAATTGAAAGACTATAAGGAGGTTGCAGTTAAAACGGGAAAGACCCGCTCGCAGATTTGGAAATTAGAGAAAAGTCTAAAAATAAATGAATATATTGCAATCAAGAATATCATACACTATCTCTCTTCATAAATATGGTCGCTGGCGGCTTTATCTTCGTGCTCATCATTGTTTGCGAAATCGTACTGGCTTTTCTCTTTTCCGTAATAGCCCAGGTTTACTATCAAAAAACAAAAATTGACTTCAAGTCGCTTTTCAAAGGCTTCGCCGAACGGATGTTCCTGACGCTCTTTCTTTTTAACGACCTGGCCTCTGCTCTCACTTTTTTCAGTGCGCTTAAAGTTGCAACCAGGCTAAAACACAACGAGACCTCAGACATCGAATCCAATAAATTTAACGACTATTACCTCGTTGGCAACCTGCTTTCTGTTTCGGTCGCGTTATTTTATGCCTTTGTTTTAAGTCAACATGGCGAAATTCAGATACTAATTAACCTCCGGCATTAACGCCCTTAACCTGCCAGACTGGCCAGAATTGTATCATCCTCAGTGATGCGTTTGTTGCTTTTTGCAGCTTTCAAATAGACACTCATCGGATATTTGCCTTCGAATGCAAGATCCGTTTCAACCATAGGCACTTTCAGACGGGCGTGTCTGAGGCTGGCAAGGTCCGACAGGGACACATAACTCAGCTCGGGATTACCCTGACCCAGGTCGCACAATCCAAATGCGATATTATTAACAGGATCGAGCTCAGACAAAAGCCAGATCGCTTTTCCGTACTTCGAATGCAGTTTAACAACGGGCGCATGGTCCTTGGCCAGCAGGTTTTGAACCTCCTGCGCATTGTGGACCATAATTTCGATAAGATTTTGTGGGATCATTTTTGACATAATGCAAAATTAAGGGAATTTCGATGTCACTATGCCTTCTTTCCGGACTGCCCATATAATCTGTCGGCATGGCCACATAATAATTTGAGTTTCGGTCAACGCCCTTGTTGTCGGTTTATTTATCTATCTTCAAATTCGATTTCTTCCCCATTTCTTTCCAGCTTGACAACGTATCTTCCTCTAATTGGGAATGTTGCACCAAACTGTATGGCCTTTTGCGGAACAAATTGTCGAGAAAAACGCTATCCAATCAATTAAAAGTCCTAGTATGAAGAAAAATTTACAACTCCTAACATTTCTATTTGTTCTCACTGTTTCATCAAACGTTGCCGCCCAGGTTGTAGTAACATTCCCGACCGAGCGTGCTGTTTTTCAAAGAAACAATGCTAATCAAGCCGACGTCTACATTGGCGGCTACATCACACAGGCATTTCAGCGGATTGAAGCCCGGTTCGTTCCCCGTGTTTCTGGTGAAGGTGAACAGGCACCGGCCGATGGAAGCTGGGCCATTATCGACGATAATATCGTTGGTGGCCAGTTTTTAGGTTCAATCAATGTGAAGGGTGGCTGGTATCAACTTGAAGTCCGGGGCATAAGCTCGGGCGGTCCGTCGCCCGTTGTTTCGGTAGCACGCGTCGGCGTGGGCGAGGTATTCGTTGTGGCCGGCCAATCCAACGCAACTGGCGGCGATTCCAATCCTAATGGGCCTGGCGCTTCATACGATCAGGTCAACAGTGTCAATTTTCAGAATTTTGACCCGTCCACGCTGACGGTCGCCCCCTATTCCAACGTTCAACTTCCCTGCCCCGAATTTGTACATCTGGACGCGAATGTCAAAACCGCGCCATTTGGTAACTATGCATGGTGTTGGGGCTCTTTTGGCGATAAGCTTTACGAAAAACTCAAAGTTCCGGTGATGATATTCAATGGCGGCTGGTCGAGCACTGGAATCGACAACTGGAAGGAAACAATCGACCCGAATGGAATAACAACCAGCGCATTTGGTTACACCTTTCCGGCCGGACTTCCTTTCGGTCACCTACGGCTGGCTTTAAATAATTACATCGCGCAACTCGGTGTCCGGGCGGTGCTGTGGCATCAGGGAGAGTCCGATAATTACCTCGAACAGCCTGGTGATAATACGTTCAATAGGTACCTATCCAGCCTTTGGGAGGTGGTCAATGCAAGCCGGAACCTGTCGGGAAAATCTAATCTGGCCTGGGTTGTGGCCAGGGCCTCTCGCTTCACGGTAAATGGTGCGAGCCGTGTTTCAGACAATGTCGTGAATGCACAGAACGAGCTGATCAACAACGATGGCCTTTATCCTCATGTATATCAGGGCCCTGAGACGGATCCTTATTATAGCATTGAATACCGGAGCGATGAGATTCATTTCCGTGGAGACGGTGTGACGCCTTCCCCGGATGGCAATATCTACTCGGGCCTTCTATCACTGGCGACGTTCTGGTCGGATAAGATTACGCCCGATTTTCTGAGCCAGTCGAACCCCTATTCTGCCGCTCCGCCGGTTTCAGTGACAGCTACTTATGTGCCTGGTGGCTCTGAAATGACATTTTCTGGCCCATCCATGCCTCCTGGCTATCAGTACAACTGGCTTTCATCAAATAACTGCAATCAGGTGCTAAGTACTGCGCAGCAATTCACGATCGGGGCGGGCATGTATAAACTTAAACTGATCGATGCGAATAGCAATACGATTTTCTCACCGGTGCTCAATGTGTCTGGAACGGCGCTACCAGTAACCTGGAAGTCGTTTACCGCCCGGAAAAGTGCTAACGGCAGGGTGTTAGTAGATTGGTCTACGGCTTCTGAAGTCAATGCCTCGCATTTTGAAGTCCAGCGGGGTTTCGATTCACGCAATTTGGTCACAGTCAAGACCGTACCAGCGAATGGTAATTCGTTAAGCAGTTCGTTTTATCATTATGAAGACGAATTTCTTCGAAAAGGAATCTATTACTACCGCCTGCGACAAGTCGATTTGGACGGCAAATCTGAGCTGACCCGCATCGTCAGCGTTCGGGTGGACGGCAATGAAACAGCAAGGGTATTTCCGAATCCCGCGACCGAGATCATTACCATTGAATCCGCTCAACCGTTAAACCGCGTGGAGGTATATAACAGCATCGGAAAACTTGTCAAAAGCGCGCATACCCTTGAAAAATCACTGCAATTGGATGTCGCTAAGTTACCAAAAGGGCTGTACGTGATTTCTGTGGACGGCCGGGAGCTAAAAATTGTAAAGTAAATCCGGAAATTACCCGCGACTCTGTAGAGGCTAAGCCTACATTTGTGCCAGGGCTTCCTTCCTAAATTCCTGAGGACTCTGGCCCCGATGCTTTTTGAATGTTTTAATGAGATGGCTGTCGTCTGTGAAACCCAGTTCGGCAGCTATTTCATTTATGCGCATGTCGCTGTGCTTGAGGCGAATCTCTGCCAGAGCAATTTTGTAATTGAGAATATACCGCTGCATGGTTTCCTGCGTATGCTTTTTAAAATACTCACTCAGATAATTAAGTGAAATATTGAAGTAGGAAGCAATGCGCCCTGCGCGAAGCATTTCCGGGTTGTAAATATTTTGGTGGATATAGTGAATAATGTCCAGCGAAGTGTTCTGAGCAAACTGCGTTTTCTCAGAAATATGACTTGTAATGTTCCTGGCAACAATTGTGAGCAAAGTATTAAGCAACTGCTGAACAAGTTCTTTGTGTAATGTTTTAGGGTTTGCATGCTCCTGCTTTATCGCTTCCATAAGAGCCCTTACCAGCGGTTTGTCGCGGTTGTTGCGTAGGATACAGCCTTGTAAATGGTTGTTATGATGAAAAATGTATTCAAGTTTATGGATCCAATCACCCAGGTTGCTATGCTCTTCCCTGGTCTTCTGAGCATTCAAATAGATATTATTGAAGCGGATGAACATAAATTCAGTAGTATCCTTCACGATCGTATAATGTTGGTCCAGCGGCATGGCAAGGAAGAGGTTTTCCTTTGCATAGTGGAACTCATTCTGATTAATATGATACTGGCCTTCCCCTTCAAAAATATACGCTAGCTCAATGAAAGTGTTTTTATGCTCGGTGATAGGGCATACGTCGACGGTAACTGAAAGTATGTCGTAAGGCTGATGGATGTGATGTACCCGCATACCCGCAAAGTTACCGAACAAACCCAAACTTTTACAACCGGCCACCGCTACGATCCGCTGAAATTTGCATGAACAAATCAAACCATTGCAAATATGAAAGCCATTGTCTTAAAAAACACCGGGACCGTTGAAAATCTGACGCTTATCGAAATACCGAAGCCTCAAATCAAGGCTGATGAAGTCCTGGTCCGCGTCAAAGCGGTCGGTATCAATCCCGTCGACGCATTTGTCCGCCAACACCGCGACGCCCTTGAGCACTTTGTCAAGCCCGGGCCGGGAGAAGAAATAATACTGGGCTGGGACATTTCAGGTGTGGTGGAAGCTGTTGGCAACCAGGTAACGAAGTGGGCGCCAGGCGATCAGGTTTTCGGGATGATCAACTTCCCCGGGCATGGCAAGGCATACGCCGAATACGTTGCCGCCCCCGCAGCCCAACTCGCATTAAAACCGGCCAACATATCCCATGAAGAAGCCGCCGCGGCAACGCTTGCCGCATTAACCGCCTGGCAAGCACTCGTTACCTATGGAAAAGTACAAGCTGGTGAAAAAGTATTGATCCACGCCGCAGGTGGCGGCGTTGGCCATTATGCCGCTCAAATAGCGAAACATTTGGGTGCTTATGTAATCGGAACCGGTTCGACTGGCAAAAAGGATTTCGTTCTTGGCCTGGGCGCCGACGAATTCATAGATCACACGGCAGTCCGGTTCGAGGAAGTCGTGACTGATGCAGACTTTGTCCTCGATTCACTGTTCGGCGACCATGTATTCCGATCGCTGGATTCGGTGAAGGATGGAGGGCGGGTGGTTACGCTCCTGACGTACTTTACCGACGAAAAGCTTATCCGGAAAGTTGAACAAAAGAAGGCCTACACGCACCGGCTTGACGTCGTTACCACTGGCAGCGATATGCGGAAACTAGCTGCACTTCTCGAATCGGGACAACTGCGCTCACACATTTCAGCGAGGTTTCATTTCGACGATATCTCACAGGCACATCAGGCAATCGAAAGCGGAAAGACAACCGGAAAAATCGTGGTATCCATTTAATAGGCTACTATTTATGGCAGGCCAAAGGATTTTTATCGCTCATAATGGAATGAAAAACGCATATCCGGTTGTTAAGTAACCTGATAAGTATGGTTTGCATTAATTTAAAAGGTATATGAATTGGATTACGATCAATAGTGAAGAGGAAGTTAATAACATTTACAACTCAACGGATTACTCGATTATTTATAAGCACAGTCCGAGATGCATGACAAGCTTAATGGCTTACCGCCAGCTTAAATCCGAAGTAAGTGCTGCTTCTGAAATTGAGATACCCATCTATATTGTTGACGTTGTACAAAACCGTAAAGAATCAATGGCAATTGCCAACAGTTTTCAGGTTGAGCACGAATCTCCACAGATTTTAGTAGTTAAGAATGGCGAGTGCATTTACGATGCGTCACACGAGGATGTCTCCCTCCGTGAATCACTGGCATCTGTCGACTAAATATTCCGCCTGTTTTCCAGTATTCAGTTAACAAATAGAAAATATTTATGGATTTTATCCATTTATTTGGATTATATCCATTATATTTGAAGCGTTAAAGCTGTTTGCACCGTATTAACCTGCCTTGTCGGATTTGCATGAGCACGATGGTATGGATGATGTGATTGCTGACATCTTATTACACTTCATCAACACAAAAAGAGCAGCCCCAAAAGCTGCTCTTTTGCTTTAAATTTAAGTCAGATAACGGCTGGCCCCGCGTGACTTTGCGCAAAATGCTGCCTCAGAGCGCATCGGGCGCGGAGGTCTCCAGGCGGCTGGCCCATTTCTGTAAAATGACAACCAACTCGTCCAGGATTACCGGTTTGCTGAGGTAGTCGTCCATACCAGCTTCGAAACATTTTTCACGATCCTGTTGCAGCGCATTGGCGGTCATGGCTATAATAAATGGATTCACCGGCCTATTGATCTTGATCTTCCGGGTTGCCTCCAGTCCATCCATCTGCGGCATTTGCATATCCATCAGAATGACGTCGTAAACCTTTTCGTCGACTTTTTGTACGGCTTCGAGACCATTGAACGCCAAATCCGCGCGATAGCCTAGTTTACCGAGCGTATTCATGATTACGATCTGGTTCACTTTATTGTCCTCTGCCACCAGAATGGACAATGGGTATCGTGTTGCAAAGTCTAAACGCAGCTTCTTCTGCTGTGCCTCTTCCGCCTTAACCGACTCTCTGGGTTGAATAGCCTCAATTCCGATACGGGCAGCGATAGAAAACCGAAATGTACTTCCTTCATTTTCTCTACTATCGACCTCAATGCTTCCACCCATCAGCATAATGAGCTTCTCACAAATCACCAGTCCTAGTCCGGTGCCTCCATACTGGCGTGTAGTTGAAGAGTCTACCTGTGAAAAAGGCTTAAACAACTTTTCGAACTTATCGCTGGCAATACCGATGCCCGTATCAGTCACTTCAAACCCGAGCCGGATCGTTCGCTCGTCGCGGCTTAAAACATGCACATGCACCGTTATCTTACCCGCCGGGGTGAATTTAACAGCATTACCTACCAGGTTGGTCAGTACCTGGGAAAGTCGCAGGCGATCACCAATAATGTTGATCGGAACATCCCCGTCTAACCTGTGCGACAGTTTGACGTGCTGGGATGCTGCCTTCATCTTAAACAGTTCCATAACATCATCAATGCATGCACTAATATTGAAATTGTTTTCTTCGAGCTCCATATTACCCGATTCTATTTTAGAAAAATCGAGAATATCATTGATCACATTCAGCAAATCCTTCCCTGATGTCTGAATTGATTTGGTAAAATTCTGCTGCTCGTCCGTCAGGTCGGTTTCTGCCAGCAGTGAGGCCAGGCCGATCACACCGTTCATCGGCGTGCGGATCTCGTGGCTCATGGTGGCAAGAAAAGAACTTTTCGCCCGGTTGGCCAACTCTGCCTTTTCAACGGCGAGCCTTTCTTCTTCGATCGAGCGCTGAAGTTGCGCGGTCCGCTCCTGGATCTGCCGTTCCAATACCCGTTTCTGTTTGCGGATCGTGTAGGTTCTGATGTTATAAAGACCAACTATCCCTGCTACAAGCAACAACGCTCCCAGCAGCTCAAACCACCAGGTACGCCAGAACGGCGGTGTAATGATCAACTTTACTGAGGTCCCATTTTCATTCCAGACTCCGTCATTATTGGAAGCTTTAACCTTAAAAGTATATGTCCCCGGATCCAGATTTGTGTAGGTGGCCGTTCGTTTGTTACCAATATAGTTCCAACTCCCGTCGAAGCCTTCCAGCATATACGCATATTGATTCTTTTCAGGCACTGTGTAGTTCAATGCTGCAAACTCAAATGTAAATACTGAATGTCCGTAGTTCAGGGTAATAGACCTGGTCTCGCTGATTTGTTTGTTCAGGACGCCGTCTATACTGCCGATCTTTTTATTGAAAACCTGAAAATCGGTGATGTAAACCGGTGGCACAAAATCGTTGTATTGCAGACTGTCAGGATAAAAGGAGATAAAACCATTGATACCCCCAAAATAGATCTGCCCATCGGCCGTCTGAAACCGTGAATTGTCGCGGAACTCGTTACCGGGCAGGCCGTCATAAATACCGAAATTTCGAAAAGTCCTGGTTGCAGGACTGAAGCGTGAAACGCCGCGGTTGGTGCTCAACCAGATGTTGCCGCGCCGGTCTTTTTCAATCGCAAAAACTACATTGCTCGAAAGTCCGTCTTTTTCAGTGAATGATGTAAACTCGTTTTTTCGCGGGTCAAAATAACACAGTCCACCGCCTACGGTCCCTATCCAGAGATTCCCGCGCTCGTCTTCCAGGATCGATTGTACCTTATTATGGGAGATGCTCCTGGCATTCCGGCGATCATTTCTGAAATGAATGAAGCCATTACGGTCAGACCGAAGCAGGTCCAGGCCATTGAAGGTCCCTACCCAAATGTTGCCTTTACTGTCTTCAAAAATCGTAGACACGATATCGGCGCTGATGCTTGCAGGATCGCTGGGATCGTGCCGGTAATGGCGATACGCTCCCGCCTCCACATCGTAAAAGTTCAGTCCGCCCTTCCAGGTGCCCAGCCAAAGATTGCCAACTCTGTCGCGGGTCATATTGTTGACATCGGAAATAGATAAGCTGTTAGTGTTACCATCAATCGGCAAATGGTGTTCGCTACGCCCGGTCTTAACATTAAAAAAATCAAATCCCCCATTGTGAAAACCCAGTGCCAGCACATCGGGAGACATCCTGACGACAGAAATCACATAATCGTTGCTTATCGAATAAGGATCGTTCTCATTATGCCGGTAGAATGTGAAGGTTTTCGTTTTCCGGTTAAAACGGTTGAGACCGCCGCCATCGGTGCCGATCCAAATGTCATCGCCGGTATTGTCACCGCAAATTGCCAATACAGTGTTGTTGCTCAAACTGTTTTCCTGGCTCGTTTTCTGCCTGTATGAACTGAATTTGGGGCCGAACTTTGGCAAGAAACAAATTCCGCCGGAGTATGTCCCGATCCAGATGTTTTCGGCTTTATCCAGGTAAATGCAATAGATAGAATTGGCACTCAGGGTACCGGAGTCTTCGGGGTCATTTTTCAGATTTGTAAAATGCCCTGTGAGAGGGTTGTAAATGCTCAAACCTCCATTCTCGGTACCGACCCAGCATTTCCCTGAACCATCTTCCATGATGCTCAGGATGTCATTATGGGCCACACTGAACGGATCACCCGGATTATGGGCAAATAATGCGAGCAATTTTCCGTCTGCATTTAGCAGCGATATGCCGGCTCCGTGTGTTCCTACCCACAGGTTTCCACGACGGTCCACCAGTAACGCCTTCACCCACTGGCTATCGACTCCTGTTTTTATCTTTTCAAATTTGCCCGTCCGGATTTCAAGCCTGTACAGACCGTTTTCGGTACCCACCCACAAACGATCATCTTTTCCCTCGGCGACACTTGTTACGAATTCATGCGCCACCTTCCCATCTGGGTCCCGGAGAAAGTACCATTGGTAGGTACCGCGCGAACGGTCGAAGAGGTACAATCCGTTATTGGTACCAAGCCAAAAGCGGCTCTTACTATCCCGGAAAATGGTGTTAATGGCCAACTCGCGCTGTCCATGCGGATAATGAACAAAAGAGTCGCTATTGCGGTCGTAGCGGTCGAGCCCCGTGGATGTACCCACCCACATATCGCCCTGCTCATCTTCCAATAACGATAGCACATAGCTGTCTGTGATGGAAGAAGCATTGGCGGGATCGTGCTTGTAATGAGTATACCTGTAGCCGTCAAATCTGTTTAACCCGTCTTCGGTGGCAAACCACATAAATCCCCTCTGGTCTTTCAGGATTGCGCTAACGTGGCTTTGCGACAAGCCCTGATCGGTTGTAAGCCTTCTGAACCGTGGATTCGGAAGCTGTGCAAAGCAGGTCTGTGTGGAGAAGAGGAGTAGATATATTAACCCGCAAAAACCTTCCTTCATGGGGTACTTATTTCAGTCCGGGAATATTTAGATTAAAAATATAAAAATTATAAGGTAATGCAACGTAAAACCTAATTCAGAGTCTTTATGCTTTACGAATATTAGCCATTCATGAAAAGAACACTACTCTACCTACTACTTACTGGGTTTCCATTCATTGTTTTCGCGCAAAACCATTCTATCAGCGGCCTTGTCAACAACCAGCAGAATGAGCCTGTCGGCTTTGCCGCCATTTCCATTAATCACTCCAAAGACTCCACATTGGTAAAAGCCGACGTGGCCGATGAAAAAGGGGTATTTAAAATCGATGGCGTTCCGGAAGGACATTACTTTCTGCGCATTTCAGCTGTGGGACAGAAACTTTTTCAGTCTGCCGCTTTCCAGGTATCAGGCCGGGACGTAAGCTTTCCTGCATTTCGCATGGAGCCGGAAACGAAGCAACTCGGTGAAGTAAAAGTCACAGGAACCAAACCGCTGATCGAAGTAAAAAATGACCGGCTGGTTTTCAATGTCGAAGGAAGTATCAATGCTACCGGCTCTAACGGGCTGGAATTATTACAGCGCTCACCTGGTGTCCAGGTTGATAAAGATGAGAATATTCTGATCAAAGGTAAAACCGGTGTCCGAATCTACATCGATGGCCGACCTTCACCTATGAGCGGAAAAGACCTGGCCTCTACGCTGAAAAGCATGAATTCCGCAGATATCGAAGCCATTGAAATTATCACTAATCCGTCGGCAAAATATGACGCCGCCGGCGATCTGGGCATCATCAATATCAGGTTGAAAAAGAATGCCAAACTAGGTACAAACGGGAACGTCAGCCTGGGCGCCATGTTTGGTATCACACCCAAATACAATGCATCTCTTAACCTGAACCACCGGAACAAAAAGGCGAACTTCTTCGGGACTTACGGCTTCAACCAGGGCGCATGGCATAATACCACTTACGACGATCAGATCCTCAATGGGGTGGCTTACAATAAAGTTTGGCACGGGCTATGGCGCGACACGACCCATAATGCAAAGATCGGGGCCGATTACTTTATTAACTCGAAAAACACACTGGGTTTCAGTGCCAACGGCCGCGTGAGCAACCATAATGGTGGCGGAGAAAGTGAGACTTTCATTAGCAAAAAGAAAAATACTACGGCTGACTCCCTGCTGCTTTCTTCTCAGACATCTAATCCCGAAAAAAACAAAAACCTGAACGTGAATGTCAACTACCGTTATGCGGATACGACGGGCCACGAGCTTAATATCGACGCAGATTACGGAAGGTTTTCCTCGCGCGGGATCAGCTATCAGCCTAACAAATATTTTTTCAAGACAACCAGCGACGAGCCTTTGGAAAGAAATTATGTAAGTAAAACACCTGTCGATATTACGATCAAATCTTTTAAAGTGGACTATGAGCAGCCATTTAAGAAAGGCAAGCTGGGATACGGTTTCAAACTGTCCGATGTCAAATCCGACAACACCTTTAACTTTTATAATGTTCTTCAAAACGAGGAGGTGATCGATACCAACCGAAGCAACCGTTTCAAATACCTCGAAAGAGTCTATGCAGGTTATATTAATTACAATGTATCGCTGGGCAAAAAATGGGATTTGCAGGCCGGTTTGCGTACTGAGCACACCAAGTCGCTCGGTGATCTGACCAGCTACAAGCATAATGACCTCGATAAGGTCGACACCACTTATCTGAATTTCTTCCCGAGCGGGGCACTATCGTTCAAGGCTTCGAAAAACCATACGTGGAACCTGAATTACAGCCGCCGCATTAACCGGCCGAGCTACCAAAACCTTAATCCGTTCGAATACCGGATCGATGAGCTGGTATATTCAAAGGGCAACCCCTTCCTGAAACCCGAATATGCCAACAGCTTCAAGCTGACGCACGTTTATAAGGGTAAGTTAACGACTTCGTTCGGTTACCGGCGCACTAAATTCCCGGTAGTCGGCCTGCGCATTCCTTACGATAGCAGCCGCACCTATTTTATTACTGAAAATCTCGACTACTCGCAAAGTTTCGGTCTTGATATCAGCATTACAACATCTATCACCAAGTGGTGGGAAGTTTATTTCAATTTCAGCGGTTACCACAACTTGTGGCGGGCAGCACTCGACAATGGCATTATCGTCAACAACCGGACGACAGCCTTCAACTTTAACGGCCAGAATACATTTAAGCTGAAAAACAACTGGACGCTCGAACTGACCGGATGGTACAATTCCCCATACCGGCGCATCGACTACAACTGGCAGATGGGCATGATGGATGCGGGCGTGCAAAAGAAATTCTGGAAGGACAATGCAAGTCTGAAAGTGTCATACAGCGACATATTTCACACCGCGCGCGGTGGCTACACTTCTGCTTATGCGGGAATTGAAACGCGGCTGCGGTTCCGTTTCGAGGGGAGGATGGTAAGGGTAAACTTCAATTACCGGTTCGGAAGCAAGGAAATCAAGGCTGCCAGGTCCCGGCGGGCGGGTTCAGAAGACGAGTTGAATCGAATTAAAGGTTAAAAAATCTCCACAAACCAATTAATATTAATTCTACCATTTCTTTATAAAACAGGCGCTCTTATATTTGTAGCAAAGAAAACAGATGCGTTTTGTCTTTCAGACCTGCCCTTTATCAATTATGGATCAAACTGTCCGGTGAACCGTCGGAATTTCCCCTTAACGCCCGGATATTCCACTCTGTATGTTTGATTTCCATATTTGCCCTTAGCTATAACGTACCATTCAACTACGTGATCGGGTTGCCCAGCGTTGCATTGGCTAGCCTGATCGTGCTATTGATCACTGCCGGATTGTATTATGCCTCCCGGTTTCGCAATAAAGTAGCCATCAGCATCCTGATTGTCAACATTGTCGGGCTCATGCTCTTCACGGTCAACTATTTTCTTAATTCCGGACTAAGCGGCCCTACCGATCTGTTTTTCCTGCTTTTCCTGCTGTTAAGCATCGGTATCAGCCCTGCGGAGCAATACAAGGTTTGGATACCCATCAATATCGGCATCCTGTTGACTATCAATGCGATCGAGCTATTTAACCCTGAGATCGTCCCATACACCTATACCAATAAACTCAACAGGTTTGTCGATCACATGTCGGCTTACGCTGTGGTGGCGGCCATTACTTATTTCTGCATAGACTACATCCGGGGAAGCTACGAGCGCGAAAAGCTTTCTGCACTGGAGAAATCGCGGGCCATTGAAGGAAAGAATGAGCATATCCTACAACAGAATAAGGAGCTGGAAAAACTCAATGCCGAAAAGAATAAGCTGATGTCCATCGTCGCCCATGACTTGCGCTCTCCACTCGGCAGCATTCAGAATTTTTTGGAACTGCTCACGCAGCACGATCTGGACGAGGCTCAAAAAACCGCTATCGAAAGCGACCTGCTCAACTCTACGAAAAACACATTGGCAATGCTTTCCAAGTTGCTGGATTGGTCCAAGTCGCAACTCCAGGGTCTTTCGGCCCGAATGGAATACGTCAGTCTCAACAACCTGCTCACTCCCACTCTACATCTTGAAAAGGACGTCGCCGCAAGGAAAAATATCGACATTAGCACCGATTTTGACCCTTCGGTCATCGTCTATGCCGACAGTGATATGATGCAGCTCATATTACGCAACATCATAGGCAACGCGATAAAATTCACGCCCAATGGAGGTAAAATACACATTCAATCCACCAGCGACGGCGATAACTGCATCATCGCTATTCGGGATAACGGCATCGGTATTTCACAGGAAAAGCAGCAATTGATATTCTCCCTGAATGTCGAATCCACGTTTGGAACGAACAATGAAAAGGGCGTCGGGCTGGGATTATTGCTATGTATGGACTTTATCAAAGCACAAAACGGCAGGATCTGGTTTGAAAGCGAACCCGGGAACGGAACTTCATTTTATATTTCCATTCCACGTTTTGATAAAAGCGCTTCCGAACAGACTGTCAGCGCAGGTCATCCGCAACCAGGCACATCCGAAAGCTTGTAAAAAATCTGCAGGCCCCGTTCGCGTCCGATCCGAACATCTTCATCGGCGCCTTTAGACTCGCCTTCGAGCCGCAGGACCGCGTCACATTTCTGCAAGAGCCGAGCGGCAACCGGATATAGGATTTCCTCATAAGGCGCATCACCAGGCACTTTCGAACCAGCAAGCTGTAACAATGGCAATGCAATCCACTCCCCGATCACTGGCAAATGGCCCGCGCGAAACAGATCAAGCGTTACGGATTCGAGGTAGGCCAGGTTTTTCTGCATGAGAACGGGATCATCATTCGTGCCAGATCGGTACGGACCAGCCACCAGTATCATTAGACTGTTCATATTTTGGTATTATTTGTTAAAAGAAATCAGACAGCAAGTATTTTGAAGGTTTCAATTCGCCTAACTTTGATGCATACAAATGCGCACATTCAATTAAGCTATTTTATTTATTTTGATCAATATTGAGTATTTTTGATCAAATGTAAAATTTTTGTATGAGTTTTCAAGAAAGGAAGAAGAAAATTTTAACGGCATTACAAGAGTCGGAAAGCCTCACTGTGTTTGAGCTGGCCGAAATATTGGAAGTTTCCCCGGCGACCATACGGCGCGATCTGCACGACATTGCGGAAGAAGGCTTGCTTGTACGAACCCATGGGGGCGCTATGAAAATGGAGAATCCTGTTATAACCGGATTTTCTGAAAAATCGGGCGTGAACAATGCAAAGAAGGAAACGATTGCTCAGCAGGCAGCGGCATTGGTTCAGGACGGCGATGTCATCTTTCTTGACTGCGGCAGTACGGTGTTCGGGATGTGCCGGTTTTTGAAAAAAAAGAACATCAAAGTCATTACTAATTCGCTGCCCATTCTGGCCGAACTGATCGATGCGCCCGGCATCGGGATCAACCTTATCGGCGGGGAACTCAACAAATCGCGAAAGGCCGTTCATGGTGACAAAGCTGTTCAGCACATCAACGGCTACCATGCCCATAAAGCATTTATTGGTGTTGACGGTATTTCGGCTGAGAATGGCCTTACAGCACACAGCGAACACGAATCGACGATTACCTCCGCTTTTATCGCTAATGCAGCGGAGGTTTTCCTGCTTTGCGATTCTTCCAAGATCAGCAAAGACAGTTATGTCAAGTTTGCCGGATTATCGGAAATTACCCGATTGATCACGGATTCCGGCCTCGGCGATGACTACCGGCAGAAGTTAGAAAGTAAGGGCTTACCGGTAACGATTGCTCAGTAAGCGCGTGCTCAGATATGAATTAAATTATTTACGGCCTTTTCCTTTGAAGCGCGGGGGCTGTACGTAAAATTCGATGGTGGCTGCAAGGCCGGAAGTACGCACGGGCACAGCATCGTGCACCATTTTATTGGAGATGTTTTGCCGGTAACCACCGAATATTTCTACACCTGCAAAATTGCCGAGTTTCCTATTGTAGGAAATGCCCATGTCCACATCGATACGGCGGCATACATCAGGCGTCCCTACTGAAGACTGGCTCAGATAATAGGTCCTGGTAACAGATTCGGCTTTGAAGTAGAGAATATCAGTCGGTGAAAGGTTATGCCGCCATGCCATTTTTTTAGGAAGCATTATTTCCACACCTTCCTTCTCAGAGAAATTATAATTAAATATAAAAACCGGCAAGAAGGTCAGTTTGTAGCTTTTGTTAAAAATGATACCTGCTCCAATCTCCTTATTGGGCGATTTTCTTTTCAGGTAAGAAGCTGAAAAGGTGTAGTTCAGTGGCACTTGTTTAGCGGAAAGCAGCGCAAAGTTCCCGGACTTATTAATATGTGAAGTGAGCACGATCCACGATGTGGTATCGAGCCTGACAAAAGAATTAAGGTCCAGACCGAATGTTTTAAGGTTCCAGCCCTCGAGGTTACTTACCGGGTTTTCGCCCCTGCTTTTAAATTCAAGCTGTTCTGTACGATAATTAGGGCCAAGGACTACAGCGATGTTCTTTTTGTGGACCAGCGGCAACCAGGCCCGAGCATATATTTCCTCGTTCGTGAAAGTCTTCGTAGCGCCATTCGGAAACCGGTAAACCTTTCCCGGCGCATGGGTAGTGCGAAAAGTCAGCCATTTGGACGGGGCCATTCCCGGAAGGCCTGGTTTTTGGGCACGACAAACCATTGTCATACCCAGCAAGGATAAGAGAACAACAAACGCCTCCGTTCTTCGAAACTGCATGCTTTGCCTGTAAAGGTTCAAATCGTTGTAACCGCAATAAAATCGTCAATATGAGGCCCTAACGCTGCCGTACGTTTATTAAGTTCCAGATCGGTTGATCCTAAAAATAACGATTCACTGATATACGTCGGGCTTCCAATGTAATTTAACGATTTTACTAGTCATTTCGGATGAACGGACGCTCATTTTTTTCGTTTGCAACGGAATATGTTTGAAAACTATAATGATTACTTTGATTCTCTTAGTGCCCCTTAGATCTCTTACGTCTAAATTTGTTTCGTAGTTAATCCCCGTTTTTTGATATGATACAAGCAAAAGCATACGCAGCACAAACTCCCGAAACGAACCTGGCGCCATGGGATTTTGAAAGAAGAGAAGTAGGTCCTCACGACGTTCAGCTCGAAATCCTGTACTGTGGCGTCTGCCATTCGGACCTTCACCAGATCAAAAATGAATGGTTCCCCGGCGTTTTTCCAATGGTGCCTGGTCACGAGATTGTAGGCAAGGTGATCGCCACCGGGGCGCATGTGAAGCAGTTCTCAACCGGCGACCTGGCTGGTGTTGGTTGTATGGTCGATTCCTGTCAGGTTTGTGAAAACTGCCAGGACGGGCTCGAACAATATTGCCTTGAAGGTAATACGCAAACCTACAACAACTACGATCGAAGCGGCGTGCCGACCTATGGCGGGTATTCCAACACGATTGTGGTCCGGGAAGAATTCGTATTGCATGTTTCCGATAAGCTGCCGCTAGCCGCCACAGCTCCATTGCTATGCGCAGGAATTACCACCTACTCACCGCTCCGGCATTGGAAAGTAGGAAAAGGTCATAAATTGGCTGTATTGGGGCTAGGAGGCCTTGGCCACATGGGTGTGAAATTCGGTGTGGCCTTTGGTGCGGAAGTGACAGTGCTGAGTACGTCGCCTTCCAAAGAGCAGGCTGCCAGGGATTTGGGCGCGCATCATTTTGTAGTGACATCCGATCCAGAGCAACTGAACGCCGTAAAAGGCAGTTTCGACTTCATACTGGATACCGTTTCCGCCGAGCACGATATGGACGTTTACCTTTCTCTTTTGAGAACAAACGGAACTCTTATCGGCGTAGGCGTTCCCATGAAACCTTATTCGATTCATCCATTCTCGCTACTGACAGGCCGCAGAAGTATGGCTGGCTCAGGAATCGGCGGAATTGCCGAAACGCAAGAGATGCTCGACTTCTGCGCCGAGCACAATATCGTTTCCGACATCGAACTCATCAACATTAAGGACATTACCCCTTCTTATGAACGAATGTTGAAAGGAGATGTGCGGTACCGGTTTGTGATCGACATGGCTACGTTGTAAATTATTGTTACCCCAAAACCATATGCGAATGTGGTTTTGGGTTTCTTCCCGCCGGGGCAAGTCCTTCCCCAGGCATTCTCTCTTCCAGTATCTTTTAAATTAAAAAGGGGCTTCATAAGCGCATAAACCTGCATTTACACACCACTTGCCCCATTTTGGCACAGAATTTGTATGGGTTGTTATTAACGTAAATAACCATCAAGCTATCTGTTTACAAAATGAGTAGTGAACCCTCGAATACAGCGCTCACATTATTAAAAAAAACTCCGTCAGGCATTAATGGCCTGGATCAGATAACAGCGGGCGGTTTGCCCTGGGGAAGACCGACGCTCGTCTGCGGCACGGCGGGATCCGGGAAAACCCTTTTTGCAATGGAATTCCTCGTACATGGTGCGCGCGATTTCAATGAGCCCGGCATATTTGTCGCCTTTGAAGAAAAATCCGAAGAACTGACAGTCAATGTAGCGTCGCTTGGCTTCGATCTGGAAAAACTCCAGGCACAGAAGCTCATTAAATTGGATCACATCCGTATTGAAAGGAGCGAAATAGAGGAAACTGGTGAGTATAATCTCGACGGCCTGTTCATCCGGCTTGGCTACGCCATCGACAGCATAGGCGCCAAGCGTGTCGTTCTCGACACCATCGAAAGCCTTTTTTCGGGACTTACCAACGAAGCGATACTCCGTGCTGAACTGCGGCGATTATTCGAATGGTTGAAAGAAAAAAAGGTCACCACCATCATAACAGGGGAAAAAGGCGAAGGAACACTCACGCGCCAGGGCCTGGAAGAATATGTCTCGGATTGTGTGATCCTGCTCGACCATCGCGTGGAAAACAAAATCTCCACCCGGCTGCTGCGCATCATCAAATACCGCGGTTCCGTCCACGGTACCAACGAATATCCTTTTTTGATCGATGAGGACGGCATTTCCGTTTTGCCGGTAACTTCTCTTTTGCTCAACCACGAAGCTTCGACCGAGCGCATACCCTCGGGGATTCCGGCATTAGATAAAATGCTGGGAGGGAGTGGCTTCTTTAAATTCAGCAGCATTCTGGTCTCCGGCACCGCGGGGACTGGCAAAACGAGTATTGCTGGCAGTTTTATAGATCAATCGTGCAAGGATGGACGTAAATCCATCTACTTCGCATTTGAAGAGTCGCCCCAGCAGATTATCCGTAACATGCGCTCGATCAATGTCGACCTTCAAAAACACATTGACTCAGGATTGCTGACTTTCAGTGCATCGCGACCGACACAAAGCGGCCTGGAAATGCATTTATTGGGGATTACCAGGCTGGTCGATAAGTTTAAACCCGAAGTAATCGTGCTTGACCCGATCAGTAACTTGATCACTGTGGGGTCGGCCAGCGAAGTAAAGAGCTTGCTGACCCGCCTTATAGACTACCTTCAGGGAGCTAATGTCACGGTAATGTTTACCGCGCTTGCATACAATGAGAACAAAACCGAGCAGACTGACGAAGGGATTTCTTCACTGGTCGACGCCTGGCTGCTTGTGCGTGATATCGAATCAAACGGTGAGCGTAACCGTGGATTATACGTGATGAAATCGCGCGGGATGAGACATTCTAATCAGGTGCGGGAGTTTGTGATCTCGGATGAAGGACTGAGATTGGTTGACGTCTTCCTGGGACCCGAGGGTGTGCTGACGGGCTCAGCGCGGGAGACCCAGCAGCTCGTTGAAAGAACCAGCGTTGTGCTCCGCGACCATGCAGTCTCCCGAAAAGACCGTGAAATAGAGCGCAAACGGCTCGTGTTAGAATCCAAAATAGCAACATTAAGAGAAGAGTTTGAGTCCCTGCAGGAAGAGCTCAACAAGAGCTACGTTGAAGACGAGCTCAAAAAATCTGTTTTGGATGAAAACAGAATACAACTCACGCGCAAGCGGGATGGCTCCGAATAGTTTTATAAAGAAATCATTATGGTATTACAGGAAGAAGTATGGGAGCTTAGGCTCTATGTCGCAGGAAAAACGACACGATCGGTAGCTGCACTCGCCAACTTGCAAAAGTATTGCGAAGAACATTTGAAAGATAAATATGTCATCGAAGTAATCGATTTGCTTGTTCACCCGCAACTCGCGGAAGGTGATCAGATCCTGGCTATCCCGACACTCGTTAAAAAAGTACCGGAGCCAATCCGCAAGATAATAGGAGATCTATCGAATGAAGAAAAAGTACTGGTCGGTCTTAATATCCGCCCAGCTAAATAGACGGAAATGAACGAAAACGCACAATGGGAAGAAAACTGGGATGACGCGCAAGCGGATAGTACCCATTACGTGCTCCGTTTATTTATAACCGGTGCTTCGGCAAATTCGCGGCGCGCTGTGATAAACCTGAAAGACATCTGCGAAAAATACATCAAGGACAACTACTCACTTGAAATTGTGGATGTGCATCAGCAAAAATCCATTGCGGCAAAAGAACAGCTGGTTGCACTTCCCCTGCTGATCAAGATCAGTCCGTCACCCGAACGGCGCCTCATCGGAGACCTGTCCGACACGGCTCGGGTACTGAAAGGACTTGGTATTTCCGAAAAATGATTATGAGTAACGTGAAGACTTACGACGAACTGCTCCGCGAAAATCAGGAACTTCAGGCACGGTTGGAAGAAGCCACAGAAACGATCACGGCAATCAGGACCGGGCAGATTGACGCCCTGGTCGTCAATGATTCCGAGCAAGGTTTACAGCTTTATACCCTTAAAACCGCGGATCAGACATACCGCGTTTTTATAGAAAAAATGAACGAAGGGGCTGTTACCCTCAATGAGGAAGGCATCGTCGTTTACAGCAATTCGATGTTCGCATCTATGGTTGGAGCCCCGCTGTCTACCGTAGTCGGTACTCCGTTTAATTTATTTGTACCGGACGATTGCATGGCGCTTTACCAGGAAACTTTTCTCAAAGGCTGGACTGAGGATGTCAAAATGGAGATATCCATTCTCCGGAACAGCAATCCGATACCATGCCAATTGTCGGTCACAACATTGGAGCTGGACGAAGGAAAGTCACTAAGTATCATCATTACCGACCTCACCTTCCAGAAGAATATCCAATATCTTCTTAAAGAGAATAATCAAAGACTGAAACAAATCAATGCCGAGCTGGAAGCGAGCAATTACGATTTGCAACAATTCGCTTCAATTGCATCGCACGATCTTCAGGAGCCGCTGCGCAAGATCCTGATATTTTCCACAATGGTCAAAAACAGGCATGCAGGCGAGCTTCCCGCGGAAAGCCAACAGCACCTTGACAAGATCATATCCTCATGCCTAAGAATGCGGACTATGGTCTCCGATATTCTGAATTATTCCAGGTTATCGACCCACGACGGCAATTTCAAACTGGTTAATCTCGGTGAGATCGTCCAGGAGGTTTTGGAAGATTATGAAATACTTTTAAGTGAAAAGAATGTCCAGGTGGTTGTTTCGGACATGCCGGAAATCGAGGTAAACCGCTCGCAGATCAAGCAGGTTTTCCAGAACCTGATTAGTAATTCAATTAAATTCTCGGGCAAAGAACAGCCACCTGTCATCAAAATTTCCTGCGACACTGGCTCAGATAACCAAGGAGCCGATGAAAGCAAGGCCACCTGCAGTATCGTTATTTCCGATAACGGCATCGGCTTCGATAAGGCTTACCAGGAAAGGATATTCAATCTGTTTGAAAGATTAAATTCCAAGGATCAATACGAAGGCTCGGGAATCGGGTTATCGATCACTAAAAAGATCCTGGAAAAGCACCGGGGCACCATTTCCGCTCAGAGTATTGAAGGTCAGGGAGCCAGTTTCACAATCACACTGCCGTTGCGGCAGCGCGGGATGAAGACTTTAAATTAAATCCCAAGAATATGTAACCGTTGTTCTTGCAAAAGCAAAAATTACTGATACATTCACATTTGTGATAATGCATTGCAAGATTGATCCAAAAGTAGTGCAGTTTGTAGGGCAACATTGAAAATGAGGCCGAAAAATAAAGACTTCATCTAATTGATTTAACACACCTTGACTCCGTAGCTCAGTTGGTAGAGCAACAGACTCTTAATCTGTGGGTCGTGAGTTCGAGACTCACCGGGGTCACCAAAAACCAAAAAAATGCCGGACCACTCACAGCCCGGCATTTTTCATTTCTCCACAAATTTCCAGGCACCTTCCTGCTTCCCTTCCGTAAGGCCCAAAATGTATAATCCGGCCGGCAATAGGCTGATATCTACTATAAACGGCACATTAGGTGCCGGCGTCCCACCACTCTGTTGCATCAATTTTGCGTTCGCTCCATAAATAATCCATTTAAGCTGCCCGGTCCAGCAATACTGTTTTTCAAATAAGCATTTGCGAGGCCGGATTGGCCTATGCCATCAAGACGCGGGGCATAAATGGATCAAAGGCGGCCGCCAGACTGACGGTAACCAAGCGATTACCTGAAACCAGACCATAGCCGCACACATTCCGAACTGTGTCGAGTGAAATTTGCAGTATAACTCTGTAAAAGAACACTTTAAGTATCACTTCACTTCAAATCACCACTTAACTGCAAAATCAAATGAAAGCAACAAAAGTCTACGCAACAATGGCGGTCTTTGTGATGGCTCTCGCCCTGTCCTGCACGGATCATTCCAATCCTGACCTGGGCGGGCCAAACTGTTCCAGGGTCGATGGAACACCCAGGCTTTACCCATGCGAATTTGAAATCGTAAAGATCGACTTCATGCAACAAAGCTCCAATGACGCCACGTTCGCAACGATCACACCGGCTAATCACAACGTTGCTTTGAAGGCAGCATTGGCATTTTCATATGTCAAAAACAGCACGCTCACGGCTACTGTTGTTTTTAAAGTCCGGCTGCATATCAAACGGATTGCCAACCCTGCCTTTCCCACACCGGGGGGCTATTGGATCAGCGAATCGGTGGCTGGCGGAGAAGTGGACGATCCAAGCGTTCTGAGACCAAACACCTATTATCCGGCACCGGCTCTTGGAATGGCCGTGGGCGAAACAATACAGGTGTTTTCCCGGCTTACGTTTTATACTTCGGATAATGTGATCGACCAGGGCCCCTCGATGATATCGATCCAAAATCCGGTCACCTATGCCAATCTTGCAGCCGCACCCAATAACTATGCGCTGGTGCGGGACCTTTCAGAGGCACATTATGCCGGTTTTAATATAACATATACAGGACTTTGAAAGCAGGACGATAGCTACCGGGCCGCGTAAGGTCCATGAACCGATTTGATGTGCCGTCGCTCGTCGTTGTCGTCGAGCACATACACCCGGTAGGTATCTCCACCGTTGTCGACCCGAACTACGATGTGGCCACGGTCGCTTTTGAGGCGGCCCAGCATTTCGCCGATCACCTGCTTATTGGATTCGAGCATGCCGGTTGCAAATACATCACGCTCGCCCTGGTAAATGCGTTGGGAGTAAATTCTGTCCAACACATCATGTCCCGGGTGGTCCGATGACCATACCGGAACCACCAACACCCGCGGGCGCAATGCCGATAAGAGGAAGTCATTTTGAGAATCACGGTTTCCATGATGGTCCAGGATATGCACTTCAACTGGCCCGACAGCCTTTGCCACGGGCGTTTCGACATCGTGCCATGCTGGCACTCCGGGTTGCAGAACGCCGGGTGTATCGCCACCGGTAAAATAATCGAACTTGCCATAACTGATCCTTGTGGCGATACTGCACATGTTTTCGCTGGGATACTGATCTGGTCGAAGGTCTTTGAGCTCTGGAAAATGTTTGCGGGTAACACTGCCTACACCCGTCCAGATCTCTCCATTTACCGAAATATTACGGACTTCAAACAAGTGCCTATATTTATCTGGCTTTTTTAAAAGCACGATCTGATCGTTTCGACCGGGAACGCTGGCTTCTACACGCAAACCTTTCTCTTTTACTTGCCATTCCAGGAATTTGCGATAATTGAGCATCATCGTGTCCTTTGTAACCCGGGGATAACTGTAATCCGGCCAGCCGCGGTCGATCACCTTTTTTACCGGAACAAACTCAGCCACTTCGGTAATGCCTGCCAGCAGATACTCGCCACCAGTCGATTTTTTTGATGCAGCGCTCGGGGTACCCATGTGGTCATCATGAAAATGTGTGATCAGGGCATAATCCACACTCTGGTTAACACCGGCTGTGGTCACATTCATGATGTAACGGGCGATCCATTCACCAGGCTGCCGGTCGAGGCTCGGCACCGCAGGCATATTCCGCGGGCCTTTCGTCCGGGGCTCGGTAGAATCCAGCGCGCCAGCATCCACGAGCAGCGTTGTGCCGTCTGGAAAGATCAAAAAAGTTGCATTGCCCCTGCCGGTATTGATATGGTGAATATCCAGTTCTCCCTCTTTCCATGCGGGCAAGGGCTCTCCCACCCGTTGCGCGCCGCACAAGTGCGAATGAGACGCAAAAAGGGCCAGCAGGGCCGCGCGTAGTATAGTGGCGTATTTCATGAAGTGGCTTTTCGAAAAGGATTAATGCTGTGCCTGCAGCGTATTCATTTTATCAAATTCGCGGACAGCCTTTCTGATATGCTTCCTGGTGATGCCGCTATACTGGATCTGCAATGAACTGGCTTTTTCCGGATCGGCACCTCTCAATTTCCAATATTTGGGATGCGTAAGCCCTATTGGAGCCCTGAACTCATCGTCTTTCGGATCTTTGATCAAAACATCGACCTGTATACTTACCTTACTCAGGTCACTGGCCAGCACGCCCTCTACCACCACTTTTACTGCCCTTCCGGTTTCTAAAACAAATATTTTTTCGTGTGTCATTTTCATTAAAACATATATTCCGGGCGCAAAGGTAAGCGCGGAAATGTACACGAAAGTGACTTTAACAATATCTTAATTTAAACAACGACGGCCAACAGGCCGTCAAATTATGCAATAGCGACTTCAATTCATTGAATATCGTTATACTTTCCCTGACTCAAATCGCCGGTTTCAAAGCCCTTTTTAAACCAATACATCCGCTGCTCGGAAGTACCGTGGGTGAATGCATCCGGCACCACATATCCCTGCGACTCCTTCTGCAACTTGTCGTCACCGATCGCGTTGGCGGCCTTCAAAGCGGCTTCCAGGTCACCGGGTTCGAGAATGTTGCTCATTTGCTGGGCATGGTTAGCCCACACACCGGCCAGAAAATCAGCCTGCAATTCCAGCTTCACCGACAGTTTATTATACTCCGCCTCGCTCAGTCGCCCGCGTTGCTCTTGTAATTGCCCGGAAATACCCATCAGATTCTGGACATGATGCCCCACCTCGTGCGCGACCACATATGCCACTGCGAAATCGCCCGGCGCATTAAACCTTTCCCTTAATTCATCACAAAATGAAAGATCAATGTAAACCTGGTGGTCGGCCGGACAGTAAAAAGGGCCCATTGCCGAGGATGCGCCGCCGCAGCCGCTCTGGGTAGCATTCTCAAAAATCTGCAAAGTGGGCTTCTCGTAGGTAGCACCGTTTTGCTGATATATCTGCGACCATACATCCTCTGTGCTGCCTAATACCGCCGACACAAAGTCCGCGGTCTTGTCATCCGGCCTGGGCCCGGCCGGCCGGTTCTGTGCTTGCTCAGTTTGAGTGCCCTGCAAGTTGGAGAGTATTTCCTGGGGGTCCTGCCCAGTGAGCAAGCCGATAGCCACGACGATGATAACACCCAGGCCTCCAAGGGCTACTTTGCCGCCGCCCGACATTCCTCGACGGTCATCGACATTACTGCTTCTTCGTAAATCCTGCCAGCGCATAGTGTTGATGTATTTAGGTTAAAGACTAAAATTTAATGCGGACGGCCTAACCGAACCCGCCACGATCAAATATAGAAATAATGCCAGGCACAGGATCGCCACTGACATGATAATTTTACAAACTACCATAAAACATACTGTTAGCAACTTTCCCTGTTATGTTTTGTAGACATTACAAAGGAGTATTACCATACAATAACTTTCGAAACCGTTAGATAAGTAATTCCGAAACATTGCTCAATAAATTCTTCGTCCGGCGCGTGATACACTAAATTTAGGCACCTTAAGACAATCTAAATTAACATGCCATTGACCACTTCTTACTACGCCGGGTTTGAACACCAGTCCACGGAAATCCGTAAGTTCTTACAGACATACGGCACTTTCACGCTTATGCTTAGGGACGGTGCAATCATCCATTACCAGCCCGAACATGCCCTGGAATTCCAGCGCTGGCTGAACCACCACCAGATTGAGGACGTTCGCATGTCCCTCAAACAGAACGAAGCATTCAACGTGCAGCAATAGCTTGCCCTGCTGCTGCACAACCCTCCCCTCCTTCCAGGTTTTTTTCGCATAAGCCTGCATATCATAGAACGGCTCACAGCCTTTGTTCTAATTTTGATAGACACATAAATTATATTTTCATCGAAGCAAACTTTACTGGGTCGTAAGGTATGCCGACAAGTTTCGCGTCTTTCATTGATGTAACGACCCAATCCATGCAAAAAATCAAATCCTTCCTCATCCTTCCGGCACTGTTGCTGGCGGCCGCCCCATTTGTTGCTGCGCAACAGGCTAATGTAAACCTGGATTGGGCTCCTCAGAAAAACACCGAAAAACTGGTGCCTTACGGCGGAAACGTCATATCACCGGAAGTGCACGACGACCATACCATTACCTTCCGCCTCAAAGCGCCCGATGCACACAAAGTGGAGCTCACCGGTGGCCCGGTCCTGCTTGCATTGAAAGCCAAAGAAAATGTCCCTTTCATTAAAGGTAGTGACGGAACCTGGACATTGACCGTCGGACCGATGAAGCCCAATATTTACGTGTACCGTTTCTTGCTCGATGGCGTGGCCATTGCCGATCCGAACAATACCCTGACCGGTACTTCCAACCAGCCCGGATACAGCAATCTGGTCGTCCACGATAGCAAACCTGCTTACTACGATGCTTTGAATGTGCCCCATGGCAGCATTACCAGGCACATTTATCATTCGGCGGTCCTGAATGGCGAGCGGGAAATGTTTGTATACACCCCGCCCGGTTACGATCCTAAAAAGAAATATCCCGTGCTCTACCTGCTCGGTGGCAGCGGCGAGCTAGCTTCGGGCTGGATGCTCGACGGCCGGGCTAATTTGATTGCCGACAATCTGCTGGCGGAGGGTAAAATCGTGCCTATGATCATTGCCATGCCCAACAATCAGGTGATCCACCGCAATGACCCCGACCATTTGCAAAAAACTTACAAACTCTTTGAAGAAGAGCTCAGAAAACAAATTGTCCCTTTTGTAGACGCACATTACAGCACCGTTAAAGATCGAAAAGGACGTGCCATATCAGGTCTTTCCATGGGCGGGCGTCATACCGAAGCTGTGGGCTTCAATGCCATCGACCTTTTTAGCTCTTTCGGCATTCTCAGCGCAGGTGACCTGGAACCCGAAAAGCTTAACCCTGCATTCTTCGCAGACCCGAAAATCAAAGAAAAGGTCGATTATCTGCTCGTAGGCCTGGGTAGTGGTGAGTTGGATTTTGTAGGTAAAAGGTCGGCTGCAACCCATGCGGCATTGGATAAGGCCGGTATTAAACACGAATATTTTATCGGCGGCGAAGGCGCGCATGACTGGGGCACCTGGCGGCTCTTACTGCATGACAAGCTGCTTCCCAATCTATTCAAAAAATAATTTTCCTAAATCCATCATAATCGAGTGATTTCCTAATGGCGTATTTTAATATAGATGCAACCAATGCACAGACTTACGATGCGATCGTCGTCGGTACGGGCATCAGCGGAGGCTGGGCTGCCAAAGAGCTAACCGAAAAAGGATTGAAAACGCTCGTCCTCGAACGAGGACGTGACGTGAAGCATATCGTCGATTACCCGACGACGAACATGATGCCGTGGGAGTTCGAACATCGCGGGCTGCCTCCGCTGGCTGTCCGTGAAGCAAATCCGATGGTAAGCCAGCATTACATATTCCGGGAAGATGCTATGCATTTCCTGGTGAAGGACGCCGAGCACCCTTATGTGCAGGACAAACCTTTCAATTGGATGCGCGGCTACCAGGTGGGTGGCCGTTCGCTGCTGTGGGCCAGGCAGACGCAGCGCTGGTCGGATTATGACTTTGAAGGACCTGCCCGCGACGGCTTTGCGGTTGACTGGCCGATCCGCTATAAAGACATAGCGCCCTGGTACAGTTATGTTGAAAAATTTGCTGGCATTTCCGGAAACAAGGATGGCTTGCCGCAACTTCCTGATGGTGAGTTTTTGCCGCCTCACGAAATGAGCTGCGTTGAAAAACATTTCAGCGACCAAACAGCGAAAAACTATAAAGGCTCTCGTCCGGTGATCATCGGCCGTGCGGCGCATATTACCGATCCTCAGCCTATTCACACCCAGCAAGGGCGCGCCAAATGCCAGCACCGTAATATGTGCCAGCGTGGCTGTCCGTTTGGTGGATATTTTAGTACCAATGCGTCGACATTGCCCTGGGCTGAAAAGACCGGAAACCTGACGCTCCGGCCCAATTCAGTGGTGCATTCGGTGATTTATGATGAGAAAAAGAAAAAGGCTACCGGCGTACGCGTCGTGGATGCGCTCACGAAGGAGATGACTGAGTTTTATGCCAAAGTAATATTCATCAATGCGTCGGCGATCAATTCCAATCTGATTCTTCTCAATTCGAAATCTTCTCGTTTCCCGAACGGACTTGGCAATGACAGCGGTATGCTCGGCAAATTCATCGGTTTCCATAATTACCGCGGCCGGGTAACAGCTGAGTTCGACGGTTACCACGACCGGACAGTCGACGGCAGAAGGCCCAACGGTGCTTACATTCCCCGGTTCCGCAACGTCTTCAAACAGGAGACCGACTTTCTGCGCGGTTATGCCACCTCTTTTACGGCCTCTAAAATGGGCAATGCCAATACCGGCTTGGGCGAATCATTAAAAGAAAGCCTTTTTGCACCGGACGAAAGCGGATGGAGCCTGGGCGCGCAGATGATGGGTGAAGTCCTCACCAAAGAAAGCAACTTTGTACAACTCGATCCGAACCTGAAAGATCCCTGGGGCATTCCGCAGCTGCGGATGAATGTCGCTTTCGATGATAACGACATGAAAATGGTGCAGGACTTTTATACCGAGCTTAGCGAAATGCTTCAAAAAGCGGGTTTTATCAATATCAAAACATCAGACACCAAGCGTAACCCCGGCAGTGAAAACCACGAAATGGGCGGCATAAGAATGGGCAACGACCCCAAAAATTCGCTGCTTAACAAGTGGAACCAGATGCACCACGTCCCCAACGTTTTCGTAACCGACGGCGGCTGCATGACCTCCACATCAACCCAAAATCCATCCCTGACCTACATGGCCCTCACCGCCCGAGCCACCGACTATGCAGTACGCGCGATGAGGAAAAATGAATTTTGAATGAGTGAATGAGTGAATAATTTTGAATTTTGAATGAGTGAATGAGTGAATAATTTTGAATTTTGAATGACCGAATAATTTGAGAGTCACTAATTATGAGTTCTCCAACTTCACTAACAAATTGCCCATTCACCAATCCAGAACTTTTCACCCATTCGGTCATTCGGTCATTCAATCATTCAAAATTCACTCATTCACTCATTCAACATTCACTCATTCAATCATTCAATCATTAACAGTTACATGGCTCACGAACAGAAATTCCCGGATGGGGCGAAAGTAAAAATGAAAGGGAAACCCGATATATGGGTTATACTAAATCACGAATCGATCCAGAAAGGGTCGACTACAAAGGTTACAGGCAAGGTCAGGTGCAGAAATATAAAGTCCGGCGAAGTTAAATTTTGCAGCGAGAAAAACTGCGAACCGGCCTAATAGGGCTTTAATCTTCGATCTTCTCAAATTCGAAATTTCCCTTAATGTGTTTATTTAAAAACGTCCCTTTGGAGCCCGAGGTTTTCATGGCTTGGTACACGTCCAAAGGGACATTTTTATAGTCATACACCATCCCTGAAACATATACAATGCGTAATGTCTCCGTTTCCTCATTGTAGATCATTTTGGAAACAACAGATGATGGCATGGTTCATCAGTTAAAATCATTCAACTTCCGACGCAGCTCTTCCACAGCAGCGGAAGAAATATTTGACTCGGTAAAAATCGTTTTCACCTCTGCTTTGCTGCCGTAGAGTCCCGTATTGGCTCTTGTATCGACATCGAGCATCGCCCCGTTGACAGTTACACCCGCAAACAAGCCCTTCGACCTTGAATAGGAATATACCTCGGCTTCCAATTTGTAATCCGTCGTGGCGGAAGCATTTTTACTGACCGGGCCAGCTGCCACTGAAAGATCGCTTCCAAGCGTGTAGTCGCCCTTTTCGATGTTCAGTAAACTTTTATCACTTTTAAAAATCAATACCAGATCCACCGCCTGCACGCCGATCTGGGCGCCTACACTACCTCCGGTAATCGTCACAAATACCGGGTCGCTCCACTCGCCATTTTCTCTTTTGACCATAGCCAGTCCTTTTCCGTGCTTACCCCCTACCAACAGGCCCGCATTGATCATTCTTGGGATAATAATGATGCCTTTGGAAGCTTCCAGCAGTTGGGCGGGGATGTTTTGCTGCGCCCCGGTAAAATCATCTAGTACGGCAGCGGCGGCTTTCACTTTTTCTTCTTCCTTATTTTGCGCGAATGAAGTGGTTGACGCCAGAATTCCGGCGAAGATCAGGGCTTGAAAATTCAGTGTTTTTAGTTTTTTGAGAAACATGACTTTTGTAATTAATGGGTAAAAATGTACTTCAAGTATCGTGCCTGTCGGCAGCAGAACGCTGCTAAAACGGCACAGACCCTTATTTAACGCATACTTTTATAAAAGCGGTCATGGAACCGGTGGCTTTTTAATGCACGAATGGTTTATTTGCATTCTTTCCCACTCATAATACCAATATGCGCCCCATACCAGAGTTCAGGATCAGTAAGTTTAGTCTGCTGGCCCCGCTACGCTTTACACGCGACCCGCTGCATTTCCTCAGGCAAGGATTCGATACTTGTGGGGACACTTTTAAGATCCGGCTATTCAAGGAGTTCATCGTTACCCGTGACCCTGCGTTTTTTAGGCATGTGCTGCAACAACATCATAAAAATTTCAAAAAGGGTAATTCGGTAAAAATGCTGCGCCCGGTGCTCGGTAATGGGCTGGTAATCAGCGACGGGGATTTTTGGTTGCGGCAGAGACGTCTGGTACAACCTGCGTTTCACCGCGAACGCTTGCAGGAGTTATTTGTCACGATGGGCACGCTCACCGCCACTTTTCTGGACGAGCTCGAAGCCTCCCGCGGCAAAGGCCTGATCGATGTCGATGCGAAAATGATGGGTATTACCTCAGATATCGCATTGAAAACCTTGTTCGGCAATATGAATACGGAGGACAAGGAGCAGATTTACCGGCAAGTAAGCAGAACCCAGACCTATCTGGTCACACGTGTCCGGAAACCTTATCGTTTGCCCTGGATGGCGATTAATGGAGAAGACAGACGTTTTAAAACCGATCTGGCTTTTTTCAACAAGCTTGTTTTTGATTTTATCAGACAAAGACGGCTTTCCGGTGAAACGCCCAACGATCTGCTCCAACTTTTGCTCGACAGTAAAGATGAGGACACGGGCGAGCAAATGAACGACGAACAGATCCGCGACGAGGCCATTACCATGTTTGCCGCAGGCCACGAAACCTCGGCCACGGGTCTTAGCTGGCTGCTTTGGGAACTTGCGGACCAACCGGAGATCGTAGCCAGGATCAGAAAGGAAAGTGAGATTTTCGATATTGTCCCGTCTTTTGAACAGCTCATGCAAATGCCGTACACGCGGCAGGTCGTGGAGGAAGGACTTCGCCTGTATCCGCCCGCATGGACGATGACGCGCGAGGCTACCGTTGATCAGGATATAGAAGGTTACCCGATTTCCAAAAGGAGTTCGGTGTTCATGTCGGTATTCGAGCTGCACCGCAATCCGAACATCTGGGAAGATCCATTGACGTTCAATCCAGGCAACTTTCAGCCTGAACTTGTGCGCAACCGCGCCAAATTCAACTATCTGCCATTCGGCGCGGGGCCGCGGATCTGCATTGGTCAGCAGTTTGCCCTGATGGAAATGCAGCTTATCCTTTCGGCGCTGATCAAGCGGTTTGCGTTTGAAAGAGACCCGGCTTATCCGGTGGGAATGCACCCGCAGATTGTATTGAAATCGACAAATGGTATTAAATTGTACATCAACTAGCAAGCCGGTATTTGACTATTCTTTATGCACAGCACCGTTATCCTCTATATTTCACTGATCCTGATTATCCTGTTCCTGGTCATGCTGGCCCAGCGCATCCGCGTTGCCTACCCCATTGTGCTGGTCTTGGGCGGACTAGTGTTGAGCTTGGTTCCAAGCTTGCCAACCGTATCTATTGACCCGCAACTCATTTTCCTTATTTTCCTGCCGCCGTTGCTCTACGAGGCTGCCTGGCAGACTTCCTGGAAGGATTTCTGGAAGTGGCGGCGGGTCATAGGCTCGTTTGCATTCATCATCGTGATCTTTACCTCATGCGTGATCGCGTATGTGTCGCGGGCGGTAATTCCCGGTTTTACACTTGCAATAGGCTTTTTACTGGGAGGTATTATCTCCCCTCCCGACGCGGTAGCCGCAACGTCGATCCTGAAAGAAATAAAAGTACCCAAACGCATCATTACCATTGCCGAGGGAGAAAGCCTGCTCAACGACGCATCCAGTTTGGTCGTTTTCAGGTTTGCGCTGGTAGCCGTCGCGTCGGGGACTTTCGAATTGTCCCATGCAGTCACCAACTTTTTTGTGGTGATCGGAATGGGCTTTGCGGTCGGAATGGGCATTGCATTGATATTCTACGCCATCCACCGCTGGCTGCCCACTACGCCGAGCATCGACACCATTCTGACATTTGTAGCGCCGTACGCGATGTACATTACCGCGGAGGAGTTTCATTTTTCAGGTGTGATCGCAGTCGTTACCGGCGGTTTGTTTTTATCCAAACACAGGCACACCATTCTCGGTCACCTCAGCCGTATTCAGGGCGTGAATGTGTGGGCAACAGTCGGCTTTGTATTGAATGGAATTGTCTTTATGCTGATCGGACTGGAATTACCCGTAATCGTGCAGGGTTTGGGTGACTCGTCTCTTTTTGAAGCCATCAAATACGGGCTGATCATTTCTGCAGTCGTCATCGTCACCCGTCTTGCGAGCACGATTGGCTCATCCTATTTCACCGTATTTATCAGCCGGTTTATCAAAACTGCCGATAGCAGTCCAGGTCTTCGCGGCCCTATTATTTTCGGCTGGGCAGGCATGCGTGGCGTGGTTTCACTGGCATCGGCGTTGTCTATTCCATTGCTGCTTAACAATGGTGAGCCGTTCCCGCAGCGCAATATGATCCTTTTTATCACATTCGTCGTGATACTGGTGACTCTGGTTTTCCAGGGCCTTACATTGCCACTAGTGGTGCGCTGGATGGACCTCGAAGAGCTCGACTACTCGGTTTCTCCTCATGAACAGGATGTGGTGATCCGAAGGAAATTGGCCAAAGCATCGCTGGATTACCTGCATGAAAAATATGCGGACGAGATTCCTGATAATGAGCTACTGCAAAGCCTGAAATTCAAGCTGGAAAGTGATATCGGGTTTTTGGACCATGTTCGCGAATCGGATCCCATTCACGCGGGAATCGAATATGTGGGCCGTTACCAGGCTATCACCAAGGAGCTGCTGGACCACAAGCGGGGCATACTGCACAAATTCAACAAGAAGGAGACCTACGAGGAAGAAGTGATCCGCCAGCACCTGGCGCAGCTCGACCTTGAAGAAGAAAAAGTACGGCAGCAGTTCCTGCACATGGAATAGCCGCCGCGCCATTCAGTTTTATACAATGTAATGCTCATGGACGGGTAAAATAGCCGATACCATTTGTTTCGTACGCTTTTCGCGATCAAAGAAATAGTCCAGACGTCCGAGATTAATCCCTGCAAAACCCACTTGATTAATGGTGGTTGCTTTGCCGTCCAGATTAATGACCGTTTCCGGTTCTTTCATGAAAGTATGGGTGTGGCCACCGATGATCAGGTCGATATTACGTGACGATTTGGCCAGGATCTGATCCGATACTTTGTTTTCCTTATATCTATATCCCAAATGCGAAAGGCAAATGACCAGGTCGCAATCATGCTCATTTTTCAGTAATGACGCTGTTTCATTCGCTTTGGCGATCGGATCGAGGTACACGGTTTCCCCGTAATTCTTTTTATTGACTAAACCTTCCAGCTCGATGCACACGCCAAACACCCCTACCCTGATTCCCTGCTTTTTGAACACTTTGTAAGGCTGTGTTCTACCTTTCAGGTCGGTATTATCGAAGTTATAGTTGCTTACCAAAAAAGGAAACTTTGCATGTGGCAGCTGTTTCACAAAACCTGCAATGCCATTGTCAAAATCATGGTTTCCCATCGTCGACGCGTCATAACCCATTTGGCTCATCATGGTGAATTCCAGTTCACCTCCATACAGATTAAAATACGGCGTGCCCTGAAATATATCCCCGGCATCCAGCAAAAGCACATTAGGCTGCTCCTGACGGATTTTTTTGATCAATGCTGCCCGCCTCGCCACGCCGCCCATCCCCTGGTTTCGTGAACCATCCATGGGAAATGGGTCAATGCGGCTGTGGACGTCATTGGTATGCAGTATGGTAAGCTGCACGGTCGCATCTTTGGCTGACGCCGCAAATGGCAGCGTGCCTAAGCCAGCCAATGCGGCCACCTTCGCACTTTTTTTGAGAAAATCCCTCCGGCTATTTGTCAGCAATAATTCTTCCATCGAGTTGAGCGGTTATTTTTTTACCCTGGCGCGTCAGGTCGTTGATATTTTCAAGCAGTGCGTCCCTTACTCTCTTATTGATTTCCTTACGTTCGAGCGGCTGCCGCAGACATTCCAGGTCATCCCCGCCATCAGCCAGGTAGTCGTAAGTAAGCAGGTTATAAGTTTTGTTTATATCAAAAGGTTGGCCTCCGATGGTAACATCATAAGCGACATTGTCCCTGATCCTCAGGCGGATGCCCGAAACAGGTTCGCCATCTTTTTTTGCAATAAAATCAATCACCTTCCGGACATTCTCCCCCGACAATTTGAGCACAACCATCTCATTCTCAAATGGCATCAGCTCAAATACATTCGAGACAGTAATATCACCCTTTGGAAATGTGGTGCGGAGCCCGCCCTTGGTGGCGAGTGTAAATTGAATAGTAGGATCTTTTTTGAGGCCCTCGGTGAGCATGGCATCGGCAAAGTAGTTGCCCATGAGCGTCTCAGGATCCGAAGGTTTGGTCAATGCCTGCTCGGTCTGGCCGATGACCCGGCTCATTTCAGCCTGCATTTTATCTTTATAAGGCTGATAATACCGTATAATAGCAGAATCGGCACCGACCTGCTGGTCGATGCCGTATTGCTTGTATTCGTTTTTAGATATAGTAAGGTGCTTTTGACACGAGACAACGAGGAAAATCCCCGGCGCCAGCAGCCATTTTGAAGCAGAAATCCATGCAGTTTTCATAACACACTTTTAGATGTTTAAAAGTAGTATGGAAACTTGAATTTTCCCGGTTACCAGCCCTCATTCTGCGTTAAATTCGGGTTGGCGTCTCTCTGCGACTGCGGGATCGGATATATTTCCAGCCGGGGCGAATAGGGCGTCACCACATTATCCACGATCTGATCATCGGACATCGCGGCGATTTCCTCTTTCAATGTTCCCCAGCGACGGATATCGAACACGGTGTTAAACTCACCTGAGAGTTCGAGCCGGCGCTCTTTGCGAATGGCTGCACGCAGGTCCGCAGCACCTGACGCTTTCACAGGCGCAGCTTTCGCTCTGGCACGCACGCGGTTGAGAAGTGGCAACGCATCCGCCGTCTTGCCGGTTTCCACAAGCGCCTCGGCCAGGCTCAGCAGCACATCAGGAAAACGCATTTCGATCAAATCGGCGCTGTATCCTTGCACAGCCGCGCCCGAAGGCCTGGGCTCGCGCGCCAGCTTTCCATACGCGATACCGTATTTGAAGTCGTCATGCCCAAATGAAGCTTTGGTACGCTTGATGATGTAATTCGAGATGGCCGGATCGTAAATAATGCTATCGCCCGGCTCGGCACCGGCCCTGGCGCCACCCGTAAAAACATACCTCGAAACAAGCGTGAAGTCCCTTCTGACGTCTGTCTTGTCAAATAATTTATAAAAATCGTAGGTAAGGCCATAGTTGGTCTGCTCATCACCATTCACCAGTCCTGAGGGGAACAAATTGAAGGGCAAAATATTGCCATTCGGATTGGAAGGATTGACAAAATACCCGAATGATAGTACGATCTCGCGGTTGCGCTCATTGGACAATGCAAATACCTCCGTGAAATCCGGCAGCAGTTCCATGTCATACTTCTCCTCATTTTCCGGCCCAACCAACTCGCTTAATTTTTCGATCGCTTTCTGATAGTTTTCGGTGCGGTTCAGCGGCTTGCCTGCCATTGTCAGATACACTTTGCCAAGCATCGCTTTCACCGTTCCGGCAGACACGCGCCCAAGTTCTGCGCCACCGCGTGAGTCGGGCAGATTGGTTTCGGCAAATGTAAGATCAGCAATGATCGCCTCGTAAACCGCGATATCGGTAGCGCGGGGAGCGAAGATCAGGTCTCGATCTTCGAGCGATTTGATCTCGTCCAGGATCAGCGGCACACCACCAAACAGCCTTACCAGATTGAAATAGGCATAGGCTCTTAGAAACCTTGCTTCGGCAATGTAAGGGTCCGCCTCTTCTTCCTCGCCTGGAACGGCCAGCTTTGCATTGGCTATGACTGTATTAGCGCGGTAAATGATCTTGTAAAAACGCGCCCAAACCGCCTCGAATGCGCCAGCAACGGGTGTATGGCCAAACCGGTAATAAGGATCGGCGCCCGATCCGAGAATACCAGCCGTAGCATAACGGTGGCCTGACTCGGTCAGAGCAAAGCGGGCAGAGATATCGTTAAAATCAGTGGTTGTCCATGCTTGATAAACCCCGATCGTAGCTTGGTTCAAACCGTCCTCATCCTTGAAAACCACGTCCTTGCTCAGCGAAGAATAAGGTGATTCTTCCAGGTTATCTTTACACGAAACCACCAGTAAAGTAAGCAGCACCGCAGTTATTTTTATATGGAATTTCATATTTATCGATGTGTTAGTCCTCACTAAAAATTACAAGAGAAACCAATGGTATAAGAGCGTTGCGACGGATAAGCACCGTAGTCAATGCCTTGTTGCAATAGCGATTGCGCATAAGAGCTCACTTCGGGATCGAAACCGGTATATTTGGTCAGCGTCCAAAGGTTGGTGCCCGTCACAAAAAGCCGAGGGTTCTTTACAGGGCCCAATCTTGGAAATGTATAAGAAAGGCTCAGCATTTTCAACCGGGCAAAACTACCGTCTTCCAGCATCGTAGAGTTGATGTCCCCCGAAGCGATACCCCGCTGAATGCCTGGATATTTGGGGTCATTGTGCTGGTTTGCCTCCGTGTAACGCTTCCGGTACCATTCTTCGGACTGGTTGAAACCTACTCCGCCAAAATCGACGACCCCGTTATTAATGTAAAAATTCGTCAGGTTCAGCACATCGTTACCGACCGAGCCCGTGAACAATGCATTAACCGCAAAATTCTTCCAGGTAAGGTCATAAGTCCAGCCGAAAGTAAAGTCGGGAGCAGACTTGCCCAGTACAACGCGGTCATCGGCATTCACAATGCCGTCGCTGTTAGTGTCTGCATAGATCCAATGGCCTAAAAATGGCGTCCCCTTGCTTCCTGGCGGCTTTGGCCCTTCAAATGTGGCAAACTTCGGATTACCGTCGGAATCGAAATCGGTTGTCTGGGCCAACCCGGCAACACGATAGCCGAAGAAACGGCCCACCTCTTCACCTGGTGTGAGAATGCCTGAAACGCCGCCCAGCAGGTTGCCATTGATATTTACATAGTCGGGCTGTGTACGCTCGCCCAGGTCGATGAGCGTGTTTACGTTTCTTGAAATGTTAAGCCTGGTCGAGAAAGTGACATTTTTCTTCTGCACGATATTGGCCTGAATACTGAGCTCAACCCCACGGTTGCGCATAGTGCCATAGTTGTCGATGATCGTTCCCACACCAGATTGGGTCGGTACTTTCCTGGGTTGAAGCAGGTCCGAGGTAGTTTTGTTATAATAGTCAAAACTAATTACCAACCGGTCGCGTGCCGTATTGAAATCGATCCCTGCATTGAACTGCCTTGTCCGCTCCCATGAAAGATTCGGATTTGCGATCGTATTAGGGTAGATACCCGTGTTGATCACCGCACCGTCACCGCCAGGCCCCATTTCATAAAATCCGCTGCTATATTGTGAGAGCGACGAATACGGTCCGATTGCCTGAGAGCCGGTCTCACCATAAGATGCCCGGAATTTGGTATTTGAAATAAAGGTCACCCCTTTCATGAACTCCTCCTGTTCAAGGTTCCAGGCGATAGCTGCCGAAGGGAAAACGCCGTACTTTCTGTTAGCAGCAAATGGAGAGGCTCCATCCACACGGATCGAAGTGTTCAACACATACCGGCCCTTGAAAGAATAGTTGGCACGAAGAAAACCCGACTGCAATATGCGTTTTTCCTTGAACGAGCCGATCACTTGTGACTGCGCGGCACCAATATTATCGACTCCAAAAAACGGCACATTGAAGCCCGAATAGTTGGTGTTGACGAATTCAACAGTCTGGTCGTTATATTCCACACCCAGTGTAGTATTCAGGTAATGGTTTTTACGAAACGTCTTTTCGTATTGCAGGTAAGAATTGAAGTTATAACTGTAAGTATTGGCGGTATTGTTGCTTCCCTTGCCCTTTACAGCATTCCCTTCGGCAGTCGATGGCGGCAGGAACACTTTCCGGCGCGTGAGGTTCTGATTACCGCTTAGGCTGACGACCAGTTGCAGCCCTTCTGCCAGTTTGAAATAGTTCTCCACATTCAATATCGAATAGTCGCTTTGCGTCACATCCGTTTTCGCCATCAGCTCATTATAGGGGTTAGAAAAATAATAGCCCTGGTAGTTGGGAATACCCAGACTGTTGTTCCCCAGATAGTCGATTTCAAGTGTCGGGGCGGCGCGCAACCCGTCCATGAGCCCGCCTGAGCTTGGCCATGCGCGGGAGGCGGTCACCGCCCGGTTGGTTTTCTGCCTGCTGAAAGAGAACTGGCCTTTAACTGTATACCAATCGTTGACTTCATTGTTGAGGTTGATCCGAAGGCTTGCCCGGTCGTTGTTCGAATTGATGATCGTACCTTTTTCTTTCAAGTAATTCCCCGAGATATAATAGGATGACTTTGGACTACCACCGGACAGGCTCAATGTGATGTCCTGCCGGAAACTTGGCTGCGTGATCGCGTCTACCCAATCCGTATTGGTAAGCGCACTGTCCGCATTTTCAAAGGGCGGGTTACGGTCAGTAAGCCGGAAGCTCTCGTTGATCACTTCGGCGTATTGCTGCGAATTCATCATCTTGATCGGATTGGAGATCTGCCCGAAAGAGGTCTTGTTGACAAGCTCTACCCTGCCCTCTCCGCGTTTCCCGGATTTGGTGGTGATCAAGACCACCCCATTTGCCCCTCTGGAACCATAAATGGCCGTCGCCGAAGCATCCTTCAATATCTCCATACTTTCAATATCGTTGGGATTGATACCGTAAAGTCCGTTTTGTGTGTAGGCACCGGAAAAGTTGGCCCCGGCTTCGCGGTAGGGCGGCATCGGAAAGCCATCAATCACATACAAAGGCTCATTGTTGCCGCTCAGCGAGTTATTACCGCGGATCCGCACCACCGAAGCAGCGCCTGGTTCACCCGATGTCTCGACCACCTGCACGCCTGTGGCCCGGCCCTGTAAGGCCTGATCTACGGTATTAATCACGGCCGATTTGTATTCCTGCGCGGCGACACGCGAAGTCGAGCTGGCCAGGTCCCGCTTGCTTTGCGCGCCATACCCGACAACTACCACTTCTTTCAGTGCCTTGGCTTCGGGAACGAGCTGGGTGTTATATTCGGTTTGGCCGGTAATGGGCACCTCCTTGGTTGTAAAGCCTATAAAGCTGTATACCAGCGTGCCGCCTTGTGCGGGTACTTTCATTTCAAATGAGCCGTCAGGGTTGGTAACTGCCTGGATCTTCGTGTTTTTCACCAAAACGGCAACTCCCGGCATTCCTACACCTTTATCATCCTGAACAACACCCTTGATTGTCCTTGCTCCGGGACCCGCGTCGGCAGCAGCTTCCCGAACTGCGGCGCCAGAATCCGGCAATGTGCTATCCGGTTTGGCGGTTGGAGCCGTTTGTGGCCTGGCTGCCGCGCCAGCTTTGTTCAATGAATCTTGTTGAGGAGTTGGTTTAACGAGCGGGTCGAAGTCCTGCGTTGGTTTCACCAAAGGTGAAGTGGAAGAGGGGGAGGTATTCTTAGGCTTTGAGAGGGTGTCGGGGGCCGGTCTGTTCGGTGTCGAATCTGGTTTCGGGGCCGGTGTGACCGTGGTGTCGGGCTTCGTTTTTCGGGTCGAATCCGGCGCGGTCTGCTGCGCTTGACTTCGGAAGATATTGCCTAGTAAAAGTGGCAGTAGCAAGAAGCCGATCCTCAGAAAAATGAGCGGACCTGAAAAGTATCCAGGCTCACTTACTCGTTGAGATTTTCTCATATTATTCTTGGCTAGGTGACAGGACGATGTGTCCCGGAAAACATTTGTCAGCCAAAACTGACAAAAACCATACCGCTATGTTCCCTGAAGTTATAAAACGGGCACCTGATAGGAGTCCGGCAGATTGCTGGAACGCGCCATAAGTACCTGTTTTTTTGACTAACCCGCACAAGTATATGCCTGATGCTGTGACCCGATCGTAAACGGCGGACTGTTGGCCGCAGGGCTATTTTTTCAAATATCCATGAAACAGAACCCATTATTTTTGGAAACATCCCGCTGACGATTACATTTGTCAAAATGCCCACATGATACGGGATTGAAATTTGCTTAGTTTAAAGGAGTGTAAAAAACCAACTTCGACCATGCGACAGGAACAACTGCTAACCGCCGACTATATTGAGTCCCAGATAGGTAACGTAATCGAATATTATATTCGCTGGGAGTTTGAAGAAGACCCTTTCTACGGAAAAGCCCGTATAAAAGGTCTGGTGGAAGATGACAGCGGCAAGTTGAAGATCATTTGTGATGTAATTGAAGGAAGTGACCTGGAACTGGCTTACGAACAGGAAGAAGTATTCATGTTTTCGGACCACCATCCGCTCTATGCAGGCACATTGCCCGAGATCTATTCGGCCAATTGGGTCAACACCGACGGCAAGAAGAAAAAGCAGATCTTCATTGCGCCGCCCAATGAGAATGCAAAAGAGTTTGCTATTTCCCAGACCAACAGCAAAGTAATCGTTAAAAGGATATATTAAAACAAAAACCCCTGCACAAAGCAGGGGTTTTTGTTTAGCCTGATCCTGGTCAGTTCTTCACAATTTTCTTGGTCAGCACCCTATCCTCAAATTCGGCTTTGACTACGTACAGACCGGATGGATAGGTGGTCAGATTAAAGTCATAGACATTAGAGGCAACCTCGCCGGTGATCAACCGCTCTGCGACCTTCTGCCCAGCCACATTGTAAATCGATACGGATTTCAATTTTTCCGGATGCGGGTAAAACTGTACCGACACCAGTCCGCTGGTAGGATTAGGCGTAACCAGGAAGCCAGCCTCTTTCAGGTTCGGATTGATTGTCACTGTCCTGATATTGATATCGTCGAGGAATATGTCGTTTTCGTTTCCGTTCGTATTCAGGAACGCCACCAGCACTTCTCCGCCTGCAATGTAGCTTCCGATATTGATCTCTTCCCTGCGCCATTCGTTGACGCCCGGCGTGAATGCCGTTCTGGTAGCCGTATTGCGTGTAATGAGCGACGGCCCCCATTTTTTGTAAATACTTGTGTAAGTCTGTCCGCAATCTGTGCTGATCAACACCTGCAGTGTATCCCAAACATTGCCTTGTGCAGACGCATTGGTATAAGTGGCAGCCGCAACCTGGAACGATACAAAAGCCGAATCGACCCCGGCAATATTCACCGTTGGTGAGCGCAGGTAATCTCTCTGACCAACAGCCTGGTTATCGAAATTGCCTATTTTCACTGACGAGGCACCGGTTTTAGCAGCCGAAGACGTTTTCTCCCAGGTTGATCCGCCATCTTCATTAACAATATCCCATCCTCGCGGAGGAAACAGGCCTTCAAAACCTTCAATAACGGGTGCATTGAAAGGTTCATAATAAATGAAATCCAGGCTGAGCGCGTCATTGGAAGTGTCTTCGTCGGCGGCGCCATTCGGATTGGAGGTCGAAACGCTCAATACATGGTTGCCCTGATCGCTCGTAAGGCCGGGCAGCGTAACATTTGTTTCGGCATAAGTGGCAAGTGATCCGGTCCAGTTGTAGTTCCGGACTGTTCCGTCGTCGATCACGGCGTGGATCGTAACCGAGGTGAGCGTTTGCTTGCCCTTGTTCACCAGCGTCACCTGCGGTGTAAACGCGCCGGTACAGATCCGCTGGGCAGGCTGGCGGATCGCCTTCAAGGAGGCATCCTTGTCTTTGAGGTTTACAGGCGTACAGCCATTGGACAGGCTTAGTAAAGAACGATAAGTACTAAATGCTGTCTCCATTCGCGCGACCTGCATTTTAGTAAACATCAAAAGACAGGCATCCGGGGTGTAATCCATGTAATTCTGATACATAATGCCCGGTGAAGACTGTGTGCAGTTGTCTGTCACAATACCGGTGCGGCAGGTGCTGGTGCTATTACTTTGGTTAGGCGTATCGTCCACCTGGTCGCTGCCCGAACATGCGCCCTGATCGTCCCCCCAGATATGGTAGAGGTTAAAATAGTGGCCTAGTTCATGCGTAAGGGTCTTTCCCTGGTTGAATCCCGAGGTGGCACCGCCCGGCAGCGATGCGTAATCGATAGCGACGCCCTGTTCGTCTTTTACACCGTCGTCGGGGAAGGTAGCATAACCCAGCGTTGTGCCAGAAAGATCGCATATCCAGATATTCAGGTATTTGTCAGTGTCCCAAGCGTCAGCACCGCCGGATTCGGCATGCTTGACCAGGTTATTGGTGTAGTCAAATGATGTGCGGTTGGTCGAATACCTAACGATGCCCGTTGAAGGCGCGTCCTGCGGTGTGCGCTGCGCAAGGCAAAACTGTATGCCCGACTGCCCGAAAAGCGATTTAAAATGAGAGGGTACCCTGTCCGCGCTTGCATTCAACCCTGCATAATCTTTATTAATGGTATCAAGCTGGGCCATGATCTGCGCGTCGGTCACCTGAGATTGCCGGCTCAAAACCACATGAAAAACAACCGGAATGGTGATTTCCCCGGTTGCTTTAAGCGACTTTCCCGACATCACGCGCTGCCGGATCAGTTCTTTCAGCCTGACCTCACGTTGATCGAACATCAGTTTGAGGGCTGGCCGCTCTGTAAACCTTTTTTGCAGCAGGTCCATGGTTCCGCAACGATCCTGCGCTTTCAGTGGCGACAGTACGGATACAGAGACAAGAAGAAGGCTCGTGATGAAAAGCCCCAGGAATGGTAAAGTATATCGCATTGGGAACGTTCAGGAAACTATATAAATGGATTATTTCGCTAATTACAGACTGGCAGCGGATTTATTCACCTACTACGAAAAAAAAGTGCCGAGTGATGCGAATTGAATATTATTTAATTTGTTTTTAATTGAAAACGAACGCCACACGTCACCAGTTATAGTTTTCTCATGCAGGAAGGGGCAAATACAAAAGCCGTACGCAAGATTATCCACATTGATATGGACGCATTTTACGCGTCTGTGGAGCAGCGCGATTTCTCCGAATACCGAGGCAAACCACTGGCTGTGGGTGGTTCGCCCACGGGGCGGGGCGTAGTGGCCACGGCTAGTTACGAGGCCCGTAAGTTCGGCGTGCGGTCGGCGATGCCTTCGCGGCAGGCTATTCAATTGTGTCCCCAGATTATTTTTGTTCATCCCAGATTTGAGGTCTACAAATCCGTTTCCAGGCATATCCGGGAGATTTTTTCCCGGTATACGGATCTGATCGAACCGTTGTCACTTGATGAGGCTTACCTGGACGTTACCGAGGATAAAATGCAGATCGGATCGGCGATGGAAATTGCCCGGCAGATCAAACAAGCAATCCGCGATGAGCTGAACCTGACGGCTTCCGCAGGGGTATCTATCAATAAATTTGTAGCCAAGATTGCCTCTGATCTCAACAAACCCGATGGGCTCACATTCATCGGTCCATCTAAAATAGAAAGCTTTATGGACCAGCTTCCGGTGGAAAAATTCCACGGCGTAGGCAAAGTGACAGCCGATAAAATGAAAGCAATGCAGCTATTTACCGGTTCAGACCTCAAAAAATTAACCGAAGATGAGCTCGTCGCGCGGTTCGGAAAAAGCGGGCATTTCTTCTATCACATTGTAAGGGGAATTGATGACCGTGAGGTACAAACGCACCGCGAGACCAAATCTCTGGGGGCAGAGGATACTTTTACCTATGACCTGACTACCCTGGATGAAATGTATAAAGAGCTAGACCGGATCGGTGTAACCGTCGCAAACCGTCTTGAAAAGAACCAGCTCAAAGGGCGTACCGTAACTTTGAAAGTCAAATACAGCGATTTCACACAAATTACCCGCAATCAGTCTTTCCCTAAACCCATCGGCGATTTGGACACCATTACCGACGCTGCCAAGCAACTCCTTGAAAAGCTGGATATGGAAGGTAAGGCAGTGCGGCTTTTGGGGATTTCGTTATCTAATTTTCACGAGCCCGAGATCCGGTCGCGCAAGCATAAGGATCCCGAGCAGCTCGAACTATTCCCTTTCGGATTATAACAATAGCGCATCCACGCGGTGTGCCTGCACCATATTCTCGCAACCCGACCATGAAAAGATCGTAAAACGGCCATCTTGGGATGCTACCAATGCAATAGCATCGCGCTGGTCGTAGACAAACTGTGCGGCTGATAAATGCCGGGTACCACCGTTCTGAACCGGATGCACTACCATTCCGACATTGCCGATCACCGGCTCGGTCGTCAGCATTTCCTCAACAGGCCTTCCGCCCGGCGCGCGCCCGATTTTCGCTCCGAATGCAAGCAGCTCGTAGCTGTCGTTAATAATCGTAGCCCCGTCCACCGCCGTCAATCCGGCCATATTGTGCACTGCGGAACTGAACTGGTTCTGCCAGGTAATCGGGTTGGGGTCTTGCACATATTTACGGTGTAATTCCGCAAGCTCGGAAAAGGCGGGCTGCACATGATAAGTAATGGGATGAATGATCGATTGCCGCCACTGGTCGTTGCCTTTGGGCACTACCAGCAATATACCGCCGCGCTCATGGCTTCTCATGGAAGCGGCCAGCTGCACCAACAGGTTCGGGTAGTCGCTCCATAGTTTTGAGGACGCAAAACCCATCAGCGAATTAATTAGTGAAGGACAGTCGCGCACCTTACGGCTTTCTTCATTGACAATCTTGACCTGATCGCCTTTCAATACCGCCACATTTACAAATTTACCGAAGCCTTCGACCCTGCGGTGCTTGATCACCAGCATACCGGGCTCGATCACTTCCAACACGAAGCACAGTCCGGGAATTACCCGTGTAGTGCCCCAGATCCGCAGCTCGCCATTTTCTATCCACACGCCCAGATGAATGCCCGAGCGTTCAACCGCCGGAGCAAGTTTAGCCAGCGTGTTTGCATTGAGCGGAAGTGTTTCGGCAAAAACCAGCGGATGCTCGGCCGCCTCGGGTGGCAGATAGGCAATGGAAACTTTGGGCGAGCGGCCTTCCTCCCGCCGCAAACTGGCCCAAAAAGTGGTATCTATAACAGATTCAATGGTGCGGGCATCGGGGCGTGGAGCGAGCTCCTGTTCATAATATTTGGTTACAGCAATATGGTGGCGCTCAAAGTGACTGGCTACCAATCCGGCCACAGCCTTGGCCGCTTTATAGGTAGTGACAGGCGCGGCGTCGCCTGTTATGGTAGGTATATCGGTATTAGTAATCATTACAGGCAGTTTTACTCAGGATACTTACAGAAGAGAACAACGACTTCTATTAAAAAGTTGATCGAACAGAATGGACGGCTGTTTTTTATATTTTTCGAACTCCGCTTACAACCATTGGACCCGGGCAGGCATCGTATCCTTAGTGCCATGCCGGGAATTAATTGGCTTCCGCGGCAGTACTTTGGCAGATAAGCATTAATTTGCGCGTTAATCCGGAAAAATCCAATTTCCGGCTATTTTACCTTCGGGCATATTAGTGTGCCACTATTTAAGAATGAAAACATACTTCAGATTATTATCTTTTGCTCAACCGATTGCCAGATTTGCCTTCCCTTATATTATTTGTACTGTCCTGGGAGTAATTTTCAATACTTTGAACCTGGCTCTTCTGGTTCCTCTGCTTAGCACGTTGTTCAACAACCGCGAAGGAGGCGTTTTGATCGAAAAACCAGAGAATGCGTTTGATATACCCAATCAGCTCAACTATTATGCCCAGCAGGCCAATCTAACATACGGGCCTCACGGAGCTTTGCAAATTGTGTGCGGCGTGATCGTGCTTTCGGTATTGCTCTCCAATGTCTTCAAATATTTCTCGCAGCGGATTATGGAAAACCTCCGGATCCATACGCTTTTAAAACTTCGTAAAACTGTTTTTGACAGCGTGATGAGCCTGCACGTAGGTTATTTCAACAATCAGAGAAAAGGGGATATTATTGCAAAAATCGCATCGGATGTAGGGGTCGTGCAGTTTTCGGTTACCGGCACATTGCAGGTGGTATTCAAAGAGCCGCTTCAACTGCTGGCCTATGTCTTTATGTTATTCGCCACCTCTGTCAAGCTAACGCTTTTCGCCATCCTGGTTATCCCTGTCTCCGCTTTTCTGATTTCGAAAATCGTCAAAAGGCTCAAAGAGCAGGCAGCGCTGGCCCAGCATTACTTCGGGCTGATGATCAGCTACCTTGACGAAGCGCTGACTGGTGTAAAGATCATCAAGGCTTTCAACGCTACGGAAGACATCAAAAATAAATTCCACCAGGAAAATATCCGCTACTCGGACCTGGGCCGCAAAATGGCCAGACGACAACAACTCAGCTCTCCGGTTTCGGAATTCCTCGGTGTCACCATGGTTGCGATCATTGTCTTATATGGCGGATCCCTTATTCTGGATAATCAGTCGGAGCTCACCGTTTCTAAATTCGTAGGCTATATTGCTATTTTCTCACAAGTAATGCGTCCGGCCAAGGCCCTGACCGACTCGTTCAGCACCATTCACGCGGGTATCGCAGCCGGCGAGCGCGTACTCGAACTGATCGATGAGAAACCGGAAATCCAGGATGCGCCTGACGCGATCGATCTGAAAGAGTTCAATGACTCGATCAAACTGGAAAATCTCTCTTTCTCCTACCCTTCGCGCCCTGTCCTCAAATCCATTAATGTGACTATTCCAAAGGGGAAAACCGTCGCATTGGTGGGCCCTTCCGGCGGTGGTAAATCCACTTTGATGGACTTGCTCCCGCGGTTTATAGATGCCGAAGAAGGACGTGTTTTGATCGACGGCATTGATGTAAAGCAGATCAAGCAGGAATCGCTCTGGGCACTTTTCGGGCTGGTGAACCAGGAATCGATGCTTTTTAATGACACCATTTTCCAGAATATCGCCTTCGGCAGCCCGAATGCGACCATGGAACAAGTGGAAGCAGCCGCAAGGGTGGCCAATGCACATGAGTTCATCATGGATACCGAAAATGGCTATGACAGCAACATCGGTGACAGGGGTATGAAGCTTTCGGGCGGACAAAAACAGCGGATCTGCATTGCAAGGGCAGTTCTGAAAAACCCTCCGATCATGCTTTTAGATGAGGCTACTTCGGCATTGGATACCGAATCCGAAAAGCTCGTACAGGAAGCGTTGAACAACCTGATGAAAAACAGGACTTCGCTTGTCATCGCGCACAGGCTCAGCACGATCCAAAGCGCTGATATGATACTGGTATTAGAGGAAGGAAGGATCGTCGAGCAAGGCAACCATTCCCAGCTCATCGCCAATGACGGCCTCTACAAGCGGTTGATTGATATGCAGACGTTCACAGAAGCATAAAATGACTGTGGTCCCGACAATATCCATTGCCATGTGTACCTACAATGGCGAAGCTTTCCTGCCCGCGCAACTGGATTCCATTCTGAATCAGCGGTATCGTGACTGGGAGCTTGTGGTAGTCGATGACTGCTCCTCCGATGGTACACGCGAAATTCTGGAACGTTATGCTGCCAGGGACCGGCGCATTTCAGTCTATTACAATGATCAAAATCTGGGGTATAACAAGAATTTTGAAAAGTCGCTGGGTCTTTGCCGTGCAGAACTGATCGCCATATGCGACCAGGATGACATTTGGCACAAAGACAAGCTTCAAAAGCAGGCAGAGCTGATCGGCGATCATCAGCTGGTGTACCACGATTCGGAGTTCATTGACGGCAGCGGAAAGGCCATGAATCGTCGCATTTCAGATAAAATGAACCTGTACCGCGGCAACCGGCCGGAAGCTTTCCTGTTTCTGAATTGCGTTTCCGGGCATAGCATTCTAATGAGGAAGGGCGTTTTTGAAAAGGCGGCGCCCTTTCCGGCAGAATTTCATTACGACCAGTGGCTTGCTTTTAACGCTGCCTGCCTTGGCTCCATCGATTTTGTGCATGAATGTCTGGTCTCATACCGGCAGCATTCGGGTAATAACACGGATATATTGGCCCTGCACCCAGTCCAAAAGACGGCAGCGGACAAGATAACAGCGCTTGAAAAGGAAAGCCATTGGCTTATGCTTTGTGCGCGTCAGTGCGCAGGCAAAAGCCAACAGTTGCTCTCTGCATTATATAATCAAAGCATGCTGCGTAACAAGGGCTTTTTTAACACCGGTTACGGACTATTGATCTGGAAACACAGAGATATCCTGCTTCATCTTTTGAAGAAATCAAACACCAGTAAGTTTTTTTACACCCTCAGAAAAATGTGGGGCCCGAAAGCAAAAATGATAGGACAGTGACCATGGAACCCCACTCTGACATCAATAACCAATACCCGCTCGTTTCGATCGCTATCTGTATCTATAACGGCGAAAAATACCTCGAAGAGCAGCTTGATTCGTTGGTAGGCCAGACCTACCCAAACATTGAAATCGTCGCGGTGGACGATGGCAGTAAGGACGGTTCGCGGGAAATTCTGCGGAGATATCAAGCGAAGTATCCGATATTCAGGATTTTTGAGAACGATGTCAACCTGGGATATGTGAAGAATTTCGAGAAGGCAATCAGTTTGTGCGAAGGCGAGTTTATAGCTCTTTGCGATCAGGATGACACCTGGCATCCGGAGAAAATCAGCAAGCAGGTTGCCGCTATTGGTAACCATAAGCTGATCTACCATGACTCGGCGTTCATGGATGAACAAGGAAAGTTGCTTAAAAAGAAAATGTCGGATATCATCAACCTTTACCGGGGCAGTGAGCCGGAGATATTCTTCTTTTACAACTGCGTCTCGGGACATAGCTGCCTTTTCCGGCGTGAACTAAGAGAGGAGTTTTTGCCCTTTAATCCCGACCATTTTCACGACCAGTGGATTGCATATGTCGCGGTAAATCTTGGCACGATAGACTGCATTCCCGAAACCCTGGTGAACTACCGTCAGCATACGGCCACTTCCACAGACATTCTCAACAAGCGGAAAAAGATCAAGAAGAATTATCACGAAAACCGCGACATCAAGAAACTAAAAAAAGACCTGCAGTGGATCCGTCAATGTGCTACTTTCAAAAAGAACCGAAATCCTGACTTTCTCAACCGGCTTTTGGCGCTTTTTGAAGAGCGGCTGGATACCTTCTTCTCGTTTGAATATGCCCGTCTGATCCGCGATCATTACGACAATCTGTTCTTCATCCCAAAATACAAGCGCTCAACCAAAAGCGGCTACATTTATCGGCAGATTTGGGGACTACGTGCTAAGCTGATATGGGCAAGGTCTTTTGCGCGTTCGGATGAGGAATGATATTAAATTTCAGTTTCAGGAAATGCAAGAAAGCTTTGAACACAACGCGGACGGGCATCTTCTGGGTCTTGGCACTGTACCAAAGCATCTTCTGTATTTGCCAGGAGCTGTATTCCCACTCCATCATCTGCTCTACAAGCTTTTTAAATGACCTTTTTTCGGTCATGTAGATGTCATGTGCAGTCATTTCGGAGGTTGTCAGTGGCAAGGCAAAGCTCCACTTCTTATGTAATTTCAGGATTTCATCCAGCCATTGTTTGTTGAAATTCCCCTCTGAATCGTGCTTCATTAGAATATCATAGGTTACAACGATGTCGAAATGGGGAAATACGCTCAGGCTAAAATCAAGGTCATAGCCGTGGAAACCTTTAAGCACTCCGCTATCGAAAGGGAAGCGGAGCGCAATATCGCGTCGGGTGCAGAACCACAGGCCGTCGACACAAACCACCTTGCTTAGCCGCTCATTTCTGGGATTATGATAGGCATGGATTTCCAGTTTATCATTCAATTTGTAGCCCTGCAACACATTCTGGTAGGATCTTTCTTCCGAATGAAATTCAAGCTGGTACCAACCTGATGGAGCCAGCGCCTTGTAACCACCACCAGCTACGCCAACAATGCCGGTTTTTTGATCATGATGGAAAATATCGGTTGCAATACTCCCCCATCCGTGGGTTTTGATCTCGATATCCTCATGCATGAAACAAATGATATCAAACTTTGCACGCTGCGCCCCTTCATTATATACCTCGCAAATCCCACGGCGATCCACACGATTATCTATGGCTATGATTTCGTGTTCGACCCCGATTGTTCTGGCAATATTTTCAGTGACTTTGAGAAGATCGTCCGGGCGGACAGAACAAATAACAATTGAAATCATCGGCTGGTTACATCAAAGATCAAAGTAAGTCAGAAATCAATGTATCTGCAAGTGAACCGACTTTGCAGTAGAATAGGGTGTCTTTTGACATTTTATAGCTAACCTTAAACTATTTTCATCTTTACATGAAACGCATACTTATTCTGCTGCTGCTAACCTTGCCCGGTTTTTGCTTTGGTCAGGTTAGACTAGCCCGCCTGTTTTCAGACCATGTTGTCCTGCAACGGCAAAAACCGATCCCGGTTTGGGGATGGGCGAAAGCGGGTGAAAAAGTGAAAGTTACGCTTGCTAGCCAGTCGGCAGAGGCGAAAGCAGATGCATCTGGGAAATGGAAAGTTAGCCTTAAACCCATGGAAGCGGGCGGCCCGCATACATTGCAAGTCGCTGCCAAATCGGGAAATGTGTCTGTGAATGATGTGCTGATCGGAGAAGTATGGCTTTGCTCGGGGCAATCCAATATGGAATGGCCTGTTTCGGCAGCTAAAAACTTTGATCAGGAGCGCACAAATGCCGATTTTCCACAGATCAGGCATTTTAAAGTAGAGCACCAGGTCACGCTCTCCCCAGAGGTAGATCTTAAATCCGGGGAATGGAAAATCGCCTCGCCGGAAACGGTGGGAGGATTTACGGCAGTGGGTTTCTTTTTTGCAAGGGAGTTATATCAAAAATTAAATGTACCGATCGGCCTGCTGAATTCGTCATGGGGCGGTTCGCAGATCGAAGGCTGGATCAGCAAGCAGGCCATGCTCACAAACGAGGAGCTCAGCACTTATGCGCAGAACCTTCCCAAAACCTGGGAAGAGGCCGACCTGATCATGGATAAAAAAATGAAAAAGCAATTATTTAAGGATGCTTCCTACGAGCCGACTTGGGAAGACGAAAAGAAATACCTGGCCGCCGATGTCAATTTTTCAACCTGGCAAAAAACACCGGATGCCGTCGGACAATGGGACTGGAAAGGCCTGATGGGCTTCCGCGGCAAAGGTTATATGGCCAAAGAAGTGGTGCTTCCGGCAGATTTGGCACCAAAACAAACAACGCTTTCGCTGGCTGAAAACGATGGGGCAGTCGAAGTTTATATTAATGGAAAACTGGTCAGTGAAGGCATCGTTAAAGGTCCGAGAAAAATTGTAGTTTCTGCAAATACCTGGAAAGAGGGCAAAAATACCCTGGTCGTCCGGACTGGTAATATGGTCGGCGTGGCCTGGTTCGGGCCTGGGATGATGGGCTCTGCAAATGATCTGTTTGTGGATGATGGTAGCCGTAAAATTAGCCTTGCCAAAGACTGGTACCTGATGCCTTCTTTCGCAGAGAAGCATGAATATGCGCATTTGATGAACAATGTTGGCACGACGATCTACAATGCCATGATCGAGCCGCTTCTGCCTTTCGGGATCCGTGGGGCACTTTGGTACCAGGGTGAAGCCAATGCTGGCCGGGCTTATCAATACCGCCAATCTTTCCCGCTGATGATCAACGATTGGCGCAAGCGATGGAATGATGACTTTTCGTTTTACTGGGTGCAATTATCTAGTTTTGGAAAAGACAATGACAGCAACAAAGGTAGCGGCTGGGCGGAACTCCGCGAAGCGCAGAATATGACCCTCAGCCTCCCAAAAACCGGAATGGCGGTATGCACCGATGTCGGCGACCCCAACGACATTCACCCTACCAACAAACAAGATGTAGCTCACAGGCTCGCTACCAATGCCCTGAAAATGGATTATGGCCAGAATATCCCTTATGCTTCTCCTTTATATGACCAAATGACGGTAAACAATGGGACAGCCGTCATCACCTTCAAAAATGCAGAAAACGGGCTGATTGTAAAAGACCGCTATGGCTACCTCAAAGGCTTCGAAGTGGCCGGCGAGGATAAGGTGTTTCACTACGCCCAGGCTGAAATACAGGGAAATACTGTGCTGGTTTTCAGTCCGAAGGTTTCCAAACCAGTTGCGGTGCGGTACGGCTGGGCTGATGCGCCAGAGGACGCCAATCTGTTCAATACAGACGGTTTTCCGGCAAGCTCGTTCAGAACCGACTCGTGGCCCGGCAAAACGATCAATACCAAATTCGAATAAAAACCCCTTATATGTTCAAGCCTCTATCGCTGTACATTGCCGGCCTGGCACTGATCCTGGCCGGCGCAACCACTTTGTCTGACCGTGATGCCTCCGACCGTGAATGGTCTGAATACCTGGGCGGCCCCGGCCGGAACCACTATTCGCCATTGACACAGATCAATCCGGAGAATGTAAAAAACCTAAAAGTAGCCTGGACCTACTCGATGCCCGACTCGGGTCAGACGCAAGTAAACCCCATCATCGTCGATGGTGTGTTGTATGGTGTAACATCAACCGTGCAGGCATTTGCCCTGGACGCCGCGACCGGAAAGCAAATCTGGCTATTTGGGGACAAATCTAAAAACGGCTCTAATACCAGCCGCGGGTTAACCTACTGGGAAGATGGCGAGGATAAAAGAATTTTGCACGCAATGGGCTCCTACCTGTACGCGCTCGACGCCCGTACGGGGAAAGTGATCGAAAGTTTTGGTGAAAACGGCCGCGTGGATCTGCATACAGGACTGCCTGAGGTTGCGATGAAAAAATACCTGGTGTCCAATACGCCCGGGACTATTTTTGAAGATCTGATCATCATGCCTGTCAGGCTTTCCGAAGATTCAGATGCGGCGCCCGGTGATCTGAGGGCATTCAATGTGCGGACCGGCAAGCTCGCCTGGACGTTTCATACCATTCCTTACCCGGGCGAATATGGCTACGAAACATTCCCGCCCGATGCCTACAAAAACACATTTACCGGCGCTGCCAACAACTGGGCCGGTACGGCCATTGACCGGAAACGCGGCATATTATATGTTCCCACTGGATCTGCCGGATACGATTTTTACGGCGGTAAGCGAAAAGGCGCCAACCTGTTCGCCAACTGTCTGCTGGCACTCGACGCGCGCACCGGCAAGCGGCTATGGCATTTTCAAACCATGCACCATGATATGTGGGACAGGGACCTGCCTGCGCCCCCTAACCTGATCACTATCACGAAAAACGGCAAGAAAATAGACGCTGTGGCGCAGGTCAGCAAGCAGGGATATGTTTTCATCTTCGACCGGGTGAGCGGCAAACCACTATTCCCCATCCGTGAGGTGGCCGCCCCGAAAAACGCATTACCAGGGGAATTTCCCTGGCCCACGCAGCCAGTACCATCGAAACCTGCTCCCTATGCCCGGCAGGCCTATACATTGACCGAAAAAGACATCAGCCGACATGCGCCTGATCACGACTCATTGGTCATTAAATTCAGAAACTACAAGAAAGCATTATTTGCAGCGCCAAGTAAGGAAGGCACAGTGATTCTGCCAGGCTTTGACGGTGGAGCAGAATGGGGAGGCGCAGCTGCCGATCCGAGCGAGGGGATTTTGTATGTAAACAGCAATGAAATGCCGTGGATCCTTACCATGAAAGATACGCCGAAAGCCAGTGAAATGTCCAATCTGAGTCCGGGCGAAAAGGTTTACACGACTTATTGCGTTACCTGCCACGGCCCGCAGCGCAAGGGTAATGCAAAAAGCGGTTATCCCTCGCTCATTGACATCGGAACCCGCCGCGACAGACCGTATGTGAGTCAGCTTTTAACATCTGGCAAAGGCATGATGCCGGGCTTTACGATGCTTTCAGCCGAAGAAAAACAGGCGCTGGTTGCATTTCTTTTTGGTGATGAAAAAGTGGAAGCGGTATCCGCTGTCCCCGAGTCTCATAAAACCTACCTGCCATACCAGAGCACCGGGTACAATAAGTTCCTGGATGCGAACGGTCTGCCCGCTATCTCACCTCCCTGGGGCACATTGAATGCTATTGATTTGAATACGGGTGAATATCTCTGGAAAATCCCGTTCGGGGAAGTGGAGTCTCTCAAAGCGAAAGGCGTTCCCACGACGGGTACTGAGAACTATGGAGGGCCGGTTGTGACTGCCTCCGGTCTGCTCTTTATTGCCGCCACCAAAGATGGCAAATTCCGCGCGTTTGATAAAAAGACAGGAAAATTGCTATGGGAAACAATGCTTCCGGCCGCCGGATTTGCAACACCTTCCACTTATGAAGTAAATGGAAAGCAATATGTGGTCATCGCATGTGGCGGCACCAAGCTCGGAACAAAAAAGGGTAACCAATACGTCGCATTCGCTTTGGAATAACGGCTAAAACGCCTGAATGGCTGCAAGCATTTTCTTTCTGCCAGCCTCATCCGGGAGCCGCCCGGTTCCTGCTGAAAGGTTGTCGACCAGGTGCTTCACATCGGAAGTACCTGGTATCACACAGGTCACGGAAGCATTGCTCAGGATATATTTCAGAAAAAACTGCGCCCACGTTTTGATATCGTAATCGCTTGCCCATCCCGGCAGCTCTTTTCCCTTTACCGCCCGGAATAGGGCGCCCTGCTCGAACGGCTCATTGATGATTACCGCCACGTTATTGTCTCGCGCTGCGGCCAGCAGGCTCTTCTCCGCATTTCTCGACCGGATCGAATAGTTGAACTGCACAAAGTCGACCGCTTTGGACTTAACGATCTGCTCCAAACGCGTGTGAGCTGCATCGGTATAATGTGTAATGCCAACATACCTGATTCTGCCTTCCGCTTTCCAGTCCTTCAATGTAGCCAGATGCGTTTCCCAGTCCTGAAGGTTGTGTACCTGCATGAGATCGATAGTCTTCCGCTTCATTTTTCGGAACGATGCATTCATCTGGTCGATTCCCTCCTGTTTGCCCGTCGTCCACACTTTTGTGGCAAAGAAAAACTGGTCGTTCAGTTGCAGTTCGGCCGACAAATCTCCGATTACCTGCTCTGCGCGCCCATACATAGGCGAGGCGTCGATCACTTTTCCGCCCATCTCATTCATTTTTTGCAGAACTTCCTTTAACGGCGCCCGGTCCCGTGGATCTGTCCCGACATCGAACTGTTGCCAGGAACCCAGTCCTACGGCTGGCAGCAATTCTCCGGTTGAAGGTATTTTTCTGGTCAAAATCATCTTGCCGTCGTTTTTTGCCAAAGACGAAAACGGATCAATCAGCATTGCGCCGCCGGCCGCTGCCAGGCCCGTCAAAACTTCCCGCCTTGTAAAAATATGCTTCATTACATTCATTCTCGCTTTTTGTTGGCTTCAAGTTACGAACAAATCAGATAGACGCGCCTGGCTTTGACCAAAAATGAGAAAAGGAACCAGGAAAAACCTGACTCCTTTTGCTGCACTTCACACCAAATCTGAATCTATTACTTTCTTTCTATCGATACCCCAATTTTATAATCTTCCAGCTTAGGCGTTTTGAAAAGTTCCGGGTAAGGAAGTACTTCGCTTACGCTGAGAACATAATTCACGCCACTTAAAGTAAACGCCTGCGTGTTGGATTTGGGCTCGCCCTTAAAATCCATACTTACATCGACTTGATTTGAGGCGTCGGACACTGTCAATGTCAACTTAGCGGATCCTGCTGAAATGCAGTCCGCATTGATCGGACAGCGGCTGTCATTTACTTCTTTGAGTTGTACTTTGAGATCGCTTCCCGATGTTGGTATGGAAGTCATCTGACGGTAAGGAACGCTGATCGAGTTGAGTTCCGGTTGTGGGTTTGCATCTTCTTTTTTGTCGCAGGCCATCGCCGCAACCCAGATCAAAGCAAATAAAATCGTTCTTTTCATGCCAATAGTGCTTTTAATTACGATAAGAAGAAACAATAGCACAATAAATGGTTGTAACCAACAAGTGAAAAATTATCTTCTATAAAGAGCGGATTAATTCATTAGGTTATCCTAATTTAATTCTGAGTTAATCTCACTTCCCTATTTTTGAAAAATAACACCTGTAATCCGGTATATGATTTGGTATGAAGATGAAGTCGTAAGGGTTGAGAAAGAAAGATTAGCATTAAGCTACGCGCCGGAAACGATATTCTACGGTAGTTCAAGCTTTACATTATGGACAAGTATTTATCAGGATTTCGAGCAATTCAAACCGGTCAATCTCGGGTTCGGCGGATCTACGCTGGCCGCCTGCGTCTGGTTCTTTGAACGCATCATCCTCCCGGTCAAATCTGTCCAGAGGTTTGTCATCTACGCGGGGGACAATGACCTCGGCGATGGCAGGCACCCTTCGGAAGTCCTGCTGTTTTACCGCCAGCTGATCGGACTAATCCGGGCGAACTTTGGTAATATCCCCTGCTTTTACGTCTCCATTAAGCCTAGCCTGCAACGTTGGGAGATCATACATTCCATTAAGCTCGCTAACACGCTCATACGTGAAGAGACTGAAAAAGACACTTTTCAGCATTACATCGACATTTTTCCACATATGGTCAACTACCAGGGTTACCCAAAAAAATCGCTCTTTGAGGCGGATGGGCTGCATCTTAGCGTCGATGGCTATGCGCTCTGGAAAAAAATCATTACTGACAATTTGAATTCTAATATTACTTCGAAAGTCCTTCAACAAACACCGTAAACCGATCTTGTCATGGAAAGGGCATATCACAAATGGTTCAGTCCGGTTTTAGACAGATCGATGGAGATGCTGGTATTTGGCCATTCAGGAACGCCGGTTATCTTTTTCCCGACGCGTTCGGCGCATTTCTACGATTTTGAAAACTGGCGGGTCATTGACGCCATGAAGGAGAAGATCGATGCGGGAGAAATCCAGGTCTATTGTGTGGACAGCATCGATAGTGAGAGTTTTTATTCGCAAGCAGCCCCGCCCATGCGCATTGTCAGGCATATGGCCTACGAGCGGTATATTCTCGAAGAAGTTGTTCCGTTTATCCGAAAGCAGAACGAAAACAAGCAACTCGTCGCAGCGGGTTGCAGTCTGGGTGGTTATCACGCCGTTAACATCACATTGAAACATCCGTCAGTATTCACAAAAGTGGTTGGAATGAGCGCCAGGTATGATCTAACCAAGCCGCTACCCTATTTTGCAGATCTCTTCGAGGGCTATTTTGATGAGAATATCTATTATAATATGCCCAATCACTTTATCCCAAAAATCTCCGATCCCAAACTGCTCAAACAGCTTCGTAAGCTCGACATCACGCTGGTGGTGGGCCGTGAAGACACTTTTTTAGATAACAATATGCATTTGAGCGATTCCCTGAACAAGATCTGTGTGCCTCACCGGTTATATATCTGGGAGGAAGAGGCACACAGGCCGCGCTACTGGCGGGAGATGGTCAAACTCTATTTGTGATTATTCGAACTGGCAGCTAATCAGGCTCATTTTTGCCGAGGGATTCGATGTTGCCAAAAGTACCTTTGCAGTGTTTAGATACTTGATCCGGTCAATGGAAAAAGGCAAGTCGATTGAAGCTACTTTTTGAAGGTTCTCTCCCATTTTGAAAACGGCAATGCCTTGCGCACCTTTATTCAGAAGCAAATGCTCGTCCGCAATTTCAAAGGACCGTGCCGCCGTCTGGATGAATGCTGTCTCTGTAAACTTTTCACCCGCAAAGGCATAGGTTTTAACAAAACCCATTCCGCAAGCTACCAGCTTGCTTCCGTTCTCATAAAAGGCGACCTGAAAACATGGCTTTTGCAGGTTATCAATCTTAATTGTTTTACCAAAACCAGTCTGCTGAAAAAGCTGCGCATAAAGCTCGCCATAATTGGTGCCATATATCAGCATGTTTTTTTCCGGATGAAGGCATATTGCCAGAGGGTCTTTACCTTTCGTTTTGATGGCATTTCCGGCCGCTAAACCAGCATCTGTCAGGCTTGCCAAAGAAATCGATTTCTTGCCAAGAAGTATGATTGCATTTTGATGGGCCCTTAGCGGCAAAAACCGGTCGAAAGGTCCGAATTGGTTTACCATTTCCATCACAGATTCCGAACCATTGGGACGGTCGATCATTTTGTTTTGCAACTTGCCAAGCAGACCGAATCCGGCTATCCCCGTTTCAACGATTTCTTCAAACAACGCTTCGGGCAGCCGGTCGTCGCAGATTCCCTTCATAGCATATCCGACCTCTTCTTCGTCCGTCTCCCAAATTGTTTGCAGTTCAGCCTTCTGGGTCATTTTTAAAACCTTCCAGCGGTCAGCCAAAACGAAAACGTCCTGTGCTTGCCAGGCCCAAATGGACTGGTTCCGGCCTTCGACCGGCGAGTCAATGATTTTAAGGATTGTCAGTTCCATGTGAGGAAGGAAGGTCTAAAATGCTCCATTGGTGTACATGCTGTCCCTTTTCAGGCGGGTCACTTCGGATTTAAAGGCATCCGAATTTTTTTCCCCGTCGATAGCGATTAGAAAATCCTTCTTCTGAAACTCCGTTATGGGGACATCCTGAAAATGCATCGAAGGCTGTATTTCGCGGACGTAGGTATAACCATTGCCGGTTTCCTGCGTGCATTCGTAAAATACAATACGGACGAAACCGGATTTGGTTGAAAGCAGTCCTGCGTCATAATCAGATAATTTGTGCTGATCCACTGCCAGTGGTTTGGAGGTAAATTCGAGTGTTTTATATAGTGAATGCTGATCGCTATCCTTACCGCCGAACCAGCATTCAATCTTGACATTGACCAGCGCTCGCGTGTTGTTGGCGATGTGCAGCGTGAGTGGCGCCGCTCGGGAGGTCGGCAGCCAGGCGTAAAGGTCTGTCAATCGTCCCTTTAATGTAGGCAGAGCCAGGAACAGCAACGGCAGGCAAAGGATAATGAGCCCGACCGTTTTGTTGCGCCAGAATAGTGCAGCTACCAGGACAATGCCGGCAAGTGCAGCCAGGTAAATGATGCCCGTCGCCCATCCGACCGAGCTGTCACCGGTTGGAGCTGGCTTTACCAGATAATAAATAACAGAAGCCAACAAAATGATGGCGCAGGCCGACAGCAATCCGTAATAGGCTAGTTTGATCATAGGTGTGTAAGTGATTTGAAAAATAAAGGCTTGGCTACTATACTTCAAAGGGAAGTTCATAATCCCTGGTTGTAGGTTTCGAACTGCGTGTTTTTACAGTTATCCTCGCTTTGAGCGGCGTGCCAAGCACCAGATAATATTTGACATACTGATCGTCGTGGACCATCCAGGATTTGTCTTCAAGCAGGTATTCAGTTACGTCCTGCTTCCCTGCCTTATAAGCCCATTGTTCAACAATACTGGGTTCAAAAGTGACGAAGTGGCCCATACACATCGTCTGAATGCCCGGCTGCGCGTTGTTGCCCAGCTCTGTGCAGCTTTCAACCAACACATTGATAGAAGAATTGTCTTCGAGATCTTTAACCGACCATTGATCGATTACCGTTTTTACATTTGCCATTGCGTTAAGTCCTGATTTGGTGATTGTTTTAAAGAGCCACAAATTAACGCGGCTTCTGATAATCAGGACAATTCAATTATCTAACGGCAGTTGTAAACGAGCAAAGGAGAATCAATGCACAGTGGAAAGAAAGGCTTTGCTGATACGCCTGATTTTTCCGTCACTTTTGGTCATCATATACATTTCCTTAGTGAACGGATCGTACTCAATGCGCAGGTCTACTCTTTTTGAGCCGGACATTTGCATCAGGTCGGTATCTTTTGCATTGCTGACAATACCCAATTCATGGACGGTGGAATCAGTGAGCGCTTTAGTGATATGGGCATAGAATATTCTTCCGTTGACTATATCACCAAAGATGTATTTATCCTTTAAAGCGCTGATGCTTCCTTCATAGACGGACCCGCCGCTGATCGCATTGCCATCCAGGTGGTCATAAATAAGGAATGGCTTGAAAAAATTACCTGCATCCGGCACGGGGTATACGTTCTTGAGGTCCTTGGATGAGATGCCATAATTACCCTCCCGCACATTCCAGCCGTAGTCACCACCTTTTATAATCACATTAACTTCTTCAAAATTAGACTCGCCCACCTCCGCACTGAACAGGTTGCCATCATGCCAGGCCAAGCGGTGCGGATTTCGAAACCCATAGGCGTATATTTCCTTAAAAACGGCTGGATTGATTTCTTTCATGAAAGGGTTGTCTTCGGGAATGCCATACCTGCCATTGCTGCTGTTTCTTCCAAGCGGATCAATCCGGATAATGGTACCTAGCAATGAAGTCAGTTTGTGGCAAAGCTCGGGATGTTTACTGATCGTCGAGCCCCCATCTCCGGTGCCAATGTAGAGCAATCCGTAATCCCGGTCACCTTTTTTAAGCCCGGGCGCAAAACCGATATCCTGCGTACCATGGACCACATTCGGTACGTTGATCCGGATGAGCTCCCGTCTGTTCCCTTTGAAAACCGGACTTTGGGGATCGACCGCTTTCCATTCCGAAACAACCCACTGCAATGCGACTTTCACCGAATCGTCATATTGGTAATCGGCGGGCTTGCCTTTGAACGACTCGGTATGCGTAATGTAGATAAGACCGTTGCTGAGATAATCCGGATGAAACGCGAAACTTCCAAGCCCCGTCCCAAGTCCTGGTTCGTTGACAAAATTTTCAACAAGTGGTCTTAAATCCAGAAATTCTGTAATGTTCTTCTGCCCGTCAATCTTATAAATAATACCGCGTTGGTCACTTACAAATAATGAACCGTCGTGTGCCGGGTGCGGGCGCATGTTGGCAATGCGTGTACGGGGCATTTTCTCCGCCGAAGCCGGGATCGTTACAAAATCTTCCAGTTCGATCCTCAGGTCCGACTTCATTACCGGCGCTGCAAGTCTGGCGGCCGGGCCGCTTTCGTGCACCTTAACTTCCAAGGGCGCAATGTTGTGAAGCTTTGTCTCGGCTGCCACATAGCTCAGAATAGCTTTGATCTCGTCGTCTTTCAAAAAATCAAAAGGAGGCATAATCATCTTATAGCGTTTGGACAATCCCACCGCCCTCGCATTGCCCGATTCGATCGCCTGGCCAGGATTTTTCACAAATGCCACCAATTCCTTTTCCGAAAGCAGGCTGGTAACCCCGCCCAACCTTGGCCCGATTTCTTCATTCTCCATTGCATGACAGGACACGCAATGCGTCGTAAACAGCTCCTTGCCGTCGTCACTGCCAGAAACAAGCTGCGTTGCCTGAGATTTTTTACTTCCGGCACAATTTAACAAAACCGGCAAAGCCAGGCAGGAAAATAACAATGAGGGTAAGGAACGCAGCATCCGAATCAAAGAAGTAAACGTACAGGTAAAAAAGCGGTGTTAAAGTTATGAAGTGCCGGGCAACAAAAAAAGCCGGATTTCTCCGGCCCAATCACTGAAATAATGAAGGAGTACTATGGTTATCCTACATTGTTTCCGTCCTTATCTAGTTTCACTCGGGCACTCTCTTTGCCTTTCGCTACCTGAAGTTCGTAATATTGCTTATTGCCTTCTTCGGTTACCAGATAGGCCTTTTTCACGGTCCATCCGGTAAACTCCTCGCCCTTGATCGTTTTCTTGATACCCTCGGGCAGATCTTCCGGCTTTACTGCCACTTTTTCTTCTTTACCCTCCTTTTGCGTCGTTGCCTGATGCGTCGCATGCGACTCAGACTTTTCTGTCGTTTGAGCTTGTACAGAAGCAAAAGAAATGAGTGTCAGGGCCAATGCCGATACTACTAGCTTTTTCATAATCTTTGTTTTTTAGACAATTATTAAGGTTGGACTCTCGTGCATTCGCACTGTTGCTTCTCTTTCAACAGTATTGTGCCAAAACCAGCAACTTATTGATTTTCAGGATATAATGAAATAACTTGACCCAAGACAAGTGTTTATCAATCTCCACGTTTTGTGGGAATATGTCTCCACAATTCACCATTTTTTTACATAAAAAGGCCCGTACCTTTGCAAGTACGGGCCTGTAATAGAGCCTCTTGATATATAAGAACCTACATCTTATTTATCGTAGCCGGGGTTTTGCACCAGCTTCGCATTACGGTTTATTTCGTCGCGGCTGAACGGGCGGAAATACATCTTATCTACCCATTTGCGGTTTTCGTGTGACTTCTCTTCCACCGGGGTGTAAGTGTAGTCGTACACGGTTGTATCGTAGTGGTAAGGCTCCTTCATGGATTTGCCAGCTTTGAATTTACCGATCACAGTAATGTACTGCAATGGACGGCCCAAAGTTGTAGGGGCGATCATCCAGCGGCGTGCATCATGGTACCGTTGCTCTTCATAAGCCATTTCAATACGCTTCTCGTGGCGGTATGCGTCTCTCAGTGCTGTTCCTGACACTTTCAATGCTGGCATACCAGCACGGAAACGGATCTTGTTAAGCCATTCCAGAGCAACTGCTTCCTGGCCCAATTCGATACTTGCTTCAATGTAGTTGAACACCACTTCGGTCACGCGGAAGAAAGGCCATGGGATGTTCTGACGGTCGGTGTTGTCATACAATGCAGGGTTCGGATCGATAAACTTGCGCATGTAGTAACCGGTGCGGCTTCCATTCCAGTCTTCAATGCTGCTGCTGCGGGTATCGAGTCCTTTACGATTGAACAAAGCGCCTTTTTCATCCAAAAGATCATACGAGCCAGTTTGTATCTGGTTTGCTGGATCTTTCGCATCCGAAGGACGAGGCTTCCAGGGCGCACCGTCATACATTACAGTCGCGTAGAAACGTGGATCGCGATTCGTGTATGGACTTGCTTTGTGAGTAGGATTAGTCCATTTGAACGGCGTTCCGTCCATCATTTCATAATCATCCACCAACAACCCGATAGGCGTGTTACCAGCCCAGTTGTGGTAGCCGTTAGGTCCGTTGTTCAGACCCGTCTGACGCGCACCATCCGAGGTCTGGCTAGCCGAAAAATAACGTCCGAAAATGATCTCGCTGCCACCGGAAGCATCCAGCGTCTTGTCGGCACTGTATCCGGCCATTGCGACAGAAATGTAGTTAATCTTACCTTGCTCTGCTGTTACCGGCGCAGTCAGGTTCAGCTTGTAACCTCCGTTGCTTGCATCCAAAGCTGCCTTTGCAGCAGTTTGTGCGGCCTGCCACCGTGCCTTACGGTCACCAGTAAGGTACCCCAGGAATTCAGGGTTCGGATAAGCACCGATCACGGCTGACTTCGCTTTCGCCGTCGGGATGTCGTGCAGGTCACTTGCAGCGTAAAGCAATATGCGGGATTTCAATGCCAATGCCGCCACTTCGGTAGCACGGCCTTTCTGCTCCGCTTTTCCTTTTAGCAACAAGGCAGCACTATCGCAATCGCTTACAATCTGTTTTACACATTCATCGAAAGTATTGCGGGGCACCGAATAGTCTTCATTCAACGCATATACTCTTTTTATAATGGGCACCGCGCCGTAGTAACGCACCAGTTGCTGATAATAATAGGCGCGAAGGAAATATGCCTCGCCTTTTAACCGTGTCTTCAGAGTCTCGTCTGCAAACGTTGACGTAGGCAGGTTTTGAATCGCCTGGTTAGTAGCGCGGATACGGGTGTACATCGGTCCCCAGCCGTAGGTATCATCAACCCACCCCAAATTGGAAGGGCTCAAACTACCTTCGTTAACGGTGTTGATGTTACGGCCAGTGTGGGTAAATACCGCTTCGTCCGTGAGGGAAGCAAGCATTTGCTCGCTGAAACCACCTTGCTGAAGACCCTGGTAGATACCGGTAACAAATCCTTCTGCGAGCGCACCATCTTTCCAAACCTCTTCGGTCGGGATTTCGGTTGGCGGGGTTACGTCGAGAAAATCAGTGTCGCAGGAAGCCAGACCGATTGTGGCCAGCGCTGCTGTGAAAATCCAGTTTTTATGAATCAATTTCATTATTTTAATCTTAAAAAGTTACACGTACACCTGCATTAAGCACTCGCGACTGCGGGTAGTATTGTCCGTTAGATGATGTCGCTTCCGGGTCCCAGATCTTGATCTTGTCAATTGTGAACAGGTTGAGCGCATTTACGTAAAGTCTCAGATTACCTACACCTATTTTCGAGCCGATCTCTGATGGCAGGTTATACCCAAACTCGATGTTTTTCAAACGCAGGTAATTATTGCTTTTCAGATAGTAAGTGTTAGCACCTGCATTATCGAAATTGGTGTAATAGGTATTGTTACGGTTGGCAAGACGTGGTTCTGTCGAACTTGGATTGTCGATCGTCCAACGGTGATCATAAGCATATTTCAGGTAGTTACCAATGTCACCGGATTCAGTTTGTCCGATGTACTGCAACCCTCCCAGCGTTCCCTGGAACAGGATCGAAAGATCAAAGGCTTTATAGCCCAGGTTGATGTTCATACCACCGGTGAACTGAGGGCGGTTGGTCTTCTCTGAACGAACTTTGTCGTCAGCTGTAATTTTGTTATCACCATTGATATCCTTGAACTTCATGTCACCCGGACGAAGTGAGCCCGTGATACCGCTGTAGTCCAGCTTGTTTGCATCGATTTCACCCTGATCTTTGAAAACACCGTCATACTGGTAGGCAAGGAATGCATTGTAAGGCTTTCCTGTGGTGCGCTGATAAGATGGCGCGCCTGGCGTTTCATCCCAGTATTTGATCTTGTTCTTGGCATAACCTCCATTCACACCGATCGAATAAGTGAAGTTGTCGCTGCTTCCATCATAGCTCAGCTTGAATTCCCAACCCTTGTTTTGAAGCTTACCAAGGTTTTGAGGAGGAAGTTTTCCATCGATACCGGCGCTTGAAGGCGTCGAACCAGTTTTCGGGATCAGGATATTTGAACGGTTATTGATGAAATAATCGAATTCAAATGCAATGCGGTCCTTCCAAAGTGTTCCCTCGATACCGAAGTTGGTGTTGTTGGCCACTTCCCAGGTGAAGTTCGGGTTTACCACGCGTGTTTCAAGCAAAGTTTTGGCAACCTGATCGTTGATAATGTAAGATCCAAAACCCATAGTATTCAGATATTGATATTCTGCAAGGGTTTCCGTTCCGAGAAGGTAAGGCTCCGCTCCCATTTGTCCCCATGATGCACGCAGCTTTACGTTATTGACAAAATGGATATTGTTTTTCCAGAAATCCTCCTCAGACACACGCCATCCCGCAGATACGCCCGGGAAGAAACCGAAACGGCCATCCTTAGGGAATACATACGATCCGTCATAACGCCACAGGAATTCAGCAAGGTATTTTTCTTTGAAGTTATAACCAGCGCGGCCAAAAAAGCTCAAACGTGCGCGCTTGTAAAGATCTCCATTATTTGTACCCGAGTTGCCGATATTCTGCTCGGGTGTACCACCCGCGAAAAGCTGGTCAACAACAGGAGAGATGAAATAACGACGGTATGCAAAGAACCCGTCCGCATCCACAGTCTCACGCTGAACACCCGCCATTACATTGAAGTTGTGCGAGTTGATAGATTTCTCGTAAGAAACCTGGCCGGTCAGCTGAATAGATAGCTCTTGAGAAGAAGTTTCTGTCAAACGTGGATCGCTGAACGTAGAACGCACGGTTCCGGTCAGGAACGGGGTCACACCGTCAGCTTCAAACGTTTTCTTGTCCCAGAAATACAAGGTCCATGGTTTCTGAAACGACTTCTGACGACGCATTTGCTTATCGATTGCTGCCATTGCCGTTACTTTCAGACCATCAACGCCCGGAATCAGGATGTCCAATGTACCGTTGGTCTGAATGTAGTCGCGCTTATCGTTGTTATAGCCTGTCGTGTTGGTAGTAATTACGGCAGGGTTCTGACCATTTTCGATGTCAGGACCCGGGCGTCCGTCCGGCCAGATAGCTATTTCGGTTGGTTTACCGCGCATCAGCATACGGAAGATATCACCCGCGCCACCGCCGTTAGGAAAGCGACGGAATTCCTCACGCATTGTAACGCCAAGGTTGGCACTTACGTATTTATTGATCTTCGTGTCCAGGTTAATACGCATATCGTACTGCTTATAACCTGTCGCCGAATTCACATAGTTACCTTCCTGGTTGATGTATCCGAGTGATGCAAGATATTTGATATTCTCGCTTCCACCGGTCAATTGCAGGTTGTGACGTTGCTGTGGCGACCAGTTGCGGATCACACTGCCATACCAGTCGGTATTGGGGTGGATCAATGGATCGGAACCATCACGGAATTTCTGTAAATCCGTCGGTGTGAAAACTGCGCTCAACACGTTCTGATTGTCAGTCCGCCTGTAAGAACCGTTCGTGTTGAAGCCTTGTAATGCGCCGCCCCACTGGTCAACGGGCAGGTTATCATAGATCTGCAATTCGTTACGGATGGTCGCATATTCCGCTGCATTCGACATCTGTGGCGTGCGGGTCGGCTGACCGATACCCAGGTTCAGGTCGTACGAAAGCTGTGGCTTACCGGTTTTTCCGCGTTTGGTAGTAATAAGGATAACCCCGTTACCCGCGCGTGAACCGTAAATCGCGGCGGCCGCATCCTTCAAAACCGAGATACTCTCGATGTCGGCAGGATTGAGACGATCCAAACCGCCACTACGGTTAGGTACACCATCCACTACAATCAGCGCATTGCTGTTTCCAAGCGAGTTGGTACCACGGATACGGATCGCCGACCCGTCATATCCTGGCTCACCGCTCGACTGAACCGCCGAAACGCCCGGCAGACGTCCGCCCAGCGAGTTGGAAAGGTTCGTAGCAGGCGCTTTTTGTAGTTCAGCACCTTTTACAGCAGTTACTGAACCTGTTAATGTCGCCTTTTTTGCAGTACCGTAACCTACCACCACCACTTCATCCAGCGCTTTGGTGTCGGTAAGCATCTTTACATCCAGGCTCGTTTTGTTACCAAGTGGAATCTCCTGGGTGATGTACCCGATAAACGAAAAAACGATTGTACTTGAACCCGGTGCATTCACCGTGTAATTACCTTCCAGATCGGTTACCGTCCCGACCGACGTTCCCTTCACCACCACACTCACCCCCGGCAATCCTTGTCCTTGCTCATCATTGACTTTCCCCTTCACCGTTACATCCTGAGCGTATGCACCGGTCATGACCATTAGGGTCAACAGAAGGGAATAAAAGTACCGTGTTAGGTTTCGGTGCTTTTCCCGTTCAGAAATCCTCATAGATTAGTATAGATAGTAGATAAAAAAATAGAAAAATTGAAAAAAAACTGTCCGTTAAACCATACTTACCTCCCCGTTTAATCGCCTTTACCTTACCCATTTTACACCTCCGAAGCAATGTGTCGCAACTACACAATTCTTGCAAAAAAGACATCAAAAGATCCTATTGACGCTAAGTCATAAAGATCCCCTTCGTTCAATCTTATATCCTGTGGGAGGTGTGTAACACGAAAATGTTACATTTTGTTATCCGGTTATACCCTATTGAAGCTTTGGACTAACCGGATGTACAAAAAGATATGAAATTATTTACATAAACAAGCATTCCCGCTTTTTGAATATGTTTTCTTAGAAAATAACCAACAGTTACTTAACGTATATCAGTAACCGGTCTCTATACGTTTTGCGCAAATCCGGGAAGTTGCGGCATGTGTGAATTATTTTAAAAACAGCCCTAATTGGCGCCCTAACACATATCAGCTGAATATTTGCATATACTAACATGATCTTAACCCTACTTCTTTCAGGGGTCTGAAAAAAGAAGGGTTGATCGGTGACGTATATTGTAAAAGTTATATTCTGCCTGAAACGGCATGTATTTCAACGGGCAGTCCAGCCGCCATCTACTGCCAGGATTGACCCAACCATATAACTGGCGGCCTCGCTGGCAAGGAATATTGCCGCGCCCTGAATTTCTTTCAGGTGGCCCCAACGCTGCAAGGCGGTAGCACCCAGAATGATGTTGCGGGCATCGTCACTTTCGGCAATAGGAATATTCATTTCCGTCAAAAACGGACCGGGGCATATCGCGTTGACCATGATGTTATACGGGGCGAGTTCGAGGGCGAGCGCCCGGGTCATCTGCACCACCGCTCCTTTGCTGGCAGTGTAAGGAGTACGGTTGGCAAGACCGACAAGTCCCAGCGTGCTGGCCACATTAATAATACGTCCGCTTCGTTGTGATTTCATAACTGGCGTTACAGCCCGCGAAGCCAGCCAGGTGCCATTCACATTGACATCCATCACTTGCTTGAAGTCCGACGCGGAGATCTCATCAATAGGGCCCCGAATGTTAATACCAGCGCTGTTAATGAGAATATCGATCTTGCCGAAACCGTCCAATGCGAACCGCACCATGGCCTCTGTCTGTTCCTGGCTGGTAATATCAGCCGCGAACGAAATGACACGCGTCCCAAATGAGATGCATAACTCAGCAGCACTCCGTTCCCCATCCACAGCGCTTCTGTTGACGAGCAAAATATCGGCACCGGCGGATGCCAGGCCAGCCGCCATAGCAAGGCCCAGGCCTTTGGAGCCGCCGGTAACGATCGCCGTTTTTCCAGTCAGGTCAAATTGCCTGATCCCCGGTAAAACATCCTGAACCATGTTTTTTTAATACTGATGAAAAGCCTGTGAAACAAACTCCAGAACCGTTGGAAGCGACTGACGCCAGTAGGTCCACGTATGCCCACCCTCCCGTACACGGAACTCATGGGGTACTTCCTTTTTTCGTAGCGCAATGTGTACCAGACTATTCCCTTCATAAAGGAAATCATCGTCGCCACAGTCGATGTACCAGCGGACGGCTTTTTTCTGGTTGTCGGCGATGTTATTGATCAATGCCAGGGCGCTATGCCGGTTGTAATAGGACGCTACCGTGGAATCGGCAATGTCGGGATTAGTGCGCTGCAAGTTCTTTTTGGCGTCTTCCAACGTAATCGGGCCGGTTGACGCGCTCAGTGGGCATGCCGAAGAAAAAAGCTCCGGGTGATGCAGTGCATACATAAAACTGCCGCCGCCGCCCATTGACAATCCCGCGATCGCACGGAAACGTTTCTCGCTTTTGACACGAAATTTCTTTTCAACATAAGGCATGAGCTCGTTAAAGAAAAAATCCTCATATGGCCAGTCGCCTTTTACGTCATTGAAATAACCTCGTCTTCCGGTGTTCGCATCCGGCATGACGATGATCATCGGGGTTGCATGGCCTTCATTAATGGCTTTGTCGGCAATATTGAGCACTTCCCCGAACTGCACCCAGCCGGTATGGTCATCGCCAGCGCCATGCAGCAGGTACATGACCGGATAACTTCGCTCGGAAGTAGCGTAGTCGGGAGGGAGATATATCGCAAATTTCCTTTCGGATTTGAGCAACTTCGAGGGAAGCGACAGATTGTCGAGCACTTTGCCCGTTTGGGCGATGGTGGGAATGGCCCACAACAGGATCAGGGAGATCGCAGAGATAATCCTCATAACCGGGAATGTTTTTTAGTTAAGGTTAATCTAAAAATTGCCGGTTTCAAATGCCGGCATCAGTTACTTATAAGATGTCCGGTTAATTGAAATACTTCCCTTAAACGTCCTAAATATGAGAATACAAAAAAACGGCGGGCACGCCATGCCCGCCGTTGGCTGATTCCGGATTATTTCTTCTTCATTTTCATTGCTACCGGGTCCCAGTTGATGATTTTTTTACTGAAATAACTTTCATTGCAGGCCAGCACAGGTGCCGCTGCCCGAAAGCCGAAAATGGGGTCTTCAACCGTTCCCAGACTTCCTTTCTTCACATTTTCGAAGAAATCCCTGAAATGGTTCGCATGTGCATCATCATCTTTCGGCGCTTCAAATTTTACTTCCTTAACCGGCTCGGCCTTACGGGTTTCTTCGGGATATTGCGCGTCATACTGCTTTTTAAACTCTTTCTGCTCACTCTCTGAAAAGGTATTGTAGCTGTCGTAGCCGCCGAAGCCTGGTGCCTTTGGCAGCTTCCTTTTGGTCAATACCAGATTGTTTTCCGTAAATTCTATTTGCCCTTCCGTACCGATAATGCGGGTGTTGTTGGCGATGGCTCCCGCATTGGCGAAATTAACCCGAAGTACCATCTGGAAATTGGTATGAATATCGGTTTTAGGATAATCCAGGATGGAGACAAGGACATCCGGAACGTCACGGCCGTCTTTCCAGTAGCTGAGCTCGCCGGATGACATGATGCGTTCGGGCCCCAGCGAATTTGTTACGAAATGCACCCCTGTAATCAGGTGCACGAAGAGGTCTCCACCGACGCCTGTGCCGTAATCACGGTAATTTCTCCAGCGGAAAAACCGCTTGGCGTCGAAAGGCATTTTGGGCGCGTCACCCAGGTAAGTATCCCAGTCGACAGTGGTCGGCGAGGCATCGGTAGGGATGGAATAATTCCATGCGCCGATGGCGTTAAACCTGTCGTTATTGGATTCGACAAAGTTGATCTCGCCTATTTCTCCGGCCTGATAGAGCTTTTTGGCTTCCCGGAATGAGGCGGAACTAATGCGCTGGCTTCCAACCTGCATCGTCTTTCCCGATTTCTTCCACGCCTCGATCACCGACAAGCCTTCATTGATGTGATGGACCATTGGTTTTTCACAATACACATTTTTACCTGCCTGCAAGGATGCTTTGGTAATATGGTCGTGCCAATGATCGGGCGTTACGATCAGTACCGCATCGATGTCTTTGCGTTCGAGGATCTGCCGGTAATCGCGGGTTGTAAAAATATCTTTTCCATACAGCTCTTTCACCCGCGTCAGCCGACCGTCGTATAAGTCAGCAGCGGCAACAAACTCGACTTCTTTGGAACTGCGCAACGCGGCTTTGGTATCACTATGTCCCTGTATCCCCATTCCGATCGTGGCAAAGCGGATTTTGTCATTGGGACTGATTTTTTTGAGGTCTTTGATAATGTGAAAAGGTTTGGCAATGCTCTCCGTGGCTAAAAGTGCAGACGCGGCAGTCACATTTTTGATAAAATTCCGGCGGTTAGGATTCATTTCAGGTTTTTGAAAAGTGTAACATGATGACTTCCCTAATTTAAACAATAAAGATTTTGTTGCGCCGGTAAATCAAAAATATGTACATTTTGGCGCCTTATTCCTCATCTCCCGCTAATTTAACTAACGTTCAATGCAACCCGATCAGCGAAAAAAACTGACCAACGAATTGGTCGCCCTCATCGAAGGGGGAAATGCTCACGTCACCTTTGAAGAAGCCAGTAGCGGCATTCCTTCCAACCTTCGAACCGTCATACCTGACGGCCTTCCATACAGCATCTGGCAGCTGGTAGAGCATGTGCGTATCGCACAAAAAGACATTGTTGATTTCTCCGTTTCAAGAGATTATAAATCACTCGTTTGGCCCGAGGATTACTGGGCAAAGCCAACCGACCAGGTAAGTGATGAAGCATGGAATGCCTCGATTGAAGAAATACAAAGTGACCAGAAGCGCTTTTTTGCACTGCTGCACAACGAGACCAACGATCTTTTTAGTCCGTTGCCGTGGGGAAGCGGCCAGAACCTTGTCCGTGAAGCCATGCTGATCGCTGACCACAATTCTTATCATATTGCCGAAATTGTGGTAGCCAGGCGACTTTTGAAGTGCTGGAAGTAACCATAACGCCTCTGATACGGAAACAGGCCGTATCAGAGGCGTTTGCTTATAATTCTTCGATGAAGATGTCCTTATAATAAACCTTCGCCTTTCCACCTCCGTGGATTTGCAATGCAATCAGCCCTTTTTGCGGGATAGATTTGTCGGGCTCCGTATAGTCTACGGTTTTTGTGCCGTTCAGAAACAGCTGAATATGCCCGTTTTGGCTCCGGATCTCGTAGTCATTCCAATCATTTCGTTTAACGATCTTCTCAACCAATGCGGAATCGGGCGCTATGAGTGTTTTATTTCTTCTTGATTCATCATAAAGGCTCGCCCAGTACTTGTCGCCCAGATCGGCCTGGTAGCCGATCATTTCATAGGCTGGGCTTTTGGCCCGCACACTATGAAACTGCACACCTGTATTGATAAAACCTTCCGTGCCAGTTAGTTTAAATTTCACTTTCAAAATATAATTCGAGTATTCCTTCCGAGTAGCCAGAAATTCGTTATGCGGTACGGTCTCCTGCAATGAGCCTCCTACTAGCGCTCCGTTTTCGATTTTCCAGGTCTTGATAGTGTCTCCCTCCCAGCCCTGAAACGATTTACCGTCAAACAAGGAAACCGGTGTCTTAGCAGGGATCATGATGCAGCCTGTAAACACCAGCAATGCAATGGTCAAAAAATACAGCGGAGTTTTTAGCATAACACAGTTTTTAATGTGTAGTATAGTTTTTTCTATTCCTATAAAAGCCGGTTTCACCGGGAGTTTACTATGATGGAGCGGGATGTATTCCGAACTCGGGTTGATACGAATATTTGTGCGAAGCGTTTATCGTAACATCGTTGCCATCCATTGCTTTTTCATGAATATCAGTATTTTTACATCAATGAGCCCGGCGGTTCCGGCCGTTTAGACCCAAACGTAAGGGAGAAAATTTGCAGATGGTTGATACATTTAAAGAACATAATAATGACTTGCTTGTTGCAATAGGGCGGTTCGAGCTTGTGGCGAAAGCTACCCATGATGTGATCTGGGACTGGGACCTGCTGAAAGGTACGGTATGGTGGAACGAGGGAATGCAGCAGATTTTTGGCTACCACCCCGAACAGATCGGAAGCGGCCCCAACTCCTGGTTTGACAGGATCCATCCCGACGACCAGGAAACGGTTGTCAAGAAAATTTATGCTGTCATCGATAAAGGCGGAAGCAACTGGTCGGAGTTTTATCGGTTTCGCCGTGCAGACGGCACATTTGCGCATATTCATGACCGTGGGTATACGATCCAGCAAGATGGCAAACCGATTCGTATGGTCGGCTCGATGATGGATATCACCGAACAGCTCAGGGCTGAAAACGCCAGGAAGGAAAGTGAGGAAAACCTAAAATTCGCCATGCAGGCTGCCCAGCTAGGCACCTGGCACATGGATCCGATCAACAAAACTGTCATTCTCAATGACCGCTGCAAGGAGCTTTTCGGCAACCCGCCAGATGAAGAGCTCCATTACGATGCGCTCATTAACCACATTCATCACGATGATCGTGAAAGAATCAGGGAAGCCGTAGAAAGAGCATTGGATCCAGCTATTAGAAGCATTTACGATGTCAGGTACCGTACCATCGGTGCCAACGACCATATTTTGAGATGGCTGCATTGCACAGGACAGGCCTATTTCGACAATAACGATCAGCCTTACCGCTTTTCCGGCATTTCCAGAGAGGTGACAGCCGAAATCACCAGCCAGGAAAAGGTTGCATGGGCCGACCAGCAGGCCGCTATGACCATTGAAGGCTCAGGCGCGGGTTCATTCCTGGTGAATTTGGCTACTGACGAGCTGATATATTCACCCACCATGGGCCGGATTATTTCGGGCCGGGAAGAAAGCAATATTAGCAGGGATGTATTCCTCCGTCATGTGCACCCCGAGGATATGGGAATCCGCCAGGAAGCTTATCAAAAGGCAGCCTTATCGGGCGATCTGCGTTATGAAGCGCGGTTCATCTGGGACGACGGCTCCGTCCATTGGGCACGCATTATCGGGCGTTACCTGTATGACAGCATGGGTAAAGCCGTCTCGCTGTCTGGTATCGTCATGGATATTACCGACCGCATGCATTCCGAACAGAAGTTAAAGGCCAGCGAAGAGAAGTATCGCCAATTGGCCAACGAATTGGAACGAAGGGTAAAGCAGCGCACAGACGAGCTGCGCCAGGCCAACATTGAACTCACCAATTCAAATAGCAACCTGCAACAATTCGCATATGCAGCCAGTCATGACATGCAGGAGCCGCTCAGGAAAATACAGTCATTCAGCTCACGGTTACAGTCGGTTTATGCCAGGCAACTCGATGAGAATGGCACTTTTATGCTGAACCGCATTCAGGATGCATCCAAACGGATGTCGGTCATGATTGATGATTTGCTTGCCTATTCACGCCTTACTACCAGGGACGAAGAGTTCACTGCCGTAAATCTGGGCGAAATCGTAACATCCGTACTTGCCGATCTTGAAATATCTATTCAGGAGCAAAAAACAGAGATTAGCGTCACAGAGATGCCGGTAATCTGGGGAAGTGCGTCGCAATTGACACAACTTATACAAAACCTGGTCAGCAATGCAGTCAAATACAGGTCGCCTGATCACGATTCGGCCATCAGCATTTCCTATCGTAATGTTGACGAATCCGAGAAAGCATCTATCCCCAAACTTCTCCCTGATCGCCAGTACATCCGCCTGGAAGTGACCGACAACGGCATCGGTTTCGATGAAATGTACCTGGACCGGATTTTCCAGATGTTCCAGCGCCTGCATGGCAGGAGCGAATTTTCAGGTTCGGGGATTGGTCTTGCATTATGTAAAAAGGTCGTCCAAAACCACCACGGGCATATCACAGCCAAAAGCCATCCCGGCCAGGGCTCAACATTTATCGTTTATTTGCCTCAGCCTAGCTAAAAAGCCGGGTAGTGGGTAACTATCTTTTCCAGATATCAGCATATTCGTCCGGGTGACGCCTGAACTGGGTATGCACGTATTCGCACAAGGGAAGTACCTGCAATTCATGCTCCCTGGCATATGCCACCATTGCGTTAAGCATGAGGCGCGCAAGACCGCGGCCTTCCATAGCCGGATCCACCTCGGTGTGATAAACGGTTAATGTCGTTTCACTTAACCCGATAACCATTTCGCCTGCCTGTTTTCCATCTTCCTCAATGTAGAATGCGCCTCTGCGGCGGTTATCAAGTTTTAGTTTTACCTCTGCCATAATTTTTTGAATGAATGTCGATCTGCAAATACGAGACGCAGGCTGCGGCCGATTTCACAATGTCCAAATAAAACAAATAATCCTTAAATTTGGCGCTATACCACGTCTTTTCTGATGGCTCATTTCCCGGTTACCAATTCCAATCTTTCCCCCTACCACCTCGGACTGTTCATACAAGAACATTATCTTCCCTCCCAAAAGGTGTCTTGTGAAATACTAAAAACAGGGATCAGCGACACTTATCTGGCCGTTACCGAGGACTGCAAGTACATATTCCGCGTGTATAGCCTGGGTTGGAGAACGGAGTCTGAGATTGCTGAGGAATTGCGCTTGTTGTTTCACCTCAGAGATCATCATATTCACGTTTCTTTCCCCATTGCCGACCAGAACGAAAGGCTAATCCATTCCTTCCAGGCGCCGGAAGGCAGTCGGTTTGGCGTGCTTTTCTCTTATGCGGAGGGGGAAAAACTACTCAATTACGCTCCGGAAACCCACTACCGGATCGGAACGATGATGGCTGAAATGCATTTGGCTGCGCAGAATTTTACACTCAACCGCGTTACCTACACGGAGAAGGAACTGCTAATCGACCCGTTGGAAAAGCTCAAACGCTTTCTGTCAGACGAAACGGACGAAATGCAGTATCTCAAATCAGTTCAACAATATCTGCTCGAAGAACTTGGCAATGCCGACCAAAGCCAGTTGAGAAAAGGTGCCGTGCACCTGGATCTTTGGTTTGATAATCTGAATATCACCAATGAAGGCAAAATCACCTTTTTTGATTTTGATTTTTGCGGCAACGGATGGCTGTGTTTAGATATGGCCTATTATATTCTTCAGATCCACGGCACAGAGCGTGACCCTGAGGAATGTCAACTCAAAGTCGATCGTTTTCTGGAAGGTTACGAGTCCGTCGTCAGTGTTTCAGCGGAGGAAAAAAGGCTGATACCGATGCTGGGGGTAACGCTTTACATTTTTTACCTTGGGATCCAGTCAGAGCGCTACGATAACTGGTCGAATGTCTTTCTCAATCAGGTTTACCTCAAAAGGTTTATCAACCTGCTTCTCAAAAAATATTTCGATCATCACAAACTGGGGCACGGACAGATTCAATAATTACTTATATTCAGTGCATTACAGGTAATTTATGCTACTGAAAATAATCTTTCCGCTGGTGTTCCTGGCCGGGCTATGGCTGCTGATTAAAAGCATTGGCAGGATAATCCATATTTATGGTGGTAAGAAGATAGAAGTTCCCCTCAGCCATCTGCAATCGCAGCTGGTTTTAAGCGAGGCTGGCCAATACGAGATCGCTTACCGCCGCCGTGCGTTAGTAGGCGTAATCCCCACCGGTATTGCATTTACATTAACCAGGGCAACAGACCAGCGTCCCATTCCGGTGACCAATGTCGTGAACCACCTGGGTTCCAGAAAGGACATGACCGGTAGCCGCATTGTCCCTATCGCTGAATTCAGCATCAGTGAGCCGGGTCAGTTTGCTTTTGCATTTGCGGAAATAGCAGGCCAAAAAGAAGGAGATATGCTTTTGGTTATGAAAAAAACGGGTGCGCAGGGCTTTCTGATGATCTTTGCCATCCTTGGATCTGCCATCGCCACGATCGCCGGACTTGTTCTAAGCATTTTGGCCTTCCTTGGAAAGCTATAAAAAAGGACCGGTCTCCTGACCGGCCCCGGGTTATCTAAACGCCTTCTGCGACTTTCTTCATTTTCGCAAGCCCGGTTTTTGCTACCAGCAGCGCGTCCTGTGCATAATAGTCTTTATTAAATACTTCAAACGACAAGATCACCGGCTTTTCAGGGTTTTTCAGTGTTTTGAGAACGTCCTTCAACGGAGCTATGCCATCGCCCGCATACACGCGGTCTGCGTCGGTAATCGTCTCGCGCGGCGGTGTGGCCGGATAGTCGTTGATATGGAATATCTCGATTAACGGCTTGCCAACATCTTTCACAGCATCCATTCCAGAACCTCCTTTGTGTAAATGGTATATGTCCATCAAAACCCTGGCCGACGGGTGTCCTGATTCTACCGCCACATACAGGATTTCGCCAACCCTGCTTAGATTCTTGGAAAAACCCCATAGTTCCAGGTGCGGTACCACGCCAGTTTTATCCCCCAATTCCAGAATGGCCCTATAACGTTCGGCCATTTTGGCTAAGTCGAGTGAGGCGCCAGTAGTTGCGCCCATCGGAGGCGCGGCCACGCGCGGACATCCGATTGCAGCCAGTTGCTCCATCTCCATTTTAAGCTGATCCAACGCTTTCGCACGCGTAGCTTCATCATCGACGATCCAGTTTGCAAAGCCGATAGCGTCTTCTACCTTCAGACCCAGATCAGTAATGATCTTTTTTGCGTCAACAAGCGAGCCGCCGGTTTTGAGATAATCCTGCAAGGTGTTGATCCAGATCTCGACGGATTTGAACCCGGCCTGGGCCGCTACTTCAAGCTCCCTTCTGAATCCCAGCTTGTGGCCGCGCAGTGTGCTCATATTGAGCGCGTATATGAATGGTTGTTCTTTGGATTTGAGGTTGGATACAGGCGCAATACCTGTCGCGCTCACTGCGGCTATGGAAGATAATGCTTCTCGGCGGTTCATTAAGATATCCTGAAAGGTTAACTGATTTATGGTTAAAGGCCGCCAGGGGAATTTTTTACCGCAAGGGATTGTAATTTGGTCAACATTAAAGCAACAATCGCCTCCATGGATATAGATCAATACACAGTACCGGCTCAAACCCGTATCGGGCATGTGCACCTGAAAGTAGCGGACCTGGACCGTGCGCTGGACTTTTACTGCGGAATATTGGGTTTTGAAATTACCACACGTTATGGTGGACAGGCTGTATTTATTTCTGCAGGTGGCTACCATCATCATATCGGCTTGAACACGTGGTACAGTAAGGACGCGCCGGCCGCGCCGCAACACGGGGTCGGCTTGTTCCATACCGCGATCCTCTATCCTACCCGCAAAGATCTTGCATTCATATTAAATCGTCTTTTGAAAGCGGATTACCCGCTGACCGGCGCCAGCGATCACGGCGTTTCGGAGGCATTATATCTGAATGACCCGGACGGCAACGGCGTAGAACTGTATTGGGACCGGCCCGCAGATCAATGGGAATACTTGCCTGACGGTTCGATTGAAATGTATACCAAGAGCTTGAATATTCCGGGATTGCTGGCTGAGTTGAAGAAGTAGTACTTAGTCAAAAGCTACTAATTCTTCGAAATCGGCAACCTGAAAATCGTTTGTAATCGAAATATCTTCTGCAGCCGTAGCTATATATCCCTCGATCAGCGATCGTTCGAGGCAATTGTCATTATAGATAGCGGCTTTTTCCTCTGGTGGGATTCATTGTGCGTTTTGTTTCTACAATCTCAATACTTCATTAATAAAGTCAGCAACTTGCGGTCCAGTTTGTGGCCATGCCAGTCTTCATAAGCAACATCGTCACGACGGGAATCCAGCACGCCGAAATCACCGGAGAACTCCCATAGCGAGAAGCCTATTCCGTTGGATGAGAGAATATCTAATACGTCATTAAACCAGGCCAGAAAGACATTGTGAGGTGTTTTGTTCCAGCAGCCGCATTCACTGCAATGTACACCCACGCCTTTATTAACCAGTTCGATCCAGGGTTTGTAGAATTTTTCAAGCATTGCCCGGCTCAGATATTGATCCCCAACCTGTCCCGGCCATTTGGGCTCAGGCGCGTTGTCGGGATCTTTCATGGCCCAGGGTGCTTTATAATGTGAGATGATGCCCGGATGGTAACCGCGGCAGCTTTGCGCTATATCGAGGTCAGCAATTTCAGGAATGACAGACGTTCCCACATCGTTGCCATCGGCGATGATTAGATGTGCCGGATTTTCTTTCCGGATGGCTTCCGAGGCTGCGATTGCCACTTTGCGGTAAATATCGCCAGGCACGGATGAGCGTTTGGAATGCTGGTCGTTCATATCTGCACGCATACTTGGTTCATTGAGTAAATCAAAGCTGATGCGCTTGGAAGTCGTGCTTTTATACCTTTTGGCCCACATATTCCAATGAAAACAGAATGCATCCAACGCTTTCTGGTCGGTCCAGAGGTTGTATGGCTCATTGAAACCTGCATTGACGCAGTAACCTGGCGCACGGTGCAGGTTCAGGCTTACGTGAAGATTGTGCTTGTGCGCGGCAGCCACAAGCTTGTCGATTCGCTCGACAGCTTGCTCGTCTATCTGGTAAACCTCCTCGGGTGTAATGTTACGGCTGCGGTCAAATTTGACATACGCCGGATAAGCCATTGGAATGCGCACGAAGTCGAAACCCCAGTCGCTCATCCATTTGAATTGCTCTTCGGTTGTGGCTTTGCGGCCTTTTGTTGGGTCCGGCGAGAAGAAATCAAGCAGGTTAAAACCTTTCCATTTGGGCAGCTTGTTCTGTGCAGCCTGACCTAGCCAGGCCGGACCTGCAACAGCAAAGCCGGAAGCAAGTGTAGCCCCGGCTGCTGCCATTCCTGTACTTTTGATGAATGTCCTGCGATGCATTGCGGTCGAGAAGTTATTTATGGTAACTTCCTATTAAACGCATCACCATTGCGGTTTTACTCCTATTCTTCGCGCGAATGGACTATGCCGGTTTTGATATGACCGTTCTGGTTACGGTAATTGTACATTAGTTCAAACTTCTTGTCGCCCAGATCTTTGAGATATTTGGCTTTCAATTTCTGATGCAAATCTGCGGATTGCTTCGCGCCATTGACAATCAGTTCGTCATTCGATAATTTGTAAGATAGGTTCTCCTTATCTTTTGCCAAGCCCGCGCTGGAAAGCTCACTGATGATTTCCTCCTGGATTTTGATGTAGGCCTCTCTGTCCTTTTCCGCATGTGCGCGGTGCACTTCCGCTTCCTTGCGATGTTGCTCAGCTTCTACGCGCATTTGATCGGCCTGCTTGCGCATGTCTTCGGCCGCTTCACGGCGTTTGTCGGCTTCCACTCTCAACTTTTCAGCCTCATCACGGTTTTTGTTGGCATTCACCCGCAGATCACCAGCGTGTTCACGGTTTTTCTCAGCTTCCAGTCGCAGAGCATGCGCCTCTTCCCGCTGCTTATCTGCCAGCCGGCGCTGACCGTCGGCCAGTATACGCATCTCCTCGGCTTTTTCACGCTCTTTTTCGGCGCGCTCATGCTGGATTTTAATGTCCGCTAAAATCTTATCAATTTCTGACTGGTATTTTCCGTAGTCATTTTCGGCAATTTCCTGATCATCGATAAACAGCGAAATCATCTTTCCGTTGCGCTGCACCATTTCGTAATGTTTGTTATTGCGGGTAACGCTGTATGTGCTGATCCCTTCCCGCTCCGAGCGCACGCTTGCGGAATGGATTTCAGTGTCACTGATTTGGCTCTTTTTCCGTGGTAATGTGTCAGGCTGGTAAATTACCGGTTCTTGTTCTTCTGGCAAATAAACAGTGTTGGTTTGAACCTGCCTCCGGGGTACCGCAAGTGTTTTTGATTGGACCGGTTTTTCCGGCGCAGTAGCTGCCGAGAGCGCAACCGCTGCTGCAAGACTGAGTGTTACAAATAGTTTTTCCATGGCATCAAGTGGTTTATTATTGTTATTGACAATGCGTTTGATCCTGTCCAGCAAGTGGTTACGCTTTTTTGAAAAAGCCATTTCGAAAACCGGACGCGACTGGTTGTACTCCTGGAAGGAGACAAGTGCGTGAATGAAGGACGTTTTGTTCTGCATGACGCTGATAGCCAGGTCGTCGCAGCAATGCTCCCGTTCTTCCCGGATCAATTTGGAGATCCACAAAATTGCCGGGTTAAAGAAAAATACGTTTTCACAGAAGATTTGCAGCAGGTTCACCAGGTAATCGCGGCGCCGGATATGTGCAAGCTCATGTAGCAGGATTGCCTCAATTTGCGCTGCTGGCAGATTGGCCAGCATACCCAGCGGTACCAGTACAACCGGTTTTAAAAACCCGATTACCATTGGCACCGTTATCTGCGCCGATTCACGAAGTACGATTTCCTGGCCGATCTGCATCCTTTCTGCCAGTTCATAAAAACGGACGATCCACGGCATATCAGGCGCTGAAACTGCCTTTCTAACTTTGCTCAAATAATGCAAACCGCTTACGGCCTGCAAGGATTTTAATGCAAAAACCACAAACCAGACCGTCACGATAATTTGCGCGTGTTGACTAAAAAAAGCGGTAACCTGCATTAGCCAATCCGTTTCTGTTGCCATTGTCGCCCCGTCACCTACATTATTCAAAACTGCATTAGAGACCCATTCTCTGGAAAAAACAATCGTTGAACCGGGTGCATTGCCGCGACCCGAGATCGTCAAAATGAATGTCAGGACAGCGCTTGAAACGAACAGTAACATAACTAATGCAAGCAAATTGTACCGCAATACAGGCTTGCTTTTTCTGGTGGAAAGCAAAATGCTCCCAGCCACAATAGCGGCTACAAGCCCCTGCCAAAGTGAATGCACGAGCATCAGGCATAGTGCCTGGATCCATTCATGCGTTGCTGGCTGATCGATGATATTCCAATTCATGGCTAACGGATTGAAAAGCGTTTAGAAACTATTGATCCAGTTTTTTCAAAAAATCTTTAATCTCGTTCAACTCTTCGGCAGAGGTATTTTTATTGCCAAACAGCTGCATCACCAGGCTCGAAGCCGATCCCTTATACATTGAATCGACAAAGCGTCCAAGCAAGGCCGATTTGGTTTTATCCTCGGGTTCCGCCGGGCTATAAACATGCTTCATACTGCTCTCGTCACGGACAACAATACCTTTCTCAGCCATGATCTGCATGAGCTTCAAAGTCGAAGAGTATTGTACTGCCCTTTTTTCCTCATTCAGCTTGTCATTGACAAACCGCACCGTCGACGGCCCGTATTCCCAAAGCACTTGCAGTATCTCCAGTTCTGATTTTGTAGGTTCCATTGGTATGTTTTTCAATCAACATTTCAAAGGTAGGAAATTTTTCGTACGAAAAAATTTTTAGGGAAATATTTATAGATTTGTTTAAACGAAACCACACTGACATGTACACGAAAACCATCAAGCCCAAATCAACTTCGGTAACGATTGATCTTCCCGAAAGCTTTGTTGGAAAGCATGTCAGGGTTACTGCGGTTGTTGAAAGAAAAGAAAAACCTCGCAAGGCCTCTTCTTTGGAGGAGATTCACAAAAGATACTCAAAGTTTCCTCGAACAGATATGTCAAAATTTAAATTTGATCGGGACGAAGCTAATGACTTTGACTAATGCATTTCTAGATTCTAATGTAATCCTTTATCTTCTTGATACGCACCTGGAAAAAAGCGAAACGGCTGAAAAGCTGATTCGCCAAAATCCGCATATTAATGCACAGGTATTGGTTGAAGTAGGCAATGTCTGTAATAAGAAACTCAAATGGAGCAAACACGAAGTTTGCGATTTTTGGTACTACTTGATGACCGATTGCAAAGTGTCTCGCATCTCCGAAAACACGATTGCTGAGGCAATATACCTTACTGGAAAATACGACTTTCAACTTTTTGACGCAATTATTGTTTCTGGCGCTTTGGAGGCGGAATGTAGCGTTCTTTACTCGGAAGACATGCAGCACAATTTGTTGGTGGAGGATCGCCTTACTATAATTAATCCGTTTTTGAATTGTTAGGTTACAAAGTTCACGCTAAAATTCACCTCAAAAATCATTAATATAAAAAACATCGGGCCATAAAGCGCATAATTTATATGCACCTTACAACCCGATTACATTATAGGAAGGCCCTTTTACGCCCCCAGCGCCTTCCGCGCAAATTCAACGCATTTCGCGGTCTCCTTCAACGCATCTGACCCAGCCGGGATCTCATATTCGAGCTCGATCGTTGCTGGGAATTTGTATTTCCGTGCACGCATAAGTTCCAAAGCAGCTACGATTGGCGTGTCGCCCTGCCCCCATACCACATTGGCGCCGCCATGTTCTTTATTTTTACGGTCTTTTACGTGCATACTCACGATGTGGTCATGCTTGGCTTCAATCAAAGATATAGGCTCGAAACCTGCGGCTACGTAATGCCCCATGTCAAAATTCATCGCATTGTATTTGGATTGGCTTAATGCAGTATCCCACCAGGTAGCCGTTTGCTGCGTGTGACCGTGGTAACCGCAATACACTTTGTTTTTTGCTGCGATATCCCCCAGACGTTTCGTTTGGGCAGGATCGTTCGGTAATTCCACATTTGCCTGGTTTGCGCCAAGTGCTTTGGCGGCGCGGAATGCGTAATCGACTTCGGCGTCGGTGCTGTTGGCATTCAATGCATTGGGTTTGAACCCATAAATACTCACACCGGCAGCGTTATACATCTTCCGCAACTGTACGAATTTGTCCATCGATACCTTCGAGCGCCATTCGGCCATTTTGGCCCCGTACTCCTTTTGAGCGGCTCTCTGCTCGTCCGTCATTTCAGGACGCTTGCCATCCGGGCCCGGCGCCATGCTCGGACGCGGAGGCGCTTCGGGTGCGCCTGCAAATGACTCGCCGGTCGGCCCCATGAGTTCAATAGCGCTGATATTTGTTTCAATACAATATTTTAGAATATCTTCCGCGCTTCCCGGCAAGCTGCGCCACGAATAAGTAATGGCGCCGACCTGCACTCCATTAAATAGCGAATTAGGCTTGCCAAAATTTTTGATATACGCAGGCGCGCCGAATATGGGTGTGCGCACGAGTGCAAAACCGGCTGCTGCGAGTGCCGAAGCACCTAAAAACCGGCGCCGTGAAATGTCTTGATCTTCCATGAGGTTAGGTTAAATGTTTTTTGAATATGTCTAATAAAACCGTCCGACATACTTATTTTCGACGATCAGTTTTTTCATTTTCGCAGGGTCAATCGGCCCTTGCTGCGCATAAACGATCTTACCACCCGGCTCCACAAGTATGGTATACGGTAAAGCACCTTGCCATTTCGGATCTACCGCCTCGATGAGCTTGTATTTGTCTTCCACATTAAAAATATAGTTTTTGTTCGACGCAAATTTTCCTTGCAGGAATTTCAGCGCTTTGTCTTTTTTGTCAGGATTATCAGCGCTGATCGATATGAATTCGAAGTCGCGGCGACGATACATGTGATGCATGACCATAAAATCGGGAAACTCTGTCACGCATGGGCCGCACCATGTTGCCCACACATTGATGAGTCGCAATTTGTCCGATTTGTTTGAAATCAGCTCTTTTAGCCCCGCCTCGTCGATCGTTTCCAAGGTAACCGGTTCCTTGGCCCAGGCTGTCTGCTCCTTTTTCACATTATCTTCTTTCGCTGCCCATTTCATCGAACAGCCAAATGTCTTGGTTGTCGAAACCGGCACTGGCTTTCCTGCAAGCAGCGCTTCGATTGCGTTTTTAGCGTCCAGGTTCTTGGGCGTTCCCGTGGGTTTTTCCACATCATCGATGCGGCCATTGTATTGCAGTTTTCTTGCTTTATCAAAAATGAAAATATGCGGTGTAGCGACCGGACCGTATGCCAATGCTACTTTCTGATCGTCGCCGTCGTAGAGATAAGGAAAATTATAGGCCATGTCTTTTGACCTTAACTTCATTTCTTCATAAGTATCACTCATATCCGTATAACCCAGCTCATCGAGCAGAATAGCCTTCGGATCATTCGACGAAATGGCAACCACCGCTACCTTCTTGGCCTTATAGTCGGCTGTGAGTTTTTTGATACGTTCTTCATAGGCCTGTGCGGTAGGACAATGGTTACAGGTAAAAATAATAGCGAGCACATCGGCTCCTGCGAAGCTCTTTAAGGAATAACGTTTGCCATCGACACCAAGCAAATTGAAATCAGGAGCAGCGGCACCGATCTTCAAAGTCTCCGGCTGCTCAGCCGCGAACGCGCTGAACGCAATGGTACACAATACAAAAGCAAAAAGCAGTTTATGAAATGCACGCATAGCTTTGGTTGTTGGTTGAGTTATGAATTTAAACCAAAAGTGGCCACATTACAACAAAATACTGGTTTAATACTATCGATTTTTGCTCATTATTAAAGGAGGTGGAAAGGGAAAGGAATCGAGGAGAAAAGGGAGGAGGGAAAAAGGAGGAGGGAAAAATGGAGGAAGAAGGAAATGTGTCTTGCTTCCTCCCCTTCCTCCTTTCCTCCCCTTTTCTCTGAACCTCTTGTTTTCTCTGAAACCTCCTGACATTGGGCTGTCACAACCGTAGTTTAGCTTTGTACAACATCAAACCAAAAACCTTTACATCAAGATGGCCACAGCAACTTCACTCAGAGGATTCGCCACAGTTAACTTTTATGCAGCCGACCTGGATGCTGCCAAGAAATGGTATTCGGAAGTCTTCGAAATGGCCCCTTACTTCGAAAAGCCTGGTTATATCGAGTTTCGTGTGGGTGACTATGAGCATGAAATGGGTATAATCGATGCCAAATGGGCCCCGCCTGGTGCGGCAGGCGATCCTGCGGCAGGCGATCCTGCGGCAGGCGATCCTGCGGCAGGCGCTCCGGCAGGCTCAATCATCTACTGGCATGTAGACGACGTCGAAGGTGCTTACCAAAGATTGCTTGGCCTCGGGGCGACTAGTTATCAGCCTGTTATCACTCGTGGGGAAGGATTTGTGACGGCATCGGTCGTCGACCCTTTTGGGAACATTCTGGGTATCATGTTCAACAAGCATTATCTGTCGATTGTCAATGGAAACTAAGAACGGCATTGAAGCCATCGCCGCGCCAACCAACAAGGAGTGGCGCGCTTGGCTGGCGAAAAACGGCAAGGAAAAAGACGCCGTTTTTCTGATCATTTACCACAAAGACAGCCCGACGGCCAGTATAGGCTATAAAGAATCCATTGAACATGCATTATGCTACGGCTGGATCGATAGTAAGGCCATCAAACGCGACGAAGAGAGCTTTTACCTCACCTTCACCAAACGGAATCCGAAAAGTAAATGGAGTACCGTCAATAAGGAACGCGCAGGGCGGATGATCGCCGAGGGTCTTATGGCTCCCGAAGGACAGGCGATGATCGATCTCGCAAAAGAAACCGGCGCCTGGGACGCGTTGGAAGAAGCTGGTAATGCCGTGATCCCGGAAGATCTCCAAAAGGCATTTGACGATAATCCGAAGGCCTCAGAGCATTTTGACAAGTTCCCTCCCTCATCAAAACGGCTTATCCTGGAATGGATTTTGAATGCAAAAAGACCTGAAACACGTGAAAAACGCATTGCACAGTCGGTAGAAATGGCTGCGAACAACGAACGGGCCAATCATCCGCGCTGAGCTGGCCCGGAAAACATGGAGAAGGAAACCTATCAATTCAAACCGGTGGACGACAAGACCTGGCCCGATCTTGTCAAACTTTTTGAGCACAAAGGCGGCCCGAGCTACTGCTGGTGCATGGCTTGGCGCGAACTCGATAACAACGATCGGAGTGACAACAAAGCAAAGAAGAATGCATTGAAGAGCCAGGTCGATGGGAAAATCCCAATCGGCCTGGTCGGCTACTTCGACGACGAGCCTGTCGCCTGGTGCTCGGTAGGCCCGCGCGAGAGCTTCCGCGACCTCGGTGGCGACGACAAGCTCGAAAATGTATGGTCGATCACCTGCTTTTTCATTCGCCGCGACAAACGAAAACTACGCCTCACCGAGCAACTAATCAAAGAGGCCACCATATACGCCAAAAAGCATGGGGCCAAACACATGGAAGCCTACCCCGTAGACCCCGATTCACCGAGCTACCGGTTCATGGGCTTCAAACCATTATTCGAAAAAATGGGTTTCAATTACCGCCATAAAGCCGGTTCCCGTCGCCACGTAATGGTCTTTCATCTATGAAACTCCGCGGTGCACAGGAAACTTTTTCGGCCGTTGTGACATTTGAAAGCAAACATGCCGCATTCAATTACCAAGCAACCCCCATATTGATTATGTCCGCCCCAGAACTCACCGGCCTGCAAAAACGCGCCTCGAAATACATTAACAAGTCAATTTCTTACCAGGTCCGGCCCGGCGAGGTGATCGAAGGCTACTTTTCCGGCTTCGATCAAAATTCGATCGACCGGGCAGTAATCCAAATGTCGAATGCCGCCGATAAAACGACATTGCCGCTGATGACGGTCGTTAATTATTTTGAGGGGGTTGAGGATGAAGAGGACAATTCGTGATTTGCGAATTGCGAATTTCCTTGCCGTTAGAAAATCGGATTGGGATCGTGTAATTTCTTTTACTAGCTTACAGCGACACTAATGCCACATTCTATCCCTTTGATGAAAACCGCAGTTTTTATGCCTGTTATCGCATCCGATCCGCCGCAGCTATCCAAGAAAATATCTGCAATGCAAATCGCTGATTACTTCATCGCATTTGCCAATACAACAGGCAGCTTAATGACAAATATGAAGTTGCAAAAACTTGTTTATTATACGCAAGCCTGGCATCTCGTTGTGTTCAAGGGAGAGATTTTCAACGAAGATTTCCAAGCCTGGGTGCATGACCCTGTGTTACCTTCACTTTATGATCAATATAAGTCATTCCAATGGCGCCCTATTCTGCGCAATGACCTGAATGAAGCGTCCCTTCATGAATTAGAGCGCCAATTTTCTTCCACAATTAAGGAGATCCTATCTGACATAACCAGCGAATACTTTCATAAAGACGCATATGCACTCGAAAGGAGCACACACGAAGAAGATCCCTGGCGACTAGCCCGGCAGAACGTTTCTCCCGATGAACCATCCACCAACATTATCGAAAAGAAAACTATACACGACTATTATTCTCAATTTGTGAAATCGGATGGCCAGGAACTTCAACCAGCTTAAACAGGGAATGAAAGAGGCCGTCGATGACTACATAGAAACCTGCAAGGCACTGGGGAAATCTCCTGAAAAGTCTTATAAAGGAGTTTTCAACGTTCGCGTCTCTTCGGACCTGCACAAGGAGATCGCACTGCTTGCTTCGCAGTACGATGTTACTTTGAATGATTTCGTGAAATCCGTTTTACAATATGCTTCTTTACATCAGGAAGTGGGTGCTGAGGTGTTTGGAGGAAGGTAGGTTTCATTGATTATCCGTCATTTCTTCGTTAACGGAACCTGCGTTGTCGTCCGCAGGTAAGCAATCAGCTCGGTAACCTCCTTATCCGAAAGATTATCCAGCAGGCCGGTTGGCATCATTGACGATGGGTTTACTTCACGGGTTTGGATGTCCGACTTGTTAATGGCGACAGCGTCCTGGCCTACAACCCTTAGTGTTACTTGCCGGTCGGTTTCCTTAGCTACGTTGCCGACATACGTTCGGCCGTCGCGGGTGGTGATGACGACCATCTTATAGTCGTCCTGAATCTCGCCGCTCGGGTCGAGGATATTGCCTAGCAGATAATCCAGATTGGCGCGGTTGGAGCCAGTCAACTCTGGGCCAATGAGTCCACCATCGCCGTACAACTTGTGACACGGTGCGCAGGTACGCTGGAACACGAGGCGTCCATTGCTTTTGCTGGCTTCTGCTACCGATTTATCTGTAAGTAGGTTCCGGTATTTTTTGTATGCTTTTTCATCAAATGCGACGTGATCGATCGGCCCCCAGACCTCTACAAAACCACTCCCCACCACGCGCCGGAGTTGGCGTGCTACATAGGTGGGAACGTCTTTTTTCGATATCACATTCTTGGAAATAGCCTGAGTAAGGAGCCAGCCCGATTTCGATCGGGAGGCCAGCGTTTGAATGGCTTCTGACTTTTCGGCTGCATTCAATTTGGGATATATATCGATCAGCTGCTTTGCCAATGGCTCGCTGTCATAAGCCGCCATGGCGCGGATCGCGTCTGGTCGCAGGTTGTTGTCGTTCATTAATGCAGGCAGCTCCGCCACCAGTTCGAGGCGTTGACGCGACGCCAGGGCTTGCAGGGCTTTTCGGCGCTGGTCTGCGGCATTGGTCTTGCTTTTAAGCGTTGCCAGGTCCGCTTTGGCTGATTCCGTATCGCCAAACTGCCTGCTCAGTTCAGTGGCGAGCTGGGCAGTTTGTTTATCGCTTTGTTTTAATTTGGTGAGTACAGCATTCCAGTTAGCAGGCGTTTTGATGTCAGTCCTGCCGTCCAAACCGTCGCGCATTCCTTTCAGCAGGTCAGTCCGGTTACCCTGGGTTTTACCAATAGCTGCAACGAGTGTCTCGACCTGTTCGGCATCTACTACCCTTCTGGCAATGAACTGCGTAACCATCGGGATTTTGCATTGGGCTGCGATTTGCAAAGCCTGTGCCGGGTTTTGCTTTACCAATGGTTCTATTCCAAACCAGATCATTTTAGGAATATTATGGTCTTCTGAATCTTCCGCATGGGCCATCAACCCTTTGGCAATGCTCCACTTCGCAGCCTCATTTACGCGCTGCAATGCAGATGCCAGATATAATCGCACTACAGGAGAAGGATCAGCTGACGCCATTTGCGAGAGTTTTGCGATAACCTCAGGGGAGGACTTAGAATCCTCGCACAAAAACTGAACGCCCCAGGCACGCACATAAGGATCTTTGTCGGACAATGCATTTACTAATGCATTATTGGTCAACTCGTTGGTCACCTGCAACGTCCACATCGCCCGAAGCCGGTGATCTGCATTGGTTGACGACTGGTATTGTGCCGTCAACTTATCGACAGCGGCCTTGGAGATTTTCCCGTTCGCAGCGCGGCTTTGCAGGATCAGACGTGCCCGGCGGGCATGCCATTCGCTTTTGCTAGCTTGAAGATCCGACAGTTTCAGATCCGACAATTTGTTCAAATCATCATATCGTCCCTTCCAATTTTCAGCATTGGAGACTTTGGGCATTATCCTGAAAATACGCCCGGTTTCGGAATTGAGCACGTCGGAACCACAAATATCTGCATCGTGCCAATCGAGTACATACATTGCCCCCTCCGGCCCTATTTCCATACTGAAACCAACCCATTGTGCATTGTTGGCCATCATGAAATCATCGCCATGCTTGCCGATGAAGCCAGAGCCTTTAGGGGTAAGCATATCGGAGAGAATGCCATGCTCATGAATATTAGCCATGAAAATCTTTCCTTTCTCGGATTCAGGAAACGCGTCAGATTGATAAATGCGTGCTCCTCCGTGCGCTGAGCGGTGAGAATGATCGGCTATTGTTTTGATATCATTATAAACATAGGGGTTAAAATGCTGCCCGCCCTGCCTGTGGTAAATGCCTCCCGGGATCACATGCCACAAATGCGGGATCACACATGCGGTGATAAACATTTGGCCCTTGGCGTCAAAATCCACGCCCCAGGGGTTACTGAAACCATGCGCTACTACTTCAAACTTACTCTTGGTAGGATGATACCGCCACACGCCTCCGTTGATATCTACGCCATCCTCTACTTCGATGTTCTCAGGAAACGGGTCTTTGTGTTTGAACAGCTTGCCTTTCCCGACGGGCTTACCCACTTTTGAAGGCGTCGCGAAGCCTTGCAGCCCATAGAGCCATCCGTCTGGCCCCCAATGCAGACTGTTCAGCGTTTCGTGCCGGTCTCGGATTCCCCAACCGGTGAGACGGACTTCGATGTTATCCATATCGGCTTTATCGTCACCGTTTTTGTCCGGTACAAAAAGCAGATTAGGTGGCGCTCCTACAAATACCCCGCCAAAACCCACGGCCAGTGCGGACGGAAAAGCGACGCCTTCCATGAATACCTTTTTGCTATCGGCAACGCCATCCCTGTCGGTGTCTTCCAGAATCAAAATGCGGCTGTTTCCTGCATTGGAAAACCCTTTACCACGTGATTCATAATCTTTGTTTTCTGCGATCCACATCCGGCCGCGGTCGTCCCAGCAAAATGCCATCGGCTGCGTCATCATCGGTTCGGAGGCCCATGCATTCACCTGAAATCCTTCTTTGATCGTCATTGCTGCCACAGCTTCCTGGGCATTCAGAAACTTGGCCTCCCTACCCTCTTTCTGTGCCAATGCCCAAAGTGCGGTTGTGTTGTACTGGCCAGTGTTTCCAATAAACTCTCCAAAGGTTTTATTCAGTTCGACATCTTTAAAATCGCCGGTATAGACGACCAATTCATGCTTGATGGTCTCTGTTTCGCCTTTTTTGATATGCCAATCTCCTTTCCGCGCACGCGCAGGACCCGCGCCGAGCTGACCGTCCACACGCCAGATTTGCGGATAACCCTTGTTGGATGGGTGATCGAGAATGGCAATATGCGCAAGGTCATTGCGCCCCTCCACCTGCATGCCGATATCCACCCACATGGCAGCCTGTCCTTCTGCTTTCTCATTCTTTTGTCTTGCCGCATTCACGACTTCTCCTTTGATGCCTTCTTTCCATGGCATGCGCACGAACAGCCCGCCATAATCATATTTGCCAATGGTGATGTCCGTTTGAGCTTCTCCATTCCATTCCAGATCTAACAGATATTTACCATCCTTCACACGCATGGACCAGTTTTGTGTCTCGGTCAATACTGCTGTCCCGGTCGAATCCAGGAGATTGTAGACCGTCTGCCATTTCACTTCCGCGCCTTTCGCTTCGACTACTTTTGCCGAAACCCTTTTCCAATAGCCATCGCCCGGATGGTGAAAATAATCACGGCCATTCACCCGGGTGTAGCCCCAATAAATGCCTGTTTGATGTTTGTGGTGGCCGGGACTATATTCTGTCAGCAGGCCTTTACCATCGGGAGCGACGATAGGATGTAGATATGGCCGAAAATCGGCTTTTGCATTCTGCGTCAGAATGGGCTTGCTTTCGTTTCCTCGGAAAATGCTGATCGTTTCGTCCTTTTCATTTTGCACAGCCCGCAACATTTCGTCCGCAGCCGACACGCTTTCCTGCCCAGGGGCGAGGCGGTTGAAATCAAAGCCAAAATTAAGCAACACAAAAACAAGAAATATTGGTAAAGACCTGAGCAAGTTCATGAGCGAGAAAACCGGAAGTTTAGGATAAAACGCGGATACATTATAATCGATCCGATATGCTGAAATAAGTAGATTTCAACCGATAATTACTCAATATTTCCTGCACATCCACTCTAAACCCATTCGGATTTAAAGATTAATAGCTAACTTTAGCATTACAGTTACACATCAACAGGCCCATCATGACTTCATTCAAGCTATTCTTCTTATTTGTTGTGATTACCATGATGCAGCATCATGGAATCATCTACCGTACCGATTCCCGAAAGCCTTCAATGCCCAGCAAGGAAACGATGCAGGAAATGATCAAGCCTACTGCCCGCAACATTTACGGTACCTGGCGGCTCTCAGGTGTAAGCTCGATGGACCAGGGCGTTGTCGATATGGACGGAATGATCATCCGGCAGGATGTAGTGAGCGGAAAACCGGATATGCTGATCTCCTTCTTTCCGGATAGCACTTTTACAAGGGTCAGGCCAAACGGCGAATATACTACTGGCAAATGGGCTTTCGACGATGTGGAGAACACTGTTTTCCTGACCGCAGACCGAAAAACCGAGGAAATAGGCATCATGATCAGCTACGCCGCGAATGGGCTAAGGCTGGTTAATTTCGAATTTTCAAGAAACGAGCACCTCTCATTTATTGAATATGGGCGAAAGTTACCCCGCTATCAGGATGACCCGTACTTCGGCCCAAACAATCAATGGAGAATAAAGCCCGAAAAGTCAGAAACAGATGCGCAGATCAAGACGAGGCTACTTAATTACCTTGCACATATATCGTCCGTGCTCCAAAGCGCGCAAGTGCGCGAACAGGATTATCTTTCGCTCGAATTTTCACCGGGGATTGTCAAGCTCTATAATGTCGGGGTAGGTGTAGTGCCGGAGAACAAGATTCCGGCAAGTTGGATCAATTCGTTTTATTCTGCTGAGGAGGCCCGCAAGGCTTACGGGATATTTCAGGATTATCTGCTTGAAGAAAAGCTGCCTGTACGCAATACCGGCAATTGGGTACGCGATGATCATAATATATTGGTGGAGATTCAGGAGGGGTTGAAGAAGAAAAGCTAGCGCAGCGCTGGCGCGAAGGTTTCCTTCGTAAAAGCTATTTGCAGGCCTCCGGCCGGCTTTTACATGCAACTTTCGTTACACCGTATCGACCGGCCGGAGGCCTGCTAATAGTAGGCACGAAGCGGCGCTAGCGCCGCTACAAGATATAGAAACGCTCGGGCTCGAAGACGTTGGGTACGTGCTGATCGTTCATCATCTGTTTCAGATCACGCTCGATATTGCGGGAAATGGACAACACCGGCGTATCGGTCGGCTTGTTTTCGAATGGATCCTGCAAATGGATCGCCATTTTTTCGATCAGAAAAAAGCAGGCAGTAATTACGATCAGGACCGGCACCATCAGAAAACCGAACAACTGCACAAGTCCAAATGGCAACAAAATAATGAAGAAGTGTAATGCCAAATGGATGTAAAGACTGTATGTCGAAGGAAAAACAGTGTTCTTGATACGTTCTGATTTACCCATGTGGTCGCACAAACGCGTCAGCGTCTGGTCAAGCTCGACCTGCTGGTAAGGATTCACCCAGCCCTGCTTCAGGGCATTATTAAGATCACGCGCGTGCAGCTGGATCAGTCCGACGTGCTTGTTATCGTAATTTTTCAGATAATCACACTCCTCCTCGGATACAAACTTGCTGATCAGCGGCATCGGATCATCCTTGCGCAAACCTTTACCCAACGCATAACACCAGGCAATCTGCCTGCGGATCATGCGATGCTTGAAAGCATCGATCCGGTCGGGCTCGAAGGGATCTTCCATCAGCGATAGAATTTGTCGCGCGAGCGTGCGGGAGTCGTTCACAATGGCACCCCAAATGATGCGGGCTTCCCACCAGCGGTCGTAAGCCTGGTTGGAGCGGAACGCCAGCAACAAAGAAATAATCGTCCCCAAAACTGTGGGAACAGTCAGTGGGATGGAGATATTGGTGATATGAAAGTTCTGGTAGACAATTTCGATCGCAAAACCATAGATGGTCACAAACAGAACTTCATATTTAATCTTTCCGAAAATATATCGGATCGGGATATTCTTTTTGAGAAGCATATTTCAAATTTTTTACCTTTTCACAATCTCATTGATCTCGAATTTGGATTACCGGTAACCCTCCACATCAGTCAGGGCATTGACCCCGATTTTATCGGTGTCGACCAGCATGTATCCCGACTTTTTAAGGACAGGCAATGCATCCAGACTGCTTTTGCTGAGCTTTGGAATACCATACTGTGCCGAATAGGCAATGAAATCAGTTTCGCAGTTTTCGAGAAAATTTTTCAGCGAGGCCAGTTTGTTTCCATAAAAAAATTCAATTTTAATGCTTGTCAGCTTTTTAGAAAAAGCGTCTTTCAGCGACCGGCAGTCACGCCAGAACTGCCCACTGACCAGCTCATATTCTTTTTCCCGATAAGTCGAAAAAAGCAGGTCCTGTATATCATCGGCTACATGAAACAAGTGCGTAAAAATAACGCGCACCTGGTCGGCATCGATGTCGCGAATAATCGTCTCGGCTACCTGGATGCCTTCGTTTGTAAAGTCGGTCGGAATTACAATTGTCCTCATAAGAGCTGTCGGTTTGGTTAACAAAGTGTTATTCAATTCACAATGCAATGTTACCGCAGCGGCATTAGGAGCAGCTAAAAGCCGCATTATAATACAGTGAGAGACTTATTAGAATGAAATAAGAATATTAAAATGAGATGAGAGCGTCAAATGTATTTGTAAGGGAGATAGGTAATGAACCGCGTGCCCTCGCCAACACGGCTGCGGACGTCGGTTTTGCCCTGGTGCATGCGGATGATATTGTTAGCGAGCGGGAGGCCGATCCCATAACCCTTGTATTTTTCAGTATTAGAAGCGCGAAAAAACGGCACAAAGATCTGCCCGATCTCACGGTCTGGGATGCCAATTCCTTCATCCACTATCTCAACAATAACATACTGGTTATCAGCAAGGATATTGATCCTTACCGGCTTATTATCAGAGTATTTGCAGCTGTTCAGCACAATATTCGTGAATGCGGCTTTGAGGAGCATTACGTTACCATTTACGGTCAACTTACACTCATCTTCTGGCAGGTTGTCGAAATTGATACCGACCTTGTTGTCGGGAATGATCTTATCCGCAGCCTCTTTCACTGACAGGATCAGTTCATCGATACGCACCTCCGACCATTGTTCTTTTTTGCCGTCGAAGCCTGTCTGGGCCAGACTTAGCATGCTGCCCGTCAGATGTTCGAGCCTTTCTGCTTCTTTATAAATGTTGAGGAATGAATCTTTGGCCGCAGCGGGAAGCCCAGCCAGCGACAAGCCCAGTTCCGCTTCTCCGCTGATGACGGTCAGAGGGGTTTTGAATTCATGAGAGGCATTACTGACAAAATTATTCTGCATTTCAAATGTGATTTCCAGCCTGTCGAGCATATCGTTAAAGGTTTTGGACAGATCTTCCACATCATCATTTGTTTTATCGACCACAAGGCGCTGGTGCAGATTGTGTGCATTAATACCTTTTACATTCCGGATGATACGGCGGATAGGCTTGAAAATCTCGTCGGAAAAAAACTTGCCGAAAGTGAAGACAAACACCATTGCGATCAAAAAACCGATAACGAGCAGTTTTTTAAGGTTAGCCATCTCCTCCATACCATAAAGGTCCAATGCCGAAGAAACGACAATAACTTCCTTGCCGTCGCGGGCGATATTGAGCGCCACATAGGAAGTATCATGGTTGAAAAACCGGGCTGGAACACCATTAACGGGTTCTTCAAAAAAGGATGAGGGCAGTGCGAGCTGCTTTTTCGTGTTTTCATCCAATGGCTTTGCCAGGATCCGGTGCTTCTCAAAAGGCAGGTCGCCCAGGTGTCTTTGTTTGAATTCGTTGTAGATCGATGTCCGTGACTTACTTTCTTCCAGTGCGGCATGCCCGACAATATCCGAACGGACTTCGAGCCGGTGGAAAAAGCTCGCAGAGATGCTCTCAGAAGCAAAAAAGTAGATGAATATGCTAAGCGCGACAATGATACTGGCCGAAAGAGCGGTAAAAATCAGCGCGATCTTATTTTGAATCTTCATAAGCTTGCCGGACCACGTAACCCATGCCAAATACGGTGTGTATCAGCTTGATATCATGATTTTTATCGATTTTTTTCCGCAAATAATTGATGTAGACGTCCACAACGTTCGTACCAAGATTGAAATTGATATCCCACACATTTTCAAGTATCTCCATTCGGTTGAGCACCCGGTTGGTATTGGAAAGCAAATATTCCAGTAGCCTGAATTCGGTAGCCGTAAGCTCGATTATCTGCACGCCCCGCTTCACGGTCTTGGTTATCCTGTCGAGTGTCAGGTCTCCCAGGACCAACACATTCTCGTTTTGCTCTTTTTCAGGCTCCTTACCTCGGCGTGTCAGTGTCCTGAGCCGCGCCTCAAGTTCGGCCAGTTTGAAAGGCTTTGTCATATAATCGTCAGCGCCGGCGTCCAGTCCGGAAACGATGTTCTCGGTCGTGCCCAACGCAGTCAACATCAGAATCGGTGTGGTAAGTTGCGCTTTTCGGGCCCTTCTGCAAACTTCCATTCCGTTGATCACCGGGACCATCAGGTCCAATATAATCACATCGAAAGTATGCTGCAATATCATCTGCAGCCCTGACTGCCCATCCATAGCCACCGTAATTTCGTGCCCGGATGCCGACAGGCTCCGCTGGATCAGGGATATTACGCTTGGTTCATCTTCAATGAGCAAAAGCTTCATCGCATATTCATTTTTGTATTACCGAAACTAGCTGATGTCTGACGCTTGCACAGACAATCCGCACAGATAGCAACAGATTCATTATGCCCGAGCCCAAAACTATCCGATATTAAAGTGTTAAGCACAAAAAAAGGGAGAAAAATTTCTCCCTTTTTAACCATCAATCAATCTTAACCGAACCCGCGAGGGGTTCAATCACTTACTTCGTAGTTACACTTTTCAATTGAAGGCCTACGATAGCCGCCTTTTGAGTTGCGCTATGGTTATTGGTGTCAATTGTATTTTTTACTTTCTGTGGCGCAGGGCTATCCAGTACAGGAGCGGCTGCGGGCAACGCATTGTTCAAAACTGCAACCTTAACTTTTTCTTCGGTTGTATATGTAGCATTATTAACGTTTGCGTAAGCTGCGGTAGTCAAGGCCATCATGGCAACAACTAACATGTTTTTTGCATTTTTCATTGGTAATAGTGTTTTTGTTTTCTCTTGTGTTCTTGTCTTTATTTCGAGTACAAATATAATACAATATTCTGAAAACAAACGTTCAAGGCAACAAAGAACAATACAATATTCCGCGTCAACTGGCTAAAAACCCAGAAATATAGCCCCAACAGCACCATTTAATAATAGTACTATTCAAAGATAACAAAATCAAAAATGGCCGTTTTCCGCATTTTTTTTCGTCATAACATTTTGCTTCTGATTTACATGATGTTAAGTTATTGTTAACTCTCTATACCGTCATTCTGTTTATACTGCAAAAATTAACAATCGCCAAATTATATTCGGAGTGTATTATATCAATAGCCAAAATCGCGGAAGAAATACGCTCATATTCGGTGATCGCTCGAAAATATTTTTAAAAATTTTTGAAAAATTTTTTGCCTGATTGAGTAACCGGTCTATTTTTTAAGAAAATAAGATCCGGCAAGACACTCAACCGGATTCTGTAAGCCTCGGGTTTGAGGAAAATTTCGATAAAAATCGCCACCTTTGTCCCCCTAAAAACAGTCAGCCTACCTGCTACACGGGAAGTTTCCTAGGCAGGAACGGTTCATAGGATCGGTATGAAAGTTTGTATTGCTGAAAAGCCAAGTGTAGCGAAAGACATAGCAGCGATAATCGGTGCTACTCAACGGAAAGACGGGTACTATGAAGGCAATGGCTACCAGGTCACCTGGACTTTCGGGCATTTCTGCACGCTTAAAGAGCCACATGATTATACCGAGCGATGGAAATCGTGGCGGCTCGAAGATCTGCCGATGATCCCGTCGAGCTTCGGGATCAAGCTCATAGATAATGCAGGCGCATTAAAACAATTCGGCGTCATCGAATCCCTGGTGCAGCAATGTGAAGAAGTGATCAACTGTGGTGATGCCGGCCAGGAAGGCGAGCTCATCCAGCGCTGGGTGCTGCTTAAAGCCAAATGTGCCGTACCCGTAAAAAGGCTATGGATATCTTCCCTAACCGAGCAGGCGATCCGCGAAGGCTTTGCAAAGCTCCGCGACAGCGAACATTATAACAACTTATACGCAGCCGGAAGCGCCCGTGCGATTGGCGATTGGCTACTGGGAATGAATGCGACCCGGCTGTTTACCAAAAAATTCGGTCAGGGGAAAATAGTGCTCTCCATTGGGCGCGTGCAAACCCCGACCCTGGCGCTGATCGTACAGCGGCAAAAGGAAATCGACGCGTTTGTGTCAGAAGATTATTGGGAATTGAAAACCATTTATCGTGAAACCGAATTCACCGCAACGATCGACAGGATCAGAAATGTCGAAAAAGCCAATAAAGGACTGCTGTATCTGCAACAACATGATTTTGAAATAACCGCATTTGAAAAGAAAGAGGGCAAGGAAGGCAATCCGCGGCTGTTCGACCTTACCTCTTTGCAAGTCGAGGCCAATAAAAAATACGGTTTCTCAGCCGAAGACACGTTGAAACACATTCAAAACCTTTATGAAAAGAAGTTTGTAACCTACCCCCGCGTGGATACCACCTATCTTTCCGAGGACCTGCATCCAAAAATGGAAGGCATTCTGCGCGAGCTGACCTACTATGCGCAGTACACGGCCCCGTTGCTGGCAAATTTGCCTATACCAAAGTCAAAGAATGTTTTTGACGACAAAAAGGTAACGGACCACCACGCTATTATCCCGACCGGAGTTTTGCCAGTGCATATTAGTCAAGATGAAAAACGCATTTATGATCTGATCGCGCGCCGGTTTATTGCCGTCTTTTATCCTGAATGCAAGGTTTCCAATACCACTGTACTGGGCATGGTTGGTCAGGTGGAATTTAAAGCTACGGGAAAACAAATACTGGAACCAGGCTGGCGCATCATTTACGATAACGACACCGCGGCAAAAAAGGAAGCTGCCGAGGAAGAAAAGGTTATGCCGAACTTTGAAGTGGGTGAACGTGGACCTCACGAGCCGCGTGTACACCAGGGCAAAACCACCCCGCCAAAAGCATATACTGAGGCCACTTTGCTACGGGCAATGGAAACAGCCGGAAAGCAGGTTGAGGATGAAGAAATGCGGGAACTGCTGAAAGATAACGGCATTGGCAGGCCGTCTACGCGTGCCAACATCATCGAGACGCTTTTTAAAAGGAAATATATCGAAAAGAAAAAGAAGAATATTTTCGCTACGCAAACCGGCGTAGACCTGATCGATACCATTCAAAATGACTTATTGAAAAGCGCCGAGCTAACCGGACATTGGGAGAGGAAACTGAGGCTGATTGAAAAAGGAGAATATGCGATGGACACCTTCAAGCAGGAGCTGATCGAAATGGTGGTGAACCTCACGCACGAAGTAAAAAACGATCGCGTACGGACTATTACCATTAAGGAGGAAGTGCCTGTCGAGGAAAAGGAAGAGAAAGTAAAAAAAGAGCGCAAGCCAAAAGAGGCAAAAGAGGAAGTAGCTATCGACGCGCTAACCTGCCCCAAATGCAAGGAGCATTTGCTTAAAAAGGGTAAAACCGCTTACGGGTGCAGCAATTTCCAGGCTTGCGGATTTAAGATTCCATTCGAATTTCTGGGAAAGAAACTGACCGACAAGCATGTGTTCGATTTGCTGAGCAAGGGCAAAACTTCCAAAATAAAAGGCCTCATTATTCCGGGTAGCGCCGAACCCATCGATGCCAGACTGGTTATGAACGGCGAATTCAACTTCGAAGTCGGCTAACCAATTACATCGCCGTGTTGGGCGTTTCGACGGATGGCAAGTGAAAAGTAATGCCTGAAATCTGGCAAAGGGCTATGAACTCGGATAGTGTTGGCATCGCAGTCCCCTTCAAAAATTTATCCGACGACTCTTTGGGAATACCGGCCTGCTGCAAAGCATTGTCCATGTTGATGCCTTTCACACGTACAATCTCTTTAATGTCTTCCACAAGTTCTTTTGCGCGGCTTTCAAATACTGTCGTTTCCATGGTTTTTTAGTTTGTTTTGATTGAAAGAAACAAAATCATGCCACCTGATTATGCGAATTGCCCGCATTGGTCTGGGATTTGTGCGGGGGGGGGGTAATTTTGAATGAGTGAATGAGTGAATGACTGAATGATTGAATGAGCCGTCGTGGAACGGGGAATGGGCCGCGGTGGAACGGGGAATGAGTGAAACCTTTAACTACCAATGACTAATTAACCTTAACTGATAAATAATGAGTACAGCAAACCAAAATTTTGACATTTACGAATTAGGCGATTTCCGGATTAACAGGCTAGGTTATGGCGGGATGCAGCTGACTGGTAAGGGCGTTTGGGGGGATGCACCTGATCGCGCCAATGCGATAAAGGTTTTGCGGAAGGCGGTAGCCTCTGGTGTCAACTTCATCGATACGGCCGACTCTTATGGCCCACACACCAATGAGACGCTGATTGCCGACGCCTTGCACCCTTATCCGAGCGAGCTGCTCATCGCCACCAAAGCTGGTTTCGACCGCACAGGCCCAAACCAATGGCGTGTGAACGGTGACCCAAACCACATCCGCGAATCCATTGAAGGAAGCCTGAAACGACTGAAAAAGGAGGTAATAGACCTGTGGCAACTGCACCGTATCGATCCCCGCTTTCCTGTGGAAGAAACCCTGGGGCCAGTTGCAGATGCGGTAAAAGCAGGCAAGATCAGATATGTCGGCTTATCGGAAGTGGATGTAGAGCAGATCAGGCGGGCGCAGCAAACTATACCGATCGTCTCGGTGCAAAACCTTTATAATCTTGGTAACCGACAATGGGAAAATGTGCTGGATTTTACCGTTCAGGAAGGAATGGCATTTATTCCATGGTACCCGCTGGCATCCGGGCCTGACAAGCTAAAAAGCAAGATCTCGGCTATTGCAGAAAAACACAGCGCAACCATAGCGCAGATCGCTTTGGCATGGCTGCTCAGAAGATCGGATAATATACTGCTGATTCCAGGTACGAGCTCAGTCACGCATTTGGAAGAGAATATGGCCTCTGCCGATATTCAGCTCAGTGGCGACGATTTTGCCGCCCTTTCATAGGTAAGCACAAAAACGAGGATTCTATTGTTTTTCAAGCTTTTTCAGCTCACTGTCCAGGTACGTTTTGGGAAGCCACCTGGTGCCGATCATCACGCCTTCGATTTGTTTGGTATGGCTGATATTTTCGAGCGGATTTGATGCTAACAGTACAAGGTCGGACACATTACCAGTTTTAATTGTTCCAGAATCGGGTTTTTTTAGATAACTGGCAACATTTACAGTGCCGGTTTTCAGGGCCTGATAGGGCGAAAGGCCCGCATCGACCAGGTATTTCATTTCGTGATGCGTCGCAAATCCAGGTACATTCAGGACTTGTGGCGCATCGCAACCAAGCAGCAGCTCTACCCCACCCTGCTGGCAGGCCAGGATCAGCTTCCTTCGGATACTCACAAAAGCCTCGGCCCGCTGCTTGTTGAATTTCGGATTGTTGTTATAGCCGTTCTTTGCATTCATCCAGCTCTTCACATCTTCCGCTTTCAGGTATTTCAAATCCGGATCGTTCGCATACTCCTTTGCCGGCAACGGTGAAAGCCAGCGCTCCGCAATCGCCTGCGTTGGCACCACGCGAATATTTTTATCTTTTAACGCTTTGATGAGCTTGGGAATCCTGGTCGTGTCCGCCGCATAAGCTATCCAGGTGCCGAAAAGCCCTGTCTCTTGCTCTGCAAGCGTGTCGACGCCAGGGGTTATAGCCTCAACAAATCCATCCAGGTGATCAATAGAAGAATAGCCCGCGTCAATGGCCGCCCACACGCCTACTGCAAATGAGACATGGCCTACCATGCCGATACCTAGTTCCTTAGCCGTTTTGGCAATGCCGGGGAACGTCTCTTTGGTAAGGCCGGGCAGCAATTTGAGATAATCATAGCCGGCAGCCTTCTCTTCCCGCACCATTTCGATACCCCTGGCTGCTGTTTTAACAGTCTGGCCACTGAATGCCGGCCCGGTCGTATAAAAGTTAGGTCCGAGTACCTCACCGCTCCTGACTTTTGCACGCAGTTCCAGGTGCTTGGCATTACCCAGCATTCCACGGATCGTTGTAATTCCATTGGCCAGATAAAGCATCAGCACCTCCTTCATAGGTGTGAAATCGTCCACTGCCGGAACGTGCGCATGCATTTCCGACCAGCCAGGCAGCAGGTACTTCCCCTGCGCCTCGACGATCAGTGCGCCCGAACTGATTTTGGGGTTCGTACCCATTGCAATAATCTTCCCGTTCCTGACCACCACCGTTTGGTCTTTTAGCACTGTTTCCTTGTCCATCGGGATCACATTCACCGATTTGAAAACAATCTCGCGGTCAGCATTGCTCACCAGCGCCTGGGCAAAAGCGGCATGAGCCCCTAAAACCCCGAAAATGAAAATCAGTTTACGAATCATATCAGCACGGTTTAAATGGACACGATCGGGAAGAAATTTACCTGCTCAGCTTATTGCCGACACATTCTGTGCGTTTTTCTGCGCCTTCAATGCAAGCTCGGTTGCCAAAAAGCAATGCTCTTGTGACATAGCCGTTTCGGTACGGTTGAGCACGTCGTCCACTAGTTGCCGGCCGTAAGGCAGCTCCACTTTGCTGCAATCCACATAAGTAGTTTCTTTATTATTGACGACAAAAAGGTGGTTTCCGCCCTCGCGTCCTGCGATATCAATGTTTTTACGTATTTCGATGTATCCTTCGGTCCCCAGCACGGTCAAGCGTCCGTCGCCCCAACTTTTGAGGCCATCCGGCGTAAACCAGTCGACACGGATATAACCGGCGCCTCCGTTTCCTCTCAACATCGCATCCCCAAAATCTTCGAACTTCGGGTATTGCGGATGGTTTACATTGCCTACCTGCGAGGCTACTACCTGTGCTTTGGTAGAATTGGTAAAGAAAAGAAATTGGTCAAACTGGTGGGAAGCAATGTCACAGATAATGCCTCCGAACCGCTTTTTATCAAAAAACCATTCCGGGCGCGTCGGCGCATTCATCCGGTGCGGACCAAGACCAATCGTCTGGACGACTTTGCCAATAACCCCTTCCTTAATCAGCTCACCTGCTTTAATGGTAGCACGGTTTTCCATCCGCTCGCCGTACATGATTGAATAAATACGCTTGGTTTCCTTCTGCACCTTGCGCACTTCGGCAAGCTGTTCCAGCGTAGTAATCCCCGGCTTGTCTACCATATAATCCTTCCCGCTTTTCATCACGCGTACACCCAGCGGTGCGCGCTCGTCGGGAATACCGGAACTAAGGATCAGCTGAATTGATTTGTCGTCGAGAATCTCCGCTTCGGATTTGGCCTGTTTGGCCTGGGGAAACCGTTTGGCAAATGCAGCATTGAGGTCTGCTTCTTTCGCATAGAAAGAAACCAGCTCCCCACCTCCCCTGACCACCGCCTCCACCTGTCCATAGATATGGCCATGGTTCATGCCAATAACCGAAAATTTGATCCTGGGCGGCATTACAGGCACAAATGGCTGATCAGCCACAACGGTTTTGACAGCGCCAAAAACATCATTGGATATCGCCGGCAGCAGCATCAGGCCTGCGGCGGTGTTTACGGAATTTCTAAGGAACTGACGACGGGCGTCCTGTGGATCTCTCATTGCTGGAATTGAATGTAGTGAATACTGTTTAAAGCACATTTGCGCATTGTTATAATGTACCCGATTGCATAGACAGCATAATCCACACTTTTCCCTGACAACGATGAAGCCGGAATCGTCTATTTATTTCCTACGGAAATACCAAAAGTAATGCGGGAGTCATTTCGCTTGCGGGTCGATTCCACCACACTTTCGTACGAATTCTCAAAGCTCGTACGTAATGTGACCCATTTGTTCAGTGGCAGTTCCAGTGACATAATGGTGTTCCAGCGAACGTTTGAGAAGTCATTTAAGGCGGGCTGAATGAACGTCAGGTGGTTAAAGCGGAATTTATCCTGCAAAAAAGAATGTTTACCCTTAATTCTGAAAGAATTACGAATGGTAGTAACTGTTTTAATCTCGGCAAAGTTGGTCGATTCGTAAAGTATCGCATCGGTAAGGCTCAGATCGTTCTTTTTGGTTTTAATAACCCGATAACCTATCCCCGCTCCGGCCATCTGCCTGAGGACAATGCGGCGCAGATTGCTGGTTTCCAATACACCAAGACCAAAGACATAAGTTTTCCTTTTCTTAAAAACGTCTACAAAAACATCTGCATAAGTATCGCGCTCAGCGAGCACGCCGTTTTGTTTCCCATAAGTAAACCGGGGGTTGGTCGCTATATTGATCACCGGCCCGCTGAATACCAGCTCGGCTCTGAGCACCATCAGACTGCGGTTCACATTCCCGCGTGTAAAGTTGCCGTCGCCGATAAACCGGTAACGGACTGTATCGATGAGTACTTTCGGTGGAATAAGGGCGGTATCGGGCTTTACAACAGTTACCGAATCGACAGGAAGCACTTTCAATGTGTCCTTTTGGGCAATGGCCGTTGACGCTGTTAGAAAAATGAAAAAAGCGGTAAGCTTGTAGAAACGGTAGCAGGTAAAATTTTTCATTAGTGCATTTTTCCAAAATAATAATGCCACTACCTGCTTGCAATGATCGGTAAATGCGCCGATTTTCATGAAGAAATTAAAATGAATGGTTACTCGGATTTTAGCAGTCAAAGGCTGCCGGAGCGCCAATTTCGATATTTTTATCAAATAATCGGTTAAGCCGGAGTCGGATCCGGAAGCCTTTTGACGATAGTTAGTTAATTTGCCAAATGAAAAAGAATGACCCTGCGGAAGCAGCTACGCCAAGCCTTCACAACTTCATCTTCCTGGATTTCAATGTCTCCGATTTATCCGTTACCCATATTCTGAATAGTGCCGCAGAGCTCCCGGGAACGGAAAAGAGGGGCTTTTTTGAAATTCAGCCGCAGGAAATAGATCTCGATTATGCCGCATTCCGCCTGCCGGCAATGTCGAATGAGACCGTCAAAGTCGTCGTCCGCCAAAATGAGCATTCAGTAAACCTGTACTGTGAATGCACCCGGCCGAAAAGAAAGCTTTGCGAACACCAGGCCCAGGTGCTTTATAACCTGATGAACCGCAAAGACCTCCGCGCATTCTTCGATAAAAACGTAAGGTTCGACAAGCTTCGGAGATTTGCCCGCGATTATGGGATGGAGCATGAAGCGGATCCAGACCGCTATTTTCAGATCGCCTTCGTGGGCCGCGAGTTGCAGATCAGCCCGAAAATGAAAGAGCTGATCCCTATTAATGCGGAGTCGGTAACGTCGATGCAGGAGCAACTGGTGACTAAGCCAGCCCTGGCATTGCCCGGCGTGAACCCGGCTGCTGCCAACACCAAAACCTTCGTCGTGATCAGTATCAACAAGTATTACGACAACTTTTTCATGGAAATGCATCAAGCGGCTGTTACACGGGACGGCAAGCTAAAAAACCCCTTCGAAGTAGCCAGCCCCCTCGATCAGATTTGGAAAACGCAGGATCCTCAGATCATCAAGTTTTATACCGCTATTACTGCCTTTCAAAATAATTACCGAAAGAAAAACACAGAAAACGACCTCGCAGGACTGAAATCGATCGTCGAAAATCCGCTAAAAATCGATTTTTACTATCATAATGCTTCCGTTTCTGAGAATGTCAATGCAGCGTCCGTACTACCCGTGAAGCTCGCTGCCACACAGGCGGATTTACAGCTTACGATTGACAAAAAAGATCCCTTCTATCAGGTTTCAGGCGAGCTCGTCCTGAATGGCGTCCACCTGGATTTGGAAAAAGTGCAGCTGCGTTATGATTACTTCGTGTTCTATAAAGATTCGCTGCATTTGATCGAAAGCGAGGACATTCTTCGCGCATTGCAATTCTTCAAGCAGCATAATCAGCGGATTTACATTCACGAATCCAAATTCGAAGAGTTCAGGGAGAATCTGTTGTCCAGGTTAGGAAACAGGATCCGTACTTCCTATTCGTTTGTAAAACCTGCCACAGCTGCACAACGCGAGGAACAAGGCTTTGATCAGGGTATTGAAAAGATCGTTTATCTTGAAGATTCGGGCAATTATGTGCTGATAACGCCGGTGGTTAAATATGGCAAGGTGGAGGTTCCGCTTTTTTCAAGAAACGACATTTATTCTGTCGACAATCACGGCAACCCTTTTATGGTAAAAAGGGATGATGAGGCCGAGCTGCGTTTTGCGGGCGCGATTATGCGCCAGCACCCCGATTTTGAGTACCAACTTGGGAATGACTTCTTTTACCTGCATAGAGGCGAGTTTTTAAGCGAACGCTGGTTTCCGGACGCATTTGAAGAATGGAAAAACCAGGGCATTCTCATTCTCGGCTTCAATAAGTTATCCCAAAACCGGCTGAACCAGAACAAGGCCAGCATTTCTGTCAGTGTGGAAAGCGGCATCAACTGGTTCAATACCACGGCCAATGTGAACTTCGGCAAGCAGAAAGTGACGCTCAAACATTTGCATAAGGCAGCCAAAAACCGGAGCAAATATGTCGAGCTGGGCGACGGGACCATTGGCATGCTGCCTGACGAATGGGTTGAAAAGTTTGCCAAATTCTTTGAAGCCGGCCACATTGACGGCGAAATTATCCGTACCCCGCAAATCAATTTTGCCTCTGTGGCGGAGATGTATGAAACCGAAATGCTCGGTCAGGAAGCGCGGGAAAAAATAGCTTTTTACCAGTCGCGCTTTGATGATTTTGAAACGATCCGGCCGATCCCGGTACCGAGGACATTGAAAGCAAAACTGCGCGATTACCAGAAACAAGGCCTTAACTGGCTGAATTTCCTGGACGATTTCAACTTTGGCGGGTGCCTGGCCGATGATATGGGCCTTGGTAAAACCTTGCAGGTGATCGCATTTATTTTATCCCAAAGAAAAAAACAAAAGCAAAATACGAACCTGGTCATCGTTCCGACTTCGCTGATCTTTAACTGGGAAGCAGAAGTGGCTAAGTTCGCCCCAAGCCTTAAAATGCTGACCATTTACGGTGCAGACCGCGTTAAGGAAATAACGGATTTCGACCGGTATGAGATCATTCTGACTTCCTACGGGACTTTACTTTCCGATGTTAACTTCTTAAAAAAATACCATTTCAACTACATTATCCTCGACGAATCGCAGGCCATTAAGAACCCGGAATCGCAGCGCTATAAAGCTGCCCGGCTGTTGCAGTCGCGTAATAAACTTGTCATGACAGGCACGCCGGTTGAAAACAACACCTTCGATCTTTACGGCCAGCTGTCGTTTGCCTGCCCGGGGCTACTAGGCAACAAAACGCAGTTCAGAAATCATTTTTCCATTCCCATCGACCGCTTTAAGGATAGCGAAAGAGCTGCTGAACTGCAAAAGAGGATCAGCCCATTTATCCTGCGCCGCACTAAACGGCAGGTGGCATCTGAGCTTCCCGAAAAGACCGAAATGGTTATTTATTGCGAAATGGGCGAAGAGCAACGCAAAGTTTACAATGCCTATGAACTGGAATTTTTCACATTCCTGAACACGAGGAATGAGGGAGACATTGCCCGAAATATGTTGCATGTATTGCAAGGGCTTACCAAGCTCCGCCAGATATGCAACTCGCCGGCGCTGTTGCGCGATGACGTGTACTACGGGAACGCGTCGGCGAAAATCGAAGCGCTTGTGGAACAAATCGAAACCAAGTCGCCGCAGCATAAAATCCTTGTATTCTCGCAATTCGTTTCAATGCTGGACCTGATCAAGCCGGAACTAGAGCAGCGGGGCATTGGCTATGAGTATCTCACCGGCCAAACCCGCGACCGCGGCGCCAGGGTCGAAAATTTCCAGAATAATGCATCCGTAAGAGTATTTTTGATTAGTCTGAAAGCAGGTGGCACAGGCCTTAACTTGACCGAGGCCGACTACGTTTACCTCATTGACCCTTGGTGGAACCCTGCCGTCGAGAACCAGGCCATCGACCGTAGTTACCGTATTGGTCAGCAAAAAAATGTGATCGCCGTGCGCCTGATTTGCCCAGGCACTATCGAAGAGAAGATCATGGAATTACAGGAATCGAAAATGGATTTGGCTAATGACCTGGTCAAAACCGATTCTGATATTGTGAAATCGCTGACGAAAAGCGATCTATTAGCGCTGATTTCGCATTAAAGTGATGATCAGTTAATGTCTTTGTGGATCTCGTTGATCAGGTATTCTTTGGGGTCATTGAAATACTCCCAAAAGAAAATACCAGCCAACTTTTTCTTTTTGACATACTTACATTTTCTTTTAATCGAATCCTCGTCGTCGTAAGTGATCAGCACTTTCGTCGAGTCGTTGAACAGGTAAGGCGCTTTGGCTTTCTGGTCGTAATATTTTTTATATCCGTTCTGATCGATCAGCGTGTCTTTCAATTTAGTGTAGCCACCGCCCTGCATGGCCTTCATCCGCTTTTCACCCAGACCGTTATTTTTAACGGTCTCCGCCTCAAATCCCTTGCCATAAAATGCTGCCCCAATGCCTATTTTGCTTGCCGGGACGCCTGCTGCGATGAAATTTTTAATAGAACGGTCGGCAGAAGAACCTTCGTCTGAATCGCCATAATCATACAAATTGGTGTGATGCCCAACTGTCCCGTTTCTTCCTCCGTAATCGTAAGTCATGATCAGGACATAGTCCAGGTAAACTTGCGCAAGGGCCATCTCGGTGTGTTCTATGAAGGACTTAGATGCTCCAACGGCTGTGGTAAGCAGGTATTTTCTTCCTTTTTCCTTTTCAAGAATGTTCAGCTCGTCGCGCAATGCTTTGAACATCAATGTAAAATTCTGCTTATCCTCCGGACGGAAAACATTGCCCTCCTCGCCCTTCATACCGGGATATTCCCAGTCGATATCCACCCCATCAAGGTCATATTGACGAATGATATCAACGCTTGATTTTGCAAATTTTAAACGGGAGGATTCTGTAAGCACAGCGTCCGAAAAGTTTTCACTCCATGCCCATCCGCCGATCGAGATCAGGATTTTAAGGTCCGGGTTTTTATTTTTAAGCAGATTAAGTTTGCGAAAATTGGTCGAGTCAGTAGCCAGATTGGTAAGCACGGCCATGCTGTCCTGCACATTCACAAATGCATAATTGATGTGCGTCAGTTTTTCGGCGTCAATATCTTCGGTTTTCACAAGGCCGCGAAAGCCACCGACATAGCCGTTAACAATGTACTTTTTCTTTTTTTGAGCTAAGACTACATAGGACTGCGTAATGCATAAGGCGAATGCCAGCAGCATAAGGCCGGAGAAAGGTTTCATCGGTAGTTTATTAAGGTTCAGGATTTATTCAGTAAAGCAATATACGCCTGGATATTACTTCCTTATCCGTGCGGATTACGGCAATGTAAACGCCCGGGGCAAACTGTTCCAGACCAATGCGGGAAGACTGGGATACCTGAATGCTTTTTCTGATGTGTCCACTCAGATCATACACGGAAAGGTGACCTCCGCCTGGTCGTTGAAGCTGCACGATTAGCGCCCTTTCTGATGAATACACCAGATTGCCGCTTGAAACCGGTTCATTGGCTGTGATAATGGACGATGCCCGAACGATCGCAATCAGGCTGTATGGCGAATCACCGCCCGCGTTGATGGCTTTGATCCGGTAGTAGTAATCTGCTGTTTCCAGTGCCTGCCTGTCCTCATATTGCAGTGCTGATGCCGGTTGCCGCCGGATTTGCACAAAATGTTCATCGCTTCCCTTAGCCCTTTCGATCACCACTTCGGTTGCATTGCCCGTCACAGCCGACCATCGCAGCTGGATCAGATCGGGTGCCGTGGGAACTGCCGTAAAATTAACGGGAGCATCCGGTACGGGAATATTCTGTGTTTTGGCCAAACTTACATTACTATATGCCGAAACCCCGGCAGCATTCACCGCACGGACTCGATAATGGTATTCGGTAGCGGCGCTTAACCCCGTATTCTGATAACTGGTTACATTGGGCCCAAGGTCCGCGATTTTACTGAATGCAGTCCCGTCCAGCGACCGCTCTACCTGAAATCCGGTTTCATTATTAGATAGATCTGCCCACAGAAGATTGATCTGCGACGTAGAAACGGATGTCGCTGTCAAACTTACAGGAGCCACGGGAGGAATGTCGAGCGTGGTAGCAGCGACGATATTGGAGTATGCAGATTTTCCAGCCGAGTTCTTTGCCAGGACCCTGTACCAGTATTTTGTTGCAGGATCAAGGCCTTGATTCTGATAGGATTTAATATTTGTAGCCACCTCTGCAATCTTGGCAAACGTGACCGCATCCACAGACCGCTCCAGATCAAAACCGGTTTCGTCGTCCGAGTTGTCCGCCCAGGTCAGGTTAATCTGCGTTCCCGAAGCGACAGCAGCTACCAATGCCGACGGTGCCTTTGGAATTGAGACCACAGCTGGCAAGGTGGTAGCGCTTGCAACGTTCGAATAAGCAGAGACACCGGACGCATTTCTGGCGCGGATCCGGTACCAGTATTTAGTAGATGCTGTTAATGCAGTTTTTTGATAGGTTAACGTATTTTCAGCGACATCGGCTATTTTTGCGAATTTTGTCCCGTCTATGGATTGTTCCAGTTCAAAACCTGTCTCATCCAGTGACGCATCCAGCCAGGCCAAAGCAATCTGATCAGATGAAAGAGCGAGTGCCGTCAGGCCCGTGGGCGCTTTGGGAACCGCAGCACGGAGAGGATGAGACCAGATCAGCAAAATGCATGTTAGCAGCCAGACGAATGCGCAGGCAGGGCGGGTAATGGTAATATTCATAAAATTGGGACAATGCAAAAGCAAAAATAGACTTTAAAACTTATTCACCGCATGCATTAAAGCCATCCGTTGCGCTTGAACCAAACATAAATGCCGAAGGTGATAAACCCCATCAGTATCATTACTCCGGGATAGCCCCATTTCAGCCGAAGTTCGGGCATAAAATCAAAATTCATTCCATACACCCCCACAATGAAGGTGAGCGGCATGAAAAACACTGAAAAAACCGTCAATACCCGCACGATTTCGTTGGTACGCTGGGAAGATATCGAGAAATAGACCATCACCAGGTGGTTAATATTCTCGAAGAGGGTATCATATATATTATGCAATTTGATATAAAGGTCTCGGGTGTCGCGAGTGTAGGTGTTGGATTGCCCGGGCACATCCATCTTATCGACGATCTCATGGGACAGCATCAGGATACGGCGGGTAACCTCCACCCTTCTTCTGAGGTAATATAATCCTTTCAAAAGAGATGCCTTCCTATTTTTCAAGAACATATTTTCCTCATAGTACTCAATGTCCCTGGTAAGCTTCATGGATGGTTTTTCGTAGGTCGAAATGCAGTTCTTAATGATCTCATTCACTAACTGGTGGGTATTCTCGCAAGAATGCTGCTCGATCTGATTTTCGCGGATGTGCTCCGGGCCCGACCATTGCTTTTTATGCATGGTGATTACGCGTTCTTTGGTCACGAAAATGGCAATTTTGTCCGTAAGCTCCGTGACGGTATCCGCCTCTGCGGCCACCTTTTCCGCGTGCATTCTGAAAATGATGAAAGTATAGCTTCCCACGTCCTCGTACTTGGGAAGATGGTCCATTTGCAGCCAGTCTTTTATAGACGATTCATGCAGTTGATAGTTCTTGGTGATGTGTTTAAGCTCTTCATCATCAGGGTCGGTCACGTCGACCCATTCGAAGGGATACTCGCCATTCTCTACAATTGCCTGAATCATAAGTTTTTAAAAAAAATATCTAACAGTGTTAAATTTTGTATTGATGAAAATACCGATTACTTGTCCGGCTTGGAATCCATGATGAAACGGAGCGACTGGTCTCTGGTAAAAAATGCAACCATCCAGTTATAGAGCGTTTTTATCCGGTTACGATACTTAATCAACGAGAACAAATGCACCACAAGCCAGAGAAAATAAGCGATAAAACCCTTGAAATGCAAACCGGGCAAATCCGCCACTGCTTTGTTGACGCCGATGATAGCCATAGTACCTTTATCTTTATACCTGAAGGGTTCGGGCTCCTTGCCTTCGATCAGCAGCGGCAAATTCTCCGCGAGTTTTCTACCCTGTTGTATCGCTACCTGCGCCAGCTGCGGATGGCCGTTGGGAAAGTCCTTGTCGGAATCCATGAAAGCGATATCTCCAATCGCAAAAATATCATCAAATCCTTTAACCCTGTTAAAGCTGTCGACCAGCACACGCCGCCCCTTGCCCAGAACTTCCCTGGGCAAACCCGGCAGCTCGGTTGCAGTAACGCCAGATGTCCAGATAAGTGTTTCCGTCTCAATGGTCTTACCATTGGCAAAATACACTACGCCATTCTGATAGTCTTTTACTGCATGATCCAGCAAGACATTAATTCCCAAACCTCGCAATTCGTCAAGCGTTTCCTGCTGCGACTCTTTGCTCATCGGGTTTAACACTACCGGTAGCGCGTCGACGAGGTAAATCTGGACTTCTTCCCTTTTCAGTTCAGGGTAATCCTTTTTGAAGATATTCTTATGCATTTCAGCCAGCATTCCGGAAACTTCCACTCCGGTAGGGCCGGCGCCGGCAACCACGATCGACAGTAACTTGCGGCGTGTAGTGGAATCGGTAGTTTTGGAGGCCTTCTCTTTTAATAATAAAATATGGTTACGCAATGCCAAAGCGTCCTGCACAGTTTTCATCGGGACAGCGTTTTTCCTGACATTTTCCATCCCAAAGTAGTTGCTTTCGGTGCCCGTAGCGAATATCAAGTAATCATAGTAAATATCCCCACTCTCGGTAGCAATCCTTTTCTCGGCGGGAAAGACTTCCTGAAATGCGCCAAGACTGAAACGCAAATTGCTTTTACCCTGGAAAAACTTTCGGAACGGATAACTAATATTCGATGCTTCCAGAAAGCCCGTAGCCACCTGATACAGCAGCGGTGGAAAGAAATTGTAATTGTTTTTGTCTACCAATGTAATCTGGAACGCCTTGTTCTTTGAAAGCTTTTGCGCCAGGTTAATGCCGCCAAAGCCACCCCCGACTATTACTACCCTTTTTGTCTCCATATATGTTTAGCTGCTGGCCGCCGTAAGCCCGACAGCCGTTTCGTTGACGAACTGCAAGCTTTTGTTAATAACCATGCCTTTGGATACAGCAGGCGATTTTCACGATAAGTTTCATTTAAATGCGCGGGGACTGTGAAAATCTTTACTCAATTAACCACCCGGACCTGATTTCAAGTCGTCTTCACACACTGCCCGGGTGAAGTGTTTCACTGGCACATCGTTTTTGTCGTTTGCGAATCCAGCATAAACTATAAACCAATTGAATCATGGATTTTAACATTGATACCAGGGGCCAGACGCAGCACGCACAGCCCGGCATTGAGGAAATAATGGATCCGGCACCGGTGGTAATCCGGGAAAATTATCGCGGAAGCGGTAAGCTTCAGGGTAAGGCGGCACTGATCACCGGCGGCGACAGTGGGATTGGACGGTCCGTGGCCGTGCACTTTGCCCGCGAAGGCGCCGATGTCGCTATTGTGTATCTGGACGAAAACCAGGATGCCGAAGAGACGAAAGCGATGGTAGAGGCGGAAGGCAAATCGTGCCTTTTGATTCGGGGCGACATCCGAAATGAAGGCTTTTGCAAGGAAGCAGTCAGCAGAGCTGTCAACGAATTTGGCAAGTTGAACATTCTCGTCAACAACGCTGCGGAACAACATCCCAAGGAAAACATCGCCGAAATATCGGCAGATCAGCTTTCTGACACGTTTTCGACGAACATTTTTTCGTTTTTCTATTTCACGCAAGCCGCCTTGCCCCATTTGGACCAGGGTGATTCGATCATCAATACCACATCGGTGACGGCCTATCATGGCAGCCCTTCGCTGCTCGACTATTCATCGACAAAAGGCGCAATTGTCGCTTATACGCGGTCGCTGGCCGCTAATCTGGCTGAGAAAGGCATCCGCGTCAACGCGGTAGCACCCGGGCCGATTTGGACGCCGCTGATCCCTTCGACTTTCGATTCCCAACGTGTGAAGAATTTCGGAAAGGATACACCATTCAAGCGGCCAGGACAACCCTGCGAGGTGGCAACATGCTACGTTTTCCTGGCCAGCGAAGATGCCTCCTATATGAGCGGACAGGTGCTCCACCCGAATGGCGGGCAGGTAGTTAATGGTTAATAATGGTTTGATACTAGGTGGCGGGAGAGAAATTTCCCGCCCGTTTTATTTGAGCTTATACAACCATTTGTGAATGGCTTCTTCGAGCGTGTCCTTCAAAACAGGTTTTGTAAGATAATCGTCCATCCCCGCTTCAATGCATTTTTCCCGTTCACCTGATACTGTCCCGGCGGTCAAAGCGATAATGGGCACACGTCTGCCATTTTCCAGCTGTCTTATTTCTCTCGTAGCTTCATAACCATTCATTTCAGGCATTTGAATATCCATGAACACAATGTCGGGAATAGTGCTGCGGTATCCGGTAACAGCCTCCTTGCCGTTGGCAGCTTCTATTATGTTAACGTTGGAAAGGATTTTTCCCAGCATGGCTCTGACGAGCATCATATTGATCTTGTGGTCTTCTGCAACCAGCACATTTACAGGCCGGTCTCTACTGGAATCAGTTGTGTTGCTATGTAATTCCTGCCCGGCATTTTGTATTTCCTCCCTTTTTAAACTCAAATGGGACAATGTATTGAATAGTTGCCCGATTTTCACAGGTTTGACTAAAAAGTGCTGGATATTCAATTCGCTTCCAAACGCATTCAGACTGTCGTCATCGAAAGCATCGTTCAGCAGGATCACATGCTGCTTTTGTCCGCCAGCATCCAACCCTCTGATCCTCCGCGTGGTTTCAACGCCATCCCAGCCCGGCATCTGGCAATCCATCAGAATTACATCATATTGGTCGCCCGACGCAAGCATTTCATAAGCTTCTTCTCCGCTTTGCGCATATTCCGAAACTATGTCTTTGTTCCCGAGCATCGCTCTCAGGATATGGCCGTTATTGACATTATCATCGACAATCAGGACCCGGCCAACATGCTCGGCATTGTCCCATTCGAAACGGTCCTGCCCTTCCACCGCACTGAATGTGACATCGAAGAAAAATGTGCTGCCCATGTCGGGTATACTGGTCAGTTGCAGGTAACTATCCATTAACCCCAGCAGGCTGTTTGAGATCGTCAGGCCCAGACCTGTTCCACCGAACCGTTTAGTGGTCGATGAATCTTCCTGCGAAAATGCTTCGAAAATCCTGCGTTGGTTTTGCGGCCCTATGCCGATACCGGTATCTCGAACAGAGAAACGGAATGTATAGGTCAGTTGGTCCACCTTTTCCAGCAGTTCGATTTTTAGCTCAATCTCTCCCTGACCGGTAAATTTGACCGCATTGCTGAGCAAGTTCACCAATATTTGCCGTAAACGCACCGAATCCGTCCAGACAAACCGGGGAATATCCGCCGGGATGTTCAGCAGCATTTCCAGGTGCTTCTGCTGTGCCTGATAGGTAACCATATCGGCGACCTGCCCACACATTTCCAGAAGGTCTGTCTTTTCCAGCATCAATTCCAGCTTTCCGGCCTCTATTTTGGAGAAATCCAGAATGTCGTTGATAATATCCATCAACAAGTTGGCCGATTGGAATACCATCGACATGTATTGCTGCTGGGTCTCATTCAGGTTCGTCTTCATCAAGAGATCCGTAAAACCTACGACGCCGTTCAATGGCGTCCTGATCTCGTGGCTCATATTGGCCAGAAACTCCGATTTTAGCTTACTGGCTTCTTCTGCATGTTCGCGTGCTTCAAGCAGTTCGAGTTCAGCGCGTTTGCGGATGGTGATGTCTCTGATCACGGCCTGGATAATTTCCATGTCGTTGATTTTGATCAGGTTAAGCAGCACCTCTGCAACAAATGTTTCTTTTTCGCCAAATCGCCGGTATGCCCACTCAAAACTGTGCGTACCTTTTTCATAAACCTGATCCACATGTCGGTCGCCTTCGCTTAACTCGCCCTCCTTGTCAACCTCGTTCACACCAAAAAGGTCACCAAGCGGCATTTGCATTAGCTCATCCACAGCTTTGAAGCCAAACATTTTCAATGCAGCACCATTACAATCCAGATAACCGTTCCGGTCAAAAAGTACTACGGCATCGCTCGTTGAATCGTATAGGCTGCGGAATTTGGCCTCCGAGTTCAGGATATCCACCTCCGATTGTTTTCTGAGCGTAATGTCCTGGAATGCACCATACAAGCGTGTGCATACGCCTTCAACCATCTCTACCTTACCTATTGTTCTGATCCACAACTCATTTCCTTTCGCGGTAACGAGCTGCAACTCCATATCCCAGGGCGTTCCATATAAAAGCCCTTCATTGACAACACGGGCTATCGTGTCCCGGCTGGTGCCCGGTTTATAAAAATTGATGGCTGTTTCTGCATCCGGAATATAATCTTCATCGACCTGGTGAATTTCCCTGGTTGTCGGCGACCAGTATAGTTCTCCTGTTCGTGCATTGAGCTCCCATCCGCCTACGCGCGCAATACTATTGGTTTGCTCCTGGATTTCTTTGATCCGCTTTAACTCTGCTTCTGATTCCTTGCGGGCGGTAATGTCACGCTCCACAGCGACAAAATTCGTACAATTACCGTGATCGTCGAATACTGGTGTTATCCTCAGGTCAACCCAATACTTGCTTCCAGATTTGGTATAACAAAGTATCTCTTCGCGAACTATCTTCTTTTCTTTGCTCTGGTTATATATTCTTTCGATCGTCTCACCATCCGTCTCTGGACCACGCAAAAGGTCGGTCGGGCTCATCCCCTTGATTTCTTTCCGGTTGTAGCCGGTTTGCTTCTCATAGGCCTTATTAACCCACGTGATATGGCCCTTATTGTCGGTGATCACAATATAATCGGTGGTATTGGAGGCTACGATGGCAAGCTCTTTGAGCCGTTCCCGTGAATTACGGAGCTCGGTTATATTGTGGCTTGTGAGAATGATGTCCTTGCTAACCGGGTCGATATTGGCACTGGTATTGCTCCACGACCATGATCCGTCGCGATGCCTGATCCGATGCTCGATCCCACCCGGAACGGGTACGCCCGTCTCGGTGGTAATCCTTAGCGCTTCGAAACAAATCTGGATATCGTCGGGGTGGATAAACCGCGTGAAAGATGTTCCCACCGTCTCTTCGATACTATGTCCGTACATCGATGTCCAGCTGGGCGAAACATAAGTAAAAATCCCCTGCTGCGAGATGGTGAATAGGACATCCTGCATGTTGGATATCAATACCGACAGGTCCTGCTCCACTTTAAGCTGCTGAGTAATATCGTAGCCTAAACAGAATATTTCGGTGACAACGCCATGCCCGTCGGCAATACCGGTAAATTCCCATTGAGTTGTTTTTACACCATCCAGTGCAGATTGCTTGCGCAGAACAACCGGATTGGGTGTTCCCGGGTTCAAGAAGCACCGCTCTCCCACCGCCACGCATTTTTCAACGTCATCAGGCACAATGTCAGCAAGCGATGACTTCCCGACTATTTCATTGCAGTCTAATCCATAAAATTCGCAGTAATAATCATTGGCATACTTGTAGTTACCATGCAGATCAATACCTATAATGTAAATGGAATTGCTGTTTAGGAATGATGTATAGAGTTGCGTGCTCGTGAGCAAGCCAGGCAGGCCTGCGATCTGACCATCTTGCCGGAAGCCCGATAAGACGATAAGCCTGCCGTCGCTTGCCTGTGCAGCTATTGAGCTGACCGCCAGGCGCAGATATTGAACATCCTTCCGAAGTATCCGCACAATGCCGTTCTTCGGCCCGACGGCGTCTGGGAAAAGCGATCTGACCTGCGCTATATGGATCGTAAATGACCGGTTTTCAAAAAGTGTGACTAGGGGATCTGAGCCTTCCGTCGCCGCTTCCAATATATGCCGTAAGCGGGAATCTCCCCAATAACGGTGCGGATTTGAATGCTCCCAGATCAGTAATCCGTCTGTTGCTGAGTCCTGGATAAAGTCAAAAATCGCTTCATCCTGTTGCAGCAGCTTCAACAGCTCCTTCCTTAGATCATTCATATTCAACAGCCTTCCAATTTTAGAACGTCAATAGCATCTATTTTCAGTGCCTACAATATAATCCTTATTTGATGATTTTATATCGATTCAAGACGGGCTTACATTTAGTCTTACAATTAAATGAGAATAAATACTATATCGCGGTTTTAATAGCCGTTTAAAAAAATCCTTTTTCAGAAGGCGAGCCCGAAAAAGGATTATATCCCACAGCAAGCCGTCAATCTTTCTTTTTCGGCACTTTGGCGCCTTCTTTTCTGGCTTCCGACAAGCCGATCGCGACGGCTTGTTTTTTCGAGGTAACTTTTTTGCCGGAGCCCGATTTCAGTTTGCCTTCTTTTTGCTCGTGCAAGGCCTGCTCGACCTTTTCACCGGCCTTTTTTGAATATTTAGCCATGATGATCAATTTTACGGTATTGATGTTTTATTTTGATAATATGCATTGCTGCCTAGTCCTGTGCTTGCGATCAAAACTTATACCAACTGTTCTTCAAAACACCTGTTTACGATGAAAAAACTTCATTTGCTTTTCGTGATAGCCAGTTGCCTTTGCATTGCAGAAAGTGTTGCGCAATCTGCCAGCTCTGTTTTGCTTAAAAACGCTATGGTTATCGACGGCAATGGTGGCCCACCACTTGAAAATACGGATATTCTGATCTCTGATGGCCGCATTTCGGCGGTTGGGAAAGGGATCAAGGCAAATGGCGCCCGTGAAATCAATCTGACCGGAAAGACGGTTATGCCCTCGCTGGTTTGCGCACATGCACACGTGGGAACGCTGAAAGGAACAACATCTTCCGCTGATAATTATACACGCGAGAACCTGTTGCGGCATCTCAAAAAATACCAGGATTATGGCGTAAGTGCGGTACTAGCCATGGGTACAGACCGTCCTCTGATCTTTGACGGGTTCAGGGATTCGACCGCAGCCGGGTTACTTCCCGGGGCTAGATTGTATTCAGCCGGCTATGGCTTTAATACGCCCGACCCTAATCCGGGATCATGGATGAACCTGCTTTTGCGCCCCGCTTCACCCTCTGATGTGCCAGCCATGATGGATAAACTAGCTGCCCTCAAACCGACGGTCGTCAAAATTTGGGTCGATGACCACGGAGGAAATGCGCAGAAGATGAAGCCTGAGATCTATCAGGCCATTATCAATGAGGCCCATAAGAGAAATATCAGGGTGGCAGCGCATCTGTTTTATGTGGAAGACGCGCGGAAACTGACCCAAGCGGGCATTGATATCATCGCCCACAGCATTCGGGACAAAGAGGTCGATCAGGATCTTTTGATTAAAATGAAACAGAAGAATGTACTTTACATCCCGACGCTTTCGCTGGACGAATACCAATTCATATATGCGCAAAGTCCGGACTGGATCAACGATCCGTTTTTCAAGGCATCCCTTGAACCAGGCGTTTACGAGATGATTACGGATAAAGCCTATGGCGAGCGGATCAGAAATTCAGCTGATTACCAGCGAAATATGTCCGCATTTAAAACCGCGTCGATCAACTTGAAAAAAATCCATGACGCGGGCATTACCGTAGCGCTGGGCACTGACTCAGGTGCTTTTCCTGTAAGGACTCAGGGATTTACAGAGCATTTGGAAATGGAACTGATGGTAAAATCAGGACTTACGCCTGCCCAAGCCATTACTGTCAGTACCCGCAACGCGTCACACGCACTGTTGGCCGACAAAGACTTCGGAACGCTTGAGAAGGGTAAAAAAGCCGATTTTATTGTCCTCAGCAGCAATCCCCTTACCGACATCCGGAACACAAGAAGGATCGAATCTGTTTGGAAAGAAGGAAAAGAAGTAAGTAAGGGGCCGCTATCTAAATAATGGGCATTATGAATGAGCTACAATTGCGCAGGCCTGGTATTTCCACTACGGCATTCTGGGACGTTGACTTCACCACCATAGACTTTGAGAAGAATGATCTGTTCGTAATGGAGAAAATAGCCAATTACGGCACCTGGGATGATTTCGTTAATATAGTGCGATTTTACGGCGTTGACCGGTTTAAGCTCAGAATTATTGAGTCGGCGTATCTCAAAAAGGATGTCCTCAATTTCCTTTGCGTCATTTTCGACCTTGATCAAAAAGATTTTAAATGCTACACACGAAGACAGTCGCCGAACCAACACTGGAATTACTAAAACGATTGCTGGCAATACCGGAACTGAAATATTGCACCATAATTTGACCAAAAATCACTCCTTAACATGAAAATTGCATTTAAAAGACTAGATCATATCATGCTTTGTATCCCTCCGGGCAAGGAGCAGCAGGCGCGGGACTTTTATGGCGGCGTATTGGGTCTTGAAGAATTGAAGGACCTGGGATACCCGCTGCCCAACGGAGCGATATGGTTTCAAATGGGTGATATTCAACTACATATCCGTGCGGAAGAGGGGCACGATCTTTCAGCCCGCCATCCGGCCTTTGAAGTACATGATCTCGAAGCTGCCCGGACGGTTTTGGCACAACATGGCATACAATTCAAAAACGAAAGCAAAATCCCAGACCGCAACCGGTTTTCTTTTCGCGACCCTTTTGGTAACCGGATCGAGTTGATAGAAATGATCGCCAAGGATTGATACAGAACAATGGAGGCCTCTTTTTTACGCAAAAAGGCCTCCATTGTGAACGGCACAGTTGAGATTACGTCGAGATATCTGTGTAAGGATTGCTGATCGTTACAATCTCCTGGTTGATAAACTGGATCAGGTTCTCGTTCAAACGCTCCTTTTGTGTGATGAACAGTCCGTGCGGGGCTCCCTCATAAACAATGTATTCGGCCCCTGGTAGCATTTCGGAAGTACGATCGCTGCTGACTTTAATAGGAACGGTCTTATCCGATTCTCCATGAATGATCAGAATGGGCACATCCAGCAATGAAATCTCATTGCGAAAATCGGTAGCGCTGAAACTGCGGATGCATTGCGTAGTAGCTCTTCCCGACGCCTGTAATGCCAGGATGCTATGCCAATGCAGGATCTCATCGCTTACGGCGTTGTTAAGCAAAGACACACCATAGAAATCTTTTGCAAAACCGGCCAGAAATTTGGGCCTGTCCTCTTCCACTTCTTTCACAAATCCATCGAATAGCTCTTGCGGCACGCCATCGGGATTATCGTCCGTTTTGAGCATGTAAGGCAATACCGTGCTGACTAGAACCGCTTTGGAAACGCGGCTGCTGCCATATTTGCTCAGATAACGTACCACCTCTCCGCCTCCCATCGAAAAACCGACCAGCGTCACATCGGTCAGATCTAGTTCTTCGATCACCGAATTCAGGTCACCGGCCAGCGTGTCGTAATCGTATCCATTCCAGGGCTTGTCCGACTTCCCAAAGCCGCGACGGTCGTAGCCAATGCACCGGATACCATGCTTGGGCAACACGTTGAACTGATATTCCCACATTTCGTGGCTTAAAGGCCATCCTGAAATAAAAACCACCGGTTTGCCCTGTCCTATGTCATTTACAAAGAGCTTGACAGGCTCTCCAAGTGTTCCGGCTTTTGATTGAATGAACTTCATGACTTTTCTTTTTTGGTTGATTGGGCTACATCTGAAAACTTTCATTCCATAGAAAAACTCCGGGGAAGGTGTGCGAATTGAATATCGGGGGGTAAATGCATGAAAGAAAACGGGTAGGAAGATCATCAACCTGGAAAACTGCCGCCACAGTTGCTACATATTTAGTTAACGCAAGCCCAAAAAGTCGTAAATGGAAAAAGTAATCCTAAATTTGCAGCCATATTCGACGACGTAGAATTTCATTTGATGTTAAAATTTGTATATAGGTTTTTACTTGCTATTGTCATTCTGGCCGGTATTACCGAGGTTGTATTGAGAGTAAAGTATGGCTTTTGCAACTCACCCCTCTACGTTTCGGACCCTGACTTTGAATACATTTATGCACCCAATCAGGATGTCAAGCGCTTCGGACAAGTGCTGCACACCAATCGATATTCCATGCGCAACGAGGAAATCCTGCCAACCGACAGCCTCAATATACTGCTCATTGGTGATTCTGTGGTAAATGGGGGAAGCCTTACCGATCAGGACAGTATCGCCTCTACCCTGCTTGAAAAACGCTTTTTAAAAGACTTCAATATAAGAGTACGGGTCCTGAACATTTCCGCGGGATCCTGGGGGCCTGATAATATTGCCGCCTACCTGAAAAAATACGGGCTATTCAAGGCCAAACTCATATGCCTGGTCACAAGCAGCCACGACGTTTATGATATTATGTCACCGTACAGTCCGGTCGGAGTCGACCCGGGTTGGCCCGACAAGCAATATAAGGTAGCACTTTATGAGCTTTGGGACCGTTATCGTTGGATCTTTTTCTATTACTTGGACACTATTTTCCTATCACCTGAGCCAGAAGTAAAAAGCGACGAAAAACCTATTGATATTGCCTCCGGGGCAGATTCTTCCCAAGTTGCGGCGTCACAAGTTTCAAAAGACTCAATGGAGGCCAAAAAGCTGAATGACGCCGGTATACGCAAGCAAGGCGCCATTTTCAATCCCGGATACGAACAAATCTACGAAATGGCTAAATCCAATAACATTCCGCTGTTTATTTACCTCCATCCGGAAATTTCCGAAATTGATCTAGGCCATTTCAACGACCAGGGCCAGCAGATCATCGAGTTTGCAAAGGAGAAAAATATCCGGTTGATCAACGAGTTCCAGTATCCGGTTTCCAAGAACAATTACCGGAAGATGGACGTTGTGCATTTTAATAGCCAGGGGCAGGTCTTTTTGGCGGACAACCTCTACCCTTTGTTTCAGGAATACCTAAATCTACGTCACTAATGCGCGTTTTGATTGTTCACAACCAATTATGGGCGCATTACAAGTCTAAACTCTTCAGTGAGATTTACCGCGACCTGAAAAAAAGTAACCCTAAAGACGACTTACTTGTTGCGCAAATCGCCTTGTATGAGGCAAGCCGCAAGGTTATGCAGACCGATGACAGCATTCAATACGAATATCCATATCAGGTACTCTTCGAGCGGAGCCTGGACCAGGTCAGCTTTGGGGAAAAACGTCATGCGCTTTTCCAGCTTTTCGACCAGTATAAACCGACGGTGCTGAACATTACCGGGTATTTTGACTGGGCGCAGGTGCTACTGATGCTCTATGCCCGGTTCAAAGGCGTGAAAGTGGTCATATCATCGGAATCCTCCGCGGCCGATCATAACAGGTCGCCGCAGAAAGAAGCGGTAAAAAAATGGATCGTTAACAGGGCGCAGGCGTTTTTTTGTTTTGGCAAGACTTCGGCAGAATACCTGGAAAGCCTAGGTGTTTCCCCCGCTGCTATTACCGTCCGCAATGCTGCGGTGATCGATGAACAGGTGATCCGAAGCGCGTACGATCGCGCCAATGAATCAAACAAAAAAGCTTTGGACAAAACCGTCCGCAAGTTTGTTTATGTCGGTCGACTGGCGCCGGAAAAGAACCTGTCAATGCTGGTAAGGGCATTCGCCCAAACAAAAGAAACCGGGCACAATCCAAACTGGCAATTACTTTTCGTAGGCGACGGGCCCGAACGGGCCCTGCTTGAAAATCTCGTAGCAGAACTCGGCATTAAGGAGCGAGTGATTTTTGCCGGTGGATGTCCATGGTACGAGGTGCCTGAATGGCTCGCCAAAAGCGATGTGCTGGTACTGCCCAGCAGATCGGAGCCATGGGGGCTGGTCGTCAATGAGGCGATGGTATGCGGCATGCCAGTCATCGTGTCTCAAACCTGCGGATGTGCACCAGATCTTGTTCAAAATGATCGAAACGGGTTTACATTTGACCCCGAAAACCAGGGAGAACTGGAAAATCGCCTGCAATTTTTCATACAAAATCCAGATCTGATCCCGCCAATGGGCCAAGAATCTTTGAAGCTGATCGCTCCTTTCGCAGCAGCACCGGTCGCGAGTCGGATGGTAAAAACCTATCGTGCCCTTGCTAAGGATTAAAAGGAGCATAACACAACTATACCCCGAACGAAACATGCGAATTCTTAACATCTGTGCATATACCTGGGCAATTGGCGGGCCGGCCCGAATCATTTATGACCACACCACAGAGGTTGTAAGGCAAGGGCACGAGGTTGATATATTGAGCCCGATGACCCCAGGCGAAAAAATGTACCCCGTTCCCGAGGGTGCGCGCCTTATCGAGTGTGTACGAACCACGCCTTTCAGCAATGTTTATCGCGAGTTTTCCGTCGAAATGTACCAGTACCTTAAAAAACACGCGCCTGAATACGACGTCATACACATGCACGGTATTTGGCATTTTGGAAGCCTGGCACCTTTTCTGATTCCCAACAAAGCCATTAAGGTAATTACGATCCACGGTCTGCTTGACAAATGGGCGGTTGCGCATAGTAAATGGAAAAAAGACATTGTTACATTTCTTTACCAGAAAAGGCTACTCGGGAAGGCTGACCTGATCCAGATCAACAATACCGATGAAGAGCAAGACGTGATCCGATACTTAGGTTACCGGCCTAAAAACATGGTCATTGTGCCGAACGGAATGAAGCTTGACGAATATAGCCGATCGAGTCTTCCTGAAAAAGGGATTTTCCGGCTTAAAAATGGCATCAGGCCCGACCAGCAGCTCGTGCTTTTCATGGGCCGTCTGAATGTAAAAAAAGGGCTTGACCTGCTGCTACCTGCATTTCAGAAAGTGCATCAACAACTCCCGAATGCAATCCTGATACTAGCGGGCCCCGACGATGGCTACCAGGCAGAGACCGAAGATTTCATTCGTAAACACCAGCTCGGCGAACGCATTAAATTGGTGGGAATGTTGACAGATACGATAAAAAAAGAGGCATTGTCCGATGCTGATCTTTTTGTGCTGCCGTCTTATTCAGAAGGTTTTTCGATCGCCGTACTGGAAGCGATGACATCAGGAGTGCCCGCCCTTGTATCGGACCGCGTAGGCTTTGGCGACTACATTGCACGTCATCAGGCCGCATACCTTACCCCGCTTACCAGCGACGGAGTGGCAGACGGTCTTCTTAAAATATTACAAGATAATGCGTATGCCGACGACCTTGCAAAACGAGCTCTCAGGATGGTAACTGAAAATTTTGATATCCGAGTGGTTGCCAACCAGTTATTGGAAGAGTACAAGAAAGTTCAAAAAAAGTAACTACATTTGAACTATGATCGATCTATCCGTCATCATTCTAACTCACAACGAATCGAAACATATTGGCCGGTGCATTCAAAGCCTGCTTCCGGTCACCAATAAGATATTTATTGTAGATTCATTCTCCACCGACGAGACCGTTGCCATTGCCGAAAGCCTGGGCGCCACCGTTATTCAAAATCCGTGGATCTCGTACGCATTCCAGTTTAATTTCGGTATCAGGAACTGCCCCTTCCAGACAACCTGGCTGATGCGCATGGACGCCGACGAATATCTCACTCCCGAGCTGGCCGATGAACTGAATGCCTCATTGCGCAACATTCCTGAAACTGTTTCCGGTCTGTATGTCAAGCGCCGGGTCATTTTTATGGAAAAATGGATCAGGCGAGGCGGTTACTATCCTATTTGGCTGCTGCGTGTCTGGCGGCGGGGACTGGGAATTTGCGAGGAGCTCTGGATGGATGAGCACATCAAGCTCAGCAGCGGAACAACCAGCCAGTTACAGCATGATATCGTAGACCACACCCTCAACAACCTGACCTGGTGGACCCAAAAACACAACAATTACGCAATCAGGGAAGTGATCGATTTATTGAATATTAAATATAATTTTGATAGCAAAGAGACGGTGGAACCAAGTTTCTGGGGCAGCCAGGAGCAGCGTACGCGTTTCCTTAAGATCAAATATGCCAATATGCCGCTGTTTACTAGACCTTTTATCTATTTCACTTACCGCTATTTTCTTAAAGCCGGTTTTATGGATGGAACAAAGGGCCTGATATGGCACGTTCTACAGGGGTTTTGGTACCGGTTTCTGGTCGATGCCAAAATTTTCGAGGTGTACCACCGCGTAGGCAAAGACAAAAACAGCATTATCTCACATTTCAGGACAGAATATGGAAAAGACCTCAGCAACCCAAACCAATCTGTCCGCATACAATAACGAATGGTACAAACCGGGTGGTCTGGTCAAGAGGTTGCTATGGTATATCGTCAGTCGCCTGTTCGTCAATACCTATGTTCCCTACCCTTCCGCATTCAAGGCCGCAATACTGCGCGCGTTCGGTGCCCGGATCGGACAGGGAGTAGCCATCAAGCCAAAAGTGCATGTGAAGTACCCATGGTTCCTTCGGGTGGCAGACCATGTATGGATCGGTGAAAATGTGTGGATTGACAACCTCATTTTGGTGACAATTGAATCAAATGTATGCTTGTCGCAAGGCGCGATGCTGCTAACCGGTAACCACAACTATACAAAAAGTGCATTCGACCTGATTGTTAGGGCCATAACATTGGAAAAGGGTTGCTGGATCGGCGCAAAGGCGACGGTCTGCCCGGGCGTTCAGGTTGGCCAGCACGCTGTCCTTACAGTGGGCTCGGTAGCTACAACGGACCTGGAAGCGTTTGGGATTTACCAGGGAAATCCCGCCAAATATGTCAAAACAAGAACTATAAACAGTTGAAGATAAGTATACTCACTGTCGTCTACAATGGTGCGACGACCATCCGCCACTGCATCGAGTCCGTGCTCAGTCAGGATTATCCTGACATTGAGTATATCATCGTGGACGGAAATTCGAAAGACGGCACGCAGGAAATCATCAGATCTTATGGCAGCAAAATTGCTAGTTTTATCAGCGAACCGGACGCCGGAATTTACGATGCGATGAACAAAGGCATACAATTGGCAACCGGTGATGTGATTGGAATTCTGAATGCCGATGACTTTTACGCTTACCCATCGGTAATCAGCGACGTCGCTGCGGTGTTCGCATCGGGTGACATCGAGGCTTCCTACGGCGATCTTGAATATATTGATGCAAACGATGCAACGGTGGTGAGGAGAAAGTGGGTCTCAGGAGAATACAAAGCCGGCTCTTTTTTGAGTGGATGGATGCCGCCGCATCCCACATTCTTTGTCAAAAAAAATCTATACGAAAACTACGGATTATTTCGACTTGACTTGGGCAGTGCTGCCGATTATGAGCTGATGCTGCGGTTTGTTCACCGGGAAAAAATCCGGCTTGCTTATCTGCCAAAAGTGCTGGTAAAAATGCGCGCTGGTGGAGTGAGCAACAGCAATCTTAAGAACAGGATAAAGGCAAACCGGAATGACCGGAAGGCGTGGGAAATCAATAATTTAAGACCAAAGTTCTACACACTTCTGTTAAAACCATTGAGAAAAATTATCCAGTTTATATAAGAAGTTAAACTATAACTGAAAATAAGAAACCGTATAGTAAATATTTTGATACTCAACTGTTTGCATATTTCCGATATTGATTTAAATTTCGACATTTGAATTAGTAAATACCGCTATCAACGTTCATGACGCTATACTAATTTGACAGACACTATGGAACTACAACTACCTCTGCAGATACTTACTGAAGGAAACTTCAGCAATATCCTCCATCATGATGTTTACCAATGCGCATTGTCTTTTCTAATTGCCTGTTTCCTCTCGATCATCTCGATACCGATCATTATCAACCTCTCCAACCTGTTGCATCTGACAGCTAAACCAGGGTTCAGGAGTTCCCATGAAACGGAGACGCCAACACTCGGAGGGATTGCTATTTTCGCAGCCACACTCATTGCCTATTTCCTGTGGCCACATTCGGAAAACATTCTGGATTCCAATCTGATCAGCCTCGCCATGACGGGTGTGATCATATTGTTTTTCTTGGGCATTAAAGACGATATTCTCGCTGTCGATCCAACCAAGAAACTGATCATACAGATCTTTGCATCGCTGATACTGGTGGCGATGGGTAATTTCAAAGTCGATAACTTCTACGGCATTTTCGGCATTCACACCGTGTCCGATTTTATCAGCATTCCCCTGACTGTTTTTATCTTCATTGCCATCATCAATGCGATTAACCTGATCGACGGTATTGACGGGCTCGCAGGTGGGATCAGCCTTATCGCCGGCATTGGATTTGGAATATGGTTCATTTTAAACGACCATTTCTCTTTCGGTTGCCTGGCATTCGCCATGTCGGGTTCGTTACTGGGCTTTTTGCGTTTTAATTTCTCCAAAACCAGTAAGATCTTCATGGGAGATACCGGCTCGCTGATCGTAGGTTATCTGCTTTCGATTTTCTCGGTTGAATTCCTCTCGCTTAACGTGGGCTATCTGCACGATCCGAATGCTTATTTCAATGCGCCTATCATCGTGATGGTACTGCTGATCGTGCCCATATTCGATACGCTACGTGTTTTCATCGTGAGAATTTTTAAAGGAGGATCACCTTTCGTTGCCGACCGCAACCATATGCACCATATCCTGATCGATAACGGCCTGAACCATTTCTGGGCATCGTTCACATTATGGATGGTTACGATCATGAACACGGCCTTGTTTTTTACCTTTCATGGAGATATCACCAATACAGCATCGCTTTACATTTACATCGCTATGTTCGGATTGTACATGATATTTGCCTATTTTCTCAAGAAACGCGTCACTGCGATCAAGGAGCGAAAAAAATTGGTCAAGAGCCCGTCTTTTAGTGATGACGACCTGGCAACCTTCCAATAAATCCCTTTTGGTTTTACCCAAAAAAGGCCTCATGAATTTCGCTCGAATAGCGCCATAAATTCATTGCCTTGTATCGAATGTTTGTACCTTAGCGCGAAACATCGTCTATTGAGGTATGAATAAAAAGATTAGAAAAGAAGACGCCTTATACTACCATTCAAAGGGCAGGCCGGGCAAAATCCAGGTAATTCCTACGAAAGAAACCAGCACCCAGCGCGACCTTTCGCTGGCCTATTCACCCGGCGTAGCCGAGCCTTGCCTGGAAATCGCTGAAAACGTTGAAAATGCCTATCTGTATACTGCCAAGGGCAATCTTGTTGCCGTAATCAGCAACGGGACGGCCGTGCTTGGCCTGGGTGATATCGGACCGGAAGCTTCCAAGCCGGTCATGGAAGGGAAAGGCCTTCTGTTCAAAATATATGCTGACATTGATGTTTTCGACATTGAGCTTAACACCAAAGATGTCGACGAGTTCGTCAGGACCGTCAAGATCCTGGAACCCACTTTCGGCGGTGTCAACCTGGAAGACATCAAGGCCCCTGAATGTTTCGAGATCGAAGCGAGGCTAAAGAAGGAGCTCAATATCCCCGTCATGCACGACGACCAGCACGGTACTGCGATCATCAGCGCCGCCGCTATGCTGAATGCACTGGTTCTGGTGGGCAAAGACATCAACGACATCCGGGTTGTCGTATCTGGCGCCGGCGCATCGGCAGTATCCTGCACCAAACTGTATCTTGCCCTTGGCGCTAATCCTAAAAACATCGCCATGTTTGATACGAAAGGCCATATTCATCACGGCCGGACCGATCTGAGCGACATGAAAAAGCAGTTTGCCACCGATGTGGCTTACGGATCCCTGGAAGAAGCCATGGTAGGTGCAGACCTTTTCCTTGGCCTTTCCACAGCTGATATCGTTTCGAAAGAAATGGTCAAATCAATGGCTAAGGACCCGATCGTGCTGGCGATGGCAAACCCTAATCCCGAGATCCCCTATCCGGATGCTGTGGAAGCACGCGAAGACGTGATCATGGCCACTGGCAGATCCGATTATCCTAACCAGGTTAATAATGTGCTTGGTTTCCCTTACATCTTCCGGGGTGCACTCGATGTGCGTGCGACGGAGATCAATGAGGCAATGAAGCTGGCAGCGGTCCACGCACTAGCGGATCTGGCCAAAAAACCAGTCCCCGACATTGTAAATCTTGCCTACAACGAGACTAATATTGTTTTTGGTAAAAATTATATCATTCCAAAACCCGTAGATCCGCGGCTTCTCACTACGGTAGCACCCGCAGTAGCGAAAGCGGCCATCGAAACCGGTGTGGCCCGCAGGGTTATTACCGACTGGGATGCTTATGAGCAGGAGCTTTCCAACCGTTTGGGACGCAATGAGCAGATTTCCAGAGTTATCCTTAATAAGGCGAAGCTGGCACCGAAAAGGGTTGTTTTTGCGGACGCTGAGAACATTCAGGTGCTGCGCGCTGCCCAACAGGTCCGGGACGAAGGTATTGCCATACCGATCCTTTTAGGCAACAAGGAAACGATTCTTAACCTGATCAAAGAAAGCAAGCTTGATCTTACTGACGTGGCGATCATTGATCCAAGAGCTGAGGAAAGCGATCATATGATCGAAATATACGCTTCGAAATTGTATGAAAAGCGTAAAAGAAAGGGTCTAACACCCATCGAAGCGCGCCGTACGATGTATTTCAAAAGCTATTTTGGGTCAATGATGGTCGAAAACGGTGAAGCCGACGCCTTCATTTCGGGCCTCACGCGCACCTACCCGGATACGATCCGCCCTGCCTTGCAGGTAATCGGCAAGGAGGACAGCGTCAATAAAGTGGCAGGTATGTACATTCTGCTGACGCCCAAAGGCCCGTTATTCTTCTCGGATACAACCGTAAACCTGGACCCAACGGTAGATGAGATCGTCGAAATTACCGAAATGACTGCCAAGGCTGTCGAACGTTTCAATATTCAGCCCAGGATCGCCCTCGTAACGTACGCCAACTACGGAAGCGCGGCCGGGCACGATGCAGAGAAAATGCGGGAAGCCACGGCTCTCCTGAAAAAAAGGAACCCGTCCATGATCGTGGAAGGGGAAATGCAGGCACACCTTGCCTTCAATACTGCTCTTTTGAAGGAAAACCACCCATTCAGCGACCTGGTCGACGGCGCAGCTAATACGTTGATATTCCCGAACCTGTCGGCGAGTAATATCGCCTATAACTTGCTCAAAGAAGCAGCAGAGCTGGAAACCATCGGGCCTATTCTATTAGGCCTTAAAAAACCGGTTCACGTACTTCAATTGGGAAGCTCGGTAAGAGAAATCGTGAATATGGTCGCCATTGCAGTTGTGGAAGCGCAAATGAAGGGTAGTTAACTCTGTTGGGTATTCCGTACCTACGGCACGGAAGTTAAGCCGACGTCTCCTTTTTACCGACATTTTGCCCCGATGGGGCGGCACCGCCGATCCCGCTAGGGATCAAACATCGGTAGAATACAATGGAAACGTATCGATTAGCGTGCCGTAGGTACGAAATGCACATTTCGTACCTACGGCAGCAATTCGCTTTACGGTTTTAGATTCACCAAAGCCGGATTATACAATTTTGAATGGATCTCTTTCAGTTTTGCTTCCGGAAATTTGATCACCCTTCGGTCGTAGGTCATCAGACCATTGATTTCCACTTCAACATCGGTGGTCTGCGTGTAAACTGCTGCCGATAATCCTTTCTTAATCAGCGGCTCAAAACGGTTTATAAACGATTCGTACCGGTTATAAAGCTCCTGCTGGCTCTTGAAACTCTGATAGCCCCAGTTATCTTTCTGCTGCCAGGTATGCTTTTCCACAGGCAGCCCCAACCCTCCGAATTCGCCTAAAACAATGATCTGCTTGGCTCCGAAAATGTCAGGACGGGGCATTACCGGCGCAGGGTAATTATGCATGTCGATAATATGTCCTACCGGGTGAAAATTCCCTCCGCTGGCGCTGTTAACCAGTCTGGAAGGGTCATATTGCATCGTCCAGTTGGTGATCTCTTCGGTTTTAAACTGGCCCCAAGCCTCGTTAAAAGGCACCCACACAACAATCGACGGAAAAAACCGGTTGGCGTCCATTATGGCTTTCCATTCGGTTTTGAAGATATTTTCAGACTCCGGCGTACGGTCCTTATCGGTTTCATTGCCGGTGATGCCCGGCCGCTGCTCCCAGTTGTTACCCAGATCACCACTCGGCATATCCTGCCAAACCAGCATCCCAAGTTCATCGCAATAGCGGTACCAGCGCGCCGGCTCCACCTTGACGTGCTTGCGGATCATGTTGAAACCCATCTCCTTGGTTTTCAATATATCAAACTTCAATGCTTCGTCTGTTGGCGCAGTATAAAGGCCATCCGGCCACCAGCCCTGATCGAGCGGGCCGTACTGGAACAAAAACTTGTTGTTGAGCGTCATGCGCTGAATGCCGTTCTGGTCGGACTGCATGGCGATTTTCCGCATTGCAGCGTAACTTTTCACTTCATCTACAACTTTGCCGTTGCGGGTCAGCGAAACTGTTAGATCATACAGGAACGGCGAGTCCGGCGACCAGAGTTTCGCATTGCTGATCGCCAGGTTGGCGGATTGGTTCGGCGCTACTTCCTGTTCGGCAACCTTTGTGGATCCGTCCCAGGCTGTGATCTTAATCTTATCGGCTGCACCGGCGTTGCTAACCTCAGCATTGACAGTAAGTGTCTGTTTATCAATATCGGGAACCGGCTCTACCTTTGCAATATGGCTTGTCGATACTGTTTCGAGCCAAACGGTCTGCCAGATTCCAGTAACAGGTGTGTACCAGATTCCGTGTGGATTTTTGATCTGCTTGCCGCGCGGCTGCGGACCGTCGCTGCTCGGGTCCCAAACCTTAACCAGGATTTCTTGCTGCTTTTTCTTAACCAGAAGGTCAGTAATATCAAACGAAAATGGGTCATATCCGCCTTGATGCGTCCCGGCGGATTTTCCATTCACAAACACTTCCGAACGCCAATCGACTGCTCCAAAATGTATCAGTACGCGCTGATCTTTTAGTTTTGGAGTAAAATCCACCGTCCGCTGATACCACAGCACACTGTCTTTTCCAACCGTTTTCCCCACGCCAGACAATGCCGACTCGACGGCGAAAGGTACCAGGATCTTCCCGTCGAAGGTCGCTGGTTTTGTCAGGGAAGCATTTTGAGGGACGATAGCATAGTTCCATAGCCCATTGATATTCTGCCAATTTTGGCGAACCATTTGCGGGCGTGGATATTCCGGGTGCGGGTTAGCCGCCACGACCTTTTCGGCCCAGGGTGTAACGATTTTTCCCTCTACATACTTCCATTCCGGTTTTTGCGCGAAGGCATTGCCACCAAGACTACCTAACAAGGCCGCCAGGCATAGCATTACTTTTTTCATCAGGATTTTAGGTTTCTGAATATTTATTCCAAATACATGAAAAGGAACCCGTCAACGGCCTCTACTGCCAGGAAAACTGCATGAAAGTAAAGCTGGCATGAAAAGCCCGGAATATCAGGTTCGTTGGATATTGGTAAAATTTAGTCCTTACTTTTGAAATAACTAACTCAAATGAAGCATCGATGAAAAAACTTTGCATTACACTCATTGCGGTATTCTCCAGCTTAGCAGCATACGCCCAGGATTTTTCCGACAAAATCACACTTGTCATTCATGGGGGTGCCGGAACGATCACGCGCGAAAATATGAGCCCGGAGCGCGAAAAGGCTTACCGCGAAACCTTGAATCTGGCCTTACAGAAAGGATATGAGGTGCTCAAAAAGGGCGGCACGAGCGTTCAGGCCGTGGAGACGACCATCCATGTCATGGAGGATTCACCTCTTTTCAATGCGGGCAAAGGTGCTGTTTTTACCAATGAAGGAAAAAATGAGCTCGACGCGGCCATTATGGAGGGCAAGTCGTTGAAAGCAGGCGCAGTGGCTGGTGTTACGACTATTAAGAATCCTATTACTGCTGCCATCGCCGTTATGGAAAAATCGCCGCATGTGATGATGACCGGCAAAGGCGCTGAACAGTTCGCAAAAGAGAACGGACTTCAAATTGTTGACCCCTCCTACTTTTATACCGAAACCCGTTTCAAAGCATTACAACGGGCCAAGGAAGAAGAAAAGATCGAGCTGGACCATGATGGGAAAGGGAGAAAAGGAGGAGAGGGACTAAAGGGAGATAAAGGAGAAAAGGCACGAGGGGGAGGAAAGGAAGTTGAAAAAGGACTTAAGACAGGTTATCACTCCCAGGAAAACCTGATTTTTATGGAAGGTAAGAAGTTTGGGACGGTTGGGTGTGTAGCCTTGGACCGTTTTGGAAACCTTGCTGCGGGCACTTCGACTGGTGGAATGACCAATAAAAGATACGGCCGCGTTGGCGACGCTCCAATTATTGGTACAGGCACTTATGCCAACAATGCAACTTGCGCGGTATCTGCGACCGGTCATGGCGAGTACTTCATCCGATCGGTGGTGGCCCATGACATTTCCGCATTGATGGAATATAAAGGAATGTCGCTGAATGATGCAGCCAATGAAGTAGTCATGAAAAAGCTCGTCGAAAGAGGTGGCGAGGGCGGGGTTATCGCTGTTGACAGAAGTGGAAATATAGCTATGCCCTTCAATAGCGAGGGGATGTACCGGGGATATATCAAAGCCGACGGCAAAAGTGAGATCCTGATTTACAAGGACTAATCTAACTTATATTCATAGGTCGCGTTGCTCCCGCTTTTTTTGTAGTTGTTTTAAGAAATATCCATACAAATTTGAATCGTTCGCACGTTTTGATTTCAGTATGTAACCTCACGACTTCTTTTTCCTCTACCCTATATGAAATCAGTTTACGGATTCCTTTTGTTGCTGTTTCTGACAGCTTCTTTTGCGCAGGCTACCCATTTAAAAGGCGGAGAAATAATTGCTACCTATATTTCAGGGACAACTTATTCTATCAAAGCCCGGTTATATCTTGATATGCAGAATGGCGAGGGCGCTGCTAATGCCTTGACGTCGGTCGTAGCTTGCATGGGCGACGGGAACACAAAAGAACTTACGAGGACAAGCATTTCTCCCCTACCTTTGTCTCACGTCTCCGTTGCTGAATTTGAAGCCAAATATACTTTCCCGTCTGCCGGCATTTTCCAGATTGCCGTATCGCTCGACAACCGCAGTGGCGGCATGCTTAATCTGCCCAATTCAATGGGGACCTCACAGTTTATCTGGACGGTGATCAATACGCAATCCCCGAATTCCACCCCGGTGCTTCCATATCTTGCCTTTGTAGCCGGTGTGCGGCAGGTGTTTACAATAGACCTCAAACCTACCGTTCTGGATCCTGACAGCATTAGCGCCCGCGTGGCGCGTGTCAGCAAGCCATCGCCCGGTGCGTGCGGAGTTAGAATGCTGGACCATACTTACCTTTTTCCCAACGAAATCAGTGCAACCGGAACTTTCAAGATAGAGCCGGCCACCAACCAGCTTGTATGGAAGGCGCCCGAAATGATAGGCGAGTACATTTTCGCGATGGTGGTAACTGAATGGCGGAATGGCGTAAAAGTATCGGAAAGCTACCGGGAAGGCGTCATTTCAGTGATCGATAAACCAGGTGAAACCGTTCAGGTGCCCCCCTATGAATCGTCCGAATATGGCGGCGTGATCACCGCGGTTCCGAAAGGCAAGTCGGTCGAAATGACAATGGCCGTGGAGGCTTACCCGGTGCCAACCCAGGATTTTGTGACTGTAAAAGCTTACAGCAAAAAGCGAGCGATCATCCGTTTGGAGCTCATCGACATGAATGGCCGCATTGTCCGCGAAATCGCCAGTAAGACACCTGAGATATTGGTGCAGGAAGAATTTGATATGCGAAATTTAGTGAAGGGCATGTATCTGATCCGGGCCAGCAATGCAACCGACGCAGTTACACAGAAGGTTGTCCGCTAGTGTATTGACGCCAAGTAGTGGTATAAAACGAAAAAATCGTCGTATGGTTAATATAGTTGTTTTAGGTGAAATCTGATTTCACGTATTACCATAGGTTAATTATTAACAGAAAAGCGGCAGGTTTCTTAACCTGCCGCTTTCTTTTTTACTTGTGTCGCCTTTGGAAATTCAATTTCCCAGCTGGCCGCCCCTGGCGTTGATATCCACCGAGGTGATCTTCTCCTGGAACATGCGGCTTTTTAAAAGCATCTCCTTAATCATGGTTGCATGCGAAAACGTAATCATATGGCCTGCATTGTAAAGAAATATGTACTGCGCGCGCTTGCTTTTGATGTGTTTTTTAGCAAAATCAATATTTGCCGGATCGGCGATCCAGTCGTTGCCTCCCTGAATGACCGTAGTAGGTACCCTGAGGTTTTCCCAAACAGGCAGAAGCTTTCTCAGCTCGTCGGCATGACTATACTTTTCGGCGGTAGCAGTATTGAATGAACCGGGCAAAAATAACTGCACAAGCGAGTTTCTGCCCCACTTCGAGAACCAATAAAATTTTTCTTTGTCCGGATCAATTACCGGCGATATCATAATCAGCTCTTTGACTTTATCAGGGGCCAGTGAAGCAAGCTTGGCTGCAATGGGGGCACCATAGGACCTGCCCAGGACGATCACCTTCTCGTCACTTTTATTCAAATTGAAAACCGGGAGTAATGCATTGGCCTGCGTAGCGATGGATGTCACAAACCTTTTCTTCTTTAGTCTCGATTTACCATATCCCACCCTGTCAACGGAAACAATATGAAAATGCTTCTGGAGATCCGCATCGTCCATCAGGTTCATATACCCCCAAAGTGACCCCGGCGCTCCGTGGATCAGCAGCAGCATCGGCAGTGTATCGGCACCAATGCTGGCAATGCAAAGCGAAAGTGTGTCATTTCTGATGAATATCTCGGTCGGTTTGACCTTTTTATCCGCATAATGCCGCCTAACCTCCTTCGCAGAAATAATGTACCGGGAGAAACAAGAACTCAGAGAGGCAGACAGAAATAGAAAAAATACAACCGACCGCAGGAATTTAAAACTTAACATATGCCCTTATGATTCTTGCCTTATTTCCTAAATTCACAGGATATTTCAATATACGACTTTCGAAGGATAAAAGTCCGCCGTTCCGGTGTTTTTTAAAAAGAAAATACCGTGACAAAATTTTTCAGTGCGTTTCTGTGTTCAGTATTCAAAACGAATGCCAGTCCGGATTTAACGGTGTAGTTCAACCTCTATTTTTTGATGACAGCCAACCAGCAAGAACTTTTCTTTCACCGCCTTACCGCGCAAAACGAAAAATACCGGTACAAGTTGCCGTCCAGGCAGGACGCGGGAAAATTCATTCAGAACCTGATCAATTTCCTTTTTCCGATCAGTAAGGATTGCCCCAGCTGCCCCAGCAAGGACCTGGCCATGAAATATGCAGATTTACGGCATGATCTGGACTGCATGCTGCAACCGCTCATGCCTCAGCTCCAGCGGGAGACGAACGATATTCTGGACGATATATTCGCCCAGATTCCGGGTATCTACGAAAGCCTGCTCAAGGACGCCAAATCAATCACGGATAACGATCCCGCCTCAGTAAGCATTGAGGAGGTGATTTCGGTTTATCCGGGTTTTATGGCCATTGCCGTTTACCGTTTCGCGCATTCTTTTGCCAAATGCGGAATCCCGTTGCTGCCGCGCATGCTCACCGAGTTTGCTCACAGCCAGACCGGTATCGACATCCATCCCAATGCAACCATAGGCCATTCTTTTTTCATTGACCATGGGACGGGGGTCGTCATCGGCGAAACCACACACATCGGAAATAATGTAAAGCTTTACCAGGGAGTTACACTAGGCGCCACGCATGTATCGAAGTCGCTTGCATCGCACAAGCGCCATCCTACGATTGAAGATAATGTAGTGGTTTATGCCAATGCGACCATTCTGGGCGGAGAGACGGTGATCGGTCACGATTCTGTGATTGGCGGAAATGCGTGGTTAGTAAGAAGCGTACCTCCATACTCGCTGGTTTACCACCAAAGCAAGATAGAGATACGCCAGCATTCTACACCGTCTGTTACATAATGCTCCGGATAAATCTCCGGACACCTTCCATATAAACAGGTTCCGCCTGCGTAAACGCGTAGCGCGGCTGGGTGGTCATTGTAATGCTAATAAATCCGAATGTGAGGCACCACCATTCATAGTAGGTTTTGGTGACCGCCTCGCCTGATTTAGGACGCAGACCCGCAATCATCTCCCAAACCGGATTGTCTTTAATGCTCATCGCCTGGGAATAAGCCTTCTTGGAATCACAATATGCCCCTTCCAGGTTGAACATCACCTGAAATACTTCCGGATTCTCGACGGCGAAATGCCATATGCTTTGCGCAACCTCCACCAATTGTTTTTGGGGGTTGCTGAAATGTCCTTTTATCTTGACAAACTCAGTCTGCAGGTAATCGAACCCTTCCATACGGATTGCTTCGAGAAGCTTGTCCTTACTTTCAAAATATTCGTAGAGAATAGGCGGGCTATATTCAATCACCTCGGCAATTTTGCGAATCGAAACAGCGGTCCACCCGTCTTCACGAGCTATCTCCCTGGCTGTTTTAACGATATCTGAGCGTACCTGTATCCTAAGCCGCTCTCTTCGCTCTACTATCCCCATACTTCAAAATGTCTTTTATGATTGATTCAGAATGATATGTCTCCAAATATAATGATATAGACCTTACGGCTCAAGGGCAGGCGAGGCTGCCTCAAGAAAAAAAACACTCATTTTTTCTTTATGTTTTCTACAAACACCGTCCATTAAATCTGACGGCAGATTCGAAAATTTTATAGGTGTAAAATTTTTTTAAGCCGCTAAAAAGCTTATATTTCTGAACGACGTATAGGGCCATTTCGCTCGATCTTTTCCGCCTGACGGTAATTTGCTTCTTGTGCCCGCACCTTGCCGCGCGAGTCATCCGAGATTCGCAGGTTGTTCTGATAAAGGTCTAGCCGCACCGACTTCTGATTGTCATTCACATAGTTCCGCAACACGGTCCGGACCTGATTTTTCAACGCTTCATCCAGCACTGGAAAGCATATATCGATCCTGCGGTGGAAGTTCCGGTGGGTCCAGTCGCAGGATGACAGGAACAGCTCATCGTTGCCCCGGTTACCAAAATGAAAGATGCGTGTATTCTCGATGTACCGGTCTATATGCCTGCTAACCAGGATATTATCACTGATCGAAGGCAAGCCCGAGATCAACCCGCAGCTTTCGCTGGTAATAATGTGCACGGGAACACCGGCCTGGCCGGCCTGGTAGAGTTTATCGATCAGAATATGATCCTGCAATTGGTTGATCTTGATGGTTATAAAGCACTTCAAGCCTGCATTGCAATTGGCTATCTCGCGGTCGATAAGGTCCAGCAATCTCTTTTGAAGATTAAACTGCGTCACATATAAATAATTGAAAGGAAGATATTTGTATTTTTTCGGCTCGTCCTCGGTGGACAAGTAGCCGAACAATAGTTCTAATTCGTTGGTTAGCTCCCGGTGGCAAGTCAGCAAGGCATGATCAACGATTTCCCGGCTGGTAAGTCTGTAAAATCCGCCGGTCCCCAGAAATGCGTAACGCTCCCACCCTTTCTGTACCTTCCGCTTGACCAACGCCATCTTGCCATGCACCTTAAGTCCGGGCACACTCAGTAAAATCTTCACACCCGCGTCACGCATTTTTTTTGACCATTGCAGGTTTTCCTGGATATCCAGTTTAGTATTGAGCTCCACATAGGTCGTTACGCGCTTGCCATTCCTCGACGCGCTGATAAGGGAATTTAGAATGAATGAATTAGGGCTTATTTTGTAAAGCGATACATGAATTTCACGTACATGCGGGTCAACTGCGGCCTCGTTGAAAAAGCGAACGATCGGCTCGTAGGATTGATAAGGCAAATGCAGCAATTGGTCCGCCTGCTGGATTGACTCAAATACTGACTTTGTTTCGTCGAATTCCGGATTTTGAACAGCACGCTGCGTCGGGTAATCCAGTCGCCGGGAGAGCGCGGGAAACTTGGCAAGATCCTGCATCAGCAGATAATCGCCGCGCTCATGAAAGTCATTCATGGGGATAGCCGCCTTGCTGACCAGGTATTCGCGGATGTAAAGCGGCATTCCCGACTCATAGAAATACTGTGATGGCTGAACAAAATTCCGCTTTTCCAACTGTTTGAGTATCCTTTGTGCGATTGGCATGGGATATTCGTCTTCAATGCTCAGCTCGGTTTCCCTTTCCACACGTACCGCATAACTTTCCAGAATATTGTACCCCGGGAACAACAGCGGCAAATTCTCCCTGATTACGTCTTCCATAAAGGCAACATGCCGTTTCCCATCCCATTCAGGCAGTTCCAAAAACCGCCCGTACGGCTCACTAGGGACATTAACGGTCGCATACCAGTCTTCCTCTGCGTCTTCGCTATGCTGCATTCTGACCACCAGATAAAGCTGTTTGGATTCAAATGCAGGCGTTTTCAATGTCCGACGGCTATCCAGAAAGACGGGCTGCAAATACCTGAAAAGTTTATCAATAAAGAACTTTCTGAGAAATCCCTGATGCTCTGCGGCGAACGTCTCCCGGTAATACAAATGCACACCCTGTTCATTCAATGCCGGAAGGATCGCACCGCTCAGAATATCGTTAAATTCCCTCAGTTGGTTCTCTACCGTTTCGTAGATGTGTTCCAGAAGAGACTCGGGAAATATATTCAGTTTCGAACGGATGTCGTTGCTCACCTCACCCATCGCCAGCAGGTTCGGGATCCGCACCCGGTAGAACTCTTTGGTCTGATAGGCATAAATCCCAAGGAACCGCAGCCGCTCCCTTACCGGTACTGTTTCGTCGTTTGCTTCGAGCAACAACCTGTAATTATTCGAAAGCCAGCTTAGATTGGTATCAAAGTAAGGATAGGCAACGTCGATCATTGAGTGTGGTGTAAAAGATCCAAAATTTGCTACAATATAAATACATTTGGCGGGTAAGGATATAACTTTGCAACACAAAAATTAACCGTGTTCGGCAAGCATCCGGAGCTATATCTACATCGAAAATTTAAATTAAATCACTATGCGTTATCAATTATTGGGCCGGTCAGGTTTAAGGGTTTCAGAGATTTGCCTGGGTACAATGACCTTCGGCAAGGAATGGGGCTGGGGAGCAGATAAACATGAAAGCTTTAAGATATTTGAGACATTCGCCAACGCGGGGGGTAATTTCATCGATACAGCCAACCGCTATACAGAAGGCTCCTCGGAAAAATATGTCGGAGAATTCATCGAAACAGATCGCGATCATTGGGTGCTGGCCACCAAGTTTACCCTCAAAGACCGCAACGATGATCTGAATTTCGCCGGTAACCATCGCAAAAACATGATGCGGTCGGTCACATCCAGCCTCAAACGCCTTAATACTGAGTACATTGACTTGCTATGGGTGCATATGTGGGACAATACCACGCCCACCGAAGAGGTCATGCGCGGGCTGGACGACCTGGTTTCCAGGGGTATCGTGCATTATATCGGCATTTCTGACACGCCAGCCTGGATCGTCTCACAGGCTAACACCATTGCAGATTTCCGCGGGTGGAATGCATTTGCAGCCATTCAGTTTGAATACTCGCTTTTGCAGCGTACCCCGGAGCGAGACTTGCTTCCGATGGCAAAGGCGCTGGACCTGGCTGTAACGCCATGGGGCGCGATCGGCGGCGGCGCATTAACAGGAAAATATTTAAGGGGAGAAACCGGTCGCGTCCCTGACCATAGCGCCCGCAGGAGCGAGCATAGTAGCGCAATTGCCCAGACTGTGGTGGATGTGGCCGCTGAGCTCGGTGTTACGCCTGCTCAGGTAGCCATCAATTGGACTCGTCACCGCGACCAGGTCATGATCCCTATTATTGGCGCTTCCAAAGAGGCTCAGCTGATAGATTCCATCGGCTGTCTGAACTTCCGGCTTCCCGAAGATGCCCTGAAAAAACTCAATGAAGTAAGCAAGATTGAACTAGGCTTCCCACACGAGTTTTTGAAATCCGACGGCGTAAAAGAGGAAGCCTTCGGGGGACTTTTTGAAAGCCTTGATAATCATAGGCAGTAAATGCTTTGGGCCATAGCCTGTAAGCTTTAGGCTATAAGCTGTGGGCCGTAAGCCTATAGCATATAGCCTAAAGCTTACAGCTATTTCCAACTCTCCGGCGCGGTCCGCCAGGCGGTCAGGCTTTGTACTTGTGACTCAGTGATATAATTATGTTCGAGCGCTGTCTCAATCAGGGCGTTGTAGTTGCTGATCGTATGGAGCTTGACATTCTTAGCAGCGAAATTGCTGGCTGCAACCTCAAATCCATACGTGAATATGGCTACCATTCCGGCGACTTCGATTCCTGCTTCACGTAATACGTCCACCACTTTTAACGAACTTCCACCAGTCGAGATCAGATCTTCAACGATGACTACGGACTGACCCTTTTCGAGTCTCCCTTCGATCTGATTGCCCATACCATGTTTTTTGGGCTCCGGGCGCACGTAAGCGAAGGGCAGCTCGAGAACGTCGGCTACCAGGGCGCCCTGCGCTATTCCGCCTGTGGCAACACCTACTACAGCATGTACGTCGGGATATTCGTTCCGGATAAGGTCTGCCAGGGTTTTCTTAATGAACGTCCGGGTATCAGGGTAGGATAACGCCACGCGGTTATCACAATAAATGGGTGACAACCAGCCGGAGCTCCATTGGAAAGGCTTGTCAGGGCTTAGTTTGATGGCCTGCGCTTCGAGCAGCAACTCTGCTATTCTTTTATTGATATCCAGATCGTTTGACATTTACTCTTCGGATTCGTCCTGTTTTTTATGGTTAATAACTAAAAGCTTATCAATCCGGCTGCGGTCCATATCGACCACCTCGAACTCAAAGTGTTTCCAGGTAAATTTTTCGCCGGTCTGTGGAATGTTTTCAAGAATATGCAGCACAAAACCGCCTAGCGTGTTAAAACCCGCCAATTCCCGGCGTTCGGTCTCATGCATATTTATACTGAAATATTGAAGGAAATCGTCAAAAGGTAGCTGCGCATCCACCAGATAGCTTCCATCATCCCTTCTGACAATCTCGGATGCTTCTTCAATGTCTTCGGAGATGTCCCCTACCAGCGCGTCCATGATGTCGTGCATGGTAACCACACCGAGCGTGCCGCCGTATTCGTCGACTATGATCCCGAAATAAACCCGTTGTTCCTTAAATTTTTCAAGCGCCTGATAGGCCCGGTTGCTTTCGGGCAGGTATACAGGGTCGCGTGCGATGACGTTTAGATTGGCCATTTGCGCTTCTATATCGGTTGCAATAAGGTCTTTCACATACACCAACCCAACCACTTCATCTACTGTACCGCGGCAAACGGGGTAGATCGAATGACGGGAATCAAATATTTTAGCCTTGTTTTCTTCTACGGTATCATCCAGGTCGAGCCATACAATCTCCTGCCGGTTGGTCATTAGCGAGGTTACCTTTCTATCGCCAAGCTGAAATACATTGTGTACGATTTCCTGCTCGATCTCTTCGAAGACACCGCCCGAAGTTCCTTCCTGGATCAGGCTCTTGATTTCTTCCTCAGTTACCGCGTTCTCCGATTGTTTGATATTCAATAATCTGATAATCAAATCACTGGAAAAACCCAATAATGCAATGAACGGCGCGGTTGCTTTGGAAAGCAGGTTCATCGGGGTGGCCATTACCTTTGAAATCGCCTCCGGATTTGACATACCAATCCTTTTCGGCACAAGCTCCCCGAGTACCAATGACAAGTAGGTTATCAAGACCAGTACGCAACCCACAGCCACTGAATGGCTGTACGGCAACAGCAAAGGAATAGAGGCAACGACCTTTTCAAAGTCGGAAGTGATATTATCACCACTATACATACCTGTTAGCAAACCGATCAGTGTTATACCGATCTGCACGGTGGAAAGGAATCTGGTTGGGGAGTTGGCGAGGTTCAATGCAGCTTTGGCGCTGGAATCGCCATTCTTTGCTGCTGCTTCAAGTCGGGATTTTCTGGATGAAACAAGTGCTATCTCTGACATGGAAAATAAGCCATTGACAAGCACCAAAAGTAAAATTATTAGGAGTTCCAAGAACTGTTCATTTGTTACAAAGACAAATTTATCAATAATAATCTCTGCCTAAACTAAACTCTTTACTTAATTTTGGCATCGATTCACGTACCCATTCTAAAATGATCATTTTTTTCGACGACCGTCCAGTCAGAATTGTTCGGACAAATCAGCTGTCCGCTGCGGAAACTTCGCGTTTTGAACACATTGTGGACCTCCGGTTGGAAAAATTGCAGAGAAGCATGCTGACTGGTCACGTGTTATTCCTGAATTCTACAACAACGAGTGCTATTCAGGTTATTCAAATGCTTGAAAAAGCTTTCCCGAAGGAGGTGCTCTCCATTACCATGGCTACGCGGGAAAAGGCAGAAGTTGAAGAAAAAATCAAAGGGCAATACAAGGTGATCAAGGCCGCTGGTGGCGTGGTTGTCAAGCAGGGAAAATGGCTTTTCATGTATCGCCGCAAGATGTGGGACTTGCCAAAGGGAAAGCTTGATAAGGGAGAAAACTCAAAAACGGCGGCGATCCGCGAGATTGAAGAGGAAACCGGCGTTAAATCGGTGATCCGCGATAAGATATGCACTACCTGGCATACCTATTCATTAAATAACAGCCGAATACTGAAACGGACTAAATGGTACCTGTTCGATTGTGTGGACGACTCCCAAATGAGCCCGCAAGCCGAAGAGCAGATCGAAAAACTGGATTGGTATGACCCTGCGGAAGTTAAACCGCTGCTGATCAATTCATACAGCTCGATCCGATACGTTGTAGATAGCCTCAACCAGATACATAACCTGAAAGAATCCTAATCACAGGCGTTTTAAATAAGCTTAACCTTCGTGGTTGAGCTTATTTAATTCTGAAAGTGAATATGGCAAGAAGTTATCGATGCCTTGCCCATAGCGGTGCAGATCACGGATAATGCTGGAACTGATCGGGGCCAAACTGGGAGATGTGATCAAAAAAACCGTTTCAATCTCTTCATACAAGTACCGGTTAACCTGCGAAATGCCGTTTTCGTATTCAAAATCGGTGGTATTCCGCAAGCCTCTTAGCAAAAACCTAGCGCCCAATTCGCGTGCAACGTGGGCCGTCAGATCATCATAGGTAACCACTATTACCTTAGATTGGCCCGCAAAAGTCCTCTCGATCATTTCCTTCATCACATCCAGGGGGAAGTAGCGTTTTTTAGTCGCGTTGTTACCAATCCCGATGACAACCTTGTCAAAAAGCCTCAAACCGCGCAGGACAATATCCTCGTGTCCCTTCGTAAACGGATCGAAAGATCCAGGAAATAATGCGATACGTTCCATAAAATTGCGCGATTAGGATGAAATCAGATAGGTATTGAACAGCCCGAAATACCGGTGCCCCGGAACCTCCGCGCATTGGGCACTATATTTGAGGGTCGTCGGCCGGCTTCCCATATGCAAATGGGGGAAAAACCGCGAAAGCTCCTGAAAAGCGTCCGATGAAGCGGTGATCTCCCCGTAACAGAGAACCTTCATCTCCTCCGGCAGCAAATTAAGCTGGCTCAGCGTAAATAAGATAATGTAGGCAAGCTCCTGGTTTTGAGCATATTTAAACCGGTTGCACAGCACGAGCTGCTGACTTTCAGTTACCACCAGTGTAAAATGGTCCTTTTCAAAGTAAATCGACATCATCCGGATTTCCTGGTGCTCGACGTGGTTGACCAGCGATCCGATCGCCAATGCGCTTGTCATATGGTAAAACGTCACGGCTGACGAGCTGAAATGGTTGACGACCCAGTCATACCACAGTTCCTGGATACTAAAAACGTTTTGCGCGTGCACGAGCGGAAGGTCGTGCCAAAGTACCTTTTCATGTTTTGAAACCGGATTGCCTAATGCAAACGAAAGGTATTCGTAGGCCGACTCGGGCTTAAACAACAGATTTGGCACCAATGTAAAAGCGTGGGAGCTCACTGTAACCCTTACATTCTTCCAGTTATTAGGCGACCACGACAAATGCCCGCTGAATACCCTTTTCAACCGCTCGAAGATCTCTGTGGGTGTCAGGGCTGCTTCAAAGCTGTAATCTTCCAGCCAGATACATTCCATGTTCTCGTCCCGGACAATACAAAACCGGATACGCCGTTCGTCCAGCTCAATGCAAAGCGTGCAAAGCGGTATGCTGGCTGCATCGAACGAGTTATCTCCCACCAAAAGGGTCGGGATAATTTCTATAACCTGGTTCTCGGGATTTGTCACTTATCGGTATTTTAATTAATCGTTGCTCCGCCCGTTTTCACCGGCAATATATTTATTCAATTCCAAAATTCCTGCCAGCGAAGTGATCTGGCTAAAAATCCGGTGGCGTTCTTGATCTGAGAATGCTGTCAGCTCCTCCCACGTCATAAACTGCACGTCACGGATGATCTGCCCGTCGGTTGTCAATTCAGGATCCGTCCCTGCACTGAGTGTCCCTTCAAAGGATTCTATCTCAAAAAACAGCTCAATTGCATGCAAAGGCGATTGAATATGCTCGTTGACAAACAACAACCGGCCTGGTTTCACAAAAAGACCTGTCTCTTCCCTGAATTCCCTCACCAATGCCTCGTGCGCCGTTTCACCAAACACGATCCCCCCTCCCGGCGGGCTCCAGAAGTAGCCATCTTTACCATACATGCCGTGATTCACAAGCAATATCCGGTTTTCCTGCAAGCATATGCCGCATACCCGGACCCTGACTGCGCCCCCGTACAGGTTGGCTATTTCATCGTTTAAAGTTTGCAAAGCCCGCTTTTTGAAGCGGCAAAGATAACCATCCTGCCAAATTTGGCAAGACATAATTCCTCCTCACAGCCGCACTCTTCTCAAAAGTGCGCCCTGATTCATATAACGAAGTAGAAAATTTAGACACCCTCAGGAATACGGGCTGCCTGAAATGTAGCTTTCGAGCGTATTGATATGTTCCTTTTGTTCATTAATGATCGCGGAAACGATATCGTTGATCGAAATAATGCCGATCAGCTGGCCATCACGATTCACTGGAAGGTGCCGAATATGCTTGTCAGACATGATCTGCATACATTCTTCGATCTGCTGGTCCGTTTCAACAGTGATAACCTTGCTGGTCATTACGTCTCGGATCAGCGTATCCTTTGATCCGCGTCCTTGCAGGATCACCTTCCTGGCATAGTCCCTTTCGGAGAATATACCGATCAATTCATTATCTTCAAGTACCAAAACTGCACCAATGTTTTTCTCTGACATGAGTTCCAGAGCCTCAAACACTGTGTTGTCCTGCGTAACCGACCAAATCGCATTGACAGGCTTGTTGCCCATTACATGTTGTACCAGCATAGATGTTTAGGTTTGGGGATTTGAGATAAAGGGATTCTAATATATGGATTGACGCATTAAAGTCCAATAAATTCTGAGTATATTTTTGTAAAAAACGAGGTTTTTGATATTCAAAATCCATGCGTTAGATTCGCTCCTATGGAAACCGACAAAATTTTACCTTCCCAGCTTCTGCGTAAAAAATTCCCCTTCAAACCCACGGACGGCCAGCTTCGGTTCTTCGAGAAGACCAACGACTTTCTGGTCGAGGAGAAAGGACTGGAACGTTACCGGGACTGTTTTTTGCTCAAAGGTTATGCCGGAACCGGCAAAACGACCATCATTAGCACCCTAATTAAGGTACTCAAGAACTTTGGATACAAGTCGGTATTGCTTGCCCCGACGGGCAGGGCGGCGAAAGTAATGTCGGGATATTCCGAAAAAGTGGCTCTTACCATTCATAAGAAGATCTATAAACAGACCGCTGACGCATTCTCAGGAACCCTTACATTCCAAAGACAAAAAAATTACCACGACAACACGCTTTTCATTGTCGATGAAGCTTCGATGATTACAGATGAGGCCGATTTTGGAAGCCGCAGCCTGCTGGCCGACCTGGTTGATTTCGTATTTGAAAATCCGGGAAACAAGCTCATGCTGGTGGGTGACATCGCGCAGCTGCCGCCGGTAGGCAAAGAACTCAGCCCTGCCCTTGACGGCGAGTATCTTGAAAGGACGTTTTATATGTCTGTATTTCAGGAGGAATTAAAGGAGGTAATGCGCCAGGATGAACAGTCGGGTATTCTCTACAATGCTACCGAGCTTCGAAACCAGTTGGCGGCCGCTGAAAGGAGCATCCAGATCAATACCCGGCCTTTTCGCGATGTTTTTCGTATGACCGGCGAAAAACTCGAAGAAGGACTGCGTTATGCATATGACAAATATGGTCAGGAAAACGCCATTATCCTGACACGTTCCAACAAATCAGCTGTCCAGTATAACGAATACATCCGCCGGGTCATTAATTTCTCCGAAGACGAGCTCGACGCTGGTGACCGGCTGATGGTTGTGCGCAACAATTATAATGTCCTTGATGAAGACTCGCCTGCCGGCTTTATTGCCAACGGGGACTTCGTGGAACTGCTCAAAATCCGTAAAACCCAGGAAATGCATGGATTCCGCTTCGCTGATGTCACTTTAAGATTGACCGACTACGAAAAACAACCCGAGTTTGATGCCAAGATATTCATGGACACGCTTCACTCCCCATCCGCATCGATGTCAGCGGAGGACAACAAGAAGCTGTATGAAAGCGTCCAGCAGGATTATTTTTACATCAAATCAAAAAAAGACCGCGTCGAGGCGCTCAGAAAGGACCCGTTTTTGAATGCTTTGCAGGTAAAGTTCGCCTATGCGCTCACATGCCACAAGGCGCAGGGAGGACAGTGGAGCGCGGTTTTCATCGATCAGGGCTACCTTCCCGAAGAGCAGATCAATATAGAATTTGTGCGCTGGCTGTACACGGCCATCACGCGCGCTACCGACGAGGTTTTCCTGATGAATTTTCACCAGCAGTTTTTCAAGTCCTAAAATCAGGCTGTAACCGAGGCTCTCTGCAATCGATCGTTAATGGCCAGGCCTAACCCCTGCATAGGCACCAGCTCTGCCCTTATTTCCCCAACCGGCATTGAATCCAGCTCCCTCAGATAGGCAAATAAATTGTGGGCTGCTTCTTTAAGATCGCCCTCCGGGCTTAATATGCGTTGGTAAGTCTTGTCAATTCCTTCGATGTATCGGTTGAACAGCAGGTAACCCGCATTGTCAGGCCCGCCTGCCAGTGCTTCCCGATGGTCCAAATGCAAAGGCTTGCGTGGCGCATAATGGCTTTTGAGCATTCCGGGTGCTTTGGGGTCTGAGGAAGAATGAGGCATCAGCACCACCGGGCCGATCACCGATTCAATTTCATTGATATCCAGCCCGCCAAGCCTGTAAACGATCACTTCATCATTCTCAAATCCAAGGATGGTCGATTCGATTCCTACTTCACACTCGCCGCCGTCGAGAATGTAAGGTATCTTACCGCCGAGCTGCTGATCTACGTGGGCCGCTTTGGTAGGGCTGATGTAACCAAACGGATTGGCGCTTGGAGCTGCCAGCGGAAATGGTAGCTGGCGGAGCAGTTCGAGCAGCAGGGGGTGTTTGGGAATGCGCACCGCCACAGTATCGAGTCCTGACGTTACCAGATCAGGAACGATTGACTTTTTAGGCAATAATAATGTCAATGGGCCGGGCCAGAACTTTTGAGCCAGTTTTTTTGCCTTTTCAGGAAAATCCAAGACATAGATAGCCACTTTATCGACGGAGTCCGTATGGATAATAAGTGGATCAAAGGCGGGCCGGTTCTTTACCTCAAAGATCGACAGTACAGACTTCTCGTTGAGCGCATTGCCCGCCAATCCGTATACTGTTTCGGTAGGAATGGCAACCAATTCGCCTTTTATGAGAAATTCTTTTGCGACGTTCAGATCGCTTCCGGTAGCTGCCAAGGTATTATTTGTTTGAAAAAACACAAAAATACAGCGATGCCGATGAAATCCGAACGATCTCATTTAGATTGTTTTTAAATAACTGGCAAAGTGTAAAAGTTGGCAACCTCTTACCCAATACCTCTTTATATTTAATGGTTAAATAGTACTATCTAAACAACCCTTTACTATGTTTCAAATCAAAGAACAACCTGCCGTTTTCGACGTTGTGATCGTGGGCTCGGGAGCGGGAGGCGGAATGGCAGCTCATCAACTTGCCAAAGCGGGTGCCAAGGTGGCTCTTTTGGAGGCAGGCGGATACTTCGACCCTGCTGATCCTAAATACATTACCCAGCTGAAATGGCCTTACGAGTCGCCGCGCCGCGGAGCTAGCAACCACCGCCCCTTCGGTGATTTCGACGCTGCCTGGGGTGGCTGGGAAATTGAGGGAGAACCCTATACACGCAAAAACGGAACACAATTCGACTGGTTCCGGTCGCGGATGCTCGGTGGCCGTACCAATCACTGGGGCCGCATTTCCCTGCGTTTCGGACCCAAAGATTTCAAAAGAAAAAGCATTGACGGCCTGGGCGACGATTGGCCGATCAGCTACGATGACGTAAAACCATACTACGATCAGGTAGATAAGCTCATCGGTGTGTTCGGAACTGTTGAAAACATGGATAATGAGCCGGATGGCATTTTCCTTCCCCCACCAAAACCGCGTTTGCACGAGCTTTTCATCAAACAGGCGGGTAAAAAAGCAAATATCCCCGTAATACCTTCCCGTTTGTCGATCCTGACAAAGCCAATTAACGATCAGCGCGGGGTTTGTTTCTATTGCAGCCAATGCTCGCGTGCATGCCAGGCTTATGCGGATTTCTCTTCATCGTCAGTGCTTTGTATTCCCGCAGTGAAAACCGGTAACGTAACCCTTATCAACAACGCAATGTGTCGCGAGGTGATCACCGATCAGACTACGGGCCTTGCAACCGGGGTTTCTTACATTGACCGTGAGAAATTGACCGAGCACACCATCAAGGGAAAAGTTGTCGTTTTGGCGGCGAGCGCAGGAGAATCGGCAAGACTATTGCTTAACTCGAAATCAGCACGCCACCCGAACGGACTGGCCAATTCGAGCGGCATCGTTGGAAAGTACCTGCATGATTCTACAGGAGCATCCCGTGGCGCATTTATGCCGCACATGATGGACCGCAAAAGATACAATGAAGACGGTGTAGGCGGAATGCACGTGTATACCCCGTGGTGGCTGGACAACAAAAAACTCGACTTCCCAAGAGGTTATCACATCGAATACGGTGGCGGTATGGGTATGCCGAGCTACGGATTTGGTTCAGGAATCGAAAACCTTAATGGAAAATACCCTACCAAAGACGGTGTTACCAAGCAAGCAGGTGGCTACGGAGCGTCTTTGAAGGAAGATTACCGCCGCTTCTATGGAGCCAACATCGGAATGGCCGGTCGCGGAGAGGCAGTTCCCGATATCAATAATTACTGCGAAATAGACCCGAATGTGGTCGATAAATACGGTATCCCGGTATTGCGCTTCCACTACAAATGGTCAGATTACGAGATCAAGCAGGCCAAGCACATGCACGATACATTTGAAGAGATGATCCACGCATTGGGCGGTATTCCTAACGGCCCAAAACCGGGTGCGGATACCAACTACGGACTTGCAGCCCCTGGGCGGATTATCCATGAAGTTGGTACTGTGAGAATGGGTGATGATCCGAAAACTTCGGCGCTTAACAAATATTCGCAAGCACACGATGCCAAGAATGTATTTGTGGTTGATGGCGGCTCCTTTGTTTCGCAGGCTGATAAAAATCCAACCTGGACTATTTTGGCGCTGTCAATGAGAGCATCCGAGTACATTGTCAATCAGGTTAAACAGAAAAATATCTAACATTTGGACCCTGTTCAAATCATCATCATATGAAACGCAGAGATTCATTAAGAGCATTGACCCTCAGTTCGCTGGGCATTACAGCGCTGAGCCCTCAGGTAGCGCTTGCCGAGCAGCGGGAACTGGAGACACAAATGCCACCGGAAACCCCATTGAAGATTCCGGGTGGCAGAACGAAGGAAGAAGCGATCCGCGACGCCAAACTAATGAAGGAGAAATTCCTGACGGTTGGCGAGCTGGCTACCATTAAAGTATTGGTGGATATCATCATCCCGGCAGATGAAAAATCTGGAAGTGCCTCGCAGGCAGGCGTTCCCGAGTTCATCGAGTTCATTGTTAAGGATATGCCGCAGCACCAGACGCCACTTCGCGGCGGTCTGAAATGGCTTGACAGGGAATCCACCAAACGCTTTGGAAAAACTTTTGTACTGGCAAGTAAGGCGCAACAGATTCAGATTGTAGACGATATCGCCTACCCAGAAAAAGCAAAACCGATTTACAGCCAAGGCGTTGCATTCTTCAACCAAATGCGCAATTTGACAGCTTCTGGGTTCTATACGTCTAAAATTGGCATTGCTGATCTTGGCTACATGGGCAATACCCCCAATGTTTGGGAAGGCGTTCCGGCAGATGTGCTCAAACAATACGGGTTGAGCTACGATTAATCACCGACAGGCCTAAAAAGAAAGCGGCTCCCATTTCGAGAAATCGAAACCGGAGCCGCTCTTTTTTTATACTGCTTAGTACAACTTCTGACGCTGTTGTTTTACCGTTTCGTCGGACAGGAACTCGTCATAGCTCATCAGCTTATCCAAAATGCCTTTCGGTCCGATCTCGATGATCCTGTTTGCGATCGTATGTACGAACTGGTGATCATGGGAATAGAACAACAAACAACCTGTAAAATCGATCAGGCCATTGTTCAATGCCGTAATGGATTCAAGGTCAAGGTGGTTGGTGGGGTCATCCAGCACCAGCGCATTGGCGCCCGAGAGCATTGTACGCGAAAGCATACAACGCACTTTTTCACCTCCCGACAATACTTTCGCCTTTTTCAGCGACTCTTCACCCGAGAACAGCATTCGTCCCAGAAAGCCGCGGATGAAGCTTTCGTCCTTTTCTTCCGAATACTGACGAAGCCAATCGACCAGATTAAGGTCTACATCAAAAAACTGCCCCGGATCTTTCGGGAAATAGGATTTGGTAATGGTCACACCCCAAGTATAATTGCCCTTATCGGGCTTCTGTACATCGCTGATAATATCAAAGAATGCACTGATTGCCATCACATTACGGCTTACAAATGCAATTTTATCGCCTTTGTTAACAGTAAAATTCAGGTTTTCAAAAAGCTTGGTGCCATCCTCAGCGGTTTTGGAAAGACCTTCCACGCGCAAAAGCTGGTCCCCCACCTCACGCTCCGATTTGAATGCGATATAAGGGTATTTACGTGACGAGGGTTTAATATCATCGATCGTGAGCTTTTCCAGAAGCTTAGCACGTGATGTAGCCTGCTTGGATTTGGATGCATTCGCGCTGAAACGGCGTATAAATTCTTCCAGCTCCTTACGCTTGTCTTCCGCCTTCCTGTTGGCATCCGTGCGTTGCTTCAATGCCAACTGACTCGACTGGTACCAGAACGAGTAGTTACCCGAGAACATCTGCACTTTGCTGAAATCAATGTCAACTACGTGCGTACAAACTTCATCCAGGAAGTGGCGGTCGTGGGAAACAACGATCACAGTGTTCTTGAAATCTGCCAGGAAGTTTTCCAGCCATAATACCGTCTCAACATCAAGGTTGTTGGTAGGCTCATCGAGCAGAAGCACATCCGGATTGCCGAATAGCGCCTGGGCAAGCAGCACGCGTACTTTGTCGTTGGCATTCAGGTCGGTCATCATGGCCTGATGAAGATCCTCTCCCAATCCCAGGCCGCTCAAAAGCTGTCCAGCTTCCGCTTCGGCCTCCCAGCCGTTCAGGTCTGCAAATTCCGCTTCCAGCTCTGCTGCCTTCTCTCCATCAGCGTCTGTAAATTCTTCTTTCTCGTAAATCGCCTCGCGCTCCTTCATGACCTTGTAGAGTCGTTCGTGGCCCAAGATCACAGTATCCATGACCGAATAGGCGTCAAACTCGAACTGGTCCTGTTTCAGAAAAGTCATCCGCTCGCCCGGGTTCATGGCTACATTACCCGTCTGCGGCTCGATTTCTCCTGAAAGAATTTTCAAAAATGTGGATTTCCCGGCTCCATTAGCTCCAATCACACCGTAACAGTTACCCGGGACAAACTTTATATTTACTTCGTCGAACAATATCCTTTTACCGTATCGCAGCGATACGTTCTGAACCGTAATCATCTTAAAATTGATTATTTATGAATGAGACCGCAAAATTACAAAAATCGGGCTTATTTAGCATCCTTGACCCAACTAAAAGCAAACAAAACAGGCCGGTTCATCACCGGCCTGCATGCATTTCCTATTTAAAAACGGTCAGGGAATAACGCGCAATGTATGAGCGCCTTTTGCTACACTTATTTTCGCGCCCTGTTTTTTCAGTGAAGGCGTCTCGCCTTTGGCAACAGTCCAGAACTCAACGCCGCCGTTTCCAGCGCCATATTCCAGATATTCGAACACGGATACTGCAATGTTGGAGCCGTCTTTGTCAAAAGCCACGCTCTGTGGGTAAATCCCGTCGAATGGATAGTCTGCAACTTTGGTAAGTGCGCCAGTTGCTGCTACCTTATATAATGAAAGAGAAGCACCTGCACCCGCTCCCGCTTCGGCCCATGGAGAACCGCTTTTACCTGCATTGGCCGTTACTAGCAATGCACCGTCAGGGCTGATCGCAAATGAACCGGCATTCAAGCCCACCGGCGCCTGGCCAGCCACTTTATGCTCGACTGCTCCGTCCATTGAGAAATCGACTACGAATATTTCACCGTCGCCAGCGCCTTTACCAGGCACACCTTTGGCGTCCAGCACCAGATAATGCTTGCCATCGGGAGTGAATTTACCAAACGAGGGATCAGTTCCTACCTTCACGGGCTTACCTACCATCTCTACATTTTTCAGCTTTCCGGCTTCGCGGATTACTTTATAAAGCCCTACTTCATTGGAGTTGTCCAAAGTAAAAGCAATAAAGTCACCGGATGGGTGCCACGAAATGTCGATGATCTTGTTGGCAGTATCCAACGCTGCGGGCAGGTTGAGGAAACGCGCTGGCTTGCCGTCAGGCCCCGCCTCGATGAAAACAAGTTCTTTGCCAGTATCGCTGGTGGAGAGTATCAGCTCGTTCTTATTGACGTCAATCGAAGTAGGTTTTTTACCAACCGGAAAGCCAAATTTAGCCTTCGGCGCAGCCAGGTTGGTGATATCTACGACAAATAGCTTTTCGCCTGCCGGGAATTCCTTGGAAGGGTCCTTGTATTCGCCGACACCATCCTCGGGCCTTATCCGGTTTTCCAGCACATAAGCCAGGCCACCTGTCGCAGGAACGGCCAGTGTTTTGGAATAGCCCAAAACCGAATTGGATACCAGGGCACTTCCCAGGCCTTTACTCCCCCTTTCAACCGGAAATTTGATGGTCGTCAACTGATCTTTTGATGTGTTGTCTCTTAATAGCTTTCCATCAACCAATGCGGAAGCCGCCATATCAGCGTCAGAAACTACAACCAGGCCACGGGCATTGAAGGTGATGGGTGATTGGGCAACGGATGGAATGCTTCCCAGCGCAGCCAACCCAGCAAATAATGCGACTTTTTTCATAGAAAAGAATTTAAGTTTTAGGTGGTTTGAACAATGGATTTAACATCAAAAGGAACCTAGTAAGGTATCAAATGCCTTACTAGGTTCCTTTCATAAATCGCAAGATACAACAAAAAAGAAAACCCTGGCAAGTGATTGCCAGGGTTAATTTCTCGCACAGGAAAAAATTATGCTGCTACCGCAAGTGAATTGACCAATTTAGCCAACTTCGATTTTTGGTTAGAAGCTTTTTTCTTATGGATGATATTTTTCTTTGCCAAACGGTCCAACATTGAAGATACGGTTTTGTAAACTTCAACAGCTACTGCCTTATCAGTCGTTTCACGCAATTTCTTGATGTATGAACGTGTAGTTTTGTGCTGGTAACGATTACGCAAACGCTTTGTTTCGTTAGCGCGGATTCTTTTTAAAGCTGATTTATGATTTGCCATTTTGTAATGAATATTTTCTTATTTCTCATTTCGGTCTGCAAAAATAGAAATTGCTTGTTAGAACGCCAAATTTCCCCGTAAATATATTTCTTGGCCGCAAATACTATTTTGGCATGCGCTGCACATCAGAGGCCAGGTACTCCTCTATCCTCGACTCCAGTTCGTTGTAAGGGATGTTGCTGTGAAGCTCGCCTTCGACTGCCAGTGAAATTTTTCCGGTCTGCTCCGATATCACGATCACAATGGCGTCGGTAGCCTCGCTCATTCCCATCGCGGCTCTGTGCCTAAAACCCAGGGAAGAAGGCACATCAACACCATCAGCTACAGGCAGCACGCATCTTGCGGCCTTCAAAACCCCATCTACGATCACTACGGCACCATCGTGCAGTTCGCTGTACTGGTTAAACAAGGATACCAGCAAGGGCTTGGAAACCCTCGCATCAAGCAATTCGCCCGTTTCGACGTATTTACTAAGATCGTCGCGCTTGTTGACCACGATCAGCGCTCCGGTAAAATTGGCAGCGATCGTTTTGCTTGCATCGATGATCTCTTTCAAGTTTTTGACCTCGAAATGCCTCATGGAATTCCCGATAAATTTTTTCAGAAAGCCATTGTTGGTATAGATAGTAGACTTGCCGATAATAAGCAAAAACCGGCGGATCTCCTGCTGAAATATAACGATCAATGCCACGGCACCAACTCCCATAAAATATTGCAGGATGGCGGTAAGCAGCCCAAGGCCCAGGCCTTTGACGACCAGATAAAAGACGTAGACAAATAAGTATCCCAGGAAAACCCTGCTTGCGATACTCCCCCGAACGAGTGTATATACCTGATAAAGAAGAACAGACACCAGAAAAACATCCAGGATGTCAGCCCAGTTGATGTTCAGAAAACCCACGCGCATAAAGAAATCAATATTATTTAGGGACTAAATTACTATTTTAATTCGTATAGTTACCGGCCGCCATCCAGAGTTTTACTGCTTCCACGGCTGGCCCCACATCATGAACACGCAAAATGGACGCGCCCTGCTGCAATGCCAGTGTGTTCAGCACGGTGGTTCCGTTTAGCGCTTCTTCGGGAGAAATGTGCAACGTTTTATAGATCGTTGTTTTCCTGGATAGTCCCGCCAGCACCGGATATCCCAGCGCCTGGAACTCGGACAGATGCTTTATTAATTCAAAATTCTGAGGGATCGTTTTGGCAAACCCAAAGCCGGGATCTACGATCAGGTCGGTAACGCCTTTACTTCTGAGTACGTCAATTTTACGTTTCAAATCAGAGAGCACCTCGGGCAAAAGCAACTTGTAACTGGTCAGTTGATTCATCGTTTGCGGTGTACCGCGCATGTGCATCAATACGTAAGGCACTTTCAATTTCGCAACCGTATCAAACATATCATCATCCAGATTCCCGCCAGCGACGTCGTTAACAATATGAGCGCCGCTTGCTATGCCCCTTTCAGCCACAGCAGCCCGAAAGGTATCAACAGAAATGATCAGTTCCGGGAAATACTTAGTGAGTGGCGCTACGGCCGATTCGATCCGGTCGCCTTCCTCCTTCACCCCTACTTCCTGAGCGCCAGGCCGCGTAGAATAGCCTCCGATGTCGACCATAGCAGCTCCCTGGGTCACCATCTGCCCCACTTTTTCAACCAACTCGTTTTCCGACTCTACCCGGCTGCCTGAATAGAACGAATCGGGCGTAATATTAATAATGCCCATCACCAAAGGGGCGCTGAGATCCACTAACCGGCCCCTGATATTGAGCGTTTTTTTACTAACTTGCGACATAAAATCTTTTCCAAAACAGGCAAAGGAATGAATATCAAAGCATTCTCTTCCTTCCGTCTGAAAGTCATTAACTTATTTGATATAGTGAAATCCACAGAATCGGAATATCAGGAAATCATTCAGTATTGCCAAGATCTTTTTACAAAAAAAAACAAGGACTACGGAACATCCTGGCGCATTCTCAGGCTTCCTTCCATCACCGACCAGATATTCATCAAAGCGCAGCGAATCCGGACCATTCAGGAAAAAGGCACCCAAAAGGTCAACGATGATATCTCATCCGAATTCATCGGGATCATCAACTACTGCGTGATGGCCCTGATCCAGATCGCCGCCAACGACGGGCAGCTTTCCATCGACGATTCGGATCTTACCAGTCTTTACAATCACCAGGTGAACGAAGTAAAGGAATTGTTGTTTAATAAAAATCATGATTACGGCGAAGCCTGGCGCGATATGCGTGTAAGCTCGATGACCGATATCATTCTGATGAAGCTGCTTCGCATCAAACAAATCGAGGACAACGAGGGCTTGACGCTCGTTTCCGAAGGTGTAAAGGCTGGCTATCAGGACATTATCAACTATTCGGTATTCTGCCTGATTAAATCCAATGCATTGCAGACGAATTAATTGACCTTTGCCCGGTGCTCTAATCCATAGTTAGAAATGAAAATCCTTGCCCAGATCTCACGAGTTGTTGTCGGTTTCCTGTTCATTTTCTCTGGTCTTATCAAGCTCAACGACCCGATTGGGACGCAGTACAAGCTGGAAGAGTATTTCGAGGTTTTTGCCGCCGACCTTCCCGCATTTCATGATTCTTTCCTCTCACTGGTGCCACTTGCGCTGTATTTCTCGGTGTTTTTGTGCACAGCGGAAGTAGTCCTGGGAATTGCATTGCTGGTGGGCTATAAGCCCAGGACAATTTCCTGGCTGCTGCTGGCGATCATCGTTTTCTTTACGTTTCTTACGTTCTATTCAGCATACTTCAATAAAGTCACCGATTGCGGTTGTTTTGGAGCCGCTATCAAGCTAACGCCTTGGACCTCGTTTGGAAAGGACATCTTCCTGCTTGCACTGATATTGATCATCGTATATTATCGCAAGAAGTTTAAGTCTTACCCGACAGGCATCATTGTGGTCATTTCAACGGTTGCCTCACTTGCAATCGCTGTATATTCGCTCAGGCACCTGCCGATCATCGATCTGTTGCCTTACCGCGTCGGTGCGAGCATTCCGGCCCAAATGAAGCCTTCCGAGCCGCTGCGCTATCAGTATGTGTTTGAAAAAGACGGGAAAACTTTGGAATTCGAGAAGTACCCCAGCGATACCACGATGACCTTCAAAGAGATGATCGTACTTAATGAAGACGCGAAACCTCAAATAACCGATTACAAAGTTTGGAATGACGCCGGAGATTTTACGGAGAGCACCTTCCAGGGAAAGAAACTATTTTTGATTATTAAAAATCTGGATGATATCAACACTGCGGCATTGCCGGATATCAATAAACTGATCAACAGTGTCAAGGGGAAGGGCGTAGAACCGATCATTCTCACTTCCGGCAGCAGCGAGGAAATAGAGAATTTCCTAAGCCAGCATCAGCTTACTGCACCCTATTATTATGTGGATGCTACCGTCCTGAAAACGATTTCGAGATCTAATCCGGGCCTCTGGTTGTTGAAAGACGGTATTGTAAAGGGAAAATGGCATTATAACGACACCCCTACTGCCGAAGAAGTCCTGGAACTTGCCAAGTAGCGACACAGGATCTACAATAGCTTCTTTTTGATAAAATGAAAAATATTATACTCGTCGGAATGATGTCTTCCGGCAAGACCACGTTGGGTAAAAAGCTCGCACGCGCATTGCATTATCAGTTTGTCGACCTGGATAAACTGATCGAAAAGGACCAGGGCATGGATATTCCGACTGTCTTTTCCAGTAAAGGGGAAGGTTACTTCCGTGAGGTAGAAAGCAGGATTTTGAAAGAGATTTCTACCCAAAAAGGCATTGTACTTGCCTCAGGAGGTGGTACGCCATGTTTTTTTGATAATATGGAAGTGATCCGGCAAATGGGCATCAGCATATTCCTGGATGTGCCTGCGGCAGACCTTGCCCGCCGGATAGAAAACCATGGGAAAGACGACCGACCGATCCTTTCCGGTGCTACCTCCTTGCAGGAAACACTGCAAGCCCGCATAACCGAACGCCTGCCGTTCTACTCTCAGGCTGATATTACCTTAAAGGGTGAGCTGGATGTGAACCACTTGCTTGAAGTTTTGAAACCACTTCTATAAAACAAAAAACCTGCATTCAGCAGGTTTTTTGTTTTCAATGTTCTGATCGCTACGTTTAGAAAAACGTCCCTAGGGTCAGCATTACATTCACCGGTTTATTGGTGATCTCAACCGACGAGTAGTTTTTAGGATCGTTCAGGTAATAAGGCGTGTATGCTGATTTATAAGTCGTGTAGGTACCGGTAAGGTCGGCAAAAAATCTGCTGCTCCTGACACCCACACCAGCTGAGAAAAGCAGTTTGCTGCGATCGATTCCATCATCACGCGTCACGTACGGATCAGAAATGTATGCACCTCCCAGACGCGCCCGAAAGACATTCGCCCGGAACTCACCACCTAGCCGGAAATTGACGGTATTGCGGTAGGTATCCATAATTTCGTTTTTGGTGTCATTTTTAAAGGCCTGGTTGTCCGTACTGCTCAGAAAACTGGTCCGGACCCGCATTCCGCTATATCCGACGTATTCTATCGTCCCGGTTAGAAAGCCCTTATCCTGAAAAAAAACCGTCGCACCGACGTTACCGCGTATAGGACTGATCAAGTTGTATTCAAAATCATTGGCAGCAATGGGCAGTGATGTATAAGGCGGGTCGATCAGATTGCCATCCGGACCAGTGACTTTGTTGTCAACAAAACCAGCCGCCACATTCTGACTGAATGTTTCCTTAATTGAGCTAAACGTTGGGCTAATGAGCGTTCCTCCCAATTGAAACATTGGATTGACCTTGTAAATAGCTCCGACTGACAGGTTAAACCCGCTACCTCTTACGGTAATGCTTTCACTTTGATCGATATAAAGCAGCTCAGGACTGTTTACGTAGTCGTCGCTGAAAGTTGAGGTGTAATCGAATTTGATCCTGCTAAACCCGACATTCGCTCCAAAATAAAATTTGTCGTTCAGATTCCCGGCATAGGCGAAAGTCCATTGCGAATTAGCGCCTGTGGAAGTATAGTCACCATATTGATCCGAAACACTCGTCGCATCCAGGGCGTTATAGGGAGGCCCCGCAGAAGTAGTCGGATTGATCAGGTACATTTGATAATAAGCGGCGGGAATCGAATAGGCCATTGGGATAGCACTGTCAAAATCCCTTTCGAGGTCTTGAAGACTCGTCTTATTACCATTAACCCCTTCCAACACATTATCCAGATAAGTACTGTTGTTGTTCCTTCCCCGGTACTGATAGCCGTTCTGAAAAGACTGTTGCCTTGAAAACGAAATACCAAATGAGGAGCGTTTCCATTTCCGCTGAAAACCCGGCTGACTGGCAATGACCAGCGATGCCTGCGGGATGTTGAAGAGGGATTTGCTATCAGTTGTATTCTGGCCAAGATAGTTTGTTTTGGTTCCGGCAACAGTAACCGCAGGGCTGATCGAAATTTCGGACCGGTTATAAAAGCCGAGCCCTGCCGGGTTTCCGAATATCGAACTCGGATCGCCACCGATGGCAGCGTGGTTACCGCCTAATGCCTGGAATCGGGCTGAGCCGGTCTGGTTCATTTCTGAATATCTTAAGGCGTCACCGGCATACTGGCCGAAAGATAGTGAGGAAGTCAAAAGGGCTGAAAGGAGTAGCGCCCCGGTTTTTGTTTTTGACATGACGTTCAGTAATCTAAATTCAATACTTTCTAAACGAAAACCCTGCAAAATTATGACATTTTGCAGGGTTTGACTTGATTTATCTCTGTTTCAGGACGATCGAATTATCTCGGACCTCTTGAAGACGAGCGCGTTGCTCCCCCTCCTCCACCGCCACCCGAAGATGGTGCGCTGTAACTTCTGGACGGCGCACTGTAACTTGGTGCGCTATAAGTACGGCTTGGCGCACTATACTCAGAGCTTCTGCTTGGGGTCGAATAGTTTCCGCGGGAAGGTGCGCTGTAATCAGACTGGCTTCTCGACGGAGCGCTGTAAGACGGCGTACTGTACGATGACGAGTTGTTTCCTCTGGATGAACGTGGCGTCGAATAGCTGGCTCCGCCACCGTTTTCTGAAGAGTAGTTGCTGGAACTAGCCGACCGCGGGCGTGAATAATAGACATTGTTGCCATCAACTGCGCCACGTGTGCTGTACGACTCTCCGCTTGTGCGTCCGCCGGCATCAGCGACGCTTCCTCGTCCCGTTCTGGAAGATCTCGGTGAAGAATAAGTATCGCCTGAAATGGCGTTGCCACTTCTTCTGCTGCCACGGTCACCGGAAGTGGTGTTGCGTGGAGAGCTGGTATAACCGGAGTTATAACGGTCGCTTCTTCTGGTTGAACTCGCATCAACGACTCTTGGCCCGCGGGTGCGGTAAATGTTTCTGTCGTAATTGTTATTCACTACAATTACCGGACGGCTATAAGCCCACGGCGAGTATCCGTAGCCACCGTAGAAGCCGTCATACCCGTAGCCGTACATACTGTTATAACCCCAGGGGCTATATCCCCATGGACTGTAGTACCCAAATGGATCATAGCCGTAATTCCACATGCTTCCGTAGCCCCAGGGTGAATAGCCCAGCATCGACCCGAAGCCCATTCCGATGTACGGACGCATTCTGAATGAATTGCCAAAGCCAAACTGGAAGGAAAGCCCAGAATAGCCTGGCCAATAGGAACCAAGGCCGCCGTAAAATGAATTGCTGAAGGCACTTGCTGAATTGTACCCGTCAACAAAGCCGGCGTTGTAGCCAACGTCAGTTGAAACGTTACGTTTCACGCTTCTGGATGAAAGATAAGATTCGTCGTAATAGTCGCTGGTGCCCTCTTCGGAATCTTTACCGGTATAAGTGTAATCCGGGTTATCCGTCCGGGACAGTTCTTGTTCTGCACCCTTATCTCTCAAAACGACCCCTGCACCGGAATTTCCTCCGTACAGATCGTCATATCCACCGCCTGAGCGCGATACATATTGATTTGTGGTACATCCCCAAGCTCCCAGCAGCACTAGCAAAGACAAATGTTTTGCTTTATTGATCGTACTCATGGCTTTTAAGGCTTAAAAGTTTGTTGCTAATATAGTTAAAAATCCCATTCCAAACTATGAAGTAAACGTCTGTAACTATACATTAATTCCAAAGTTAACATAAAAAACTATCTTTGCAACTCCCCGAAAAAGCGGGTCCAGTTTAACGATATACTCCATTTCCATTCCAAAATAATCCAAAGTAATGAGTAAAGCCTTGCCTACCCGAAGTGAAAACTACTCCGAATGGTATAATGAATTAGTAAAAAGAGCCGACCTGGCAGAAAACTCGGCCGTAAGAGGCTGCATGGTCATTAAACCCTACGGATATTCGATCTGGGAGAAGATGCAGCGCGCCCTGGACGATATGTTCAAAGAAACCGGCCATACCAATGCCTATTTTCCGCTTTTCATCCCCAAATCATACCTGAGCAAAGAAGCTTCCCATGTGGAGGGCTTTGCCAAAGAATGTGCCGTGGTTACTCATTACCGCTTAAAAAACGATCCCAACGGCAAGGGCGTGATCGTTGATCCGGATGCTAAATTGGAAGAAGAACTGATCGTACGGCCTACTTCGGAGACGGTTATCTGGAGTACCTATAAAAATTGGATCCAGTCCTACCGCGACCTGCCTCTGCTGATCAACCAATGGGCTAATGTCGTTCGCTGGGAAATGCGCACGCGGCTTTTCCTCCGTACGGCTGAATTCTTGTGGCAAGAGGGCCATACTGCCCATTCAACTGCGCAGGAAGCGGTCGCCGAAACCAAGCAAATGCTGGAAATTTATGCACAGTTTGCCGAAGAATGGATGGCCGTACCAGTTTTAAAAGGCGTTAAAACCGCCAACGAGCGCTTCGCAGGTGCCGAGGACACCTATTGCATCGAGGCGTTGATGCAGGACGGAAAAGCATTACAGGCGGGAACATCCCACTTTTTGGGACAGAATTTCGCCACTGCGTTCGATGTCAAGTTTCAGGACAAAGATGGCAAGCTGGAATATGTCTGGGGAACCTCCTGGGGCGTAAGTACGCGTCTGATGGGCGCGCTGATCATGGCGCATTCGGATGACAGCGGTTTGGTATTACCTCCTAAACTGGCCCCGATTCAGGTTGTGATCGTGCCGATTTATAAAAATGAAGAGCAGCTTGCTCAAATTTCCGAGAAAGTCGCCGAAATTACCAAACAGCTTAAAAAACTGGGCATCAGCGTTAAATATGATAATAGCGATGCCTACAAGCCAGGATATAAATTTGCCGAGTATGAGCTGAAAGGCGTTCCTGTAAGACTTGCACTAGGCGGCCGTGACCTTGAAAACGGCACCATTGAGGTGGCAAGAAGGGATACTAAGACGAAAGAAACAGTCGCGCTGGAAGGCATTGCCGACTATGTAAGCGGCCTGCTGGACAACATCCAGGAGTCGATTTACAATAAGGCACTCGCGTTCCGTGAAGAAAATACTTTCCGGGTGGACACATTTGAGGAATTCAACAAAGTGCTTGATGATAGAGGCGGTTTCATTCTTGCGCATTGGGACGGCACTTCCGAGACAGAAGAAAAGATCAAGGAAGAAACCAAGGCGACCATACGCTGCATTCCTTTGAACCAGGAAGCAGAAGAAGGGGTTTGTATTTATTCTGGTAAACCTTCGAAAGGCCGCGTGGTTTTTGCGCGGGCATACTAATTTTAATCAATCCTCCTTTCATCACCTTGGGATGAAGGGCTTTTTTTAACCAATAAGATAACAAGCAATGAAGCAGGCAAAGGCAGGTGACAATGTGCAGGTCCACTACAAAGGGACCTTGCCAGACGGACAACTTTTTGATTCCTCGGAGGGACGTGAGCCTTTGAGCTTCACACTGGGCAGCGGCCAGGTGATCAAAGGATTTGATGACGGAGTTACCGGAATGGAAATCGGCGATAAAAAAACAATCCATATTCCTAATGACGAAGCTTATGGGCCTGTCAACGAAGAAATGGTGATCAACTTCGACCGCAAGCAAATTCCTGCTGAGATACCTTTGGAAGTTGGCGGCACCTTGAATATGCATCAGGACGGCGGCCAGGTGATCCCGGTAGTTGTGAGAGAAGTTACTGACGAATACGTGGTACTGGATGCCAATCACCCACTAGCAGGTCAGGATTTGATATTTGAACTGGAACTGGTAGGGATCAGTTAATCGATCATTCTGCCCACTTCAGGCTGAAACTTTCGGGTTTTCCACGCGAAAGTTTCAGCAAAATTTGCCTCGCAGCAAGATCCTGCAACATCCTTTCCGCCCTTTTTTCAGAAATATTGATAATTTTTGAAAAAGCCCTCGCAGTTACCATATCGGTCTCTTTCAGATAAGTAATGAGCGTTTTCACATGCCGGCTTGCCAACAGCTTTTCCGTCTCCGAATCGGCACCATTGTAAAGAAGCAACCGCGGGATCGGCATGCTTTTGTCCTTCACACGAATGTATATGATGCGTTCTCCCTTTTCATTGTGCGCAAAATGGGGCTTGTCTTCGCTCTCCTCGACTCCAACCGATAGCACCAATTTTCCGTCCAGCTTTATGGTTTTGACCTGAACGACCACCTTAGGTTCGATTAATTGAGTGGTAGCCTTTTCGAGCTTTTCTAGTTCTTTCAGCTCGGAGTGAACCCCCATTACAGTCCCATTATCAGCCACCCCGACCAGCAACGTGCCACCCGACGTATTTGCGAAAGACACTATGGTTTTGGCAATTTTAAAGGCGCTGTCGACGGTCCTTTTGAATTCGGTCGCTAGGCCCTCTCCTTCTTTGATTAACTGGATAATACTTTTATTCATTCACTTAAATCAATGCATATTTTTTACCCGGCAATGACCGGACCATTCCCTGAAATTCAAGATTTAAAAGCAGCGCCGCAAGCCTGTTCAGGTGTATACCCGAATGCCAGGCCAGTTCATCGATCTGAACAATGCCTTGCTGCTTCAAAAGTGCAAGCACCTGGCCTTCATCCTGCGTAAAACCGTCGAAACTAAGCGGTAGTGAAACCGCCGGTTTTTCCGCTCCGCCCCAGCCCAATGCAAGTGCCATATCCCCCACCGAGGTGAAGATCGATGCCTTGTTGTCCCTGATCAGCAGGTTGCATCCTTCCGAATGCGGCTCTTCGATCATACCCGGCACGGCAAATACTTCCCGGTGATAGTTCTGCGCAAACTCGACTGTGATCAGGCTTCCGCCTTTCCTTCCCGACTCCACTACTATCGTAACATCACTTAGCCCGGCAATAATTCGGTTCCTGGCCGGAAATCTCATAAAATCGGGTTTGGTGCCCAAAGCGTTCTCTGTGACAATTCCTCCGCTTTGCTGCATTTCCGTGGCCGTACGCCGGTGAACAGCCGGATAGATCACGTCGAGCCCACTGGCCATTACACCGATCGTCGGCAAATTCTGTTTCAGACATGCACGATGGGCAGTGATATCCACACCATAAGCAAGCCCGCTTACAATCAGGGGCGCGAATGGCACAAGATCGAGTATAATCGACTCGGTAACCGATTTGCCATATTCGCTGATCTTGCGTGTACCCACAATCCCGACGGTTCGGGCTGCATTAAATTCGATATTCCCGTGATAATAAAGCACTATTGGAGAGTCATAAAGCGGCTTTAAACGTGACGGATAGAGCGGGTCATTGAAAAATAGTAATCCGGTCCCGGTTTTACCGCAATTGGTAAACTCACGCTCAGCTATATCAAGTGAAGTTTTGCCCAGAATAGCTTTCGCCATTTTCTCGCCGACACCGGGGACCCTGATCAGCTTTTTGTAATCGGCTAAAAACACATTGGAGGCTCCCCCACAGTAACTTATGAGCTGGCGGACGGTCACAGAGCCGATCCCCGGGGTATGGATAAGGGCAAGTATGCAGATTTTCTCCGCATCGGTAGATGGTAACATATATAGTGTGTTGGTTGAGATTGAAATGGCTGCCCGCGGCCTGGCATACATTTTGCAAAAATACGCAAGACAGCTAATTCAAAAGTAACAATAATCCGTAAAACGGTATATGGAAAATTTACAGGGCGAAGACATCGCCACCGAGCAGCACTATGAAGGCATGGGAGCAACCTGTTATCCCGAAGGTGTCTTTTACCGTGTCTGGGCACCGCATGCCGAAAGCGTTTCAGTAACCGGAACCTTCAACGACTGGAATGCCACAGCAAATCCGTTGCAAAAAGAAGAAAATGGCATGTGGGGTGCATTGATAGAGAACTCCCGGGAAGGTGATGAATATAAATTCCTACTCAAAACTCCTTCTGGAGACCTACACCGCAATGATCCATATGCTTTCAAAATGACCAATTCCGCTGGCAATTGCGTCGTCTACAATCACGCTTCATTCGATTGGCAAAACGAGTCTTTCCAAATGCCCGGCTGGCAGGAGCTGGTGATCTACGAACTACACGTCGGAACATTTCACGTGAAAGAAAAGGGCCGCGTTGGTACCTTCTTCACGGCCATCGAACGACTGCCTTACCTGAAAGATATGGGTTTCAATGCAATAGAATTGATGCCCTGTTCTGAATTTCCCGGGTCGATGTCCTGGGGCTATAACCCAGCCAACCCATTCGCCATCGAATCCGATTACGGTGGCCCCGACGGCTTAAAAGCATTTGTAAAAGCAGCACATGAAGCGGGCCTGGCCGTAATCCTGGACGTTGTTTACAACCATTTCGGACCTTCTGATCTTGACCTGTGGCAGTTTGACGGTTGGCAGGAGAACAACGGAGGCGGAATCTATTTTTACAATGACTGGCGCTCTGAAACTCCCTGGGGAAACACCAGGCCCGACTATGGACGAGGCGAAGTAAGGCAATATATTCACGACAATGCGATGATGTGGCTCAAAGACTACCGCGTCGATGGGTTGCGGATGGACATGGTACCTTATATCCGGAACGTGAAAGCAGATGGAAACCCGGGAAACGATATTGCGGAAGGCATTTCACTCGTGCAATGGATCAATAAAGACGTTCGTGAACATTATCCAAACTGCATTACCATCGCCGAGGATATGCATTCGCTGGACTTTATCACCAATACAGTTGAGAATGGCGGTCTGGGTTACGGCTCGCAATGGGACGCAGAATTTGTACACGCGATCCGCGACGCGATCATTACGGCCAATGATCAGGACCGCGATATGGAAAAAGTCGTTGGCGCGATCATGAACCGATATAATACCGATTCGTTCCAACGCATAATCTACACCGAATCGCACGACGAAGTAGCCAACGGCCAGGCCAGGGTGGCCGAAGAAATTGCCGATGGCGATGTCGATAACTGGTATTCCAAGAAGCGGGCTGCATTGGGCGTCGCGCTTGTACTGACCTCGCCGGGTATCCCGATGATTTTTCAGGGTCAACCATTGCTGGAAGACAAATGGTTTTCAGACAGCGACCCGATCGATTGGTCGCGTCTGGAAAAATTCAGCGGATTTGCTGCATTACACCGGGACATGATCCACATCCGAAGGAATTGGTTTGGCGTCACCAAAGGCTTGCAAGGCCAGAACGCAGAGATAATCAGATGCGATAATGAGAAAAAAGTTGTGGTCATGCATCGCTGGGATGCGGGGGGGCCGAAAGATAGCGTGGTAGTTGTGCTGAATTTTTCAACCGAAACCTTTTCTGACTATAAAGTCGGCTTCCCAAGAGCAGGTAAATGGCACCTTCGTTTCAACAGCGACAATGAAGTTTACGATGAGGATTTTTCAAATCTTGGCGTATTTGATGTTGAAACGATGGAAGGAAAAATGGACCAATGCGGGCAGTTTGCAGCATTGCAGATCCCGCCCTATTCAGCACTTATTTTTTCTCAGGAAGAGTGAGTAGTTTGATGGAGGAAGGGGACGAAGGGAGAATGGACGAAGGGAGAATGGACGAAGGGAGAATGGACGAAGGAGGAAGGGAGGAGGGACGATGGAAAAGGTTCTTAATCCCTTCCTTCCCCTCCTCCTTTCCTCCTTTCTTCCCTTTCCTCCTTTCTTCCCTTTCCTCCTTTCTTCCCTTTCTTCCCTCCTCCCTTTTTTCCCATTCCTCCCTTCCTCCATTTTCTAATTTATAATCCTGAAAATCCGCTCCCAGCGGATTTTACGTAAAAAACTGGTCGGGTTTGGGTCAATCGACATCCATACGAAAACGGCTTTGCCCACGATGTGGTCGTTGGGAACAAAGCCCCAATAACGGGAGTCTGCCGAGTCGTGACGGTTATCTCCCATCATAAAATAATAGTCCTGCTTAAATGTATAGTCAGCCACCACTTTGCCATTGATAGTGACTTTGTCTTTGGTTAGAGCGACGTTTTCATTGCCCTCGTAATTTTGGATAATGTCGCCGTACAATGCAATATTGACTTCCGTTAATGGAACAGTCGCTCCTTTTTTCGGAACAGTCAGCGGGCCGTAATTATCTTTATTCCAATCCAGCAGGTCTGAATTGGGAAAAAGGTAAGGCTCTTTTAAACCCTTATCCATGAATACGACTTCAACGCGCTTTACAAAATCATACGTTTTGAGCTTTTCGGCCAATGCAGCTGTTGTTTTGACCACATATCCGAATTCATCGTTCGAAGTTATGCTGTCACCAAATGTTTCGGTGAACTGTGAAAAGTCTGTAATCCCGTTCTTGCGGAATACATTTTCTTCGTTAACAGCAGTTTTTGTCGAGACAAAATATTCATTCTGCATTCGTATGGGTAGCGCCTGCGCCGCGCCGTTTACATACACGCGCCCCTGACGGATTTCGAGCTTGTCGCCGGGAATACCTACGCATCGCTTGATGTAGTTAGAGCGAAGATCTATGGGATGCGGATGCAGGTCGGGCAGCACGTTATTATACTTCTGGTAAGCATTAGGGTGCTCAACCGGCAAATAGAAAACCACGACGTCCCCATTTTTCACATCGGTAAATCCTGGCAGCCTGTATTGCGACAGCTTAATCCAATCCAGATATGAAGGAATGTTCGTTCCCCAGACCGTCTGATGGCTTAGTGGAATCTGCAATGGTGTCACAGGCGTAGTAGTACCGTAATGCAGCCGACTGACAAAAAGATAATCACCGACCAGCAGGCTATTCTCCATGGAAGGAGTTGGAATGACGAATGCGCTAAAAAAAAGCCATCGTATAATCGTAGCAGCGACAACGGCGAACAAAACCGAGTCGAGCCATTCCCGAAACGGCGTTTTCTTTTTCTTCTTTTGCTGGGCTTCAGGTGCTATTTGGGCAGTAGTCATATCGGCAGGTGCGGTCAAAGTGATAACGCAATATAGCACGAAAGCTCAGCACAAATAAACATTTATATGATGTTTATTTATATATAAACACAAAAAAGAAAGGGATCCCTTAGAATCCCCTTCGCAAATGCGATTTTAAATCTTAATTGATAACCCTGAACAAGCGGTTCCAGCGGATCTTATTGAAAAAGCTGGTTGGATTAGGATCGATCGACATCCACACGAATACGGCCTTGCCTACAATATGGTCTTTGGGAACAAAACCCCAATAGCGCGAATCGGCAGAGTTGTGGCGGTTATCGCCCATCATAAAGTAATAATCCTGCTTGAAAGTATAGCTGGTAATGGCCTTACCACCCACTTTCACCGATTTCTCGTCGATCACAACGTCTTCATTCTCCTCGTAATTTTTGATCACTGGCCCGTAGGTAGCAATGTTTTCCGGCGTCAGCTGCACGGTCACGCCTTTTTTGGGAACAGTAATAGGTCCATAGTTGTCACGGTTCCATTTGAATAGCGGGGAATTGGGATACAGCATTGGTTCGCTGATATCCTTCGAAGATTTAACGAGCGTAATGCTTTTGACAAAATCATATGTTTTCAGCTTAGCCGCAATCTCCACCGTCGTGAACACCAGATAACCCATCTGATCGTTGCCCGGGATGGTGTCGTTATAACTTTCAGTGTAAGCGTTAAATTCTGAAACACCATTATCCTTAAAGACTTTCTCTTCGTTTACCGTCGTGGTTGTGGCCACAAAGTATTCATTCTCCATCCTTACAGGATTTTCCATGGCCTGGCCATTGGCGTAAACCTGCAAGTCCCTTACCTCCACTTTGTCACCTGGAAGTCCCACGCAGCGTTTGATATAATTAGTTTTAAGGTCTACCGGGTGCTGTAATTCCGGAGGATAGTTAAATACGACCACATCGCCGCGCTTGACCTCGCTGAAACCAGGCAACCGGTATTGCGGGAGTTGGATTGCGTCGGTATAAGATGGGATATTGGTTCCCCAGATGGTCTGGTGGGTCAATGGAACCTGTAATGGCGTTTTAGGAGTGCGCGTTCCGTAATGCAGCTTGCTCACAAACAGAAAATCGCCTACCAGCAGGCTATTCTCCATTGAAGGAGTAGGAATGGTAAATGCTTCAAAAAACAGCCAGCGAATCAGAGTGGCGGCAATTACCGCAAACAAAATGGAATCAAACCATTCCCGGGCAGGCGATTTCTTCTTTTTGGATTCAACTGAGCTGGAAGTCAACTCTTTATTTACAGCCATGCGATGCAATATTGATAGTTATATTTTACTAGATTTTGAGAAGGTCATCCATTCCAAATACGCCATACCGGCCCGGCAGCCATTCTGCGGATACTACTGCGCCCAATGCAAATCCCTGGCGATTGTGTGCGGTGTGGGAAATTTCGATTGTATCCACTTCCGACTCGTAACGGACAATATGCGTTCCTGGCACTTCTCCACGGCGCTCGGCCAGAATCTGCAAATAACCTTCGTCATTTTCCGGTGCCAGTTTCCATCCATTGAGGTCCTCTCTTTCTGCGATGATGCCTTCTGCAAGCGTTATTGCCGTGCCGCTTGGCGCGTCGAGCTTATGGATATGATGGATTTCGGTCATCGAGCTTTGGTATTCATGACCTTTCATCAATCTGGCCAGCTGGCGGTTCAGCCGAAAGAATAAATTGACGCCGATGCTGTAATTGGAGGCATAAAAGAAGGCACCGGACTGTTCCTTGCAAAGTCTTTCAACCTCTGCCTTGTGTTCTAACCAGCCGGTGGTGCCGCATACAACCGGCCATCCTTTTTTGAGGCAATAGGTTATATTATCAAATGCCGACTCGGGTGAGCTGAACTCTATGGCAACGTCCACATCGGATGTTTTGAGATTGTCCATATCGGACCTGTTGTGCATATCGATTTTTCCTGCGATCGTATGTCCCCGGTCAAGGGCAATCTGCTCGATCGTCTTTCCCATCTTCCCGTACCCCAGTAATAGTATTCTCATTAAAAGCTATTATTTAATTCAGTATTGGTATTAACTTATCTAATATTAAAAACCAGTCGTAAACCGGGTGTCGGTGTGCGCATGGAAGGCTGGCTCATCTTGGGCTCGACTCTCAGCGTGAGATCGTCAGACAGATCGAAAGTCTTAAGGTGCGCCGCTACATTGGCTTCGATGATCGACAGCGTGTAAATAAGGCCGGTCACCACCAATGCAAATCCCCGGTTTCTGCGCCAGTAGTTTTTTCCTTTCACAATTCTGTCCTTGGTCGCCGGCAAATATTGACTACTGGTATTTAAAAGATTACGAACGCGGACAATTTTAGCAGAATCGTCGGTCAGGCCTGGTTTAAGTTCCCCGTATTTCGGGTCATTTTTATCTAAAACATAAAACGACTTATACGCGCTCAGATAATCGTGGTATTTCAGCGAGTTTAAATAATAGGTATAAAGCCCGCCGCCGAAAGCGATATAAACGATCGGCAATTTCCAGTAATCCCGGTTATAGATCTGGCCCGCGCCCGGGATCAGCGCCAGTCTGGTGGCGGTTTTCGGCACGGGCATGAACTTCTTATTTTTAACTTTCTTTAACGAATCCAAGTCGCCGATCAGCACCGTATCCCCTGCCACTACCGGCGACGTTTTCTTTCCGAGACTGTCACTTGATTTATTCGTCTGCGCCGCTACAGAGCCCGAAAACAATAATATTAACCCTAACCAAAACCAGTTTTTCAAGTCTTATTTGAATTTCAGTGTTTCTAAAATCTTTTTCAGCTCATCCTGAGACGCAAAAGGGATCTTAATCTCACCTTTATGCTCTTCATTGCTTTTTACGGACACTTTCGCCCCGAAAAAAGAAGATAATTGAAACTGTAACGACTTTATTTCCTGATTAATTGTCGGCTGCTTTTTGGGTTCAAGCGATACATTGCTCATCATTCCAAGCTTTCTGACCTCATCTTCCACCTTCCGCACCGACCATCCTTCTTCGATGATCTGGTTGAAAATTTTGAGTTGGTTCTGATCACTGTTGATGGTGATCAGGGCCCGGGCGTGCCCCATACTGATCTTGTCATCGCGCAGTGCCGCCTGGATCACCGGCGGTAGTTTCAGAAGCCTGATATAATTGTTGACCGTGGTCCTGTTCTTTCCAACTCTGGTACCTAATTCTTCCTGTTTAAGGCTACATTCCAGTATCAGACGTTGGTAGCTCAACGCAATCTCGATCGCATTCAGGTTTTCACGCTGGATATTTTCGATCAAAGCCATTTCCAGCATTTGCTGGTCATTGGCTGTGCGAATGTAGGCAGGGATGCTGGTCATGCCCAGCGAGCGGGAGGCTTGCAAGCGGCGTTCACCCGAAATGAGCTGGTAGGAATCCTCGGAAAGCTGACGGACCGTAATGGGTTGGATAATGCCTTGCACACGGATCGAATCGGCCAGTTCGTTGAGCGATTCCTGGTCGAACTTGGTCCGCGGCTGATATGGGTTTGCCTCGATCTGACTTACGTCAATCTCGTTCATCGATCCGATTACCTCAACAGATGAAGCCCGGCTGCTTTGGCGAGGGGGATTCATTTTCTCAGAGTCCTGCAAAAGAGCACCCAGCCCTCTTCCCAGTCCGGTCATTTTCTTGGTCTTACTACTATTCTCCATCGTCTGTTCGTACTAATCGTTGATCAATTCACTCCCAGCTGCTTGTCGGAAGAGAGTAAGCCATTTTTACTGAGAATTTCTCTTGCCAGATTCAGGTAACTGACCGCGCCTTTGCTGTCTGAATCCTGTGCCATGACAGGGATCCCGAAACTGGGGGCTTCACTGATACGTACGTTACGAGGGATAATGGTATTAAAAACAAGTGATTCGAAGTGATTGGTAACCTCTGATACGACCTGGTTCGACAAACGCAGGCGCAAATCGTACATCGTGAGCAAGATACCCTCGATGATCAGGTTGGTGTTCAGCCGTGACTGGATGATGGTAATGGTATTGAGTAGCTTACCGAGCCCTTCCAACGCAAAGTACTCGCATTGAACGGGTATAATGACAGAATCTGCGGCTGTAAGGCTATTTATTGTGATCAGGCCTAGCGATGGCGAGCAGTCAATGATGACAAAATCGTAATCGTCACGCACTTCGGCAATGGCGTCTTTCATCCTGTGCTCACGGTTTTTGAGATTGATCATCTCTATCTCTGCACCGACCAGGTCAATGTGCGAGGGAAGCAGGTTCAGGTTGGGAAAATCAGTTTGCAGTATAATTTCCGAGGTTTTGGCCTGCTCAACCATACATTCGTAAATACTGTTTTCCATCTCCTGCGGATTAAATCCCAGACCGGATGTGGAATTGGCCTGTGGGTCAGCATCGATGATCAATGTGCGGAATTCCAGCGCGGCCAAACTCGCAGCGAGGTTAATAGCGGTGGTGGTTTTCCCTACTCCTCCTTTTTGGTTTGCAATTGCAATTACTTTGCCCATGTATTCATTTGAGTTACCAATGTCAAATTTCTATTATTCGGGGCAATTCACCAAAAAATGTTCCACGCAGTTTTGAATTCAATATACAGCCAACTGACTATTAGATGTTTAATGCAGATTATTATTTAATTAAAAATAATTTATTTCCAAAAAAGACCCGGTGTTTCACGCCCAGACCTGCGTTCCTTCTGTGCAATTTTTGCACATTTCGATTTCTGAACGCGACCGGATCAGCGAAGCACGGAAGTCACTGTACTTTTTCCCTCTCCACAACTGGCGGAAAGTCTGCGTCTTCATATCACCAAGCTTATACTCTGCATCTTTATCAAAACAGCAAGGCACCACAGCCCCGTCCCAGGTGATCACGCAGGAATGCCACATTTTCCAGCAATGGTCTACAAACTTATTTTTAATCGAATAGGAGCCGTTATCCTGCTTCTGGTAGCGTGAATATTTTTCGATAGTTGGAATCAGCTCTGACCCTTCTTCATAGTCGTAGATCTGCGCGGTTTTCAAGCCCACCTCATCGACACCCATCTCCTCAGCGAGTTTTCTGACGTCTTCGATCTGGTGTTCATTCGGCTTTACCACCAGGAACTGAAATATCACATGCGGCGTGGCAGATTTCAGCTCTTTTTTCCATTTGATAATATTGCGCGTTCCTTCGAGCACTTTTTCCAGGTTACCCCCTACCCTGTACTGCTGATACACATCCTGGGTAGTTCCGTCAATGGAGATGATCAGTCGATCCAGACCCGATTCGACGGTTTTTCTGGCCTTTTCGTCAGTCAAGTAATGCGCATTGGTGGATGTGGCGGTATAAATGCCTTTATCGTGCGCGTATTGCACAAGTTCGAAAAACTTCGGGTGCAGGTAGGGCTCACCCTGGAAGTAAAAAATCAGGTATAGCAACGTATCAGCCAGCTCGTCGATCGTCTTTTTGTATAACTTCTCTTCCATCATCCCCGTTGGGCGTGTGAACGACCTTAGCCCACTTGGGCATTCCGGACAGCGAAGGTTGCAGGAAGTGGTAGGTTCAAAGGAAATGGCGATCGGCATTCCCCAATGCACCGGGTTACCGGTGGCTTTGGAATAAAAATAACTGCCCAATATCTGAATGGCGTTCCAAGCGCGCTTCACCGTCACCTTCGACATCAGGTTGAGGCCATCCTTGTAGTTTTTATTCATGTTCTTAGCTTTTGGCGATTAGCACGGAGCTACCGCCCTGATGATCACTGTGAATGCTGCGTTTCGTTAGTTAACGGCAATTCCGGTGGTGTACTTGATTTCGGAAATTACGAAATAACTGCTGATGTGTAACACACTGGAGAGGGCAGAAAGTTTGTGCTGGTAAAACTGATTATAGGCATCGCCATCCTCGACAACCACTTTCAGCATGTAATCGAAGTTGCCTGACACCACCGAGCATTCCAGTACTTCACTCATCTGGACGATCGCCTGGTTGAAGTCTTCAAAGCTTTCCTTTCGTTGTTTATCAAGGGTCACATTGCAATAAACGACCAGACTTTTGCCGAGCTTTCGCCGGTTGAGCAGGCAGACATACTTATCTATAAACCCCTCTTTTTCAAGCTTTCGGATACGTTCGTGTACGGGCGTTACCGACAAATTGATCTTACTCGCTATCTCCTTGATGGTCATCTGGGCATTCTGCTGTAATAAGTCCAGAATTTTACGGTCCGTCAGGTCAGGTTGCATACAGTATTTTTTGTGGTTGTGTGCGGGCGTAAGGGGCCGAGGCAGTATTTTTTCTTTTCAATAGGGCCAAAAATAGTTTTCTTTTCTATCTTTTTGGCCTGGCGTAGTATGTTTTTCTACCAAAAATTAATTTTGAACCCTGGTCCACTTCCAACTTCCATCCCATGATCATCGGCGTCCCGAAAGAAATCAAAAACAATGAAAACCGTGTTGCCCTTACCCCGGCAGGCGTGACAGAATTCCGCAAACACGGTCACACAGTATATGTGCAAGCCGACGCTGGCAAAGGAAGCGGCTTTTCCGATGACCAATACACCGAAGCGGGAGCATCCATCCTGCCCACGATTGAAGAAATTTACGGCATTGCCGAAATGATCATCAAGGTAAAAGAACCCATTGAAATTGAATACCCACTAATTAAAGAAAATCAGCTTCTCTTTACTTACTTCCATTTCGCATCTTCGGAACCGCTTACCCACGCTATGATCGGGCGTAAAGCAGTCTGTCTGGCCTACGAAACGGTAGAAAAAACAGACCGCAGCCTGCCGCTACTTGTTCCGATGAGCGAAGTTGCGGGAAGAATGGCCGTCCAGGAAGGCGCCAAATACCTGGAAAAACCCATGGGCGGATTTGGTATCCTGCTCGGCGGCGTTGCCGGGGTAAAGCCTGCCAATGTACTGATACTCGGAGGAGGTATTGTAGGAACTCAGTCGGCAAAGATGGCATCCGGACTTGGTGCCAATGTAACGATCGTCGATATCAGCCTTGCACGGCTTCGCTACCTGGAAGATATTATGCCGGCCAACGTCGATACAGTGATGTCCAACGAATACAATATCCGAGAGCTGATCAAGAGCGCCAACCTAATCATCGGCGGCGTGTTGATCCCGGGTGCAAAAGCACCTTCGCTCATTACACGTGATATGCTCAAACTAATGAAGCCCGGAACAGTGATGGTTGATGTGGCCATCGATCAGGGCGGATGCTTTGAAACATCCAAAGCGACCACTCACGAGGACCCTATCTACGAAGTGGACGGCGTCGTGCATTACTGCGTCGCTAATATGCCCGGCGCGGTGCCCTACACATCTACCCTCGCCCTCACCAATGCAACCTTGCCTTATGCATTGCAACTAGCCAACCAGGGATGGCAGCAAGCGTGCTCAAATAACGAAGAGCTGCGGAAGGGACTCAATGTCGTTCACGGAAAAGTAGTATTTAAGGGAGTGGCCGATGCATGGCATTTACCTTATACGGATGTAAAAGAATTATTCTGAATCAGCAAACCCAACTAGGCAAGCCCGGCAGCACGAAACTGACCGGGCTTCTGCTTTCTAAAAATATTACAATTAGTTTTTCAAAATTGGTTGCATTTCCAATTATTATTCTTTTTTTTGCATAAAATTTGAACGAACATCCGTTCGCTTCTCTGCTTCATAAACGGTCTAGTATTTTAAGATCACCTGCCAACCTCAAAAAATTTGTCCTGGTTGGACCTACCGTTCACATGCAGAGCCCCACGGATGGTTTGTGGTGGGCTTTGCGCGATCCCTTTCAATTATTTACTTTTTTATAACCGGAATACCGGTAACATGGTCCAATCCGATTGGAACAATGGCATATGTTGAGTCGTTTCTCAATAGTTCATTGTGATTCATAATGACCATTTTACATCCAAACCGGACCAATCAATCATTTCAAAGAATTAATACTAATAGCAATATAATGACAACTGAAACATTAGAAACTTTCGAAGAGCTTGGTCTCTCTGAAAACATCCTGAAAGCCTTGACAGAAATGGGTTTTTCAAAACCCTCCCCGATACAGGCACAGGGAATCCCCGCAGTAATGCAGGGCTCTGACGTAATTGGTCAGGCTCAGACCGGTACTGGTAAAACTGCGGCATTTGGTATTCCGGTGCTGGAAAGAATTGATACTTCCTCGAATGCAGTACAAGCCCTGGTACTTTGCCCAACCCGTGAACTGGCTGTTCAGGTTTCCGAAGAAATCGGACGTTTGGCCAAATACATGCGCGGTGTAAGGATCGAAGCCATTTATGGTGGCGATTCGATCGACCGTCAGATCCGCTCTTTGAAAAAAGGGGTACATATAGTAGTAGGAACTCCGGGCCGTGTAATGGACCACATGGAACGCAAGACCCTGAAATTCGACGAGGTCCGCATGATGGTACTCGACGAAGCAGATGAAATGCTTGACATGGGTTTCCGTGAAGATATCGAAAGCATCCTGGCTGATATGCCTGAGGACCGCCAGACGATCCTTTTCTCGGCGACAATGTCCAAGCCGATCATGTCGATCACCAAGCGCTTCCTGAACGACCCAACGCTGATTAAAGTCGTTCGTAACGAATTGACCAACCAGAACATCGAGCAGGTTTATTTCGAAGTAAAGCCTCAGGCTAAGGTCGAAGTAATGACGCGTCTGATCGATATGCACCATCTTAAATCACTTCTTGTGTTCTGTAATACAAAACGCAAGGTGGATGAGATCGTTGAAGACCTGCAGTTGAGAGGATATGCCTCCGAAGGTATCCATGGTGACCTTCGCCAGCAGCAAAGAAGCAATGTAATGAGCAAGTTCAAGGCCGGTGTTACTACCATCCTTGTAGCAACCGACGTTGCTGCTCGCGGTATCGACGTAAGCGGTCTGGATGGCGTAATCAATTATGACATTCCAATGGACGAAGAATATTACGTACACCGTATCGGCCGTACGGGTCGCGCCGGGATGTCCGGAAAAGCATTCTCACTGGTTGCCCGCGACGAAAAATATCGTCTGAAATCCATTGAAGGGTATACTAAAGTAAAAATCGAAAAAGGGGTTATTCCGTCGTTCGAAGATATAGTGGGTGTCCGCAAAGCTCGTTTTGTAGAGAACATTGCTGCAACCATCAAAGAAACCGATGATCAGGGCCTTTATAATGACGTACTTGAAATGCTGCATCACAGCGGTTTCTCGACCGAGCAGATCGTAGGTGCCATGGCGCAACAGATCATGGGAGTTCAGAAAAATGAATATTCTGACGGGAACCTCGCCTGGGAAGAAAGACGCGGTGATCGCGATGGCGGACGTCGTGAAGGCGGTGACCGTTTCGAACGCCGTTCATCAGGTGGCAGCCGTTTCGAAAGAGGCGGAGACCGCCGAGGTGACGACCGTCGCCCCGGTGGCAGCAGCGACAGGTATGCGCCAAGAGGTGATCGTCGTGAAGCAGGCCGTGATGGTGAGCCGAAACGCCAGTCAGCTCCTGAGGCAGGTATGACACGCTTGTTTCTGAGCCTTGGCCGCAAGGACCACATTATGCCAAAGGATATCGTAGGAGCCATCGCCGGCGAAGCGAACATTCCGGGTAAAACTATCGGAGCGATCGACATTTATGACAAATTCACCTTCGTAGACGTACCAGAACGTGATGCACGTGCGGTATTGCGTGCGATGGATGGCAACACGATCAAGGGAAAACCTGTACAGATCGATATCGCCAAATAATGCATTTGCAAATATGATTGAAAAAGGGACTTGTAAAAAGGTCCCTTTTTTTATTACTTCCGCCATGCAAAATAACGACCCGCTGGAAGTATGGCTCAGGGGCCCGCTTCCAGAAATACCAGATCTGCTGCAACCCGTCGCCCACGCACTCCTGCAAGCAAGCGAGGAACTGGCCATTTTTCAAAACACATTCCCTACCAGGCTACTCTGGGAGAAACCTGCCGGTATTGCCTCTGTCGGCTTTCACCTGCAACACCTGGCAGGCGTGCTCGACCGCCTGTTTACCTACGCACGCGAGGAGTCGCTGAGTGAAAGTCAGATAGCCTATCTAAAAAGTGAAGGCACCGAACCATTTGAAGGGTGTACGTACCATAACTTGCTTGATCATTTTGGTCAGCAATTGCAAGGCGCATTGCAACAGCTAAGGAACACGGATCCAACCACATTGACCCAGATTCGTTACGTGGGCAGGGCCATGATACCCTCCACACATTTAGGGTTGCTTTTTCACGCAGCCGAGCACACGCAGCGCCACGTGGGACAACTACTGGTGACAGCGCGCATTTTGGTTTCAGGGTATCCGCCGCAGGAAAGCTAGTCAGCAGGTTCGGGTCGCATTTGAAGAATGCGCTGTAACCATCCTGCGGGCTCAGCCGCCTTTTCAAATTCGTTTGGCTCATTGGGGTTAAAGTCAGATATCGACGCCAAGTCAGGTTGCCCGGCATTTACCCAGCAAGTATACCATATGTCGCCCACCATTTTGACCGACGCGCGCATGCGACGTTCTACCTGCCCGCTTAGCATCTGATGGTATTTTCCCGAAAATTCATGGGAGTAAGTCCTGGTCAGAATGTTGTTTCTCAATTCGTAGCTGTACTTTTTGTCAGCCCGCAGCTGAGAAGTCAGCTTCTTCTCAAATCGCAGTACCGAATCGACAGCTATGTGCGACTGTATGACGGCATTCCAGATTCCAGCCGCAATGTCTTTCCTATACTCGGCCGGCCCGAGCCACATATCGTAGTCCTGTGCAAAAAGCTCAGGTAATCTCGATTCCCACAGGCCGTGAATGCCATCCTGGTTGGTAAGCTGCCCGTTGTAATTTCTGGTAGTATGCAGCGGCACATGCGCATCGGCGATGTAATGTCCCAGGTCGGCCGACAACCGGAGAATCCTTCCAGCCTTCCGCGCTTTAAATGCTTCGGTGAGCTGAGCAGCCGCAAGCTGAATGTGCCAGGGCACAATTCCGTGCTTTTGCAGGCTATCCTCTCCTATTTTCCCAACAGCATCGTGCCAATGCCGGGGCAATATCTGCAATGCGCTGTCACCATACACATCCAGATCAATAAAATGCCGCTCAGCTTCACCGACAACTGCATAGCGTCGCTTGTCGGGGTTTACTGCGCTTTCCGTTAGAAAATCGATATGCTTTTTATAGAAAACCTGCATGTCGGCAGGAAGCCGGAATACAGCCAGACGGTTGATGCGCTTGTGTGCCCAGAAGCCCCAATAGGGAAAAGCGGATGCATTCAAGGCAACACAGAGGAATACCAAGCTGATTTTGAGCGTTTTTTTGCTAAAAAACCACTTTTTCTCAAAAAAAAATTTTCGAACATCAACAAAGGCCGCCATACAATATTCGGAAAGGTGTTTTTAACCATTTACACCTGTTATGACGGCATTTGTAAAAAAAGTAACGCTGCTACTGCAATTTTAAAACAGAAATTTCCCGGCCCTGCAGTTTTAAGCGCTGCTGACGGCCCGAATACACCTTTCCTGCACAGCCATATAAAAAATCAGAGAAAAAGTAGCTTCCAAATAATATTTCGGATAGTAGATTAACACTGCATGATTCTTTTACTATTCAATAG
>NZ_JAMOZL010000014.1 GCF_023667495.1 Dyadobacter sp. MSC1_007
CGATCGCCAGGCGCATCATCTCGGTGCCATAACCTTTTCCCAGGTCGTCGGCTTCCCCAATCCAAATGTCGATCGCGCGCAGGTTCGCTGGCACTTCGCCCCAGTAGTGGCTGTCTTCCATCAGAGGGTCAATAATTTGTACAAAACCAATCGGGCGACCATCCAGTTCGGCAATTAGTTGCTCGCGCCATTCGGGCGACCGCAACAATTCGGTCTCCCATCCCCAGTCATCGTTCGGGTCGGAGGCGACCGTATGGGGCTGCTCATCCCAATGCCGTAAAAGGTTTAAATCATTTATAGTTGCTGCCCTGAATTTGATCATCGTCATTTAGCCTATTTTCAATGGAATATCGACACCAACAGTTTGTTCACCGTTGTATTGATTGCCTTGATGGTAGCGAAAAGTTAAAATCAAGCCATATCAGATCCAAAACAATAATTGGAAAAGCTTCGGGACTGGTATTCCAGTAGTCCAGGAAGGTTCACTTAAATACTTGATGGCGCGCTGGCAATTACCGGTAAAATGGAAATCACATTGTCAGTTGTTCCAAATCCATTGCCAGGCAAGACGCTTCCAATCTTGAATTAATTGTCCATCTTGGCGAGCCCATTGCTTATTACAATAATGCTGATAAAACTCACGACTTGCTTGAAGGCTTAACCCTTTATGCAGGAAGTAGATTTCGACCTGCTGTCTTGCGGGCGGGACATCACAGCCACGACCTGTATATGATTTATCTCTTATCATCAAACAAGGCCTATAAAGCAGATGTTTTCGCTTTTTGGATCATCTTGTTGATATCTTCGCGGTCGTAGTAGATTACTCCTCCCAATCTCACAAATGCGAGCTGCCGGCCAGCTCTGAGGGCCAGCAACTTGCCCGGCGAAATGTTGAGTAACTTTCTGACCTCAGACGATTTAAGCCATTTCTTTGTTGATTCTGGTGAGGATACCCTCACCTTATTTATTGCTGTTAGCAGTTCATCCCTGACGCTTCTCAGGTCTGCAAGCGTGACCAACTGATCTAACGACAAGCCACCTTTGGCTTCACCTGTTCCCCTCATCCTTTCCATCTCTGCTCTGTTTTAGTGCTGCGAAGAAATCAAAGCTAAAAACCGCCTTGTGAAATTGCTAGACCCTTTCGATTTTCAAATGGGTAAAACGCCCGTTCCGGCGTAGCGTGGGAATGAATTGAGCATAAGAAGCGGATAGCCAGTTCCAAGAAATCTCGGATCATTGGCTCATCAGACAATTATAGACCCAACCCCCGTCGTTTGCTCTGCCTTTGAGGCTCTTCTAATCCCAAAGCCTCCTTAAAATCCTGTACTTCTTCTTCACGGGCATTCCTAAGCTGCATAAGAGCGAGAACATCATCCACCTTTTGGTGGAAGTAATCTGTTATTTCATCGGACCAGTGACGGTTAACCTCGGCTTGATAAGAGGAATAAATATTAGCTGGATTCACTGCGACCCGGACAACACCTTCAGCTGTGCGCTGCTGACCTGCCGCAATGCCTCTGGCATACAGACTGAAATTGTCAAACAACGGCAGTTGACTGATGCTCGCAATTGTCCTTGGGATCATCTCAAACCGGCTGTCGTGCGAAATTTGCGATACTCGGCGGCCTGTCCCCAAAGTTGCTAAACTGTGTTCATACCTAAGGTAAGTCCCCAGAAGACTAAGTTTGGGGCTAACGGCAAGCAACATAATGTCGACCTGATAGCCTGCCTCTTTGAAAAAATAAATAGTCTGATTGAGCCTACGGCCTGAGGAGAAAGTTGTCTCTAAAATAAAGTTCAGCTTTTTGTCCACGCAATGTTTGACCAGAGAGTCGTTCCAACGCTGCGCCAAGGGTGCGGTAATATCTGGGTAAAATCTCGGATGGTCTTTTTTTATTTCGTGCGCCTGGGGATGATAATCCCTTAAGTTATCCGCATTACAGATCACTGCGTTGCCTGCAAGTTGCGATTCAGCTTCCTTTTGAAGCTCCGTCTTTCCTGCACCGGGCTGAGCTCCCAGAATTACTACCGTTGGCTTTTCTGATCTGGTTCTTTTGTAGGTAGTGTCGCGGATGATATCCTGCAAGATTTCCTGATAGTCGGCCTCCGATAGCTCGTACTTTGCTATCAGCTTTTGCAACATTTGCACGTCAGCTCTATTCATGCCGCATTGTGGATCGCAGTCAATTTAGGAGCATATTGGCCAATAATCGATTCCATCCTGCCAATGCTTTTGAAATTTTCGGGGTTGGAATTAATGCTATGAACTTCCTCGAATAGCTCTTCGAGTAGCTTAATCTTTGCAAGATCCGGCCTAACTTGCTTCATTTCCTTTCTGCGCTCTCTTGAAGTGTAGGCTATTAACTCGTTCAGCACAGAGTTGGTGGTTTCTGTTAACACATACCAGTCCAGGGGATTTGCCGGGGCAGCGAAGTTAAGCTCTTTCCCTTCCAACAGCTGCTCGATCCTAAGCCACTCCTGATAGTCGATGAGTACGGAGACCGGTTTGCCATTCCCATCGTTGATAACTTGTCTGGACATATTACCTCTCTTTTGATTTCATTCCAATGAGTCAAATTTAGCGATATTTGGAAAGAAGGACAAGATGTTTTACCGGTGAACAGGTCTTGGAGAGCCAGTACACACACGACTAACAGCGCCAGTTTGCCACAACCAGTCCTATTCAAAAGCTCGACACGGTCGTTCTCGAAGCTAAACAACCGTGTCGTATGAACCCTATCCGTTAGCCCTTGCGGCCGCAACGTATATCAGTGAATGAGCTTCGTGGAGTTTAGGTACTTCCCATTTTGCCAGCATCCTCTCCAAGACTTTGGTAGGCACCATTTCTTCTCTTGACCCATTTTGAAGCTTCCATTGCTTGTAGGGCTGCTCGACATAAACGATCCTGACACGGGCGCGGTAGGAAGCGAACAAGTCAATGAGCTGACTCCGCATCTGTTTTGAAATGTTGGTCGCATTCCAGACAAAGTCGTTTTTTGCCCGCAGGTATACCCGTGCCTGTTCCTTGGCTTGCTGAGCTACCCATCCGTTGGCCGAGGTGTCATCGGGCTTAATTTTATGGGCCAGACGGATTTTGTCCAAACTGATTACCGGAAGCCCATGCAAATGTTCCCGGATATAGCTGTCCTTTCCCATCCCTGGCAGACCACTCATCAATGTTACCTGGCATGTCGTGTCATCAAACGGAAGGTAATCCACAGAAGCTGCCTCAGCATGAAAATAGTGAAAGCGCGACAAATCTGTGGTAAACGGATATGACTGTCCAGCGCATCGCTGTTCCTTGCAATATTCCTCAAAAAAGCTGATCCGGTCCAACAGGTCCTGTTGGTCGCTGCAAATACGACCGAGCACGTCCGCTTTGGCTAGAATTGCTACCAAGTTCGTATTCACTTCGAACGATGCCTGCAAAAGTGCTTTCTGCGGATCAGGCTTGTGGAACACCCAGAGCGGCAAGCCGTGATGCCTGACGAGCCCTACAATCTGTTCCCGCGTTTCAAACGGAACATCGAATTGTTTGAACAGGATTTGTCGCGCAGTCAATGCGCCTTTTTTGGCATGACCGGGTGAAACGATACTGCCGTCCGTTTCCTGATAGGTGGTGCTGCGCTTCTCTACATCATGCAGCAACGCTGCAATCCACAAGATTGCTTTTTCCTCTTCTCGTAAGTTCTGGTATTCTTTCAAGCCCACCAGCTCCTTGACTACCATTTGCGTGTGGGTTGCTACGTCTCCCTCGGCATGGTGGACCGCGTCCTGCGGCACGCCATGCATGTCAGCGATCCAGTCGTACCGGCCCGCCAACTCTTCCCAATTTTTATATAGAAATTCTTTCACGTCCTTGATTCTAATAATGATTAATAAGTCTGGCCGGTCGCCAGTTGCGTGTCCAGTGTTCAGAAGTCTGTACATGATCCTTCCGGACGTATTTCAGCACATGTGTCGATAACTGTCCGACCAGAAAGGCGTCAAAATCGCGTACGACTACCCCCTCCCGCCTGCAAGGCAATCCGGTATTCGCATCGATCGACCCGAATACGCTGTCTGAGCCGGCAAGTTCCAGCACGATTTTCGTAAACGCATGTTCATCCACAGGTGTCGGGAAAACACCCAGAACCGGCACTAGCGGTAAGTTCAGCGCATTTGCGTAAAAGCACACTTCTTCCCAATCGAGCCACTGATCCCGGTACCGGGCTGCGAACACGAAGAAATAGTCTTCCAGTCGCGTATATTCAATTGAGTGCACGGCGTAGACGTTCTCGCCGAATATTTCCAGCTCGTCCAGATCGCTTTTGATATGCGCCCACCTTTCCCGGAGCCGCGCAGTCCAGGGAGAAACCGTAGGTGCGGCATGTGAGCGTGCAAAAACGCCATGACGGTTGAGGCAGTTGTTTTCCCCATCGAGCTTCTCGGTGAAAACAATTTGGTGCATTCGGCTCAAATGGTGCCAGTAATCCATTTGAACTTTGTCATCGCTGGTTGTACCCGGCGAGTAGGGCAAATGATAGGTCCTTTCGTATTTTCTTGATTCCATAGCATAACGCGTTTGGTCCAAAGCAATGTGCCTTGTAAAAGCTGACAACAGGTGAATGGGTATAGCGATACCATCCTACAAGTTGCTGGCATTCTTGATTGAATTAAACAATTGCAAGTAAGCTGTCGATTGACAACTGGAGTTGGCGATATGTTAGAAGATCACTGGCACTTAACGCGGTGCATTTTGGGGTTCCCGAAGAATTTGGATGCAAAGATAATTCTTATTTGAAATAAAAGCGGGGTAACTTAAAACGCAACAATTATTTTGGTTTTGCCTGGTGCAATGATAACTGTTGGTTGAGAGTTTAGAAATGAGTGAATGCGATCCCAAGCAGCATGTCTGCTCTTGTAATAGGCTTTTTCTTTCGATTATCTGTCAATCAATGCGAAAAATGATAGCGGTTGGCAATCTTGTTTTCTAAGAGCAAAAGTTAAGATCGATCTGTTTTACCTTGAACCGCAACTCCTTCCGAAACCTTTAAATCCTTCAAAATTTTTTCTTACAACCCCTCCGTAATTGTGAGAGGGGCTTGTAAGAAAAAATTTAATTAAATGTATGCATGATGATTGGTAAAGCGAGGTGTAGGTTTTGAACGCCATTTTAGTCACCACTTGACTAGGCTGCGGAGAAAAGTCATTTTGGGGCAAAAAACGGCTCGAATGATCAAAAAGCAACCTAAATAAATCCGAAAAGAGCTTTTTTATGCCAAAAACATCCCAAAGAGCTCTTTATGACTAAATTTTCTTCTTCTTGCCCAAATCGGCTCAGTAATGACGCTTCGGAGCGAAATGTTCTGTCTTTGGGTACGAAATTCAACGCACCTAAGGCGTGCCAAAATTAGATGAAACCACATTTGTTTCCGTGGTTGGCCAGATGTACAATTGTATCACGCGTCAGGGCCGCGATGCTTCAATTGAATCTGGCTCTGCGAGGCGGCCCAACTCGGAACTCGTTCGGCGAAAAGTCCCGAAAGCAAATATGACGAATACATCTTGTTTGCCAGGTATTGCCATTTTGCCTGGCTCCACAGTTACTACGTCTCAAAAACCAGCGGGTAGTGGGAAGTAATTGGCCCTTTCAACAAACCATATCTGGACTTTTAAACAAAGTGAAATATGTCGGTTACCGCTGACATTTGCTGTGTCAAAAATTTCAAAAAAATGGAAAACAAAGAAACGGTATTGGTTACGGGAGGTTCGGGCTTCATTGCCTGCTATTGCATCATAGCTTTGCTTCAAAACGGGTACAAGGTAAAAGCTACACTCCGTTCCCTGGGCAAATCGGGGTTGGTAAAGCAAATGCTCACGGAGGGCGGCCTGCGTTCATCGGAGGATTTATCGTTTGTCGAAGCCGATTTACAGGATGAAGCAAGCTGGGAAAAAGCGACGGAAGGTTGCAGGTACGTGATCCACGTGGCTTCGCCTACACCCTACACGAGTGCCACCACGGAAGACGATTTTGTGATTCCCGCTAAAGACGGGGTGCTTTTTGTGATGCGGGCCGCGAAAAAAGCGGGTGTAAAAAGGGTCGTGCTTACCTCCGCTTTCGGCGCGGTGGGTTTCGGCACGGTCAAAACCATCCCATACACAGAAGAAGACTGGACAGTGCTCAACGAAACCGTCGCTCCTTATCAAAAATCGAAAACGATTTCCGAAAAAGCGGCCTGGAATTTTATTAAAACGGAAGGGGAAGGAATGGAGTTGGCCGTCGTAAACCCTACCGGTGTACTGGGCCCAGTGTTGGCCGATGACTTCTCGCATTCAATCCAGAACATTAAGCAAATGCTTAGCGGCGGTATGAAAGCCTGCCCCAAGATCATTTCGGGTTATGTGGATGTCCGGGACGTTGCCGATCTTCATTTTAAAGCGATGACAATGCCCCAGGCGAACGGCCAACGCTTCATCCTGTTGCCGGCGAGGCGCTTTCACTGATCGATATCGCCAATGTGCTTCGGTCCAATCTGGGCACGAAAGCAGCCCACGTGCCCACAAAAGAGTTACCTAACTGGGTTGTCAAACTACTGGTGCTGTTCAACCCGAAACTGAAAGGCGTGGCACCTTATTTAGGAATGGTAAAAAGGGCAAGCGGCGAAAAGGCGATCACGATGCTGGGCTGGAAACCGCGTTCGTGCAAAGAAGCTATATTAGCAACGGCGAATAGCCTGATCGAAATGAACCTGGTATAGCCATGAAGGTGATGAAATGTAAATAAGCGGCAATGAAAATCACTGAAATAAAGTCCTGTTTTGTGGGTCCCGCCATCTCTCCGGAGCAGTTTATAGCCGAGCATATCTTCGTATTCCTGGTCAAAGGGACCATGAATGGCTACGACGGCAACAAACGTTACACGCTCGAACCGGGCGAAAGCTGTATCGTCAGAAAGAACCGGTTGGCGCGTTACAACAAGCGACGGGATAACAACGAGTTCGAGAAAGTTGTTTTTATCTTTGACGAGCGTTTTTTAAAGGATTTTCTCAAAAGGCATCCGATTACTTTTCATAATTACACGTCGGCCGACGCCTTTATCAAGCTCGAAAAAGATAAACTGATTAATAGCTTCCTGCTTTCGTTGGAGCCCTATTTCACGCCTTACGGTCAAATCAGCGAGGCATTTGTGGACATGAAGCGGGAGGAACTGCTCCTCATACTATTACAAGTGATGCCCGTGCTATCGGATGTCATGTTCGATTTCGGGATCCCCGGCAAACTGGACCTCGAGGCGTTTATTCAGCAAAATTACAAGTTCAATGTAAGCGCGGAGCGTTTCGCATTCCTTACCGGCCGGAGTTTGTCGGCATTCAAACGCGACTTTAAAAGCATTTTTCACCAGACACCCAACCGGTGGCTGGTGAAGCGGCGGTTGCAGGAAGCCCGCTTTCTCATCGAGGAAAGGCATGAAAAAGCTTCCGATATCTACCTGCAATTGGGCTTCGAAGACCTGTCACATTTCTCGTTTGCATTCAAAAAGGAGTTTGGGGTAGCCGCCACAAGGCTTCCTAAACACGTGAAAGAACCCATTACCAGAGGCTCTGTTTCAAATAGCTGATGGAACCTTTGCGATTATTTTCCCGAGTTTAAATATTTTCAAAGATTAGCTATGAGCCTGACGCGAATAGCACGGGTCCAGGGGCCTTCCGATGTCCAGCTCACGCCGGGGTGTCCGCAGCAAAAGGAAAAAGATCCATAGAAATTCAATCTGTAATTCACATTGGCGTCTCATCCAAGTTATCAGTTGAACGAAGCCCTGAATTCCAAAGGAGACACCTTGGTTTTGGTCTTAAAAAGTTTGTTGAATGATTGCGGATGCTCAAAGCCCAGGCCATAGGCAATCTCGCTGACCGACAAGCTGGTCGTAGATAGTTTTTCCTTGGCCTTGTCGATCAGCTTTTCGTGAATGTGCTGTTGCGTGCTTTGACCGGTCAGATTTTTAAGCAAACTCCTCAAATAGCCTGGTGAAACGTGAAGCGACTCTGAAATAAACTCTACGGTTGGTAAGCCGTTGGTCATCAGGTCATCGCTATCAAAATAATTGTTCAATAAATCATTCAGCCGGTCAAGGATCTGGTGGTTGGTGATCTTGCGGGTAATGAACTGTCTCTGGTAGAAGCGTTCAGAGTAATTGAGCAGGGTCTCCAAGTGCGATACGATAATGTTCTGCGTAAACCCGTCGATATTTCCGTTGCATTCGTGTATAATATTTGCAACGATATCGTTGATCACCTTTTCCTCTTTATCGGACAAAAACAGGGCCTCTTTTACCGAGTAATTAAAAAATTCGTACTGCTTAATCTTTTTGGCGAGCGGTGTTCCCCAGAAAAAATCCGGGTGCACAAACAGCATCCATCCTTTGGGCTCATATCCGGGCGCATGCTGTTGCCCGCTTAAAATTTGGTTAGGTCCCACAAAGGCCATAAAGCCCTCGTCAAAATCGTATTTCTGCTGCCCATACATCAGGTTGTTACAATTCCGTTTGATCGAAATCATATAAAAATCCAGCACGACGCTCATGCCTGGACTTCCTTTCAGCTGGCCACATTCGATAATGCTGATCATGGGATGCGGCGGCGGTGCGAACCCTTGCATTTTATGGGCCTGAGAGATGGAGCTTATTCTAATCGGTGTATTCATTGTATTTTTTGTTAGAACTTGAAAGAATATTAGTCACAATGAGTGATTGATTAAATGCCTGCTATTTTTTTGTTTGCGATAAGTAAAGCACCCGCACAAAGCACACTAGCCATCGGGCCGATTAACAATGCCCATCTGAGCCCATTGCCTAACTTTGAAGCCGTAGCAAAATCACTGACAAAACCCACCAACACGGGCGCCAGAGACGGGCCAAAAAGGCTGGATCCAAACAAAAGCAAACCTGTGGATAATGCTTTATTATCATTTCCAGCCACCAAATGGCCGCTGCCAAATGCGTAAGGCAATAAAAAGGCAAAAGAAAACATACCTGGCACTAATAACGCGATTGCCCAATTGCTTGTGGGCATAAACAGGGCTGCAACAGTAGAGAAAGCAGCAATTACGATCAGGACGGCTGGTGGCCCCAGCAAATAACTGGAATGTCTGGCAATTGCCCGGTCGAAAAACCTACCACCCAATAGCGTCGCTGCAATGCCAAGCAACCCTTGCATCAACCCAAACCTGAGCCCCACTTCACTTGCAGTGAGCCCGTAGGTTCTTATCAGGAAGGGGGCACTGAAAACATAGAATGGGGCGGAGGCAAACCCCAGCAGATTAGCTGCCACAAACAACCATAGGAACGCGGGTTTCTTTAAAAACTTTTTGCCTGCTGAAAGAAATCCATCGGATCCGGCCATTTTCAATGCTGATGCTCCGTTTCCAGGCACAAACAGCGTGACCGATAAGGCTAAAACCAACCCAAAGGCACCTGCTGCAAAAAATGCGCTACGCCAGCCAATATGGTCACTTGCCCACCCTCCCAAGGCAAATCCAAGCATAGTGCCCATGGGAATCCCCATGGAGAACAAGCCAATCGCCCTGCCTCGAAACAACTCAGGAATTCTTTGGCCGATAAGAAAATGACTGGCGGGTGTACTCCCGGCTTCTCCCAGGGCTACCCCAATGCGCAACAATACCAATATCAGGAAGCTATTGGCCAGTCCGGCCAAGGCGGTCATAAGTGTCCAGATTACGATACAACAAACCAGTACCTTTTTTGCACCACCCCTATCAGAGATGCGCGCGAGGGGCAAGGCGGCAAGTGTGTAACACATCGCAAACGCAAGGCCGGTTACCATCCCGAGCTGCGTATCGCTAAGGCCCAGATCCTTTTTGATCGATTCCGCCAAAATGAACGGCAAAATCCGATCAATCTGACTGACAATACTTACCAATAGCAAGGTGGCTAAAAAGGTGGCTTTTCGCCAACCCCGTAGATAGGCGTCGTTGCCAGCAATCTCACTAACGTTTATCATAAGGTTAATTTAAGCAGTTTTTTGAGCCCATCATTTGGTCTCTTCCTCTAATTGGCGGAGTAGAATTCTTTGCCCGCTTTACTTGCCTGTTCTAACAAAAAGTCAGGAGCAATCCTGCTCATCACCCGAATCAGTTTCGATAAGCCCGGATAAACTTCATCCTGATCGTATTTTATTCCTTTGATGGCCGCTTCCACAATTTTATCAGGTGGCATCAATGCACCTGCATTCACAGCCCGGTCGGTTGTAAATTTTTCGTTCAGTGGCGTATTCGAGCCAGGTGCCACCAGCTCGATCACCTTTATTCCGGTGTGCCTGAGCTGCACCCTGAGCGCCTTTGTATAAGCCCTGAGCCCTGCCTTGCTGGCGCTGTAAATGGGCGAGACAGGAAACGTCATTAACGCAATGCCCGAAGTGACATTTATGATGGCAGCCTTTTTCCGGGTCTTTAAATGTGGCAAAAACTGTTGCACCAAATGTATCGGTCCTGACAGATTGATGTCTATCTCCCGGGTGAGGTCAGTGAGCTCATGGCGCTGGTTCAAACTTATCTTCCGCATTTCGCCGGCATTGTTGATAAGGATGTTTAATTCGGGAAACCGTTGAGTCACTTGGCTGAATAGTTTCCCAATATGCTCTATATCGGAAACATCACTTTGAAAGACGTGCACTTGGGGAAACCGTTTTTTTGTTTCCTCTAATTTGGCCATGTTTCTTCCGGTTATGATCACCGTATTGCCCAGCTCTAAAAACCTTTTTACAAATTCAAGACCAAAACCGCTGGTGCCACCGGTTATCAGGATCGTATTATTAAATAAGTCCATGGATGTTCAATTATTATTTATAGTTCAACCCTTACCCCAAATGTTGGAAACATCCCCAGACCGGCCCTGTACACGTTTCCGGTATTAGGAATGAATACCTCTGTATTTACATTAAACTGGTTGTTGATGTTGGCCAGGTCTACAAAGGCAGAGAACATTCCTTTTTTCATAGGAACATTGTAGTCTACCCGAACATCCAGGCTGACATAATCAGGTAGTCTTCTGCCATTAATCTCCGTGATTTCCTGCGAGTAACGCAGCATATCGGGATTGTCAAGCACATTGGCGTGAAGGGTATAGACATCGGCAGGGCGGCCGGTGCTGTAACGGAATTTGCCCGAAAAGATCCATTTGTTATTTGGCTTGTAGCTGCCCAACAATGAAAAGTTGTGGGGTATGCTAAAAGTGTAATCATATTCACCCAAGCCGTTATTGTCATCTCTTTTGCTTTCCATATAGGAATAATTGACAGTACCGTACCAGCTTTGTGAAAGCCTTTTGGTAAGGCTCAGGTCAGCGCCGTATGCATAGCCGGTACCATTATTATTGAGGTAGCTCTGCACCCGGTTGGGCTGGACAGCCACGTCGTCGAACTGTTTATGCCAACCTTCCACGACCAGTTTCAGATCGCCTGAAAATTGGTATTTATAGCCTAAGATATTTTGAAAAGTCCTCTCATTTTTCAGCTTATTGGCAGCACTTTGACCTGCCAGGTCCGAGAAAGCAGCATCCTGAAAGTAGATACCGGAAGCAAAATTGAAGCTCTGTTTATCACCCAGCAGAATACTGCCGCTAATTCTTGGCGAAATGGTATGTTGCTCTGTGAAGCCCGTGTAATCGTAGCGAATGCTTGGGTTCAGGGTAAAGCCATTCGCAATTTTCCATGATACCGCCACATAGCCCGAACCGTTGAAGGCACTGTTATCGAAATTTGAATTGTACTGGGCCGGGTTCAGGATCTGATAATATTGGCCGGTGCCCGGTCTTGGATCGGTACTGCGGAAAGTATAGACCGTATCTACACGTTTCAGGGTCCTTTCATAATCCAGGTTCACCATAGCAGCATCAATCCCTGCTGTAGCGGTTAGTTTATTGAGGCGTTTGGTATACACTGAGCGGTAACCAACTTCTGTCTGGTTGTTTTTTATCCGCCTGAGATCGTCTTCGTATCGGCCATATCTTGGGTCTAAGACCATGCCTTCTTCATTCAAGGATGGCGTAAAATTTCCAAAGTTGTTATCGACCGTCGATGAACGAAAGTACAGGACGTTCCTGATATAACTTTTGCTATCGATCAGCGTCCGCAAATTCAACCCGACCAGCGCTTTGCTGCCCCTATGATTAAAGAGCATGGTGCCGCCACTGTTGTCATCATTTATATTGTAATTTGGATCGACATCATCGATGCTCCGGCGTGGCCTTTCCGGATTATACATGGCAATGATGGAAAGTTTGTTTTTCGCATTGAGCTCTGTGGTCGTTTTGATCAAATAATCGCCAAAGCCGATGCTGACCGGATTTTGCTGATCCAGCACCCTTTGCAACAATGCAAAATTCTGATACCGTCCCGAAGCGAACATGCTTGTCTTTTTAGAGATCGGGCCATCGGCAATTAAAGTCGCCCCCAGCAAATCAAACTGTCCTGCAAATGACCAGGTTTCTTTATTACCTTCCTTGATGCCAAGCGCGAGATAGGACGAAGATTTTCGGCCATACACCGCGTCAAAACCACCATTCTGGAATTGTACGTTGTCAATAATCCGGGGTGCAAAAATACTGAACCGGCCGCCATTGGGATCATTAAAGCCCGAGTTGAAACCCTCCGCTTCCAAATGGGACAAGTTGAACATCGGTATATCATCGACCATATAAACGTTGTCCTGAGTCCCTTGTCCCCTTGCGGCAATGGCAGAAAATTGGGCCCCGCTGCTTACCACACCCGGCAGGCTTCCCAAAGCCCGCATGATATCCCCCTGGGCACCCGGATTTCTGAAAATTTCTTCCCTCGAATAGGAAAAAGTGGAGACTGGTGTCAAAAGATTGTTTTCTGCCTTAAATGCACGGACTGTCGCCTCGTTTAAGTTGGCTACCGATTCCAGAATTTCTAATTCGGAATAATAGGTTTTACCCGGAGTGATCATTACTTCACTGATGTTCTTGGTCTGAAAACCGATATAAGAAATTGTTACGGCATAAGTTCCGGCGGGAATATTATTTACCGTAAATATTCCCGATGTATCGGTGATCGCCCCGAATTGTGAATGATCGATTTGCACAGTGGCTCCGGCAACAGGCTGTTTGGTGGACTGATCCAAAATTTTCCCTTTGAAATTTCCCATCGTTTGTGCGAATGACGCCAAGCTGGCCATGCTGAAAAGTAGGATCAGTACATAGGTCTTCATCTTGCTTCTTTGTTTCATTTTATCCTGATTTCGTTTCTGCAAAATTGCAGCAGGAATAAAAAGCGGAAGTAGCCTAAACGCCTTTTGATGTAGTCAAAAGGAATATGATCTGCCTGAAAGCCTATTTACATCAGCTACACATCCTACCGCAGAAGCTCCTGATCTTCCTTTTTACTACAACTTCGTGACTTTTGGATACATCTGCCAATTGACATTGGCTGAACTTTGCATCAACAACAGCGAGAAAAATATGGACTTAAAGAATAGCACCATCCTCATTACAGGAGGGACCAGCGGTATAGGGCTGGAACTGGTCAAGCAACTTACCCAGCAGGGATCAACAATCATTGTTACAGGACGTAAACAAGAGGCCTTGAATGAGACGAAGAGGCGTTTCCCCCAAGTACACCTCTTTCAGAGCGATGTAAGCGATCCGCAAGATATTAAGCGCCTTTATAAGGAGGTGACACAACAATTTCCTGATCTGAATATGATCGTTAACAATGCAGGTGAAATGCGGTTGCTTGATGTTCAGGACGCCAGTAAGGACCTGGAAAACATCACCCGTGAGATCGATACCAATCTGACGGGAACGATCCGGATGGTTCATCAATTCTTACCGCATTTGATGATGAGGCCTTCTGCGGCGATTGTAAATGTTTCCTCTGCTATTGCTTTTATGCCTTACTCTACCGCTCCGGTTTACAGCGCCTCCAAAGCAGGAGTCCATGCTTACTCCCAAGCTCTGCGCCTGCAATTAAGCAAAACCAGTGTCAAGGTATTCGAACTGGTCCCTCCGGGCGTGAATACCAATCTTCAGAATGATTGGGTGCTGCCACCGAATCCTAGCCAAATGATGGATGTGGATAAACTGGTCGGTGTGGCCATCAAAGGTCTTCTGAACGACACACCCGAGATCAAGCCACTGCTGGTGGGTGTGATCAAATTTTTGAGCCGCTTACTGCCCAATCAATTGATGAAAATGGGGCACAGGGAATTTGAGAAATTCAAGCTACTTAACAATCAACAATAAACAACCAGATATGAAGATATCAATATTAGCAGCGTTTACGCTGCTGTTGTCAATGGCATCTTTCGCGCAGAAACTACCTGCGGATCGAATTATAGGTATCTGGCAATGTGACGATTACAAAATTGAGGTATTCAAAACGGGCACCACTTACTCGGCCAAGCTCGTATGGTCGAAAGAGATGTTCGAAGCAGATGGCAAAACCTCAAAGAAGGACGTTAAAAACCCTGATGCAAAACTCCGGAGCAGGTCCGTGCAAGGCCTTACGCATATCACCGGTCTTGTCTACAAGGACGGCGAATACGTGGACGGAAAGTTGTATAGCGTAGAGGATGGAAACACCTATGGTTTCAAAGGTGAACTGAAAGGGCCTAATGACCTTGAAACGCGGGGTTATAAGGGCATCCCATTGGTGGGCAAATCATTTAAATGGAAAAGAGTACAGTAAATTATAAAAACAACGCTGATGAAAGATCATAAAGACAATCTGTCCAGGTTTTGGCTGCTCGTTTCAAATGCCCTTCCCCCAATAGGCTTTTTCCTTTATTTCAGACACCGAGAGGCATATCCGAATAAGGCAAAAAGCGCTTTAACAAGCGCGCTGATCGGCGTGCCGATCGCAATACTCTCAGGTTACATCATGAACACTTTTTGTCCTTAATAAACCATGATGAAAAACATAGTTTCCGCAGTGCTGCTACTCATTTCGGTAATACTCAGTTTCAAACATGCCTGGGATACCCTGCATTACAAAAACAATCCGGAGTCCGTTAAGATGATGGAAAGTTTAGGGATCAGCGAAACGTTCATTCCATACCTGGCTGGTGGAGCCATAGTGGTCGGCGTACTTTTGCTTATCCCCGGCACCTTTTTCCTTGGGAATTTGCTCAATGCGATCCTGATTGTTATGATCATGGGACTGGCGTTGCGAGCGGGAAATTACCGGATGGCGATGATAGAGATCCCATTTTTAATCATGCCATTGGTTATGATATGGCTCAAATATCCGTTTAAATTTAAATAGCTTACACTATGGCAAACAGTAAACCCTACCGGATCAGCTCCATCACGGAGATACACCGTTTGATGGGGCTCCCTAAACCCCATCACCCTCTGATCAGCATCGTTGACCTGAAAGGCCTGAGAAACGAGACAGGTATCGAGGCGGTGGTTTTCGATTTGTATGTAGTATCTCTGAAAAGAGGATGTGACGGCTTACATTACGGGCAACAGAAATACGACTTTGACGAAGGGCTTATGGCCTTTTTGTCCCCCGGCCAGATCTTGCGCGGCGAAGATAGCGGTGTACCTGCGGGCCTGGAGGGCTGGATGCTTTTCGTTCATCCCGACTTTCTTTGGAACACATCGCTTGCCAGCAAGATCAAGCGGTACGAATACTTTAGCTATGCTACCCATGAAGCGCTGTTCCTCTCTGACAAGGAAGAAATGATGATCAATGACCTGATCAAAAATATTAAAACGGAATATTATTCCAACATGGATAAATTCAGCCAGGACATTATTATCTCGCACCTGGAGACCTTGCTCAAATACGCCGAACGTTTTTACCAGCGTCAGTTCATCACCCGAAAGATCACTAACCACCAGGTCCTAAGCCAGGTGGAAGAGCTCTTAACAACCTATTTAAACAACGAAGCTCTGCTTTCTGAAGGACTGCCAACCGTGGGATACTTTGCCGATGCTTTGAACATATCCTCCAAGTATTTAAGTAGCCTGTTGAAACAACTGACCGGTCAGACCATGCAGCAGGTCATCCACGAGAAACTGATCGAGAAGGCAAAAGAAAAATTATCTACGACCAGGTTGTCCGTCAGTGAGATCGCCTATCAACTGGGTTTCGAGCATCCTCAGTCTTTCAACAAATTATTTAAAAGCAAGACCAACCAAAGCCCATTGGATTTCCGGCAGTCCTTCAACTGAAATGCTCGTGTAACCTACGGACAGGACGATACGAAAGCAAAGGACAGCTCGTGAAGTTCTCACGGGCTTTCGGCGCTTGTGTCCGCCTCGCCTCATTTTTTACCATATGATAAATGGATGCTCCGCAATGTGCACTATTTTTAAGTGATGGAAGCACTTATAAATCTTATCCTGCAATTTGGTGACCTGAACAAACAGCAGATCGAGTTTTTGCTGAGCAAGGTTGAAATGCTCGAATTCAAAAAAGACGATTACCTGTCGGAAGCCGGGAAGGTGCCCCGGTATGTGGCGTTCGTGTTGGAAGGCGTGTTCCGCTTTTGTTATTATAACAACAAGGGTGAGGAAATCACCAATTATTTTGTGGACGAAGGCAACTTTGTGGTCGATAACCAAAAATTCGAATCGCAGATCGTAGCCTCCGAATATGTTCAGGCTGTTACCGACTGCAAAGTGCTGGTTTTCAACAAAAAGAACTGGGACCAGATATCCGACACCATTGTGGGATGGGAAATGATGAAGGCCAACATGGTAAAAAAGTGCCTTACGCTGGCCATGGAACGGCGCAGTCCGCTGGTTTCAGCAGACGCCACCACGCGTTATCTGTCATTCATTGAGGCATTCCCCAACCTGGTCAACCGCATCCCGCTCTCCTACGTGGCCTCGTACCTGGGTATTACCCAGCAATCGCTAAGCCGTATACGCCGAAATATCCGTTAGCGGCGCTTTTTACCAAATGATAAAAATTTTTTTGTTGCCGTTTTCAACCTTTGCTCATTCATTTAAAACTAAAAAAGATGAGCAAAAAGATCGTATTGATAACCGGAACAAATAGTGGTTTTGGCTGGCTTACCGCCCACAGCGTGGCCGCTTTAGGGCATCAGGTATACGCCACAATGCGCGATACACAGGGCCGTAACGCCGACAAAGCCGTAGCCCTTGCGGCCGTGGAAAACGTGACCGTTTTGGACGTTACCCTGACAGACGAGCAGAGCGTTAAACAGGCTGTCGAAACCATTTTGACCAATGAAGGTACTATCGATGTGGTGGTCAACAACGCCGGTTACGCCATGGGCGGGGTGGCAGAGAGCTTTACCACGGCCGATGTGCACACCACTTTTGATATCAATGTTTATGCCCCTTGGCGAATGATCAAGCAGGTGCTGCCCGCCATGCGCAAACAGGCTGAAGGATTGATCATCAACGTGACCAGCGGCTTTGGCCGGGTATCGTTCCCGTTCGCTACCATTTATGCGGCCTCCAAATTTGCGCTGGAAGGAATAAGCGAAGGCCTGCATTACGAGGTAAAACGTTTGGGCATCGACGTGGCCATCGTGGAGCCAGGCGCTTTCCCGACCGAAATGCAGCAAAAGAACAATCCCGCATCGGATCAGGGCGTATTTGAGGGATATGGCGCTATTGCCGATATTCCCAATAAAATGATGGCCGCGGTGGGCGGAGAGATGCAGGCCAAAAACCCTGACCCGCAGGACGTTGCCGACGCCATTGTAAAACTGATCGACGCGCCAAAAGGCACCCGGCCATTACGCACCGTCGTTGACCCCATCACCGGCCGATACATTGAAGCCGCCAACCAGGCCGTAGCCGAACAATTTGCCAAAGGATTGACGGTGTTCGGAATGGCTGAGTTATTATAATTGGAACAGATTTAACAGAAACGGCAGTGGCGCGGGCTACTGCCGTTTCTTGTTTTGTAGCTGTTGGGTCAGTTCAGCAAACCGCGATACGCTGATGGCGTAAAGTTTGTTTTTAATTTAAAAAGCCTGCTGAATGACTGCGAGTGCTCAAAGCCAAGCTGAAATGCAATTTCGCTGACCGATAATGCTGTTCCGGATAATTTCTCTTTTGCGGCTTCTATCAGCTTGTCATGAATGTGCTGTTGGGCCGAACGGCCGGTGTGTTGCCGGATCAGGTCGCTGAAATATTTAGGCGTAAGGTTGAATGTGGCTGCTATTGCACCTACATTCGGCACGCCATGTTCCGGCATCGTGCCGGTATGTATCAGCTCGTCGAGATACTTTTCAAATTTGGCCAGGAGGGTGTTGTACTTTGGTTTACGCGTCAGGAACTGCCTTGTATAAAAGCGGTCAGCATACGTCAATAGTAGTTCGAGGCTGGAAATGATCACATCCTGACTGTGCTTGTCAATGGGTCGTAATGCCTCCTTTTCGATTTGCATGAGAACAAGTTCAATGAATGCTTCTTCCTCCTCAGACAGGATCAAAGATTCGGTTACTGCATATTCAAAAAAACTATACGATCTGATCTTGGTCTGCAGCGAAGTCCCCTTGATATAATCGGGATGGATCATTATTAGAAATCCGGCCGGAGGGATCACTTCACCATCCTTTATGAAAGTTTGTTTGGGAGCGAAAAAAGATAGCACCCCTTCGTCGAAATCGAACTCGGACTGACCATAGATCATTTTATTGCAGCAACCCTTCTTGAATGTCATCTGGTAAAAATCTGCACTGAGCTTCACACCGTCTTCAAGTTCGACCTTCGGGAAATCTTTAAACTGCAGAACAGTAAACAGCGGGTGCTTCGGTTTGGCAAAGCCTAAAAGTCTATGTAATTCAGCTAATGAATCTATATGTAAATGCGGCCGGGCGTTATTCTTCATTATCTTAACCTTTTTGGTTGGTCCGTTTTTTAAAGGTCCTGGCCGAGCTTGCCGCGATCACAGAATTGGGTATCAGGGTGAGTAATCTAACTCCAAGGCGGTTAATACTCCCTGATATCGCAGATCTTTTTCTGCTATAATAAGCTTTAATAAATTCCTCAGCCACCTGGTCTGGCGTTTGGGTAGGTGCTCCGGCGATCAATGCGTCACCCGTTTCATTTTTTAACGCTGCCGCTTCCATAAAGTTAGTGGAAGTAAGGCCTGGTGCAAAAAATAGGACATGCACGCCAAGAGGTTTGCATTCCTCGTATAAAGCCTGAGAAAAAGATCGGACGAACGCCTTGCTTGCTCCGTAAAGCGCCATGTAGGGCACCGGCGTAAATGAAATCAGCGAACCCATGTTGACAATCGTCCCGGCTTTCCGTTTTAGCATATCCTGCATGAATAGGTGCGTGAGGCTAACCATCGCGCGATTGTTCAGCTGCAACATATCCCCAAGGCTTTTTAGATCTGCCCCGGCAAATTCACCACCTGACCCGATACCTGCATTATTGATCAGACTATTTACTTCAAGTCCGCGGTGTCTGCATTCCTGGTATAGGGCTTCGGGCGCTAGCGGGTCGAAGAGATCAGCTGCAATGAATCCAACATTCACATCGTACTTTTGCGACAACTGCAGGCTCAAAAGCCTAAGTTTAGTTTCATTTCGGGCGACCAATGTCAGGTTCTCCTTCTTTTCGGCCAGGCGTTTTGCAATTGCTTCTCCGATGCCCCCCGATGCCCCGGTAATTAAAGTGGTTTTCATTTCTTGCAATTTTTTGGAACAAAGATCCTGGCAGGGCACATATATTCTGTAACTATAATGCCGGAACTTGTAACCAAATGACTGTTTCAGGTTCGTCGGTTGTACTGAACAGCTACTGGGAATCTGTTTCCAGAAAGCCTGAGTTGAAGGATTACCGAAATTTCATTGAACGTTGATTATCCGTAGGCCTGGGTGTATTTTCAAGATTCGGTATTGGGTCGGAACTCTGATGGTTACAAATTATTAAATAAAATTACAATGAAACATTGCGATTTACAGCAAGTACCAAGCTAAAGGTTCCTGGACGTTCCTGGTGCAAACAAGGTTAAGGAAAATCCCTTAAAGTTTCAGGTGAAGTTCAATTAAAAGCTTGTCAGCCATAGTATTGGCGAAGACCGTCACTTCATTCTTTCGTAAGTATAACTGATAGTACCATTTGTCTGAATGTATTCGACTTTATCCGTAGATACACGGTACTTCGCCCCCGTCTCGATGACTTGAAATACTCCATTTCCCAGTGGACGTAGTTTCTCCTCGGCCGGATCTTCATCCTTATATAGCCAGTAGTAGGATGCTTTCCTCTTTGATTTGTTTGTATATGCGATCAGCGCGTTGCGCTCCCACTCATGATCATAAAATCTGGCGATTACCACACCCAACGCAATCTTGGTTTGTAAACAGTACTAACACTCATCACAGGATGAAAGCTTGCAAGTTGAGTCACTCTGCAAAGGACACGTGCCGGTAACAACGCCCATTATGGCCCAAGATCTTGTTGCCAAAATAATTTGAATTGAATACCTTTACAAAATGCAGGAAATCTTTGGATTGAAGGAGTTAGTGGCTACCAATAGCGCGTGTTTAGCAGAATACAAGTTGTTAGCCGAGGTGAATCATTTCAATGTATTCAACCAGTCCGAAATCTGTGAACGTACCCGGCCCATGCACAGAAGTGATTTTTACAAGATTTCATTGATCAAGGGAAAAGGGATACTGCAGATAAAAGATGAGTACAGTGAGATTGATGGGAATGTTTTGATCTTCTTTAATCCCACGATTCCATACTACTGGCAGTCGCTGTCAGAAGAAAGACCATCTTATTATTGTTACTTCGACAGCTACTTTCAATCCAAACTGGCCAACAAAGATTACTTCCAGCAATCAGCTCTGCTCACCCCCGGATCGATCCCGGTATTTGCACTTACAGACAAACTTGCCGATGAAATACGTGTCATTTTTGAGGACATGTACGAGGAAATTCAAGGCGACTACCATCACAAGTATGACATACTAGCGACTTACCTTCAATTGCTTCTGCAAAAAGCCTTCAAGTTCCAAAACAGCTCCCGCAGGACCTCAGCCAACAAGTCTGCCTCGATCCGTATCCTTTCCCGTTTTTTCAACCTACTTGAAAAACAATTCCCGATTGACTCTGTGGAACATCCCATTAGGTTGAAAACGCCGAATGATTTTGCGCAAGAGTTGGCGATACATGTTAATTATCTAAACGCCGCTGTAAAAGAATTGACCGGAAAAAAAACCTCTGAAATCATCGGCTCAAGAGTGATAACAGAAGCAAAGGCCCTTCTAAAACACAGCAACGCCGACGTTGCTGAGATCGCTTACATGCTTGGCTTTGAGTATCCCAATAACTTCGTAACATTTTTTAAGAGGCACGCGAAAGAAACACCAAAGTCATTCCGAAACAACCAGAACATCCCTGCCTCGAAGCCACAAAATATTTGAATCGCATACTTTTTCATTTGTTCTGCAAACGTCGCTTTAATGAGTGGGCCGTAGTTTTGCCCTATGAAAATAGGAATAATAGGAACCGGTGCTCTGGGAGGAACCATTGCAAAGAAGTTGGTAGCCGCTGGCCATAAGGTTAAAGCAACAAACGCCAGCCCCGTAAGTGAATTAAAAGAAAGGGCTGCACAGTTAGGAGTCGCTGCTGCAAGTATTAAAGATGTAGTTCGGGACGTGGAGATCATCATTGTGTCCATTCCAACCAATGCGATACCAAATCTGCCTCGTGACCTTTTTGCAGGCGTCCCTGGTGATGTTATCGTCATTGATACAACCAATTATTACCCTTATCGCGACGGCCCTATTGAAAATGGCTTTATTGACAAATTAGAAAGCATTTGGGTTTCCCGGGAATTGAGAAGGCCAGTGGTGAAGGCCTTCAACAACCTGTTATCCTATACACTTGAGAATCGCGCAAAAGCGAAAGGCGCACCTGGCCGGATCGCGATAGCGATTTCAGGAGATGATGAAAAGGCAAAATTCATTGTATCTGAACTGATTGACGAGCTAGGTTTTGACCCTGTCGATGTTGGGCCTTTGTCAGAATCGTGGAGACATCAACCCGGCATGCCATCATATTGCACGGAATTAAGCGCTCCCGAACTTGAACAGGCCCTAGCTGACCACGAAAACATCAGGGAAATAGCCCCGCAACTAAGAGATCTAACGACCGACAAGCTTATGGCCAGGACCACGCCGCCTTCACACCAGGAAATGCTGGATGCAATTCGCTCGCTATTTCCAATCAATCCAAAGCAAGATGATGGACAGTGAAAATAAAAGCACTGAATTCAACGAGCGCAGCACACGCTCATTACTCATTACAACACAGCTAATACAAAAAGAGCAACAATTCATAAATAAAAGAACAAAAAACGATGAGTAAAAAATTGGCTAACAAGGTGGCAATCGTAACCGGAGCGTCTAAGGGAATAGGTGCAGGTATTGCCAAACAACTCGGCGCCGCGGGCGCCAGCGTTGTGGTAAACTATGCTTCAAGCAAGACTGACGCTGACAAAGTCGTACATGAAATTACGAATAATGGAGGAGCTGCGATCGCTGTGCAAGGTGATGTCTCTAAGTCAAAGGAGGTAACGCGACTTTTTGAAGAAACAGAAAAAACCTTCGGGGGTTTAGATATTTTAGTCAATAATGCGGGTATCTACTGGACAACACCCCTTGGCGATTTTACAGAGGATGCATATCGCAGGATGTTTGACGTCAATGTTCTGGGTACGCTGCTAGCGTCGCAAGCAGCATTTAAATTCTTTGAGGGAAAGGGCGGCAGTATTATCAATATCAGTTCTGTTGCTGCTACCAGGCCAGAAAATACACTATCCGTTTATGGTGCGACCAAAGCAGCTATGAATTTGTTGACTTGGTCACTTTCGCAAGAATTAGGATCTAAAAACATTCGTGTAAACTCCTTAATCCCCAGCATGATTTTGACGGAAGGAATTGCCAGCTTGGGATTGCTTCCGAATACCGATAATCCATACGTCAATGCCATGATAACCCGGACTGCTTTGGGTCAGTTAGCGATGGCCGAGGACATCGGAAATGCGGCAGTATTTCTCGCCAGTGATGAAGCCCGTTTAGTAACGGGACAAGAAATCGACGTAACTGGAGGATTCAAATAATACCTGTTTAAGCCGAGGCACCATTAAAGATGTGAATTTTTAACCCGAATTATAAATTCATTTATGCATGAAGGCTAAGCTGGTCAGAAAATATTTCTGACCAGCATTTTTTTTACTAATGCATTCTCAGAAATCTCCCGAATGTGAGACTGGATCACCTCTGTCTGTCCAGATATGCAGTATACTTCGTACATTTTGGGGAACGCGCTACAAGAAACTGCTTCCAATCCAGATCTTTAACAAACGCAAATCTATTTACGCCCTGATTACAAATCCACGCTGGCATGGTAATACCATCGGGCAAAGATCAAAGAATGGTGCTCCTACGGACCCTGCTCAGTGTTTCCTTGGTAATTCCAAGATAGGATGCAATGATATGTTGCGGAAATCGCTGCAAGAAATTGGGATACTCCCTTGCAAAATCTGCGTAACGGGAGTCCGCTGCAAGGCTGATTGTGGAATTCAAGCGCTTCTGGATGGCGATCGAGTTTCTCTCTTCCATTATTTGGAGCATTTTCCTCACTGAAGGTATTTGGTCCACCAGGCAGATGGTATCTGCATGGCTAATGGTAAGCAGTTCGCAATTTTCCCAGGCATCAATGTTGTATTTTGATGGTGTAAGCATGACAATGCTCTCCCTGTCGCCCATCCACCAGTTCTCGATGCCCAGTTGTACGACATGCTCGATTCCCTTCTCATCAATGCTGTACTGCCTCATTGCTCCACTGACAATAAAACAAAAATGCTTGCAGACATCGCCCTGCTGAAGAAAATACTGGCGCTTTTTAAGTCTCTTGGCGGAAAACATTCTTCGGACAAGGTCCTCTTCCTGCGTGTTCAAGGGGATTCCGGAGTACCTATTGACATATGAAATCAGTGAGTCATGCATAAGGTGAAAAATCAAGGTTTGAGCTGCATTGTCATTCGTGATGTTGCAGCCAGTAGTCGCCCTGCCTAAGTCTACATCCAGCGCTTACCAAGGGTGGCACATACGCCAAGTTGCCGTACCATCAGCCATGAGCGAATATACAAACCTGTTGATATTTGTCAACGTTCTTTTTTATCATTTGTCATCGCTCAACGGCACTGCGAGGAAGTAGTTTTGTTGAACAATTATAAATTTAAAAATCAGAAATCATGACACAATCAAAGAATGACATTTCGGCTAATTTAACTGAATCAAACAAACAAATCGTGTTGCAGGCCTATGCCTCGCTGAAGGCAGGGAATGTCGCCGGCTACTTCGACAGCATGGCCGATGACATCACACTCACCTATTTTGGCAATCACCTGTTCACTGGAACTTATCGTGGCAAGAAGGACATTCTGGACAACTACGTGCCTGTGTTGCTCAATCGCCTCGAAGGCCCCATAAAGATCACGGTTACCAACGCGATTGCAGAGGGCGATCAGGTTTTCGTCGAGGCGGAGGGCGAATCACGAACCAAGGATGGTCTCGACTACAATAACCTCTACGGCATTGTACTTAGTTTGAAAGATGGAAAGATTACGGAAGTACGTGAGTACATGGACACGGAGCTTGTTAAGGCCATTTTCGGCTGACATCGTAATAACGCGCATCTTAAAGGGCAACAGGCGCTCGCCGACATTCAGAATTGAGGTTGTCCGACATGGTAAACTGATAGCAGTCCAAGTTCAGGGACTCACGACTCGTACACCACAACAAGAGGCACGATCATAGCGCCATATTAAGTAGCGCGGAATGTTAAGCACACCATTCATTAGCTGAGCATGAATGGTGTGCTACTTTTCAAAGATCTTTACAATATACGTCAACTCCACAGCTGGCTACTAATTTTGATTTTAATGCTTCGAACTTTCTAAGCATTAAAATAGGATCTAAAAGAGTGATTCTGACGACGTTCTTCAATCTGCGGATCTTTGTAAGTCAAAAAGTGTATGCAGCTGTCGAGATGGAATCTATATCAGCGGATAGTTCAAAACAGCCAGAACGCGTATATTTTCCCTACTTATTTAATTCCAACCTCCACACACCGATCTCTCCTGACCAACTTTGATGTTCACCAAGGATGTCCGTCATCGGTTGCGATCCGGTATTGACCAGGCGGTCTTCCACCTTATAATTCGATCACCTTTCCGGCCGCCACAAATCGTGTCTCCCTGACTGCACCCGTGCCATTAAAGCGGTATTGCAAACCAACGATGGCGGCTGGCTCGTGTTTAAAGGACAAGCTATATACTTTCGCGTCGTTGACATATATCGTTAAATTTCTGTTCACTGCCTCGACCCGCAGTTTCGTCCAACGACTTAAGTCTGCACCAAAGCCGGACAAGTCGGCGTTTTCACTGTTGACCACCGTGCCACAGACCGACAGCGATAATTTCCCTACACAAGCTTTTGCTGTGAGCGGTAAAATAATCACATCATTTTTGCACTGGATCAGCACTTGCATGTACTGACATGCATTTGTACCCGCTTTAGAATCATTTTTCACAGAGGTTTCAAATGTGAAATTGTCATTGCGCAAATCTTTAAAATCACGCTGGTTGAAAATTCGTATGCGGGGTGCTTGTGGATGCAATGACAGCTGATATTTTTTTAAAACTGCTTCATTGATCTCGATGCCGCCATTTTTAACACACTCCTTTTTCTTAAAATACAACGGCATTCCTTCACTTTCTGCCAGACATAACCAGCCATCGGAAGTAATTTGCAAATCGTGTGTTCTCACCACCTGATCGTCCGCAATCAGCTTGGTTCGAAAGTATCCGGGATAATAGTAAATGGCAGAATGAACCTGCTGTGCTTTGCTCACTTTCCTTTTTCGTTTGCTATCCCAAGTCTGCACAATAAATACGGAGTCCGTTTTCGCCGCACGGGCGTCATAGTGGAATACAACCGAGTTAGGGACACCCTCCGTGACTACTTTATTCGCCCTGAACGAGAAAGAACTGTCGTTTGCCCGCCCGGTTACACGTTTCTTTGTTTTGATCGAGGTTAAGGCATAAGTGCTCACTATGATTGACAATAACAGCAAAAACCAGAAGAATCTGGACTTCCATGGAATGGGATTTACCGGGAAAACGTGAATTGGAGGGCCCGGCGAGACTTCGCTGGTCCTATTCTCGCCCGAATGACTGAAGGACCGCCAGTCTGTATATCCGGCGTATTGAGCAAGCGTATTCAAGGTAGTTAAGGTCGGATCGCTTTCGTATTTAAGCTTTCCCCATATCCTTTTTAAAGTCGTGACGCTTAACCGGACTCCGGTCGCCAGATTGACCTCGTCACTCAATCTCTCGAAATCATAATTCACCCAATGCGCACTATCGCCCCAATCGAGTTTCTTCTCTATGAGCAAGAGGCACATTCGCAGCGTAGATCTCTTTCCATTTCTGTCCATGGCTAGCCCTATGAATGAACTTGAACGAACTTGGCGCAGCTTTGAACAAGCAAAGTCAGCAGCATGCGCTGAAATTTGCGGCACCAGTTATTCAGTCTCTAAGCCTGGAAACTGCGAAAATCTACTCAACTCGCCAAACTAAGCTTACTTATCCAAAGCGGCAAAAATGCTTCACAAACCATCACACAGATATGAAAATCTTCAAATTCTTTACCACTTTGTTTTGTATCGCATGTTTGTCAGGAAAGTCCCAGGACTTGCCTGCGTCTTGGGAAAATGCCGACGATTTTATTACTTACAACCGGACGATCGAACAAGTCAGGGAAATAAAAAATCGATAATCAGGTTCAACGAATCAAAAGGGCATGGAATAGCCTGGATGAAAAATATGGAGTTCTCCGAGGAGACCATTGAGTTTGATTTAAAAGGAAGGGACATATTACAGAAAAGCTTCATCGGCATAGCGTTTCATGGGCAGGACAATGACCGCTATGAAACCGTTTACTTTCGCCCGTTTAATTTCCAATCCGCGGATCCAGTTCGTAAAATCCACGCTGTCCAGTATGCCTATGAACCACAATTTGGCTTTGAGGAGCTTCGTAGAAATCGCAAAGATGAATTTGAATCAGCTATCGAGCCAGCCAGCGTCCGGGCATCGGATTGGTTTCATGTAAAATTAGAGGTGAAGAGCGGCAGGATAAAGGTATTCGTCAATGACTCGGAAAGCCCATGCCTGAATGTGGAAACGCTTAACCCATCGCAAGCCGGAACGAAAGTCGGGTACTGGGTCGGCAATAATTCAGATGGCGATTTCGCTCATATTAAAGTTTCAAAGTGATTTGTTCGTGATATAGCTTTTCTATTTTAAATGATGATTAATACCTATCGGTCCGTAGCGCAAATGAAGAAAACCAAGGTTCAAATGCTATTGCTTTTTGCTTTTCTTCAACACACCCGGAACCTGCCAGGATCGGATTGTGAGTGTCGGCAGCCGCCATTACAATGTCTTTACTAAAGGCATTGAAAAGAGAAGCGCCCGAGAGCCAGTCTTGGTTTTTGAAAGCGGTATGGGTGTAGGCCTTAAGAACTGGGACAAAATAATCGATCAGATCGCCCAATTCGCACCAGTTTTCGCTTATGATCGTGCTGGTATTGGCAAGAGCGAAAAGGCCTATCAGCTACCGACCCCGCAACTTGTATCTGAACATTTGCATTCAATTTTAAAATCTCTCAACATCCATCCACCCTACATTCTGGTGGGCCATTCACTTGGTAACCTCTATGCCAGAGGTTTCGCCGGTCATTATCCTGATGAAGTCTCCGGTTTGGTGTTTATTGATCCTGCGGACTTCACGGAGACTAAAAATGACTGGAATGATATCTTCCGCAAGATGGGCATTCCAGAAAAGAAAATTGACGAAATGTTATTTAACCGGCTTTACAACCAAAAAAGCGAAGTGGATTCTGTGAACTTTGGCCCCTGGAGTGAAAGATATGTGCTGAATGAGCTTAGAAAACCGATTTTGCGGAAATTTCCGCCTTACCGATGCCTGAGGTGCCGATCTATTTCTTTGTTGGCGGCAAGTTTGAGGTTCCTGTCGCGCAGAGAAGTAAAGATTATGATCATGAGATGTTTTTCCATATCAAAAACAACTCCAACATGGATAGATGGAAGCAACTGATTTATTCTTCGAATAAAGGCGGAGCCCTCATCTATTTGACCAATGCTGGTCATTATGTTCACTCAGATGATCCTAAGTCAGTCATCAGCAATATTAGAATTTTGGTAGAAGATCTAAAACAATAACTCGCAGCTGTTTGTCAATAGGCCGACTTCGGCCGTCAGTTTCGGACTGCAACAATTACCGATCATCTGGAATTACTTGCAGCTTTTTCGGAACTTAACAGACTCCTTTCAACGAATTGTTACAATGGATTCGAGCCGACGCACTTTCATAAGAAAATCAGCGCTTCTGACCGGCGCGGTTATCACCAAGCCACTCACTGTCAAAATATCATCCCAAGTCTTGGAACAGAACGAGGACAGGTTGGTACTACTAAGTACACAGGGCGGGCCCTTTATTCGATCTTATAAACAGACGCCTTCAGCCAATTTAATTGTCTATAAGGGAATTCCAATAGTAATTGATACCGGGTTTGGCGGCACCTTTAAGCTCCTGGATAGTGGGATCCGCCTTGCTGCTTTACGGTATATTTTTATCACCCATCACCATTCCGATCATAACCTGGAACTCGGCCCTCTTCTTTACAATGCCTGGTTAAGCGGTCTAGCCGAGCCGATTCATGTGCACGCACCCATAGGATTAAAGGAAATGCTTACAGCCTATTGGGAGTCGAATCGCTATGACATTGAGACACGCATCAGAGACGAAGGACGCGTTGATCCCCGGCCACTTGTTATCAGCCATGAATTCAGGAAGGAACAGTCTTGAAAACCCCCGACCTTGAGGTGAAGGCGTTAAAAACTATGCTTCCTCCTGTCAACGAGAGCTACGCTTTACGATTTCAACTCGGCGACAAAATCATAGTGTTTTCCGGAACGAGTTGTGGAAAAAATGGTCTTTCCTTCTACAGGAAAAGAACTTTCCCAAAAGTTGCTGGGGTCTTGTCCTACAATTTGTTAATTAACGTAAAATCCGTTATCTGTGTGGGTATTGTACACAGTTGCCAGCGCAAGCCGTGTATTGCTCTTTTTAGGGCATGATCTATTGATCCCCGAATGCACGTTAACTTCATGTGAATCAAAAGACTATGGCATGACTCGTTATCACCTAGTCTCTTTATTTTTGCTATTACTAACAGAAAAGTCCTTCGGGGAATCTGAGCATTATTTTTTCGAAGCTCAGACATTGAAAATGCCCGATCCGACAGCCCGATTTGCGATATTCGGCCTCAGAAGTTTGGTAATTATATCCTAATCAAATACACGAACGGCGATAAGACAAAAATTACTAAAGACTCGGTTTGGGGATTTCGAAGGAGAAAAGGGCGCCTTTATCGTTTGGTTAGTTTGTAGCGCCCACCCATTCCCAATGCATACAAGTTGTTCGCATCGATCTGGTTTTCAGCCAAATTGCGGTGCATAACCGTAGGCGTTAATTGCAATGAAAGCTTCTCGCTGAATTTCCTTGCGATCAAAACCTGAAAAGTGTAAGTCTGCCGCTGGGCGATCGTGTAGAAGGGAAGTTCGGTTGATGATGTGCTGGATTATTGGCATCGCTGGCCAAGAGCGTAATGGATACGGGCATACTTCTAAACCCGGAAGACTGTCTTAACAAGCGGTATTTAGCAAAAACATCAATCGTTTTCTGGTAACTGCTCCTGCCGATCCCCACCACCAAACGATCGGATAGCCCATATTCCAAGGCCAGCCTGATCTGCGATTCGTCCAGCCCAAAGAAGTTACTAGCGCCCGAGTTGACTGCGCCGAAACGGTGGGAAATAATAAAGTCCATATTGTTCTTCCCGACTGTCTTGACCGAATGCCCGTTGACGATGCGGGTGCCTTTGAAAGTGGCGGCGCTGTAAGTAGTTACTGAATCCTGGATCTGATCAAGCTCTTTCAACAAGTCGTCTTGTGCGAAGGCACATAAACTAATCATGGCCATAGCAATCGTTAAGCATATTTTCATCCTGATCAATAGTTAAGCTGTTATCGTCAAAATATTGTCCGTCAGGCTTGTAGTATACACCCGGATCCCCTTTTTGCCTTCGCTGTTCAAACCCTTTCTCGCATTGTCATATTTGGCCCCGTGTGCGGTGCAATAAAAATGATCTGTCTGGTAAGTGATCTCGTTTTTCTCTTCGTGGCTGCATGTGAGGGTTGCAGCAATGTATGCGCCCGTGTTGCTTCGGGCGATCACGACACCGTCCTTAATCACATATCCTCCATTGGTTTTCAGGGCAGCATTGGCCTGATCTGTCAAATCTAATGTCAGGTTTGTAGGTACCGGGCTTACCCGATCGTTGGTGCAGGATTGCAGACGGCCGGCAAAACAGACCGCTGCCAGCGTTGAACCTGCAAAGCCAAGTTGTCTCAAAAAATCGTGGCGATTGATATTGACAGCATTTTTCTCAAAGCTCATAAGAATGTATTGTTTAAAATTGCTTTCGTCTCAAAGACTATTCAAAAATAAACTTGCCATTCTTAGGGTATTCTCAAGGGAATCTTAAGGTTTGCTTAAGATCCAAAAACCAGTCTGGCCTTCGTACCGGCGCCGGGCTGGCTTATAATTTCGAAACGGATCACTAGCAGTTCACACATTCTTTTTACAATCGAAAGGCCAGGCCATTTCCTGTGATCTGCGGGTGCTGCAAAGGATTCGAGCGGTAAAAGGGTTCCTGTATTTTCGGGATTTCATCGGTGGCTATGCCGATTCCTTTGTCGGTGACAGTGTAAATGATGTCGGAATTCAGTTTGCCGATTTCAATGCGAATGCTTTCGTAAGGATCGGAATATTTAATGGCATTGGAGATCAGGTTCTCAATAATAATTTCAACCATGTACGGATCACTGTAAACGTCGAAGTGTTCCCCTGTTTGTAGCTCGACCGAAAGTCCTTTATCAAGAATATGATCTTGTTGCCTTTGCAGGATCGTAGCTGTCAATTCTGCAAGATCGGTGCTCCGGCTTTCCAGTGCCTTTTTCTGGCTTTCAAACCGGGCCAAAAGCAGCAACTGATCAACCAGATAGCTGATCCTGTCGATCTCTGAGATACAATAAGCTATCTTTTCAACATACTCCTGCGCCGACCGCGGTTTACGTATCAAAACTTCCAGTGTTCCTTTGATTACCGCAAGAGACGTTCTTAACTCGTGAGAAGCGTCCGAAGTAAATTGCTTTTCACGGTCCACCGCATTTTCTATACGGTCCAGCAGATCATTGATCGTAACCACCAATCTGCCTAGCTCGTCTTTACCCGGCGGCAATGGTATTCGCGTAGTCAGGTTTTCATTAGTTATCGTACTGGCAGTATCGATGACACTCAGCACTGGCTGAATACTTTTGCCTGCAATGAATCTTGTCACAAAAAACAACACCAGCAGCACGATTGGAAAAGCAATTAGCAGCACATTTTTAAGCGTGCCTAAAACCCGCTCCGACTCAGCGATAGGAATAGCGACAACCAGATATCCGGCCAGTTTGTTCCTTTCTTTTAATCCTATCTGAATTTGCGCGATGGAAAGCCCTTTTAGCTTGGTCCGAAAAAAAGCTTTGTCTTTTTGAGACAAGTCAGCTCTCAAGGCATCTTGTTTCAAGTTAGGCGACTTTTCAATAACGGCCCCATTCTGATCTGTAATCTGTACAAATACCGGATTGACTTCCAGCTCCCGGTACTCTCTTTCAAACCACTCGGCTTTGTCAGCGATATAGGGTACGCCGTCTTTTACCCCAACTTCATAAAAATGTTTGTCTGCCTCGAAAGTAATATCTTTTTGCAAACCGTTGAAAACCGCAAGATCAACCACGTAGTAAATCACAAAAAAGATGACCGCCACCAAAAGCGCCGTGCTCAATGTGAAATTTGAGGCGATCTTATTCTCATAGGAAGTAATCATGATATGGTCTGGCCGATCTCTTTTGCAATGTAACCCATCCCACGGACTGTCTGGATGTAATCTTCTTCTTTTGCCAGTTTTAGCTTTTTTCTTAATGAATTGATATACACATCAATGACACCTGTATTGTACTCAAAATGAATGTCCCAGACGCCTTCTATGATCCGGGTCCGGCGGCATACTTTCCCCTTGTTCCTTATAAGAAATTCAAGCAAGCCAAATTCCTTTTGCGTCAGCTTTATTTCTTCCTCTCCTTTGATACCTGGTGGGACTGTGTGTCGATGCGGATCGGGCCAAGTGTAAATTCCGCCTGCTCGCCAGTGGCAGGCCGCAGCTGTACTTTGATCCTTTCCAGAAGCTCGTCAAAACTGAACGGTTTTTTGATGTAATCATTAGCACCGGCCTGCAGTCCAAAAATAGTATCCTGTACCGTGTCACGGCAGTAAGAAATATCACCGGCGTTTTTGAAAAATGCTTTCTGAATTCCCGGCAGATCTCCACACCGCTTTTGCCTGGTAGCATCCAGTCTATCAAAAAGCAGATCATAATCCCCGGTAAGTGCCAAATCCAGGCCTGATTTCCCATCGGGGCTGTATCTACTGCATACGATTCCTCTTCTAACCCCTGCCGAAGAAAATTCAGGATACCTCTCTCATCTTCTATTATCAGGATTCTCATAAATCTTACTTTTTCGGGTTTCGCTGTAATGTAGGCCAGATCGGTTGCTCCCAATGCCAATTGCTAAGTAAACTAGGTCCGCCTATAAACACTCTTAAAGATTTCTTAAGATATTCTTAAGATGTCTTCTTACTACAAATAGGACTTGGGTCAAAAAATAATCAAACCGATTGCTATCCTTTGAAACGACGTGTAAGATAAGCAGTACGGGCTAATTGGGTGAAAATCAGTGGCAGTATGGCCCCAACCAATACCAATACGAGAGATTTTATGTCCAGGGTCTGCAGAGTAAGTACTTGCCTTAGGAATGGAATAAAATAGGTCGCCACAAGGATCAAAATGCACAAACCCTGCGCCTGCCAGATAAATTTGTTCCGAGTAATTTCATTGTGAAAAAACCTGCCCTTCCCAGAGTAAAGGTTGAAAACATGCAGTAACTGCGCCAATGACAATGCATAAAAGGTAACCGTGCCACCTTCCTTGTGGCTCAATCCGAGCTGACTTGTTCCATACCAGAAAACACCCAATACACAGATCGTTATCACCAACGCATAATAAACGATCCTGCGCCAGTCTTTCATTTCAAGAACCGGCTTTTTGGGATCTCTCGGCGGCGAAAGCATGAGTTTGTGATTCTCCTTTCCCACACCCAGCGCGAGCGCGGGAAATACATCGGTGACGATGTTGATAAAAAGGATTTGCAATGGCAGCAAAGGATTACCAACGCCCAGAAAACCTGCGAAAGTGACCACGAAAATCTCACTCATGTTACAGGAAAGCAAAAAAACGATGAATTTCCGGATGTTCTCGAAGATAACCCTCCCCTGCCCGATCGCTCTCACTATTGAGCTGAAAGAATCGTCTTTCAAGACCATATCAGCTGCTTCTGCGGCCACGGCCGTACCCCGCTGTCCCATCGCAATACCAATGTCTGATTTTTTCAGAGCCGGCGCATCGTTTACACCATCGCCGGTCATGCCGACAATGTCTCCGCGTTTTTGGTAAAAATCGATCATGTCCAGTTTCTGGGCCGGATTTACCCGCGCAAAAACCTGGCAATTGAGCATTTTTTGCTGATCTGTTTCAGAAGAAAAATCAAATGATTGAAGGTCTTTGCCCGTTAAAACGAGCTGCTCCTCGGGCCCGACCAGCTTAACCTGTCTGGCAATGTTCAAGGAAGTGGCGGGATGATCCCCTGTTACCATAATTACTTTAATGCCAGCATCGTGGCAGGCTTGCAGCGCGGGCATCACTTCCGTACGCGGCGGGTCCAGAAAACCGATCAGGCCCAAATAAGTCAGCTTTGCTTCATTGGTAAAACCATCAGAGGGCAATTGCATCGATTCGCGGTAAGCAAAGGCCAATGTTCGAAGGCCCTCAGCTGCCATACGTTCCGAAATTTCGAGCTCTTCTTTTCTTTTAGTATCGCTTTCCCAATGGCAAAGCTCCAATACTTCCTCAACAGCCCCTTTCACAGAAACATAATATGTCCCTGCCGACTCGTGCAGCGTCCCCATGATACGCGTGTCCGAACTGAATGCCTCTTCCGCCTTTCTGATATATTTCGAGCCAAAACGCCGCAGATCAATGCCCGCCCCTTCAGCGAAACGCAGCAGGGCAATTTCCACTGGATCACCAATCTGCTTTCTATCAGGCTCCCCCGAATTCAGCTGGGCATTATTAGCAAGCGCCCCTACCCGGGCCAGCAATTCAAATTCCTTTGAACTGGAAAGTTTTAAATCTTCGCCAGCCAATTCCATGGTTTTCCTTCCGTTTTTGCCCGGGTGCAAGGTTACCGATAAATCCCCTGCCGGAAAATGTAACTTGTGCACTTCGATCTTGTTCTGGGTCAGCGTACCGGTTTTATCGGTAAAAATTACATTGGTCCCTCCCAGCGTCTCCACCGCCGAAAGCCGCTTTACGATCACTTTCTTTTCTGCGAGCCTGAGCATCCCGTAGGCCAATGCAACAGTAGCCACCACAGACATTCCCTCGGGAATAGCTGCAATAGCCAATGCAACTGCGGTTTCGATCAGCTGCCTGGTTTCCTCTCCACGCAGCAAGCCGACTACCAAAAACAACGTCGCCAACCCGATCGTGATCCAGATGAGCACTTTGGCCAGCGAATCGAGCTTGGCTTCAAGCGGCGTTGCCGTGCGTTTTGCCTGGTGCACCATCGTCGCAATTTTACCCAGCTCGGTCGCCTGGCCAATACCGGTAACAATGGCTTTCGCATTTCCGTTTGTGACAGCGGTTCCTTTAAATAACCGGTTGTGTTGGTCTCCCAGTGGAACATCCCCAGCCGAGGGTTCAATTCGTTTTGCCGATGGGACCGACTCGCCTGTTAACGCGGATTCGTCAACTTCAAGTTGATTGGCCAGAACGATATTCGCATCGGCAGGCACCAAATCGCCGGCTTCCAGCACCAGAATATCGCCTTCGGTGATGTTTTCAGAAGGTATCTCCATGATTTGCCCGTCCCTGAGAACCCGGGCGGGCGTCCTATCCAGCTTGCGAAGTGCCTCCATGGATTCACGCGCGTTGTATTCGAGTATGAATCCGGTTGCCGCATTGATGACAATAACAGCCAGAACGGCGAAGCCGTCGACCGTGTCCCCCATTAAAAATGACACGATCGCAGCCGCTGCCAGTATCCATACAATAAGGCTGTTGACCTGCCGGAGCAGCATCGCCCAGATGCTATCAGGTTTTTCCCGGCTGAGCTCATTTAGTCCAAGACGCTGGTTCCTGGATTTGGCCTCGACATTGGAAAGACCGGTTGCAATGTCAGTTTGAAGGGTTTGGGCCAGTTGCTGCACGCTGATTTCTTGAAAGGCTTTTGGCATACGCTTTGATAAGGAAACTAGTCTGCCGCTATATCTCTGATAATATTACTGCGCTTATCTTCGTCCAAATATTTGACCCTTCCAATGCGGGTAACCTTTACGGGTTTGATCCCGCAAAATTCCAGTGTTGCCTTCCGGATGGCTTTGATATCACTGTTGCCGTATTGCCACCATAACCAGATCGCAGGTGCGTCGGAGGTAGTGATAATGTGAGCTGACCTTTTGCCCAGGTATTTGTCCCAGAATGGATCCTTTTCATGGTATTTGAAACCAAATCCAGGCAGCAACGCCCTGTCTAAAAGACCTTTGAAGATTGCCGGTACCGAACCCCACCAGACCGGGTATATAATCACCCATTTTTGGCACCACAAAATATTCTCCTGCGCCCGCTGCAAATCCGGTTCAAGCTGCTGAATAGTTGAGTACCCTTTCCATAGGACCGGATCAAACTGCATTTCACCTATATTTTGCCTTCGGACCTGATGTCCGGCCAGTAGCATTTTCTGCTCATAAGCATCAGCCAGCCGTCCATTGAAACTGGTTTTATCGGGGTGAGCCAGCAAAATGTAAATATTCACGAAATGATATGATTTGATAATTTGGATACACGTTTTATACTAAAACAACAGATCTATTTTCAGGCGTCTGCCCTTTGGTAAGGTCATCAATGCTCTTCAAGGTAATCTGAGCTATCTCGGAAAGTGCTTCCTGAGTAAAAAATGCCTGATGTGAAGTAACTAAGACATTGGGAAAACTAACCAGGCGCTGGATCACATCATCGTCGATGATGCTGCCTGAAAGGTCTCTGAAAAACAGTTTTTCTTCCTGTTCGTAAACATCAATCCCGAGGTAGGCTACCCGCTTGCTTTTCAGTGCCTTGATCATATCGGCGGTTTTAATCAGTCCGCCACGGCTGGTGTTGATCAATGTTACGCCATTTTTCATTGTGGCTATCGTCTTTTCATTGATCATATAATGTGTATCCTCATTAAGGGGACAGTGCAGTGAAATAATATCACTTTTTGCCAGCACATCCTCCAATGCGGCGTACACAACGCCGGAGCTCTCTAGCTCTTTATTTAGGTACAAATCATAAGCCATAACCTTGCAGCCAAAGCCTAGCATAATCCGGCAGAAAGCACTTCCGATTTTACCTGTCCCAATTACGCCGACTGTCTTCCCGTACAGGTTAAAGCCCATCAGCCCATTTAATGAAAAGTCCTGCTCACGTACCCGGTTGTACGCTTTGTGTGTTTTCCTGTTCAGGGTCAAAAGCATTGCAACCGTATGTTCAGCGACAGCCTGAGGCGAATATTCAGGAACCCGGCACACTCTGATGCCGTGTGCACGTGCCTCATCAAGATCCACGTTATTAAAGCCAGCACACCTTAGAGCGATGATCTTCACACCTTTCTCTGCCAAAACCGAAATTACTTCAGCATTGACTTTATCATTGACAAAGACGCAAACTGCTTTTTGATCCTGAACTGCATTCACAATATGCGGTCCTAAATGCGTGTCAAGGTATTCGATCTCAAAGTCGTAGCCTTTATTATAAAGGTTAAAAAACGCTTTATCATAAGGTTTAGCAGAAAAGAACAGGATTTTCATGTCAGGATTTAGTTTAAAATAACACCTCTCAGCCGACAAGGCAACTGCCATCCCGAAAATAAAGAAGGATTCCAGTGCATTTTTGGATGCCATGAAGAGAGTGATTTCGCAAGTAGGCAGATTTTTGTCAGCAAACGAGCAAAACAAAAATCGTATTTAATTATTTTTGATCATCTTCATCTCCTTATGTTCGCTGCTCATTTTTAAACAATGCAAGGCGCAAGCTCCATATTGTTTATAGCTTTCATGAACCAAAAGAACCGCTTTTCCATCTTCGTTTTTTACTTCACATATTCCGTTCATCGGAGCGGAAATAGTCAGGCTATCGCCGGAACCATTTGTTACGTGGTAAACATAATTACCATTTTTCGCAGCTTTACCTAACACGTTTCCCGTTTTGGCGTCGATCAAGTTTCCCTGCGAATCGATGTGGCCAATCTTCACTCCGGTTGCATCATTGATCAACCCGTCATGGGTCATCCAGCCGATATGCTTACCCTGAGCATCCGCAATTTTCCCCTTTGCATCTATGGATGGAAGTGGCTGTTTATAATTTTGGGCATTGGAGGCATTCGTACCTGCATAAATTGTAAATGCCAAAAGGAGGAAAAATTGTAGCTTTTTCATATGATTATCAATTGTTTACGATTTATCAAATTTATCTCATTCAAGGATCCACAAACATGATAATGATCAGTTTAAAAGATGCTTCCTCTTAGGGCAATCCGGAATTACTGCTAATCAATTGCGTTGTTTTTTGCTATGCTCGTTTTAAAATGCATTGGTGAATTGAGAATTTTGAGGATGCGACATAAACTGGATCAATCAGGGAAGATAATCCAGCCAAAGTCACAGTCACCACTGACCAGGGTCATTCATTATCGGTGGTGACTAAGGTAGTTTTGTTTATCTGGCACCTCATAAAGCGCCAGGGATGAAAATACTTTCAACCAAAAAATCTAGATAATGAAAACAGACTTTGAGATTCAGAAAAATGTAATGGAACAGCTTAAATGGGAGCCAATCCTGGATGCAGCCGAAATCGGGGTGTCGGTTAAAAACGGAATTGTTACCCTATCCGGTCAGGTTAATTCTTACGCCAAGAAGCTTGCCGCCGAGCGGGCAGCAAAAAAGGTCGGCGGCGTAAAGGCAGTCGCCAAAGACATTGAGGTACATATTTGGTCTGACAAACAAAAAACAGATCTGGAAATTGCCCAAGCGGTCGTCAGTGCCCTTAAATGGCATGCAGCAGTCGCTGATGAGAAAATTAAGGTCAAAGTAGAAAACGGCTTTGTCACCTTGTCTGGACAGGTAGATTGGGGATACGAACGAAATATGGCCAAAACGGCTATTGAAAACCTGGACTGCGTCAAAATGGTTGTTAATGAAATAACGATCAAACCCAAACCCATTGCAGGCGACATCTCTGAGAAAATCAATTCCGCATTCCAGCGCTACGCATCCATTGACGCCAATAAAGTCAAGGTGTCTGTAACAGCGAACAACGTAACGCTTACCGGGGCGGTACGGTCGTGGAGTGAAAGAGAGGATGCCGAAGATGCTGCCTGGTCAGCCCCAGGTGTAAATCAGGTGATCAACAATATCGTCGTCGAAGAAGAGGAGTTGGAATTCAGTTAGTAGGCAATCAATAAAGCCAATAAAAAAGCCCTCCGATTTTGGGCTTTTTTATTGGCTTTTCCTGCTATATATTATTCCATGGTCAAAACGGCGGCTCCGTGAACCCTCCCCTCGCGCAGGTCCTGGATTGCCTGGTTGGCCTCCGAGAGCTGATAAAACTGAACCTGTGTTCCAATAGGAATCTTACTGGCCAATTCAAAAAAATCCCGGCCGTCTTTCAGCGTCAGATTTGCAACCGACCGGATCACTCTTTCCTCCCATAACAGATTGTACGGAAAAGAAGGGATGTCACTCATATGAATTCCGCCGCAGACAACAGTAGCACCCTTATCGATGTCCGAGAGCGCTTTTGGGACAAGCTCACCAACCGGGGCAAAAATAATAGCTCCGTCAAGCTTTTCCGGCGCGGGTTGTGAGGAATCACCAGTCCAGGTTGCTCCCAGTTTTTTTGCCAGCTCCTGAGCGCCAACATCGCCTTTTCTGCTAAAAGCATACACCTTTTTATCCTGAAATCTGGCAACTTGAATCAGTATATGTGCGGCCGCTCCAAAACCGTAAATGCCTATTTTTTCACAATGGGTGTCAAGCATTCCATACGAACGGTAGCCGATCAATCCCGCGCACAGCAAAGGCGCTGCCCAGGCGTGTTGGTAAAAATCAGGAAGCCGGATGCAGTATTTTTCATAGGCCACGGTATATTCGGCGTATCCGCCGTTGGCTGTATATCCGGTAAAAAGAGCCTGATCGCACAGATTTTCCTTGCCCGCTAAACAGTACCTGCATTTCCCACAGGTATGTGCCAGCCACGGCACGCCAACTATCTCAGCTGTTTTTAAACTATTGACACCCTCTCCAAGCCCGATGACCTTGCCGACTATTTCGTGGCCCGGAACCAGTGGAAGCGTTGCCCCTTGCAATTCCCCATCTATGATATGAAGATCCGTCCGGCAGACCCCACAAGCGATAACCTTGATAAGCACCTGGCCGGCCCCGGGACTTGGAACAGGAATACTGACCTCACTTAATGGCTTTCCGGGCCCCGAAAGAACCATAGCACGCATTTTATCTGGAAGATCCATATAATCGCCCGGTTAGAATAAAGCCTAAATGTCTGGTTGATCAACGAACTGTTACCGTATCAGGTGTTCTGCCAACCGATTCAGGGAAATTCATCAGAATTTTTGTTATAGCAGACTTTATAATGACATCTGTATTCTTTACGTCATAAAGCACCACTTCTATGGCTGCCACGGCCCATCCCCTCCATATCAAATCGCGCGTTTGGGTATTTACAACATCCAGAATCAGTGTTCCCTCCCGGTACTTAAAAATGTTCTCGCGCGGCTCCATCCACCAGTCACCGTAAAAATAGCCATAAGGGTCCGGGGCCAGCATGGAGCGCTCCTCAACCACGATATGATAATGAAGGGTTAGCTCGGCGGCACTGTCGGAAAGCACATAGCCCTTTACTGCTAGCAGGTCATTAACAGCACCCTTGATCCGCTTATCGGTCAGCTGGTTATAATACAAAGGATTGCTTTGCCACTCCCTTTCGTTTTCCTGTGCCCATTGATAGGTCCTATAATTCTGGACAGGGTACTCTTTATCCGAATCGCTGTAAGTCCGTATTTCCAGACTGCATCCGTAAAGGAAAATCACCCATGCCACAAAGACCTTTTTCATATTATTCAGATTAAATAGCCTATGGTTTTGGCCGGAATAAAATTAAAAGACAAGCTGGCAGGCAAATATGAGCAAGGTCAGTTTTGAACAACACTTTGATCACTGGCCAGTTGATTTCAAGCCATTTAATTTGCCATTCAAAAGTCTTTTTCCCATTGTAAATCACAGGTTTATGAAGAAGATCCTGGTTCCATTCGATTTTTCCCCCGCGGCGATGCACGCCTACCGGTTTGCACTTGATATTGCAGCCGGCAACGAAAGCGAAGTAATCGTTTTAAAAGTAGTCGACCTAACCCCTGTTTATATCGAAAGCCTTGACGCAAACCCTTATTATATCAATTCCATGTCCATCCTGACAGAACTCAAACAAGAGGCCAGAAACGATTTTGAGGATCTCAGACGAGGAACCGACACAAATGTTCCGGTCCGTTTTGAAGTAGAGCAAGGAACTGTAAGCCAAACCGTTCTGAAAGCAATCCATCAGCATGATGCCGACCTGGTGGTCATGGGAACCACGGGAACGGAAGGAATCAGGGAACTGTTGGTTGGGTCCAATACGGAAAAAATTGTCAGGAGCTCCCCCGTTCCGGTTTTTGCTATTCATAAGGCCCAAAAAGTAGCCAACATCCGCAATATCATTTTTCCTACTACTATCGATTTGGACCAACGCATTCTGCTTGAAAAGGTAAAGGCGCTGCAAAGGTTCTTTCACGCGCGGCTGCATCTCTTATACATCAAGACTCCCTCTACGAAGGAAACAGACAAGGAGCTTAACGGAACCTTGGAAAGATTCGCAGAGTTCTATGACCTTACGGATTACAGTATTCACATCCGGCATGACCCCGACGAAGAAGATGGTATCCTCCAATTTGCCTCCCGGCTCGAATACTCGATCATAGCCATGGCAACCCACGGGTTTACAGGTCTTACCCATCTGATGCTGGGAAGCATCGCCGAGAACGTAGTAAACCATACCCGGGAGGCAGTTTGGACCCACACCCTTCATGGACACCAGTAAAAACAAACAATAACTTCGCTAACGATTTATATTAACCATTTAAAACATGAAAACCATCAGGATTGCACTCGCCATAGCCCTGGCAGCCGGTGCAGGTTTAGCAGCAGGCATTTTGATTGCCCCAGAAAAAGGCTCACGGACCCGACGGAAATTCCGCAACACTGCGGCAGATCTTATCGAGGACCTGGAACAAACCTGCCAGGATACAATAGAAGACTTTAAACACAAAGTCGAAAAAAAATACCGGGAAGTAGCCAGCCAGTTTGAATGCGGACCGGTCTGCCACAAGGGCAATAACGAGAAAGAAGTAGTGGCGCCTGCGGAGACGAATTTTCAATTATAATAATTTTCCGGTAAAAGCCGGGCTTGCATATCAAACCTAATATTAAAATAGCTCCCTGGCAAATTGCCCGGGAGCTATTTGGCTTGTCACAGGTATTAATTAACAGTAATTTGTTTGACCGAATCCTGCTGTTTGGCTTCTTCCTTTTTAGGGATTCGTAGTTTGAGGATACCATTCTCGTAGCTGGCTTCGATTCTGTCTTTGTCGGCCAGTTCGGGCAAAGTAAAGCTCCTACTGAAAGAATTGTAGCTATACTCTTTACGTTTGTAGCCTTTTTCATCGTGCTCGGCGGTGTCCTCTTTTTCAGAACTGATTACCAGCAGGTTATTGCGCACGTCAATTTTAAAGTCGCTTTTTTCCAAGCCGGGCGCAGCCATTGTAACTGCGAAATCATCCTGGTTTTCAGAAATATTTACTGCTGGAACTGAATTTTGGCGAAACAGGCGGTCAAAGCCACTTCTATCTACCCATTCGTCGAAAGGCCTGAAAAAATCTTCAAAAGAAAAAGGAAGCAGCCCCGTGGGCTTCACTAAAGATGTAGTTGACATAGGTTTAATTGTTTAGAGTTTAAAAATCAGCTAACAACCCAAAATTACATTGAGGGAACATCCTGCGTCATGAGCAATGCAATTACATAAGATGATAGATATCAGCAATTAGTAGCATTCCCTATTGCGCCAGGTATTTCCCCATCCCGAGTATAATAAGAGCTTATCGTAAAATTCTGCTAAGCGACCGGAAGGCACATCTATCCACTTGAGAAACAGACACCCGAAAAGCTGATATCAATCAGCTTACAATCTAACCGCTGTCAAGATTTTTACGGGTCCATCCCGCTTACTTTGATCAGACAATAGACACATAAAAATATGCGTTTCATAGCACTGAAAACGGTCTTCATATTTGTAGCACTGTGCAATTCCAATGTGAATGCGCAAGAGCAACAATACTGGAAAAAAATTTTGCCGGCCACCGGTGCGGACACCTGTATGGCGCACTTAGACAGCGCAGAACTCAGTCGCCAGGCATACCTGATCGCTTATGGCAATCGCAACAACAGGATGTCCTGGTCAATTGCTGAATATATTGATTCAACAAAAGTCAACCGGGTAGTACAAAACTTTCTGTCACGCTCAGAAGATGGCACAGCAGCAATGAAGTCGCTGGAGCCTGCATTTCAACCTTATCAGCAGCTTAGAAATGAGGTGGCGGCCCTTTTGGAATTAAAGGCCGACACTCTGATTGATTGGAACCTGATCAGACATGCATTCAATGAATACCGGCTGATGAACCGTGCGGCCGGGCAGATGATCGTGCAGGTAAATATCCCATCGGCGACTTTGCGGGTCCTGGATAAGGCGGGAAATATCCTACTTGAGTGCCCGGTTATTGTCGGGACCGCTTCGACGCCGACGCCCGCCTTTGGAGCATATCTGACGCGGATCATCACTTATCCATACTGGAACGTACCCAGATCTATCGCCGTAAAGGAGTTTTTGCCCAAAATAAAGCGTAATCCGTCCGGCTTTTTAAACGATATGAAGTTACAGGTTCTCAATGCAAAGGGCGTTGTAATAGCTCCCGAAAACATCGACTGGAAAACGGTTTCTGCCAAAAACTTCCCATACCGGTTACGGCAATCAACTGGCTGTGACAATGCCCTGGGCTTGATCAAATTTGATCTTAACAGTCCTTATGACGTCTATCTGCACGACACAAATCATCGGGAGTTTTTCGCCAGAGATTACCGCTTTCTCAGCCACGGTTGCATACGCGTTGCCCAGCCAGTGAAGCTGGCCAATCTGCTGATGCAACGGGATTTCTTACCGGATACGTTTACAGGTGAACGTTATTACAATATCGGCTCAAAAATCTTCCCATTGCCAGCGCCGGTCCCGATCATTATTACTTACGCCACGGTTGAAGCAGGGCCGGGGAGCGGCCTTCACGTATACAAAGACATTTACAACCATATTCAATCTGCTCACCCCTGACAGGGCAAACCATCTACAATTATGGAAACATTTGAAATCTCTTCCTCTTTTTCCTGGGCAGCCTATTTAATCAGCAATGCTTTCGCGGTAACCCTGATTGGGACCAGTAAAAAGCATGTGCGGTTCACCCGGCACATGTTCCTGCTGGTATTTGCAGCCGCGGCGGCTGCAAATACCTATATCGCAATCGATGCTCCCTGGGCTTATCAGGATTATGCCGATACGGCCATCCCCGCCTATAAAAAATTCATACTGGGCGCATTTGAGCCGATTATCACCCCGATGGTTTTAACCATTGCATTTTGCCAGTTGCTCATCGCAAGTTCCATGCTTGGTAAGCGGCAGCTGCTCAGGACCGGTTGCTGGGCGGGTATCGTCTTCTGTATTTCCATAGCCCCACTTGGGCTATATGCAGCCTTCCCAGCGACATTGCTTCTAGCCGTCGCGCTTTTCAGGCTTCAGCAAACAGTCAAAATCGGTGAAAAAGCATTTACCCAAACATCATTTAAAGACTTTACAAAAACCAACAGCCATGTCTAACTCATCCAGGATCCTAAACACGAAGCTGACAGAAAGAATTATGTCAGCAAAACAGGCCGCATCTTTCATTGAGGAAGGAATGGTGGTGGCATCCAGCGGTTTCACCAAATCCGGCGACAGCAAGGCGGTATTAAACGCGTTGGCGGGAAGGGCTGCTTCGAATCATTTTCAGGTAACGCTCATGACAGGGGCTTCACTTGGTCATGGCACGGACGGAACACTGGCAACGTCGGGCGCCTTGGCGTTACGTTTGCCTTTTCAATCCGACCCTGTCATGCGGACGATTATTAACGAAGGGGCGCTGATGTACATCGACGAGAACCTAAGTGAAACGGCTGCCCACCTCAAAAATGGCTTTTTGCCTTCCATTGACGTGGCTATCATTGAAGCTACTTTGATTGAAGCTGACGGAAGTATTGTCCCAACCACCTCAGTGGGCAACTCAGCCATCTTCACTGCTTTGGCCAAACAGGTTATTATCGAGATCAATGAGGCTGTACCACTGGAAATCCAGGGTATCCACGATATTTTCCTACCGGAAGATGCAACAGGCCGCGCCATCATTGCGATTACCGATGTATGGCAACGGATCGGTCAGTGTTCTATCCCCTGTGACCCGGATAAAATCGCGGGCATTGTCTTTACGAACTTAAAAGATAGCCCTGCTGATATCGTTTCAACCGATCCTACCACACGTGCCATCGCCAGGCATCTGTTGGATTTCTTTGAAGCAGAAGTAAATGCCGGCCGGCTGACCCGGTCATTACGGCCGATCCAGGCCGGTATAGGCAAGGTGGCCAATGCTGTCCTGGACGGCTTTGCCAACAGCGAATTTGAACATCTGACCGTGTATTCGGAGGTCTTACAGGATAGTACCTTTGACCTGATCGACGCAGGAAAGCTCGATTTCGCATCCGGCAGCTCCATGACCGTTTCGGATGTGTGTTATGCCCGTATTTTTGGGGATTTTGAAAAATACAAACACAAGATCCTGCTTAGACCACAAGATATTACCAATGCCGCCGAAGTAATACAAAGGCTCGGCGTAATTGCCATTAACACCGCCCTCGAATGTGATATTTATGGCAACGTCAACTCTTCACATATTGCAGGGAGCCAAATCGTGAACGGGATCGGTGGATCGGCCGACTTTGCCCAAAACAGTTATCTGAGCATTTTTGTGACTGAATCGATCTGCAAGGGAGGCACCATCTCCCGCATTGTGCCGATGGTTACGCATGTAGACCACTCCGAACATGATGTTGACATCATTGTAACCGAGCAAGGCCTGGCTGACCTGAGAGGACTTGCCCCCAGGGAAAAAGCGGAGACAATCATCCAAAACTGCGTACATCCCGACTACCAGGATATGTTATCAGATTATTTTACCCAAGCCTGTAAAAAAGGCGGTCATACCCCTCATTTGCTGGAAATGGCCTTTGAGTGGTTTAAAAACCTGGCCGAAACCGGGTCTATGAAAAAGAAGAAGGACCCGGTCACCACTATGCGGTCCAGCCAGCCGGTCTATCAGCTCTTTTCGTAAACATCCGATCTGTCACGTTAGTGACAGGCCATTTGACTCATTCTTCAAGATCAATTTCTATCAAAATGAAAAACATACTTTTAGTGATCGATGCAGATCACCTCAACCAAGAAAATATCCTTTTCGCGTGTTACCTGGCTGCTCTGACAGAATCCAGGGTGACCGGCATTTTCCTGGAGAATAACGTTCTCGACCCGGCCCCGGCCGTTAAAATAGCCTATGGAATGCCTTACACCGAAACGATGGTAACGAGTGATCTTCCCGGCTACCACCAGCGTAAGCTCCACCAGCATCAAAATATAGATACATTCAAAGCAATATGTGGAAAACAAGGTATTCTCTCCAGCGTGCATCCGGATGCCGGCTTGCCACTCACCCAGGTGCTGACGGAAAGCAGATATGCCGACCTGATCATCATAGGTAATGATCTGGCTTTTCAGTCTTCGGACCAGTCCAGGCCGACGCATTTTGTAAAAGATTTTCTCAGAAAGGCCGAATGCCCTGTGGTAGTTGCACCGAGGCATTTTAATAGAATTGAGGAAATCGTTTTTGCCTACGATGAAAGTGCCGCGGCCGCTTTTGCTATCAAACAATTCTCCTACCTACTACCTGAGCTGGAAAATTGTAAACTTACCATTGTTCAGGTGATGGAAAATGAAACAGAGCAACCCATTCACATTGGTAAACTATCTCAGATGATCAGTTGCCACTATTCGAATGTGCATTTCCACAAACTGTATGGCAAAGCCAGCTCTGAGCTTTCCAGCTATTTGTTCGATAAGAAAAAGACCGTTGTGATCATGGGTTCATACGGTCGGAACAGTCTGTCCGAGGCTTTTTCCCATAGCACCGCGGAACCTCTTATTAAAAACCTGGACTTACCGTTTTTCATCGCTCATTCTTAAAGCACAGTTCTTATGAAAAAGATCATTGTTGCCATTGACGGCCTGAAAGTTTCACAGACTGCCATCCGGTATGCCACGCAAGTAGCCCGAGAGACCGGCGGGCATTTGGTGGGGGTATTCCTGGAAGACTTTACCTATCACAGCTACTCTGTTTACGAACTGGCTGCAAGGCCCGGCTCATCCCCAGACCTGGTGCGTCAGATGAATGAGCAGGATAAAATAAACCGGGCAAAGGCAATTGAAGCGTTTAGCGACATCTGTTGTGATGCCAGGATAACTTTTAGCGTCCACCATGAACCGAATTTCGCATTAGCAGAATTGCTTCATGAGAGCATTTATGCTGATCTGCTCGTCATAGACAAACGGGAAACCCTCAGTCACATCACCCAGGACGCTCCCACCCCATTTATCAGAGAGCTGCTTATTGATGTTCAATGTCCTGTAATGGTGGTCGCTGATGGGTTCAAAGACATAGAGCAGGTTACCTTGCTGTATGATGGAGAGCCATCATCCGTTTTTGCCATCAAGATGTTTGGCTATCTGATGCCCTGCTTTGGAGAAAAACCTATTGAAATGCTTTCGGTCAAAAGCCAGGGGCAAAACAAGCATCTGCCGGACGGCCGATTGATGAAAGAATTTATGAAGCGCCACTTCCCACCGGCGGAAAACAGGGTCCTGGAAGGGGATGCGGAAACCGAAATTGTCAAATATCTTAAAAACAAACATCAAAATGAGCTTGTTGTATTGGGTGCAAACCGTAGGAACGTTGTTTCGCGCTGGTTCCGCCCCAGCATGGCCGATGTGTTGATGCGCGAGCTCAAAACCCCGCTTTTTATTGCCCATCAATAATGGGCAGCAAAAAAATAAATCCCCTTCAACCTTGCCCTGTCCATTGGGTAAGGTTTCTTTTTAACTGCAGAGCTTGATCAAGCAATCTCGAACCACCCTTCACTGCAATATCTGGACCGGCCGACAGACCAGTTGAGCTGTGCCAGCCAAAAACCTTTTTCGAATTTCCTGGTGGACACACTAACGCGGGGTCCTTCCCCTACTGTGACCGGAATGGTAATATTCTCATTGCCCGTTTGCCTTGTAAATGTGATTTCAGCCTTGGCAAAATACAAAGGCAAGACAAAAGTGATCTTTTGATTTTCGGATTGATAGGTCATCTCAGTCAAGTTTATCGTTAATAAAAATAATTGTGGAAAAGCAGTTGAGGCTACCCATCCATCGCCATCAGACCAGGCGAGCGGCCAATGGGGCAAGTCCAGGTTAGTACCCGCCCATGGTTAACTACATCGGCCGCAATACTTGGGCTGTACATTTTTGCCGGGCTTTTTTCTCCATGCGTCGCTATCGCGATCATATCTGCGCCAATTTCAGCTGCAAAATGAAGGATCCCTTCTGTTTCGCTGGCCGCATAGGAGACATTTACCGTGTAGTTCACCAATCCGAGCCTTGCGCCATACTCGCGCAGTTGTTTTAGGGGCTCGTCTTCATTTTCAGTTCCGAGGATATTTACATATAGCAAATGAACATGCGCATGCAATAATAGCTGAAGGTCTTTAATACCCTTAGCCGCCTTGTTTTCATCTTCGGCCATATTGCAAGGCACAACAATGTTGCGGACTTGATCCAGATGGGACTCTCCCCGAACGGCAATCACGGGCACGGGCGAGGTCCTGACAATCTTTTCAGCATGGGAGCCCATAAAAAGGCCATCCCATCCTCTCGAGCCTTTTGTTCCAAGTACGACCAGGCCGATTTTCTCCTTTGCGATTGTTTCGAGCACGACAGGCACGAATTTCCCTCTGCTGATCAGTTGCCTGATTTTAAGACCGTTTGCAGAACATACTGTTGCGGCCTGGCCAAACTGCCCTTTCAAAACTTCCTCTTGTGCCTTCTCTTCCGACTGAGCAGAGTCTAAAATCGTCAGCACGATCAGTTGTGCCGTGTAACGGGCAGCGAGCTCTGAGGCAAACCTCAACGCAGCAAGTGAAGAAGCAGAAAAATCACAGGGCACCAATATTGGCCCGATCTTCATAAGGATTTCCATCGGATGACGAATGGGTATGGACACGTGGAAATGTCAGATTATTAGTAAGCCGGCATACGCCGAAGATCTCTTCGACACATGATTGCACAAGGTCCCTGTCACTTTCAAAATCTACCTGGCCGTCCAGAAAAACCCAGCCTGCGCGAACGGTTACGTGGATATCCTTATCATCAATCCGGATGTCCCTGTGCAGCAGGTTTCGGATGTGTTTGGCGAGCTCTTCATCGGCAATACATGTTTCCATGGTTTCTGAGTTTTTAGGTTGATATCTCAGCTTTGAACTATCGAATAGGTCCATACAGGCTCACTGACGTGGTTGACCACATCTTCGGCAATGCTTCCCATCAGCAGATGGGCAAGCCCTTTGTTTCCATGGGTGGCCATGGCAATGATCGAATGCGGGATCCGCTCGGCATACGCGGCTATGCCCTCTTCCAGATTTGCCGAGCGGCTTACATGCAGGCAATAATTTTCAAGGTTATAAAACCTGGCGTAGCTTTCCAGACTGGCCTGGGCTTCGCTGTCAGAAACCAGGGTTGTAGTGAAATAGTTGATATATAACACATGAATGACCGCATGGAAGAGCTGTTGTAAGCCTTTAATCTTTTCAATCAGTGTATTCTGGGTCAAATCCAGGGAGGTTGGAAAGATGATGTTTTTGACATCGGAGACATGCAAGGCGTTATGGATTGCAAACACGGGCACCGGGGAAGAACGCACAATTTTTTCGGTGTTAGACCCCACGAAAAACTCTTTCAGGCCATCGGCACCGTTGGTACCCATCACGACCAAATCTATTTCTTCGGCCTGGATCATTTGCAGGATCGTGTCGGTAACATCTCCTGTTTCCACCCGGAAACTTGCATTCGCAAAGGTGCTGCCAACGGCTTTTTTCATCACTTCAAAATCCTTTTCCGCAGCCTGCGTCCACTCACTAATTACTGCCACCGGATCTACAAAAGAGTAAGGTTGCCCGGGCATCCCGTTTCCATACAGATTAGGCAGCTCAATGGCCTTTACCACAATTACCTCCCCGTTGTTAATACCGGCTATCTCGGTTGCAAACCGGTAGGCGTGCCTTGCAGCGGCAGAAAAATCACATGGAACAAGTATCTTTTTCATAATCAAAGTATATTTATTTGGGATCTATGCCTCGATTCAAAGGCATATCTAAAATTACATCAGCCGCACCGCGCGAGCGATGATCTGCATCTTGACAAAAAATGACATTGCTCACTGAATTACTAAAAGGTTGATAATCAACTCCTATTAAATCGAAAAAACCATACTTTTAGCAAGTCCGCCGTGATAACATACACCACCAGAATCCCGGCAATCAGCAGGATTTGCCCGGATGCCAGTGCAACCAGTCCTAACTCGGTACCCAAAACAGACCCCGGAAGCCACAATGTGAAAATCAGAGATAGGATTGCAATGGTTAACAGCATTTTTCCGGGGGTACTTTTTAAAAAGGATTTTCTGGTCCGGACAACCAACAAAATAAGCAGCTCGGTAGCGACCGATTCCGCAAACCATCCCGTCCGGAAAGAGGCACCAGTTAGTTTAAGGTGAAAATAAAGGATGTAAAAAGTTAAAAAGTCAAACAATGAGCTATGCAAGCCAAAAACGGCCATAAATCTCACAATGAGTTTGATATTCCATTTCCCTGGCCTTAAAAGTTGTTGCCCATCGACGTGGTCTGAGGCTATGGCCAGTGCGGGCAGATCGGTAATGAAATTGGTGAGCAGGATCTGCTTAGGCAACATGGGCAGGAAAGGAAGCAGCAGAGATGCCCCTGCTACACTGAACATGTTTCCGAAGGTGGCCCCGGTGCTGATAAAAATGTACTTCATCGAATTGGCAAAAGATTTTCTACCCTCCTGAATGCCATCAGCCAGCACGGAAAGGTCTTTTTCCATCAGCACAAAGTCTGCTGCCTGTTTGGCAGCGTCCACCGCATTATGGGTAGAAATACCGGCATCGGCCGCATTGATGGCAGCTACATCGTTAATGCCGTCGCCAATGTAGGCGGTAACAGCTCCCGCCTGCCGGAGTGCCTTGATGATCCGCACTTTCTGATGCGGTTCTATTTCAGCAAAAACATCCGTTTTCAAAACCCTTACCAAAAGGCCGTCAGGCAAGAGGGTATCCAGCTCTTCTCCGGTCAGGATCCGGTCCTTGCTGATTCCTAGTTTTTGGGCAATATGCATGGCCGCAAACCGGTTGTCCCCCGTGATAATTTTCACTGAGACGTTCATTTGACGCAGCTTTTGAATAGATGCTGCGCTGGATTGCTTAAGAGGGTCTTCCAGCAGGATATAACCCAGGAAGGTCATACCATATTCGTCCTCCCTGCACATTCTGTCACCATCAAATGCTTTGCTTGCCAGACCCAGCACCCGGTAACCATCAGAGCTATACGCCTGAAATTGCTCATTGATCTTTTTCCTTTTTTCAGCGTCCAGCAGCTGTATTTCGCCTGCTCCATTTTTTATGGTCAAGCAAACCGCCAGGATACCTTCGAGCGAGCCTTTGCTGATTATTATGTATTCATCTCCCTTCCTTACAAGAACGCTCAGCCTTTTTCTAATAAAATCATAAGGTACTTCATTGACGCGTAAAAAACCGTTGGCCTCCACCGGCAGCATGCTGATAGCCTGATCAACAGGGTTACTGAACCCCTGATGCATGACTGCATTCAGATATGCATACTGCATGGCCTGTTGATCCGTGATACCGCTGATGTTGACAATACCGCCGACCTTGACGGCCCCTTCGGTGACGGTACCCGTTTTATCGGTACAAAGGACCGTAACTTCGCCCAGGTTGAATATAGAAGAAAGCTTTTTGACGATTACTTTCTTTTTCATCATTCGAGCCGCGCCGGAGGACATAGCGACAGTCATAATGGCCGGCAACAACTCAGGTGCCATTCCAATGGCCAGGGCAAGGGAAAACAACACTGAGTCCAGAAGGGGTTTACCAAAATAAACATTGACGGCTAGAATGACTATCGTCAGGGTGAGCGTGATCTGCAGCAGGAAATAACCGAATTGTTTAATCCCTTTCTCAAAAGCTGTTTCAGGAGTTTCTGAAAGGCTCATGCGGATCTGTCCAAAAACTGTATCGCTACCGGTGTTAACCACTATGGCCCGGGCTGTCCCGCTCACTACATTAGTTCCTTGCCAAAGACAATTAAAGACTTTGCCCAGCGGCGCGCTGCCAGCGACGATTCCCGCTGTTTTTTCTGCGGGATAGCTTTCTCCTGTCAAAGCGCTTTCGTTGACATGCAGTTCGTCACTTTCCAGTATCCGGCAGTCGGCAGGGATAATATCACCTGCTTTTAGCAAAACAACGTCACCGGTCACTATCTCAGCGGTGTTCAGAATACGGATGCCATTATCCCGCAAGACGGTTGTGTTAAGCTCAATCATTTTCTGTAAGCGCTCGACTGCCTTTCCCCCGTGCCACTCCTGCCAGAAACTAAGCAAGCCTGATGCCATCAGGATACAAAAAATGATCAGCGTATCAGAAATCTCACCCAGAACAGCTGACAATAAAATGGCAATGACCAAAAGTAGGACCACGGGGCTCTTGAACTGCCTAAGGAATATTTCAAGTCCTTTTCCAAAACCTGATCTGGTCTTCTGTTCTGCTGTTTTCTTCTGTCTCAAACGAAGGGTAGCATTTTCCATGCTCAACCCATCCCGGCTACTTTCTAATTGTGTGTACAGCTCCGGCAAAGGCAATTGATGAATGCTGTTCTCTGGCGCCAACACGCGAAGGCTACCCGCTGATTCTGCCGGTTGCTGATGATAAAGTCTATTGGTCATTATCTGATTTTCTGTCGGTTGCTTTTGGGGTGAAGTCCCAGTACATAGCGCTTACGCCCACAGATCCACTTATTTTAGATCTGTCGATTATAGTCGATCCGGCTGATTGTAAATTTGGCATAAGGAAAATATCCTTCTTTTAACTGCCATCCGGCTTCCAACACGGTCGGGATCAGGACACCGTTCCGCTGTTGGTATTTGCTTAGCTTGGTTACCCATTTTTGTCTTGGACCATCACCCATATTGCGCATCGCGTGCATTTGGGAGATCTCATGGGCATCATTGAAAAAAACAATATAATTCAGCACCATGCCCTGGTAATTATATTCCAGCCTTGCCGTATAATCGTCAATAGGGAACCAGGCCAGCGCGCTAGAGGGCAACAGATTGGTAGGAAAACAAACGCTTTCTCCAAGCCAGCGCAACAACTCGCCCCGGTTATATCTCGCACCCTGGCTATCCTCGACTTTAAAAAGAGAGAAAAGCGACACCACCAGTCGCCCCTTCCCTTCCAGAAACATGTCCCGGGCCGTAAATGCCACCGTTTTGCCTTTCCAGACAAAGCCCGGTCTGTCTGCCGAAAAGTATTCCTCGCCCCGGATATCGATCCAATCTTTTTTCAAATCGGTCTTGAAAATCCCCTCATGCAAAAGGTGCACGTTACTGATGTAAGGCTGGCCCTCTCTGAGAACGTGCCTGAAATACTGCTGGACCGGCCTGGGAAGGCCCTCCAACTGAACATAAGCAAACCTGCGGGAGGAAATATCCTGTGAATTCGCCAAAAGCTTTGCCACTTCCCCGCTAAATTGAAGGTATAGGTTCAGCCTGCCGGTAAGCAAAACTATGAACACCAGGCCGCCTGCTGTAAATACCCACTTTAAAGGTCCTGAGGTTTTAAAATGGGCCTTGCCGGAAACACGCTCTTTAGTATATGACTGGTCCGTGTTCATTGTTGCTGTTACTTAATACGGTTTGCATTGATTTTGACCCTGTTCAAAAAAGCGTGGAAATCATCGGGCCTGTTTGAAAAAGTACTTGCGCTGGGACCGGTTTTAGGCTTTCCGAAAATGCCGGAAACCGCTTTGACGACGGAAGTGTAAATGGCGTTCATGGTATGATCAGTTTAGGTTAAAAAGACAAGTTCAAGGTTTTGATAGTACGGCAGCGGCATTTTAACCTTGGTGGATATACGCCACCTGTGCTGCCACATCAAACCTTGCAACCCGCACGGCCGACCGGGTTGTTGTAAAATTAGCTTTCTGAGCCAACTGGACGTATGACCCGCGCTTCCTGGATTTATGAGTATGGTCAGTTCCCCAAACGGGGCATCTCTCAGGTCATATTTTCAAGCGAAGGTGCCGTGGTTTTATTACTTAATATAACAAACTGGGCAGGCGCAAGCCGCAGCTTGATAAAGTGGTGGTTGCCCTCCTCATTAGTCAGAACATTCATGCTGCCGGATTGGCCATAAATAAACGTAAAGACGCTTCCCTGCGGATTAAGCAAAGGGTCGACCCGTACATATTCTTCGTCCTGCTCGACCAGAGAGCTATTATAAGCGATTACCATTTCATGGTCATATAAAACCCGCGAGAATGCCAGCAGGCATTTTTCGAATGTCGGCAACGAAAAATCTTTCCCATCTACCGATAACTTGCGCATATACATCCTTCCGAATTTGAGCACCGGACTCTCTTTTCTAATTCTGGCCAAAACGGCGATCTGCTGATAGATCCGGCAGACTTTGTTTAAAGCATTTACCGGGCTGCCTCCCAGGCTAAACATCGACTCCCGGACATTAAAATCTTCGGCGCCCGCGCCGTCAAACCCCTGCTCGGTCCCATAGTAAATACAAGGGGTTCCCAGCGCACAAAGTAAAAATCCTACGCCGGCAATGATCTGGTCTTCGGAGGCCTCGTTTCCGAAGCGCTTTTTGAATACCTGGCCAACCTGGTCGTGGTTATCGATGAAAGTCACCAGGAATTCGCCAAACTCGCCCCTGCTCATCGCATTTTTCCTTAGTGATTCATAACGCTCGATAAGCCGCTGCGGCTTTGACAATCCGCAAATCACGTCTGCCAAAATGTGGTATAAAGGGAAATCCAATACCGAGTTCAGACCGAAATAGATTGCCTTATCCTCAACGGTCACCGAAGTCTTAGGGCCGATGTAGCGGTTGTACATTTCTTCTGGGCCGACCAGTTCGCCAAACAGAAAAAAGTCCCGCTTACCTAACAGATAGGCATATTCCCTTACGTGTGAGCAGAACTGGCTAATGGTCTCTTCCCCCATGTGCTTGACGGCATCGATCCGGAAGCCGTCCACATCCGTTTCTCTGATCCAGTAACAATGTATTTTAGTCAGTATCTGCTGAACCAGCAGCGCTTCTGGGGAGGTGTCGTTTTTGAAACTTTTCAAACCGGCAAAATCCCCCTCCCGGGTTTCAGGATAAGTGTCAAAATTCCGGATCCGCCCCTTCCGCCAGTACAACTCAGGGTTACGAAGTTCGACCGGCAGCGGGACGTCATCCGACCTCCACTTGGAAAAGGGAAAAACCGCACCCTGGTAATAATAGTAATCATAGTCGCCTGGATAGGACCAGTTATCACCCGAGTGGTGTAATACAATGTCCAGAAACACCCTGATGCCAAAGTCATGGGCCTTTTCAACCAGATCGGCCAGATCTTGACGACTGCCAAACCTGGGATCGATATTCAGGTAATTTTGAATGGCATACCCGTGGTAGGAAGCATCGTTATTTTCAAACACCGGGCTCAGCCATAATGCTGTGCAGCCCAGGTCCCTGATGTAATCCAGATGCCTGGTTATACCTCTGAGCGTTCCGCCGCAGGTCTTTTGTAGCTGCTGTGCGCTACCAAAACCCTTTTGCCTGCCCGGAACAGTATTGGTCACCCGGTCCAGATCGTCATGAAAGCGGTCGACCAGCAAAAAATAAATAAATTCCTCCCGCCATTCACGACTGCTGTCAGTCCAGTAGACCTTGCCCGGTTTAGGGCTTAGATCGATTTCATGAATAGAAGTTATGCGTTTTTCTGTTGCCATGCTGCTTGCGCTTTTTACAGGCCAAATCTACCAGGATCAATAGGCCTTGAACATGACGGCCAGCAATGCAAATACTGATCAGCGTCAGTTCTTTGACCTAATATCCAGGCTCTTAATATTGCGTTTCGATAAAAAGATTCGCATCAGGCTGTAAGCTGACCAATATCATTCCTCCGGCTCAATATGCGATGAATCTTTGCAAATGAATCCAACATCGCATTTTTTATAACCCAGGCCAACCCATGAAAACCATCCTCGTACCTGTCGATTTTTCAGAGAATTCCCAAAAAGCACTTGCTGCTGCCAAGCTGCTAGCCGATAAAACCGGCGCAAGGCTACTGATTATGTATGTGTATCAGCCTTTTATAGAGCACATCGCATTACCCGAATACACCGGTTCACTGCCAATCTACCAGCAACTGGAAGATTCTTACCGCGAAAAGCTAACAGAAATGGTCCTCTCGGCCCGGCAACAAGGCTACCGGGCCGAAGCCGTATGGGAAACAGATGGTATTCAGCCAGCCATACTAAAGAGGACCCGGGAGAATGCGGCCGATCTGGTGGTGATGGGAAGGACCGGTCTGGGTGGTTTTCTGGACAAGCTGATCGGAAGCTCGGCAACCGGAATTGCGCTCGACGCACATTGTCCTGTACTGATCGTGCCACCTCAGGCCGAGATCATAGAATTCAAAAAAATCGTATATGCCACCCAACTGGAGTTTGATGAGAAAGACGTCCTGCTTGAAGTCGCGGCGCTGATCAGGCAATTGAAAGCACATCTTACCCTGCTCAAAATCAACTCAGATGAGCAGTTAAACATCCAACCCGACAGCCAGTTTATTGCGGAAATCAGGCAGTTGTTTGACATTCCTTCCCAGGATATCATTGTTAAAGCCGCAGACAGTGTCATGGGCGGGTTGGAGGATTACTGCGATAAAATCAAGGCCGACCTGCTGGTGGTCTGCAACCGCGACCGGAATTTCCTTCAGGTCCTGCTCAACGGAGGGGGGCTGACCAAAAAACTAAGCCTGGATACACATCTGCCATTGCTGGTTTACCATTTAAAACAATCCTAATAGATAGGCCGTCCGAATGCACCGAGGAGCGGATGCTTCAACCGCTCCTTTTTTAAATTCGGGTTATCAGCTCCTGTTGCAAAACCCCTGGGCATCAGACAAATTGACAATTCGTTATAGCGGGTACCGCATACTGAACCTAAATCAAAAAAAGGGATTGCCCTGCAGCTTTAATACTTCTCATATTCATAGAGCAACGTTTCCTGCAAAACAGCGGGCTGGTCCAGCATAGCTTTGACCAACGTCCGTCGACTGACCGGCAGGCCGGAGGCAGTGTATGTATACTCGTAAGAGGTTTGTGAAAAACCCTTCACAAGGGATAAGACCAGATTATTCTTGCTCATATGAAGGAAGTTATCAATGCCTCCGTAATAAGTGTACTGACCAAAATTTCCTGTCGAGGGAGCACCTATCTTTGTAGGCGCCGGAATTAGGACTGTTCCATAAAATGGATTGGGATGGCCATCGTAAACGAGCAATGTTGCGACTACTGAGGTACCTGGAACCGCTTTGACTACCGTAGTGGTTGAGACCAGCGAGCTCACGTTCCCTAAACTGAATGTATAGGCGTAGACCTGCTCAAAAGACAAGGCACTAAAGTAATTGAAGTGTCTTCTGGTGGACAGAAGACTCCCATCACTATCATAATTAAAAGTAAAATCATAAAACTCGTTGTCCGCCCCAGTATACCTGATCTTCGATGGCTTGCCAGTCTGGTCATAAGAATAAACATACCGCTCAGATCCTCCCTGGCTTAATGTTCTATCCATTTGGCTTAACCTACCCTGCTGGTCGTATTGATAGGAGCTGGCTTGGGTTGGGGAAATAGCGCTATCCGGAGTCTGATAAGTAAATACAGTCCCTAGCCTGCCCTGGGAATCATACTGAAGCAAACTGATGTATTTGACCCCAGGTTCAGCCGGTATTTCTCTTGTCAAGGTTCTTACGCGCATTTTGTCCAAACCAGGCTCGTGGTGATCGGTACAGGAGATCAGCACGAGAGGCAGGAGGGAGCATAGCAAACAGGTGAAAAGGTAAGTTGTTTTCATAGCAGTATGATGATTTGGTTTAAATACTAGACCTATTGTTCCGGTTTGGCGACACAATTTTATAGTCTTCGGTCACTGGCAAAACGTCAAAGTTATCCTGTCAGCATTTAATAAATGATGATCAAAACAATGTTTTAAATTGATGAATATCAACAACTTAAATCGGTTCATCTAAATAGTCGGCCCTAATTAATGAAATGTTCTGCCTCAGATTCTCCGAAACCTTATCTCGTCTACAAATCATCATTTCTACTTTTAAACAAAAGATGCTTCCGCCGCCGGAGCGTATTTCAATACGATGGCAATCTGGCCACCATGATGAGCGGTATGGGAGATAATCCTCCCTAAGGATTCGGCGAGTGTCTTGCTGCCGAATTCTTTTGTGGTGATGATCTTTTCCCAATCATGATCAGTCTGACTGCTAATACTTGACTCCAAGGTCTGGGCAGCATACTGTACATATGAATTTAGTTCATCCAGGTCCGTCCATTCTCCGGTGTCCCGCTGGGCGATGAGGGTTTTAGCTTTGACTTGAAGGTCAGCGCCAAAGACATTTTTGGCAAAAAGGAGCTCGACATCACCGACATGTCTGATAAGAAACCCTATGCTGTTTTGAGTTCCATTCAATTTCCTGGTCAGATCCTGCTGCGTAAGATGCAGCAGTTGATTTGAAAAGCGCGTACGCGCTTCCCTCCATAGCTCTTCCAGGATTTCGGTTTTTGTTTTTCCATCCATAAAATTTAAGGTTAGCTTGGTTAGCGATGATTGAATATGATTTCTGCCGCATTTAGAAGGCGCTTGAATGCTCCGCCAGGCAGGCGAAGATCCGCAAGCAAATAAGCACTCGTACAGGGATTTATAAGTGATGCAGATCATGCAAGTACCTGGATGATATCATAAATAAAAAATTGTTGGGGCCTTTACTTTGGGGGCAAGGTTACGGCGAGGTAGTGACTTTCATTGACAGTCGTTTTCCGTAGGAAGCACCACCTATTAAGGGATCAAGGCAGCCCGGATGGTTATCTGTTACTTCATTAAGATAAATCATGGAAGATTCACTGATTGCCCCGCTTGTTTTCTGGGCTATTTATATCAGCGGCAATTCGGCCGCTCTGCTACTTCTTTGGCTTTGCATCCGGCACCCTCATGTGGGACGCGTGGGATTTTCATTGTTCTTTGCAGCATCGTGTTGGCTCAATATCTCGCTGGCCACCCAAATGTCGTGGCTATACGCTAAGGAAGCTGAATTCATTACAGTCCCCTATGACCTTTTCCTTGGAAAGGCCCTGGGAGAAATCACCAAACCGATACTATGGATAACGGCTATTTGCCAGGGGCTGGCTGCGATGGCAATGATGCTAAAGGGCAAGGCTTTTATCCTGGGCTGCTGGTGCGGCATGGTCCTGTGCCTCGCCCTGATACCTTTGGGGCTGCGAGCAGCATTCCCGGCACCGGTAGTGGCCGCACTGGCCTTATATTATTTGCAGAGAGTCCCAAAGCATACCTATCCGTAGTGCAAATGATGTGCTATAAACCTGCTGGCTGGTTAATCCCTGAATATTACATTGATCTGTTGAACCACAAGTGTCAAAATCGCTGCCAGAAGAATACAAACATTTGCGACTGTGCCAAATCTAGCCTCCTGCCACACCGATAAAATCAAAATTTGAGAGCCTATCAGAGAAGCGATCGCAATCCAGGCCCAACTGCTGTTCTGAAGAAAAAACACAACCGCAGAAATCAAAAAGCAAATCGAACAGATCAGCCAAAAAATGCCGGTAAATCTGCCTGCCAGGCCATCGCTTGATTCCAAAGACTTAAAAAACCCAATGAGGTGAATAAGCCCATGGACCATCATCAGCGAGAAAAACAAATAGCGGACCATAAAACATTTCGGTTTGGTTAATATGACCAATTTCGCTGCTATACCATCAGAATGTCATGACAAAGATCATGATCAATCCAATTGTTTGTCAGCGGTATTAAGCTACTTAATTCAAAACTTCGCAGTACGGTTTAGGAAATATCTATTCTTTCCCCGAACTCTGATCATGAATACCTACTTGGCCAACACAAACCCCCCGCTCATCTGGCTATGGCCATTTTTGTTTTCCATACTGTTATTAGACTGTCGGGGACAAGGACAGGAGCTAGCCGGAAGAATAACCCGCCGCGAAAGTAGTTCCTTCGCTTTAAAACAAAAGACTGCCCGAGCCGGCCAAACGGTGAAACCAATACAGGTGCCGGAAGGCCCCATGAACTTTCGGGATGCAGCACGCAGATCAACGCTGGCAACAGTGAAGATCAAATCGGTTTTCCTCCAGCAAGCGCCACTCCGGGTGCCTGATTTTTATTATGAGTTTTTTAATAAGGAATACGTCAGCCCATATGTTCTCCCTACCAGTGACAGCTATGAAGACCGAACCGGCAGCGCCTCCGGCGTCCTGATCAGCGATGATGGCTACATCATCACCAATTACCATGTAATCAATGGAGCAGATAAAATAGACATAATCCTCAGTGACCGCCGCAGCTATGCCGCCCGGGTCGTTGGAACAGACAAGTCTACTGACCTTGCGCTACTGAAAATCAATGCAAACAGTCTGCCTTTCTTAGATTTTGGCAACTCTGATTCGGTTGCCATCGGCGATATTGCGTTGATAGTCGGCAACCCGCTCAGCTTCACCTCGACGGTCACCCAAGGCATTATCAGCTTTAAATCCAGAAACATTGCTCAAAGTACAGACCGCTGGACGCTACAATCCTACCTTCAGACTGACGGCGTTGTCAATATAGGCAATAGTGGCGGGGCGTTAGTAGATGTCTCCGGGAGGCTTATCGGCATTGTAGCGGCAATAGCGTCACCTAACGGGGTATACGCAGGCTACTCTTTTGCTATTCCCGTTGAGGTCGTCAAAAAGACAGCCGACGACCTGCTCAATTATGGTCAGGCGCGCCGCGGCAGCTTCGGAATGAAAATAAGTGAAATGGACGCTGAAAAAGCCAGCACACTAAACACGCCAATCGTCGCCGGGATTCTTATTGATAGTGTAGAAACCGATGGAGCTGCACAGATGGCGGGCTTAACAAGCAACGATATCATTACCCGAATTGAAGAACATCCTATCGAGTCCAGGGCCCAACTCAGCGAATTTGTCGCCCGCTCTTCTCCTGGCCAGCGCGTGCGGATAGGCTTTGTCAGAAATGGCAAGCAGCATAAAACCTATCTTACCTTGCAAGACGGCTCCATCATTACCGAAAGATAGCCGTTAAAAAATACACTCAGTTGCGCATTCTGACCAACTTGTCATATTCCAGGATTGTGATCGTGCTTCCTTTCATCTCTAGCAGACGTTCACCTTTAAAATCCGAAAGAACCCGGATCACTGTCTCAGTAGCGGTTGCAGACATAGATGCTATGTCGTCCCGGGAGATCGCCATTGAAAAGGGTTTGGATTTATCATCATGGTAGCGGTTCACAAGTGATACCAGCGCCTGGGCAACCCTTTTCCTAACTGAATTATAGGCCAGATGCAGTAGTTTTTCTTCCTGGTCTTTAACATTATCTGAAAGCATCCTAATGAACTTGAAAGCAACGTTCCGACTGCCTTGAAGAAGTTTTAGAAAATCTTCCTTTGGAATAATGGCGACCTCTGACGCTTCCAGACAGACCGCTGTCTGTTGATATGGCTCGGCCTGTAACAAATCCAGGTAACCAAAAAAATCACCCTCCTTGTATAAATTTGTAATGTACTCTTTTCCATGGTCATTGCACCGATATTCCTTGACCTTACCCTTTAATAAAAAGTAGAGGCTGACGGGATAACTTCCTTCGGCATATAACGTATCCCTCTTTTTTAAGCTCTTTACCTTTTTGTTTGCTGCCAGGTTTCCAAGTCCGCCTAATTCACTGGCTTCTGCAAGAAACTCATCGAAGCCTGCGGCTGATCTTTGAAAAGAGCGGCGAATGCTATCGTTTTTATTCAACCGCGTTTCCACCGCATTCAGCAGCTCGATATCGTCATAAGGTTTGGTCAGATAATCATCTGCTCCCATGACCATTCCCTTCCGGTAATCCTGCTTTTCGGCTCGCGCGGTCAGAAATATGAAAGGGATGTGGGCTGTCTTTTCGTCCTTCCCAAGCAGGTGCAACACCCCATACCCGTCGAGCTCGGGCATCATAATATCGCAAATAATCAAGTCTGGTCTGGACTGGGCGGCTATCTGGACCCCTTCCTTGCCGTTTTGGGCAATTAAAACGCTATAATTTGCCAGCTCGAGAATCTCGGCGGTATTCTCCCGCATCATGGGGTTGTCCTCAATCAATAGAATAGTCTTTGTTTCCAAGTTTATCAGTTAATCAGATGAAACAAGCCCGGTCAGACATGTTCCGCTGCCAGCTCCACAGGGACAGTAAGCGGAAGCGAAACTGCAAAGCTGGTCCCCATCCCTAGCTGACTGGACAGCGTCACAGTACCTCCCATTAGCTCTATATAACTTTTGACGATGTTCAGACCTAAACCTGTACCCTGGATAGCCCCGGCGTTGTTTGCCCGAAAAAAACGATCAAAAATATGCCGTTGGTCATTTTCAGGAATTCCTATTCCCTGATCTTGTATCTGGATACAGACAGATTCGGCACGGGCTGCTGTTTTGAAAAAAATTTGTTTGTGTTCGCTCGAATATTTTATTGCATTTGAAAGCAAATTAAAGAGCACATTCCTGAGCAGTTGTTTATCGAGCCAAACCTGGGGTTTACCTTCGTATTTAAAATGGATTTTTTGCCCTTCTTTGCATAATCCCGATGCCTCATCGATCAGGTTAATGCAAAATTCATTGTAATCAATTAAAACCGGGATATTTTGCATTTTACCTTCCTCCAATTTGCCGATGGAAAGAAAATCGTTCAATATTTCAGTCAGGTTAGTGACTGTCGATTTAATTCTTTGTATGTGCTTTTGCCTTTTGTCGTCGTCCTGAGTGGCTGTGTATTTACCAATCAGCGATGAAGAAGAGAGAATAGTCGCAAGTGGGGTCCTGAATTCATGGGATGCAATGGTGACAAACTGGCTTTTCATCTGATTAAGTTCACGCTCCTTTTCCAAGGCCCTGACGACCTCCTGCTGTGATTCTTCAACCGCTCTGATGGCTTTGGCCAGTTCGATGGTCCGCTGCTGCACCCGTTCTTCTAGTTCTGCGTTAAGTTTCTGAATTTCCAGGTTAGCTTCCAAAATCCTCTTCTCCTGCTTTTTCCGTTCGGTAATATCGATGACAAAACCAACCACAAACTGCCCTTCGCTTGTCTGGAAAGGGCTTAGGCTGACCTCAACAGGAAATTCGCTCCCATCGCTGCGTTTGGCATAAAGCTCCATCTGGCTTCCCATCCCGCGGGCTTTGGGCTCAGCAAAATAATTGCCCCGATGCTGCACATGCTTTGCTGCAAACCTTGCGGGAATTAGGTCTTCAATCTTCAGGCTTTTCAGTTCCATCTGTTGATAGCCGAAAAGTTCAACCGCCATAGGGTTCAGCATTACGATGGTCCCCTCGCTGTTTACAACAATAATCCCTTCGGTGGCATGTCTAAAAAGCGCGTCCAGCATCTCCATTTGCCGCGTTATCTCCCGTAAAGATCCAATAACATTTAACTTATCCATACGAAGGTAGTTATTTGATAAACAGCAGACAAGAAGTAAACATAGACTTGGTAACTCGTAGGCACAATCTGTCAGAAACATTACCGATTATTTTATCGATTTAAATGTTTCGCGACCTTAACTTAACTCATGTATCAAAAATAGAGAGGCTCCAACTATCGCGTAATGATCTTAGTCATAGTGCATTCTGATTAAAAAGAATCAGATGTCTGCAATCCATACAAGACAAGTCTGCCCTAGGTCTTTCTCTTTGTATCAGCATTCTGTTTTTAGGGAAGCGTACATGACGACCATCATTTCCCTGCTTGACGATAATCATTCATCACTGATACTTATGGTAATACATTTAGCATCACGAAAACCATTTCACTAAAAGTCACACGGCGATGAAAAAGATTATTGCAGCAATTGACGGGTTAAAATACGCTGAAAGCACAACCCAATATGCAGCCCAACTGACCAGAGAAATTAATGGGCATTTAGTAGGCGTGTTCAACGAAGATATCAACTACCATAGCTTTACGGTTTATGATCTCGCTTTTGAAAATGCACCAGTGGAAGACGATCCGGATGAGCTCAGTGAGCGCGACAGGATCACAAAAAAACAGTCGGTCGCCAGCTTCATGGAAACCTGCCGCCTCGCTAAAATCAATTCCAGCGTCCATCAGGGTAATAAAGAGGCCCTGCTGCAACTGCTGCATGAAAGTATCTATGCAGATTTGCTTGTGATCAACAAGCATGAAACGTTTTCCCGCTTCGAGCAGGATGTTCCGACAAGTTTCGTCCGAAATTTGCTTGAGAATTCCGAATGCCCTGTGCTGGTCGTTCCACGAGAATTTGAAAACATTGAAAAAATTATTCTGCTCTACGACGGAGGCCCGTCGTCAGTGTATGCGATCAAGATGTTCAGCTATCTGTTGGCCCCTTTCAAGAAAATGCCCGTCGAGGTGCTTTCAATTAAGCCTGATGATCAGGATCTGCACTTGCCGGAGAACCGTCTGATGAAAGAGTTCATGAAGCGCCATTTTCCGGATGCTTCTTACAAAGTAATCCCTGGTGAGCCAGCTGTGGAGATTGTGAAATACCTAAAAAACAGACATCAGGACGAGCTAATCGTACTGGGTGCTTATCACAGAAGCATGGTGTCGCGTTGGTTCAAAATCAGCATGGCCGATACACTGATGACAGAGCTAAAGACTCCATTATTCATCGCTCACAGATAGAAATCATGAAAAAAGGGATCATAGTTTTCAAAGGAAAGTACGGTGCAACCCGTCAGTATGCACAATGGCTTGGCCAGGAGCTCGATTTAGCGTATCAGGAGGCCGACCAGATGACGGATGAGCTGCTAAGTAGGTACGATTTCGTTATCATCGGAAGCTCAGTCTACTATGGCAAGCTGTTGCTCAGTTCGTTTCTGACAAAGCATTTCAATGTGTTAAGTGCGAAAAAGCTTTTTGTATTCATTGTATGTGCCACGCCTGACTCAGATGAAAAAACGCAAAGCCTCATTGTAAAAGACAATATTCCCAGACTGATCACAGATCGTAGCAACATCTTTTTCCTGCCTGGAAGGCTGATTTTAAAAGAATTAGGCCTAACTGATCGCATACTGCTCCGAGTAGCTGCAGCATTCGAAAAAGACCCGCTAAACAAACAAGGAATGCTAAATGGGATAGACGGTGTCCGCGAAGAGAATTTGATCGACTTGATTATTGCGGCAACCATGTATTCCCTTGTAAAAACCAATTCACATTCTGATCTTAAAAGATCGGGTGCTGCAAATAGACACAGTATTTAATTCAGCTTATTTGTCGCATTTCGATTTTTTTAAGTGCGGTCAGAGATTATCTCATTGGCATTGTTTCATGTAATTGACATATGTTCCATCTTTCCCCTTTAACCAATAAAATCCATGAAAAACGTATCTATTAAATTCTACGCTTTCCTTTTTTGCTCCGTCATGTTGTTGTCTGCCTGCACTAAGGATCATGACGTTCCCTCTCCGGTCGTTGATATCCGGACCTTGACATTTCAGCCATCTACCTTATCGACCGTTTTTAAAATCCAGGCCAATGCATTAGGAGATAAGCCCATAACCGAGCATGGCGTTGTATATACCGCATATTTCAGAGGTGTTGGAAATCATAATTTGGAACCAACGATCAATGATAACAAAGTCGTCTTCGATACAGACCTGGCCGTCGGGGTCAATGAATTTACTTATTTAAAAGATATCATCGCAGGCCGGACCTTTTTCCACTACCGGGCGTATGCCATTTTGAATGACAATTCTGTAGTTTATGCAAACCGTCTGAGCCACACTATTGAATAGCCACAGCTTAGCCAGATACTCAGTTCAAAGAACCTTTTTCGCCGCTTTTCAATATACGTTTCGTTTTGGAGCAAGAAAAAGATAATCCTTTACGGAACTTCATAAGATAATCTGCTCCCAATGCTGGGTAGTATGGCTCGTTAAGGTTATACGGGAATCCGGCATGATCAAAAGCGGGATACTCGTTTCAAAAACCATCGAGCGGGTTGTGCTCTTGAAAAACAATCTTTCCAACAGCGAATGTTTGTGAGGCAGAAGTGCCAGCAAATCAATTTTATAATAGTCTATGAATTCGTTAAGCGCCTCGGGAATGCTTGTTCCTGCAATGCATTTGAAGGCCGGATCAAGTTCTCCGATGGTATTAATCAGTTCTGTAGGCTGGTTGACCAATTCGCAAGCTTGGTTCAAATTGTCTTCTGCTACCCTCACAATGAAAAGTCTTGACTGGAAGTGCTCTGCTATTTTTCGCAAGGTGGCCAGTGTGTTTTTGTCAGAATCCTGCGTCAGGTCACCTTCATTAGCCAATGCGATAGAATTCAACCCATTGAAACGGGCCTCCTCGGGCACGACGATCATCGGGATTTGTGTTTTTCTGGCAAGCTCAGTAACTGTACTGCCCAATAGCCGGCGCAATCCCTTCGCTGATTTCTTCATCCCAGTAATGATCAGTTCCGCATTTAACTCCCTGGCGATCTCCGCTATGGCTTCTGCGGCAAAACCGGGCTTACAGTAAACATCGACCCTGGCCCTGTCATTACGCTCGATATGGTTCACCGTTTCAGTGAGTTTCAAAAGTGTCCTGTCTCTTAATTCTTCCATCGTCATCAGCACAGGAACCTCATTAACCGGCGGGGAAATGTATTCATAGCAGCTGAAAAGAGCTACCCCGGTACTCAGGCCATCAGCGAGCCTAAGGGCATATTCCAGGGCATTGGCCGACGCTTGCGAAAAATCTGTGGCAACCAGTACGGTTTTCATGGTTATATGGGTTTATTCAACCAATGTCGGATTAATTGCAATATGACTTTCTGCAACGTCCAAAATGGTCGGGTAGTTATTGGGGGCATTGGCCAGAGCAGTAGCGGTGGCCATATTATAGATCAGGTAAAGGACATTACCAGAGACGTCTGAATATACCGGCTTATTCAATGGTGGTAAAATCTGTTCGCTGGCGTGATACGAAGCGTCAGCAAAAACGATGGAGGTTTCATTCAACGCCATATTCAACTCAACAGGCAATGGTGGAAATACCGGAGGGAAACCACTAATGCCAAATGCATTCGGGCCGACTGGTAGTTGGCGAATGACTTTAGGCATTATATACTGATAAGAAGTACTGAAGGCCGGATTGGAAATTCGTTTGATGTGAATCTTGACTTTAAATGTGGCATCTATGAAACCGGGGGAAGGATGAAAGTTACTCCAGGCAAAGCTTAAAGGCAAGGTAATATTGGGATTTTCTGGCGTGACTGTTCCGAAGATGTCCGTAATATTTAACTTGTCGCAAAATTCTACTTTCAGAATTTCAAATTCACACGGATAAAGCCTCGCAGTCCCATTCACCAGTTTGCATCCGGTCTGTGGGTCGGGCTCGGTGTGGTCTGTACAGGAAAGGACGATTGCAACAACAAGAATCGTCGTTAGTGATAGCAGTTTGGACAAATTAATCTTTTTCATAAGGGTTAGGCAATTAGATCGTTAGTGATTTTAAATACATTCAATGGGTTATAGATAGCCGTGTTAACGTAATGTTAGTTCCAAAGAATTTTACATACAGGGCCAGAAACCCAGCCCTGTAGCACATTTAATTGGTCAGAATAACTTTTAACGCCTTTTCCCTTGCCGCATTTTGAAATGTATCATAGGCGTTTATAATATCACTGAGAGCAAAATGGTGCGTAATGAGCTGTTTAGAATCCAGCTTTTTGGATTGAATGGTTTTAAGCAACATAGGCGTGGTCACGGTATCTACCAATCTGGTTGTAATGGTAATATTATGCGCCCACAATTTTTCCAGGTGCAGCTCCGCACTTTTACCATGTACACCCACATTTGCGATCGTTCCGCCAGCCCCCACCAGTGACTGGCATAGTTCAAATGTAGCCGGGATACCGACTGCTTCAATCACCGTGTCAACTCCTTTGTTGTTGGTCAGTTGCTGCACTTTTTCAACCGCATTTTCCGTGCTGTTATTGATTATGTCGGTGGCGCCGAATTGCCGGGCCGTTTGCAGACGGTTATCGTCGGGATCGATCATGATGATCTGAGCGGGAGAATAAAACTGGGCCGTAAGCAATGCAGCCAGCCCGATCGGCCCCGAGCCCACTATCGCTACTGTGCTTCCGGGCTCGACCTTTCCATTGAGGACGCCGCATTCAAAACCGGTGGGCAAAATATCGCTGAGCATCACCAGTGCCTCTTCGTCACTCCCCTCAGGGATATGATAAAGGCTGGTATCGGCAAAAGGTATCCGGACATACTCGGCCTGCGTGCCGTCAATCAGATGTCCCAAAACCCACCCGCCTTTTTCACAATGCGAGTACATACCTTTCTTACAATAATCGCACTTCCCACAAGAAGTAATACAGGAAATCAGGACATGATCCCCCTTTTTAAAATTACTCACTGCACTGCCGGCTTCCTCAACGACACCAACACCTTCATGGCCGATTATCCTTCCGGGCGTAACCTCAGGGACATCACCCTTCATAATATGCAGGTCCGTTCCGCAAATAGTTGTCTTCAGAATTTTAACCACTGCATCAGTGGGTTCCAATATCACCGGTCTGGGCTTGTCCTCCCAGGATTTTTTTCCGGGACCATGGTAAACCAACGCTTTCATTTTCTTGGCAGCTCCATCACTTCCATCATTTAGGACTGGTGACAATTCTGTCGTTTTAATTTCGGGAGATATTGCTATCATTATCATTTTTGTCCTGTTTAATTTATTTGAAAGGTTCTTTCTAATCTAGTTTAGCTATCAGCATACTCACACAAGCACAATTGTTTTGAAAATGCTGTCAGCAACAGAAAAAGTATTTATTAAGCCAAATATAGAAGCCCCGTCGGTGCAATATCATGAGCGAAATCATAATCAAAAACAATTACTGTCATTAACCTCATTTTAATACAACGGGCAGTTACCTTCTTTTTCGCTATTTCAGACTCATAGCTAACTGCTTCGTAAGTATTGGAATTTTCGTCGGGGGTATCCTAGTTAATGATCAACTCCGTTCCTGATACGATAATTCTAATCCCCATTATGGGCCCTACAATATCTATTCTATTAAAAATAAAACTGATCCAGGTCATCCGGACTTCCGTCTCAGCTCATTCTTTCTCGGGAAAACGGTATTTAAACTTGCAGAAAGTTTAAACCTGACACGATGAAAAATCCAATTTTGAAAATAGACAGCCCGTTACACAGATGGTGGATCTTTGCATTGACGGGGACAGCGCTGTTAGCATTGGGTATTGCAAGAATTTTTGAGCCCTCCACAAATTATACGCAGGTAAGTATATATTTTGTTGGAGTATTCATTTTTGATGATCTGCTTGAAATTGCTTTTGCCCTGACCCACCGTAAGGCATTTGTGAAATGGGGATGGTACGTAATGAGCTGTTTCTTTGATTTGATAGCAGGTGCCGTCTTGATTTTTAGTCCCACTTTGGCAACATCTTTACTGCTCTTTTTTGTCGGACTTTGGCTTCTGTTTCATTATGTCCTCCTGGTTATCCGTTCATTTGAACTAGATTATTGGGGTTTTTCGGATTGGACCTGGCTATTGATTACCGCTCTGAGTGGAGTGGTATTTTCTTTTATAATTGTCTACTATCCGTTTTTCAAGGCAGAAGTTGTTCATATCTGGACTGTGTTGGCCTTGGAAAACATGGGAATCTTGTACATATTTCTGGCCATAAGGCTCAGAACAGCCTATCGCCTCTGAAACCATTTTACGACTTCAAACCATGAAACCGAGACAATGCCAGTTGCTATGCTGAGCACGATCTGCGTCCAAGAGGGGATTTCGAGCTGAAAGAAATTTGTGACCGACGGGATAATAAAGATTAAAAAAGTCATCACAATGGTGATTGAAATAATCAACGGCACCAGCGGATTTTTGTGTTTTAAAGTTGTTAAAACTGAAAAATAGAATGATCTGTTCACCAGTGTCAAGGCAATATTAGCGCTCACAACACCGATAAAAACCATTGCCCGGACAGTCGGCTCGGCCAGAGAGGCCGTTACCGCATACCAGTATATCCCCAATATTCCCGCTGTAATGACCAAACCTTGCATCATGCTTACACCTAGCTCTTTCCATTCGAAAAGATTGCTGGCAAATGGCCTTGGTTTCTGTGTGAGAACATCCTTTTGAGCCGGCTCGTTTTCATATATGATCGAGCAGGTCGGACCCATAATCAGCTCAAAGAATATGATGTGGACAGGTGTGAATATAGCAGTATATTTCCATGCCCACGCAAGGGGCACAAAAACAGTCAGGATGATGGGTATGTGAATGGAAATGATGTACCGGATTGCATTTTTGAGATTGGTATAAATTTTACGTCCCACTGCAATCGCATCGACCATGCCAGCTAGGTCGTCGTTAGCCAGGATCAGGTCGGATGCCTGGCGTGCAACTTCTGTTCCTTTCCGGCCCATTGCAATCCCGATGTGCGAGGCTTTCAAAGCAGGTGCGTCGTTGACGCCGTCACCTGTCATCGCTACCACCTCCCCCTGGGCCTTCAACGCATTAATTACCCTTAGTTTTGCATCGGGGAACATACGCGCAAAAATCCGGGTCTGCATAACCGCGGGGCCCAGTGCCCGCTCGTCGGTGGCAAGAAGCTCCTCCCCTGTCATCACCGCATCCGCGCCGATAAATCCGGCTTGCTCCGCGATATGCCGCGTAGTAGCAGCGTTGTCGCCCGTAATGATCTTCACCTGGATACCTGCGCGGTAAAATGATTCAAAAACAGAGCGTATGTTGGCTTTGGGAGGGTCATAAAAGGCTACCAGGCCCTGGAATGTAAAAGAAAGGTCCTGTTGTTTTTCAGGGAAGGCATTACCAGGAAATTCGCTGCAACCTACACCCAGGACCCGGAAGCCCTTTTCTGTAAATCCGGACATCGCATTAAACACAATATGTTTGTCATTTTCGCTCAATTGTGACACCTGGACCATTGCCTCGGGCGCACCTTTTGCGGCGATAATCCGTTTGCCATGCTTATTCTCAAAAATATGGGTCATCATGGGAGGGTGTCCGTTTAGCGGATACTCGTAGATCATTCTAAAATCCGGACGCAGGTCAACGGGCGATAAACGTTGATATGCATCATGCAGGGCAATTTCCATAGGATCGAACGGTTCGGGCTCACTGGCCCACATCGCCATTGAAATTAGCTCTGCTCCTGCAGGTCCTGCATTCTCAGGATGTTCAGTTACGATATTTCCGGAAAAGACATATAAGGAGGCCAGTGTCATTTTGTTTTCCGTAATAGTGCCTGTTTTGTCGGTGCAAATGACCGTTGCGCTACCAAGCGCCTCTATAGTTTGTGTTTTTTTAACGATAATCCCCATTTTCATCAGCCGGTAAGCACCTAAGGCCATGAACGTGGTGAAAGCGACGGGGATTTCTTCGGGCAGGATGCTCATCGCAAGCGTAAGTGCCTTCAAAAGACTGTCCAGGAAATTACCCGAGCGGCTATAATTGATCAGCCAGACAATCAGAAACACAAACACCCCGGCAAAAGCCATGTTTTTTACAAATGCGGCAATTTGAATTTGTAATGGAGTTTTCTGCTGTTCGATAGATGTCAGGCTCTCGCCAATTTTGCCTAACTTGGTCTGTTTTCCGACAGCTGATATCTCAGCAACCGCGCGGCCAGTTGCCACCAATGTACCCTGAAACACCAGGTTATCCTCACCGGCCGGGTCTTTAAATCTGGCCATTGATTCACCAGTCAACACCGCCTCATTGACAGAAAAATCGTGCGCCTGCCGGATGACACCGTCGGCCGGGACCCGGGTACCTTCTTCAAGGATAACCCAATCACCCACGACCAGGTCTTCGATAAGAATTTCTTCAACAGAGCCGTCTCGGATTACCCGACATTTGGGCTCGATGAGTGTTTTGAGCTGCCCGAGCGCATTTCGGCTTTTGGTATCCTGGTAGAGCGACATTGCAGCCATCAGAATAATCGCACCCAACATGAATGCTCCTTCCTGCAAAGCACCCGTCAGAAAATAAATACAAGCTGCCACTACCAGCAGAATAAGCATAGGCTCCCTAATCAGTTCGGTCAGCGCGGCTAGGAATTCACTCTTTCCCTTAGCTTCCAGTTCATTCCTTCCGTGAAGGGTCCTGGAAGCTGAAACCTGCTCACCTGTCAGCCCGGATTCAGGCCCGGTGGATGGGTCCATTCTTTTATTAGGGTCCGGTGATATCATCTGAGGTTATTAGGTCAAAAAAGCTGGTGGTCCTAGCATGAAACATGAGCGGGCAAAGTTTTAAAGTAGCCGGGTCAACACCCCTGACCTGCAATTGTATTGACCATGATTTTTGTCATAGATTTCAAATGCATTAATTTAATTCTATTCCAGCCAGGCGATATGGCTGCGGAAAAGCTTGATCTTCTTATCCTGCTCCATTTTCTTTAACAATCTGGAAACTACCTCCCTGGATGTGTTCAGGTCATTGGCAATCTCCATATGGGTCATTGGTAACTCCTTTGTGCCTCTGGCCTTGATCTGGTTTTTTAGGTAAAATTCCAGCCGCTCATCCATCCCCTTGAAAATGACACTATCCAAGACGGTCAATAGCTCTTCAAACCGGGACCGGTAATTATCGATGACAAAATAATACCAGCTTTTGTATTGCTGCATCAGGTTGTCCATGAGCTGGATGGGGATCATAATGGCCACTGTTTCTTCCATGGCCATAGCCATGATCTCACTGGTCTGTTGCCTTGTATTGCAGATCATCGAAAGCGCGCAAGCATTTCCCGCTTGCAAAGTATAGATGTAAGCTTCCTCACCATCCTGACCTTCCCTGTACAATTTCACTTTTCCGCTTGCGATGAGCAAAGTATACTTGAAATATTGCCCGGTGCGCATGATCACCTCACCGGCGGGAATAGCTTTCAGAGTAGATTCTTGCGCGAGCCTTGATTTTAATTCGGGTTCAAAAGAGGGAAAAACAGTATCCAGGTAATAAGAAATTCGTTCAGTCATGTCGTTTTTTATGATTTTCAAAAATAGGATCAAATCTATTTACTGACTGTGACATTTGTCACTGACCGGTAAAATCAAGGTCACCATTTTTGTACTTTAAAGTAAAGAAAAATGGAAACACTGGCTTACCTGGCTTCAATTTTGATCGGGATTTCGCTTGGCCTGATCGGAGGAGGAGGCTCAATTCTGACCGTTCCAGTGCTGGTATATATGTTTGGAATAAGTCCATTGATATCCACATCTTACTCCCTTTTTATTGTCGGCTCAACAAGCCTGATCGGGGCTTACAGCAACTATCGCAAAGGTTTAGTTAAGATCAAAACAGCCATGTTCTTTGGTTTGACATCGATAACGACAGTGTATATCATCAGGAGATTTATGATCCCGCTGATCCCTTATAACCTCTTCCAGATCGGCGGTTTCCGCGTCACTGAGCCCATATTAACGATGGTTCTTTTTGCAGTATTGATGATCGCCGCGTCATTAGGGATGATCCGGGGCAAAGTAGGAAAGTCCGGATGCCTGGAATGCAATTTAAAGGGCAATGTGACCAAACTTTTGCTCAGTGGCATCGGTATCGGTCTGACCACCGGCCTGCTCGGCGCGGGTGGAGGTTTTTTACTAATCCCAACGCTGGTACTGGTTTTAGGCCTGCCTATGCGTGAAGCAATAGGCACTTCGTTGCTGATTATTGCGCTTAATTCACTGATCGGCTTTTTGGGTGATCTGGGTCACTTTACAATTGATTGGCTATTTCTTTTGAAAGTAACATTGATCGCTGTAAGTGGGATCCTGGTTGGCGGCATGGTCGGCAAAAACGTGGAATCCGATCAGCTAAAGAGGGGCTTTGGCTGGTTCGTACTGGCCGTGGGGATTCTTATTATCTGCCGCGAATTGTTCTTTATTTAATCTCTTGGGAGCTTTCCTGGGTTTTAAATTTCAAATTTTTTTTTGCGGGTGACAAAAGTCACTGACAAAGCCTTGAAGCTGACCGACTTTTGTAAAGTCAATTTTAGAACAGAATCAAAACATCAAACAGAAATAACATGAAAGTCGAGCAGATTTATACCGGATGCCTTGCCCAGGGTGCATACTATATTGAAAGTAATGGTGAGGCGGTGGTGATCGACCCTCTTCGGGAGGTGGACCCTTATATCGAACGAGCCACAAAAGATGGCGTGAAAATCAAGTACGTGCTGGAAACCCATTTTCACGCCGATTTTGTCTCCGGCCACATTGACCTGAGAGATAAAACCGGTGCGACCATCATTTACGGGCCCACGGCAAAGCCAGATTTTATAGCGCATGTGGCAGCAGATGGTGAAATTTTAAAAGTAGGGGACATCACTTTTACAGTGCTGCATACTCCGGGCCATACGATGGAGAGCACCTGCTACCTGCTTAGTGATGAGCAAGGGAAAGAAGTCGCGCTTTTTACCGGCGACACGCTTTTCATTGGTGATGTCGGCCGTCCCGACCTGGCTCAAAAGATCTCAGCAGACCTGACTCAGGAAAAGCTTGCAGCCCATTTGTATGATTCATTAAGGGAAAAGATTATACCCTTGGCTGACAATATCATCGTATATCCGGCGCACGGTGCAGGAAGTGCTTGTGGCAAGAATATGAGCAAGGAAACAACCGACACGCTCGGCAATCAAAAACGGTATAATTATGCATTGCGGGCAAATATGACCAAAGACGAGTTTATCCGGGAAGTGACCACAGGACTTACCGCTCCCCCCGCCTATTTTCCCGAAAATGTCATGATGAATATCCATGGGTACGAAAGCATTGATAAGGTCATGCAGCGAGCAAACCAACCGCTAAGCCCAGCGGCATTTGAAGCTGCTGCCAATGAACCCGGCGCCCTGCTGCTGGATACCCGCCAGGCCGACGTTTTTGCAAAAGGTTTTATCCCCAATTCAGTCAACATAGGGATCGACGGCAGTTTCGCCCCCTGGGTTGGCGCGATGATACCCGATATCAAACAGCCTATCCTGGTAATAGCAGAAAAAGGGCGAGAGCAAGAAGTAGTGACGCGGCTGGCGCGTGTTGGGTACGACCATTGTATCGGCTATCTGCAGGGAGGTTTTAACGCATGGGAAACAGACGGAAGGGAAACAGACCACATTGATACCATCCATGTGAATGAAATGGCTGAGCTGCTTCAAAAAGATCCGTCAATAAAAGTACTCGATGTGCGTAAGGCTTCCGAATTCTTTTCCGAACATGTGATCGGTGCTGAAAACGTTCCCCTGGACGATATCAATAACCATTTAGCTGAAATTGACAAAAACCAGAAATATCTGGTGCACTGCGCAGGTGGGTACCGGTCGATGATCTTTAATTCTATCCTGAAAGCCAGGGGCTATGACAACCTGATCGATATACAGGGAGGTTTTAAGGCGATCAAGGATGGAGCTGTCCTGCCCTTGAGCGACTATGTTTGTCCAACTACAATGTTATAAAAGCACAAACCATGGGAATCATTTCATCCTTATTTGCACGTAATGGCGTCGACGTTGAGTCGCTGATCACCAACGGCGCCGTAATCATCGATGTACGTAGCCCACAGGAATTCGCTTCCGGACATATTGCCGGCAGCAGGAACATTCCCCTCGATATGATTGGGTCAAAAGCCACCGATTTGCTCGCGGAAGGCAGGACGGTCGTCACTTGCTGCCGAAGCGGGGCCAGAAGCGGGATGGCGCAGATCCTACTAAAATCCAAAGGGATCGAAGTTTACAATGGCGGGGCCTGGGACACACTCAACCAAAAAATCAATAAATAAAAACGACATATGCTGGAAATAATGAAACAGCCGTGGCCTTGGTATCTGGCGGGGCCGTTGATTGGCCTTACTGTGCCTGCACTTCTAATCCTTGGCAATAAGTCATTTGGGATATCCTCCTCGCTACGCCATGTGTGTGCGATCTGCTTGCCGTCCAAGATCCCATTCTTTCAATATGAGTGGAAAAGGGAGGTTTGGAACCTGTTTTTCACCTCAGGTATATTTTTAGGCGGTATGATCGCAGCTTACCATTTGTCTGACCATGCCCGGGTCAAGATCCATCAGGACCTGGTCAATGAGCTCAGCGTATACGGTGTAACGGACTTTTCTTCTACGGTACCCAAAGACCTTGTCAGCTGGGGAAAACTAATGACGCTTCCTGGCATGATCATGATGATCGGCGGAGGTTTTCTGGTTGGATTCGGTGCCCGCTATGCCGGCGGCTGCACCAGCGGCCATGCCATCATGGGCCTTTCAACATTACAATGGCCTTCACTGGTAGCAACCATATGCTTTATGATCGGCGGCTTTGCAATGGCCAATTGGATCCTGCCCGCAATTCTAACACTCTGAAAATGAAAACACAACAGCACTGGGAGCAGGTTTATGCCACCAAATCACAAAATGAAGTGAGCTGGACGCAACAGGTTCCGGAGCAATCACTTTCTATTATCGATGGCATCAATGTTCCGCAGAACAGCCCTATCATCGATATAGGCGGTGGAGATAGTTTATTAGTTGACTTCCTTCTGGATGAGGGCTACACCGATCTGACCGTGCTGGATATTTCGGCTGTCGCCATTGACCGGGCGAAAAACCGGCTTGGCCTCCGGGCGGACCAGGTAAATTGGATCGTGTCGGACATTCTGGATTTCGAGCCCGATAGAGATTACGCCATTTGGCACGATAGGGCCACTTTTCATTTCCTCACAGAGAGCTGGCAGATTAAACAATATCTCAAAATAGTCAAAAAATCCATAAAAAAGGGGCATTTGATAGTGGGAGCGTTTTCGGAGAACGGCCCAGAAAGGTGCAGCGGCCTTCCGGTCCAGCGGTACGATGTCAGTTCGCTGTCTAACATATTTGAAAATGGATTTACTGTAAACACGCATTTTACTGCTGATCACACAACGCCATTTAATACCATCCAGAATTTCCTGTTTATCGATTTTATCAAAACAAATTAGATGTCATGCAAAATAACAAACCAGGTACGACGATAGAGGCCGATCATGAGCTACGAGCCATGGACGCCATTTGTATCAATGAAAGTCAAAACCGACATAAATGGTATTATAACTTTAAGTACCTGGTTGCAGGCGCAATATTGGGGATCATATTCGTGAAAGCCGAAGTGATCAGCTGGTTCAGGATCCAGGAGATGTTCCGTCTCCAATCTTTCCATATGTACGGAATCATTGGTAGCGCGGTACTGGTAGGTATGCTATCGGTCGGATTAATTAAGGCTTTCAAAATCAAAACCGTCCATGGCGAAAACATCACCTTCACGAAAAAGAAATTCAACAAAGGCCAGGTTTACGGTGGTTTGCTTTTCGGCTTAGGATGGGGCCTGACCGGGGCTTGTCCGGGTCCCCTGTTTGCTCAGATCGGCACAGGGGCAACAGTGGTCATCGTGCCGTTATTAAGCGCAGTTGCAGGAACATGGGTTTATGGGCGTTTCAGGACTCAACTTCCACATTAAGCGGGGGGACTGCAAGCTGGCCGGTATAACTACTTAAAAGATCCAGATATTTCTTACATAGACGCAGCGTCTTGTCCCTGCTTTTGTCATCGGGTGCGGCCATAGCAGTCACTGCCAAAACCTTGGCCCTGATATTGGCCCTGAGGCATTTGTAGTAAACAAAAATCAGATTGTCTGTTTCGGTCTGAAAACATGGAAAATCCTCGCAATAAAGCGAGACAAACATTTCAGAAAGTGAATAATGGCCAAAACATTCCAAGTCCATACAAAGGAATGCGATTTCATCCATTACATCTATTTGCCGGAAGTGGTCGTTGTATTCAATGCAGTCGAACAGGATTGGTTTCTTATACAGGAAGATATTACCCGAATGCAGATCGCCGTGAAGGTCCCTTCGAAAACCGAGTCGAACCCTTTCATTCAAACGCGGCAAATAGATGGATAAAAACTGTGTACTGATCGCTACCGCATTTTCAATAAGTTCACCATACCCAGCACCAAGATTTTCAATTACAGACCGGGTCACTGTGCGAATGTCATCAAAAGTTGCCACCATTTCACTGAGCTGTAATGGTAGCGGAATGATTTCAGCGCTCCGGTGAAATGATGCGACCAGTTTTGCCAGGGAGACAATATGTGTGCTTTCCACTTTTCCGGCTGCAAGCATCGCATCCATTTTCCGGCCGGACGAGAGCCGCCGCATCATCACGGCATAGTCAACAATTTCGCCGCCTGCACCGTTGATACAAAAAGTATTATTTCTCCTTTTAACCGGAAGCACCCCCTGATAGATAGACGAAAAGCGCTGGTTGACTTCCAGCTCTTTCTCACAAGCTTGTTTTCGGGCCTGTATCGTCGAAAAATCCAGAAATGAAAGGTTAACAGGCTTTTTGATCTTAAAGGCCTTCATGCCGCTGAGTAAAACCCAGGAGATGTGCGTCTGCAGCAGCGAAGCATTTAGCGGCATTCCCTGAAAGCTGCCCTCTCTGGCAAGTCTATGGATTTCAACGCTTTCCATTAGTACCGGTTAAATAATCAACTGCTGCTGCCAACATCTGTTCGATATTGTCTGTTTCCGATTGCAGTCGAAGATGTGGTTGGGTGAACTTTTCAAACTGAGCTTTCATGGTCTGATACACGCCCAGATCAGCTTCGCTGTCGATTCTTGGCCGTGATAGCCGCTCTTTTACAAGTGCCTCAGAGGCCACGATCACAATGAGCCGGACCGCACACTGATTTTGCAGGGCTACATCGATAAACAGCTCACGCATACTATGATGATAAAATGTGGCGTCCACTACGACGTCTTTCCCTCGCTTGACCAACGTCGCCGCCCTTTCAGCCATGTGCCGGTAAATGCGAAGCTTCTCTTCGAACGAGTACCTGCCGGTAGCCAGCAACGCTATGCGAACCCGATCACTGCTGATATAATCCGCTTTTAACCGTTTAGCAAGGCGGGAAGCAAAAAAGCTTTTACCTGATCCAGGCAGTCCACAGACGAGAATCATCATAATTTCATCTTTTACAATTCATTGATAAATATCGCAAGACTCAATGTGAAGCTCCCTGATAATGCTCATCTTTTGCGCGAACATTCATCAGCGAAAGAAAGCGACCATATTAAAAACTTTACCGGGAAAGAAGGATTTAAAAAAAGTGACAGAAGATGGGCTAGAGTGGCCGCATTATGCATGGCCTGTGACCAAAAACCGGATCATATTTGAAGCAAAACGGCTTCTCGTACAACTTCCCTCACAGCAAAGGAAATTAATAAAGTAATTCAAAAACCTACACGATTTTGCTTACAGGTACTGTTCATGGATATCATTTGGGATTACGTATTTAGGTATCCAGATTGTGATTTAGTGAACTCTAATATATTTGTCGTTCTCTTCTGCCACCGTTTTCACCAATTGCCCTAGTTATATTTTAACCACCGTATATCGAGAAAGAAATGTCATCGACAATATCTAACTAGCGCTTTACGCAGGGAATGCATTGGACTGCCGATGATATTTCCAAGTGAAGAATATTAGCAGTAAAACAATGGCGGCATACAGTATGTGTAGATGATCATTAGCCAGTAAAAACCCACCAGTTAACGCGCCAAAGGCAGAGCCCGCATCTCTGAATGTAGCATTATCTGAAACTGCATGTGTCACATCGGCTTTACCGGCAGATGCTGCACCGGCCGCAAGAGAGGCATTAACGTTATAAAAGGTAAACACAACAACCAACCCGGTAATTACCCAGCCATTTGTTGCCAGTAGTAAGCCTGAGCAAATCAACAGGATAGAGCCTGAATAAATATTAGGGAGTCCGTACCGATCGGCTGCCCAACCGGCAAACGGGGAAATGAAAAGGGAGCAAATCCGCCGAAAGCTCAGAAATCCCGCAGCTGCGGCAGTAATTTCAACGGCTGACCAGTCGGGCCGCGCATCCATCAACATGGCACCGATCAAAACAACAAGCATGCCTTCAACTGCGAACGCTCCCAGGAATGCCAACCGGTTAAAAATTGAAGGAAAAGAAACTTTGAAGTTGAACCGCCGACCTGGCGCGCGGTCTCTTTCTTTGAGTTTGACTGCGAAATAAATTCCAGGCGTTGAAAGGAGCGCGATCACCAAAAATAACAGCTTAGGGCTAATCACATCAAAAAGCAGTGGCCCGATTAAAAGCGCTAGCAGTGGCCCGGATTCGACAATACTTTGGCTCAATCCCAGGGCAAGGCCTTTTTGAGGATAATCCATCGCATAGGTGATTGCCCCAACGCGAAGAACAGAATACGATATGCCCCAGAGGATCCTGAGCAACAATAAAATTGTAATGCCGAAACCGGAACCATAACCCGCAGTGGCAAATACGGCGGCAATGGCCGCAAAGATCATTGGCAGACGAAAACCAAGGCGGCTGAAAACGCGTAAAATTAACGGGTTAAGCAGGATCCTTGTAAAGCGGTTGATAGACAAAATGGTACCTATCCAAATGATTGGCACATCGATACTGGGCGCGTTCACAGGCAAAAAAGAATACAAAAACGCGTCACCCATCAGGGCAAACGTCAAGCTGAACGACGCATACATGGGCGATTTTAACTCGGCAATATGCTTTTGCATCCTTAGGTGATGGATTTATCTAACCTTCACAAACCTTTAATTAACGGTAAAGCCTATTTCCTTTAAGGCTAATATGCTTTCCTAAGGCTATCGGCAAATGAATTGGGAAGCAGGCTCAGTTCCACGGCCTGCGCCGCTTTTTCGACATCGTATTTAACCCTGACAAACTCGACCTGAACGGTATCCTTTGACGTAAAGCTTGCTGACTGGTCAATCGTTAAAAGCACATAGCATGCTCGCGCGTCCCCGTCCTTGGGTTTGCCCACAGAACCCGTATTGATCAGGTGATGGAAATGGTCACTACCGTCTTTACCCGAATTGATGATGCGGTGATAAGGTTTGTGCGAGTGGCCAAAGCAAAGGATATCGGCTTTAAATTCCTTGACTAATTCAACCATATAATCCTCTGAAAGCTCCTGCAACAAATACTCATTGATGCTGCGCGGACTACCATGGACAAGCAGCATGCTCAACTGTTGATCATTGATTTGGAATTCTAATCTGAGGTGCCTGGGCAGTGTTAAGAGGTAGTCCCTTTCCTTGCTCCCAACCAGTTTATAAGCGTACTCGCTGTTTTCTTCTTTGCTGCAATCACCTTCGGAAGAAAGTATCGTTGAAACTTTTAGGTCGTGGTTTCCTGCTATGGTTGCGATACCATGCTTACGGACCAGGTCGATTACCTGATTGGGCCACACATTATAGCCCACCAGGTCACCCAGGCAGTAGACAGCATCAGGATTTTGGTTTTTCAGGTCTTCCAACACCGCCTCAAAAGCGGGTAGGTTAGCATGGATATCAGATAGTAGCGCTATTCTCATTTTGCCAGTCGTAAAGATTCCGCATAGGCATTCGGAAGGATGCTCTCTTCTACTGCCTTCGCTGCTTTTTCAATATCATAGTCAAAGCGTATAAATTCAACGGTAACACTTTCCCTGCTCGAAATGGATGCATTTGCATTAATATGAAGGATTACATAACCGCCCCGTGGATCTCCATCTTTTGGTTTACCTACCGAGCCAATGTTGATCGCATGACGGAAATGATCTGTTCCATCTTGTTGGACCGAGTCCAGAATTCTATGATAAGGTTTGTGTGTATGACCAAAAAGCATCACATCTGCCCCGGCCTGCTCCATGATCCGCAGCATACTTTTTTCGTCGCGGTCCTCAAACAAATACTCATTGAACCGGCGTGGGCTACCGTGTACCAAAAGCACTGAAAGTGGCTTGTCATTTAACTGGAAATCCAAACGGATGTGTGCCGGAAGAGTACGCAGATAAGCCCGCTGCTCGTCTTTGATGATTTCATTTGTATAGGCAATCGATACTTTACCATTTTCCTTTTCGTCGTCTGTTTTGTAGGCGCAGCCGCAGTCATCGCTGCTTCTTCCAATTCCGAAGTCGTAATTGCCGGCAATGGTTGGGATTCCCCGCTTTCTGATCTGGTCTACAACTTCATTAGGCCAGATGTTATAACCGACCAGATCACCCAAACAATAAATAGCGTCAGTATCTCTGGATTCAACATCTTTGAAAAATGCCTCCAATGCCGGAAGGTTGGCGTGAATGTCTGAAAAAAGGGCAATTTTCATAAATCATTATTTAAGTATTCAATAATTTCATTGACAGTCTGACGTGCCGAGCGGCCTACGCCGATTAATGTTGCAGATGCAAAACCGGTGAAACTGCCATAACCCACCAGCCAGAGCCCGTTTAACTTTAAGGCCTTCGTGCATTCACAGTCAACTTTGCCATCTTGATTTAAGATGCCTAAGTCTTTCAGGTGCCCTGTGGCAAAGCCAAATCCGGTACACCAAATCACCACATCAAATGGTTGGCTGCTGCCATCATGCCAGATGACGCCGTCTCCATAAAATTCTTTGAAGGTTTCGCGTGCTTGGAGCACACCGCGGTCGCGGGCCTGCTTTACAGGCGGTACCATGACTATATCGCCTATGTTGTATTGGGCCGCATTAAACTCCCTTCCTTCCTTCATTGCATGATATTTGGCCGATGCCACATCAAAAAGCACTCTGCCATCCACATCATCAGGTAAGAATTGTGGCTCTTTGGCTGTTGCCCAAACCGTGGTTGCCTCCTTGGAAACTTCGGCCAGGATTTGCGCCCCGGAATTTCCCCCGCCGACGATTAAAACGGATTTATCTTTGAAAGGGAGCGGGTTTTTATAATGGGATGAATGCAGCTGCTGGCCCTTGAACAAGTGCTTTCCTGGGATATCGGGAACAAACGGGTTTTGGAAAGTACCGGTAGCCGAAATAATCGCCCTGCCCTGATAATTTCCCTGGTCAGACTCTACCGTAAAAATGCCGCTCAACTTTTTGACACTGATTACCTTTGTATCGTGCTGTATTTGGATTTGGTACCTTTCCTGATAGGCGTTCAGATAATCAAGTACATCTTGTTTTGACGGAAACCCGCTTCCAGGTTTAGGCATCATCCAACCCGGCAAGGAGCTTTGCTCAGCAGGTGAAAATAGCGTAAGTGAATCCCATCCGTGTTGCCAAGCGCCACCGCCCTGGTGTTGATCGTCCAGGATGATATATTTCAGGTTTGTCCTGCGCAGAAAGTAGCCGCATGCCAACGCGCTTTGCCCACCACCGATAATGATCAGATCAAATAGTTCATCGTTCATCAAAGGAGTCTTTAAACAGAAAACTTCTTCTGCTGTTTGAGCGCGAAATTGACCATCAGGATCAATACCGGCACTTCGATTAGCGGGCCAATTACAGCTGCGAAGGCTGCACCCGAATCAATGCCGAATACCGCTATTGCAACCGCAATCCCGAGCTCAAAATTGTTGCCTGCGGCAGTGAAGGCCAGCGATGTTGATTTGGCATAATCCGCGCCCGCACGTTTTGAAAGGTAAAAGGCAGAGAAAAACATGATTGCAAAATAGATCGTAAGTGGCAGCGCGATGCGCAGCACGTCAAACGGTATACTCACAATCAACTGCCCTTTCAAGCTGAACATGACCACGATTGTGAACAGCAAAGCAACCAAGGTGATTGGGCTGATTGCTGGAAGAAATTTCTTTTCGTACCATTCCTTGCTAAACAGCTTGGTCAATACGATCCTGGAAATGATCCCTGCCAAAAATGGGATGCCCAAATAGATAAAAACGCTTTGCGCGACCTGGCCAATGGTTATGTTTACTTCAAATCCTTTCAATCCAAAAAGAGGCGGTAATACCGTCACAAACACATAGGCATATACCGAGTAAAACAAGACCTGAAAAATGCTGTTGAAAGCTACCAGCCCCGCTGCATACAAGCGGTCACCATTAGCCAGGTCATTCCAGACAATGACCATTGCGATGCATCGGGCAATGCCGATCATGATCAACCCGGTCATGTATTCTGGCTTATCGGGAAGGAAGATTACGGCCAGGCCAAACATGAGCAATGGGCCGATAATCCAGTTTTGAAACAGTGAGAGCCCCAAAATCCCGGTGTTGTTAAACACCTTCGGCAGCTCTGCATAGCGCACTTTCGCCAAGGGCGGGTACATCATCAGCACCAGGCCAATGGCTAGCGGCACGTTTGTCTGCCCTGAATTAAACTGATTGATGAAATCGGGTGTACCTGGCAAGAAATAGCCGATTAACACACCGATAAGCATAGCTAAAAAGATCCATAAGGTCAGATAACGGTCTAAAAAAGAAAGCCGTGGGGTATTCATGCGTTTTGGTGTTTTAAATTACGTTTCATGACGACAGCCGAAGATGGGCAAAGGCCGCTAAACTGTCTGGTTCGCTGAATGGCCCTAGGCACTTGCTCACGGTTCACTGGCGCGAAACCATACCGGTCAAAGTAATGGTCAGCTGTGGTGGTGATCAAATAAACCTCTTGCAACCCCTGTTTGTCGGCATCTGCCAGAAGTCGCTCGACCATTTGACCAGCAATACCTTTACCCTGGTGAACGGTCTTGACAACAACCGAGCGCAACAACCCAATGGGCCCAAACAATTCAAGACCGGCGACGCCAATAAGCGTCCCGTCTTGTTTTGCCAGAAGAAAATTGCGCAGGCCGTCTGGTAAATCTTCGGTAAGTAGATCAGCTTCTTTTAGTAAGCTGACCACCGATTCTTTCTCTTCCGGCCTGGCATTATCGATTTGAATACTCATAATTTTTAAATTTGATTAACAACACCCCGATCCAGGCTCGCAGCACGCCGCCTCAGAAGCGAATAATTCCAGCTCCTGTTTGACAGGGGCAGGCGCGCAGCATGAGGCTTCTGCTGATGATGTGCCGCAGCTCTGGTTGCGTGTGAGCGCCTTGCATTGGGTAAAGTCCGGAACCAGGTTGACTATGAATGTTTCGCCATCGGCGACAAACTCACCAGGATACATCTGGCGCGTATCAAACTTTGAATTCCCAAATTCAATCTTCACAGTTGCGTCCGGATCCAAAGGAAGCGTTTTTTCAACCACGTTGACAATTTTAAGCGCTTTACCGACCTTCATGGAACGGTCTACTTCTTTCACAGAAGGCTCCCAAAGTTGCACAATGATCTCTGTCCAGCTATTCATTACGCCGCCGCAGTCTACCGAAACGATCGGCGCTTGCTTGATCTCGGTAATGTGGTAAGAACTGTCTACAAACTCGCCTTCTTCATACTGGAATTGCAGGTGCAAATCTGGATTTTGTTCTAAAGTGCTTTTAAAATCACCCCACGTCATCGGATTCGATTGGTTCATGGTTTCTATTGGTTAAATGTGATATTACGATTGATCTATTCAAAAAAATACCCTGCTTAATTACAGCAGGATGTAGCAACGACAAAGCTGTCCAGCAACGAACCAAACGTCTTTTGTGCTTCCTCCCACACGACCGGATTGATGCAATAGCAAACTCTTGGCGGATTGATTTCACCCTGGATAATGCCTATCCGTTTCAGTTCCTTCAAATGCTGGGATACTGTTGCTTGCGCAAGTTCGAGCTCGTCGACCAGATCGCCACAAACACAGGCCTTCCTTGCAATCAAGAGTTGCAAGATCGCAACCCTGGCCGGATGTGAGAACGCCTTGGCCAGATCCGCAATCCGGTTCTGCTGCTCGGTAAATATTTCTGTTTTTGTCACTCCCATGATGCAAATATAAAGAGCGATTTATCAATTGCAATATTACGATTGACTTTTTTGAAAAATTTTCGGGCTGTGACATTCATGAAATGCAGTATGCATAAACTTATTTTTTGCCCGTAATTCCTTAAAGTGTTTAAAGATGTTAGTTCCCAGATTTCCGCTGAATATGGGATGCCTATTAGGCGTTCCATTTTTAAACGGGCTTTACAACCGCTTTAACTACTGTAATTTTTTCGCTTAAGGCATTGCCAATATAACGTCCGCGCAAGCTACGCGTCTACAATCGAGCCATCCGCCATATGGATCCTGCGATCAGCGCGGCGGGCGAAATCTTCGTCATGGGTGACTACCAGCACGGTTTGCTTTCTTTCGGTGGCCAGTTCTTTAAAAAGGCCGAAAACCGTTGCGCTGTTGGCACTGTCCAGGTTCCCGGTCGGCTCATCGCCCATAATGATCAGTGGGTCGTTGATCAGCGCCCTGGCAATGGCTACACGTTGCTGCTGGCCGCCGGAAAGCAAAGCTGCACGTTTTAAGGCATGAGCGTCTACATCCAAAAGTTTTAACAGCTGCATGGCGCGCTGCTCGGTTCGTCCGGCAGGATATTCTCCCAGCTTGCGGGCTGGCAGCATTACATTTTCAAGGGTGGTGAACTCGGGAAGCAGGTAATGGAATTGGAAGACAAAACCGATATTACGGTTGCGGAAAGCCGCCAGCCAGCGGTTGGTTTTGCCTTTCATCTGCTCTCCGTCGATCGTGATGCTGCCTTCAAAGTCGGTATCCATCGTAGAAAGAAGGTACAATAGCGTCGATTTGCCGCAACCGGACTTGCCGGTAATAGCTACAAATTCCCCCCGTTCTACCTGAAAACCCACGTTTCTGAGGACCTGGTTGCGGACAGGCTCATTAAAGTATTTATTGAGATTGGCTACTTCGAGTACGTTCATAGGTTAGCCTCTTAAAATGGCGATGGGGTCCATTTTTGCCGCTTTTCTGGATGGCAAATATCCGGATAAGGCGGTCGTCAGGATCCCGAATGTAAATCCGGTGATGTAATAAACCGGCTTGAAACTTACCGGCAGGTGATCGAGCGTGATCATCACATCGCTGTTGAAAGGCACTTTGGAGACGGCATAGGAAATCAGAAAACCAAATGCAAGCCCCATCACCGCACCGGCCGCCCCGATTACGAGTGCCTGAGTCAAAAAGATGCCTTTGACGTCCGAGTCGGAAAACCCAGTCGCTTTCAGGATAGCGATCTCCTTCATTTTTTCATAAATCATCATCGTCAGTATGTTGAAGATGCCAAAGCCTGCTACCAGCAGAATGGTACCCGCGACGCCATAAACGATCATCTTCCGGAGCACATCTCCTTCCAGAAGGGAAGCATTGTCCTTTTTCCAATCCGAGCCCTGGTAATGATAACGGGCCTGCAATTCATGGGACATTTCATGAGCGAGTTCTTTGTCCAAAAGCTTAACCTTGATTTCTGTCAGATAGGAGGCAGGGGCTCCGAGCAGCTTTTGAACTGTTTTAGTGCTCGCATAACATTGTTGCTTGTCAATATCGGTAAGGCCTGTCTTGAAGATCCCGGCAACTATCACGGCAAAATTGCCACCTTTCTCGGTAGTGACAACAACCTGGTCGCCGGTCCTTACATTCAGGAGCTTTGCAAGGCCTACACCCATCAGGATACTGTTGGTTCTCACCGTGACCTCCTCGTAGCTGCCCTCGATGATTTTACCGGAAAGATTGAAAAGCTGATCTTCCTTTTCAAGGTTAACACCATTAAGCTTGCCATTGAACGAGGAAGAGCCCAACCTGAAAAACACCTGCGTGGTAATGGCCCCCGACGCGGCCTGCACGCGCGGGTCGCCAGCCAGGTCTTCCAATACCTGGTTAGCATCTTTTAAATTCAGCAGGATATCTTTGGGTTTCTGATGGTGCACGACATTCACCACGCCGGGAAAGCACTTATCCAATAGCGACTGATCGGCGATCTGGACCTCATTGAACAAACGAAGGTGGGGTGATTGCTGAAAGACGACATCCTGGGTATATTCATTAGTCCCCTGGATGAAGCTCACCATAAAGATAAATACGGTGATCCCAAATGCGACACCCGCGGTGGCGACCAGGGTCTGCCGCAGTTTTGCCTTCATATACGTGGCTGCGATAGAGGCAGACAATGCGATGTTGGTGAACCGTTTTTTCATATCATGCTAAGGGGCTTTTTCGTATATGAGCTCACCGGCTTTAAGGCCGCGTCGGATCTCTATCCACTGTCCGTTCCTTACGCCCGCTTGCACTTTTTGCTTTAATATTTTGCCGTCAGGCCCGGCAGCGTATACCGAATCCCCCGGTTGCAAAAATGCTTGCGGGATGGCAAGTGCATCCTTTTGCTCGCGGATCAGGATATTGGCCTCCACAGACGACTGGGGAAAGAAGCTGCCCGTACCCTCAACAGTGGCCTCAACTTTAAAGCTCCGGTTTTCTTTCTGGATCACCGGGACAATCTTCGTCACAGTCGCTGTGAATTGTTTGCCTTCAAAAGCATCGGTTTCAAAAAAGACCTTTTGCCCCAGTTTTACCTGGGCGATATCCCTTTCATCGACCAGCAGTTCCAATTTGAACCGGCTGGCCGAGCCTGTCAGTAATACCGGCTCACCTGCTGCGGCGGTGCTGCCTTCCGTCAGATAAATGCTGAATACTTTGCCGTCGATGCTGCTGGTGAGCACATTGGTTTCCCTGAGCTGACGAAGTTCGGCGAGTTGCTGGCTTACGGAAAGCACTTTTTCTTTCTGATCGTTTAAAAGCGCCTCGTATTGAAATTGCAGGTTCTTGTATTCGGCAAGGCTCGCCTGCGCTTTCATTGTGCGCCGCCCGGCTTCCTGCTCGGGAACGGCCTTGTCGGCCGCGAGTTCCTGGTATTTTCTGGCTTCGGCCAGATCAAGCTCGTATTGCTGTTTGGCAAGGGCCGCTTTCTCTCGAAGTTCCAGGCCTCTTGCCGAGCTATCGGACGCATTTTTACGGGCCAGACGGAGCTGCTCACTGAGGATGCCGAGCTGGGTGTTCTGGCTGGGCTGCCCCAGAACGGCCAGAACCTGGCCCGTTCGTACCTGCCCGCCTTGCTTAACGAGTATTTGCAAGACACGCTGGCTTGAAGTCGCTTTGATCAGTTCGTAGGATTCGGGCATGATCTCCCCGGAAGCATATACGGCTTCGTTCATAGATCTTGTGGTCACCTTAAAACTCGCTGGCTCCTTTTTGCAGGATGAAAGGGTGACAAGGCCCGCCAGTAGGGGTACAAAAAGCTTTTTCATAAGACTAATTGCCTTGTAAGTATTCAAGTTCGACCATTTGGATAAGGCCCTGCAATTGAGCGGTCAGCCGCCTGCGCCGTGTTAGTGTCAGTTCATCCTGCAATTGTTTAAGCTCGATCATGTCGATGACCCCTTTTTCTAACTTCTTTGTCGAAAGTCTCACATTATCCTCAGCAAGCGCCTCCTTTTTTCGAAGTGAGCCGAGCTCCTGCATCGCACGGGAATATGCGACGCTTGCCGAGAGAAAAGCCTTTTTGCCGTCACTGACACTGGCGTCACGCTCAGCCATGGCTAAACCTGCGCTTTGTTTGTCTTTTTTAAGCTGATAGTGCATCCGCGGCATGTCAAAGACCGGTATTGAAAGGCGAAGGCCCACATAGCCGGAAGAAAACCAATTCGAGCGCGTGATGAAACTGGCCTCGCTGCCAAAACCCAGCTTGCTGTAACCGCTGACCACAGATAGTTTCGGATAAAGAGCCGCCCGGGACTGATCCAGCGAGCTACGTGCAATTTCGACCATCAGGCTGTCTGCGGCGAAATCCGGTGTCAATGCTGCTTTGAAGGTTTCGTCTGGTATCTTTTCCGGTAGTGGGATATTGCCACCGGTTAATTGAATGGAATCGGCAAGCGGAAAGCCCATCCAGAATTTGAGGTCAAGCAGCGACTGCTGATGTGTGGCCTTGCTACGGGATACGTCGTCGCTCAATTCTTCGAGCAAACTCAGCGACTGGTTCACGGCAATCTGATCGGTAATGCCTTTTTCAAAGTTCAGGGTAATGAGCCTGTGGCTTTCCTTAAAATCTTCCAGTCGAGCGACGGCCGTATGGTAATCTTCATCGTTTAGGATGGCCGAGTAATAGGCCATTCGAACATTTTTGACGATCAGTTTTTGTTCGGAAAAGTTTTGAGCGGCTTTCAGCTGGCGCCCGAGCATCCGGGTTTTGATCTGCTTCCAGGCTGCGGCATCGATCAGGCTTAAATCGGCCTGCAATCCTGCATTACCCATCCAGGGCGTACCCAGGCGAACCGGAATAAAGGTTCCTTGCGGCTGGCCAACCAGTTCGCCGGGAAAAACCTGGACAGGTATCTGCCAGTAATGGTCCAACGAGGCTGAGCCGGTAATCGTAGGCAACAGTTTGGCTTTCGCCTGGCTCGCTTCTATTGTCGCAAGCCTTATTTGCCGTCGGCTGATGATCAGGTCTTTATTGTGACTGGCAGCGTATTGCAGGCACTGCTCCAAAGTCCAAGAGGGCTGTGCGGAGCCTGGCTGGGCTATTGCTACCGACAATGAAAGCAGGAACAATTTCCAGATTATTATCTTGTTCTTTAAGTTCATTATTAAAAGAACCAAAAAGTGAAAATTTTAACTGTCAAGCTCAATCGTGCGTTTCCAGCGTTCCAGGATAATAGGAAACTCGACGAGCAACATCTTGTACAGTACCGCGACTTCGTTAAGTTCTTTATCGAACTGGTCCTGAACGCCCCGGGCTTTCCTGACATCATCCAGAATGCCGAAAAACTGCTGGTAGCGTGAGGTCATTTCTTTTTCGTTAAAAAGGTTTCGCATGTTTACATAGAAAAAGCGCCGCCGCTTTCCTCCGACTGTCCGATAGCTTACCATTCCGGAGGCTGTCAGCATTTTCAGGGCATTCGAAACGGCACTTTTGCTAACCTTAAAATAACCAACCAAATCCTCGAAAACAGCGCCTTCCTTTCCTTGAAGCAGTAAATAGGTAAAAACCCTTGCTGCTACCGGCGTCATGCCCATATGTTCCAGTGCTCCGCTATGCTCTTCGATCCGTTCCCTGTGCTCGTCCAATTTCTTTCAATTAATGCCACCAAATTAAAGCATTTTAGTTCTCTACTACAAGAACTAAAATAAAAACTTATAGACCTTGGTAATTTTAGCCTTTAGAAGCCTGCTTCGCTGGCAATGCTCGCAGGTATGCGATTCCTGCACAGCCGGAAATCACAGATGCAAGTAAGATGCCGTACCTGGCATTTTCAACGTGCCGGGCATCTTTGAAAGCCAACCCGGCAATAAACAAGGACATCGTGAACCCGACACCCGCAAGCAGGGACACACCCAGAATATGCTTCCAGGTCGTATGCACTGGCAACCTGGAAAGCCCAATTCTGACCATGAGCCAGGTGAAGCTAAACACCCCGATAAACTTCCCTATGACAAGGCCCGCCACCACACCCAGGCTCACCGGGTTGATCAGTGCGGTAAAAAAATCGCTCCCGATGTGCATACCCGAATTAGCAAGCGCGAAAACAGGCATTATCACGAACGCTACCCATGGGTGAAGCCCGTATTCGATTTTTTGTAACGGGGTCTGCGCATCCAGACTAAGACTTTTAATTTCTTCGACGATATGGTGTTGATCGGCTGTCATCAATGGACCATGCAGCGGGATTGCCTTCTCAAATTTGTTTGCATGCCCGCGCACCTGGGCTATGTATTCGCCCTCATCGATTTTCGTCCGCGCCGGGATAGTGAACGCTACCAGCACGCCGGCAATCGTAGCGTGAACACCGGAAAAAAGAAAACATGTCCAAACCATAATGCCCAGGATCAGGTAAATAAGGGTGCTGCGTACGCCCAGCAAATTCAGGGTCACCAATACCGCTAGCAGCACAGCTGCCAATATCAGATAGATGAAGGAAATATGGGCGGTATAAAAAAATGCAATAATTAGTACCGCGCCCAGATCATCGGCCACGGCCAGCGCAGATAAAAAGACTTTGACCGAAGCTGGGATATGTCTTCCGGCCAGCGACAAGAGCCCAAGGGCAAAAGCAATGTCAGTAGCCATCGGCACGCCCCACCCAGACATCGAAGTCTGGTTAAAATTAATTGCACTATAAATTAAAGCGGGAACCAGCATCCCTCCCAGGGCGGCTGCCATCGGTAAACTAGCTTTTTTAAGGGTGGACAGCTCACCAGCCATAAATTCCCGTTTCAATTCAAGCCCTATCACAAAAAAGAAAAGTGCCATCAATCCGTCGTTGATCCACACGTGCAGCGGGTATTTAAAAACATCTTCACCAAGCCCGACCGATAGCTCGGTCTCCCATACATGATGGTAGGAGTCAGCGAGGGGGGAGTTGACCCAGACCAGGGCGATTATTACAGAAATGAAAAGGACGATACCACCCGTAAATTCCTGATGGATGAATCGATGCACCGGCGAGAGTAACCGGTCTATTGGGGATTTTGACATAGTATCCAGCGTAAACGTTGGCCAAAGATAGTTGAAAACGCCGCTTAGACACTTGTAAGCAAGTTAGTTCTTGTTTCAACTGCGACTGTGACATTGAACCTTCACAGTATGCAGTTGCTTTTAACAGGTAGTTGCCCAAAAGCAGAACTAGCACCAATCTACTTGACCAATCAGATCCTTCACAAAAACAGCCTTCTGTAAGTACCCCGCAATGACAGAAAAAAAAGTGACCAGAGCAGCAGAAATTTATTGAAGTGACTATGGACTTGCAGATCGTTGAACATTGTTCAACCCCATTCCTCCGCATTTTTAACCCCCAGGTTTGACGCCTTGTAAACCGGATCTTTGCCTTCCTTTTTTTGCTGCTGGTAATCTTTGAGCGCATCCAACGCAGGTTTTCTGAGCAGTAAAATGGCAAGGATGTTCAGCCAGGCCATTAGTCCTACGCCGATGTCGCCAACCGTCCATGCCAGTTCGGCCGTTTTGATGGAGCCATAAAATGTTGCTGCCATGATCAATCCGCGCAAGCTCCATAGCAAGACCTTACTATTGCTTTCCTTCATCAGATAACTCAAATTGGTTTCGGCGATATAATAATAAGCCATGATGGTGGTGAATGCGAAAAAGAGCAACGCGATGGAAACAAAACCGCTTCCAAGGGACGGAAAATGTGCATTGATCGCCTGTTGGGTGAACTCCGAGCCAATGGCCATGCCTTTGACATGCTCAACCAGAAATCCCCCTGTCGGATTCACTACATTGTATTTTCCTGTAAAAAGGATCATCAACGCCGTCGCCGTACAGACAAACAAAGTATCAACATACACAGAAAACGCCTGTACCAACCCTTGCTTCACAGGATGGCTGGCTTCTGCCGCGGCCGCAGCATGGGGGGCAGTTCCCTGGCCTGCTTCATTGGAATAAATGCCACGTTTGACGCCCCAGGACACTGCCATTCCAAAGATGCCTGCAAAGGCTGGTTCCATATCGAATGCAGACCGCATGATCAGCGCAAAAACAGCTGGCACCTGAGTGATATTCAAGGCAATGATTATCAGGGCCATCAAAATATAGGCCCCTGCCATGAACGGGACCACGAATTCGGCCACTTTTCCAATTCTTTTCACCCCTCCGAAAATGATCAACCCCAGCAGAATGGTAATCGTGCCTCCGGTGATCTCAACGGGAATGTCAAAGGCCGTGTTCGCGCTGGTGGCAATGCTGTTGCTCTGGACTCCGGGAAGGAACAGGGCCGTACTCAGGATTGTTGCTACCGCGAAAAGCACCGCATACCACCTGATGCCCAGGCCTTTTTCAATATAGAATGCGGGCCCGCCGCGGTATTGTCCGTCTTTGACCTGCTTATAAATTTGTCCTAACGTAGCTTCCACATAAGCAGATGCCGCGCCTAGAAAAGCGATCGTCCACATCCAGAAAACAGCACCTGGCCCTCCCATCGCAATGGCCGTAGCCACTCCCGCAATATTTCCCGTACCCACCCTTCCAGAAATAGCGATCGCAAATGCCTGAAAAGAAGATACGCCTTTTGCGGAAGCCTTATTCCCGAAAAGCAGCGTGATCATGTCTTTTAAATAACGCACTTGCAAAAATCGCGTAATTATTGAAAAGTAAATGCCGGTGCCCAGGCAAAGAAGGATCAGCGCATTGCTCCAGATCACATTGTTAACGGCAGTAATGATTTGCTCCATGGAGGAAAGTTCGGCGAGTGGGTGGTAAGGAATTTGGTTTATCAGGAATAAATAAAGTGAAAATTTGGGCATTGACCTCCTGCACCAATTAAAATAACTATATATACTTCAAATAATGTTATTTCAAAATGCCGATTTCGCGGTATACTCCCGTGTCAATTCCAATCCGATCACAAAAAAGAAAATTGCCATTAACCCGTCGTTGATCCAGATGTGCAGCGGCTGATTGAATTTAAAATCTGAGAATCCTACCGACATTTTGGTTTCCCAAAGGTGACGGTAAAAGTCTGACCAGGAAGAATTGACCCATGCAATTGAAATGATCACATGGATAAACAGGATGATACCACCCATAAATTCCTGATGGATGAACTTAATGACGGGATGGAGTATTCGGTCGATTGGGGATCTGGCCATCATTATTGCTTAGTTCGAAATGGCTAAATATATGACCAAAAAGCACGTAATTGGCTTTTTGCTAAACATTTATATGACCATTTAAAAGGATACAAGACTTACTTATGATGCATTTAAGTTACGATATTTCGGAACTATCCTTATTAATGTCATAATTTTGGCCTAATTCAGAAGACGAAATCATACAGATTTTTGTAATTCCATGAAAGACGATTTGCCCGGCAAAGTAATAAACACGGTCCTGATCGTGGACGACACGCCCAACAACATCAGCATCCTTTTTGATGTACTGACCAAATCCGAATATAAAGTATTGGTAGCAACCGATGGGAAAAGTGCGCTCGAACAGGCTGCATACGCTCTACCCGACCTGATCCTGCTCGACGTAATGATGCCCGGGATGAGCGGTTTCGAGACGTGCCGCCAGTTAAAAAGTTCGCCCAAAACACAGGGAATCCCGGTTATTTTTATGACAGCCCTGACAGAAACGATCAACAAAGTCAATGGCTTTAACATGGGCGCAGTCGATTACATCACCAAACCCTTTGAAATACACGAAGTACTCTCCCGAATTGGCACGCACCTTGCGCTAGCAACCCTTAGGCAAAAATTGGAGCAACTGGTTACGGAGCGAACAGCCGATCTGAATAAGGCGCTCACAGAAGTCGAGAAGCTTAAAGATCAGCTACAGGCCGAAAACGTATACCTGAAAGAAGAGCTCAAACAATCCACAAATCCCGGTGAGATTATCAGCCAGAGCAAAACATTTGAAAAAGTCCTGAACAAGATCCGGCAGGTAGCCCCCACCAACAGTACCGTGCTGATCAATGGCGAATCCGGTACGGGAAAAGAGCTGCTGGCGCGCGCCGTACATAACCTCAGCAACCGAAAAAACCGGCCGCTTATCAAGCTCAATTGTGCAGCATTGCCGGCCAGCCTGATCGAAAGCGAATTATTTGGGCACGAAAAAGGGGCATTTACCGGCGCCACCGCACAGAAAAACGGCCGGTTTGAGCTGGCAGATGGCGGCACCCTGTTCCTGGATGAAATTGGCGAAATGCCGATTGAATTGCAGCCCAAGTTGCTACGGGTATTGCAGGAAGGAGAATTTGAACGTGTAGGCAGCACCAAAACACTGAAAGTCAATGTCCGCATCATCGCCGCCACCAACCGTGACCTGGAAAAAGAAGTTACCGAAGGACGTTTCCGGGAAGACCTGTATTACCGGCTGAATGTGTTCCCGGTCCTGAGCATTCCATTGCGGGAGCGGAAAGAAGATATACCCCTGCTGGTCAAGCACTTTTGCCAGAAGCATGGCGCCGACCAGGGTAAAGTCATTGATCAGGTGCCTCAAAAAGTAATCGACGCACTCGTTGCCTACCACTGGCCGGGCAATATCCGCGAGCTGGAAAATGTGGTGGAAAGATCGATCATTATGTCGCCCGGAAGAACATTGACGCTCGACGACTGGTCGCCCAGGAAACCGGCCATTGCGCCTAAAACTAGCTTAATGACGATGGAGGAATGCGAGCGCGAGCATATCACCTTTGTCCTAAATAAAACCAACTGGAAAGTGAGTGGCAACAATGGGGCGGCCCAGATCCTGGATATGATACCGACGACACTAGACTCCCGGATGCGGAAACTGGGCATCAAGCGGCCCGGACAATTTCCACTTTAAAAGAGATTTCACGAAATATCGGAAAATACTTTTTGCATAAAGTCGGTAAAATAATTCATATTTATCTGAATTACAGCAAGTTAATTTAAAAAACCGTTTTGGAATAGCTTTTTGATAGCCTTTGTAAAAAAGGAAATCAAAATGTGCACAGTAAGTTATCTTCCAGGCCAAAGCGGTTTTATTCTCACATCCAGCCGGGACGAAAAAATAACACGCCCAATCGCCCGGCTTTCCGATCCGGTTATTATCCACGATCAGCAGGTAACATTTCCGCAAGACCCACTTGGTCAGGGAACCTGGATCGCGAGCTCCAATACCCGCACAGTATGCCTGCTCAATGGCGCATTCAAAGCCCACCGGTCCAAACCACCCTACAAACACAGCCGCGGACTTGTTGTGCTCGAAGCCTTTGACTATTTCTCTCTGCAAAACTTCACCGAGAACTACAATTTCAATGGTCTTGAACCCTTTACACTGCTTTTGATCGAAATCGGGGAATTGCTTGTCCTGCGCTGGGATGGCAGCCAACTCTTTATCAGTGAAAAGGACGCCTCCCAAAAGCACATCTGGTCTTCGGCGACGCTTTACAAACCTGACATTATCCTGAAAAGACAGGAATGGTTCAACCACTGGATTTCTTCTACCGAGGAACTTTCATTGGATAGCATCCGAAAATTTCATCTGACCGCCGGTGACGGCGACCCCGAAAATGCCGTCCGGATGCGACGGGGCAACCTTTACGAAACCGTGAGCCTGACCAGCGTGGTACGTTCCGGGATTGAAATGGACATGATTTACGAAGACCTTATTCACGCAGAAACAACGCATAAAACCTTGTCGCAAAGCTATGTATCCAATTAACCAGGTCGAAACCGAAGTTGAAATAACCGCGGGTTTGGCACCTACAAAATCGGCGACATTTAAACCGTCCAAAAGTGCCAGATTGATCCGTTTGAAAAGCTGGGAGTATTGGCCATTTTCGGTCGTTTATATTCCTGTATTTGTGTACTGGCTTTGGTTATCGCTCAAAGCAAGGTCGTTTTTTTTCTTCTCGGCGGTCAATCCCTCCATTGAATCCGGAGGAATGCTGGGTGAGTCGAAAATCGATATTCTGGATATGATCGATGACACCTACAAGCCGGTAACGGTGTTCGTTAAACGCAGCCTTAGCGTAGCGCTTTTAAGCGCCAGATTTTTTAATTCAAACCTGACTTTCCCTGTGATTGCAAAACCCAATGCGGGAGAACGCGGCTGGGGCGTGAAAAAAATAGATACTCTGGCTGCATTACAAAGCTATCATCAAAAAAGCCCGGTCGATTACCTGATCCAGGAATATGTTGACTTCTCCCTGGAATTTGGTGTGTTCTATTACCGTATGCCCAATCAGCCGAAAGGAACAATCTCTTCCATTGTACAGAAGGAATTCTTAAGTGTAACCGGAAACGGCCGGGACGATCTGGGCGAGCTGATCCTGGCCAATGACAGGGCTGTATTGCAGTGGGATTTATTAAAAATTAAATATGCAAAATCACTGCATAGAGTCTTACCAATTGACAAAAAAATGACACTGGTCACCATAGGCAACCATTGCCTGGGCACCAAGTTCCTCAATGCCAATCATTTGATCACGCCGGAACTGACCGCTATTTTTGATAAAATAAGTATCGGGATCAATGGGTTTTACTATGGTAGATATGACCTGAGATGCAGCAACCTCCAAGATTTTTATCAGGGTAAAAACATCAAAATCATGGAATTAAACGGTGCTGGCGCCGAGCCGGCCCACATTTACGACCCGGGATTTTCGATTTGGGAAGGATGGAAAGTATTGTTGCATCATTGGAAAGTGCTTTATGAAATCAGCATTCTTAACCACAAAAACGGCACGCCCTATATGCGACTTTCAGAGGCACGCGCGATCTGGAAACGCATCAAAGCTGATAGACTTCAAAACCCATAACCCATGATATCACTGGCATTGAATTTTATCACAGGGTTGATCGTGAGCTTTTTGGGAACCTTACCACTGGGTGTGCTCAACATTACCATTATGGACGTTTCCCTCAAAAAAGGGATGAGCTCCGCGCTCAGGTTTGCATTGGCTTGCTCGCTTGTTGAACTGGTTTACAGCTACATTTCAGTGCAGCTTACCAAAACGATCATCAACTTTCCCGCGCTGGGCCCTGTTACCGAAGTGGCTGCAAACATTACTTTGTTGGGAATGGGGATTTATTATATCCGCAAGCAGGGCCAGCTCTCGGCTAGCAAGCAAAAACCGATTTCCTCCTTCTACCTGGGCGCTATTCTCAGCATCCTGAACGTAGTCGCTTTTCCTTTTTGGATCCTGTATACCACACTTTTGCAGGGAAAAGACATTGTAGGGCTCTCGCAGCATTCGCTCATCATCACTTATGTGATCGGCATTTCCATCGGTACGATCGCTGGATTGTTACCATTCGCCTATGCGAGCCGTTTTTTAGTCAGGATTCAGGCAAGGCATCGGCATCGAATGGACCGGATGATCGGCTTCTTGTTTCTCTCCCTCTCGCTTTTCCAGCTCATATCGTTGATTATCTGACCAACAAGCGATAGATGAATCTTAAATCAGATATCCGTAACACATTGCATACCAAGCCAACAAACCTTGTTTTAACTGCATTCTCCTTCCTGTTTTTAACACAATGCATATCATTTAGAAAAACCGATCAAGAGATTACGGAATATTTTCAGGGATCGCTGGTCAGGCCCTCTTTCCACTCGGTTAAGGTGGATAGCAACCGGACAATCCATTATGCCGCAATCGGTGCAGATTCCTTGCCGCTGGTTGTTTTCGTACATGGCTCTCCCGGCTCGTGGACGGCCTTTATCGATTTTTTCAAAGACTCCACACTCTACAACCATGCACATTTGATTTCCATTGACCGGCTGGGTTTCGGCAAATCTGGATTGGGAAAAGTAGAAAGCTCCATGCATAGGCAGGCGCAGGCTATCGCGACCATCATAATGGCAGCCGGAGCGAGCTCAAAAGCCATCTTAGTCGGACATTCCATGGGTGGCCCGGTCATTGCCAGGCAGGCCATGGATTTTCCCGGCCAGGTTCGGGGCCTTGTTGTGGTGGCAGGTTCCATCGACCCGGATCTTGAAAAAAAGGAATGGTTTCGGCCCATTATCGGCTCATTTCCAATCCGGTACCTCATTCCCGTGAACCTGGATGTGAGCAACCGTGAAATTCGCCCGCTAAAAGGCGAATTAACTCAGATGCTTCCATTTTGGAAAAGCATTCGCATTCCTGTTACCGTGATCCAGGGCGAAGTTGATCACCTTGTACCACCAGGTAATGCGGCATTTGCCAAGAAAATGCTGGTCAATGCGCCAGTTAATATCTGGATGATTCCTGAAATGAATCATTTTATACCGTGGCGGCGCCCGGACCTGATCCGGATCGCAATTTTGGAGCAATTGGGGCAACCTGGTGCAAAGGACATCAAGTAGATCCTTTTTTTTGGCCTTTAATAATTTCATAAAGATGCTATCGCACCATTCATGGCTTACGACATCAATTTGGCAAACCGCATCCGCGAAAGGCTCTCAGAGCTTCCCAACGTCGAGGAAAAAGCCATGATGGGCGGGCTAACATTCATGTACAACGACAAAATGTGCGTGGGGATCATCAAAGACGAGCTGATGTGCCGCATCGATCCCGCCTTTCACGAAACAGCCGTCGAAAAACGGGGATGCGTACCATGAACTTCACCAACCGACCCATGATTGGTTACGTGCTCATTGAACAGAATGCGATTAAAACCCAGCAGGAGTTCGACTATTGGATAAATTTATGTCTTGATTTCAACAAAAATGCCAAATCATCAAAAAACAAAAAAGATAAATAATTAATCATCTCAAAGTTTTCTATCATGTTAAACGCAATCAATTGGTTTGAAATCCCTGTCAAAGACTTTGATAGGGCCAAAGCTTTCTATGAAACGATCCTGGGTGCAACCATTACAGAAATGCCCAGCGACGAGTACCGGTACGGAGTGCTGCCAGCAGATATGCAAAATGGAGGCGTCGGTGGTGGCATTGTTTATGGAGAAGAATTCGAACCATCGATGTCTGGTTCTTTAGTTTATCTCAATGGCGTGGACGATCTGGATATCCCTCTTTCAAAAGTGGAAAGTGCAGGTGGTAAAATCCTCCTCTCCAAAACTTCGATCGGCGAAAATGGGTTTATGGCTTATTTTGCTGATGCGGAGGAAATAAGGTTGCGTTTCACTCTATGGGATGATTTTGCAGACCGCCGTCAAATACTCCCTGATCCTCCTCATATCAAATTCCCCCGCCCACTTACGCATCTGTTTTACGAAGGCAAAACTTTCAGGATACTCCGATTCTATTTCATTCAACGAATCCAAAATCCCCTGAATGTCCCCTTTCATGGCAAAATCCCTAAGGGTTTCCAATGCGGCGTTCGGCGGTAGTTGATTTGATGATTCCTGAAAATCGTTCGTTTGCGTTACGGAAACGGTCGTTTGCAGATTCGCATAAGTCCATTCCAGGTCCAGCAGCTTACCGATCGAGCAAAGCAAGGCAGCTAAGTCGACGGGTTTAGACACAAAATCGTCGAAACCCTCATTCAGGCTGCGTTTTTGGTTAGGTTCAAAAACATTGGCCGAAAAGGCGATCATTTTTGTACTGGCCAACGCCTGATTTTCCTTCATTTGGGAAACTGCCTCAAATCCATTCAGGCGCGGCATGACCAAATCCATAATCACCAGGTCCGGTACCGAAGTAGCCGCAAGCTCCACCGCCTCTTTTCCATCGGAAGCTTCCAGCACGAGAAACCCCAGCGACGCCAGTAATTCATGCACGACCATTCGGTTCTCTTCATGGTCGTCTACAATCAAAACGGTCCTTCTGACTCCGGCATATCCCGTAATGTCACGTTCCGACAATGCTGCTTGGGATTCTTCCACTACTTGCCTGAACACCAGCGCCAACGTGAATACACTCCCCTGCCCCACCTCGCTGGTTACATTCAGCGTTCCGTTCATTAATCCAACCAGATTGTTGACAATCGCGAGTCCCAAGCCAGTACCTTCTGAAAACAGCCGCCGGTCTCTTACCTGGTGGAATGGGAGAAATATTTCGCTCAAATATTCCTCAGAAATGCCGATACCAGTGTCCTCCACTTCGAATTTGGTCTTGTAAAAACCGGCATTCAGCTTCTGACCGGTGACTCTGAAGGTAACCCCTCCCTTTTCCGTGAATTTGACTGCATTACCTAGCAGGTTGTTCAGTATCTGGGTAATGCGCTTTTCGTCGCCATCCACTATTTCCGGTATATCGCCAGTCAAAATCATTTGAAAAGAAAGCCCCTTTTCCTCAGCCCTGGAATGGAATAAACTGGTCGTATCATGTAGCAAGCCTAAAAGACTAAATGCATTGCTCTGAATTTCGAGCCTTTGCGCTTCTATTTTCGAAATATCGAGGACCTCATTGATCAGGTTCAGCAAATGTTCACCGCTTTTTCGGATTATGGTAAGCCCCTTCTCCTGGCTTGGATTTAATGTCGGCTCACGCTGAAGTACCTGCGTAAATCCCAGGATCCCGTTCAAAGGTGTCCTCAATTCATGGCTCATGTTGGCCAGAAACTCACTTTTGGCATAGTTTGCTTTTTCCGCTGTCTCCTTGGCAACTTGAAGGCGGGCAGCCTGCTCTACGAGCTCTTCTTTTTGCAAGACCACTTGGGCCGTCCGGCTGTCCACGAGGGTTTCGAGCTTGGCCTTTTCATTGCTCAAACGTCTGGTATACCACCAGATCAGCATGCAAACCATCATAATCGCTCCAACTACATACAGCAAATACGCCCACCAGGTACGAAACCAGGGATCGAGAATATCGAATGCAAAACTGCTTTCCTGACTTAGTTCGCGATATGGATTTCGGGCCATGACATGGAACACATAATGCCCCGGCGGCAGATTGGTGTAATCCTTCCAGCTCTCTTTCGACCACCGGGACCATTGAAGGTCGGTCGGCATCACACCGCCCCCGATAAGCTTGTAGCGAAACTCGTTACCTGTTTCGCCCACATAACTTGTGGCGGCAAACCGAAAAGAAATGTCTCGCAAATTATAAGCCAATGGTGTTTTCAGCACATTCGCCTGATTTACTTTTTGATCCGAAATATTTAACAATGAATCATTTAAGAGCAATCGAACTTCCCTGATCAACACCGGATAAGAAGGGTGCATTGCCATTTGGATACCGTCATATCGGTAAAGGCCCTCGTCATTTCCTACCCAGACAATCCCTGTTTTTTCAGGATAAATGCAGTAGCCTGTCCGCTGGATCGGCATCAGGCTCAGGCTGTCCCACTCCGTTTTCCCACCGGGCATCTGCCTCAAAATGCCCAATGGGCTCGCAAACCACCAGTTTCGCGCGCTATCTTCCACAAAATAGGGCGCACTGTTCACCGAGTCGCGGAGCAGATTTTGAAAATGTGCTATTTCCACAAATTTTTTGCTGTCGCGATTGAATTCGTAGAGATGATTTTTAGAAGCAAACCGGGGCGCTCCGACCGTGGGAAAAACGTAATTCCATGAAAGCTCATTCAGCCCCGCACCAATGCGGACATGGAACAAATCCGCATTAGGGGCGTTTTTCAAATCAATCCTGAAAAAACCATTTTTGTTTGTGCCTGCCCAAATCGTACCATCCGGATCTTCGGCCAGTGACCGGCAGTCGGCAGCCAGCCCTTTTATGGCGCCGACTTCATGCCAGGAATTATTTTTCAACTGATACAAGAATACCCCATTTGAAAGTGCAGCAAAAAGTAGGTCACTTTGGGATTTTGGCCTTAACAATGCATAAACAGACTCTCCGCCTGTTGATAGTACCTGAATCACTTTGTTGTTACGTATCCTGAAAATACGCTCTGAAGTACCTGCATACAGATCTGCACCGTCCGAAAGCAAAGTCCGGCAGGCTGAGTTAATGGCCGCCACTGGCTCAAATGAGCCCTTCGAATCGTTCCATCCCAGCAACCCGATCCCGGTACCGACATATAAGCGGTTTTCATGCCGGGTAATGCTCCAGACCGTCGAATTGATATTCTTGCTAAACCCAAACTTACTGACCGGCAGGTTATAGCCGATCTGACAGATCCCACTGCCCGTCATCGCCCATAGGGAAAGCTGCTTGTCCAGGTATAAGGATGCGATGCTGTTCTGGTTGAATCCCGTCGACGCATCCAACTGCATTTGCACGGCCCCGTGCTCATTCAGGATACGGATCCCGCCAAACTGGCTAGCAATGAAAAAAAGGTAAGATTTCGACTCGGCATTGTAGGAACAGATGGCGCTGGTTATCCCCGATTTTTTAAGCCATTCGTCCGATTCCGTTTTTAACGGCCTCAGCCTGGAAACGGGCTCTTTGGGCGAATAAATAAACAGTCCGTTTTTTTCTGTTAAAGTTAGCAGACGACCATCTGAAAATTCAAGCACCGCCTGAACTCTGAAATGTAGAAACTGCTCACCGCCGGGCGCCGGTCTGAGTTCACCGGAAACCAATTGCATAAGCCTTCCCGTCGACTCCTGCACATACAAGGTATTTCGGATAAAATTCGCTGTAAGAAACCGGTCCTTAGCAGCCCAGATCCTGAAATCGTTTCTTCCTTTGTAACGGTATATTTTTTGGGATGTACAAAAATAAATCCCTGTTGAATCGCTAAATAAACGGTTTACTGGCAAAATGCTACGTTCGGCCTTAGGTAATTTCTGACTGAGCGACATGTATTGAATTTGTCCGCCGGGCCTGGTCAGCAAATAACCGAAATCGGTGGGCGTACCGACATATACGACTCCCTCCCTACTGACGCCGATTGCTTTAACTTCCGTCCCGGGCACTTCGATCAGCTTCCATTTGCTTCCGTCATATTCCAATACGCCACTTTGGTTTCCCACATAAAGGATACCGCGCTTGTCCTGCACGATGGCCCAGTTTTCGGGGTGACCGTTATATTGTTTAGGACTAAAATGCTGGATCAATGGAGTTCCCACGCCCTGCGCACAGGCGGCTTTGTAAAAGCACGGCACGCAGCAGAGGAACATCAAAAACAGTCTTCTAAAAACTCCCATAAAAATCCAAATGTTCCGGTCAATCACTGATCTAATATTCAGTAACCGGCTCAATATCTGTTCCTAACCTTTTGCTTTACTGAGTTCCTGCAAATATCGCTGATTAAGACGCGCATTGCTGCAATTTTAAATTCTCATCGACCTCTGTACCAACCCTAAGTACAATGGCTTCGTTACGAAACAGCAGGAAGGTTACGAAATATCGTAAATCAGCTTTCCTGGCACAGCACCAGAAAATCCGAAAATGTTGCGAATCCAGCCTCCAAAGGTCGTTTTTAATTGCCTGGACTTTACGGCATATCCTTTGAAGTAGAGGATTCAGAGAACGCAACTCAAAACATACTTTGAAGCTATGAAATTACAAGATGTTTCCATCGGGATTTTAAGTCAACTCATTGAGGTGACGGAACAATTTTCGCGGGATGAATACACGAGAAGCCTGGATTTGCTGTCAACCAATTCGGTTGGGCGCCATTTGAGGCATATCCTCGAATTTTATGACCTGGCAGTTCGGGCAGGTAACACCGGCAAACTGAATTACGACAAACGGGAGCATAATCTACTGCTTGAAAACGAACCGCGCGAGGCGATTTCCAAAATGAAAGAGCTCATTGTGCTTATGGGTATGATGAAAGAAGACCTGGTACTCAAACTGGAAGCATCTTACTCCCCGGATGCCAAAAACGATGTAAAGATCACGACTACTTTCTACCGCGAGCTGCTTTATAACGTGGAACACGCCGTGCATCACATGGCCATTATGGCGATTGCAATGAAGGTTGAGTTCCGGCATATCAGGCTGTCCGAAAATTTCGGAATCGCGTATTCTACGGTACAACATAGGCAAAGTGCGTGATAATTGTTGGTGACAACACCAACAATGGATTAACATAAACGAATAATCTAACCTATGATAAAGTACCTGTTGCTTACCGCCTGCATCGTCGCCCCAATCCTGCTCAAAGCGCAGACATGGACTGTGCAAACCGCCAACACATCGTTCCGTGCCAGCATGTTTGGGGCCGATGTGGACGGGGCATTCAAAGGGTTTAAAGGAACCGTCGTTTTTGACCCCCTACACCCGGAAACGGCCAGCATTTCGGGAAGTGTGGATGCCGCCACCCTTTCCACCAGCAACCGCCTGAGGGACCGGCATTTAAAAGAGAAAGATCAGTTTTTCGAAGTTGCCAAATATCCCAGGATTGCAATGAAGTCTACTAAAATCGAGAAGGCAGCGACCGGATATAGCGGAACATTTGATCTGACGCTCAAAACCGTTACGAAGAGCGTAGTGATCCCTTTCAGATTTACGAAAACAGGCGCTAATGCCGTCATGAAAGCAGCAGTAGAAATCAACCGGAAGGACTGGAAATTCGGCGGAAATACGCTGGGGATGTCCGACAAAGTGAAGCTCGACTTCGAGCTCAACTTATCGGCCCCGGTTTCTGAAAACAAATAATCAATTAACAGCTAATATCATTGCCAATGTTGGTGTTGTCACCAACATTCCCCCTCGAAGCCTGTCTCTTAAAAACCAATTACAATCAATTCAAATAAATGCAAAAACTGACCATTATTCTATTGCTGGCGATCATCACAACGCCCATTTTCGCGCAGGATGATACCAAAAAACAAGGTAACGTCTCCAAATCGGGCCTTGCCATCGAAGGTTATGATCCGGTAGCCTATTTCACGGCCGGGAAAGCCCTCGAAGGCAAAAAAGACAATACCGCCTCCAACGCCGGTGTTACCTACTATTTTGCGTCGGCCAAAAACCGCGATCTTTTCAAAGCGGACCCTGCGAAATACGCGCCGCAATATGGCGGCTGGTGTGCTTATGCCATGGGCGCAAGTGGCGAGAAAGTAGAGGTTGACCCCGAAACTTTCAAGGTGCTCAACGGCAAACTTTATCTTTTTTACAACAAATACTTCAACAATACGCTCAAAACCTGGAACAAAGACGAGCCTGGCTTAAAAAAGAAAGCAGACGCCAACTGGGCCAAATTTTCAAAATAAAACATTCCACTTATTTCACGAATTATGACGAAAAATTCAATTTTAGTATCGCTGTTCCTCTTTTTTACAACTGCCGCAGCATTCTCCCAAAAATCAGAAATCTTCGAAAAGGATGGCATGGCCATCAAAGGGTACGACGTAATCGCCTTTCACACCGAGGCCAAAGCCTTGAAAGGCAGTGAAAAATTCACCTACCGCTGGAAAGGCACTAACTGGCTTTTTGAAAACCAGGCCAATATGGACATTTTCAAAAAAGATCCCGAAAAATACGCTCCCCAATACGGCGGCTACTGCGCCTACGGAACCGCTGACGGCCACAAAGCGCCCACCGAAACCGATACCTGGACGGTAAAAGACAACAAGCTTTATTTCAATTACAACAAGAAGGTACAGGAGATGTGGAGCAAGGGTATCCCGGGGTACATTGAGAAAGCAGATAAGAATTGGATAGAAATCAAAAATAAACCATAAGCTATTTATGTCAAAAAAACCTAATAAAATCGTCTTTTGGGTGCTGCGTATAGTACCGGCGGTTATTTTGCTCCAGACTTTGTTTTTTAAATTCTCAGCGGCAGAGGAGTCTGTTTATATTTTTTCAAAACTAGGGATAGAACCCTGGGGACGGATCGGCTCAGGGGTTGCCGAATTGATCGCGGCCATACTTATTCTGATTCCTGCCACTACTGGCATTGGCGCTTTTATTGGATTGGGTGTGATCGCTGGCGCATTGGTTTCGCATCTCACCTTACTGGGAATTGAAGTACTTGGCGACGGCGGCCAGTTATTTATTTATGCGCTCATTGTTTTTCTCAGCTCCGCATTGCTTGTATTTTTTGAAAAGGACAAGCTGCTATCTTTTATAAAGAGGGACTGGATACTCAAAAGCTGATTCAACCATAACTTCATCAATATTATGAAAACCAGGATCGCTTGCCTTTTTTGTTTGCTTGTTGGTACAATTACATTGCGAGCCCAGCAAACTGAGCCTACCAAAACAACCCAGCTTATCGACCTTGCCGGAACGATCGGCAGCTCCCAGGGTTCCGGGGCATTGTCCTATGTTTACAACTGGCGCATTGGTAAAAAGAGAAAAATAGAAGCTGGCCTGGGCCTGAGGTTGACAAGCGTTGCAGGCACAAAGCTCACTTACACGACCGCTGGCCCAGCCAGACTTACGCGGTCATTTACAACACCATTTGTGATTTTCTTTGCCGGGCAAAAAACCGAAAACTGGGATACCCTGACTGTCCAGCGCCCATTCGTCAATGCATTGAATGTAACCATTAACCTGGGCTATCGTTTCAATCCAAAGCTTAGTGCAGGGTTTAATATTGATCTGATCGGCGCGACCTTCGGCCAGAAGTCATCCTCTGTTTTCCAAAGCAATGGCAGCACCAGCACTGATGCGGCCTCAAAACCCACTGCATTCAATCTCTTGCTGACCGGCGATCATGACCGAGGTTCATTGAATTCCGAGTTTTTTCTCAAATATCAGATCAATGATAAATGGGGCGTAAGGGCGATCTATCAGTTTTTGTTTACCGAATATACCGCTGGAAGTGTCAGACAAACTGCTACCGACGGTACTGTAATTGACCGGTTCCGAAATAAGGCCAACAATTTTGGATTGGGCGTTTCTTATTCGTTTTAATGTTTAAACTAAAAATCTGAAAACCATGAAAAATATCATTTTCGCTTTTTTAATCGGACTTTTCTTAACGAATTGCAAAAGAGAAGAAAACACGCCGGTCGCGCCGTTAATGGAAACGGTAGACAGTATGGCTGTCGTCAATGTAGAAGGAAGCTTTAAGGGAATAGGCGGAGAATCGGTTTCAGGAACGGCCAAGATTATCACTGCTGGCGAAAAATATAGTCTTGTCCTCGACCAATTCAGCACCAATAACGGGCCAGACTTGCACGTATATCTTTCTAAACAGGCCAGGCCGAAAGATTTTATCGACCTGGGTTCGTTGAAATCTACGCGGGGAACACAGGTGTATGAAATAAACGGAAAGCCTGATCTTGCTGAGTATAAATATGCGCTGATCCATTGCCAGCAGTTTAATCATTTGTTCGGATCAGCGCTTTTGAGTGAAATCAATTGAATAACATATCAATACGTTTCCAGGCACCAATCTGGTCCTGCACGCGGGGATTTTCGATTGAATTCGGTTCCCTTTTTAAGACGACCACTCTGTTGTAGTAGAATTTAATCCTACTTGCCCCATTTGCAATCCAAAACAAAAATCCGATGGATAGCAACTTGGCTAATTTGAGCGCTACCATTGACTTTGCTTACTAGAATATAGGCTACGGATAACCCGAAGACCAGTTGGATGTCCAGTATTGATCTGATGTTTAGATCGTTATAATGTCCAGTTTGAAAAAGACTTAATACTATTGAAACCCAACGGCATTTGTCGCCATCTTGCTGTAAGTTCTAACAATTACCTCCAAGGAGAACCACAATTTTAAACCCATTTGTTCAAAAACGCAATCTGATCTTCCACCACCTCTGACAGCATACCGTGGTAAAAATCAAAGTGGTCGGCCTCGTAAATTTTATAAGTGCCTAACGGTATCGAGCGGGCGATCTTTTGCTGAAATTCAGGGTTTGCGTAAACTTCATTTCTGGCAATGCACACCAGCAGCGGCGTCTCAGCCCGTGGAGCTTCATTTGGCCGGTAACGCGGAGGATTCAGATAAAAACGGGGTGTGAACTGATTCTTCCAAAACCTGCTTTTGCTTTTCCAGGTTCTGGAATTTTTCACGCAGATCTTCTCCATGGAACACAGCAAGCTCGCCACGTTCGCCATACACCTTCATATAATGCGGAGACAACCCAAGCAGGCCTTTGACCCAGTCTACCAGCGCCGCAAACAGGAACTTCACTTTAAAAGCAACGGAGAAGTGGACCAATGCCCGCGCCTCCTTACTGACCATATCAAATGCCGGAACCTGAGCGATAACCGCGGCCAGATCCGGAATCCTGGCCGCTGTATAGAATACATGGCCGCCGCCGAGTGATGTTCCCCATAACGCGATTTTCAATCTATCAACACGCCCGTCTTGTCTGATAAAATCCACGGCGGCAATAATGTCTTCTCGTTGTTTAGTAATATCGATGAGCTGCCTGGGCGTTCCTTCGCTTTGCCCCAAAAAACGATAATCAAAGGTTAAGACCAGATATCCGGCTACTGCAAATCGTAGCGCATACTCGGGTAAAAGCCAGTCCATTGTACCGGTGAAACCATTAGCCATTACTATGCAAGGCAATGGGGACTGTTGATTTGAATTGACATAAATGCGGCCTGCACAACGTGTTCCGTGTGAATCAAAAGAAACCGCTTCTTCCTGGATTTCCGGCATATTGTCTGTTTTAAAATCTTCCTTGCTTGAACTGCTACAACAAGCTTACCAGTTCTGCAATCCGGTTTGAAATACCCACCTCATTGTCATACCAGGACACTACTTTTACCATTTTGCCGATCACTTTGGTAAGGCCCCCGTCAATGATAGATGAATGGGTATTACCTAAAATATCCGAGGAGACAAGCTGCTCCTCGGTATATTCGAGAATACCTTTGAGTGAGTTTTCAGCATAGTTTCTGAAAATAGCATTCAGCTGATCGGCGGTAACTTCTTTGGCCAGATTAATGGAAAGATCGACGATTGAAGCGTCAATGACCGGAACACGGTAGGAATAACCATCCAACTTTCCTCTCAGGCCGGGAAGAACATCACCAATCGCTTTGGCTGCACCCGTCGTGGTCGGTATGATCGAATAGGAAGCTGCTCTGGCTCGTCGCAAATCTTTGTGCGGTGCATCTTGTAGATTTTGATCCGCCGTGAAAGCGTGTACGGTGACGATATAACCCGATTCGACGCCAAACTCCTGATCCAGTATTTGCAATATCGGTGCAATGGCACCTGTAGTGCAAGAAGCGGTTGAGTAAACAAGATCATCGCCAAGCACGTCTGTGTTCACCCCATGCACAATGGTTTTTACCCCTCCCGAGGCCGGTGCTGTGACCAACACCTTCCTTGCACCGGCCTCAACATGCTGTAACGCAGCATCTTTGTCCGTAAAGCGTCCAGTCGATTCTATGACGACATCTACTGCCAGTGCTTTCCAGGGCAGTTTGGCCGGGTCCCTTTCGCTGAGCATCTTTATCTGTTTCCCATTGACCGTGAGCGTGCCTTCACCAGTGGTGATTTCGCCAGGAAAACGGCCGTGCGCGGTATCATATTTAAGCAAATGCGCAAGTGTATCCACCTGAGTCAGATCGTTTATGGCTACTACCTGAATATTTTCTTTGTTCTGCAACGCCCTGAGCGTCGTTCTGCCTATGCGGCCAAATCCGTTAATTGCTATTCTCATCAGATTATTATTGTTTAGAATTTATGAATTGAAAACTGGTCCCGATTGCCTTTCAAACCGGCTATTTTGGAATAATCAACGGCATAGGAAGGCTGCTGCACCGACAAAAGCCGGTGCCCACTTACTGTTTTCGATATTTGGATGTATTGTTAGCCGCTATTGGCAGGTTGCGACAGCCGGGAATGCGACGGCTCGTCAATCTCAAAGCTTTTAAGAGAGCTCCTAAAAGATCGGCGGTAATCTGACGGGGTAACCATCAGATGTCTAAGAAATGTGCGCCGCATCGAAATCAAATTACTTAGACCGCAAGTCTCGGCGATTTTTTCTAAGGAGAGATCTGTTTCTTCGAGGTATCTCCTGGCGGTTTCCACCCTTAGCTTTTCGATAAATTTAGCCGGTGGCAGCCCTGTCTGCCTATGAAAAACGCGCGTAAAATTGCGGGGACTCATATTTAAATGTTCAGCAATTCCAGCCACGTCCAGCGGCTCATGTAGTCGCTCTATGAGCCATGCTTTCAATCTTTCGGCAATATTTGAACTCTCATACACGGGCAGTAAGTTGCCAAACTGAGCCTGAAAGCCAGGTCTTGAAAGGTAAAAAACCAACTTTCTTGCCACAGCCAATGCCAGGTCCCGGCCATGATCTTCTTCAACCAGCGCAAGAGCAAGATCTATACCCGACGAGACTCCGCCAGAGGTATATACATTTCCATCAACGGCAAAAAATGCGTTACTGTCTACCTGAACAAGCGGATATTGCTTTCTTAGCCGATCACTAAGGTCCCAGTGCGTTGTCGCCTTCTTCCCGTCTAACAGGCCTGCTTTGGCCAGTGCAAAAGCACCGCCACAGATTGAGCATATTCGCCTGGTATTTTCGGGGCTCCTATCTGACAGCCAGGCGTAGAACCCTACCCTCTCAGCATCTGTTGTTTCTGCGAAGTCATTTCCTGCAATGATAAGCGTGTCGATAGGGCAACTTAAATCCTGGATGCTGTACCTGCAATGGATTTCGGCCCCGGATTGCGCCTGGACTCTCCTACCCGCAGTTGGCGAGACTATGGCCACCTGGTAGCCATCGGCAAGGCCAAGCTCGGACAGGCTTTTATCCGCATACGTGAACGCGTCTGCCGGGCCAGCAAAATTAAGGAGCATCTGACCGCCCATGGCGACGATGACAACCAGCTTCTTTTGTGGGTTAGCGTAAAATTGTTCAGTTTGTTCCTCCATGCAACAAAGTTAAAAACACGGGGATATGTCTCAAAGGACATAAATTATACAATTTAAGCCACAATCGGCATATGCATTCCCCTAAAACTCAACTTTTAAATTCAGCACCGGTACTATCCCCAACCCTTCCTCGGGCCTGAGTACCCTTTCATGGTTGGGCGTGACGCCAATTTCATATTCAATCACATTTTTCCTGTAGTGGTGAATAGCACATCATGCCCAATCCGAAATGAGTTGCCATTGGTATCAACTCCCGCTCCGCCTCCCGTTGAACCAGGTTGTATTCAAACTGAATAGCATGCAAAGGTATGGTGGTGGCAATGGACGCCGCTTTCCAGGCCGGAAAATTGGCAAGGCCTATGTATAGAACCTTGCCCGCATCCACAAGATCTTCGAGGCCGCGTGCGATTTCATCCAACGGCGTGATTCCATCATCATAATGGGGGGATATAGACGTCGATGTACTCCGTCTTCAACCGTTTCAAACTTTCTTCAACTGCCTGCCGCATGGCTTTGCGATGATTGCCCGAATTGACGCCCGAAGCGTTGGGCTGCCCGCCCGCAGTATACTTGGTACAGAAAATAAAATTATGTCGGCTGTGTGCGGTAAACCTGCCGACAATCTCTTCCGCTTCGCCAAATTGATAGAGGTCCGAAAGGTCAATGAAGTTCCCGCCCGCATCCGCATAAGCCGACAATATTTTCAATGCCTCCTGCGCATCAGCACCGTTTCCCGGCGCTGTCCCAATTGCGAACCGCCCATGACCAATTCACTGGCGGGCAATCCCGTTTGTGTTCCGAATAATTTTTGTTTCATCCTGCAAAGGTCACTGCCGACCGATTCACTGTCAAGTATGGCTAAATTCAGCCGTACCAAAATGTTTTATCCTTGGGGTATGTACGAGCGAAAATTACCAGTCGAAACAGAATGCGGTCTCCACCTTTTCATGGAAGTATTGAATGGAAAATGGAAGATCAAACTCATTTGGTGTATTCATTGCGGCATAAACCGTCCAGGCGAGTTGCGTCGTAAGATACCAAAGGCATCGCGCAGATTGCTGGACACCCAGTTAACTCAACTGGTGGAGTATGGTATATTATCTAAAACCACCTTTGATGAAAAACCATTGAAAGTTGAATACAAGCTCACCCATTTAGGCGAAAGCCTCATACCCGTCATTGAATCGACAGCCAAGTGGGGTGAAGCTAATCGAAGTATATTAGAACCACTGTTGAGCACAACATAAACCTGCAGCGCCGTGCCGCGTAGGCGGTCAGGGACAGAATTGGATGAAAAGTTGTTTCCGGTAATTATAAAAGAATTGATCATCCACAGTATGCCGAACACCCAAAGTCTGGATGCCTTTTACGCTAATAAATTCGCCCAAACACCGCCACTTCCCCGGCAGGAGAAGGGGAATTTAATGTTTTCCGTCTAGGCCATTACGCTGGCATTTCACATGCTATGCCTTACGCCCGCTACGATTTTTACAAAATCATGTTGATCCGCGGCAGGCACCGCTGTCATTATGCCGACAAGAGCATTGAGTTCGATGGATGCACGCTTCTCTTTTTCAATCCTGCGGTACCTTACAGTTTTGAACGATTGGATGTAGAATCGTCCGGTTTCTTCTGCCTTTTCAAAGACTCGTTTTTTATAGAGAGCATGAGAAATGGTCTCCACGATCTGCGGGTCTTCGAACCAATAAGCAAGCCGTTGTACCATTTGACTGGACCCCAAGATCAGCAGGTGGCTGAGTTGTTTGAAAAAATGCTGGTTGAAGCCGGTTCTGATTATCGTTTCCGGTTTGATCTGCCGCTAAACCAGGTTTCCGAACTGATCCATCTGGCCATGAAAATGCAGCCAGATGAGCAACTATACTACCATCCCGACACCAATGCACGGCTAACGTCCATATTCGTCAAACTGCTGGAAAGCCAGTTTCCGATCCAATCGCGGGAGCAACGTATTGGAATGCGCTCCGCCAGGGATTTTGCGGAAAGGCTCGCCGTGCATGTCAATCATCTGAACCGGGCTGTTCGCGCGACCACAGGAAAGACTACTACAGCCCACATTGCCGAGCGCCTGGCAGCCGAAGCCACCGCATTGTTGAAACACACCGACTGGAATGTGTTCGAAATCAGTGATTGTCTTGGTTTTGCGCAGCCAGCCCATTTTACCTATTTTTCAGGAAGCAAACAGAGCTTCGGCCCAGCGCATTCCGGCTTTTTTGATTTTCGATAGCATCCGTTTGATTGCCGTAACACACTTGCTATTGGATGGCCCCACTTTTGCCACATCAAAAGCAAATGATATGGAAAACAAAAAAGTATGGTTTATCACAGGCGTTTCGAAAGGCCTGGGATTGACGTTGGTCAAACAATTGTTAACGGCAGGGCACCGGGTAGCGGCTACTTCCCGCAACACTGCAAGCCTTACCGAAGCAGTGAGTGGTCAAAGCGACGCATTCTTGCCGTTGAGCGTGGAACTGGGTAGTGGCGAAAATGTGGCAGCGGCGATTCAACAGGCCTATCAGCATTTCGGCAGGATCGACGTAGCTGTAAACAACGCCGGTTATGGGATCGGCGGAAGCATGGAAGAGCTGACGGATAAAGAGACCGCGACAGTTTCGATATTAATGTATTCGCGACGATTAACGTAATCCGCCACGTTTTGCCCATTATGCGAACGCAGCAGTCAGGGCATATTATTAACATTTCTTCCATCGCGGGCATCGCACCGAGTATGGGTTGGTCTGTCTATGGTGCCGCAAAGCACGCCGTGATCGGCCTGACAGAAGTACTTGCCGATGACGTCCGGCCCTTTGGTATCAAAGTTACCTTGATTGCGCCCGGTGCTTTTCGCACGAATTTCAATAATCCGGATTCTCTGGTGCTTTCACAACAGAAAATCGATGCCTATGCGGAAATACGTTCCTCGCAGGAGCGATTTACAACAACGAGTGGTACCCAGGTCGGCGATCCGTCAAAAGCGGCAAAGGTAATGATGGAAGTGACTGACATGGCAGAACCGCCCTTGTATCTGCTTTTGGGAAGCGATGCCTATGCGCGCGCATTCGGTAAGTTGGACCTGCTGGCTTCTTCCTACCAGCAATGGGAGGCTTTGACGAAGTCGACCGGTTTTGACTAATAAGGTTGAAGCGCTTAGACAGTCTCCGAAGACTTAACCCGATAAAGGTCAATGACCCAAATTGCCAAATTGTTGAGCTGATACGCCAGGACTTTCTGAGATATGAGCTGCAACTTTGTATTGTCAATATCGGCAATCACAAATTAACAGATATCAAAATGCAACGTAAAGCAAAAGCACATTGGACAGGAAGCGTCAAAGAAGGAAAGGGCGAGCTGACCACACAAAGTGAAATCCTGAATAAAACGAATTACAGTTTCAGAACCCGTTTTGTGGGAGATGAAAAAGGGACTAACCCGGAAGAGCTATTGGCGGCAGCCCATGCAGGCTGTTTCACGATGGCGGTCAGCTATGCATTGACTGAAAAGGGAATAACTCCAACCTCACTGGATACGGAAGCGATTGTATCCATGGACGGAACAGGTATTACCGGGGTGCATCTTGCAATAACCGGAGTTGTCCCGGGCGTCAGTTCAGAAGAATTTGGCTCCATCGCGAAAGGCGCAGAACAGAATTGTTTAATTTCGAAAGTATTGAAGATACCAGTAACATCAGAAGCAGTACTTGTTGTGGAATGATCACGGACTATAAAAAATTCGATTTGTTCGGGAAAACGCTTATTCAAAAGGTGGATTTGAAGCCGCCTTTTGAATTTTCATTTCCGGTGGCGGAGCAGGCTTGCTTCTTGTATATGTTGAAGGGCGAGATGGATTATCAATCAGGAGATGATCATTTGAAAATTAAAACGCATCAATCCTTATTGCTGAACTGTCTGAATTCCGGCAAACAAATTCAAAGCAAGGATTCAGACAGGAATGGTGAAATAGTCATTGTTACCTTTCACAAGGATATACTGAAAAGAATTTATGAGCGGGAAATGCCTCAAATTTTTAAGCCAAACAATCAGGCATCCAATCAATCCAGGGGTACAATCAATAATGATTTCCTCATTCAAAAATACATTGATGGACTTCTCTTTTATTTTGAGAATCCAGCATTGGTGAATGACGAAATATTGGTCTTGAAGCTGAAAGAGATTATCCTGCTTTTAGCGCAAACACAAGATGCGAAGACGGTGCAAGTCATACTGTCCCAGCTTTTCTCTTCAACAACCTATACCTTCAAACAGGTCATAGAAGCGAACCTGTTCTCTCAAATTGGCATAGAAGACCTGGCACAAAAAAGTAATCTGAGCGTTTCTTCGTTTAAACGGGAATTTAAGAAGCTTTACGATGATTCCCCTGCCAACTACATCAAAACCAAGCGTTTGGAAAAGGCGGCGGAGTTGCTTCTTGCTTCTAGTGAGCGAATCACGGATATCGCTTTTGATTGTGGTTTTAATGATCTGGCAAACTTTACGAAAAGTTTTCATGACAAGTATGGAACCTCCCCGTCTCAGTATCGGTCGACACAGAAAGAATAGTTAAACATATTGGCCTCGATATGATGTGGCGTTTCCAGTGACCCGAATTGCCAAATATCTGAGCCAATCCATAAAATGATCCTTTTCTGATTAGCCCAACTTTGTGTCATTAACAAAACACAAAAATTATGGGACTCTCGTATTTAGGTATTTTTCACACCGTGATCGGTGTTATAGCCATTATCGCTGCATTTGCATCTCTGTCCAAAAGCGCCAAGATTGATTTGAAAAAATTGTCAGGGAAAATCTATTTCTATTTCACCCTGGTTACTTCGCTGACAGCTTTGGGGTTATCCAGTGTCAAAAGTGTCAATCCTGGACATATTCTCGCACTGTTCATTGTGATTCTGATAGCGGCGGCTTACTACCTATTTGCAAAGAAGCCCGGAAACAATCGGTCGCGTTTTTTTGAAAACTTTTTTCTTTCATTCAGCTTCTTCCTTTCGCTGCTTCCGACTGTAAACGAAACATTTACGCGTGTTCCCGTAGGACATCCTTTGGCAAGCGGGCCGCAGGATCCATTGATTGCAAAAACCCTTCTCTTACTTCTTGTGCTGTTTATCGCAGGTTCGATTTTGCAATTCAGAAAGCAAAGCCGGATCAATAGCTCGATTACAAACGACCCTCGATCTGGCTACAAATCGGCTTGATTTGGCTACAATCGACACCTGGGCAAACCTGAAATTTGCTTTCTCAAATTTCAAAGTAAAAACAGATGGAAGCACAGAAAAGTAAAGTAGCACTGGTGACAGGTGCCAACCAGGGAGTGGGATATCAAATCGCCAAAGGCCTGGCAGACAATGGCTATACCGTTTACGTTGGTTCACGCAACCTGCAAAACGGCCTGGCCGCAGTTGAAAAAATCGGCGGCAAAGCGCAAGCTCTTCAGATAGACGTCACAGATAAAGGTTCGATTGAAAGCGCGGTCGCAAAAGTGCAGCAGGACTTTGAAAAACTCGACCTGCTGGTAAACAATGCAGCCATTTCACACGCAGGTAAGCCGGGCAGGACTTTGGAGGAAATCATGGCCAGCAACCGTCCGAGCATATCGTCTGTGGATGAAATGCGTACCGTATGGGAAACCAACGTGTTCGGCGTGGTGGAAGTAACGCAAGCTTTCCTGCCGCTACTTCGCAAGGCCGACGCGGCACGTATCGTGAATGTTTCAAGCGGATTGGGCTCACTCACTTTGGCCAGAAATCCGGAAAATCCTTATGCGAAGCATTTTGAATTGATCTACGGTGCATCGAAGACTGCGTTGAATGCAGTGACCGTAGCATTTGCCAATGAGCTGGAACCCAGCGGAATTAAAGTAAGTGCGGTCAGTCCAGGCTTCACGGCGACCGCCCTGAACAATTTCCAGGGAACGGATTCTGTGGAAGTAGGCTCCTTGGAACCAGTGCGGGTAGCGCTCGAAGAAGATGACCCCACGGCTCTTTTTACCGGCCCGAATGAGGAAGTGTTCCCCTAGTAAGAGTTACTTATGATTAAAAACAAAATCTGTGGCGATGAATTGGCCACAGATTTTGTTTTCATAATTCAACTTGCAAACAAATGAAAAAAGAAGAGCTTCTCCGGTTTCGTTCCATTTCGGCCATTCACCAGGCATTTGGCTTACCTAAGCCACAACACCCACTGATCAGCCTGACGCATTTTAGCGATGAAAACCCTTTTAATCCAGACAAGGCACCGGCTTACGATGTGCTACATTTCTATAAAATAACATTCGTCCTGCAAAAAGGCGGCCGATTGAAATACAGGCAGAGCTACTATGACTTCGAAGAAGGCAGCATGATGTTCATGGCACCGCAGCAGCTGGTAGGCCCTACGGAATATCATGAACCCGGGGAATCCTATGTGCTACTGATGCATCCTGATTTCTTCCTTGGCTATCCGCTGGCAAAAAAGATAAAACAATACACCTACTTTGCCTATTCAGTGAATGAAGCGCTGCATCTGTCTGATCAGGAAAAAGAGGTTGTTTTATCTATTTACCGCATTATAGAGCGCGAGTTGAACAGTCAGGTGGACGAATTCAGCCAGGAAATAGTAATTGCCCAGATTGAATTACTATTGAGCTACGCTACACGCTTTTACAAGAGGCAATTTGTGACCCGCAAAGCTGCCTGCAATACCCTTTTGGAAAGGACGGAATGCGTTATCAATGACTACCTGAACGATCACCAAACACTCGTGTCGGGTTTACCCACTGTGCAATACTTATCCGAAAAGTTGAATGTTTCTTCCGGATATCTGAGTGACATGCTACGCTCTCTGATCGGTCAGAATGCGCAACAATACATCCACGAAAAGTTAGTAGAGAAAGCGAAAGAGAAACTGTCGACCACCGATTCGTCTGTCAGTGCCATTGGTTATGAACTCGGTTTCGAGCATTCTCAAAGCTTTAACAAGTTCTTCAAACAGAAAACCCGGCAATCGCCGCTGGAATTCAGGCAGTCGTTTGTGGATTTGAAAAGAGCTTAATTACAGTCAGCGGTTTACAAACGCCAGTTTACTACCCGCAAGCCGATCAACAATGCATTGTTGGAACAGTTTGACCAATAGCTGCAAACTTTTCAGGGCCAGATGCCAGCGGTGAACGATGGCCTTGAAAATTGCTAAAAGCTCCTAACCAGCGGCTTCCATTTTTCAGGATCAACGTGGTCTGGACTTTTCCAGAATGTAAACCTTCGTCTAAAGACATTTCGCGGTCGCCCAATCGGGTTTATGCAGATCATTGATCGTTTACTGGAAGATAGCCACTACTGGGGCGAAGTGTCTCCGAATCTTGGAGCGATAGACATTTGGATCGGTGAGGCGGACGATCTCAGAAAGCGTTACTGCACGGAGATGATGAAGCAAGCAATTGACCGCTGTCTCGCATCCCCCGAGTTAGCTGCAATCAATATCGATCCGCTTGACGCAAATGTCAGAGCGAGGAAGTTTTATGAAAAGCGCACATTCGATGAAGATTTCTGTGCGGTTTACTAATTCGACCGCAGTGATTGGGATGCTATTATGGATTGACTTGGTATCTGGTCTTTCAGTTCGCAAATTATTGAAGAGAAAGCTCTCGCTTTTTTAATCGCCAGCCGACGACTCGGAGCCCAGAAAGTTCCCACCAAATCGAATTCCCATCCAAACCTTCGTCTAAACTCCAAGTTTGTCACCAGCTCAGCAATATCGTTTTCCAGGCTAATCTCATCAAGGTTACAGCTTACATCGTCAATAACTTCCAACTCAGTTACCTGACTTGTCATGCGAATCAGAAAGGGTGTCATGCCCACTTCTGTCAACTGGCGATACTTATCCACTTCGATATTCGTCGATGAACTCGAAACCGGTTGAATCGCGACGCCCGTTTCAACGAAAGCATTCAACCGACTTGCAAGGTCGAACGCACACACGAATTCAGTAAATGCAGCAATTGGCCTTGCCAGTCCATGTTCAAACGGATACACCAGCCAGACTGAGTCAGGATCATCCACCTTCGAAAGGTGTTCTTCGGAAAGGCCGATAATTCGAAATATGTCAGATTCTTTCGTTTGAGATGCCGGTATCATGGTCCTAGAAGTTTGCCGATGGTGTGATTTGTTGGATACTTTTGGAATCATTTAAATGATCCCAAAAGTATCTTCTCCTGCGCACAGAATCAAGTCCAGCCACATTAAAATTTTGCTGCGGTTATGCTGACTTCGGAAAATGCGTAGAAACCGCCAGTACCGGAATGTCAAAGTTTCGCGAGACGGTCATGCAACTCATTCAACCCTCACTTATGCAAGTAGTCGGTAGAAAATGCTGTGAGTTCCTTAGATCCGGGGAACAAATGTCAATCAGGTTTACGGAACCAGCGGATTCTTCCGAAGACAGAGCCTTGTTGATTGCCTGGCTCAACTGCAAAACATTTCGCCTCCTGATGTTCAGATCGATCTTGATGGGATACCAGCAATTACACATTCCGAGCTTCGCTCGTCCGCGTTTTTCCCTTGCGGTAAGTTTTCATTTGGCGAGTCTTATTCAAAATACAGAGCTTCTCTTGCATAGTAGGACACTTGACTCAAAGGCGTTATATTCGAAATTTCAGATAGTCACTACGATATGATCCACATAACACCTTTAAAACAATTGGTTTAATTGGCGGCCTTTCTTGGGAATCCAGTGCAGAATATTACAGGATTATCAATGAAGCGACACGTAACCGGCTTGGAGAGTTATATTCAGCCAAGATATTAATGTTCTCTGTCAACTTTGCCGAGATCGAACAATACCAGCATTTGGGACGATGGGATTTGGCCACCCAAATTATGGTGGATGCAGCAAAGCGATTGGAAAGTGGGGGAGCGGATTTCATTCTGATCGTATCGAATACCATGCACCTTTTGGCTGATGAAATAGAGCAAAACGTTTCGATACCACTTCTGCATATCGCCGATCCAACCGGAGAGGCTGTTCAACAGCAGGAAATAACAAGAATCGGATTAATAGGGACAGCCTTCACAATGGAGGGGGATTTCTATAAAAAGCGTCTCCAAGATCGCTTTGGGTTTGATGTAATTGTTCCTGACGCCGACGACCGGGCTATTGTCCATAGTATTATTTACCAGGAGTTGGTAACAGGCAGGACTTCCGATTCGTCACGACAGGAATACAAGCGAATCATTGAGCAATTAGCTCAAAATGGTGCTCAGTGTGTCATCTTGGGCTGCACAGAAATCAAGCTTTTGATAAAGCAGGAAGACACCCAGACACCTTTGTTCGATACAACTACGCTTCATGCACTTGCCGCAGTAGACCGGGCAATTACTGCCACATAACTTAGCTAACACAAGTACCATATTGTGAATGATGTTGAACTTTCGCGATGTTAAGTAGTATCAATTTTTCGTATCCGACCAAGGCAATAGGTGCGAAATTACCTCTTGCGTTGATACCGTAAGTGAATTACATTGTAGGTTTTCTTTTACAACGATAGCCTGTATACCAGTTGCCACAGAACCGGCAGGAATGTCCTTGCTCACAACCGCACTTGCAGGTTTTCTTTTGCTGCATGTACGGCAATGGTAAAACATTATAGTGATTGAATATAAAGATATTTACCCACTATAATGTTAGTAACTGCTTAATGAAGAGTATTCGATTTTAAAGGCTGGCAAGTAGCTCACAGGCCGGCCAAGTAAAAGATGGCTGTCAGTATATATATTGTCCCGTGAGCGCTTTGCGTTCAATGCTTTTGGCAAAAACTGGGGTTTCTTCGTCATTGTGCAGGCCAGATGCCAATTGCCTGGCAGCCGCTGCGTGCGCCAGTGTGATCCCATGTGCTGCGATGAATTCCAGGAACTCGGGTGTTGCAGTAGCATGGATCTCATTGGTGTATTCACACATATTGTCGTCGATCCGTCTTGCTTTCAATTCCCAGAGCACCTGGACTTTGGTGCGGCCGTTCTTCCCGATCACATCCGATTGCGACAACATACGGCAATAGTCCGGCCGAAGCTCCGTAGCAACGTAATGCTGTATGACGAGCGCATCGCCAATCATTTCAACATTGATGGACATCGGCTGACCGCCATAGGTGCTGGTTGCACCGGCGGCGATATGGTTGATCGAGCATTTTTGGTATTCAGCATCGGGAAGGTTCAATAGCCAATCGGCGATATCGACTTTTTCAAATGGCGCGTTAATGATTGCTTTGGCCACAACGTGGGATAAAGCGTTGGCGGAAGTTTGTTCGATTTCCATGATCTGTTCTTTTGTTGTTTGATGGCTCAAAGGTCGAACAGATCTCTTAATCGTCAAAACTCATTTTTTCGATATAGTTCATCGATAAAAACGATTAAATTGCCGCTATGGAACTCCGACAGCTGAAGTATTTTATCCAGGCAGCCGAACTGCAAAATTTTACCAATGCAGCAGCGGCGCTGTTTATAACGCAGAGCACGCTCTCACAGCAGATCAAGCAACTGGAGGATGAGCTCGGCATCCCTTTATTCGACAGGGTTGCCAAACGCGTCCGACTGACCGAGGCGGGCAACACCTTCCTGCCTTATGCAAAAAAGACGGTAAAGGATGCCATGGATGGGCGGGAGGTGCTAACCGACTTAATGAATTTGAATACAGGGGCTCTTCACATTGGACTGACCTATGGACTAAGCGAGCTACTCGCCAAAGCGGTTACGGGGTTCAGTGCCGAATATCCCGGCATCAGGCTCAATATCAGCTTTGGCACGACAACCGAGCTCCTTGAACAGATGGAAGCAGGCGGTTTAGATATGATGCTTTCTTTTTATGAAAGCAACGGCAACGACGGGTTGACTACCGACGGGCTTTTTGTTTCCCACCTTTCGCTGATCGCGAGCAGCAAGCATGCCATCGCAAGAAGAAAATCGGTCAATATCCGGGAGCTGGCAACGCTTCCACTGATGTTGCCATCGAAGGGTTACAGCATCCGCAGTTACCTCGACAAAGTGCTTAAGGAACATGAGCTGGCCCCGATGCCTGTAATGGAGATCAACGACATACACACCCTGCTGAAACTGGTGGACCTGGGCGGCTGGGTCACTGTACTGATGAGTTCAACGATTGTCGATCAGACGCAGCTTAGGGCGGTAAAACTTACCGGCGCAGATATGGCCAGACGCGCGACCGTCACCTGGCCCAAAGATGCTTACCGGAAAAAGGCGGCTGCCTTATTGGTCGGTTTTTTACTACTGCATTCCGCTGCCTATGGTGACAAACCCACTTAATTAATTGATTTAAAAGGATTGACCTTATTAGCCGACTCACGGCTAGCGGCCAGTGACGAGCGGTTTAGGGATTTCCCTTATTTCAACTGAGCCTTCATAAGCCAGGATCGGGCAAGCTTGGCAAGCTCCGCCACCTGCTTGATCGATGATGCTTGTATTACCAAGCTACTGTAGATGGAATTACCCATTGCCTTCGCGCGGAAGAGAGCCGAATGTCATCAATCAATTTGTGCAAGATAACAGCATCGTCAAATGAAGGGGCTGAACTCGTTCCATGAAAAATGTCACTGGCAACTCTGCGGTATATTTCAGCGACATTAGTGTGTGGTCCCAAGGGATCATCTGCACCAGCAATGTTGATCAGCTCTGGCTGCTGGCTTGACGGAGTATAATGGGTAATTTTAAACTCTGTCATCTGGGTATGCCCGGTTTGGGCCGTAAGGACAATTTTACCCCTTGACCCTTCTATTTCCCAAATAAAAGGATCGCCGTATTCCGGATGACCACCCTGGAAATTAATTGAAAGCGGGACATCATTACTGAGGTTTGCAATTACCGAGATCAAGTCGGGAGCGTCAGCATCTATAACCTTGCCGGTATCAAGCGCTTTAACTTTTGGATATCGTGTGTGAACTACTGCCGACAAATGCTTGATATCTCCTAAGACATCACAGGCCGCTGCAAGTGTATGAGCGAACGGAATTGTCAACAGATCGGCACCACTATGCCCTTTTCGTAAATATTCCTCATTTTTTGTATTGTTGATCGTATTCCCCCAAGGAGTTGCCCACCCCCGCACGCTGCTTGACAGGATAGAACCGATAAGATCATTCTTAATCAGATCGGACACTTTACGTAAGGCCGCAGAAACGCGGGCTTGCGTCCCTGCAACTGCAATCAGTGATCTTCCACGTGCCATTGCCGCTAATTCTTCTGCTTCTGCGAGGGTACGCCCAAGTGGCCACTCGCAATAAACATGCTTTCCATGCGAAAGTATGGTCTTGACAGCATCGTAGTGCAGTGGGACCCGGACTGTCACAACAATCAAATCCACTTCATCCGATGAAGCCATTTCTTCAATGCTGCCGAAAGCCAGTGGAACCCGGCAGGCTTCAGCAGCAGCGCGCGAACTTTCCAGACTGGAATTCACGACACCCACTATTTCATATAGGTCACTCAACTGACCAAGAGCCGGCAGATGCGCAACGGCAGCCCAGCTTCTGCCGGCTTGCAGGCCAACAATTCCAACCCTTATTTTTGAATGATTCTGCATTGTTCTTTTTGCTTACAAAGTTGACATCAGTAAGGAAGGCATGCAATAAGAGGGAAAATTTCCCTCCGGGGATAATTTTATCCCCTGTATGCCTCTTCTGTATCTATGCTTACTTTTGTACATAGACGAGAAAGAAGATGTACGAAAAAAAGATACCCCTGCCGCTCGAATGTGGCCTGGCGATGACAAGAGAAATCCTGGGCGGAAAGTGGAAACCGAATTTATTGTTTGCTATATCGCAGGGCATCAACCGCCCAAGCCAATTACACCGTGCAATTCCACAGTCAACCAAACGGGTTTTAAATCTGCAGTTGAAGGAATTGGAAGAATTTGAAGTGATTGAAAAGAAGATCTATCATCAGCTACCGCCTAAGGTCGAATACCGCCTTACCGAACGCGGAGAGACACTGATGCCTCTTTTGAGCCAGATGAACGAATGGGGAGAGGAAAATCGCCCATTCATTAAGAGAGTCATCTTAAACCGGACAAAAGTACTGGATTGACCGGTGGGTTTCAGGTAAGAATCGGCGAAATGTACCTGCCCCATCAACTTTTGTCCATTCTCTTCCATATTTCAGCCTGCCAATTTTGCATTCAGTTTAAGGGGGCGGTTCAATGCCGCCCCTATCATCTTAACTCAATGCAAAATGAAAAGACAACAGAACCGCACATTAGGTGCATTCGAAAAAACGTTTTGGCTGCTGGATCAGATTGATTCAAAAGACTTCTGCCTGGCCGCCGACATCTGTGGAACACAACCCGTTGAGAAGTGGCGGAAAGCCATTGACATGGCCCAGCAACGCCATCCAAACCTTTCTGTAAAGGTGGTGCTCGACGAGTTGGGAAGACCCACCTTGCAGCATGCAGACAACCTGCATATTCCGCTCAGAGTGGTGCATGCAGAGCAGCATTACCGGTGGGAAAAGGAAGTTGAAAAGGAGCTCTCCATAAGGTTCAATACAGCCGAAGGCCCATTGCTAAGGGTTGTTTTGGTTCAAAAGACAGACCGCACCGTCCTGATCCTGGCTGCAAACCATACCGTGGCCGATGGCACATCATTAAGCTATTTGACCCGGGATATATTGCTTGCCGTTACCGGAAAAGAGCTGGAATTGATGCAGCTACAAGTGTCTAACGATGAAACCCTCGGCCTTGCGGAAGATGTGCCTGCGCAGGTTGTTGAGAGGGTGCTCGAACTGAAAATGAAGACGGGTATGGTTAACCCATTGGTTTCGTCGCACCGCTTTTCTGAAATCACAACCCACAACCTTCTGGAACGCGCACGGCAGGAAAATACGAGCGTTCATGGCGCCATTTGTGCGGCCGTGCTAATCGCTTCAAGAAAACTGCGTCCAGAATGGGACGAGACCAGAATGGAGCTGGTTTCACCTGTTTGCACCAGGGCAGCGCTTGATCTGGACGATAACTTTGGGTTGAACATTACCACGCAGTCCGTGTTCTTTGAAAACCAGCGACATTTATCCTTCTGGGATCTGGCAAGGTTGGCCAAGGCCGGGCTCGGCGGGACAGGTTCTGTGGAATATACAACCGGCTATCTTTCGTTTTTCCGCGATCTGGTTTTCGGTCACAATGATATGCAGCAAATGCTGGATGCTTTGAAACAGGCATTTAACCACCACATTATGGTTACTAACCTGGTGCGGGTGAGATACAAAACGGAATTCGGACCGTTGAAGCTTGAAGCCTTGTATGGTCCGATGGTTCGGTCTGGAAAGGGAATGGAGCAGACGATCGGCGCATTGACAGCCAATGGTTCGCTTGGCCTGACCAATACAAGCGACACGCCGATTCCTGGCCTGCTTGATGAAATGGAGCGAATCCTGGAAAAAGCTTGTCAGGAAAATGTGGTTACGAAGACAGTATGTTCTTTTCGATAAGCTTCCGCAAGCGCTGGTCATTCTGATCGCCCCACGCGCCTATCGCACCGATGACCGGGATCAGTGATTTTCCGAAATCTGTAAGATAATATTCTACTTTGGGCGGAACGACCGGGTAAATGATTTTCCCGACCAGCTCGTGGTTCTCGAGCTCTTTTAATTGCACATTCAACACCCGGCGGGATGCATCCGGAATTTTCCGTTGCAGCTCGCTGGGGCGTTGGAAGCCCTGGTGAATGAACCACAAAAGCCTCATTTTCCATTTGCCATATAGCACTTCACCGATCAGGTCGAGCCCGCAATTCAGGTTGGGCATTGTTTTTCTTTCGTACATTCTGCAAATATAAATATATGTCTTTGGCGGTTCAATAGGGATAAATTTATCCCTATCTGAATCGTAAATCCGTACTTGTCAGCATGTGGCATAGCGCCGAAATTTGTCCTAAACAAAACCAGCAAGGACATGGATTTCAATTTCGAAAACGAACTAAAAGACAAAATTGCCCTCGTAACCGGGGGATCAAAAGGCGCCGGAAAGGCCATTGCAGACCGGCTTTTGAAAGCGGGCGCAACGGTAATCATTACCGCAAGAAACAATCCCGAAGACCATGGAAACGGTATTCATTTTATATCGGCGGATTTAAGCAAACCCGAAGGCACCCAAAAAGTGGTGGAAGAGATTCAGAAACGATTCGGGCGACTGGATATTCTGGTGAATAACCTGGGCGGATCGGAAACGCCGGGCGGCGGCTTTGCGGTGCTCACCGACCAGCATTGGGAAGAATCCTTTCAAACCAATCTGCTGGCGCCCGTGCGACTAGACCGCGGCTTCCTGCCCGGCATGATCGAGCAGCGCGGAGGCGTGATCATTCACATTGCGTCCATACAGGCGAAGTTGCCTTTGTACGATTCCACATTGCCTTATGCGGCAGCGAAAGCAGCTTTGGTCAATTACAGCAAGAGCTTGTCGAATGAAGTCACCCCAAAAGGCGTACGTGTGCTCACCGTTTCGCCGGGCTGGATCATGACGAGCTCGTCAACCCGAATGCTGGAACGCATTGCCGAAAGCTCAGGCGGCACGATGGAAGAAGCTGAAAAAAGCGTCATCGGCGCATTGGGAGGCATTCCGTTCGGCAGAGCAGCCTGGCCGGAGGAAGTTGCCGAGTTGGTCGGTTTCCTGGCCTCGCCAAGAGCAGGCTATCTCACCGGGACCGAATACATCATCGACGGCGGCACAGTCCGCACGATTTAAGCTAGCATTGACCATTTTACTTCATTCTCATTTTTTCAATATCAAAGTCATTTGTTTAACAACATAAACCATTCATAATCATGAAACTTCCTGAAAACATGGCAGGCTTTATCAAAGCACAAAATGAAGCAGACAGCGCAGCATTTGCCAGTTATTTCACAGCACACGCACCGTTTTTGACGAAGGCTCGTCCTACACTGGTAGAGAGGAAATCAAACATTGGATACAGGAGGCGACGGAAAGGTATCATATGCAAGTGACGCCCATTGATTTCACGCAAAATGGCACAAAAGGAACACTTTCAGTGGAAACAAGCGGCACGTTTCCGGGCAGTCCGGCAATGATGCATTACCACCTTGACATGGAAAATGCATTAATTAGTTCGTTGAAAATTACAGGTTAATAGCCTGTTACATTAGTTCACAGGATTGTTTTGCAAACGTTTGGACCTTGGCGAAGCAATCCTGCGAACATTTTACTTTAATTTAAAAAATGATCAGAAAATTGCGGTTCACATCGACAGTTGCAGGTTTAGTACTGCTGTGTTTCTCAAAACTCACTTTTGCGCAAAAGGCAGATTCGGTGAATATTAACGAACCTGCTCAACGGGTCAAAATTGCTCCTGAAAGTGTCTTTAAAATGTTCCGCGACGCCGGGATGAAGCCAGTTAACCACACGCTTACGTCGGCAGAAAAAGAGAAAGTGAGCAATGCGTTTGCCTTGTTGCCACCGCTCCACCAGCGGATTTTGAAACAACATTTGCTCAGCATCAGCTTTATGGATAACATGCCCAACACCGCATTGACCTCGCCGGTTGATCCGGTCGGCGGGATCAAAATGTTTAACATCACTTTTCGAGGCGGCTTATTGAATGAAAATGTTTCAGAATGGGCGACATGGAAAGAGAATACTTGCTTCACGCCCGCAGTTGATTCGAGTTACCAGGTACGCGTGGAAGGCGGCAAATTGGACGCGATCATTTATGTGCTCCTGCATGAGGCCACGCACATTGTCGATGTGGTAACCGGGATTACCCCGCATCCAGAAGATGCAGATGCAGTGGTGGAGCCGACAGCGTTCACAAAAGATATCTGGCGACTGATGAATAAGCCCACCGAACCATACATCGATTCCCTTCTGGAACAAACGCAGTTTCGGAGCGGGAAGCCAATTTCGATGAGCCTCGCGCCGGATGTTTATGCGAAGCTTTCGAAAACGCCTTTTCCTTCATTATATGCAATGGCTGCGTGGTCTGAGGATGCCGCCGAGCTGGTCACAATATATCACATGACCACCCGATTAAAGCAACCGTTTTATGTGGTGGTTACCAAAAATAATGTGGAAGTGGCCCGGTTTGAACCCATGAAAATTCCGCTGGTCAAAAGGCGATTGGGTCAGTTAGCGGCTTTCTACCAGCCATAACTTCATCTTACGGGAAAAATGTACAAGGAGCTTGGACTTTTATCCATTCTTCTGCGCGGTTCAACCTGCCACCTTTGTAATGTCAAAACACAACGACAATCTACTAATGGTTAGCGGATTAACTCAAAAACTTAAACTTACCACTCAGATGAAAACTATTGCCTTGACTATCGCATTCCTTTTCACTTTTATCCAAAGCCAATCTCTATTTGCACAAACACGCAAGCCCGCAGCATTCGGAAGAGAAGAATACATTGAAGTGGAGAAAAATGTAAAAACTGCACGTGATCGACCTTGGCCAAGGCCAGCCCGTCGTACTCATTCACGGATGGCCGCTGAACAACGAGATGTACGAATATCAATACCAGTATCTGGTTGAAAAAGGGTTCAGGGTCATCGGCATTTCCCTCCGCGGTTTCGGAAAATCGGACAGACCTTACGGAAAATACGACTTCGATACTTTCTCCGACGACATTAAGGTGGTTTTGGAAAAACTGAAAATCGAGAACGCAACATTAGGCGGATTTTCAATGGGAAGCGCGGTAACATTGCACTTTATAACCAAATATAATGGGGCACATATCAAAAAGTTAGCCGTATTCGGTGCAACTGGTCCATCATGGAAGCAACGCGAAGGCCATCCTTACGGCATCACTGAGCAAGGTGCTATCGATCTGATCAAACAGACCAAAACAAACCGGGAGCAATTGGTAGCAGGATTTGGAAAAGCATTCGAAGGCCAGGAAGGCGGACTTTCACAGGAATCGATCAAATGGTTGGAAAGCATCAACCTGAATGCATCACCATACGCCACCACCCGGGCGATCAACGCATTGGGTGATCTGGATCTGCGCCCTGTGCTTGGAAAAATCAAAATGCCGGTTGCGATATTCCACGGTGTAAATGACAAATTGTGTGATTACGCTCAGGCTGAGCAGCTTAACAAAGCCATCAAAGGATCTTACATTGTAAAATTTGAAAAAGGCGGACACGGGTTGTTTTTGGAAGAAATGGATAAATTCAACTCCGAGCTTGAAAAGTTTGCCAGAAACTAATTAAAACAAATTGTACCTGTGAAGCGAATGATCGCCTCACGGGTTTTTCTCTATTTTGAGACAAAGAGTTCCAAGCCATTTCACAAGCGTATATAGCCATGAGTGCAACCGTTTTCAATAACAATTTAAAAACACTGGGACTGCTGCAAGTAAGCAAGGAGCAAACCGAGATCATCAACGGGCCAGCCTATAAAGAATACATCAAGATCCTATATCTGCCCGCTGGCTACAAGCTGAGGGTCGATTTTGCGTGTTACGATACCCAGCAGCCTACATTGTTTTTTATCAGCCCCAATCAATATCTTGAACTGGAAATCGCTGGTGAGGAAAGCGGTTATTTCATTTTTTACAACCGCGATTTTTACTGTATCCAAATTCACGATCAGGAAGTTGCCTGCGATGGTTTATTGTTCAACAACATCAGGAACATGCCCAAAGTAGAGCTCTTGGAAAACGAAATCGCTTTTCTCGGAGGCCTGTTTAAGGAAATGATCGGGGAATTTCAGTTGAATGACAGCTCGCTGGAAGAAATGATGCGGACTTACCTTAAACAACTCCTTATCCGCGCGACGCGCTCCTGGAAACGGCAACATTTGACCCATGACGTGACTGACCAGCAAAGTGATCTGGAATTTTTCCGCAAATTCACCAGGCTTGTAGAGGAGCATTATAAATCCAAACACACCGTCGCAGATTACGCCGACTTTCTTTGCATAGCCCCCAAAACGATCACGCATAAGTTTAACCGATTAAGGTTACCTCAGGCTAATGAGATAATTAAAAATCGAATTATCCTGGAAGCGAAACGGTTGTTAGTCCATACTTCGCTGACAGCAAAAGAAATTGCTTATGAACTAGGGTATAATGACCCGGCATATTTCAGCAGGCTGTTTCAGACGAAAACGGGTGAATCTCCATCGGGTTTTCGGGCAAACTTTTAAGCTCGAAACTCCTTTAAAGACCATTGTTGGGATCGACTTGTCGCATGTGTAAATTCTTCAGAAGCCTACGCAACTGCTTACATGTTGGCAGTCTCCTGAGACACCGCGACACTTAAAAAGGCTGTCGATACTAACCTACGCTTTCTGTGTAGTTATTTCGTACGAAAGTGTGTCCAAGGGAATTGACATCGAATCATCCAAAGCAAATTAGATTTGTGTAGCAATCGAAATTGAGATATGGAGTTTAAATAGTTTCGACGAAATCTTACCTTTTTATTATATTTGCTTAGACGTAAAGAATTTCAAAAGGCATTAAAACAAGCCAAAAGATTCGGTTACCGTTTCGGTTACCTATTTTGAAGGGAATTTCAAGTAATTGATATACAGGCATTTTCAAGATTTAAATTGTTCCCAGCGGGATCACTTAAAGAAATAACAAAAAGCATCGAAAAGCCTGCAAATCAACAGATTAGCAGGCTTTTTTCTTTGCCGGTTATGCCAAAATGTTCAATTTTTCACAAATTTTTGGTGAGTAATTCGGTGAGTTCGAAGATCTGCAAATTTTACTCACCAGAATCGCTGTAACTGATTGTATTACAACCTGTTTACGACGTAAACAGGTTGTGCTGATTAGGCTTGCAAGACTACTTTTGTTCAACTTTTTAACCTGAAAAAGGTATGAAAACAAAGATCAGTCTGCTTTTCTATTTGAAGAAGCCGAAGAATTATCAAAAAGGACCTGTGCCAATTTACCTGCGGATTACGGTTGAAAGCAAAAGAGCAGAATTTACGACCGGCCGAGAATGCGAACCTAGCCGATGGAATGCGGTTGCAGGAAGGGTTATCGGTGCTAAGGAGGCTGTGAAGTCTGTTAACGCCTATTTGGGCAACCTAGAACAGCAAGTGCTCGATGCACATGCCGCGCTAGTTCGGGATGATGCTCTGATCAGTGCCGAAACAATTAAAAACAAATTTTTGGGCATAGATCTTAAGCAGCGCCAGCGCTTACTAATGGAAGTGATCGCTGATCACAACGAGCGTATGAAGGCTCTGGTAGGCCAAGAATATGCAATCGGTACATTCAACCGCTACAAAGTACTCGAACGCCATACACTCGCATTCCTGAAAGTGACCTTCAACACGACTGACTTTGACATTAGCCGGATCGATTTTGCCTTCATCGCCGATTATGAGTTCTACCTACGTTCTGTCCGCAAGATGGGCAATAACGCTGTGGTGAAGCACATGAAGATGTTTCGAAAGATCGTAAACATTTGCCTGGGCAATGGCTGGATGAATCTTGATCCGTATTTGAATTTCAAAGGCAAGTTTAAGAAGGTCGATAAGGCGATCCTTACCAGAGCCGAGCTTGACCTGATGACTAGCAAAGAATTCGCCAGTGATCGGCTCGCACAGGTGCGGGACACCTTTCTTTTTTGTTGTTTCACCGGCTTGGCATACTCCGATGTCCAGAAGCTCGAAAAAAGCCAAATAGCACGAGGGGTCGACGGAGAGCAGTGGATTTTCAGCCAGCGGACAAAAACGAATGTCAAATCGCATATTCCGCTGCTGCCCGAGGCGCTTCAAATTGTTGACAGATATAAAGATCATCCGCTATGTGAATCTCGTGGCATTGTGCTGCCTGTGCCGAGTAATCAGAAGATGAATGATTATCTGAAAGAGATTGCTGTGATCTGCGGGATCGACAAGGTTCTCACTTCACACGTAGCCAGGCATACGTTCGCCACGACAGTGACGCTACAAAATGGCGTTCCCATTGAAAGTGTTTCGAAAATGCTCGGGCATACGAACATTCGTACTACGCAGATTTATGCCAAGATTCTCGATACGAAAGTCAGCGAGGACATGCAGGCTTTGAAAGGTAGACTTTCCAAGCCGTCTGGAACAGAAGGTTAGCGCTGCACCTTCTCTCTCACGACCCCTCCTATTTGTGAGAGGAGATCGCGAGAGAGAAGGTGGAAAAAGAAAAATTGAAACATCGTTTAAAATTATATATTCGCCAAACTCATCCGACCCTCATACCCGATCCACCGAAGTCTAATTTATATCTCTGCCCTCCAAAATCTGTTAGCAAGATACCGTCTGGCTCAATCTCAAATGCCTCTCCATCGGTGTTGACGAATATATCCGAGCCGCCAAATTCCCACACAATGTGCCCAGATCTGTCAATCCTTGTGATTTGAAGCTCACCGTGAATAATGTAATCGTTATCATACTTAAAAATTTGAAAACAGGTTATTTGATCTGCTCGAACCACCCAATGTAAATCGAGTTTCGGCAGTGATAAGCTGAACACGGAATCACCACAACATACCAACAGCTGATCGCCATCTAAAAGCGACGAGTTGGAGGAAATTCCCGTCGCGCCGCCGCAGCCTACAATAATGCAACTGGTTGGATATTCCTCTCCAAAGTACGCCACGATTCCTCCGAAAGTACGCCACTTATTCCTGGGCAAAGTACGCCACTGAGCTGGCAGCAAAGTAGCGGATTTTGGTGGGCTTCTGTGTAAGTTTTCGGACTCTGGATTCCTAGAAAACAAAGATTCCTCTCCAAAGTACGCCACTTATTCCTGCTGAAAGTACGCCACTGAGCAGAGGGTTTAACCGTCCATTACCATATGTTTAGGTGTCACCTAAACCTTTATGGAATGGCAAATAGACCTCTGAGCATGCATAAATTACGTCAGATACTTATTTTCCTTGAACGAGGCGTATCTATTCGCTGCATTGAAAAGCAAGTAAAAATATCCAGGAAGACGATTGGGTTGTATCAGCAGAAGCTGCTGCGCACCGGTCTGAGCTTCCAGGAACTTCTACTGGTGAGAGATCAGGACTTGGAGCGCCTGGTCAGCCTCGAAAAGGTAAGTCCGCCGGAGGATGCTGATCCCAGGAAAGCTCATTTTTACGGTCAGATCGACTATTTTACCCATGAGTTAAGGCATCGTACAGGTGTTACACGGTTGCTCCTCTGGGAAGAGTATATCAAAGAGAACCCCGGCGGCCTGCAATACTCTAGGTTCTGCAAGCTTTTACAGGATCAGCTCAAAATTGCCCAGGCAACCATGCATTTTGAGCATCATCCGGCCAAGATGATGCAAGTCGATTTTGCTGGGGACCTGCTCTACTATGTCGACCCTTTGAGCGGTGAGCTGATCGCATGCCCTGTCTTTGTTGCGGTGCTTCCTTTTAGCGGCTACGGTTATGTGGAAGCGTTGCCAAATATGAAACTGGCACAAGTCGTAAAAGCGCTCAACAATGCATTAGCTTACTTTGGAGGCGTTCCGCTGGGAGTTAAATCCGACAACATGAAGCAGTGGGTATCGCGAAGTTCACGTTATGAACCCGCGTTTACCGATATGCTCGAACAGTGGGCCAATCATAACCATATCGCCTTGTATGCCGCCCGGCCGCATAAGCCCAAAGACAAAGCAGCGGTTGAAAACTTCGTAAAAATCACTTACCGGCGCGTTTACGCCCAATTACGGAATGACACCTTCCATAGTCTGGCTGCGCTAAATGCCGCCATTAAGGAGAAGCTGGCACTGCATCACCAGACGAACTTCCAGAAAAAGGCGTTTAGTCGCCTGGAACTATTCACAGAACAGGAGGCCCCGCATCTTCAGCCTTTGCCGGAATCACCCTACCGGGTGCGGCACTACACCAAAGCCAAAGTCCAAAAGAACTATCATGTGGTCATCGGTGAAGACTGGCACTTTTACAGCGTCCCGTTCCGCTATATCGGCAAGGAGGTCAGGATCGCTTATTGCGAAGACACCGTGGAGATTTATCATGATAACCAGCGGATTGCCCTGCACAGTAGGAATTACCGGAGTCATGGATACACCACCCTGAAAGAGCATATGCCACAAGCCCATCGGGTGGTGTCCAAACAACAAGGCTGGGACCCGGAATACTATCTGAGAAAAGCCAGTGAAAACGGCCCGTACACCTATGAGCTTTTCAAAAAAGTCATGGACAGCAAACTGATCATCGATCAATCATATACGTCTTGTCTGGGCCTGCTCAGATTGATCAAGTCCTATGGGGCCATCCGGGTGGAAAATGCCTGTAAGCGCGCCTTGACAGGTTATAAGTTCAGTTACACCGCTGTGAAAAATATCCTGGACCATAACATGGACCGGCTTGAAGACATCGACAACAAAGAATACCGCATTCCCGATCACCCTAATGTGCGTGGCGCATCCGCTTATCAAGAATAATTGTTTAACAATAACCTGTTCAAAATGAATACTGAAAACACCCTGGACCTTTTAAGGTCACTTAAACTGTCTGGAATGGCCAGACGCTACGAGTCCGTTCTCTCACTTCCCGTCCATGAACTGGTCGATGTCCATTCCCTGGTTGCGATGATCACCCAGGCCGAAGTCGAATACCGGCAGTATGCAAAGACCTCCAAGTATCTTAAAGCCAGCAAACTCCGGTATCATGCCCTGCCGGAAGATATCCTGTGCACCCCCGAAAGAGGAATTACAAGGGAACAGGTGCTTAGGTTGTCCGACGGAATGTTCATCGAAAAGGGGGAGAATATCTTGATAACAGGTGCTACCGGCTGTGGTAAAAGCTTTTTAGCCTGCGCCTTAGGCCGGAGTGCTTGTCTGTTGGGAATACGCACCCAATACTTTGGCATGAACAAATTCCTGGACGCCCTGGCACAGGCCCGGCTCGACGGCACATATCTGAAATGGATCAGGGCTGTGTCGGCTAACAAACTGCTGATCCTGGATGACTTCGGGTTAAAGCAACTGACCAATGACGCCAGAATCGCATTGCTGGACATACTTGAAGACCGCTATGGGAACGGCTCGACGATTATCACCTCGCAGCTGCCGGTCGACAGTTGGTACAACTTCATAGATGAACCCACCTTGGCTGACGCTATTATGGACCGGCTCTCCGCATCCGCTCACCGAATTGCTTTAACTGGAAAATCGCTGAGAAAAAGAAAAAATCACTAAGTTTAATCATCACTCTCGCTCAGTGACGTCAAGCCACTTTCAGGTGGCGTACTTTGCGCAGGAATTTTTGGCGACCTTTGCTCAGGAACGCTGGCGTACTTTCGCAGGAATATCTAACTGGTCGAGTAATTGCCGTCAAGAATTAATCTCACTCCATGCTTTGACACGGGAAAATCAAGTGCCTCCCAACTGAAATATTGTTTACTATAAGTGAAGTTGTTGTCGACAGAGTCAGGCGAATATGACGGTTCATTCCGTACCTCAATCTGGAAATCTCGAAATTGGTATGTGTTCATTTTTTTGGGTAGGGACTTGAGTCAAGCGTTTAATCGTTTTTGAGATGACTCTACGCTGGCTCCAAATTATAACTTTTTTGGTTTGTCCATCCTGAAACATTTCTTTAACAGAAAAAAGGATTGCCTCTTTACCGCAATCGGCCAGATGTCAGATTGTATCACAATCTAATCTGGCCCGCCCAAACGCTCCGGAGTCGCTGGCGGGAAAGTTTTATAAATATTCCCAGTTGATCTGGCAACGAGGGTCTATTCCAAACTTTGTGCCAGGCTGCTTGTTAGGGTGGCTAGGAATCATCGAAACGAACTGCATAGACGTAATGCTACTTCACTCCCTCGATCGCTCAAACTAGTGGGAGAGCAATGTCGATATGAACCTAAAAATCCGTCAATGAAAATCTCTATTTTCTCTCATTTTGACCGATAGTTTACTATTATATTTGTCGCTATTCTGAAACCATGTACCCATTTTTAATACGTGGTAACCACTGGATTTTAGAGATCACGATCCTTTATCAGTTAACGTAATGACGAATATGTACAAACAAATTTCCGTAGGCACCAGACTGGGGTCGATGTTATTAGATCATTTCTTTATGACTATGGTAGCGATGGTTTTTTCCTTACCAGGAATGATTTCAACCTTCGCAGGCACATTTGAAGTAACGCATGAACAACAAAGTATTGATTTTTTTGGCGGAACATTCCTGTACGTCAACCTAATTGGCTTTGCATTATATTTTTGTAAAGACTGTATTAATGGTCAGAGCATTGCAAAGCGAATTTTAAAGTTGCAAGTCGTTGATAATGAAACAGGATTGGCGGCAAGCCCTTTGAAATGCCTTGTTCGCAATTTATCAATTGTCTTATGGCCGATTGAAGCATTAATATCATTGACAAATACCAGCAGACGACTTGGCGACAGAATTGCAGGCACTAAACTGGTTGTATTTGATGGAGCAATTGAACAATCAAGGATTAATATTAGCCAGGTGCTGATCCCAATGGTTATAGCATATGGGCTTATGATATTGCTAATGCTACCCTTTAAAGCAATGATGCCTGCTGTTGAACATAGAAAAATAGACTTCATTGAATCCTCTTATAACGACCAATCAAGCAAAGAGGCCGAGAAGCTCTTTGCCGATAGCCTCGGGCAGTACTTAACCGCGAGCATCAGAGTTTACGACCAGGTTCAAAACAGTCCGTCGAAATATATTTCTGTGATTATTCAGCTTAATGAAAATTATCTTGAAAGCGACCAAGACTTTGAAAGGATAGAATCGCTAACCAAGCCAGTGCTATTTTCAAAATTCCCTGAAAAAACTTTCGTTGGGCAAATCAAATACGTTTATAAAACCAGCGGTAGCATGCAGACAACGATTGTTCCGGTAACCTGGACACATGAGAATCAGGAATCGATTTAAGGGCTTCATTTCACCTTGGGTTTAACCAACTAACTGTTATCTCAACAGCAGTCCATAAGGAGTCAGATTATTGACAATGTCTTCTAGAGGAACACATCGTTGGATTTCCTATCTTTGAGCCAATTGCAAGCCGGTCACTGCAAGTTGGTGAGTGACTCGGTGAGTAAACGATTTGACAGGCAATAAATACTTGATAAACAATTTGTTATCTAAAAAAAGCATGATCCCAGCGGGATCACTGAAAGCGCCTCAAAGGGCGCTTTTTTGTTTTAAAATCTTCTAAAAATCGGCTTGTTTGCAAATTTTTGAATCATTCCTGATTAAAGTACCTATGCAATTCGGTTACCGTTACTCCAAAAAATAAACTGTATATCAACTACTTTAACTCACAAATCACTGCCGCCTTATGACCTTGGCAGCTACTGCAAATACAAGGCCCGACTAGTATGCGTTGGCAGCGGGTAGTAGCATATTTATTTTTGCGCCAGCTGCTAAATAGAGATTACATGCCATTTAGAGTCGATCTTTGCCTGGTTTCCCAAAGGGCTGGCCACCTGAAACAAGGCCTCTGACCTGTTCGGTTTTAACCGGCCTAAGATCTTAGCAAAGCGGTATCACAAGTCACTGGATTTGCCCAGCTGTCTTGCGCGATTGACGATTACCATTTCCTGTCGTGAGGGCAAAGATTCGCGCTGCATATGCTCACCGATGATCTGATCGCGTATTTGCGGCGCCTTCCCTGGTACGGCATCATCGAGGGCTGCGGTTAACTCAACAGCTGTTAATTCTGTGCAGTAAGCCGGTGTACCTGGCTGCTGTCGCCAGGAGTCGGCCAGGGTTCCTCCATCCACCACATCAAAGCCCAGTTCATTGGCAAGGCCAGCGATTACCTGTTTGGCGTGTTGATCATCACCGGTAATAGAAGCAGCGATTCGGTCAGGCGTACCCTCGGGCTTTCCGCCGACGGCAATCGTTTCGGAGAGCAGGTTGTTAAATGCCTTCGTAATAGGACGTCCCAACTGCTGGCTTACCCATACACTCTCTACTTGTCCCTGCTCCAAGGCATCAATCTTCTCATCCCGGAAAGGATAGTAATTGCCCGTATCCACCACGATCACCTGGTCAGGCAGTGATCGAAACAGGCCTTGGGGAAATTTGGCAATTGCCCCGAAAGGCACACTGATAAAAACAATGTCAACATCCTTAACAACATCCTGAAGTGTGGCGGGACTTGTGCCAAGAGACTGCGCTTTTTCGGTCAGCTCTGCAAACGGGCGGGTATTGGTTACCTTTACGTTGTGTCCGGCAGCTGCCATGTTCCTGGCAAGTGGGGAGCCGACTGCGCCGGTTCCAATGATTCCAATATTCATAATTATATGGTTTGTATTAAAGAAGATTACTTATTTAGAAGCGGCAGGATTGCTGAGCTTCGCGGGAAAGGGAAATTGGTTAATTAAGCAGACTGTCCCGGAATTGATTTGGAGCAGCCCCCACTTCCTTTTTGAATAGCCGGGAAAAGTAAGTGGTATTTTCAAAGCCAAGTAGTTGGGAGATTTCGGAAATATTCAGTTCGCCTTCTGTTAAAAGGTTCTTAGCCTCACCAATCAAAAAAAGATGAATAAGCTCCAGCGCCGTTTTTTCTGTTTCCTGCTTCAACAGATCGGTTAAATACCTGGCAGAAATGTTCAGTTCATCTGCCATGCGAGAAACTGTGGGAAGACCAATGCTTTTAGTTTTTCTTTCTTCAAGGTTAGCCACCAGCAATGCATTAAATTTGGTTACGGTCGAGCCGGTTAACTGTGTCCGGTTGATAAATTGTCTTTTGTAAAAACGCTGTGCATATTTAAGCATGGAATCCAGATGACTTATAATGATAGCCTTGCTGAGCTCATCTGTATTGTTGTAATGCTCTTTTTCGATATTGTAATATAAATTCCAGATGATGTCTTCTTCCGAAGGTGAAAGATGCAATGCCTCATTGACCTCATAATCAAAATAACTGTATTTCTTAATCTCGCTGTAAAGAGCGGTTCCTGCTAAAAAGTCCTCATGAATGATAATCAAAAATCCCCTTTCCTCTAATTCCACATTTTGAAAGCTCACCTTCTGCTGTGGCTTTACAAATGACATGGACCCGAGGTCGTGGTCATATTTTGTTTTTCCATAAAGCATACTTCCCGATTTTAACTTTTTAAATCCTATGATATAAAAAGCTGAAGAAAATTCGATCTCTGTATTTCTGGGACATGTTCCCCGTTCACCATATATCGCACTAAAAAGCGGATGCTCAGGAGGGGGAACACCCAGCGCTTGATGCAGGTCGCTTATTTTTTTGAAATGATTCATTGGTTTGCAATGATAAAACGGAACCCGGCAAACCCGGATTCCACTAATTTTAAACTTTCATCAACCATGTGCTGCCACAGAGATTTCCTGCCATGATTCCCATGTTTTCAGGCGCTGTTCATAGGTTTGTTTCACCCAGGGCAAAGCAATCTTACCCAATATCAATCTTGATGGCGGATTCTCAGCATCCACCAAGGCAAAGAGCGCATCGACCGTTGCTGCCGGATTGCCGGAATCTCCCGCCTGGGCATATTCCCAAAAAACCTTTTTCATACCATCATAAGCCGGGATCGGCTCACTTACAGCCAGTGAATCTGAACCATTAAAGTCGGTATCGTACGGGCCTGGTTGCAAAAGGGTTACCTTAATTCCAAAATCAGCCACTTCGGCAGCTAATGTTTCTGTGAGACCTTCAATTGCGAACTTAGTTGCACTGTAAAGTCCCATGAAGGTCACTGTATTCAACCCCAGCGCACTGGACAGTTGGATGATATGCCCTGAATTTTGCTCGCGCATCACAGGCAACACAGCCTGAACAGTCCATAGTGAACCTAGAACATTCGTTTCAAACTGCGACCTTACTTCCTGCTCGCTTACCTCTTCGACGGCTCCAATTTGTCCGTAACCTGCATTATTGATTAATACATCGATGCGGCCAAAATGTGCTTTTGCAGTTTCTATTGCGTCAAAACTTGCTTGTTTATCCGTCACATCCAGTTTTAACACCAATAGATTCGACGGAAATGCTTTTGAAAGCTCGGTCAATGTTTCAGGCTTACGCACAGCTGCAACGACATTGTCGCCACGCTCCAAAAATGCCTCTGTCCAAATCCTGCCAAATCCGCGGGACGCGCCTGTTATAAAAATTGTTTTTGCCATTATTTTATCTTTAATATTTATAATGACAAATCTCCGCCTATCCACGGTGGCTATTATGATACAAAAGTCGGCAATAGTGAAACGTTTTTACGAAAAGCTGCCATCAATGCCATACTGTTCCGGTACACCAAGGTGCTTGCGCAGCGTCTTACGTTAGATGCGATTTGGACTCTGTTAGATAAATACATAAGCAAACGTTTATGTATTTAAGCAAAATTAAACCCGCTGCATGCCGATCAGCGGGTAGAGCCCTATTATGCTATTTTTAGGGATTGAAGAAAATTCGTCAACTCCTCCAACTTTTCATCATTGATGGCAAGACGCATATTCCGCCCTTCCTTATGTGACTCAATTAATCCTGATTCTGCCAATGATTTTAGGTGCTGCGACATGGACGGCTGGCTTATCGGAACAAATTCAAATAAATCAGCGCACCCTCTGTTCGTTCCTTTTGCTATTTCTTTAAGTAGAAGCAGACGATGGGGGTCGCTAAGGGACTTTGCCATTTTGGTGAGTGATTTCGTATCCATATCCACAACTTTCAATACATGCGCATTCGTTAATATATCAGCAACCAGCAGCTTGATAAAATAGTTCCTTCCTAACCAGCCTTTCAAGGCAGAACTTGTTTTCTTTTTTTCCACTGATAATCAATAACCCTAACCAGTAAGTAGGCATACAAGCTCGTAAGTGCTTGTACAAAAACATGTTGCATCAATTTTGTGCAAGTCATACTCTAAAATAGAGGCAAAATGAAGGTATTAGTTTTGGGGGCCACAGGCTCCCGGCAGTTCCATGTCATAGCCGCCTGACGGAGAAAGGTATTGACACCGTCCCGATTAACGAGTACCGGGCACTGAATTGAAAGAAAAAAATGTGACTTCGCAATTGCAGATACTTCCGTATTCATTAATTGTTTATATTTGAATATTCTAATATAACAATTATACATGACCAGTCCGCTGCACCTCTACAAGGCAGAGTTTTTTAAGACCTTGGGACATTCTGTCCGTCTGGCAATATTGGACGCGCTCAGAGAGGGGCCACTTTCAGTAAGTGAGTTGCAGGCTGCTATACAAACCGAACAATCCATTCTGTCTCAACATCTTGCCAAATTACGGGGAATGAAGTTTGTGAGCTGCCGCAGGGAAAAAACCACGATCTACTATCATGTGCATGACCGGGAAGTTTACCAATTCCTTGACCTGGCGAAAAATATATATGTGCGACAGCTCCAACAGTCGCAGGAAATGCTCAAAGAGCTTACGCCCTCAGAGATAGCCTGACGACTTATGAACGAGTTTAAACAAAGGTTGCCACGTATAAACGGTGACGGCGGAAAGCAGCGAGACAAATGAACGCGTCAATTAATGATAGTCCAGCGCAAAATACCCTATATGACGAACGGGAAACACTTGAACGCCTGCGTTGCTTTTTGCCTTGCCAGCCACCGCTAAAAGATTTCATCCACCACAACCCGCTGCACGGCTTTCAAGGTTTAAATTTTGAAGATGGACTTGTCCGTGCCTCGAAGATTTTTGGCTACCAGCTTTATCTTCCATTGGAAGAATACAGGTCACTTTACAGCTCAGGGCGCATTAGCCGCTCCGCATTGGAACAGGTGGTGTTAGAAAAACACCCCGGCACACGCTTTGAAGACTGGCAGGACAAACTTTTTTGCAGACAGTACAAAACAAGCTTTCACGTTCGAATCGGATCATTACGCGCCAACTGGAAGCGTTTCTATAAAGTTGACCTTGATTCGCAAACACATCCAGCCCTGTTTCGTATTCTATCCAGTTATCTGGATCAGGGGGTCGCTACCTGGCGGTTTCCGGTAGACCCTGAAGGGTTTATAGGCTCTCTTCGCAAAATGGAGCAAAACGGCCTGGTGAGCTTTTTTCGTGGCAAAAGAGCGTCTAGCCTCTTATTGAATACTTCTTGCGAGATAAAGAATCTTTTGAAAACTATTGTAGGGCGCCCCGCCTTGTACAGTCAATATATCTTTGACCAGCAATTTGCCCATCCCGGCTGGTCCGGAATGGCATCCTGGATCGAAAACAACGCCGGAAGCCTTTTGCTGGAAAGAAAAATTTCCCTTCAACAGCTCATCCAGTTTGAACTGTTGCTGGAAATCGATGCGCTGGATTCCCATTTTGGACACGCTTGGCTGCCATTGGGCAAGCATGTCAAGACGGTGCCCGAGGACATTTTCGCACCTGTGGAAAAAACGGAACTGGATCAGGTGCTGGCTATCTGGCAAAACGCTTTTGAATGGACCTACTACGATCGTGCCCTAACTAAGCTTTCCCGCTATAAGGACAAAAACGGGCAGCATGATGACAAATCGCATCAGAGTCTGTTCTGTTTGGACGACCGATCCGGCTCACTCCGTCGACATCTCGAGCAGGCAGACCCCGTATGCGAAACCTTTGGGACGCCTGGCTTTTTTGGCGTGCCGTGCTTTTTCCAGGCCCACCCTGGTGGAAGCTATACCAAACAAGCTCCCGCACAAAGTAAACCCACGCACCTGATCAAGCAGGTGGGAGCAGCACAAACCCGCAAGAGCAGCCTGGTTTTGCCCACAGGTTCTAATTCACTTTTACGTGGCTGGATGATCTCGCAGACACTTGGTTTTTGGGCAGCCTTCAAGTTAGTGCGGAACATTTTCAGGCCAGAATCATGGTTGACCACACCGGAGCCAGTCAAAGAACAGGACAACGCGTCTTATCTTACCATCGAAAATAGCGCCGCTTACCCGCCAGAGAATGGCTTGCAAGTAGGCTATACAGTGCACGAAATGGCCGAGTGCGTCGAAAACCTGCTTAGGAGCATCGACTTAACGGCCGATTTTGCGCGACTTGTTTATGTAATCGGACACGGGGCTAGCAGTGTCAATAATCCCCATTATGCCGCCTACGATTGCGGGGCGTGCTCGGGTAATCCGGGCGGAATCAACGCTAGAGTTTTTGCCTGGATGGCCAATCATCAAAAGGTGCGTGAGCTGCTTTACAAAAAAGGAGTACCGATCCCCGAACGTACTCAATTTGTGGGAGCCCTTCACGATACCACCCGGGATGATATCACTTTCTATGATACTCAAAGTCTTTCCGAAGAAAACGGTCAGCGTCATGACCATAACCGCAAAGCCTTTATTGCTGCGCTGGATCTGAATGCCAAAGAAAGAGCTGGAAGGTTTGCTTCCATAGATCCCAAACTAACTCCTCAAAGGGCTCACCAGGTCGTAAGGTCCAGATCGGTTTCCCTGTTTGAACCTCGTCCGGAGCTCAACCATGCGACCAATGCCGTTTGCATTGTCGGGCACCGGAATTTGTCCAGAAGTTTCTCTTGGGACAGACGCCTTTTTATGAATTCGTACAACTATGCCAGCGATCCTGGGGGTAAGGTCCTCCATGATATTTTAAGCGCAGCAACACCGGTTTGCGCCGGCATTAATCTGGAATATCTGTTCTCGCGGACTGACAATCTCCGGCTCGGGGCAGGTAGTAAACTCCCTCACAACGTCATTGGGCTTTTAGGGGTTGCAAATGGCATGGAAGGAGATTTGCGGACAGGGCTGCCTACCCAGATGACCGAACTGCATGACCCTGTCCGTCTCTTGATGATCGTTGAGCATTTCCCCAATATCGTCTCGTTGGTTATCGGCAAATCCGGGCGGCTGCGGGAATGGTTTGCAAACCAATGGGTCCATCTGGTGGTGATTGAGCCGGGCAGCCGAGCGTTCCTCAGATTTAAGGATGACGGATTTGTGGCTTACCACCCGTCTACTTATCCGGAAAATGTTTTAGAGCCATGACATATTTTATTACTCTTTTGCTGCTTATTCCGTTGATCGGATTTTTGACAATCTTGATGTCCCCTGCCCAAAACGAGCTGATGATCTCCCGCCTCGTATTCACTACCATGGCGCTACACCTGTTTACTTCTCTGGCATTTACGGCTTTCCGGATCCTGACAGGCGGCCAGCCATTAGCCTCCGATAGTATTGTAATTTTCAGCTCTGGCAGCTTTGAATATGCCATGGATTTCCTGGTCGATAAAATCACACTTGTCTTCCTTCTCACAGGATCCGTACTAACCTTTGTTGTCACTACTTACAGCAGACAATACTTGCACCGAGAGGAAGGCTATAAGCGCTTTTTCTATACGATCCTTCTTTTCTATTCAGGATACAACATTTCCATTTTTTCCGGAAATTTTGAGACGCTTTTTATCGGCTGGGAAATCCTGGGTATGACCTCGTTCCTACTGATCTCGTTTTACCGGGACCGCTATTTGCCTGTCAAAAATGCAGTCAAGGTATTCTCGGTTTACCGTCTAGCGGATGTGAGCATATTGCTGGCTGTCTGGGCAAACCATCACTTGTGGGGCACCTACATTACTTTTGAAAAAATATCAGATTATCAGCTGGTAGACCGTCAATTACAGACACACAACCTGATTGGCATCGTCGTTTCTGTCATGATTGTCCTTGCTGCGGCCGCCAAGTCCGCTCAATTGCCGTTTTCGTCCTGGCTTCCACGCGCGATGGAGGGGCCTACCCCTTCGACGGCGATCTTTTACGGTGCCCTTTCTGCCCATATCGGTGTGTTCCTGCTATTGAGAACATGGCCATTCTGGCAGCACCAGGCCGGGATCCGCATGTTAATTGGCGCGATTGGATTATCAACGGGCATTGTCGCGACAGGCATAGCACGGGTACAGTCATCGGTCAAGAGTCAGATCGCTTATGCGTCCATTTCGCAGATCGGCTTGATTTTTGTGGAGATTGCGGCCGGCCTGGAAAACCTTGCCTTGCTACATTGTGCAGGAAATGCTTTTTTAAGGGCTACCCAACTTTTAGTGTCTCCTTCCATAGTAAGCCAGAGAATCGGCGAATATCCGCGGACTCAAAAGTCCTCTTCAAGCCTGGATAGATGGATTCCGCAACGCCTGTGGACCGCACTATATATGCTCAACCTCAAAGAATGGGGGCTGGACTTTTTCATGTACCGTTACCTATGGAGCCCGTTAAAAAGGCTTGGAGCAGCGCTCGGTTTTCTAACTACCCAACGTGTAACCCTATTCTTCGTTCCTGCTTACCTGGCCGGCGCGTTTCTTTGTTTTAACGGACATTACATTCCCCTGGGACTTCGGCAGTGGCTGCCGACTGCATTCTCTTTCCTTGGGCTGATAATGGCTATCAAATCCTTTTCCGAAAGGAAAAATGTTTGGTTAAGCTGGATACTGATTATTACCAACCATTTTTGGGTAGCCCTGGCGGTTTCATTTAACGAAAGCGTCCCGGCAAATCAGCTCCTGTTGTATTTAAGCGGGGTCATCTTTTCCGGCGCTACTGGTTACTGGTGCCTTTCTCTTCTTCGGAGATATGAGCGTCACATCGGGTTGGGACAGTTTCACGGGCACATCCGGCGGCATGAACGAATTGGCATCGTATTCTTTCTTTCATGCCTGGGACTGTCAGGATTTCCCATTACGCCAACGTTTATCGGCGAAGATCTTGTATTCTCACATATTCATCAAAATCAGGCCTTTTTTGCAGTTTTTGTGTCGCTGGGATGCATTGTCAATGGCATATCTCTGATCCGGATTTATGCCAGGATCTTTTTGGGGCCAGGCATGCACTCACAGTACGAATTGACCTACCGCTCATCCTGATTAAACCTGTTGTGCCGCAAAGGAAGGCTTCCGATAAAGATTAATGCAAAAACAAGATAAAAACATTGAATCCAGAGAATGAATGGTGATAAACTATATAACGGCAAAGTAGAACAGTCTTTAAAGGACAACCCTGTCCCTTTGACTAAAAGCGTCATTCAAATGAAGTGTCCCCGCTGCCGGAAAGGCCATCTTTTTGTAAAGAAGAATCCTTATGTTTTAAGAAATAGCCTCAATATGCCGGACTTCTGCCTGGTTTGCCGACAGGACTTTAAGATCGAGCCAGGATTTTATATCGGTGCCCTATGGGCCAGCTTCCCAATTGTGATCCTTATCATGACAATGCTGTCTGTTCTTTTGCTCGGCGTGCTTGATCTGCCACTAGAATGGTTCTTTGTGGCGATCACCACCTCGCTATCGGCCTTGCAACCAGTGATCATCCGGCTAGGCAGATCCATCTGGATTCACATGTTTGTAAGTTTCAAACAAGGCAGTTAGCGAAGGTTGTTACAATGCTGTTGATTTGCCCGCACGTCATTTTTAAACGCCCGGTATATATGAAAATGCGGCAAATCAACTTACTTATTACTCCGGTACGATGCGCAATTAAAGGAAAACAAATTTTGACTATATGAATTTAAAACTTGAAAAAAGAAGCGGCAACGCATGTGAACTGTGTAAGTCCGATGAGCAGATCTCCGTTTATACGGTTCCTCCGCTTGGCTACGCCGACAACGAGATTGTCATCTGCAAGGATTGCAGCGCGCAGATAGAAAGGGACCAACAGATGAATAGCGATTATTGGGGTTTTCTATCTGAGACAATATGGAGTGAAGTTCCGGCTGTCCAGATCGTCGCCTGGCGTATGCTAAGCCGGTTGAAAAATGAAAGCTGGGCTGCTGACAATCTGGATATGATGTATCTTGACCAGGATATGCTGGCATGGGCCCAGGCCAGTTCAGATCATCAGGCAGCGGCGGATTTGGCCGTACATCGTGACAGCAACGGCAACATTCTGAAAAATGGCGACTCGGTGGTGCTTACCAAGTCACTGGATATAAAGGGCAGTTCCCTGAACGCCAAGATGGGTACGGTCGTAAAAAACATACGGGTGGTCGAAGGAAATACAGCGCAAATTGAAGGCAAAATAGACGGTCAGCTGATCGTCATATTGACCAAATATCTTCGCAAGCAAGGTTAAAGAGCCAAATAAAGTAAAAGCGGCCGGGGATACTGAACTGTCAGTGCCACTTGCGTGGGTCAGTTGTGCTTTCGCCTGGTAGGTCATAGTTCTAAGGTTTTATGTGGTATGAATAGCTGCCGACACCCGAGTGGGCATGTTAAGACAGGCATTTGTGCATGATTGACAGAATCTGTCACAGAATTTCTCTGACATACCTGGCGGGGTATGTCAGATTATTGGTAATCCGGCAAACGCCGGCTACACTTTCAATCCGTGATTCGACCAGATCGCGCTCATCTTCAAAGTCGACCTTCCCATCCAGAAATACCCATCCGTCTTGAACGCATACATGGATACCATCGTCATTAATACGGACGTCGCGATGCAGAATGCTGCTGATCTGCTGACCAATTTCAAGATCCGGGATACAATTTGCCATAATAAACCAGGCTATTGGTTAGTGAGAATGACTTTCAACGCCTTTTGCTGTGCTGCGTTTTCTTTCCATTTTTATCCTGTTAATTTGCTCGAAAAGCTTCTTTTCAACTCCATTAGCTGTAAACAAACCGCACGAAGGTGCATCCGTTTCGAAAAAGCTAACATGTGATAACGAAGTCTCTATTCAAATCAAATGTAGATGCACCGTCAATGTAAAAGCATGATTGAAATCATCATAAAAAACAATTGCAGTCAGTAATATCTCATTTTTAATACAAGCGGGGAACGCTCCTTGTGACGTGGCAATTACCGACTACACATTCAACAGTTCTGGCTACACTTTGGGCCCTTCGTTTCCGGAATTTTGTATCGTAACATTCAACCATACGATATGATCAATAGAATCGAAAATAAAGTAGTAGCCATCACCGGCGCAAGCAGTGGTATAGGTGAAGCGACGGCAGAATTATTGGCAGCAAATGGGGCGAAGGTCGTTCTGGGTGCCCGAAGAGCGGACGTCCTGGCAACTTTAACAGAACGCATTCAAAAAGCAGGTGGCCAGGCAGTTTACCTGCAAATGGATGTGACAGAACGGGCGGAAGTCGCGTCGCTGATACAACTGGCATTGAATGAATTTGGCAGGTTAGATGTGATGATAAATAACGCAGGCATCAGTCAGCTGCAATTATTGGAGGATGCTGATGTGGAAGGTTAGGAGCAGATGATTGACGTGAACCTGAAAGGCACGCTTTATGGCTTTGCCGCCGCGTTGCCGGTTTTCAAAAAGCAGGGTTCCGGCCATATTATCAATATCATGTCGACCGCAGGCATTAGTATTGTACCTACCATGGGCGTTTATACGGGTACCAAAAACGCGGTGCGCACGATCAGCGAAGCGCTGCGGCAAGAATCAAAAGGGCGCTGGCGCGTGACCGGAATCTCTCCCGGGTTTGTGGATACTCCTTTCACAAAAAAAATCAAGAACGAAGCCATCCGAAACGTACTGGCCCAGCGTTCAAGCGAGATTGCAATCCCTGCTACGGCCATCGCAGAGGCAGTTGCCTACGCAATCGCCCAGCCGGACCAAGTGGATATCGGGGACATTATTATTCGCCCGGCCATCCAGGATTAGTGAAATTGGGTTTTAAATTTGTATTTCAAAAAGCAGCAGACGGATATGCACGGACAGCCAGTGGTTTTCAAAAATATCTCAGCTTTGATGCAGCGGGTGGGCTTGCCGTCGCCACTGCACCCGCTGATCACATTGGTCAATTATGATGAAAACAAGCCTGGTCTGGCTGACGCGGGAAGTCAATATTTGCTGCATTTTTATAAAATAGCATTTAAGTTAAGGTTCAGTGGGAAGGCCAAATATGGGCCTGGTTCTTATGATTTTACCGATGGCGGGCTTGCTTTTGTAGGGCCGAATCAGATTGTGGAGCTATCGGACGACTTGGACGAGCACGAAGGCTACGCATTGTACTTTCATCCCGATCTGTTTTTCAAACATCCGCTTGCAACCCGCATTCATCGATACGGCTTTTTCTCCTATTCGGTGTCCGAAGCATTATTTCTTTCCGAAAAAGAGAAGAATGTGATTAAATCTGTATTTGAGTCGATAGCGACGGAGCTGGGAACACAGACTGACCATTTCAGCCTGGATGTGCTGATTTCGCAGATCGAGTTGCTGCTTCACCATTGCAACCGCTTTTATAACCGGCAATTTCTGACACGAAATGTGGTTCATCACGATCTGATTGATCAGATGAATGCGTTTTTAAATGAGCGCTTCGAGAAGAAAGAAGCGCTGGTCAGCGGCTTGCCGACGACGCAAGAAGTAGCAGAGCATTTGAAAGTTTCGCAGCGATACTTGTCCGATATGCTGAAATCCCTCACGGGCCAGACTACCCAGCAGCACATTCATTTGAAGATGGTTGAGAAAGCCAAGGAAATGCTAGGCAGTGATTTGCTTACCACCGCAGATGTCGCCTATGCGCTCGGCTTTGAGCATCCGCAGTCTTTCAATAAATTATTCAAACAGAAAACCGGCCTGTCGCCCGCATCTTTCCGCAAGTTGTTATATCCGAATTAGCAACTGACCGCTTACAGGATTGCCGAATGAGTTTCAGTCTTTATTTAACCACAACCCGAACCCGGTCCAGGTTCTGAATGCGTGTGTAAGGCGTTTTATCGTTGCCCTGCCTTTGGGCGGCTACACGGAGGGTTGGAAAATATGTGCCCGGTTTAGAGAATGTATAGGTGGTTCTCACTGTCGAGCGCGAACCCTCTTTATCCGTAAGAGCAGGCTTACAAGCCACTGGGAAGATGCCAGAGGTTTCGAAATTCCAGCCGGACTGCCTTTCTATCTCTTCGGTGGAACCTTCAAAGCTCCAGGCAGCTGCAACGATCTTGCCCATTGCTTTGGGCACATCAATTTCAGCTGTGAAAGTCACGGGTTCGCCCGTTTTCACTTCCGCGGATTTACCTCCGTTGACTTTTGCAGTAACCACAGGCTGAATGCCTTTGCGCTCGTCGGCTGACTGAGGGACAATAACCTGTCCGTCCACCACTTTATAGCTGGTAGTTTCTGCCGGAGCAACACCCTTTTCAATCCAGGCGCTTAGGTCAAGCAGAGCCTGTTGCAATACACCCAGGTAACTCACCGTTCGGGTCGGGTCGTCTTCAATGGAAACGTCACCATGCAACGCGTGGTCGGTATACCAGAGGCGGAAATATTTATCGGTGCTATCGCCAAGATTTTCCTTTACCTTGGAGCGGTACCAGTCGGCCTGCCACGCAAAAGCTTCCCTGTCCCAAAGCGATTCAAGCAAAATCATCTTGCCTTTGAACTTGCCCGTCGGCAATACACCTGCGGCACCTCGGGTGAAGACCGGGCCAAGCAACATCGGACGCTGGGGATACAGGGGTTTCCCATCTTTATCGCGGAACTGGTCATATACGTAGTATTCCTTTCCAGGTATCTGATGCCGGTGATAAGTCTGAACGGCCAGAAAATTAGAATTGTCCACCTCAACCCGGTCGCCCGGTTTTACCAATGCCAGCACAGCAGCCTCGGCAGGCCCCAGCACTACTTTATCCCCCGCGATTTTGGTTATCTGCAAGCTCTTACCCGCAGCGGCACCGCTCCTAATGAGGAGATCCCCACCCAGAAAATCGATTTCCGGAAGCACATCTGTTAACTGAAAGGCCACTGGCATCGCTCCTTCCACTCCGCCTATCGCCTTCCAGGCAGCATCGGCTGTACCCCGTTCGGTAGGTGAAACGGGCTCTGTTAATCCCAGATCGACTGCCTTTCCCATGGAAATGCCTCCTTTTATCGTGCTAGACTGTTGAATCCTGGCTTTCAATAGTGAAGCCGGCGGATTGGCGCCCAGGTACCCGGGGCTCTTCCAGAAATCATTTTCGAAATACGCCTTGTCAGCTCTGACCACCCCTTGGTACAAAACCAGAAAACCATGGATGCCCATTCGCTTATAGCCAAACCAGGCTTTGGGTGGAAAACCCATTTTGGTCACCTCCTCCAAGGCCTGCTTCTCCTCGGCGTTCAGTCCGTCGTACATGTCGCCGCTGCCGCCCGGCTCCAAGGCATCCACAATCTGGGGAAACTTGTCTTTAAGCACCCGCATTGCATGCATCCGCACGGTGAACACATTGGGAATGGCCATCGGAGAGCCCAGTACATAAGGGACAACACCGTCCCAAACGTCTTCCGTGTTTTCAATACTTCCAACCGTCCGATACGCCCCTCCGCTACCGCCGAAAGCATAGCCATAAGGTCGCTTGCCTCCGTAGATCCGGACGGCTACAACCCGTGAAAATTGCGCCGCAGCTGCACTAACCCTATATGCTCCAATAGTTGGGTCCCTGGATTCCGGCCTGGCAAAATCTACCCGTCCTCCCCCATTGGTTTCGATGAAGTAAGCTCCGTGCGTAAGCGCAAAGCCAATCTTGTCTTCCTCCCCCGAGGCGCCCTGGGACAAGGTTTCACTGTCAGGAAAAGGGGTAATGTACTGGAAAAAGCGCCCCTGGTAGCCTTCCTTGGATGGAAAGTAGAAGGAAAAGCGTGCGCCAGTGCCTTTAAACCCGCCATGGACATACCGGTGGCGCAGGGGCTTGTCGCGCCACTCATCCGTATCCACATAAGGCTGGTTAAACAATGTATCCTGAGTTGTGAAGTTTTTGGCCAGCTCAGCGCTCAACTGCGGCAAATTATTTTGTGCATGACCGAGCCCTGCACCAATAACCAATAGACAAAACAAGACATTGCGAAATGGGCTGGCGGGCATGGCTTTATGCTGGTGTTTTAATGATTTAAATTCAACTCACGCGGATTCTATTGTTCCTCAGGAAATCGCAGAGACTGGATATGTTCATCCAAAGCGTACAGACCGGTTTCGGTACAAAGGCCGCGGATATAACTTGCCGTTGTTTGTAGCAGCAGATTCTCGGCAGACAAACCGAACCGTTTAAAGTCTTCTGTCCGGACAGCCGCACGATGTAGTGTAAGCACACTTCGCAATGCCACCTGCGGAAATATATTCTTTCGAAAAGCGCCTTGTTCTATTCCTCTCTCAATAATGGACAGAAAATGTTCTTCGAATTTTTTGGCGATTACGCCCTCCACCTTTTTTCCGAGCTCCGGATAGTAATGATGCAGATCCTCATAAAAAATGTGATTGACATTGTATTCGGTCTGAACTGCGATCTGCCAAACATTAAAGAAATGACAGGCCGCATTTTGCTCACTCGACAGACTGAGCAGCATTTCATACTGCCCATCGTGGTACAAGTACAGTACCTGCTCCAATAAGTCTTCTTTGTTTTTGAAATATTTATAGATGGTCTTGGTGGAAATGCCCAGCCAGTCAACAAGCTTCTGATTGGACATTTCCCGGATGCCGTGTTCGAGAAACAGCTTCAGTGACTTCTGTAAGATTTCTTCTTTCATGGTAACGTGGTCATGTGCAGTCCGAGGCGACAAAAAGCAACAGCCCTTATCGATTATTTCACTCGTTTGGCGGTCGCTTCAAAATTGTGCACTGAACCTTTTAGATGGTCATTATCGACTTTGGCCAGCTCCATAGACGTTTCGTCGCCCTGCGAGGACTCAAAGTAGATAATTAGTTTCTCAGCACTCTCTTCCACTTTCACTATTTTGCGGGCGCCGCTGGCGGGATCGGCCTTATCAACCAGGCTCCCGGTCAGTTTGCCGTTCTCCCGCATTAAATCCATCAAAAAAACTACATCGCCGCGGGGTGAGCCTGGTACCGAGATTTCCCATTTTCCAGCATAGAAATCCGTCGGGGCTGCCTGTGAAAATCCGTTAAAAACGACTCCGAAAATCAGGAAGCAAAGAACAGAACACATTGTTTTCATGATGATTATTGGATTAAAGTAAAAAAACGAACAATCGGCCCCTGCACAACAAGTAATTACCTGGTCTCATTGAACTGGCCTTGCCGGAAATTATAATTCTTAAAATAATTTCCAACAAAGAAGAGGAAATTATTTCTATAAGAAAAATTTCCATTCAAATATTTTTCGTTTCAGGTCGTCTTTTTTTCACTGCTTCCGAAAATAAGCATCATGCTAATTCAATCTGGCTATCTCCCTTTCTACTCTCAACAAAAATTTGGATCGTGATTTCAACGTATCTATATCCTTGTGGGAGGATAGATAGAATACACCTTCCTTGTTGGGATCGTCGAGCAGATAAAATCTGTAACCATACTTCACCTCCCCCGGCAACAGTTCGTTACCTCTGATGATTGGTACAAACTGATATAATATTGCTCCGTGTTCCTTAAAATAATCCGGGGTGTACGGTGTAGTGAGCCGGTCGGGATTTAATTGCTTCGCATCTTGTTCGGACGGTTTTCGCATGACGATCAAAGGTTTGCTGGTGATGACATATAGCAAAAATAACATCCTCTTTTGAGAAACACACCATGTTTGATATTATTTATATCTTATTTTTGATACTAATAAAATCATTACAGTAAATCCGCCGACTCGTGGAGCGATCGATATCTACAAAAAGCAGAATGATAAGATAACAAAGCATCAAGAGGCACTTGGATCGATCAAGACCCGAATTTCTGGCAGAAGAAGAGTATACGAGGAATGAAACTTGCGACCGGACCAACCTTGCCATTAATTGAGATTCCGGTACTCATTGGGCGTAACACCCACCTTTTGCTTAAACAGGCGTGTGAAATGCTGCTGATACTTGAAACCGAGCTCATCAGCTATTTCATTGATGGTTTTGTCGGGATCAAAGATCTTCCCTTTGGCTTCATCGATCAGTTTTGATTGAATGTAATCCAATGCGGTGCTGCCAGACTCTTTTTTAATAAGGTCACCAAAATAATTAGGAGAAATGTGCAGTTGATCAGCGCAATAGGCGACTGTCGGCAATCCCAATGTGCGCGCTGTGCCGGATTTGAAATAATCGTTTAGCAGGTTTTCAAAGCGCACCAATATATCCTTGTTGACGTGGCTCCTGGTAATAAATTGCCGGTCATAGAACCGCATACAGTAGTTTAGCAGCAGCTCTATATTGGAAACGATCAGTGTTTTACTATGCTTGTCAATATTGTGATCTATCTCGGTTTCAATCTTTTGCAGGCAATCGTTGATAGTCGCTCTTTCCTTTTTGGACAAATGCAAAGCTTCATTTACTTCATAAGAAAAGAATGAATAGTCTTTAATGTGTTTCTCCAGATTCGTACCGGCAATGAGATCCGGGTGAAACACGAGCGCCCTCCCCCATGGTTTGACGATCTGGCCGGTGCTATCGACCCCGTACACCTGGCCCGGTGATATAAAAACCAACGTGCCGTCTTCATAGTCATAAGGCTGGCACCCGTACCGTATATCGCCGCATTTGATGTATTTCAAAAAAATGGCGTATACCCCCATATACCTGCGAAAGTACCGGTAGGTCGGCATTTCATCGAAATTCACTACACTAACCAACGGTGCCGCGTATCCACCCCCATTGCTTCGTTGTACTGTTTTACAGTATCGATCCTTTCAAGATGTTCCATAATGCCAATTGTTTTATGCAAATTTAGTAAACAGAGGGCCGCCGGAGATTATGGTGCATTCAAATCAGTAAAAGTGGTAAATACTTCTGTATTCTGTATAAATGGGGGAAAACGGTAATGGCGAACTTTGTCAAACAATAAACCAGCACTACAATGGGCAATAATAAATTTCTTGAATGGACACTGCTTTTTGTCTTCCTAATAACTGCCAGTACAGTGAATGCACAGCATAAAAATAGTACCGCTTTAAATGAACACCAGCAAAGCATGGCGGCGATCGCGGCCCTGACCGCCACCGGCAACATACCACAACTTAAAGCCGCACTGAATACAGGATTGGACGCAGGCCTGACAGTCAATGAAATAAAGGAGGCGTTAGTGCAGCTTTATGCCTATTGCGGCTTCCCAAGAAGCCTGAATGCAATTAACACCCTGATGTCCGTCCTGGACGAAAGGAAAGCAAAAGGGATAAAAGATGTGGAAGGGAAGGACGCTTCACCCATCGCGACGACCTCTGACAAATACGAAACCGGAAAACGGACGTTGCAGCAATTGACCGGCAAAGAAGAAAAAGGGCCCAAAACCGGCGCCAACGCCTTCGCTCCGGTTATCGATACCTTTTTGAAAGAGCATTTATTTGCGGATATATTCAGCCGTGATGTATTAAATCATCGTCAGCGCGAGTTTGTCACGATTTCCGCGCTCGCTGCCATGCCCGGCGTGGAGCCACAATTGCAGGCCCACCTCGCGATGGGTAAAAACACAGGGGTTACCGAACCACAGCTTAAAGAACTCACCGAAATTATCGAAAAGCATGTCGGCAGGGCGCAAGCCAATGTTTTAAGGAAGGCGATGGCAGAGCCAATACTACCGGCTACTCAACCGGATATGATGGTGAGGATTTCCGAAATCGAGATCGTTCCCGAATACCTGCAAGAATATAAAGCCATTCTTGAAAAAGAATCGTCAGAATCCGTAAAAATAGAGCCGGGGGTTATTGCTATTTATCCGATGTACCAGAAGGAAAACCCCAGCCAGATCAGGATATTGGAAATCTATGCCAACCAGGCCGCTTATAAGTCCCATTTGCAGACGGCGCATTTTCTGCATTATAAAACGACAACATTGAAAATGGTCAAGACATTAAAACTGGTGGATATGAACGCAATCGATCCGGAGATCATGAATCTGGTATTTAAAAAACTAGGGAGCGATTAGCGCCGGACAGCGTATGAGGTCTACCCTTTTCAGCGAAAGACCAAGTCCGACTATGAAGTTGAATCCATCCGTTCTCTTACACCTGATGTTTCCCTGGTTAGGATCGGGGGCAATATGGAGTTTTCCAACCATTTCAACCCAATTCTTCTCTAACAGATAATCTTTTCTTTCGATCGAAGTAGCGTTTTAATGCTTTTTTACGACTTCATCAAAAACAACTTAATCTGTTAGCAAAATGAAAACACATTTTTCACAGCGTGTCGCGCTTCTATTCCTTTTTGTTCTCGCAATTTCCTTTTCTTGTAACCGGGAAGACAACGGGCCCGAGCCGGATTTAGGTCTTGTCCAGACGAGCGGCAAGGAGTATCAGCGGTTAATGGCCGAACGAGAGACGTTTGAGGGTACTCCTTTCGAAATCCAAAAAGTCACCAGAGTTGATAACGTATTGAAGATTGATGTTGTTGGCGCCGGCGGAATTGACAATTACAAGGTGGTTTGGGACGGTATACTATTGGAATCGTTTCCGATGCAGGCCAACCTCATCGTAGGATATGACGCGCCTGACGGTGTTCAGGACGCCATGCTGCACAACTACACACTGGAAGTAGATCTCCAAAAGCTCTTCGGTAGCGCAGCCAATGCATCTGACGTAACCGTGCAAGTGTCCAACGGCTCCAAAAAACAAGATACGGTTATTGATCCTGACGGAAGCACATCCAGTCCCAAATAATTACTGCATCCTATTTCAATCACCTTATCTATTATTGGCCCTGATTTCGTCGGGGCCAATAACGTTATATCTTATTGTGGAATGGCTATCTGATTGCACAACCGATGAAAAACAATGGATTGAACGCTGCGCAAAACGGGATCCGAAAGCGCAGCAATGGGTTTTTAAGCATTTTTTTGGTTTAGCGATGGGAATAAGTTTGCGGTACCTTTCTGATCATGCTACCGCGCAGGAAGCAGTGAGCGACTCTTTCCTCAAAATATTTGATCAGTTACCCAGACAACTTGCAGGCATCAGGTCATTTAAGGCATGGATGCGGGCCCTGGTTGTTCGCACGGCCATTGATTATTTTCGAAAAGAAAAGAAAAACTATCGCATGACCAGCCTGGATGCCGATCATGACAGCTTCGCAACAAGTAACGAGATCGCTGAAAACCAGTCAGTAGCAGAAATCTTAGAGTTGCTTGACAAACTTCCGCCGGTATGGAAAGTAGTATTTAACCTGTATGAAGTGGAAGGTTACAGCCATGAAGAGATAGGAAAAATGCTGCTTATCCCGGCCTCATCTTCCAGGGCGTATCTTGCCAAAAGCAAACAGAGCCTGCGAAAATTGATCACCATTCAAAACGGAAGCCATTAAGATGTCAGATCAGGAACCCGTAGGCAAACGAATGCTCGGTCAGCTCCGTGAGTATACCGAACCCTATCAGCCCGACGCCTGGGCGCATTTCGAGCAATTCCGTGCCAACAAAAAACGCAAAAGAAGAATCTTGGTTTATTGGATGAGTGCAGCGGCATTGCTGTTTATTTTTGGGACAGCTATATTGATACGCCAGGTTATGCCGACCGGCAAATCAACAAAAAACACAATTGCACACAACGAGCTTGAAAGCCGTAGACCTTCCGGCAAGGGCGAACCTGAAAAGTTAGTCCCTTCTGAAAGCGCAAATGTTGAAAGGCTCGCAACACGGCAAAATCAGGCAAATAATGAAAAACGAATACCGACAAAGCCCCATAGCCCTACAAGTTCCGGAAACAACTCACCTATCAATAACCAGGACTATTTGCCGGAAAGCAAACCACAAACAGCGGATGACAATGATATCCAGGGCGATCTGACGATGGCCTTCCTGGCCCATCAGCCTTTCAGGTTTCAAATTGTGCATTTCAAAAAATTGTATATCCCCGTCGGGCAGCAGCAGGAACGGCAAGCACCTGTAGAGCCAGCCAGATTGATTCGTTTAGGCTTTGGCCTTTCACAACAATCCAATCAGGCGGCTGATACAAAAATGGAACTGAATTACGGCGTTGGCGGTGCCCTATCTATTCCTTTAACGTCCAAACTGGCCTTTACGACGGGTTTTTATGGCAGCAAGCAGTCGTTGAATCTGGAAAAACAGGCCGCTCTGTCCGGAGCGTCTGCGGAGGGACTAATGCAGCTGCAGCGGGCGCGCTACCACTGGGTTAGCCTGGAAGCACCTCTGCATGTGCAGTACCGGGTAAAAACCCTGAAAAAACTCGGCATCAACGCGGTCGGGGGTATTTCCCTACAAAGCAGCGTTGGACAAGTCTCAGACTACTTCTATAAAACCAGCCGGACGATTACCACGCTGGCAGAAACGGAGGGCGGACCGGTTATTGTTTCAACTCAAACCGTGGAGGATTTCAGTTCGGTCGAAGATAAAGACCAAAAAAGCAAATGGGCATTTGGCAGTTCTCTTTATTTTGGGCTGGGAATCAATTATCAAGTGCAAAACACGGGTGTAGAACTCGAACCATATATCAAATATCCTATCGGTGCTGTAACCGTTGAAAAGTTGCGCCTCACCTCCGTCGGCATTCAATTGCGGTTGACCAGACCGGTTAAGAAACCAGAGCGGTGATGCTGCTACCTGCCGAAAACACGCGGAAAGCGGTGGCGATTTTCGTCGATGTAAACGCCTAGTCGGTAATTCTCCTCCGAATCGATCGCCAGGTTCTCAATATCATCGATACCGAAGGCAAAAGGCTTTTTCCCGACTTTGCGGTTGCCTCCTGCAAGGAATGAAGTGCGATTAAACAAATGTAATATACCGTCTTCGACAAATGTGTTGGGGCGGTCTTCCCGTATAAAATCCGTGTCACTGTCGTAGTATCTGCGGCTGAGCGTCCTGATGGTAAAGACAGAATCGTAGCTGTGGTCTTCGGGGTTGACCACATATCTGTCGTAGGCTTCTATTACGCTCTTGATCGTGTCCTGTTTCAGGAACGGGAAAATCGGCCCCATTTGCAAGAAATGCTCGCCCTCCGCGTGTTGGAGCATTGCGGCTGTCGCCCTGTCGGAGGTTAGCTCCATTTCAACCTCCTGTGGTTCTGCCTGGTAGACATTAATCACCCTTACCTTGCCTGAGCGGCCGTAGTCGCTTCTGATTGTGCCGGAATCAGTATTAATAATGATCTTATCGATCTGCGGGATCGCTTCGAGCTTATCGACCATTACGCTATAAAGCGGGCTGCGGGAGATATATTCGAAATGTCTGTTGGGGAAGAAATAGCCTGCTTCCTGAGGAATCGAAATGACTGCCGTCAATAAAAAATCGCTCATTGTTTGAATAGTATTTGGTTTTAAAGGCTAATGTACAAATCGCACAGCACTATTGCCGATATGTTCATACTTTATCCTTCTTTTCTCCAACCTAAATAAACACCTGCAAAACCATTGAAACCGGCTCGCTCCGCGCCTCTATTAAACCCTGAGCAACTTCGCATTGATCGCCACCACAATGGTGGATGCACTCATCAGGACCGCCCCCATCGCTGGACTTAACATAAATGCCGGATAAAGCACACCGGCTGCTAGCGGAATTGCTACGACATTGTAACCGATTGCCCACGCAAGATTTTGCACCATTTTCCGGTAGGTGGCCCGGCCAAATGTGATCATCTGTACCACGTCCATCGGATCGCTGTTGACCAGTATAATGTCTGCCGTTTCGGCAGCAACATCGGTTCCTGAGCCGATGGCGATACCTACATCGGCCTGTGCGAGCGCAGGAGCGTCATTGACACCATCACCGGTCATGGCGACGATCTCCCCCTTGCTTTGAAATTCCTTCACCTTGTCCTGCTTTTCATGCGGAAGCACATTAGCCAGGTATCCATCCATATTGAGTTTTTTGCTGACAGCTTCGGCAATGTGCTCGTTGTCGCCAGTTAAAAGAAAGGTTTTTATGTTCATACTTCGCAGTTCAGCAACAGCCTGGGCCGCGCTATCCCGTATACTGTCTGCAAAAGTGATCAAACCAGCCAGTTTGCCGTCAACGAGAATGAAGTTCACAGTTTCGAGAGCCTGGTCGATCTGATCGGGAATGGTTGGCACCGGTTTATTCTCCTGTTTAAAATAGTTTGGACCAGCGGCTACTACTTTTTGATCGTTCACCGTGCCTGTAACCCCTATTCCCTGCATGTAGTTGAAATCTGCCGAACTCCACAGCTCCAAACCTTTTTCTTTGAGTTTTCGAATCACACCCTGGGCAATATGATGCTCCGAATTCTGCTGGATCGCAGCGGCATATTGCAAGATTTGATCTACTGAAAACCGGTCGTCCACTGGGATAATCTGCTGAATTTCATGAGACCCTTTGGTTAAAGTGCCCGTTTTATCGAAAATAATGGTTGTAAGCTTGCGCGCATTCTCAAAGGCGGTACGGTTCCGGATCAAAAGGCCATGTGTCGCAGAAAGGGTTGTGGAAATGGCAATCACCAGCGGAATAGCCACCCCCAGCGCATGGGGACAGGAAGTAACCATGACCGTTACCATTCTTTCCAGGGCAAATGCCAGCTCCTGTCCGCCTGCATACCAGACGAAAAAAGTGCCCAGACCCACTGTAATAGAGACCAGTGTCAACCACTTAGCTACTTTGTCGGCCAGGTTCTGTGTATTGGATTTTGCGCTCTGTGCATTTTTGACCATGCTAATGACCTTTTGCAGATAACTGTCATTGCCCGCTCCGGTAACATGCACTTTTAACACGCCATCGCCATTGATAGCCCCGCCAATCACCCGATCATCCTTTTGTTTCTGAACAGGTATGCTTTCGCCGGTGAGCATGCTTTCATTGAGGTAAGAGCTGCCTTCCATTACTTGTCCGTCGGCGGCAACTTTTTCGCCGGGTTTGACGACCAACATATCACCGCTACGAAGGTCTTTTAAAGGAATATCAGTTACCTGACCATCCTTTTCAACATGAACTGTGGACGGAAGTAGGGCTACCAGGGATTCCAGGGCTTTTGAAGCTGCCATTTGGGATTTCATTTCCAGCCAATGGCCGATCAGCATAATATCGATCAGTGTGGCCAGTTCCCAAAAGAAATCCATTCCCTCCAAGCCGAAAACAACAGCAACACTATACACATAGGCGGTGGTAATGGCAACCGCTACCAGGGTCATCATACCCAGGTTTTTACTTTTGACCTCCCTGACGAGGCCTGTCAGAAACGGTTTACCGCCATAGAAGTAGATAGTCGAACTAAGCGCCAGAAGCACATATTGATCACCGGCGAATGTCCAGCTGAAACCGGCCCACTGCTGGATCATGTGTGATAATAAGAGAACCGGGACGGTGAGGGCAATACAAATCCAGAAGCGCTTTAAAAAATCCTCGGTGTGATGTCCCGCGTGTTTGTCATGGTCACTGTGCTCTTGCGCGTGATGTCCGGCGTGTTCGTTATGGTCGCTGTGCCCTTGTGCGTGATGTACGCCGTGTTGGTGATTTTCCATATGAGAAACGATTCGGCATTTCGACTGCAAAGATGCGTGTTTATCCGCCGGGCTTTTCTACATAATTATTACGCTGTTTTGCATAATTATGGATTCTGTCCGACAGGCCCGCTTCCAGCTTGCAACATTGTCTCAATTTCTTGCTCGGTATACCTGGGAGTGATGTGCTGCGGGCAATTCCAGTCGTAGGCTTTGATGTGGAAGAGCAGCATCCTTTCGGGCCGGAATTTGTAATCTTCCGGTTTAAGCAGATCATAGAGATCAGCATTGTCGCCGATCTCTATGATTTCTGTTTCCGCATAAATTTTCAGTCTGGCCTGCATGGGGTAAGAGACAAGGATCAGCGACACCTTTGGATTTTTAACGATATTCCCGACTGATATATATTGCCGGTTGCCGCTAAAATCGACGATCCCAATGGTTTGGCTATCGATTACCTTGATGAAACCTTTCGGTCCACCGCGGTGCTGAATGTACGGGAAGTCGTTTTCCCCGGACGAGGCCATGTAAAAACTGTCCATCTGGCCGATGAAATTGGCTTCAATGGCCGTTAATCCATCTACGAAACTCATCTTTTCGACACGATCGTAGGCATTGCGGCTACCCATTCGTTGTTGAATGGCTTTAATCCCGTCTGTAAATGCAAGCTGTGAATAATTCATGGCAGTATTATTTAGGTTTCGTCCGACCCGGGCACGTTAAAGCGACTGGATCTGTCTGATCATTTGGTTCGTGAAGCCCCATTCATTGTCGTACCATACCATTACTTTGACCAGATCTCCGTCAACAACCCTGGTCATTTCCAGATCAACCGTAGCCGCGTAAGGACTTTTGGCAATGTCGGTCGAAACCAGCGGCTCATCAGTTACGGCAACTACTTTTTCATAGCGCTCTGTCGCGGCTTCCTCGATGAGGATCTGGTTGATCTCGGCAACAGTAGTCGGTCGCTCGGCAATGAAGGTGATGTCAGAAATAGAGCCTACCGGAACCGGAACCCGTACGGCGATACCATCGAACTTACCGGCATACTGCGGCAGTGCCTTCGTGGTTGCAATGGCCGCTCCGGTGGCAGCCGGCGCCAGATTAATGCCCGCGGCCCGTCCCATGCGCGGTTCTCTTTTCGAAGGGGCGTCCACCAGCGTTTGCGAGGCGGTGTAGGCGTGAGTTGTATTCAAGATGGCCTTTTTGATGCCCAGCCTACGGCCCAGGATTTCGATTACCGGGCTGATACTGTTGGTCGTGCAGCTGGCACAAGAAAAAATCGAGACCTTGCCATCGTCGGTATTCACGCCATGCACGACTGTGGGCGTATCTTTGGTCGGGCCTGAGATCACCACGAACTTCGCGCCCGAAGCAATATGCTTTTCAGCATCGGCATTGGAGGTAAAGAAGCCTGTACTTTCAATCACTACGTCCACACCAAGCGATTTCCAGGGCAGATTTTCGATTTCACGAATGCTGTGATATTTAACGTGTTTACCCCCGATGACAAGAGCGTCACCGTCGATCTTTACGTCTTGCTCGTATTTTCCGTAGTTGCTATCGTATTTAAGCAGGTAAGCGGCGTTTTCAATGCTCATCAGGTCATTGACACCCACCAGTTCCAGGTCATTATTTTCGAAGATGATTTTCAGTGCGGCTCGTCCGATGCGGCCAAATCCATTAATTGCTATTTTTTTCATGATGCTGTTTTTGAGTGAAAAATCGTATTGATTTCATGACTCAAAATTGCAACACAAATTAATGGCGTTGTTAGGCAACAATTCCCGGCCAGTTGGCAATTTTTCCCTATTGCAGCAAGGACTGCTCCAATTTTTCACGGTAATGGCCTGGTGAAACCCCTTCTTTGCTTTTAAAAAAGCGACTGAAAGTCTGGATGTCCTCGTAGCCCAGTTCATAAGCGATTTCCTTAATCGACAGGTTACTGTAATTAATCTGCCGCCTGGCGTGGATCATGATCCGGTCATGGATGATGTTCAATGGCGTGCGGGCCGAAACCAGCGAAAAAAGATTAGAAAGTGTTTTGGGCGACCTGTTTAACTTGGATGCATAAAAGGCGACATCATGATGCTCCGCGAAATGCTTGTCTACCAAATAGTTGAACTCTCTGACGATATCCCCCTGCGTTTTGTCGAGTGTATGAAGCTTGTTGGATCGCCTTAAAATCCTTACCGAAAGAATCAACATGCGCTTCAAGATGGCTTGTAGCATGTCTTGTTGTAAAACGTCCGTTTCGTGCATTTCAGACCAGAAAATCTCCCACGACAGTTCGAAATCGTGAATCTTGCTTTCTTCTATTGTGATAACGGGCACGCTGGTTGCGCCAAAAAATAAAAGTCCCTTGCTGCCCACTTCGTTATCGTGATTTACAACGCAGTAAAAAGGCTGATTGAACCGCACCATCCTGGCCGACTCGATTTCAATGCTGTCGATCCTGTGAAATTCAGTCAAAAAAATGATCTGGTTCTTTCTGAGTTGGAAAAGTACTTTATCAATAGTAATGTCCATTCGTTCGGCCACATTCCAGATGAAGGTCATATCCGTTTCGCCCACGTCGTAAACGATATGACTATTGCTTGGATTAAGCTCGTAAAGGCTCAGCGTTTCGTTCAGATTTTCAAAAATCATCTTAACTTTTTTTGCTCTAAAAATAGGTTACCAGGTCGAAATTTCAAGCTATCAAAAGGACTTCACTCGCATGCGGGGCTTGCGCGATGCAGCGGGTTGTCGGCTGCGAAGAGCGCGAAAAAAAACACCTTCCTGACATTAACGTCTGCCGTCATACAGTCCATAACGTTTCAATTCAATGGCAATATGGTCCGTCAGCACAATCGCTAACTTGCGGACCTTAAAGACGTAAAAGTACAATCCGATCAATATCGTTTCAAACTTATTGAATAGTGGCCTTGCCTTTTCCGCTTCATTGATATTATCCGTTCCGGGATCCTTCATGATTACCATAAACCAGGTACGGATACGCTTGCGGATCAACTTTCGCCATTCGCTGAGTTTGGCATCACCGATCTTTGGTAGCGCTTCATAATTCATGATTTCCTCAACGTTCCGGGCCTTTCTTTCCTCGGCATTCAAACCGTCAAAAGTCCCGAAGTGGCTAACATATTTCATGTCCGGGATAATTGGCAGGTAATCTTTGTTGCCTTTTCGATACAAAAACCGCTTCCTGACCTCAGGGTCTTTGTACCCTTCCACGAATATCTCATTATTGGTGTCGGCCTCTACTACAAAATGGTGCTGAAGAAAGCTCTGGCAATTGCGCCGGCCCAGATAAAAATCATGTTTCAAATACTCTTTATTTAAAAACCCGCCAAAAGCGCCAAGCGCGCCACTGGCTAATGCCTGATAACCGTTAATCCTCTTTTTGTCCAGCCCCCGCCTGCGCGGAGCAATGATGAATTTGCTGAAATCATTCGTATCTACCGCCTCTTCGATCAGCTCTGGTTTAAACTTTGCCTGATTCCGTAACAATGCAAGCAATTGCGGCACCAAGTCCTTTAAACTGGTTTTGTCAAAATGATTTGACGATACAGTGTCGGGCAGCGGGTCAATGAGCAAAATCGTCGACTTAAAACTATCCGGGTTCGCATTCTTTTTCTCAAAATCAACTTGATTGACGCTTTGGGCTTTTTCGTGTTCGGATGCTTTAACAGCCTCTTTCAGATCAGTAGGTTTTGGAATACTCTCCCGGTAATATCTTTTTTCCAAAACGGTCTTAATGTGTTCAAACGGCTCGTTATTAACCGTTCCTGCATCCACATTATAGGTAACAAAATTGGGCTCCCCGTTCTGGCCTTTCAACTCTTCCGGCAGAATCTTCTCACCTATTTCCCTTTTGTTCTTAAACAGCAAGTCATTTTGGGCGACAATGTCCCACGGACGAACCATTTTTTCCGAAATAAACCCTACGGGAAACGCCGACGTGCCCCGGGCCGCGTCCGAAACAGGCCGGTTATCCTCATGCAAAAGACTTTTGGGATTGTAGGGTATCTTACCTCTCTGAAATGGCTTCCGGTTAGGATCGTATTCATCGGTGACTACAAAATGTGCGAGGTCGCGGTGGGTAATAACGGTGTATGCATCCTCCGAGGGCTGATTGCCCTTGGGATTGTTATTTTTAAAAGGAACATTGAATGTATATCCGCTTGTATTGGTAAGCGCAACGATTACGTCCAGGTTATTCTCCACGTACGGCGGCACATCGGTCCTCGTCGTCGCCGTTTTTTCAAGTACTTCCTTTGCTACCCGCTTTTTAAATTCACTGTTTAATAGTGAATGCAACCCTTTGCTTTCCAGGATATCGGACGGATCGAGCAAATCTTCCAGAATATTGCGGTCTTCTTTCAGATAGAAGTTGATCCAGGTATTGTAAAGTATGTTCTCTGCCTTTTCGGGCTCAGTCTGGCCTGGGTTGTTCAGGCTTACATGGGGTTGCCCATCGATATAAAAGATCTTTGGCAACATTACACTGATGATCCCCCCGGCCGAGGAACCTGAAATGGCCGAAATCAGAATCCGGTGCATGGGAACATTTAGCCCTTCGTTTTTTGCTTTCTCCCAAGCTTCAAGTGTTTCCAAAAGGTAATCAATGACACCAGCTGTGTAAGCTCCGGCCGAAACGGCACCCGCCATACAAATTCCTAAGTGGATCGTGTTGTCTTTTGTTCTGTCTGTCATCGGTTTTAGACGGCTTGTGGTTGCACTGCATGCTCTGAAAGTCGAGTGCTCTTTAAGAATTAAGTCTTTTCAACTTCTGTTTGAGCACCCCGGCTGCTTTGGTATATCCGCCTTCGGCCCCATCGACAAAGTGGACATGTCCGTCTTTGAGGTCGCGGACGTAGCACGACATGACAGATTCCTTGCTCACATGCAATCCGTAAAGAATTTGACCTTTTTGCTCCATCGCATCAAGGGCCTCTTGCAGTATTGCTCGCTGACGAGCGGTGCCGGTGATTACGGTATTTATTTTACCGTCCATGACCAATGTATCCGACATTTCGACCAAAGTATTCAGATAGTTTTTCCCATACGAAGTCCGGAAATACACATATCCGAACAGCGAACCGAACCAGGAAGCAAAGACGCCTAACAGGTTTGCCTTCCCTTTTTTGGCCAGCATTTCAATTTCCACTTTCTTAAAAGTGCTCTTCCAAATGAGTCGCGGTACCGAAATAGGCTGGCGCTTGGCCAGCGGGCCATATATTTCCTCGATCAGCTGCATTACCCCGGCAAATTTTTCCGATTGCCGGGGTCCCTCCTCTGCCATCACCAGGAGTGTCACAACTTCCTGATCAGATCCGGGCGGTTCGATCTTATCCCAGCGGCATTGCATTCCGCTGAGATCCAGCTCATGGTCGGGATCAGATTCATATGCAATACCAGCCTGACCGCCTTTAATCTTCTTTTCTGCGAAATAAAGGCCTTCACCTAGTACGACAGGGATAGAAAACCGCTCTGAAACCCGAAGTTTACTCACTTTAAGGGAATACCCTTCCCTATACACGTTGGCGACCGGCATGGCGCCGATCCGAAGTTCGAGCGCAAAATTCTCGCGGGTATTTTGCTGGTAGCGATGCAGCCCCTGCATGACCTTTGTAACAATAGAATCCGGAATAATGAAGGTACCACCGTCACCGCCGAAGAAAAAAGGCACCGTAATGCCGGCTTTAAACGCAATATTAAGCACCGTGACAATGCTGCCCGTAGCGATCAGGTTGACCGTTTCGTGCATTCCGTCCCCTACCGCACCCGTCGAATTTTGAATATCCGTGATCACGATATGCCAGGATTCAGGCACATCATAGAACAGGTGATCTTCCATTAGCAGCTCGCCCAGCGCGATGTGGTTCGCCGGTAACCGAAAATAGAACTGATCATTTCTCGACCCTGACATGGCTCGTATTTATGGTTTCATGGGTTGGTGAAAACAGTATTTTGCAGCAATAAGCACGGAATTTAAGGTTAATTTCCAATAAATGTGCTTCGGAAAGACGTTATTTTGCTTTTATTGCACGATAATCAGTTTTGGTCAAAATCCGGGTTTGGAATGTTTCAGGGAGTGTTTCGATACATATTTCTTATTCTGCTACTAATTAATGCGTCTTGGCTCTCCGCTCAAAAGAAATCCGCTGCTGAGAAAATATGGCTGAAAGAATACCACGATTACCAGGAATACGACGGTGTTTATGTGGTCAAGAAAATCGCTATTCCCTGCCGCTCCTACGAAACTTACCTTACCGATGCAAACGGCCGCAAGTTAACGCCAGCGATGCGCGATATCGGTGATTTTTCGGAAAACCTGGCCGAATTCGTGCCCATGGAACTTGGGCCCGATCAACATGGTCTACACGGTTTTATCAATAAGCAAGGACAAGTTGTTATTCCACCGATTTATACGTCAACGGACCGGTTTATGAACGGCAAAACATGGGTGATTTATCCGTCGGGAAGTCATTACGGTCTATCCTACATCGACTTAACCGGCAAAGAAATCTATAAAATACCCATTGACTATTTCAAGAAAGACTTTCTAATCAAAGAATCCAGAATCGATTTTCTTTGCAACCAGGATACCCGGGAAGATGTACTTTGGGGAACGAAATTCGACTACATCATCTTAAACTTCAATTTCAGTCCTTTCATTGAAAAGGAGATCAAAGCCTCCAAATTCATTTACCATTTCAACTACAAGGGCAAATACGGTATCATCGACAAGAATATGATCCTGAAAGTGCCCGTCGCCCTCGACGATATCGACCCTACCTACAAGTTTTCGGGCCAGGGAATGGAGCGGGTACAATATGGCGATAAGTACGGCTACATCAGCCCGTTCACTGGCGACATTATCGTTCCATTTCTGTATGAAGACACCCGTAAACCAACCGCAGGACTGTTCTGGGTAAAAAAGAACGGCAAATGGGGCTGTATCGACAAAACAGGGAAGGTCAAAATTAAGTTCCTGTATGACGAGGCTACCGGCTTTACCGCAGAAGACCGCTCCGCAGTAGCTATCAATGGTAAATTCGGGCATATCGACAAGTCAGGCAAAATCAGGACGCCATTGAAATACGACTTCGCTTCCTATTACAATCATGGCATATCGATGGTCCGGATCGACGATAAATATGGCTATATGGACACCACCGGCCATTTTATCACCAAAATCATTTACGATGAAGCCCTGCCTTTCGACCGCGTTACAACCACAGCCGAACGTCTTTGGTTACGTTTTGAGCTCTCACTGGACGGCAAGGAAAAGTTCGTGGGCTTTTCCTACAAGCTGAATGCGATCTTTATCCTGATCGGTGTTGCCTTGTTTGTTTGGGCTAATAATCTTTTATTTCAAAGGATGCGGAGAATCCGAGCATCGCGTGGCACGAAAAAGTCCTGAGTTTTTTCTTGCTCACAATCCGTCGATACGGTTACGGATTATATGTCTTTCAGGTTCTGTTTTGGCGAGCATTAATGCTTTTTGCAAGCATTCCTTGGCCTTTTTGTTGTCCAAATCGCGATACAATTCCCCCAGCAAGGCATAGTAGAAATGGTTATCTGTGAAACCAAGTTTCTCTGCCTCCCGGATTGCCCGTTCCTTGCCTTTTGCTTTGGATAATGCGTAAATACGGTTAAGCTCGGCCGCCGGTGAATAACTGATATGCAAAAGCTTATCATAGTAATGCAGGATACTCACCCATTTTTCGGTCGAGTCCTCTTTTTGTGTATGCCAATAGGCAATGCCCGCTTCAAGATGGTAGCGCGACACCTGGTTTCCTGAGGCAGACCGTTGCAGAAAGTAGCCGCCTTTGCCGATCAGGTCCTGGTTCCAAAGCCCCGTATCCTGCTCATCATAAAGTACCAAAGCGCCCGTCGGCCCGGTGCGTGCATGAAACCGCGAGGTATGGAAGCACATGAGCGCCATTAATGCATTCACTTGCGGTTTGTTCGTAGCCTCGTTTTCAATGAGCATGGTACATAGCCGGATTGCTTCCAGGCACAGCTCCTGCCGCACCGTTTGGTTATTGCTCAGCGAATAATATCCCTCATTAAAAAGCAAATAAATAGTGGCCAGAACCGGTTCCAGCCGGGAATCCATCAGGGCGTTTTCAGGTATTGCAAGGCTGACCTGTTCTTCCCTGAGCCGTTCTTTCGCCCGCGTTAGCCGCTTGTTAATGACATCCTTGCTTGTCAAAAAGGCGTCAGCAATCTCCTGAACGCCAAAACCGCAGAGAATACGTAAAGCAAGGCCCACCTGCGCTTCTTCGGAGATCGCCGGGTGGCATACAGCGAACATCATTTGGAGCTGGCTGTCTGTTATATTAGTCTGAGAAAGATCAATGTCCGCCTCGTGAGTATCAGCGTGCATGGCTGTCACTTCCGGCACCACCTTTTCATCGTAAATAGCAGTCCGGTGCAGATGGTTTTTCGCTTTATTTTTAGCCGTCGTATAAAGCCAGCCGACCGGGTTGGGTGGTGCCCCTTCAATCCCCCAAGCCTGCGCCGCGACCAGGAAAGTGTCGCTCGCAATGTCCTCAGCCAGTTCAATCTCCCTAAACCCGAAATGCCGGCAAAGCACCGAAACGATCTTCCGGTATTCGGCACGGAACAAATGCGGGATCAACTGCTCGTCACTGGGCATGCACCGAAACAATTTTTCTGACTTCAACGCTATTCCCCTCCCCGTTCAGGATCGGGCACTCGCCAGCCATCTGCACGGCGTCCTCAAAACTAGCCGCACGTATCACAATGAAGCCCGCCACCGACTCCTTAATCTCCGCATAAGGCCCGTCAGTGACGATATTGCCCGATTTAATCACCTTACCCTCCGTCGAAAGGCCTTTCCCGCCCGCAAACTTTCCCTGAGCAGCAATCCCGCCTACCCAATCCTGATATTGCTTCATATAAACCTGCAACTGCTCCGGCGAAGGCTGCGCGCCCTTCGTAATTAGGTCTAAGCGCATGATGATGATGTATTCTTCCATTGGGTTTGGGGTTGTGTTATTGATTTAAAAGTTGGTATGTGTCTTAACTTACCTCTATCAAAGGTTCATTAATAAGGAAGTACATAGCCTTCTTGATCCGTTGTTTCGTAGCGAATCATTATTTACATTTAACTATTCATTGCACATACTATTAAAAAATGGAAGAATTTCACCTCCGAATGCAGTTGGCTGCATTGAAACAATACCTTCGGGATCGGCATCATGAAATGACACAAGAAGAACTTGACAAAGTTCTTGACCTGATTGCCCGAATTCTCGAGGCATTAAATAAAAATACTCCTTAGAACTGCCATTCGGACAACAGACCCATTACCATGACAACGAAAACGAAACTTCCCGAACTCCACAAGCTGCTAACAGACAGTGAGCAGGCACTGCGAGATTACATCACATACAAAGGACAACAATATCCAATGAATGAGTGGGTTACTATCACAGAGTATTGTAACCGCTTTGGGATTGCCAATACGCAAACTGTGACTAACTGGATTCAAAGAGGCATTGTTCCAAAAGAAAACGTGGTCACGATCGAGGAATATAACAATATCCGGCTCATCAAAGCGATCCCCTACAACGGCGCATAACTAAGCAGCACCACGCCACTGTCAAACTTCCTGACATCAGTTAATCTGAGGTCCAGCTTGTAGGTGAGGCCTTTGAAGGATGGTGTGCCGTCGCCGAGTGCGACCGGGTCGATCATAAACTGGTATTCGTCGATCAGGCCGGCGTCGGCGAGTTGGGCTATGATGCTTCCGCTGCCCAGGATCGTCATTACTTTGCCGGGAATGGCTTTGAGTTTGCGCACTTCTACAACGAGGTTACCGTTGATTAGGGTCGTATTTTCCCAGTCGACAGAATCCAGTGTCGTTGAAAACACGATTTTTTCCGACTCATTCATGCCTTGGGCCACCTCGGGCATGCTTTCCATGGCCATGGGCGACGGCCACCAACTTGCCATCATTTCGTACGTGACGCGCCCGAAGAGCAGCGTCGCCCTGGCTTCAAGGTTATCCGAAGCAAATGCACCTTCTTCGGCACCGTGCCTGTGCCAGCTAATGTCATTGTCCGGGCCTTTGTAGAAACCATTTAAAGTTGTGAAATTGTAGGCTATGAGCTTTCCCATGATTGTAGTTTGTTTTTATTAATATTATTTAAACTAAACCCATTACAAACGGGAATCTTGAAACGGGACATTTTTTAAAATAAAAAATTGAAAAATGTGCTCAACCAAGCAAGCTCACAACGCCCTTATAATAATTGCGCAACGCCAATGGGGGTTATGCATTCATTTGTTTGTCCTTATCTTAGGCTGTATATCCCTGTTTATTGGGCTATGATGATTATTTTCAAAACAAAACGGGTATTGAACGCCTCTAACCGCATCTTATATACTGTTCGCCTCCCTTTTAACCTTTTTATCATTCCTGAACATAATGAAACGCAGAGAAATCCTTAAAGAACTGACCATGATACCGCTTGCAGGTGGAGTTTTGGGCACCACGGCTGCTATGGCCGAAAGCAGCAAACCAAAATGGTTCCAGAAGGCTGCGGCTGCTGTGTCTGCACCCGGCCCTCTTAAACCCGGCCCGCAAATCTATCAGTCGATCGGCGTCGAACCGATCATCAATTGCCGTGGAACATTTACGATTATCGGGGCGTCCATCGAGCTGCCTGAGGTAAGACAAGCCATGGAATACGCCTGCCAATACAATGTCCAGATCGACGAACTGGCGTTTGGAGTAGGCCAGCGCCTGGCCGAGGTCACCGGGGCGGAATGGGGTATGGTGTCTTCTGGTTGCGCCGCGGGAATGAATGAAGTTACTGCCGGGATCATTGCGGGTGGTAATCCCGAAAAACTGATCCGCATTCCAAACCTGGAAGGTTTTGAAAAGACAGAAGTGATTATTCCAAGGTCTTCGCGCAACGTCTATGACCATGCGATCAGAAATGTAGGTGTGAAAATCATTACTGTTGAAACGATTGACGAGTTAAAACAGGCCATCAATCCACGCACGGCCATGATCTACATGATGCCTGGCGACGAGCCATGGAGCGTAAAAAGCGTAGCTGATATTGCCAAACCCGCCGGTATACCAGTCCTGGTCGATGCCGCCGCCGAAAGGTTGACCATACCCAACATCCATTTGCAAGCCGGAGCGAGCGTCGTGGCTTACAGTGGCGGAAAGGTGATCCGAGGGCCACAATGCGCAGGTCTTATGTTGGGCAGTAAAGACGTACTTATGTCGGCATGGCAAGCCAGCGCACCACACCACGGACCTTGCCGGAACAATAAAGTCGGCCGCGAAGAGATGGTCGGAATGCTGGCCGCTGTTGAAGCCTGGGCGACCCGCGACCATAAAGCAGAAATGAAAATGTGGGTTTCCTGGCTTGACACGATTGCCAAGAAAATGAATGGAATCAACAGCGTGGAGGTAGCCATTAAAGAACCGGCAGAAGGAGCACTCGACAATGCAACACCTAACCTGACCATTACCTGGGACCCAACCAAACTCAATATCACAGGACAAGAAGTAGCCGACGAACTGTCGACAACCAAACCACGCGTGGCCGTCGGAACAGGTTACCGCAGGGGCGCGGCATCGGCGACATCAGGCCCGCCAACAACTTCCATTTCCATTGCGGCCTACATGATGGGACCCGGCAATGACAAGATCGTGGCCGAACGCGTGCATGAGATCCTCACACGCAAACGCAGCGCGCCCAAAGCGGAAGCACAGATGAAAGCACCCGCCACAGACATAAGCGGACGCTGGGATGTAAGTATCGAATTTTACACCAGCAAAAGCAAACACACCTTTATCATCGAAAAACAGGACGGCAATTACCTTTACGGCACGCACAAAGGCGAGTTTGCAACACGAGAGCTGATGGGTAATATCGACGGCGACGAGGTCCGCTTCCAAAGCCGTTACAGCGTTCCCGGCGATAATGTGGTAATGACGTTTTATGGTAAACTGGCTGGCGATAAGATCACAGGCGAGATCGACATGGTAGAGTACGTGAATGCGAAATTCACCGCTAAAAAAGCAACCTTCCCGACCAACCGGCAAAGGATCAATATCCCTGCGGGAAGGCCGCTTTCGACCTAGCAAAGCAATTTTCGGATCATTTAAATGGATTTCATTCTGCGTAATTAACATAAAAAGCCTTGGATCAATGCCAGGGCTTTTATGCTAATTACTAAATCTAAAATCTTAATATCCTTCCGGTTACTACACTGCTTTGACGATTTTCATGTCTTCGGGGTTCCAACTTACCACAGTATTTTCGAAATAACTCTTATTTGACAGTAAAGCTGGCCCTGCGGCGCGGAGGCCGAAAGTAGCGTCTTCCAGCACTGGCTTATTGTCTCGCATTGCGTCAAAGAAGTTCGCGAAATGGTCCAAACGGTCGTCATAACCTTGCGGGGCTTTGTATTCCTCGAAATCAGGCTCGGACATTTCCGGCACCACCGGATATTGCACGTTATAGTCCGCCAAAAACTTGTCCTGTAATGCCTTTGGAAAAGTATCGATTGTGTAACCGGGAGCCTTGGCCATTTTCTTCTTTTTGACAGTCACTGTATTTCCCGACAATGTGATTTGTCCATCGGTACCTACAAAGCGGAAACCGGAGCCTCCACCAGAACCATCGGCAAAATTGACCCGCAATGTGAGGTTGAATGCAGGGTGAGTCGCCGTTTTGGGATAATCATAAATACCAACCATCACGTCGGGCACATCGCGGCCATCCTTCCAGTAGCGTAACCCGCCGCTGGTCATTATACGCGTAGGACCTTTGCTATCCAGAATGTAATGCATTCCTGAGAACAAATGCACAAAAAGGTCGCCTGCAACACCGGTACCATAATCCTGGTAATTTCTCCAACGGAAAAAGCGCAGCGGATCGTATGGCATTTTAGGTGCTTTATTGCCAATAAAACGGTCCCAATCCACAGTTTGCGGCGAAGCGTCCGGCGGTAAGGAATATTGCCACGCACCTTGTGCCGAATGACGATCGTAAAACACTTCAACAAAATTGAGCTCGCCTATCGCCCCGGATTTATACAGCTCCTTAGCTTTGGCATAAATGATCGAGCTCACGCGCTGGCTACCTACCTGAAACACCTTTTTGTTGTCCGCCTGCGCCTTAATGACGTCATAACCTTGCTCGATTTTGTGCACCATTGGCTTTTCGCAATACACTGCTTTGCCTGCTTTTAGCGCCTCAATGGCAATTTGCGAATGCCAATGGTCTGGAGTGGCAAGAATAATGGCGTCGATATCTTTGCGGTTCAGGATTTCGCTGTAATTGCGGGTAGTCTGAATATCGTTTCCAAAAAGTTCTTTCGCCCGGACCAGGTGTCCGTCGTAAAGGTCAGCAACTGCCATCAGTTTGACGCCGGGAATTTTAAGCGCCGTGCGTGTGTCGCCCATTCCCATGATGCCCGTGCCAATGCAGGCGATCTGGATATTGTCGTTCGCGGCGATCTTTTGCTGGATCCAGGGCAGTTCGTGCGAAGCATAAACCGGTTTCCGGCCGGCTAATAGTTCGTGGACCGGGCTGGCAGCGAGAAGAGCGCCTCCCGATAGCTTTTTGATAAAGTCCCGTCTCCGGTTGTTCTGTTGATTGGGCATAGGAAATTAGAGAGGTTAGTTGGAAATAACCTTTGAAAATACGACCAAATCGGGCAATCGGAAAAATTTGGAGCGAATATCGATGTTAAAACAAAAAACATTCGGCCAACTCTTGCGACATATTATTTAAATATTACTTTTGCATCACAATTGACGGCCAGGTGGTGGAATTGGTAGACACGCTACTTTGAGGGGGTAGTGCCTTCGGGTATAGGAGTTCGACTCTCCTTCTGGTCACATTGTTAAAAAGGGCGGTTTCGCGATGAAAACGCCCTTTTTTGTGTAAATATGCCGCAAATGAGTCTTTTAAAAATTCGACCTTTGATTTTTTTTCAGATCTCGCAGGCTTATGCGATTTATATTTTTAATCGTGATTGTTTTGCCCCGCAACTTTAACTCAATAATTGAGCGCAGCATTGGATTCTTACCAGTCGGTAATGATTGTCGCTTGTGCGATTCGGAACTTCGAGAATCTTTTACAAGCGTTCCTGCCGATGTTCTTGTTAACTTGTCCATTGCTAAGTCTGTTTCAAATATAAGATCCTGATTACAACAAATTTAATCAATCCCAACTTCACATTCTCTCTGGTCTGATAATTTCATGGCCACTAACAAACTTAAATCCATTGGCATCGATCGTCGCTATCTTTACGACGCCGCCAACCGTCGGTATATTCTCCGTGTATTTTTGAAAGTCAATTTCGATCTTCATCAATAACGCCGCCAGATTAACCGCTTGCTGAAGACTTAGATCGGTGATTTTTCTCAACTGAATGTCATCGTCAATCAAGTCAACGCACTTGCTGATGACGCTTTCTCTGTAACCGTCGTCGATCTGAGGCAGGTTAAGGTCAAAATCCAGAATAAGTAAGTCAATGGCTTTGTTTACTGCCAGGATTACACTGGCAATTCCTCCATATAAAATCCCATTGCTTATCCTGCTCTGTCCGTCGCAAACGACCTTCGCTATTTCTTCTCGCTCAGGCCGTCTGATCGCACAAAAATCAATCTGTTGATAGTCTTCCTCAGAGCATTCCTCTGTTTCTATCTTGAAAATGAAAGTGCTGTTCAAAGAAGCGTCAAAGTGCGTAAAAATGAATGTCGTTGATCCTAGATAGTAATTGTTTTCAAAATGCGCTTTGATTTCCTGTTCCAAAAATTCGCAGAAATCGTTCACTTTTTCGAAAATAGAAAGGCCAACGTAATTTGTTTTTGCATTGTTCTGTTTGATCTTGGTATCGACAAGTTTATTGATGCGCAGCCCGTTAATTTCAGCATTTCCAGCTGTCGTTATCGCGGTATGGGAGTCGTACTGAAATATTTTATCTTCAAAATCCCTCGTATGCGATGCCCTGTTCTCAAAAAGATCATACAATTCTGCAACATCTATTTGGGCATCATCTCTATTGCTGGCCTTTCTTTCAACGAATGCAAGAAAATCGCCCAGATCAAGCACCGGACGCACTGTAGTAACAAGGGAGTCCGCGATGATAGCGACCCCGTCCCGGGCAACAACGCTTGCAATAAAAGTCATTTGGCAGAAATTAGAAGATTCAAATAGGAATCTATGCCAACACTTCCTAGCCACCAAATGCAATTATCAGACGGTAGCGATCCGTTAGCGTAGCGGGGTTTTAAGAACGCATTACCGGGTTCTCCTCTGCTCTGGCCTCTTCCAAAAACTCCCGAGCCGATTCCAGCGAATAATCCTCAACAAACCGTCGTGCACTACTCGCTCCTGTAAACCGCACAACTTGTTCCAGCATCAATTCCGCTTGATGCGAATTGACGACAAATGCTGTAATACGGACAATCTCCTCCCCTTCATCGTTTCTGTCCCTATGAAGACAGACCTCAGTAGTTTCCGCAATGCGGATAATTTTGAAATTCATAGTGGTGTTTCGTTTAAGGTGATAAATCGATTCGGACGGTTTTGAGGCTATCCAATTGGTACTACTTTTGCTATATTTACATATAACCGGTTAACCTAAACAGTAATGTAAATATAATATTCCAAATGGAATTTTAATAGTTTAATTGGAATTTATTTGCAAAAACGAACTCACGCTCAGATGATAGAAGTTGCAAGAATAGCGGCACTCATGAAAGCACACCACTTGAATACAGGCGAATTAGCTCAGATCGTTCACCTGTCGCCGTCAAAAATCTCGAAAGTCTTATCCGGAGATCAAAAATTGACGACAAGTGCCGTCGGAATTATAATCAAGGAACTTGGCATCTATCCTAACTGGCTTTTTGGCTACGAGGGCGAACCCGAAACAGTTATGTACATGAAAGACCTCGTTCACAAAAACGAGGTAGAAAAACTCGAAGCAAAAATCAGGGAACTAAAAGACGAGCTAGGCGAAGTTTATAAGCAATTAGCGGAGGAACGAAGAGCGAAGTGAATTTACCTCCATTATTTAAGCACCTCTAAAAGTCTTTTAGCCTGCCCGTCAACGTGGTGTTTGTCAAGAACTATAGATTTGCCCGTTTCAGGATTGGTCAGGACGATGTCCCCGCCAAAAAGCTTTTTAAGGAGAATGAAAACAGCGCGGCCTACAAACAATGCGACACCGATACAGGAGATGTAGAAGATAATGTCTTTAAATAGCATGTGAGAATTCGTTTAAGTTTGTACTGACACAAATCTAATAAACTATTTTAATAATGCAACAATACCCCGATTCTGTTGCATTTTCCGCATTGTGAGGCTATATTTAAGCCATATTTGAATAACCCCGATAACTGAAAAAAGTCTTGAATTACTCCCTGTGCATGAACTGTGCTTTCTTGCTTGGTGTGGCTGGTTTGCTGATAGTTGCTCAAAACCATTGTTTTAGTCAATGTAAAGAAAAGATCAGTCCCGCTAACCATCAGACCGTACATTATCACACAATTCCCCTTTCGGGCAAGAAAGAGTACCTAACCTTGTCACGTACGGGAGAAGAGCGCGTGCTAAGTTATCACAACGAGCAAATCAGCCTCGTATACCATGTGCTGATGTTCACAGAAATGAGGTTCTCTTCTTCAAAAGGCAATTTTTCGCTGTATTCCACCACTTCTGATCGCAGCAACTGGCAGCCCGTTTTTATCCTTTCTTCCCCTCTGACACCAAAGGACCTCGAAAAAATGAAAGGCACTTTGAAGATTGAAATATTGCTTCCCGAAGATACAAAGGTATTCACTTTCACTCCGGCAAAAAACGAACTGCTTAACGAGGCCATTGCCTGCATGCGTTAAACCTTTCTACACATAAAATAATTCTTTGTTAAGAAGCGCCACAATGTGGTTGAAGTCTTCCGGGTTTGAAGCGAAATCCATCTGATTTACATCTATTTCCAGGATTTTCCCGTGATCGTAGGTTTTCACGAAGTCTTCATAATAATCGTTTAGACTGGTGAGGTAATCTGTTGAAATATAAGCTTCAAAATCCCTGCCGCGCTTTTTGATCTGAGAAACCAGTTTAGGAATATCCGCCTTTAGATAAATAAGAAGGTCTGGTTGCGAAACGGTCCGGATAATGGATTCGAAAAGCAGCAAATAAGTTTGATAATCGCGCTCCACCAACACGCCGGATTCGTAAAGGTTTCTTGCAAAAATAAAGGCATCCTCATAAATGGTGCGGTCCTGAATAATGGTCGAGTACGTAGTTTCCCGGATTTTCTGGACTTGGGCGAAGCGGCTATTGAGAAAGTAGATCTGTAAATTGAATGCCCACCGGTCCATATCTTGATAAAAGTCGGCCAGGTAGGGATTTCCTTCTACCGCCTCGTACATCACTTCCCATTTAAAATGTTCCCCAAGCATTTGGGTAAGCGTGGTTTTTCCAGCGCCAATGTTGCCAATGATAGCGATATGCATAAAGAAACGGATGAGATGAACGGATGCGAACCGCACAAAAATATAGATTTCAGGGAATACTCAAAGCCGGGGTAAATGGCATTTTTCGAATTTTCTTTAAATTGGCATTCTTCGTATATTTGCGGCTGATTTGGAGAAAAGGACTGCGTGGAATACGAATCTTTTCTCTTCGGATTCATTATAATGTTACTTCGATGAAGCCTTACAGGGTTATCTTATATTATTATTACACGCATATTGCCGATACGGAAGCTTACCGCGACGAGCACCATTTGTTTTGCGTAGAGCATAATCTTTTGGGGCGGATCATAGTCGCCCCGGAAGGTCTAAACGGAACAGTTTCGGGCACGCCGGAAGACTGCGAAGCTTATATGGATTACGTCCGTTCCGACGCCCGATTTGCAGGCGTGCAGTTCAAAGTGGAAGAACACGACGAAGTGGCGTTCCAGAAGTTGCATGTGCGGGTGAAGGATGAGATCGTCAATTCTGACCTTCCTGTGAACCCACTGGAACGCACCGGAAAGCACCTTGAACCAGCTGAATTCAAAAAGTTAATCAACGATCCGGATGTAGTGCTGGTGGACATGCGCTCGGACTACGAGCACGAGGTTGGAAAATTCAAAGGTGCCATTACCTTCGACATGCATAACCTGCGTGAGCTGCCCGAGCACATTCACGAAATTGAGCATTTGAAGGACAAAAAGATCGTAACTTATTGCACCGGCGGGATCAAATGCGAAAAAGCGAGCGCCTACCTGCTCGATCAGGGCTTTAAGGATGTGTACCAGCTTCACGGCGGCATTATCCGGTACGGACTGGAAGAAGGCGGCGAGAATTTCGATGGCAAATGCTATGTGTTCGACAACCGCATTACCGTTGACGTGAACAAAGTCAACCCGACTGTGATCTCCAAATGCTACGTCTGCGAGGAACCATGCGACCGCATGATCAACTGCGCCAATGCGGAATGCAATAACCACATCCCACTATGCGAAAAATGCGGCTGGGAAATGGAAGGTGCCTGCTCAGCTGAATGCAAAGCGCATCCTGGCAAGCGCACTTATGACGGTACAGGTTACTATGTCATCAAAAGCAACCATTATCATCCATTGCAAGGATTGAAGAGCCAGAAGAAGAATATTAAAAAAATGAAACTGGCACAAAGAACTGAATCGGTTTAGCCGGTTCAGTTCAGCGCTTTTTCAAGGATAAAATCATTCATCCAATAGGGCCCGATGGGGATATCTTTTTCACCTGTTACGTGAAACCCCATCTTTTCGTAAAAGCTCTTTGCCTTATTATAGCGGTTTACATTTAGGGAAAGCAGATTTCCTCCGACAGACCTGACGTAATTTTCCGTTTCATTCAGCAGAAATTTTCCCGCACCGGTTCCCTGGGTTGACGGCAGCACATATATTTTGTGTAATTTGTACGTTCCGGGCAATTCTTCGGAGACTGACGAAAAGCCTTCAGGAGATCCGCCATTAAGCAATATCATGAAATGCTGGCCTTCGGTAAGCTGCGTTTTAAGGGCGTCGACAGAATATATTTTTTCAAACATATAGTCGATCTGCTCCTTGCTAAGGATGTCACGGTAAGTGGGTTCCCATGTTTTTTCCTGAATTGTAATAATAGTTGGAATGTCCTCGACGGTTGCATGCTTTATTGCGAATGAAGGCATATTGCTTAAATTTGGCAGCTTGAAAAGCGCAAGTAAATATTTATTCACTTAAAAACCATGTTACTTCATCGGCAAAAAGGACGGCAGGAACGCAGCTAAGCACCCGATAAGTAGAAATGTATGAAACCCCTCATTTTAGTTACTAATGATGACGGAATAACGTCAAAAGGAATCCGAACACTGGTAGAAGTCATGCAGACGCTGGGAGAAGTGATTGTAGTCGCTCCCAACAGCCCTCAGTCGGGCATGGGACATGCAATCACGATCGGAGAACCACTCAGGCTTTATTCCACCCATATTTTCGAAGGTATAACAGAATATGAATGCTCGGGAACCCCAGCGGATTGCGTAAAACTAGCCAAAAACTATGTGTTGCTCGACCGCAAACCTGACTTGGTCGTAAGCGGTATCAACCACGGCAGTAACAGTTCCATTAGTGTGCTTTATTCGGGGACAATGTCGGCGGCCATTGAAGCGGCGATCGAAGGCATCCCGGCCATTGGCTTTTCGCTTTGTGATTTCAGGGAAGATGCAGATTTCAGTCATGCAGTGCCTTTTATTAAATCAATTACAGAAGAAGCATTAAAAAATGGTATTCCCAACGGTATCGCATTGAACGTAAATGTGCCTGCAAAAACCGATTTACCATTGAAAGGAGTGAAAGTATGCCGTCAGGCGCACGCCAAATGGCAGGAAAAATTTGATTATAGGGTGGATCCGAATGGAAGGGGTTATCTATGGATGGCCGGTGAGTTCATCAATTTTGATACTGAAAAAGAAGATACCGATGTCTGGGCACTGGATAACAATTATATCTCGGTGGTGCCATGTCAATATGATCTGACAGAGTATGAAGCGTTAAAAAAGCTATCAACCTGGGATTTGTAATTTAAACATCAGCTATGGCATTAGTAGGCAGTTTATTAAAGAAAGGCATTCATTTCAGCAACATCGTCGCCAACCGTCGCAAGGCAAGTCTGCATCAGCAGCAGAAAAAGACCTTGGCGAAGCTGCTTGCCAAAGCAAGATATACCGAGTTCGGGGAGAAGTACAATTTCGATGAACTCCTTTCCAGCATTCTTTTCGGCGAAAAGGGGGCATTTTACGAGCTCTATAAGCAGACCGTACCCATTTTTGATTATAATAAGATCTTCAATGAGTGGTGGCATAAGTCGCTGGAAGGGGAAAACGATGTGTGTTGGCCCGGCACAATCAAATATTATGCATTGAGTTCCGGCACTTCCGAAGCGGCTTCGAAGCAAATTCCTGTGACGAAGGCGATGACGAAGGCCATTCAGAAAACAAGTATCCGGCAGATCCTTTCGCTGGGCCACTATAAAGACTTACCCAACGACCTCTACGAGAAAGGTTTTCTGATGTTGAGCGGCAGTACGAACCTTAACAGTCAGGATAACGGCCGCCTGGAAGGTGATTTAAGTGGCATTCAGATCCAGCAGATACCGCGTTGGTTCAGGCCGTATTATAAGCCGGGACAAAAAATTGCCGCCCAAAAAGACTGGGGACTAAAACTGGAAGAAATCACACGGGTAGCCAGTGAATGGGACATCGGCTTTATCGTGGGCGTACCGGCCTGGATCCAACTACTGATGGAAAAGATCATTGCCCATTATAATGTAAAAAACATCCACGATATCTGGCCGAACTTGCAGGTATTCGCCCATGGCGGCGTGTCGTTCGAACCTTACCGTAAAGGATTTGAGAAACTTTTGGGTAGACCGATGATCTACATCAATACCTACCTGGCTTCCGAAGGTTTTATCGCCTATCAAACGCGCCCCGGTGCAGAAGGCATGGAACTGGTGTGCGATAATGGCCTCTTCTTTGAATTCATACCATTCAATGAAAGGAACTTCGATTCGGACGGCACAATGCAGGCTAATCCCGAAACGCTGATGATCGATCAGGTGGAAGAAGGTAAAGAATATGCATTATTGCTTTCTACCTGTGCAGGCGCCTGGCGCTATCTGATTGGCGACACGCTGAAATTTGTCGACAAAGCCCGGGGTGAGATCGTCATTACGGGCCGCACAAAACATTATCTGAGCCTCTGTGGTGAACACCTTTCGGTCGATAATATGAACAAGGCTATAGACCTTGTTTCTGATGAAATGGGCCTTACCGTTAAGGAATTTACCGTGTGCGGTGTAAAACATGGCAGCTTGTTTGCGCACCACTGGTATATAGGCGTCGAAGAATCCAATGTGGATATCGAAGCATTAAAAAAGAAGCTAGACGCAAAACTGAGCGAGCTGAATGACGACTACGCTGTTGAGCGGCGTCACGCATTGCAGGAAGTATTCGTGACAGTACTTCCTAACCAAGCCTTCTACGACTGGATGGAGTCCAAAGGCAAAATGGGCGGGCAAAATAAATTCCCCCGTGTTTTCAAGAACTTTCTGATCGATGACTGGAAAAGCTTTTTGAAAAACGGAGGATATATTACGGAATAATCCTACTTCAAGAAATTGGTATAAGCGATCTGACAGGCGATGAGAATAAAAACCACGCCTGTCACTTTGTTAAATATGGTGACCACTTTTGGTGTAAATATCCGCTTCAACCGGTGCGCGAACACGGCAATCGCGCTTTCAACCAAAAACACCATGACAACACTTGCAGCGAAAAAGAGCAAAACCTGGTTCATATCATAATGCAAATTGGTGCGTAGATATGAAGCAATGGTCACCCAACTGATGAAATTAACCGGATTCAGGCCATTTAATAAAAATCCCGTTGTGAAATAGTAGAGCAAATTACCAAAACGGGTCTGCGGATAAGCAATTTTAGGTTGTCCTTTGATGAGGTTACTTAGTCCTAATGCGATAAGAAATACCACACCGGCCCCCGCCATCCATTTTTGAAAATTGGGAATATCAGGCAGCAACGCCGTTCCAAAAATGGCGAAGAAAACGAAGATAAGGTCACAAACAAAGACGCCAAAGGCTATTTTAATGCCTGTCCGATAACCATTATCCACGCTATTTTGAACCAATGAAAAAAAGACAGTCCCGAAGGTGAGGCACAAGGCAACTCCGGCGATCGTCCCGTACAACAGGGCTTGCAGCATATCAGATACCTTTCAGTCTCGCAGTCATCAATATGGCGCATACGGAAAGTGAATCGGTGATTTCGGACCGCATAACCATTTCAACTGCTTCTCTCAAAGGCAATTTCCACACCTGTAAATCTTCGGTATCCTCCGGTTCGGCCTCTTGTTGCGTAAGCTCTTCGGCAATATAGACAAAGCCTTCCTCGTTGGTCGCCGAATTGGAAGTATGAATGCGACCGATTTTAGTCCATTTACCCGCGATCAGGCCGGTCTCCTCTTTCAGCTCGCGTTTTGCGGCTTCCAGCGGATCGGTACCCAGCAGCCCGCCTCCTTCTGGAATTTCCCAGCTGTATTCGTCGATAGCGTACCTGAATTGCCCTACAAGGTAAATGTTGTCCTCTGCGTCGACAGGAATGACAGCAATTGCCTGATTTTTAAATTTAACAAGACCATAAATACCCTTGTTGCCGGATGGGTTAATCACGTCACGGTGACTCAGTTCCAGCCAGGCGTTCTCATATACGGTTTCAGTCGAAAGTGTTTTCCAGTTATTTTCTGTGGATATAACCCGCATTTTCTTAGTATTTTTGACCTCTCGTTGACAAATCTCAAATGCAAATAAACCAAAATAAGCTTAAACAACGTCTCATCATGCTGTCTTTTATAGCCAGTATCCTGCTGACGGGATTGAAGTTTTTTGCATTCTATCTGACCTCTTCCAACGCCATCCTGAGCGACGCCCTCGAATCGATCATCAATGTAATCGCCAGTGGTTTTGCATTTTACAGCGTCTATCTTTCAGCTCAGCCCAAGGACAGGAACCATCCATACGGCCACGGGAAAATAGAGTTTTTCTCTGCCGGCTTCGAGGGGGCACTCATCATTATTGCCTCTTTATTCATTATTATAGAAGCGGTAAAGCGGCTAATGGACCCCGCCCCTATTCAAAACCTCGCAGAAGGATCGGGCTTTATCCTTTTTACGATCCTGGTCAACACCGCAATTGGATACAAACTGCTTACCGAAGGAAAAAGAGCCAACTCGCTCGCATTAATAGCCGACGGAAAGCATTTGATGTCGGACAGCGTCAGCAGCGTCGTTTTGATATTTAGTGTTGGACTGATCATGCTGACAGGATACGCATGGATCGATAGTGTGGCCTCGCTTCTTTTCGGTGTGTTCCTCGCTTACAGCGGCTCACAACTGGTAAGTAAATCAGTGGCGGGCCTAATGGACGCCAGCGACGAATTGCTTCTTGAAAAAGTGGTCCAAACCTTACGTGACCATAAAAAAGATGAATGGATAGACGTGCATAACCTGCGGGTGCAGCAATACGGCTCCGATTTGCACATTGACTGCCATCTGACATTACCTTACTATTGGGAATTGCAGAAAGTACATGAGACGATTCACGAGTTTGAGAACATTCTAAAAAATCCCCAGCCTGGTGAAACGGAAATTTTCGTTCACGCCGATCCGTGCGTTTACCAATGTTGCTACTTTTGCAGGATCGACGATTGTCCCGTGCGCCAGCATGCATTTGTGAAGGATATTGATTGGGACGCGGCAAAACTCGTCAAGAACGAGAAGCTCTATAATGAAGCAAGAATAAATATTCAGGAGTAAACATAAATCTAAATTCTAACCAATCATGGACTTTTCTCGTCGCGATTTCATTAAACAGGCCGGTGCAGCCGCATTAGCCGCTACTACATTCACAGATCTCTTCGCCGAACCGGCTGCCAAAAAACTTTGGTTTGAGATCTCACTGGCCGAATGGTCATTGCACAAGGCACTTTTCGCGAAAAAACTCACCAACCTCGACTTTCCTGAATTAGCTAAAAAAGAATTCGGCATTTCAATCGTCGAATACGTGAACCAGTTCTTCAAAGACAAAGCCGAAGACAAAACATACCTGGCAGAGCTTCTGAAAAGAGCCAAGGATAATGGCGTCAAAAACAATCTGATCATGATCGACGGTGAAGGTGGCTTGGGCGAACTGGATGCTGCGGTTCGTAACAAAGCTGTTGAAAACCACTACAAATGGGTTGAAGCTGCAAAATACCTGGGTTGCAAAACCATCCGTGTGAACGCATTCGGCAAAGGCAGCAACGAGGAAATCGCAAAAGCGGCGGTAGAAGGCTTGGGAAAACTAGGCGAATTTGCTTCCAAAACCGGCATTAATGTGATCGTTGAAAACCACGGCGGCTCATCATCGAACGGTCAGTGGCTTGCTGGCGTGATGAAGCAGGTGAATATGAAAAACGTAGGCACCCTGCCCGATTTTGGCAACTTCTGCATCAAACGCTCAGCTAGCGGCTGCGAAGAATCGTACGACCGTTACCAGGGAACGCAGGAGCTGATGCCATTCGCAAAAGGCGTAAGTGCTAAAACTTACGATTTCGACGAAAAAGGCAATTGCATTGAAACAGACTATACTAAAATTCTCAAAATCGTGAAAGACAGCGGCTTCAAAGGCATCGCGGGTATCGAGTATGAAGGAAGCAAGCTTTCAGAGTATGACGGTATCAAAGCGACGAAAGCGTTGTTGGAGCGTGTTGGACCGACGGTGTAGCGCCTTTTCCCCCTGCCCCCAGAGGGGAGTTTTTAAACAGAAAATGCTGACCCTGTGGTCAGCATTTTCTGTTTCCGGCGTAAGCAACTCCCCTCCCAGGGGCCGGGGGTTGTCGGGGGTGGTCACATTTCCAGGTAGCTCAAAAACTCTCTCTTGGTAGCCTCCTCTTCAAATTTCCCTCCGTAGAATGCCGTCACTGTGGAGCTGCCCGAGTCGCGGATTCCTCGTGATTGTACACACATATGCTGGGCGTCGATTACCACGGCTACGTCTTCGGTTTGCAAGGCTTGTTTCAGCTCGTTGGCAATCTGCACCGTGAGGCGCTCTTGTACTTGCGGCCGTTTCGCGTAATACTCGACGATCCGGTTCAGTTTGGAGAGGCCGATCACTTTTCCGCTGGATATATAAGCAACGTGCGCTTTTCCGTAGATCGGTACAAAATGATGCTCGCAGTTGGAAAAGACTGTAATATCCTTTTCGACGAGCATTTGATTGTATTTGTATTTATTTTCAAAAAGAGCGATCGAGGGCTTATTTTTAGGATCAAGACCGCTGAAAACCTCTTTAATATACATTTTTGCAACTCTTTTAGGAGTTCCTCTCAGGCTATCGTCGGTCATATCCAGACCCATGATCTCCATGATGTGCCGAAAATGCTTTTCGATCAATTCCATTTTCATCTCGTCTTCCATAGCAAAGGCGTCCTTGCGCAGGGGAGTTTCAATGGAAGAATATAAGTGATCGTCGCCAATCTCTTCGATGTCCAAAGCCTCACTGGACCGGATACTCGACAAAATTCCGTTCTGTTTCATATAATCTAACTTTCAGGTCAAGTCCTGAATCAATTTTGGGTCTTAAGATTGAATAAATAACGATCGCTATGTTTTCAGCGGTAGGATTCAATGTCTTGAATTCCTCTACGTCCAGATTCAAGTTGCGGTGGTCGAAACGGTCAATGACAGTTTCCTTCAAAATGGCGCTCAGGACTTTCATATCGATCACGTAGCCTGTTTCAGGATCTAGCGGTCCTGTTACTTGTACGATCAGTTCGTAATTGTGTCCGTGAAAATTGGGGTTGTTGCACTTTCCGAAAACCTCCTCGTTTTTTCCCTCCGACCATTCCGGATTGTGAAGACGATGGGCTGCATTAAAGTGCTCCTTCCGAAACACCGCCACCTTTTGCACCATATTTTAAACCACTTAAAATTAAAATTTGCCCTTAATGTCGTTACAAAGTTTGTGTCCAACACATTTAAGGGGTCGAGCTTGCTAGAAAATGCTCTTGCAGGAGTCACTTGCTCTGGGTAAACGTCGTAATTTAGGAATTTGTTCATTCTCTTTTCAATTCATTGTCAGACAGGCACCACGGTTTCCCCATTTTTAATTAATAAAAAAATTTAAAAATCTGGTTATTGCGTGTAAATTGCGACCTTGGACAGTCAAATACCAAATAATCTTTTACCGTTACAGCCTGAACCTTCAACAGATTTTGATATGGATAGACGTGATTTCCTGCAAAAAACCGCATTGGCCGGACCAGTCGCGGGGATTATTCCCTCATTATATGCAAAAAAGGAAAAACCAGCAGGAAATGTGCGCTTAGGGTTTATCGGAGTCGGCCTTCGTGGCCGCAACCACGTTGAGCAGGCACTGTTTCGCCCTGATGTTGAGATCAATGCGATTTGCGATATCGATCCGGCGGCAGTAAATATCACGCTCGACAAAATCAAAAAAAACGGCAAAAAGGCACCCGCGGTCTATTCCAAGGGAGACGAGGATTTCCTGAATATGGTAAAGCGGGAAGACCTGGACGGCATTCTGATCGCCACGCCCTGGCAATGGCATGTGCCGATGGCATTGGCTTCGATGAATGCAGGAAAATATACGGCGGTGGAGGTATCGGCCACTGTAACTTTGCAGGAATCGTGGGACCTGGTCAATACATTTGAAAAAACAGGCTCGCATTGCATGATCCTGGAAAACGTCTGCTATCGCCGTGACGTGATGGCTATCCTAAAAATGGTCCGTGCGGGCATGTTTGGTGAGATGACATACGCCCATTGCGGTTATCAGCATGATTTGCGCGGCATAAAGCTCAACAATGGTAAAAGCAATGAAGGATATGGGGTTGAATTTGGTGAAAAAGGATTTTCCGAAGCCAAATGGCGGACCCAGCATTCAGTAGATCGCAACGGCGACATCTACCCCACCCATGGGCTCGGACCGGTAGCGCACTGGCTGGATATCAACCGGGGCAATTGCTTCACTTATCTTACCTCAACATCTACGAAATCAAGGGGGTTACACAAATATATTGTCGACCACGGCGGGAAAAACCATCCGAACGCAAAAGTCAATTTCAAACTCGGAGACATTGTAACTACTGTTATCCAGTGCCATAATGGCGAAAATATCGTATTAATCCACGATACGAACTCCCCACGCCCCTACTCGCTCGCATTCCGCGCGCAAGGAACCGAAGGCATCTGGATGAACGATGGCCACACCATTTACCTGGAAGGCGTATCCCCTAAAGAACACACCGGCGAGCCGGACAAGCCTTACCTTGACAAAAACGACCATCCATTGTGGGCAAAATATGCCAAGGAAGCTGAAAATGCGGGCCACGGAGGGATTGATTATTTTGTGTTACGCGGATTCGTAGAAGCGATCAAGCGGAAAACCGCTCCGCCCATAGACGTTTACGATGCCGCAGTGTGGAGCGCTATCAGTCCCTTGTCGGAAATGTCGATTGCACGAGGCAGCTCACCAGTCGAAATCCCGGACTTTACACGTGGAAAGTGGCGGACTAACAAAAGGATCTTTGGCCTGAATGACGAATATTGAGTATTATAGATAGAATCAAAAATTTCACATTAACCATAACCCGGACACCCAAATAAATCAGACTTAAATGAGCAAAAAGAACAGTTACCTAGGTCCCCTCTTCATTATCGGCATTCTATTCTTTGTGATGGGCTTCGTCACATGGGTCAACGGAACACTGATTACCTTCTTCAAAAAAGCATTCTCGCTGGACAACACCAGCTCCTACCTCGTCACATTCGCGTTTTTTATCTCCTACACGGTGATGGCGATCCCCTGTTCGATGGTTTTGAAAAAAACGGGTTTTAAAAATGGTATGTCGCTGGCGCTGATCGTGATGGCGGTGGGAACGCTCATATTCATCCCGGCTGCTGAAATGGCTTCCTACCCATTGTTTCTGGTGGGCTTGTTCACCATCGGTATCGGATTAACAGTACTTCAGACGGCTTCAAACCCGTATGCAACCATTCTCGGTCCGCGCGACAGCGCTGCACAAAGGATCAGTATCATGGGTATCGCCAACAAATCAGCAGGGATTTTTAGCCAGTTGATTTTCGGTAAACTATTGCTCGCAGGTGCTACGACGGGCGATCCTAAGTCAGAATTGGACAAAGTGGCCATGCCTTACCTTGTCCTTACAGCTGTTTTAGTCGGTCTTGCGATCCTGATCCGGATGTCAAAAGGGCTTGTGGAGGTGAGCGAAGAAGAAGATACACCAGCCGCAGCTGAATTGGTAACCGTTCAGAAAACAAGCGTTTTGCAGTTTCCAAACCTTGTTTTGGGTGTGATTGCGCTGTTCTGCTACGTGGGTGTTGAAGTAATTGCTGGTGATACTATTATCAGTTACGGTGTCTCGCTCGGGTTTCCAGAGGAAGAAGCGCGGCTTTTCGGGACTTACACATTATATGGAATGATGTTCGGGTATCTGCTCGGCATCGTATTGATTCCAAAATACGTTTCACAACAAGCGTATCTGAAATTCTGCGCAATCCTTGGCATAGTGGTAACGGTGATAGCGATTAACTCAACTGGCTTCACATCGGTTCTTTGCATTGCTGTACTGGGTTTCGCTAATGCGGTAATCTGGCCTGCATTGTGGCCCCTTGCATTGAGCGGTTTAGGGAAATTCACTAAAATTGCATCCGCATTATTAGTAATGGGTATTTCAGGTGGCGCAATCATGCCGTTGATTTATGGCGGTATCGCCGATTCCATAGGAAATACGCAGCAGGCATACTGGGTCATGGTGCCACTTTATATTTTCATACTTTATTTCGGCCTTGTAGGTCACAAAAAGAAAAGCTGGTAGTTCATGAGGATTTCGACTCCCGGCCGCATTTGTTTATTCGGAGAACATCAGGATTACCTGGGACTTCCTGTTATTGCAGCGGCCATATCGCGACGGATTGGTATTGAAGGCGACTATCGCGATGACCGTAAAATTATCCTGCATCTACCTGATCTGGGCCTAAAACAAGAATTTTCGCTGGACGACACATTTCCTTATGTCGTCCAGCGTGACTATTTCAGGAGCACAATCAATATTTTGAAAAGGAAAGGACTTTCTTTTTCAAAAGGATTTGAATGTGTGATCCACGGAAACATCCCCATTAATTCCGGAACGTCAAGCTCATCGGCTCTGATCGTCTCCTGGGCGCACTTTCTGGACAAAATGAGCGATAACCCTGCGAATTTTTCACAAAAAGAGCTGGGTGAAATCGCAAATGCAGCAGAAGTGCTTGAATTTGGTGAACCAGGTGGTATGATGGACCACTATTCCACCGCGATTGGCAACGTCATTTACCTTGAATCAACACCCATTATCAAGGTAGAAGCATTAACGCCAACGCTTGGCACTTTCGTCCTCGGCGATTCGCTTGAACCAAAGGATACATTGGGTATCCTGGGGCGCTGCCGGTACGGCATGGAAGAAGTGATCAGAATCGTTACCGCATATGATCCGGCATTCTCGATATTCACTACGCCTATTGATCAAGTCGGCGACTATAAAAGCCGGCTTTCCGACGATCAGCTAAGCCTTTTGAAGGCCAATATTGAAGATCGTGATATTCTCATTGAAGGTAAAGCATTGTTAATGCAAAGTGCTGATCACGCCGCAAGTGCGGAGTTTGACACACACTTCGGCGGATTGCTTTATAAACACTATAAAAACCTCCGTGACCACAAGCGCACATCCACGCCCAAAATCGAACGCATGATGAACGCGGCATTGGATGCAGGCGCATTAGGCGGCAAAATCAACGGCTCCGGCGGTGGCGGCTGCATGTTCGCCTATGCTCCCACCCGCGCCGAAGAAGTAGCCGAAGCCATTGAACGCGAGGGTGGTAAAAGTTATATCATTACAGTGGACGTAGGCACCCGGGTTGAAGGCTGATGTCAATCCGGGCGCCTGCGTTGTCATTCCTCCACCAACACCCGTTTCGTTTGCACTGATCCGTCTTCGAAAGTCGCCTTTAAAAAGTACGTCCCCTTTAGGCCAGCTTTCAGGCGTATGGTCGTGAGGTTTGGCTCTGTATTTGGTAAAAACTCTTGCAAGATTCTTTGACTGCCATCTAATAAGCTAAGTCCAACCATTTTGTTAGTCTGATTATCCGAATTGACGGCTTGGATATTCTCCTCTCCATTTGACGATATGGTAACAATGCCTTCATCCTGAACTGGGTTCGGATAAATCTGCATTTTGGCACCGCTTGGCTTGAAAAATGTAAATGAATGCCGTGGCGCTCCGCAAAATGCGATCGAAAGGCCTCCGTTATTAGAAGGCCCATTGAATGTAAAATTCACAGTGCCGGAACTTTGGTTATTTATAATAGTACTTCCTGCTGTCGGAGTAAATACGGGTCCGGTATCAGGATCGAGTCCCCAGAAAATCTGCATGTTATGCGAGCCCCAAGTTGTGTTTTGGAAACTTCCAGAGATGAGCTTACCATCGAGATAAGTACTCGTTAATGGCGGGGCGTAGTTGCAGGTCCAGCATGTGGATGGATTGCCGTATCCTGGCGGAACATCAAGAGCATTGTGCTTGACCATTGGCCCAGGGCCCCATTTCGAGATAAACATGCCATCATATGTTGTAACGGCAGAGTGGTCGCCAGAGTAACGAACGCGCACTTTTCCTTTTGCGCTGTTGTAATTAGTTTGAGTGTAGCTGGGATTGGCACCGGCCACGTAAGGCGTGACACCACCAGCTGCGCTAAGAATTACAATCTGATTGCCTCCTGTGGATACATGCCAGGCATAACCATGACAGTTATATTGCCTCGAATAGTTGGCAATTATTACACAACTTGGCCCATAAACACCATTCTGAATCGCGTTTTGCGTGGCCTGCAACTCCGCATTAGTGTTTGGTGAAACGTTGTTATATACGGTCACCGCAGCCGCCGGGATCTGGACGCCATTTGGTGTAAAAATTTGCGCTTCGGAAAAATGATTTTGGAAGCACCAAACAAGGATTATTGCGAAGATCTGTTTCATGTTTCAAAATTTTACCGTTGCTAGTACCGCCGCTAACTTCCTTTTTTCTGAAAAATCTTTAATGTCAATGCCCAGCGAATCCAGTGGGACTCCAGTGCAATTGAAAACATGGCCTAAAGGGGAGCAATCTAACGGATGTGTAATCGCCAGAAACTGTTGGCTATTATAGATGTATACAGCTGCGTGATAGCCCATCATTCGTGGGTCCTGGTAAGGTTTCAATTCGTCAATAATCCAGGGAACGGTTTCCAGAGATTCTTTTGTGAAACATGGGTCACCGATATTTTCAAAACCAGTATTCTCCACGCATGCCGCCGCAATACTTAAAACAAACAAAGCTATTCCCAATATTTTCCGGATTTTGTTCATGACTAATTAAGTTTAGGTAAGAGATTATCAATTCCTTTTTACATACCGATCGAAATCGTCAAGCAGCAATTCTATAATGCGGTTATTCGTCACAATCAGTTTTGTTTTGAAGAGCTCGAAGCCGTCAAGTTCTAAGACATTTGGCGAAAGTGTAAAGCCCAAATTTGTGGCTAAACGATAATAAATCAGGGCAGATGCCGCAAAGCTAGTGCCGCCAAAAAATTCGTTCAATTGCCGTTTTGCGATTAACTTAATATGGAGCCGCTTCAAATAATGAATACTTTCCTCACGAGACATTCGATCAAGAAGCGCTGGGTTCATCATCAGTAGTTCTACACCAGTCCATTTCAGCGTGTACTCACCTATTTCTATCGTATCGCTAATTTGTAAGACGTTGGTAAAATCTTCCTGCTCATAAACCTCCACGAGAGTCCTCACCGCGTCCTTCCGAGTAACAAATTCTTGATATCCGTTAAACCCATTGACTGCAAAGCCGAACCCTTCGCTAGGGCTATCGTGAAAAACAAAACTCCGAAAAAACGGATGCTCCATCGTAATTAGCAGCAATTCCTCTGTGCTCAGCGTATTCAAATCAATTCCTTTGATCTGGCAGGCGGTTTGTCGTTCATCGACCGAAGTAAGGGCGTTCCAGCAATCAGTGCCGGGCTTGCAGGGATAGTCCCATTTCAGGGGAGATTGCGCTGACGCAGCGTGCAGCAATAAGGCATACAGGAGCAGGCAATAAAAGTGTTTCATAACAACTCATGTTTAGGTGAATACCCGGCGGTCAATCCGCTCATGGTTTATACTTCCCGGAACATTGAGTGATGAAGATCTTAGCGCACCCGACGAAAGCCGGAGCGCGTTGTGCAAATATTTAACTTTTTAAATAATATAAATAACTATTTCAATGTAGGATTATCAATCGGCTGCAATCGTTATCAAACGGCAGATTTGAACCGCTTTTTTACGGCATTTACAAGTCCCTTCTACAAAATTTAAAATGCACGATTGTAATTCCGATTGTGTTTTACTTTTAAGACCTTTGTCCTTCATCACATTCAATGACCGTGATCACACCTGCTGAACAAAAGACCAATATTTACTGTCCGTCGCTGACAGCCTACCAAAGGCGAAAAACCATTTCCATCAATATTGGTGATTTGCCGATGGGTTCTGACTACCCGATCCGCGTACAGTCTATGACTACTGTCGATACCATGGATACGCAGGGCTCGATCGATGAGGTGATCCGCATGGTGGAATCCGGCTGTGAATATGTGCGCATTACTGCCCCCAGCGTCAAGGAAGCCCAAAATCTTGAAAATATTAGGAACGGATTGCGCAAGCTGGGCATTCAGGTTCCGTTGATTGCCGATATACATTTTACACCTAATGCCGCCGAATTGGCTGCCAGGATCGTCGAAAAGGTACGGATCAATCCAGGTAATTATGCCGACCGCAAGCGCTTTGAAATGATCGACTACACAGATGCTTCCTATGCAGCTGAGCTGGAAAGGATCAGGGAGAAATTCATTCCCCTGGTGAAAATCTGCAAAGAATATGGCACTGCGATGCGCATTGGTACTAACCATGGTTCGCTTTCCGACCGTATTTTGAGTCGTTACGGCGATACGCCGCTGGGAATGGTGGAATCTGCACTGGAATTCCTGAGGATCTGCGAGGAACTGAATTACTACAACATCGCATTGTCGATGAAATCCAGCAACACGCAGGTGATGGTGGAAGCTTACCGGTTGCTTGTTCAGCGCCTGGATGAAGAAGGTTTGAAGCCTTATCCGCTGCATTTGGGCGTTACCGAGGCCGGAGAAGCCGAAGATGGCCGCATTAAGTCGGCTGTCGGGATTGGTACCTTGCTGGAAGACGGCCTGGGTGACACGGTTCGCGTTTCATTGACGGAAGCCCCGGAAAAAGAAGCACCCGTTGCCCGCGCGCTCATCGAGCGTTACACGCAGCGCGCTGACCACGATCCGATTGAGCCCATCGATCATTGCCCTATCAACCCTTTTCAATACACCAGAAGAGATACCAGGGAAGTTTACAATATTGGGCATCTGAATGTACCGCGTGTTATCGCCGATTATTCAAATATTGAAATACAACAACTGGACGACCTGAAAAGCATCGGCCATTTTTTCCTGCCTGTCCCAGACAAATGGGCTATGAACGACCAGGGCGCTGATTTTATTTATACAGGAAAAAAACCGGTGCCATTTATGTTGCCAAACGGGTTGAGAGAAATTCTGGATTATCCGCAATGGGTGGCTCACACCGAAAAACACAACAAATTCCCGCTTTTTGAGCCAGCTGAATGGAATGACTCCATTGAGGCCTCGGAGCAACTCAACTTCATCAAAGGTGATATCCACACATTCGATGGCACCTTTCTTGAACAGATAAGGTCAAAAAATAACGTTGTGCTGGTACTTTGGACCAACAATGCACACGCAATGCCGGAGTTGCGAAGGTTCTTTTATAAACTCACCGAACTTAAACTAAAAGTACCTGTGATCATCCAACGGAGCTATTCGACCGACCTGGGAGACAAGCTCACGTTATATTCTGCGACAGATATCGGCGGGCTCCTTGTTGACGGTTTCGGGGACGGTACATTACTTGGCCCCTTGTTTTCCCCCGGCACAGATCATGCTGAAAAGCTGAAAGCAGCAGCGTCCTATAATAGTATTGCATTCGGGATTTTACAAGCTGCACGCACTCGGATGTCCAAAACGGAATACATTTCCTGCCCATCATGCGGCCGGACGTTATTTGACTTGCAGGAAACAACGGCGATGATCCGTAAACATACCGAACACCTCAAAGGCGTAAAAATCGGAATTATGGGCTGTATCGTAAATGGTCCGGGTGAAATGGCGGATGCAGATTATGGTTACGTAGGCATGGGTAAAGATAAAATTGCGCTTTATCGCGGTCAGGAAGTGATCAAACGATCTGTGACGGCAGCAAAGGCGGTGGAAGAACTGATCGGGTTGATCAGGGAGGATGGCCGGTGGATAGAGCCGGACGAGCGCGAGGTTTTGATTTAATATAATGCGCATTGCACGCGCACTGATCAGTAATATTATGAAAAAGTACTTTCAACTGGGTGAAGTGTTTTCCTACTTTATCCGTGTTTTCAAAAAACGCGACCCCAATAACCCCGACTCCTTCAATTTACGCATGATGCATGGGATCAACCGGATCTCGATCGTCATGTTTTTGATTTGTGTCATCATTATGATCGTCAGAGCGCTTACACGATGAACCTCGAGACCTTGCGGGATTACTGCTTAAAACTGCCCGGAGTGACGGAAGAACTGCCTTTCGGACCCGATACGCTGGTATTTAAAGTGATGGGAAAAGTTTTCCTGCTCACGCCCCTTGATACAAGCAGGCATCAATTCAATGCCAAATGTGATCCTGAAAAAGCGGAGGAACTGAGGGAAAAATACCCGGACGTTAAGCCGGGTTATCACATGAATAAAAAGCATTGGAACACGGTGTATGTCACGGGAAGCATTCCAAGCGAAGAGCTTTTCAGTTGGGTAAAGGATTCTTATGACCTCGTAGCAGCGAGTTTGCCGAAGAAGGTGCAGGAGGAATTGAAGAACGTTGAATGACGCTAGTGTCACCCTGAGCGCAGTCGAAGGGTAACGTGCGTGTTGCCCTTCGACTGCGCTCAGGGTGACAATTACGCGCTCAGTGAGACAAGAACTACTATTTCGCTGCTTTCATCTCCTCATCCAACCGCTTACTCATTGTTTCGCATACGCCTTCGATCAGGTCGGCCATGCTGCGGTCGTTGGTGGCAGTCAGCAATGTATCAGCTATACCACTCATTAGTTCGATATAAAAGCGTTTCATTTCAAAAACCTCCATATCCTTTGTCCAAAGGTCGATTTTGAGGGTTCCCCGGTGATAATGATCCCAAACTCCGATCGCAATGGCCCTTGTATCGTTAATGCCTTCATTAGGATTATCGGTAGCGTCCCAAAAGATTTTCTCCGGTATATTTTTATCGTCGAGCTCAACGGTGAAATGTATTTCTGACTTTTTCATAAGAGGTGTTAATTTTTGACAAAAGTAAGCATTTGGGACATACAAGGACTGTTAAACTTACTTTCCTGCCTGACTAAACACTTTTTTCAGTAGATCACTCACACGGGCTACCGGGTCCTCGCGAATCTTTTTCTCTTCCTGCGCGATCAGAACATACAGTCCGTCAATGGTTTTCTGGGTTGCATACTCTTTCAGGTTTGGGTTTACTTTTTTCACCAGCGGAATCTGATTATAGGTATTGACAATATCCGCATAATATTGGGTCGCCTTGTTGAGCTTCAATGTGCTGTCAACTACCGGAAAAAATGTCTTGAAAAGCTCGTCGTTCGTGGACTTTTTGAGGTATTGGGTCGCTGCGTCGTCCTGGCCTTTAAGTATCCCCAGGGCATCAGGTACCGTCATCGATGTGATCGCTTTCACAAATATCGGCTTGGATTTCTTGGCGGCATCTTCGGCAGCCCGGTTCAGTGAAAGTGTAAATTTGTCAACTTCCGCGCCCAGACCCATTTTCCGTAACGTCTCGGCCACTTTCTGCGCTTCGGGCGGAACGGCGATCTTGATCAGCTCATTTTTAAAGAAGCCATCGACTTTCGACGCTTCCGCAGAACCATTGCTTATACCCACATTCAGAGCCTCTTTCAGGCCTAGCACAATTTCATTTTCGCTCAACCCGCCATTTTTCCCTTTCGCTTTCCCAAGTATCTTTCCCAAATCGAACTGGGCGTGAGAAACATGTGAAAAAAAGAGCCAAAATAACGTCACTGCAAGGATTTTGTATTTCATTATATTCGGGATTGTTAATACTTCACTAGGGTTCAAACGTACTCAATAACGATTAATTTTACTTATTTTTGGGAAAATAACGGTCCCATTCAACGCATTTCAATTTATGATTTCTTCTGCCAGGGCTGAGATAATTACCATCGGTGATGAGATTCTTTTCGGACAAATCATTGACACCAATACCCAATGGATCGGCACCCAATTAACTGATATCGGGATCCGTCCCGTGCGCAAAACATCGGTCGGCGACAACAAGCAGGACATTCTGGATGCTTTCGCCCAGGCCAGCAAAAGGGTTGATATTGTAATCGTTACAGGCGGACTGGGACCAACACGCGACGACATTACCAAGCACACTTTCTGCGAATATTTCGGTACCGAACTGGAAATCAACCAGGAGGCACTGGCGCTCATCACCGAATTTTTCGCCAAACGTGGACGCGCTATGACGGAATTGAACATCCAGCAGGCTGCGCTCCCAAAAAATTGTACCTACATCCCCAACTTATGGGGGACGGCACCTGGAATGTGGTTTGAAAAATACAATGTGATCTACGTGTCGATGCCCGGGGTACCTTATGAAATGAAAAGTCTGATGGAATTTGAGATCCTCCCCAGACTGAAAAGCAGGTTTTCGACTCAAATCATCCAACATAAATCCATCCGCACGATCGGGATTGGCGAATCGTTCCTTGCGGAAACAATTTCAGCTTGGGAAGATGCATTGCCAGCGCACATCAAGCTCGCATACCTCCCCCATTTCGGGCAGGTGCGCCTGAGGCTGACCGGCACCGGTACTGATCAAGCATTGCTGGAAAAGCAGTTGAATGAACAGGTAGGATTAGTTTTGCCATTGATCGAAGAACATGTTTTCGGATATGACTCCGATGAATTGGAAACAGTGATCGGCGAATTACTTGTCGCCCAAAACGCAACCCTGGGAACCGCAGAAAGCTGCACAGGGGGCTACGTGGCTAACCAGATAACAGGTATCCCAGGCTCGTCGCGCTATTTCCAGGGATCGGTGGTCAGTTATAGTAATGAGGTTAAAATGAATGTGCTGGGCGTTTCAAGGGACACATTGGAAGCTTATGGCGCTGTGAGCGAGCAAACAGCGCGCGAAATGGCCGAAGGGGCGAGAAAAGCACTCAATACGACCTTCGCTATCTCCACCACCGGCATTGCCGGGCCCGACGGAGGAACTGCGGAGAAACCCGTAGGCACCGTTTGGATCGCATGTGCGACGCCTGATGAAACTTTTACCCAGTTGCTGACATTAAGAAACAACCGGAAAATCAATATTGAACTTACATCTTCTTACGCGCTTAACCTGCTTCGAAAAACCATTCTGAAAACCAGTATGGCGGTTAAGGGTTAAAAGATCAAATACACCAATATGAAAATAGTTGAAATGGTAATGCCTCCAATGGGCGAAAGTATCATGGAATGTACTGTGCTTCACTTGCTTGCAAAAGAAGGAGATACTGTACAACTTGATGACTCTATCTTGGAGGTTGCTACTGATAAAGTGGATACGGAAGTTCCATGCCCTTACGACGGCAAACTCGTCAAATGGCTTGTCCAGGAAAACGAAGTTGTGCCGATCGGCAGCGCCGTGGCGCAGATCGAAGTAGAAGACAGCGTGTTTGCCGCAGATCATCCGCACCCGCTCCAACCGGTTGAAGAGGCTGTTGAGGTTGAATCTACGGCAGCGATGCTTGAAAAGGATTTTCAGGTGGCCTTAAGCCGGAAACCTGAGGCTATACTTGAATACTCGCACAATGCAGAAGAAGGAAACCCCTTTTATTCGCCGCTTGTGTTGAGCATTGCCCGAGAGGAAAATATCAGTCTGGGCGAACTGGCGACTATTCCGGGAACAGGCCTCGAAAATAGGGTAACCAAAAATGATATTCTGACATTTCTGAACCATCGCCGGAAAAAGGCTGATAAATATGTACCCGCAGCCACTTCATTGAATGGCAGCAATGAAATCATCGAAATGGACCGCATGCGCAAGATGATTGCGCAACGGATGGTGGATTCAAAAAGAATCTCTGCACACGTTAGTTCGTTTATTGAAACGGATATGACACCTGTCGTGAACTGGAGGGAACAAGTCAAGAATGAATACCGGAAGAAAACCGGCGACAGCATCACCTTCACGCCAATTCTGATCGAGGCCGTGGTGAAAGCTATTAAGGATTATCCGCTGATCAATATTTCTGTCGACGGCGACAGGATCATTAAAAAGAAAGATATCAATATCGGAATGGCAGTCGCATTGCCCGACGGCAACCTGATTGTTCCGGTAATCCATCACGCCGACCAATATGACCTGCCTGGCTTGGCGCGCAAAGTAAATGAGCTTGCGAAACGTGCGCGGGAAAACAAACTGAAAGCCGACGATCTGGCCGGCGGAACCTACACGGTTTCGAATATCGGTGCATTCGCCAATTTGATGGGGACGCCGATCATCGTTCAGCCACAAGTGGCCATTATGGCTTTTGGCGCGATTAAAAAGAAGCCGGCCGTGATCGAAACAGCCCAGGGCGACCTACTGGGAATCCGCAGCCTGATGTTTATTTCGCATTCTTATGACCACCGGGTCGTTGACGGTTCGCTAGGTGGATTATTCCTGAAACGAGTCAACGATTATCTGGAAAATTTCGACGTTCACAGAACCATTATCTGATGCTGAGACTGACCCTGGACATGGATGATGTACTGGCCAACACCCATGAAAAGCTCGTCAACATCGTCCTGAGTGACTTTTCGACCACATTGAATAAGGAGGACTTTGAAAAGAAAGGACTCCGGGAATTGCTGCACCCGAAACAGTTGTCGCGACTGCACAAGATCATGGATACGCCAGGTTTTTTTGCAGATATCGAGGTAAAAGAAGGGGCAATCGAAACGGTGAGCAAGCTCTCCAGTTACTATAACATCTTTGTAGCCACGGCTTGCATGGAATTCCCTACCTCGTTTAACGACAAGTTTGCCTGGCTGCGAAAGCATTTCCCTTTCATTCCCTGGACCAATATTGTTTTTTGCGGGTATAAAAGCATTATCCACTCCGATTACCTGATCGACGACCACGTTAGGAACTTGCATGCATTCGACGGTCAGGGTATCCTATTTACTGCCCCACACAACCTCCGGGAGACAGCCTACAAGCGCGTCTCGACCTGGTCGGATGTCTCGGAGCTTTTCCTGCACATTGTATGAAACTACTATTGATCGAAGACGAGCCTAAAACACTGCAATCGCTGAAACAGGGATTGGAAGAAAACGGCTACGAAGTGGATATTGCATACGATGGACTAATCGGTCGGCAACTGGCCAAGAACAATGCTTACCAACTCATTATCAGCGATATTATCATCCCTGGCATTAACGGGATCGAGCTATGCCGCGAGATCAGGAGCTGGGGAGATGAAACTCCCATCCTCATGCTCACCGCATTGGGAAGCACCGACGATAAAGTTACTGGCCTGGACGCCGGAGCAGATGATTACCTGGTAAAGCCTTTCGAATTCAAAGAATTGCTTGCCCGCGTACGTGCACTCACCAAGCGTGGGTCCACAGTATCGCATACGGCGCAGGTGTTGCGCTTTGCCGATCTTGAAGTTTCACTGGACGCGAAGACCGTGCACCGATCAGGCAACAAGATCAATCTTACTGCCCGCGAGTTTAACCTTTTGGTGTACCTGATCCGTAATCAGGGCCGGGTCATATCCAAAGTTGAGATCGCCGAGCAGGTCTGGGACATCGGATTTGACACTGGTACCAATGTAATTGAAGTATATGTCAACTATCTTCGCAAAAAGATCGACAAGGATTATCCGGTCAAGCTGATCCATACCCAGTTCGGAATGGGTTATGTGCTTAAAGTAGAATAAAATATGCAGATACGAACCCGACTTACTGTTCAGTTTTCTTTGCTGGTAAGCGGTATCCTGCTGGTCACTTTTCTGGCGATCTATTTCTTTTCCTATTATAATGTAACGGAAGATTTTTACGACCGGCTGCGTTCCAAAGCCAAGTCACAGGCTGAGTTGTTGCTTAAAGTCCAGGTGCCGCTGATCAATACCGATGTATTGAAGGCGCTTGACGAAACCAACCGCGACCTGATCTACGACGAAAATATCTTCATTTTTGATGAAAAGAACCGGCTGATTTACAGCAACTCTACCACCCCGCAGCTTAAAGCATTGCACGTTTCCAACTATTGGCTCGACGAGATCCGCAAAGCGGGCCAGATCCGGTATACCGACGGCGATTACAAAGTAGTGGGTCTATATTATAAATATCCCTTCAATAAGGCGGTTGTGATGCTGGGAGCGAAGGATTTATACGGCCAGGCCAACCTGTCCAACTTGAGCACACTGCTAACTGTACTATTTTTTATTGTAACCATCATCGTCGCATTGGTTGGCTGGATTTTCTCAAAGCGTGCCCTCCGGCCTATTTCCAAGGTAATGAATGCTGTTGAGGGCATACTACCTCAAAAACTCGACACGCGCCTTGATGTGCCTAACCAAAAAGACGAGATTGGCCGCCTTACGACGACCTTCAATAAGTTGCTAGACAGGATCGAAACGGCATTCCAGATGCAGAAGATATTCGTTGCCAATGTATCGCATGAGCTCAAAAATCCTTTGACCAAAATTAAATCACAGCTGGAAGTAAGCATGTTGAAGGAGCGGAATGCCGATGAGTACCGCCTGACGATCCAATCGGTGCTGGAAGACATTCAGGAACTGGCGCAACTTTCCAATACTTTACTCGAACTGGCTAAGGTGAGTGAAGACCAGCGTGACCTGCTTACAGAACTTATCCGTGTGGATGACTTGCTGTTAGACTGCCGGATGAACCTTGCGCAGGCAAATCCGGTCTATAATATCCAACTCAATTTCGACGAATTGCCCGAAGACGACACCTGGCTGGAAATTACCGGAAACTCCACGTTGCTCAAAACCGCCTTTCTGAACCTGATGGATAATGCTTGTAAGTTTTCCGATGATCATATGGTCAGCATTTGCCTGCATCCTACGCGCGGACAGCTGGGGCTGAGTTTTTCGGATAATGGCAAGGGAATTCCGAAGGAAGACCAGAGTTTGGTATTTCAGCCTTTTTACCGAAGCGATAACACTGCGAATATCAAAGGCTACGGAATCGGGCTATCGCTGGTGGAGCGTATTGTGAAGCTGCATAATGGCACGGTCTCGATTCAGCCCAACCAACCGAAGGGTACCACCTTCCGCGTAAATTTTTTGCGGCTCTAAGCAAATTCTAACTTTTTATTAACGCCTTTTTAAGTATTGTTGATCTTATTTGTATTGTCGACAGGGACAAGCTCCGGTCGCTTTCAAAAGGATTTCATTTTTTGTGGTGTTAATAAGCAAACTTGGCAGGTGTTTCTCACACCTGCCAAAGTTTTTTGTGCCCTACGCCTTCTTTCGTATTTCAATAATCTTCAACTTGTTCAGCAGCTTGATCACCGGGTAAGTCGGATCAACTTCGAACCATTTTGAACCGAAATTGATCGAGTTTGGCCGTTTGTGGTGATTATTCTGAAACAACTCCCCCATCATCAGGAAGTCGAAAATCAATGAGTTTTTAGATTTGTCGTCGTTGTCAAAATTCTGGTAACCGTATTTGTGGCCACTCCAATTAACGATTGCACCGTGGATCGGACCCATTAGAAAGTGGATCGGCAGCAGGAAGAAGAATGCCCAGTGCATATCCAGGTAAAAATAAGCGACGATATAAAATACCACGTAAAGTATCGCCCAGCCGGTCCTGGAAAACCATGAGTCTCCCAGCTTCTCGATAAACCTCCACTCCGGATAGTTTCTTTCGAATTGCGACTCGATTGCTCTTTTCCGGCTCAACACCGCATTATAAATATTCTTCGTTTCCCACATCATCGTAAATACGTTTTTAGTGTGGTGTGGAGAATGCGGATCTTTTTCGGTATCGCTGAATGCGTGGTGCATCCGGTGCAGAATAGCGTATGCGCGTGGACTTAAATAGGAAGAACCTTGTGAGAGGTAGGTAAGTAAATAGAAGAACCGCTCCCATGGCTTGCTCATTATGAACATTTTATGAGCAGAATAGCGGTGCAGGAAAAAGGTTTGACAGAATAGGGACAAATACCAATGTACAACAAATACAATCAGAACAATATACATGGAACGGCGTAAATTTTAATATACTAAACTTTGTACAAAAGTAAGTGTGAAAGGTTAGAAAACCGAAATTTCCCAAACTAAATTTGGAATATAATCATAGCGATAAACATAAATGCCGCTTGATGCGCTTCCCGTCTGTTATTGGATCATGAATGCATAACTAAGCAGGTTCGCGCCCATTTGAAGTGCCTTCCGCCGCATCTCTTCCGGATCATTATAAACACTCTGGTCCTCCCAGCCATTACCCAGGTCGGTTTCGTAGCTATAATAGCAGATCAGCCTGCCCTGCCAGATAAGCCCGAAACCTTGCGGCTGCTTGCCGTCGTGCTCATGAACCTTGGGAAGGCCATCGGGAAAAACATATTTGACGCGGTAAATCTGATGGTCAAACGGTAACTCCACAAATGACAGCTCGGGAAAAACCTTTTTCATTTCGCGGCGTATAAACTGGTCGAGGCCATAGTTATCATCGATGTGCAAAAAGCCACCTGACAGTAGGTAGTTCCGCAGGTTAAGGGCCTCAGCATCGGTAAAAACAACATTTCCGTGGCCGGTCATATGCACGAACGGATAGGAAAAAATATCCGGACTCCCCACTTCTACCACATCTTCCACCGGATTGATGTTCATCTTCAATTCGGCGTTGCAAAACTTGATCAAATTCGGCAGAGAAGTTTTATTGGCATACCAATCGCCACCACCGCCATATTTGAGCTTGGCGATTTTCAATGAAGACTGCCCGCTAACCGGCAAAACAAACGCAAAAAGCGCAATGACGAGAAGGGATTTTAGGTGCATATCTTTAATGAGTGAATGTGTGAATGGGTGAATGAGTGAATAAATTTTGAATGAATTAATGAATGGGAGTAGGGAGGAAAAAGGGAGGAAAGGGAGGAAAGGGAGGAAAGGGATTTTATTGTCTTTTAAAAGTTTCCTTTCCTCCCCTTAGTCGATCCTCCTTCTTCCTTCTTTTCTCCTTCATTCCTTCCTCTTATTACAAATACTGCGCCAGGTTAATGGCGTGGCAACCAGCCACTGCGGCAGTTTCTGTTCTGAGGCGTGTCGCACCCAGTGAAACCGTTGAAAATCCATGATCAAGCGCTAGTGAAACCTCTTTCTCACTAAAATCACCCTCTGGTCCTATTAACAAAGTTGTGCCTGTATCTTTTTTTACTTTACTAAAAACGTGCTCAACCTTATTATGATCTGGCACATAAGCGATTAATTTTAAGGAATCCGTCGTTTCCTTTATAAAGGTTTCGTATTTATTGCCAACGGTGATTATTGGCATATAATATTGCTGCGACTGTTTCATGGCGGCAGCCGTGATGCGATTCAGCCGCCCCAGGTTCACAACGCGGTTCAGCGTTTCAGGGTTTGTATGTTCTGTTACGATAAAATCGATCCGGTCCACGCCTATCTCAGTCATCTTTTCCACCATCCATTCATTGCGCTCAGCCTTGCGTGTGGGAGCGATCGCCATATTTACAGAGAAAGGCCGCTTTTCCACTTTTTTTGACTCCACTACTTCATAGCCAACTTTTCGGCCCTGAATGTTGAGCACACATTTTTGCAACAAACCTTTACCGTCGGTCACATAAATGATATCCCCTGAATTGAGTCTTAACACCTTGGAACTATGCCTGGCTTCCTCTTCGTCCAGTTCAAAAACATGAGGATCAGGCTGGTAAAACAAATGCATTTTTCCAATAATCTAATAATACAAACAAAGGCCCGCAGGCTCACCAAAAATATACAAATTATTGGTAATAGTACAAAATTTGAAATCCCGTCCAAATTCTATTCCGTTGCCATGCCGAGCATCACAATTATTACTACATTTTCTGCATTTTGTATATTTAAAGGCACTTTTTAACCCTGTTTTAAGGATTTTCGCAAAAAGTAAAGCCAAACTCATTCATTTTAAACCCCGCCACCTTTATTAGAATAGTGCATTTTTTACTGACAATACTACCACAAACACAATATTATTCTGTGTAAGCTCAATTTTTCTTAGCTTTTATTTTTTGGAAATACATTTTTGCACTAATATTGTGTCGTTATAATAATTCGTCACCACTTTATCTAGTACTATTATGTCAAAATCCAAGCTGGAATATATTTGGTTGGATGGCTACAAGCCGACCCAAAGTTTACGCAGCAAAACCAAAATTGAAAACGATTTTAGTGGAAAACTGGAAGATTGCGCAATGTGGTCGTTTGATGGCTCATCTACTGAGCAGGCTCCAGGCGGTTCTTCTGACTGTTTGCTAAAACCTGTTTACATTATTCCTGACCCACAGCGTAAAAATGGATACCTGGTAATGTGCGAGGTATTGAACGCTGACGGAACTCCTCATGAATCTAACGGCCGTGCTACTATTGAAGACGGCGATAATGATTTCTGGTTCGGATTTGAACAAGAATATTTCCTTTGGGACAATGAAACCAACAAGCCATTAGGCTTCCCTGCAAATGGTTATCCTGCACCACAAGGCCCATACTACTGCTCAGTTGGAGCAAGCAATGCTTACGGAAGAGAGATTGTTGAAGAACACCTCGATGCTTGCCTTGAAGCTGGTCTTAACGTAGAAGGTATCAATGCAGAAGTTGCAGCGGGACAGTGGGAATTCCAGATCTTCGCAAAAGGTGCGCAGGAAGCTGGTGACCAAATTTGGCTGGGACGTTATCTGCTCGAGAGAATCGGTGAGAAATACGGTGTATCGATCAACTGGCATTGCAAGCCTCTTGGCGCGCTTGACTGGAACGGTAGTGGTATGCACGCCAATTTCTCAAACTCTACTTTGAGAACTGCCGGCAGCAAAGAAACTTTCGACAAAATCTGCGAATCTTTCCGCCCTGTTGTTAAAGAACACATTGAAGTATACGGTGCTGATAACCACCTGCGTTTGACTGGAAAGCACGAAACTGCTTCTATCCACGATTTCAGCTACGGCGTATCTGACCGCGGTGCTTCTATCCGTATACCGGTAACAGTTCCTGCAAAAGGATGGAACGGATACCTGGAAGATCGTCGTCCAAACTCGGCTGCTGATCCTTACAAAGTAGCAGCTCGTATTATCAAGACTGTTAAATCTGCTCTTTAATCGCAGAATTCAACATAAAGACAACAAAAAAACCACCAAAAGGTGGTTTTTTTGTTGATATACCTCAGGTTCCAAATCAATCTTCCTCTTCGCTTCCGCTGAAAGAATAAAGCGTCGGGTCCAGCTGAACGCGACCGGCAAGATATGTGGCTACAAAGTCGCTGATCACCTTTTCGTTGATCTCTGTTTTATTTAAACCAACTTCTAATCCTACACCGTATTCGAACTGATCATCGATCTCGATGTGTTCGCGAACGGTTATTTCTTCATTTTCTTCAATCTCTTCGATAAACTCGGTCAGCAAGAGCTCGGCTTCATCCTCCTGCTCGTCGCTGATCTTGTAGTTCTCCGGACGTTCGTCAGGAGACAGATAGCCGGGAATTTCCTTTTTGAGTCTTTCCAATGCGGCGTCATACACCAGCGTGGAGTGATGCAATCTCAGCGTATAGATCAGCGCGTCATAAATGACTTCCGCATTTTTATAGACACCCACGAACTGAACGTGCGCATGTTCGTTGTTTTCTTCCTCGTCTTCGAATTCGTCATCTACAAATATAAAGTTGGAGCTTTCGGCTTTACACTCTTTTTTGAGTTGAGCGATTTCTTCTGGATCATATCCCGGATTCATAGTCTTTTTACTAATTGTGAATAAGCTTGGATTGCAAAATTACTCCAAAAATAACATTTCGCGGTATTTCGCCAAAGGCCAGTCTTCATCATCGATCAGCAGTTCCAGTTTATCGACATGGTAACGGATCTCTTCGAAAAAGCCTTTTACTTCAGAACCATAGCATTTAGCCTTTTCAAAAAGGTCGTCAATGTTATTTGCTTTCTTCCTGCTCTCGGTCATTTCATGTACCAGCCTCTTAATGATAACAATATGAGTTGAAATATCCCTGATAATCTCTTTAATCGGCGCAGCTTCTTCCAACATTTCCAGGTCGGTGAGCGAACGGGCCGTTTGTGCCAGTTTAAACTGGTATTTCACCACGGTCGATACAATGTGGTTCAATGCAAGATCGCCGATCACCCTGGATTCGATCTGCAATTTCTTCACATAGTTTTCCAGCTCGATCTCATAGCGAGCATGCAACTCACGAGAGCTTAGTACACCGGTCCTTTCAAAAACAGAGATCGTTTTATCGGTTTTATAGGCGTATAATGCATCAAAGGTTTCCCGGATATTGCTCAATCCCCGTGCGGCCGCTTCTGTTACCCATTCCTCGGAATAGCCGTTTCCTTCAAAAAGGATATTTTTAGATTCAAGAAAATATCTTCTGAGGATCTCAACAGTCGCCACCTTTTTCTCCTCACCACTAGCGAGGCGCTCGTCCATTTCCTTTTTGAAATCCATTAACTGATTCGCCACGATCGTATTCAGGATGATCATCGGCGAAGCGCTGTTTTGTGAGCTACCCACGGCGCGATATTCAAACTTATTTCCCGTAAAACAGAATGGAGAAGTGCGGTTACGGTCCGTATTGTCTCTTTGCAGATTCGGAATACGGGTAATACCCAGCTTATAATAGAAGTTCTCCCCTTTTTCCAGCGTGATCTCGCCTTTGTTGACGAGCTCTTCGAGCATCGAAGTAAGGTCGTTTCCTAAAAATACCGACACAATGGATGGCGGAGCTTCATTCGCGCCCAGGCGATGCTCATTCCCGGCAGACGATATTGACGCTCGCAACAGATCCGCGTGATCATGCACTGCTTTCACCACATTCATCAGGAACGTCAGAAAACGAAGGTTCTCCTTTGGTTTAGAAGTTGGGGCAAGCAAGTTAATCCCGGTATCCGTCGAAAGCGACCAGTTATTATGCTTACCACTTCCGTTGATCCCAGCAAATGGCTTTTCATGGAACAAAACCTGGAAATTGTGCTTGTCGCCCACTTTCTGCATTAAATCCATCAATAGCGCATTATGATCAATCGCCAGGTTTACCTCTTCGAATGTTGGGGCACATTCATACTGGCCCGGCGCAACCTCGTTATGTCTGGTCCGGACCGGAATGCCAAGTTTTAGCGCCTCGAACTCAAAATCCACCATAAAAGCATTCACCCGGGGTGATATGGAACCGAAATAATGGTCGTCGAGCTGCTGGCCGCGCGCAGGATTGTGCCCAAACACGGTTCTGCCCGACATCAGCAAATCAGGTCTTGCATAATACAATGCTTTATCAACCAAAAAATATTCCTGCTCGATACCCAAAGTAGGCGTAACCTTATCCACGTCCCTATTGAAAAACTGGCAAACACCAGTCGCTGCTTTGTCCAGCATCATTAAAGACCGAAGCAGCGGAGCCTTGTAATCCAGCGCCTCTCCATTATAGGAAATGAATACTGACGGGATACATAATGTCTTCCCTCCTGCCCCATTGTCCATCAGGAACGCCGGCGAGCTCGGATCCCAGCCAGTATAACCCCGCGCTTCGAAAGTAGCACGCAAGCCGCCACTCGGGAAAGAAGATGCATCAGGCTCCTGCTGTACCAACGCGCTGCCTTTGAACTTTTCAACGGCCTTACCGTCCATCGTAAGGTCAAAAAATGAATCATGCTTTTCTGCCGTGGTGCCGGTAAGCGGCTGAAACCAGTGGGTATAATGCGTTGCCCCCTTCGAAATCGCCCACGACTTCATGGCCGCCGCTACCTCTTCGGCAACCTCGCGATCGATCGTTGATCCGGAGCGGATCGCGTTGGAAATTTTAGTATATGCTTCTGCCGAAAGCAGGGTCTTCATTACGTCATCACTGAATGTATTGCTGCCGTACAAATCGGCTACTTTTTCTGTGGGAGGGGTCAATACGGGAGAAACACGGCCCTGAGCAATCTCAAAAGCTTTGGAACGAAAAGTCATGTATATACTGATTTATATTAATTCTCCCCAAAATTATTTATTTACAGATAGGAACAACAATTCTACGGCACATTTTCACATTAAGCGATCAACGGTTACCCAACGTTGGCGCATTTTTCGGAACTTTGCGGATTGTTCCACGACACCAATGCGTAAAAGACTTGAATTCGTTGCCTTGTATGGGCTTAGCTGGGTGGTATTGTTCCAGTTCTTCCGCGTCCTGTTTCTGGCATACCATTATAAAAAGACATTAGAACTTCCATCATCATTATGGGTTCAAAGCGCCGTCCATGGCCTTCGAATGGATGTTTCTTTTGCGTCGTACATTCTGATAATTCCAGTGCTGCTTCTGATGTTCACAGCAAAAAAATGGGACTGGTACCGCTCAGCATTATCCATTTATAGCCTTATCCTGGCCGTTTTGATCACCATACTGACCGTAGTGGACCTGGAATTGTTTCGTGCGTGGGGTTTCCGTATCGATGGTACCTCGCTGCATTACCTGCAAACTCCTGTCGAGGCGATGGCATCCATGGGCGCTGCGCCTGTTTTTCCCCTTTTGCTGCTGCTGGTTTTACTCGTATTTGTAGTAAATAAAATGCTGCAAACGATCGTCCGCAGGGGCGTCGGAATATTCCGAAAATCGGGGTATTTATATACTGTACCGACATTCCTTGTCCTGGCAGGCAGCCTGATCATCCCCATACGCGGGGGCCTGCAACTCGCGCCCATGAACGAGAGCGCGGTATTTTTCAGCGATAAGAGTTTTGCCAACTATGCCGCAGTGAATGTGCCGTGGAATTATATGCGCTCTATTCTGAACGAGAGCTATTCGAAAAAGAACCCATTTAGTTATTTTGAAGAAAAAGCCGCTGAGCAAACTGTGCGTCAATTGTACGGTGCGGGCAATGCCACTTTACAAGTTGTAGACACTGGCGGGCGCAAAAATGTGCTGGTGATCATCTGGGAAAGTTTTACGGCGAAAGTAGCGGGACCCTTGAACGGTGTGAAAAACGTTACCCCACAGTTTGACCAACTTGCCAAAGAAGGTCTGCTGTTTACCAATGTATATGCGAGCGGCAACCGGAGTGACAAAGGTATGGTAGCGATATTGAGCGGTTACCCGGCGCAACCGACAACATCGATCATTAAAATACCTAATAAAACTATTTCACTGCCGTCGCTGCCCAGGGAATTTCACAAAAACGGCTGGCAAACTTCCTTCTATTATGGCGGTGAAACCGAGTTTGCCAACATGAAATCCTATTTCCTGCAACAGGGATTTGACCGGATCATCGACAAAAGTGAGTTTGATACAAAAGATATGAACTCCAAATGGGGCGCGCACGACCATGTGGTGCTCAACCGCCTGCTCGACGACCTGGACAAGGAAAAACAACCGTTTTTCTCGACGATATTTACGCTAAGCAGTCATGAACCGTTTGAGGTCCCTGTAAAAACAGCTATTCCGGGCAACGATCCCGGGCACCTGTTTATGAACGCCCACCATTATACCGATGCTTCCATCGGCGATTTCATTCGAAAAGCAAAAACAAAATCCTGGTGGAAAAATACGCTGGTAGTAATCATCGCCGACCACGGACACCCATTGCCCGAAACACGGGAAGACAAGCCTGGCGAGTTTCATATCCCGATGCTATGGCTCGGCGGGGCACTCACCGCCGCACCGTCGCGGGTAGACACATTGTGCTCTCAAACCGACCTGGCGGCCAGTCTGCTAAACCAAATGCGGCTACCCTCCGGAACTTTTGCATGGAGCAATGACATTTTTAAACAGGACAGGCACGATTTCGCCTACTTCGCTTTCAACAATGGCTTAGGCTGGATGAGGCCCAATGGATTTTTGGTCAGGGACAACATCGGCGGCAATATCACCGAAAAAAGCGGCACAGTGGGTAAGCAGGATGAGGAAACCGGAAAGGCATATTTGCAGGCTTCTTTTGAGGATTATTTAAAGCGTTGATTATAAAAGGTGTAATTTTGCGGGATATTTAAAAACAATGAAAAAAGTCGCTTTTTATACATTAGGTTGTAAACTGAACTACTCGGAAAGCTCCTCAATCGGCAGGATGTTCGAGGATAAGGGGTATTCGAAGGTAGAGTTCAACGAAAAACCGGATATTTTTATCATCAACACCTGCTCTGTAACCGAGAATGCGGATAAGAAATGCCGCAAGATCGTCAGAGAGGCACAAAAGATCAATGCGGACGGCTATGTGGCGATTATCGGTTGTTATGCCCAGCTGAAACCCAAAGAGATTTCTGAAATACCAGGTGTCGATGCAGTACTAGGCGCTGCCGAAAAATTCAGACTGGTAGAACTGATCGATACTTTTGAAAAAACACCTCTCGGCCAACCAGCACAGGTGATAGCCTCTACCATTGATAACGCTGTCGAATACCATACATCTTACTCGCTCAACGACCGTACGCGCACATTCCTGAAAGTACAGGACGGTTGCGACTATCCCTGCTCCTATTGTACAATCCCGCTTGCAAGGGGCAAAAGCCGCTCTGACAGCATCGAGAATATCGTCAAGGCGGCCAAGGATATTGCCGCCCGTGACGTAAAAGAAATAGTGCTCACCGGCGTCAATATTGGCGACTTTGGTTTGCAAAACGGCGAGCGGAAGGAAACTTTCCTTGACCTGGTCAAAGCGCTGGACGAAGTAGAAGGCATTGTCCGTTTCCGGATATCCTCCATTGAACCAAACTTGCTTACCGACGAAATCATCGAATTTGTAGCCCAGTCCAAACGGTTTGCGCCTCATTTTCACATTCCGTTGCAATCGGGATCCAACAAAGTGCTTGGCCTGATGAAGCGCCGCTACAAGCGCGAGCTTTACGAAGAGCGCGTAGCAAAAATCAAATCGCTGATGCCCGACTGCTGCATTGGCGTCGACGTTATCGTTGGTCACCCGGGCGAAACGAAAGAGCTTTTCGAAGAAAGTTACCGCTTCCTGAACGAGCTGGATATCTCTTATTTGCACGTATTCACCTACTCCGAGCGCGAAAACACCGCAGCATTAGAAATAAAGCCGGTGGTACCAAAAAATGAAAGGGCCGAACGCTCCAAGATGCTGCACATCCTTTCAGATAAAAAGAAAAGATTTTTCTACGAAGGCCAAATAGGTAAAACAGGCGAAGTGCTCTTCGAAGATGAGGTCCAAAACGGACAAATGCTCGGTTTTACAGGCAACTACGTTCGCGTAGCCGTAAAGTACGACCCGCTACTGATCAACGAGACGAAGGAAATCCGCTACGATCGCATCAACGGAGAAAACCTCATGGAGGTAACAGAACTCCAAGAAGAAATTCTAATCCATTAAAAAAAATCTATTAAAAAATAATCTATTACCGTCGACTTATGTCGACGGCTAGGGACTACGCTAGCTTAGGTTTGGCGGCTAGGGACTAACCCGGCCTTAGCTCGGCGGCTAGAAACTAAAGAAAGAAAGCCCGACCAAAATTGGCCGGGCTTTCGTCTTTATCAGCTTACTATTAAGATTCTGCTTCTACAAGAAACTCGTCGTGCTGGCTGATATCCAGACCTGCTTTCTCATCTTGCTCAGATACGCGAAGTGGAAGGATAAGGTCAGTGATTTTCAGCAGCAGAAGTGAACCTGCGAATGCGAATACAGATACACCTACCAGGGCGATCACGTGGTTGATGAAAAGTTTGGTTTCACCGAAAGCAAGACCTTGATCCGTTACAAGCGGGTTAATAGCGCTTGTTGCGAAGATACCGGTCATCAACATACCAACCATACCACCTACACCGTGGCAAGGGAATACGTCAAGTGTGTCATCCAATGTAGAACGGGTACGCAGGTGCGCTACGTAGTTACTGATGATTGCTGCAACAGTACCGATGAACAGAGAAGCAGGGATCGTTACGAAACCGGCAGCAGGAGTGATTGCTACCAGACCTACAACGGCACCAATACAGAAACCAAGTGCTGAAACTTTCTTGCCTTTTGCTGCATCGAAAAGCACCCATGCAAGACCGGCAGCACCGGCAGCAGTGTTAGTTGTTGCGAAAGCTGAAACCGCCAACGGTGAAGCAGCCAAAGCAGAACCGGCGTTGAAACCGAACCAACCGAACCAAAGCAAACCTGTTCCCAACAATACGAATGGAATGTTTGCAGGAGGTAGTACGTGGTCTTCCAAAAGCGACTTGCGACGTTTCAGGTACAATGCACCTGCCAGAGCAGCCCAGCCAGCCGACATGTGAACCACAGTTCCACCAGCGAAGTCAAGCACACCCATTTTGAAAAGGATACCTTCTGCATGCCATGTCATGTGGGCAAGCGGAGAGTAGATGAAGATACAGAACAGAATAATGAAAAGAACGTAAGAGCGGAAGTTGATACGTTCAGCCATCGAACCAGTTACCAGTGCAGGTGTGATCACCGCAAATTTCAACTGGAACATTGCGAACAGGGCGAAAGGAATAGTACCCCAGATCGGGCCGTCCAAAACACCTTTGAACATAAAGTGGGTAGTCGGGTTACCGAAGAAACCACCGATGTCGTCGCCGAATGCGATACTGAAACCAAAAACAATCCAGATCACACTAATTACCCCCATCGCAATGAAGCTCTGGAGCATCGTAGAGATCACATTCTTGGTGTTAACCATTCCCCCGTAGAAATAAGCCAAACCGGGAGTCATGAGCAAAACCAACGCGGAAGAGACAAGCAACCACGCAGTATCACCAGAATTAATGCCTTCGGTTATGATCTGCGTGGGAACATTGGGTACGAAGGCACCGAGGATGCTGATTACCAGAAGAATAATCAGTGGGATAAAATTACGTTTTTCCATTGTAGTAAATTATTGTTATTGTATTAGATTAAGAAGGTATTCCTGTAAAATGCGGCACTGATCAGAACTTGTAGATAAATGCTAATCCGAAAGTGGTCTGGCTGTTTTTTGTCCACTCGCCATCAGAATCCTCAAACTGCTGCTCTTCGCCTCCTGTTACTTTTGGATAAGCATCCAGGCGGAACTCAGGTTTTACCAGAATGTGGCCGTCGGCTAGACCGATGTTTCCTGTCAGTGTTACTGAGTTCACTTTTGTACCGGCACCGCCTCTTGTCAGCATGCCACGTACGCCGTTGTCATTGTTAAAATACTCATAACGAGCACCGATTCCAAAATTGTCAGTGATGGCTGTGTTCGCATATACGGCAACACCTCCCCATGACTCGGTGTCAACTGGTCCACCGTAACCTTGGTAATCTCCTTTTTGTGAACCATAAGCGGCATTCAAGCCCAAAAGAAATTTCTCAGTGATTTGAAAACTGGTTGTAAGGTCAAACATCTGATAGAAGCCATCAGGCTGTTTTCCCAGGCTGTCTGTGTTGGCCTCGTTACTTCCGATGTAGTTCAGGTACACGTTCCAGTTTTCAACAGGTTTAAAATACAACTGGCTAATGATGCCTTTCGCGCGGTTGTTATCACCCAAAGCATCCACATTGTTTACTACACCTACCATTAGCGATGCTCTGTCAGAGAAAGCATAGGTGGCTTTCAAACCAGCGTGGTAGAAAGGACCGTTGTTAAAAAGGTTCGAGAGCGAGTAATTGAAGTTAGCCGGTGCGTCGATCACTTCGTAGCCGATATGCGTTCCGAACTGTCCCGCAGTCATCGAAAACTTATCGGTGAATTTGTAAGTAAAATAAGCCTGTTTGATAGCAAGCGCCGTGCTGAACAAAGCATTTCCATAGTTACCCAGGTTCGCATTAGGTCCGAAGGTAAGGTCAACGACTGCCTCAGATTTGCTATTGGTGTAGGCAACTTTGGCTTGAACCAGACCGAGAGAGAACTGGCCCGAGCGCTGATCGAACACACGTGCATTGGTAGCACCCATGTTTGACCTCGAAGCTGGTTTATTGAAATTAGCCATGTAATAGGAATCCAGGTAACCCGAGAAAGCAAATGCTCCTTTGGCTTCTTCTTCATCCTTCACCTCCGTTACCACTGTTGTATCTGCCTTTACTGCCTTTTCCTCTTCTCCCGACTTCGCAAAACCCAAAAAAGGAACCATCAAAGATAATACTGTACAATAGACTTTTTTCATAATTATATTCTGTTTAAGTTAATATGACTCTCCGGCTGATTTACTGAATCAAATATTGTACTTAAATTATAT
>NZ_JAMOZL010000015.1:0-130209 GCF_023667495.1 Dyadobacter sp. MSC1_007
AATTCAGGTGGTCAATTTACTCCGAACTCAGGTGGTCAGTTTACTCCGAATTGGGGTGGTCAATTTCACGCGGAACAGGTGGTCAGTTTAAACCGAATTGAGGTGGTCAGTTTCACCGAATTTTCCAGGTTTACGCCAGAATATAATTCGGTAAAGCGGCTCCTGAAAAGGAGTAAAACCTTTACCGACGGCGAACCCGCCTTCTCTATCGATAGAATCACCCTGAGAGAGTCACATCTCATTTGCTGAGACGAACGTAGAATCTCATTCGCTTCCTGACTTTGCTTCTAATTATCGCAAATTCGTCTGTGCCATTTTCGAAGTTCGTCCGATTTGCAAGTACTGGCTTTACAACTTCGGTCACCGATATGCCCAGGTCGAACGTTTCCCCAAATAACTCCACAACCTCACTGGTTATTGAATGCAGCTGAATATTTTGCCCTCCGAAATTCAACATGATTTGTTTCTCACGAATCCTTTCATCGGGATTATTATCAAGGGTTACTTCCATTAAGTCAAATTCTTCATGCACCGGCTCCGTACCTGCGGCGAGACATATTTCATTTATTTTGGCAATCGAATGCTCATTAAATGCGCCAAAAGGAATGTTACGAAACGTTCTATTATATGCCACTTCAATAGATCTACACGCGTTGAATATTTTCCGGTAAAAATCAATCATCTTAAAAAGGGGCCGCATCAAGAGGTTACCGGTGTGTACAGGTTTTCCATCGTGGAAGACGGTAAATACTTTTTCATCAGCCAACTTTGCCAGGAAAGTAAAATCCCTAACCTGGTCAGTCATCCTTCCGCATTTGTCGGGATGAGTGTGGGAGAAAGTCGTTTCCCATCCTTTATCGTCTCGCTTTGCGAAATCAATTTGGATTTCAACGAGTGCCGTTTTTAGATGCAGATGTATTGTTAGAACATTCCCATTTCTTCCGAATACTTCGACCTTAGCATCTTCATATTCAAAGCCGTCCTTGAATCGTATATCTACCTGCCAGGTACCTGCCGGGACTGCTTTAATAGTCAAAGAACCCACGTTGCTTGCGATTCTCGTCCCGCCAAGCCAAAAGTCACTTCGCTTAATGTTTTCAGCAGGAATGGTTATACTTCCAACTTTCTCTCCTGTGATATATTCGTTCAGGGTCTTAACCAATTTATCGTTTTCGGCAAGCGTAAAACTTAATCGCCCAATAGTGCTTTTGTCCATTGGGTAAACTTGTGAAATGACGGGCTTTCCATCTGCAATGGTCAAGTTCGATCCAATATTTTGATGCTTTAGGAATTTTCCGGCCGTTTTGATTGAAACCTTTTCCCGCTTAAAGTCATCGGCGATGTTTTCCTTCAGCACCGCGATTATCTCCTCAAACAATTCCTCAGCATTACATTCAATACACTGGATGTTTTTACGCTCAAGCGATAATTTTTGAAACGGCGTAAGGTGTGGGTCAACAAAAAAAATCTGCTTCCGGTTATGTCCAAGCTCAGAAACAACCCTATCAAGAATAACCGACACATTTGTGTCTTGCAGAGAATATCCAACGAAAAGGATCGCATGCCTCGCAATTTTATCCCTGATCGCATTCCAAAGAAGGTTTTGTCCGGCATCCTTACTGAAGAACCGCTCGTAGTCGCTTCGTGTAATGATCATGCTGTTTAGATCCGAAAGGTCTCCGTGTGCCTTAAAAATTTCCACTTCTGTCTGCCCCAAACTGGCAACCTGGTCTGGCCTATATATACATCGTGCATCAGGCCCGTAAACGTTTTCGAAAAGACAATCATAGTTTGTGGTCACAATTGTCTTTATATGGGGAATTTTCCGGAGAAGTTCATGTACGTTAGTTTTTTCAGGTGCTTTCCTAAAAGTCTTGAAAATAACTTCGTTTAGTTCATTTCGGCTTCCTCGTTGCAAATCGACAAGATTTCCTGCCGCCTCCATCAGGGACTGCGTTTTTGGCGCTGACGGGCCAATTGACTCCTCAATTGTGTCGTTTAGAATTTTTGTAAGGTCTTTACCTGACGGATACCCGGCATAAATTGACATCCCGGCTCCTGCCCATAAAACAACATCTTCGCTACGGATCAGCTTGAATAGATTTTCTTTGATCATGGTATTGTAAAAGGGTTCAATAGCAATTAAGCTTCATTTTTTTCAAAACACAAACTTTCTAGGACCTGGATAAGTCCTATTCCACAGCAAACAAGGTTGAGGTGCAATGTCGAGCCAAAACCTATCGAGGATGGTCGATACCTTCAGTCTACTAATTGGCTTCCAGCATTGTTTCTAAAGCAACCTTGATTGGTAAAAAATATCGACGCATTGAAGTTGTAGAACCATATAGGTCACCGCACAGGCTATGAAACTCAAAGTGTGATTGCGACGAAAAATGAGCTATCAGGAGACCTCAAAAAAATTTAGACCAATTTAGCAGCAAGAGGATGCTGCTGAAATGAATCGTAAAATTATGATATACAAGGAATTAGTAAAATATTTGGAGTTTTATTTAGGAGCTTGAATTTACTTGCCCACCCGATAGATTGCCCGTTCATACTTTGGCAGGAACGCTTCCAAACAGTCGCGGAAAGCATATCCGACGACAGAAATTTTATAGGTTCTTATTTTAAATGATATCTCTGGCCGTCCGGATATGCTATGATCTGTTTCAGTAGCCGCAAGTAATCCGTATTCCATCAATTTTGGTGCCAATACGTCAAATGTGTATCCTCCGTCATCGATGTTTACCTCTCCCATAGCCCGCAATACAAACTTCTCTCCGCCAGAAATCCCAATTTTAAATTCATCATATTTCTCCAAGAACTGCGACAATAATACTGTTTCAGGAGCTGCAACACGCTCGGCGTCCATTCTGGCTGTCTGAGTTCTAAGCCTTTCACTTCTGAGAATATTATACAGCTCCTCAAACGTGTAATTTCCCACTTGAGCGTCCAACACCGGATTTCTCTCAGGCTTAACTATTCTCTTCGATTCCTTATATCGAAGGGTCATTCTAATAATCGAGAATAACAAGGGAATCAACAACACTACTAAGATTACCGCCCAAAGTGGCAGCAATAACCTCCCGTTCAAACGCCCTACTGCCAGATTCCAGAACTTCGTAAAAGTCTTCGGATCAAATGTTTTCCACAGCAACAACATTGCAGTACCCATTATCCCGCACACGGCGCAGATTCCAGCGGCTATAACCTTTGACCAAACTGGGTCTTTCCATTTTTCATTAAACCACAAAGAGAATTTACTATTCATTATGATAGAGGTAATAATTTGGAAAAATTTACTTATAAGCTCTATTAAAAAATCGGAAATGATTATATCAACTTACGCCAAATAACTGGAATCTTGTTGTATAGCAAAGAAAAGCCTCTAATCTACGAGACCAGAGGCTTTTTTATTAATGGTGATTACTCTTCTACTACTACAATCTAGCGCAATGTTGGCAAAGTGGTTTGCCCCCTGTCCATGATCGCAGGTTTTCTTTTTCAATATTGTTCCCTTCCGTGCATTTGTTATCGTTGTGATAAACAGTTTGTCTAACGGAATGAAAAGCTCCTACTTTTGCCATGATACAAGAAAGTTTAAGTGAGGGGGTAAAGTGCAATTTTTTAATCCTATATCGCAATGCTTCTTATTTAGCGGTAGCCACAAAAAAGACCACCGTTAATAGCAGTGTTTTTTTTCTATTCTTCATCCCAGAGGTCTTGTGTTCGAACGGTGCCGTCTGGCAAATATTCAACGATAATTCTAATCTTGTTAACGTGGATCTGATAAGCGTACTGAAGCATCGCTTTAAATTCTTCACGTGTCGGCTTATAGCCGATGGTACTCACCGGAATTGTGATATTTTGCAGATGGTGCCCTATGGTGTCTCCTAAGCAAGTAAAATGTCTCTCCATGGTTGATATTTTCATATATAACAATCATCCGCTGCGAATAATTTGAGTAGCATAAAAAAACACCATATTTTAAAAGTAAAAGAATTTACGAATATGGAAAATTTCAATCCCGAACTTTACGAAAATGTTTTGCTGCAAGTGAATTACTCTTTGTTGATATTGGCAAAAGAGAAAAATTTGCCTGCTGAACTTGCTGAAATCATCAAGGATGACAATGCAAAAAGGTTTTACAATCTCTGCCGAATCAAAATGGCTTTGGGAAGGAACTGATGAAATACTTTCAAACTTTGAATACGATGAAGACCCTTTTATGACCTGGTCATCGAGATAGCCATCGTCCGGCCGGGCCCGATCCAAGGGGATATAGCGCACCCGTACCTTAGAGGGCGAAACGGCGAAGGGCCCATCGAATATCCATCTAATGAGCTGGAAGATATTTTGGGCCGGCCCCTGAGCGTGCCACTGTTTCAAGAACAGGCCATGAAGATCAAAATCGATGTAATTCCCGAATTGTAGTGGTCAATGGCCCCGAATTATCCAGGTAAACCGCCTGGCATCCAAGCCAATAGCCTTTACGGATGGCGCCGTTTGCATTTTTCCATAGCGACATGTAACTTATGGTTAAAAAACCATGCTAAACTCCTATTTTAAAATTCGAGATCCGTGGAATTTCAAACCGCATCAATTCGAAATCGGCACGCCATTCATCCGCAGCGCTTTCCACGACAATCATTTCTTTTTAAAACTTTACAAGCTGGATGAAAGCGAGTTTCCTGACTTTTACAACTTCCATCTTGCTTATTATCTAGGCAAATTTTCAGGCAATGAGCATGACTTTCACCGCTATGTTTCGGACATCGTTTCAACGAGGATCGCGCAATTAAAGCTTATAGATCCGTTTTCCCGAAAAGCGCTTCGCGCGAAAGGGCAAATTGAGAAACTCACCAGATTCCAAAAGCTCCTCAGCTCAATCGATGAGTGGAACTCATCAAAGGCACTGGAAGTGGTCATCGCCGAAAAGAACGAAGAAATCGCTCGATTGAAAGATCAAATCTCAGAGCTTAGCGATCAGCTCCAAGCGCTTCGGCAATTTGAGCCGAGCACAAAGATCGATATCCGCGACAAGCACCTGGGTGCTTTCATCCACCTCATCCATCAACTGCAAGACCTAGTCCTTGCCGATGGGCGCAGGCTTTTCAACTTTCAAGGACAGAGCGCTTGGTATAAGCTGGTAAGTAAATATTTCACGCATGACCGCAAGCCCATCCCCATCGAAACAGCCCGCAACTACTTTCCCGTCCAGAAGGAAAAGACGAGCAAGGCAGTCGAGGTACCTAAGGATTTGCAGCTCTTCACAATCGTGCTGACCGGTTCAAAGCCAGCTAAGTGATGACCAGCTGCTAAGTTTGGTCATTGAAACCAGCCCTCTCCCGTTCATTTTTGCAGGCAGCCGGCAGAGTCTATGCCGGGATGTTTCACAAAAAACTTGCAGCAAAAATGAATGTAGAGATGATCACCAGAGAGGATCTGCAAAACCTAAAAACAGAAATCGTTGCAGAGCTCAAATCCATCCTTTCCCAGGACAAACCTTCTGAGGGCACCTGGCTGAGAAGCGCCCAGGTAAGAAAAATGCTGAGTATTTCACCTGGCACTTTGCAGAACCTTCGCATCCAGGGGCACCTTAGGTTCACCAAGATCGGCGGATGCTTTTTTTACAGCCAGCGTGACATCGCTGCCATGCTCAACCAAAACTGCTCCAAGCGATGAAAAGGCCCGATCAGGCAAGTGCTGCTATGGGCATGGCGGCACTTGAAGTGGTTAAATCCGACGACCGGCTCAACTGCTATCACATCAGCCTTTACACTGCGCTTCTTTACTACGGTAACGGAATCCAAAAAATCCCGTTTCATGCCAGCCGCCGGAAGCTGATGGGTTTTTCCAGGATCAAATCCGGTGCGACTTATCATAAGTGCATGCGGGAGCTGGTCAGCTACGGCTACCTGAGCTACGATCCTTCTTTTCACCCGCAACTAGGCAGTCGTATAGAGCTTACCGGAACAACTGCTGACTCCGATGCTGATCGATGAGAAGCTGCTGATCGAGCTCTTCGAGCAAAAGGACCGAAAACGCAGGGAGGCACTATTTGAGCTTTTTCGCGACGATCTACTTGCCAGACTAACGCGCGCCAGGATCGCCGGTCTCATCAGCGCCAAATTGGGTAGGCCAGGACTTATCACGGCCGAGGATGTGCGCTATTGCCGGTTTTACTTTAAGGACAAGAAAACCGCGAGTCCTCCCAGGCCCGTGGAGAAGCCCAAACCAAAGCCGGATCAATCCTCATATGCTGAAAGCAATCAATCAGGCGCTTTCAAGGTAACCGATCCGGATGAAATCAAACTAGAAGACCAATTTAAGTTTAAATCAAAACACTCAAACAAACAATGAAAAAGGAATTTCACTTCATCGTCCAGGCCAAAGGTGGTGTGGGCAAAAGCCTTCACACCTACCTGAGAGCTCTTTCAGAAGCTGGCGGCTCTTCCCTATTTGTAGACCTGGACAGCTCAACAAAGACATCATCCAGGCAACTCGCTTTCCTGGGCCAGAACCGCTTTGAGGCATTCTCTCTGCTAGACAACCGTGAAAGGCTGATGCGGGACCTTTTCATCGGCTATGTGGAAAGTCTGGTAGATAGTCCCTTCGACAAAGTGTTTATGGATTTCGGGGCTCCGGAAAGCGAGCAGTTGCCTGCTTTGATCACCCGCGATATCGATTTAAAAGAGTGGTGCGACGAGCTGGGAATTATGGCCATATTCCACATCATCATCGGTGGCGGCGGAGCGTATCTGGCCAGTATTCAGTTTCTGGAAAAGATGCGGGCGGCGCTGAATTCAAAATTCCAGATAGTGATCTGGCAAAACCTTTTCGGCTTTAACCAGTTTCCGGGCTTATCCAGAGAGCTCGAGGATAACTGCACCGCGCTCGGGCTTGACCTCAGACGCTTCGGCGACTTTGAACCAGCTTCGCTTTTAGGCGGGCAGATACTCGACGGTATCCGGAATGGCTACGCGCTCAAAGATTACCCACCGGGCGCAAGGCTCAGGCTAAAAAAGGAACTTAAAGAGAATTTCAGCGATGAATAACGCCGAACCCAACCGTCTCACCCAGACCAGGGGCAAGTATGCTGCTAAGTACGGTCACGAGATCGATGACTGGTCAGCCCTGTTTCTGACCGAAACCCAGGAGCATTTCCAAAGCCTGGAAAATAGGGTCGGCAAATCCATCGCCGCCATTGACCGGGCAGCTTTGGAGCTGAAAGGCAGGAAACGGTTCTTGCAGTTTCAGGACCGAAACCAGGCATTGTTCTACGGCTTGGGTGTAAGCGGTCCCTATTCGATTGCCGGCATTGTCCTGTCAGTCTTGTTCTATGTTTTAATACGACATGGACAGCAGTATATAGAGCGGCAAAGGATTTTGGAGCAGTACCCAAACGCTCCGGCTTTCAGGCAGATCATGCAGCAGGGAAAGATCATCAAGCACGATGGGGTTTTGTATCTGCAACTTGTTCCGCTACCTAAAAAGGGTGAAGTCCAGATCGGTAGGCACTACCTTTATGATTCCCAGGAGAAGCGTGTGCTGGTACCGCTTCGCAGCCAGTAAAGGCCCGTCTGTCTGGCGAATTTTCAAACAGGAACGCACTGTTTCTGCTGCTTTCGAACGGATTCAAATTCTTTTAAACAACCTCGGTTTTTTTAGAACGAAAGTAAACGCTTTCAAACGGTTACAAACATGAACGGTGGTTTTCTCCACAGCCAGCTATCGCCGGTACGTCGCAAAATGCGACTCCCCGGCGGGCTGGCCATGGGAAAACCCCTGGACCCCTGCTATTCGCCTATCGGCTCATAGCTAAGCCAATAAGACACCATGAAAAATCAAATCAAAAAAGGCAGGCCGCCCAAGGAAAAGGGCGCTGCCAAACGGGAGCACTTTTCGGTCTGGGTAAGCACTGACCAGAAAAGCCAGATCAATCAGCTCATAGAAAAGAGCGGGCTTTCAGCCAGTCAGTACTTTCTGACTTTGGCGCTGGATGTCCCATTTAAAAGACCTCAGAAAAGAACGCTGCCGAAGACGACTGCTGAAACAATCCGGATTCTCGAGCAGCTGTCGGGAATACTATCGCTCGCTATTTTAAAGACGAAAGACCATCAGATGCTCTCTATGCAGTGGCAACAAAGCAGCCAGCGGATCAGGATGCTGGCAGACCTTATCACCCGCTGGGTTTTTGAATGCTTTGAGATCCGTAGCTTTCAAAAGACGCTTACTGAAATCGACTGCTGGATTACATCCCTGTCGGATTATCTGGGCCATGTCCTTGGAGCCGGGGAAAGCAAAGAGCAAATCCTTCGCGAAGCCCGCAGCATGTCGCGATGGGCACAAGAGCTGCTTTTAAAACACGAGGGCTACTACGCAGGGCCCTTGCAGGAACTTGCGCCTGCCTGGAAAAACGAGGCGGCAGATATCGCCTCTGTCCACTACGAGATTGAAAATGCGGTTAAAGAATTCATCCAGCAAACCAGCAGATGATCGGGAAAGCAGGACTGGGCAGCTACGCCAAAGGAATTTTGGAATACTGCTATTATCAGAAGGGGCAGCAAACCACGGCAGACGAGCAAAGCAAGGGACAAAACATCAGGGGGGAGCTGGTATACATCCAGAACCTTGCCCTTAAAACAGCGCCCGACGGGACGCTGGATTTGGACTACCTTGCCCGCCAGTATACAGACAACCACTCCAAAAACAAGAAGCTTACCAAATACGTTTGGCATCAGTCCTTCAGCTTTTCGCCGGGCGAAAAGCCCGGCAATGACAAGATCATGCAGATCTGCAGAGAATTTGCCAAAGAGTTTGGCTTCGAACATAACCAGATGGTCGTTTTTAAGCACGAAGATTCAGCCAACCTACATTTTCATATTATCGCTAACCGCATCAATTATAACGGAAAGAATACGGCCGATCATTTTAAAAACTATGCGCGGACCGGAAAGTTCTGCCGCCGGATGGAACATGAGCTGAGTCTTGTGCCGACGCATGACATGCGGATCAACCGCACCCTGGGCCAGCAAATTCATTTAGCCGACAAGGCGCATTTAAAGCTGAAATCCCTGATTGATCGTTTGATGCCCCAGGTCGCTTCAATCCAGGAGTTAAAAGGGCATTTGCTTGGGCACGGATACAAAACCTATGTGGGGCGGGGCATTGCATTTTTTCATATGCAGAGTAAAATAAAGATAAAGGGTTCTGATATTGGCAGGGATTACTCGTTGGGCCTGCTGGAAAACCGGATTGGTTTTAGCGCGACGACAACCCAGAATCCAGAGCTTAGAAAGAGGAAAAGGAAGCGGAAAAGCTTGGGGCTTCATTTGTAAATGATAGGCTAAACCAAACCGATCTCTTATTTTAGCCTGAAATAACCCATAACACCATGAAGCTAAGAGCAATTAAATTCTTTTCCCCAGAGGAAAACCTACCAAAAACCAAAGAGGCCAAGGCAGCGCCGCTGCCGGCTGGCTACATTTCTAATTCCGGTAAGCTTGTTTTCCCGGCTACTTCACTCGGCGATCTGGGAATCGATCCCGAGTCTACCTATTTCAAAATCGGTACCCAGGACGGAAAGCGAAAAATCAAATCCTTATATCTTGTCCCGGCTCAAAGTTCTGATCAGACCTTTTCCTTTGAAAAAAGTGGCCGCGGCCATGTAATTCCGTTAGCCGTTATTCTGAAAAAAGGGGGCCTTAATTTCGAGGGTGAAAAATTGATCTTCAAGATCTCGACTTTTGATTTTGATCAGGCTACCAAAGGCTATGAGCTGGCGATTGAGACTGAAACGCCCAAACCGGAATATAGCGGAAAACCGCGTGGCAGAAAGCCTAAGGCTGCGACTGATTCAGAATAAAACGTAATTGAAAAATGCAGGTAACCAGTCCCGGTTACCTGCCTGATTCGGGTCACATTTGCTTACTGATTAAATTAAGCTAACCCAGTTGTATGCACCCTTAGGCACTTAATTGAAACCGCTGGTGGTTTCATCCTGCGGCTGTACAAGCAGCCTCTGTGAAAATTCATTCGATCAGCACAGCAATTCCCGCCTTTTCGGCTTTGCGCTCTATTTTCTGTTTAAGACCGTAATATCCCCAGTTCCGAAAAAGGAAAGGATCTTCTTTGGCCTGCTGCTCTTTTTCTGTCTGGTCTACCAAAAGCAAAGTTGCTGCTTTATTTTTCAGGCATATCTCGATTAACCTCTTACTATATACGTGCTGCTTGTGGGAGACATACCGCTTCTCTGATTGCATCAAATTCTCGATCGTTGATTTGCGGAGTTGCCTTTGGCTGTTTTGATTCATAAAGGCCATTGCTTTTTTCTTCCGCCGGATGGCAGCCTGGATTGCAAGCCGCTTGTAGAGATACTCGTCCTTGCTTCCGATTGTGTAGCGCTTGCTGCCGATCAAGACCATGATCGGGTAATCCAGCGACAAGCTCGCCTCGGCGATAATATCCTGGTCAAGCTCATGCTGTTGCCGTTCGGTCTGAAAAACGGCATGCATGAAGATCTTTCCTTTGTCTAGCGCCAGCGAGCTGCTGCAAAGCTTGACCTGACCAGCAGCTAAGCGTTGCAGTATTTCCCGCTTGTCGTGGCCTGTTTTGCCCAGGTATGTTTTGAAAGGAATATCGAACAGTGAGAAATGAAATACCGCTCCTTCTCTGCTGCTTCTTAATTTTTTGACATCCGTCCCTTTGAACGGAATTGGCATTTCTCTTCTGAAACTAGGCAAAGTACTTTCGCCAGTGGCAAGCGCTTTGCTCATCTTGTTAAAGCTGGCAACCAGGTTTCCATTCAAAGCGCTCATGATATGCATCGGAATACTGCCTTTGTAGTTTTGAGCCAGCACCTGATAGCTGGTGTTCATTCTCGATGTCGAAAGCATTCCATACTCGTCTTTTTTGATGTCAGAAAGCCTGGCCCTTACGCCTTCGGTCAGATAGAGCATTTCCCGGAGCTGCTGCTGGACGTAATGATGGGTATAGATCTGGTTCGCAGCTTTGAAACAGATGTAGCGCCATTGGTAGAGCGTATCAAGAATTTTGTTCTTTTGATCGATGTCATCCGAATCGATCAAAAGGCGGATCTTCCGCGTATTGAAAAGCTTTTCCATGATCTATTGCCCATTTTGCTTCCAGTGATTTTTGATAATCTGATATGCTTTAATGTAGTGTTGTTGAACCTGCGTCTGCGGGCAGCCTAAAATTGAGGCGATGTCCGCAAAAGACTTCTTCTGATCCTGCCTGAGCGCGAACACTGCTGCCTGCTCACCGCTTAGGAGATGGTCATAGTCATAGTATTGTTTTACTAGCCTTACAGGAACAGTTGCTCTTGGCACTACGATTTTTTTCAGGTCATCAACGCATTTCTGGATTTCGCTGGTCACATGCAGTGTACTGGCTCCTATCCTTTTTGCTACCTCGCGTGGGCTGTGTCCATCCTGAAAATGAAGGCTTGCGATCAGCTGGCGCTGTTTGGGCAAAAAAGATATCGCTTTCGAGATTTCTTCCCATCTTTTCCCTTCGCTGCCATCCTTGAAAATGCTTTCAACATCTGGTTTTTCACCCAGGAAAGGTTCCAAGTGGTCTATTTCAGTCATTTTCCTGTATATCTGATATGCAGGTTTTCGTACGTGTTTCAAAACCTGCCAACGGAGATTGAGACGGATAAACCGGTATGCATGAGGGAGGCTTTCAATCTTATCGCGGTGCACCCAAACTTTCAGGTAACACTCGTGTAGAATGCAGCTCACCAGGAACTCGTCGTTCACCAGCGCTTTGCCAAGGTAAAGCAGACTATCATAAGTCCGCTTGTAAAAATAATTAAGTGCCCGCTCGTCACCGCTGCGAAAAAGCAGCAGGAATTGCTCGTTGCTCGCGGACGTTCGAGAGAGTTCACTTATCGCCATGACGAGTCATTATATAGTCTAACAGTTACAAATATATACAAATCAATTAAAATGTGAGTTATAACCCACTTTATTTTTTCGCATTTGCTCGCACCTTTCGCAAAATGCACGGCAAGTGAAAGATCGCTATTCGAAGGAAATCATCCGATTTGGGGAACGCGTCAGAGAAATTCGGCTTTATCGCAATATGATACAGCTTGATTTGGGCGAAGCTATCGGTATGGAAAGAAGCGAAATCAGCAAAATTGAAAACGGGAAGAAGAATGTCGAATTCAACACAATGGTCCGCTTGGCAGAAGCGCTCGCTGTCGAGCTAGGTGATTTTTTTAGCCCAGTCTTCAAACCTTTGTAATGTCATTCGACATCTGAAAGGTTGCCAGTCAACACAAATTGAAACTGGTTTGAGCATAACCCGTCTCCAATCATCTTGCCATATACTAAAATACCTCCATTCATATTCCTCCACCTGTTCAATCCCCTTACCCGAATTTCGATACCAAATTATAAAAATGTCGATGAGCAGCTAACTGAACGTGTTCAGCGCAAACGAAAGTTACAAAGCAAAAAATGACGGTTGCAAGCCTGCACTCCGTCATCCGACTTTTTAGCTGACCGTTCGGCAGCCAGCCGCACCTTAAACCGCCGGATGGGCTTGCAACCAGGGAGACGAGCCCCGTCATTTTTTCTTCGACTGATAGGCAGCGATTGCCCTGAGCACAAAGCCGGGGCCAAAGCAACTTAAATGCCTTTCAATCATGAGAAATCTTGAAAATGCTCCAAAAATCTATGTGGGAACCTATGGCCAGTACAACAGTGGTTCGCTATTCGGCAAATGGTTTGACCTGGCGGGCTATGCAGACATTAAAGAGTTCCTGCAAGACTGCTACGAGTTCCATCGGAACGAGCTAGATCCGGAGCTGATGTTCCAAGATTGGGAAAATATCCCGGACTTTTTGATATCAGAATGCAGCCTACATAAAGAGGCATTCAAATATTTCGGAGCCATTGGTGAAATGGACGATGAGACTGCCGAAGCGTTTGAGATCTATTGTAAGCAGATCAACCATTGGCCATCCAACCGATATGAGTTAGAAGATCAACTTGAAAGTTTCGGGGAAAGCTACCGGGGGTTTTTCAGCGGCTCAGGAAAAGATGCCACGCTTGAATATGCTTACCAATACGTCGAAGAGACCGGGCTGCTGTCAGGCGTGGCATCTACGCTGGAAAAGTATTTTGACTATGAGGCCTTAGCCAGAGACTTGTTTTTAGAAGGATACAGCGAATATGAAGGTCATGTTTTTGCAGATTATTGATTAACTAATTGAGTGCGATAACCGATGATATCAAGTTGTCGCACTCAATCATTTGATCATTTTATGAGGATGCCTTATAAATTCAATTTTCTGTCGCGAATTGCAAACAGAGACTCAGCAGCTTTCATTCAGAAATTTCCTGAACAGGGATGGATCAATTTGAAATGTATTGCTTGATCGGTTTTCTTCGAAAATGGCGTTTACTTTCCAGAACGCAAATATCTTATATAGCAATTTCCCTATCTCCAGTCAAATACTGGAAAGCTCGAAAGGAGCCAGTTTTTTAAAAAGTGCATTTTGATGCACTTTTTGTAGATTTATCACGGTTCTAATCATTTCCAACATTGAAAAGTGCACCATAGTACACTTTTTGCTGTATCTTTGACAGAGTATCTTTAGCAAAGGAAGGACAATGCATGTTGGTGGCATAATAAAGGAACGGAGAAAACTTCTTAATATAACCCAGGAAACTCTGGCCGAAATGTCAGGTGTTGGATTGAGAACATTGAAAGAGCTGGAAAGTGGAAAGGGAAATCCTACCATCATCACATTAGAGAAAGTTGCCGATGTACTCGGAATGCAGCTCCTTCTGCAAATCAAATCGATGAATCAATAGTTATGAGGCAGGCGCAAATTATGTACAAGGGCGAAGTTGCTGGCAAGCTAATCCAGCATAACGACGGTTCATTTAGCTTCACCTACGAAGATACCTGGATAGCAAACAGCCAGAAACCTCCTGTGAGTCTCACTCTGCCAAAATCGGTCAAGGTATATAATGCCAAAACTCTTTTCCCATTCTTTGCTAATATGTTGCCAGAGGGCGTTAATAAGCATGTTATCTGCAAGTCCCTGAAAATTGATGAGGATGACTATTTTGGGCTTTTACTGAATGTGGCGCAATACGACGCAATCGGAGCTGTCACGGTCAAACGGACAAACGACTCAGCATGAATATGCCTACTATCAAATATTGTCCAGGCACATTAGCCGAAGGCTATGATACGTACAGCAGAGCATGCTTGAGAAGAATGTTCAATGGAGCGAAAGTATCACATGTATTACCATATGATTCACCAGCTTCCGGTGGGCTTGCTAACACCGCGTTCTTGCAGAGCCAAAGGCGGGTGTCAATTTCCGGCGTTCAAGAAAAATTTTCCATAATTCAGGTCAAGAGTAAGTTGAGATTGGTTGGAGAGGGTGAGCAGGGAACGCACATCCTTAAACCGATACCAACCATCGGTAGTAATCCAGATCAAATGCCAGCCAATGAACATTTGACGATGCAAATAGCCCGCCAGGTTTATGGCATTGAAACGGCAGACAATGCACTTATTTTCTTTGAAAACGGCAAACCTGCCTATCTGACCAGGCGCTTTGATGTAGATGACGAGAATAAAAAGAAGGCTGTAGAGGATTTTGCTGCTTTGGCTAGCAGAAGTCCCCAGACACACGGGGAACATTATAAGTACCTGGGTAACTATCTGGACCTCTTTAGCGTAATGAAGAAATACCTTCCTATCTATGGAGTAGAATCGCCGAGGCTTTTCAAGCTGATCATGTTCAATTATCTATTTTCAAATGGAGATGCCCATTTTAAGAACTTTTCGATAATTGAAACCGGCATGGGCGATTTCAGGCTGAGTCCCGCGTACGATCTTCTTAACAGCCGCCTTCATGTAAATGATTCCGACTTCGCGCTGGAAGATGGCCTACTGTCCCGTCAACTATCAAAGGGGAATATTGCCAGACGATTCCATACACTTGGGGAGGAAGCAGGTTTAAATATAAAATTGATTAAATCCATCTTCGACACGATGCTTTCAAATTCGGAAAAGGTCGAACGCTTGGTCAACGCCTCGTTCTTGAATGATCGTTCTAAAAGGAATTATCTTCAGGCATATCAGACTAGGCTGAGGAGGCTTGCCAAGGTTTGAAATAGCAGCCTGTCTAGCATCCGCTGCCTAATCTCTATGTAACAAGCCAATATTCAACATCTTCAAGTGACTAACAATCAATATATTACACTACATAGATCTATCAGAATTTTGAGTTTTCCGTGCATCATGGAAGGGATTTCAAAAAGATAGAGGTCTTGCTGACTTTCAGTCCGTTAAATCAATCGTTCAATCCCTCGCTCTGATTTTTCCAAACCTATTTGTCGGTATTTTAAATGTTGGATCGTCAGCATTAGAGAATATTAAGAGGCTTGAATTAATCTCTCTCGAAGGAGCGGTCGTTTTTCAGTCTACTAGTAGTAAAACCAATTATCAGTTTGGCTATCTTCCTTCTGACAGCTATGTAATGGTAGTTCATATGCGAAACGGATCTAAGCATGCACTAAACTGGTAAAAAAATAGGCATAAGAGAAATTGTGAATTTTGCACCAGAATTTTATACGAGAATAAATCCTAAGCCCAGTAGTACGCAAAATCATTTCTCAACTTGACGGAGTGTTTAAATAACTCGGATCTCAATCTGCAAAGGATAGGCTACAATTAAAGGCGGACCTTTGCATTAATTCGGGTGCCCGAAACTAACTGGATTTAATTTTTCAAGGTTTCCCCTGCTTCAGCAAAGTCAGTACCCGTTCAACGATTGGCCTGGAAGTGTAGAGGTACCGGTGGTGGTCGGGAAAGCGCATAGCGTTGAAAGGAAGACGCATAAAGTTGATCTTGGCGTAGGTGGAACCGTTGCGGATATTCTTAATTATGGTCTTTGTAGACTCTTTGAGATCCCTGAAAGCATAGTCGAGCGGGTCGCCAGACACTCCTGCTGAAATAATGTCCTGAACATTTTCAAAATGAAAACCAGGCTCGAGCTGCCTTTCGGCGATGATCCGCTCAGAGCCATAATTTCCTAGATTCAAATAATCGAAGGAATTAGCCAGCCTCTCGTCATCTGTTAGTTCGTCAGCCAGTTGAGCCCGTTCCATGAATTTTTTTGTGCTGGCGTAAAGCAGGTAATCGAATTCATCGTGAAAGACATAAACATTTTTGCCAAGGTCTTTTAACTTTTTGAACTCATAATGAAAATCTTTCCCGTTTTTATCCTTGAAGATATTTTTCGGGTCTCCTCCACCTTGCTGAACGGTTAACTACGTGACATCGGGGGCCATCAGAAAGATATTCTCCAACGATTATAAATTTCAAGTTTCCATGGGATCAGTGTTTTGTTACGCCTTTCTTTGCGACCCTTTCCACACACCGCTCACGTCAATGTGCCTACTTCTGAGTCGTTCCTTGCGTTTCGTCGTATATTGGTCAACCTCGCAGAGTTCATTTTTTTAGTCGGAGACGGTCGTTTCTGAAGAATGGATTTGAAGCAAGTAAAAATGCCGTTGCCTTGCGTCCGCATGCTGCCGAAACGAATAATCTTGGCCTCGATGAATTTATGAGACATGCATTATCTAAGCATGATTATCTTCGATGGGTATTGAAGATCAATGATTTGGTCTAACACTATAAGTAGTATACACTCTAATAGTCGCAGTTTTTCACCATAAGTACCTCACCTATCTCAGGAGATCGGTGGCCCAGCATCTGGGAGCCGATGCATATTAATGCCTATCGCCAAAATACTGAAAATTCAGTATTGACATTCTCTCTTTATTTGTTGTCCTTTAAAGCGCCAGGCAGAAGCTGTAAAGGGCAGTGAATTTCTCATAACTCCATTTTCGATAAAAAAATTTGCACCAGTGACTAATTTTAAATTAATGCTGGTAAGGATTTTCATGTCAGCATATCTGATTAATATATAACTTACATGTATCCAACTTTAATTTCACAAAGACACTGCTACTTGTTCCCGGAAGACTGGTAACCAACAGGCGGCTAATAACAGTTAAGTACCATGTTCAACTTTGAAGCGCTAGGTATTCATACAAATGTGTAGGCATGCGAAGAAAATAGTATCAACCCATCTGTCGCGTTTGCAACGATTAAAAAAAAGTCGTCATCAAATGTAAACCCCAAAATTTCATATGATTGGCAATGTAGCGCTTGATGTGGTGATAGGCCTCGTGTTTATTTACCTTCTTTACAGTCTTTACGCGACAATTTTGATGGAAATCATTTCATCAATTCTTGGGCTCAGAGCTAGAAATCTTTGTTATGCATTGTCGCGAATGCTGATGGACGAAAAGGAATTTGACAACAAAGGCACAAGTTTCTTGGCACGTTTAGGAACGACCGTAATGCGGTTCACAGGAAAATCCTGGAACCTTAAAAATCCAGAATTGTATGACAAATTTTTCAGCCAACCTTCAATTAAGTACTTGTCAAGCGGGGGTATTGGACATCGGCCTTCCTACCTTTCTGCGGAGAACTTTTCAAAAGCGTTGATCGATGCCATAAAGGTAGACAGAGTGGAGGTGGGGGACCTACTAAGGATTCAATTGGGATTAAGAGCGTGGCCGATTACTGCGGAAGAAAATCCAACTCCTCACCTGAAAAATTCACCTATTGTCGAACGAATTAAGTCTATCCTGGATCAGCCTAGTCCTGATCTGGTCCAATTTAAAATCTTGCTGGAAGAATGGTACGATACTGTTCCGTTACTGCCATCTGAACGTTCCGATACAATCAATCAAATCGATTCGATACTGCATGATGCGAACAATGATCTTGTGAAATTTAAAATCTTGCTGGAAAACTGGTATAACGATACCATGGAGCGAGCAACTGGATGGTTCAAACAAACGACCCAGGTTATTCTGATTGTCATTGGAGGCGTGCTGGCCGTCAGTTTTGATGTGGATACCATCGCAATTATCAACAAACTCTCTCAGGATAAAGAAGCGAGAGAAAGGCTTATACAAATGTCTATCGAGTTCACCGAAAAGAATGCAGGACTGATCGAAACGGTTAGTACCAACTCGAAAGACACCTTGAGCGCCAAAGAATTAAATCAAAAAATCAAAACGCTGGCGGCCAAAAAAGCCTCTATTGAAGAGGACATTCTGCAAGTACAGGGTATTGTTTCCTCGCCTTCATCGAACTGGTCGACACCGTTGGGTTATTTGCTCACAGTCCTGGCCCTTTCGTTGGGAGCTCCGTTTTGGTTTGACCTGCTTAATAAGCTTGTTAGTTTACGTACTTCCAGGGCAATAACCTCAAAATCAGGCACACAGACAGGTTCAGCTGATTCAGATGCAAACAATCGTAACATTTTAAATCGCGCAGGATGAGAGGTGTAGTAAATCGAGATCTTAACGAGCGAGTGATGCACCCCAGTGTGAATGCTCCAATCTCAGGTTATTATAAAAGCGGAGATGTGGTTGAAATTGCTGCAGCATCCCTTGGAGATAAATTCGACGAAGACGATCTTTGGTATGAGCTAAAAAACGGAGCCTTTGTGTGGAATGGCGCAGTAGATATAGAACCTGAATTTGCCACAAATACCAATGAAGATAAAGAGCAATTTCTGATATCATATCGTCGAATTCTTAGTGACGGACGACCTGATATGTTTACCCAGCAACCGCCGGATGAATTGTACTTTATGCCCGTTTTACTCCCTGCCAGAGAAGCAAATATCAGATTTAATAACCTTATACCTGGAAATTTTGCCGACGGAGTACTTAAATCTATTGACAGATTACACAATCCATCGAGACGGCACGTTTTCATTTACATACATGGGTTCCAACCCTTTTCCTCCTTAAAATTAGATCTGTTTAACAGTTTTGTTCAGAACTACCTTAATAACCCCAGCAACAAGATTGCGAAGGTATTGTTTATGATATGGCCCTCTCAAGGATTAAGTCGTAAAAGAGCAGATGACAGAGCGATAAGTGCAGGAGAGAATTTTACTGCCAATAACTTATTTGAACCCTTCCGGGTGTTGTCAGAAAAGTTGAAGGATAAAGGTATGTTTCTCAACCTTGTTGTACATTCCTTTGGACATCAGTTAGTAAACGGCATGCTCAATCCATTCATTCCAAATAATGTACCAGCCGAAATTTTTGAAAATATTTTTTTAATGGCATCTGACGTAACGCACCTCGCGATGAGCCAAAGCGGGATTACACTTCGTAATAATTTTGGTCAAAACGACACCTTTACATACGATTATAATAAGCTAAAAACGCTGGGAAAAAACGTGCATGTGTTTTACGATGAATTTGATTATCTGCTGTATGCAAGTACCAAAAAATTTGTTGGTGGTGATCGTATTGCGAGAAGAACAACAGTCCAGGACCGACGCGATCTTACGAACAATTACAGAAACCTAGGAAATTATGGAAAAAGCGAGATTAAACCTCCATTCACATCGATTCAGAACATCAATGTTCAATCAGTCCAAGACTTAATTACTCCTGATGTTCTGATTAATCTGTGTGATTTTCCTTGGCTGCCCACGAGAGAAAACTCCTCGTTCAGGCAACATATAAAGCAGGTTATCGAAAATGCCGATTACGAAGGAATTAAGACCCTTAAAATTATTTTCAACCAAAGAAGGCTGCAAAATTATCATCAATATGTTTTTACGTGCAAGCCGGTGGTTGATGCCGTGCAGCGGTTACTGGTTTAGTAAATTTTTTCGGCAATGAGCAAAAAAGGTATTTTAAATTTCAAGATTCAACTTTTAATTTAAATAAGAATGGAAACATCTAGCTCGATTGGTAGTACTTGTAACTATAAACTGATTGCTTATTTAATTTTGATTTCAGTTTGTTATTCGTGTGCAAGCTACAAACCACACACTTTTGGTAACGGACGAAATTGGGAAAATGCAAAACCATCTTCTAACTTAATTCCTAAGCACGCTATGTATTTGGTAGGAGATGCAGGTAACTCCAAAAGAAACGATCGTAAACCCGCAAAAAACGACACCGTACCAGTCTTGAAATATTTAAAAAAAATACCTTCCAAGGATTCTGAACATAGTTCAGTTTTATTTTTGGGAGACAATATTTATCCTAGTGGTATGCCACCAAAACCAGACACCAGTGATATCAATCTTAGAAAACATAAAATAAAAAAACTTAAACTTCAGCGTGAAAATGCCGAATATAGCATCTCCACCCAGTTGGATGCCGTGAAACCATTTAAAGGATACCCGATAATCATTCCAGGCAATCATGATTGGCACCTTGACAAGGATTTCACAAATGAGCAACGTAAGTATGTCAATAACTCATTAAACAGTTCTCGAAGCACAAGTGGAGAAGATTATTTTTTGCCTACCTATGGCAATATTGGTCCGTATGCCAAAGAAATAGCCAACAACGTTGTCGTTATAATTATCGATTCCTACAATTTAATTAAGCTATGGAATCAGAAAGAAAAGGAAGGAGGTACTGTTGGCGAACGATTTACAATAGATTTCAATAAAATGATTGACACTCTACAATCGAAGAACGTAGTTATTGCAATGCACCATCCGCCATACACTTATGGCCCTCATGGCGGAAAATTTGGTTTTAAACAGTTTTTATTCCCTGTTACAGAATTAATAGAAAAGCCATCTTGGGTTGGGTATCCATTATCATTGGTACTCTTAGGATTAGGAGCAGTACCATTCCTAAAAAATACCAAAACATGGCTAAAAATTGCAACTGGTACCGTTTCTGTTCTAACACTTTCCTACACCTTTGGAAGGAAGACAGTGAGATGGTTTAAGGGAGATGTTGACCATCGTTATTACCAAGAATATAAAAATGCGTTACTCACCGGTGTTGAAAACAAAGGGAGATTTACTTTTGTTAGCGGTCATGAACACACGCTGCAATATCTTGAAAATGAGAACCACAATTTTATTGTAAGCGGAAGTGGCTCAAAAACACACCCAGTAGGCAAGGGTGAAGGATTGTTGTTTTCGTCTGCTTCCAACGGTTACAGCAAGTTAAGTTTTTTTGAAGATGGTGAAACCTGGGTAACGTTTTATGGTTTTGAAAAAAGGAAATTTTTTCAATGTAAGAATAAGGTTAAAAAAGAACCTATTATCATTTTCCAAAAAAAGATAAAGGAAAAGACACCTTAAAATCTCACGGAAATCGAAACACATCAACCACCAAGCTATTTTCCTTTACCTTGCGGTATTGAGACGCTGAATCATATACGACTAAAATCGAATCAAATTCGCCGCCACCACTTGAAGAGTACAATGTCATACCTTCTGCATGATCGTCCCCTTTTCCAAACGGAACGTCCATTACTTTTTGTAATGTCTCGTCAAAATTAACACTTTCGTTCCCTGCATTGATACCATCAATCCATCTATAAATAGTAACCGGGCCGTCCAAATCCATACTTGGTCCGGCCAAAATAAGTAGGTCGGTTCCCTGTACACAAATGTACCGGATTCCTAAACCGTTCAGGGGCAGAACATGTTTATTATAGCCCCCTGATTGTAAGCTTCCCTTTTAGAGCAGTGCAGTTTTAGACTCGGTTATAAATTGTTAGCAATTAATTCTTCTTTTTTCATGGCATTTTCTGTTAATAGTAGGCGCTTTTGATTTGGAGTCAGCCCTTTCATTGATCGATGCGGATGCTTGCTATTGTAAGTATCGAGCCATTTATCCGACAGAATTCGTAGCTGCTCCAAGGAATCAAAAAAGTAAGCGTCCAACACGTCTTCCCGATATGTTCTGTTCAGTCTTTCGTTGTATCCATTTTGCATTGGCTTTCTTGGTTGGATGAATTTTTGCTCAATCTGCTTTTTCTCACACCATTTGGCCAGTTTCTTGCTTATAAACTCCGGCCCGTTATCCGTCCGAATTGATAATGGCAGTCCTTTCTCTAATTCTAATTGCTGTAAAACTTGTATGACTTTGTCAGCGCAAATAGAGTAATCCACATATGCCGCCAGCGCCTCCCTATTAGCATCATCCATCACAATCAGTATTCGTACACGTCTACCATAACTAAGCGCGTCGCTGAGGAAATCCATGCTCCAGGCATCATTCAGCGTTTTAGCTTCGACCAGTGGTTGTTTGAGGTGGCTCCGAAAAGCGGCACACATTTTTGCACAACATGATGCAAAATGAAAGACCAAAAATCGGTAAAAACTCGTCGGAGTTACGATGCTGAGTTCAAGCAGGAAATGACCAGAATGCTTATTTCGGGCAGAAGTGCAAAGGAAATCTCTGAGGTTTTTGGAATTGCCGAGAATGTTCTCTATCGTTGGAGAAGGATGGCAACAAAAAAGACGAAATCGAATAGCGGAGAAAATGGTAACGATAAAGCAGCAAAGCTAGCTGCCGAAGTTGCAAAGCTACGTGCTGAGAACGAGCGCTTAAAAACTGACCGCGAAATCTTAAAAAAGGCCTTAGGTCTCTTGAGCCAGTCCGACTCAGGGACGTCTATGAGCTGATCTACTCAGTTTCTCGGACGCAAAAAATCAATTATCTGTGCTCACTTTTCGAAGTTAGTCGGACAGCCTACTATCGTTACCGGCATGGGAAAAGCTATAACGCTGACAAAAAATATAACCGGCCAAAGCATGAGATTCGGAAGGAGTTTATCCAGAATTTTAAGCGATACGGTAGCAGACGCATTAAGGAATCCTTGAAGCAAAAGGGTATAAAAATCGGTCGCAGGAAAGTTGCTGAAATCATGCGTAAAGAAGGATTGAGGGCTATTCAGCCACCGAAATTTATTCCAAGGACAACCGATAGTAAGCATGGGAAACGGGTATCTCCCAATCTTTTGCTGGGCCAGCCCAAACCAAGCAGACCTAACAGTGTGTGGGTATCCGATATCACGTACATATCCCTAAAAGGCGGCAAATGGGCGTATTTATGCGTCTGGATTGATCTATTCTCACGCCAGGTAGTTGGCTGGCAATTAGGTGACAATATGCAGGAAAGTCTGGTTCGGGAGCCATTGGAAAGGGCTCTTTTGAGGCGTAGAGTAGAGCCAGGTATGATTGTGCATTCAGACCGCGGCGGCCAATATCTGTCGCACAAAATAAAGAAACTGATTAAGACCTTTAAACTGAAACAAAGCATGTCCCGCGCCGATGATCCGTACGACAATGCTTGGGCCGAGTCGTTCTGGAGCAGGCTGAAAGCGGAACTAAATATGCCGAAAGGTGGATATGAGAGTATAGAGAAATTGAAGACCGTCCTATTCGAATACATCGATGGATACTATAACACTAGGCGACTCCATTCCTCTTTAAACTATCTGAATCCGGCAGCCTTCGAGGCGCAATACTACCGGCAAACAGGATGAGAATTGAGATTTTAGATATTTACTAACCCGCAAAAGTGTAAACCAAAACGGAACCACGTCAGTTTCGGTCTTTTCAGAATACGTCTTTTCCGCTTACGCCTCAGTTTAAGGTTCATGTTCCGATAGATTCGCAGCACTCGCTTACTGTAAGCTCTCCCAAAATTAGTATAGTGTTAGACTAGACTCGAAATGAGCATTCATAAGACCTCGCAAGACAAAAAAAGCAGACCATATTTTACTTTCGAAAATCAGTTATTGCTGAATCGGATCAGAACTCGTAAGCGTACCCTTTCATTGAAAAACGTAGGTGAGAATTCCATTCATCTATGAGTTGCATTCCGTAGTCGGAAATATTTCCTTGGTCTCTTTCCGCGATAGGTGTTAAGGTGAGACCCAGTAATGTCGCAAACGCCTCGTTAGTTTCCTTTTGAGCGGCAGTCAGTGATATCAATGCAGTCGACTCAAGTCCTCGATCCCATGTCCGAACTATGTCTGTCGTGGCCTTTCCATTACAGAACGCTTGTCGCAGAAGAAGTGTGGGATGATTCGTCTCCTTTAATTGATTTAGAGTAAAAAGCCTGTTGCCGAAGAGGTTGAATAACACATTGAGAGACACACCCCAGTCTTGAATCAACTGACCAGGACCTTGTGCGCCGGGTGCCCAAGGTAACGGAATTGTTGTGGGATTTTCAAAAGTAATACGTAAAGAATCAATTCTCGAATAAATGGAGCTGGCGTCAGCATCTACTTCCATCGATTGCCTTTGAATTATTTCTTTGTGACTACCGGTAGGGTTTTCCTCAATTTCCTTTGTCGCGATATTTCTATTGCTTGCAAGGTAGTCGACGTGTCCCCGAGTTATATGGGCAATTTCATGTCCAATGAGAAACATAATAGCCTGATCTTGCAAGAACCATGCATAGGAAGCGCGTATTGAGTCACGTGGTGTCATCAATGGCATTTTTTTTAACAGCTCATCTGCATCGACAGAATATTCTAATAAGGGTGTCAAGTCATTTGATTCTTTATCGGGATCACCAATTCTTCTAAACAGTCTTGAGTCAGAGAATATTCGGCCAATTATGGATCGCAGCATGAATATGGTACCAGTGTTAATTCCGATAAAATACCTTCCCCCCGCCTTAAACGCAACGGCATTTATAGAACTATTAGCAATGAAATCAAAATATATAGCTGGTAGGTTTGGCAAATGTTTTCGTGTTACGGCAATTAGATCGTTTGCACGTTCTGCGATTTCGGCGTACGCCGCCTTAGCTGCATCGGGAGCAATTTCGCGGGGGAATCTCCCGCCTAATGACGCAGTTAGTGCGTTAAATAGATCGGCATCTGTCATCTATGAGTAATATTTGATTTAAGGCGGTGAGAAATTTGAAAAAGTAACGCGAATAAACCAATTATTTGTCTCTAAGTGCCTCCAAAATTTGCTCAACGTCTTCAATTGTCTCAGCTTCAACAGCAATCTCTATTCCACCTTTTGAGATCACGACCCGTTTCAACATATTTTTCGAATCGCCGCCCTTATCTTTTTTGCTTACGGCAAAGTAATCTAATAAGAATTTAGCCAGCATGGGGACAACTGGAAGCAGCACTTGTACAATATCATGCCCGGCATCAAACCCCATAGATTGAACAAATTCGGCTTGATTACCGAATGAATGCTTGATTGCGGAATCAAGCTCTTTGTCAGTTTTACTGAACTGAATCACTAAAATGTCAGACATATTATTTATTTTTTAATTTTGATTTATCTTAAGATGTCGCCACAAATGACGCACAACTCCTTATTTTTACTCATCTTTTCAAAAAATCTTCTTCCCAATTTGACGTCCTCCCAGGTATTCAGACGGATGAATGTAGAGTTTCCGGTGTTCTTTGATGTAAATTAACAAATTCTTTCGGAGTTAAATCATCCAATGCACTGTGAGGCCTGAAGTAGTTATATTCCCATCGAAAGTCCTCGATTTTTTCTCGAACATCGTCCAGAGATAAGAACCAATTGACGGAGAGACATTCATCCCGAAACTTCCCATTAAAAGATTCAACATACGGATTGTCTGTCGGTTTTCCAGGCCTTGAAAAGTCTAGTGTCACACCGTTCGAATATGCCCATAAGTCCATTTCTTTTGAAATAAATTCACTGCCATTGTCACACTGAATCCGTTCAGGGCGGCAACCTTCAGCAAGACAAATCCGGGCCAATTCCGTGACAACATCGATGCCTTTCAACGATTTTCCTGCCAATAATCCATGGCAAATTTTACCGCCGGGCGGCCCCATACAGTTATCGACTACGGCTAAGACACGAAATCGCTCACCGTTGAAGAGCGCGTCCTGGACAAAATCTATGCTCCAGACCTTATTTATTCCTTGAGTGCCGAGACGTTCCAACCGGTGATCGGCGCTTCGGTTACGTCTGGGTCTTTTTGTTCGCAAATTCAGCCCACAGTCCTTATAAATACGACAAGCTCGCTTATGATTATCACTGAATCCTTCTCTTTTCAACAGCACAAAAATTCGCTGGAACCCATATCGAACCCTGGTATTGGCGATTTCCTTCATCCGAATTGCTAGCACCGTGTCGTCCCGCCGGTGGTGTTTATAATAATACATCGCCCGAGCCAACTTCACGCACCGGCACGCTCGTTGAATTGAGACGCGATAATTCGAAATAAGCCAATTGGCCATTTCTTTTTGTACGGCGGTTTCACAATTTTTTTAATGATATCTTGCAGCATCTGCTTGTCTAAGCTTAGATCCGCCACCAGCTTCTTCAATTGGGCGTTTTCCTCCTCCAACTGCCGCAATTTTCAAAGCTCAGTAACCCCCGGCCCACCATACTTCTTTTTCCAGGCAAAAAATGTCTCCTGAGATACGCCCATTTGACGACAGATGTCATCGACCCGCGTTCCGGCCTCAGATTGCCTGAGGGCATACGCAATCTGCACCTCGGTGAATTTCGACTTTTTCATAGTGACAAATTACAATTTTGACCTGTTTTTGCCACCGAAAATCTCTAATTATCAGCTGTCTTGTTTGCCGGGGGAAGGTCATTCTAAGCGATACTCATCCATACTGCAAGATATCTAGAAGAAAATTGACTACTTTATTTTGATTGCAGGGAACAATTATTGCAGTACCAATATTTGACTTAACAATGTGTAAGTGTCTCTAAACCGCAGACTTTTTATATTACGAAATATTGCTTAGTTGGGTCGTTTTGACAAATTTGTTAGCCCCAATAAAGTCTTATTCCTGGAAATAAGGAATAAGTGGAGGATAAAATAGCTTATCTAATGTCATGCCTAATCGACATATTTAAAAAGGAGTTTTCAACTGGGTTTAAATACTCTTTATCTATCAGAATAATCTGCGTATCAGTAAACTCAGAAGTCGCGAGCTCCTAGATAAGGTTGTGAAAATTCTGAAACTGGTCAATATTCTCACGTTCACTAATATTTTTCATCGGGGAATCGGTGATCAACAAGGAAAGTAAGAATGCTCCAATCTCGTTTGCCAGCCTATGAGTCGCGATAGCAAAACAGGCTTTATATAATGTCTTTGTGCCACAACTACTCACATTAGAAAAAGAAGTTACTGCGATATCGCCTATCTTTGGATTCTCAACAATCGGTAAAAAATCCTTTAATAAGTCTAAGTTACTGAGATCCGATTCAGCTAAATACTAGCGCCTCCTTAAGCTTGTTCCGAACCTCCGTGTGCTTAGCTTCAATATCATACACACGTGTTTCTAAATCCACTACTTTAAGCGAAATAACTCGCAGCTTACAACTATTTGCAGAGCTCGACAGTTGTTGAATCGATTCGTTGATAATAAAGGTATGTTCCGTTTAATAAATATTTTTAGGCGATTTGTGATAAATCATTGTTCGCGTGCCAAGTCTTTTTAAATTAAGTAATTCTTTATTTATCGAAGATTTCATCAACTTAAAAATAATTTTAAGTTGATGTCTATCAGAATAGAGTTCTCCTACACACTATTCATAGTTAGTAAAGCTACCTAGTAAACCTCAACCGACACATGGATATAGTTACCGACCTTACCCAGGAATCTGTCGCCTACCTGACGCTTTTTCAGGATATGCTGAAAAGTCACAAACTCGCCGAGCTTTCTGAAACACTGAAGAATTATCCGGACTGGAAAAGTTTAAAGTGGGAGCGATTGGTAATTGAGAATCTTACTCCTCATCAAAAAGAGAAGATAAGAGATCTTGTGTGGCACAGCCCAACCAAGGAGGTTTCACAAGAGAAACTTCTGGAAGACCAATATTTTAAGGTTATATATAATCTTTTGGGTTGGCTCTCGAAACATCTTTCGTTCGATGAAAGCAAAACTTTCAAAGTAGGCGGATTCGACTTTCCTAGCCATTGGCAAAATGAAGATCATGTGCTTTTCCGGCCCCCTTTTTTCTGGCGGCAATACATTAGGACGGTGCTATACAAATTTGGCGAAAACCGGATATCCCTTGCCAAAGCTCTGAAATATATGCCATTGCAGGTTGTCCAGGTTGCAGATAAAAAAGTTGATCAATCTTCTTCCATTCGCGCACGCCAGCGTCAAAGCTCGGGAGAAATTCATAATAACCTGCCTTCGCTAGCAAAAAGCTTGCGACGTCTTTCCTCTGAGGCCGTCCAAGAATTGAAGAAAACCAGAGAAGATCCTTACACGATTCGGTTAAGGCAGTATTATCTACCTGAGGGTCCGGACGATTCGGATTATGAATTGTTGAGCATGAAGGATCAACAAATGCACACATCCTGGTGGACAAAGGATGTCTTAGGTGAAGTTGAAATTTTAATCACAAATGATGGAAAACTACTAGATAAGCTAAAAAGAACGGAATACCCACTGCCATTTGAGACACTTTTTCGTGACGAGCTGATTGAAATTACAAGTGCTCGCAAAGCAAGAGCCGAGGAAATGAATGTGGCTTCGGGCGGCAAACAAACAAAAGGTGATGCCTCGTCAGGAGCGACAAGTGACGGCGCCGTATTTGATCCGCTGGAAAAGGCAAAATCGATGAGATTGATGGGATTAGCGCTATCAGGCGGCGGCATACGTTCAGCAACCTTCAATCTCGGCATCTTGCAGCGTCTGGCTAACCTTGATGCACTACATCATTTCGATTACATTTCCACTGTCTCGGGCGGCGGTTATGTCGGAACATTCTTTAATTCCTGGGTCAAAAGGACTGGCTCATTTTCAAAGATCACCGACCGTCTCAATCCGGGAAAATGTTCCGACCCGCTGGCGGATGAAGTGCGGCCTATTCGCTGGCTGCGTATGTTTAGCAATTATCTTACCCCGAATGTGGGCATAATGTCGCCGGATGCCTGGGCGGCGGGAATGACCTGGCTAAGAAATGCACTAGTCAATCAGTTTGTGTTGCTGCTTATACTGGTAACTGTATTATCACTGATTTCCGATATGTTTTTATTCTGGAAATGGGTGAAGGATCAGGTAACAGTCTTACCGCCGTTGACTTGGGGATGGGCGCTTTCAATCAGCTTCGTAATGCTTTTTGTAGGAGCTCTTGCCGTGGCGGAAGCAATGCGTACATTCTACAAGCAAAATGACCAAACATTCAAGAAAATCAGGCGATTGCGTCTATTTGAGTCTCGAAAGCTCGATTGGTCTTGGATAAACTGGTTTGGTATGGCGATACCTGATCTGATTTTGGGGTGGGGAACATTGTGCGCACTTGCTATCAGCACCTATTTTGCTGCAAATGAACATCCGGGGAGCGAAGGAAATATCCGACTTCATATTTTGCTGGCAGTGGGAAGTTCCACGCTGCTGTCACTAATACTCCTGGCTTGGAGAGGGAATTATCATAAGCGGTTAGATCTTCTCGCACTCGGTCGGAATAATGTTGTGGGCGTAAAAAAAGGCACGAATGCGATCGCTGGATATGATAAATGGCCCACCCGGATTGCTATAGTTGCTTCTTCGGTTATTGCTGCTGCTATCTTTGCATTTTTACTTGATATGTTTTGGGAAAAAATGCCACCTATGTACAATTGGCTTTGTTGTTTGTATGGTCTTGACAGCGAAAAAATGGCGCTAGTTACCGGGCTGCCTATCATACTGGAGATTTTCTCACTTACAGTCGTTGTCAGAATGGCGTTGATGGGAAACCTTTTTCCTGATCATCGAAGGGAATGGTGGGGCATGCTAGGCGGCAATGTACACCGTGTAGCTGCATTGTGGGTACTGGTCAGCTTCGCTTCCTTAATTATGCCCGAATTATGGAAATCTATACACCTTTGGGATAAACTCGGAGATCTGGTTGTAACAATATGGGGTAGTTGGATTGCAATAGTCGGATGGGGGGTGAAGAAGGCCTATGAATCGACCGACGAATCGCAAAAGAATGGAAAATTGACAAAGACCTTAGTGACGATAATACCATTTATCTTCATGATAGGTTTCTTGCTGATTGGTTCATGGCTGATGGCATGGGTCAAATCGCTTGGCTGGCTTTCGGATAAATCAGCTGATCTGGTCGCAAACCTAGAAGCTACCGGGGCATTGATTGTCGTGACCTGGGTTTTCAGTTGGCGGGTTGGTGTGAATGAATTTTCGCTGCATCATTTTTATCGCAACAGGCTTATCAGAGCATATATGGGTGCAACCCGGACTCGTGAAGATCGTGTAAAAACACAAAATTCATTTACCGGTTTTGATACCAATGACGACATTTTATTCTCTGCGATGACTGTCGAGGATGGCTATTTTGGTCCATTCCCCCTCATTAATACTACCCTCAACTCAACAGTAGTATTTGCTCTCGACAGGCAGGATCGAAAAGCAGAATCGTTTGTTTTTACCCCATTATATTGCGGCTACGATTTCAGTCCCACGCGAGCGTCAACCTACAACATAGACCAGATCTACGAGTATGGTTTTCGGCCAACGGAGCAGTTTTCGAATGAAAATGGTGGCCCGACGATGGGAACCGCAATGGCCATTTCCGGGGCGGCCTTTAATCCACAGCAGGGACACAATACCTCTGCGTTGCTCGCTTTTCTCTTAACAATTTTTAATGTCCGACTAGGTTGGTGGGTTGGCAATACCAGGCTTAAAATGTGGAAAAGACCTGAACCATGGCATGGAATGATTTACCTACTACGTGACCTTATGGGCAGAACAGATATCAACAAAAACTACGTCTGCCTCTCAGACGGAGGGCATTTCGATAACATGGGACTGTATGAGCTGGTGCGCCGGCGTTGCTCATATATCCTGCTTGGTGATGGGGAGCAGGACCGGGAAGGTACTTGTGAAGGGCTCGCTAATGCCATCCGACGGTGCCGTATTGATTTTGGTGTAGAGATCATCATCGATCTCACACCTATTATGAAAAAAGAGAAGGATAAAAATTCCAGACATCTCGTCAAGGGTGAGATCTGTTATCCTGGCATCAAAGAAAAGGGGACCCTCATTTACATTAAAACATCCCTGACTGGGGATGAGCCGGTGGATATCCGCGAGTACGCGCTGGTGAATACAGAGTTTCCCCAGCAATCAACCGCCGACCAGTTTTTCGATGAGGCGCAATTCGAGAGCTATCGCAAACTTGGATATCATTCCATCAAAAGCAGACAGGATCTGGGATTGTGACAGTTACGTAGTCGCTTTTTTTAAATCGAGTGTTTTGCATCCATTAAAATGATCTAATGGAAGCCAGATCATGCTACTTTAAGGGCGAAGCGGGACAGCGTTACGATGTATCCAAAATTGATGACTTATTCAGTGTACGGATAAGGCAGGGGGAGGCTGAAACGATGTTAGGGCCATTGATGGTCCGAAAAGCTTCTGGCAGTATGTAGCTGCTTTTAACGCATTTCCGAATCTGGAGTGCATCTCTACAAATGCACGTTCGGCCCGATTCGGCTGCATTCAGGGAAGAAGTGAAACGTATTATCCGAGAGTCGCGACACCGATGTTGTGCTGTATGGGCGCAGCACAAAAAATTTACCGGCACATATTTATTAGATCTGTACAGGTAACTTTCTATCAGATTTTTCGACAACATCAGTGACGCCCGGGCAAGAAATTTCCTGACGCTGGCAGGTGTAACGATCAAAGAACTGCTTGGGTTTGCAAAAAATGCTTTTGCTTAATATGGGGTTTACATTGACTACGATGTGCTCGATTTGTCGCAGTCCCTCCTGAGCATTCCCGAAGTCGAATACTGCCATCCAGAGTTGGTGATCAAAACACGAAAGGTGCCGGTGGAACACTGTAAAGTCCAGAGCCTCCGTCAAGCATGATTTGGATTGGGTTTTAAAAAAGAACATCTTCGAAGTCTGGAAATTGCTAGGGTTTGGGGCAAAATCTACATCATCGACGCCGTATGAGGTTTGACCATCCGGCGTTTGTAGTACAAGAAGGTCATAGTATTCCGGTATATGATGCACAAAGACCCGAATAAATATCCCATCCATCACTTTAACGAAAAACACTGTACAGCCTGCACGCATCGCCTGCTCCTCCTACGAGCGCGCCTGATGTGAAGCCCCTAATACCCGCCTGAGTCCGATACTTCTGGCTGGTCTATGCCCTGTGTTCTTCCAATTAGAGGCATTTTACTGTGCAGTTAACCAAAAGCGGATATTGTCTCGTGCAGTTAGGGATCGCATTATGGAATATTTTCAGCGAGGTCGATAATGATTTCGTATTTTTTGTTCGAGATCATACAGGTCTCACTCCGCGCTAGGTCACCAGTAAGGGCCGGAGTCAATAAGGCATGACGGAAGTACTCACGAGCAAAATGGCAATTGTCCATTTAAAACGACGGATATGCCTCTATCCGCCGGATTGTTACCAGCTTTTGTACTACACCGATAATTTTTGAACTAAGAATATTGGCATCAACATTGAATACGACGCCCTCACTTGGTCCAATTGCGTGGCGATGACTGTAGATTTTGAAAATTTCACTTTCGGTTTGGTAGGAGGTATCGACCATTTGCTGGATAAGAATAAGCAACTCTGGCTTTATCAGGGAAAACCCTAAATTGGACTGGCCATCGGCCCTAACATCAACAGGCATTAGCTGCACGAAGAATTTATTAATCGGTACGAATTTCAACTAAATAGTTATTTATTTTAAGGTGACTTTCGGTGTGAAAAGGTAATTCCAACAGTGATTTTTTCTTTTGGAGAGCTCATATTTGCATACTTCATCAGCAAGCAGGAAGCGAGCATTTTTCCTGTTCATTCTCATTCAGTAGGTTCCTAGCAGTGATCTGCATATCACAAGTGCAAGCAGTCGTATACACACTAGCGTAATGATTCGCGATTTGTAGTTGTTTCACTACAAAATTTTCTCATTACAAGACGTTAAACTTTCTACAACATTTCCCCTCCACTGTCATATGACTAATAACTTTACTGTTATGCCAACATCTAAAGCGACCTCCCCGATCATAGGCGTTCCTTCCGACGAAGGAAGCCTTTTCGAATCCGTAACAACAGAATTCAGCTTCAATGACATCAGCCTGTCAATGGCAGTTATCCTGAAACAGTCGCCTTGTGTCACCTGGATCCTGAATGTCAGAAGCAAGGGCTTCGATTTTATTAGTGACAATACCCTTGGATATTTCGGATACGAACATCTGCACTACGTGGGAAGAGGCCACCAGTTCCACGAAAACAGCATGCATCCCGATGATGCAGTTAACATTGTTAAACTAAATGGCTTTATCTCAGAGGTATTGAACCAGGTCACTCCCGAAAGCAGGTCAGGCTACAAGTTCAGTTATGATTACCGGATCATCAAACCAAACGGAAGAGTAGCCCATATCCTCGAACAAAATACCATTTTAAGACAGGACTGCTACGGAAATATTACCCATTTGCTGGGCAGCTGTACCGACATCTCGCTGTGGAAGAAAAATGGACAGCAGCTCGCATCGCTTATTTCGGAGGACGAGAAACAATATTTCCTGTTTACCCCTGAAACCAAAGGGTTTAAACACCAGTCTAACCTAAGCAAGCGCGAGTTGGAAATTCTGCACCTGCTCGCTGAAGGAAGAGGCAGCAAGTACATCGCTGACAAGCTGTTTATCAGCTTTCACACGGTCAATACCCACCGCCAAAAAATGATCAAAAAAACCGACACAAAGAACACCGGCGGACTGGTACAGTTTGCGGTTTTTAACGGGCTGATTTAGTTGGGAAATAATGAAATTTCAGTATTGTAGAGGGTAAGCGCTTTAGATAATTTTGAGGGAGAACGAGGTGGTGAATTTATTCAATTTCAAACTCAACCTTAAAGGCTATGTTTAACAACGCGGCACTGGATGTCGTCATCGGGCTAATATTTATCTATCTTCTTTATAGCTTGCTCGCAACTATACTTTGCGAATGGATAGTAACCTTCATAGGGCTTAGAGGAAAAGCACTTCGAAAAATTATTTTTCAAATGCTGAATGACGATAAATCTGAAATTCAGGATTTGACGAAACTTGGTAACGCCTTCTACCGGCATCCCGGTATTAAATACATGATTGAGGACTTAATCTTTCTGAAGAAAAATCCAGTCTACATAAGCAAAGAAACATTTTCAAAAGTAGTGATTGATCTTTTGCGAGGGCAAAATGTCGTACCAGGTCAATCGTTTAGACAGCCGATACAAAACAGTCTAGATAATGCCGAAATCGCATGGAAATTCTCTAAATGCCAGGAAGACCAGAAACAGGAGCAAGGAGCCAAGATTGACTCGGAAACTTTGAGCTATCTGAAATCTATGTGGGCAGACTCACAGGGAGATGTACAGAAATTTCGAGCGCATATAGAGATTTGGTACACCGAAATGATGGATAAATGTACAGGTGTCTACAAAAAATATAACCAAATGGTTTTGCTGGGAGTAGGACTTTTTATAGCAATATTATTCAATGTGGATAGTATCAAGATCGCCAAGAAATTGGAAAACAATCCGGCTATAGCAAAGCGAATAGTAAGTCAGGCCAGTGATTTTAGAAAAGCTAACCCAAACCTCTTTTCGTCTCGGGCAGTGGAATCACCCAAGGACTCGACAATAACAGAAAGAATACAGGAAAGATTAGATAACAAGGCGATGGAAGTAGTGAGTGAGGACATTGGAAAAACAAACGACCTACTCGCCCTGGGATGGAGCAGCAAAGGGAAAAATTGCGACGGTTATAGTATCCTAGGGTGGATTCTTACCGCTATTGCAATTTCGTTTGGCGCCCCATTCTGGTTCGATCTCCTCAACAAACTGATGAGCTTGCGAGCCGCCATCGCCCCGAAAGAAGAGGAGATTCAGAAAAAAAATAGCGGATCAGCGGCAAGTAACGCCACCAAGATTAAAATCGATGGATAATGAGAGTTACGGTCATAAATAATCATCTAAATATAAGGGTTGGCAAGCCACGACTCAATGCACCGACGTATCAGTATCTTGCACCGGGAAGTGAGATAGAGGTTGATGGAGAAATTTACAAAGGTGATTTATATAATGATATTGACACCTGGCTGAGGGATGCCGGGGATAATTATTATTGGAGTGGTGGAGTAAAACAGAAAACATTCGACAAGAGTGTCGTAGAGGGTACTTTTAACGATCGCTGGTTTCAGACCCTCGGAATAAGTAAAGTATGGAATCAATTCAAGGAAAAAGGAGATAGAGCTAGCGCCCTTATCCTTGATACTGGAATTAACACAGACGTTAAACAAATATCATCAGCAATTAGAGGTGAGATAAAAAATTTTGTCCTCGATTCAACAGTCACAGACAATGAAGATGCTGAATGTCATGGAACTCATTGTGCTTCACTGATTGCGGCATCAGATCAATTAAGACACATAGGCGTAGCTCCCGAATCTAAATTATTGGTTGGAAAAATATCGAGAAATGGAAGCTTCGATTTAAAAACACTTAAACTCGCATTGACAGAATACCTAAATGATGAACATACTTTTGATATTATCTCTTTGAGCCTTGCTCTGTCTAGTCCAGATGATGAACTCGAATCTCTCATCAAGAAACATGCGGACAAAAATCATATAATTATTGCGTCAGTTGGGAACGACCCTCTAAATGAAAATAGAGAATTTTCTAGATATCCATCAGCTTATACAAACTGTATTTCAGTAGGATCTTGCAGCGATGCTATTACATTATCTAAGTTTTCAATGTGTCAATCAAAAACAAATATATTTTGTTTTGGAGAGTCGATATTTTCCTATAAAAAATCCTCCAATCCGGAGGCTCTAACAGGGACTAGTCAGTCCACTGCAATTGTAGCTGGTATATGCTGCCTGATAATATCCTGGTTAAAAAACAGACAATTCATCTATAACACGCAATCAATTAAAACCCTTTTAACAAAATATTCCACTGGTTTAGTCAACCGTCCCCAATTGCGATTGATACAACCAGTTTTGATTTTCACTAAACTAGAAAACTTCAATAATCATGAGGAACGAAATCTACAAAATTGTATTGATGCTGATGTTATTGCTTGACTTTCACCCAACAACGGCACAGAACAGGGTAGCATTTTATGATGCCAAAGCCCTAACTGAAATTTACAAAGGCAGCTCAGTTCCGAAAAATATTCCTATAACCGATGCGACAGTTATACGTATACTTGAGTCATATTATGGAACAGGTACAGATGTTGCAGATCTTGTAAGTCGAAATAAATTCTTAAAGCCATATTTTCCCGCCGGTACAACTGCAAGCCTCACCGACTCTCAGAAAAATTTACTAACACAACCTGCTTCTTCTATCGGCAATTTTGATGTAACAAACTTAGTCTCCGGCGCTGCACGTTTTCTCGCAGAGAGAACTAGGGAAGAATTAAATGAAGCGTTTTTCAAGAAAATGAAGGAACAGCTCAATGCGTTTCCGGAACTGAAAACGGTATTCCCCCAAACCACATCCTTTCTAAATGTAATCGAGACCTATTCCTATGCTTCGGTACTCCAGGTACTTAAGGAAGCATTCGAAACGGATGTACAAAATTTACCAGAAAATCTCTATTTAGTTAAAACGCTAACCTCGGCAAGCTGCCCTAGTGGTTCAGCTTATGTAAAATGCAACGCCAGGTTGCAAAAGCTATCCGATTTTTTCAGGTCACCAACTGGATTATGGGTCGGTTTAGGGCTATATTCTGCTAAAGAAGCTGTTTCATATACCAACCCGGCAAGCTTCTTAAATCAAATAGCAAAATCTTCTGAACTAACTGCTATTAGCATTTCAGGAGTAGTAGCAAGCGCTGATTATAACACAGCCTCGATCATAGCCTTATCCAACTTTATTTCCCAGAGCCTGATAAGCACAGACGAAAACCAGGTTTGGATTACTTCCAATCAGTTCACAACGTTGATTGCGGACAAAGACATGTTAAACATTTACCTGGGATTATTATATGCCAGTACGGAAAGTGCAGCGATATCTTTCAAAATCAATGGCGCTCCAGATAAGACATTCCAGATGATACTTGACGAATATCATCCTAGACTCCCGGAAATTGAAAGCTTGATAAAAAGTTCATATTCCGCTTTTAATGCAACTAACAATGCAGTAAAACAAATAAAAGTGGCCTTGGAAAAATCAGAATCGGCTAAACCACAACAGGCATTATATCAATACTATAAGACATTCACATCTTCATTAAAACCGGTGGCACATAGCAGCCTTTTGGAAAAGGCCACTGGAAATATAAAGTTTGGAGAAGAATATGATAAAATTGAAAACTTTCTTAACCCAGCGGTTGATATCGCCTATCATATTTCCGTAAAAAGTTATTCCTCGGCGATTTATGATGTCACAATTCTATTGAAGAATTTAGACGCTTTTGACGGTGACTTCAAGCCGCTCACAAAGTCATTCGTGAAATATGGAACTTTAATCTCGACTGTTGCTAACGCGCAATCTTCTGATGAAGTAAAGAAAGCGCTTGAAGCGTCTGTTTTGCCAGTCGGAAGCTCCGCTATTAAAAGAAATTCCCTGTTTAATATGGCTGTCAATGCGTACGTTGGAGGATATTGGGGAAAAACAATAAATAAGGATAGTCCGGTAAAGACTTTCGGGTTATACGCCCCTATTGGTGTGTCTTTTAGCTTAGGGATTAAGAGATTTGGAGGATTTAGTATTACACCGCAAATTATCGATTTGGGTGCTCTTGTAAATTACTATCTCGTAAATGGGGATAATACAGCTCTTCCTGATGAATTTAAGGTAAGAGCATCCAACATTTTTGCTCCTGGAGGCCAAATCGCCTATAATATCCCAAAAACACCTTTATGTTTAACGTACGGTGTGCAATTTATTCCCTCATTATATTCGAAAGGCCAAATAGCAAGCAATTCGATAATACAAGTTTCAAATGATTGGAGATGGCACCTTTCCTTAGTGGTCGATATTCCATTGTTTAATATCAAGGTGATAGATTTCAAAAAATAGTTAATCACTGAAAGTGAATTTCATTTTAGAAAATTAATGAAGTCTATATGAATCTTTTGAAGCTATTCTTGTTTTCACTAATCTTCGCTTTCACCGCAAACGCCCAGATGACCTTCACTGGTTTCGAAACAGGAATTAAGGATGCCACCAGTTCCGGAAAAAAGCAAGCGTTTGGCGGGATATCCGGAACTGAAAACCTGGGACAGAATAATTGGATTTCGCGAGCGATCACAGTAATTACTTCAACTGTGCTAACTGCTCAACGATTTCTGATTCCCAATAGAAGATCAAACCAAGTGAGGGTATTAAAACAGATCATTGATTCGAAGGCATTAGGTTCGTCCTAAAAGCAAAAACCTTTTTTACTCTACGAAATATGAAATTGATGGCAAACGATTACAGTAGTAGTATATCTAACAGATGATGTCGATGAAAGTAGCGGTAATCTTCCATTCCCATCAAGTGCGGGTCGGCTTCGACTCAGCAACGTTTGCAACAAAGTGAAATGGATGAAGTCTAAAATGCCCATTATCCTCTTCAAATAGGCTTTAAAGAAGCAACTGTCACCAGGTCGGCGAAGCGCCATTTGCGGCCCAGATAATACATAACTTCCCATTCACAGGTTTTTAAGGCCTGTAATAATATTGGATGGAGAGATCCGCCCCCCCGGAGACAAGGGATTCGAACCTAATGTACAGAAGAAATTAAACCACTTTTTTGTCTTTAAACAGAGATTCTCTAACTTTGGAGGAAATTCGAGTTGCTATCAATTGATTATCAAGTCATTAGGTGAATTTTTGCGGGGCTTGGAGAGTGGATGTCGTGAATCGTGGAAGTAATTTCCGGGAGCCAGTAACTGACTGTGTTATAAATAGTTAACTATTCGTTTTCAGATCCTCACTCTCGCCGCGAAGGGGATATAACTATTCGTCTCTAGAGAAGTTGCTACTAAATGTATGTGCTGTGCCAGTCTTATATTTAGTCCTAATGGCAATTCGATTTTCGACGCAACGGGCGTTTGCTAGTCGGTGAAAAGTGCAAAAGCGCCAGAAGCGAAAGCAAAGTAGCCACACCGCCCCTATTTTCATTAAAAGAAATTCATTTCGAATTTTCATGCATGACAGTTGATCAACCTTGACGCTCACGCCTGTTAATTAGCCACGCGACTCGTGCAACACGGTCGCTGATACGCTTCATCGACTGCCTGACCAGATCGTCGGGCGGCAGCGGTCCGAAAACCAAAGTTCGAAACGCCCCGTTGTAGGCTGCTACAAGGTCCGGCCAAATCCGATCTAGATCAGAGAAGACTAAGGCCTGCGAAGGGTGGATGTAAAGCCAGTCGTTGTTGTTTCGGAAACTTTGTTGATCGTCTTGCGCGACCTGATTTAGCATCTGCTCAAAATCCGGCGAATTGAAAAATCCGGAAAGGTCATCCTGGGCCAACATTTGGTGAAGGTCATAAACATGCCGGATTTTGCTACGCAAATCCCTTGCCGGGTTTTCAGTGTATGAGAAGCGGACAAGGCTCATAATCTTTTCACATAAGGTTCGTTCGGCCGCCAGGACCGAAACGTCAAAAGGCAGGAGCCCGTACTCTGCTGCCAAATCGGCCTGTCCGCGTGATATCATCATCTCATAAATAAATGAAGCAACTTCTCCCTTGGAGGCAGGTTCCGACGAGCCGAGCCAGCTCGTTTCCAGGATGATCGTGTCCCGTACCTGCCCAAGATTCCCGTCAAAAACTTTGGAATACGAATGCACTGTTTTACGGATCATTCCCTTCTTGTTGGTAATACCTGGTGCTTCTACTTCCGGGATAAGCTCTGAAACAACATTGCTGATTTGTTTCAGGCGGTCCTTTAAACGGTTGGGAGACATACCGACATCCCGGACAACGACCAGGTCGATATCCTCGCTGAACCTGTTGATATAGGTGAAACACTTGGAAAGCGCTGTACCACCTTTGAAAACCGTATATTCCGCAGAAGGCCCCTCGAAGATACGCCGGAGAGCGAATGTGACCCAGTAATCTTTTTCAATATAAATCTCTGGTAGCCCTCTGTGCTGAGCCGTAAAGGTTATGGCGTCGCGAAACAGTTCCTTATTTTCATGCAGTCTCATTGAATGTTCCATTCTGCAGCCAAAGGCAACAATGTATCGTTAATTCCTAATTTGAAAACAGTCAAAGGATTGAGGCTCTCCTTTAAAGCCTTCGCTATGGCTCCTTTCCCTATGGAAGACAAAGCCGCTCCAAGCAGAGCGCGGACACGCGGCGGATATTTCAAGGCGTATCCGACAATTTCTTTTAGCCTGCTTCCTGTTAATTGTTGGATTTGGCCTGTTATAATCCCGATGCCCACTTGCATATTGACATCGGGAATATCTTTCAAATCCTTTAATGCATCCAGCAACTCAAGCAGTTGATAATTGTCTTCGGTGACGTCCACATAACTTTTGACTGCCGTTGCACGCACAGTGCCCCGGTTGACAAAAATGCGCCTTTCACGGCTAGCTATCTGAATAATAGCTGGAACCTGGGTCGTCAGTCCCATTTGGTTATAAAGATAAGTTCCTGTGATGTAGGCAGTCCTTTGCCCCCCACGGTACAAATAGGGTTTGAGCACCTGCTCCTCACCAGGACGCTTTTCACCAAAGACCGTCGTTTTCGGTTTATAGAAGATACCTTTAGATAGTTTTCTGATCAGGCCTTTCTGTTGCAACCGTTCAAGTACCTTCGCTGCTGATGGGTACTGTTGCGCGGGTATGGTTAGCTCTCCATACCCGAAGCTAGTATCCTCCGGTATGCCCTGAATCTGTTGCTGTATAGTTTTAGATAGACTAACCATAGTACCAATGTATTAGATCGAAATCAAAATGTCAAGTTTTATGATCAAAAAACTTGACGCTATCTGGATACGCCGTACTGTCCGGTACTCGTGCCGTACAATCTTCTTAACAGACGGCTTCATGCAATTGATTCCGACTTCGCTCTGGAAGATGCCCATTGCCCCTCAACTGTCTAAAGAGAGCATTGCAAAACGATTCCACACCCTTGGCAAGAAGCCGGCCTACATGTTAAATTGACACCGAGGGTATTGTAATTCGCTTATCCCTAATCGTCACACGAGTTTATAGAACAATTGATTAACGGCATAGACGTTGCCTAAATTCGAGTAAACTTTCCCAATTCAACTAAATCCACCTTTGACATGATGCTTTCAAACGTAAAAAAGATTCAGAATTCAACCAATCATATTTTTGAATAATCGTTCAAAAAAGTAACAAAGTACAGGGCTAACAAACACGAAAAAAGCTTGTAAAGGCTTGAAGTGAAAGTCTTTTGCTAGTGGGAAGGCGTCGACGAACTGGCTAACTTCAAAGTGATTTCCGTACCATACTGTTACGCATAACGAACATTTAGTGCACTTGTGATTATTCAAAAAAGATGTAACTTTTGGGATATTTAATCAACGTACTTATGAGGGTTTTTCTTTACTGCTTTCTTATCATGGTTGCCTTGTCTTGTAAGAGATCGGAGGTAACTATCGTTGAACAGGACACCGTTCCGGATCAATATCCTGACTGGTACACCTTGAAAGCTCCGATAGACCATGAAATCGTAGGTGTATGGGGTAATTATGACAAAACGATATTGATTTCAACAATGTCCAGGCTGTTTCGCACTACGGATCAAGGCAAACACTGGGAGCAAGTTCACAAGCAGTCGATCGGAATCTTTGGAATCGTACAATATCAGGACACTTTATTCACTATGAGCGGCTTGTCTAGCCAGGCCAAAAAAGAAGTGCATCAACAAGTTCTTATACACGCGGATAACTATAGTGTGAGGTGGCTCCGAAAAGCGGCACACATTTTTGCACAACATGATGCAAAATGAAAGACCAAAAATCGGTAAAAACTCGTCGGAGTTACGATGCTGAGTTCAAGCAGGAAATGACCAGAATGCTTATTTCGGGCAGAAGTGCAAAGGAAATCTCTGAGGTTTTTGGAATTGCCGAGAATGTTCTCTATCGTTGGAGAAGGATGGCAACAAAAAAGACGAAATCGAATAGCGGAGAAAATGGTAACGATAAAGCAGCAAAGCTAGCTGCCGAAGTTGCAAAGCTACGTGCTGAGAACGAGCGCTTAAAAACTGACCGCGAAATCTTAAAAAAGGCCTTAGGTCTCTTGAGCCAGTCCGACTCAGGGACGTCTATGAGCTGATCTACTCAGTTTCTCGGACGCAAAAAATCAATTATCTGTGCTCACTTTTCGAAGTTAGTCGGACAGCCTACTATCGTTACCGGCATGGGAAAAGCTATAACGCTGACAAAAAATATAACCGGCCAAAGCATGAGATTCGGAAGGAGTTTATCCAGAATTTTAAGCGATACGGTAGCAGACGCATTAAGGAATCCTTGAAGCAAAAGGGTATAAAAATCGGTCGCAGGAAAGTTGCTGAAATCATGCGTAAAGAAGGATTGAGGGCTATTCAGCCACCGAAATTTATTCCAAGGACAACCGATAGTAAGCATGGGAAACGGGTATCTCCCAATCTTTTGCTGGGCCAGCCCAAACCAAGCAGACCTAACAGTGTGTGGGTATCCGATATCACGTACATATCCCTAAAAGGCGGCAAATGGGCGTATTTATGCGTCTGGATTGATCTATTCTCACGCCAGGTAGTTGGCTGGCAATTAGGTGACAATATGCAGGAAAGTCTGGTTCGGGAGCCATTGGAAAGGGCTCTTTTGAGGCGTAGAGTAGAGCCAGGTATGATTGTGCATTCAGACCGCGGCGGCCAATATCTGTCGCACAAAATAAAGAAACTGATTAAGACCTTTAAACTGAAACAAAGCATGTCCCGCGCCGATGATCCGTACGACAATGCTTGGGCCGAGTCGTTCTGGAGCAGGCTGAAAGCGGAACTAAATATGCCGAAAGGTGGATATGAGAGTATAGAGAAATTGAAGACCGTCCTATTCGAATACATCGATGGATACTATAACACTAGGCGACTCCATTCCTCTTTAAACTATCTGAATCCGGCAGCCTTCGAGGCGCAATACTACCGGCAAACAGGATGAGAATTGAGATTTTAGATATTTACTAACCCGCAAAAGTGTAAACCAAAACGGAACCACGTCAGTGTAGACGATGGCAAAACTTGGCAAAGATATATACCGCGAAATAGCGTTTTGAGTGACATTCCTGAATTTGATTCACCCAACAAATTCCTAATTAATCCAATTGTCGCTCCGAGCAAGATAGTTTATCAGATTAAGAAAGTCTTTTTAGATGGTCCAAATGCTACGATCGGATCTTTTGAAACCCCCGGAGTTATTAAATCCACAGGGCAAACGATTGATCTTCCACAGCTTCACCAGTTGAAAAGCCTCTTCCTGGACGATCAGCAGCGACTTTACATAGCAGGCACCGATGCGGTTTGCATGTCAGGAGGAGAATTCAGGTTTTGCAACAGCCAAGCCGGAAGGGGAGTTGTGTACGTTTCTAAGAAATCGCTGCCCTAAATTCACACTATAAACCAACTAATATACTGATCGCCGGCGCTGATTTTTTTTTGTAGCACGTTGTGGGCCAGGCTGTATTTAGACAGTAAGCATAGATATGGAGAAAACACAGCAAAAAGAGCAGAAATGGGGCTTTTGGATTTATATGTTGAATTTTTTAAACCTGGATTCAATTGTGCGGTTGCTAATCCGGCGGATATTAAATAGTGACGAGACCTCATTTAGCCACCATCTTATTTCGTTCGTCATCGCCACTAGCTTGACATTTGCAATCTTCTACGCGTTTCGTTACTATTCTTGGAAATTTAAGGTTTGGACAACTTGCGCTATTGTCGTCATCTGGCTGTTAGCGCATATTTTGAATGCTCGCACTAAGCCAGCGAATTCTATGGGGCATGTTCAACCAATTCAAAGTTCCTATTTTTCAGTTCACAGATCATGGGCTTTCAGCGCGTTCTAATATTTCTTTTTCTTGTCACTGGAAATGTAAATGCACAGCTAATCGACACTTTGGTCGCTGCCAGGCCCTACGATCTTCATTTTAGAATCACAAAGGGAAGCAAAACACCATTACTTTTCGAGTCAGGCGGCGGAATGGATGCATCACAATGGGATTCGATTGCTACCGTCTTACACAATGAGCTTGACGCCACGGTAATCACCTATGACCGGGCCGGTTTTGGGAAAAGCACTCTTGATACAGCCAACTATTCCATTTTGCAGGAAATTAAAAGCTTGGAAACGGCATTGGCGAGTTTGGGCTATGATAACGGAAGTGTGGTTCTTGTGGGCCATTCCTTAGGTGGCTTCTACAACCGCGTATTTGCAGCGCGGCATCCCGGACAAGTGAAAGGGGGTGTAATGCTCGATCCGAGAATACCATCGTATGAGGATATGGCCTTTGCAAGAAATTACTTTAAGACGCTCGACCGCAAAGATTTCGAATCCGACTATCTAAGCTTATACCACCTTTTAGCCAAGATGGAACGAAATAGTGATTACGTTCGGCAACTGCAAATGCCTACTCATATTCCGATTCTTGTTGTGATGGCCGAGAAAGGACCATTTACGGAGCAAAAAGAGAATGAGCGGTTTCAGGAAGCTCAACGCAACTTCGTGAAAACAAATGACAATCGGAGGTTAGTAGTAGCCGAAGGTAGTTCACACAATATTCCGTCCGAAAGGCCCGGCCTGGTCATAGAACTCATTAAAAAATTTTACTCCGAAGTCTCAAACTGAAAAGCAATGGAGAAAGTTACGGTTCAAATGCTATTGTGTCTGTTTCTATTCAATACTCCCTCTATCTCCCAGGAGCGGGTTGTGGAAATCAGCGGCCGCAAATACAATGTCTTAACGAAAGGTATTGAAAATAGAAGCGCGAAGGACGCAGTCGTGGTTTTTGAGAGTGGTATGGGTATAGACCTGGGAAATTGGAATAAAATAATCGATCAAGTCTCCCAATTCGCTCCTGTCTTCGCTTATGACCGCAATGGTATCGGCAAGAGTGAAAAGACCTACCAGCTACCAACCCCGGAAAATGTAGCAGCGAATTTGAATACGATCTTAAAGACTTTAAAAATCCTTCCCCCATACATTCTGGTGGGGCATTCGCTTGGAGGGGTATATGCCAGGGGTTTCGCCGGTCATTATCCGAATGAAGTAGCCGGTTTGGTCTTTATTGATCCAGCGGACTTTACAGAGACCAAGGAATACTGGAATGATATATTCCGGAAAATGGGGTTGCCTGAAAAGAAGATAGATGAAATGTTACAGAACCGCCTTTATGGTCAAAAAAGCAAAGTAGACTCACTAAACTTCGGCCCGTGGAGTGAAAGGTATGTTCTGAACGAGCTCAGAAAAACCGATTTTGCAGAAATCTCAGCGCTGCCTCTCCCTAATGTACCGATCTATTTTCTGGTTGGGGGTAAGTTCGAGGTTCCTGTGGCTCAAAGGAGCAAAGACTTTGACCAGGAGACATTTTTCCACATTAAAAACAGCTCCAATATGGATCGCTGGAAGAAACTAATCCATTCTTCAAACAAAGGCGGCGCTCTCATCTACTTGACCAATGCTGGTCATTATATTCACTGGGATGATCCCAGGTCAGTCGTCAGCAACATTAGAACCTTAACAGAAGGTCTAAAAGAGTAAATGGATCCCTATTGTTGGGCCAGCACAGGTACAATTACCTCTTTCCCTTTCATTAAAAGTATAATTATGGTCATTTCATTTCGGCCCGAATTGAAGAAATTAAATTAACTTATTAAGAGGAGCTTAACTTGAATCTCCTAAGCATCCGTTGATGGTTAAGTTGCCACGGGATCAGGCGGTCAAGCTGTCCGAATTCTCTCTAATGGACCGCTATTTTTTGTATTTCTCTCTATTAGCATTGCTGAATATTACCGGGATCACCCAGCCTTTCTTTTCATGTTTCCCGTGACGGTAGAAAACGTCCCACTCCGGTATCATTTTTACGACGCGGACTGCTTCCTGATCAAAATCTGGGTTGCCTCCTTTCAATATCTCGACACTATCTATCATCCCATTCTCGTTCGCCGAAAGCCTGACATACACCCTGACTTCCTTTTTATCAGTATTGGGCAACGTGGCCCATTTGATGTTTGGATAAATGAATTGGCTCAACTTGGTGGGATTTTTACTGTAAATAGATTGCCTTGACCTTGAATTGTCGTATGTTTTTGTTAGCCTCGCCAACACGATGTTGGGATGCGGCCACTTTGGCCGCCGAAAAAACTGGGTCTCAAAGAGCCATTCTCGTAGCGTTTTTCAAGTGGGTTCGTGAAAATGGAAAGTGTGTCCCCTTTAAAAATGAGCCTATCCGGATTCTGGGCAGTCGCCAATGCATCGGCCCAAAACAAGGTAAGCAGCATGGACAGCAATATGGATGCGCTTGGATTCATTGCCTTCAATTTTCAATTGCATTCTTAAATGCCCTATGAGATCAATACAAACTATACATAGAGCGATAGTAACTTACCTTTTTTCTAATTCGTACTTTAATATCGCCCGGTCAGGGTCTGTTTTAGAATATACTATTGCTACACTATCACCAATAGAAACACTATTGTAGAATTTGGTAGTAACACTAGGTTTAATTTCAAACTTTTGTTGATTTACTACGTATTTAACCGTAACCCCCTTACCCTTGTAAGCTGTTACTCCTGAGATAATGCCCATTGATTCCACAGGGTTCCGTAGGACTTGGCGTTTGATATCTTCGTGTCGCCTTTCCAAGTACCAAGTGATTCCATAAATCACAATTGATATTGTAAGCAAACCAAACAAAATAGTGATGAATTTGTCAGTCAGCTTTGCTCTGGTTTTTGAAATTGTTTTGATTGCATCTGTCGCCTTGTTTTGATATGCGTTTTTAACAGTCTCTCCTATGGGAGACCTAAGAAGTGTAGCCGCAGAATGAAGCGCGATTGCCGGTCATTATTTGAAATGCCCACAGGTTCTGTTCGATATCAACCAGATTCTGAGTAAATGTGTATTGGCCTTCCATCAGATAAAAAGCACCATCCTGCCCCATCCGATAAACGGGCGAAATCCGGTAACCCGTGCTATTGTTCTTACTTGAAGCAATCTGGTTTCGGTCGAGCAGACCGGAACAGAAAGACTGATTACTTTATTTCAAGAAGCTTGCAAAGTGGCTCGGTAATTCCCCAATCTTTAAAATTTAGACGGATGGCATATTTTCCAGGAACAACGTTTTCGGGCAAAGTATAGCCGGCATAGTACAATGTGACGGCACTGTCGCCGAAACCTCGGTCTTCCTTAATCTTCGGTTCCAGCTCGTACGTGAAACCGCTGGCAGTTATCCTAAGTTTGGGCAACTTATCTGCTGTGACAATCCCGCCCGACACACTACTTGTGAACATGGGATAAGGATTAACATAAATCTCTTTGCCAGGGTGGGAAACGAGAGGCTCAAACGGTCCCGCATTGAGTGCGATCGGCGTTATGTCTGTTGTAGTTTCCGTCCATACCTGCTGAAACCCTCTGATCTGTGAATCATTTGAGATATTAAATATACTCTTTGAGATAAGCACATTATCTTCATACAACCCAAAATAATAGTTTCCATCCTTAATATTCTCCGGAATCTTAAAACCAAGTTTCTAAGTTCCCCTGTATTCTGTTGGGATTGCAGCCACGCTCGCCTGGTTTTGCAGCTTGATTTGATATTTCTTTTGAGGCAAAAAACAACCTCCTCCGACATTCATAGCAACATTCTTAAACAAACTGTTCCACCAGGTAGAAGCACTATCTATGGATGCGCGAACGATCCATTTGGTGAGCTTTTGCTTCTCTTTAAACTCAAAACTCTGCTCCTTATATCTGATAGACAGGTCGATACTCTCTGACGAGACTAATTTATATGCATCCTCAAATTCGAATAACCCGGAGCCCGTATTTCTGATAGCTGGCTTGGCGTTCTTTGCGTCGCCGAGCCATGCGCTGATTTCCCCCACTTCCGAGGGCCTCTCCGGGACGGTACCCATTCCACTGGTGAAAACGACGGGTGCTACGCAGGTACCATTCTCTTTCAAAAATAAATCTTCCCATAAATGCGCCTGAATATCCCCCTCCACATCGACATATATAGTGTAAGTGTCGTATTGCTGCGAATAATTGTTAAGAATGAGCAAGGGTATCGGTTTGAATCCCCTAAAACCAAACCTCTTCACGGGATCTGTGTGGCTTACGCTGACACCGTCGATTAGCTCCATCAGCAACTCCATCTCGTCGGATTTATAACTGGCAGGAAAAACGATTTGGATGGTCCGAGCCGAATGGTCCAGAGTGACCTCCTTCGATCCCGCAACAGCGAGCTTTCGCAAATACGGCCGTTCAAGTGCCGATGGCATTGAAGGTTCAGGATCCCTGTTACATCCTAAAATGAAACCCAATAAAAGAACGCACAATGTTGTTTTAATCCCCATATCTGAAAGCTACCCTCTGTTTGCAATTCTCCTGCACTAAGAAAAAAGGGATTTTAACTGGGTTAAAGACAAACCCCTTCAACCCAGTTAAAAATTATCAAGGTGCTATAACTATTTTCTTTGAAACAAAATAATTACCAGCCTGCAGCCTGCAAACGTAAGTCCCTGCAACCAACTGGCTAGCATCAAACGAATACTGGTGCTGTCCGACCGCATAGTCTTTCTCCGGGCTGCTTGCGATAATACTACCACTGATATGCATCAAATCGATTTTAACATTCGATGCTTCTTTCAAATTAAAAGTAAGCGAAACTTGCTCTTTCGTCGGATTGGGAGAAACTTTCAAAGGAACCAGCTCCTCAATTTCCGCATTTCCAATGTTCTCTTCTGCACCGATACGTGCACCTGATACATTACGCACGGGTGTGTAGATAGCCTGGCTCGGCGTACATGTCGCAACAGTCCAACACGCTACTTTAAATAAAGGGATTGTCTTGCTAAATTGACTGTTGAGCTAGAAATTACCAAAGCATAATAGATATCAATAATCAACCGAGATCAACCAACCCTCTGTTCTATTCTCTACATTAATATGCCAAAAAACATCAATGAGCAGCCTGCTGGCCAGGAAATATTCTATCCTGAAACGCCGGAGTCGTGGCAGCGTTGGCTGGAAAAGAACCATTTATCGACCAATTCAGTGTGGGTGGTCTTCTATAGTAAGAGCAGTAAAAAACCGTCTGTTACCTGGAGTCAGGCTGTGGATGTTGCCTTATGTTACGGCTGGATCGACAGTAAGAAGATTAAGATTGACACAGATTGCTCGCACCAATTCTTTAGCCGGAGAAAACCCGGCAGCACCTGGTCGAAGATTAACAAGCAGAAAGTAGAAAAACTGCTTGAAGAAGGCAAAATGCGGCAGGCAGGCATCGACGCGGTGGAAAAAGCTAAACAGAACGGCTCCTGGGAATTGCTGGACCAGGTCGAGGAGCTGCTTGTGCCGGACGACCTGGCCGAGGCGTTGGCACAGAACCCCGAGGCGGAAGCATTCTATTCGTCGCTTAGCAGGTCGGCCCGTAAGATGATATTGCATTGGGTTACCTTTGCCAAACGTGCGGAGACGAGAGATAAGCGGGTTGCAGAAGTAGTGAACAGAACTAGCCAAAACTTAAAGCCACCTTATAGTTAATAATAGGGAACTACGCATTGCATGATGACGTATGCGTTCTATAAAATGCCTAAGTTGATCCCATGTTCCGTCGAGCGGAAATTTGAGAACTGGACAAGAATTGGCATCCCGTTTATGGTCTCATTTGATGCAAGTTTTCCTCTATGAATTACGTACATTTTGGCAGGGTTTCGAACCCCCGGAGAGAAGGGATTCGAACCCTGGAAACCAATAAAAACTGACCGTTTTTTGCCATTAAAAAACAATTTTGTAATTTTAAAGCGAAATAGAGTTGTTATACATTGAAAATCAGTTAGTTATGTCACTAAATGGGTTGATTTTTGAGTGTATGTCGTGAATCGTGGAACGAGAAAATTGTAGTAGCTAACTAATTGTAAATGAATTGGTTATTAGTAAAGTTCAATCCCTCTCTTTTTCAGTTCACAAATCATGGACTTTCAACGCGTTCTAATATTTCTTTTTCTTTTCACTGGAAATGCAAATGCGCAGCTAATAGATACTTTGGTCGCTGTCAGTCCCTATAACCTTCATTTTAGAATCATAAAGGGAAAGAAAACACCATTACTTTTCGAGTCGGGCGGCGGACTGGATGCTTCACAATGGGATTCGATTGCTACCATCTTACATCATGAGCTTCAGGCCACGGTAATCACCTATGACCGGGCCGGTTTTGGGAAAAGCACTCTTGATACAGCCAACTATTCCATATTGCAGGAAATTAAAAGTCTGGAGACGGCGTTGGCGAGTTTGGGATATTAAAATGGAAGCTTGGTTCTTGTGGGCCATTCCTTGGGTGGGTTCTACAACCACGTGTACGCAGCGCGGCATCCCGGACAAGTGAAAGGGATTGTGATGCTAGACCCGAGAATACCATCGTTTGAGGATATGGCCTTTGCAAGAAACTACTTTAAGGCGCTTGACCGCAAAGATTTTGAACCCGAATATCTAAGCTTATATCACCTTTTAGCCAACATGGAATGAAATAGTGATTACGTTAGGCAACAGCCGATGCCTACCCATATTCCGATTCTTGTTGTGATGGCTGAGAAAGTACCATTTACGGAGCAAAAAGAGAATGAGCGGTTTCAGGAAGCTCAACGCAACTTCGTGAAAGCGAATGACAACCGGAGGTTAGTAGTAGCCGAAGGTAGTTCACACAATATTCCCTCCGAAAGGCCCGGCCTGGTCATAGAACTCATTAAAAAATTTTACTCCGAAGTCTCAAACTGAAAAGCAATGGAGAAAGTTACAGTTCAAATGCTATTGTGTCTGTTTTTATTGAACACTCCCGGTATCTCCCAGGAGCGGATTGTGAAAATCAGCGGCCGCAAATACAATGTCTTAACGAAAGGTGTTGAAAACAGAAGCGCGAAGGACGCGGTAGTGTTTTTCGAGAGTGGTATGGGTGTAGACCTGGGAAATTGGAATAAAATAATCGATCAGTAATCACCAACATTAGAAACTTGACGGAAGGTCTAAAAGAGTAAATGGATCCCTATTGTTCGGCCAGTACAGGTACAATTACCTCTTTCCCTTTCACACTAAAAGTATAAACACCGGCTTTCCTATCCCACTGTTTCACAACTGGCACTATGCGTGTCCTGCGCGGGCTTACTTTGTCTGATGAGTTGTGAATGTGGTACACATAGTATAACTGCTTGTCTGTTCCTTCAAACAGGTCTCCATGTCCTGACCCATTCTCGCCAACTATTGAGCGATGAATGATGGGGTTATTCTTATATTTCACCCAAGGCCCATATGGCGAATCGGCCACGGCGTAGCCAATCGCATAATCGATATTCTGAAAATGGTTGGCCGAATAAAACATGTAATATTTATTTTTCAATTTTATAACGGTGGGTCCCTCCATAATAGGTGCTGAGTCATAATTAGGCGTTGCTTCCCAAGGTTCTGTTTGGGCAAAACATCTTTTCAGGGTTTGGGGCTTTATCTTTCCGGTTTTCAGGTCAAACTCGGCTACATACAAGTAATTGCCTTTATTGAATCGTACACAGTAGAGGTAATATTTGTCATCGGTATCCTTGAAAATATAGGAATCGATATTTTTCTCGGACCCATCAATAGGCCCAACTTCTTTTTGACGGTATGGGCCAAAAAGCGATTTTGACTCGGCCAGTGCCGTTTGCTCGTCGGCCGTATATGTAATATAATAAGTGCCATTATCTTTGAATATCTGCGGTGCCCAAAAGCCCTTGGTGCCAAAGGTTTGGTCGCCTTTGGTAAGGATCATACCCAGCGAATCTTTTGACTCAGCAGGTACTGCCCATGTCTTCAAGTCCTTGGATTCCAAAAAGGAAAATCCCTGTGGCCCGCCGTTCCCGCCCCTTGATCCGGTAAGATAATACTTGCCGCCGCTCACATATATGGTTACATCTGCAAAAAAGATCTCTCGCTTTAACTGAGCCGACACCTGCATTGCAGAGAGCAAAAGAATAGAATAAATAAGAATTGGTTTCATTATTTCGAACTGTAATTAATTGCCTTATCGATTGTTTTTACACTAATTGGCCGGATGGCTTCGCCCGAAGATATTGCTGCCTTGGTGAAGATTCGGCATCTTTGGCAAAAATTATCTTCCAATGGACCTGCATCCCAAGAAAAAATACACTGAGGCTTTTTTTGACAACCCTTTTTTGGGAGTGTTTAGCATTGGGTAGGAGATGATCGATTCTTCGGAAAAGGGATTGTTTGCTAAATTGACTGTTGAGCTTGAAATTACCGGAGCACAAAATATCAATATTCAACTGAGAGCAACCGACCCTCTGTTCAACTCACTACGCTGATATGCCAAAAAACACCAATGAGCAGCCTTCTGGTCAGGAAGTATTCTATCCCGAAACGCCGGAGTCGTGGCGGCGTTGGCTGGAAAAGAACCATTTATCGACGAATTCAGTGTGGGTGGTCTTCTATAGTAAGAAAAGCAAAAAGCCATCCATTACCTGGAGTCAGGCTGTGGATGTGGCCCTATGTTACGGCTGGATCGACAGTAAGAAGATCAAGATTGACACAGATTGTTCACAGCAGTTCTTCAGCCGGAGAAAACCCGGCAGCACCTGGTCAAAGATTAATAAGCAGAAAGTAGAAAAGCTGCTTGAAGAAGGCAAAATGCGACAGGCAGGCATCGACGCGATTGAAATGGCTAAACAGAACGGCTCCTGGGATTTGCTTGACCAGGTCGAAGAACTGCTGATACCGGACGACCTGGCCGAGGCATACGATTCATCAAATTCATTGAACCTGGTACCGGATGAGGAACCTCGATATAATTGCGGATACAGGTAATAATTATCTGGGTCATAGAATGTATTCCACGATACTCGTCTGTACTCAAACACAGATAAATTCAGTTCGGAATAGTTTCCGTAACCCACTAGCATATTGTAAGTGCTGAATTTGCTATCCCAAACGGGTTCAACCTCGCTCCTGTATTTTGACATGTTGTAGCTGGATTGAATAGCTTCTTTTGTTACAATCAGCCTGTTTGTCGACTTGAATATTAACTGCTTGTCATTTTTTGTGATGAGTAGCGAGTTAAATGAGTTTGGCATTTCAGCGAAGTCGGGTGAAAAGAATTTAATGTGTTCATCGCTGACAAATGAGGAGTCTTTTAACCTAAAACCTCCATTTCTCTTTAAGAACCGGTCTATCACAACCTTATCCATTATTTCCTTTTTATCGCTATACAGCCGGATTTTCGATTTTATGCTGACGCGATGTAAGTAGAGCGTTGATGGAAATTCAGGAAGTTGTTCTATCTCTGTTTTTTTACAACTGATGATAACGACGAGAAGAATGAAAACGTACAGGTATTTCATAAATAATAGCGAGGGTAATTTTTTACAATTTAGGGATTTCGCGAACTGCCGCCGCTGATTCCAGGCCGCCAACTTGCGAAAGTTGTACGTCATCCTGGTACCATGCCTCTACATTTTCGTTAAGAAAAAATCCAATAAACTCTGATTGCGGTGCACCAGGCATATCAAAATCCTACAAATCAATCATTTGTAGGATTTTTTCGTTTAAAGCGATTCCAAATCGATGTTTGCATGGCCCACCGCGGCGCTGCGTTATCTTTGAATAGCCACTTTCGACTTATAAATCTGGCCATCAATGTCCTTCGTGCGGACAATATATGTGCCTACTGGCAGCCGACTAACATCCAGTATGTTGGTTTTCGACCGCTCCGGTTTTTGGGCAATAACGGTCACACCTTTCAGGTTGATCAATTGAATTTCAACCAAATATGATTGAGAAATAACGGATAGTTCGCCAGAAACCGGATTCGGGTAAACCGTCGTGACTTTGGCACCATCCACGGCTTCGCGGACGATTTTGCTGTAAGCATATGTCCCGTCGAGATCGACCATTTTAAGGCGATAGTAAACCGGCGCGCCTGGTACAATCGCGCTGTTATCCAGGAAGCTGTAAGCATGCGTAGCGCCCCTTCCCGCGACACGTCCGATTTTGACAAAGCCCTTCTTAGGATTTTCGCTTTTCTCAATCTCGAATCGGTCAAAACCGGTTTCCTCCGATGTTTTCCAGCTAAGTAGAATTTTGTTTTCTTTTTTATCCGCCGCAAAACTCACGAGTTTAACAGGCATCGGGCTTGTTTTGACATTGAAGGTACACGACGCGGCAGGGCCACAGCCGTCACCTACCGTGTAAGTGATTCGATGGACCCCTTCGCCCGCAACCGATGGGTCAAAAACCGCAGTTGTACTGCTCACACCTGTCCCTGCATAGAACCCTCCTACGTCAGTAACAGGGTTCCCTGACGAAGAGGGCATGCCGCTGATAGTAAGATTTTTTGCCCCGGTCAACGTAAACGCATTGTCAAGAACAGAGACTGTTGTATCACCAGGACATGAAACAGCAGGTGCGCCACCTACGGCTATTTCACTTGTAAACGGACCAGAAGTACATCCGTGACTTGTAGTAGCCGTAGCATAAATAGTATGGAATCCTGTACCGACTATCGCAGGGGTGAATTGATATCCAAGCACGGAATTTCCTGTAATCCCCGCTCCGGTCCAGGTTACGGAGATAGGTTCCGAAGGAGTTGTAGAAAATGACTTTATTGTTCCGAAATATTCAGGAAGATTTGCGCTTTCGTCGACACATACGCCTATTAGCCCCAGAACCTCCATTCTTTCCGGCGCAGCATTAACGGTAATAACAAATGTACATGTGCTGGTATTGCCGCCGTCCTGATACGTGTATGTAATGGTTTTTGCTCCGGTTCCCGCCAACTCAGGTGTGAACATTCCACCTGAGACACCCGGGCCGCTATACGTGCCGCCTGCGGGTGAGGCGCCTGTAAGCGCGAATGCCGGTTCATTTTGGCAAACAGATCTGTCGGCAGGGCATACTGGCACAGCAGCTACAACTTGCACATTAAAAGTACACGAGGCGGCAGGGCCACATCCATTATCTACCGTGTATGTGATTTGATGAACCCCTTCGCCCGCAGCGGATGGATTGAAACTCGCCGTTGCGCTGTTCACGGCCGGTCCTGTATATATTCCTCCTGCATCGGTAGTAGAATTTCCAGATGCAGACGGTAAGCCACGGACAGTAAGATTTTTTGCACCTGATAGCGCAAATGCGGTGGCTGCCAGTGAGCTTGTCATATCCCCAGGGCAGGAAACAGCAGGTGCACCATCTATGGCAATTATACTTGCAAACGGGCCAGAAGTACATCCATGACTTGTGGTAGCCGTAGCATAAATATTATGCAATCCTGCACCGGCTATCGCAGGGCTGAACTGATATCCGGTTACGGAATTTCCTGTAATCCCCGCTCCGGTCCATGATACGGAGATAGGCTCGGCAGGCGTTGTATGAAACGATGTAATTGTGCCGTACTGTTCAGGAAGAGCGGGGCCATCATTGACACATGCGGGGATTACTCCCAAAACTGCCAATGCTTCCGCGGCAGGATTAACGGTAATAATAAATGTACATGTGCTAGTGTTCCCGCCATCCTGATAAGTGTAGGTGATGGTTTTTGCTCCGGTTCCGGCAAGAGCAGGTGAGAACATTCCACCAGAAACGCCAGGGCCGCTAAATGTGCCGCCCGCAGGGCTGGCACCAGAAAGTGCGAAAGGAGCTTCGTTTGCACAGGCTGACCTGTCCGCTGGGCACGTAGTTTGAGCTTGAACCGCACAAAGGGTAATCAGGAACAATAGCAGGCTCGCGATGAAAGATTGGAAGAGGTGTTTCATACAGTGTTTGAGGATGTTAGTGACGTGCACGCTAAACGCGTTTAGAATATAAAAGTAACCTATGTATGATTTTTAACAAACTAGATGCTACAAATTTTTCGGGATGTACGTAACCTCCAAAAAATCTACCGCGTCCTCATCGACCCGGTAACGTTCGTCTAATCGTCGGCCGATCACCCAGATGATCTCTTGATTTCCATTCAGGAGAATGTAAGTGTTACTTTTAGTAAATAGATCCATCTTGAGGTCGGTGAAAAAATCGCTCAGCTTTTTTTTCTTACCTTTCATACCAAGAGGCTGAAAAACATCGCCAGACCTCCATTTTCTCACGGATAGAGGAAATTTTAGCTTTTTAATGTCTAAAATCACGGTGTTACTTTCGTTACTGGTTCGGGGGTTCGAATCTCTTCCTCTCTGCGTTAAATGTAGGGAAAGGATATCCAACTGAAATTCGCCTTCCAGTGTATCAATTGACAAATCTGAAACTTCTTGAGTATCTGCTTTTTCTTGAATAATCAAATCCTCTCTATCAATTAACAAAATATGTGAAGCAGACAAGAATTGCCTTCCGGAAATGCCTGGTATGCTCGCAATGATTTTAACTGACTGTTGATAAGAAAAGCCAAATTTATCCAACAAATGCCAGAGTCTGTATGCAGGCTCACTTTCCGAAAGAAGCTTTGCCTTGTTGATCCTGACCCTATCGCCATCCTTTACGACAACATTCGCTGCCCAGGTATCGAGAAATCCATTCAAAAGCAGATCGGCACTTTGGAGTTTTACTGAAGAATGATTGAATGTTGCTTCTAACGATGGATTCAACTGTTTCAAGACCGGAACCACCTTGTGCCGGATTAAATTCCTCTTGTAATCATCTGATGCATTCGACCGGTCCTCTCGCCAAGCCAGTCCATTTACTTGTGCATAAGCTAGAATTTCACCTTTTGTGGTCAGTATCAGCGGCCGTACCAGATGTTTATTAATGCCTGAGATCCCGTGCAAGCCGGCCAACCCGGTTCCGCGAACAAGATTCAAAAGTGTCGTTTCTAGTGAATCATTAGCGTGATGCGCTGTCGCGATCCATTGAAAATCATGTTGTTTTCTAATCTCCTCAAACCATTCATAACGAAGCTCCCTGGCTGCCATCTGGGTTGAAACTCCGTTATCCTTCGCGAAAGATTTAACCTCAAAACGTTTGGAGAAAAATGGAAAATTATATGCTCCGGCGAGCTCGCGAACAAATCGCTCGTCTCCCTCGGACTCCTCCCCTCTCAAACCGAAATTACAATGCGCAATACCAGCATCCAGCCCCAATTTATGAAACAGGTGCGCTATAACAACAGAATCGATGCCGCCGCTCACGGTAAGTAGCGTCCGCTCCTGTTTGAGAGCCGGCAATTGTTGGTTAATAAAAGTTAAAAAAGAATCCAACATGAACCTCTGAAGCGTATTTGATGTAATTTTGACATACATGAGAATGAATTTGTCTTTTACCAGGATTCTCAATGCTATGTGCCGCTAAGGTAAAAGAAAGAACAGCAACATGAATAAAAAAAATAGTGCAGGAAACTGCAACCCTTTTAAACTTTTCCGCGTCATCATTATCAAACGGAATATATTCCAACTGACGTTCTTTTCTTTACTGATTTTTTCGCCTTATCTGTTCGCACAGAAAGCGTTACCCCAGCCTCAGGTCAACCAAAATGAAGACTTGGTGGAAATTTTGAAATCAGATGAGCTTGAAATAATCCAGGAAAACGGCGCTGATTCCAGGCGTGTTACCAATGGTGTTTTCAAGCATAAAGGGGCACTATTATACAGCAATCTGGCTATCCAGCACATCAATACGAATGTCATCGAGGCCTTCGGTAATGTAAAAATCGTTCAGGGCGATACTGTTACGGTTACGGGTGATACGCTTTACTATTACGGAAACACCCGTCTCGCGATTGTAAGCGGCAAAAAAACGGTCCTGAAAGACAGCAAACGGACGCTCACAACACGCAAAATCGAGTATGATATGGCCAATGGGATTGCTTATTACAGGCAACCCGGCAGAACTGTCGATGAGGAAAACGTGCTGACGAGCAAAGAAGGTTTGTACAATACAGCCACAAAGGAGTTTACGTATTACAAAAACGTGAAGCTGGTCAATAAAAAATATACGCTGACAACGGACACGCTGCTTTATAATTCGATCACCAAATGGTCTTATTTCAATGGAAAAACCAAAATCGTCAACAAAGATGGGACGGTTGTAGGTGCCAGAGGGCAGTATAACACCGAGTCGACGCAGTCGACATTCCATACCCGGACGACGGTAGACAATGAAACGTATACACTTACCGCAGATTCACTGGTCGTGGATGGGAAAAGTAACGACGGCAAGGGAAAAGGAAATGTGGTGATTGTGGCAAAAAAGGACAGAACAGTTCTCAATGGTGACGAAGGATATTATTGGAAGACAAAAGGTTACTCAAAAATATTCGGGCACGCGTATGTGAGAAATGTGGTGTCCGAAGACACGCTCTACATCCGTGCGGACACGCTTTATTCCTATGAAAACGCCCGGGACAGCACAAGAAAGTTGATCGGCGACCGGAATGTATTTATTTATAAGTCTGATTTTCAGGGCAAATGTGACTCTATCAGCTATAATACTGCGGATTCTGTCATCCGGTTTTTCCGAAAACCAATTTTGTGGAGTGACCAGCATTATCAAATGGAGGCTGATTCAATTACCGCATTTCTGGTAAGCAATGAGATCAATAGAATGCTCCTGAAAGGCAAGTCTTTCGTCATCACGGAGGATACGTTGGTGAAGCAGTTCAATCAGGTAAAAGGACGCACAATCAATGCTTACTTTCAAACCGGGAACAAACTAAAACAGGTCCTGGTTGATGGAAATGGGGAAAGTGCCTATTATGCGATTGATGATAAGCAGAAAAGTATCGGTCTCAACCGCGTCGAATGCGGCAGGATGAACCTGCTGTTTGAAGACAACCGGGTCCAGCGGATTGCATTCATCGGTAAGCCTGATGGAAGATTGATTCCACCCTCGAAGATTAAAGCTCCTGAGAGGCAACTGGAGGGATTTAACTGGCGGATTGCGGAAAAACCAACGAAAGAAAAAGCAACCTGGAAAGAATAATACGAATTATGAGCCCAATAACGCCGCTAGCGGCTTCACGGCACGATTTTTTACATAGAAAATAAAATAACCCGTTCGCACAATATATTTTGAATATACAATTATTTCTCTATATTTTTGTAGCGTACTTTTTAACTAAACACATAACGCATTAGTCAAAAGTATCCTGTTTGCAGCTATGAAAAGAACTATACTTTTTTTATATATGACATTGGCCTTAACCCTGACTTTTCAGGCGTTAAAGGCACAAAATGCTCAGGGGGGGAGCCGCCTGAACATGGTGGGGAAAAAGAAACCCGCCACCACACAAACTTTGAAATTCGCCGGGTTTTCTGGTGGCATCAACTACAAGCCACTGACTTTACAAAATCCAAAAGCGCTTAACAATTTTTACACTTCGTTTCTGTTCTCTACAACGAATGCAGCGGACAACAATATATTGGTTGCCGAGGTCATAGAAAAAGGTGGTGAGAAAAAATCTCCGGCAGTGGAAGCACAGTTACGAGCAGAAGAGCTGCTGTTTGTAAACGACAAAATTTCAGTTTCAAATATTTACCCAAATCCTGCGAGTGAATACGCTGAACTTGATTTCAGCATCTCGCCTGGTCTTCGTGACGCTAAATTGACTTTCTACAACGTGCTTGGGTCTCAAATGGCTGAGTTTACATTGGCCAAAAACGACAGGAAGCTGAGGATCAACACAAAAGACATGCCGACCGGCCTTTATTTTTATCAGTTGTCCGTCGATGGCAAAAAGGTGGCAACAAAAAAAATGCTTGTACGCCATCAGCAATAGGCTAATTTTTAACACTATAACAGCTACGCATTCGTTAGGGATGATGTAGCTTTTTTTATTACCTTTGCGGTTAATATGCGAAAAAACAGTCCGGCAAGCTATTTCTTGCTATTTATTGCAATCCTTGTTATTACTTCCTGTAGTAAGTTTTCCAAATTACAGAAGACGGGTACCGATCAGCAGAAGTATGATGCTGCTATGGCGTATTACAAAAAGGGGGATTTTTACAGGTCAGGTTTGTTGTTTGAGGAGTTGATCCCGTTGCTGAAAGGAAGTACCGAATCAGAATTGGCGCAATTCTACTACGCATACACCCAGTATCATCAAGGCCAGTACAATACCAGCCAGTTTCTCTTCAAGAAATTTTACGATACCTATGCACGCAGCGATTACGCACAAGAGTCGTTGTACATGCATGCGTTTTCGCTTTATAAGGACTCTTCACCTTACAATCTGGACCAGACGAGCACTTTCACAGCGATCTCGGCCATGCAAGACTTCATCAATAGCTATCCTGACAGCCCTTTCCGCGAGGAATGTACCCGCTACATCCTGGAATTGAGGTCAAAGTTGGAACGTAAAGCATACGAAAGAGCGCGACTTTATCATAAGATCAGTGATTTTAACCCGATGTCGCTTAAATCGGCCGTTATCTCGATCGAAAACTTCCGTAAGGACTTTCCGGACTCTAAATACAATGAAGAGCTCGCATTCCTGAAAGTGGAATCGCAGTATAACCTTGCTTCCAACAGTTTTATTGACAAACAGAAGGAACGTTTTCAGGATGTTGTGAAGTTTTATCAGGAGTTGGTGGACAAATATCCTACCGGCAAATACAACAGGGACGCTGAAAAAATGCTTGACGACAGCCAGAAGCAGATCGAGGTGATCGCCAAGGCGGAAGCGGAGCGGCAAAAGTTGAAAGAATCGCAGCCTGAACCGGAGAATAAACCAACGAAAGTTACTACCCCGGCCATTGCTGAACCGAAAGGGCAATAAGGCCGAACCTACATTTACATTGTTTTAAAATTTTAACTATATCAGACCATATGGCAACGAATCCATCGATTATTACCCGTGACATGGACAAGATAGCGGATGTAACAGGTAACCTGTATGAATCCGTGTCTGTCATTTCTAAAAGAGCACGTCAGATTTCCAGCAAAATGAAGGAAGAGCTTAACAATAAGTTAGCTGAATTTGCTTCTGGCGTAGACAATCTTGAAGAGGTGTTCGAAAACAGAGAACAAATCGAGATTTCTAAATTTTACGAGCGCATGCCAAAAGCCGGAAGCATTTCTATCGACGAGTTCATCGAAGGAAAAACTTACCACGCTTATCGCGACACTACCGAGGAATAGTCTCAATCGGATATCATATAGACCAGCCATTGGACCTCCCTTTGGCTGGTTTTTTATTTGTAGTCGCGACGATTTGTAGTATCCCATATCTCTGTAACTTTATGCTGTTAAAACCAGTATTGGTTTGGATACCTAAAATTTGAAAAATTGAATCTTAAAGGTAAAAAGATACTAGTTGGCGTCTCGGGCAGCATTGCGGCGTACAAGTCTGCATTGCTGGTACGGCTGCTGGTAAAAGCGGAGGCGCAGGTCAAAGTGATTATGACGGCGTCTGCGACCGAATTCATCACTCCCCTCACCCTGGCGACACTTTCAAAAAATCCGGTTTTGTCGGCATTTACTAAAAACGAAAGCGGAGAATGGAACAACCATGTCGAACTTGGCCTTTGGGCTGATGCAGTGGTCATCGCCCCGGCGACAGCGCGCACCATATCAAAATGTGCTACCGGAAATTGCGACGACTTGCTCACAGCAGTTTATCTTTCGGCAAGATGTCCGGTTTTCTTTGCCCCGGCGATGGATCTGGATATGTTCCACCATCCGTCTACCCAACATAACATCAACACACTGATGGGATATGGGAACCACCTCATAACTCCCGAATTCGGCGAGCTTGCCAGCGGTCTGGTAGGCGACGGACGACTTGCCGAACCAGAGACCATTGTACAGGTACTTTCTTCCCATTTTGCAAAACAACCGGCCACGCAATCCAAAAGAGTTCTAATAACAGCCGGCCCGACCGTCGAGCCGATTGACCCGGTCCGCTTTATCAGCAACCGTTCTTCCGGCAAAATGGGCTATGCGATCGCGGAAGCATTTGCCGCCGCGGGTGCACTTGTGACGCTGGTGAGCGGGCCTACAGATTTACAACCCCGCCATCCGAATATCCGGAAAGTGAATGTGGAAAGTGCCAACCAGATGTTCGAAGCAGCGCAAGCAGAGTTTGAAGGTAGTAACCTTGTTATTTTTGCAGCGGCAGTTGCCGACTATACGCCCCGGCATGTTGCAAACCAAAAGATCAAAAAACAAGGCGAAAGCATGTCGCTGGATCTTGCCAAGACCATCGATATTGCCGGAACGCTGGGTAAGACCAAAAAGAGCGGACAGATCCTGATAGGCTTTGCATTGGAAACCGAGCGTGAACAGGAATATGCCATGGACAAGCTGACCCGGAAAAATCTGGATTATATTATTTTGAATTCCCTGAACGATCCCGGAGCCGGCTTTGCACACGATACCAATAAAATTACCGTTATTGACAAGGACAAACACGTTCAACAATTTGATCTTAAATCCAAAGATGAGGTTGCCCAGGACATTCTAAATATTGTTTTAGCCCAATGGAGCAAAGCATAAAAAAACTTTTGACACTAACCTTCGTGCTGACTTTGCTTGGAATATCAGGCAATGCGTCCGCACAGGAATTTCAGTTTACAGTCAATGTAAATTATGAGCAGTTGGTAGCCCAGCAAAAAACCGATCCCCAGTCGATGAACCAGCTGCAAACTTATATGAACGATTTTCTCAATAACACCCGCTGGACCAACGATCAGTTCAGCAAGGAGGAAAGGATTAAATGCAAGCTGAATGTGAACCTCATGCGCTCGGGTGCCCAGGGCAATTACGAGGGCAATGCACAATTGATTGTGTCGAGGCCGGTCTATAATTCCAATTATGAAACCGTGCTTTTCACTTATGTCGACAAGAATTTCACATTCACGTATCTGCCAAGCACGCAGCTTTATTTCAACGAGAACAGCTATACCGAAGAGCTTCCCTACATTCTCGCACTATATGCCAATGTAGCTTTGATCTTTGACTACGACTCTTTCAGCAAAATGGGTGGATCGCCTTACGTTCAGAAAGCCTTCAACCTTGTTAACCAGGCCCGGAATTCTTCTCCCAACAAAAAGGGCTGGGACCCAAATGGCGATTCAAAGAACCGCTACTGGCTGGTAGAAAACCTGATGAGCCAGCAGTTTACACCATTCCGGGAAGGTATTTACAAATATTACCGCCAGGGATTGGACGTGGCAACTCAAAATCCGGCCGAAACGCGCGCCAAAGTGTTGGAATTTCTGAATACCGTCAAGGAAGTCAACCAGCTTCGTCCGGCAAGTGTAGTCGTCAACTCGTTTTTCGACGCAAAATCCGACGAACTTTATAAGATCCTGATCGAGGGGCAGCCTGAGGAGCGTGCCAAAGCTTACACATTACTTGTCGGTCTTGATCCGTCCAAAACGCAGCTCTATCAAAAGCTGTCGATGTAAATGAATGCATTCCTATTAATATGAGTAAAAGACTGACCCGCATCAGCGCCGGCAAACTGTACCCTTCACTGGATCGCTTAGTTACCCATAAAATCAACGCCGTACTTTCCAATGGCAATACGGTTTTTGGAAAACTGATATCGTTCGGCCCTGATCAAATTACCCTCGAAGATACTCGAGGTCACAGCCACCAGCTCATTGTTAGCGAACTTTATGAGATCGTCTATGACGATCAGGAGGTTACTTTGAAAAGTGTGCCCATCCACGAATAAAATGCCGGTTACCCACCGTTATATTTCCTAATTGCCAAGATCATAGCTATATTCGTATCGGAGACATAACCATGATTTCCCTCATCAAAACCTGATTGCAGTATCTCCGGTAACCGCTGCGCAAATTAGACATGCTTTCTAATTTACTTATCAAAAATTATGCGCTGATAAAGCAACTTGAAATGTCCCCCGATCCCGGTCTGAACATTATCACGGGCGAGACCGGCGCTGGAAAATCCATTATGCTAGGCGCAATAGGCCTTCTTTTGGGCAATCGGGCAGATGTCAAATCATTGTACGATGCGAGCGAAAAATGTGTCATTGAAGGCAGTTTCAACCTGGCCGGATACGATCTCGCACCCAACTTCGAGGACGAAAATCTGGATTTTTCAGAAGAATGCATTGTCCGCCGTGAAATATCGGTTGCGGGCAAGTCCCGCGCATTCATCAATGACACGCCGGTTAACCTCGACACCTTAAAGAAGATTGGTACACAACTGCTGGATATCCATTCCCAACACGATTCTATCCTGCTTGGAAATAACGAATTTCAGTTACAGGTGGTGGATTCTTATGCTGAAAACGCGGATTTACTTAAAACCTATCAGCTCGATTTTAATGCTTACCGGGAAGCTGTCAGAGCTCTTGACGAACTGAAAAAGCATGCACAGCAACTGCGGAAAGAGTTTGACTACGACCAGTTTTTGTTTCAGGAACTTAATAATGCCAATTTAAAAGCAGACGAACAGGAGAAGCTCGAACAGGAGTTAACGATACTTGAAAATGCAGTAGAGATCAAGGAAAGGCTGCAATTAGCCCATGCCTATCTCGACAATCCCGAAAATTCTGTTCTCGATCTCCTCAAAAATACGGTTAGTGCATTAACCCAGGCATCCCGCCTTGTCCCGGATTATGACGCGTTGCGGCAAAGGGCGCAGAGCGCGCTGATCGAGCTGCGGGACCTGGCCGACGAGATCGATCAGGTAAATAGCGGTGTGGATGTGGATTCGACCAGAAGTGAGGTTGTTCAGGAGCGGCTTGATTTGATATATTCATTGCTAAAAAAACACCAGGTAACCAGTGTTGCCGAGCTTCTCGCGATTGAAGAGGAATTGCAAGGCAAATTAAGCATTGTGCTCAACCTGGACGACGACCTTGCCGCCGCCGAAAAACGCCTGGCAAAAGCGAAAGAAAAAATGTCGGCCAGCGCTGAAACGCTTTCCAAACGGCGAAATAATGTCACGAAAGCGATTGAAAAGCTCATTTTGGAGCGCCTTTACGAACTTGGAATACCGAATGCAACGTTGACCATTCAGATCACCGAAACGGCCCCTACTCCAACCGGAATCGACTCGGTCGCCTTCCTTTTTAGCGGAAATAAAGGGATCGTCCCACAAGAACTTAAACAAGTGGCGTCAGGTGGGGAATTTTCCCGTCTGATGATGGTTATTAAATATATCCTGGCTGACAAAAGAAAACTGCCGACCATCATTTTTGATGAGATCGATACCGGTGTTTCAGGTGAGATAGCCAAGAAAATGGGCAAAATGATGCAGAATATGGCTGTTAACCACCAGATTATAGCGATCACGCATTTGCATCAGATCGCCAGCAGCGGCGACGCCCATTATTTTGTTTATAAAGATCACTCTTCCGACAAGACCGTCAGTCGCATTAAAAAACTATCGATCGATGAACGCGTACAGGAGATCGCACAGATGATTGGCGGCCATAATCCCTCGGAAGCAGTGCTTCACAATGCGCGGGAAATGATTTTGAAAGATTAAGATTACTATAAATGGAATATGCCATTTTAAACCCAAATCACTATATGAAAAATTTACTATTGATATTAACCCTTCTTGCGTTGTGTGTTGCATGTGGTAAGGATAAAGACCAGGAAAAAATTGCAGGACTGGAAACCGAGGTACTGGCCATCCACGACGAAGTAATGCCAAAAGGATCGGACATTATGAGCCTTAAATCGCAGCTCTCTAAAAAAATCCAGGGAATAGACAGTTTGCAGAATGTAGGTGTAAGCAGCAACACCCTTGCAGAGCAAAGAATGAAAGCCGTGGACCTTAATCAGAAACTTAACGAATCGGACAAGCTGATGATGGACTGGATGCATGGATACCGCGGTGATTCGGCCAAAAAACTGGATCCAAAGGAGGCTGTTCTATATTTTGAAAAAGAAAAAGATAAAATCCTTAATGTAAAACAGGCTACCCTTAAGTCTATCCAGGAAGCTAAAACATTTTTAGAATAACCCGAATTATGAAATTGTATTTGAAATCAATCCTTTTGCGGTCATTGTCGTTTTCAATCTTTGCTGCCGTGTTGGCCAGTTGCGGCGACTCTGAAAAGAAATTGCCAATTTTGGGCGAACGCGACTGGGTTAAGAAAACTGTGGATGGAAAGGAAGTAGTGGATACCGTTTACAACTCGATACCGAAATTTGCATTCATCAGCCAATACGGCGACACTGTGACCGAAAAAGCAGTTGAAAATAAGATCTATGTAACTGATTTCTTCTTCACAACCTGCCCTACTATTTGCCCTGTGATGAAGCGCCAAATGATCAAGGTTTATAATGAAGTAAAAGGCAACCCGGAAGTGATGATATTGTCCCACTCCATCGATCCGGAGCATGATACTCCGAAGGTATTAAACGAATATGCCAAAGATCTGGGCATTTCGGGCAGCCAGTGGCTGTTCTTGACCGGTGATAAGGAGAGGATCTATGAGATCGGTCAGAACAATTATATGTCTACTGCCAAAGAAGATACGACTGCGCAGGGAGGCTACATTCACAGCGGCGCCTTCATATTGGTTGATAAAGACAAGCATGTGAGAGGCATGTACGATGGCACTACCGATGAGGGTACACAAAAACTGCTGAGAGACATCAAGATCCTGCTCGCCGAGTATAAGAAATGATGCATTTCAGAATTTCTAACCTTATAGGGGCAATTTGTGCATGTTTGGTTCTGGCAATGTTATCCTGTCAAAGTTCGGAAGAGCTGAAAAGCGAACAATATTTTGTCACAGGCCAGCAGCTTTACATGACCAATTGTGCAAACTGCCATCAGGCCGACGGTAAGGGTATGTCCAATCTTTATCCTCCGATCGAAGGATCTGATATTCTCGCTGACAAGGCGCGTATGGCCTGCATTATCAAGAACGGCATGAAAGATACGATCATAGTCAATGGGAGGAAATTCAACCGGCCAATGCCTTCAAATCCCAAACTAACAGAAATCGAAATCGCTGAGATTGTCAGCTTTCTATCGATGAAATGGGGGAAAGACAGCGTCTACACGCATATCAATTTTGTGCACGAGGCTTTGGAAGACTGTCCGGCCGAATAGGTGGTGGAGGTGGCGGGGGGCCGCTGAACTTATAGAGCCCAGTAGCTTTCCTTAATTTAATGTGGCTGAAATCCTGCTCCGCATCCATTCCAATAGCACGGGTGATTTCGAGAGTGAGCTTGTTCTTTACCTCCAACGGTTTGTCAGTGAAAACCTTGCGGGTAGCGGGACTCCAGCTCAACTCTGAGGTGGTCAGTGTTTCCTGCGTCTCCGACTTTACGACTTTCACATTTCCCTTCACAATATAAACATCCGCATTGCGGTCATAACGCCCGGAATCAGACCTTAATTTCGTCACTGCTGTTCCAAGGCTGTCGAAAAAAGTAATATTGACCGAATCGGGAAATACTTTCGTTTCGTTCTGATAAGTCAGGGACTTCGGGGTTTTGACAAACACCTTCATTTTACCCTGCTCGCTGTATTTCAGTTCGACATCGTTGACTATTTCGAGCGGCCCTTTATACTCGGCCCCTATTTTGCCCTTTTTGTCTTCACAGGCAGCCAGGAAAACGGCTGCCAGTACCAGCACAATGCAAAAAGGAGATAAACATTTATCTCCCTTTAAGCTATTCCTGTATTTCGGGTGTCGCACCATTGATACTGAAATTAGTCGATCTTTTGCTTTTGGAACCATCTTTCCAAAAGTGTAATGCCCAATACTACGCGTCCATAGCGCTCACGCACGACGCCTGAGCCCGAGCTGCCACGCTGCCCGCCCACCAGTGCCACTGAAAGGAAGTTCTGATACCCACGACCCATCGGGAACGTAAAGCCTAAGCTCACGTTCGTGTCATTTATATCCACTTTATCAATAGTATAGGGAGTCTTGCCGTAGCTAAATCCAACCCGGTACCGAACCAGGTCCAGGTAATTGAGCGACGTAAATCGCGGCAGATATTCAAGCCCTACATGTATGCGGTTGACGTCGTTGAGGTTACTGTTGGTATTATCAAAACCTTTGTATTGTGACCACGATTGATGACTGTAATCCAATGAGAGGATCATCTTAAATGGCCATTCCAGGCTCGCGCCGACTTGATATTGCTCCGGTACTTTCATCGAACCGGTGAGATTGTTTTCAAGCGTATCGGGAGCTATCACCGGGTAAGAACCCTGGGTCAGCTCGAAAGAGGTCGTCTTGGTTGCATTCAATGAAGTGCTGAAACTATACGCTCCTCCAAGGTTGAGGTTCAATTTGTTATCCTTTTTTATGGGAATGCGAACGGCAGCACCGGCACGAAATGCAATGTCCGAATAAGTGTTCCGGTCGTGCAAGCTCACCAGATAATCGGTAGCAGAACCGCTCACAGGCAGAGATACCTCCGACGATCTGCGGACGTTGCCGAAGAAATAACTGCTTTCAAGTCCAAGGCTCAAATAACGGCCGATCTGAACAGAATTGGTAATAGAGGCCTTATTAATGCCACCTTTACCCGATGTAATATATTCCGCTACGACCGGATTTCCTGAAGGTGCAGCCGGTGATCCCGAGACGGGCCGGTAGAAAGTATTTTCGTAATCTACAAAACTGTAAGGTTTTAAATTAAAACCGATCACCCATCTCGGCGCTACTGCGAATGACAAAGAAAGATAGGCAAGATTGCCGCCTGCGTTGCGCTGGCTGCGGTTTCCTGAAGCTATATTCTTGTACTGACCTATCAGTCCGATGTCCAGGGTCGTGAAACGGTTTTTTACCCAGAGAGCAGGGTTGAGATTGTTGATCTGGAACCCGTTGCCGGTACTGACACCAGCCTGTCCCATCCCAGTATTATCGGAATATGACTCACCATAAAATTCACCCATTCCAAGTGATGAATACGGGGAATTGCCCAAGCCTTGTGCTTTCAGCTTTGTTGTAAGGTCTGTACAACTCCATCCAAGGGTAATTGCAAGAGTGATTATTCCAATTCTACTGTAAAGAGACATTATATGTTAAAATTCTGTTCAATCCTATTAAAACCAGTTCCGGCACCGCAAAGATGGGTGGTTTCAGGCTACTTTCAAAAAAAGCAGAGTCACCACCACATAATACTACGCGCAAAGCGGGCGATTTGTGTCGATACCTTTCAATAATTCCTTCCATTTCAGCCAAAACCCCATTCATTACACCGCTTTGCATGGCATGCCTGGTACTTTTCCCGATCAGCGGCGGCCCAGCTTCCGGTTCAACCATCGGCAGCCTTTGAGTGAACGAATGCATTGCCTTGAATCGCATTCTGACTCCGGGAGAAATTAAACCGCCCTGAAATACTGCATTGTGATCGATCAGGTCGTAAGTAATGCAGGTACCCATGTCGATCACCACCAGGTCCTCATTCGGAAACAGTGAATTAGCTCCTGCGGCTGCGGCAATCCGGTCGGCTCCAAGCGTCTGAGGCGTATCGTAGTTTTTGGTAATCGGCAAAGGCATCTCGGGCGACAAATGAAAGATCCTTACCGGTAAATCCAATGCTTTTTCAAACTCTTCCACTGGTCTGCTTACCGATGAATAAAGAATATTAGCCGGTAGTTCCGCCCTGATGTTTTTGATCAGTTCAGGAAATTCCAGGCGTGTCGTATAGCGTATAAGTTTTTCGCGTTCAAACCACCCGACCTTTGAATAAGTATTTCCCGAATCAACGACAATGTTCATAATGCTGCAAAAGTCCGGTTTTTGCGGCAGAAAAACTAACATTACAGGCTTATATCGATTGCACATAAATGGCTGATCCTGTGGTTTTCTCGTGCGTGTTTTTGCTAATTTTAGGCCATCAAAGCGCACCAGGGGCTTTTAGCGGGTAAATGTTTGGAAATTAAAGGGAATATATTTACCTTCGTCTCAACTAAGTCCGGTATCGACTTGTAAATCCAAAATCCATCTCGCGATAACCTCCTGTCTCAACGTTATCGAGATTTATAAAATCTTGCCGATTTATTGTCAATACTTCTATTTGTACAATTACAAATTTTTCACAGTTGATCCATCAAAGTTTTTCAGTTGGTAAAGTCTTTCGCGGAGGCTTCTACAACAAATACTTATTATAATATCAATGACCATCACGCCTCGGGACTTATCGCCCCGTTTGTATCCAATTATATTCACAAACTTATTTCCAATTGGTAAAGTGTCCCTTTACTTTCCATTTTCCGTATGCCTACAATTGATGAATTAAACATTAAGCTTTTATCAGAGCTGAGAGAAATAGCGGGTTCTCTGGGAATACCCGATCATGCCAAACTTCCCAAAAAAGAACTAATTAACAGGATCGTGTCACGGCAGGAAACCGCTGCACCCGTTGCAGAGCCTATTGTCAATGAGCCTGTTGCAACAGAAACTTCGTCGGCAGATGCTTCTTTCGATGATTCCGATGAACCTAAGAAAAAACGGGTCAGAAGGCCCGCTGAACCTGCACAAGTGCAAGTCCCATTGAACAAAGGCGGAAACAACCGTCTACGTAATAAAAAAGATAATTCTTCCCAGGCAGCTTCATCAGCACCCTTGTTCGATACCACTCCCAAACTGGAATTTACCAAGCGTAAGGAAGGGTTGCCAAAAATGGATATATCTTCTGATATCGACGACGATGCCGACACACTGAATGACCTGGGCAAAGAAGAAATCGTTCCTGCGGTTGAAGCAGAAATAGAAGAAACACCGGTTATAGACATTTCCGAAGAAAAACCTGAACCCGTAAACCAGGAATCTTCTTCGGCTCCTAAGGAAGAGAAGCCGTTCCGTCAAGGAGGCGACCAAGGTGAACGTCCGGCCCAGCCACAGGCTCAGCGCGAGGACCCATCTTCCAAAATCAAACGCAACTATAATAATTACGTACGCGAATTTGACGGTCTGATCGTCAACGAAGGAGTTCTTGAGATCATGCAGGACGGAGGATATGGTTTCCTTCGCTCAGCGGATTACAACTACCTCGCCAGCCCGGACGATATATATGTATCTCCGTCGCAGATCAAGCTTTTTGGTTTGAAAACCGGCGATACGGTCAAAGGCCAGATCCGTCCACCGAAAGAAGGCGAAAAATATTTTGCATTACTTCGTGTAGAAACCGTGAACGGCAAAACTACCGAAGAAATCCGCGACCGTATTCCTTTTGAATACCTTACCCCGCTTTTCCCGGATGAATGTCTGAGACTCAGCTCACGCCCGGAACAATATTCAACCAGGATTCTGGACTTATTTGCCCCGATCGGAAAAGGACAGCGTGGTATGATCGTAGCACAGCCTAAAACAGGTAAAACTGTATTGCTGAAAGAGATCGCCAATGCAATCACACGCAACCACCCAGAGGTATTCCTCCTTATCCTGCTGATCGACGAACGTCCTGAAGAGGTAACAGATATGCAGCGCAGCGTACGCGCGGAGGTAATCGCATCTACATTTGATGAGCAAGCCGACCGTCACGTTAAAGTAGCCAGCATTGTTTTAGAGAAAGCCAAGAGAATGGTGGAATGCGGACACGACGTGGTGATCCTGCTTGACTCTATTACCCGTCTGGCCCGTGCCTATAACACCGTGGTACCTTCGTCTGGTAAAATCCTTTCCGGTGGTGTCGACGCGAATGCATTGCACAAGCCGAAACGTTTCTTCGGAGCAGCGCGTAACGTCGAAAATGGTGGATCGTTAACCATTATCGCTACCGCATTGATCGACACAGGTTCCAAAATGGACGAAGTAATCTTTGAAGAATTCAAAGGAACCGGTAACATGGAATTGCAGCTCGACCGCAAGCTTTCCAACAAACGTGTATTCCCTGCCATCGACGTAATGGCTTCGGGAACACGCCGTGAAGATCTGCTCCTTGACAAAGAAACACTCAAAAAAGTGTGGATACTTCGCAAGCACATGTCCGATATGAACCCCATGGAATCCATGGATTTCCTTTTAGAACATATGAAAGGGACCAGGAACAACGAAGAGTTCCTGATTTCGATGAACCGATAAATAAGAAATACCCGGGCTACTTTCCCGGGTATTTTCATTTATTCCCTCCCCTATTGCATCTTGTCTGTCAGAAGGTTATTTTTAGATACTTAATTTCCTTTCTGTTCACGTCAAATCACTTCCCCAAGCATGTTCAACAGCAAGGCATTCTGGTGGACGTCCCTGATCTTCTGGATCCTGGGATCAACTTATTGGCATGTGTGCAGGATCAAACACTTGTGTGATGCATTCATGGGAGCACAAGCATTTACGCAATTCCAGGCTTCCCCCCAACAGCTTAATATATCCCTGGGAAGCATCGGCTTTCCCACTTATCAGATCGACGTCACAGAGATCGGCCAGCATGCCATTATGTTGACAATTGCCTTGCTGCTGGGCTTCATTCTTGGGAATACTTACGAAAAAAAGAAAACCCGTGAACTTCGCTACCGGCTCGGCCGCATTAATAGGGAACTCGATTATTACCGAACCAAACAATGAAACTGCCCTTCGATTTCGAAAGCCTGCCGATGGCGATCAGTGAGATAATGCTCCTTTTGTCTGGCGCATCAGTGCTCGGGTGGCTGCTCGCAAGAGTGATTATCAGAAGGAGAATCCATAACTTGCAGCAATTAATTGAAGAAAGGAAATTCAAACTTGCCGAATACAGGACTTTAACAAACGATTCAGTGGATTACCCTATTGCTACCAACGCTTCCAAAACTGTTTATCCCAAAATCAGCCCCGATCACGAGCCCGACGATCTCAAAATCATAGAAGGTATCGGCCCGAAAATCGAGGAAATATTGAACAGGGAAGGTATTCATACATTTGAACAACTCACAGAGACTTCCGTGATCCGCATTGCCAGCATACTCAAAAAAGCAGGCCCGAGGTTTCAGCTGCACGACCCATCCAGCTGGCCGGATCAAGCCAGCCTCGCCAGGGAAAAGCGCTGGGAAGAACTGGAAAAGCTTAAAACCAGGCTTATTTCAGGAAATGCATAGAACAAAAAACGGGCCGCTCGATGACGAGCGGCCCGTTGCATTTAAACCATTTTAAGGCGTTACAAGCTCGTAACAGTCCTTTGTATAAATTTCGTCAGATCAGTTCCTGACAATAGGCCTTGCGAAAGCAGCGCCAGGTCATAAACCTGCTTGGCGAGCGATTTTTGATCTTCTTCGCTTTCCGTTTGAAGGATACGGTTGATCACCGGGTGGTTTGAATTGAGTGACACGGTGTACATCAGCGGCATATCGCCAAACATCGAACGTTGGCCCGAGCTAGCCTGCATATCAGTCATACGGCGCATAAATTCCGGGAAAGTGATCACAACCGGCAATTCGTCGACCGGCATCGCTTCCACCTGAATATGTGCGGTTTTGCTTGCAGCAACTTCTTCAAATATCTTCTTTGCCTTCTCCTGATCGTCTGCCGATAGAATACTTTCCAGCTTCACATCTTTCTCCACCAGCTTATCCAAAGTATCGGCATCAACACGTTTCACCTGGATCTTTTCAAGCTTTTGTTCCAGCGTATTAATAAAGTGCGAATCGATCATGCTGGTCAGCAAAAGCACATCGTAGCTGCGCTTTTTGGCCGACTGGATGAATGCATCCTGCTTCTTCTCGTCCGTTGTGTAAAGCCAAACCAGCGTGTCGTTTTTGTCGGTTTGGTTCTCCTTTATAAGCTCGCGGTATTCTTCGAAAGTAAAGAACTTGCCATCGGTATTTTTGACAAGACAGAAATCCTTCGCCTTTTCGTAAAACTTATCGTCGCTGATAATACCATATTTAACGAACAAGCCAATGTCATCAAATTTCTTCTCAAAGCCTTCACGGTCGTTTTTGAAGATTTCGGATAGCTTGTCTGCTACTTTACGAGTGATGTAGCCATTAATCTTCTTCACATTACCATCAGCCTGCAAATAGCTGCGGGAAACGTTCAGCGGAATATCCGGGGAATCGATCACACCGTGCAGCAACTGCAAGAAATCGGGAACAATGTCCTTCACTTCATCGGTAATGAACACCTGGCGGCTGTAAAGCTGGATTTTCTCGCGCTGCCCCTGGAAATCGTTTTTCAATTTAGGGAAATACAATACTCCGGTCAGGTTGAAAGGATAATCCACATTCAAATGGATCCAGAAAAGCGGGTCCTCGCTGAATGGATAAAGTTCTTTGTAAAATGCCAGGTAATCCTCGTCCTTCAGGTCCGAAGGGTTTTTAGTCCAGATCGGGTTCGGATTGTTGATGATCTTTTCTTCAAATGCAATTTCGATCGGAAGAAACTTGCCATATTTTTCCAGAATGCCACGCAAACGGTGCTCGTCAAGGAATTCTTCGGAATCCGGTGCGATATGCAGGATAATGTCCGATCCGCGGTCTTCCTTTTCAGCTGCCGAAAGTTCAAATTCGGTCGAACCGTCACACTGCCAGCGAACTGCCTCTGCATCCTCTTTATATGATTTGGTAATGATTTCAACGTTTTCGGCAACCATATAGGCAGAGTAAAAACCGAGACCGAAATGCCCGATAATACCTTTGTCGCCTTTGCCATCTTCGCCTTTGTCCTTGTATTTTTCAACAAACTCGGTAGCACCCGAGAATGCAATCTGATTAATGTATTTTTTGATCTCGTCAGCCGTCATACCAATACCATTGTCACTGATCGTGATCGTTTTGGCATCTTTGTCAAGCTTTACAACTACTTTGAGATCGCCGAGTTCTCCATTGAACTCGCCATAAGAAGCAAGCTTCTTGATTTTCTGTGAAGCGTCAACTGCGTTGGAAACTAGCTCCCGTAAGAAGATTTCGTGGTCCGAATAAAGGAATTTTTTGATAATCGGAAAGATGTTCTCGGTATGAATGCTCAAATTCCCTTTTTCCTGAATCACTGATTCCATAGTTATGCTGTGTTTGGTTTTATATTTAAGAATGTTTTTCTGCGTTGCAATACGGGCCAGAAATATGCGTTCCAAATACAATTAAAACGATGCTTGCTGACACATTGTCAGTCGGCGCGCGTTAGATAGGAAGAATCAATGCGTTGGTAACTGACTGGCTTTTTTCTTAATATTGCGACCGGTAAACAACTCAACTAAAATCACCAAACCTGTTCGTTTGAACACCAATAGTTAACATGAATCTCATTAAAAAACTTTTTGTAGGAGTAGTCTTTTTGAGCGGGTTTTCGGCCTGCACCACGATGAATTCCGTTCCGCTTTCCAATTACACCGTTTTTACAGAAGATTTGCGTCGTGACCTGGAAGCTGCCAATATTTCCCTCAGCAAAGTTCAGTTCTTCAACGACAAATCAATCAATATCCGCCGTGAAGTGACTGACCCGAACGATATCAAGGTTAACCCGGAAGGACAGATTACGATGAGCAATGGCAAAAGCATTCAGACCATCAATGTACTGCCATTCACACCGGGTGTGGCGCTTAGCAACGGTAATGGGGTTATCAATGTGTCCTGGGACGATACACAGCAAGATACCAAAGGCATGAAATTCAATTTGAGCGGCCAGAACTACTTTCTTGATGTGCTGCCAAACAACAAGTTCGATTACAAAGAGCGGACATTTGACCTGCAAAGTGGCAATGGCACACGCCTTTTCGTTAAGAAAGACCTGTTGAAGCAGGTTAAGAATTCGAGAGAGACATTAAAAGGACGCAAGGTAGGTCAGTGATCCTGGCCAATACCCGTTAAAAACAAAAAGGTCGGTAATCCCGACCTTTTTGTTTTACGGAGTGTAGTCTAGTTTAGGTTAAAATATTGGCTTTTATTGCCGCTCACACGCGGTTTTTTAATAATTTGTGAATTGCGGATCAAAACAAGGATTACCAGACCGGTAATGATTGCCAGCGCAATTTGGAGGAAAGAGATAATCCCGAAACTCGCCACATTCACCCTCGATTCGTTCACCAAATCCTGCCCGATACTCGACTGAATACCTGCCAGTTCGTTCAGATTGGCGATCGTAGCGTCGAAATTCTTCGCTGCCTGTCCAGCAAACAACGCTCTCCCCGTCTCTGCCGATCCTGCATCGCATAAGGTTATGATCTGCGTTTCGAGCGAAGCATAGCTGTTAATCTGCTTCTTGAACGTCTGCAAACTTTTGGCCTCCACGTCAACAAGGTAAGTCTTCTCGAAAATGCTGATCAGCGAATCGATGCTCTTATCATGCGCACGCAATGCGGCCGTTGCCTGAGCAGTGGTCGCCGTTGATTTCGAATCTTGCGAGAATAGGAATTTCTCCAATTTCAGGCGCTTGCCATAGAGGTTTTCGGTGAGGTAGATAATGGTAGTCGCGGGGATAAGCCGGTCGCGGTAAATCGACGAAAACGATTCATCCATTCCCTGCATATTATACCTTGATAATAACGTACCGCAGATAATCAGAACCATTATCCCTCCCAACAAGATGGCAGCCTTAAACTTCTGCTGAATAACAAATGACCACTTCATGAATCAGAGGTTAACTTTTCCAAGGTATCAATGTATTTACAAAATACAAAAATATCTTTCTATAATAACGTAAAACTATTGCTCTTAATATGGATTTCAGCCGTGAAAATACAAAAAAAGCGCGGTGACATAAGCACCGCGCTACATAAGCTAAACAACGGAAATTATTTCTGGCCGTCCCCTCCCCCGCCAACAACATCCGTGTTGTTAACCGACTTCGTTTTGCGTTTTGGCGCATTGAAACTCATCTTGCCGATCGAGTAACTGAACGTCACTTTGAAGTTCCGGTTGTAAAGTTGGGTCTGTCCGCTTTGAACAAATTGGGGTGAATTAAGATCCGACGTAAATTTCACGCCCTTGGTCAGAAAATTCTCCGCGCCGAAGCCAATACTGCCTTTCTTGTTAGCAAAATCCTTTTTGAACCCTAATGAATATATGTAAAAACCGGTTCGCGTTCCCTGTAACTGGATTTCCTTTCCCCGATAAAATCCGAAAGCCTGCAATCCCCATCCATTTTGCAACGCAATCTGTGACATTAACCGGCCACCATAGTTGAAACCCGAGTTACTCGCGCTCACAGAAGTACCGTCCAGACCAGTCGTTTGGCCTTCAAGATAGGAATGGAGCAGGTCAATGCTACCGTTCACAGTCCATTTGGATGTGAGATATACATTCGCAAACACGTTCATCCCATAGGCCCGCTGCGTTCCGATATTGTCATAAGTCGTTACAATAGCGCCTTGCAGCGTGTCCACAGCCATTCTTACCTGGGTAATGGAATTGTTGGTCTGCCTGGCAAAAGCCGATACATTAAGGTATGTCTTCTTAACATTGGTACTCAGCGCAAGCTCGAAATTATCTGTCAGTTCCGGACTGAGCGATGGGTTACCTGTGCTGATATTCTGCGGGTTCGAAAGGTTCACATTCGGGTTGAGCTGCTGAATACCCGGACGTTGGATCCTTCTGTTGTAGGCGGCTTTTAAAGTAGTACTGCCTGAAAGTGCTTTGGACACGTTGATACTCGGTACAAAATTGCTGTAATTTGGAATGGAAATGACCTTTTCATTACCCAAGTCAGCCGAAATTCCTGTGTATTCATAACGGGTACCTGCCTTAAATGTGTACTTATTTTTCGTAGTAAGCGTGTAGGAAACGTAACCCGCCGCCACATTCTGGTTGTAATTCAAGGCGCCTGCCGGATTGGTTGTGCTCAATGTAAAATCGCCCGATTCGCCTGCAACCAAATATTTAAAGTCGCTATTCACCGTCCTGAAAATACCTTTCGCTCCGAATTCAAGCATTTGGTTCTTACCAATCGGCGTCTGATAATCCGTTTGCAGTGTAAATTCAGAGTTCTCGTTCTTATTTTCATTCTTTAACTTGCTTCCGACTGCGCCCGATTCGTTCAGGAGGTCGGTATTGAAATTGTTAGTCAGGCCTGTGCGACTGTAAAGCGTAGAGATGCTCCACTCCTGCTGAGGCTTAAATGTCCGTATGTAATCGATATTGAAGTCAATCGTACCCGACAAGTCCTTGCGATCAACCTTTCTAAACGAAGTATTGTCCAACGCACCGTTTTCATACTGATTGATCGTCAAATCCTGCTTCTGGATAAAATTCCTCGTTCCATAACGCAGACCGGCCGATAATGCCTGGTTTTTGCCAAGATCATAATCCCAACCCAATGAATATTGACCGAACAACCCCCGGTCTTTCGCGGTTGAAGACTGATTCGTCAGATAGAAATTTGCGCCAGAAAAAGTAGTCTGGTTCAGAATGGAAGTAGCCCTATTATAAAATGCGCGACCGAATCCACCCAGCGTGAACCCCATCTTTCCCTTGCGGTAGCTGCCGTTGAGACCCAGGTTACTGCCACGGTTACCCACGCCCGAATCGATATTGAGCGTTAAGCCTTGCAGATTGTTCTTTTTGGTAATGATATTGATAATCCCGCCTGACCCTTCCGCGTCATATTTAGCCGATGGCGAAGTGATCACCTCCACTGACTTGATCATATCCGCCGGAATCTGTTTCAAGGCATCCGCCACATTACTGGCGATAATCGTCGAAGGTTTGTTGTTGATCAGCACCCTTATATTAGAGCTACCTCTTAATGAAACATTGCCATCCAGATCGACCGAAAGCATCGGCACTTTCCGCAACAAATCAGAAGCATCGCCGCCTTTTGAAGTAATATCTTTCTCAGCATTGAAAACAAGCCGGTCCACTTTCTCTTCCACCAATGATTTCTCGCCGGTAATCGTTACTTCCTGCAAATTTTGCACGCTCGAAGCCAATTGCACATTACCCAGCTCGATATCCTTTCCTTTTTCAATTTTGATATCATTGATCGCCTTGTCCTTATAGCCAATAAATGAGATCAGCAACTTGTAGTTACCCGGGGCGATTTTCGATAGGACAAATTTTCCATTCTCGTCGGCGGTGGTGCCGTCAACAGCTTTATTATCGGCGACATTGAATAATGCAATACTCGCAAATTCAACGCCCTTCACCGCGGCTGAATCCTGTACAATTCCTGAAATTTTCGAGTTTCCCTGCGCCGGAGTTTGAGCGAAGGTGTAAGATGCAAAAGCGCTTAAAATAAATAGCAGACAAGCAAATCTGACGGTTGATAGCAATGGATTTTTCATGGTCTCGGTCTTTTAATGAGAGGTGGGTGCTCTTTCTGTCCTGTTTTAATACAATTCCCGATACAAAGAAAAAAGAACATTTATATTTCTAAATTGATAATAGATAGTTGGGGCGTTTTCATCTGCCAATTGGCACTTTTTTACATTTTTCTCCCTTCCCTGTCCGACTTTTCTTCCCGCAGGTTTGCAGGCCCGCTGTGACTGGTATAATTTTGGTGATAATTGTCGATGCAATCATGCAGCCGTACATCATCGTCGCTTTAACATACTCTTCTATTCATGAATGAAGTTGCCATTGATTTCAGCAAGGTCCACCAGATCCAGATTTTCGGAATAACGGTCATGGAACCTTCAACGGTCCTTTCCAGTCTGCTGATGACAGCCGTTTGCATTTATGCATTCTTCCATTTGAATAAGCTGGGCCGGGCACACCGGATGTACAAACAGATCCAATACTTTTTCCTGTTTATGGCCATTGCCACAGCCATTGGCGGCGTTTTAGGCCACGGTTTCCTGTATCTGACCGGCATGAGAGGTAAAATTCCGGGTTGGTTTGCAAGTATGATCGCCGTGGCGCTCTTCGAAAGAGCGGCTATATGGCACATCAAACCTTTACTTCACCGGCGCGGCGGGCTTATTCTCGGATGGCTGAACTACGCTGAACTAACCATCTTCTTTGTGCTCACATTCATCACATTGAATTTCGTGATTGTTGAAATACACGCATTTTACGGCCTTTTCCTGATGTTATTTTTAATAGAGATATATGTCTACAAAAAGCGGAAAGACCCAGGCAGCGTCAATATTTTCATCGCCACGCTTATGGGCGCGCTCGCAGCAGGCTGCCACGCATTGAAGTTCAGTTTCGGCCCGTGGTTCAACTATAACGATATCAGTCACATTCCAATGGCATTATCGATCTGGTTCTATTACCAGGGAGCAAGGCATATGATCTATTACGGCGAAGAAATGATCATCCCAGAAGAAGTAATCGAAAGCGAAAGCTGAGAGGTTTTTAGTATTATACAAAAAAATAATGCGGACGCCTCAACGAGACATCCGCATTATTTTTTGAAAGAACAAAAGCCGAAAGCCGATGGCTGACAGCCGAAATTATTTATTCGGCTGCGGCGTATAGCGCAAATATGGCTTCACTATATTCAATCCCTTTGTAAACTTCTTTTCTGCATCTTCTGTGCTAACGGCAGGAACAACGATCACATCATCACCATCATTCCAGTCGGCAGGTGTAGCCACGGAATAATTCGCAGTAAGTTGCAGCGAATCTACCACGCGCAGGATTTCATTGAAATTACGGCCTGTCGATGCGGGATACGTTAACGTCAGCTTAATTTTCTTGTCAGGACCGATGATAAAAACTGAGCGAACAGTTGCCTTTTCGCTTGCATTCGGGTGGATCATGTCATAGAGCTGGGCTACTTTACGGCCTTCGTCAGCGATGATCGGGAAGTTAACTTCGGTATTGTTGACTTCGTTGATATCCGGGATCCAGCGATTGTGCGAATCCAGGTCATCCACACTCACAGCCAGCACTTTCACATTGCGTTTTTCAAATTCACCTTTCAAAAGAGCAGTTTTACCTAGTTCGGTTGTGCAAACCGGTGTAAAATCAGCAGGGTGCGAAAATAGTAGGCCCCATTTGTCGCCCAGCCATTCGTGGAATTTAATGGGTCCCTGCGTGGTATTTGCCTCAAAATCGGGGGCAATATCTCCAAGTCGAAGTGACATAATGATAAAAGTTTAAGAATGAAACATTAATCTACTAACATTGTAGAGTTTAACACAAAATTAAATAATAAGTTTCATTAAAAGCCGATTTGGTGTATTAATAAATCCAACGGTAGGGAAACGAAACTAACCCTCTTCAAACGCTTGAAAATGCCCTGTTTACATCATTTTAACCTTCTTTTAAGGCGCATTTAATTGCGTTTTAATTGCTTCTCACCTCCTTTGATGCATGGCTTACAGATCTTCACAATTGTAGTTAACCTGTTCGTTTAAATTGCGGAAACCATCTCATGTTTAAAATGAGGTGGTTTTTTGTTTAATTTGAACTAACCTTATTCTTTTTGCTTTTTTGAAAGAAAAGAATCTTCCACATGCCTTTGAAACAGCCTGTTTATCTGGACAATAATGCAACCACTCCTGTCGACCCACGCGTTTTGCAGGAAATGCTCCCCTATTTCTCGGATAAATTCGGCAATGCGGCCAGCAGGACACATTCTTACGGCTGGGAGGCAGAAGAAGCGGTCGATATTGCGCGGGAGCAGGTTGCCACGCTCATAGGCGCGCACCCGCAGGAAATCGTCTTTACCTCCGGCGCGACAGAAGCCATTAACCTGGCTATTAAGGGTGTTTTTGACAATATAGATCAGCAAGAAAAACATATTATTACCGTTTGCACAGAGCATAAGGCTGTGCTGGATACCTGCAAGCATATCGAAAGGCTCGGCGGAACAGTCACCTATTTACCTGTAAATTCCAATGGCCTAATAAGTCTTGAAGACCTGGAAAATGCGATTACTGATCATACCGTGCTGATTTCAGTCATGTATGCCAACAATGAAACCGGCGTCATCCAACCCATTCGTGAAATTGCTACTATTGCTAAAAAGCATAATATCCTGTTTCTATCGGACGCGACGCAAGCGGTAGGCAAAATATCTGTCAATGTGCAGACAGACGGAATCGACCTCCTTACATTAAGCGCACATAAAATTTATGGCCCCAAAGGCGTAGGCGCATTGTATGTTCGCAAAAAGAATCCCGCTGTTTCGCTAACGGCACAAATAGATGGCGGCGGCCATGAACGGAATATGCGCAGCGGTACGTTGAATGTTCCGGGAATAGTCGGACTTGGGTGGGCGTGCGAGATAGCCAGCGCAGATATGGTGCGGGAAAACAAACGCGTCATAGCGCTGAGAAACGCATTTGAAGTAGAACTCCTGGTTTTGCAAGATGTAGAAATCAATGCAGAAGACGCCCGCAGATTGCCGCATTGCACCAATATCTCGTTCGGCCAGGTCGATGGGGAAAAGTTGATATTTGAGGCGGGCAGTGATCTGGCATTTTCAAGAAGTTCTGCCTGCACGTCTGCTACGCTTGAACCCAGTTATGTGCTCAAAGCCATGGGGCTTTCCGACGAACGGATCCATAACTCGTTCCGGTTCAGTTTCGGGCGGTTTTCGACCGAAGAAGATGTTAACCATGCCGTTTTAGTCATTTCCAGAATTGTAAAACAACATCGCCATGAAAGAAATCACGGACATCATCCGGTCGTATGAACAGGCGCTTGTCTCGGGCAAGCGAATGGCGCTGGCGACGGTCGTGCACGTGGAAGGATCCTCGTACAGGCGGCCGGGCGCGCGCATGCTCGTGACGGACGACGGCCAGCTCACCGGTGCGATCAGCGGCGGCTGCCTGGAAGGTGACGCATTGCGAAAAGCATTACTAGCCATTTCCCAGCAAAAAAATAAGCTGGTTACCTACGACACCACCGACGAAAATGATACAACACTGGGCGTTCAGCTCGGATGTAATGGTATTGTGCATATCCTTTTTGAGCCTATCCGGGTCGATGAGCCCGAAAACCCTATCGAGTTACTTAAAAAGATTCTGGTAAAAAGGCAGAATGCTGTGTTGATAACGCTCTTTTCATTGCATTCCCGCACTGGTGAGCAGCCCGGCACTTGCTTCCTGCATTTGCAGACCGACAATCAGATTACCTGCAATTGTACTGATTCCGGCATGTACGACTTGTTGCTCGACGAATCCAACACCGCTTACGGGAAAGCAGACTCGTTTTTCAAAACATTCGGGCCGGAAGGTAAAAAGCTGACCGGTTTTATCGAATACTTCAATACTCCTCCATCGCTTGTGATCGCCGGTGCCGGCAATGATACCATACCGCTCGCAGAGATGGCAAGCATTCTCGGCTGGGACATCACCGTGGTCGACGGCCGGTCCGGGCATGCGACTCCACAGCGTTTTCCGAAAGCAAACAAGGTGATCGTTACGCGTGCGGAAGACGTGTTGAACCACATTACCGCCGACGAGCGCACGTTTTTTGTATTAATGACCCACAATTACAATTACGACCTTGCATTACTTAAAAAGCTGCTTTTAACCGACCAATGCGGCTATGTGGGCGCATTAGGCCCAAAGAAAAAGCTGGAACGCATGTACGCCGAGCTCGAAAGCGACGGAATGGTGATCAGTGAAGCACAAAAGGCAAAAGTATATGGCCCCATTGGGCTGGACATCGGGGCAGAAACATCGGAGGAGATCGCATTGTCGGTACTCGCCGAGATTAAAGCAGTGCTAAGTAAACGTGCCGGATTGTCACTCCGGAACAAAATAGAGCCCATCCATAACCGCTCCGACCAGCGAGTTGATTATACAAAGGATGAGAAAGAGGAGTTTTTGTGCGCCGTGCAACCCGTCATCCCTTAAATCGCCATGGAACCAACCGCTTATGGCATCATCATCCTCGCAGCGGGCAACTCTTCGCGCCTTGGCGAACCAAAACAGTTACTCACCTATCAAGGCAAAAGCCTGATCCGCCGCATTGCAGAGGCTGGTATTGAAGCAATTGGTGATCCGGTAATCATAGTAACCGGCTCGAATGCGGCGCTGATTGAAAACGAACTGCTCCCACTTCCCTGCCACCATGCTTTTAATGCGGATTGGCAGGAAGGTATGTCATCCTCAATCCGGACCGGCATTACAAAACTGCTCGAAATTGCCCCCAACGTAACAGGAGTTATCCTTGCGGTGAGCGACCAGCCGTTTGTCGCTTCCAGCCTTTTCAAAGATCTCATCGAGAAAGCAAAAACTGAGAATGCAGGCATTGTAGCTTGCGCCTATGGCGACACGCTTGGTACTCCGGTATTGTTTACCAGAAAATATTTCGATGAATTGCTGTCGCTAACTGGCGCTGAGGGCGCCAAGAAGCTGATTAAAATGCACCGCAACGACGTCGTATCGCATTCTTTCCCGCTTGGAACCGTCGATATCGACACGCGGGAGGACTATCAAAATCTGATCTAACAAAAATAATTTCAGGGGGACACTTGCGAATGCAGAATCATCACATACATTTGCAGTGTACTATTTAACTAGAACACTAAAACAATGAAACTATGATCTGCCTGAACGATGTCTCCTTTGGATATAGTAAACGCAACAAGCTTTTTGAAAATTTGAATCTGCAACTTGAACCCGGCCACATCTATGGCTTACTTGGAAAAAACGGCGCAGGGAAATCCAGCTTGCTCCGGAATATGGCTGGGCTACTGTTTCCACTGAATGGCATGATCGAAGTCGCGGGTTACGAACCCCGGAAACGCGAACCAGCCTTTTTGCAAGACGTCTTTTTTATTCCAGAAGAGATTTATCTGCCGTCTGTAACTGTGGAGAAATACCTGGAAATGTTCGCCCCTTTCTATCCCAGATTTGATGAGAAGCAATTCAGGCGGCATATTGCAGAGCTGGATATTCCACAAGGCAACAAGCTGACGGGCATGTCGTTCGGTCAAAAGAAAAAGGTATTAATCGCCTTTGCCCTGGCAACCAATACGCGTGTGCTCATTATGGACGAGCCTACAAACGGCCTGGATATCCCTTCCAAAAGTCAGTTTCGAAAACTGGTTTCATCTGCTTTGGACAAAGACCGGCTTATCCTGATCTCCACCCACCAGGTACGCGACCTGGACAATCTCATTGATGCGATAATTATCCTGGAAGACAACAAAATCCTGATCCGCCACAGCCTCGAAGCGGTTTCGGAGCGCCTGTACTTCGGCATTTTGCCAAGCATCGAATACAACGATCATGTGCTTTACTCAGAACCTTCACTGCGTGGTTATAAGGCTGTTTTCGAGAATTCATTGCGGGAAGAAAGCCGCGTAGACCTGGAACATCTGTTCAACGCGGCTATCGAAAACCCGGAGCGGATCAGTAAAATATTCGCCTATTAGCCATGAAAACAATAGTCATAGATTCTTCTTTACCTCTTTCCTTATGAACCAGACATTCAACATACACCGCTTTACACTCATGCTCCGGCTCGACTGGGCCGAAAAAGGCAGGAATTCCCTACTCATGGCATCCGTACTTATCTTTTGTATGCTGGCGATGATGGTACCGATCGCTTTGTACGATGAATACAGTAATTTCCGCGAAATGCTGCAATACTTCGCGATGATCACGATCCTCCTTTTTGGCGGCAGCCTTTACACGAGCAATGCATTCTCGCAATATTCGGCTTCGGATACGGGCATTGCTGCACTCATGCTACCCGCCTCACAAACGGAAAAATTTCTGAGCTCGCTGTTGATCAATCTCGTTTTTGTAATCCCGTTCCTGATCTTTTTCTGGCAGTTTCATTATTTTATCACAGACTATGCCAACGAAAAATTACCTGTCAAGGGTGACAAATACAGATATATCCCAAAAGATTTCATGCTGTATTCCACCTATTGCTATTTGGGTATTCAGAGCGCAGTTTTCCTGGGTTCGATCTATTTCAGAAAATCTTCCTATATCAAAACGGCGGCCTGGGTGATTGGATTCGCCTTTGTCACGACAATTGCAAACCTGATGTTAGCCGCCGGATTCACATCTAACCCATCAAAATTTGTAGCCTTTCCACTCACAGGCTGGAAAATATGGTATTATCCCAACGATAAAATAGCCCGCCCGGAATACGCTGCTGCATTTTACCACATGACATTCCCTCCCGAAGTATTTACTGCATTGCAGGTATTTGCCGTATTCACTGCTCTGATGCTTTGGGCCTGCGCGTATTTTCAGTTGAAGGAAAGGGAGATTTAAATAAGCCTATTTATGGAATTTAAAGATAAACAAGCCATTTACCTGCAAATCGCCGATTACATCTGCGAACAGATATTACTGGGTAAATGGCCGCCCGGCGAACGCATACCGTCCGTCCGCGACCTTGCTTCAATGCTGGAAGTAAATCCGAACACTGTCATGAGGACTTATGATTTCCTGCAAAACAAAGAAATCATTTTCAACAAGCGTGGAATAGGCTATTCGGCCGATGACAAGGCAAATGAAAAGATCCTGGCCTACCGCAAAGAACGCTTCCTGGCCACAGAACTGCCCGATTTCTTTAAGACAATGTATTTGCTCGATGTCAGGATCGATGAGCTCCAAAGCCGGTATCAAAAATTTATCGAGGAAATGTACCCGTTAACCAAGTAACACCGAACCATGAAAACTAGCAATATCCTGCTTCTCGTGACCGCCTCTCTATTTCTGCTGGTCACGTTATGTTCCAATCTGGTACTTAAAAAACAATTCGATGCAATCGATAAGAATGATCCTTATTACGGGTTCTCAAGAGAGCCTATCAAACCGTTCCATTATATCCGGCTACAAGGCAAAGGGCTTGGACTGACGGAAATTGCGCCGGGTCCCAAGGCCGAGATCCGAATGATCACTGACGCGAAATATCTGGATTGGAATGTATCCGGTGACACATTGATTGTAACCTACAAAGCCGACTGGAACCAGGGTTACCAGTACAGAGGAAGCACATTTGGCTACCGCCCATCTGTTTACATTACGGCACCCCAGCTCAAAGCCATCATTTCAGATAATATCAAGTGCAAGGTGAGCAATTATAAGTTTGGGGATTTATTTGTAGACCAAAAAGGCGACGGCATTTTCCTGAATGGCTCGTCGATCGAAAACCTCACGGCAAGGATCCGGGCGAATGGTTATCTCAAACTTGACGCGAAAACGGCTATTGGAACGGCTGATGTAGAAGTTCGTGACAGCAGCGGTCTCAGTGCTGACAAGGATGTCTTCGGAGTTCTCAATGTAAAAATCGATAGCTCGGCTACCATCAGTATGCCGGGAAGTATGCTCACAAAGATGCTGCATCCCTAGACCAAACGACGGCTTCCTCACCTCTAACCCAGGGTTTAAACCCTGGGTTAGAGGTGAGGAAGCCGTCGAGGTACGAGGTACTACTTCACTCCCAGCATCAAACTCGTACTTCCTCCTGCATTCGTCGTCGGTAGCACGCCGTTCCATTTTGCGACCCATTCCTGCTGGATCAACAGCGGTGTGATGGTTTTTTGGCGCAACTGGTTGGCCTCTGCTTCGGCCCGGGCTTTGATCAATGTAGCCTTTGCCTGACCTTCCGCGCGGGCGATAATTACTTTTGCTTCTGCTTCGGCCTGTTTTGCCATGTTTTCAGCTTTCAGCCTGGCCTGGATCGAAGTGTTTTTCTCGTCGATCATCTGGCGTAACGACGGCGGTGGTGTAATAGCTGAGGTTAATTGGTCATATATAAAACCGTCCCTGCCCAATGTTGTAGTCAACACATTTTGGACACGGTCCTCAAATACTTCCCGGTTAGACATTACGCTGTCTGAAGTAAATGAGTTGGCCACGATCCGGTATGCATCATAAATGGTGTTTTTCATGAAGCCCTGCTGGATTTCGCCTAACGGTCGTCTGTATTGGCGATAGATCTGAGGGACCTTGTCGGGATTAATATGGTAGTTCAATTTCGGGTCGACCTTGAATTCGGCAGCGTCTTTCGTTGTAATTACGAACGACTCATAATCGACACTTTGGGTAAAAGTCGGGAACTCAATGATTTTCGTCGTCCAGGTATTGTACCACACCCGGCCGGTTACAATGGTTATGTTATCGACACCTTTATCGGTACCGTACAGGTTAATGCGGATACCAACATTGCCTGCGTCGATATTCTCAAATGTAAATGGCTGTGCGGCAAGCACTACCAGTAAAACAATAAAGCTGAGTACACCGATAATAATGTTCCTTTTCATGTCGATTATAGTTTAGATTTCAATTGGTTTATGACTTGCCCGAAAACACTGAACAGAAAGTAAAGCGACATGCCGATCACAGCGAGGCCGCCGAAGACCATCACGTCGGATTGGGCATTAACCAGCCTTAACGCATAGCTGATCACAATGATCACCGCAGCGATTTTCAGAATGTGCATCATGTTTTATGAGGTTTGTTTGATGTAAAACTAGCACACTGCGAGCGAACCCGTAATTGTTTTTATCCAATGGCTGCGCGGGTTGTTGAACGCTCTAAAATGCCACATAAACAGAAAAGGCATCCCTGAAAAGCGATGCGCCCAAAGAGCCAGATGCTTTTGGGCGCATTACAAAACAGATATGCCTTTTTGTTTTAATATAGAGCGGCGGTTAAAGCTCCACGGCCGCTGCTTCGTCTACAAACCAGTGCAGTTGCCCTTTTTCCGGGGCGATGATCTGCGAGGGATATAAATCCACATTCCTTTCACCTTTCAAAACCTGTTTCAGCACACTTGCCTTGCCAGGTCCTGCGGCCAGAAACGCGACGCAAGCAGCGCGGTTCACAACAGGCGCGGTAAGTGTTATGCGGTACATATCCTGTGCTGCAAGGAAAAAAGAAGTCGCAAGCGCATCTTTTTCGTGGATTACCTCAGTCCCCGGAAACAACGACAATGTATGACCATCATCGCCCATTCCAAGCAGCACAAAGTCGAAAGTTGTTCCTGATTCTCCGAAATAAGACTTCAGTATCGCTTCATATTCTGCCGCTGATGCATCGGGAGAGATATCGGTACGCATGATATGGATATTTTCAGCCTTTACAGGCACTTTATCCAGAAGTTCGTCATAACACATTTTCGCATTATTTCGCGAATCCTCGAAAGGAACTGCCCTTTCGTCGCCCCAGAAAAAATGGATCTTTTCCCAGGGAATAGATTCTTTGTACGGAGCTTCTGCCAGCAATGCATAAAGCTGCTTGGGCGTGCTGCCCCCCGACAAAACGAATGTAAATTTATCCTGCTTAGCCAGCACTTCCCGGATGTAATTGTTCACCCAGGAAGCGAGCTTTGCACTTAGTTCTTTGGTATCTTTTTCAATATGTAACTCCATAGATCAGGGCGCTGGCGGTAGATTGATCCACGTATGACCGTCGCGGGCGATCAATGCATCGGCTGCATCGGGGCCCCATGAGTCGGGTGCATAGTTCGGGAAGTCCTGCGGCGGACGGTTCTCCCATGTTTCCAAAATGGGCATGATCACCTGCCATGCGGCATCGACCTGGTCGTTCCGCATAAACAGCGTCGCGTCGCCTTCCATTACGTCGAGCAGCAATGTCTCGTACGCCTCAGGCAAATGCTCGCCTGCTACGGCGTCGTAATCAAAAGTCATATCCACCGGATCGAGCATCATCGTTTGCCCCGGGCGTTTGGCCTGGAAGCGGATGCTGATATCCATATTAGGCTGAATACTAATCGTCAGACGGTTAGAGCGCCAGGTTTCTGCTGATTCCGAAGGAAATGCATAATGCGGTGCCTGCTTGAACTGCAATGTGATATGGGTCGCTTTCTGGTTGAGGTATTTACCGGTCCTGACATAGATCGGTACGCCCTGCCAACGCCAGTTATCGATGTAAAACTTCACCGCTGCGAAAGTATCGATGTTCGACTGTGGATTGACACCTTCTTCCTGACGGTATCCTACCACCTTCTCGCCTTTTTTCCAGCCACCTGAATATTGTCCACGGACGGCATAATCATGCACCTGCTCTTTGGTAATGCGACGGATCGCGTTGAGCACATCCACTTTCTTGTTACGGATTTCGTTGGCATCGAAAGACACCGGCGGCTCCATCGCAATCATACACAGGATTTGCAGAATGTGATTTTGAACCATATCCCGCAATGCCCCGGCATGCTCAAAATAGCCTCCACGGCCTTCCAGACCCACGGCCTCTGCGGCGGTGATCTGAATGTGATCGATATAGTTGCGGTTCCAGAGCGGCTCGAACAGTGCATTGGCAAAACGCAGCGCCAGGATATTCTGAACGGTTTCCTTGCCTAAATAATGGTCGATACGGAAAATCTGCTCCTCGGCAAACATGCTGGATAACAACAAGTTCAGCTCATGGGCACTTTCCAGATCATGACCGAAAGGCTTTTCAACTACGATCCTGGTTGTACTTTTCTCACCACAAAGCTTCAAAGCACCCAGCTTCTGCGCGATAGAAGGCACCAGCTGAGGAGCTACTGCCAGATAGAATATAACATTGGGATGTACACCCCACTCCTCTTCTTTTTGTTTAACAAGATCAGTGATTTTATGATAGGCTGCTGCATCGTCACCATCCATCTGGAGGTAAGATACATGCTGACTGAATTCAGTCCAGTGGCCATTCTGCTTGCCCCTCCGACGGGAAAACTTAGTTACACCGTCCAACAAATGTTCGAGATATTTCTCGTTGGAATAAGGACTCCTTCCGATACCCGCGATCGCGAACTGATCAGGCATCCAGTTATCCAAAAATAGATTATAAAGAGCAGGAGTAAGCTTTCTGTAGTTGAGGTCCCCACTTCCTCCGAAAATAAAGAGTATCGAAGCAGGAGGACGTTTATTGCTTTGCATAAAATGTTTGATTTATTGTTGACCCCATTCTGTATGAAATGTACCCGGGATATCGATACGTTGGTAGGTATGCGCCCCAAAATAGTCGCGTTGCGCTTGGATCAGGTTGGTCGGCATGCGTTCCGATTTATATGCGTCGAAATAAGCCAATGACGACATCAAACCGGCAGCCGGAACGCCTGACTGAGCCGCAAATGCGATCAGCGAACGCGTATTACCTTCTACGGATTTAACGAGCGCGGCCACTTCTTGGTTCAACAGGATATTGGACAATTCCGGGCTTTGCTTGTATGCGCTGGTAAAGACTTCCAACAACGAAGAACGGATAATACAACCGCCTCTCCATACACTTACCACCTCAGGCAGAGGGATATCCATATTCAGGTCTTTAGAAGCCTGGAACAACATGGCAAGCCCTTGCGCATAGCTCAATATAGTCGCGAAATACAGTGCGTCGTGAACCTGCTGAACAAGTTCGGCATTGTCTACTGACGTTCCGCCTTGCTGAGGGTAAAGTGCCGCCGCCGCCACCCTTTCATCTTTGTAACCCGACAGTGTACGCATTGCTACGGCAGTATCAATCACCGGAACAGCCACAGGCAATTCCATAGAATCCTGAGAAGTCCATTTGCCGGTACCTTTCGATCCTGCCTTGTCTGAAATAACATCTACCAGGTGGGCATCTGTCTTATCGTCTTTTTGCAGAAAGATATCGGCGGTAATTTCAACCAGGAACGATTGCAATTTTCCTTCATTCCAGCTCTTAAATGTCTCGTGCAATTGCTCGTTGCTTAGTCCTGCATGCTTCAATATAGCATAGGATTCGCTAATCAGTTGCATGATCGCATATTCAATACCGTTATGCACCATTTTTACATAATGCCCGGCGCCTTCCTTACCCAGATAGGCCACACATGGCTCGCCATTCACCTTCGCCGCAATGGCTTCCAGCATGGGTCTTACATTTTCATAAGCGGCCTTGTCGCCACCTGGCATAATGCTTGGCCCGGAACGCGCGCCTTTTTCTCCCCCGGAAACACCTATACCCATAAAATGGATGTCTTTTTCACGGAGATATTTAACCCGGCGAAGGGTGTCGGTATAATGTGAGTTTCCACCATCAATGATAACATCTCCTTTTTCAAGAAGGGGTAGCAGGGAAGCAATGACATCGTCAACCGGCTGACCGGCAGGAACCAGCATCATTACCTTGCGCGGACGCTGCAGCAGCTGGATCATTTGAGCGAGTTCTGAAACGCCCTTAACCGTAGTACCCGGTGTGGCGCTCGCCTCCAATGCAGAATTTTTGGTTTCGTCCTTATCGAAACCGATAACAGAGAAACCATGATCGGCCATATTGAGCAACAGGTTTCGGCCCATTACCCCCAGTCCGATCATTCCAAAATCGAATAAGTTCTGTGACATAGATTAAGCGTCTTGAATAAAGAAGTTGCAATATCAGGGTTTTTCAAAAACCAGTTCACATCTTTATTCATTATCTGTTTAAAATTTAAGTTGTTCTGGATATTTTCTTACTTTCACATTCAGAAGGGTTGACACATAGTCAATCAAATAGTAATTTATAACTATACTCACAACTATGTACTACAAATTTTCATCGATTGCCCTGGTGGCAATCCTCATCTCTTTTAATGCCCTTTCACAGGATTCGCTGGTCATCAGAAACCGCTTTCTCGAAAGAAAATTCACCATCACGCAGAATTCCTTCTTCACCTCAAGGTTCAAAAACCTTTTGACGAACAAAGACTATAGTCGGCCTGACACGGAAGAGTTTTATTTTGAGGTCAATGGTAGCCCGGTGAGTGCACACGGCAACATAGCATCTTTTAGCTATGTCAAACACAGTCTCACAAAACCTAACGACAGTACGCAAGTTGTCACGGTAATGCTTTCGGGAAAAACAGGAAGCCCCGCAGAAAAGCTCGACGTCGAACTCATTTATGAAGTGTATGACGAACTGCCGGTAGTTCGCAAGCAGATCCGCATTACCAACAAAGACACCGATGCCATTGCCATTACAGATCTGGAAGTCGAGCGCCTGAACCTGGTGCCCATTAATTCCCAGCAAACCGAAATGTATACGAATTATGGCTCACGCTTCGCATGGAGACCTTACGTGGGTGATCACCACGACGCAGCCGTCTTTCTGTACCACAATTACGCCAAGGAGGGCTTCATTCTGGGAAATGAAGCACCTAGTGTCCTGAAAAGAACGGAAGTATATGCGGACCATAACCGGATCTCCATCGGCATGACTAAACATGACGATCATTACCCATTCAAAAAGTGGATTGAGCCAGGCAAAACATTCAGCAGTCCCAGGACATTTATTTGTCTGGTCAAATCAAACAAATGGGAAGATGCATTTGAAGGGCATTTTGCAGACTTTATCAGGACGAGGCTCGGCGTCAAGCTATTTAAACGAAAGGAAATCCCCTTCACTTTTTACAATACATGGCGACCTTTTTTCCAAAATATCAGCGACACCCTGGTCAGACAACTGGCGGATGGGCTCGCAGGAACAGGGACCGACCTCTTCATACTCGATTCGGGTTGGGAAAGCAACTATGGCGATTGGGTGCCTGATCCTAAAAAATTCCCCAACGGATTAAAACCTATAACTGATCACATTCGAAAAAAAGGGATGCTTCCCGGTCTTTGGATAGGTCTGGCTTCGGTGGATATGAATAGCAAACTCTATAAAGAACATCCTGAGTGGGCAATTTATGACAAAAACGGCAAACCGGCTTATTTGCATGAAGAAATGGGCGGCCGGGTCACCATGTCGATGGCCTCGGGGTACTACGATTATATTCTGGAAAAAATCAAGCGTCACGTCAGGGAAAACGATCTGGCATACATCAAGCTGGACCTGGCCATTGCCAACTCTGCCTATGTACTTGATTATACCAAAAAAGGCGACTATAAATCCGAAGGCAAAAGCCATAAAGACCATGCAAGCTCGTTCTATGCAATCTATGAGCGGACATTGGACCTGTTCGACGAGCTGCATAAGGCTTTCCCCGACTTGCTGATAGACTGCACTTATGAAGTCTGGGGAGAATACTATATTAATGACTATGCATTGATTGAGCATGCAGATTATGACTGGCTCACCAACTATGACGATGACGCCCCGGTCGGCCCTATCAACATCAGACAAATGGCCTTCGACAGGTCGCGCGCGATTCCTGCCGCTACCAACCTTATCGGAAACCAGTATATGGATTCGCCTTACTCCAAATACACCTTTCTTTCACTCGCATCTGTGAAGCCTATTTTAGTGGGAGACTCGCGAAAACTTCCCGAGACACTTAAACCATGGTATTTGAAATGGAACACCTGGTTCAAAATGATGGACAAAAAATACCAGTTCACGCGGTTCTCGTATTACTCCGACATTTTCCAGAGACCAACCATGAGCAACTGGGACGGTTGCTATAAGTTCAACAAGGAGAAGCAGGGCGGTGTGCTTTTCTTTTACCGTAACGGCTCACCGGAATCACAACGAACATTTGCATTCCCATTAGCGAATCCGGAGAGCAAATACCGGCTGTACGACGCCGAGGATGGCAAAGTAATGGGCACCTACACCGGCAAAGACCTCCGGGAAAAAGGCATCAGCATTGCCATTCCATCCCAGTTCGAAGCCAAAGTATTGGGAATTGAGCAAATCAAATAAAGTTTGCAAATACACAAAATGCCGGCGGATTCCGTCGGCATTTTGTGTACCTATTAAACTATTTTGACACTACAATTAAATTTATTTAGCTAAAAAATCAAATATTTCTTAGCTCTCCTTCTAACGAATCCCCACCTTCATTTTCCGGATTTTAATAACATCGTGTCGAAGGCGCAATGAGTGCTCGCTTGCGCCATTATTGGCATAGTTAAAAAAAATCCATCTTTTTTCTAAGTGTTTTTAGGTGCCAGAAAGACCTATTAAAAAAGGGTCTTGAACCTGCATTTTCACCGTTGGCACCATTTCAATCTGTATTAATGGAGAGTTTAGGAATTTCTGATCAGCAAGGCAGCCACTTCCCGGAAAAGCGTTTCCCGGAAGAGCGCTTCCCTAATCCCACACAGGATCATGCGCAACAAAAACCACAAATGCCCGCCGAATCGGAAATGCTGTTGAAAAAGGCATTTGAGCTGGATGTCAACAAAGGGATCGAATTGCTGTTTCGCTGGTACTACCGTCCGTTGTGCAGCCATGTCGTCAGGTATGTTTCATCAAAGGAAATCGCCGAAGACATCGTCTCAGACGTCTTTTATAAATTCCATAAAGACAGGACTTTCACAACCATCCAGACGTCGTTCCGGGCATACCTGTTCGCAGCCGTCCGTTACAGTGCATTTGACTACACACGTCTTGAAATGAAGCGAAGTACGTCATTGGAGTACGCGGAATACATTACCCTTCAACCCGAGCATCAACCCGACCATATCACACAGTACGAGGACCTGTACAACGACGTCCAGAGTGCTATCAATACGCTTCCTCAAAAACAACGCAAAGTATACCTGATGCACCGGTTCGAGGGGAAAAAGTACGCCGAAATCGCCGTAGAACTGGGGATCTCGCACCGGACAGTCGAATCACAGATGTACACCGCCATGCAGGAGCTGAGAAGGATCATTAAGGCTAAATGGTTGTTCGTGCTGCTTGCTTTCATGAATTAGTGTATGCAATTCATCCCACACAATATTATTAAAACTCGACAATGAAAGAATCAATAAATAAGGAACTCATTTTCAATTATTTCTCGGGAAATGCAACCGCCTTCGAAAAGGAGCTGATCGACCAATGGAGCGCTGATGCCCACTCAAAAGAGCTTCTGTTTATTTGGCTGCTGGAATGGGAAAACCAAAACCTCCAATACGATGCAGATGTAGAAAAAGGCATTGAAAGGCACTTCTCACGCATGGATGAGTTTACACAGGATATTTCCTCAGACGAAAGCGACAGGACAGTTTTACATCGGGCAATGCCTTTATCAGGAAAACTAAGGCACTGGCTTGCTGCCGCAGCAGTATCCCTGGTCATGTTGTCCGGTGGCTGGCTTGTTCGTAACCACATCCGTTACGAAGTCTACGCCACTGATTTTGGCCAGATCCAGAGAATACAGCTGGCCGATGGCAGCAAAGTCATTCTGAATGCAAATTCCACATTGAAAGTCCCTCGCTTTGGCTTTGGAAAAACGACGCGTGACGTGTACATGACCGGTGAGGCGGATTTTGCCATCACCCACACTAAAGATGACAAGAAGTTTATCGTGCATACCAGCAAAAACTTCAATGTAGAAGTGTTGGGGACCGAGTTTAACGTATATGCCCGATCGCGCGGATCGCGGGTGGTGCTGAATGCGGGGAAAGTGAAGCTGCATTATACCGACGGCGCATCGGCAAAGCAAATCGTCATGAAGCCCGGCGAGCTGGTTACCATGAATCAAAAAGGACAGCCTGTGATAACGAAAACGGACAGTCCGCAAAATTTCTCCGCCTGGAAAGCCCATCGGTTTGTATTTGAAAATGAAAGCCTGAGAAGTATTTGCGACCTGTTTGAAGACAATTTCGGCCTGAAAGTCCTTATCCCGGACTCGACGCTGGCAGCACAAACTATTTCCGGCTCTTTCACCGCATTGAACGCCGAAGAACTTGTAGAAACCCTGGTAGAAGATTCAGGGCTTTCCTATCAGAAATCCGAAGACGGAAAAATAATTACCCTTAACTATTAACAAAACCCGAGACCTTTTCCCACTATCAAATAGCTACTTTTTATGAAGAAACCGTTACGATTAATTTTGTTCATCCTGGCCATCTCGGGCATATCGTACCCCGGATATTCCCAGTTGCTCGCTGCAATCGGAAAGCAGCGAACCATGCCCACTCAACCGTCGACCAAGAGCCTTAAACTCGCATTACAAGAATTCAAAACGCATTATAAAGTCGACATCCTGTATTTCGACAGCGTAGTAGAAGGTTACGAAGTGCCGGTAACCAAACTTGCATTTGAGTCGACCGCAGACAAAACGCTGGCCAGCATGCTGAAACCGCTCGGCCTTCAATACAAAAAATCAAAAACAGGTGGGTACATTATTGTTAAACCCGCCAAGGTAAATGTGAAGGAGCCAAATGTCCCGATCCTGAATACGGCTAACCAAACCGGTCAGGAGCCCCTTCAAGGGTATTCACTCACCGACCTGTTTGCAAGCGCACCTTCCACAGCGGAGGTTTCAGCTGAAATAGTGCTTAAAGGGAAGGTTTCGGACGAAAAAGGCCAGGGATTGCCAGGTGTGAGTGTGGTTATAAAAGGTACACAACGCGGGACGATTACCGACGAAGAAGGACGGTTTAAAGTAGAAGTAGCCGATAAGGAGGCGATTCTGGTGTTTTCGTTCGTAGGGTTCTTATCACAGGAAATAAGCGTCGGCAACAAAACGAGTTTGGAAGTAGCGCTCGTCTCAGATACCAAATCGCTCGAAGAGATGGTGGTAACCGGTTATAGCTCGCAAAAGAAGTCGCTGATGACAGGTTCGGTGGCTACGATGAATGTGAGCGAGGAAATGCAGACCATCCCGACCACCTCGACGGGTAATTTATTGTCCGGAAAGCTCGCGGGGGTCAATATCGGAACTCCTAATGGTATCCCCGGTACCAATCCTGCTATCAGCATAAGGACCGGATCTTCACTCAACGCCCAGCCGGTGACTTTTGTAATAGATGGTATTATCCGGGAAGCTTCCGATTTCAATAATCTCAGTCCTAATGAAATCGAAACGATTACAGTACTTAAAGATGCGGCTTCGGCTGCAATTTACGGTTCGCGATCGGCCGGAGGTGTTTTGCTCGTCACTACAAAACGCGGTAAGGCAGGCAAGACCTCATTCAATTACTCTTTCAATACCGGCTTTGATACCAGGACCAAAAATGCATCTCTTACCAGTGCTGTGCAGGCCGGGGAACTTTACAATCGCATTAACGGCACCACAGACCCGGCAGGTTGGGCATGGACTCAGGCCGATTTGGACCATTACAAAGGCATTGACAACGGATGGGGATATGACCAGCTGGAATCGGTCTGGCGTAACCCTTCCACTTCCCAGCATAATCTGAGCGTAACGGGCGGAAGTGAGAAGGTCCGGTATTTTGCGGGCGCCTCCTATGTGAAGCAGAACGGCTTTTTGAAACCATTGACTTACGACAAATACAATATCCGTCTCAATGCAACGATCGACGCGACGAAAGACCTGCAATTCTTCGTCGGTATGGGATTGAGCAACAACCTTCAGGGGAATATCACCTGGGAAGGACCGCAATCGCTTTACCGAAAATTGCTTGTATGGCAACCCGACCAGCCGGTTTATACTGACGGCGGGAAACTGGTCGATTACGGATGGATCGCCAACGTGGGTGCGACGGTTAACGGGCATGGAGGTTATGACAAAGCTAATTTCCTCTCACCACAGATCGTGCTGAATGCAACCTATCAGGTTCCGGCCATCAAAGGATTGAGTGCCAAAGTCGCTTATAGCAAAAATTACGGATATTCCCGGAGGAAGGTTTTTCAGAAAAGCTATCTGATGAATATCATGAAGCGTGATCCGAACAATAAGCACATCATCTACACCGATGATGCGAGTATTGTTGGTAGTAAGCCTTCAACAAATATCTCAAAGGATTACCTGCGAACCGACGTTTCCTGGAATCAGAACTACCAGCTCGATCTTCAATTAAACTACGAAAATACCTTCAATGACGTCCACCACGTGCAGGGAACGCTGGTTTATGAAAAGGCCGAAATCGATCTTAGTGGAATTTATGCAGGACGTGAAACCTTTCCGGTTTATACGACCGACCAGTGGTGGGCGGCCAGCAGCACCCGCGCCGACGATTATGGCGGTGGCAGTTCTGATTTCACCATCGGGCGGGCGTCCTATATCGGACAGCTGAATTATGACTATGACGAAAAATACCTTGCGACATTCTCCTTCCGCAAGGATGGCTCGATGAATTTTGCCCCCGACAAAAGATGGGGATTTTTCCCTGCGGCAGCCCTCGGATGGGTGATTTCGAAGGAATCCTTCTTTCCCGAATCATCGGGGATCGATAACCTCAAACTACGCCTATCGGCCGGATTGACAGGAAACGATGCCGTGGGCGGATGGCAATGGCAGGAGTCATACAAGCAGGGAACCTCGGCCTATTTCGGGACCGATGGCAAAACAGCTACCGGCATTACCTACGGATCGGTAGTGAACCCCAACCTGACGTGGGAGAAAGCATTGACCTACAACGCAGGAGCGGATATCACATTTTTGAAAAACTGGACTGCAACCGCGGAATACTGGAAAAGGAGATCCTACGATATCCTGGGATCCAGAACTCAATCCGTACCGCCGACATTCAGTCTTAACCTGCCGCCCGAAAACTACGGGGTGATCAAAGCACAGGGATTTGATCTCAGCCTTGGTTATGCAAGTCCAAAGAAAGAATTAACCTACTACGGCAATTTGACCGCTTCTTACGGCTGGAACAAGGTCGTTACGCAGGATTACGCTCAAAATGCCCAGCAAATCGATATTCCGACCGGCAGGTCTATGACAGTGATCAGAGGACTTCAGTTCGACCAGATTATCCGCACCCAGGCACAGCTCGACCAGTTCAACAGCGAACATAAGGGATATACCCACAATGGTATCTCGCCTCAGCTCGGAATGATGACTTATAAGGACCTGAGCGGTCCGCAAGGCACGCCCGACGGCATTATCGATACTTACGACCGTGTTGTGATCAAAGCGAGCAACTTTCCGATCGTGTATGGTCTCAACCTGGGCGGAAGCTGGAAAGGTTTCAGTGTGGACCTGATGTTCAATGGAAATCTCAAACAAAAGAAATCGTTTCAGGACCTGGCAGGCGGCGTGGAGTGGAACCGGATGTATTCAGGATGGTATGACGACAGCTGGACGCCCGAAAGTCCCGACGCCACGCTGCCAAAGAGAATATCAGCGACGCAATCCAACACCTATGGAGCAGTATCCTCGTACTGGTTCCGGAACGCAGGTTTCGCAAGGTTGAAGTACCTGACCGTCGGCTACACAGTTCCTCCTCGCCTTTACAACAAAGCACTGGAAAGTGTGAAAGTCTACTTCTCGGGAACCAACCTTCTGAACCTCACCAATTTCTCGTACTACGACCCTGAAATTGGCGATGGCATGTCTTACCCGATCATGCGGAGCTTCAACTTTGGTATAAATGTCACATTCTGACCCATTTAAAAGATATCAATGATGCGTATTACCATAAAAAATATCCTGGTCACATCTTTTTGCCTCACAGCGATGACGCTGCCACAGGCTTGTGAACCCAATCTCGATTACGCCAATACCAGTGCGATCAACCCGGACAACGTTTGGAACGATGAAAAGTTAATCAGTGCATTTTTGTCGGATATTCACGGCAATATGTTGCCGGGCTGGCCTGTAAATGGCGATGCCACTGATGAAGGCATGAATGCGCCTGGTTCGATGAGTAGCTATCTGAGAGGCATTATCAGTGTCGCGTCAACCGGACAAAATCTTTCTTATACCAATATCGACAAGATCAATTTCCTGCTTGACCGTTTGCCGACCGTTTCTTCAACTGTGGTTTCGGAGGAAAAGAAGAAACAAATGGCCGGGCAGGCGCTTTTTTGGCGGGCATGGGATTACTTCGGGAAAGTGTCCACGTTTGGCGGCGTGCCACTGATATTGAAACCACAGGATCCTTTGAACCGTGAGGCGCTTTTTGTCCCCAGAAATAAAACATCTGAATGCATCACCCAGATCATTGCTGACCTCGATCTGGCAATTGCATCCCTGCCCGACCAATGGGATAATGCCAATTATGGACGGATCGATAAGGGTGCCGCCATGGCTTTCAAAGGTAAAGTGCTGCTCTGGTATGCAAGCCCGCTGTTTAACCCGACTGGTGATGTGGCAAGATGGCAAAAGGCTTACGACGCCAACAAAGCGGCCGTTGATTTTCTGAAATCGCAGGGAAAAGGCCTTTTGAGCACATATGGACAAATATGGAAGCAGGAGCGCAACAAGGAGGTAATTATGGTCAATCAGTTTTCTTACCCCGATCATCCCTTTAATCAGGCAGGTATTCGTCCTCAGCCATTAACCAAGGACGCCGCCAATAACAACCAGCCGGTGCTTTCCTTGCTCAATGCATATCCCAAAAAAGACGGCTCGCCCATGCAGTTTGATGTCGCGAAACTTGCCAGCGACCCGGCTTACAATGAGCAGTATCTGACTGATTTCGTCACCAATCGCGACGACCGTTTTTATGCAACTATTTTCACCGGCGGAACCCCCTATCCGACCCCTGACCTTCCGGCAGGTACAAAATACTGGAGTGCATGGCGAAAAATCGCCGACGCTGCATCACCGGGTGGGGTAAAATACCTTTCATTGGCGGCAGACCAAATGGGCGTGACGATCGGCGCGGGTGTTTCTGGTTTTTTCGCGATCAAAGGTCTGGATAATACATTGATCAAAACCTTAATCGGTAATGCAGCGACCGACTGGGTTGAGATCCGCTTTGCCGAAGTGCTGATGAACTACGGAGAGGCCGCTAACGAGGTAGGCAAATCCGAAGAGGCATTGCAGGTGTTGAAGGACATCCGCGCCCGTGCGGGAATTATACCGGGTACATCGGGAAAATACGGGATCACCGCCGCCACCCAGGCAGAAATGCGTGAAGCATACATGGCCGAGCGTTTTGTGGAATTTGCATTTGAAAATAAGAGATGGGGCGACTTACGCAGATGGAAGCGGTTCGATGTCATTAACAAACTCGGTTTCCGACACGGGATTTACTTCGTATTGAAGGATGGCCAGAAAATTGATTGGACGGATGATCTTTCAGATCCAGCGGTCCGTAAGAAGTTTACAGCCGTGTACATCGACAATCTGGACGGTGACCCTCAATTTAAGTTCAACCTGGATTTAAACCACTGGTTTTACCCGATCAGCCAGCCGAACCTGGACGCAAGTGCTCCATTGAAGCAGAATGCAGAATGGGGCGGGCCATTTAACCCTTTGGATTAATATGCTTTAAAGTGTTCCAACAGCGATGATAACAGTTCGAAAGAGTTAGTATCATCGCTGTTTTCGTGAAGTTTCGCTGGCCCGTGATCTATCGGGGCTTTTTTACGATTTTTGTCAGTAACTGATCTCAAATATGCATTTCCTATTTTCCAAGACCCTTATTTTCAGTTTTCTTATCCTAATGCTTGCCCGCTATTCCTATGCGCAGCATGATTTCAGCACCAATTATTTCAAAATCCACATTAACAACAAAGGGTGGATTACGAGTATGAAAAATGTGACGAGAAAGGCCGGGCAGCGCGAATTTAGTCCCGCAGACAAGCCGTCACCTCTCCTGTCTCTTTTCGACAGTAAAAAACAGAAGCATTACCAACCAGTAAAAGCTGTTTATAACAAAGCCAAACACACTTATACGTTGCAATATCCCAATGGTTCGGTGGCTACTGTATCATTGGTTTCCCACGAAAAATATTTCAAACTTACATTACAATCTCTGCAACCTCGCAACGGCATCGATAACGTACAATGGGGCGCTTATCACACTAATATTGATAACCTTTTCGGTGAAATTATCGGTGTAGCCCGCGATACCAGCGAGGCGGTCAATTATGCGATAGGAATGCTGGCGCTCAACGACAATACTCTCGGCGGTACTTCCGAAACCATCGCGGATGCTGCTCCGTTTCAGTATATCATCCATAGCCCGAATCAAAGACAATATCCGCTTCCATCTAACCTGCATGAAGGGCAGATGTTCCCTATCGGAGGCGATGGCATCAGCGATGTGGCCTTTTATGCGCACAAAGAACCATATTACCGGATTTTATATGGCAATGCGGCCCAGATAGACGATAAGGGAAGAATCTCCATTGCGTACAATTCAAGGGACCGGGCTCCCCAGCGCGAGGTGTTCTTTTCGCTGATACCCAATATGACGGCCAATATCCCTAACCACTTGCAAGTGCAGCCGCTGCCGGGCATCGATTATGTAGGTTCATCAGTTGCGTTTTGGGGCAGCCCGGACAGCACCGCCCTGCTGGATGTCGTACAAAATATTGTGTTATCGGAAGGTTTGCCCTATCCGACGATCAATGGGAAATGGGTCAAAGATCCGGCCGCTTATGTTCCGGACCTCTTGACTGCGGGAAACCTGTACGATAGCATTGTACCCTACACGCACCGACTGGGATTCAAGGCCATCAGCCTTTACGATCAGGGCTTTATCAGGCCCGACCGCGGCAATGCTGGCTTTATTGACGGTAAGAATTTTGAAAAGAAACCCATAAAAATGGCGGCAGGAAATCTGCCGCACAAAGAATTTGCCGAGATGGCGAAGAAATACGGGATTATTATCGGCCGGACGCCCATTACGACGTCGCTCGCGCCGGGAACCAAAGACGCCAGCCCGTTCCCAAGCGATAGTCTATGTTATCAGCAAAAACGATTACTGACTAAAAGTGTAGATCCGGCCGACACCATCATTCTGGTCAATGATCCCAAATATCTTGATGAGATCGCGAGTTGGGAAGGGCATTGCAAAAACCTGAATATGATTAAAATTGGAAAGGAGCTCATTCATTACCTCGGCGTTTCCGACAAAGCTCCTTACCGGCTCCTGAATGTAAAGCGCGGTTATTGGAATACTACCACAGCCAGTCACGCAGCCGGCGATACCATTTACAAACTTCAGGTGACGATCAACTACGGATATGACGGACTGATCCCGAATATGCAGTTGCAGGACAAAATAGCCGAGTATTATGCCACCATTTGCAAAGTCAATAATATAGCCTATTACGACTTCGATGGTCAGGAATTTTTATTCAACAATGGGCATGGTTATTATTCCGTCAAACGCTTTTTCCGCAAGATGTTTGAAAAGGCCAGGGAATTGGGCGTTCCCTACATCCGGTTCACCGGCTCTACCCTTTCGGAAGGGTCATGGCATTACCAGAGCGTGTGGAATGTTGGTGGTGGGAAAAATCTTTATGATGCTGAAACCAGGGAATGGGGCAGCGCTACCAGCCAGGGAAAAGACCTCCGCGACGTGACATATGCCAACTTTTTCCCGTCCGGAATGGGCGGCAACTTCCCGATCAAGACAAACTCTACTGTGGCTCAATATGAGCACATTCAGGCAATATCGGTTGGAATAGGCTCCACTTACAGCCTTCAGATCAACCAGAAAGACGTGGAAAGCTGCCCGCAAAAGGACGCGATTTTTAAGGCGATCAGAACATGGGAAAATGCACGGGCAGCAAATGCCTTCCCCCGGTGGATTAAAAAAGAACTTGCCAATCCCGCCAATCAGTTTCATTTAGAAGAACTCGGCAATAATACCTGGAAGCTCTATAAAACCGATCTGAACGGTAAGAATGGAAAGTTTTTCTGTTTACTTAAAGGTCACTAATTTTCTGAGATTCAGAAACCTGTATCTGTGGGGATCGCGTATTTGTATTCATTTCTTAGCTACTTTTACAAAAGTAGCTCCATTTATGAGTGATAGCCGATACGTTTCCTCACGATACTATGAGTAGATTTACAAAAGCATTCCTCATTGCACTTCCCATTCTTGGTTGCGTCATCTGGTATCTTCTTAAAGTCTTTCAATTTCAAACCAGCCCGGAGCTTTACGATGACGGTATGGTCATTCTTCAACTCAGTAGAGGATGGTTGGAGGGGCGCCCGTTTCTCTTCGATACGATTTATGGCAACCATACGCAACAGCACAACTACTATTTCATTCCTCTTGTAGGGATTTTAACCAAGCCGATGGGTGTTTACGGCCTTTTTATGGCGCACGTAATTCTTGTCGGCTTTTTTTTCTACAAGTGCTACCAAAGTTTCGCCCGGTTCAGCGTTTCCGAGCGCATCATGACCTGGCTTGCTGTACTTTTTTTTGCCTTTGGGCCAATGGCCTTTTATATCAATCTCGACTATTTTGGCTGGCATCCTGAGCACTACCTGATTCCATTGCTTTCCCTGCTTTCTTTAAGCCTGGCTGAACGTAAAAAGGGTATGATCATGCTGTGGCTTTTGCTTACTTTTTTAGTGAAAGAATCTTCGGTTGTGTTGATATGTTGCCTTTTGCTATTTTGCTATGTGGTCGATTTAATCCTTCAAAATCCGGTTAAACATTGGTCACACTATATCATTAACAGGAGGAATTTAATTGTTACAGCTGTTTGTATCGTATTATTTTTAATGGGATTATGGTGGCTTTCTCATTTGAATGGACCCCGGCCTAGTCGTCTTAGCCAGGCATTTTCCCGTATACGTCCTGGCAAGACTTTATTGCTCTACATTGTATTTTCCTGCCTGGTTGGATTCCTCACGTTTTGTATAGGTTTACTACCTTTTATTCCCTGGCTTCGCCGGTTTCCCAGGAGGAAATTGATCATCGCAGTGCTTGCAGGTTGTTACACAATCTTATTGGTCATGTTTGCAACCGAGGCGTTGTTTTATTTCCCAGTCATCTATCCAGGAATTTCATACCCGGCCAGGATAGGCGGCCTATGGGGATTTATGTTAAGCGCATTTGTCTTTTTGAGCTACCGCTTAGCCCAATCGGGAGCCGTACCCGACCAAAAGGCATCGACCTGGATATTTACAGGTTGCGTGCTTCAATTCCTCTTCAGCCCATTCCTGGTGGCACACTTTTTCACCATTGAATCCAGGCCGAGCATTTTAAGTGATAATATTTCTTACTTAATAAAAACACGTCTCGGACTCGATCCATACCCCGAAGGAACTCCCAGGCAACTTTATCAGCTGGCCAAAGAATTGCCGGCAGGATCGGAAGTGATTGTCCCTTTTAAATACACACGCTATTTCGAAAACGTTTATCCGAGTTACTGGGTGGATGATATCAAACCTCCCTCGCATATTCTTGGCAAACCATTGCTGTATGTATATGAAAAAGAATTGGTCAATAAAGGATCATATCACGAATTTCCCGGAAAGGATTACATCACGATCCCAAACGAGCATCTTTTAATATTAGCCGAATCAAGCTGGTACAACTTGCAATTCAAATGACGGGGCAGGAAAGAGAAAAATGGATAGATAAAAATGCATATTATCACAGGACGATGGTAAAGCATTTGAAATTCATTATTCCCGAAGGATGTTCGGTCCTCGAAATAGGATGTGGTACAGGCTATCTTTTGGAACAGCTCAAACCGGCAACAGGAGTTGGAATAGATGTATCACCGGATATGATCCATTTTGCAAGAGTTCACCGGCCAGGTAATACGTATTATGAAATGGATGCCGGGAGAATATCCTTAAATGAGACATTCGATTATGTGCTGATAAGTGATACTGTCGGAAGTTTCACAGATGTTCAAATGGTATTTGAAGCAATTCATAAAGTATTCACACCTCAGACGCGCCTGGTTATTACGTCCACCAATTTTATATGGAGGCCATTATTAAATATAGCTGAAAATTTAGGACTAAAAATGCCCCAGCAAAGGCAAAATTGGCTCGACATCAGCGATATTGTTTCTCTTCTCAACCTTACTGATTTCGACCTGATCGATAATTACAGGAAAATGATCTTTCCAAAATACATCCCTTTACTATCGCACTTTTTAAATCGATATGTAGGCAATCTTCCTTTATTCAATTCGCTGGGATTAATTACCTGTCTCGTAGCCAGAAGCAAAAGGGTTCCGCAAAGATCCGCCAATGAAATGAGTGTCAGTGTCATCATTCCTGCCCGGAACGAAAAAGGTAATATCGAGGCACTTATTCAACGCACACCAAAAATGGGCAGGCACACCGAGATCATATTGATAGAGGGCAATTCCACAGACCAGACCTGGGAGGAAATTCAGCGGCTGGGGGCCCAATACAAAGATCGTTATGATATGAAGTGGGCGCAGCAGGATGGGAAGGGAAAGGGGGACGCTGTCAGGAAAGGTTTCAGCATTGCCAGCGGGGACATTCTCATGATCCTGGATGCTGATATGACCGTTGCACCAGAAGAACTGCCCAAGTTTTTTAATGCGATCGCTTCCGGCAAAGGAGAATACATTAATGGATCGCGGCTTGTGTATCCTATGGAAAAAGAAGCCATGCGCTTCCTGAATTTGCTGGGAAACAAGTTCTTCAGTCTGGCATTTTCGTGGCTGTTGGGCCAAAATCTCAAAGACACCCTCTGCGGTACCAAAGTAATATCGAGGGAAAACTATCTGAAATTAGCTGCCAACCGATCCTATTTTGGCGAATTTGACCCTTTTGGCGATTTTGATTTGATATTCGGATCGGCCAAGCTCAATTTGAAATTTGTAGAGATTCCTATTCGATACAGGGCCCGTACTTACGGCGAAACCAATATCTCGCGTTTCAGGCATGGATGGTTGCTGCTAAGGATGACCGTTTTCGCCTTGAAGAAAATCAGGTTCACCTGACACCGTAGGCATTATCCCAAATTTCTTCGGATTTTCTAATAAAAATGAGCCGTAGCAGTGATGCCCGGCCCATATTAGAATCGAATGCAGTTCAGTTAAATAGTGACTGGCAGCAGCTCCCTTTCGAAGTAAGCTAATAATTTGTGATCATCTTTGCCAACCTCCTCACAATAGTAAATACGCTTCAAGTAGTTCATAATAATCAACTTCCTATCAGGGTTCGTTAGCAACGAAACCACTGAGCCTATTTGGTGTTTGTTTTCCATTCAGGAAGATAGTCAGATTATGTGGGTATATCTGCTTATATAGAATAAATTCTACAATTTTGTGCGGATATATCCAAATTATACCGACGCATATTCGTCAACATTTATCTAAACCTATGCTTAGTTTTGCTCCGGTCGAAATAGTTGCACAGTTGCAAAAGTATTGCCGCTAACGTGATCAGACTCCGCATGTCCGGATGGCTTGACATTTAGCTTCGGGCTGGACGCAACCATGTCCGATCTTATACCGAAACACGCAAAATTTTCTCGCATCTAGTTAACGAGGCAAGTCTATGCTTGCCCGGAGGATATTTTGTGTCTAAAAATAATGTAACCGAAAGTAAATAATTTCAAACTTAATCTGCCTATGATGAAACAAAGCTGAAAAGTTCTAGTACTTAAATTTTTACCAATCACATTGAATTATGCAAAAAAACTTACAATTCAATCGTATTAGGGAATGCGGAGGACTGTCGCGAGGCGGTTTTGTCAACACACTTAAACACACTTTATCAAAGCTGATGTTGTTGTCCGTATTTCTGCTTACCGTTTTTAAATTACAAGCCCAGGACGTAGGGCTTGATTGGGCCAAGGGTTTTCTTCCGGCCAATGCCACGGGAAGCGTCCGGCCCTATGGTGTCGGAACGGATGCAAATGGGAATGTGTACGTGAGCGGCTATTTTGGCGGAACTGTTGATTTTAATCCAGGCGCCGGAGTAACCAATTTGACCGCAACAGGGCCACACAGTGCATTCTTTGTCAAGCTTGATAAGTTCGGCACCTTTATCTGGGCCAAGCAAATAGGTAATGCGACCACCCCTACGCATGCTTACTCCATTAAAGTGGATGCAGCGGGTAATATCTATGCAGGCGGGCAGTTTACCGGTACCGTGGACTTTAACCCTAATGCGGGGGTTAACAACTTAACTTCCAACGGAGGGACATATGCGGATGGTTATATCTTAAAACTGGACACCAACGGGAATTATGTATGGGCCCAGCGCATGGGTGGTGCCGGTGCGGAATACAGCCACGATATCGAATTGGATGCAGCCGGGAACGCTTATATCATCGGTCATTTTAGCGGTACCGGAACATTTGGGGGATACAGCCTTGTATCGGCGGGTAATATTGACGGGTTTCTTGCTAAACTTAGCCCAACCGGTGTTTTTCAGTGGGCCAAAAAGATCGGGGGTACCTCTGGCGACAATGTAAATGCTGTGGACGTTGATGCCGCAGGGAACATTTACATTAGCGGGGGTATAACTTCTACAAGTACCACAGGTATGGCATCATTAAATGGACCTGGGGGGTATGTCGTTAAGCTCAATAGTAGCGGTACAACCGTTTGGGGCCATATAGACAACGATATGGGTAACCACCGTGGAGTTGCAGTGGATAGCGACGGGAATGTGTACGCCGGTGGCGCAGCAAATACCTATGATGTGGTCAAGCTTAACAGCAGCGGCGCAAGGGTGTGGGCTAAGAAGCTTGGAAATGCATCAACCAAAGTTAAAATTGGTCCGGATAACAACTTATATGTTACCGGTCATTATAATGCCGGCAGCACTGGCTTTGGTGCGTTCACCTTACCGTTCAAGGGAGGAACGGGCGATATTTATGCAGCTGCGGTGAATCCTGCAGGGGATGTCCTGTGGGCCAAGCCTTTTGGCGCGGCAGGGGAGGACGTATCGTTTTATCTGTCTGCTGATGTACCAGGTGAAGTGCTTGTTACTGGTTCTTTTCAGAACACCGTTGATTTTGATCCAGGTCCGTGCGTGTTTAATATCGCAAGCACGGCTGCCGGAAATTACGTCACTGGTTATGTTTTCAAGCTTACCAGTGACCTGTTACCAGCAGGCTTCGCAGTTGCCCCCAGCACACTTGCCCCTATGAGCCAGGAAGCATGTAGCTTAGGGATCCCCAATGTGGTAACTGGCAACGCGGTAGGTGTTACTGCCCCGGCAGGTTACACCACCCCGATCACTTACCAATGGCAAAAATCAACCAGCGCCTCAGGTCCTTGGGAAGATATGGAGGGCGAGGTCTTCAAAGATTTACAACCACTTGCTTCCAGTGAATCGCTGTTTTACAGGCGCATCGTGATAGCGGGTACCAATTTCTGTGGGGTGACCCAGGCGGTCGATACCTCGGCAGTCGCCACGGTGACTGTCAGCGGCAATACCGCTCCCGTCGCCAATGCGGACGGCCCACAGTGGTTTGTCTGCGGCACGGGCTCGAATACTACTGCTTTGAATGGTAGCGCAACTGGTGGTGCAGGCAACTTCACCTACCAATGGTACCAGGGCAGCTCCAATGGCGGAACACTGGTATCCAGTGTGGCCAACTACACCACAGCGGCAGTGACACAAGCTACTACCTACACTTTGAAAGTGACCGATGCGGCAGGTTGTATCGATACCGACCAGGTGACGATCGTTCCCGCGGTGGCCAATGCAGGCCCTAACCAGTCGTTCTGCCAGGGCAGTGGCGGTGTACAAATCGGGACAGTGCCTGTGGCAAGCCCGTCTGTCAAGTATGCCTGGACTCGGGTATCGGGCAGCGCTTTGACAACATTGAGCTGCACCACCTGCGCACAGCCGATCGCCAACCCGACCGCTGTGACCGTATACCGCCTGACGGTAACGACCACCCGCAAAGGCGGCGCTACTTGTACAACCACTGACGACGTCACTATCACTCCGATCACGGCACCCGGTGGCAACATCGCTTTTGGTGGAACAGATAAGACGATTTGCGTCAATTCAAATACAGTATTAGGGGTTGCTACTGACGCTACTTATGCCTATACCTGGTCACCAGGCTCCTATCTGAGCAGCACATCTGTTGCCCGCCCGACCTTTACGGCCGGTTCATCGGGTATTGACCCCTGCTCGGTCAATTATACTGTTACAGCTGTTAAAAGCGGTTGCACCTTTGTGGACGAGGTCAAAGTTTCGGTGATCAATTCGCAAACCAGCGATTCCGGGGATACAGAATGCGGCCCGCGCTGGGTGACCCATGAAGGTTTTCCCAACTGTCCTGAGGCGGTTTACTCATGGAGCGTTGTCAGTGGCAATGGCTCGGTATTAAGCACCCGCAACGGCGGCGAAGACGCTTACCTGAAAAGCAATGTGGGCCAAACTACTTTCCGCCGGACCGTGACGCTGAATGGCGTTTCTTGCTCTACGGATGTGAATATCCTTTACTGTGATGGCCCGGGTTGTGACATAGAAATCGAGACGGTCTCCTCACAAGGATGCCCTAAGGTGTTCCCAGGCGAGGAGCTTCGTTTAATGCCTAAAGGCCACGCCAATGCGACTGACTGGAACTACAAGTGGAGCCCTGCTAACCTGGTCGACAACGCTACGGCAAAAGAAGTGCGCGTGCTGACCGGCAATCCTGCAACGATTACTTTGACGATCACCAACAAATATGACGCTTCGCTCTCCTGCTCAGAGTCGATTGATATCAACCCTGCAGGCGCTACCCAGCCTAACATTGTTCTTAGCGATAAGAACATTTGTGCCAATAGCGCTACTTCCATCGGCAGCGCTGTCAGCGGTGGTTTTGCTTATACCTGGATCCCTTCGACGGGCCTTGATAATCCAGCGGTAAACAACCCTAAGGCCACGCTGACCTCTGACCAGGAATACATTGTACAGATCGAAGAGACAGCCTCAGGTTGTATCATGACCGATACCGTCCGGGTGCATGTCTCGGAAGTTGTGGCCAATGCAGGTGTTGACCGCACGATCTGTAACGGTGCCACAGTTACATTGGGAACGCCCCGACCAGCGGAAGGTACCAACTGGATATACAGCTGGCAGCCATCCGCCGCCGCCTGGACCAATGGCACCAACGCCAGTATGCCAGAGCCGCAGGTTGAATTCTCAGCCACCGGAAGCCAGACCTTTATCTTGACAGTAACCGACCCGGCCTCAGGCTGTACTGCTATTGACTCGGTAACACTGAAAAACGAGCTGACCCCGGGCGAATATACCGGCAGCGGTGTGACGATCTGCGAAGGCGAGGAAGTACAATTAGGAAAAGCACCGATTGCAGGCGCTACGTACCTGTGGACAGGTGCCGGGTTGAGCTGCACCACTTGCGCCAATCCGATTGCCAAGCCTACTACAACTACCAAGTATACGCTCCAGATCAGCTTCCCGGGCTGTACTGCACCGATGGTCGATGAAGTCACTGTGACTGTCAACGAGATCCCAGATGTGACCTTGAATGATGTTTATGCTTGTCCGGCAGGGGCCAAACCCATCGGTTTTGGTGCCAACGGCAATCCTGCAGCACCTGCCGGGGCGACTTATCTGTGGTCGCCATCGACCGGGCTGAGCAGCACAACAGCGGCCAACCCGACTGCTAATGTAACCGCAGTAACCACTTACGCTGTCGTAGTAACATTGCCAGGTGGCTGTACTTTCACCGATGAGCTGGACGTGATCCCAACCGCGGAAGCAGGACCTAATGTGGCCATTTGCTCGGGCGAATCTGCGCAGATTGGTACACCTGCATTGAATGGCGCTACTTACAGCTGGACTGGTGCCGGTATCGTAGGCTCCAACACGGTGGCGCAACCAACGGTTAAGCCGACTGCTACCACTATCTACACCGTAAGCGTGACCCGTAACGGATGTATCAGTTCCGACCAGGTTACAGTAACAGTGAATTCGCCTGCTGCATTCAATATCGCAGGTAACACGGCGATCTGCGTTGGTGGTAACACTACTTTGAGCCTGGTAGGCGCCCCAGCGGCTAACACGACCTGGCAATGGAGCCCAACAACAGGCGTGAGCAACCCAACCGGTACTTCTACGACCATTACAGCGACCACGACCCAGACTTACCGTCTGACGCAGACCAACCTGGTTACCGGTTGCAGTAATTTCAAAGAAGTGATCGTGACGGTGAAGCCCAACACGATTTCTGCCAGCACCACACCGCTTTCTGTTTGTGCAGGTGTAACTGAGCCTATGCCGTTGAATGTGACTTCGACGGGCAGCTACCAGTATGTTTGGAGCCCTTCCACAGGCCTTTCCAATGCTTTTATAGCTAACCCGACGGTGACCACCTCGACAGACAAGACCTATAATGTGGTGATCACCGATACGGAATCCCAATGCCAGTTGGCATTATCGGTTCCGGTAACCGTACGTCCTGGTATTGAATGTCTTCCACCAGTTGCATTGCGGGGAAATGTCTTCCATGATGCGAATGCATTGGTGGATGTGACCGTCAACAAAACGGCACAGGATTCGATACCAGCCCTTCATGTATCGCTTCTGGACACTACCGGAAAAGTATTGGAAACAGTCGTGGTGAATGCGGACGGAAGCTATGATTTTGGCTTGACACCAACTGGTACTTACAATATTGTATTGCACCAAACTTCGACAGGTTCAGCTACGCCAAGCCTTCCTGCGGGATGGATGAACACGGGTGAAAACCTGGGTGCCGGTGTGGGAAGCGACGAGGCAGTAAGTGGTGTTTTGACGAGTGTGACAGTTCGCAATGTGGATGTTACCAATGCGAACTTTGGTATTCAGCAGCCGCCTTTGGCAGAACCTAAGGAATATTTGATAGATCAACCATCGGTAAACCAGGAAATTACCCTGAACGGTACACTGGTAAGCACAGGCGCTGGCACATCTTCGCCAGCCCAGATGACGGGTACCGACCCTGAGGATGGTGTTCTGACCGGGGCTAACAAGGATAAGACTGTGGTGATCACTACCCTGGCCGACCGTGGTGAGCTGTGGTACAATGGGGTGCTGGTCAAAACAGGACAAGTGATTCCTAACTACGACCCGGCATTGATGGTATTTAAAGCGACAGGCTCAGGTTATACCAATATCACCTATCAGTATGCCTATGTAGACCAGGCTGGCGTGCAATCGCCTCCTACGACCTACAAGATCAGCTGGGGCGAGCCGTTACCGGTTACATTGGTACGTTTTGAAGCCAAAGCTATTGAGAACACCGCAGCCCTGAGCTGGACCACCACAGCTGAATCTAACAGCGACCGCTTTGAGGTTCAACGCAGCGTGAATGGCAAGCAGTGGGAGGCGATCGGGACAGTCAATGCCCAGGGAGAAAGTGCAGCTACTGTCGAGTACAGTTTCAGGGATCTTACCCCTGCAGGCACAGACAACTATTATCGTCTGAAAATGATCGACCGCGATTTAACTTTCACTTACAGCGGCATTCGTTCCGTGAGCTTTGACGGACTGTTAAGCCTGGCTTTGTATCCCAACCCGGTACAGGATGTGCTGACACTGCAAACCGACCACAGCAAAGTGAAAAGTGTAACGGTGACCAATGTAAGCGGCCTGAAAGTCTATACCGCTGGTACAGCCAAGCCTATCGACGTTAAACGCCTTCCGAATGGGGTTTACGTGGTCAGTGTTACCTACACCGACAATACGGTGAAAAGTCAAAAGGTAGTGTTGGCGAAGTAGTTCGATTGAATTACATGCCATTTAGTAAAAAGAAGGTCCGGGCAGCTTGCCCGGACCTTACTCATGGCCCTGTTTGATGGCACTATCTGCACACACAAAATAGCCGTGAACCATAATTATGACCTGAAAATCCGGGCGGCCAACTACCGCCTGGTTTTCACTATTTAACGTACTCCCCTTTCCAGTCCCATTTACTATGAATATTCTGATCGTTTCCGACAATCCCATTTTTATCCTGGGACTTCGATCAACCATCGTTACCAAATTCGCCCGGGCGGGCTTTATTGAAGTGAGTTCCCTGCAGGCCGCAAGCATTGTCATCAAAAACTACCAGTTCAATGTCATGATACTTGATGCAGTTTCGGCGAAAGACAGTAAAGGCGTAAAACTTATCCAAAGCATTAAAGAACAACACCCGGGCCTTCCGATCCTGGTCGATCTGGGAAACCAGCTTGCAGATTCCCATTTTTACATAAGGCTCGGTGTGAATGCCGTCGTTTCAAATGCAGCGACGCCTGCTGAAATTGTGCAGGCCGTGGAAGTACTGGCTAGTGAAGCACACAAAAAGTTCGTCAGCCAGGATATTGAGCAACTGCTCCTTTTCCAAATGACAAGCAACTCGCTGACGGGCCTTCTTACAAAAAGGGAAAGGGTCATAGCGAATCTTTTGATATCCAGTAAATCAAGAACAGAGATTGCGCGGATAGCGGGGATCAATCCCAATACAGTGAGTGCATATAAGCGGACTATTTTTGAAAAACTCGACATCCAAAGTGTTTCGGAACTGACACTGAAATTACAACCGGCGAATCGCCACAATTGACATAAGTATGCCGTCTGCTTGTACATGGCGGCTATTTTAAACCTTGAAAACAACAGCAAGTAGAATTATTTCTAGTATTGCACCGTAATTTTTAGCAACACCCACAACAAACATGAAAGTTCTGATCATAGACGATCATTTTCTCGTACGCAACAGCCTGAAATTCATGTTGGAAAATGCATATAGTAACGTTGTTTGCATTGAAGCGGACAATTATTACAATGCCCGGCCGCATTTTATTGACCCCGAGATCCAATTAATCATTCTGGATATTGATATCCCCGGCGGAACTGGCACCGGTATGGTCACCGAAATAAGGAGCCAGAACGACGATGTACGCATTCTGATCTGCTCAGCAGCGGATGAAGAACTTCTAGCCATGGATTATGTCATGGCTGGGGCCGATGGCTATGTGCCAAAGTCAGCAGACGAGCAGGAAGCGATGAATGCCGTATCCATGGTATTGAAAGGCAAGCGATACGTCAGCCCCGCCATTCAGACGCGATTGTTGGATATGTTCTCAGCGAAAAGCAGGCAGAGACCGCGAACGACCACGCGCTTGTCTACCCGTGAGAAGCAGGTACTGGATCTGCTGTTGGAAGGGAAGTGGATCAAGGAAATCGCCGCTGCACTGAATTTGCGGGCAAACACGGTAAGCTCATTTAAGACAAGGATATTTACCAAATTAGGTGTTACTAACCTTTTTGAGTTGGCAAAAAAGGCCAATGAACAGAAGCGATATTATTAATCTGCTAATTCAACTTCATAGTTGTCAGAAAATTGCAAGATAAACGCGGTTCCAGGGTCAAGCAATCTTACCTCAAATTTCTCAACGGCAAAAGGAGCAAGCTCTTTGATGATCAACAATCCTATTCCGGCATTGCCTGTGGGAGAAGCTTTACTTTCAACGTCATTCAGCCAATCCAGGATTTTTTCCGGTAGCCCATAACCCGAATCCGCGATCACCAGCTTCATCCCGCCATCTTCCGTCGTCACAAAAGCCCGGATCATACCTGCATCGGTGTATTTGTTGGAATTGTCCACCACGTTTTGAACGATTACATCCAATAACTGCCCGCTACTCAGCACTTTTATATTTTCAGGAATTTCATTAATAAAAGTATTCGGATATACTTTGATGCTGTCGCTATATAAGCTGAAACTTTTTTCAACCAACTGGTGAAGATCAACGTACTCTTTTTTTACATCACGCTTATATATTTGAATCTTCACATAGGCCAGTAAGCTTTCCAATGTGTCCTTCACCCGAATCATAGCGTCCTCAATATTTTCGTTAAATACCAGAGCACGATCGTTTTGCTGCTTGCGAATCAGATCTTTCATTTGACGGGTCACCACGATCGCAGCATTTAAGGGCGTACGCACGTCGTGGGCAATTGACGCCATGAGCCGGGACTGCAAATGAATCTGTTGCAGCAGTTCACTTTGTGATGTTTCCAATTTTGAGAGAGTCGCCTTTAATTCCTTGGTCCGCTCCCCGATCTGCATTTCAAGCATATTATTTCGGGACTGTATCCGGTTTATGCGGTTTCGAACCAGGAAAACAAGCAATATACTTGCTATCAAGCCGGAAAACGCATAAAATCCAGTAGTTTGATACCATCGATTCCTGATTTGAATATCAATATCTTTATAGCCGTAGTTTCTTGCATTGAAACCACTCAACTTGCGGACACGGAGCTTATAATTACCGCTGCCAAACAAGGGAATCGACAGCTTCATGCTGGTATCCAAATCCTTCCAATTGGTCACTGGTTTTCCATTCTTGAATAGGCGATAAGACAAATTCAGGTTATAAGGATCGCCATAGTAAGGCGTATTTACCTGAATGTCCAATTCGGACTCCCCTGCGGAAACTGAAATCACGCCTTGCGAAACACTGACCCGCTTGCCGTTAATAAGAATATCGTCAATGAAAATGTTCGGACCGGGCTGTTCGGGTCTGATTTGTTCCGGCCTGAACCAAACCAGTCCCTTTATAGACGGCAGCGAGACAATTCCATCCCGCATTCTTATCGCGCAGGGCTGACACCCTCCATTGAACTCATTGGTGTTAAAACCGGAGGCCCTTGAATAGTAATGATAATATAAAGGGAATGGGCTTTGGGCATATGAGAGCAAATCCTTCCTGCTGATCTGAAATAATCCTTTGTTGGTAGTAATCCAGAAAAATCCATTGTAGTCTTCAATGATACAATGCGCGTTAGCCAGGTATCTGTTTTTGTCAAGCGGAAACCTGGTAAGCTTACCATTCTTCAGAAGAAAGATACCATCTGCGTAGGTCGTTATCCATATTTCATTGTTCCCCGCGGGTATATGCAGGCTGCGAACATAGATGTTCTCCAGGCCTTTGATATGAGAAACAGTCCTGGTCGGCAAGTGGACTTTATGCAGCCCTTGCCCGCTGCCAATCCAAAGGGTCTCATTGCCCTGGCGTTCTATCCAGGAAATGTCGGGCAAGTGGTCCATAACGAATGGCATGGGCTGTTTATCCGGCCTGGTTGGATCAAGATAATAAAGTCCTGCGGTAGTCGTCCCGATCCAGATTCTGTGGTCTTCCCACTGGTAAAGCGCAGTGACACTTCCAGGCAATGTAAAACGTCCGATGATACTCGATCCGGTACTGTCAAAACAAAAAAGTTCTTTCGCTTTTTTGCTCCAAATCTTTCCCTCCCGATCGATCAACACACTGTACTGATCCCAGTCTATTTGTCCGGCCAATGCATTTAAACGCTGAGATACGACCTTTTTCGTCCGGCGATCCATGGAAAACCTAATACCCTGAGGAGTTATGATGGAATTGTCGCTGGCAAGTGCCTGGCCATAGTAAACGTCGTGACTAACTGGCTGGTCGGCCATCACCGATTGGAAGGACTGTTTTTCAACGATGTACAATCCCTCAAGAAGGCTTCCCAGGAAAATGCGCCCCGTCCGGCGGTCAAAAAATACGGACTTTATGTGAACAGATTGAAAAGCAAATCCTTCCAGGAGCGTGCTGACTCGTAAATCACCATCCGTTGCGACGGAAAGTTCATATAGTGTATTTTGATAAGACAAGAAAACCTGGTTGGAAGAATTGTTCCAGTAAATCTCGGGCTCCGGACTCAGTTTAAGAGAACCTGGCCACGAGCGCTCACCTTTGATTTGGATATGCTCGGGCTTAGGGATTCTGCTATCTGGTGAAAAACGAAATGCGCCGCGGTACGCATCCAGATAATACAAATTCGTCCCAATACGGAAAAAACGAAAAAAGTTTCCGCCTTCAAAAGCAAACCGCATTTGCCGTTTGTTATTTGCATAATAGTCAACGAAACTTCCATTGTACGAAAAATACCCATTACCCGGCGCGGGATATCGAACAACCGTTCTGTTAGGCACTCTGGTAATCGACGTCTGGATTAACAGCGGAAGGCTCTCCACAATGACTGACACCGGCTCGCTTGTTTTACCAGCTACTTCCACCAAGGAAATGCCCCGCAGTTGATTGTCTACAACCGCCTTATCCGGCGAGATTCGAATCCACTTACCGTCATGTGTCAACGCCAGCAAATCGTGGGTCTTATTGTCGGGGTGCCGGTGAAAGCCATTGATATTTCTTGCGGCAAATGAACTTCCAAAATCGTCAAAGATTCGAAACCTTCTTCCGTCATACCGGCAAAGCCCCCTTTCGGTCGCCATCCAGATGTTTCCGTTCTTGTCCTGAACGATGGATTTTATGCTGTTCTGCGGTAGCCCATTTTCGTCGGTAAAATGGCGGATATCATATCCGGGAAGCTCATGGGGACTGGTGGACTGCGACCATGCGGTCAGGTAACTCAGCGAAGCTATGTTTAATAAGAATATTCTAAAAAAATAATTGAAAACCACCAAGCAGAACAATTTGACCGAATCTCTGCTTCGAAGTAAGAAAAAATTAGCACAATTCGACAAAAAATCTCGAATAGCGGCATATCATTGCTTAGATGATGAGTCTGCTTTCAAGCAGGAATGCCGATGGGCTAAAGCCGAACATTTGTTTGAACGTCCGGTTAAAATGGGACAGATCGGTAAAGGCGTAATTCTTTGTAATTTCCGTAAGGCTGGCCCCACCGGTAACAATATCCTTCAATGCACAGCGGAGCCTTTGCCAGAGGATATACCTCGACAGCGAAATACCGACTTCTTTGGTAAAAAGGTGTCTGGCGCGATCAAATGAAAGAAAGGTGATGTCCTGTATTTGTGACCGAGATATCCTGCCAGTCAAGTTTTCTTTCAGAAATAGTAATAAGCGTTCAATCCGGCCGTCAATAGCTTTGATCTCGTCTGCGCTGCTCCCGGTTACGACATCGATCAACCGTTGAATATGTCCCATCAAAGCTTCGTTAGGCAGCGAGTTATATTCGACAGGCAACACTGGGCCGAGTGAATCGGGATCGATAATCTGTTCAAATCTGATGAAATCCCTTCCGGAAAGCAGTTTTTTTATTCTGCTTCCCCAGCTGCTTTCCGGCTCTATCAACACATTCAGGACCGGCCCTCCCGGGGACGCGCATTGGTGGTGTTTCTGCTGATTAACAATAAATCCCCGGATGCCAATATGCGGCGATTGACTAACCCAGCAGTTAACCATATGGTCCAGGCTAACGGCCACCTTATAGCAGTAATGCCGGTGCTCTTGAATAGTGGCACTCCTGGTGATATAGGATAGACTTGAATCCCACAGACCTGACGAGCCTGGTACCTGCTTGCTGTCGTCTTCCATATCGCCCCTTTTAGTGGTCGGCATTCATGGCAATAAACGTACCAGCCCTCGTGTGTATTCCGATCTAAAGAAAAAGCCACTCACGATTAATTCGTAAGTGGCTGATCATCAGGTGGAGAATAACGGATTCGAACCGTCGACCTCTTGCATGCCATGCAAGCGCTCTAGCCAACTGAGCTAATCCCCCGATTTCAATCTTAAACCGGCAGTGTTCTTTTACCTGCCGTCCCCTTTTTGAGGAGTGCAAAGATGAAACGCAGAATTTTCAGAAACAAGCATCATGCGCAATTTTTATGTGTTTTTGCAGGACCAGCGGCAGTGTCATCTTCGCCCTCCGCCGAATACCCTGGCGAGCAACCATATCACTACAACCACGACGCCAACGACCAGTATGACGCCGGTCCAAACGCCGGTTTTGAAAATATCACCAATGACTTCGCAACTTGTAAGACTAAAAGACAGAAGCAGGGCCAGCAATAATTGAATGTGTGCTTTCATCGGAAAGGATAATTTAGGTTAAAGATTTTAGCTGTTAACCTTCAAAAATCATTCCAACGTGCGATATTTCTATTGATACAGGTCCAGCGGGATCAGCTTCTGCCTGTCATTCATTAAAAGCTTTTCAAATAACCGGACAGTGGCTTCCGCATCACCATGGGCACGGTGACGGTTTTCGATGTTGATTTCGAGGCACTCGCAAAGGTTTCCGAGGCTGTACGATTTCAAGCCTGGAAAAATCTTTCTGCTTAGTTGAACGGTGCAGAGCAAATCACGTTGAAAATACTCATCCAATGCTCCAAATTCCTTTTTAATGAAGCCATAATCGAACCGCGCATTGTGGGCTACAAACCAAGCATCTTTGGTCACGCGCCTTACTGCGTCCTGGACATCATAAAACGTAGGGGAATCCCTTACCATCGCATTGTCGATACCTGTCAGACGTGTGATAAATGGAGGAATATAGGTTTCAGGATTGATCAGGGAATGAAAAAAATCAACTATCCTGGTTCCGTCGTGCCGGAAAACAGCGATCTCTGTAATTCTTGCGTCCCCTCCTCCACCGGTCGTTTCAATATCGACTATGGCGTACATTCAATAGCTGTTCTTTGTAGTTTTAAAAAATACAAAATAACAAAAAAATCCTCGCCGAAACGAGGATTTTCTTCAATAACAGGAGACGTTTACGCAATTTTGAAACCCATCAGTCTAGCTGAAATGCGATCGGTAATGTGAACCGGACGCGTACCGGAACGCCTGCCTGTTTGCCAGGAGCCCATTTATCCATTAGTTTCACTACCCTCACCGCTTCTTCATCACATCCGAACCCGATTCCCCTTATTGCGGTCGCATTCTCTATTTTTCCATCAGAACCTACTGTAAATTGTACGAAAACTTTTCCCTGTACACCCGCATGTGCTGCCTGCCTTGGATACTTGAGGTTTTTCTGAAGAAAAGCAGCCATTGCTTCATTGCCACCCAGATATTGAGGGGACTGCTCTACGAATGTAAAAATTTCATCCTTCCTCGCTTCCAGCCCCGCAACATCCGATTTCGCGATCGATCCCCTATCAACCGGCGGAACAATAATGGTGATATCCTCCACCCCGTCCAAGGTCTTGGTTGACGGTTGGGCTGTTGCCAAATCCTCCACTACCGGGGGTAACGTTTCTATTTGCACCTGCTCGTCGGGCAACACTTCCGGCGTGAGTGATTTTATAGTTTTGGCCGCCGGGGCAACTTCTTCCTTCACCGGCGGCTTGGGAAGGGCTTCAAGGGTAACATCCACCGGATTCGCCTCAACGATATAAGCAATATCACCAGGCTTGGAATCCGGACTGAGCCGCGCATACAGCTTGGGAAACATGATCAGGAAGAGAAAAAATGCCACTCCCATCAGCACAGAACGCTGCACGGTCTGTCCATATCCTTTTCTCAACTGATAGGCCCCGTAAAGCTTGTTACGGTTCTCGAAAACGATGTCATTAAGTGATTTTTCCATGGCTAACAGATTTTGATGATCCACACTCAAATTCAGGAGAGTTTGTGCATCGGCAGTGCTCACCATATCCTGGTAAACCTGCTCGAATGGCTTCCCATCCCAAAGACGCTCCTCTGCCTCACAAGCCAAATGGTCAAGAATCTCCGGAAGCAACTCCGGGTTCAACTTGCTTGTTCGCAGATATTTGCTTATTAAGTCGATGCGATTTTCCTGAAGGCGTTTCATAGATTATCTCTTTTAGATATTAGCCATGTAACCAAGGTTTATTCAGTGGCCAGATTTCTGGGCGCTAGCAACAGCTTCACAGCTTCCAAGAAGCGCTCCAGATCGTTGGTTTTGCTAACCGCCGTTTCATTTCCACGGTGCGTCAGCGAGTAATATTTACGCAGGCGGCCATCTACCTCCACAGATTCCGTGAGCAGTAGCCCCTCCTGTTCCAATTTATGCAGGACGGGATAGAGCGCTCCGAACGTCAGCGCGATAGCGCCACCTGTCCGGTCCTTCACCTCCTGGGTTATTTCATATCCATACATGCGGTCGTGCTCAGCAAGCAAATTCAACACAATTGTTTTCAGGGTGCCTCGTACGTATTCGTTACTCGTTGTGTTATTCTCCATGAGTCAATTTTTTATATAGCAAATATATATAAGTTTTTTATATATACAACACAAATGTAATAAATTCTTTTCGGAGTTGGTTAAATGAAGTCGATATTAACTTTCTGCCAAAGGAATTGATCGGTTAATACGCTCTTCCAGCGATATAAAAGTCTCGGTCCGCTGTATGCCGTTTACTTTTTGGATCTTGTCATGAAGGATCTCGCGTAAGTGGCCGGTGTCGCGACAAACAATTTTAAGAAAAATACTATAAATACCTGTGGTATAATGAATATTTACGACTTCCGGGATACCTTCCAGCTCGGTCGCTACTTGCTCGTACAACGAACTTTTATCCAGGTAAATTCCCAAAAATGCACTGATATCCCAGCCTAGCTTGGTAGGGTCGATCACCAGTTGGGAGCCCTTAACGATCCCCATTTGTTCAAGTTTTTTCATGCGGACGTGGACGGTCCCACCCGACACAAACACCCTCTTTCCGATTTCCGTGTACGGTAACGCTGCATTCTCTATGAGGAGAGAAAGAATGCGCAAATCGGTACTATCGATATCTGAATATTTTTGCATTATGTGTTAAAAGTTTGAATTCTTCGCAATGATTTTAACTAAATTATGAAAGAATTGTAAATTTTAACAATTTTAAATGAAAATATTTTATATTTCAGATGAGAAGTTTTAGTTTTGCAAGACCAAATTAGAGAAAGCAGCAATATTAACGCTTTACTTAATTTGAAATCACATTGTAGGGTGATGAAATTGGCAGCCATGCCCTCCTGTCTCGGGGGTGGTGAATAAGGGATAAACGCGGCATAATGCCGACGCAAGTCGACTGGGGTGGACCACCAACAGTATTTGTACCGTAGCTAACCGCACCGTGGGTGGTTCGAATCCCCCTCCTACAGCAAAAAAAACTTGACAAGCGATTTTTTTCGTATTAGTTTTATTTGGTTTTTAGTTTGTTGATGAAGTGTAATTTGACACGCGGGTTCATTTTGAAACCTGCGTGTTTTTTTTATACCCCTGTCTAAACCGGACGCCCGGGGAAACTAAAACCATACCTATCATGCTGATCAATGCCAGCGCCCACCGACCATGATCGTTGCGACGATCATCCCTAACAATGCAAGCACGAAGACTATTAACGGCAGCAGCGCAACCAAAGTGGCTGATTTGTCGGATTGGAAATAATATTTGAAGAAGAGACTGACGATCAGGATGGCAGAAAACACCAATATCGGATAGAGCGCCTGCCGGTATTGCTGAGGGTAAATATAGTGCGGATTGGATTTCCACAGGCGCCACCCCTTTCTGACAAAATAGCCAAGGGCAGCGCTTTCAAGAATGATAGCTAACCAGAATATGTATTCCATGCTCTTCAAGGATAATGCAATGAATATACCTGATAGCTACCTCTTATAAAAAACCACTGACCGAACGGCAGATAACACCAATTAAGCGCACCTCAACAAGTTTAATAGTGTTTTTATGCTTGTCTGCGAAGGTATTTTGTCAAAATCACAATTTGCTGGCCATCTATCTTCCCCTCAATCTGCTCTATATTATCCTCAACAAGCCTGATATTTTTAATAACTGTTCCCATTTTAGCATTAAGGGAACTGCCTTTTACATCCAGGGACCTGGTGAGCACAACCGTATCACCGTTTTTTAAGGCGTTGCCGTTACTATCGCGGTGGACAGGCAGATCTGCTGCATCCACGTGATCTGAGCCTGCTTCCGCCCATTCCTGCAAATGCTCATCCAGATACATCATATCAAGATAATCTGCGGCCCAAGTTTCATTTTTAAAGCGGCTGAGCATACGCCAAGCCAATACCTGGACTGCCGGAACTTCGCTCCACATCGCTTCCGAGAGAAAACCCCAGTAATTACTGTCCATTTCCTGCTGTCTTTCGATTTGAGACCAGCACTGTTCACAAACTATAATCTCGTTATCGCCATAACCTGCCGGGAGTACCTGGTAAACGGCTATTTCCTGGACAGACTTACAGAGCTGGCATGCGCTGGCATTCCCTTTTTCAAGTTTTGAATTCATTTTTAAGTAACTTAATATAATTACACATTTTTGCCGGACAGTTGAGATTCACGGCCTTGATTTTCCATCAATTAACCGGGCATATTTTCAACCGGATCAATTTCATCGGCTTCCCTATCGGATATGGAAATATTAAATTCAAAGGTGTAGGAGAAATTTGTATGGATATTTAGATCTTGTTATATTTGAATATTCAAATATAACAGCTTTTATAGTATGGATAGCCCTTTGCACAGATACAAAGCTGAGTTTTTTAAAGCGCTGGGGCACCCCCTTCGCCTTGCCATCCTTGATGCCTTACGGGATGGGCCTTTATCAGTCACAGAGTTACAGGCAAGGGTTCAAGTTGACCAGTCGATTTTGTCACAGCATCTGGCCAAATTAAGGTCGTCTAAATTCGTGACGTCCAGAAGGGAAAAGACAACAGTATTTTATCATGTACATGATACAGACGTGTATCTTTTTTTAGACCTGGCAAAAAATATTTACTGCCGGCAGCTGCAGCTTTCCCAGGACATTCTCAACCAGCTCAATATCGCGGAGCCTGCCTGATCAGTTTTCAATACCCAACAAGACAGGGCTGATGTGTGAACATTTTATGGAAAATAACTTTTTGCAGCCGATAATTGTCAGGCTCGGCGGCCTTACCGCGCTCGACATCGTCGAAGAAATTCTCCTGGTCATCCTTTTACCTAAGTGGCAGGCTGACGTCAAAGGCCTTTATCAGGCGTGAAACATCTATTCAATAAATTACAATGCCCTTATAAGCCAGCGAAAATGACTTCGGATTGAACCATGTGCTGCTTTTCATAATTTAACTAATCCCAGCAATTCCAGGATGTAAACTATGCCATAAGCACTAAAAACGACACCAGCGATTATTGTGGGTAAGAGTGATAATACAGAGGGTTTAAGCTCCTTTGGAAGCTTTTTACTATTTAACCACAAAATAGAACCCGCAACAACGGGAATATGACAAACTTCGATAATACCTGCCAATTTCAACAGTGCGACCGGTTCCCCGGAAATGACACAGACCACAGCAGGAATGATACCTAAAACTATCACCGCGATTATCTTGGTAAGGTTTTCTTCCCTCAGCATAGGGGAACGTTTTGTATTCTTTCCCATAAGAATTTGCACTCCGTCCGTAAACATCCGGGTAAAACCGTCTTGGCCGGAAAGCATTGAACTCACAAAAGTGGTAAATACGGCCAGCACCATAAACCAAAAGCCAATCCTGCCCCAAATTCCGCCAAGCAATTCTCCAAGCGTTTGCGCTATCTTATTTTCTTCCGGCATTAATCCTCTGGGCCTCAGCAATTCGGTACCCAAGACCAAAAAAGCGAACGCGATGATCAATGCACCTGTAACCGCAATCGTATTGGCGATGGTCATCTGTCCGGTCCATTTTCTGAGCTCAGCGATCTGATCACTTCTTAACGCTTCGAAACGTAAAGGTTCCCGTCTTTTCTGATCGGCCGCCCCGTAGCCTTTTGCCTCTATCCAATAAGAAAACCACATCAGGCCGGCCGCTCCGGCAAGCATAAAACCCAGCCAGGACAATACTTCTCCCAGATCCATTTCTGGCGGAATGGAAGGAATAAACCCCCTTGAGAGCAAACTTGTATCCGGTCTGCTGCTGATGGCAGCGGCCAAAACCGTCATGGCGATTACCGTTGCCAAAATGCTTGCTATCCGTTCAACCGTATAATACCGGCCAATAAGAATGACGGATGTGGTCAGTAACAATAAAATAATGGCGAGGATTTCCAGAGGTAAATCAAAGAAAATAATGAGAGCGGTGGCAGCTGCCGATGCCAGCCCTGCAACAGTGGCAACAGCGACAACCACTTGTGGAAAAATAAGCACCCAAAGCAAATACTTGCCGTGCACAGCAAGCGATTCTAACCCCCGAAAAAAACTGACGCCTGCACATACCGTATACCTGCCTATTTCCCGGTTGATACACCACTTCATGACTACCGAAAGCACAAGTGCCCATACGAGCGCATAGCCGTATCTGGAAGCGATTCGCGGGGTGAAAAGCACTTCCCCCGAACCGGCCGCAGAGAGCATCCAGATAAACGCAGGACCAAGCCATTTGACTCTTTGTCTACCCTCAGGGGCTTTGATTACTTCGGCCATTATTTCTCCACGAGCGAATTCAGCGATTTACCACCCGCAATTTCAAGCATTTTACGGCATTCTACCGCACACCTGCGGCATTCCACCTCGCAGCGCCTGCAATATTCCAGCTCCTTGGAATCGCTTTCGCATTCGTCAGCACATGAATTGCAAATCTCTAAACACGCACCGCAAAGTAATGTGGCATTTTCAGCACGTACACTCATTAATCTTGCTGCTGCATTGCATACGATAGCACACTCCCTCGTAAGCGCGATACACCTTGAGAGCATTTCTATGCTATGCTCTTTCAGGCATTCGGTCGCGCAACGTTCGCATTCAGCGGCGCACCGGTTGCATGCTTCGATACAACTACTATATTCATGATCTTGCATAACAGTTTGCGTTTAAGTTTTCTATGGTTCGATGTTGGGCAGAGTTGCCTTTGTTGTGACGATCTACCCTTTTTTGAGGTTGAAAATTCTCATACAGAACATGGTATAATTTTTGTCCCCACGGCAGTTTAAGAATTATTTATCCCTGTAAACATCCATACTTCCTTCATCCTATAATCCTGAACACCCTTTTCAGCAACTGGATCAGTGCGACCGGGACCAAACTGGCAACAATAATGACCGCCAGGACTTTCGGTTCGAAACTAACAAGCGAAAGCGCCGACCTCAGTGCGGGGAATAAGTAGATTACAATCGTTGACGCCACGCAAAAAATAATCGCAAGCCATACGTATTTGTTCCTGGTAATCTGATTGATAAAGAATGGCGTCTGCCTTTCCGGCATGTTGAATACATTCCACAGCTGGGCGAGTATAAGGGTACAAAAGGTGACATTATTGACAACCTTATCGTCGATACCGGGAATAGACAAAACATAAATCTCCGCTCCCAGTGCCCCTACCGTCAGGCAGAGTGCATATACCCCTATCGAAATCCAGTTTCTTCTGGAAACAATAGGTTCAGAGGATTTTCGTGGCGACCTCTTCATCACAAGCTCCGGTTCGCCCTTGCTCATTCCTATGGCCAATGCCGGAAACACGTCCGTGATCATATTCAGGAAAAGTATCTGTAGGGGCAACAGCGGCATAGGTAAGTTCATGAAGGACGCCAGTGCCACGATCATAATTTCGCTCAGATTGCAGGATAGCAGGTAAACCACAAATGTCCGGATGTTATCGAATATGACCCTGCCGTATTGGATTGCCGTTACAACGGAAGTGAATGCGTCATCATTAATAATGAGATCCGCAGCTTCCTTCGCAGCTTCGGTCCCCCGGATGCCCATCGCAATACCTATGTCCGCTTTCTTAAGTGCAGGTGCATCATTCACGCCGTCCCCGGTCATGCCCACTATGATCTTCTTTTTCTGATATATGGAAACAAGGTCGAGTTTTTGTCCCGGATCGACTCTGGAAAACACCGAAGCTTGCAGCACCTTGTCCATCGTTTCTTTTGAAAGGTCCTTTTCCAGCAGCTCTTTGCCATGGACATTGACGACCTCATCCCCATCGGTCAAACCGACCGCCCTGGCAATCGCGTTCGCCGTTCCCGGATGGTCGCCTGTGACCATCACAACTCTAATTCCCGCATCCTTACAATCCCGGATGGATTCTTTTACATCCTGCCGGGCCGGATCAATAAAACCTGCAATACCTAAAAAGACCAGGTCGTGAATGAAGTTTTCCTTTTCGGGTTTCTTTTCGGAAATGCGGTACGCGAAGCTCAACACGCGTAGCCCCCTGCTCGCCAGCTTATCTGCCTTGTCCTTCCATTCGTTTTTATCGTCAAAATCGCGCTCTTTTCCTTCCTCGTATATTTTGGTGCATTTCTCCAATACTTCTTCCACGGCACCTTTTACACCGACCAGATATTCATTTCCAGACTCGTTGACCGTGCCCATCATCTTTATCTCCGAGTCAAATGGCACCTCGCCTATTCTTGGATACTTCTGCCGGATATTTTGCACGTTTTCCGATAACCCATTTGCCATGCGCAGCAAAGCCACTTCTTCGGGATCTCCGGACGATTTCGTTTCATGGTCCTTTCCTTTTTCCAAAGAACCATTGTTGCATAGTATGGCTACCTTCAAAAACAGATCATACGCAGGATGCTTTTTTAGCTTTTCCCTGTCGCCTTCTTCATCCGAAATATTCCCGATCGTTTCATCAAAAGCAATCGCCTGCACATGCATTTCATTTTCGGTAAGCGTTCCGGTTTTATCGGTAAAGATCACCTCTGTTTCGCCCAACGTCTGCACTGCTTCCAGTGTTTTGACAATGACGTTTTTCTTCGCCATTCCAAGCATACCCCTGGCGAGCGACAATGTGGAGATAACAGGCAGGCCTTCCGGAATGGATGCAATAGCCAACGCAATGGCCGTTTCGATCATTAAGACCACTGTCTCCCCTCTTATGATACCCAAAACGAATATCAGCACTGCGAGGGCCAACGTTAACCAGATCAATCTGACGCTCAATGCCCTTAATTTCTTATTCAGTGGCGTGGCTTCTTTTTGGGCTTCCTGGGCCATTCCGGTGATCTTGCCCAACTCTGTTTGCGACCCGGTGGCCACAACTGCCGCTATTCCGTTGCCTCTGCTCACTGCAGTACCTTTAAATACCGTATTGGCCCTATCTGCTACCTGAGTGTCCTCTGGCAAAGGTTTTGTATTTTTCTCTACCTGCGTAGACTCACCCGTCAATGCTGACTCTTTTAACGCAAGATTATTCTGAGAAATAATCCTGGCATCTGCCGTGATCACATCCCCCGCTTGTATCGTCAGGAGGTCTCCTGGAACAAGATCGACAGAATCAATATGGACTTTGTTCCCGTCACGCAGTACCATCGCTTTCGAACGTGCCATACTTTTCAGTTTTTCCATAGACCGAATTGCCTGCCGTTCCATAAAAAAACCGATGAGTGTGTTGATCAGGATGACGATGAGTACGGCGATTCCTTCCAGGGTATGCTGGTACACAAAAGCAAGACTGGCCGCGATGATCAGTATCCAGACAATCGGATTGGAAAACTGTTCCAGAAGTGTCCGCAATATGCTTTTCTGATCCTTATCCTGAACCTCATTTTTACCGTACTGCAAGAGTCTTTTCGCGGCCTCTTCTTCTGTTAAACCTTTCTTGGCATCTGTCCCGAGGTCATCAATCACTTCTTCGACGCTAAGCGTATAGTATGTTTTGATTGGCTGTTGCATTGGATTGTAAGGATTACGAATGGCAATACGCTTTTCCAGCTTTGATAGCTCCCGGAAAGGGACTGTGCCTTCCATAGGCCCGTTCGACGGCGCTAAGTGGTGCGCTTCATCCTGCATGATCCAATGCGGATCCCACATACCTCCGCAACTCAAGGAGCTTGATCCAAAGCCCGTTGAAAAATCCGCGCCAGTCGGCCATCGCCCCGACAATACATAGACAATCAGGATCTTTCAGGTATAGTATTTAAACTATTCAGCAATTTCCTTCTGGTGTTGGCACGAAACGTGATTTGAGTGCATATGAGGAACAAAAAAGGCTCACAAACCTAAGATTTGCAAGCCTTTAAACAATTTTAACCATTTAATTAGCGATCCGGAGAGTATGGCCATCCGGTAAGTCGGCACTCCGGCGGAACTCGAACCGGAATGCCTAAAAACGAAAAAAGCCCAGATTTCTCTGAGCTTTCTGCGGTCTGGACGGGACTCGAACCCGCGACCCCATGCGTGACAGGCATGTATTCTAACCAACTGAACTACCAAACCATTAAAAAAAGAACTCTACTAAAACTGGCGGTCTGGGGGTACGGCCACCCGGCGGAACTCGAACCGGCGACCCCATGCGTGACATCCAACGTGGACCGGGCATGTATTCTAACCAACTGAACTACCAAACCATTAAAAAAAGAACTCTACTAAAACTGGCGGTCTGGGGGTACGGCCACCCGGCGGAACTCGAACCGGCGACCCCATGCGTGACATCCAACGTGGAC
>NZ_JAMOZL010000015.1:130307-198134 GCF_023667495.1 Dyadobacter sp. MSC1_007
ACCGGGCATGTATTCTAACCAACTGAACTACCAAACCATTAAAAAAAGAACTCTACTAAAACTGGCGGTCTGGGGGTACGGCCACCCGGCGGAACTCGAACCGGCGATCCCATGCGTGACATCCAACGTGGACCGGGCATGTATTCTAACCAACTGAACTACCAAACCATTAAAAAAAGAACTCTACTAAAACTGGCGGTCTGGACGGGACTCGAACCCGCGACCCCATGCGTGACAGGCATGTATTCTAACCAACTGAACTACCAAACCAGTATGTCTTACAATGCTTTTCGTAAAACGTGGTGCAAAACTACTATTATTATTTTCGATTGCAACACCTGAGACAGCAATTTAGTTATTTTATTTGTAAAATGGTAATCTACCAAACAGGAATATTCTGAAAATGAAATAGTTGAATCTGAATAAAAAATGACATTAATAAGAGACATTTTAGCAGAACTCGAAATACTGGCACCGTTGTCGTATCAGGAGGATTACGACAATGCAGGATTGTTGGTCGGATCACCACAAACCCCTGTTACCGGCATTCTTTTCAGCCTGGATATTACCGAAGCAATTATCGATGAGGCTGTTGCAAAGGGATGCAACCTCATTGTAGCGCATCATCCCATCATTTTCAGAGGATTAAAGAAGCTGAATGGCAAGAACTATGTGGAACGAACGGTCATTAAAGCGATCAAAAGCGATGTGGCGCTTTACGCTACTCATACGAACCTCGACCATGTGGTACGCGGCGTCAGTTTCCAGATAGCCAGTCGACTGGGACTTTCTAATATCAGGATTCTCACGCCGAAAAAGCAGTTATTGACCAAACTGACTTTTTTCAGCCCGGTCGAAAATACCGAGGCGATCCTGGGCGAACTGTTTGAGAATGGGGCGGGCAAGATCGGCGACTATCAGGAATGTAGCTTCCGTACAGAAGGCACAGGCACTTTCTTACCGGGCGAATCGGCTAACCCTGTAATCGGCCGACGTGGCGAGCAAGAAGCAGTCCGGGAACACAGGGCAGAAGTAATGTTCCCCTCGCACCTCGAATCCCGGATTTTGGCCACCCTTAAAAAAGCACATCCCTATGAAGAGGTAGCCTATTACCTTACCAAGCTCGAAAACGAAAATCAGGAAGTAGGCGCGGGCGCGATCGGCGAATTGCCTGCTGCAATGGAGGCCCAGGATTTCTTGCATCATTTGAAAACTGCAATGCAGACCGGTGTGATTAAATATACTAGCCCAACAAACAGACCAATAAGACGCATTGCAGTATGTGGGGGTGCCGGCAGCTTTTTGTTACGCAACGCAATCGCGGCTGGTGCAGACGCTTTCGTCACGGCAGATTATAAGTACCACGAGTTTTTCGACGCAGAAGATCAGATCATGATATGCGACATCGGACATTACGAAAGCGAAGTGTTCACGAAAAATTTACTGCATAACTATTTATCAGGAAAATTTAGTAATTTTGCACTCTGTTTGTCAGAAGTCAATACCAATCCGGTCCGATATTTTGTTTAGAAAGTGATTTCACCAACTTATTTGTCTGATTATCTGTTGAAAATATACGCCTGACTACCTTCACATTTCAAGCATTGAAACAAGTCCATTAAAGACATACATGGAAAACACAATCGCACAAAAACTAGATGCTCTCCTGAAACTTCAGGAAATTGATTCAAGCCTTGACGAAATACTAAAAACCCGCGGAGACCTTCCCGAAGAAGTTCGGGATCTGGAAGATGAGATCATTGGCTTTGAAACGCGTTTAGGAAAGTTCAGATCTGAAATTGCCAATCTGAATACCGAAATTGACAATTTCAAAAATGCTCAGAAAGAAGGTGAAAAACTGATCAAAAAATACAAGGATCAGCAGATGAATGTTCGCAACAACCGCGAATATGACGCCATCACCAAAGAAGTAGAGTTGCAGGAACTCGATATGCAACTGGCTGACAAGAAGATCAACGAAGCCAGAGCACGTATCCGCCTCATCGAAGAAGATGCAAACCGCGCAGAAGCGGTATTGAATGAAAGAAATGAAGACCTGAAAGCCAAGAAAAACGAACTTTCAGTGATCACAAGCGAAAGCGAATCAGAAGAAAAAGCATTGATCGCCGAGCGTGAAAAGCATATCAAAAAAATCGAAGACCGTTTGCTTAAATCTTACCAGAAAATCCGTGATAACTCAATGAACGGATTGGCGGTAGTACACGTGTCGCGCGGTGCTTGCGGAGGATGTTTCAGCATCGTTCCCCCACAACGCCAGGCTGATATCCGTGAGCGTAAGAAGTTGATCGTATGTGAACACTGCGGACGTATCCTGGCCGACGTTGAAAGCGTTGAACCAGTTCACCAACGTCGCTAAGATTCCAGGTTATAAATGAAAGGTTGTTCCACCGGGGCAACCTTTTTTTATGTTTACCCACATGAAGCGGAAATATCCATTATGTCGTTTCCTGCATTCCGCACTTCTCTTCAAGTGTATATTCATGCTCCTGTTTGCCCATGCGGCAGTGGCCGAAGGTCCCGCAACGGATGTTATTTTCTCCCCACGGTTACAAAAAGCCTACTTTGAAATCCAGAAATTAAGGTTACCAGTCGCACGCAACCTGATCGACAGCGAAAGGAGTCAGAATTCGTCTAACCCCTTTGTCCCCTACCTCGACAGCTACGCCGACCTGCATTACCTTTTGATTTCCGAAGATCGGGCTGCTTATAAAACGTTTATCAATCAGGAAGACAAAAGGTTGACATCCGTCGGGGCATTATCTGATAAATCGCCTTACAAACGCCTTTTTCAAGCCGATATCCGCCTGCATTCCGCCTTTGCAAAATTAAAATTCGGCAATGAGGTCAGCGGATCCTGGGAGATCATCAAGGCTTATAAACTGCTTGAAGAAAACAGAAAAAAATTCCCTGATTTCATCCCTACCCTTAAATCACTGGGCCTCCTGCACGTCCTGATCGGTTCAATTCCTGAAAATTACACCTGGATCGCCAAGTTTCTTGGGCTGCGCGGCAATATTCAAACCGGCATTAACGAGTTACGGATTGTTGAGAAGGAAGAGCCTTTTTTCAGACAAGAGGCGGAGCTGATCGATCTGCTTCTACATGCCTACACCTTAAAGCTCTCTCCCGCGCAACAACGTCTCATCCGCCAATGGCCGGAGGAGCAACCTGATAATCTGCTATTGCATTTCTTTGCGACGACCGTCCTGATGAAGGAGAACAAAAGCGAAGAAGCCGGACAATTTCTCGCCGCCGCACCCAATGGCCCCGCTTATATGCCTTTTCCGTTCCTGCATTACCTGCGCGGAGAAATTGCTATTCAAAAGGGCCAATACGATGAAGCATTCAGCTTTTACACATTATTTCTCAAACAATATCCAGGCTTTAATTATATCAAAGACAGCAATTTTAAACTGCTGATGTGCCGCTGGCTGGCAGACCGTGATGGAGAAGCCGCTGCTTTTGCTAGAAAAGTTACCGCGTCGGGTAGCACTATCGTCGAAGCTGACCAGTTCGCGGAAACGATGGCGACAGCTTTTTTAGCGGGCGATATGAAGCCTCAGCAAAAGACCCTTTTCAAAGCCCGGTATGCAACAGATGGCGGTTATCTTGAAAAAGCAATCGGTATAATGGCATCCGTTTCGGAAAACTCATTCTCCACTTCCTATGAAAAAGCGGAATACAATTATCGGAAGGGAAGGATATTGCAAAAATCCGGTCAGAATGCGGCGTCTGTAGCATTTTACGACCGAGCCATCGATCTGGCGCAGAAAGAAGCGTTAGCCACCGGCTTTGGAGCATCGTCGGCCTTGCAACTTGGATATATTTTTATGGAGGGCCGGGATAAGCAAAAAGCCACTCTATATTTCAAGAAGGCCCTTTCCTTCAAAAAACACGAGTACAAAAACAGTATCGATAACAAAGCCCGGGCTGCACTTACAGAATTAGGTCAATAAAAAATGTGACCAGAATAGCGATCTGACGTCTAAGAATACAACACCGTTTATGTATTCTCAGGATGCCCAGAAAAAAGAATAAAAACCCGAAAGTCATTGCCAACTGGGGAATCGACGACCGGCCACGCGAAAAATTCATGAACAAGGGTCGGTCGGCCTGTTCGGATTCCGAACTCATGGCGATCCTCATCCGCGCCGGCACCACGGAAATGTCCGCCGTAGACCTGGCTAAAACCCTAATGGCTTCCGTAGGCAATAATATCAATGAGCTCGCCAGGCTGGACGTCAAAGAACTGACGAAGATAAAGGGAATGGGCCAGGCGAAGGCCATTACCATTCTCGCAGCGCTTGAACTTGGCCGTCGGCGGAGGGACATTATCCCGACAAGAAAACGCAAAATCGATAGTTCCTTCCGGGTTTACGAGGAAATGAAACCCTACCTGCAAGACAAACTCACCGAAGAGTTCTGGATACTTCTGCTGAACCGAGGCAACTTCGTGATGCGCGCATTGCAGGTGAGCGCAGGCGGGATAGCAGGAACCGCCACCGATATCAAAATGATCTTCAAACTTGCCCTCGACCATATGGCTAGTTCGCTGATACTGGTACATAACCACCCGTCTGGCCAACTTGTCCCGAGCCTGGCTGACCAATATCTCACCGAGCAAATAAAAGAAGCAGGCCGATTACTCGACCTGCCTATATTGGACCATATGATATTTACTGACGACGGCTATTACAGTTTCCTCTATTCGGGAGAAATGTGATCAGAAAACGGCGTCCTTTTCTACGACTCCTTCCAGTTCGTTGTAAGGAATTGTAAATTCAATGGGCCCGCGTGCGTATGCTGCGATCTCATAAGGGTTGTAGTAAAACAAAACGCCTTTGGTCGTAAACACGTAGTTTGCAGGTACGAAAAATCGATGGTTCGCCAAAAAGTAACCCGCTTCTTCCAGGTTAGCACCGGGTGCGAGCTTTTCTATCTCTCTAAACTTTTTTTCAACTATTTTCAGCAATGCAACCGAGTCTGCGATAAATGTCTTCATTTCCCGCTCGTCGCCCGTTTCACTGTCAAATGCATGATATGACGTAAAACTGTTGGGGTGGGCACCGCCGGTGAATGAATAGTGATCCAGCTGGTAGAATAATACTTTTGGTGTAGCCATTACAGTATCGCCATGCAGCTCCACTTCCCAGCAGCCGGGAGAATCCGGAAAATCCTTTTTGAAGTCGTTATAGTTTTTCTCAAAGACTTCAAATGCGGCTTTCGGGCTTTTGGCGGCTTCCGGATGGGCTGCTATGCTTGCCGAATCGGTGTAAGAATTGAGCCTGTTGATCGTTTTACCGGCTAAGATGTCACGGATTTTCGTTGCTACTGTACCGGAATCCGACGGCTCCCACATGCTGATCACCACCGAAACGCCGCCTTTATTACCGGTCGTGTCGCAAGAGCCAAAAGTCGCCTTTTTTACTTGCCCTTTGCTGAACGAGCTTCGCTCTCCGTCCTGCTCTTTTTTCCTTGAATTATTACAAGCCAGAAAAAGAAAACAGCCTGCGGCGAGTGCGACGATAGTCCTGATCATAAATCCCGATAGAAACGTTGAAAATGAATATTATAAGCTCATCAACTCTTTAAAGCGAATGGCCTGGCGACGGGATATTTCGATTTTGTCGCCACCCTGCAATGTCACCAAAAGACCGCCGCTGAACCACGGCTCGATTTTCTCGATCCAATGGAGATTAATAATATGCTTCCTGTTAGCACGGAAATAGGTATTTGGGTCGAGGCGCTCTTCCAGATTGTTCAGCGATTTCAATACCAATGGTTTCTGGTCATCGAAATGCAGCCGTACGTAGTTGCCCATCGATTCAAACAAACGGATTTTGCCGAGCTTGACAAACCAGCATTTCTCTCCGTCTTTCACAAATACCTGATCGTTTTCGCCCAGTACTTTTTCGGCACGCTCGTTAGAATGTGTGGGAGCTTCGGGCTGTGCCTGGTTTTCTTCGATCCGGTGGATCGTTTCTTTCAGACGCTCTGTGTCGATCGGTTTAAGCAGATAATCCAATGCATTGAATTCGAACGCCTTAATGGCATATTCGTCGTAGGCAGTGGTAAAAATCACCTCGGGTGTCTTTCCCTCAATGGACGAAAGCAACTCGAAGCCGTTTTTTCCCGGCATCTGGATATCGAGAAAAAGTAATTCGGGCTGCTGCTCTTCAATCAATTTCAATGCTTCCTCAGCATTTGCAGCTTCCCCTACTATTTCAATTTTAGTGTATGGTTCCAGCAGTCTTTTCAACTCGTTACGTGCTAGTCGTTCGTCGTCAACAATTAAGGTCCTCATGGCGGATGGATCAGTTAGGAATTAAATGAAAGTTATTGATTTGGCTTCTAATTCATATTTTCAGATCCCTCTCCCACCATCATCACGTCCTCTGAAAGCATTGGAATCTTAATTTCGGAGCAAACGACATTTTCCTTTTCCTGGAAGATCTGGAATGTAGCCCCTTTTCCGTATAGTATTGATAAGCGTTCGGCGGTGTTTTTTAAACCTACACCACCCGACTCCGTGTTACCTGGGTTACCGGCATTGACGTCCGTACTACCAAGGTTACCGGAGTTATGGATTGTAATCACCAATAATTCGCTAGCAATTTCCGATTTTACGTCGATAAATCCGCCTCCCATTTGCTTCGCTACGCCGTGTTTAATGCCATTTTCAACCAGTGTTTGCAGCATCATGGGCGGCACCTGCCAGTAAATCGCCTGTGGATTGGTGGTGATGCTGTAACTGAGGCGGTCTTCGTACCGGACTTTTTCAAGCTCCAGATAATCCTCCACGGTCCTGAGCTCCTCCTGCAAATCGACCGTTTTACGCCGGTCCGCGAGCAGTGAGTTTCTTAATATGTTGGATAATTGTGTAATGCTGAGTTGGGCACGTTTGGGATCTTCGTAAACCAGCGCGCGGATGCTGTTCAATGCATTGAATGTAAAATGCGGATTGAGCTGTGAACGCAACACCTTGGCTTCCGCTTCGCGCATCGACATTTTCAGCATGATCTTCTCATAACTGGCCAGCCGGGTCTGCTCCACATAATGATACACTGTATAAGACAAGATCCAAGCAAGCAGGTTTTTACACCAATTGGCATAATAACTCCAGAATACCAGGGGCTGATTCAGCAGGTTATGTTCGAGAATCTCCCGGTCCATAGGCTGGTTAATCATCGCCATAATAAGCCCCAGCCATAACACAGAGCCGATTACACGCAATGCGAGCCTCGGAAGCGGCAGTGACGACCAGTTCCATTTCCTGATCACCAGGCGGTACACATGGGTAAGGCAAATGCCTAAAAGTATATTGGCGAGCGCGGTATAGAATTCTCTCAGCTCGAACCCGTATTCAAGAACATACGGAACGTATTCGAACATGATTAACAATGTCCAGCCCAGTATCTGCAGAGTCCAATAAATACGTTTTTTGGACATGAACTTCAAAACGCTGATGGTAAGTTGAAAAGCCACAAATGTATTAATGCACCGTCAGGAAGGGTACATTAATACACCAGTGGAAACGAATATACACAAACGGCTGCTATATAGTTTGCGGGATTTCGAGAGAAAGAAGATGTGTGATGTCGTTGGAAACTTCCAGCTCAAACTGCTGGGTATCGTAGGAATAATTGATCTTGTAAAGGCACAGGTTACTGTGCTCGTAATCATCCATTTTAACCAGTGGCTGACCGAAAAGCGTTGTCAGCAGCACGCGCATGGCCCTGCCGTGCATGGCAATGAGGATATTTCTTTCGTGTGGACGGGAAAGGATCGTTTCTATGACAGGAATTTGACGTTGACGTACCTGAATCGGGCTTTCACCTTCCTCTGCGGCCATCTCCACTTCGCCATTGCGCCATGCATTCACCAGCTCGCGGTAATAGTTGTTATCGCCGGTATTGGGTTCGCGTCCTTCACGTGCCCCCCAGGATATTTCGTTCAGCCCCGCATAACTTTCGTGAGGTATCCCAAGCCTGATGAACCCGCGGACAGTTTGCTGTGTTCGTTTTAGGTCAGAGGTATAAATTTTGTCAAAAGGGACATGTTGATAAGCGTTAAAAAAAGCTGCGGCCTGAGCTTCTCCCCATTCGTTCAGCAAGGAATCTACACCACTTCCCTGAACAACTCCCCTGCGATTAAAATCAGTTTCACCGTGGCGAATGAGGTATATCGATTTTCTTTTCAAAGTAATAGGATTATTTAAATATTAAATTTGCAAATACCTTTTTTATTCTCAATTAAGCCAATACAAATTTATACAATTTTTAGATATGTTCGTTAAACCCGTTACACTAGATTCTATCCATGCTTTTGGCAAGGAAACAATTGCGGATCACCTTGGAATAGAATTCACAGAAATCGGAACTGACTATATAACAGCGCGGATGCCAGTCGACAAGCGGACGCACCAGCCATTTGGCATATTGCATGGCGGCGCGTCTGTGGTGTTGGCCGAAACCTTGGGCAGCATTGCCTCATTCCTGTGCATTCCGGACTCGGCCAATCAGCATGCTGTGGGTCTTGAGATCAATGCCAACCATCTCCGTCCGGTAAAATCGGGCTATGTGTATGGAACGGTACGACCCATTCATATTGGCAGGACCACGCACATTTGGGATATTAGGATCACTAATGAAGAAAACAAGCTGGTTTGCATCAGCAGGCTCACGGTAGCTATTGTGAATGCAGACCGCCGACAGTAATTTGCAGCAAATTGACCTAACGGAATTTAATTCATTCGTTAAATGCTATCAGTACAAACCGACTCCGGGATTTCCATATTTGAAGGCCTGCAGATCCAAAATCTGTGGGAAGCGGCGAAAAGTTTAGGATTTCCTTCCGCCCTCTGGCGGCTTCCGCACACCAACGAAATTAAGCTTTTGATATCCGTCCGGGACGACATCCGGAAATGCACCCCTGAACTCGAAAAAACATCACCTGGCTTCATCATAAGCCGTTTCCATTGGGAAAGTGATGAAGAAGTGCTGTTCCTGGAAGGTGATATTATCCTGACATTCGGCGAAGACGAACGTGTGACGGACATCGCTAACAAGCTCGGCGAAGAGCACATTGAGGTCCGAAAACTGGTACAACTCGCCGAAAGCACGGCCAATGAACAATACGTTGCGGACCAACCTCCATTTTTAGCGGTTCCCGACAGCGGAAATTCCAATGCCAGAGAGCGGTTCGAACGCACCGTGGAAATGGCAGTGGCCGCCATCAGGGAAAACCGGTTTAAAAAAGTAGTACTGTCCCGCACAAAAGACCTGACATACACCGAAGCATTTCAGCCTGCGAAAGCATTCAATCAACTGGCAAAAGTGTATCCGCATGCATTTATATCGCTGGTAAGCATTCCCGAAGAAAATGAATTGTGGCTCGGAGCAAGCCCGGAAGTGCTTGTGGAGCAGACCTCCGACGGGACTTTCAAAACGATGTCGCTCGCAGGTACTCAGAGTGCACGCGACACGCAGGGTGAGCTTATCCCCCGTTACGACATCAAATGGGGCGAAAAAGAGATCGAAGAACAGGCATTGGTCAGCCGTTACATTATCGAATGCTTTAAGAAGATAAGACTGCGGGAATATACCGAAACAGGCCCCAAAAGCGTGCTGGCGGGCAATTTGTATCATTTAAGAAGTATTTTCGAAGTAGATACAGTGGCGCTCCACTTCCCGGAGCTGGCCTCCGTCATGTTGAAATTGCTCCACCCTACTTCCGCTGTCTGTGGCGTGCCTAAGGCCCCGAGCCTGGACTTCATTGATAAGGTAGAAGGATACAACCGGTCGTTTTACAGTGGATTTCTGGGGCCCGCCAAGGTGGGGGGGGATACGCACCTTTTTGTAAACCTCAGAACAGTCCGTTTTAAAGACGGCAAAGCCACTTTTTTCGCCGGAGCCGGCATTACAGAGGATTCAGTCCCCGCGCGAGAGTGGGAGGAAACAGAGCTGAAATGCGACACATTGCTGAAAGTGATAGCGCCTTCATTTTAAAAAATATTTTGAATGATTAAACTTTTAAAGCAGAAAAAAGTCCAATCGGTTTGAGATTTAATATATAATTTTGAACAATGCTCTAAAAAGGACATATTTAGTTCCTAAGACTCCTAAACCACTAAGCCTCGATTAACCTGACCCTATGAATCCTATCACCAAGTCTGCGCACTCAGACCTATTGTATCATTTAAAAAAACCGCTGTTCTCACTTCTCATTACGGGTACCCTCTTCGTCACGCTTTCTTGCGGAGAAAAAAAAGATACATTTCAGCAAAAAGGAGGCGGAGGCCCCACAATTGTTGATGTAATCGTCGCCAAATCGGAAAAAGTCACTGACAAAGTGGAGGTAAACGGCACCATCGTAGCCAACGAATTCGCCGAATTAAGACCGGAAGTGAGCGGCTTGCTTACGTTTCTGGATGTACCCGAAGGCAAAACTGTCCAGAAAGGAACGGTAATTGCTAGGATCAACAACGCAGATCTGGTTGCGCAGCTCAATAAAAGTAAAATACAGCTTGACCTTGCTGAAACCACCGAAAAACGCTTGAAACAACTGGTGGCGATCAATGGTATTAACCAGGCGGATTACGACCTGGCGGCGAACCAGGTTAGCACGTTGAAGGCCGATATGGCTTATACACAAGCACTGATAGATAAAACGATCATCAGGGCACCTTTTACAGGTGTGATCGGCCTGAGAAAAGTGAGTGCGGGCTCATTCGTAACGCCTACGAGCGTGATCGCGACAATGCAGCAGCTATCCAACCTGCGCATTGATTTTACCGTGCCCGAAAGTTATCAGCAATATGTTTCCAAGGGCGGTAATGTGGAAGTGCTGCTGGATCAGGCTTCGGGACGCTATGAAACGGCAAGAATTATCGCAACGGAACCGCAGGTTAACCAAACGACGAGGAACATTACAGTCCGGGCGGTGCTGAATTCGGGCTCCACGAGCCCCGGTTCATTTGCAAAGGTTTATTTAAATGCAAGTTCAAACAAAAGCAGTATCCTGATCCCCACGAACAGCATTATACCTGAGGCCCAGAGCAAAAAAGTAGTGCTGGTCCAAGGAGGTAAGGCTGTTTTTACAACCATTGAAACCGGGGACCGCAGAGAAGATGTCGTGGAAGTAACAAAAGGCCTGAATGTCGGAGATACCGTGGTAGTTTCGGGTGTATTATTCGCCCGTCCTGATGCTCCTGTGAAAGTGAGAAGCGTAAGAAACCTGAAAGTTGCAAGCAAGTAACGGAGTCGTATTGACTATTCCCTGAAACCCATTCTATGAACATTTCTGAACTATCCCTGAAACGGCCCGTTCTGGCGGTCGTGATGAACCTGCTGATCATCCTTTTCGGAGTCGTGGGTTATAACTTCCTATCCCTGAGGGACTACCCTGCCATTGACCCTCCCATCGTAAACGTACGAACGAGCTACACCGGCGCCAATGCCGACATTATCGAAAGCCAAATCACCGAACCGCTTGAAAAGAGCATCAACGGTATCCCTGGTATCAAAAGTATTAGCTCATCCAGCCAGATCGGTTCCAGTAACATTACAGTTGAGTTTAATCTTGAAGCGGACCTTGAAGGCGCTGCCAACGATGTGCGCGACAAGGTAAGCCAGGCACAACGAAACCTCCCACAGGATGTAGACGCCCCGCCGGTTGTAAGTAAGGCCGATGCAAACAGTGATTTTATCTTGCTATTGGCTGTTCAAAGCCCGTCAAAAGGCCTTTTGGAACTCAGTGAATATGCCGAAAACGTTTTACAACAAAGCCTTCAGACGATCGACGGCGTAAGTGCGATCAATATTTTCGGACAAAAGAGATATGCCATGCGTATCTGGCTTGACCCGGATAAGATGAGTTCGTACAATATCTCTTTCAACGACATTTCGACCACATTGGCGGCTGAAAACGTGGAGCTTCCCGCGGGTAAAATCTATGGCGACAATACCGAGCTGACGATCCGCACCATGGGCCGCCTCAAAAGTGAAAAGGAGTTTAACGATCTGGTGATCCGCAATGACAGCGCGGGGATTGTAAGGCTCAGCAATGTGGCCAAAGTAGAACTAGGCCCTGAAAATGAAGAGCAAAGTTGGAAATACAACGGCATGTATGCCGTGGGTCTTGCGGTAATCCCACAGCCTGGTGCCAACTATGTCGAAATATCCGACGAGTTCAATAAGCGCCTCGCCGAAATTCAAAAATCCAATAAATCCGACATTACTTTCAGCGTCCTGATCGACAATACGCGTCTCGTGCGCCAGTCCATCAAAGAAGTTGAAGAAACGCTGCTTATCGCATTTTCGCTGGTGGTAATCGTAATCTTGTTTTTCTTCCGGAATATTCTGGTAGCCGTCCGCCCGCTGATCGATATTCCGATATCGCTGATCGCCACATTCTTTGTCATGTATTTGTTCGGGTTTTCGATCAACATCCTCACATTGCTTGGCATTGTACTGGCTACCGGTCTTGTGGTGGATGATGGTATTGTGGTCACGGAAAACATATTCCGCAAACTGGAAAGCGGCCTTCCTATCCGACAGGCGGCATTGGAGGGCAGTCGGGAGATATTCTTTGCAGTTATTTCAACATCCCTCACGCTGGCCGTCGTGTTCCTGCCGGTGATCTTCCTGGAAGGTTTCGTAGGAAGTTTGTTCCGGGAATTCGGTATTGTAGTTGCTTCCGCCGTTTTGATCTCCGCATTTGTATCACTTACCATTACACCGGTACTCAATGTGGTCCTGAACCGCAAGAATGCAGGCCATGGATGGTTCTACAATAAAACGGAGCCTTTCTTTACCGGCATGGAAGACGGTTATAACAACATGCTTCGCGGTTTTATGAAAGTGCGGTGGGTATCATGGGTGTTGGTAGCAGCCTGCGGTGTGATGATTTGGTTTACCTATACACATTTGCAAAGTGAGTTGGCCCCGATGGAAGACCGCAACAGTATCCGCTTCAACCTCTCGGCCCCGGAAGGGACTAGTTTCGGCCAGATGCAAAAAGTCTCTGACGACCTCAGCGACTTCCTGAACGATTCCATTCCCGAAAAAGCATTTACATTCTCGGCTACTCCCGGTTTCGGCGGAGGCGGTGTCAACAGCGGTACAGGCCGTATTGGCCTTGTCCCTGCGGGTGAGCGCGTCAGAAGTCAGAACGAGATAGCCCAGGAGATTAATAAAAAACTGTCGCGTTATAATGACGCGCGGATATTCGCTACTCAGGAGCAGACCATTTCTGTGGGTATTGGGTCAAGAGGCTCGCTACCAGTGCAATTTGTACTGCAAAACCTCGATTTTGAAAAACTTAGCGAGGTAATGCCCAAGTTCCTCGACGAAGCGCGCCAGGATCCTACATTCCAGAATGTGGATGTGAACCTTAAATTCAACAAGCCGGAAGTACGGCTAACTATTGACCGACTGAAAGCCAGGGACCTCGGACTTTCTACCACCGATGTGGCGGCAACGATCCAGGCCGCATTCAGTGGACGCCGTCTGGCTTATTTTATCATGAATGGGCAGCAATACCAGGTAATAGGCCAGGTAGAGCGCTCGGAACGTAATAAACCGGCTGATATCGAGAAACTTTACGTCCGGAATAACCGTGGTGAAAGCATTCCATTGACGGCCGTAGTAAAGATGGAGGAAGAAAGCGGCCCTCCTACGATTTACCATTATAACCGTTACAAAAGTGCCACAATTTCCGCCTCCCTCGTGGAAGGTAAAACCATCGGCGACGGTGTAGCTGCCATGCGCAGGATTGGCGCCAAGTTGCTGGACGAATCATTCCAGACGTCACTTACCGGCCCTTCGCGCGACTTTGAGGAAAGCTCTTCCAATACCAGTTTTGCATTCGGACTGGCATTGCTGCTCGTCTATCTGGTGCTCGCGGGCCAGTTTGAGAGCTTCACAGACCCATTCATCATCATGATCACAGTGCCCCTGGCATTAGCAGGTGCATTGTTAAGCCTTTATCTGTTTGATTTGACGATCAATATCTTCTCTCAAATCGGTATGATCATGCTCATCGGACTCGTGACCAAAAATGGTATCCTGATTGTGGAATTTGCCAATCAGAAAAGGGAGAAGGGAATGGGCAGGACAGCCGCAGCGATCGAAAGTGCGACGCAGCGTTTGCGCCCTATCCTGATGACCAGCCTAGCAACGGCATTCGGTGCATTGCCTATCGCGCTTAGCCTGGGTGCTGCGGCCACTAGCCGTGTACCGCTCGGGGTCGTGATCGTCGGCGGGTTGATGTTTTCATTGATCCTGACATTGTTTGTGATCCCGGCCATTTACACGTTTATTTCTCCGAAGAAACATAAAGTGAGCCAGGAACAGAAAATGGCCGAAGAGCTTGTGGCTCAATAAGATTATCAGGTAACCTGTCCTCAGGAATTTATATAAAATAATAAATCATTGTTTCTTGCATGAACCCATTCAGCCTTATAAAAACTTCTAAAAATAAACTTCTGTTTCTACTGCTTTGCACAGGTCATGTGTACGCAGGTGCGCCTGCAGACAGCCTTACATTAACGCTCGACCAGGCCATTGCAACAGCTTTGAAAAACAGCTACGAAATAGAGATCGCAAAAAACAACGTCGAAGCGAACACGATCTTAAATAATTACGGCGTTGCCGGCGGATTACCGGTTGTGGCCTTAAATGCGTCCAACACCGAACAGATCACGCAGGTCAACCAAAAACTGAATGACGGCACACAGATCAGCCGGAATGCAGCAGCAGGTAACAATACCCAGGTCAGCCTTTCGGTGGGCATGTTGCTCTACAATGGAAAACGCGTTGTAGCGACCAAAAAACGGCTTGCAGAACTCCAATTCCAAAGCGCGGAAGTGCTGAACTCGCAGATCCAGAATACGATCGCATTGGTGATGACGAGCTATTACGATGTTGTACGTCAGCTCAGCTATGTGAACACCATCAGAACATCGATCCAGGCCTCTGAAAAAAGGCTTGAAATCCTGAAAGTGCGCAAGGAAGCAGGGATGGCCAATAATGCGGACCTCTTCCAGGCGCAGATCGACCTTAATACCCTGAACCAAACACTGCTCGACCAGCAAATGGTAGCTCAGGTCGCCAAAACGGAATTACTTAGAACACTCACGATCGATCCGAAGTCTTCCCTGACGATTAAGGATACCATTACCGTTGACAACAATATGCAGCTCGCTCCAATCCTGGACAGGTTAGCAGCCAATGCCGACGTGAAAGCAGCCGATCATCAAATCCGCATCAATGAGCTGGTCGTTAAGGAGACTTCCGCACTTCGCTATCCGACGGTCCGTCTCAATGCAGCTTACAATTACTCCCGTAACCAGCAAGCAGCAGGTTTTACGCTACTAAACCGGGTTGTGGGCCCACAGGCCGGATTAACCGTCGGCATTCCGATTTATAATGGTTCCTCCTTCAAAAGACAGTTGCAGGTTGCTGAGATCAATACAACCACCGCTGAATTACAGAAAAGTGCTCTGCTCAGGGATTACAGTGCCAGCGCCGTTAAAATGTATCAAACCTACCAAAGCTCTATTGAGCAGCTGGAAAATCAAAAAGAGAACTATAATCTCAGTAAGCAACTGCTGGATCTGACATTACAGCGCTTCGAACTGATCCAGGCGACCATTATCGATGTACGGGAAGCGCAACGCAGTTTTGAAGAAGCTGGATACCGGCTGATCAACCTGAATTATGCTGCCAAAGCCGCTGAAATAGAGCTAAAAAGGCTTAGTAACACGCTTCAATAATCGCCCGGATACCGTATACTCAATCCTCGTAAAACAAACTTTACGAGGGTTTGCATTAATATTTATTTTTGGTTTACTTAACTAGCGCCGACGGTGACTTCTTACCGGCTACTCAACCAAACAGCTATTAATGAAGATCCTCGCCATCCACAATATCCTCTGGTCGCATTACAAGGCCAGGATCTTCACCGGGCTTCATTCCCAGCTCCAAAAAACTGGCGTCGATTTCTACGTTTTGCAATTAGCATACAGCGAACTCAGCCGTATTCAGCTCAAAACCGACCTCAGCATCCATTCCTATCCATATCAGGTTTTATTTCCTGACAAAGCCATCGAGCACATTCAGAATGGCGAAAAAATCAAGAAACTACTCTCCGCAGTCAGAAACTATAAACCGGATATAGTTTATCTGAATGGCTATTACGACCCTGCCTATTGGTTTGTATTGACCTATTGTAAAATCAACAAAATCAGGGTAGTTCTGGATTTTGAAAGCAGTGAAATAAGTCGCAAGCGGGTCTGGTGGAAAGAAACTTTAAAAAGAGTATTTTTGAGTCAATGCGATGGCGTGGTTTGCCTGGGGAGAAAAGCTGCCGACTATGCCCTTAAACTGAATGTAAAACCGGAGCGCATCATGAGTACGAAGAACGTCGGGGTTGACAACGATGGGTTACTCGAAATATTCACGCGCGAATTCCCGCAGCGGGATATTCGCAAGGCGGAGCTTGGTTTACCACCTTATAATTTCCTTTACGCCGGCAGGTTTGTAGTCCGGAAGAATCTCGACATGTTCATCCGGGCATTCCATAATGCGCAGGAAAAATCTGCTAATGGAGCCGAATGGGGCCTGATTCTCAGCGGGGAAGGAGACCAAAAACAGCATTTACAGGAAGTTATTGCTTCAACACGCAGCAATGCAGTCCAATTTATGGAACCGTGCGAATGGTACGAAGTGCCGATCCGTTACACGTTGGCCGATGTAGCCGTGCTGCCAAGTACATTTGAGCCATTCGGATTTGTTACCAATGAGGCAATGGTCTATTCCATGCCTGTATTGGTGTCGGAAAGATGTGGGAGTGCGGCAGATCTTGTCACCGACGGCCTTAATGGCTTTCAATTTGACCCTTATGATCAGGCAGCCTTCACAGAGAAGTTAACCTGGTTTATGGACCATCCTGAGAAATTCGAGGGAATGGGTAAAAACGGCAAGGCTATCATCGATGAATGGGCGCCTGATATCATTGTCAATGAATTGATCCAATCATTCCAAAAAGTCTCCGCCAATGCTCAATGATCAAAACAAAACCGTGTTGGTAACAGGGGGAGCCGGATATATCGGTTCTGAACTGGTAAGGATACTCTTGCAGGATGGCTTTAAGGTGGTTGCATTCGACAACCTTTCATTCGGAGGCGAATCCTTGCTCAGCTTCTGGGGTAATCCCCATTTCAGCTTTATAAAAGGAGATCTTTTAAATGAAAATGAGGTAAAAGCTGCATTAAAGGGCGTGGACTATGTCTGTCATCTCGCAGCGATCGTCGGGGAACCACCCTGCAAAAAATACCCGGAGCTGGCTTTGAAAGTAAACTGGGATGCGTCCGTGCAGCTATATGAGTTGTGTGAAAAGGCAAGGATCGAGCGGTTCGTATTTGCATCTACGTGCAGCAACTACGGAAAAATGGCCTCTCCTGATATGTTACTGGACGAAACCGCCGTTTTGAACCCTATTTCGCTCTATTCGGAAACGAAGGTCAATTTTGAGAAATATTTGCTTAACAAAAATGGCCAGGATACGATTCGTACCATTCTGCGCTTTTCTACTGTCTATGGCATTTCCCCGCGGCCGCGCTTTGATCTGACAGTCAACGAATTTACACGTGACGCAGCCAGCGAAAAGCCGCTGCTGATCTATGGCGAAAATTTCTGGCGGCCCTATTGCCACGTGAGCGACCTGGCCCGCTCGGTAAAAATGGCGTTGCAGGCCGAATCGCACAAAGTAGCGAATGAGGCATTCAATGTCGGCGAAACAACCGAAAATTATACCAAAAAGATGCTCGCAGCGGAAATCAAAAAGATAGTACCTTCATTACAAGTTAATTACCACCCCGTTGTAACCGATCCGCGGGATTATAAGGTTAATTGTGATAAAATAAAACGGGTACTCGGCTTTACCATTTCTAAAACGGTGCCCTGCGGGATTAAAGAAATTGCTTCGTTGATTCAAAACAAAGTATTGAGTGAGCCAATGAGCACTAAGTATGGCAACATCTGAACAAATCATCGCAGCCCCAATCCCGCTCTGCGAACCGAACCTTCGTGGTAATGAAAAAAAATACACGGCCGACGCCATCGACTCCAACTGGCTTTCGGGCGGGAGTTACCTCCGCCTCTTTGAACAAAAGCTTACAGAATACACTGGCGCACAGCATGTAATAGGCACCAGCAGCGGCACCACGGCATTGCAAATAGCCCTGATTCTGGCTGGTGTGGAAAAGGGGGACCTGGTTTTAGTCCCTGGTATGACATTTGTTGCAACGGCCAACGCTGTAAAATACCTTGGTGCCGATCCCATTATTATCGACATAGACCCAGATACCTGGCTAATGGATAATGCCCTATTACAGGATTTTTTGGTAAACCAAACCTATCAGACAGACCAGGGTTGCATACACAAGGCGAGCAAGCGGCGAATTAAGGCCCTGGTTCCGGTGCATTTATTGGGGAATGTGTGTGATATGAGTATGCTTTTGCCCATTGCGCAACAGTTTGCAATAACGGTCGTCGAAGATGCTGCATGCTCGCTTGGCTCGTTTCAGAACGGCCGGCATTCCGGCACTTCCGGACTGGTAGGGACAATGAGTTTCAATAGCAATAAAATCATTACCACGGCAGGTGGCGGCGCTATCCTGACCAACGACGAAATACTCGCAAAAAGAGCGAGACACCTGATTACGCAGGCCAAAAGCCACCAGACTGAATATTACCACGACGGGATCGGCTTCAATTACCGGTTGGTCAATCCGCTCGCCGCAATGGGCGCAGCGCAAATGGAACAGCTCCCAGGATTTGTAAAAACAAAAAAAGAGATTGCCGCTTACTATTTGAGTAACCTCAGTGATTTGGATGTCGCGTTTCAGGTGATTACGCAGGGAACGGATCCTAACTACTGGCATTTCGCATTGCTAACAGCCAGAAGCAGGGAGATTATCGCTGCATTGGCATCTCAAAACATAGAAACGAGGCCATTATGGACGCCATTAAATCTATTGCCGGCATTCCGCGATGACCTGTTTGTCACAAATCACGACGTTTCGGCCCGGGTTTCACAACAGGGGCTGATGTTACCCTGCTCCACGTCAATATCCTCCGACCAGTTGGAAAGGGTATGCTCCAACCTTCGGAAGTTGCTTTGAAATGTCTGGCTATTAAACACCGCGACGCCTATGAACATCGAAAGCTTTACGAATCCCTGGCCCGTCAATATCGTCATCATGGCAGGTGGCAAAGGTACGCGCCTCAAAGAAATTACGTATAACAAGCCAAAAGCGCTTGTCGAAGTGGGCGGCAAGCCGATCATCGCGCATTTGCTGGATCATTTGGCTGCGTTTGGCATTAAGGAAACCTACATCTCCGTCGGACATCTTTCCAACCAGATTTCAGATTACCTGAGTGCAGGCGACAGCACATGCATGAATCTCCGTTATATCAAAGAATCGCTTCCAATGGGCAGTATCGGGGCCTTAACCCTGAAAGCTGATTGGGAGCATGATCACTTTATGGTTATCAACGGCGATATTTTCAGCAATTTCAATGTAAATGCTTTTATCTCCGCCTACTTTGCCAAACAAGCCGATATGGCGGTGCTGACGGACGAATGCAGCATTGAAATTTCCTACGGCGTCCTGGAAGTTGACCAGGACGGCAACATCAACAGTTTCACCGAAAAACCAGAGTACAAGGTGAAAGTCAGCGCCGGGATCTATATTTTTAACAAAAAGGTACTTGCACTTCTGCCGCACGCCAAACCAACGGAGGGCTGGCAACTGGTATGCTCTGCGCTTAATGCAGGCTTCAAAGTAAGCGGCATACCTGCTGAGGGGGCTTACTGGATCGATATCGGCACTGCGGACACGCTCAGGTATGCTCATGAGGTGGCAACCGCCATGGCGCTCCGGTAAATGCTTGGCATACGTTTTTGATTTTTTTTTCATCAAGATTAAAAAAAGATTAAACTTCAACAGCTCTTTTTGATCTAACCGGCTCACCTTCAACCAAACCTATAATCACAATGCCTGTGATTATGGCAATGCCGTCATGAAAAATCTGTTACTGATACTTTCACTCCTACTGCTACCGGCACTTGAAAGTTTTGCCCAGGAAGAGCCTGCGGCGACATTTCCTATTACCGGCAAGCTGGAAGATCCGGATAAAAAGCCTGTTCCATTTGCTAATGTCGCCCTGCTGGCAGCCAAGGATTCCGCACTGATCGGTGGCGGCACTGCCGATGAAAACGGCCAGTTTACCATCCCTGCCGAACCGGGAAAATACCTCATCAAAATTACGTTTCTCGCACTGGATGAGAAGATTATCCCCAATGTGATTGTCACCAATCAACCTGTTGCTTTGGGCACGATCGCTATGACTACCAACTCACGCTTATTGGAAGAATTGGTGGTACAGGGAGAAAAAAGCCAGATGGACCTGCAACTCGACAAACGGGTTTTTAATGTCGGGAAAGATCTCAGCAATATTGGCAGCAATGCTTCCGACATTCTTAACAATATGCCATCGGTGACGGTAGATGTGGAAGGTAATGTTGCATTGCGAGGCAGCCAGAACGTGCGGATACTGATCGACGGAAAGCAGTCCGGAATGGTGGGGCTTAATCCCGCAGAAGCATTAAGACAAATTCCGGGCGATCTCATTGAAAGCATTGAAATTATCACAAACCCGTCTTCCCGTTATGACGCAGAAGGCGAAGTGGGGATATTGAATATTGTGATGAAGAAAAATATCCGCTATGGCCTCAATGGCTCTTTTACAGGCACTGCGGGTTATCCATCTAATTTCGGAGGTTCATTTAATCTCAATTACCGAAGAAAAAAGGTTAACCTGATCGCCAATTATGGCTTAATGTACCGTGAAGGGCCAGGGCGCGGGCATTCGCGGCAGGAGTATTCTAGTGCTGACACGAGTTTTGTTTACGATCAGACCAACCGCCGCACGAGGTCAGGGCATTCGAACAATGTAATGGTAGGTTTGGATTATTTTATCAACAACTACAATACCCTCACAACCACCCTATCCTATCGTAACTCTCAAAACAGCAACAACTCGAAACTGGAATACCGGGATTTTGACCTGAACAACACCCTTACGCGCACGGTCACACGCACGGAAGATGAAACCGAGCCGAGGACTAATATCGAGGCCGCTTTGAACTATAAAAAGACATTCGAACGAAAGGGGCAAAGCCTGTCATTTGATGCGAAATATATCCTTAGCGACGAAACCGAGGCTTCAAAATACCACGAGGTCTCAGATAACAGCTCCGTCGATATCCGTCAAAGAGCATTTAACACAGAAGATGAAAAGAACTTCCTGGCACAACTCGACTACATTCACCCTTTCAGTAAAGACGGGAAATTAGAAGTTGGCTTAAAAAGCTCCATTCGCACGCTTGACAATGACTTTTCCGTTCACCAACAGGATGAGCGGATGGATTGGATCATTCTGCCAGATTATGACAACCGCCTCGCTTATAATGAAAAAATACATGCGGGTTATGTAATGGCCAGCAACCAGTTCGGAAAGCTATTCGTACAGGCGGGCCTCCGAGGTGAATACTCGGATATTTTGACAGAATTGAAGAAAACTGCGGAAAGAAACCACCGCGAATATTTCAACCTGTTTCCGAGTGTGCATTTGTCGTACAAGCTTAAAGACGCGCAGACATTGCAATTGAGTTATAGCTACCGGTTAAGCCGCCCGGGTTTTCGCGACTTGCTGCCATTCTCCAATTTCAGCGATTCACGCGTTTTCCGTGCGGGTAATCCGTTGCTCAATCCGGAATTTACGCATTCGTTTGAAGCGGGCCACCTGTTGAATATGGAAAAAGGTACTTTGCTTTCCAGTATTTATTATCGGCACCGATTGGGCGTGGTTGAGAATATCACGTCGGTTGATTCCACCGGTTTTACCACCATTACCCCTATTAATCTCTCGACCGGTGACTCCTATGGTTTTGAATTCAACCTGACCTATGATCCTGCCCCATGGTGGAAGCTAACCGCTAATGCGAACATTTTCAGGGCTATGAATGAAGGTTTTTATAATGATAAACAATACAAAAGCGACACTTACTCGTGGACAAGCCGGCTTTCGTCCAGGGTAACTTTATTTGATGCGGTTGATTTCCAGACCTCTTTCAACTACCGCGCGCCACGTCGCACGACGCAGGGCAGGGACCTCTCTATTTATTTCATTGATCTTGGCTTATCAAAAGACATTCTCAAAGGACGCGGCACCATTACGGCCAGCGTACGCGACCTGCTGAATTCACAAAAAAGAAGGAGTATAGTCGAAAACGCGGGATATTATTCAAGTTCTGTGTTCCAATGGCGCCCACGGCAGTTCCTGGTCACATTCGCCTACCGTTTGAATAGGTCCAAAGAGAAACAAAATTTCGATAAGCAAGGCGACAATGGGGATGAAGACTGAATGTCGGTTTGAAACCACTACCTTTGCAGCCAAACCTCGTTATTTGAATAATGCTATTTATAGGAAAATATAACCACCTGACGATCGAGCGGGTAACAAGTGTCGGGATGTTCCTGAGTGATGTAGAGGGCGAAGAGGTCCTGCTGCCAAACCAATATATCACGGACGAAATGCAGGTGGGCGACACCATCAAGGTATTCGTTTATCTGGACTCGGAAGACCGGCCCGTAGCGACCACACAAACTCCCAGGATTGTCCGCAACGAATTCGCTTATCTGATCGTGAAAGATGTGTCAGAATATGGCGCATTTATGGATTGGGGGCTTATCAAGGATCTTTTTGTCCCGTTTCGCGAGCAAAGCAAGCCGATGGAGATCGGGGAAGGTTATGTTGTATTTCTCTATTTAGATCAAAAAAGCTCACGCCTTCTTGCTTCTTCCAAAATCGATAAGTTCCTGGAAAGCGAGCGTCTCACAGTTGCTGAGGGCGACGAGGTGGATCTGCTAGTCTGGCAAAAAACTGACCTTGGCTATAATGTGGTGGTAAACCAATATCACAAAGGCCTGCTTTACGCGAATGAGGTATTTCGTGAATTGAATATCGGGGATTCGCTGAAAGGCTATGTCAAGAAGATCAGGGAAGAAAATAAGCTCGATATTAGCCTGCAAAAGACTGGTTACGAGGTTGTTGAACCTTCCGCCCAGGAGATACTGGATGAATTGAAAAAAGAAAATGGCTTCCTGCCTCTTTCGGACAGTTCGTCTCCAGAGGATATTTATAAGCGATTAAAAATCAGCAAGAAAGTATTCAAAAAGGCGATCGGCGGCTTGTATAAACAAGGAATCATCAAAATCGCTGACGACGGTATTTATCTCGTCAATGAGGATTAAGAACGAAAAAAGCCTGCTCATCGCAGGCTTTTTTCGTTGAACTTATTTGCTTCCGTATTTCAATTTATATTTCTCATACAGCCGTTTTTGCTTATCATCGAGGCTAACTTTCCCGCCTCTGATAAATACCATTTTAACGACATTGCCCCGCATATCCAGAATATCGCCTTCAGATACCAACAAAGACGCCTGTTTTCCTTTTTCAAGCGTTCCTACAAGCTGATCAGCACCGATTATTTCCGCAGCATTTTTGGTAATGAACTGTAATGCCTCTTCGGGCGTGGCATTGCCGAAGCCGGATGCAGTCCCCGCGAGAAAACCCAGGTTGCGCGTCCGCCACCATTCGTCGGCATAAGTCACTGCAACCTTTACACCGGCCTTATGAAGTATTCCAGGCAGTTCGTAAGGCAGATAAACGTTCTCATCCACACTCTCAGGCAGCCTGTGCGTGGTACTCAGGATCACCGGCACTTGGTTTTCTTTCAGGAATGCCGCCACTTTATGCGCCTCTTCGCCACCTGCAATGACGATCTTCTTCACTCCTGCTTCTTTTGCAAACTGGATAGCTTCAATAATATCCTTGGCATAAGTGGCCCTGATATAAAGATTTGCAGCGCCGGTAAAAAGCGGCTTCATTGCAGCCAGACGAAGGTTAACCGGACTCGGCTCGGCGATCTCCGCATATGCTTTTGCTTCCGAAAAAGTCAGCTTGAAAAGATCAATGATTTCCTGGCGCTTCTCATTCCTTTTAACGGAATATGTAAAATCCTCATTATTGAAAGTACCAGCCAGAAATGGCGGCCAGCTAAGCCAGATCCCGTCATCTTTTTTCAGGACAGCATCCTCCCAGTTCCAGCCGTCGCTGTAAAATACGGAAGACGACCCTGAAATCGCGCCACCTTGCGGTACCGCCTGCGATACCAGGATCCCGTTGCCTCTCAGCGTGGGAATTACTTCTGAATCGGTGTTGTACGCCACGAGCGCGCGCACATGAGGATTAATCTCTCCTACTTCATTAAAATCCAGCGTTGCCCTTACTGACGCTATCTCCTGAAGGCCCACGGTCGTATTCAGTGAAATCAGTCCGGGATAAATATGCTTGCCCTTCACATCGACGGTTTCTGCCCCTGCCGGAACGGCCACCGACCCAGCTGGCCCAACTCCCGTAATAATGCCTTTGTCGAATCCAATGGCGCCGTTGGGGATCACCTGGCCATTACCAATGTGGATCGTCGCTCCTGTAAGCACAACGGGCTTCATTTGAGGTGTTGCCGGAGCGGGGTTTTGCGCCTGTACCCAGCAAGTGAGGAGCAGCAGAAAACCGGTTATCAGTTTATATTTTTTCATTTTTGTCCAAATTAAAATCTTGAAACAGCATTTACTTCACCTCTTCATGTTCTGCGTGAACACCCAAAACATCCTCGCAATGCCACATACGGGGCTTTGTAGCTTCCGGCTTTTGTGTTGGTTTGCCTTCTGCCTTATCACCTAGCATCTTCTGGATCAGTCTTTCCCGCTCCACCAACATGGATTTCTGCTTTTCCTCATCTTTTTTACGATCAAAATAGATCGCTCCCTCTACCATGGTGAATTCCGGGCGGGCATACACCGAAAGCGGGCTTGTGTTCCAAAGTACCAGATCGGCGTCTTTGCCAGCTTTAACACTTCCCATTCGTTCGTCCACGTGCAATAACTTCGCGGGGTTCAATGTCACCATTTTCCAGGCTTCTTCTTCCGGTACTCCGCCATATTCGACCGTTTTGGCAGCTTCCTGGTTCAATCTTCTGGCCATTTCGGCGTCGTCGGAGTTAATGGCTACGGTCACTCCTTCGTGGTACATCAGGGCCGCATTGTATGGAATTGCCTCTTTCACCTCCATTTTGTATGCCCACCAATCGGCAAACGTGGAACCGCCGATGCCTCTTTTTTGCATGCCGTCGGCGAGTTTATACCCTTCCAGGATGTGGGTAAATGTGTTGATCTTGAATTTCAATGAGTCGGCCACGTGCATCAGCATATTAATCTCCGACTGCACGTAGGAATGGCATGTGATATAGCGCTCGTTGGCCAGTATCTCCGCCAATGCGTCGAGTTCGATATCGCGTCGTGGCGGCGCTATGTTTTGCTTTTTAGAATTTGCGTTGTAGGTCTTCCAGCTTCCCGCATATTCTTTTGCACGCAGGAAATGGTCAAAATAGACCTGCTCCACACCCATTCTCGTTTGCGGAAACCGGATCCTCGCAACGTCTCCCCAATTGGATTGCTTTACATTTTCTCCTAATGCAAATTTGATGGTCTTCACTTCTGGAATCAGCATTTCAGCCTGGCTGGCGCCCCATTTTAGTTTGATCAGCGCACTTTGCCCGCCGATCGAATTGGCAGATCCGTGAAGCAGGTGAGAAGCTGTCACACCTCCTGCCAACTGGCGGTAAATATTAATATCATCCGGATTGATTACGTCTGCCATTCGCACCTCGGCAGAACTGGACTGTCCGCCTTCGTTGATCGTGAAAAGGGCAATATGCGAATGCTCGTCGATAATGCCGCTGGTAAGGTGCTTACCTGTTCCATCGATTGTCCTCGCACCCGAAGGCGCTGTCAGCGATTTCCCTATTTTGCTTATTTTTCCGTTCTGGACGATTACATCAGTGTTTTGCAGGATACCTTCCTTTTCATTCGTCCATATCGTCGCGTTTTTAATCAGGATTGTTTCACGGGTTGGTAAAGTCTCATTACCATAACCTACAAACGGATATAAAACAGGCCCCACTTCCTTGATTTTGGCGGTTGTCGTGTCGGCTGCCGCGACGGTGGTGTTCTTTTCAGTCAATATGGCCGTCCAGGGGACAACGGAGCCATTCGGTAATACACCTTCTCCTGCCAGGCCGTTACCGCTAAGCCAACCCGTCAGCCTTGTAGTCCCGCCTGCGCTTTTATCCGCCTGGTAGGTCAGCGTCAGCAATGTATTGGACAATATTACTTTTGGAGTAATTTTGATAGAATCCTGGATAACAACCTTATATTCAGGCTTTGCTGGTGTGCCGGTAATCTGCAACTTCCCGGCTGGCTGGTTGTTTACCGACAAGTTATAAGTTCCTCTGATGTCCGGTGCATCCAATGGGGCCAGAATAAACTTCTTGCCCTGTATCCAGTTCTCGTGGATCACATTGTCCTTCGAGAAAAGGTCTGCCGACGTGATGATGAAATTGGCCAGCATTCCCGGTTTCAGGCTTCCTATTTGGTCATTAGCCTTAATCACCGTTGCCGGAAGGGTTGTCAGCGCTTCCAGTGCTTTTTCCTTAGGCAAACCGTTTTCAATGGCAGTTCTGAGATTCTTCCAAAAATCTGCTTTATTTTTCAGGCCTGAGGTCGTTAATGCAAATGGTATGGCCGCTTTGGCTACTTCCGAAGCATTGCGGGGCGCCAGTTCCCAGTGTTTCAGCTGGGTCATGGTCACCACATCTGCGTCCCAGGGGTCGGATACATCATATGCGTCCGGGAAAACCAGTGGGAGCACCAGCGTCGCTTTACTTTCCTTTATCTCCTTAATTCTTTGGTATTCGTCGCCTCCGCCTCTGATAATATACTGGATCCCGAACTCGTCCCCTATTTTGTCGGCGCGCAGGACGCTGTACTTATCGTTGGTTTCAAAAAATGAGGGTAATCCTTTAATCTGGTTAAATGCTTCCAGCGAGAGGTTCGCTTCCTTCTTTTTGCCTCCTTTCGCATACCAATCAGCATCATAGTAGTTTTGCCTCAACAAAGCCACCACGCCCATAGTCGATGAAGGATAGGTTTGCGAAGAAGATCCTTTGCTGAAAGAGAAATGGGCCGAGGCTTTGCTGATGAGCAATGCCTTGTTAGCCGGCTCGTCGGTGAGTGTCAGCAGCGCACCGCTCCCCCGAACGATCCCGTCATGCGCGTGGGCGAGTACAGTCCCGAAGCCGATTTTCCTCAAATCCGCAGCCTTTTTGGTATCCGGTGTAAACAATATGCTGGCATCCGTCTCCGGTTGGACCGCCTGGTTCCAGCCAAATGCGCCCTTTTTGTTGGATTCCAATTGCGGGGTTTGCCGACCCGGTGCATTCTGCCCTCTCCTCACCTCGGGCATCCCGTAGTCAGAATCCAGCTCGATCAGCGATGCGTAAATAAATTTCCCCTTCAAATCGATCGTAACCGTTCCTGCCGGAATTTTCACCTGCTTGCCCGTTTCACGGATAATGCCGTCTTCAATAAGCATTGTCGCGTTTTCAGTGGTAGTTTTAGGGTCGACCACAATTGTCGCATTCGTGAATGCATACCGTCCCGGTCTTTCATCATAGGCCCCGTTCCTGGGGAATGTCTCCTGTGCCTGGCAATGAATGGCAAGCACCATACAGCCTAGTATTGTTGATAATCGTTTAAACATATATTGTGTTTTAATTACAATTGTGTACGACAATATACAAGTAAAATCAGTAAATCGGGGTCGCCGGGGCCGATTCGGGGGAAGTTGCAATCCGGCCGTAGAATTTTTATGTTGTTTGTATTTATAGCAACTTGCAATCCCGTTTTTTTGCCATTCAATTATCACATTCTGGCTATGACATTCGAGCAATTTCAGCAATCACTTAACCTTTCTTCACCTCCGAAAGACCTCTCTGCTCTTCTGGAAGCACTCTGGCACGACGCTAATGGCGATTGGGAAGCAGCCCATAACATCGCGCAGAGCAAAGAAGGAACGCAATCCTATGACCGTATTCATGCTTATTTGCATCGGGTAGAAGGAGACACCTGGAACGCCGGATACTGGTACAGACGTGCTGGTTCAGAGGTATTTAAGGGAACTTTAAAAGAAGAATGGACTCATCTGGCCCACAAATTCCTTAATAAAATATAAGGTTTTTACCTTATATTGGGACGATATAAGGCTTTTACCTTATATCTTCAATATATAAGGCTTTTACCTTATATTTGCCTATTATAAGGCAAAAAGCTTATATACTATGAAACGTTTCCATGCAGTAATCACCGCGGATATGGTCAATTACACCCATTTCTCACGCGATGAGGCCTCCAAATGGCTTGAAGAAATGATCCTTACACTTCGTGCACATCACGCCTTTAAGTGGGCCTTAAAGCCTGAAATATACCGTGGTGACAGTTTCCAGGCAGTACTTAAAAACACGGATGAAGCCATGCGCGCAAGCATTCTTGCCCGTGCATGTATGCGAGCGCACGCGCCCAACGCCGACTTGCGCATTGCCATCGGAATAGGGAAAGCCGAACAACTGACCGACCGCACCGGCACATCTGACGGCGAAGCTTTCAGGCTATCAGGGCATCTGGCAGACAATATCCGTAAGCAAAAAGCCAAAATCGGTATTGCGCTGTCCACGCCATCGGAACCGCTCAACGCCACTCTCAATCTGCTCGAAACGCTGATTGAAAACTGGACGACCGCCCAAAGTGAAGTGATTGCAGCATTACTTCAGGAAAAAACTACTACACAAATCGCTGAACTGCTCAATATTAGTCAATCTGCGGTGAGCCAACGGGTTATCGCTGCCAAATGGTGGGCAATTGAAAGTTTTCTTGCTACCTTTCCAAAGCATCTTTCACTATACACCAAACGCTAATCACTATGACCGAATTTCTGCTGCTATTGCTCGCCCATGTTTTGGTAGATTTTTACTGGCAACCCACCTCCTGGGTAATCGATAAAAAGAAGAAGTCTTTCCGGTCCAAGTACCTGTATTTCCATGTTGTGCTGGTGATCATTGTCTCTTACATTGCATTGCACCAATGGCAAAATCCGTTACCTGCCATCGCACTGGGCCTGGCGCACGGCATCATCGACATCATCAAAATTTCACTTGACAAAAAAAGCTCCCTGAGCTGGTTTATAGCCGACCAGGTGGCGCACCTGGCCACAATAGCCCTTACGGCACTGATCCTCACCAGTAACTTACAACCCGGTTTCCAGGTATTCATCACCTGGCTCAATACACCCAAAACGCTGGCAGTATTATCCGGAGCTTTGCTATCCCTTTCCCCGACTTCGTTTCTCGTAGGCATCCTCACCCGGCCATGGCGTGAAGAACTAGTCAAACTCGCACCCGAAGCCGACGATAACCTGGCCAACGCAGGTCGCTGGATCGGCATGTCGGAACGCCTGCTCATATTTGTTTTTGTGCTGGTAAACCAATTTTCAGCTATCGGCTTTCTTATTGCAGCGAAATCTTTGCTCCGGTACAACGACAAGGCTTCCGGATCTGAAATACCTGCGGCCTATATCAGCAAAAAATCAGAATACGTGTTGGTAGGGACACTGATGAGCTATACCTGCGCCATAGCCGTGGCGCTGGCTGTGAGGCTGCTTTATTAAAATTTAACAACACCGGTTAAACTTGTCGCGCATTTTCGCATCTAATCCCGGTATCTAAACTTTTTTAACCATGAAGAGAACATTGTTTGCCATTCTATTGGCATTTGCAAGCCTCACAGCCTTCGCACAACGCCAGGGAGGCAATATGACACCGGAAGCAAGGGCGGAGAACCAAACGAAGACATTGACCGAGAACCTGAAACTTTCGGAAGAACAGCAAAAACAGGTTTACAATCTCAGTCTGACGCGTGCGCAAAAGATGCAGGAAATGAGGGACGCCCAAAATATGGACCGCGAGAAAATGAGGGCCTCCATGGAAACTTTCAATACGGAACTCGGTAAGATCCTGACCGTAGAGCAGCAGGAAAAATACAAAACCATGCTGGAAGACCGCCGGAACAACCGCGGAAACGGCGGCGGCGGCGGAGGCGAACCCCGCAATTGACCAACCGTACAAAAAGAAAGAGGCTGCCTGACATTTTTAAATGCGGCAGCCTCTTTCTTTATTATATTTTTCAAAGAATTCCTTCTTTCTCCAAAAGGTCGTTAAGGCAAATCTGGTAATCATCAAAAACAGGAAGCGTTTCGCTCCATTCGTGCACTGACCATTTCTTTGTCCAGTCAGTCATCATGATCTTTCGGCTACTTGTCAGAATCCAGATTACTCGTTCTGTACCGAATTCTATCAATTTTTCGCTTTTACGGAAAATATAGTCTGTCGGATTTGAAAATTGGTCTGCTTCAATTTTTGTATCAACCTCGATGGCTATTTTCGGGGCGACATCTGCATAATTCTCCGAGAAAATGTCTTTGATCGATGCTTTGTCAAAAATAGCAATGTCGTTAGCTAGATTATTCCCTCTTGACAAATGCACCCCCGCTTCATTACAAACCACCCAGTATGGCCCTCCTTTGAGCATTTCCTTGACATACGGAAAAATAATACTGACAATCAACGCCTGAATAAAGCTGCTACCCATAATCTCTTCCGAAGACTTTTTGTTTGCCAAAACTTCCTTGTAGCCCCTGTAATACAAAGGGCGTCCGTCGAGTTCTTCAAAAACCAAGGCAGCAGGAATAATCTCCGTGAGTATCATGATCTTTTTGCTTTACATTTAAACAAATATAGCAAAATCAAACAGACTAGCAATCAGCGTCAAATAGCCATTTCCGTCTTAAACTCTGACGTAAAATGGAAATGGATCGCTGGGTTATTTTCGCGGTTCATGCGGATCATCCATTCGGATTCTGCGAGAAAAACTGGGTTGCGGTCTTTATCGTAAGCAATCTGGTTGCCTTTCAAGCGGATAAATTGATCCATTGCAGGCTTCTCGTCGGCGGTAAGCCAGCAAGCCCGTGAGACGTTCATGGGTACCCAGCGGCATTTCGCGCCATATTCATGTTCAAGCCTGTATTGGATTACATCAAATTGAAGTTCCCCAACTGTGCCGACGATCTTCCGGTTACCTAAATCCAATGTAAATAACTGCGCAACACCCTCATCCGTAAGCTGTTGAATACCCTTTTCCAATTGCTTGGATTTCATCGGGTCCATATTGATCAGCTCTTTAAATATCTCAGGAGAAAAACTCGGTATTCCCGAGAAGTTCAGGGTTTCACCTTCCGTTAGAGTGTCGCCGATCTTAAAATTACCAGTATCATACAACCCAACAACATCTCCGGGGAAGCCTTCGTCCATCACACTCTTGTCCGATGCCATAAATGTAAACGGACTTGAAAAGCGCACATCTTTCCCCAAACGCACGTGTTTATAAAATTTACCTCTTTCAAACTTTCCGGAACAAATGCGGAGAAACGCAATGCGGTCGCGGTGGCGCGGATCGAGGTTGGCGTGGATTTTAAATATAAAACCCGTGAATTTCGGCTCGGTTGGTTCGACTTCGCGCACATCGGTAGGCCGTGGCTGAGGAATAGGTGAAATCTCACAGAAAGTGTCCAGCAACTCTTTAATACCGAAGTTGTTGATTGCACTTCCGAAAAATACCGGAGCTAACTGTCCCTTCTGGTAGGCTTCGTCTGAGAACGGGTCATAAACACCTTCAACAAGCTCCACATCTTCGGTAAGTTGATTTGCATCCCTTTCACCCAGCAGATCCACCAGACTTTCGTCTTCAAGGCTCACCTTCGCGACGTCACTCTCTATTTTAGTTTTATTGATCTTAAAGAAATACAGCATTTGCTCGTACAAGCTGTAAACGCCTTTGAAATTAGCCCCCATATTGATAGGCCAGGTCAATGGACGCACGCGGATGCTGAGCTTGCTTTCCAGCTCGTCCAGTAATTCAAACGGGTTCTGCCCTTCGCGGTCGAGCTTATTAATGAACACGATTACTGGCGTGTTGCGCATCCGGCATACTTCCATTAACCGCTCGGTTTGCTCTTCAACCCCCTTCACACAATCCACTACCAGGATTACACTGTCCACGGCGGTCAGTGTGCGATAGGTATCCTCCGCAAAATCCTTGTGGCCCGGTGTATCCAGGATATTAATCAACAGGTCCTTGTATTCAAAGGTCATTACCGAAGTAGCGACCGAAATGCCCCGCTGCTTCTCGATTTCCATGAAATCGGAAGTTGCAGTTTTCTTGATCTTATTGGATTTAACAGCACCGGCAGTCTGGATTGCTCCCCCAAAAAGCAGCAGCTTCTCGGTAAGAGTCGTTTTCCCGGCATCGGGGTGACTGATGATCGCAAACGTGCGGCGCTTCTTTATTTCTTGTAAATTACTCATACAGGGCCGGCCGGGCCGGTCATTTATTGATCAGGATGGTCGCCTAACTAATTTCTTTTCAAAGCGTTGGCATTACACCATCCAATTGTGACAGAATAGCAAAATTTGCACAAAGATAAGAATAAAGAAAAGCCGCCCCTAATGAGGACGGCTCTAAATTGTATGGCTTTCGGCCAATGCTATTACCTGATCAATCTCAGTAGTAAGAATGCTTGTAATCTTCAACCGATGTAAGGATTACCTCGTGCGCTTCTTCGCGACCGTATACATTGGTGATCTCAATATGCGCTTTTTCTCCCGGTAAATTCTTGTATGTCAGGAAGTAGTGCTTCAAACGCTCCACGATACCATCCGGCAACTCGCTCAAATCTGAATATCCACCGTACACTTCGTCGCCTTTCAGTACCGCAATAATTTTGTCATCCGCTTCACCGCCGTCGATCAGACGGATACCGCCGATCGGCTTGGCTTCGCACATGATGTTTCCGTGTGAAATGATTTTTTCACACAATACGATGATATCCAGCGGGTCACCATCTCCTTCGGTAACATCCCGGCCCGAGCGCTCTCTCGCCAGCAATGCGATCTTTTCCGCACAATAGGTTTTTGGGATAAAACCATACAATGCAGGAACAATGTTGGAATACTTCTGCGGGCGGTCGATTTTAAGGTATCCTGTTACCTTATCTATTTCGTATTTTACTGTATCGGTAGGAACAATCTCAATAAATGCAGTAACTAATTCGGGTGCTTTATCACCCATTGGGATTCCGTGCCACGGATGTGCTTTGTGTACGTTAGCGATCATTAGCTGTGTAATAGTAATAACTTAAATAAAAATTTCTTTTGGTCCGTTTCTTTCTTTTTTACAATCCGGCCTTCTCAGCAATCGTGTAGTCGCCTGTTTTCGAAACAGATTGCTTGACAAACAATTCACCCAAAAATCCGGCCAGAAATAATTGAGATCCTACCATAATGGCTACCAAGGCCAAAAAGAACATCGGGTTCTCTGTAACATTCCGGTAGGGTAGTAAATTGTAAATGTTATATATTTTTTTCCCGATCAACCAGATAGCTATAAGGCTTCCAAGAAAAAACATAAGAGTTCCCAGACTGCCAAACAAATGCATCGGCCTGCGTCCAAACTTATTCACAAAGGCGATCGAAAGCAAATCCAGGAAGCCAAAAATGAAGCGTTCAAGCCCGAATTTTGTGTGACCGTATTTGCGGGCGCGGTGCTGCACTACCTTCTCCCCGATCTTGGCAAAACCATTCCATTTGGCGATCACAGGAATATACCGGTGCATTTCGCCATATATCGTGATGTTTTTGACAACTTCTTTACGGTATGCTTTTAGACCGCAATTAAAATCGTGCAGATACACTCCTGAAATACTGCGAGTTGCAGCATTAAACAGCTTCGTAGGGACTGTTTTTGTAATAGGGTCGAACCGTTTCTTTTTCCAGCCGGAAATCAGGTCGTATTTATCCTCCGCGATTAGTTTGTACAGGTCAGGTATCTCATCGGGGCTATCCTGCAAGTCTGCGTCCATGGTGATAACCACCTCGCCTTTTGTAGCTTGAAAACCGGTTTGCAAAGCGGCTGTTTTACCGTAATTCCGTACAAACCGGAAACCTCTTACATGCGGGTTTTCCTGTGAAAGCCGCTCTATCACTTCCCACGACCTGTCCTTGCTGCCGTCGTCAACGAAAAGGACTTCGTACGAAAATCTGTTTTCATCCATTACCCGCGCAATCCACTCGCAGAGCTCAGGCAACGACTCTTCTTCATTATAAAGCGGGATAACAACAGAAATCTGGATAGTTTGGTCGGTCATGTACGGGATCAATATCAATGCTTGCGCCGGTAATTGGCCGCAAAGTTCGTGTTTTTCCTGGTCAAAATTTCAAATAAAACTCTTTTAACAGCGCTTTAAAATCCGGGTCATAAGTGGTCCCGTCTTGTTCGTAAATGCGCATATCCTCTTCAACTTTCACATTATGAGCTATTTCACTACGCTGAAAGGTCATTAAGGCCCGAAAAGCTTTTTTATCTTCCTGATGAAACAAAGTGAGTTTCCGGGTCAGCGTCCATCCTGCGTTTTCGGCCTTTTCCCTGAACTGGTTACCCTCATCCACAGGAAAAAGGATATTAAATTTCCCCTCCGGCTGCAACAACCGCTCTATGGCTGCTAAAAGCTCTACAAAATCCAGTGATTTGGCATGGTGCGCCATATTCTTCTTGTCGATCGGCGAAAGCAGGTCCGATTGAAAAAAAGGCGGGTTGGTAACAATCACGTCATAGAGGTGGTCCGAAGTAAATTCCTGCACCGCCGAATGGAATAGTTTGATCCGGTCGTGAAAAGGGCTCTGCTCTACATTTTCACCGGCCTGGTAGAATGCTTCGGCATCGATTTCCACCGCGTCGATCATGGCATAGGAATTGCGCTGCGCAACCATCAGCGACAACAGGCCCGTGCCGGCACCGATATCCAGAATACGGTCGGCATCTTCGACATCCGCCCAGGCACCCAGCACGCAGGCGTCTGTGCATACTTTCATTGCGCATTGATCCTGCCGGACCGTAAACTGCTTGAACCGAAAATGGGAATTCCGAGCCATATGATCTGTTATTTTCTTCCGAAGTCGGCAGGGTTTTCACCCCAGTATTCCGTTTCCCATTTCAGTATTTTGTTGGGAAAACTGTTTGTCGCCAGCCATCGCTCCGCACGTTGCAGCATTTCAAAAACAGGCTTATTACGCGGCGTCAATATCAATTTGGTATTCGCATGCTTCTTTTTAACCCAGCTGATAGCCGTTTTGGAGTCACTATAAATCGGCAGGTCGCTTTCCTTTTTTTGAAGATAGGCCAAAGCGTGCACGATTGCCAAAAATTCACCGATATTGTTGGTTCCATCCTTAAATGGGCCCTGTAAAAAGATCCGTTCGCCGGTAGCGTAATATACGCCCTGGTACTCCATATCGCCAGTTGCGGTATTCCAAGCTGCATCCACAGCAATGCTGTTTTTGATGGGCCTGCCAATATTCGCGGGGATTTCGGCCGCCATAGCAGGCTTATTCTCCTTCTTGGCTACAAACTCCCAATAATTACGCTGAATGGCAGCTTCCGCCTCCTGCAATGATTCAAACGATTTGTAGCGCGCATCCTCAAAGCCCTTAATCTGGGCCTCACACTCCTTCCAATCCGTAAAAACCCCGGTCTTCCGGCCTTGCCACACTACGTAGAACTTTGATTTTTTCAATGTTGAATGAGTCAATTTTGAATGAGCGAATGAGTGAATGACGACTCATTCACAATTATTTCTCTTCCCAAACCTGCGTCAATTTCACAATCACCTCCACTGCCTTTTCCATGTCTTGTACAGACACCCATTCCAGTTTGGAGTGAAATGCGTGTTCTCCGGCGAAGATATTCGGACATGGTAACCCCATGAATGATAACCTAGAACCGTCGGTCCCGCCGCGGATACTTCTTTGAATGGGGTTGAGGCCCACCAATTTCATGGCCGTCAGCGCATTTCCGATCACTTCCGGATGCCGGTCGAGCACCTCTTTCATATTCCGGTATTGCTCATTGACCTTAAACTCAGCCGAAGAATGCGGATATCTTTTCAAAACGTCCGTCATAATGCCTTTCAGAAAAGCTTCCTTTTCGTGCAGACCGGCTTCTGTAAAGTCCCTTATGATGAAGCTCAGCACGACTTTTTCCTGGATTCCTTCCATTTGAACCGGATGGATAAAACCTTCTTTGTCTTCCGTGGTTTCCGGTGAAAGCGAATCCTTAGGCAATGCAGCAAGAATTTCTCCCGCGATTTTTAAAGCATTTTCGAGCTTGCCGATTGCATAGCCAGGGTGTGTACTGACGCCGTGGATCGTAATTTTCACACCATCCGCTGAAAAAGTTTCATCTTCCAAGGTCCCTATCGCCTCACCGTCGACTGTATAACCGAAGTCCGCGCCCAGTTTCACCAGATCCACTTTTTCAGTGCCTCGGCCGACCTCTTCATCTGGCGTAAAAAGAATTTTGATATCTCCGTGTTTGATTTCCGGATGGGTTAGCAAATACTCCGCTGCGGCCATTATTTCTGCAACACCGGCCTTATTATCGGCTCCTAGCAATGTGGTACCACTGGCCGTCACAATGTCATTTCCTATCTGCTGATCGAGGTCGTGCAACTCCCCTATTCTCAAAACCTGCGCAGGGTCATCGGGAAGGACAATGTCCGAACCGTCCCAATTTCGGTGCACGATCGGCTTCACATTGGCACCCGAAACATCCGGCGAAGTGTCCACATGCGAGCAAAAACATATGACCGGAATGTCCTTTTTATCAGAATTTGACGGGATCGTCGCATACACGTAGCCATGCTCGTCCACGTGCGCGTCTGCGATTCCCAGCGATTGCAGCTCTTTTGCCAGCAGTTCGCTCAGGTTTCGCTGCTTTGCCGTACTTGGAAAACTCGCTGAATTAGGATCCGATTGCGTGTCTATTTGCACGTAACGCAGGAAACGGTCAAGAACAGATGTCATAAAACCAGCTTTTGTTTAGAATGCCTCTTAACCGATGATCGACGCCAGATCCGCCGGGGAATAGTTGATATTTTTCAATGTTTTGTCATCCGAAGTGCGGTAAACGAGGTATTTACCACCGTCTTCTTTATAATAACAAGGCGTTCCTTTGGCTTCATAATGCGCAACGGTTGCCTCTGCCTCCTCGATAGTCTTGCAGGCTTTGGACATATTGGAGCGCTGCACTTCATCAAACAGCTCCCTGAATTTTTCTCCTAATCCAAATTCCAGGACAGCACCCGACAATACATATTGCAGGTCGCAAAGTGCATCGGCTACTTCCACGATATCCTTCTCTAATATCGCAACTTCCAGCTCCTTCAATTCCTCGGCCAGTAAAGCTACCCGCAAACGGCTGCGCTCTTCCGACGGGATTGTCGGCGTTTCCAGAATAGGGTGTTTAAATGTTCTGTGGAAGTCCGCGACTTGATTTAGGCTATCCAGTTGTTGCATTGTATGATTGGTTTTAAAAATTAAATTCTATTTAAAATACTGAAAACTAATTACATAGACAGATTCGTCTTAAATAACTTAATGGCTATGGCCAGCAGGATAATTCCAAATACTTTTCTAAGGATGTCGGTCCCGCTCTGCCCAAGTTTTCTTTCCACCCAGTTCGATGATTTAAGGACCAGATATACAAAAAACAAGTTCAGCAGGATACCGACCAGGATATTCTGTATCTGATATGCCGAACGGAGGGAAAGCAGGGTAGTCATTGTAGCAGCCCCGGCAATCATCGGAAAGGCAATGGGGACAATGGATGCCACACCGACATCGAGATTATCATGCTTAAAAATGCTCCTGCCCAGGATCATTTCAAGTCCCAAAAGAAAAAGGATAATGGCACCGGCAATGGCAAACGAAGCAACGTCCACCCCGAAAAGGCTCAACAGTCGTTCCCCTAAAAACAGAAAGAGGACCATGATAAAACCCGCTGCCAATGTCGCTTTTTCAGACTCTATCTTGCCTAGTTTTTTCCGAAAATCCACGATGACCGGCAGAGAACCAAGCACATCGATCACCGAAAAGAGGATCAGCGTAACGGAAACGATCTCCTTAAAATTGAACATAACAATGCGCTTTGGGGTGTTATATCCCGCAAAGTTGCTCAAAACCGACTGCTTACACAACCTTAAATGTCCCCTATTATAAAATGAGAATCATCAGGATCCGTTTCCTGGCAGGAAGTTCAGGAACGTGTTGAATTGTTTTTTGTACTTTTCCTCGTCGATTTTGTAGAAGTATGCACCTTTTTTGGAATAACCCTTTTGTTTTTCATCCAGTTTGATCAACAAGTTGGTTGAAAGCAGCTTACGGCTGAAATTGCGCTTGTCCAATTCGGTACCGAAAATCGCCTCGTATAATTTCTGCAACTGCGGAATCGTGAATTTCTCCGGCAGAAGTTCAAAACCAATGGGATGCTGGGAGGCCTTGTAACGCAAATGCTGAATGGCCATATCGACCATCGCACCGTGGTCGAAGAGTAATTTGGGAAGCTCCTGCATTGAAAACCATTGCGCCTCGTAATTTTTAGAGATCTTATGGTCGTAATCCTCTACATTAATCAATGCAAAATAAGCTACGGAAACGGTTCGTTCCACGGGATCACGCTTTGGGCTCCCGAATGTATGAAGTTGTTCCAGGTAAATGTCAGTAAGGCTGGTTAGCTCGAACAGAATACGTGAAGAAGCGCCTTCCAGGCTTTCGTCGGGCTGCACCCATCCTCCCATCAGCGACCAGGTATGATGCTCGTCCTCGATCCCGCGCTTTACGAGCAGTAATTTCAGTTCTTCTCCGTCAAAGCCAAAAATAATAGAATCCAATGCCACCAAACATTTGGTTTGGGCTTGGTATTGCTTTAAAATATCTAATCGCACAATGTATTAATCCGGGGGTGAGTAGATTCTTTTTTAGTTATAAATACAATCCTGCGCATTTACTACTCATTGGTGTTTAAGGGCCATTCGAGCCAGAAATCCTTTCAATACATCTATTTCCTCATCGCTAATGGCCGGAAAATTGGCAATCCGGAAGCTTGTATCCTTTTCCTTTCCATAGCCATTGCCCAAAACAATGCCCTCCTGCAACGCAGACTTCTTAAGCAGCAATATCCGCTCCTTATCAGCTTTTACAGCTATGACCGTATCTGACCGAACGTTTTCGTTTTGCACCAGCAGCTCAAAACCGTTCGCCGGTAAAAAAGAATACCATTCGGCCGCCCGTCGTTTTGTAATCAAATCGACGTCCTGAATCGGCGGAACCTGTTGCATTATTTTTCCCAGGAGGTAGATTCCAAGTGTATTTGGGGTGAATGGTGTCTGAAATTTGAGAAAATTGTCCCTGATAAACAGGAGGCTGTTATAATGCTTCCGCTCGCCCACCTGCATCGCCCGCTCGATTGCTTTGGGTGAGACGATCAGCACCGCCATACCTGCCGGCAATCCAAAACACTTCTGCACGGAGGCATACCAGATGTCGGCATGCTCCCAGGGAAGTACTACCCCGGCCATGGAAGAAGTAGCGTCGACTGCGACGAGATTGTCCACTTTTTTACGGATATCCAGCAGAAAATCGTTGGGCACTTTCGTGCCGTTTGAAGTCTCGTTGTGGGTGACGCAAATGAGCTCATTGCGCGAAAAAACGGCCGAGCGGTCCATCAACAATGTCTCATTCAAACCAAAGGATGCGTCATTGCTTTTCAGCGATATCCGGTGGGTATATTCCATCCATTTTTCACCAAATGCACCGTTGAATATGTGCAGACTTGCATCGATAATGAGCGATTGCGCGATAATTTCCCAGCATTCTGTCGCCGACGACACAAAATACACCTCATACCCGGCAGGAATATCCAGTTTAGATTTCAAATCGGCGATCGTTTTTTCCAGCAACTGCATAAAGCCCTGGCTACGGTGGTTGGCGCTGATCAGTCCACTTTCAAAAGCTTCGTGTATATATTGCTCGACCTGAGGATAAACCTTGGACGGGCCCGGATAGAATGTGATCATCGTGTTCGGCTTTTGGTTTAAAACAAAAACATCACAGGCCGGAATAAAATCCCCAAACCTGTGATGCCTCAAATATATTTATGAAATCCGAATGTCAATGACAACACCTGACTATTCGTGACTCATTTCAATTTTACATAAACCCTTCCCTTACCATTGCCTTTTCCAGTTTTTCACCCAGCTCTTTGGACGCTTTCAGCAATGGCAACCGTACATCTGCACTGCAAATGCCTTTAATTTCGAGGCATTTTTTGATACCAACCGGATTGGATTCTATATAAAGCAGCGTGTCGAATTCCAGGAATGCGAGCTGCAATTTCGCTGCTTCCTTAAAACGTCCTTCGAGCGCATGCCAGGTAAGGTCGTGAAATTCTTTCGGGAAGGCATTCGCGATCACTGAGATCACCCCGTGCCAACCAACGCTCACCATAGTCGTTACCAGGTTATCGTCGCCGGAAAGGAGTAAAAAGTCCTCAGGTACACGCGCTGCGAGCTCCATACTTTGTTCGATGCTACCGCCAGCGTCTTTGATACCGATGATATTAGGATGCTCAGCAAGCTTCACAATTGTATCAGCCTTCACATTGACAACCGTGCGGCCGGGTACATTATACAACAAGACAGGCACTGGCGACGCATCCGCTATGGCTGTAAAGTGTGCAATGATCCCTTCCTGTGTAGGTTTGTTATAATATGGGCAAACCGAAAGTATCGCGTCGACGCCATTGAAATCGGTTTCCTCAATGGTATCGAGCACCGATTTGGTATCATTTCCGCCGATACCGTACACAACGGGGAGCGATTTGGTGTTGTTTTGGATGGTAAATGCCAGGATATCACGCTTTTCCTTGGACGACACCGTCGGCGATTCGCCGGTGGTTCCCTGCACAACCAGGAAGTCTGTCCCACCTTCCGTAACCAGGTCGATCAGTCTTTTCAGACCCGGATAATCAATCTCATTTTGTTCATCAAAAGGTGTGATCAGCGCAGCGCCTACCCCTCTGAAACGTTGGTCCAATGGCATTATTTACTTATATAATTGTTAGTATTTTAAAATGCAAAGTTAGCCTTCCGGGGCATTTTTCTTACTTAATTACCAATCATTCCTAAAAATTCTTCTTCGGAGATGATGGTAACACCCAGTTTTCGCGCCTTTTCAAGTTTGGATGGCCCCATATTCGCGCCTGCGAGCAGATAATTGAGTTTTCCCGAAACGCCGCTGAGCACTTTGCCTCCATTCGCCTCAATCTTTTCTTTCAGTTCATCGCGTTCAAAATTTTCAAAAACGCCCGAGATTACAAACGTTTTACCGTCCAGCAAATCGCTTTCGACCTCTATAGGCTTTTCGTCGCTTTCCATTTGCAGGCCGGCCTGTTCAAGACGTTCGAGCATCAACTGGTTTTCGGGCACACTGAAAAATGACTCAATACTCAGTGCAATGCGCCCGCCAATCTCGGGAACCGCCGTAAGCTGCTCATAGGTCGCAGCCCGCAATGCACGCATGGATTTGAAATACGCAGCCAGCTTTTCTGCCACCGTCTGACCAACAAAGCGGATTCCCAGTGCGAACAGCACGTTTTTGAAAGGAACCGTTTTAGACAGGTCAATGCCTTTCAGGATATTTTCAACCGTCTTTTCCCGAAAACTGATCTTTTTAACCTTGCCTGTTTCTTCATTTACCAGATTCTTTTCAAGTCCCAGCAGCTTATCAAAATTCAAGTCATAAAGGTCTGCGGGCGTACGGACCAGGTCCAGATCAAATAGTAGCTCTATTTTCCCTTCACCCAGACTTTCAATATTCATCGCTTTCCGGTGGATGAAATGCTCTATCCGGCCTTTGAGCTGCGGCGGACAATGGCTGTCGTTAGGACAGAAGAATGCGACCTCACCTTCGTTACGCTGTAATTCAGAACCGCATTCAGGGCAATTGGTAGGAAAAACGATCGGTTCGGTTTCAAATAACTCGCGCTGCGAAACGTCCACTCCTGTGATTTTAGGAATGATTTCACCACTTTTTTCAACAAAAACAGTATCACCAATTCGTATTCCTAGCCTTTCGAGCTCATTTGCATTATGAAGCGTGGCCCTTTTTACACGTGTCCCCGACAAATGCACGCCCTTCACCTGATTGTAAGGTAGCGCACGTTCTGTAAGGTCACACAGGTTGGCGACCGGAGTAACTGCTCCCGTGCGTCCCACCTGGTATGTGACCATTCTTAGGATCGCCGGTTTGTTCTCGGCTTTATATTTATAGGATATCGCCCAACGGGGACTTTTGGCAGTAAAACCGAGCTCACGCTGCTGTTCGAAGGAATTGACTTTGATCACAATGCCATCGGTAGCTAGCGGCAATTGCATCCGTTTTTCCTCCCATTCATGGATATAGGCGATTACTTCGTCGATATTGGATACCTTTTTCCAGCCCGGCGACACATTGAATCCCCATGATTTCAGCCCTAGTAAGCTTTCCTCGTGACTTTTAAAGAATTCATTATCGGTTAAAAAAGAATAAATGTAGCAATCCAATGCACGCCTGGCAGTTTCGGCTGAATCCTGCAATTTGAAAGAACCGGAAGCCGCATTGCGGGGATTGGCATATTGGTTCTCGCCGAGCGTTTCCATTTCCTCATTGAGTTTTTGAAACGAGCTGATAGGCATGAACCCTTCACCGCGTATCTCGAACAAGGGCGGCAAATCCGCTGTTTTGACCCTTAACGGCAGCGAACGGATCGTTTTTACGTTGTTAGTGATCTCATCGCCGCGGGTACCGTCCCCGCGGGTCACGCCGCGTACGAGCACTCCGTTTTCGTAGGTAAAACTCAGCGATATTCCGTCGAATTTCAGTTCACAGATGTATTCAAATGTCTCACCGTCCAATCCACGACGCACGCGGTCATCGAAATTCCGCAGCTCCTGCTCGTTGTAAGTATTGTCGAGCGACAGCATCGGATAGCGATGGTAAACTGCATTGAAAGTTTTGGTCACCGTCCCGCCTACACGTTGCGTGGGAGAATCCGCCTGTCTTAGCTCCGGATATTCATTTTCCAGCGCTTGCAGCTCTTTCAGAAGCTGATCGAATTCGTAATCGGATATTTCGGACACGCTGTCCTGATAATAGCGTTCATTATAGTAATGCAGTTTTTCAGACAGTTCCTGGATTCTCTGTTCGGGATTCATGGTGATCTCGGCGGCTTAGATGATTCGGCCCAAATTTAAGATTTATTCCAAATTTTGAGAATTGTAAACCATTTATGTGACCATTTGCAAACCGACGCGTATCAATAGGACATTCACCTATTAATCACGCGCACGGGATGTCACACATTTTTTGTATTTTCGTTCAAAACGGCCACGCCTATGAAAACCCTGGAACCGACCATTTACTACAATCCGGACCTGACGCAAATCATAAACGGCGAGGAAATCATGTCGCCTAGCCCGAAAAGTCCGCACCAAATCAGTTCGGCAAGGCTATTGCGAATACTGATGAACTTTGTAGCTGATAATGAGCTCGGAGAGATTTATCATGCGCCGTTTGACGTCATCCTCGAAGAAGACTTTAATCATTTACAACCGGACATCTTTTTTATCTCGAACCAAAACCAGGAAATCGTGCAGGATTGGGTGCATGGTGTGCCGGATCTGGTAATCGAGATTGTGTCGCCCGACTCGAAGAAGATGGATACTGTTATCAAAAAGGACATTTATGAACGATACGGCGTCCCAGAATGCTGGATTGTGTTTCCTGAGAAGGTTTGTATTGAAGTGTACACGCTTGTTAGTAGTAAATACCAACTACTGGGTTCGTTCCGGGATCATGAATTGGTGCGATCGAAGGTACTTGACCAGCTATCGTTTCCGGCTAGTACCATCAAGAACTGATTATCAACAACTTATCTAACAAAAACCCTTTAAATAACCCTCTTTGCCCATAAATTCACTAATTTCGGCCTGATTATTCATTACTAGTTCCTGATTTCATGGCTGAAATTGCCCCTTCTATACTGGCTGCCGATTTTGCAAATCTGCAACGCGACGTTGAAATGCTTAATGCGAGTTCCGCTGGCTATATACACGTCGATATTATGGACGGCATGTTTGTCCCGAATATCTCCTTTGGCCTTCCGGTCTGTGAAGCGATTCATAAACACGCCAAAAAACCGCTGGACGTCCATTTAATGATAGAACAACCGGACCGCTACTTTGAAGCATTTAAAAAAGCTGGCGCTTCCTGCCTGACGGTACATTATGAGGCATGCCCACATTTGCACAGGACGATCCAGCATATTAAAGAGCTTGGAATGTCTGCCGGTGTGGCCCTTAATCCTCACACACCCGTGGAAGTGCTCACCGAAATCCTTGGCGATGTGTCACTTGTATTGATCATGTCGGTTAATCCCGGCTTTGGCGGTCAGAAATTCATTGAAAACACCTATAAAAAGATCGCAAAGCTTAACAGCCTGCGCGAGGAATCCGGTTACAGCTTCCAGATCGAGGTTGATGGCGGGGTAAATCAGCAGAACGCGCCGCTTCTCGTCCGGGAAGGTGTGGATATCCTGGTTGCCGGCAGTTTTGTCTTCAGTTCGCCAAATCCGATTGAAACCATTGCACAACTGAAAAATAGCTAGGTTAAACGCCCCAAGCCGTTGATGAATCGAAAAATAGCATTTGTTTACAGCCTGTTGGTGCTATGCTGCCTGTTTTTGGCCGGTTTTGCATTCCGGGGCAGCGAGCAGGCACCTCCTAAATTCCCGTTGAAGATCAGTCCAAATGGCAGGCATATTACGGATAACCACGGAACGCCGTTTCTGATGGTGGCCGATGTCGCCTGGCAAATGCTAAGAAGGCTCAGCTACACTGAAGCAGTCCAGTATATGGACATTCGTAAATCGCAGTCGTTCAACACCTTTCTGGTGCATCTTTTACCCGCATTACCTACTCAGAAGAACTTCAATAAAATATCTCCCTTCCTTAATAATGATCTGACCAAGCCCAATAAGCCTTATTTCGATTACCTCGAAAAGATTATCATCGCGGCGAAGGAAAGAAACCTGGTGGTGGGGATTGTCGTGTCGCGGCAGAGCTGGAATATTGTGTTTGACGCGCAGGGAGAGGCGGCATGGAAGACTTACGGGGCTTATGTTGGAAAGCATTTTGCCAAATATCCTAACATCATCTGGATTGTAAGTGAAGAAGAATACCAGAGTGCGTCGCAGTTTAAAGCGATCTCGGAGGGCATCCGCTCGCAGTCGGACGGACAAATAGTGGCTTCGCTCAACACCTGCTCGCCAACGAGCGTGAACGACAGTTCGCAGAACCACTCCGATCTTAAATTCATCATCCCCGACTCTACTGTCACACCGTCCGAATATGCCGCATTGGCCAATTGGCAGAAAAACTCCGCCGAAGCCGCATTGAGGCCTTTTCTGATAGCTAATTCGGAATTCCCCAAAGAAATCACCGACCAGTCGACCCTGATTAGGAACCAGGCGTACCAGTCCATTTTAAGTTCTGCGGCAGGTTTCTGCCATATGACGACCATCAAGAATTTCAATCCGACCTGGAAAGTGAATATTACCAAAGACGGTGCCGAATATATTCACCAGTTAGTCAAGATACTTAAAGGCATTCCCTGGGAATATATGCAACCCGACACGCCCGATTTACTGGTCGATTCGCTTGATAAGGCCGAAATAGGCATCGTTTCCCTATCCAACAAACGCATGGCGATGCTTTACCTGCCATCGTCGCGCCCTGTTAAATTGGATCTTAAACATCTCAATGGAACAGACTTCGGGGCCGTTTGGTACAGTCCCCGCACAGGAAAAAGATGGAGCGGCGGCGAACTTAAATCGTCCGTGGAAGCCGTTGTCCAGCCACCCGATTCGCAGCCGGGATGGGACTGGATATTGTTGATCGGCACGAAACAGTAGATTGACATTCTTTGATATTCTTAATAATATTACTTTATTGAATAGCCCCCGTCAGGTACAGCATCACCCATGAATTTATTGATCAAAAGAATAGCAGTTTGCCTGCTCATCACATTAGTTTCGGTTGCTGGTTACGGCCAGGATGTGCTGTGGGCAAGTAAAGTCCTGGGATATTCTTCTGAATACCGGCCTTCTCAGGTCGGTCACGCTTACCGCTCCAAACAAATCTTGGGAATCCCCAACAAGCTTCCCGACTTCGGGGACAGCCCGTGCGCATGGTCGCCCGCGGAAGCGGATGGGCGCAACGAGGAATGGATTAAAGTAGGATTTGAGAAAAGCATTGCATTAAAACAGATCGCGATCGCGGAAAACTTCAATCCGGGCGCGATCGCCCGCGTGTATGCCTACGACGAATCCGGAAAAGAATATCTGGTATCAGAAACGGCGGTGGCCCAGATGACCGCCAAAGGGCGCATGTTCCGCGTATTTCCAACCCAGAATATCAATGCAAATGCAGTAAAGATTGTATTGCAGCCAGGTAAAGTCTCGGGATTCAACCAGATCGACGCCATTGGAATTTCTGCGAATGCTGCACCGATTGAAGCGGTAATTAATTTCGCCCCAACCCTCATTAAGGCACACAGAGAAAACATGGGGAAAGCTATTAATACCAATGCGCAGGAAGTCGCGCCGATTATCTCGCCTGATGGCAAAACATTATATTTTACAAGGAATAATTTTGAAGGCAATATCGGTACACCGGCTCAGGACGTGTGGTATTCGACGTTAAACGACAACGGCAAATGGACAGATGCCGTGAATATAGGGCCGCCGATCAATAATGCTGGAAACAATGCGATTACAAGCATTTCAGCGGACGGTAGAACCATTTACCTGATTAATGTATACCGGCCCGATGGCTCGATGGTCTTCGGCTTCTCCCGTTCATTCAAAACTAAAAATGGCTGGACATTTCCAAAGGAGTCCAAAATGGTCAACGCCGTCAGATCGGAAAGCACCATCGAAATATCTGTTTCTCCATATGAAAATGTGCTGATCATGTCAGTCCAGAGGAACGACTCCGAAGGAAAAAAAGATCTTTATATTTCGTTTCTCCAAAAAGATAACAGTTGGTCGGAGCCACGGAACCTGGGAAGTGTCATCAACAGCGCAGATTACGAAGGCACTCCGTTCCTGGCATTGGATAACAAGACGCTCTACTTCTCGTCGCAAGGCCATAGCGGTTATGGTGAGGGAGATCTGTTCATGACGAGAAGGCTGGACGATACCTGGCTCAATTGGTCCAGGCCGGAAAATCTTGGACCTAATATTAATTCTCCGCTCTGGGATGCATTTGTTAACATTCCTGCTACAGGCGATTATGCCTATTTCAGTTCAAGCGAAAAAGTAATGGGCCAGGAAGACATTTTTCGCATCAGGATGACACCAGAGATTAAACCTGAACCGGTAGCTGTGGTGACTGGAACCGTTTTGGAAGCTGAAACTCTTAAACCTGTAAAATCGGACATTAAGGCCGACATAAAAAGCAACAACCAACTATTTGCTAATGCCACCTTTGATCCCGAAACCGGAGATTTTAAATTAATCCTGCCTCAGAAAGAGATATACCGGATATCAGCCTCTGGGCCAGGCTATTTCCCTGTTTCGGAAGACATTGACCTTATGGATGGGGCGGGCGCCATGACCATCAAAAAGAACATCTACCTGCAACCGATCAAGGCGGGGCAACAGATTAGGCTGAGCAATGCGATGTTTTCGCAAAGCAGCGCGGAGCTGATCGAGGCTTCGTTTCCGGAACTAGACCGCATTGCCGAAACCATGAAAAGCTACCCTGCCATGGAAATCCTGCTGGAAGGGCATACTGATAATCAGGGCGAGGTTCAGAAGAATGTAAAACTGTCCGCCGACCGTGTCGAGCAGGTTAAGAAGTATCTTTTATCCAAAGGAATCGAGGCGCGTCGCATTCAAACGAAAGCCTGGGGACCTGCGCGGCCAATTGCCAGCAACCTTACCGAACAGACGCGCCAGAAAAACCGTAGAGTAGAGTTTACAATTCTTAAAATCTAAAAAATATCCTATAACAGGAAATTTCCTTATTTTCGCGCCATCTTGATTTGTTTAACCAGGCTTACCTTTCCAGATAAGCGGAAAACAGCAATCATCAGCGAACATCTAATGTCTCCAATTCAAACAAACGAAAGTCTGCGTTCAAGGCTGATTCTCATCATTATCCTGATCGCGGGTCTCGCATTAAGGCTTTATCACCTCGACCGTTACAGCATATTCTACGATGAAGTGAGCACCATGCTGGTGAGCCAGGGGATCGTTTTGGAAGGGGCCAATCAGAAAGAAGTTTTCTCCACACGTGTATTAAGTGATTCGAAGTTCTGGAAAACACCGGATACCATCCGTCCCGACAGCGTGTTCAGGTCATTTACTGCCGTGGAAACCTACATTCCCAAGTCATTTACACCGGAGGAATTCTGGTCGCCGAAGGGCATTCAGGATTATTATGATGCCATGACCCGCAGCGACATCGGCAACAGCCCCTTTTACTATGTTGTACTGCACACGTGGATGGACATTTTCGGATTGTCGGACTTTTCAGCACGCTTGCTGTCGGTATTATTCAGCGTTCTGATCATCGGGCTTACTTACCTGTTCGGAAAGCGGTTTTTTGGTGTGAATACAGGTTTAATAGCTGCTTCTATTGCTGCCATTGAGCCGTTTTTCATCGCTTACAGTCATCAGGCGCGCAATTATTCGCTCACTTTCTTCCTGACGCTGCTCGCGACTTACTTCTTTTTACAAATCATTGAAAACAAGGCTGATAAAAAGAAAACGGTGTGGCTTTACATTGGCTACATCTTCGCTGCCGGGCTGAGCGTGCTTTCTCATTTCCTGACAATATCGGTTTTGGTGGCTCATGGGCTTTATGCGCTGCTATTTCTCCGCTCGGTAAAAGGCTGGATACGGATGGCCTTTTCGGCTGTATTGGCGCTTTCGGGTGTTGCGTGGTGGCTGATTTTCGGGGGTGGCTATTATACTCTTTATTCGCTTAACCACCAGGCTGCATTGTACAAGCGAATGGCCGAAGAAAACCCGTTCCATAATCCTTTCGGCATTATTTTGCCGGCGACTCCGCTCAATGTTTTTAACAAGGCATTGCCCATTTTTACCGATCTGATCATTTTCACGAACGGGGCAACCGATGCATTGTTGGGCAAGAAAAACGTGATCGTAGCGCTCCTGGCAGGCATTATCCTGATCGTATGGTACCGTTTCAGGGACAAGATCAAAACACCATCCTGGCTAACGCACCGCTTTCCATACCTGCTTATTGCTGCTACCATTCTGTTTTACAGTAACCACAAAATTCAGTTCGCTATATTGTCCGTCAGTATTTTTGCATTGTCCTTCATTCCTGATTTACATAGAAAAGCCTCTCCTGAACAAAAGAAACGGCTTTGGATGCTTTATATCATGGCATTGTTCCCGACTTGCTTTCTGATCCTGATGGCATTCCGGGGTGGGCACACCTACGGGCTCACGCAACGTTATTCCGGGTTTTCGTTTCCTTATGTCGTGATTTTGATTGCATTGCTTTTACAATATTATAATACAATCAAAATCGAATACCGGATACTGATCTTTGTTTTTCTAACGGCTCAACTCTATTTCGTTGGTCTGCGTTTGAACGAGTTTTACCAGGACAGGTCAGTCAAATATGGATATTTCGCCACGCCCAGGGTGCCTAACCCCTATTATGCCGCCGCCAAGATCATTGAAAAGACCTACCAGCCCGGCGACACGATATATTACCCCGCGCCCCGGTATGAAATCACTTCGGAAATGGACCGCACGTTTCTCCCCTATTCGATCCACGACGCACAGCTGACCAACCTCTATTTCCCGAAAGATGCACAATACGTGCAGGCCATGGATACGACTCAGACTGAGCGGATTTGGATCAAAAAACGAGGTCAGCAGGAGCCCGTTGTGATCATGGAACTGAAAGGTAAAAGGTACGGATTTGAGTAACCAATGTGGCCGCTTTGCCAAAGCCGTCTAATAAGATTTCGTATATTGCAACCTTAAATCCAGAGATTGAGACGTTATTTTGTGGGTAATTTCTTACATCGACATACAACATCAGGCATGACTGCACAAGAGATATTAGATGATCCAAGACAATTAAGCGGCGAGCTCCGTCTTAAAATCCTGGGTTTGTACCATCAGGCCAACGCCGGCCATATCGGTTGCTCCCTCAGTTGCATAGACCTGATGATAGCCGTTCTTTTTCTGCAAAAATCAGCGGACGATACCTTCATTTTGTCCAAAGGTCATGCAGCGGCGGCGCTTTACGCCTGCCTTAATGTATTAGGCGAAATAACCGACGAAGAACTCGGCACTTTTTACCTAGACGGCACCACATTACCCGCACATCCAGCGCCAAGACAATATAAAGGTATTCCCTTCGCGACCGGTTCCCTGGGGCACGGGTTGCCTATTGCAACAGGCATTGCACACGCAGCCAAAGTCGCAGATGAAGGCTCTTACTCATTCGCTTTGCTTTCAGATGGTGAAACAAATGAAGGAACTACCTGGGAAGCAGCACATTATGCCATTCAAAACCAACTGGATAACCTTTTTATGATTATTGATAAAAATGGTTTGCAGGGATTTGGGTTTACTGATAAGGTGTTGGGAGAAACAGCCTCAGTCGAAAAATGGAATGCGATCGGTTTTGAAACCATTGAAGTCGACGGACACGACATTGCATCCCTCAACAGTGCAATCGAAGAACTGAAAGGCCATAAAAATGGACTTCCAAAGGCCATTATCGCCAATACTGTAAAAGGTAAGGGGGTATCTTATATGGAGAATAAATTGGAATGGCATTATCTGCCGATGAATAAGGACCAGTATGAGCAAGCTACACTGGAAATAAAGGAACGTTATTTTAATGAGTTGACGAATGCTTGATCATTTACCGGTTTACCGCGATAAAATAGAAAAGTTAAAAGGGCCAATTTTTGTTTTCGGAGCCAGCGGCTTTATCGGTGCCAACCTTTTCAATGATATTTTCAAGATCCGGCAAGATTGTTATGCCCTAACGCATGACGCTACCAAGGCCTGGCGATTGAAATTGCTCAATGTGCCTTTTGAAAATATCATCCACTGCGATATTCTTTCCAATAACTCCGTTCAGGAAGTTTTTGATAAATATAAACCGCTGACGATATTCAATCTGGCGGCTTATGGTGCGTACAGCAAGCAAAACAACGTTAACCTGACTTACGAAACGAATGTAATCGGTACGGTTAACCTGCTTCAAAACTGCACAAAGGAAATGGTGTACATCCATGCCGGAAGCAGCTCCGAATATGGCTTTAACTGCACCACGCCCAAAGAAACTGACCGTGTAGAACCGAACAGCCATTATGCTGTTTCCAAGGTTTCCGCAGCATATTTGCTGGAATATTATGCAAAAGTTGCGAATTTGAATACCCTTAATCTGAGGCTCTATTCGATTTACGGCTATTGGGAAGAACCGGACAGGCTTATTCCAAAGCTGATCGAGAATGCCCGCAGAAAAGACCTTCCATCTTTGGTTTCGCCGGATATCAGCCGCGATTTCGTGTTTATTGAGGATTGCATTGAAGCTTTTCTGGACGCTGCACTGAAAGTGGATGCTGCCACATCCGGAAGGTCTTACAATATCGCGACAGGCCGCAAAACCACCATGGGCGACCTCGTCGACACGGCTCGTCAGACATTTGGCATTGAAAAACAACCGCAATGGGGATCGATGTCCAACCGCAAATGGGACCTGGCTGAATGGTATGGCGACCCTTCTGCATTTGAAAAGGACTTCGGCTGGCAGGCAACCACTCCGCTCGTAGCCGGACTTTCAAAATACAGCCAGTGGCAGGAAGCGATCCAATATGAGCAGCGGGTAATACCTGCGTTCGAAAATCCTAAGCTCAATCCGGTCATTACAGCCATTATCGCATGTTACAAGGACGCGCAGGCGATCCCGTTCATGTACGAGCGGCTTGTGAAGACATTCAATGAGCTGAAAGTAAGATACGAGATCATTTTTGTCAACGACAACTCTCCTGATAATCAGGAAGAAGTAATCAATGGCATTTGCGACAAAGATCCTAACGTAGTGGGTATCAGCCATTCCCGTAACTTTGGATCACAATCTGCATTCCTGAGTGGGATGGAGATCGCAACCGGCGATTGCGTGGTGCTTATGGACGGTGATTTGCAGGATCCGCCCGAAATTATCCCTGCATTCTATGAAAAATGGATGGAAGGCAACGATGTCGTGTACGGCGTCCGCGTGCAGCGTGAAATGAAGCCGCATATCCACTTTTTCTACAAGTCATTTTATAAAATTTTCCAGGGGCTCAGCTACATTCCAATTCCCCGCGATGCCGGTGATTTTTCGATGATCGACCGCAAAGTGGTGAAAGAGCTGGTGGACCTTCCCGAAACTGAGCAATTCCTGCGCGGGTTACGTGCCTGGGTGGGCTTCAAGCAAACGGGCGTTCCTTATGTCCGCCCGGAAAGGATGTTTGGTGTTTCCACCAATAACTGGACCAAAAATATCTGGTGGGCCAAGAAGGCGATATTCTCGTTCAGCTTTGCACCTCTCGAATTGATGAGCTATGCAGGCTTCGGTCTCACAGGCTTGTCGATCCTGGGCATTCTCTGGCAGATCCTGGCCAAGTTCTTTTTCTTCCCGGATACGCCGAGAGGTATCAGTACGGTTATCGTTTTGATTGTTTTCTTCGGGGGACTTACGATCCTGGGCATATCTTTCCTTGGGGAATACATTACCAAGATTTTTGAGGAAACCAAGAAAAGGCCCAAGTACATCCGCACGCGGATCCGGCGTGGCAGCAAAGCCTATAAGTCAGCCGACGAGATCCGGGCATTGGTCAAGCAGCTTAGAAAGTAATGCCTGCTACCGGTTAAAGTTGCCATATTCGGGCAAATTGCATAATTTCAATCGGTTATAATGTTGATAACCGACCATCAGGACAATGAAACGTTGGTTTCAGGCCAAATAAAAAATGAGAAAAGAATTTTCATCCGCCATTGAAGAGTTGGCGTCGGAAGACGACTCCATCATATTCATCACCGGCGATCTTGGATATAATGCATTGGAAAACCTGCAAGCCAAAATGGGCAAGAGGTTTATCAATGCGGGGGTTGCCGAACAAAATATGATCGGTGTTGCCGCTGGTTTTGCACATAAGGGCTATAAGGTATTTTGTTACAGCATTGCCCCATTTATCGTATACCGCTGTCTCGAACAGTTCCGTAACGACGTGTGTTTCAACAACCTGCCGGTATTTTTGGTGGGAAATGGAGGCGGCTATGGCTACGGGATTATGGGCAGCAGCCATCACACCATTGAAGACCTCGCATGCCTCAGCGGACAGCAGAATGCTCAGGTATGGGTGCCAGCTTTCTCCGACGAAGTGGAGCCAGTGATCCGGCAGATCGTTTCGGATGGGCGTCCTGCATATTTACGCCTGGGTGCTGGCAAAACAACTCCTGAAGGTAGTTATGAAACCGGCTCGTTCAAGGTGATCCACCAGGGTGTCAGTCCTGAAATCACGGTTTTTGCATTAGGACCAATTGCCAACAACGTGCTTAGCGCATTGGCATTATCTCCGGAGCTTTCGGAAAAGGTAACGGTGATTACTGCACTTCATTTTCCGTTGCATATCACCGAAGAACTTGCTCAGCTGATACGCAAAGCACCGGCCATTTTGGTCGCGGAAGAGCATATTGCCACCGGGGGACTTGCTCAACAGCTGTCCGTCCCGCTTCTGGAAAAGGGTATTTTCCCTACCGCATTTAAAAGTCTGAAGGCGGAAGGTTATCCCAATAGCCGTTACGGCAGCCAAAGCTATCATCAGAAGCTCTCAGGCCTCGATCCGGACTCGATCCTGTCACATATCGGTCAACTAATGGTGACGGCATGACAAAGAGGGCTTTAACCATCATTATTAGCCTGATTTTGCTTATACCGGTCCTGGTGTATTTCACGGTTTGGGATTACTATGCCATTAATATTCCTAAATGGGACGACCATGCCCTGAAAAAATTCATCCTGGATTACGCCCAGGCTGATGGCTGGAAGGAGAAGATCATCGCGCTTTTTAAACAACATAATGAACACCGGATCGCCCTTACGAGGCTGTTTTCCTGGATAGATTATGCCATTACCGGCCACCTGAATTTCCGGCACTTGATGACAGCCGGTAATTTGCTGCTGCTCGCGGTGGTCCCGCTCTGGTATGAGCTCCTGAAAAAGAACAAAAAGCCGCTTTTTGCATTGGTACCAGTCCCTTTTCTCTGGATGACGCTTGCATTCTGGGAAAATATGTATTGGGGAATGTCGGCGGTGCAGAACTTCGGGGTTGTAACGCTCACGCTTTGGACGCTTTATCTTTGTATCAATCCGCGTGTTGTACCTTTTGTAATAGCATTGTTTCTCAGCGTCGCCACCGTCCTTACGAGCGGTAATGGCCTGTTGGTGCTCCCGCTCGGTGCATTGCTGCTTTTTCTTACCCAGAACAGGAAGCGGTTCGCATTATGGATCATCGTTAGTGCGGCGGAGATTTTCTGTTATTTTTATTGGTATACCAAACCTGAGTCCAATCCCGACTCCAGGGCATCGATCATACAGCTTGCAAAAGGCTATATGGCGTTCCTGGGGTCATTTGCTGAATGTATCCCGGTCCTTGACCATGCCAAAGTTTGCCTGTTCCTTGGCATTGTGTTGTTCCTGGTTGCGATTTCTATTGGTTCTACAACCCTATTCCGGATTATGCGGAATAAATACAGTCACAAATTTGAGCGCACCACCGACCTTTTCTGCCTGGGCACCATCCTTTTCATTTTAGGAACAGCATTGATCGTCGTTTACAGTCGCGCAGGCTTTGGGTTTGATGTGCTCATCACCAGCCGGTACAAGATCTATTCGGTGTTACTGCTCATTGTGGCGTATCTGTATGTGGTGATCCCTATTCGCGGCAGCTTCCTTTCGCCTTACATTACAGCGATTGTTTTTCTTGCCGTCACATTTAATGTGTTCAGCTACCATTATCACCTTGTCGACGCATATAATTTGCGCAAAATGCTGGTTACGGAGCAATTCAACTGGACATTTACTGACAAAACGTTGACTTACCCAACCGATACTTCAGCAGCAGCCCGGATTGTGGAAAGGACACCGGTCATCTACGACAAATGGCTCCCGCTGATACGCATTGCCGACAAGCAAAACTACGCCGGAAGCTCGCGCGGCATGGTCGATTTATACGATAGGACTACATTCACCGCAGATACGGCATCTTTCAGAGTTAATAACACCTCGTTCACCAGCCAGCGGTTGCAGGACAGCGGCGTGTACATTTTACTGAGTTCGGACGAGTGTTTTTATATATTTCCGGCTGTCAGAACGCGAAATACAAGCAGAAAACAGCTTTTTCTGAAACAATATTACTTCGCGCCCGGATTCAATGCCGATATCCCTTATTCGGCCATGGACAAAGGGACTTATCGGGTTGCATTGATCCGCCAGCAGGGTGACGAAACCGGCATTCTGTTTAAAGACGAAAAAATAACGGTGAAGCAAACCGCCAAAAAACAAGTGAAAGTAAACTGGTAACCATGCGCACTACTTCGGAGGGACACATCATTCAGCTTGACGGCGTGCGCTTTATTGCAGTGGGGCTCGTTCTACTGGACCATCTTTTCGTAGAGATCAACGTGATTCCTTTCGGTGCGTTGGGTGTGACGATATTCTTCGTTTTAAGTGGTTTTTTGATTTCCCGTATCCTTTTAAAAAGCAAAGAAAAGACACAGGGAACGCCCGGTGGTTTCAAGAAGTACCTGCGTAAGTTCCTGATCCGGCGCACGATCCGCATTTTTCCGGTCTACTATCTGATCATCGCATTACTTTACATTTTCGACGTTCCACCGGTCCGAGAAAAGCTGGCGTGGCTTGCGCTTTATGGCACCAACATTTACATGGCGATCCATAAAACCTGGATGGGTTCTGTGGACCACCTCTGGTCACTGGCTGTGGAAGAGCAGGTTTATCTTTTCTTTCCTTTCCTAATATTTTTTATACCAAAAAATAAACTGATCCCCGTGCTCGGTATCATGGGCATTTTCAGCGTGTTACTGCGGTTTTACATCTTTTACACCGGCAGCGTCCCGGGTACAGACCATGTGACAATGAGCCAATGGACTGTCGCATACGTATCCACTCCGGCGTGCTTCGATTCATTTGCGCTGGGAGGTTTGATGGCATGGGTGCAGCTTTACAAAAAAGAACTTTTTGTGAAATGGTTTAGTAAGCCCTGGCCGGTCATTCTGGGCCTAATTGGCTGGATATTGATACAATTCTGGGCAAAATCGTATGACGAGCGCTTCAATATGCCTTTCGTGGTGCTCGACCGGACAGTATCTTCCATTTTTGGTTTTCTGCTGATAGGTCGGGCTGTAATGGGTTTCAAAGGGATAATGGCCTGGTTTCTGGAAAATCCGGCGGTCATTTACCTTGGAAAAATCAGTTATGGCCTCTATTTGTACCACAATTTCGTCTACAACCATTTTCACAGTGGCCCCATGCACCCGACGGTCCGTTTGTTCAGGAAAATTTATCAGTATGCCCCGACGCTGAAAGGCTCGATCGCTTTTGAAGCATTGGTCGTTGTTACCCTCACAATCCTGGTTGCCTCGGTCTCCTGGCACTTTTTCGAGAAGCCTATTAATGCCCTGAAAGACAAGTACGCTTACTAAATAATGAATCCCCATAGCCCTGTTACAGGCTTTATTTATTAATTTCGCGCAACCATACCAAATAAGCTTTTGCATGTCATATCTTCTGAGTATAGTAATGCCCGCATACAATGAACAGGATTGTATCGAAAAAGTAGTTTATAGTTGGACCAACTTCCTGAAAACCAAATTCCCTAACGATAACACAACCCTCATTGTAATTAACGACGGCTCTAAGGACAATACCAAAGTGCTTTTGGATAAATTACTCAATGAAGTCACTAATCTTACGGTTGTTCATCAGAAAAATGGCGGGCATGGCAATGCGGTGGTTAACGGTTACCGCAAAGCTTTGGAATTGGGATCGGAATACGTTTTTCAGACGGATAGCGACGATCAGTTCATTTCAGAAGATTTTGATAAACTTTGGGAAAAGCGTGCGCAATCCCAGTTCATATTAGGTTATCGTGAAGTGCGGCACGATGCAGGCGTACGTCTGTTCATCACCAAGTTCCTTCGCGGCACCATCTCCACTGTGTATGGTACTTTCATCATGGACAGCAATATCCCATTCCGTTTGATCAAGGGCACATTCCTGAAAAAACTGATGGACCAGCTTCCCAATCCAGAACCCTTCGCTCCAAATATTTTCCTGTCGGTTATGGCCAAAAAGTCGGGACAGGAGCTATTTGATATCCCCATTACCCACAAAGACCGGGAAACCGGCACCGTTTCAATCGTGAAATGGAACCTGTGGAAAGTTTGTATACGAAGCTTTAAAGAACTCTTGCGGTTTCGCCTCGAACTGAATGATAAAGTGAAAGCGATCCGCGCTTAAAAAACAGGCTTGTGTCGAAAAAAAAATTGATTGCTATCCTGCTGGTGTGCATTGTCGCAGCAGCAGGATATTTCCTGTTCAAATGGTCGAGGGGCTCGTCAGCTGCATGGCAATTCATTCCATCCAATGCGATCGTAGTGATTACCAGTGAGCATTTGCAGGACTCCGCTTACACCGCCACCGATGCCGCCCTGGATATCAAAAGGCTCCCACTACTCGATATTGCCAGCGACAATCTCACGCTATTAAACCTGCTCACGCCCGACCAGAAAAAGCTTAAAGGCTTTCTGAAAGGCAAAGCGCTGTCCTACTCCTACCACGCCAGGACGAGCACCGAATGGGGGGTGATCATGTACATTCCAGTCAACGAAGAAGAAACCAAATGGCTGGCAAGCCCGCAGCATTCCAATATCAGGCTGTTGCACCACAACTTCCAGGACCATCGTATCACCGACGCTATCGATAGCAATTCGAGGCCATTGTTTTCATATCTGGTCAAAGATCATTTCCTTATTGTAAGTTACTACGGCGACCTGATCGAAGACGCGGTACGCGCCTCATCTCTTAATATCGAGTCCTTTCGCCTGAGATCAAGATTTTCAAACGTCAACGATTCCGACTATGGAACCAGCATTTACCTGCGCAGCGATGCCTGGAAATCGGTGGTTTCTATGGACAATATCAATGGCGCATTACTTGAATTCGGAAAAGCGCTGCCCGCATATCAGGATTTTCATATTGAAACTGCGAAAGACAAAGGCCCGCTTGTGCTGAAATCGGAAGGAACAGATGCTCCCGACCACTATTTTGCAGATATCCTGAAAGACAATTCTGGAATGCCTTTCACGGGCCACAAGCATATTTCGCAGCAAACTTCCTTCTTTTTCCGATCGGCTGCTTCTGATAGAGCCGGTTTCAAAGCAGAATTCCAGAAATGGCATAAGAAATACAAATCGGCACCGTGGGACAGGCTCAATTATTACATTGCCGGGGAAAGCAATATGCTGATCGATAACCTGGGTTCCGAGCTCATTTTGTGCCAGTTGGCAGAAAATAACAGCATTACCGACGGTAAGATTTTGCTCGCAGAATTCACGAACTATGACAAACTGAGACCTGTATTGCAAAAGCTTGCGCGGCTGGCTAATCAGGAAACCAATGTGTCTATCGACCAATATCAGGGTTATGACATTTACTCGGTACCTATTCCAGAATTGCCATCCGGCCTGTATGGGCCTATGTTTCAGGGCTTTCCGCGCAGCTACGTCACTTACATTGCGCCTTACCTGGTGATCAGCAACAATTCACAGGTATTGCAAAACTATATTGTCGATTATGAAAACCAGCTTACCTGGAAACAGTCGCCGGAATATGACAGCGTGCTTACCAATGTGAATATGGAAGCACAACTTTCGATGATTGTCAACCTTCGGAAAGCACAGTCGGGAGAGGAAAATCAGGTGGCAAAAAAGTACGGCGACCTCACTGCGAAAATGGAATCGGTGATGCTGCAATGCTATTATGAGGGCGGAAACGCCATTCCTGAACTCACATTTCAACCTAAAAAAAGACAAACGGCGAGCAAAGTTCTCAACAGGACATTCCTCAATATCGATATCGAATGGCCTGAACTATATGACGCTGAACTTGCTGCATTGCAAAACCCGATTGACGGCAGCTCCGAAATCCTGCTGACTGATAAAGAACATCAGCTCCTTCGCACGAATAACCTCAGGGAAGGAAAAACGGAAGCCATCGCCAAACTCAATGGAGCAATCAGTACTTCTGCCTATAAGGTTGATTTCCTGAATATCGGCCGCCAGCAACGCATATTTGCGACAGGCCGGACGGTGTACGCGCTGGATGAAGACGATTCGAGCATGGTGACGACTTTTACCGCCAATTTGCCATCCTCCGACGATATTGCCGCATTATACCTGATCGACGGCGATGACGACGGCAGTAACCGTTTTATCGTGAAAAGCTCCGCCGACGAACTGTTCATTTGGGAAAGTGTAACGAAAAAAATCAGACGGCTCAACCATTCGGTTGGATTTGAAAAGATCGTCGGACCGGTGGTAGCATTGAACCAGATTGGCAACCGCGGGTTTATCGTGACGCAACAAAACGGCAAAATCTTCCTGCTCAAAGAGAATGGCACTGTAAAACCTGGCTTTCCAGTAGACATACTGACACGTGCAGAGAGCCCATTTACCTGGGCGCAAAATCCAGCGACCGGCCAACCCGAGCTCGTAGGCGTGAGCGTATCTGGCGAACTGATCCGCATTAGTCTGGACGGCAAAGTCACATCACGCAAACAATTGCTGCGTCCCGAACCCGGTTCACGGTTCAGGGTGCTTTTTGACAGAAATTCGCTGGACTGGATATTGGTTCGATCTGTTAATTCAAAAACGGCGATCATAACCAAAGACGGACGCGACCTTTTCGAAATCAAGGACATTCTCCCGAATGCGACGATCCAATATCATTTCTTTGGGGCTGATAACCGTTTCATTACTATTAAATCGGGAGGTTATACCACTGTGTTCGATATGAATGGCAAGCGGCTCGGCGACAAGGCGATCCCGTCTGAAATGCCGGTGCAGCTTACCTACCAACCGGGATATTATAAATTATTGATTTTCAGCCGGTCTGAGAAAAAAATACAGGTCTGGTCGATCAAATTGCGATGAAATTATGAAGGCGTTGAGATACATTGTATTGTTTGTGGCATGTGCAACATGGATTGTCGGGTTAGTTCCGACAATTCTGCCGTGGTTATGGTCAGTAAATGTGGTGGAAGACGGCTATCAATATGGCGATTTGTACCGGCTTTCCACGCTATCGAAGTTCCGCGAGCCAAGACAGCAATGCACCAGCTACAACACTCCGGTGAAGGCGAAAAGCGCCAAAAAAGTGCACTTGTATATCGTTGGCGACAGTTTCTCTGAAGAAGGTCGGGTCGGTAAGAAAGATTTTGCTGTTGATGAATATACCCGTGTGCATTGGAGCCGCTTTTTGCACCTCAAACTCGATACTACGAAAACAAATATACTGCTCATTGAGACCGTCGAGAGGCATTTCAGGCAAGTGATGGCTTCCAAGATCGGTGTGATCGTTCCGGACACAGCCACTTTTGAAGTAGAGATCAAACCAACAAAATTGGTACACAAACTGGACGATGCATTCAATGGTGCACATACTGCCGACCGGCTCGACGGCTTTCTGTTCCAGAATGACCTTGCATTGACCGTCAAAGAATGGAAAGCCGACTTCACACATCACTTTTTTGACAGGACCAATTCGGGTGTAACCCTGGTCAATAACGATCAGGATATCGTTTATTACCTCGATACCGATACACCGAGCGTTACATCAGCCTTTACACCTGTAAGAAAAACCGAGCTGGATTCGCTGATGAACAATCTGGAAACCAACCGCGCCTTCGCCGATTCCCTGGGTTTTGATCACGTCGTTTTATCCATTATACCTAATAAAACATCGATCATAGCGCCCGATTATGGCGTCTACAATCACCTGATCGAAAAGGTTTATCAGCACCCCAAACTCAATATCCCCTATGTTGACGTGCTGGCTGAATTCCGTAAAATGGGCAGAAGTGCCTACCTGAAAGGCGATTCCCACTGGACCTGTGAAGGACAAGCTGTTTGGCTCAACAAGACCAATGCGCTGATCAATCAACTGGTTACGGGATCAGGACCAAAACCCGCAGCGCAAGCTGCCCTACATTAATAAAATCCCTTGTGAGCTTGCAGTGGTAGACATTATGAGTGTTATGGAAAGCAATTGTTTTCCTACATTTAGTAATCTGAAGTTTGCTTAGTCTTTTACTATTCAGCGATTCCTGATGCAACAAACAGCTACCTACCTACGCCGGCGCCCTGTCGGCCTCATTTGCATGATCTTTATTGCTGTTTTGGCTTGGCTACCCAACTTAGCCTCAGCACAGAACACGAAACTCAAACCTGGCTTTGACAAAGCAGAATACAAGGAGCTGATGTATATGCACGTGATGCTCTATGATACCGGAATGATGAGCCGGAATAAATTCCCGGTGCCGAAACCAACCCTTTTCAAATCCATTTATAGTTCACCAGTAATGGGACTGGATAACAAATGGGAGTTATGGAAAAACGATGCGTCGGTAGCGGTCATCAACATCAGGGGAACAACGACCAATGCGGTAGGATGGCTCGAAAACTTTTATGCTGCCATGGTGCCAGCCAAAGGCGAGCTCAAACTCGACAATAACTTCACGTTCTCCTACGATCTTGCGAATCACCCCCGGGCAGCTGTTCATATCGGCTGGCTTTTGGGCACGGCTTATCTCGCCAAAGATATTGTACCAAGAATCGATTCTTTGTATAAAATGGGTATTAAGGATTTCCTCATCATGGGGCACAGCCAGGGCGGCGCAATCTGTTATCTGATGACCTCTCATTTATATTCACTTCAAAAACACGGAAAGCTACCTAAAGACATTCGTTTCAAATCCTATTGCAGCGCAAGTCCCAAGGTCGGGAACACCTATTTCGCCTACGAATACGAAGATCTTGTGGCGGGTGGCTGGGGCTTTAATGTTGTCAATTCGGCAGACTGGGTGCCAGAAGTGCCCTTTTCTGTACAAACGCTCAGCGATTTCAATGAAACTAATCCGTTCAAAAATATCGATGGCATCATCAAAAAGCAGAAACTGATCGCGCGCATTGGATTAAGGCATGCCTATAAAGGATTAAAAAAGCCAAGTGAAAAGGCGCAACGCAATTATGAAAAGTATCTGGGCAAATATGCTAACAAGATCGTCACAAAGCACTTGCCCGAATTTCAATCACCGGTTTATTTCAAAAGCAGCAACTACGTCAGAATCGGACCTACCATTATGCTGTTGGCCGATGAAGCCTATTACAAAATATTTCAGGATTCTGAGCAGCAAGTTTTTATCCACCATGGCATGTCTCCGTACCTGCATCTTGTAGAACAATATAAATACTGATTTCCCACTCCTCATGCGCATCTTTCTGACCGTCTTCCTAATAGCTGCCACCCTATCGGCCTCCGCCCAATATCAGACCCGTTTTGAAGCCAGCGGTGGCAAACAAACTCCTACTTATGAAGAAGGGATCGCTTATTACCAACAGCTCGCCAAAAACTTTCCGCAGATTCAAATGCAGGAAAAAGGCCTCACCGATAGTGGAAAGCCATTACACCTGATTTTGTATTCAAGAAATAAGGTGTTTGATATTCAAAAGCTGAAAGCACAGGATAAGGCCATTCTGCTGATCAATAATGCCATCCATCCGGGCGAACCCGATGGCGTGGATGCTTCGATGATGCTCTTGCGCGACATGCTTGTCAATCCCGGAAAGTTTCCCGAACTGGACAGCATCGTGGTGGCGATTATACCTTTTTACAACATTGGCGGTGCATTGAACCGCAATGCGACCACCCGGACCAATCAGAATGGCCCGGAAGAATATGGCTTCCGCGGTAATGCGCGAAATTATGATCTCAATAGGGATTTTATCAAGTCGGATACCCGGAATGCAAGAAGCTTTGCCGCTATTTTCCACGAACTGGATCCTGACCTTTTTGCGGACACGCATGTGAGCAACGGGGCGGATTATCAATATGTGATGACGCTCGATTATGCGCAGAAGGACAAGCTGGGCGGCCCACTGGGCGACTTTAACAATGAAGTTTTTCTCCCTTATATGTACAGACATTTAAAGGAGGGGGGGTTCGAAGCAACGCCTTACGTGAATGCATACGGCCAAACTCCCGATAAAGGTTTTGTTCAATTTCCTGACTGGCCCCGCTATTCCACAGGCTATGCGGCTTTGTTTCATACAATCGGTGTCATGACGGAAACGCATATGCTGAAACCATACGACCAGCGCGTGCGGTCCACTTACGCTTATCTGCATGGCAATATCAAATTCCTGGCCGAACAACGGACGCAGCTCCTGAAATTGAGAAAAGAGACGAAGGAAGCTGTGAAAACGCAGGAAAAATTTGCTGTTACCTGGCAGGTTAATAAGGATAAAAACACACCCATTCAGTTCAAAGGCTATGAGCCTGAATATATTCCCAGCGAAGTGAGCGGCTTGCCCAGGTTACATTACGACCGGTCGAAACCATTTACCAAGACAATACCCTTTTACGATACTTACGCGCCGCTGGATGTCGTGACACGCCCCGAGGCTTACATTATCCCGCAAGGCTGGCATCATATCATCGAACTGCTCAAACTGAATGGAGTAACCGTAACGCAACTGGGAAAAGATGCCGAAATGGACGTGGAAACTTACTATATCGAGAGCCTGGAAACACCGAAACAGCCATTTGAAGGCCATTATTGGCATACTTCCGTGACGTTAAGGACTGAAAAACAGAAGCTCCACTTCAAAAAAGGTGACTGGCTTGTACCCGTTAATCAATGGACAAACAGGTACATTATCGAAACACTCGAACCCAAAGGCGTCGATTCGTTCTTCAAATGGAATTTCTTTGACACGATCCTGCAAGCCAAAGAGCATTACTCGGGCTATGTGTTTGAAGAACTCGCCGCGGATCTTTTGAAAAAATCACCCGAACTCCGCGGCAAGCTTGATGCGAAACGAAAATCAGACCTTGAGTTTGCCAAAAGCGCAGGCGCACACCTCGATTTCATTTACGCAAACTCCGCATACAGCGAAAAGGAATACATGCGCTACCCGGTTTTCAGGGTCGTGAAACGATAATTAGAAACGGAAGCCTAAATTGAAATTGAATTCTCCGGTGATCTCAAAACCTTTTGTCCGGGTAGTTTGAGATCTAAAAGTTTCGCGATCGATATAACGCGGCCCCAGACCTGCATTCAGTCCGATCTGGAACCTGGACATGATCTGGAAATTGACGTAGTTATTGACGATCATACCCATCCGGAAACGTTCACGCTTTTCGTCACGCGTCGTATAAACACCGGTCGTCGGATTGTAATCCGTGTAGGTGTTCCATCTTTGCCCCACACCCGCGAAAACCGTGGGCCCGAGCGAATAAGTAACGCGTCTTTGGCCAAAAGGATAGATTTTCAGGGTTGGAGAAAAATAATACATCTCCGATCTATCGCCATCGGATGAGTCGAATGAGAGGTAATAGGTGTCGGGAATTGTCATTGTAAATGGCAAAAGCAAACCGAAATAGCCTCTTTTATCCAGTATTCGCTCATAACTGATGCCAAATCCGGGGCCACTGTCCAACGCTTTAAAAGGCGAGACATTGATCATATTCTGACCATATTGCTCATCTGGCTCAATCGCAGACGGCTTTTTGGCACGTTCGCCACGCGGATCGATCCACACGGTCTGTCCGTTTTCAAACTCAATCCGGCTCAGTTCGCTTTTCCGGACCACGAAATTGGCGCTGTTGCTATCGTTGTTGATCTTGTATAAAACCTTGTCGATACCAACTTCGACCACTTTTCCCTCAATCGTTTTCCCGTTTTTCTTCACGAGAATATCCTGCGCATGGGCTGCTGCAAAAACGATTGAGCATAGGATTGTTAAAGTAATAAGTTTCTTCATAGCCGTAATGTGTTGATGAAAGTAGGTCAAATGTAAATAATAGTGAATACTTTTGTGAGGTATATCCACTGAACGTTTAAAAATATAGTTCTGTTATACCGTCAGCCATAAAGGCTAAATTCATATTATTCAGGCTGTGTTTAAAATGGATCATCATCAGCAGCCATTAAAAAGACCAAATGACATTTCAGGAATTACAACTTATAGAGCCGATTAGAAAAGCTCTTCAGGAAGAAGGATACACCACTCCCACACCGATCCAAGCCAAGGCCATTCCCATTATATTAGAAAATAAAGACTTGCTCGGTTGTGCACAGACAGGAACCGGAAAAACGGCCGCATTTGCGATCCCTATGTTGCAGCTAATGCACGAAAATCCGATTGGAAAGTTTGAAAAAAGCCACATCCGCGCATTGATATTAACCCCAACCCGCGAATTGGCAATCCAGATCGGTGAAAGCTTCGCGGCATACGGACGTCACACCCGCGTGAGACATACCGTTGTTTTTGGTGGTGTAGGTCAAAAACCACAGACCGATGCGCTGCAAAGAGGCGTAGACGTGTTGATCGCAACCCCGGGCCGTTTATTAGACCTTATTAATCAAGGTTTTATCAAATTAAACCAGCTTGAATTTTTCGTACTCGACGAGGCCGACAGAATGCTGGATATGGGTTTTGTGCATGATGTAAAGAAGATCATCAAATTGCTTCCGGCCAAGCGTCAGTCGCTGTTTTTCTCGGCTACGATGCCCCCGGCGATCGTTACGCTTGCAGGAACAATCCTTAGAAACCCTTCGAAAGTTGAAGTAACACCGGTTTCCTCAACAGCCGATACGATTCGTCAGTCGGTGTTTTTTGTTGATAAATCAGATAAAAATTCGCTTTTGCTACACATTTTGAAAGACGAAAGCATTGCAACCGCACTGGTTTTCACCAGGACGAAGCATGGTGCCGACAAAGTGGTAAAAGTGTTGAGAAAAGCAGGCGTAAGCTCCGAAGCGATCCACGGCAATAAGTCACAAAGTGCCCGTCAGAATGCATTGAAAAACTTCAAAAGCCAGACGACCCGCGTACTCGTGGCGACTGATATTGCTGCGAGGGGAATCGATGTGGACGACCTTACGCACGTTATCAATTACGAAATCCCGAACATCCCGGAAACTTATGTTCACCGGATTGGTCGGACGGGACGTGCCGGTGCGAAAGGCACTGCACTTTCGTTTTGCGACCGGGATGAAAAAGCATACCTTAAAGATATTCACAAGCTGATCGCCAAGAATATCCCTATTGTGAATGACCATCCGTACGCGGTAGGCAGATAAGTAAAAAAACAATGGCCCGGAAGAATTTCACGGATATTGACCTCAAAAAGGCTATTGAATTGAGCCGGCTTCCTGAGACAGTTTTGGTGGATGTGCGTGAAAACTGGGAGTTCGAGGAGTTCAATGAAGGCGGGATTAATATTCCGCTGGCCGAGATCAGGGAAAAACGCAATCTGCTGGATCCCTACCAGACCATCGTGGTGATTTGTACCAATGGCGTCCGCAGCAAAGTTGCCGCCATGGATTACTGCCGGGTTCCGGAATGGGCCGATAAGCAGATCTTCCACGTGAAGGGAGGCATTATTGAATCAGAATAGACAATATCGATATAAAGTTAAAACGCCAGGCTTTTCGAAGACCTGGCGTTTTATTTTTATACTGTAAGCGTTGCTTTTACACTGTAAGCGTTCCTTCAAAAACCCGGACTGCCGGACCTATGAGGTATATATCTTCAAATTTCCCCTGACCGGTTGCACGATAGGCGACTTCAAGCGACCCACCGATCGTCTCGACTTTAACAGGGCTCTCCCACCCTTTCCGGATGTGTGCGGACAATGCACAGGCCGTCACGCCGGTCCCGCAGGAGAATGTCTCATCTTCCACGCCGCGCTCGTACGTGCGCACGCTCAGGTGATTGTCCTCAATAACTTCAACAAAATTGACATTAGTACCGCCTTTTGGGCCATACACCGAGCCATAACGGATCTCGCTGCCGATATTCACTACATCAGTTTCTTCAATGTGGTCCACATAGGTCACATAATGCGGCGAGCCGGTGTTCATGAAATCATATTCCTCATACTCTTCCACTCCCTGCACATTCGACATTTTCAGACGGATGATATCACCGGAAACTGTTGCCTTATGCTCGCCATCGACAGCGATGAATGTGGTTTTATCAGAAAATAAACCAAGATCGTTTGCAAAGCGGACCACGCAACGGCCGCCATTGCCACACATGCTGCCTTCGCCACCATCTGCATTGAAATACACCATCCGGAAATCATAACCCTCGGCATTTTGCAACAGAATAAGCCCATCGGCACCGACGCCAAACCGGCGATGACAAATGGAAGCGATGAGCTCTTTGGAGACAGGAAATTGCAAGTCACGGTCATCGACCATCACAAAATCATTTCCAGTTCCCTGATATTTAAAGAAAGAAATTTCCATATATCTATTATTATC
>NZ_JAMOZL010000016.1 GCF_023667495.1 Dyadobacter sp. MSC1_007
TTTCAGAACAATTTAAAACAAAAAAGCGCCCTTTGAGGCGCTTTCAGTGATCCCGCTGGGATTCGAACCCAGGACCCATACATTAAAAGTGTATTGCTCTACCAGCTGAGCTACGGAATCGTTTTCTAGTTTTTATTTTTACCTGACGGCTGGGATTCGAACCCAGGACCCATACATTAAAAGCGGTCCGCCGCGCGGTGTATTGCTCTACCAGCTGAGCTACGGAATCGGTTGCCTTTGCCCTGGCAAGGGTGACCCGAAGATCATATATATTCAATGGCGCATTTAAAACTTGAACTTCATCTTCCCGCGGCTGAAACTTTACAAAAGTTTAACATCCGCTGCTTGACTGGTGTTTTTCGTTTACCGCAACGCCGTATCGTGGTGCAAAAGTACAATTTGAGTTTTACCAAACAAATTTTGGCAAGACTATTTTTGCGCCATAATCGGCGAAAAATCGCCAATCTGCTGGAAACAAGAAAATTAATGTTCTAAAAAAAATAAAATTTTTTTAACGCCGTCCCTAAGGACAGCACCACCCGGGCACATCGTAGCATTCAGCCAGGGAGCCGCTAATCTCCGGATATCAACCAAATGTCGCCGTTTTCGGACCGTTTTTGTCCGGATTTCAATCCACCAACTTCTCCAGTGCATTAATGCCGATTTTAGATGCATCATAATCCACATAATCACTAAGCGAATGGGACGGGGCGAAAATTTTACGAATAAAGAAGGCCGGAGGACCGTCAGGGAGGAATTCCGACGTTTTTTTGAAAGAGAGTTTGACTGGATCGCCCTGTTGCTGATCGCGGCGGTGATCCTGCTCAGCCTGGTTTTTTTCTGATTGCATGTCAATTTCAACAACGTTATGAAAACATTCTTTACTTATTTGCTATTCAGCGCATTACTTTTGATTTGCTATGTTGAGAAAAAGTCAGCCAGTGAGGCGAAGCGCCGGTCATCGGCGGGCAAACCCGTCCCGCCAAATGATACTGCGCGTTTCTTGCTAATTGACAGTAAGTTAGCAGCAAAGCGCTCTTAAGGCTAGATATCATCCTAAACACTGTGGCTCTCCTTATCAGGCTTTTTGGGCTTTTCCTACTGCTTGGGGCTTTCGGCCTGCCCGCTTGCGCGCAAATGCCGATCCTGACGCTCGAACACCTCACTACCAAAGAGGGTATGCCTTCGAATGATGTGTGGTGCCTGAACGAAGACAAAAATGGCTTTTTGTGGATCGGCACCGGCAGAAACCTGTGCCGTTACGATGGATATAGCTTTATGCGGCTGGATAGTCTGCAATTGGGTTACTGCTCGGGGATTTCCACTGACTCCAAAGGTGATATTTACACGTCTGTAGACACAAGAGGGCTTTGCAGGATCGACATGAAGACGATGGAGGTCTCCACGCTGCTCGTAAATAATTACGACGATCAGGATACCAATAATGATCTGCACGAGCAGGGATTGGTTGATTCCCAGGATCAGGTGTGGATGTGCGATTATACGGCCGTGAAGCGGTACGACATTAAAACGGGTAAACTACGGCGCTACACGTTCGCCAAACAAGTATCGGGCGGCGACGTATACCAATATGCGAGCTTTTTTGAAGACCGGCAGCATGTACTCTGGATCGTTTCGGAGCTGGGCCTGTATTATTACAATAGAAAGACCGACCGGCTCGTGTGCATGTTGGGGCCTGAGGCGATTTACCCTGAAAATCGCGTTCAAGTCAGGCTTAGCAGGGCCTCTCAGGATTCGGCCGGAAATCTTTGGATTGGCGGATACGAATACGGCCTGGTCAAATACTCGCCAGCCGATCATAGTTTCAGCATCAGAAAGGCGGGATTTGAACAAAACAGCGTGCTTTGCGTACAGGAATCGCAGGATGAGAACGGACGGCGGTTACTGTTTGTCGGTACCAATGACGGCATCAGCGTTTTGTACACCGATCGAAATGAGCTCTATCATTTACCTGAGTTCTATAATAACGGGATCAAGATTAAGGATATGTATGACGATAAAAGCAACGGAATCCTCTGGATTGGCACGAGTGAAGGCATTTACAAATACCGGTATAGGAACATCGGTATCCGGAGCATTGCCATCCCAGCTAATGTAGTCCGGCTTCCGGTGCAGGTCACTAGCATCCAGCCTGTGGCCGGGGGGAATTATCTGCTGGGGTTATCCCATTCGGGTGCGCTTAGCTGGCAACCGTCGACCAACACGTTCAAACTACTGCGATTTCCCGGCGATATGCTTACAGACAAGCTTCGTTTGATCGGTAGTGAGGTGTTTGCCTTTACGGATAAAGGCGTTGTTACGAAGAAAAATGAAGCTTTTGTGCCCTGGGCACCAGCGTCTGCTTTGTTTCGGAGTACCGATTTCAGGGATGGGCTGCTTGACCGGAAGGGCCGGTTGTGGATTGCGAACCTCAATGAATCCCTCAAGGTGATAAACCCGGTCACGAAAAAAGAAATCCGATTGTGGACGAAAGAGCAGGACAAAAAGCTGATGAACCAAAGTTACATCAAGGCTTTGCTGGAAGGCGCGGATGGGAAGATCTGGATCGCGACCTGTTCAAGAGGATTGTTTTATTTCGATGAAGAGAAGGGCATTTTCGTCAACCTGGAAGAACTGAATTTTAATAAAGGAAGGCGGATAGGCGGGGATTGCATTAATGGCATGCAGCGCGGTCGGGACGGGTCGGTGCTCATCGCCAGCTGGGGAGGCGTTTCCAAAATCGCGCCCAACGGTTATGTCATGTATTCTTTTGACTTTAAAGAAGGCCTTTTAAAAGACACCTATTGTGCCAATATTGCCGAAACCGAAGACGGTAACCTGTGGTTCAGCACCAATGAGGGCATCCATATTGCCAATCCGAAAACGCGGTCTGTCCGTTATCTAACGACAATCGAGGGGCTGCGGAGTAATGCGCCGGTGGGTTTCTATTATCATGCACCTAATGAACTGCTTTTAGGTCATATCAATGCTATCAATATATTGAATATCAATCAGTTGGTTGGTAATGTGGCTTCGCCTGGGATTGTGTTGAGTTCAGTCGAGGTAAAGGGAAAGCCGGTTTATATTGACCTACGAAAAGAAATTACCCTGCAACCAGACGAGAATTCGATCACTTTCAGTTTTTCAACTCTAAATTATGAACCGGCATCACAAAATTTGTACAGCTATAAGTTGAGTGGTGACGATAACGGCTGGGTGCAAATGGGTAATGAACACACCATTTCATTCTCCAATTTGCCAGCCGACTCCTATACACTGTTGGTGAAAAGCAGCAACAGTTCCGGTATGACCACCAGTAAACCACTGACAATTCGCATAATTGTCAGGCCGTATTTTACGAGCACCTGGTATTTCAGGGTTTTGATTGGACTTACGATCGCGGCATTGATCGTCGGGATGATGCGGTGGCGTGTCGACACGCTCGCCGAGCGGAACCGTCTCGATTTGCAAATCACCGAATGGAAATTGAAAGCATTACAGTCACAAATGAACCCGCATTTTCTTTTCAACTCCCTTAATTCAGTACAAAATTACTTGCTGACAAACCGCGGGGTAGAGGGCGCCAAATACCTTTCAAAGTTCTCGAAACTCGTCCGGCGCATCATGGAAAACTCTAACCACCAATATATTTCATTTGAAAAAATAATCGACACACTCCGGATGTATGTCGAAATAGAGTCGTTCCGGTTTAACCACGAATTCAATTATTCGTTTGATATTGAGGAAAATGACGCATTGCTGGATGCGCAACTGCCGCCCATGTTGCTGCAACCTTACGTAGAAAATGCGATCTGGCACGGACTGATGCCGAAGGAAGGCGAAAAGCAGCTCACGATCACGGCCAGGCTGGACAACAAGCATATCGAATGCACGATCCGCGATAACGGCGTCGGACGCAGTTTCGCGCCGAGGGGGGAAGGCCACATTTCCCGCGGCCAGGAAATGACGCGGGGGATTTTCGAGTCGCTGCGGCAAAAGGATAGCGATGCCAAAATTGAATTGATTGATTTGTTTGATGATGACAACCGTCCGGCGGGAACGCTGGTAATAATGATTATACCGATCGAAAACATATAGAGTATGAACCAACCGCTCCGAGCCGTCATTATCGACGACGAAACCAATGCCAGGGAAGCACTAACGAACCTGATCCGCATCGTATGTCCCGATTTGCAGATCTGTGGGCAGGCCAAAAATGCCGACGAGGGTATTTCTATGATCCGTTCAGAGCGCCCTGATCTCATTTTTCTGGACATTCAGATGCCCGGCAAAACAGGTTTCGATCTGCTTTCGAGTTTCGATAATGTAAATTTTGGTGTCATTTTTACAACAGCCTATCAGGAATATGCGATCCGAGCATTTCGTTTCAGTGCCATCGATTACCTTTTGAAACCGATTGATCCCGACGAACTTCTGAGCGCAATCGCGAAATTTAAAAACCAGGCCGGAAGTGTCAATCCGGAGCAGCTGAAAATCCTCCATGAGCAGTTGGACCCCACGAAAGGTGCACGGCTGATCGAGCGGAAACGGAATGATAACCAGCGCATCGCATTACCCACGGCAGAAGGGATCCACTTCGTGCAAATGACAGAGATCATCCAATGTGAATCTCTTGGATCTTATACCAAATTTCATCTAATTAAAGGCCCCTCCATCGTTGTTTCGCGTCTTTTGAAGGAATATGAGGAGATTCTCGACAGCTATTATTTCTTCCGTGTGCACCAGTCAAACATCATCAACCTCGAACACATCAAAAGATATGTGAAAGGTGATGGCGGCCAGGTATGGATGAGCGACAATACTGAAATCGAAGTGTCACGACGCCGCAAAGACGAATTCCTGGCCCTGTTGTCCGACTTTTATGTCAATTCCGGCAAGCTCAAATAGTACGTGTGTTTTTACTGGTTACAATTTCTTGCCAAATTTATTGTTTAGATTTAGTTTAAATAATATGTTTGCGCAAAATTAACCATACCATTATGACGCACAAGGTATTTTTACTCCTGTTACTCTTCGCTTTTTCTATAACTACGACCGTTGCGCAGACCGGCTCTCTCACCGGTTCCATCCGGACTTCCGATGGTGAGGCCGCTGAAATGGTGACTGTTAATATCAAAGGAACTGCGAAAGGCACATTAACCGATAAAAACGGAAACTATCAGATCAAAAACATCCAGCCTGGCCTGCACCGGGTAATGGCGTCTTTCGTCGGCTTGGAACGTCAGGAACAAACAGTCGAAATCAAGGCTGACGAGAACGCTTCTGTTGATTTTACATTGAAGGAAAATGCAGCCCAATTGCAGGAAGTGATTGTTTCGGCCCGTAACCTGAACAAGGAGAATGCCATCGTGGCTAAGATCCCTTTGAAAAAACTTGAAAATCCGCAGGTCTACAATTCTGTATCGTCCGAAATCATGAAGCAGCAGGCCATTACCAGCTATGATGATGCATTGCGCAACGTACCGGGGATTACCCGCACCTGGGAGTCGACCGGAAGGGCAGGGGATGGGGCTTCCTACTTTGCATTACGCGGTTTCGATGCGCAACCGACGCTTTACAATGGTGTGCCAGGCCTCACAAGCGGTAACCTGGATCCAGCTAATGTCGAGGAGATCCAGGTGATCAAAGGCCCTTCAAGCACTCTTTTCGGCGGAAGTTTTTACAGCTACGGTGGAATGATCAACACTATCACGAAAAAGCCGTATTATACATTCGGTGGAGAGATTGCTTACAGCTCGGGCAGTTTTGGCCTCAACCGCGTAACGGCCGACGTGAATGCGCCATTAAGCAAAACCGACAAGATTGCAGTCCGGATTAATACGGCCTACCATTCAGAAAACAGCTTCCAGGATGCAGGTTTCAAAAAGTCGTTCTTCGTTGCGCCTGCGCTCGTATATGAGGTGAACGACCGGCTGTCATTCCATTTCATGACCGAGATACTGGAAGAGGAACGGGCAGTGGCACCGGTTTTTTTTCACTCCGACCGTGTGAGCCCGCTGCCTTTCAAGAATCTGGAAGAATTGAACCTCAATAACAAACTGTCGTTCATCAGTAATGACCTGACTATCAAAAACCCGCGTTTCAATTTGCAGGGGCAGATGGTTTATAAATTGTCGAACCAATGGACTTCTCAGACCATATTTTCCAGGGGTACCATTAAATCCAACGGTATTTACTCCTACATCTGGGACGATGTTTCGGGCGACAAGTATTTCAGCCAGTATTTTCACAACGAACAGCAGACAACCAGCACAACCGACATTCAGCAGAATTTTAACGGCGATTTCAAGGTCGGTAACCTGCGGAACCGCTTATTGGTAGGTTTTGATTATTTCAAACGGAATGTGATCGATAATGGATCGGGCTGGGCTTCGGCGCGCAATGTTACGCCGCAAGGTGAAATCAATTATGTGGACCCTTATTCAGGTGACACGCTTGCACCGGTATACCTCTCAAAAGCATCCATCGACAATCTGCTTGCTGGAACAGAGGGTAGTTTGAGCAATATTTCCAACAGCTCGTACAGCGCCTATGCATCCAACGTGCTGAATATCACGCCAAACCTGATGGCAATGGTAAGTTTACGGGCCGATTATTTCGATTCAAAAGGTGAAATAACCTCCTCCGAAGATGACTATGACCAATGGGCACTGTCTCCGAAATTCGGGGCTGTATACCAGCTTGTGCCCGACAAAGTGTCTCTTTTCGGAAATTACATGAATGCGTTCATCAACGTCGCGCCAAGGCAGGTAACCGATGTTGACGGCACCAATCCGCGTGTCAAATCCTTCAAGCCCGAGCATGCAGACCAATGGGAATATGGTATTAAAACCAATTTGTTCTCTGATAAACTTTCGGCTACATTATCGGTGTACGACATCAAGGTTACCGACCGCGTAATGCCCGATCCGACGAATATCCGTGATTACAACCAAGGAGGCAAGGTTGGCAGCAAAGGATTTGAGCTTGACGTGGTGGCAAGTCCATTTACCGGCCTCAATCTGATCGCAGGTTACAGTTACAACGAAACGAAGATTATTTCGGGAGATAAGGAAGATTTTTACAGCGAACCAGGCCGCGCGCCTGGTGGGCAGGGGCCTCAAAACCTGGCCAATCTCTGGGCAACTTACCGGATCAACACTGGAACGCTTAAAAATGTAGGATTTGGTCTGGGAGGCAATTATGCCAGTGAATACAAGGTGATCGACAACAGCAAAACTGGTGAGTTTTTTCTACCAAGTTATACTTTGCTGAATGCAAGCCTGTTTTATAATTCCAACCATTTCCGGATTTCCGTCAATGTCAATAACCTGACCAACAAGGAATATTACATTGGCTACTGGTCCGTCAATCCACAGAAACCAAGAAATTCCACATTGAGTATCGCATATAAGTTTTAAAACCCCGATCCCGTCAGGTATCAAATTTCGATAGAATGATGTGACGATGGCGCATGCCACAAACCACGCAAAACGCCGATCCCGTCAGGGATCCTATATCGGTAGCAGGGTGCAATGATGGCACATGCGCGTGCCGTAGGTACGCCATGTACATCCCGTACCTACGGCACGTACACGTGATGCGTTAGTTTTTACCAATATTATGCCCCGATGGGGCATTGTGGAGCCGGGTTGCCGCATTATGCGGCAACCCGGCTTTTGACTTTGAAAGAACTGCCTTCATGGATTACAGGATCCTTTTCTGCAAGGGCTAGTTGTATTTGGGAGACGAGATGTGTCAACGCGGGACTGCAGTCCTTGTGGGTACAGGCATACCATTGGCGCGTGCCGACATCTTTCACGAACGGTAGGATCGCCAGGCCGGGGGTATTCAGGTAATGCCGGGCGGCCCATTCGGCCATGATGGTTATGCCCATGCCAAAGCGGACCATTTCCACAATCGCTTCTGTAATAGGCACATGAATGACCTTTTTAGGAGCGAGTGAACTCACAAGGTCGCGGGTAATCAGCCCGTCGCTTTTGCCGATCTGGAATGCAATGAGCGTTTCATCTGTGACGTCCGAGTATTCCAAAGGCATATTGCGGATCGCCAACGGATGCTGGTCGGAAAGCAAGACGATCATCCGGTCGTCAAACAATGGTTCGAAAAGCAAACTGGGATTATTCTTCGTGCCATTCACGATCGCTAGTTCCAGCCTGCCTGTTTCCAGGTATTCCATGGGCCTGCGTGTGGCTTCGGCGACGATCTGCACGGTCACGTCGGGATATTCCTTGTTGAATGTTGCCAGCAACGGCGGCATCCAGTGATAGCAAGTGTAGCATTCGGTGCTGATCCGGATCGTCTGCGATTTGCCCGCGCGCATATCCCGCAACTCCGATTCGAGCTCCCTGATTGCGGGCAGTATCTTTTCGGAGCTTGTAACGATCCTGCGGCCCGCTTCACTTAATATTAGTTTTTTACCAACCCTGTTGAAAAGTTTCAGCCCGCTGGCCGCTTCCAGGTCACAGATCTGGTGGCTCAGCGCCGACTGTGTCAGGTTCAGTTTTTCGGCCGCCCTGGTGACGGATCCTTCGGAAATGACTTTTTCGATGATGTAGAGGTGTTGGAGCGTAAGCATGTCGGTTCTTAATTTTCATGAATATATTTCATTGTTTTGATTAAAACAATTCATTTTACTCATATTAAACTTAAACCTACTTTTGTCATGTACTAAAAAACGAAAGCACATGAAAATTCAGAGATTATCCTGGGCGGGTATAAAAATAGAATCAGAAGGACAGATTTTACTCATAGATGCCGTTCAGCATTACCAGGGACGGGGATCTTCGATCGGTCCGGCCGATCCGTTACAATTTATTGACAGCACCCTCGCCGATGTGGTGCTGATCACGCATATGCATTCAGATCACTATGAAAAAGAAGTGGTAACAACTGTTTTGAAGCCAGGAGGCAAATTCATTGCTTCGGATCAGATCGTGCCCGAGCTGCAAGCGGACGGCCTGGAACCGCAAGGAGTGGTGATAGGAGAGTCGGTAAAGGAAGGGGTATTCACAATCACGCCGGTATTTGCTATGGATGGAGTAGGGGACAAACAGGTGTCGTGGGTGATCGAGGACGGCCATCAGCGCATATTGCATGGCGGGGACACCATGTGGCACAACCAATTCTGGAAATTGGGCAAAACCTACGAAAACTTTGATGCCGTATTTTTGCCAACCAACGGCGCCGTGCTGAACATCCCGCGGGTGACTTACAGCCCGGTACCTATTACACTAACGCCATTGCAAGCCATTACAGCGACACGGTTATTGAATGCACGGATGCTCGTTCCGATCCATTACGGTTTCAATAATCCGGGTAGCTATGACCAGTATCCGGATATGGAAAAGGACCTGGCAGAAGCCGCATTGGTGCAAAATGTACAGGTTAAATGGGTGCAGCCGGGTGAATATGTGCCTCCTGCGGTTTTGGTTGATCAAAAATAGCATGTGTACCGACGTTTTTTGGCCCGATTGTTGTTCTCTCTCCGGAACATCGGGTCAATATTTTTTATGGAACAATTGAATCTTTTTAATGCACAGGAGAGTCTGACATTTCCGGAAAACCTACTGGAATATTATCCGGGGTTTGTGGAAGGAAACGAAAGTCGTTTGCTGGCGCAGAAACTGATCGAGGAAGTGCCCTGGCGCCAGCAATCCATTCATATGTACGGTAAAGAGGTGATAGCGCCGCGGCTCATGGCATGGTTTGGAGATGCTGACCATTCTTACAGCTTTTCCGGGACAAAGTTCGAACCTTATCCCTGGACCGACGAGCTAGCCGATCTCAAACGGCGGATTGAGACCAGAACGGGACATACATTCAACAGCGTGCTGCTCAATTATTACCGCAATGGCAACGACTCGGTGGCATGGCACGGCGACAATGAGCGGGAATTGGGGCGGAACCCTGTAATCGCTTCGGTAAGCCTGGGACAAGAGCGCCGGTTTGAGTTTCGCTACCGGCTCGATCATAGCCGGAAATATGGCCTTACGCTTGAAAACGGCTCGTTATTGCTAATGAAAGGCGATTTGCAGCATACCTGGGAGCACCGCATTCCGAAATCGAAAACTATTACCAGGGCAAGGGTTAACCTTACATTCAGGACAATCATGAAATAAGGAATATTTATAATGTGTTTCCAACCAAGAAGGCACTGAATGAATCTTTGTGATTGTAACCAATTTTAAATTTAGCCCATGAAAAAGAACCCTTTATTGTTAGTTTTGATGCTGATGTTTGCAGCTTTTGCCTGCGAGGACGAAACCGCGGAGCCTGAGGATCTTAAAAAGCTGGCTTTGATCGAAAACAAAGGCCTGGAAGGCAAATGGAAGCTGACTGAATACCTGGCCGATTCCGGCGACGGAAGTGGAAAGTGGCAAAAGGTGACAGAGGGCTTCGCGCATACCGTCGAGTTCCGGGCGGATGGCACTTTCAAAGAAGTAAAAGGAGAGGCAATGTCATCCGTTCCGCTTTTTAACGCCTACAAAATCCTGGACGATAAGCGGATCGAGATGATACCGATCGACAAAAACGCGCCGTCGCATATTTGGTATTATTCCGAACTAACGCCTGGTACACTCACGCTCGGCTACGGCTGCATTGAAGCCTGCTCAGGCAAATATGTAGCGATACAATAATTCCATTGAAATCCCGAAAGGGCAACGGCGCGCGCCGTTGCCCTTTTTTTGTGTCCACACGTGTCCTTCCTCAGTCCTAACTCCTGCAAATGCATAATAAATTCTACATGGCCCAGTGAGTAAGCCGATTGGCTAATAGTTGTCCAAAGGTGTGGTGTGTGCGTCCACTTTTTGTGTTTTTCCTTGCTAATGTCAATTAGAACGATAATTTTGTCGTCGCTGGAATTCTGGCAAATTTATTCTACTCTTAACTCAACCAATCTTTCTTAACGCTTATGAAACCGAGGTTTACCCAAATTCTGTTTCGAACGGCAGCCATTGTAGGAATGGCCGTGCCGTGCCTTGTTCCGCTGCCGTCGGGCGCACATCCTGTCGCCGGTACTTCTACACGAATGCTTATTCCTGTTAAAGGAAAAGTAACTGACAGCAAAGGCGGTCCACTCATCGGCGTCAACATTGTGATCCAGGGAAGCACTGTTGGCACGCAAACCGATGTGAATGGCGCTTTCAGCATTAATTCCAGTAGTCCGGATGACGTTCTGGTGGCCAGTTTTATCGGCTTTAAAACCCAGTCGGTGCCCGTGGGTAACAGGACTGAAATAGAAATTACATTACTCGAAGATGTGTCAAGCCTTGATGAGGTAGTCGTCGTCGGCTATTCGAGCCGTTCCAAATCGGAGCTTGTGAGCTCTGTTTCGGTGATTAAGGGTTCGGAGCTGCAAACTGTTACCAGCAACAGTACGGCAACGCTGCTACAAGGACGGGCTGCGGGGGTTGTTGTATCGAGCGCGAGTGGCGCGCCGGGCACCGAGCCGAGCGTACGTGTACGCGGTACCGGTTCCATTACGGCCGGCGCGGAGCCATTGTACGTGATCGACGGGCTGATCGGCGGAACCGCTAATCCGAACGACATCGCTTCCATATCCATTTTGAAAGATGCTGCTGCAACCGGATTGTACGGGTCGCGCGCCTCTAACGGGGTGGTCGTGATTACTACCAAAAGCGGGAAATCCGGCAAGACGCGTATATCCTATAACGGATCGGTCGGTTTTAGCAAAGTGCTGCGCGGGAATTTCGAGGTCATGAATGGCCAGGAGCTCTATGACTTCACGAATTATATGTATCAGAATGATTATAATTCCAAAAGGGCCAACTATGTAACCCAGCTCAGCACCACCACGCCCAATCCCACGGACGCGCAGATCAATGCCTACCTGACTGCCAACAACTTTCCGACAGCCTATGCAGGCTACCAGAGCAGGTTTTTGCCAGCGACACCCGGCAATACCGATTGGCTGAACAAGACTTTTCAGACCGGCATCACCCATAACCACGCATTGTCGATGTCGGGCGGCAATGACCGTACGCGGTTTCATTTCGGGGCCAATTATTACAACGAGGAAGGGATTATCCTAAAAACCGGCTATGAAAATGTGAATTTCCGGGCGAATATCGAGCATGACATTAACAGCAAGCTCAAAGTGACGGCCAGGGTCAATACATTCTTCAACAACCGCCAGAACGACCAGGGATACCTGTACCAGGGCTATATCAACCTTCCCTGGGATAATCCGTATAATGCAGACGGTTCATACCGGTATGTGGATGCCAACACGACGGACTGGTATGGCCGAGACAGGAGTAATTTTCTGTTCAATAATCAATACAATTTCAACCAAAACCGCGGTTCCGGCATTCAGGGGGATTTTAAGTTAGCTTATTCAATCCTCGACTGGCTAACTTTCTCTACTTCCAACCGGTACACGATTGGCAACACCCGCGCAGAATCCAATGTAGACGCCCGCACGCCAAACGGCAAAGCGTACAACGGTTCGCTGACCAATAGCTATGAATTTGCCAACAGCTTTATCACTTCAAACCTGCTGAATGCAAGCCGCACCTACGGGGCGCATACTTTCAATGCGATCCTTGGGGCCGAATATCAAGGTAACAAAACCGATGGTATGGGCGGCACCGGTCAGGGTATTTTCCCCTCGCTCGACATCCTGAATGTAACTGCCAACCCGACAGCCCTTACCGGGTATAAAACCAAGAATGCATTTGCTTCCGCTTTCGTGAATGTGGATTATGATCTTGGCAACAAATACTTCGCGACCGTTTCCTTTCGTCGCGACGGTTCATCCCGTTTTGGAAAAGATAACCGGTATGGAAACTTCTACTCGGCCGGTGTCGCCTGGAATGTTTCGAGCGAGGAGTTTTTCAATTCAATCAAAGACAAGATCCATTTGTTTAAAGTGCGCACCAGTTATGGGACTACCGGTAATGCGAATATCGGGGATTTCGTCGCACAGGACCTTTATGATTTCAATGCACAATATGCAGGCTTGCCCGCTGGTTTCCCGGCCCGGAAAGCCAATCCTGACCTGACCTGGGAAAAGGCCTATACTTATGATGCCGGTATCAATATCGGTTTCTTTAACCGGATCGATGTCGTGATTGACCTTTACAACCGCCTGAATAAGGATGTATTGCAAAATGTGCCCCTGGAAGCTACATCGGGTTTCACTTCCCAGATTCAGAACATAGGCTCTGTGCGGAACAGAGGTATCGATCTTGAAATTACCTCACAAAATGTCCGTGGTGCATTCAACTGGGAAACCAGCCTGAACTTCTCGGTGAACCGCAACAAGGTAATGGCCCTGAACAAAAACGAACCGATCGAAAGCGGCAACCAGCGTATCGAGGTAGGCCGCGAGCTGGGTTCATGGTATATGCGTAAATGGATGGGCGTGGACCCAGCCAATGGCGATCCGCTGTGGTTGTTGCAAACCAAAGATGCCTCAGGTAATATCGTGGAATCGACTACGAATGTCTACAACAGCGCAACCCGTGTATTTGTAGGTTCAAGAAATCCGAAATTCACAGGTGGTATCACCAATACATTCAAATACAGTGGTTTTACGCTTTCAGCCTTCTTTACATTCGTGTCTGGAAACAAAGTGTACATCTATAACCGTGAGCTCTTCGACGACGACGGCGCTTATCCGACCTACAACAAAATGCGTTTGCAGGACGACTGGTCGCGGTGGGAAAAAGAGGGTGACATTGCCACACATCCCAAAGCTGTCGTGAATGGCAACAAGAACTCCAACAAAACCTCGTCGCGCTACCTGGAAGATGGCAGTTACCTGCGCCTTCGCAATGTCCGCCTGACCTACAACATTCCACAGGTGTTTCTCGACAGGCTCCATGTCGGCGGCCTATCGGTATTTGCAAGCGCGGATAACCTGGTTACCTGGACCAAATTCTCGGGTGTAGATCCGGAAGTCGACCTGAGTAACGGTACGAACAGCTCACGCTATCCGAGCAGCAAAAAATTGATGTTCGGTGTAAACCTTAATTTCTAAACTGGCAGATCAATCATGAAACTATATTTTAATAAATCGATTCTGGGTGCATTGTTATCGGCGTCGCTGCTGACGGCCTGTTCCGATGAACTGACGATCACTCCCTACGACGGCCTCACTTCGACGCAGGTCGTGAATACACCTGAGGGGTTAAAAGCGGCTACGCTGGGCAATTACGCGCTTCTGAAAGACGGCAATTACATTCGTTCTTACCACATGATGTCCGAATTCCCGTCGGACAATGTATCGCTGAGCGGCACCACGTCCGATCCGCTTTATTTTTCCTACAATTACAATCATATCAAAACCAGCGCACTGGCGACTAACTTTTATACGAAGTCATACCAGGCCATTTACGGTACCAATGTGATCATTGAATTGCTGAAAGAAGGCCAGTCCGCCGAACTCGATCAGGTACTTGGGGAGAACTACTTTTTGAGGGCATTGCTGCATTTCCACCTTGCCAATGTCTTCGCACGTCCGTACGCGCCCGACGCCGGCGCGTCGCCAGGCGTAATCCTGGTGAGCTCAACAGTCCAGCCTGCCCAAAAACCGACCAGGGGCACCGTGAAAGAGGTTTATGATTTCATTATCAAAGATCTTGAAAAGTCGATCAGCCTGATGAGCGTTGCCAAGAACAACAATTTCGCTTCGAAGGAAGTAGCATATGCGATGCTGAGCCGCATTTACCTGTATATGGAGCAAAATGAAAAGGCCATCGAGTACGCCAATAAGGTGATCGATTCGAAGCGCTATGCATTGTTGCCCACTGCGAACCTGCCCAAATACTACACAACAGTGCCGGAATCCAATACTGAAACCATATTTGCGGTGCGTCACACCGTGAAGGATAACCGCGGCTATTCGGCGATAGGGGCGATGTACTTGTCGGATGGTGAAGGCTGGGGCGAAATGTATGCGTCTGAAAAATACCGTAACCTGGTTAACAAATTCCCGAATGACAAACGGCGCGATTTCATTGTCCCGGTCTATGAAAAGAACGCCGACGGTAGTATTAAAACAGACGCTTCGGGCAACAAGGTACTCGCGACGCGCAATGGTTATCCCAAGTATTACATTACCAAATTCTCCTATCAGGAAGGCTATCCGATGCTAAGCTCGCCCGTATTTTTCAGGTTGGCCGAAATGTACCTGATCCGCGCGGAGGCCAATGCGAAGCTTGGCAAAAACGCGGCTGCGCTGGAAGATGTGAACCTGATCCGCAAACGCGCAGGACTTTCCGGAAACGAGCTGTTCTCGGCCTCGAATATGATGGGCCACGCCAGCGTACTCGATGTGGTATTGGCTGAATCTCACCTGGAAATGGCCTGGGAAGGGCTTAGAAAGCATGATGTTTTCCGTAACAAAAGGACTATGGAGCGTAATTATCCCGGTACGCACCTGCTCGCGGGAGCCGTCAAGCAAGAAATCCCGTACACGCATCCGCGCGTGGTGCATTTCTTCCCGGAAGCAGAAACCGTGCTAAATCCGTCGCTGGCCCAGAATCCTGAGTAATCGGTACGTTCCAACTAATCAACGGTCTGGTTTGTCATTCAATGAGTTATATAGAAAAATTCGTAACTTTATTTTGTAAGCTGATTGAGATATGAAAACCAGATCGTTTTTGTCCGTTATATGCTGCCTGGCGATCACCTATGCCCTCGGCGGATGCTCCGATCGAGAAATTACGGTGTCCGAAGAACAGGAGGTTTTATTCGAAGTTAATTATACCAATCATGCCTGGGGCCATCAGAACAAAGGTTTTTTGATCGACAAAGCGGGCAGGGTCCGGACTTATGATAATCCCAAAGATTGGAAAACCAGTTTTTCCGGATCACCACTGACAACGGCAGATATGGATGAAAATCTTTCCAAAACGGTTATTTCGAAACACACAATTCCTGAAACGGAACTTTCAAAATACCTTAACCAATCTGTGAAAGTAAGCGATTCAGAATTCTCAAAGCCAGTGAGCCAGGGGGCAGACATGGGAGCTACCAGCCTGTTCATTTACCGGTTTGATGCCACAACCAAAACCTACACGACGGTTTTGCTGCAACAGAAGGGCGACAACTACATATTCAACAAAGACCCTGATGCGAAGGAAATAGCCGAATGGCTCGAAAAGGTTTCAGAGGACGTTTATTAATAAAATCCTCATGAACAACAAAGCGGCCGCCCCGAACAGGGCGGCCGCTTTGTTGTACTGCTTAGTGATTAAAGTTTAAAGATCGAAAGTTGGTGCTTAATCTTCTCTCCGGAAATAACAACCTGATAAATACCCGAGGGCAGTTTGCCCAGGTTCAGGTTCAGCTTCCCATTTTTCACATTAACTTTTTCCCTGCTCATCACCTCCTGTCCAGCGGTGTTGATGACCCGCGCGCTAACCCATTGAGCATTGGATCCAGGCAGTTCAACAGCCAGCGATGACTGCACCGGGTTAGGGTAGAATTTGACATTCCCAGCCCGCAATGCATCGATCGCGATGATCCGGCTGTAAGCAAATTTGCCATCGGTATCAACCTGTTTAAGTCTGTAATACGTGGTGCCTTTGATGAAATCAGTATCAGTGAAACTGTACTCGTTGGTCACCGCTGATGTACCCATTCCCAGTACGCGGCCACTTTCGGTGAATAACCGCCCATTGCTACTTTCTTCTACTGCGAAATAAGCATTGTCGGTTTCTGCGGTCGTAGTCCATTTCAGCTGGTTGCCTTCGGCAGTGTTTTTTCCGTCAAATTTCACCAGTGTAACTGGCAATGCACTTCCCGGAGGTGCGTCGGACAGGCCAAAGCCGGAGAAGCCGGTGCTAAAAGTCGAAGTAAACGCATAATCCCCGTTGAAGGCCGGACTTACGTCGACCGCCACCAACGCCGTATTGGCCGCATCACCCGTGGCGATACTTCCGGCAGTTTTACCCATCGATTGGATCGTGGCGGGTGTAAAGGTATTTAGCTCCGAGGCTTTGTAATAAACCGTGATCTCATACTGGCCCGCCGGATTATTGTTGGTGGGCGTAACCTTGTACGTTTTATTCGATATCTGGTAGGTGCCCAACCACGGCGTTCCATTGTTGCCCGCCCGGTCTACTTCTACGGTTGTGCATCCGTAATCGTGCGCGCTCAGATTTTTGATCTTGGCCATCAGGTTGCCGGTGGCCGGATCGTGGAAAACGGCGGTTTCATTGGGCCCGAGATATTCCTGGGCGGCATTCCCGGTGTTGACAGCACTCGCGATCTGGGTGGAATTGCTCGCAGTCACTTTAACCAGATCAATTCCCCACCAGATTTCCGAATTGGCTTTATAACGGAAGCGTACCTTCATATTGACATTGGCATAAGCGTCGGGAATAGGCAGGTTCTGGATGTCGGGTGTGAACGTCAAAAGATCTCCGCGCTTTCCCGTGGCTTCATTTTGTATCAGGAGACTATGCCATACCGTTCCGTCCCAGACATCGACGTGCCCTTCCTCCGGATCACTGCCGCTCTGCGGCCACCAAGCCTGCGAAAAGGTCAGCACCAGGTTCTTCTTGCCTTCCGTATTGATCGGTGGCGACTCTACGATGTCGTCAAAGAAATAGAAGTTCCCGTTAGTGATATTACTCTGTATAAATAAGAAAGGCGATAGCTGAGCATCCAGCCCCGCGTTATTAAATTGCGAAACAGTCCAGGTGTGGAAGCTGTTACCGCCATTGATTATTTTCCATCCCTGCTGGCCGCTGTTGAAGTTAGAACTCAGTAGCTCTTCTGTGTAATTGCCGGGCGTGAGATCGTCGTCGATAATGGTCAGCTGGTAATTTTGGAAGCTGGAAGCTGCGTACCCGTTCCCGCCGTTTGCATTGATACTGTAACCAAGATCAATGGTTTCAGGGCCTTCAACATAAGCATCATTGTAGATCCTGAGCGTAACATTTTGTGTCAGCGATCCGCTCGCGAGGTTCACCGATGCCGGGGAGATGGTAAAGTCCCCATTAGCGCCGTTTTTGGCTGTGCCGCCTGGTGCATTGAAAGTGACTGTTACGGGTTGCGTCGGGGCCTTATCGATTTGCACGGTCACGATTTTATCGACGTAATCGAGGCAGCCCGCAGGCGTGGTTCCTTCTCCTTCGTTAATGGTTGCATTTTCCATAGCAAAGTGTACTGCGGGCGTAACTGCGCAGGAATAGACGCGCACATCATCCACATACCAACCGTCCAGGCCACCACGACAATCCGTACCGAGTTCAAAACGAAACTGGATGGAGTGCCCGGCCGTCAGGCCGATTGAGGTGAGGTCTACCTGGCTTTGTCCCCATGAACCGGTTAAGGAGCCGTCGTCGGACCCTGTGAACGCAGCTTGACCCTGTAGAGGATTGGTGTTGCCAGCACCCGAAGTATTGAGGAAGTCATTGTAGCCGTTGGCAGTAAATGCGGTAGCCGGGAGCGACGTCCAGGCCCCACCGTCGATCCGATATGTGATAACGCCACCATCCCAGGTATCCTCGATTGTCACATAATGATCAAAGGCCATATTCAGATTGCCAGCAGTACCAACCGGAATGTTGATCACCGGGCTTTCAATCCGGATAATTCCCGTCTGGTTGGAAGCACCGCAATCCCCTCCCTGGTAGTTAACCCCAAATGCCACATTGCCGGTACGGCCCGGAGCTGCGGGCGCTGTTACCCATGAGCGAGGAACCCAGCTTATGGAAGTGGTCTGGGTTGACGTAGTAAATCCGCCCAGTCCGCCCTCGAAGTTTTCATAAAAAAGAGCGAGTCCTGCATTAGCTCCTTCGCACAACGCTGGCGCAGGACCCAGGATAGTTGCAAACTGGCAATTGTTCTCAGCGCGGAGTTCTACCGCGGCAATGACTTTGCCTAATTCGAGCACGTCAGCGGCGGAAATGATCTGGCCTGAGTTCGTCGGAACGCCGTTGGCGGTTGAAAGTGCAAGCAGGTTGATGCCGATAAGTGAAGTGGCGGCGGCTTCGAGAATGTCGGCCTGAGCAGCGAAATCTGTGGTTGCGGTCATATACTGGGATTGCGCAAGCCAGAAGATATGCGCCGCTTTGGTGAGGCCGAGCCCCGTAATATTTTGACCGTTGTAGCTGCCTCCGTCCACCAGTAATGCGTAGGCGTGGTTGATAACGCCACTATTGTGATGGACACCGCCGTTGTCTGAAGATTTGCAATAGTATTGGGGATCCGTCACTTTACCCGGATCGCCAAAGCAGGTAGGGTCCCACATATCGCGGTTTGCACCGGGGAAAGCGGTGAGCTTTTCGCCCATCTGCCAACGGTTGGAGCCGTCGCCGCATCCGGTGCGGAAAGCGTTACTTTCGCCTTCGTCCATGTAGCCGTCCAGCTGGTCCACGGTTTCGCCCCAGATGTCAGAATAAGCTTCATTGAGTGCGCCAGACTGCCACCGGTAAACGAGCCCGCTGGTGAATTGGGTGTAGGCATGTGCCCATTCGTGCGCTACCACGTCATCGGTCGCCATACCTGTACAGTAATTAGCGGTAGAACCATTCCAGGTGGCGTTGGGGCAGTTTACGGCAGGGTTGTTATTGATGGTGATCATGCTTGCACCGGCATCATTATAAGAATCGAAGCCAAAAGCGTTCAGCATCATATTGTAAATGAAGCCCGAAGTAGCGACTTCCGACCGCTGCCACACATCCAAAGTCCCGGGAAATGCATCCCCCTCGTCCCATTTCCGGTTGGCCAGCGTTTGGGAAGTCTCATACAAAGTCCGGTGCAGCGCCTGGTGCGTACCGGTGAACTGGTCGATCAGTGACCCATTATGCGCATCGATATACAAAAACTCCCTGACATCCACGCCATTGCCAACTTCCACTTCATATACCAGCAACTTGGCGCCATTCATGCCTTCTGCCAGTCCTTTTTGGAAGATGTAGATAGTGCTGTGCTCGACTTTCAGCGGAGCTGCAAAGCCACCCATTTTTGAACCTTCCACATATTGCAATGCAAGCGTCTCGGCTTCGTGCTGAGCCAGTGTCGGTACCACATTTACCTTGATGTCGGAAATATAGTTGCCGTTAATGGCAGTGAGGCCTTTGTTTTTATTGTAATGAAATTTCATCAAGCCGTCGAATACCGGTACACCTTTATACGTCTGTTGCAGGGTGACATTATCAAGACCGTAAACGTCGATTTTCTGCGCACGGAAACGATAGTCATCCTGGGCAGGCCGTATACCGAACAGTCTCGAATTCTGGCTGACAAAGTTCATCGATTTTTGCAAAGCGTCGCCGCCGGTGATCTGAAATGCCCTTTCGGCGGGGAAACGGAGGAAACTCAAGGCATCGGTTCCGGGGTCGATCGTGGGGAGGGCGCCGGTTTGGGCGGCAAAGGCATCAATGTCATCTTTTGCGGGGCCTTGCGAAAGAGCGACATGCGTGCACAACAAGATCAGAGGGATAATCAGTAAACGATGTTTCATAGGATTTGGAGAAAAGTTGAGGTGACGATCGTTGAATGTAACGAATTAATAGTAGAAGAAAAACAAGATTCGGCAAATCGTATTCAGGCGGGTTATTTAACGCTAATATTTCGATAATGTAATCAAATTGAGAAAGATAAGGTCCCGTTTTTTACGATCTGTTATGAAATTATTAGCTCTTAAAAACGGCAAAACCAACCCGCATACTTGACTGTTACGGCTGCAAACACTCACGTCAACCAACTTTCTTACGGATGGATACCATACTTGTAACAGGAGGGGCCGGATTTATCGGTCTACACCTGACGAGGCGCTTGCTGGAAACGGGATACCGGGTAATTTGTGTCGATTATCTCAGTAATACTTTCGATACTGCTTCGGCCTGGGACAGAATATCCGGGCTCGCCGCACATCCTGCCTGCACATTGCTCGTTCAGGACATCCGGGACCAGGCTGCATTGCAACAGGCCATGGAGCGCTTCAAGGTAACAGCCGTGATCCATCTGGCCGCCCTGGCCGGTGTGAGGCCATCGTTGGCCGACCCATATGCTTATGTGGATGCCAATATTAACGGCACGCTTTCTGTCCTGGAAAGTATGCGTAAGGCAGGCGTGAAGAAGCTCTTGTTTGCATCGTCTTCTTCGGTGTACGGTAACGGTGTTTCGGTTCCATTCCGGGAGGACGATGCGGCGGTGCATCCGGTATCGCCTTATGCATTTACCAAGAGAGCGGGGGAGATGCTATGCTCCAATTACAATACTTTGTATGCGATGGATGTGTTCTGCTTCCGCTTCTTTACAGTTTACGGACCCGGACAACGCCCTGAAATGGCTGTTTCGGCCTTCCTGAGAAATATTATCGACGAAAACCCAGTCACGATGTATGGCGATGGCCGGAGCGTCCGGGATTATACCTACATCGGTGATATCGTGGACGGTCTGCTGGCCGCATTGCCTGTCGTGCGTGGCTATGATGTCTTCAATCTGGGGAGCGGCAGGATCATTTCACTCAAAGAACTGCTCGCCATGATCGAGCGGGTTACAGGTAAAAAAGCTACCATAAAACGGCTCCCGGACCAACCTGGCGACGTATCAATCACATTCGCGAGCATTCACCGCGCCCGTGCGCGTTTCGGGTACGCCCCGGCGACTTCGCTGGAAGACGGCATAGCGCATATGTATGCGGATCTGATCATGAAAAGACAAACCGGCCCTTTCGCATTATAATGACAAATAATTTTGACTTCAATAACAGATTGATTTCCGTTGTGATTCCACTCTTCAATGAGCAGGAAAATGTATTTGCCCTGATAAAGGCCGTGCGGTCTGCAATGAAAGGATATGCCTACGAAATCATCGCCGTCGATGACGGCTCGACAGATGAAACCTTGCAAAAGCTGGCCTATATCGATGGCGAGCGGCTCAAAATCGTGGTGATGAGCCGTAATTTCGGCCAAACGAGCGCGATGGCCGCAGGTATATCCCATGCATCCGGCGTCTATATTGCTACGATGGACGGCGATTTGCAGAATGACCCGCAGGATATTCCGGTGCTGCTGGCCCACGCTATGCAAGGTAACTGGGACATTGTGGCCGGTTACCGCGCCAACCGGCTGGATGGCCTGCTCCTGCGTAAATTGCCAAGCCGCATTGCGAATGTCATCATCCGGAATCTCACCAATGTGCACCTCCGCGATTACGGCTGCACACTCAAAGTATTCAGAAAGGAAGTCGCTGCCCGATTGGGCTTATACGGCGAACTACACCGCTTCATCCCTGTGCTGGGCAACCTCGCAGGCGCCAGGATGACCGAGCTGCCGGTAAGGCACCATAAGCGGTTGCATGGCAATTCCAAATACGGTTTGGGGCGCACCACGAAGGTAATGTCAGACCTGCTGTTAATGGTTTATATGCAACGATGGCTGAAAAAGCCCATGCATTTGTTCGGGGCTCTGGGTGGCTCGTTGCTTCTGAGCGGTTTTGGGATCCTCATCTGGCAATTGTTTCATCTTTTTAAGGGGACCACAGGCACATTGGCTGGATTGTTACTGCTGCTGGCAGGGGTGGTGATTGTATTGATGGGGTTTATTGCCGAGATCCAAATGCGCATTTACTACGAAGGTTCGGGGAAAGTGCCTTATGTGGTACGCGAAATCATCCACAATAATGCCGACCAGGCCTGGAATACGGGATATCTCGAAAGTTTGGTAGCTCCAACCGCCAGATCTTAGCTTGTATGCAAAATCATCCTCTTTACATCCGGTACCTATACGCCGGTCTTATTATAGCGGTGTATCTTCTGGGGCTGTTTGTCCCGCTTTTCGACAACGACAGCGCCCATCACGCGCTCATAGGCATGCATATGCATGTGACGGGCGACTACGTGAGCCTGATAGACCGCGGTCGCGATTATCTCGATAAACCGCACATGCTTTTCTGGCTCTCGGCACTGGGGAATATGTTGCTGGGCATAGGAACGCTTGCATACAAGCTGCCCAGCCTGCTGCTGGCCATTCCGGGTATCTATGCCACTCTCCGACTTGGAACACGCTTGTACGGGCGCCGGGCGGGGTTGAACGCCGTGCTGATATTGGTCTCCACCCAGGCGTACATTCTCGCGCATAACGATGTGCGCATGGATGCGTTGCTGCTGTCTTTCATCATTACCGCGACCTGGCTGCTTTACGAGTATACGATAACTTTAAGGCCTGTAAGGCTCATTGCGGCAACGGCTGTGCTCGCTTTGGCATTTGCTACAAAAGGCATGTCCGGGGCTGCGGTGCCGGTTATCGCAGTGGGGGCCCAGTTGCTGTACACGCGTAATTGGCGCTTTATTCTTTCTTTCAAATGGCTTTGGGCGCTGCCCTTGTTTTTGGTGCTGATCAGCCCGGTGCTCTATTGTTATTATCTGCAATTTGATCTGCATCCCGAGAAAGTGATCCGTGGCATGAGCCGGATTTCGGGCGTGGCATTCATTCTTTTTTTCCAAAACACAGAACGACTCGAAGGCGTGAACTGGGGTAGCTCGGGCGGAAAGGACCCGTTTCTTTTTTTTCATTCCTTACTGTGGGCATTGCTTCCGTGGTGCTTGCTGGGCTATTGGGCGGTTTTCAGGCGTGGTATTCATTTGGTCAAAACGCGGTTTGCAGCTGAAAAGGGCGGAGAAGTTTTAACCTGGGCGGCTATCGTCGTGATGTTTTGCATCCTTACCTCTTCCAATTTCCGATTGCCGCACTACCTGAATATTCTATTTCCTTTTTTCGCCATCCTGATAGCAGGGGAGCTTGAAAAAGTGAAGGACAATGCAAAAGAACCTGCCGTTTTGCTGGGCGTTCAAAAGTTTGTGGCCATTGTAATGCTGCTATTGGGCGTGTTTATCAATGTATATCTTTTTCCATTGAAAGCAGTTGTCATCGCCGTTTTGGCATTGCCTGCATTGTATCTGCTGCTTTACGAGTGGCGGGCGCGACAATCCTGGCTCGACAAGCTGGTAGGTGTTTCGCTTGCGGCTTCGTTATTTGTCAATATTTTAATGAACGGAAGTTTTTACTATCAGATCCAGCGGTACCAGGCTGGTCAGCATATCGCTGCCAGGATCCGGGAAATGGATATTCCGGAAAATAGTGTATTCATAAATCAATGGGAAAGCCCGACGCTGAACTATTATTCCGGGTATTTCTTTGCAGAAGCGGATACGGTCAGCCTTGCCCGGCAGAAGGACTTTTGGATGGTGGGGCCTATCGAGGAGATCAGCCGTTGGAGTAGCGCGGAGCATTTTGCTATCAAAGAAAGCTACACCTTTCCCGACTTCGATACCACCAAGCTGAAAGCGGGGTTTATCGATCCGCGGACGCGCCCGGATGCCTGCAAAACCATCGGGCTGGTGCATTTAAAAAATAACCGGTATCCGGAATGAAATATGTGAAATGGCTTTTGAAGCTCCTCGTAACAGGGTGTCTCCTTTATTGGGTCTTGCGTAATATAGACCGGCAGAGTTTGCCGAATGCTATCCACGCTGCCGATAAGCGGCTTCTTTTCGCTGCGTTCATACCTTATCTGGTGTCGAGAGTAACTGCCGCATCTCGCCTGACGGTCATACTCAATCGTATTAACCTGCCCATATCACATCGGTCTGGGCTTCATTTGCATTGGGTGAGTATGTTTTATGGCATTTTCCTTCCCGGAGGCCTTGGAGGTGACGCCTATAAGCTTTACCAGTTGAAACAGCATTTCCCCGAGCACCGGACCGCCTTGTTGACAACCGCATTGCTTTGGGACAGGATCATCGGCTTTGCCGTATTGCTATTGCTTGCGGCGTTACTGTTTGCCGCGGGCCTTTACATTCCGTGGGGAATTGGCGTGATATTACCGGCTGGATTGGTAGCTGGTTTTGCCTTCTTAATGGCGGCACGCCGCTGGCTTTCAGCCATCTTGCCTGCAATGGGACGCCTTATCTTGCTGTCGCTGCTCACACAATTGGCTCAAATGCTGTCTGTTTGCATATTACTCCTTGCGATGGGTATTCACGGTAATTTCGAGGATTATATGCTGATCTTTCTGTTGTCTTCGATCGCTGCCATGTTTCCGTTGAGTGTAGGCGGGATCGGTATCAGGGAGCTGGTTTTTATGCAGGGCGCTGTGATGTTGGGCGTTTCAGAACACGCCGCCGTGACAGTCAGTGTTTTATTTGACATTATCGTCACGTTGACTGCGGTTAGCGGGGCATTTCTTGTGCTGGGTGCTTCTTCTTCTGGGATCACGGCGCGTGAAACTGAATAATTGGTTCAACCTCAATTCATTTATTCATCATAAACAAACGGACCGCCTTTACGCAAGCGGTCCGTTTGAATTTTCTAGTAGATTAATACTCAATCGGCCTGGTAAAATTTAACTGTTCCGTCCTCCTCATTGCTGGTCACGAGCAGGCTTTTTCCGTTCGGACTTTTGTCGGACGGGATGAAAAGCACACCTTCGGGTGCATCACCTGTTTTGATGATCTGCAAGAATTTGGGGGCGGCGGGATCGCTTAAATCGTAGACGCCGATAGCATCAACGCGTTCCAGGGCAATGAAAGCAACAGGCTTGTTGTTCATCCAGCCGATTGTAACACCTTCCGGCTCTACACCTTTGTCGTCGGAACGGTCGTCGTCATAAAGTCCGGTTTTGATCACTTCCTGTTCAAGGCTGTTTCCGGAATCAGTTACAAGTTGCATGGTAGCCGCATTGAAAATGCTGAAACCACGTCCCCCGAATCCGTAAAGCACATCATAGTCACCGTCGTTGTCGATGTCGCCACGTGTGGATGTTACGCGCAGGCGGCCCAGGTTTTCTGGCTTTTTAAGCTCACCGCCATTTGGAAATACTGTCGCGTCCAATGTCAGGGCGCTCACCCGTTTTTGCTCGTCGAATGCAGTGTATTCCCTTGCATCTCCTTCATTGGCGGTGATCAGGTAGGCAGTCCCGTTGACCGAAAATCCTGAAATCGCATCAGGCAGGTAGAAAGATCTTACCGGCCAGTTGGCAAGCTGCTTTTTACTATCCTTATCGCTTGCATCCATGGCATTCACAAGCTGGCTGATATCCTTCGTTCCAAGCGGGTGAAGTTTGAGGACCGAGCCATTGATCAGGTCCACTTCGGCGATGCCGTTGTTCTCCTGCAAGGTCACAAAAGCCTTTTTCGAGTCAGCCGAAATAGAGACATATTCCGGTTCGATATCCTGCGCAAAGGATGCATTCAACCCAAACACCCTGAAACCAGCAGCCGAAAGCGTTGGGTAGGAAGCAGCAAAAGCGGCAAAATTCAGTGTTTTGACGCTATAATTGTCGGTAACGTCGATAATGGAAATGGTACCCTCGGGGTCATTGCTGTAACTCGCATTAGGCTCGCCTTCATTTGCAGTGACAATAAAACGGCCGTCGGGGCTGAAAGTAACCATGTCGGGCAATGCACCTACCGTCACTTGTTTGATCGTCGTCAATGTGGAAGTATTGAGCACGATCACACTTCCATTCTGTTGTTTCTGAGTTGCTTCCAATGCAATGGCCAGCTTTCCGCCGGATACGGCGACACTATTAGCCACACCGCCGAGCGACGAGACATTGATCGGTGCCAATTTCTTAATGGTTGGAAATGCTGACAGGTCCAGAACATCTACCAAAGCAGAAGTCTCATTGTTGACGGTGAACAGCCGCTTGGAATCAGGGTCATAAGCGGAGATTTCCGCGGCGGCAGTTCCGCCCAGATCGGTGCCCGCTACTTCACGGAATGCCGCCGGGTTTTCGATCGGGTTTTGAGGGAAATGGTCGTTGATACAACCATTCAAAAGCGCCGCAGCAAGTGCGAGCGCAGGGAGTGATTTTTTTGAGATCATGTAGTCGTGAGTAGTTTTAAAAATTAAAAGTACTCACCCATTTAAATGGCTTAATATGACCTTTTTAAACTTAACAAAAACATAATCCACGGACACCGGCGGGAATCAGAAACAAGCAGCCCATCCAATGCCGCCCATGATATGCATTAAAGCGTTTTTGTCCTCAAAAGTAGAAGCGGTATGCCCTATGGCGGTGTAAAACATCCTCCCTTTTCCAACCGTTCGCGTCCAGGCGATAGGATGGTCGCCTTGCATGGCTTTGGGCCAGAAAGCGCTGTAAGTCTGTTCATCGACGGTCAGCAATACTGTAAAACCCGGCATGTCACGGACATTATCTTTGAAGTTATACCACTCGTCTTTTTTAGACCACCGTGCAGGAAGGCCCGCTGTGGCCGGATGTTGAACAGGCTCGGTAACGATGGTGGCGACGGGAGCAGGGTTTGGCAAAAAAGTGTGGTCCCTGAACCGGGTGCCAAGTAGCTGGCCGTACCAATCCCAATCGTATTCCATATCCGAAGCGGAATGGATGCCCGCATAGCCGCCCCCGTTTTCAATGTAGTTTTGAAATGCTTTTTGCTGCGTGTCCGTCAGGATGTCGCCAGTCGTCGAAAGGAAGATAACGGCCTTGTATGAACGCAGGCACGTTGGATTGAAATAACCGCCGTCCTCAGTAGCATCGACCTGCCAGCCGAGCTTTTGGCCCTCAGCCTTAATTGCCTCGATACCTTTTTCAATGGATTTGTGCCTGAAACCGTTTGTTTTGGAAAATAGTAGCACTGCCTTGCCGCCTGATGCATTACACGGCCCCACGAATTCATGATCGAAAGCCGGTTTTTGCCAGGGTAACCGTTTTAAAACATATAATGCATAAACGGCCGAGCCTCCCAAGAGCAAAAGCGTCATCAGAATAACCCCTTTGCCGATGGTCAGGACTTTGTGGTTCATGTGCGGATTAGTTGATTTTTAGCCTGCTTTCTTCCAAAAAATGCCTTCCCCGGTTACGGTAGGCATGCACACTGCTGCTTACCAGTATGATTGCCGAAACAGCGATGGCGGTATAAGCGACTGTCGGCATAGTATCCCAGTTCGCAACCGCTACTGCGATCAATGCCCATATTCCTACCATAGCCGACTCGCGCAGGTTACGCGTCCAGGTCAATGCGATATTGATGATACCCGCAATGCAGATCATGATCACAGTAAGCGCAAGTGGTGTGAGCCCGAAACCATTCCAGCCGATTTTGGTCAGATATGCAGCGATATTGGCGATCAATGCCACGCAAATCCAGCCCAGGTAAATCGCAAATGGCCACCAGGTGAGCGCTATTTGTTTAATAGGGATAACGTCCAGTTCCATGCGCGTGCGCACGACAATGCGCCAAAGGGTAGCGAGCAACACAGTCATAATCAAGACCGAGGTACCGGTGTAATCGTAAAGCCAGGCGATCACCCACACGCTATTAGCAGCACAAGAGATCACAAACAGCCATCCGATCTTCTCTACAACCTCCGGAACATTTTTTTTTCCAAACAAGCCCCTGCTTTGATATACCACAAATGCGGCAAGGCCAATGTATATCAATCCCCAGATCGAGAAAGCATAACCAGCCGGGGTGAACAGGTTCTGGTATCGCGCCGAAACGCTGGCCATGGTGCTGTTGTTGAAAATGCCGGTGTTGGACAGGTAATTAATGACCACCGTCACGATCAAGGCGAGGATATTGGCTATTTGCAGGGTCTTTTTCATGTTAACTGATAAGTAGTGAACTTGGGATACTTACCGTTATAAAAAATTATGCCCCGTTTTGTGCGGGGCATAATGGTTCAGTAGCTTGATAAAAAGCTATTCTTTTTTCATCAAACTATTAAAACGAATACCGCAGGCCCAGCTGAATCTGGAAGGGGTTTCCGTTCAGGCTGGAAACACCAGCACCCTTGTTGACGTCGTAAACGAATTGTTCTTTGGTCTTGTCGAAGCTTTTGATCGTGTAAAGGGTCTGCTTGCCAAGGTTGGTACCCACTCCCCAATCTTTGTTCAGAGCGTTCGTAAGGTTGAAAACATCGATGGAAGCCTCGATGCCATGTGTTTTGTGGATCTTGAAACGCTTCGACAAACGGACGTCAAGCACACCGTAAAAACCATTCACACCGCCGTTACGCTCGGCCATCTGGCCCATATTCTCGCGAATGTATTTTTTGATGCTCTCTTCTGCTTTCGGGTTGTCCAGGATCGCTTTAAGGCCTGTTTTGATATATTCAGGAGTAGCTGCACCATTCTGATCGTAGATGTAAGGCAAGTCGTTGGATGATACGAAATCACCGTTCATATTGCCGACCACTGCCAGTGAGTAGCGCGTGCCGCCGATGCCAGAATAACGAAGGCCGAAAGTTACTCCCCAGAAGCTTGGCGCAGTACCGTAAATTACGACTTTCTGACGGAACTGGTTGTTGGCGTAGTTCATCCGGCTCAGGTCACGTGGATCGTCGATCACCATCTGGTCCAGGGTCGCGGTGTTGGCCACGTTACCATTGTAGGATGTGTTGTCCTTCGAATCGTTCCAGGTGTAGGAAGCGGTGATCTGCCCGTCGCGGAAGTATTTGTAAGTACCGTCGATCACGAGGGCGTACTGGTTTTTCTTTCCTTCGCTGACGAGTTCAAGCACGCGTCCCACTTTGTTGGTCTTACGGCCATGTAGCCAGTTGGTAGCGCCGTTAGTGGCATTGATGGACGTCGCTGGCACGTATACGCCGCGATTGGCTTCGGCAGCAAGGCGGAAGAACGGATCCTCGACCATATTGCGGTCGATGTACATATAATTATTGCGGGCCCACGAAGCATATCCGCTGATACCGATCCGGAGACGGTCGCTGAAAAAGTGGTTGTATGAAAAATTGGTTTTATACAAAACAGGCACTTTCGCATCTGAGCTGTTGGTGTTGATCGTGATCAGCCTTTCGATGCCTTGCGTGTTGAAAAGTTCTGCGCCCGGAGCCTTGGAGGGATCATTGCGGTAGGCCGGGAAATCCGGTGTCGGCACGAGTGCACCCTGAATGTCGACCGATGCCACTTTTGTTCCGTCGAAAAGCATATTGTTCACCATCGAGTAGGGGTTCAGCGCCGATCCGAAGATACCAGCTCCGAAGCGGATCACATCCTTGCTTTGCTCGTTGACGTCCCAGGTAAACTGAACGCGTGGCTGCAATTGCGTAGTGTTGATCTTGTTGTTGGTTTTAATCCCCAGTTCATCAAATACTACCTGGCTGAAATTGGCGCGGTTCAGGTATTGGGTATTGTCCAGGCGAAGACCGGCGGTCATTTCCAGCCCGACGCCCAGTTTTGTGTCCATTTGCGCGTAAATGCCTGTGCTCAGAGATTTTACTTTCTGGCTGGCGTCGTCTACGATATAGATTTCGCGGGCATAACGGTAGGGTTTCAGGTTATTGAAATTATCGATACCAGTGAAATAGAAACGGCCGTTCATTTCGCTTCCATAACGCGAATGCATCACATTGTACATCAAATCAATACCGAAAGTAAAGTTGATCTTTCCGGTGTTGTAATACAGGTTGTTTACCGCCTGCAAAACATTTCCCTTGAACCATTCCGGCGAAAAGCGCTGGCCGCCAATCTGGATCGAAGTCAGATAATTACTCGTTCCGGAAACCGACTGCACGTTTTCGACGATAGCTCTCGGAATGCTCTGTGTGGGCAGTTCAGGACTTGCGAGCACGGCCACGTCTTCATAAAAATGCTGTACTTTCAACTCATTCGTTGTGCGTGGGTTCAAGCTCGTACGTAGCGAGGCCATAATGCTGTTGTCAAACTTTTTGCGATCGATATAGGATTCGTAAAAGTTGATATTCGAGTTATCGCCTTCCGAAAGGTTATCCTTTTCGATCACCGTGTTGTTGCGCAGGGTGAGCAGGTTCTTTGCATTCAACTGCCAGTCGATACGCGCAAACAATGCGTCCGTTCCTTTGGCTTTATCAAATGCACCGAATTGCGGATGGTCCGACACGCCGTATTTTTCACGGGCAATGCCTACGAATTTTTCAAGCGTAGACTGCGTCACACGGTTTGCAGCTTCGTCGGCAGGTGACAGAATGTTGGCAATGTAAAGCGGACGTGAATCTGCCTGATGGTCCCATGCCACGAAGAAATGCGCTTTGTCGCGGATGATAGGTCCGCCCAGCGAAAAGCCGTATTGGTAAGTCGAAAATTCCTGCGTCCTTTTGTTGCCACGAAGGTCATATTTGCTCGAAAGTGCGTCGTTACGCATGTACGTGAACGCGCTGCCCGACAGTTTGTTAGTGCCCGATTTCGTCACGGTGCTGATAGTACCACCACCGGCGCGGCCCATGGTAACGTCATATTCGTTGGTAACAACTTTAAACTCCCGGATCGCTTCCATGGAGATCGAATAGGCGCTCTGTGTGCTGCCGCCGGCTACGGTCCCACGGGAGGTCATACCGTCGAGCGTGTAGTTTGTAGAAGACCCTAGCTGACCGCCCAGGCTGTTGCCATTGCTTAATGGCGAAAGGTCTATCAGCGTAGTGAAGTTACGGCCGTTTACCGGCAGCCTTGCAATATCCTTCGCCGTTACGGGCGTGGATGCACCAAGCGTAACCACTGTATTTTTAAGTGAATTAGCCACGATATCAACCGCTTGCAGCTCGTTAGAGCTGGCTTCCAGGCTGAAATTCAGACGAAGCTGATCGCCCTGGTTAAGTGAATAGCCTGTCTTTTTTTGTTCACCATATCCAATAAACGACACGGTAATAGAGTAGGGGGAGCCGAGTGGTAACTGCTTGATAATGTAGTCGCCATTGGCATCCGTTACCGTACCCGTGCTGAACCCGGTCGATTCATTTTTTACAAAAACCGTTGCTCCTACAACCGGTCCCACATTCCCTTCCGAGACCTTTCCGGTAATCGATGCCTCATTCCCCTGCGCGAAGGCCAATGGGCCGGCGGACAGCAGCAATGCGCATATTCCGAGACATGCAGTAATTAATTTAATCATTTTTCTGTTCGTTTGGTTAACCCTTGAATAAGCCACAAATGTAGGCGGGCAATATTATCAGCCCGTTAAGACCATATTACCCTTGGGTTAACTTAATGAAAGCATCTGAAAGGAATTTGAAATGAATAGAAACTTAAATAAAGTCAATATTTAATGCGTGGTGTTTTATTTCTGTTGATAGTATGGCTTGCGGGCAGTGCGTGTTTTGCCCAGAATGTAGTTCAAAAAAGGGTAATTCTGATCGGTGATGCCGGGGAGATCAATCCGAAACAGCATGAAGCGTTGACCAGCGCAGCGGCACATATTATTCCGGGAAAATCGATTGTCATGTTCCTGGGGGATAATATTTATCCGCACGGAATGGGCTTGCCAGGAAGCGCGGAAGAAAAACAGACGCAGGAGATCATACGCGCTCAATTTACGCCTATGCGCGCCGCGGGAGCGCCCACCTATTTCGTTCCCGGCAACCACGACTGGGACCGATCGGGAGCGCAGGGGCTGGCCAAAATCAAAAGGCAGGGCGAATTCCTGCGTGAGCAGAACGATCCCGGCCTGGAACTGATCCCCGCCGGAGGATGTCCCGGCCCTGTTGAAGTCCCACTCGGGGATAGCCTGCTGGTTATGGTATTTGACAGCGAATGGTGGCTTTTTCCGCATCAGAAGACCGGACCTGCCGATAGCTGCGCATGCAATTCGAAAGAGGAGATCCTGGCTAAAATGCAGTCTGTGAGAGATCATAATGCCGGCAAGTTTATCGTTCTGGCATCGCACCATCCATTTCGCAGCTACGGGACGCACGGTGGGAAGTATAGTCTCAAAGACCATATTTTCCCTTTAACAGCCGTAAAAAAGTGGCTTTGGGTGCCATTGCCTGTCATAGGGTCGCTGTACCCGTTGCTGCGGAGTAAAATCAAGAACCCGGAGGATATGGGACATGCTTGGTATCAGGATATGATCGGTCGTGTAAGTCAGGTATTTGATGGTCGCGGGGGCGTGGTATTTGCGGCCGGACATGAGCATGGCCTGCAACTGATCGACGACGGGATATTACAGGTCGTGAGTGGGTCTGGTGCCAAGCGTTCCTATGCCCGAAAGGGGAAACATTCGTTATTTGCGCACGCCAAACAAGGGTTCGTCACCATTGATCTGCTCCAAAACAAAAGCCTGCTGATTACTTATTATGTTGTGGAAGGGAATACTGTGCGCAGTGCATTCAGTTATCCGGTCACCATGGAAGCAGATTGATCAGGCAGCGCGGCATGTTCGGCCACCTGCCCGATTTTGAGAGATAATTTCACCTCGAATATTTCTCCGTCATTCCGGATGTCGAGCCCATACTGGCCGGGATAAAGCAGGTCAAGGCGCCTTTGTACGTTTTTCAGGCCAATGCCGCCATAATGCACAGGCTCACCGGACTTGAAAGACGTCATCGTGTTCACAACCCGAAATTCGAGCTGGTCGTTGACCGTTTTAAGCTCGATATCCAGTGTGTTGGCCCGGTCATTGTCCTTTGAAACGTGCTTGAATGCATTTTCTACAAAGGTCATCAATACAAAAGGTGCAATGGCTGCATTGCCCGAGAATGGCTTATTGATATCGACCGTGACAGTAACGTTGCTGTTCTGGCGCAGCTTTTCGAGCGCGATGAAATTGCGGATATAGTTGATTTCACTGGCCAGCGGCACAAGTTCGTCGTTGCATTCGTAAAGTTGATGCCTGAGGAGTTCGGAAAATTTAGCCAGCGACGCTGAGGCAACGTCGGGATTTTTGTGGATCAGAAAAAAGATGGAATTAATACTGTTGAACAAAAAATGCGGGTTAAACTGGTATTTGAGGAAACGCAGCTCGGTTTCCAGCTTTTCCTTTTCCAGGAGCTGCTTTCTCCGCTCGGCCTGTATCCAGTTTTTCGCCAGTTTAATGCTCATGGCCAGCGTCATACTCGCCAGCGTGGACGGCATAGCCTGACCGAAGAAAAAGAAAAAGCAGTTTGTTTCATGTCCGAAAAGTGCTTCCACGGACATATTCGTAACCATTGCACTCACATAATAGCCCGAAACGATAGCCAGGGCCGTCCCCACAAGCAACAGCGACAGATAACCGACGTATTCTTTAAGCGGGTCCTTTTCGAGGAATCTTGGCATCAAAAAATACAAGTTGAAATACACCGCAGCGGCCTGCAAGATTACATAGAAGGCAAACTTGATCGCATAGGGAGAAAAAAGAATGCTTTGTGCGGCTTTGAAGGGATTGCCCATCGCCACTACCCACCACAGGTAATGGTAGGCCAGCCAGAATGGGATATGGTATAGTTTGGAGAGGGCTTTCCGCATGATCGAATTTACTAAATATCAGTGATTAAAGGCAACTTTCTGGCCCGCTTACCGGTGGCAGCGAACCATGCATTCGCCACGGCCGGGGCTATGGGCGCCACTCCGGGCTCTCCCGCGCCGCCCATTTTGCCATTGTCTTCGACGATATGGACCTCGATCACCGGCGATTCTTCCATTCTTAACATTCGGTAATCGTGGAAATTGCTCTGCGCGACGGTCCCGTTTTTGAACGTGATTTCACCATAAAGGGCTGCGGTGAGCCCGTAAATGATCCCGCCTTCCATTTGGGCTGCTACACCGTCGGGATTTACAGCAAATCCACACGCAATAGCGCATACGACGCGGTGCACTCGTATCGCATTGTCTTTAACCGATATTTCGGCTACCTGAGCTACCACACTGCCCATCGCGGCATGCACCGCAATGCCCCTGAACCGTCCAACCGGCAATTTGGTGTTCCACTGTGCTTTTTCAGCGACCGTATTCAATGCGGCGAGGTGCCTGGGATGGTTGGCAAGCAACGTTCTCCGGTAGTCGACGGGATCTTTTCCGGCCCGCAATGCCAGCTCGTCAATCAGGGTTTCCATTACAAATGCCGTATGGGTATTACCTACCGACCGCCAGGCCAATACCGGCACATTGTTAGTGGTAGTGTGCAGATGTACGGCATGGTCGCTGATATTAGCCAGGTAGGGCGAACCATTTACGCCATCCAGCGAGCTGTAGTCCAGGCCGTTCGGCGCAATGTCATTTTCCAGTGGTGTTTTGACAAATAATGACTGTCCCACTACATGATGCTTCCAGGCCATGGGATACCCTGCATTATCGATGCCTATTTTGACTGAATGCAGATATACCGGCCGGTAATATCCGCCACGGATATCGTCTTCCCTGGACCAAACCAGCTTTACCGGTTTTCCGATCGCTTTGGCAATGTGAACGGCCTCCATTACCCAGTCGGAGCCAAAGGAACCCCGCCGCCCGAAACTGCCGCCCATAAATGGCGTGTGAAGGATCACCTGGTCGGGCTTAAAACCCAGAAACGAGGCAACTTCCTGGTGATGAAGTGATGGCGATTGAGTCGCGCTCCATATTTCGCATTTGTCTGCTGAAAGCTTCACAGTGCAATTCAATGTTTCCATCGGCGCGTGGGCCAGGTAGGGAAACAGGTATTCGCTTTCAAGAACCTCATGCGCTTTCGGCCAGGCCAGGTCCACATCGCCTTTCGACTGACCAACGATGCCGGGCTGGGCCACCATTTGCCTGTATGCTTCGAGCTGGGCGTCGGGTTCGGGGTTTTGCTGATTATTGTAATCCCAATCCACGATCAGCGCGTTTCTTCCCTGTGAGGCCGTCCAATAATTTGTGGCAATCACAGCCACTCCTGCGGGAACCTCTACTACCGCCTGTACGCCCGGTATTGCTTTGGCTGCCGAAGCATCAAATGACCTTACTTTTCCTCCAAATACCGGACAACGCGCAATGACGGCGGTTAGCAACCCGGGGAAATGCACATCGATCCCATAAATGGCTTTTCCGTTGATCTTATCGGAAATATCCAGGCGGTTTTGCGAGTGGCCGATCAGCTTCCATTTTGCCCTTTCGCGAAGCTTTACGACCGGGACAGGTAGGAGGGAGGCGGCCGAGGCCAGGTCTCCGTAGCTTATGCGACTGGCGCCGGAGATAACAAAACCATTTTCAGTCTCACAATTTGCAGGTTTTACTCCCAGCCGGTTCGCTGCGGCCTGTACGAGCATGGCCCTTGCAGTGGCGCCAGTCATTCGGTACCGGTCGAATTCCGAGCGGGTGCTATCCGATCCTCCCGTGGACAGCACGTACATGCTTTCCTCGGACACAGGAATTGTACCCATCACCCTGTGCTCCACTTTGATGCTGCGCCAGTCGCAATCGAGCTCTTCGGCGATAAGGATCGGCAATGTGGTCCAGATTCCCTGGCCCATTTCGACTTTGTTGATGATAATGCGCACCGTGCCGTCCACTTCGATGCGCAGCAGGGCGTTGGGCATCAAGGGAGCAGGGGATGGCGGGACGGTAAAGCCGATTAGTAACCCGCCTGTGGCTAGTGCTGTGCCTTTAATGAAATCGCGTCGATTGATATGCATTCGATTTGGTTCGCCGGAAAAAATCGCTTTGAATAAGTTGACACAAATGAAAAGAATAGGACCTCAACGACGAAATTCATTTGACCACTTAACCGCTAATATGGATCAAATGCAGAATCGGATGAATGTGATGATCGGATGGCGTGATTTTTGCTGATGTAACCGATTTGAGATTAATCACTACATCAACTTTTTATGAATATGAATATCGTTCTCGGGGCGTCCGGCCAGGTTGGTTCGGCGATCGTTTCAAACCTTTTACATAAGGGGCAGACCGTAAAAGGTATAGTACGAAATGAAGAAAAAGCGGCAATCCTGAAATCCAAAGGTGCCGATACGGCTATTGCTGACGCCCATAATCTGCCCGCGCTGAAAGCCGCTTTCCGAAACGGCAGTACTTTGTTTGCATTGACCCCTGAGACAGGGAAGGAAAAGGATGTGCTGGGGGAAACCAATGATATTTTGGTCAATTACCGCGTCGCGGCGGAGGCTACCGGTATCCAAAAAATTGTTGCGCTGTCGTCGATGGGTGCGCAGCACAGCGAGGGCACCGGTAACCTGCTCATGTCGCACATGCTCGAACATGCATTCAATGGCATGGGCATTACAAGGGTATTTGTGCGTCCGGCCTATTATTATAGTAACTGGATGAATTACCTGGATTTGGCCAAAGAGCAGGGGATCCTGCCTACTTTTTTCCCGGTCGATATGAAAGTCATGATGATCTCGCCCGAAGATGTGGCTGCTTTTGTAGCGGAAACGATGCTGGGCAATGACGAAGATGGCACTATTTATGAGCTGGCCGGGCCGACGTCGTACAGTTCGGCGGAGGTGGCGGCCGTTTTTTCAAATGTATTGGGCAAAGAAGTAAAAGCGCAGCAGATACCTCGTGAACAATGGGATGCCACGCTCGCCGGGATCGGTTTTTCACCGGATGGTGTCAAGAATTTCATTGAAATGACGCTGGCCGTTATCGATGGCAGAAGCGGGCCAGAAGGACATGGCACGATATCCGCACAGAAAAATACCACGTTGCAGGATTATGTGCAGAAGGCTGCCAAAGCCGCATGAGCCCACTACCTTCTTCGACCAGCTGGTATCATATACGCAATGGGTATTCCAACAGCCACAATGACGATGCTCATGCCAATGAGTGCCGATTTGAGGTCGGGCAGGGGCATACCCTTGAAGGCAATCGGCAAAACGCCCAAATTCATGACCAGCCAGATGAATATGCCATATAAAATGCCGCTGGCCAGTTTGTTTCGTCTTAAAAATGACAGTCGGGGAGCAATCAGATAATAGAATGCAGCAAAGATCAACGCGATCAGGAAATGAAGCAGCAAGCCTGTAATCACCATCGCTGTTCCGCCGGAAAATGCTGCTTTCCCGAAGATGCCGCTGGCAATGGACATCAGTATCCGGGCGGGTGTGGTCTTTCCCATAACAACCGCATACAACAGAATTGCCGCCAGAATGTCGAGCGTTCCGGCTACAAGGGCGGCCGAAAGGATATTCCTGCGGCCGGTATTACTGATTTTAAGTACGCTCATGGTAAGGCCCTGATCATGTGATGTTTTTCCAACTATTTCATAAAGACAGAATGAGGTGGAATCTGCTCGGCATGCGCAAAAGATTGCGTATATCGCGCTTTGATCGAGTCTATTTCCTTCGTTTTTCGCTGCGCTTTAAGGCTTTGGGCAAGTCCAACGAGCGACCAGCCGTTCGATGGATTGTAGACCAGGTCCTGGCGATAGACGTTTTCTGCTTGTTTTGGCTTCCCGGTTTTTAACAAATAGGCACCCAAAAATTGCCTGGACGGGATAGGCCAATCTTTCGGTTCGGTGTAGATAAGCTTGTCTTCCAGCTGTACCGCCTCTTCGAACAATGCGATCGCTTCCGAGGGTGCCTTGCCCGATATAGCCACCACACCAGCCAGTATTTTTTCAGCAATGCGCGCAACCTGAATCGGTGAATTGAACGGGATTCGTCGCTTCGTAAGCACAGGGTCTTTCGACTTTTCCCGAAGCATTTCGAGGCGGCTTGCTGCGGAATCCAGGCGGCCGGTATTAGCAAATGCCATTCCTTTTGCAAAATCCGACAACAATCCTGCGTAGGTCCAATCGGCGGCCGGGGAAACTGTGTCGCTTAATATCTGTTCCCACTTGCCGAGCCGTACGTGTACCATAACTGGCAGCATGTAAAGATATTGATCATAAGTGGTTTCGTGTTGAGGCGCTACACTGCTACGGCAACGCTGGGCATACCTGACGCCCTCCTTATACATGCCCGCAGTGAGTGCGCAATAACTTTGTACCGCGAAATAATGTGGGGAACTCTTGCCCAGCGACAGATTTTTCGCGAGCATATTGTAGTTCTTTAAGGCGTCGTCGGCGAGATTATTTACCTCTACACCCTTGGCATATAACCCATTGCGCTCATATTCGTGGCTTGCCATATGCACCATATGCGCCACGCCGGGCAGCAGATCCCGGAGCGCTTCCGCGCTGGCCAGGGCCACTTCGGGGCGTTTCGACGCTTCTGTAAGGTGGATGTAATAATGCAGGCCCGCGGGGTGTTTGGGGCTGGCTTTTAATGCTTTTTCACAAAGTTCAACCAATGCAGGCGTCCAGGGTTTCGAAGAGCCGTCCTTATTCCAGAAATCCCAGGCATGCATGAGCATTTGGGAGTCTATATAAAGCAATTTGAATTCCGTTTCGTCAGGATACTTGGCTACGAGCGCTTTCAACTTTTCGGAATAGGCCAGGTTTAGCGCGGGCCGCTGGGCATCGGTAGGGTCATCCGAATAGCGGCTGTTCATCGCATCGATCAAATCTTTTTCTTTTTCCGAAGCATTTGCGGCCAGCAGGTTCATTTTCAGCAGGACATCGCCGATCTCGATAGGTTTGCTGTACAGGTGTGCGGCATTATAGTAAGGGCCCATTGCAAGCGCCTGTCCCCATAAGGCCATGGAATTGGCGGAGTCCATTCTCGCGGATTCCCGGAACGACGCTACCGCTTCTTTGAAATGATAACCATAATACATATTCAGCCCCTGGTCGAAGTAGAACTGGGAGCTATCCGAACGGGTGGTTACCGGGTAGGAATAATTGCCCCATCCGGGCAGCGCCGCTACGAACTTTCCATTAAGCATAGGCGCGGTAACGGATTGATTCTCCGGCCCGCATACCGGAATTTGCTGCGCAACGACCGCCTCAGTCCGTGAAAGCTGAGGTGTTCTGTTCAAGACCGCAATACCCGTCAGTACCGACAGGATTGCAATAGGGATGATCGTTTTCATTTCCAATCGTGAGGTTAAATCCCAATATAGTAATAAAACGTTTTTGCATGAAGAATAAGGAAGACCTTCCTGCGATAAATCGGCTGGTAGAGCACCTTTGAAAAATTAGTCTTTCGTCCGGAAATTAAAAGGATGTCTATAAAAATATCTCTAAATTGTAAAAGGAATGCCTGTTTCTTCGGGGATAACTGATCGCGACGTTTATAATGTATCGTTAGGTAAGGCAAGAGTGATGGCTACTTTTTATACTAGGACGATATGGTCAGTAAAAACATTACCCAGTTCGAAAGCCTGATACAGACCATCGATGGTGTGGTATGGCAAGCCGACGCACGCACTTTCGAGTTTCATTTTGTGAGCGACCAGGTAAAGCATATTCTCGGTTATACACCCGAAGAATGGATTGGGACGCCCCTTTTCTGGCAAAGTCATATTCACGAAGAAGACCGTGTACAGGCAGTGGCCTATTGCCAGCGGGAAACCCAGGAAAAGCGAAACCACGTTTTTGATTACCGGATGCGCAAAGCGGACGGAGCGCTCGTCTGGATCAAGGACATCGTGTCGGTGATCTGCGAAAATGGCGAACCGGTGCTGCTCAGGGGATTGATGGTTGATATTACAAGTACCAGGCAGCTCGAAGACCTGGAACACCTGGAGAAGACCATGCTCGAAGTCAATTCGGGAAAGGATTCATCACTCAGAAACGTTCTGAATGAATATTTGATCGGTATCGAAAGAATATTCCCGCATTTGAAATGTTCGCTGCTGGGTATTAAAAATAACAGGTTGCTGAACTGGGCATCGCCCTCGCTGCCGGCCGCTTATGTACAGGCTATTGAAAAACTTGAAATTGGAGAAGATGTCGGATCCTGCGGTACGGCCGCATTCCGCAAGCAGCGTGTCGTTGTCAGCGATATCGCTTCTGATCCCTTATGGGAAAAGTACAAAGCTGTTGCCTTAGCTCATGGCCTGTTGGCCTGCTGGTCGCATCCGATCGTGTCAGACGACAAAGTCATTGCAACATTTGCGGTGTATTATGGGAAAATCAATGTACCAGACGAGCACGAGCTGAAAGTAATGGACCGTGTGGTGGCGATTTTAAAAGTAATATTGGAAAACAGGCAGAATTCCGAATTAATACAGGACACAGCGCTACTGATGGCGCAGGGACAAGAGCTGGCGCGGTTCGGCAATTGGCAATGGGATATTGAAAACGATGTGGTGACCTGGTCGGATAACCTGTATATGATTTATGGTCTGGATAAAAATACATTTGAACCATCGTACGAAAACTATGTCAGCCTGATACATCCCGATGACCGGCAGCGGATCCAGCAAGGCTTGTTGAATGCGATGCAGACAAAGCAGGATGCAGAGTTTGAGGAGCGGATTATACATTCATCGGGAGAAGAAAGGTTCCTGAAAACATGGAGTAAAGTCAAAATGGACGAGAATGGCAGGGTAGTGCGGATGATCGGGGCCTGTCTTGATATTACCGGTAGCAAGCGGATCCAGGCCGAGCTGGCTGCCAGTGAATCGCGCCTTCGGAGCCTGGTCGATGCACAGACCAACTATGTGATCCGAACAGATCTGAAAGGAAATTACACGTATTATAACAACAAGTTCGAGGCGGATTTCGGCTGGTTTTATGATAATACCGATTTTATCGGTGTCAATTGCATTCTTTCGGTGGCACATGGGCACCGGCACCGCGTTTTTGAAACTGTCGCAAAATGTCTGGAAGAACCCGGCAAGGTATTTGCGATCGAGCTCGACCATGTTAACCAGCAGGAAGGAGCGAAATCGGCCTACTGGCATTTTATAGCGCTTAGCACAGACGTCGGCGAGCCAACCGAGATCCAGGCCATCGGTATCGATATTTCAGAAAAAAAGCGTGCGGCCGACGCCCTGCAGCGCAGCAACGAGCGCTACGAGTACGTTAATAAGGCCACCAACGACGCCATTTATGACTGGGACATGCGCAACGACCATATCGAATGGGGCGACGGATTTTACAGACTTTTTGGCTTTAAACACAGCAAGGAACGTTACCCGTTGTCGAAATGGGCGGAACGCGTCCATCCTGCCGACAGGGAGAAGACGGAGAAAAGTTTGCATGTAGAGTTAGAGGATGTTGCACAACATAAATGGGGCGCTTTGTACCGTTTTATGAAAGCAGATGGAACTTACGCGCACGTGGAAGAGAACGGTTACATCCGCAGGAACCGTCACGGGAAAGCCGTAAGGATGATCGGTGTATTGCGGGACGTTACCAGGCTGAAACAGGAGCAACACGAACTGAAACTGCTGGGCTCGGTGATTACGAATACCAATGATGCGGTGGTGATTGCTGAATCAGACCCGCACGATGTTACGGGCCTGAAGATCCTGTATGTAAATGCGGCGTTTTCACGGATAACAGGATATGAGCCGGCGCAGCTGGTGGGTAAGAGCCCCGCTGTTTTGCAGGGGTTCAGTCCGGCACGTAATGATTTTAACCGGCTAAAAGAGGCCATAAGAACGCTGGAACCGCTTAAAACGGCAACGATACGCTATTCGGGAATGGGAGAAGAGACGTTTATCAGCTTGTCGCTGCACCCCGTGGCCGACGAGCGCGGTGCGCTTAACTACTGGATCGCGATTGGCCACGACGTTACGGACAGGCTACGTTACATCAGTGAGATTGAGGAACAAAATCATAAACTTCAGGAGATAGCCTGGATGCAGTCGCACGTGATCCGCGCCCCGCTCGCAAGGTTAATGGGGCTGGTTGATCTTATCAAAAATTACCAGAACTCGGAAACCGAAAAGAACGAGTTGCTGGACCATATCCTGACCTCTGCCTATTCGCTTGACGAGATTATCCGGGATATTTCATCCAAAACGGAACAGATTTAGTCAAAACCGAATTTGACGCCAAGCGATAGACTGGTAATGTCACTCAGTTTGAGATAGCCGGTGTTCTGAACATAGCTAATTAATAGCAGATCGTAGGTGCCAAGCTCGTAGAACAATTCAAATGATCTTTTTCGATTGTTCATCACTACATTTCGGCCTATTTTTCCACCAATATAGGCGCCCGGCCTGAACGCAGTGGCCCACCAATAATAGCCCGCAGGATAATAGGATGGCCATTTGGTATCGAACTGAGGACCAAATGTATAACTCAAATAAGCCCCGATCGAGAATGGACGGATGTAGTAGCTGTTTCTGAGTGGGATACGCCAGGGCGAATAGGTGGTTTTCAGTGTCGTGGTCACCAGCGCGTCCCCACCGAACTTCTGGGGCAAAAAGCCAAAGAGCAAATCCGTTTCGAGCGTTTGGTTGCGCGACATATAACCCGGTCCGCCCGAAAGAAAGCCGATATTACCTGCAAACTGTAATTTGAGGTGGTCGGGCAGGTACCATTTGCGGTGACGCGTGAGCCCAACTTCCTGTGCAGATGCTGAAAGGCTAAGTATTGTGAAAATTAGGAGTAGATACTTTTGCATGATTAAAATTCGATTCGCTCTACTTTTTGTCCGCCTTTCCATGTTGTTATAATCAGGTACCCACGGCCTCCCATGCTGTTGGTAAGGTAATAGTGGACGCCATCGTCGTAAAATTCGCCGTCATAAAACCGGTGCTGGTGGCCGTAAAGCGAAAACCGGACATTCGGGTCATTGGCGAGTGCGCCGGTATAGGCATTTTCCAGGTTTTTGTCAAAATCGGCATCGAATGGCGGCACGTGTGCTACTACGATTGCATTCTTTTTGCCCGGATTGTCGGCCAGCTGTGATTTTAACCAGGCGATGTCGGGGACCTTGCCGTCAAATGCATACTCACGGGAATTGGTGTCGATGAAGATGAATTTGTTATCCCCATATTCAAACGAGTAATTCAGAGCCCCGTACATTTTACGATATGCTGCCGAACCATTGGCCACAATGTCATGGTTGCCGATCACGGTCAGGTAGGGGAATTTCAATCCGGTCATGATCTCATTCACCCATTTGAATTCCTGGGTAAGGCCGAAATCTGAAATATCGCCCGCATGAAGTACAAAGGAAATACCTTGCTGTCTGTTGGCGCTTCGAACGAAATCGGCCGACTCGTCGTACCAGCGTTGCGAGTCGCCCATCAGAATAAACCTGAGCGTGTCGCCCACCGGAATCGCCCGTAATTTTTCGAGGTTTTTAGCTGTGAGGTTCTTTTCGCTGTCTTTAAATATTACCTGATTGGGGTTGAACTGAAAAAGATGGTCACAGGAGCTTAATGTAAGTGCCAGGGCCACAGCGGCCCAGCGTATTGGAGTTTTCAATGGAGTACTGATGGCTAATAAGAGTGATACGTTGAATGCAGGTGCACGGGATATTAACCCTTAAAAACGTTGTATGATTCCAGCCTAGTAACTATATTTATATTAATACCAAGGCACGGTTTTTGCGTTAGTATTAATATTAATATCATTAAAAAAATAGTACCATTATGAAAATCAACTACATAATTGGGTCATTGGGACTTATGCTGCTTTCGTTTTCAGTATCCGCCCAGGTGGTATCCAAGGACTCTATCAACATGCTAAAAGACCAGAAGCAGGTCCTGGAAGTCAGCAAACGATTGAACGATCGCAAACTGGAACTGGCCAAACTGGAAAACCAGGTGCAGGAGAAGACCGACGAAATAGCTAAAACAGCGGAGCAGGCGCAAAAATCGGCAGACGAAAATAAGAAGGCAGCAGAAAAGCTGGGCAGCGATGCGCAAGACAGAAAACTATCCAAGCGGGCCAGTCGAAGTGCGAGTGCCGCTGAGCGTGACGCCAAAAGGGCGCGCAGGGCCGTGGATAATCTCGACAGACTGAAAAGGAATATTGAATCCCTGAAAGGCAAGATCAGTGACGACGAAGCTAAACTTGCATCGCTGCAGGGTACGGCAAAAAATTAATCTATCTATTCCAATACCAATATTTCATCAGGCAGCGGCACTTGTTTGCCGCTTGCCTTCCAAACCGGCCATTGCGCGTCCCATTCCCGCAGTTGTTTTGTCAAAAGAGACGCCAGTTCCTTCAATTTTCGGGGATTGGACGCGGCCAGGTCTGTTTGTTCCCCGATATCGTCTTTCAGGTTGTAGAGTTCAAGCTTGCTTTTGCGGTAGTCGTAGATGAGCTTCCAGTCACCCTGCCTTAATGCGCTGGCGTAATGGATATTGGGCCCTTCGGCAGCGATCCAGCGGTTGGGATGGTGCCATACCAGGGCTCGTTTATCATCTTTGAATGCCGGATTTTTTAAGACCGGAAGAAAGCTTACACCATCGATTTTCTGAATCAGGGATGGCTTTTTAATACCCGCAATGTCCAGGATGGTCGGGAAGAAATCTTCGATAATGATATATTGATCCGTTACTGTTCCAGGTTTGATCACCCCTGGCCATCTCACGAGCATCGGCTCGCGGATTCCTCCTTCATAAACCGACCCTTTTCCGGCTTTTAGCGGCAGGTTATGTGTCCATGCCTTCCCGCCACGCGCGGGTGTAGTGCTTAGTCCGCCATTGTCCGACATGAACATGATCACGGTATTGTCCGCTATTTTTTGCTCGTCCAGGTATTTCAAAACATCTCCCAGACTTTTGTCCATTCCCTCGATAAGGGCAGCGTACTTAGCTTCGGTGCTGTCCAGGCCAGTCGCCAGGTAATGGTTCAGGAACCGCTTGTCGGCCGTCAATGGTATATGGACGGCATAATGCGCCAGGTATAAAAAGAATGGCTGTTGCTGGGAAACTGGCTTTTTAACGGCTTTGAGCGCTTCGGTGGTGATCGCATCGCTCAGAAATACATCCGAGCCGTGGTAAGCTTCCAGGCCGGGAACCGCATTGCGGTTAGGCTTTCCGTTCACCGGATTATCATAGTTTTTTTCTCCGAGGTAGCTTGCCGGATGGCCGATCGAACTGCCGGCAATATTCACTTCGAAACCTGCATTCAGCGGATCGGCGCCAGGCGTACCCGAAGAACCGAAATGTGCTTTACCACTATGGATGGTGTAATAGCCGTTTTGTTTCAACAATGCCGGTAATGCTGTGGCGTGAAAGGTCTTGGGAATGCCGGCAACCGGACTAAAACCATTGATATTCCAGTCAACGGGCTGCAATAGGGAGTCGGGATAATCGGTGTTTTTATTTTTGTCCGGGGAAGTCCAGTGTGTTACGCGGTGGCGCGCGGCATTCACGCCGGTGATCAGGCTTACACGTGTAGGAGTGCAGACGGGCAAGGCGTATGCGTTCGTGAATTTCATGCCCTCACGTGCAAGGCGCTCCATATTAGGCGTGCGGTAGCGGCGGTTGAAGTCGGTTACCTTGTTCCAGAACGGCACCGATGTGTCTTGCCATCCCATGTCATCAACCAGGAAAACGATGATATTGGGTTTCTTGTTCTGGATGCTTTGGCCGGTTACGTTGAGGCTGAATGTAAGCGAAATAGCCGTTATTCCAAGCAACACCCGGACGCTCTTCAGGGCAGGGATCATTATGTCAGGTTCAGGTTGTGGTAGTAGTTCAGGCAAGATCGAAAAAAAAGTTTTTGCAAACTAGCAGAATGCGGCATGCGAGAACGGAAGGGGAATAAGAACGAGACCGTCCATGTTAATTTAGACGCAAGAAAAAACCACGCAGTGGTTCCCTGTTTATAGAAAGACGTAAAGACAACGAACGAGTGAGCTCCGGAGGAGCTTCCTGACATCCCGCAACCGGAAGCTCCTCCGGAGCTCACTCGGTTTTCGGAATTCTTCGCTAGAAACAGGGGGCCGCGCTGCGGCCACGGTGTGACATCTTAATGCTTGGTTTCATTTAGGTGGAAATAGAAAGCGGTGCTTCGGGCGAGTTGCCGCGATTCAATTGTCTTTCATTAATATAAAAAGTACTAAATGTAAAATACATACAATTAGTACTATTCCTGTTCCTGAATTCAACCCACCACTCACGGGTAGATTTTAACCTTTCTTCCTTTTATTTAATAAACAATTTGCATTTACTAAACACTGTTTACTATATTTACAACGTAATAGAAAAAAGCATGGCGATCAAGGAGAGAAAAGAGCGGGAAAAGCAAGAGATGAGGAACCTGATTATAGAATCGGCCACTCATCTATTTTTGAAGCAAGGTTATGATAAGACGTCTATTCGTAACATTGCCGAGGATATTGAATATAGCCCCGCTACGATCTATCTGTATTTCAAGGATAAAGACGAGATTTTTTATGTAATCCATGAAAATGCTTTCGCAATCCTGGACCAGGAGCTTAGAAAGCACGATGTGGTAGCTGATCCTTTCGAGCGTTTGGCGGCCATAGGCAGGACCTACATACAGTTTGCTTTCGAAAATCCGGATTACTATGATCTGATGTTCATCATGCGCGCGCCGATGCAGCAGATCAAGAATGAAGAAAAATGGGAAGCGCTGGATTGTGCGTTCGGCTATCTGCTGCAAACTCTCACGGCCTGTTTTGAAGAGAAAAAAATCCGGCAAGCCGATTTGCATGTGACGGCGATCATGGTTTGGTCGTATGTTCACGGACTGGTTTCGCTCTATGTAAGGGAACGCATGTGCATTCTGATGATGCCCGACGATGCAGTTAGGGAAGTTTTGTACGGTTCATTCGATCTTTTTTTAGCCAATCTGAAAGCTTAAAAAATTTTGCCATTCACTAAACAGTGTTTATAAAGTAAACATTACTTATCATGATACGATATTTGAAAATGCCCAGGCATTGGTTGCTCCTCTGTGCCCTGGCGGCAGCGATCGGCCATGCGGCAAATGCACAAGAGGCTGTGCTGCAAGGCTACATCGAGCAGGGCCTGAAAAATAACCAGGGGCTCAAACAACAGGGTTTTATTCTTGAAAAGAGCATGTATGCGCTCAAAGAGGCCAGGACTTTCTTTCTGCCGGAAGTCAACTTCAATTCTTCCTATTTGGATTCCCGTGGTGGACGCAAGATCAGCATCCCGATCGGTGACCTGCTCAACCCGGTTTACACTTCATTGAATCAACTAACAAACTCGTCCGCCTTCCCGCAGGTCGAGAATGTGAACCAGACCTTCAATCCCAGGAACTATTACGATGCCAAGTTCCGCACATCGCTGCCACTTTATAATGCGGAGATCACTTATAACACCCGCATTCGAAAAGAGCAGATCCAGTTTCAGCGTGCGGAGGTCGACGTTTATAGGAGAGAGTTAGTGAAGGAAATCAAGGTTGCCTACTATGCCTACCAACAAGCCGATGAAGCGATCCATATCCTCGAAAGCGCCGTATCTCTCGCCCGGGAAAACCTTCGTTTCAACCAGGCGCTTGTACGGAACGACAAGGTGATCAGGACAGTAGTGAGTCGCTCCGAAAACGAGCTGATAGGGTTGGAGGCAAAGCTGGAAGATGCCCGTAACCAGGCGGTTAATGCATCTGCCTATTTCAACTTTCTCCTAAACAGTCCGCTGGAAACCAAAGTAGAGCTGTCCAAAACCAGTGAAATAGCCATCCTGGCCGATACCGCAGCAGAGGGCAGGAGGGAAGAGCTTTTGAAACTGGAATCACTTTCGAAGATCAATGCATTGTCGGGACAGCTTGCCAAGGCAGCGGCATTGCCGAAGCTGGCGACGTTCATCGACCTGGGTTCTCAGGGTGATTTTGTGAAGTTCAACAATGATACACGCTACTATTTGTTTGGTGTGACTCTGGACTGGCGTGTATTCGCGAACAATCGAACCCAGTACAAGGCCAAACAGTCGGAAATGGACGTGCGGGCAACCGGCGAGCAGATCAGCCAGGTTGAACAACAACTGCATTTGCAGACGCAGACCGCTTCAAACCGGCTAAAATCGGCATTGCAGATTTACAATGCTTCGAGAAGTCAGACCACATTATCCCAGCAATATTACCAGGACCAGCAAAAGCTTTATCGTGAAGGACAATTGCTTTACATAGAGCTGCTCGACGCGCAGAACAGGCTGATCAGCGACCAGCTGCAACAAAGTATTTCCTATCTCAACGTCCAAACCCGCGCCGCTGAGCTGGAACGGGCGAAGGCAAGTTACTTATTCTCAAACTAATCAATGAAATGAAAGCTACAACACATCCGAGCATATATGCCTACGTGATCGCGGCCGCGCTGCTGACATCCGCCTGCAAGGAAGAAAAAAAGCCCGAACAAACCGACGAAACCATTCCGGTGAAAATCATCAGTTCGGCAGCTTTAAGCCAGTCGCAGGCCGTGGAAACATCGGGCCTGCTGGGTTCGGACAATGAGGCGCGGTTGGCGTTTAAAATCGGCGGGATCATCAAGGATATCCTGGTAAAGGAGGGCGACCATGTCCGTAAAGGTCAGCTGCTCGCTACTTTGAATACCACCGAAATAGCGGCCCAGACAGGGCAGGCAGAAGAGAACTTTTTAAAAGCGAAGCGCGATGCGCAACGGGTGCAGAACCTTTACCGCGACAGCGTGAGCACCAAAGAGCAATTGGAAAACAGTCAGACTGCTTTGGTACTGGCTGAGAAACAGCTTGATATCGTTAAATTCAACCTTTCGCAAACCAAAATATTTTCGACGACAGACGGCGTCGTGATCCAGAAATTGCAGAATGCGGGTGAGCAGGTGCAGGGCGGTGCGCCGGTGCTGTATGTAAGCAGTACCAGCAAGCAGGATTGGATCGTCAAATGTGGCCTTACCGATAAGGACTGGGCGCGGTTGAAGGGAGGGGAAAAGGCAGAAATCAACTTCGACGCTTTCCCACAAACATTCACAGGCAGTGTCAAAACGCTCGCACAGGCCAGCGACCCGGTTTCAGGGCTTTACCAGGCCGAGATCAGGCTCGATAAGCCTTCGACCAGGCTCGCGAATGGCCTTTTTGCGAAAGTGAATATCTATCCCAAAGAAAAAACAAACATGATATCCATTCCCGTGGACGCATTGATTGAGGGGGAGGACGACAGCGCATTCGTGTTCGTAGCGAACGGTAACAAAGCAGAGAAAAAACGCGTGAAGATCGCGTTTCTCGAAGGGGATAAGGCATTTATCCTGGCAGGAATAGATGCAGGTGCAAAGGTGATCCGGGAAGGTTCCGCCTATCTCGCCGAAGGGGCGGTCATTAAAGTAGTTCAGTAACATTCAACCGCAAAGACCATGAAATTACCTGAATTTGCAGTCAAGAATTACCAGTTTACATTGGTTGTCTTTCTGGGTGTGCTGGCGCTGGGCATTTATTCGCTGTTCACGATGCCGCGCAGCGAGGATCCCGATATTCACCCGCCCCAGTTTACGGTGGTGGTGATCTACCCGGGCACCAACCCGAAAGATATGGAGCAGCTTGTCGTGGATCCGATGGAAAAGAAGATCAACGAGCTCGACGATATGAAGCACGTGATCACCGATATCCGCGACGGCCTTGCGGTAATGCAGGTGCAATACAAGTACAGCTCCGACCCGGATGATAAATACCAGGAACTGGTGCGGGAGATCAACAGTCTGCGCTCTCAGTTGCCATCCGACGTTGCTGATATAAGGATCAACAAGCAGATTCCGTCCGACGTGAGCATTTATCAGTATGCGCTCATCAGCGAGAATGCGACTTATACCCAGCTGAAAAAATACTCCAAGGATTTTAAGGAGCGGCTGGAAAAGATTAAGACACTTAAAAAAGTGGAATTTTCGGGAATCCCCGAGCCTCAGGTAAAGGTGAGCCTGAACCTGCAAAAGATCGCACAACAGCAGCTTACACAGGACCAGATCGTGGGTGCATTGCAGAGCGAGGGTGTGAATATTCCGGGTGGAAGTATTAGTATGGCCACCAAAAAGCTTAACATTAAAACCAGCGGCAACTACCGAACGCTCGACGAAGTAGCCAATACAGTCGTGTCCCGGTCCAATGGAAAGATCGTCTATCTGAAAGATGTGGCAGACGTGAAAATGGGTTATGAAGACGAAACCCATATCACGCGTCTGAATGGCTACCGTTGCAGTTTTGTGAATGTAAGCCAGAAGGAAGGTGAGAACATTATCTCCGTACAGGGCCAGGTGGAGCCGGTTGTGGCGGCGTTCGAAAAAGAGCTTCCGTCGAATATCGATCTGGTAAAGGTTTTTGACCAGGCTAAAAGCGTCGATACGCGTCTGTCGCATTTTGCAAGGGATTTTGGCATAGCGATTCTGCTCGTGTTGCTTACGCTGCTGCCCCTCGGAACGCGCGCTTCGGTAGTGGTGATGATATCGATACCATTGTCGCTGGCTATCGGGCTGACGCTGATGAACTTGTTTGGCTATAATATCAACCAGTTAAGCATTGTCGGGATGATCGTTGCCCTGGGTATTCTGGTCGACGACAGCATTGTGGTGGTGGAAAACATCGAGCGTTACCTCCGAATGGGGTATAGCAAGGTCGAAGCGTCTATTAAGGCATCGTCCCAGATCGGGCTCGCGGTGGTAGGTTGTACGATCCTGTTGATATTCGCCTTCTTACCTTTGGTTTTCCTTCCGGAAGGCGCGGGGGACTTCATCCGAAGCCTGCCCATGTCGGTGATCACCACGGTATTTGCTTCGATGCTGGTTTCGTTGACGGTGGTGCCATTCCTGTCGAGCGTGATCCTGAAACCACATGCCAGCGAAGATGGTAACTGGTTATTGAGAGGCATGAAAAAAGGCATCCATAAAACCTATGGTAGTGTGCTGGACCGTGCTTTGAAATGGCCAAAAACTACGTTGCTGGCCGCCGGTTTGATATTTGCAGGCTCGCTGGCATTGGTACCGCTCATTGGTAATAGTCTTTTCCCAAAATCGGAAAAGCCCATGTTCCTGATCGACATTGAAACGCCGCAGGGAACCAACTTGAAAAAAACGAACGAGATTACAAGGTATGTGGAAGGTGTTTTGAAAAAAGAGCCCTTAATCACCTCGTTTGCCACTAACGTTGGAAAAGGAAATCCAAGGGTTTATTATAATGTAATCCAAAGAAATGAAAGCGAGAATTTCGCGGAAATCTTTGTGCAGGTGGAAGGACTTGAAACAGAGGAAAAGGTAGAGGTGATCGAAAAGCTGCGTAAAAAACTGGAACGCTATCCTGGCGCCGAGATCAAGGTGAAAGACTTTGAACAAGGCCCGCTGATCGAAGCGCCGCTGGCTTATCGCATCTATGGCGAGAACCTCGACGACCTGCGGAAAACAGCTTTCCGCGTGGCGGACCTGCTTACCAAAACAGAGGGCACCATTTACGTGAACAACCCGCTGCTTGTTCAGCCGACCGATCTGCGCATCAATATCAACAAACAAAAAGCAGGTACCCTGGGCATTTCATCGGCCGACATCGACAAAACCGTGCGCCTGGGTGCCGCCGGACTGAATGTGGCCATTTACCGTGAAGACGTCGGCAAGGCGGATAGTTACAATATCAATGTGTCGGTGCCAAGGGCCGCGGCCATTCAGGATTACAGTGTGTTCGACAAGCTGTATGTAACCTCGGCGTCCGGGGCGAGCATTCCTTTGAAAAACGTCGCGACTATTGAACTGGAAAGCTCACCAAACCAGATCAGGCATTACGATAAAGACCGGTATGTGACAGTGTCTGCGTTCGTGAAGCCGGGATACAATGTGCAGCAGATCAATGAGGACTTTACGGTTAAGCTCAATAGTTTCAAATTTGAAAAGGGCCAGCATTTTACGGTTGCAGGTGAAAAGGAGAGTCAGGAAGAGAGCTTTGGCGGTCTGGGACTGATCATTCTAATCACAATATTTGGTTTCTTGGGTGTATTGATCCTTGAATTCAAAACCTTCAAAAGCATTCTGATCGTACTCTCGGTGATCCCGCTGGGTGTCGTGGGCGGACTGGCGATGCTGTTCCTTACCGGCGAAACGCTGTCCTTTACTGCTACCATTGGCTTTATAGCATTGGTCGGTATCGAGGTGAAGAATTCTCTGTTGGTGGTCGATTTTACCAATCAGTTGCGGCAACAGGGAAAAGGAATCGAAGAGGCCATTATCGAGGCAGGCGAGATACGTTTCGTGCCCATATTACTTACTTCGATGACGGCCATTGGTGGTTTGCTGCCGCTGGTCTTCGAATATAGCGCGCTGTATTCACCGCTGGCCCTGGTTCTTATCGGTGGTCTAATCAGTTCTACATTGCTTTCAAGGTTGGTGACCCCGGTGATGTACAAACTGCTGCCACCGGCAATTGAGCAAGAGAAAGTGGTCGAAGATCCGATTCTGGAACCGCAGTATTGAAATACCTGTGACGGCACGTAATGTGCCGTCACATATTTACAATAACAGCCTTGCCGTCGATCTGCCGGATAACCTTGCTCAATGTTTTGCCGATGCCCTGGGTGAATCCCTGGTCCAGCTGCGCACATTGCAGTTCTGTGTTTTCCATGATCAGCTTATGGGCCATTTCGTCATAGCGCCATTTGGGGGTAACCACTTTATTGATCCCCAAATGTTGTTTCGCGTGGAGAGTTTTGGTTTGTACGGGATGAGAGGGGTCCATTCCTCTGTATAATCGCCAAACTATAAGCGAAGCAATTACGGCTGCGGCAAGGACGAGCTGCTTGTGTTGCGCGCTTTTTGTGTTGTCGAGCAGTGCAACGACCGCAGAGTTTAAGAAGGTAGAGTTTTTGATCAACATGGCTAACGGATTTATATTTCCTGACAAATTTGTGCTCCAAACGGTTGAAAAAGGAATAAAAAATCTCTGATCTGAGCATTTGGTTATCTGGAATGTGCAGATCGCATCCTAAACTGTATCCTGCGGTTACCCTATTCTGGTGAGAAACGCCTTGATATTATCGCGGTAACCCCTTGTCCATTTGATTTTTTCACCGGTGGTTAAATGAATGATATATTCACCGTTGAAATACGTTTCCAGTTCGGTTATAAAGTTCATATTCACGATGTTGGAGCGGCCAACACGGATCATCACCGACGGGTCCAGCCGGTTTTCCAGGCTACCCAGGCTTTCATAAATGGTATACACTTTCTGCGGTGTGTAAACAGAAATGTAATTGCCATCCGCGGAAAAATGGGTGATATCATCCGTTTTGACCAGGTACATTTTTCCGGCCTCTTTCACCAGAACGCGTTGCAGGTAACTTTCCTCTTTTTCTTTCTGATCGCGCAGCATGCTGTTGACGAGCTCCTCGATACGGGGCTGTGACTTTTGGCTTAACCGCTCTTTCAATCTGCCAAGCGACTGATGGAACCGGATCTCGTCGAAAGGTTTCAAAAGGTAGTCGATCGCATTCACCTCGAATGCGCGCAGGGCGTACTGATCGTAGGCAGTAGTAAATACCACGAACGGCTGATGGTGCGGCCATACCTCACGCAGTACTTCGAAGCCGTCGAGCTCGGGCATCTGAATGTCCAGGAACACGATGTCGGGCCTTTGCTGTAATATCTTGACCACCGCTTCGGAGCCATTGGCGGCTTCATCGGTGATCTCTATCGAATGATCGTGCTTTACAAATGTCCTGATTACGTCCCTGGCCAGCACTTCATCATCGATGATCAGGCAGCGGTATTTCATAGTTTTTCGGGGTTTTTATTTGGGGGTGACCTTCAAAGAACAGGGTTACAGAGGTGCCGCCGCCTGCGGGCTGGTCAAATTCGAGCCTGCCGCTTTCACCGTATGCCTGTTGTAACCTCAGTATTGTATTTTGTAATCCCAGGCCCATTCCTCTGGAAGGTTTGCGCGGGGCGGCGCCTGTGCCATTATCGTATACGGTCACCTGCATGCCGGTGGCCGTTACGGAGCTCGTGATGCGGATCAATGCATTGGTAGTGATATCCGAAATGCCGTGTGTGATCGAGTTTTCGACGATCGGTTGCAGGATGAGCTGCGGAACCGGACATAGTTCGGAGGCGGGATCGATGCGGTATTCGATTTTCAGCCGGTCCTGAAAACGGATTTGCTGAATGTCCAGATATTGTTTGGTCAGTTTGAGTTCTTCCTGTAATGGGATGAAGTCTGCCGACTGGTTGATGAGCACCGCGCGCAGCAAGTCGCTCAATGTGGTGATCATCAGTGTCGCCTTCCGAATGTCGTTCTGGACCATCAGACTGACCACGCTATGAAGGGTATTAAAAAGAAAATGCGGGTTCAGCTGCATTTTAAGCGATTGCAGCTGTGCAGTAGCGAGCTGCCCGCGAAGTTGTTCGTTGTGAAGCTCGGTTTCAAAATTCTGTTGTTTTAATTCCTGATACCGGTAGATGTAGGAAACCTTATTGAATCCCACCACCAGCAACAGGTACTGTCCAAAGCTCGCCGTGTAGGCGACAAAGAAGGAGTATATGTAGGTTTCCAGCGGTACAAACTTCCCGACAGCCCGGAACATGAGCGGATTTGTGATATAATAATGCAGTACATTGACGAAAATGTTCAGAAAAGTAACGATCAGCAAGTGAAAGAGGATGGGGCCGAGCAATGAACTTTTCCGCAGCTTAAATGCAATAGGCACCTTCATGGAGGCATATAGCACCAGCGGCGTTGTCGACCACCAGAAAAGGCCGTCGAGCAACCAGATAAATATTTCATGGGGCCGCATCATCGTCCCCAGCTTTAATAGCCATAATACCATGAGCTGACCGAATGTAATTACTGCGAAAATGCTCCAGTAACAGAATGAATACCACCAGAACTGCCCGACTGTAAGAGGCAGCCTGGATTGTTCCAGCATACGTTTTAAGAAAGTCATGATAGGATGGACTTAAAAAAGATCATTGGAGGATCACACAAATTTACTGCTTAACAAGCGAGTTGTAACCCGCATTTACGCAAACCGGATGAATGATTATTTGAAATACATTTTAGGGCTTTAATGCGAACCGGAGGCTATTTTTGGTATATGTGTTTATTTTTAGAAAAAATGTAAAAATAATTGCTTTGAAATTTTGTTGTTTAATCGATTAAATTTACATTTGGTCACAATATTTCCCTACAATCAGATTAAGTATAAAATATCCAAGACACACATATTTTATATTTCCCAATTCCAGCGGCGTTAACTGCATTGATTACCAGATAAGATACCAGCACAAAACACCTGACTAACAACTTTTGGATCGAATATAGGTTTAACAGTTTGCTTAATCGTTTAAATGAATTTTTTCCATCTGTGCGGCGCTCTTTAGTGGACGAGTGTACTGGTTGATTGCGTTGTGGCACGGCGAACAGTTGTTTGCCATGGACTTTCTTGATACGTATATCTATGACCGTTTGGTGTTTTAACCGGGCGTAGTGAATTGTTTTTGTCTGTTTTGATTTGGCCCCCGTGTCCGTAAGCGATTACGGTTCTTATGAATGCTTTGCATAAAACTGTCACATGGAATCCTGACCCCAATTTTTGAAATGAGAAAATGTTGTACGATGATCACACTGTTCATATGGTTATGGAGCAGTGTAATATTTGCCCAGAACAGCCGGATCACAGGCATGGTGACCGGCGAGGGTAAAGAGGCGCTTCCGGGAGTTAACGTCCTGATAAGCGGCTCATCCCAGGGTACGGTAACCGATTCGGAAGGAAAATATGCGCTTGATGCGCCGGCCAATGCAAGTCTTGTGTTTTCTTTTATTGGCTATGTAAGCCAGACTATTAATGTTGGTTCCCGCTCGGTGATTGATGTGCAGATGATGCAGGAATCTAAAAACCTGACGGAAGTGGTGGTAACTGCGCTTGGTATCAAAAGAGAGGCCAAAACGCTGGGTTACGCGACCGCAACCGTGAATGCCGATCAGATCTCGACTAACCGTACACCCAACGTAGTCAGCTCGTTACAGGGGAAAATGGCGGGCGTGAACATATCTTCGCTGTCGACCGGCCCGGGTGGCACGGCCAAGATACGGATCCGCGGACAATCATCGTTCAGTGGGCAGAACAACCCGCTGATCGTGGTGAATGGCGTTCCAATCGACAATTCCAATTTCGCAGGAGGAGGGGATTATGGGCCCCGTGCAGCCAACAGCTCCGACGGTGGCGACGGGCTCTCTAGCATTAATCCGGACGATATCGAATCAATGACCGTACTGAAAGGGGCTACCGCCGCAGCACTTTATGGTTCGCGGGCAAAAGACGGTGTTGTCATGATCACGACAAAGAACCGGGGCACTGGCAAGGGTATCGGCCTGGATTACAATATCAATTTCACGACCGACACGCCCCTTGATTTCACCGATTTTCAGTATGAATACGGCCAGGGCGAGGGCGGCAAGCGTCCCACTTCTAAAAATCCGACTTCGGGCGTATGGAGCTTTGGAGAAAAATTCGAACCGGGTATGACGCAGGTGCTGTTCGACGATGAAATATGGCCCTACGAGCCCGTGCGCGGCCGTGTGAAGAAGTTTTACCGGACCGGCACTAATATGACCAACACCATTACGGTGTCCAACAACGGGACGAACGGAGGGTTTAGCCTGTCCCTGGCGAATAGCGATAACCGCGGGATCGTTGAAAACAATAAGTTTAACAAGAAAGTGGTGAACCTTGGTTTTACCCAGAATATCTCCAAACGACTGACAGCTTTCGGTAATATCAATTATTCAAAAGAAAAGAATACCAATCCCCCGCAGATCGACACCCAGGATTTTGCCACTTCGACAGTGATTTTTACACTCGCCAATTCGATGCCATTCGAAGCTTTGAAGCAGAACCAGACGACTGCTACTGGCGACGAGTTTGTGTTTTCAAGATTCCTGGTGCGAAACAACCCTTACTATTCGCTCAACTACCATTTCGAAAACATCAACCGAGACCGGCTTTTTGGCAATGTGGCATTGAAATACCAGTTCACTGACTGGCTTTATCTGCAAGGCCGGATCGCGCAGGATTTTTATGTGCGCAGCCAGGATTACAACATTCCCAATGGCTACGCACCGATTGCAAAAGCGCCAACTGGTTATGTAAACGGCTCATTTACACAGGATATCAGAAGGAACACGGAACGCAATTTTGACTTTATCCTGGGCGGTAACCACACCTTCGGAAATGTGGGCGTGGACGTGACGCTTGGCGGAAACCAGCGGTACGCGCGGATGGATTACAACAGCGTTACGGTTCAGGATTTCATCCAGCCAAAGCTATACACCGTGATGAACGGCCGCGTCAAAAACCCGCTTTACCAACTTTCGGAGAAGAAAATCAATTCGCTGTACGGAGCCGCGACCATTTCGTGGAAGGAGTTCATTTACCTGAATGTAACGGCCCGTAATGACTGGTTTTCGACGCTCGCCCCGCAGAACCGCAGCATTCTGTACCCATCTGTCACAGGTAGTTTTATATTCTCGCAGGCATTCCCCAACCTGCCAGCCTGGATCACATTTGGCAAGTTCAGGGCCGCTTATGCGCAGGTGGGATCCGATAACGTGAACCCGTATTCTAATGCATTGTATTACGCGGTGGATAACAACTCGTTCCCCAATCCGTCGGGCCAGCTGGTTCCCGTCGGAGGCATTAATGCCTCGACTGTGCCTAATAAGAACCTGAGACCATTGCGGATCAAGGAAGCCGAAGCTGGTCTTGAAATGAAGCTGTTCAATAACCAGCTGGGTTTTGATTTTACCTATTATCACAAAACAACCGACGATCAGATCTTGGCGGCACAGATCTCGGATGCTTCATCGTACACCGCTCAGCTGATCAATGTTGGTCGAAGCATGAACAAGGGCATTGAGCTTTTGCTGACTGGTTCTCCGGTTAAAACGAAGGATTTTTCCTGGGATGTGAGCTTCAATGTTTCCTATAATACTTCCAAGGTGCTCAAACTGGGTCTGGCTGAAAAAGACACGGTAATCACCGTTGGTGGCGGAGGCGGCCGCACGCTCAATATGGTGGTAGGCAGACCGTTGGGCCAGCTCTATACATTCACGTATCTGAGAGATGCGCAGGGGCGGCAGGTGTTTGATAAAAATAGTGGTATGCCTTTGAGAAACAACACATTAAAAAATGTAGGGAATGCGCTTCCCAAGTATTTTGGAGGTATCACCAACACATTTACCTATAAAGGCATTACGCTTTCAACGCTGATCGACTTTAAGTTGGGGCACAAGATGATCGCCGGCCGTAACATCAATTACATGCGTCACGGTTTGTCAAAACGCACATTGCCAGGCCGGGCGGAAGGATTTGTGATTGGTAACGGCGTAAACCCGGATGGGGAGGCCAATAAAACCAAATCCGCTGTTCAGCCATTCTACGAATCGATTAACCCGCTGGGTATCAATGAGGATTTTGTGTTCAATGCTGGGTTCTGGAAGCTGCGGCAGGTTACGCTAAGCTATGATCTGGGTAAATTTTTACCTGAAAAATCATTCGTGAAAGGACTTAGATTGAGCGCGGTTGCCAACAATGTGCTGGTGATCAAGAAATGGACGGAGAACATGGATCCGGAGGAAATACTGAACTCGTCTGATAATGCAACCGGACTGGATTTCTGGCCGGGATTACCGCCGACCCGGAGCATCGGTTTCAATTTGAATGTCAAATTCTAGGTATCTTAACCTGTTTTCCCATGAAATCAAAAATCAAATATATTGGATCAATCATCCTGTCGGTGCTGCTGGCTACCGGATGTGATAACGGGTTCGACGAGATCAATACCAACAAAGTCGATCCCACGTCGCTTGCCCCGTCGCTGATCCTGAACAAAGCGATCATTAGCACGACCTACCTTGACGGCACTTCCACACTCGGAATGCTTTGCTATAACTTCGGCATTGTACAGCAGGTGATTACGCCTTATGGAAGCTCGCTTTCAGGAGGTAACTATAACCAGCTCAACAATTCAAATACACCGCTGGTTTGGGTGAACTTCTACCGGAACGTAATCAAGCAACTGGTAGCAGTCACTGAGCAGACGAAAGACGATCCGCAGCAATCCAACATTTACAATTCGGCGCGAATCTGGAAAGCATATGCATTCATGATCCTGACTGATACTTATGGGGATATTCCTTATTTCGAAGCAGGAAAAGGCTATATCAGCGAAGTGATCCGTCCGAAATACGATGCTCAGGAAGCTATTTACAAAGACATATTGAAAGAATTGGAAGAGGCTTCCGGTGCACTGGATCCAGCACAGTCGGCTGTGACGACGGATATCCTGTATGGCGGGGAAGTTCCCAAATGGAAGAAACTAGGCTATTCGCTGATGCTGCGCGCGGGAATGCGGCTGAGCAAAGTGGATCCGACGACAGCTAAGAGTTATGTCGCCAAGGCGGTTGCTGGTGGGGTTTTTGCAAGCAATGCAGACAATTCGATCATCCGGCACACAGCGATTTACAATAATTATATCGCCAATCACCTTGCTGCACGTGAGAAAACGAACTTTTACCTGGCTGCGCCTTTTGTCAATTATCTTAAAGAAAACAACGATCCGCGCTTGCCCGTTTTTGCCGTGCGTTATGTAGGTGCGAAGGGCGGCCCTGAGCAGGTAGGCGATCGCGCATCGTCGGACCCGAAAGTGCAGATAGGCATGCCGATGGGTTATAATGATGTGACGATCAATACCGTGCTGGCTGCGAACGGGGTTGTGAGCTTGTGGGATTTTACGCAAATCAACCTTAAAACAGTACTTAAACTGGATGCACCCGAGTTTCACATTACCTATGCCCAGGTGCAGTTACTGCTCGCAGAGGCCGCCGTGCGCGGCTGGGTTTCCGGTGATGCCGCCGAATATTTTGCCAAGGGCGTGCGGGCGAATCTCGAACAAATGGCCTTGTACGATGCCAGTGCGGCCATCAAGGAAGATGTGATACTGGCTTACCTGAAAGCGCATCCGCTGACAAAAGGTAAGGAGCTCGAAGACATTAATACACAATACTGGGTGGCTACGTTCCTGGACGGCAACGAGTCGTGGGCCAATTTTCGGAGAAGCGGTTTCCCGGCATTGAAAAAGAACCCATATCCCGGTTCGGAAATCAAAGAAGACTTTATCCGTCGCATGCCTTATCCCGACAGTGAGATCGTGGTGAATTTACAGAATGTGAACGATGCCAATGCCCGGCAAGGTCCCAATGATCTGAATACGAGGGTATGGTGGGATAAAAAATAGCTTTTTACCAGCAACGATATTTATTCTTAAACCTTTAACCATAATCACATGAAAGACAGCGGAATGAGCCGCCGGGACACGATGAAAGCATTAGGGCTCAGCGGCTCGGCAGGAATTTTGGGCCTGTTCGGAGGAATGCCAAACGCACAGGCCAGGGCCGACAGGGAAACGCCGCAGTATGCCAAAGCCATGAAGCCCGTAACCATCAAAAGCGTGCGCGCCATTGCTACGGCCCCACAGGGTTCCAACCTGATCGTAGTCAAGGTGGAAACCTCCGAGCCGGGTTTGTACGGGCTGGGCTGCGCCACATTCACGCAACGGGCCCAGGTGGTGCTGGTGGCGATCAACACTTACCTGAATGAATTTTGCGTCGGGAAGGATGTCGACAACATCGAGGATATGTGGCAGGGCGCTTATGTGAGCTCCTACTGGCGCAATGGTCCGGTGCTCAACAATGCGCTCAGTGGGCTCGACCAGGCACTATGGGATATCAAAGGTAAACGGGCGGGAATGCCGCTTTATCAGCTCTTAGGCGGGAAGTCGCGCTTCGCCGTGCCTTGCTATACCCACGCCAATGGCCGCACGCCGGAGGAAACTGTCGAAAGCGTCAAAAGCATACAGGAGCAGGGTTACCGTTACATTCGTATCCAGCAGGGCGGATATGGCGCTGTAGGCAGCACCACCCAGAAACCCGACTTCAAAGAAGCGAATTTCGGTGGGGCTACCGACAATTACATGGATGAAAATGCCTATTTGAAAGCCATACCCATTCTTTTTGAAGCGGTAAGAAAAAGCTGCGGCGAAGAAGTGGAGCTGCTGCACGACATTCACGAGCGGGTGCAGCCGATGAATGCGATCAATATGATCAAGAAATTAGAAGACTTCCGGCCATTTTTCATCGAAGATCCATTCTCGCCGGAAAACATGAAATGGTTCAAATTGCTGCGGCAAAGCACTACTGTGCCGCTGGCCATGGGCGAGCTTTTCAACAATATCAATGAATTCCTCGAACCAATGGTCAACCAGTGGTTCGACTATATCCGCATCCACGTCTCGCAGATCGGTGGGGTAACGCCTGCGATGAAAGTGGCGAGATTGGGAGAGTGGTTTAATATCAAAACAGCCTGGCACGGCCCGGGTGACGTGTCGCCGGTAGGCCATTCCGCCCACGCCCATATCGACCTTGCTGTCTGGAATTTCGGCATTCAGGAAGCGGTGCAGTTCAACGACAAAACACTCGAAGTTTTCTCGGGTTGCCCTATCATGAAAAACGGCTATATGTCTGTTAATGAGGCACCCGGGATTGGCGTGGATATCAACGAAAAAGAGGCTGCAAAGTACCCGATCGGCACTAAATCCAACTGGCAAGTAAGAAAATTCGACGGCACGCTTATACGTCCATGAAAAAAGTATCGCTCAAAGATATCGCGCAGCAGGCAGGTGTTTCCACCGCCCTGGTTTCTTATGTCCTGAACGGAAAAGAGAAGGAAACCAGGGTGGGGGAGGCCATCGCCCACAAGATCAGGCAGATTGCAAAGGATCTGAACTACCAGCCTAATCATCTGGCCAAAAGCCTGCGAAGCGGTAAAACACACACGATAGGGCTCATTATAGCTGATATTTCAAACCCGTTTTTCGCCAACATCGCCCGCGTTGTGGAAGATGAGGCCAAAAAGAATGGCTACACCGTCATTATTGGCAGCTGCGATGAGCATGCGGAAAAGTCCTGGGATTTACTGAATGTATTGATCAACCGGCAGGTCGACGGTTTCATTATCGTTTCCTGTGAAGGTTCTGAAAACCAGGTGCATTATCTCAAAGAGCGAAATATACCGTTTGTGCTGCTGGACCGGCATTTCCCCGAGATCCAGACCGACTTTGTAGCGACCAACAATTACAAGGCATCCTACGACGCCGGCATTCATCTGATTAAAAGCGGCTATTCGAAAATTGGTATCATGGCTTATAAATCGAACATGTACCACATGGAGGAGCGTGTGAGAGGTTACAAGCATGCCCTGCGTGACAACAATATCGAATTCCATGAATCCTGGCTCAAAGAAGTGCATTTCGAAGCAATGGATAGCGAGGTAAAAACGGCCATCGATGAGATACTATCGGCCGAACACCGCGTTGAAGCGATCATTTTCGCGACTTACGGTCTGGCTATCAATGGTTTGAAATACATTAACGAGTTGCGCCTGAAAGTGCCGTCCGACATGGCTATCGTCAGTTTCGGTCAGGCCGAGGTATTCGACTTGTATTACTGCCCGATTACCTACGTGCGCCAACCGTTGGAAATGCTGGGAAAAACATCAGTGGAATACCTGCTGAAAAAATTAAAGAACCCGGAAGAAGGCATGAAGCAGATTCTAATGGAAGCCAAGCTGATTGCCAGGGAATCGTCGAAGGCGAGAACGGTGCAGGTTGGAGGATAGCGGGGTGGGTGTTGTCAGGTTTGATCAGGTATTGTCATTAATAGTCAGGTGTTGGAAAAATGGTTATCGGAAGGGAGAAGGATAGCCGGTGCCGGCGATTTTTTAGGGGACTCCTGCGGAGTCGCGATTGATCCGGTTCCCTTTTTTCTAGAAACAGGAAGCCCCTGCGGGGCAAAATCCGGCAAGCGAGGCTCCATAGGAGCCCCCGGTTTCTAGGAATGGACGATGAACGGCATAAAATGCGAGGCTCCACAGGAGCCCCCTGTTTCTAGGAACGGTAATGAACGGCACAAAGGCCAGGCTCCACAGGAGCCCCCTGTTTCTAGGAATGGACGACGAACGGCACAAACGTCTGGCTCCCTAGGAGCCTCCTATTTCTAGGAATGGCAAAGAACGGCACGAAAGCCCGGCTCCATAGGAGCCTCCTTAATTGGCAACGTACATTTAACCCGTTTTCGCGTCAATGCATTATGGAATTAACATTTTGTTTATCAATAACATACGACAAAAATATTTTCACAACACCCGACGACTAACAACAACGCTCCGCCATACCTGACAACTACCTGATCCACATGACAACATCTGACCACACCTGACAAAACCCGACCACTTTTACACAAATCCGAACAATACTTGACCAAACTCAAACCCAATGCAAAGAAGAAATTTTATAAAAACAGCCGTCCTCGGCTCGGCGGCCGTGGCGACAGGCTTTCCGTTGATGAAGGCCGAGGCGGCTTCGAAAATGAAGATTACAAAGATCCGGTATTATGCTGCGCCGGGCTACAATAAGCCGCTTTTCAACCAGGCGCGGGGCATTGTGGAGATCGAGACGGATGGCGGCATTATTGGCATCGGGGAGGGGGGCTCGAAAGATATGATCGAGCAATGCGCCCAGATGATGATTGGCGAGGACCCGTTCCGGATCGAGCATATCTGGCAGAATGTGTACCGGGGGATGTTTTACCCGCCCGGACGTGAAAAGCTGCACGCATTGGGCGCGTTGGAAATGGCGCTTTGGGATATCAAAGGCAAAGCCCTGAATGTGCCCGTTTATGAGTTGCTGGGCGGCGCTACCCGTGATTATGTGGAATGCTATGCAACTGGTTTCAGGGCTTCTAAGGCGAAAACAGAAGAAGAACGGGCCAGGGATTGCATTGAAGCTGGTTTGCGCTCTTACCGTATCGGCCCTACCGGCGGTAACGGTGACCAGCCATTCGATTTTTATGATAATGTAAAAAAGACGATCGAGTTCTGTAAAAGGATCGACGAGGCTGTGGGTGGCGGTGGAAAGTGGGCCATTGACCTGCATACCCGATTTGATATGACGGACGGATTGAAGATCTGCACCGCATTGGAGCCGCTTGAACCCTATTTCGTCGAAGATATCGTACGGTCGGAAAATCCTTCGGTGTACAAAACGGTGCGTGCAATGACCAAGGTGCCTATTGCTGTTGGCGAGCAGTTTGGCGACCGTTGGGATTCGAACGAATTCATAGAAAACCGCTGGATCGATTACACCCGGTTCACGTTACCCAATACCGGCGGAATCGGCGAGTTCAAAAAACTGGCTTCGATGTGTGAGACGCATTATGTAGGTATGATACCGCATTTTACAGGGCCATTGTCGACGGCTACGCTGGTGCATGTGCTGGGATCGAGCAGCCCGGCGCGGGCCCTGATGGAGCTTGGCGGTGGGGAGCCGGAACGACCGCCTTATTTCAACGAGGATTTTATCAATTTCAAAAACGGTAAGCTGTATCTCAACGACGCACCGGGCCTGGGAGTAAAGTTTGACCCTAAAAAGGCCACATTCATTATGGAGGTAAAGGAAAAGACCAAATTCCCGCACCCGATCCTGAAAAGTCCCGACGGCGCGATCCATAACTGGTAACCACGAACCCAATGAAATCAAACCAAAAAACCACGCTGTCGCGCCGCTCGGCTATCCAGTCGGTGCTGGGCATTGCAGCAACGGGCTCTATTTTGCTGCCCAAAACTTCCTATGCCGCCGCGCCGCCTGTTTTTCAGGCCTATGGCAAGGTGAAGATCACGAAGTTGGAGACATTCCTGGTCAAGCCACGCTGGATATTTCTCAAAATCCACACTGATGCGGGCATTGTCGGACTCGGTGAGCCGCTACTGGAAGGCCGCGCGCTGACGATCAAAACGGCCATTCAGGAAATTGAGCCTTATCTCGTCGGCAAAGATCCGCGGGCTGTGGTGCATCACTGGCAAGCCATTTACCGGCATGCATTCTATCGCGGCGGGCCTATTTTGACGAGCGCTTTGAGCGGCATCGATCAGGCGCTGTGGGATATTAAGGGTAAATTGCTGGGCGTGCCTGTATATGAGCTCCTAGGTGGGCCGACCCGCGACCGGGTACGCGTATATGGGCGTGCGGCCAATGCGGAGGATATGAAAAAGCGCAAAGCGGAAGGTTTTACAGTAATCAAAACGGGTGTTGCCAAGAAAAACCCCTCCAACATTGTCGAAAACCCGGCATTCATCCGGTATGCGGCTGATAATTTTGCTTCGTTAAGGGAAGCAGGCGGACCAGAAATGGACATTGCCATTGATTTTCACGGTGCTGTTCCCCAGCAAACCGCGAAGGTGCTGATCAAGGAATTGGAACAATATCAGCCCATGTTTGTGGAGGAACCCTGCCAGGCTCAGAATGTGGATACACTCGTCGATATCGCACGCGGAACGCATATTCCCATTGCTACCGGTGAACGCATTTTTACCAAATGGGGCTTTCGGGAAATTCTGGAAAAGGGCGCTGCCAGCATCGTGCAGCCCGATCTTTGCCACGCGGGCGGCATTACCGAAGGCCGGATCATAGCCGGAATGGCCGAAGCCTATTACGTCCCTATCGCCCCGCACAACCCGATGGGCCCGATATCCCTGGCTACCGGCCTGCAACTGGCGGCTAGTGTCCCGAACTTCCTGGTTCAGGAGCAAGTCACATTGGGCGAGGGCTACCTGAAAGAGCCATTTAAACTACAAAAAGACGGAACGGTTATGGTTCCGACCAAGCCCGGATTGGGAATCGAGCTTGATGAAGACCAGCTGAAAGACAAAATCGGGCACGATTGGAAAAACCCCGAGACCTATAATGCCCTTGACGGATCGGTCGTCGACTGGTAATGATTGCCAGAAAGCCCTAAGAAAGAAACCTGACTAGACTCATGCTGAATGCCTGTTTCCGGCGCAAACCGGGAGGTATGGGCCTGTGTTTCCTTGTGTTTTTCAAAATAGTATTTTTTAATTTTTAAGTATAAATATATCTATCAATGACCATGAGAAAATTGCTGAGTTTATGCTTGGTATACCTCATTCTGAGCCAGAGTTATCTCTCTGCTCAGAATGCCAGGGTGACCGGAAAAGTGACAGATCAGGACAATGCGGCCCTTCCCGGGGTGAGCATCCTGATCAGTGGGACCTCGCAGGGTACTGTGACTGACGGCGAGGGTAATTTTGTACTGAATGCGCCCGGAGATGGAACGCTTGTTTTTTCTTTTATCGGTTACGAAAGTCAGACGGTTGCGATCAATAACCGCTCTTCGATTGAAATTAAGATGATCCAGGAATCGCGGAGTCTGGGCGAGTTGGTGGTGGTGGGTTATGGTACCCAAAAGAAAACCGACGTAACGGGCGCATTGTCCGTCGTGTCGACAAGGGAGTTCTCCCAGCAACCCATTACGCGTCTGGATCAGGTATTGCAGGGCCGGGCTGCGGGCGTCCAGGTGACGCAGTCGAATGGAGCGCCTGGCGGCGATTCGCGGGTGCGCGTGCGGGGGGCCAACTCTGTGCTGGGTAATAATGATCCGTTGTATGTGATCGATGGCTTTGTCGGAGCAAATTATAATCTGTTGAATCCCAATGACATCGAGTCGCTGCAAATACTAAAAGACGCAGCTTCTACCTCAATTTATGGAAGCCGCGGTGCGAACGGGGTTGTGATTATCACAACGAAGAAAGGAACCAAAGGCATTAAAGTGACTTACGAAGGCCAGGGGAGTGTTTCGAATGTGATCAAGACGTTTGATATCCTGCCTGCCGGCGAGTTCGCCGCGATTGTGAATGCACGTGCTGCTGCAACCGGTTCAAATCCGCCTTTTACCGAGGCGCAGGTAGCAGATTTCCAAAAAAATGGCGGTACCGACTGGCAAGACCTGGTTTATCGCCGGGGAAGCGGCCAGCAACATCAGGTTACCGTTTCTGGTGGAAATGAAAAAACCTCTTTTTTGATATCGGGTAACTATGTGAACCAGAAGGGTATTGTCCAGAATAGTGGTTTCAAACGCTACGTCCTGCGCACGAACCTCAATACACAACTCAACAAAAACTTATCATTAAGACTGAACATATCGGGCGCTAAAACCGGCAATCACAACACCGACGGCGGTGGCGCGTTGATCGAAGCATTACAATGGGCGCCGACAACGCCTGCTTACGGTGCAGATGGTCAGCCTACCTTTGCAGATCCGACGGGATCAGTGTCCCGCAGCCCGCTGGATCATTTGTACGACAAATCCATCGACACGGACCGGATGAACATCAATGCGATCGGTGGGTTGACTTACCAACTTCCTGTTACGGGGCTATCGCTTGATCTGCAATATGCGATCAATTACCTCGATGCCCAGAACAGGAACTTCAATGGCAAGCGCTTATCGAACAACAATCCCAATGCGACACGTTTTTCGTCCGGCCAGGTTACCTTGCAGAACACCAATGCATTGAACTACAACAGGACCTTCGGCAACCATTCAATCAACGCCGTCGCTGTGCTTGAAACGCAGCAGTTTACCGACAAGAATTTCACGGCAACGGCAAATGGACTGCGCTTTCCGCAACTTGGCTATAACAATATCGGCGGCAATTCGGCGGCAACGGTAGGTTCAGGGTTTTCGAAATGGACATTGCTTTCGCTTTTGGGCCGCGTGAACTATGCATTTAAAGACAAATACCTGCTTACCGCAGCGATACGCCGGGATGGTTCTTCGAAGTTCAGCGAGGATAACCGCAATAGTATTTTCCCATCAGTGGCAATTGGATGGCGATTGTCTGAGGAAGAATTTATCAAAAACCTGAATGTGTTCAGCAATTTGAAATTGCGCGGAAGCTGGGGAATGACAGGCAGCCAGGCGATCAATCCGTACGCAACGTTGTCGCCATACAATTCTACACAGGTTGGGTTTAACAATACAGGCGTGACAGCCGGTGTGATTCAGGGCAATCAGGGCAACAAAAACCTGAAATGGGAAACGACAAAACAAACCGACATCGGTATCGAAATGGAGTTCCTGAACGGCCGTTTGCACGTTGAGGCAGATTACTTTCACAAGAAAACCACCGATTTGCTGCTCAATGTCGCATTACCCAATTACGCCGGAGGTGGCACGCAAACGCGCAACGTAGGTGAGATCGAGAATAAGGGTTTTGAATTTGCTATCGGAGGTACGCCTATCGAAAAAGGAAAATTTACCTGGGAAACGAATCTTAATTTTTCGACTTTGAAAAATCAGGTGGTGAGTCTCGGCGGATTGCCAAGGCTTGGAACGGGTACCGGAGCCGGTGGAGGAATGTCGATTACCAACGAGTTTATGCTCATGCCGGGTCAGCCGCTGGGTTCCTATTGGGGACTGCGGTATCTGGGCACCTTCAAACCAAATGAGGCAGATATTGCAGCCAAGCAGGGCCGCGTGCCGGGCGACCCGCATTATCAGGACGTAAATGGCGATAATGCCATCACCACCGACGATTTTCAGATCGTTGGAAGCGCATTTCCTAAGCTGACAGGCGGTTGGAATAATACATTTACTTATTCAGCTTTTACTTTGAATGTGTTCTTCCAGGGCGCATTTGGAGTAGATAAACTGAACTATACCCGCGCCGGGGCGATGTCCGGGTCGGGAGAAGCACGTCAGTTCCTGTTGACGGAGATCCGGGACTACTACCGTCCGGGCAACGAGGATTCCGATATTCCTGCATTTACCAAAACCTACCAGCCGTTTACGCAGTCGAGCCGGTTTGTGGAGAATGGCAGTTTTGTGAGGCTCAAAAATATCAGTTTGTCCTACAATGTGCCCTCTTCGGTTTTCAAGGATAAAGCCAACATCCGCGTGTTTGCCAGCGCAACCAACGTGCTCACGATCACGAAATACACCGGTCCGGATCCCGAATCCAGCAATGTCGGCTCCAACACCGACACCGCCATTGGTATAGACAGGGGTTCTTATCCCAATGCAAAAGTGTATACCGTGGGATTGACAGTGGGATTCTAACTCAAATGCCTTAAGCTCTAAAGATATTTCAAATGAAAAAACTACCAATATTTCTTCTTGCCGGATTAATGCTTACCGGCGCGGGTTGCAGTGATTATCTGGACGAAGACACGACCGGACTTTTATATGGCCCTAATGTACTCTCCACGCAGGACGGGCTTGAATCTGCATTGACAGGTGCCTACAAAGGCTTGGCCAATCAATGGGGTTATGGTTTTTTACACCCTTCCGCCAATGCGGCTGTACTCGGTGCCGATGATGTTACCACGCACCCGGCGAGCAATAAAGCCGATTGGCGTGAGTTCGACCAATTTAATGTTTCGACGACTAACCAACGCTCGAATGCGGTTTACAATGGCTGCTACAAAGCTATTCAGGGAGCCAATAATGTGATTAATAATTGGGAAAAGACGCAGGGTACCAAGGCTACGATCGACATTATCGTGGGCGAGGCGCACTTTGTCCGTGCATTCTCTTATTACTGGCTTACGCGGTTCTGGGGGAATATTCCATTGGTTTTGGCCGGAGAATATTCAGATGATCTTCTGACGATCAAAAAATCTACTCCCCAGGAAGTGTATGACCTGATTGTAGCAGATTTGAAGGTTGCGGAAACCAATCTGCCCAACGCCAAACGTGATCCGGGAAGGCCTAATAAGGGTTCTGCAAAGGCATTTCTGGCGGATGTATACCTCACGATGGCAGGCTGGCCATTGAAGCAGACCGATAAATACGATCTTGCCGCCGCCAAAGCCAAGGAAGTGATCGACAATGCAGGTACTTATGGTTTCGAGCTGCTGCCAACATTTGCTGCGGTTTTTGAAAATGACCCGGCGTCTTCTGGCACCAAAGAGGCGGTTTTTCAAATCAGCGGTTACCTGGGCGGAAGCGGCACGGCCAATGCAACTTACGGCAATACCACTATGCCCGGTGAGGAAGGTGGCTGGGACGATATGTTTGCGGAACTGAATTTCTTCAAGGAGTTCCCGGCTGGTCCGCGCAAGGATGCAACTTTCCGTACGGAGTTTGGTTTGGGAGCCACCAAAATCCCCTGGCAAAACAGTTTGACCAAACATCCCTATTATCAAAAGTGGTATATCAAAGGCAATATCGTGACGTCCAGCATTTCGCTGCCGTCGGTGATGATGCGATACCCGCACGTCCTCACTATCTATGCAGAAGCCAAAGCCCGCGGCACGGGCGGCCCCGATCAGGCGGCTTACGACGCATTGAACAAGGTTCGGGTAAGGGGCCGTACTGCCGGAACTAAACCATTGACGATGGCAGACGGTCTTAGCGCCACCCAATTTGCCGACGAAGTCGCGCAGGAGCGCGCGTGGGAGTTTGCCTGCGAACGTACACGCTGGTTCGATCTCGTGCGTCTGGAAAGGGTAGAGGCAGCGAACGCTAAAAAGAGTGCCGACGATCTGCAACCGATCAAACCGATCGTAAAAGCCAATTATTGGTTCCCATTGCCGTATACCGATACGTCCATTAACCCGAATTTGAACCAATGACGCTGCGCCATCTGCCGGACCAACACATTCCATCCCTACGGGATGCAAAAAAATCGGTGTGGTGACATTTTTTTTCTACCGACATGGTGTGCCTGACGGCACACGTGTTGCCACGTCGCATCGCATAGCGATGCCATGTGGGTAGGCAGGCACGTCACCCACACGCCAGAATGCCGCATCGCGTAGCGATGCAATGTATGTACAGACCAACGATTAACCATTTATGATCCAGCTTCCCGTTAAATATGTGCTATTGCTGGCCGTTGCCGCTGTTTTCTGCGGCATCGCGCCGGCTGTGCAGGATGATGAAAAGAACGCCGATTGGCCGGTTTATGGCGGCAACAATGCCGGTAACCGGTATTCATCATTGGTTCAAATCAACAAAGACAATGTCCAAAACCTGAAACCCGCCTGGACCTATGACACAGGCGAAAACAACAAGCCAAGCGAGCGTGGAATGGACATCCAATGCCAGCCGATTGTGATCGACGGCATTATGTACGGCACCACGCCAAAGCTTAAAGTGTTCGCCATTGACGCGGCCACAGGCAAGGAACTCTGGAAATTCGATCCGTTTGAGGGTAAACGGCCGCGATATCATCCTATGCGCGGAGTGGTTTACTGGTCGGAAGGGAAGAATAAGCGCATTTTGTTTACCGCCGGACCGGGATTGTTTGCTTTGAATGCAGAAACGGGGCAGTTGGTAAAAGATTTTGGCAAGAATGGTGAAGTGGATTTCCACGATGGACTGGGCGATCCGGAAACCTACGGGTATGACCCTTATCAGTTTAATATCCGAAATACAACGCCGGGCGTGATCTATAAAAACCTGCTCATCACCGGATCGTCGGTGTCGGAGGGCGGCGATGCTTTGCCTGGTCATATTCGCGCATTCGATGTTCGTACGGGTAAGGTCGCATGGGTTTTCCGGACGATTCCGTTGTCGGGTGAATATGGATATAATACCTGGTCGAAGGATTCGTATAAAAAACTCGGAGGCGCCAACTGCTGGGCTGGAATGGTGATCGATGAGAAACGTGGAATGGTTTTTCTGGGTACGGGCTCGCCTTCAGTGGATTTTTATGGTGGGGCAAGAAAAGGGAGTAACCTTTTTGCCAACTGCGTAATAGCACTCAATGCAGCAACCGGCAAGCGGGTTTGGCATTTTCAGACAGTTCATCATGACCTTTGGGATAGGGATATTCCCTGCCCGCCGAACCTGATCACCGTCAGGCGGAATGGCAGGATGATTGATGCGGTGGCACAGGCTACCAAAGATGGTTACATTTTTGTGTTTGACCGCGATACAGGTAAGCCGTTGTTTCCTGTCAAGGAAGTGCCGGTTCCTCATGCGCAACCGTTGCCCGGAGAGCAGCCGTGGTCCACGCAGCCCGTACCTTCCAAACCGGCCCCATTTGCCAATCAAACATTGACAGAGGCCGATATTACCACACGCACTCCCGAGGCGCACGGCTACGTGCTCGACCGTTTCAGAAACAGCAATAAAGGATCAAAAAATCAGCCGCCCGACTTGCTGGGTGGCTTGCTATACGGCATTGGCGGTGGTGCAGAATGGGGTGGCACGGCTGCTGATCCGAATGGTGTGATGTATGTGAATGGCAATAATATGCTATGGTGGCTTAAAATGCGCGATGGTAAGTCCGGTCAGGAAGGCCAGGCGTTGTCAAAAGGTGCGGTGTTGTTCAATGCGAACTGCGCGGCTTGTCATGCCACTGACTCCAAGGGAGCGACGGCCTCGGCTGTCACGCAGGCTTATCCGGTTTTGAAAGACATTGGACAACGCATGAACCGCGAGCAGATCGGCGCATTGCTCGAAACGGGCCGGGGCAGGATGCCTTCATTCCAGCACATTTCCAAAGAAGACCGCACTGCGATCGTCAATTTCCTGCTGAATATGGAAAGAAAACCTGCTGCAAACGATATTCATGCGCAAACCGCGGAGGTTGCCAAAAGCAATGCGGATTTTCCATACCGGCCGCCCTATATCAACAATGGCAATGTACAGTTTCGCGACCAGGACAATTATCCGGCCATTAAACCGCCGTGGGGAACGCTGAATGCGGTCGATCTGAATACCGGCGAGTATTTGTGGAAAGTTACACTGGGCGAATATCCTGAACTATCAAAGCAGGGTATTCCGCCAACGGGCACCGAAAACCATGGCGGACCGGTAGTTACTGCCGGTGGCCTGCTCTTCATTGCAGCCACTTATGACGAAAAGTTGCGCGCTTTTGATACTAAAACGGGAAAGATATTGTGGGAGTACAAATTGCCAGCTGGCGGCTTTGCAACACCAATCACCTATATGGTGAACGGAAAACAATATATTGCGATCGCCGCGGGCGGTACGCGCTACGGGTTAAAACCCGGCGGTACTTACGTCGCGTTTGCGCTCGGCTCGGCCCCCGCACCGGCCTCGGCCCCCGGACTCAAGTCCAGGGTTAAGGGGCGGTGACGCGGAGTGCCGAAGGCACTTCCATATAGAGTGCCTTCGGCACCAAGGATTCCTTAACCCCGGGCTTCAGTCCGGGGTATAACCATACGACTATGAAAAAATACCTGCTGAGTTGTGACTGGGGGACTTCCTCCTTTCGGTTAAGAGTGGTAAATGTGACAGATCACAATGTGGTGGGTGAGGTAACTTCGCCCAATGGGATCGGGGTGGCTTATAATGCCTGGAAAGAGGCGGATGAGGCCGAAGTAAAAGATCGTATGACATTTTTCAGAAAAATACTATCCAGACAAATTGCCGCACTGGCCGCACAAACCGGCCTTGACTTCGAAGGTGTGCCTGTTGTATTGTCGGGTATGGCATCATCCTCGATCGGAATGCAGCAGATACCTTATGCAAATCTTCCATTTTCGCTCGACGGCAGTCATGTTGTTTCAATGTATTTCAGCGAGGAGGAGGATTTTAGTCATGAGATCATCCTCGTGTCAGGCGTGAAAAGCGACCACGACGTTATGCGGGGCGAAGAAACGCAGCTCATTGGTCTGACCGCATCTATGGAACTTTCGGGCAAAGAGGCCATCTTTATTTTTCCAGGCACGCACTCGAAGCATATGTTTGTTCGAGATGGCTTATTGCTTGATTTTAAGACCTTTATGACTGGTGAAGTCTTCAATTTAATGGCTTCTCACAGCATTCTAAAAGATTCCATCGAGCATTACCAGCAGCCGGAGCTGTCCAGGGAAGCGTGGAAGGCGTTCCGCGCGGGTATCAGGGAATCTGGCTCCGGGAATATTTTAAATGCGTTATTTACAGTAAGAACCAACCAGCTTTTTGATTTATTAGATAAAAGGCAGAATGGAATGTTCCTGAGCGGGCTGTTGATTGGCCACGAAATCCGTGATTTGACGAGAGAAACAGATGCGCGTCTCATCCTTTGCGGCGGAAATAATCTTTACCAGCCCTATAAAGTGGCAATCGAAGCATTGAACCTGTCGGGGAGAACGACCATTATTCCTTCTGAAATCGTGGACCGCGCTGCCACCATCGGACATATTCGAATATTTGAAAATCAGCAGTTAACATTGAATAAAACAAATTTATGAGTGAGCATTCTTTTTCATGGGAGTTATTTAATAAAGCGCCGCTCGTCGGCATCATCCGCAACGTTTCGCCGGAAGACCTCAAAAGCATCCTACCCATTTACCGGGAGGCCGGACTCACGACTGTCGAGATCACCATGAACACGCCGGGAGCTACGGATATGATCCGTTATGCGATTGAAAATGAGCATTATGGCTTGAATATTGGTGCAGGAACAGTATGTACGAAGGAAGACCTCGATTTGGCGCTGGAAGCAGGTGCACAGTTTATAGTAACACCGGTAATTAGTAAAAAAGTAATCAAATCCTGTGTAAAAAAGGGAATTCCGGTGTTTCCAGGAGCATTTACTCCTACTGAAATTTACAATGCATGGACTCTCGGCGCTTCGATGGTGAAAATATATCCTGCCACTTCACTCGGCCCCGAATACATCAAGGACCTCAAAGCGCCTATGAATCAGTTGAAGCTGTTGCCGACGGGCGGAGTAGGCCTGGAGAATATGGCCGCTTTCCTGAAAGCCGGAGCAAACGGTCTGGGCATTGGTGGGCAATTATTTGATAAGGATCTGATCAAAAATAAGAACTGGGACGGCTTGAAAGCGCATTTTCTCCAATTTGTACAAAAACTGGCTTAGCAATGGGTAAAACCAAAAATTACCGCTGGATCATCGTGGTCCTGCTGTTCCTCGCCACGACCATTAATTACCTTGACCGGCAGATTATTGGTTTGCTCAAACCCATTCTTGAAAAGGAATTTGTATGGACAGAAACCGATTTTGCACGCATTGTGATGGCATTCACCGCTGCCTATGCGCTCGGTCTATTGGTGTTTGGCTGGCTGATCGATAAGATCGGGACGAAGGCCGGTTACTCGTTTACCATCGTATTCTGGAGTGTTGCTGGTATGCTGCATGCCGTTGCACGCAGCGCATTTGGGTTCGGCCTGGCACGTGTCGGACTGGGCCTTGGTGAGGCGGGTAACTATCCGGCAGCGGTAAAAACGGTGGCTGAATGGTTTCCCAAAAAGGAGCGGGCGCTGGCCACCGGGCTTTTCAATGCCGGCACGAGCGTTGGCGTGGTCGTTGCATTGATGCTGGTGCCCTGGATATTAAGTCATTATGGCTGGCAGGAGGTGTTTTGGATCACAGGGGCGCTGGGATTTGTTTGGTTGATATTCTGGCTGATATTTTATGATATTCCGGCCAAACAGAAGCGGTTGAGTGAGGAAGAGCTGCATTACATTATCAGCGGTCAGGACCAGGATGAAAATGAGGCGGAGAAGCAGCCCGTCAAATGGATTAAACTTTTTACATTTCCTCAGACCTGGGCATATATCACTGGAAAAGGCCTTATTGACCCGATTTACTGGTTTTTTCTGTTCTGGTTGCCCTCTTACTTTGCTTCAACGTTTAATCTCGACCTTAAAAAACCAAGTTTTGAACTAATGTTGATTTATACCGCAACCACCATCGGCAGCATTGGAGGCGGTTACTTATCTTCCTGGCTGATCAAACGCGGCTGGCCGACTTTGAAAGCGCGTAAAACCGTTTTGCTGGCGTTCGCATTCCTTGAATTGTCGGTGATCCTGATCCAGTTTGCGACCGGCGTCTGGATGGCTGTGGGGCTGATCAGCTTTGCGGTGGCATTGCATCAGGCCTGGGCTACGAACGTGTTTACGTTGCCGTCTGACCTTTTTCCCAAACAAGCCGTAAGTTCGGTGGTGGGGATCGGCGGAATGGCCGGTGCGGTAGGGGGAATATTGTTTCCGATCCTGATCGGCAACCTGCTGGACACTTATAAAACAGCAGGGAATATTCAGGCCGGTTATAATATCATTTTTACGATTTGCGGTTTTACTTATCTTGTGGCCTGGTTGATCATCCATTGGCTCACCAGAACGCCAAAAATAGTAGAACTTGAAGAATTACAATGATAGAGACACGCAGAACAGATTCCGATGATCCGGATTTCAAAGCATTAGTAAAGCTGCTCGACGCCGATTTGGCGGCAAGGGACGGAGAGGATCATTCCTTTTATTCTCAATTCAATAAAATAGACAAGATCCGGCACGCCGTCGTGTGTTATGAAAACGGCACTCCGATTGGTTGCGGGGCTATTAAAGCATTTGATGAGGCTGCAATGGAAGTGAAGCGTATGTACGTTTCACCAGAAGGCCGCAAGAAAGGCATTGCGACACGGGTGCTAGCTGAGCTGGAACAATGGGCGAAAGAGTTGGGTTATACCCGGTGTGTCCTTGAAACCGGTAAAAGGCAACCGGAAGCGATTGCCCTTTACGAGAAGAACGGTTATGCACGAACGCCCAATTACGGGCAGTATGTCGGGATTGAAAACAGTGTTTGCTTTGCGAAGGACTTGTAACGACTGATGTTAGTATTCAAATGTAAGCGTGTAGGTTGAATTCTGAATCGATTCATCCGTCACAGTCACCTTTTTGGGATAGCCATTAGGCAGGTATTCATAGATATAGTGAATCGTATACTTAGTGCCGTCCACAGGTGTAATCGTTTCTTTTACAGCATTATGCGGGCTAAGAGACTTGGTGCCGATCAGTCCTGCATGATCCATTCCCAAATAGAAGAACGGGTTGGGATGGTTATCATATACAAGTTCATGCTGTTCGGAACCGATTGCGGGATAAACCACGGTGCTGCGTGAAATATCATGCGCGGCATTTCGGGTGTAGTAGATCACGGTTGGCTGATCCGTTCCGTCCTTTTTTGAGGTTTCTCTCCGAGTGATAAAGCCTGATTTATCAAAGAAATAATCTGTAAAAAAGACTTCATTGGCTGGATAGGACTTCACTGCCAGGCTTCGCACGGAATCGGTTTCCGGAACTGCGTAACGTGTTACAAAGGTCGGCTGGAATCCTGGAACCACTGGGTTAGCCGGATCTGTTTGCAAACTGGCTCGCATCTGGATTTCGTATGATGAAAGGAATGGGCCGTTATGTCTGAACTCACCAGTTGCGAAATGGATCGGCTGGGCGAGTGGTGTGAATCTTTTGTTCTCACTGAGTTTGTCGCCAGCGTAAATATATTCGTTCTGAATATAGCCATTGTAATACACTTTTTTAAGCTTCAAATCGGCTGTTGCCGACCCGAATGGAGCCTGCTGTTTTGAAATAGTTGTTTGAAAAACAGGATCAGGATTGTCTTCTTTTTTACAGGAAAATGCGGCCAATAAGGCGACTGCCAGTATCAGTTTTTTCACGGCTTTGTTGGGGAAAGTTATACGGAAGCAATTACGGAAATTTAGACTTGCGATACAATAGGTTACATCGGTAAGTGGTTAATTAACCAAACTTACATATTCCTGTATAATCCTTTCCAGTTCGGCTTTTTTTGCCATTACCTCTGCCATATCCAGAAGATGCACCAGCCGCCGATCCTTGTAATTGCCTTCCAACAGATCGGACTTAATATCGACGATCGCGATGTGGTGAAATACGATCTGTACGTTTTTGGTAGTTTTGGGATTGAATGTCAGCAAATCAGCCGACGTGTAATAGCTTGGCGCGTTCCATTTAATGCGCTCGGAAATCAACGGGCTGGCGTTCTTTATAATATGCCTGACAGCCTCGATTTCTGCTTTAAGTGGGTGATCCAGTTTCTCCATAAATTCAGCTACCTGTTCAGCATCGCTTAGCTTGGGTGTCCTGGTTTTGTCGGCTGTCTTTTTGCTTTCTGTCGGCATAAAATCGAAGAAGTGGTTTCACTGATGAATTAGCTTTTTAAAGATATGCATTCATCATTAACCGACTTCATTTTCGATAGAAGTTTATAATAAAAAAAGATTTCCCTTGCCTTTCAGCAGGAAAACCTTTTAAATAATAACGCCGGAATTAAATAGTGTGTGCTATCAGAAATTTCGTGGCAAGCTTGTGCCGTGGGAGCGTCTCTTTTGCCTTTCGGAGCGAATGTAGGAGAGCGCCCAGATAACCATTAATGCGCTCAGGAATATCAATACTTCTTCTTCCCGGGCAATGCGTAGTGAGGGATGGTACATGTTGAGTCAGATTTAAAAATTCGATTTAGCTTAGGTAGTAAGTAAAATGTAGGGTGCAAAATGTCATTTATACGGCGTGGTATACCGATAGTTCAAGCGCCTGGGTGGTTCCCCAGGTGACTGCTTTGATTTTTACGAGATAATAATTTCCGTCTTCCGCCTGATATGCAAGTACGCCTTGCGCGGGTATTTGCCCCGGAAGCAGCAAATGGTGCTGTAAAACTGTTGCGGTTGGGTAAGTGTTAAGCTCGCTCGTGTTAAATCCCTCCCAATTGAAGCGCTGGATATCGTTCACACCCAGTTGTAAATAGCGGATGCTGGTGATGGGCAACTCGGGTCGGAGCCCTTCGTTGGAAATCCAATTGAGATCACCAACAGGATAATTGGATAGAAAATGCGGGCTCGACAGATTTAAGCCCTTATCAAAGGGGACAACTGCTGTTTTGACGAGTTCCCAATCACATTTTTTGAGTTTTAGGGTGATTGTATCTTTTGTCGCCAGAGCCGTCGTTTGATTAGTTACTTTGGTTGAAAGTGGCTGAACAATGTCGACATCGACGGAGGCGGGGGCGTTGACATAGGCCTTCATAGTAAGGGTCAGGCTAAGTGTCAGCAGAACTGGAATGAGACTTTTCATGGAATAGGAAAGGATGTGATGTTGAGTTGATTTTACTTTTCATGGCTAACTGCTGCTCCTCTAAAAGCGGTGCAAACTTACGTCTGCCGTAAAGCGCAAAGCAAAAACGCGGGGTATACAAGAAGTATACTGAATGACGAAGGGGGTATACAAAAGGTATACAAGCACAAAAAAAGCCCCACTGCGGGTATGCAAGGGGCTTCTTTTGTGAAATGCGAATGTGTTTCAGCGAGTTCTCAGATCGTCATGAGGTAATCGCTGAGGCTTCCTTCTTCGGGTATATTTAATTTTTTTCTGAGCCGATGACGTGCAGTTTTAACGCTGTCGGGGGAGATATTAAGCAATGCAGCGGCTTCTTTTAGATTCAGATTAAGCCGGACGAGTGCGCAAAGGCGTAACTCGCCGACGCTGAGTTCCGGATGCGTTTTTTTTAGTTTGTAAAAGAAATCTTTGTGAACACCTTCAAAGTACAGTTTGAACTCTTCCCAATCCTTATCCTGATTGAAACTGTAATCGATCAGGTTCAATAGCTTGCTCAAAACCGGGGAGTCGCCGTCTTTTAGCTTGGTTTGCCGGGCCTGCGTTACAGTTTCTCGAATATCTTCCAGCACACCATTCTTCTGGATCAGGTTTAGGGTGTGAGTGGTCAGGGCCTTATTCCGGAATTCCAGTTCGGCAGTGAGCTGTTCCTCTTTTTCGATCCGGTTGCGTATTTCCGCCTCGGCCAGCCTTTGCTGAACCTCGTGTATCTCTTTGTTTTTCCGCGCCTTCAGTTTTTGTCTGTTGAATGCAAGTGCCAGCAGAATGGCCACTGCGGCAAGTGTGACGGCCAGGGTGTTGCGCGTAGCATAACCCAGGTCCTTTTCCTTCTGGATCAGTTTAATCTGGTTTTCATTTTTTTCGCTCTCGTACTGCACCCGCAGATTGGCAATTTTGTTGGCATTCTCGGCATTGAACAACGAGTCTTTCAGCGAAGTTGAAAGAATGTGATACTGATAGGCGTCTTTGAAATTGCCGGATTTCCCATTGACTTCCGCCAAGCCTTCATAGGCATGCTGTATGGCCGGTTTAAGCCCGAGTTCCTTTGCCTGGTCCAGCGCTTTCGTGAATTGTTCACTTGCCGCTTCGTTTTGCCCCATTTTAAGGAAAACATTCCCAAGACCAATCGAGGATGTAACCATTAGCCGTTTGCTCTGAAACGTCTCATTAATCAAAAGTGCCTTTTCGTAAAAGCTTCGCGCTGCGGGATAATCGCCTTTGAGCAGACTGATATCGCCCAGGTCATTGTTGCAGATAATCTGCCCATTACTGTCGTTAAAGCCTTCGAAGATGCCAAGGGCCTGGGTTGCATTGGTAAATGCCTGAGCGTATTTTTTCTGCTTGCTGTAAATCGTCGCAATGTTGACGTGCGTGCCGGCAACGGATTTGCGATCACCAAGCTTGGCAAAAATAGCCTGCGCCTGTTGGTAGGAGGCAAGTGACTCGTCGAAATTCTGTTGCTTTTTATGAATGATGCCGATGCTGTTGAGTAGCGATGCCACACGGCTTTCATCACCTAACTCTCTGAAAATGCGGATAGAATGAAAATAGTTATCCAAAGCTTTGCCAAAATTCCCCTGCTCGCCGTAGACGATCCCTTCGTTGGATATAGCGGTGGCTTCACCTTTTTTATCGCCAATTTGACGGTAAATCTGCTTGCTGGTGTCGTAGTTGGCAAACGCCTTCGCGTAGTCGTTTTTTTGCCAGTAATAAACGCCAACACCTTGAAAGCTACGGGCTTCGCCGCGCTTATAGTCTAGCTTTCGCGCCAGTGCCAATGCCTCCTGCGAATAGGTGAGCGTTTTTTCGGGCTGTTTGCTCCAATACTCCATCGCCAGATCGATCAGCAGGTTCACTTTGACAGTGTCCGGGCCGGTGTTTCGCAGCCGGGTTTCCAGGCTGTCGGTTTTTTGAGAAAGTACTAATAGGGGCTGAACAAGTAATAAAAGGAGAGGGTAGAACTTTCGGTGCATAATGGCGTATATCTCAATGTTTTAGGGGGCGCGCAAATATAGATTATTTTAGGAGAAACGATAAAAAAAATGGCGGCCATTTCTGGCCGCCTGCAACCCACAACAAAGAGTGGCACAGCATTAATCTGCGATTACATGATTGTAGTCCTGGACTAATCTTAGGTTTTTGACAAACCTGTATTTGTGGTCAGTTATCACATTAACTCATGGAAAACAGCAATGAAAATTGCTTGCCGGAAAACTCTGGTTCTTCCGGCTCCGGTTACCCGGTTCCTGTAATGTGATAAAAGAGGTTGCGGGTGCTAAACTAATACAAATGACCCGGTCGTCAAACCTAATCAAATTGAAAAGCATGCTATTTTTTTCAAAAGTGCTTTGCACGTTTAATAGGAGCGTGTAGGGCCTTGATATTTTTTCTGTAAAGGAATTTAACGCCAAGTGACAGCCCTGGCATGGCTTTTGCGGGCGTTTTTGGCATATTATGGAAAGTTCAAAGTCAATTAGTACAGGAAGACTCATCATCGTAGCTTATCGGTTACCTTTCAAAATCGTGCGCGAAAATGACGAGCCGAGGCTATTTCAGAATTCGGGTGGCCTTGTTTCGGCCGTGCTTTCATTGGTAAAAGAGCAGCAGAGCCCTGCATTCGATTCTCGGCAAAAAATACAGTGGATCGGATTTTCGGAGAATACCCGGGAAGAACTGGAAGGACAGTCCATGGAAAACGACAACTTCCAGGCGCATCCGGTTTTTATCCCCGATGAGATCAATGAGAACTATTACGAAGGTTTTTGTAACAACCTGATCTGGCCCCTTTGCCACTATTTTCCTTCGCTTGCCCGTTTTCACGACGTGTACTTCGAAGCATATCAACAAGCCAATAAACTGTTTTTTGACAAGGTGGCTGAGGTTATCCGGCCAGGAGATGTGGTTTGGGTGCAGGATTACCAGCTGATGCTTCTGCCGGAGCTGATCCGGAACAGCTATCCGGAAAACAAAATCGGCTTCTTTTTTCACATTCCGTTCCCGTCGTTTGAGATATTCAGGCTTTTGCCGGTGAAATGGCGGAAGGCCATTGTAGATGGCATACTGGGCGCGGATGTGGTGGGGTTCCATACCAACGATTATGTAGAGTACTTTCTCAAAGCGGCCCGGCTGGTATCGGAGTACGGCAATAAATTGCATTACATTAACATGGGAAACAGGATCGTAAAAGTCGATTCGTTTCCCATCAGCATTGATTTCGACAAGTTCAACGATGCATTTGACGACCCGGCCGTCGCTAGCGCACGCAGTGACGCCCGCCTGTCGCTGAAAGAGCGTATTATTTTTTCGGTCGACCGGCTGGATTATTCCAAAGGCATTATCCACAGGCTTCGCGGCTATCAACGTTTTTTGGAACTGAATCCCGACTGGCATGAAAAAGTGTCTTTTGTGATGGTAGTCGTACCATCCAGAGATACGATCGAGCAGTACCAGCAAATGAAGTCGGACATCGACCAGACGGTGGGCAAGATCAATGCGGATTTCGGAAGTATTTCCTGGCAACCTATCATATATCAATATCGCTCAATGCCTTACCACGAGCTGGTAGGCATGTACACGGCCAGCGACGTGGCGCTCATTACGCCCGTGCGTGACGGGATGAATTTGGTTTGCAAAGAATATGTCGCCAGTCGGAAAGACGGCAAGGGCGTGCTCATTCTCAGTGAAATGGCAGGCGCTGCCGCTGAGCTGGGCGAGGCGCTGATTATCAATCCCCTGGACCGGCAGGATATTGCAGACGCGATCCTTACCGCATTTGAAATGCCGGAAGAAGAGCAGAGCAAACGAATGGAGGCCATGCGTGAAAGGATACGAGACTATGACGTATTCGCATGGACGAATGACTTTTTTACCCAAATGACTATGCTTGAACTAGAACACGACCGGCTCCGGCAGGTGTTTTTGAATAATAAGGGAATAGATTCAATACGGAATGCTTACCAGTTGTCGACCAACAGGATATTGTTTTTCGACTATGACGGCACGCTTGCGCCGATCGTGGCTGATCCTGCGAAAGCCATTATTTCGGAGGATGTCAAGAAATTGCTGCATGATATTGCCAAGAGGGACACGGTAGTGATCGTAAGCGGGCGGGACCGTCATTTTCTGGATAAGCTGTTTCAGGAACTGCCTGTGCACATGATCGCAGAGCATGGTGCATTGGTAAAAGAAAAGGGATCGGACGAGTGGAAACTCCATGAAGCGTATGAGGAAAACTGGAAAGAAAGCATTCGCCCGATCATGAATATGTATGCCAAGCGCTGTCCTGGCGCATTTGTTGAGGAAAAGGAAACCTCGCTTGCATGGCATTACAGGACTGCCGATGACAAGGACTATGCTACCAGGCGGGCGCAGGAGCTTTTGTGGCAACTAAAAAACTACATTCAACCCGAACTCAATTTGCAGGTCATTGACGGAAACAAGGTAGTGGAAGTCAAGAAGACTGCATTTAACAAAGGGACTGCGACGCGTACTTTCGTAGAAACGGGCGATTTCGACTTCATACTCGCGATAGGTGATGACACTACTGATGAAGATATGTTTGAAGCGCTGCCGGAAACCGCGTACACCGTAAAGATTGGCGATGATCTTTCTGCCGCCCGGAACCATATCCGGAGCCAGGACGAGGTTTTCCATTTCCTTCATTTTATGGTGTCGCAGGTAGGGGAGTAACGAGGGGTTTCGTATTTTAGCGACCTATGCAGGATTCGTTAAAATTGCTCCATTCTTCGATTCAAGCCATTCATCCACTCTCGGAAGAGGATTGGAATGCGCTTGCTCAAATCTGGAAACCGTTTGAAGCCAGGCGCAAGGAGATCATTACAGCAAGCGGCGAAACGGAACGATATCTCTATTTTGTCGTTGAAGGCGTCCAGCGGATCTATTACCTGGACGACCAGAACAGGGAAGCTACGCTTGCATTCACTTATCCACCTTCGTTTGGTGGTGTGATAGATTCACAGTTGCTTGAAACGCCCTCCCGGTATTACTACGAAACCCTTACGCCTTCGCGGTTCATCAGGGCCACATTTGTAGATTTTAAGCCATTGGCAGAACAAAGGCAGGGGATAGAAAGAATGCTTCGGAAAGGTCTCACTCAAACGCTTTCCGGGATTCTGGAGCGGCTGGTCGAAGTGCAATGCTTCTCGTCAGAGGAAAAATTCAGAAAGCTGTTACAGCGCAGCCCGCATATTTTGCAGCTCGTTCCGCATAAGTATCTGGCCAATTACCTGGGTATTGACCCTACCAATTTCAGCAAGCTTGTTAATAAGGTGAAGATTTGAAAATGTTGGTTTTTACCAATTATTGTAAAGGTTCCCTGGTCCATATTTGCATTGTCAATCAATGTAAATGAAATGGGAACGGTTCAAAAGAAGGAGTTGCTGGAAAGGCTGGAAGACCAGGTCGAATCACACATTAAAGATACCATTGTCCTTTTTCAGAACAGGGATGATGCTTTCCTGAACGCGCCAGCTGCTAATGGAGGATGGAGTATTGCACAATGCCTTGATCACCTGAATAGCTATGGTGATCATTATCTGCCAAGAATGCGCGAAAAGCTTGACGCCGCTCCCGACGTTGTGAAGCCTGGATTTACGAGCACTTGGTTCGGTGCATATTTCACAAGCATGATGGACCCGACGACGGGCAAGAAAAAATTTAAAGCATTCAAAGGACATATTCCAAAACCCCAGCTCGATGCCGCGGCCGTTATCGCCGAGTTTATCAGGCAGCAGGAAGATCTGTTGCAACTGCTTCGCATTGCCCATCGAAAAGATCTTGACCAAAGTAAGGTGCCGATCTCGGTAATGCCATTACTGCGTTTGAAAATAGGCGATGTGTTCCAGTTTCTGATTGCTCATAATGAGCGGCACATGCAACAGGCAAAGCGCAATCTGACCACCCAAAGCATTTATTAGCCAAAATATATATTGAAAAAGGCCAATGGACAGCTGCGTCCGATTGGCCTTTTTTCGAGTTGGCAGGAGGCTGTTTCAGAAATAGCCCGGATTTTGAGATACGGTGCCCGCGCTCAGTTCCACCTCTGCCTGTGGAATGGGGAAGAGCAGTTTGTTGGCTGTAACTTGGTAAGCGTCGGGAGTCAGGTAATTGACCTGTTTTTTCAACTCCGCACCAAACGCGTTCATCACTTCCACGGCCTTGCCGCTGCGAACAAGATCATGCCAGCGGTGGTTTTCAAATGCCAGTTCGACGCGGCGCTCATGCAGGATGATGTCACGCAATGCAGCTTGTGAGCCGCCGGTGATGGCGGGAAGTCCCGCACGAGCACGCACTGCATTCAGTGGTGTTAATGGTGATTTTTCGAGTTCGTTCTGAGCTTCGGCCAGTAACAGTAGTGCGTCGGAATACCGGTAAACCGGGAAATTATCGTTAGATCCGGTAACGGCGGCGAGTGGCGCATGGACATATTTCTTAATATACGGTACACCGATCTTGCCTGTGGCAGGTTTGTAATCTACAATGCTTTTGTTAGCAGAATAGGTGAAAAGGTCGCTGGAATTGTATGCGCCTTCCGCAATGCCGATGGACGCATCGAGCCGCTTGTCGTTTTTCTCAAATGCATTGATAAGGTCGGTGGTCGGCGTGTTCCAGCCACCGGTGGAACTATTGTTGATGGCAATGCCGGTAATGATGGCAGTAGATGTGCTTCGCGGCAGAAAATGAAAGGTCAAAGGATTGGGTGAAGTGCCTGTCACGGTACCTTCCAGAAACTGGATTTCAAAGATTGATTCCTTGCCGTTCTTATTGGCGGGCATGAAAGCATCCGCATATTCGCTGTGCAGCGCATAACCCATCCCGGCGAGTGAATTGAGCAGCGTTTCGGCTTCCGCCCACTTTTTCTGTGTTGCATATACATCGGCCAGCAGCATCGTTGCCGACCCTTTCGTAGCCTCGCCGCTTTGGGGAAACTTACCCGGAGCGGGAAGCTGGGCCACCGCCTCAGTAGCATCAGCGATGATCTGTGCATAAACCTGTTCTGCGGTGGAACGTGGCAAAAAGGCGTCATCCGCCTTGGTGACTTCTTTCAGGAAGAGCGGCACGCCTCCGTAAAGCCTTACCAGTTTGAAATAATACCACGCCCTCAGGAATTTGGCTTGTCCGCTGATGCTATTTTTGACAGTTTCCGAAAGGTCGGATTTGGCCAGGCGCTCGACGACGATATTCGTGCGGGAAATGCCGGTGTAGCAATGCTGCCAAACCGCATTGGTATAAGCATTGGTGGAGTTGTCGGTGAAATCAGAAATGTTCTCGCGATGCACATAAGCCGTTCCGCGATTGCTTGGATATGGCTGGTAGATGCTGTTGTCGGAACGCATTTCGGAAGTGAAATAGTCGTTGACGAGCACATCGCGTAGCGGTACATAAGCCGCGATCACGGCTTGCCGAAACTGGGCTTCGGTTTTGTAAAACGAATCGCTGGTGTAAGAGTCCTCAGGAACGAGGTCGATAAAGCTGTCGTTGCAGGATGAAAATGTCATCGCAAGTACAGCAAACAGGGAATATATCCTTTTCATAGATTAAACTGAATGGCGTTAGATTATTTAAAGGTGGCTGAAATACCGAAAGAGAACGTCCTGGGAACAGGGTATGCATTCTCGTCGACGCCGATGCCCTGCGTTGGATCCAGTCCTGCAAAGTTGATCTCAGGATTGAGGCCCGAATATTTTGTCAACACAAAGGCCTGTTGCACTGATGCGTACACACGCATGTTTTCAAGTAGATATTTGCCGTTCAATTTGAAGCGGTAGCCAAGAGAAATGTTCTTGGCCGTTAAGTAAGAGCCATCTTCGAGCCATTGGCTGTTTACTTGCCGGCCCATTGCGGTAGTTCCGGTTTTAGTCCGCGGATAAACGCCCGAGCCGGGGTTCTCCGGCGAGCGCCATCGGTCGGCCGCAGCCGCTAGCATGACGCGTGAACCGTCCATATTGGTTTGATACGCCCATTTTGCCGCATTTAAAATTTCCCCGCCCACTGAAAAAGCCATGTGGACATTCAGATCAAAGTTTTTATAAGAGAAACTATTGGTCAAACCGCCAGTGAAAGTAGGAGTAGGGTCGCCGATGAAAGTGCGGTCGTTCACGTCATCGATCACACCGTCGGGTACGCCGTTCGGACCGCTGATATCACGCACTTTGATGGTTCCTACATCCGAAGCACTGCCATATTTAGCCGAATTGGCCAGGTCGGCTTCATCTTTGTACAAACCTTCATATATAAACCCATAGAATTCTCCCAGCCGGTGCCCTTCTTGCTGACGGTAATAATCGGAACTGACGGTGTTATTTCGACGGATGAAGCCGGGTGAAACGAGTTCTTTGATAATATTTCGGTCAAATGAGACATTAAAGCTTGTATTCCATTTGAGGTTACCGGTGAGGTTGGTCGTATTTACGCTTACCTCGTGGCCCCATAGTTTCAATTTACCTACATTAAAAAGAATGGTGGAAAAGCCGGAAGCTTTCGGAATTGGCCGTTGCTGGATCAGCCCGTCGGATATTTTATTGTAATAATCGTAGGTCACATTTACGCGGTTTTTGAAGAACGACATTTCAAATCCAAGGTCGAATTGTTTGTTTCGTTCCCAGGCCAGTTCGCTGTTGGAGAGCCGGTTAATGGTCTGCCCCGACACCGAATTGCCGTTCAATGCATAATAGTAGTTTCCGATGGTGGCCTGAGCGTCGTAATTACCAAATGAGTTGTTGCCGGTGATTCCATAACTCGCCCTGATTTTGAAAAGGTCTAAAAACCTTACATTCTGCATGAATGCCTCGTCGCTGACAACCCATCCGGCGGAAACCGATGGGAAGGTTCCGTACCGCTGATTTGCGCCAAATTTTGAAGAACCATCACGCCGCACTGCACCTTGGAGCAGGTATTTGCCTTTGTAATTGTAGTTCAACCGGCCAATCGTTGAAAGCAGCGAATAGGCACCATAAGTGCTGTTGCCGGCCGATAGGATCGTAGCCGCAGTCAGATAAGGGATTTCATCGGTCGTGTAGCCAAGTCCGGTGAGTGAATTGTTCATACCACTGAACTTTTGGGCAGAATACCCGCCCAAAACCTCGATATGGTGGTCATTCAAGAAACTTTTATTCCAAACCAGGTTTCCTTCCGCGGTATAAGAGCCATTATCGACCGAGCTGCTGGTGCCCGTCGTTTGGCCTTGTGTTCCCGTGATGAGCCCTGGCTGGAAAAACTGCCTGGTTTCCGCGCCTTTATCGATAGCCACATTTCCCCGGAAGCTTAATCCGCTGATAAACTCATAGTTGAGGTAAGCATTAGCGAGGATTCGTGTTGTTTTGTAGTCATCTTTCGTAAGCATGAATTGTGCGAGAGGGTTTACATAAGCGACCATGCCCGGAGAATAAGTATCACGCTGGTAAGTTCCGTCCGGTTTGAAAGGCGAGATAAGCGGGCTGGCTTCAAAAACACGCTCGAACAAGCCGCCTACGCCGTCGGTTGAGGTGCGGTTATTGTGGTCGAGGCGGTAGCTTGGCGCCAGGTTAAAGCCTATTTTTAACTTGTTATTGCTTAATGAGAGGTCTTGATTAATGCGCAGGCTGAACAGTTTCGTGCTGGTGTTGATCAGCACACCCTGCTGTTCCTGATAGCCAAAGATGACCGTGGATGACGATTTTTCACGTGCCGACTGGATAGTCAGATCATAGTTTTGGATCGGGGCGGACCTGGTCAGCAACTTGTACCAGTTTGTTCCCTCACCATATTGTTCCGGATTGGCATAAGCCGGATCGACCGGATTTTTAACCGGGTCTAGCTTTTCATATTTGACGCGATCTTCCCACCTTTCCTTCATGAACTGCGCATAGCCCCGGGCATCCATCATCTTGGGCACGCGGTTTTGAGGTATCTTCTGGATCCCGTAATTCGCATTGAACTCGATCTTGGAATCGCCGGCTTTGGCATGTTTGGTAGTGATCAGAATAACACCATTAGCGGCTCGCGAACCGTATAATGCAGTGGCCGACGCGTCTTTTAATACACTAAAACTTTCGATTTCCGATGGGTTGATGTTATTGATGCTGCCGGTAAGTGGTATTCCGTCAACGACGATCAATGGCTGGTTGCTGGCGTGAAATGAAGCGGCACCGCGAATACGGAACTCGACGCCGCGGCCCGGCTGCCCGCTGCTTTGGGCGATCTGCACACCGGCGACCTTTCCCTGTAGTTGCTGTGCGAATTGGTTAACGGGCATATCCTGCAATTGTGCAGCTTCAATTTGTACAATCGAGCCTGTAACTTCCTTTTGACGTTGCTTGCCATAACTGACAGTCACGGCGTCCAGGTCTGTATTTCCCGTCAATTTGAAATGAACAACGGTCTCTTTTCCGGCAGCAACCCTGATTTTCCCCTGTTCATTTTTGGAATAGCCCACATAGGAAGCCGTCAGTGTGTAGGTTCCCTCCGGAACTTCCAGACTATAATTTCCCTGTGCATCGGTGAAGGTGCCAGTCGTGCCGCCCGATACGGAAACGGATGCGCTGGGGACCGGGCCAGAGTCGTCGGACACGACGCCCTTGATCGTTCCGGTATTCTGTTGTGCAAATGTAAAACCTGCCAGGCATAGCAAAGCCATGACTAGCAGCACCGGTTTCGTCCAGAACGGCTGGTGGAGGAAGTGTACTTTCATCATTGTAAGTAAAAGTGAAACGTTTTTTAAATGGATAAGGGTGGAAAGCAATAGGGCAGGTGGTCTTCATACAAAAGTAACCGTGGCTTATTACCGCATTGTTAAGTACTTGTTAAAGAAAATTTAAATAAATGAAATATTATTTAAGTTAAATAAGTTTAAAATTATTCACTTCTAATCTTTTAAATAGAACTTTACTTTAAAAATATTTCATTTAATTGATTTCAAAATTGGCTGAATGTCCGGGCGGGGGAATTTCGGTAAAGGGAGTAGGCACAAAAAAAGCAGCACCGGTTGACCAGTGCTGCTTTCGGAAGATAGGTAATAGCGTTTAGCCCAGGGAAAGTCCGTTAGCCTCGTCCATATTTTCAAGTTTGATAAAATGACAAACATATCCCGCCGAACGGAGGGCCAATTGTATCCTTGTAAAGTCGGGTAGCTCGGACGTTAACGTCAAAAGGAATTCCTGAAAGTCATAAGCCCAGTGCTTTACATTCAGTTGTTTCAGGCAATCATGCAGTTTTTGGAGCGATTTGCTCGCTTTGATCTGCGTACGAAAGGATATCTTATAGGTTTTATTCATTGTTTTACGGCTAATTTGTTGGCGGCGATATGTAACCGCTACTTTCACATCGTTGATTTATTTTATCAAAAGTCGAACTTATTTAAAATAATTCCAAATAGTGTTAGTGAAATATTTACTTAAAAACAGGAAAAGCTCTGCAAATACTGGCGTAAGTTGCAAAGCTTTTCGGGAAAAGGCCTTTATTGTATTATTAAGAATTTATTAGATTTTCTAAATTCCTCACGAGATCGCGGTAAACGCGTCAGGACCAGCTTCTTTCCAGGAAGTCGACCCAGTTCCGCCACATAATGCGTTCAATATCGTCGGCAGTATAGCCCCTGCGTTCCAGGATCGCCGTTATTGTTTGCAGATCGGCGATAGAGTCGAGATCGCCGGGAGACTGTTCTTTGCCATACGCGCCATCCAGATCCGAGCCGATTCCGACGTGGAATGCATTACCTGCGAGCTGACAGATATGGTCGATATGCTGAGCGATATGCTCGATTTTTAAGCCTGTACTTTCCGGAGTGGATTTGCCCCGTTCCCAGCCAGGTATCATCATCCAGGCGTCGAACGCCATGCCGATCACCGCTTTTCTGTTCAACAATTCGCGGATCATCTCGTCGGAAAACTGGCGGTTATGTGGCGTAATAGCACGAACAAGATTGTGGCTTGCCCATACCGGGCCTTTGTAAATGTCCATGGCTTCCCAAAACGCAGTATCGCAAAGATGGGTGGCGTCCAGGATCATATTCAGTTTGTCCATTTCATAAAGCAAATCCTTGCCTTTTTGTGAAAGGGGAGCATCGGAATCCGTTCCGTACGCATACACGCCCGGCCCGTAATGCGCAGGTCCAATGGCACGCAGGCCATATCCGTACGCGATTTCAAGATTTTTCAGGCCGATAAATGAATCCGCACCTTCCAGGCTTAGAATGTATCCGATGGGCAGTTTTTCGGTGGATTCCGCATTCTGCCATAATTTTAAATGGGCGTATAAGCCTGTCAGGTCAGTAATCTGAACCATTTCACCTGCCTCTTCCATGGCCTTGTACCATGCGACTTGCGCCTGAGTTTGCGCCCAGGCTTGTGCTTGCGAGTGCCAGCCGGGAATTTTACTGTCGGGTTTTACAAAACGGGCGATTTGGGTGGCCACGCACATGCCGATATTTCCTTTGCGCATTTCCGGAAAACTGACCACGCCCTTGCCGCGGTCGGGCTTATCGGTCAGGTTCTTTTCACGTTCGCGGATTGCATACAGGTCTTGGGTCAGGTCCCGGTTCCATTCCACGGCATTCATGGAGAGGTCGAGGTGCGCGTCAAATAAAAACATGTATTTTGAATTAAGGATTTTAGGATTAAATAGTGAGCCTGCGGCTGCGCGCGGTGATTTTCCATTCGCCGAGGACATTGCCATCTTCCATCACGGTTGCGTAATCATGTAGCGCGACGGTAGGGCAAATGTGATAGGGTAGGGCGTAGAATACATCGCCAATATTGATCGCATCCCAGGCCTCAGCCGTCACTTCCAGCACGCCATGTTCTTCACTTTGGCCTATGACAGTGTATCCTGCAAGATTCAGCAATCTTAATCTGTTTTCTACCGGATTTTCCGCGGCAATTGCTTTATGGCCGAGGTCGATGGTGACAATGCCTGCTGTGGGTTTTGAAACCACGCGAGTGAGGATCAATGCAGCGTGTTCAAAAGGTTGACCGTCGAAACGATCGCCATAGCCCCAATCCCAAAGTACATTGGTGCCTGGACTAAGGTAAACATCCGGCCGCAGTAAATGTACGGTGAAAGACGGGGAGCCACCCGCAATGATCATAGGGGCCTTTCCGCAGTCGGCCTCAATGCGGTCGAGTAGGGGGAGTACTTTTTCGTAGGCCTCGTCTGCTGTCGCTTTTCGCTCTGAAAACTCCGGATTGCGGATGTGGCCATCATATATATGTACGCCCGCGAGCGAAATGCCTTCCAGCGACAAGACATGCCGGTAGAGTGAAAGCAAAGCCTCGTCGGTAGCGTGGCCGGTGCGGTTCATGCCGTTATTGACATCCAGAAAAATAGGGGAAGTGCGACCTAAGGCCAACGATTCCGTACTCAATATATCAGCAGACTGCTCATTGTCGATCAGCGAAGAGAATGTGACGTCAGGAAATGTTTCCCGGAGTTTGAAGAGGCGTGCAAGGTTCGGGCCGACCATTTGGTAAGACAACAAGATCCATTTCACCCCGGCCGTCGCCAGCATTTCAGCCTCGGCGATAGTAGCGCACTTGAACTTGCTGATACCGTGTTCGAGCTGCATTTGCACAATTTCTGGGCATTTGTGGGTCTTTACATGCGGCACCAGTCTCGCTGGATCACCAGCCAGGCTGATCATACTACGGATATTGCCTTCGATCCGATCCTTATAAAAAAGCAAAGATGGCGAAATGACTTGTTCAGGAGCGTTGAGTAGGAACCAGGACATTTTTCAATTTTGAATGAGTGAATGAGTGAATGTTCAAATTCAACACTATTTTTCTTCTAACTCAAACATCGCTTCGATCTCCACGGGGATGTTATCTGGTAGCGTGCCCATTCCTACTGCGCTTCTTACGCCGATGCCGTTTTCTTCGCCCCAAACTTTGGCGAACAGCTCGCTGCAACCGTTGATGATGAAGGGATGCTTCTCAAAATCAGTCGTGCAGTTGACCATGCCTAATACTTTTATAACGCGTTTAACGCGGTTAAGGCTGCCCAAATTCGCTTTTAATGTAGACAGTATGGCAAGTCCTACCTGGCGTGCAGCCAATTTTCCCTGCTCGGCATCCAGGTCTTTTCCGATGCGGCCTTTGATCAGCGAGCCGTCATCCTGCACTGTGCCGTGGCCCGAAACGTACACCCAGCGTTTGTCGACGATTAAAAGTGGTTTGTAAACGCCAACAGGTTTTGGGGCGGGCGGCAGGTTGAGTCCGAGCGCAGCAAAGTTTGATTCAGGTGTATTGTCCATAAGAGTAAAGTATTTTTCCATTCGTTGAAACGAACGGGTATTGATTGGATATTGATTAATTTATTGATTTTCCCATTTGTGGAAACGAACGAGAACTGATTGATTATTAATTAATTATTAACTTCCCCACCCGTCAAAACGAGCTGAGATTGACTAAATCTCAAAGTAAAGAGTGTAAAAGACTTCCCCAATACTCTCCCAATATCAATTACCGTCCGTTTTAACGGGCGGTAAGGACTAGACGAACAAATTTAGAACTAAAACGCCCAATAGACCCATTATAGAGACAATTGTTTCCATAACCGACCACGTGAGCAGCGTGTCTTTGATGCTCAGATTGAAGTATTCTTTGAAGAGCCAGAAGCCACCGTCGTTCAAATGGGAGAACATGAGACTACCTGAACCAATAGCCAGCACAAGCAATTCCGGCGGTACGGACGAGTTCACTAACAATGGAGCAAGTATGCCCACAGTAGTAAGTCCGGCGACAGTTGCTGAGCCCACGCAAACGCGGATCACGGCCGCAATGCACCAGCTCAGCAGGAGCGGGGAGACGTTGATACCTTTCAGACTTTCGGCAATGTAAGTGCTCACGCCGCTAGCAGTCATCACTTCTTTAAAAACACCTGCGCCAGCAATGATCAGCAGAATTACCGATACGCCTTTAAAAGCTTCCTCCATAGATTTGCTGATCTTTTTCATGTTCATGCCCCGCATAATGCCTAATGCATAAGCAGCAAATAAAACAGAAACCAGCATTCCGAAATAGGGTTCGGCCAGCAGGCCTATGACCTTATTGTCGGGATAAACGCGTTTGATTCCAGACATAGCGGTTAGTAAAAACACAGGTAGCAATGCCGTGATTACGCTGATGGCAAGACCGGGCAGTTCGGAAGCAGGTCTTGGTTTTACATTAAAAAGATCGGCGTCGGGTTTGGGCTGAAACCGTTTCAGCGTGCTTCCAAACAGGGGACCGGCCACGGCGATGGCAGGCAAGGAAACGATCATCCCATAAAATAGGGTCTTACCCAGATCGGCATGAAGCTGGCTGGCAATCGCTGCCGGAGAAGGGTGGGGTGGGAGGTAACCATGTGCTACCGATAATGCCGATAACATGGGAACTCCAATATATAATAATGGTAGGCGGGCAGTAGCGCTGATCATGAAAATCAGCGGGATCACAATTACAAAACCCGCATTGTAAAATAATGGAATACCTATTACAAAGCCGGCGAGCGCCATACCCCACTGGATATACCGTTGACCAAAAAGACTGATCAATGCATCCGTGATCCTTTGCGCTGCCCCACTATCGGCTACCATCTTCCCCAGCATCGCCCCGAACCCTACTATCAACACTAAATCGCCTAATGTCCCTCCCACACCTTTTTGAATGGCTTTGCTGACCGTTTCAACGTCGAGCCCGCTGGCTAGTCCCAATGCAATGGAGACGAGTAGGAATGAAATAAAGGTGTCTATTTTGAGCCAGGCAATAAGCAGAATGAGCGCAAGGATTGCGATAAAGGTTAATAGTAAAGGCATAAGTGAAATTGTCGAAAAGTAAGCTTTAGCTAATAAGCGGGAAGAAAGTAAAATTTAATGATAGAAGCCAATTTAGTTTTACCGGCACATTTCCACCGCATAATGACCATGGTATCACGGATATACGCTTACGGCTTCAAAATAGCACAAAAGATAGTTTGTTAGAATGCTTTAAAATAGCGAAATTTGACTTTTTAGAACCTGGAACATTGTATTAATTCATTGAGGATTTGAATAAAATCAATCCCTCACTTTAAATTTCGATTCTTTTCTAATTCTTTATGGCAGAATCTTCTGGTGAAAACATTATCCCCATTAATATTGAGGATGAAATGCGCGGCGCTTACATCGATTACTCGATGTCCGTTATTATTTCCCGTGCTTTACCCGACGTCCGCGATGGTCTGAAGCCCGTTCACCGGCGGGTCCTTTACGGGATGGACGATCTGGGCGTTAATTATAACCGGTCTCACAAGAAATCAGCTCGTATAGTAGGGGAAGTGTTGGGTAAGTATCACCCGCACGGTGACTCATCTGTTTATAATACCATGGTCCGCATGGCCCAGCCGTGGTCGCTGCGCTATCCGCTCGTGGATGGTCAGGGTAACTTCGGGTCGGTCGACGGTGATAATCCCGCGGCGATGCGTTACACAGAGGCAAGACTGAAAAGGATTGCTGATGAGCTTCTTGCAGACCTTAATAAGGATACCGTCGATTTTCAGCCAAACTTTGATGACTCGCTCAGTGAGCCGTCGGTTTTGCCTGCAAAATTCCCTAACCTGCTTGTCAACGGCTCGTCGGGTATTGCGGTAGGTATGGCTACTAACATGGCCCCGCACAACTTGTCGGAAGTAGTGGATGGCGTGCTGGCTTATATCGATAATAATGATATTACGATCCCGGAATTGATGGAGCACGTTAAGGCCCCAGATTTTCCTACGGGAGGTATTATATATGGTTATAACGGAGTGCGCTCTGCATTTGAAACCGGCCGCGGCAGCATTATCATGCGTTCCAAGGCCCAGTTTGAAGTAGGGAAAAATGGTCGCGAGCAAATTATCGTTACCGAAATTCCGTATATGACCAACAAGGCGGCGATGATCGAACGCATTGCTGCATTAATCAATGACAAGAAACTGGACGGTATCTCGGACATCCGGGATGAATCAGACAGGGACGGGATGCGCATCGTTTTCGATCTGAAAAAAGATGCTATTCCTAATATCGTATTGAACCACTTGTTCAAATACACCCCGCTGCAATCCTCTTTTGGGGTGAACAACGTAGCGCTTGTGAAGGGCCGGCCGGTAATGCTGAACCTCAAAGACCTGATCCGGCATTATGTGGATCACCGCATTGTGGTGATCACGCGTCGTACGGAATACGAATTGCGTGAAGCTGAGAAACGGGCACATATCCTGGAAGGTTTGCTGATCGCATTAGATAACCTGGATGCGGTAATCACACTTATCCGGAATGCACGCGATCCGGAAACAGCGAAGAACGGATTGATGGAACAGTTCAATCTGTCGGAAATCCAGGCACGCGCTATCCTAGAACTTCGTTTGCAACGTCTGACCGGTCTGGAAAGAGACAAGATCGTGAAGGAATACGAGGAGATTATGGCCTTGATCACAGATTTGAAAGACATTCTTGCCAACGAGAGCCGTAAATTCGATATCGTCAGGACTGAACTTAATGAAATTAAAGAACGCTATGGTGATGCCCGCAGGACTGTAATCGAGTTTTCTGCCGAGGAATTCAGCGACGAGGATATGATCGCCGACGAGGAAATGCTCATTACCATTTCTAATGAAGGCTATATTAAAAGAACACCGCTTTCGGAATACCGGACGCAGACCAGGGGCGGGGTTGGTTCACGTGGTGTGAAAACCAAGGACACCGACTTTACCGAGCATTTGTTCTCAGCAACGATGCTCAATTACCTGCTCATCTTTACCGAATATGGTAAGTTGTTCTGGATGAAAGTGTATGAAGTGCCGGAAGGAAGCAAAACATCGAAAGGCCGTCCGATCCAGAATTTGATTAGCCTTGAAAACGGGGATTCGATCCGTTCGGTAATTAATGTGCGCACTTTGTCGAATGAGGATTATATCAACAATAATTACCTCATAATGTGTACAGAGCAGGGCACTATCAAAAAGACTTTGCTTGAAGCATATTCACGTCCGCGTACAAATGGTATTATCGCCATTTCTATCAATGAAGGTGACCGTTTGCTAAATGTTGCGTTAACCAATGGTGACAACGATATCGTAATCGCGTCAAGTGCAGGACGCGCCGTGCGGTTCAACGAGAAAGGTGTAAGACCGATGGGGCGTACAGCCGCCGGTGTCCGTGGTATCAACCTGAACGATCCTGATAATAAGGTAATTGGCATGGTCTGCATCAGCAGGGAAGATGCACAGTTGCTTGTTGTTTCCGAAAATGGATTTGGAAAGCGCTCTGCGATAGATAGTTACCGTGTCACCAAGCGTGGCGGTAAGGGAGTTTCGACTATGAATGCTACCGACAAGGTTGGTAAGCTGGTAGCTATCCGGGAAGTAACGGAGCAGGACGATCTGATGATCATTACCAGGAATGGTATCGCCATCAGAATGAGCGTGTTGGATATTCGCCAGGCAGGACGGAACACACAAGGTGTGAAGCTGATCAAGCTGAATAACAACGATGAAATTACTTCGGTTACCCGTATTCTAAAGGATCCTGACGAAAAAGAAGCAGAGGAACTTGATGAAGAAGGCAACGTAGTGGTAAAACCGGTAGCTGTGGTTGAGGGCGAGGCCGACGAGGATATCCTTGCTGACGACGAGCTCGATGAAGAGGATGATGACGTGGCCGAGGACGACGAAGAAGATGAAAATGATCCTTCTGAGGACTCAGAGGCATGATTTTTGTAAAAATAATATTAATTGATTTATATTTAGGACTCGAACAATCAATCACAACCAAAGTTAATATTTATGAAAAAACTGTTTTTTGTTTCTGCACTTAGCCTGTTCGGCTGTGCTGCGTTTGCGCAGGACGCTGTGAATAAGGCTCTGGTAGATGGATATCGTAAGGAAAAGGAGAAAAGTGATAAAGATGCAACCGACCCAAAATCCAGCGCGAAAGCGGCATTTTGGTTGGAGCGTGCCAAACTTTACGAAAACATAGCTTTACAAGGTTCTGAGGTAGATTCAAGTGCAGCGAAAACAGCCATGGAAGCTTACAAAAAGGTTGTGGAACTTGATGTTACCAAGAAAGGGGAACCTGGGAAGTCTTCGAAAGAAGCATCCAATGTCCTGGCAGGTGGCGAAGGCACACAGCTTTTCAATGCATTTGTAAAACAAGGTGCTGAGAAATATCAGGCTAAAAACCTGAACGGCGCTTTGGAAATGTTCCAGGCTGCGCAGGAAATCAACAAAAAGGATACCCTGGCATCGCTTTACGGTGGTATTGCTGCACAACAGCTTGATAAAAAGGACATTGCGAAAACATCTTTTGAGAAATATGCTGAGAATGGTGGTAAAGACCCAAGCGTATTCTACGGATTGGCGCAATTGTACCGTGCTGAAAACAATTTCGATGGAGCAATCGCTACCTTGAATAAAGGATTGGCCCAGTCGCCAGGTAATAAGGATCTGAAAGCTGAGATCGTGAATATCCTGCTTGCTTCGGGTAAGGAAGATCAGGCGATCAAAGAATTGGAGGCATTGACAGTGGCAGATCCAAAAAATACCCAGAATGTAGTTAACCTGGCGATTTTGTACGATAATATGTACCGCACGGCAACTGATAAAATTAAGGTATTGAACGGTAAGATGGGTTCTGGTAACAATGCAGCAACTTCTGCCGCGAAAAACCTTGAAGCAGAAAAAGGAAAGATCGAAGTATATGATGGCGAGGTGAAACGTATCGGTGCGCTGATCAAAAAGCAACCGAAGAATGCAGACCTGAAACGTCAGCTTGCAGATGTTAACGCTAAGAAAAAGGAAAGCGTTGATTTGATCGCGAAACTGGAAGGCGAAGTTAAGGCTGCACAGGAAGCTTCAAAAGGAAACGACGTAGCTGCATTGCAAAAGGAGCTTGAAACCGAAAAAGCAAAACAAAAAGACGCAGCTGACAAAGCAATCGGAAATTACAAGAAAGCACTTGAAATCGACGCAGCTAACTATGATGCACTTTTCAACCTTGGTGTTTTCTATTTCAACGAGGCTGTACAGCTCAAAGGTGAAGTGGATAACATGAACATGACTGAATACCAGCAACGTGGTAAAGAAGTTGAAGGTCGTGTATGTGGTAAGTTCAAAAAAGCGAAACCATATTTCGAAAAAGCAATCCAGGTAAAAGACGAAGCGGAAGCTAAAGAAAGTCTTACCAACCTGAACGGCGTTCTGGAACAGTTCGCTGGCAAAGGAGTTGCTTGTATTGAAGATTAAAAAAAGTGGCGCGAAGCTCCAGCTTCGCGCTTTACTATTTGCAGGCCTCCGGCCGGTCACTTTAGAGTAACGTCGGCCAGAGGTCTTTTGCATAATTTGTCACGAAGCAGAAGCTTCGCGCCAATAGAGAAGAGAGAGCATCGAGGAATCGGTGCTCTCTCTTCATTTCAGAATATTTATTTAACATAATATAAATTATACAACAAATATAGGTCGGCAGACATTGCCGTGAGATTTGCCTCAGTGACCTGGACATCATGCCATTTAAATCTATTGAAATCTCAGACGGTTAGATTTGCGATGTTTTTACATTATCGTTTTGAAAATCAGGTATGTTAAGTCCGGTCAGTTGGATTGCTTAATTTTGCTTCTGAAATTCAATGTGCATTAAAAATGGCACCAATCCGTGAATCAGCGCCATTTTTAGAGATTATCAGAAAGATTTCTGGCTTATGCGATGTCACAAATCTGGACACATTGCTTCAATGAAGCCAGCGGTTCTCGTTTTGGGATAAATTCCTGCGCAACATAACCCTTGAAGCCGGTTTCGACAATCGCTTTCATGATTGCCGGATAATATAATTCCTGGCCTTCGTCGATTTCATTCCGTCCAGGAACACCGCCTGTATGATAATGGCCAATGTATTTGTGGTATTGACGGATCGTTGCGATCACGTCGCCCTCCATGATGGACATGTGGTAAATGTCGTAAAGCAGTTTGAAATTTTCTGAACCGACCATTTCACAAAGTCCTGCGCCCCAAGCCGTATGGTCGCACATGTAATCTTTGTGGTTGACTTTGCTGTTGAGCAATTCCATGATCATCGTGATGCCATACTTCTGAGCCGACGGCATCAGACGCCGCAAACCGATTGCACAGTTTCGCATGCCGTCGATGTCGGACATACCGCGGCGGTTACCCGAAAAGCAAATCACAGTGCTGTAACCAGCTTCCTTTAATTTTGGAAAAAGCTCTTCATAACTTTTGACCAGCTCATCATGAAGCGCCAGATCGTTGAATCCTTTCTCGATTCCCAGTCCAGCTCCGTTTGGCAACGCGCAGGTCAAGCCGTACTTCTTTAGAATCGGCCAGTCGTTTGGTCCGAGCAGTTCAATTGAAGTAATTCCGATCTTTTTACATTCCTGGGCAAATGTTTCCAGCGGTATGCTATTGTAGCACCATTTACAAACCGAGTGATTAATCTTACCAGCAAGCTTAGTACCAAGCACTTTTTCGTTTTTGGCAAATACTTCTGAAATTGAAAGCACACCAGCTGTTCCGGCAGCTAAACTTTTCAATGCGTTTCGTCTTGTCGACATATGTTTGAGAATATGGTTCAATGATTAAGCGATATCGCAAATGGTAACTCCCTGTTTCAACGAGGCAAGATCGTCGCCGCGGCTCGGTACAAACTCCTGGCCCACGAATCCTTTGTAACCGGTGTCAACTATTGCCTTCATGATCGCGGGATAGTACAATTCCTGTGTCTCGTCAATTTCATGACGGCCGGGAACTCCTCCTGTGTGGTAATGGGCAATGTATTTGTGGTATTTCTTAATGGTAGCAACCACGTCCCCTTCCTGAATCTGCATGTGGTAGATATCGTAAAGGAGTTTGAATTTTTCAGAGCCTATCATTTCACAAAGTGCAGCGCCCCACTCCGTCCGGTCGCACATATAGTCCTTGTGGTTAACCTTGCTGTTCAGCAATTCCATTACCAGCGTAACATTGTGTTTCTCAGCGGTTGGAATCAGTTTGCGAATGCCTTCTGCACAGTTGCGCAGGCCGTCCATATCAGACATCCCGCGACGGTTTCCTGAAAAACAAATGATCTTGTCATAGCCCGCCGCCCGCACTTTTGGTATCACATCTTCAAATCCCTTGATCAATTCCTCATGATTTTTGGGATCGTTGAAACCTTTGTCGATGCTTCTGGTCAGGCCTTCGCCCCATGGCAATGCGCATGTCAATCCATATTTTTGAATAACCGGCCATTCCTCCGGTCCGAGCAATTCGATGGAGGTAAGTCCTATTTTTTTGCATTCCTGCGCGAAGGTGTCCAACGGAATTTTACTATAACACCACTTACACACCGAATGGTTAATCTTGCCATTGAGCTTGGCGCCCAGAACTCTTTCCGAGGCCGCGAACGCCTGTGAAAGACTGGCGGCAAATGGTACCATCGCTGAACCGGCAGCAATATTGCGGAGTGCTTTTCTTCGATTTAAATTTGGAGTCATTATGAAGTTAACTGTCTGTACATTTGTTTAATATCCTACCCTAGCGCCTTCAAATAGCCTTTTAAACTATCTGCTATATACGTTCCGTTTCCAGGCGTACCATTTTCAATATAATATAGAAAAAAGTAGTGATGCTATCGGACCTCTTTTGCCGCGAGGCATCGGGGTCAACACATAGCACCACTATCTTAAGCTTAATAAATTATAATCTACTCAAAAAATCGGTCGATCTATTTTCCGCCTTTTGTAGCGGCAGATTCGGTATAAATCGGGTTGTTTTTGTTTCCGCCAGCCATTAGGTAAGCCACCAGATCGCGCAGTTCGTTCGGGTTCAAGCTGTTGATCAGACCTGGAAGCATCATTGAAACCGGTGAGATTTTGCTTGAAACAACTTCTTTCTTGCTCACCTTCCGGATTGTTTTCGGATCGAATGGGTTTTGTGAAACATAATAGAAGTTAGCATCCTGGTTAACCTCACGGCCCACAATCGATTGGCCGTCTTTCATTTGGAATGAAATAGATGCGTATTGATCTGAAACCGCTTTGTCAGGCTCGATGATCGCTTCAAGCATGTCTTTCACCGAGAAACGGGTTCCCAACTGAGTGAGTTCTGGTCCAACATCAGCTCCCTCGCCCTGGATTGTGTGGCAACGGCTGCAAAGTACCGCGGAGAAAATTTGCTTGCCGCGTTCGAAATCGCGGTTGGCGAGACTGTCCTGAACCAATGCCACAGCCTGGTCAACTTTCCATGAACGGCCCGGACCTTTTGGCGTATACAGTTTTACCAGGTCGTTTCCAGTTCCCGTAAGTAGTTCTGAACCAGATAGTTTATTGTAATGAGCAACCTTGTCGGCAGGAACATTTTTCAATGCAAGCTGACGTGCCTTATCGATAAATCCGATATAGCTGCGACCGCCCTGATAGCTGAATGCCTTGTGGAACCAGGTAAAATATTGGTCCCTCAATGCAGGTGTCCAACCAGTTTTAGCGCCGCTAAGCATGATAGCGTAAAATGTCTGCTGTGCAGGAGGCATTTTTTCAAGAAGACCTGCGAGATCCAAGCCATATTGCGGATTCCGGAGGATCAAATCCGCCGAAGCTGTTACCATTTCGTTATCCTTGTCATCGAACTTCTCGTTTTTGGCGATCAATCCAAGGGTCTTTTCAACCACTTTTGGCGCTTCAACTGTTACCAGAATCTTGGCAAGGAACCTGTTTTGCAACGCATTAGCCGATGGATATTTCGGGTTCAAATAAGCGATCAATGCGGATTTAGTAGCTGCATCAGGCTGGCCGGTGCGGTACAAAATCACTTCAACAGCACGTAGCAACGCCTGTTTATTCAGATCGTCCAGTTTAGCATAATCGATCGTCGTCAATTTTTTCAACAGGGGCCCTCCTACTTTGGTTGAATCGCCCTGGCGGCCTAATGCAATGGCTGCATAAATGATCGATTGCGGATCTTTTTCAGTATAAACTCTGCTTTCCCACTGAGCAACTGGTTGATGTTCAATAGCCAATCTCGCTGCATAACGAAGGAAACGATCCGGGCTTTTCAGCAATGGCCAGGCAAGGTCGATCGCTTTTGGATCTTTTTTGACGTGATATTCCTCAATCGCTGTGCGTTGCTTGTGCTCATTCGTGATGACCGGCGTTACTGTGTTCGAGCCGGGTACAATGTTCTTATAATCACCATAATACACACGATAAAGGTCTGATTCCAGTCGACGTCCTCCTGTCAGGAAGTACAATGCGCCGTCCGGGCCGATGGCTCCGTCAGTAAGCGGAAGCGGTGCGCCGGAAAGGAATTCTTCGTGGTCAGCTGTGTAAGTAGAGCCGCTTGGTTTCAGGTGCAGGCCATGGACGATACCGAACGACCAGTCGAATGCAAGCAATGTGTTTTTGTATTTGGCAGGGAAACGAGCGTCTTTCAGGTAAATCAGATTGGTTGGTGAACCCTGACCAATATTCATAACAGGCGAAAGAAAGTCGGCGAATGCGGGCGAAGTATTGGCAGAACCGGTTCTCCACCCAAACTCGCCGCCGCTCACCGCATGACAAACGCGGGTCGGACGATACCACGGTGTACCGAAATCCCATTCCATATCCGAGTCATAAGCAAAAAGGTCGCCAGCTTCGTTGAATGCAATATCGTATGGATTACGGAAGCCCGCAGTGTACAGTTCCCAGGTCTTTCCTTCGGGATCTGTGTGAGCAATCCAGCCGCCCGGTGCATGACGATCTGTCGCGTGGCCGCGCGGATCCTTGATGAATGGGAACAGATTATCATTCTTCCAATTGGGCATCAAACGGTACACATCCATTGTGGGCAGGTCGGTGAAGTTACCGGCAACGACAAAAAGCGATTTTTTGTCGGGTGCCATTACAATGCTGTGCGGACCATGCTCGCCCTCGCCTTTCAACGGTTTGATCAGCGTGATTTTATCATATTGATCGTTGTTGTCCGTATCCTGCAACCGGTAAAGACCGCTTCCTTTTGGGAACTTGGCATTAGAGCGGTTGTTGATCATTACATACAAGCTATTGAATGCATAAAGTAAGCCGTGCGCATAACCCATCGCCACTTTTGCTGTATCTCCTTCTATTTTAAGGGTTTCCACAGTTGGTTTTTCGGTTGAACCAATCGCAGGTATGACCAGACGGAACAAGCCGCCATACTGGTCGGAGGTGATCATGCGGCCTTTGTCATCGAATGTCATGGAAACCCATGACCCATTCTTTTCTTCGGACGGGCTGTATAAATGTTCGGCTTTGAAACCATCCGGAAGCTTGATCTTATCAACCTTTGAGCCGGGAGGACGGTGTTTAACGGTTCGGTTACTTAGCATCACCCCACAGAAAACGCCCACGGCAAGCAGGGCCGCAAGTGTCATCGGAAGTTTTGACCATTGTTTTTTTGTGTACATTTTACAGCTCAGAGTTTAAGTAATTATAATTGATAAAAGGATTGAGTGACATGGTGAATGTTTGAGAAGCGCTTTATGTGTCTTAAATAAAGCAAACTTAAACTTCAAATAATCTGATTATTACAATATTATAGGTAAAGATCGACGAGACTATCCTGTTGTGTAGGGTATTGCAGGTATTATGAAAACTTATTCTGCCTGAAAAACAAAAAGTGCAGCGGGATGGCCTGCTGCACTTTTTGCTTCATATTCAAACCATCAGAAATGTGGGGTTAAGGCCGATTCTACTGCTGGTAATCCGTAGTAGTCGTCCAGAACTGTAAATGCATTTGCTGGCGGGACCGCAGTTTTCGGGAAGTAGTAAGCTTGCGGGTTCGCCTTGATCCTGGCTCCATGAGCACCAATGATCTCTTTCACACGCCCGGTGCGGGTAAGGTCGAACCAGCGCTTGTTTTCGAATGCGAGCTCGACACGTCTTTCCTTGAAAATAGCTTCACGCATTTCCGCCTGAGAAGCAGCTTTGGTAGCAGCCAGTCCCGCACGTGTACGTACCTGGTTAAGGTAAACGGCAGCATCGGCAGGCTTGCCTTGTTCGTTGAGCGCTTCAGCCAGGAACAACAGCACTTCCGCATAACGGTACACCGGCCAGTTATGCCCGGTATTGTTGTGCAGTGAATGCGGACGCGCATACTTTTTAATGTAAGGGTACGTCTTGTTCTCCGCAAGGCTTTGACTCAGTGTAACATAACCGATTGAAATATCCTTTCTCTTGTCCCCGGTCTCGTAAGCAGCGATCAGGTCGGGTGTAGGAATGTTGTTACTTTCCTGAGAGGTCGACTGTGGATTGGAGGTTCCGGTAATGGGCGCAATCTCGGCCGCGGTAATTGGCGACGGAATGAAACGGTAAATCTGGTTTCCATTGTAACCCGACGATCCTTCCATGTACTGAATCTCAAACACAGACTCCTGATTGTTCTTATTGGTACCTGTGAAAGAAAACGCATTGTTGTAGTCTGGCATGAGGGCATAACCGTCGTTGGTTACGATATCTTTCAGGAGCGTTTCAGCTGGACCCCATTTTTTCTGCGTAATATAAAGGTTAGCCAGCAAAGTTTTGGCAGCACCGGAAGTGGCGCGTCCTGCCTCCTGCTTAGCTTTGTTCAGCAGCATAGTACTTGCATCTTTCGCATCTTTCTCGATTTGAGCGTACAGTTCTTCGGTAGAAGCCAATGGCAATGCAGCATCATCGCGGCCGGTTACCGGAGTAAGGTGCATGGGCACTTTTCCAAACAGGCGAACCAGGTCAAAATAGGCGAATGCTCTCAGGAAAAGAGCTTGTCCTTTCAGGTTGTTTTTAGAATCGGCAGCAAAATCAACGCCGTCGATCAATGCGAGGATTTGGTTTGTCCGTGCAATGATCTGATAGTTCAGGCGGTATTGAACGAGCACGTTATCATTCGCAGTAACCCCATTGGCAGTCGGAACGGCGAAATCGGCCACGTTTTCGGTAGGGTCCACAGCGCCGTACAGCACGTTACGTGCATAATAGGTATTGTCCGAATGCATTTCTTCCAGTACCCAGGCGCGTTCGTTAAACATCTGCCGGAACGGAACGTAAGCCGCATTGACCGCCTGTTTAAAGTCGGTTTCAGATGTGAAGAATTGGTTGGAGCTCAGTGCGGTTTCCGGCACAACGGTAAGAAAGTCATCCCCGCAGCTTGTCATCATGCCTAATGCCAGAATCCAGGCCGCTATATATTTTGTTTTCATTTCTATTCAGAATTAAATGAGATAGTTTGACAAATCAGGCTTAGAAGTTCAGGTTAACACCCAAAGTCCAGGTACGTGGTACAGGATAGTTCGAAAGGTCGATCCCCTGGCTCAGGTTACCGCCGTCGCCTTGTCCATCGCCTTGTGCGCTGGTTTCAGGGTTAGGGCCGCCCCAGTATTTGGTGAAAACATAAACCTGCTGAATGCTGGCGTAAAGGCGGGCTGATTTGAAGAACTTATTCACTGCACCCAGATTGTATCCAAGCGTGATGTTTTTAAGGGTAAAATAAGAAGCATCTGCAAGGAAGTGTGAGCTTGCCCAGTCGCGCTCGATACCTGTGTAGTTACCACCATTGTTGGTAGCGCCATACATGCCTTTGCCCGGCGTGATCACTGTTTGTGCTTCCTGAACACCTGTTATTGGGTTAGGTCCGTTTTTCACACGGAAACGGTCTTTGGCACCAGCCACCATGTTAAACACCCCGTCGAGGTTGGCAGTGCTGTACAAGTGACGCACCCACAGCTGGTTTCCGTAAGATCCTGATCCTGTGATCGACATATCCCAGTTTTTGTAGCTGAAAGTGTTGGTCAAACCGTAAGTGAATTTTGGGAATGGACTGCCGATAATGGTACGGTCGTCCTTGTCACCACCGTTGGTAATTACGCCGTCGCCGTTCACGTCTTTCAATTTGATTGTTCCGACTGCCGAGCGGCCCGGAATGATTGGCGATGTAGCCAGTTCTTCCTTGCTCATGTAGAAACCTTCTTTTACCAAACCATAAAACTGTCCGAACGGCTGGCCTACCTGCGTAATGTGGAATGAACCATAAACGCGGTCGATACCCGGTGCCAGTTCCATTACCTTGTTGCGGTTGAACGAAATGTTGGCATTTGTCGTCCATTTCAGCCTGCCGTCCAGGTTACGGCTAGTAAAGCTAAACTCGTGTCCCCAGAATTTGATCTCCCCGATGTTGTCGTTGTAATTGGTAAAACCTGCTTCCTGGGGGACCTGCACGGCATACAAAAGATTGGTAGTTCGCTTGGTGTAGAAATCGTATATGAACTGGATCCGGTCGTTGAACAAGCCGAGGTCAAGGCCCATATCGAATTGTTTGGTAGTTTCCCAACCCAGGTTCGCATTGGATAGTGACGTTACATTCGCTCCGGTAGCTACATTACTTCCGAAAACCGCATTGGTCGTGTTATTGATAAGCGCATATTGGGTGTAGTTACCAATGTTGTTGTTACCGATCACCCCATAACTAGCACGGAGTTTGGCAAATGAAACCTGACGAACAGATTGTAAGAAATTTTCATCAGACACAACCCATCCGGCAGACAGCGAAGGGAAAGTACCCCAGCGGTTTTCTGAACCGAAACGGGAAGAACCATCAGCACGAACAGCAGCTGTGAACAGGTATTTACCCTTGTAATTGTAAGTCAACCGTGAGATGTATGACATCAATGACCAGGCATTTACACCATTGAATGTGTTGGAACCTGAGATACCATTCACATTAAATGCACCGGCACGGTCGATGTTAAGCGCTCCCTGGATTGTTGGAAGGCGGTCATCTGTATAAGTGTTGGCAGTAACGCGGTCAAATTCCTGGCGGAACTTTTGTTGTGTAAAACCACCCAGCAATTCGAAATTATGGTTTCCGTTGAAGCTGTGGTTATAAGTAGCAAGGTTTTCGTTCAGCCATGAGAAGTTCTGGAAATTCTGACGGATCGAAACTGCTGTCGTCGGAATAGGCACGTTGATTGCGCTGGTCGCTGTCGACGGGTTGAAGAAGAAGAACTTGTTGCTCTCCATTTCCACATTTAATGTCGATTTTAATGTCAGACCTTTAATCGGCGTGTATTGCAGATAAGTATTACCCAGCAACTTGTTGATCTTCGTTTCGTTGGTCAACTCTTCGGCAGCTCTTACCCAGTTAGGATAGTTGAAGATGTTTCCGGTGCTTCCAGGGAATGTGTTGAACTTAGTCAACTGCCCGTTGGCATCACGGATCGGCATTACCGGCCAGGTGTGCAATGCGTTGAAAAGAACACCTGTTCCCCTGTCTCCATCCGTTCTTGGCGTGTTATCATACACGAACTGCGGCGCTACATTAAAGCCGATCTTCACTTTGCTGGACACATCATATTCCGTGTTCATCCGAAGTGAATAGCGCTTGTAATTGTTGTTGATCACTACACCTTTCTGGTTGAAAACACCTGCTACTAATGAAGTACGCATGTTTTCTTTGTTGGAACTGATGGTCAGGTTATAGCTTTGAATGGGCGCAGTGCGGAGCAATGCATCGTACCAGTCATTGTCCTTACCTGCATATTGGGAAGGATTTTGAAACTCGGCTGGTACCACTTTGTTCTCGTCCTCGAACATTTCCTTTTTGAACTGCGCGAATTCTTCGGCTGTCAGCATTTCAATCCGGCCCTTCTGTGGAACCTTCTGGAATCCATAATAAGCATTGAAACCAACGCTCGTCTGGCCCGCTTTTCCGCGTTTGGTGGTGATAAGCACAACACCGTTCGCTGCACGTGAACCATAAAGCGAGGTTGAAGCCGCATCTTTCAGGATCGTGATGTCTTCGATCTCGTCAGGGTTCATCTGGCCGATCGTACCTGTGATCGGGAAACCGTCGATGACATATAACGGATCGCTACCGGCCGTAACGGAAACCTGGCCACGGATACGTACCGACATCCCCTGCCCTGGCTTACCAGTCGTTTGGTTGATCTGTACACCCGCTAACCGCCCCTGTAATTTCTGGGTGACCTGCGACACGGGAATGTCTTTCAGTTCTTCGCTTTTAACAGTTTGGACGGCACCTGTGATTTCTTTTTTTAGCTGACTACCATATCCTACAACTACGATTTCAGCCAGCGCTTTGGAGTCTGTGGCCAGTTTAATATTCACGGAGGTTGCGGCCCCTAACGGGACTTCCTGGGTAAGGTAGCCAACGGATGAGAAGATCAGCGTACCGCCGCTGTTGGGGACAGTTAGTGAGTAGTTGCCATCGGCGTCACTAACGGTACCGGTTGTGGTACTCTTTAATACAATACTCACGCCAGGAAGCCCGGCGCCTGAATCGTCGGTGATCCTCCCTTTGATCGTCCGGTCAGCGACAATGTGTTTGCCTGAGGTAAGCGGGTTAAACGGAATGTGATTATCGGCTACTGCATTGAATCCACATGCTACTCCGATAAGTGCCTGACCTACCGATAGTTTGAGCATTGAATTCAATCGTACACAATAGGGAAAGTGTCGAAATTGATTCATAAGTTTAAGTTTTAGATTTAGTAATTAGCAGAGGTCCCTGTAAGCAGGGGAACGAGGTTAATCGGTTAAGCTTCTATCTCATAGTATCCGGTTTAAGTGAACAGATCGTCAGGGTTAGGAATAGCCAGTTACGGCTTGTGTAAAAACTAATAATTATTGCTTTTGTCTAATTGCGGATCAGACGCAGATATCCGGCAGGATGGTCAGTTGGCCGGAAACGGAAAGTCTAGTGTTGATGAGAATTGCAATACTCATAGAATTAAATGTTAATCTGACCGTTAAAGGACAAAAATTAATTCTTAAAGTAATATTTATGCAATGTTAGAAGGAATGCCAGAACAGACTGTCCTGCTCTGTCTGGTTTTAACTAATATTTAATAAGCATGACTTTGTTGGATATATTCAATACAATGAAGCGATATGATTTAATATAGCGCAAAAAGAAGGCATAGTACGGTGTCGACAGAACGATCCATGCTATGCCTTCTTTACAGCTATGAGAGCAGGTCCATTACCGCCTGCCCCTTACCGTCAGGCGTTGTATAGAATGGGCGTTTCTCGATTTCGTACTGCGTATCCGGCGGAATGCCGAGCGCATGGTAAATGGTCTGGTGGATACCATCAATCTTGACGGGGTTTTCGATGGTTTTGCAAGGACGTTCGTCGGCTGTTTTGCCATATACAAAGCCCTTTTTGATACCACCGCCGAACATGAGCATCGAGCAGCCGTCGGTAAAATGGCGGTGCATTCCGTAGAATTTCAAGTCGGAAAGAATGTCGGGTTGGGCAACTTGCTCTTTCACTTTGGCGTCGGGCCGGCCTTCCACCATCATATCACGACTGAATTCGCTGGCAAGTACAACCATCGTCCTGTCCAGAAGTCCTTTTTGATCAAGGTCTTTGATAAGCTGCGCGATCGGCCCGTCGATCTGCTTTTTCATTTCTTCCAGGCGGGTATGGCCGTTTTCATGCGTATCCCAGCCTTTGAATGGCTCGTACTCGGTGGTTACGCTGATGAAGCGGGCTCCTTGCTCGGTAAGCCTGCGGGCAAGCAGACATCCCAGCCCGAAACGACCGGTATTATAGATGTCGTAACTGGCCTTAGGCTCGGTACTGAGGTCGAATGCTTTGGATTCTGGTGAATTGAGCAATGCATATGCCTGCTCCATCGACCGTTTGAGCGACTCGCGCTGGTAGTCGCTGCCGAACTCCCCTACCGGGCTGTTATTAATCAATTCGTTGTAAAGCTGGTTTCTTCTTTCAAATCTTTTGGCATCCATTCCCACTGGTGGCCGCACGCTTTCCAAGCCCTGGCTCGGGTCAGGAATGAAGAAGGGGCCGAACTCATTGCCGAGGAAACCGGCGGTATGAAATGCTTTCAGCTCTTCGGCCTCCCCTACTGTGAAGCGCTGTCCAATGTCGATGAACGCGGGTATTACAGGATTTTTCGGACCCAGTTCTTTCGCTATCCATGAGCCCATATGCGGTGCTGCCACGGTTTGTGGCGGTTCGTAGCAGGTGTGCCAATGGTACTGGTGACGCGAATGCAGGATGTGCCCCATGTCCGCGGCCACGTACGAACGGATCAATGTTCCCTTATCCATTACCTGCCCGATCGATTGCAAACCTTCCGAAAAGTGAATGCCGTCGAGCTTGGTAGGAAGTGATTTGAACGTACTCAAAACGCGGTTGCCTTCCATGTCCTTTTCGAACGGCGTATAGCGTTTCGGGTCGAAAGTTTCGGTGTGGGCCATGCCGCCCGCCATCCATAATAGTATGACTGTATCGGCTGACGAATTGGATCCGGACTTGCCTTTACAGGACGATAGCAGGTTCGATACCGGAGCTCCCGCTGCCAGGGCTGCAAGTGTTGCCGCGCTCGCGTGCTGCAAAAACTCCCTTCTATTCCATTGGCTTCTCATCTTGATATATTTAATGTATTGTAATACAAATGATTGTCAAAAATTACATTCTAAACTTTAAATACTTTTTATATTTTTAATAAATACAATATTTAGTATTTTTATACTAAAAGTAATGTATGGTTATTATGTATTTAAAGCTTTAATCTTTTCTTATTAATTTAAATGTATAGTAAGTATTATTCTTATTAACCATTTAATATATAAGCTGAAACTCCGGTACCAGCGCAATCGCCCAGACCAGGTCTTGTATGCCTGCCTCGTTGGGCGCAGGGCCAAGGATCTTTTTGGCTGCGGCAAGCTCTTTCGCTGCCGGTGACCGGCCTAGTGCTTTTTTGTAAAGTTCAGTCACAAGGGAATCCGTTGTCGGATAGCGCGCCTTCCAAACCTTCGAGCCCTCTTTAAGTGTGGTAGTGAATTTGCTGCCGTTTGTCAGTTCCAATGCCTGCAAGAGATTAGCCTGAGACGTCCGGCTGGTGCTTACGGTTTCACGATTGGGCCTGCCGAGCGAGGTCAGGAAAGGGTCGTTCTTGACAAATGCAGCGCGTGCAAAAGGAAGCCTTTCTTTGATGTCCTCCGGAAGTTTTTTATACACAATGGCAGAGTCGGCATACATGGGGTTAAAGGCCGTGCTGATCGCGTCGGAGAATTGCTCGGCAGTGAGCCGTCGCCTTACCATTCCTGTAAACTTGTAGTCATTCGCCATAATATCCCCTGCCTCTTTTACCGATGAGGAAGGAAGCTGGTAGGTTTTGGAAGTGACGATCGTATAGATCAGCTTCTTCATGTCGTAGCCATTTGCGACGAAATCCGAAGCCAACCAGTCGAGCAGGTCCTGGCTCCATGGCAGGTTATCCATTGCGTCGACAGGCTCCACAATGCCCCGGCCCATTAACTGCGCCCAGATTCGGTTCACCGCAGTACGATACAGGCGACCATCCTTAGGCTGCACAAGCAGGTCGGCCAACTGACGCAAACGTTTTTCGGTGCTCGCACTTACTTCTATTTCTCCCAGCTCCGGATACAAGATCCGTGTGCCGGCGATCTTTCCGGTCGGTTTGTCGCAACGGTTGATTTCAAGTAATGTATCGGCGAAGATATTGGCAAATGCATACGAATCTGCCAGTTTCCAATCGCTGATAAAGCTGTCGTGGCAAGAGGCGCATTTAAGGTTCAATCCCAAAAATACTTGCGCAACATTCTGAGCTGCCTGCATTTCCGTACGCTGACTCGAATTGATCGTTCCCCGCCATTTAATGCCTTTGATAAAGCCGGCAGAATTCTTGTCGGGGCTGATCAACTCTTTTACAAATCCATTATAAGGCTTATTAGTTTGAAGACTTGCATACAGCCATTTTGTGATGTCAAAACGGCCGCGGGTAATATAGCCTGTACCCGTATAGTCGTTTCTAAGTGCATCGTTCCAGAATGATATCCAGTGTTGTGCGTAATCGTCGTTACGGCTGAGGAGTTCCCGGGCAAGCACTTCACGCTTGTCTGGACGCGTATCGGCGATAAATGCTTCGATTTTCTCTGGTGGAGGCAAGAGGCCGATGATATCGAGATAAATGCGGCGGATGTAAATGCGGTCGTCCACCACCGGTTTCCAGGCGATTTTATTCTTTTGAAAATATGCATTTACAAAAAGATCGACAGGTTTATTGAGATCGGCAGTCGGTGCAGGAACGGCGGGCGTTCTCGGTGCGAGTTCTGCTACACGGTAAATGCTTTTCATTTTGCCATCCGGCCATTTCGCGCCCTTCTCGATCCAGAATGTAAGGAGCTTGACTTCGCGTTCTGTGAGCCGTTTTCCTTTGGTTGGCATAGCCTCCTTGTCGCCTTTTGGAAGGGAAATCCTCCTGATCATCTCGCTTTTGTCGGGATGGTTCGGGACTACGACCACGCCATCTTCGCCTCCTTTCATAATGGCTTCCTTGCTGTCGAGCCGCAAACCGCCTTTGGTTTTGGTTTCGCTATGGCAGCTGTAACAGTTGTGGGCGAGTATCGTCCGCACTTCTACATTCAAATCCTGAATTTGCTGCGGGTTCAATTCACCGTTGTTGGTCAGCACGAAATCCGGCTCGGACGCTCCTTCGGGTTCTTTCGTTTCTGCCGATGGCAGTACGCTGGTAAGGTAATCGTCGCCGTGCGTGAGCATGGCGCCATAATGCCCGGCAAAGGAGACGCCGAATGTTGTGATCAGTAATAATGTCCTGTACAAAGACCGGTTCTGCGAACGCAAACTCAGGACGGCAATAATGGAGAGTATCATTGTGCTGATGCCCGCCCACCTGTGAATTTCGAGATTGGTACCTGCGGATTCTTCGGAGTTGGCGAGCAGTAACCCGAATGCCACGGAAAAGACGGCGCTTGCCGCTCCCACCCAGGTGAGGATATTGGTAGCATCGCGCAGGCTGGTCGACTTGCGCTTCCAGTCAATGAGTTCAAATAATAATGCTACGCAGAGTAACCCGATTGGAAAGTGGACTAGCATCGGGTGCAATCGTCCTAAAAATTGCCAAAGCCAGAAAGTTTCGCTTGCTTGGAGTAACACAATATAAGGGGTTAGTGGTTAAGGAATAGCGATGGGCGCTATTCGGCAATATGATACAATACTAAAATGAATACCGCTTTTTACTGTCCTGTTCTGTCTTGTTTTAAGTAATTAATCTTCATTTTTTTCTTGAAAGTTTTATATAAAGCAGCTATTGGAGCATTAGAAGAAGCGAAGCTCGGGTGTTCCTTGCAAATGTTGAGCGTTAAAAGGGGCAATCAAAGGATTGCCAATGCTATAATTGCTAAGATAACGAAATTCAACATGGATTAGTTATAAAATTAACAGGAGAAACACAGTTTTCTGCCTCCCTCCTGTTAGCTAATGCAAAGATCTCCTGATTAGTATCCCGGGTTTTGGGCTAGTTTAGGATTGATCAGTATTTGAGGCGCCGGAAGCGGGAGAAAATATTCATTCTCTGTATACACATAGTCCGTAGAATTAAAAGGGACGTTACCGCGGTCGACTGTGGGTTTAGCGCGCTCCGTTGCTCCGTGGGCGTTCATAAAGGCGGCCCATTCTGCCGGTGTTTTGGTACGTTTCAGGTCAAACCAGCGATGGTTTTCAAATGCCAGTTCCAGTCTGCGTTCCTTTAATACCGCTGTTCTGAACTCAGTCTTTCCAGCAACAGCCAAATCTGTTAGCCCTGCGCGTTTACGCACCTGGTTGAGGTAACCCAATGCTTCCGCCGTTGGCCCGGATTGCTCGTTGATCGCTTCGGCCAGCATTAGCAGAACGTCGGCGTATCGCAGCACGGGCCAGTTGGTGTTGGTCCGGTTTACAATGGTATGCGGGTAGTTGTATTTCGATACAAAAGGTACAGGGTATACCTTGCCGTCCAGCGTGAAGTTTGGCTTTAAAGAAAGATCTTTGCGAACATCTCCTTTCTCATAAGCAGCCATAATGTCGTTGGTCGGTACATTACGGCCTCCGTTTGCACCATTGGAATAGCCGGTTACAGCGCCTTTCGACACCCGCGGTGCGAAAACATATTGGAAATTGCTCTGCTCGCCAAGGTCGTTATCGCCCTGGTACTGGATCTCGAAAATGGATTCTACACCGTTCTTTTTAGCTGGCGACGGATCGAAGTTGTCGGCATAATTGGCATTCAGCGCGTAACCCAGCGTCGTCACCTCTTTCAGCGTAGTAACGGCTTCCGCATATTTTTTCATAGTCAGGTACGATTTCCCAAGCAGAGAAAGTGCAGCTCCTTTCGTGACCCTGCCTTTGTCCGCCGCGTTGGTGTATTTGGCGGGCAACCCGGCGATCGCGTCTTTGAGGTCTTTCTCGATTTGTGCCCATACTTCTGTCTGCGGAGCGCGTACCAGGTCGAACGCAGGGTCTGGGACTACGAGCGTGGATGTTACAATTACCACATCTCCGAAATACTGCACCAGATTGAAATACAGGTACGCCCTCAGGAATTTAAGCTGTCCTTCAATCTCTTTTCTGGGGCCCTCTTCGATGGTGGCTTCCTGCATTTTTTCCAGTGTCAGGTTGCAGTTGTACAATGCAGAATAGTGGTTGTTCCAAAGGTTGTTGATCTCGCCATTACCGGAGTTCACAGTCCCGTATTCAAATGCCTCCCAGCTGCCGGCGCCCCCTCTGTCTGAGGGATTGAGGTCAATGGTCGTATTGTCGGTCTGGAATTCACCACCCAGATAAGCCGTATTGGTAATAGTCTGGATCTGGCTGTAAACACCGCTAAGCGCTTGTTTCAGCTGTGCCTCGTTTTTATAAAATACATCGACCCCCACCTTCGTCGGGTCGGTCTCGTTCAAAAAGCCTTCGCCGCAGGAAGATAGAAAGAGACTTATTGTAAGGCCTATTACGGTTATTTTTTTCATTTCTATCAGTGTTAGAAGTTAACTTTTATACCAGCGGAGAATGTTCTTGGAACCGGGTATGACTCGTCGTCATTATTCAGTTCAATTCCAGCTCTTACACCGGCATCCGGGTTATTTCCTGGGTACTTCGTGATCAGCAAAAGGTTAGCCGCATTAATGAAAACGCGCGCATCAGACAGGATACCGTCAACTTTGGGAAGCGTGTAGCCGATGGTCACGTTCTTGATCCAGGTATGCGTTCCGTCGTACACATAGCGCTCGCTGCTCTCGCGTGACCATTTGAAATAGTCGGTTCCGCCCTGGGAATGCTTGTCATTCGGGTTTGGCCCTGGGTTTTCGGCTGAGCGCCAGCGGTCTTTTGCTTTTTCCAACACATTGAACACCCCATCCATATTCATCGTCGAAGCTTCGATATTACGGTAAATGTCGAATTTGTAGGCGCCCATCAGCAACACACTCACATCGAAGCGTTTGTAATCGGCAGCAACAGTCCATCCCCAGTTGAATTTAGGGTTAGGGTTGCCAATTTCGGTCATATCCTTCGTGTCATAAGAAACAATGCCGTCTGGTCCGCCATTCGGAGCGCCGTGCAAATCGGCGAACTTCATTGCGCCAGGAACGGCTCCTTCCTGCAATGGTGCCGCGTCGATCTCAGCCTGCGTATTGAAAATACCCAGTTTGCGGTAGCCGAACAGCATACCGATCGGACGTCCTACCTGGTGCATATTGTAGCCGCCGTACTGACTTCCGTTCAAAATGAAGTCGTTCTGACCTTTAATTTCGAGGATCTTGTTGCGGTTGAACGTGATGTTCGCATTGGTACGGAAGTTCACTCCGCCGATCTTCATGCGGTAAGTAGCAGCCACTTCCACACCTTTGTTCTGTACCTTACCCAGATTTTTCAATGTGGACGTAAAACCTGACACGGCCGGAATGCTGTATCCAAGCAACATATCATCGGTGATCTTTTTGTAGTATTCCACTGTAAATACCAACCGGTTGTTGAATGTGGCCAGGTCTAATCCAATGTCGAGCTGGTTGGATTTCTCCCAGGTTAGTTGCGAGTTGGCAAAGCGCGTCACTGTTTTACCGGAAGCCAAAGTGTTGTTAAACACGTAGTTATTCAGCCCAAGAAATGCAAGGCTGGCGTAGTTACCATCGTCACCGGAATTCTGTCCGGTTCCGAAGTTATTGGCTGCGCTCACATTGTAGGTGTTGTTACCGGTCATACCCCAGCTTCCGCGGAGTTTCAGGTCTGTAAGCCAGTTGGCCTTCGGCATGAAAGCTTCTTCCGAAATCCTCCATCCGACAGATGCCGCGGGGAAGTTACCATACTTGTTGCCCTCACTGAAACGGGAACTGCCTTCACGGCGGAAAGAGGCTGAAAAAAGGTATTTGTCTTTAAATGAATAGTTTAACCTGGCCATGTAGGCAATCATCGTCCAACGGCGTTCGATCGAGTTGGAAGAGCGGATGGTTGCATTGCCCAGGAATGGCGACAGGTCATCGGGGAATGTATTTCCACTGCCATACAATCCTTTCACGGTCTCTTGTTGTGCCGTATAGCCGAGCATAGCATCGAAATGATGGTTTTCTCCAAACTGGCGATTGTAAGTCAGCAACTGATCCGCAGCATAGTTTTTGAGTTCTTCGGCATCGTCACGTTCGGTAGCGATCCGCGGCGGAGCACCGTTTGTACCTGTGGCCACTGGCAAACCGATCGTCGACGGAATATACTCCTTGTAGGTATTATAATTGATCTTCGCATTAATGGAAGACCTGAATTTTAGGCCCGGGGCCAGGTTCAGTTCAATGAATCCATTAGACGTGATGTCAGCGATGTTCCGGTTACGGTTGATATTTTTCAGCATGTACAACGGGTTCGGAAAACCGAAAATATCGCCCACGCCATTATAATATGGGATCAGCTCACCCTTTTCGTCGTAGGCCGGGTAGCGGGGATCGGCTATCAGGGTTAAACCTACCTGTGCATTCCGTCCGTCCGTAGCCGCAAGGCTCGACCTGGAATAGCTACCAGCGATATTCACACCCATTGAGATGAATTTGTTAACATCTCCGTGCAGGTTCGTACGCACCGAAGCGCGGTCGTAGTCTGTGTAACGCAGCGCGCCATCTTCTTTGTAATAGCCCAGCGAAATAACCGACTTCACCGGCCCTTTTCCGGAAGAAAGCGTCACATTGACGTCCTTGTAGGGCGCGTTGTTGTGCAGGATCAGATCGAACCAGTTGGTAGAATATTTGGTATCCGCAGGGTTTCGGAAGTCAATCGGGATCTCCTCATTGGTCGGCTGTCGTTTATTAGCCAGGACAAAACGTCCGATGAAAACCTCTTTTTTGAATTGTGCGAAATCCTGACCATTCAATACTTTGGTCTTACGGGATTCCGGCACATTCTGAATACCGTAGTCGATCGAGACATTCAAACTTGTTTTTCCTTCCTTAGCGGCCTTCGTGGTGATCAGCACAACCCCGTTGGAACCGCGCGCACCGTAAATGGCGGTCGAGGCTGCATCTTTCAAAACCGAAATGGTTTCGATGTCGTTGGGGTTCAGGTTTTGTCCGGCGGACGTTCCAACCGGAAAACCATCGATAACGTACAAAGGATCACTGCCCGCACCGAGCGAGCTGATCCCCCTTACTTTGATATCGAACTGCTGACCGGGCGTACCGCTTTTCTGTTTAATGATAACCCCCGGAGCCTGTCCCTGGATCATCCGCGTCACATTCGACTTTGGTACTTCACCAATGTCCTGGATATTGATGGTTGAAATGGCAGAAGTGATGTCTCGCCGACGTTGGGTACCATATCCCACTACGATGACTTCTTCTAATGCTTTTGTATCAACGGCTAATTGTACGTCAATTGCAGTCTGATTTCCCACTGAAATCTCTTTTGGTACGTACCCGACGAACGAGAAAACAAGGACGGGGCTGCCTGAATCCGGAATGTTAAGTGTGTAATCGCCTTCTGCGTCTGTGACTGTACCGGAACTAGATCCTTTCAGAACGACGCTAACGCCCGGGAGGGCCACGCCTTTATCATCGCTGACTTTTCCTTTCAGAGAGCGGTCCGCGGTGATGGATACCGGGTCGTTTGCCGGGGTGACATTCGCCGTAGCTTCTGTGAAGCCTGCAAATGCAATTCCCATTAACACCTGGCCAAGGATAAAACTGCGGATCGACCGCATGCCGGTGTTCAACTTTAAATGTCGAGGTTGATTCATACGCTTAGGAATTGGAATAGTTAAAGTTTAGATCTCATTAATGGGCTGCTTGTCCTTTTTTCTGGCATAGGGTTATGTTTTGGTGGAACATTGCGTCTGAAACGGCGCTTAAGAGGTTAATAAATTCAAATCGCCACCTGTCAGTAAAGCGATTGAGGATGAAGCACATATCTAGTTAGGTGTTCGATATGTACAATTAATGATTTGAATTGTATTATTTTACAATAGTATTGGTATTTGAAGTCCTTACTGTCCTGTGCTGTCCGGTAAAAATGGAAATTTGTACGTACACGGACTGGCGAAATGGCTGATTGAGGGATGGTGGAACAAAAATTACCCTGCTTGCGAAGGCAAATGCGGCCTCGGAAGCAGGGTAAGGAATTTTAATCGACTTGTATGCTGTTGGTTTAGATTTGTTTAAACTCCTGAAAAGTGCCGTCTGAGTAGAATATGAGCACTTTTTCGACCCGTTTTTCTGCCGGAAGTGCCTTTGGTTCTCGAAGAGGATTTGATTGTACCGGCACGGGGGCCGAAATATTTTTTTTAGGCGATTCTGGCAGGGCCTCATTTTGGATGACTGGCAGTGGCTCGTCGTCCAAAATCCATTTCACCCCAAGATCGGGAAACCTCTTGACGATTTTCTGAACAATATCCAGGCTGGGCTTATTTCTTCCCGCCAGTATATGCGACATGCTCGAACGCTGTATACCGATCTCATCCGCAAAAAGAGACGGTGTAAGGTTCTTATCATTCAGTATCCGTTTGATTTTCTCGGTAAGGTCCATTTGTGTTTACATTCATCAGTTAAAATACAAATGTAAAGTTTAAATCGATTTAGATAAATATACTATATTTATTTATTTTAATAAATCAACATGAGTAATTGTAAGTAGAAATGTAAATTCATATAGTTTTAACATTATAAACAGAGAATTTGGGCGCGAAAAAAGCGGCACGAGTGAGCATGCCGCTTCTTTTTATGATATAGAAAGTCCGTTCCGGATCCTAAACTGCCACCTGATTGTCGCGGAGTGCGTCGTTGAGCGATGTTTTCAGATCAGTGCTTGCTTTTCTTTTGCCGATAATTAAAGCACAAGGTACCTGGAAGGTCCCAGCTGCAAACTCCTTAGGAATCGTACCAGGGATTACCACTGAATTTTCAGGTACGAATCCCTTATATTCAACTGGTTCACTGCCAGTTACGTCGATAATCTTCGAGCTTCCTGTAATGGTCACACCTGCGCCTAAAACGGCGCCTTTTCCGATTCTGGCCCCTTCGACCACGATGCAACGAGAACCGATAAATGCGCCGTCTTCTATAATAACGGGTGCAGCCTGAACTGGCTCGAGCACCCCTCCTATTCCAACGCCGCCGCTAAGGTGTACATTTTTACCGATCTGTGCGCAGCTGCCGACAGTTGCCCAGGTGTCAACCATAGTACCTTCATCTATATATGCACCAATGTTGACATACGAGGGCATCAATATAACTCCTTTCGAAATGTAAGCTCCATATCGGGCGACCGCCGGAGGGACTACCCTCACGCCAAGTTGCTCGTATCCGCTTTTTAGTTTCATCTTATCGTGGTACTCGAATATGCCAACTTCGCTAACCTGCATTTGTTGAATCGGGAAGTAAAGAATGATCGCCTTTTTTAGCGCTTCGTTCACAATCCAATTACCATCGTCAGTTGGAGTAGCAACGCGCATGCGTCCCTTATCCACTTCTTCAATGATCTCACGGATGTAGTTCTTAGCCGATTCCTCCTTTAATAATTCGCGGTTAAGCCAGTAGCTTTCGATTTGTTCTGACAAATTCATGTTTAAGTAATAGATTAATGTAATTCTTTTAATGTACTTATTTACAGTGTGTTATAAAAAATAAAAATAAATTAGCTTGCAAAAATTAAAATCAATAAAGGAAAAGTAGAGCCACCAAAAGAGAATCTAATAGTGACGCATAAGATGCGCGCTACCGGCAAATATAAGAAGCACAAAGCATTAATCCGAATTAATAAAAACCATTAAAATTAGTAAATTCCAGAATAAAAATACTAAATTCATTAGTTTTTTCCTCCGAATTTACTAAATATTATAGTTAGATACGCTTCTAAGACTTTTTCTTCGTCTCATTTTCATCACAGCTACATTTTTATTAATATTGCGGCAGAAATAACCAATCAACCTCGATATGTCAAAAGTAAAAGTTGCAATCAATGGATTCGGCCGCATTGGTCGTCTTGTTTATCGTCAGATCTACAATATGGAGGGCATCGATATAGTAGCCATCAACGATCTGACCAGCCCAAAAGTATTAGCACATCTTCTCAAATACGATACTGCACAAGGCCGTTTTGATGCTGACGTTAAGTCAACCGACAATTCAGTAGTTGTGAATGGCGAAAACATCGTAATCTACGCTCAACGTGACCCGTCACAAATTCCCTGGGCATCACACGACGTAGACGTTGTACTGGAATGTACTGGTTTCTTTACCAGCCAGGAATCTGCAAGTGCGCATATTAAAGCAGGCGCTAAAAAAGTGGTTATCTCCGCTCCTGCTACCGGCGATCTGAAAACAATCGTTTTCAACGTTAACCATAACATTCTGGACGGATCTGAAACGATCATCAGCGGTGCGTCATGTACCACTAACTGCCTTGCTCCGATGGCGCAGGTGTTAGAAGAGAAATTTGGTATCGTGAACGGTCTGATGACTACAATCCACGCTTATACCAACGACCAGAATACACAGGATGCTCCTCACCCGAAAGGCGATTTGAGAAGAGCACGTGCAGCAGCACAGAATATCGTTCCTAATAGCACTGGTGCCGCAAAAGCGATCGGCCTTGTATTGCCTTCATTGAAAGGTAAATTGGACGGATCCGCTCAACGCGTTCCTACGCTAACAGGCTCACTCACAGAGGTAACTGCTGTTCTTGGACGTGAAACTACCGTTGAAGAAGTAAATGCTGCAATGAAAGCTGCCGCTAACGAAAGCTTCGGTTACACAGAAGACGAAATCGTGAGCAGCGATATCATCGGTATCAGCTACGGATCACTGTTTGACGCAACTCAAACACGTGTTCAAAAAGTAGGTGACTCTCAATTGGTTAGAACTGTGGCTTGGTATGACAACGAAATGTCTTACGTTTCACAGCTTGTTAGAACTGTTTATTACTTCGCGAGCCTTATTGGAAAGTAATCTAACATACATTTACAAAGAGACCCGTTTTGGCATTTGCTGAAACGGGTCTCTTTATTTAAATCAATCTGGCCTTGATATATTTAATAGTATATCCTTTTGCGGTAAAAATCCCTTCATAATGCGTTTTCACGCCATGATGTTCATCCAACAAATGTGACTCATACAAGTCACCGGTATGTTCGATAATCTCAAAATTCGCAGCATTTCCGATCGTTTCAAGGCTGTATTCGTAGAGAAAATCGCTATCTGTTTTCAAGCAGAACAGTCCATCCTTTTTTAAGAAATTGGCATATTTGTTTAGGAAGTCAGGGTTCGTAAGCCTGTATTTCTCGTCGCGATCCCGAACCTGCGGATCGGGGTGAATGAGCCAGATCTCGCTAAGCTCTCCTTGGTCAAAAAACTCATCAGAATATTGAATGCCTGCCCTTAGGAATGCCACGTTGTCGAGTTGATACTCTGTGGCCAAGGCGCTGCCCCGTGCAATCCTGTCTCCCTTGATATCAACTCCGATGAAATTCTTATTTGGAAATTTCTTGCCCAGGCCTACCGTATACTCGCCTTTACCGCACGCCAGCTCGACTACAATAGGCTGTTCTTTCTTAAAATACAAGCTGTTCCACTTCCCTTTTATCTCTGAATAAAGCGGCTTTCCCGCCTGAATTACATTTTCTGCCTGCTCACTAACCTGATAATGATACAATTTCCTTCTTGCCATTCTAACTATACTATATTTTACAATTCTTCAAGATCGGCCACAACGAATGTGCTGCCACCGACATATATTCCGTCCTCTGGTGTTGAGTCTAAAATAGCCTCTTTAAGCGCTTCATTGACGTTTTCGAATACCTTTCCGTATAAACCGAACTTCACTGCCTCAGTCGCAAGTTCTTCGGCGCTTAACGCCCGAAGGTTAGACGGGGCACAAAAGTAATACCGGGCCTCTTTCGGAAAAAGGGCAAGCATACCTGAAATATCTTTATCGGCAACGAAACCGATCACAAAGCGTTGTATGCCCGAACAAACGCTCGCAAACTGCCGGATCGTTTCGCTCAGACCGGCTGTATTATGCGCAGTGTCGCAGAAAACGTCCGGATTAGATCTTAACCGTTGCCACCGTCCTTTCAACCCTGTGATTGCTACCACCGACGCCAATGCCCTGTAAGTGGATTGTTCATCCAATTTCCAGCCTTTCGCCACCAATATTTCCCTGGCAGCCCACACGCCGGCAACATTCCGTACCTGATAGGTCCCGGTAAGGTCTAAACGTAGTTTCTTGGCCACGATATCGCCCGTTTTTCGATCGACGATATCGATTATCATCTTCCCGGCCGATAGCCCCAAATTCCTTATTTCCAGCTCCTGCGAGGCGAAGACCAAAGATGCTGCACATGATTCAGCGGTATCCCTCAGCACATCTGCAATCTCCTTATTCTGATACTCGCTTACCACCACAGGCACGCCATCTTTGATAATTCCGGCTTTTTCCGAGGCTATTTTACCCAAAGTATCGCCGAGATACTGTGTATGGTCCCAACTGATGTTGGTGATTACAGATACTTCCGGCGTGATGATATTGGTTGAATCGAGCCGTCCCCCCATGCCTACCTCGATCACTGCAATGTCGACTTTACACTTCTCAAAGTAAGAAAAAGCCATGGCTACGGTCACTTCGAAGAACGATGGGCTCAATCTTTCAATGTTAGATTTCTGATCATCGGTAAATGAAACAATGAATTCTTCGTCCACACAAGTGCCATTTACTCTGATTCGCTCCCTAAAATCCTTTAAATGAGGCGATGTATAAAGTCCGACCCTGTAACCCGACTCCTGCAATATCGCAGCAAGCATGTGGGATGTGCTGCCCTTGCCATTTGTACCCGCGACATGCACTGTGGGATAAGTTTCCTGAGGGTTTCCCAACAGGCTACACAACTCTCTGGTAGTATGAAGGCCCGGCTTGAAAGCACGGGCCCCGATGTTTTGAAAAACCGGTAATCTGCTGTAGAGATACCCGATCGTTTCCTGATATGTCATTTAACTATTATCGTGAGCGTATTTTAAATGTAATGGTCCCGATGGACTCGTCCGGAACGTTAGCTGACTTCGGAACGAAAGTAAGGTCACGCACCGCGCTTTTGTATTTATTCACCACCGCATAGTCCGTTACAGTGGTACTTTGAGTGATAACGCTTTTTACCCTGCCATTGCGGTCAACGGTGATCTTGAAAGTAATATCGCCGGTAGCATCCGAATTGTCATCCACAACTGGCCTTCTCGACCAGCTCCATCCGGACAGGTTAAGACCTACCGCCGTTCCGCCACCTCCGCCTTCACCTTTGTAAGTCTTGGCAAACAAGCTTCCGGTTTTTGAACCTTTATCGCCAACCCCCTCCGCATCGTCGCCATTGTTATTGCCGCCCACGCCGGTTTTCGTGCCATTTGTTCCGTTGCTACCCGACTTGCTGCCGGACGATTTTGTAAAAAGCGCGTCTTTGTTCACTGCCTTTTCAGGAGTCGGCTTCGTTACTGGCGCCGAAGCATTTTCGTTACCTGTCGATTTTTTCACCTCAGTCTTCTCGGGCGCTTCTACCGGACTCTCCACCTTCGAAGTGATCGCAGGCTTCTCAGCAACGGTTTTTGTGGGCTTAGCCGACTCGATTTTAGGCGGAGTGGGAGGCGTCGGCTTAGGAGTTGCGACGGACTTCACTTTTTTCACTTCATCCGCATCGGCTCGCATATTCTCAGCAACCTTGCTATTATTGGGTTTGTTGAACGTCTGCACGTCCCCTTTGCCTACTTTGCTCGTACCATAATTTACCTCGACGAACAACTCCATGGGCTCCGTTTTAGGCATAGAGGAGTTCAGACGGATAAAAAAGAAAATGGCCAGCATAGCAGCCGTTATTCCGAAGGACCAAGCCCAGGATATTGCAATTCTCTGACGATCTTCTGCCTGTAATGTAATCATTAGCTGATTTAGGATTTTCTTCTCGGAAAACGTAAAATTAACAAAAATCGTGCGTAACCAAAAAGAGGAAGCCGATGGCCTCCTCTCTTCGTATGTATCTGTTTTGACTTATTTTTTCTTGAACACCCAACCTTGTTCCCCGATCGCCTCCTTCAATGCCGCAGATGCGCGGTAGGCATCTTTTTCATTATCAAAGCCGTCCACTGCAACTTTCACTTTCTTGCTGCGGGCGTCGCCTGGGATGATGATCGCCTTCGAGAAACCTTTTTTCGTGAGCTGGTCCAGCAGAACTTTTGCCTGCTTCGTGCCTTTGAATGCCCCGGCAACAACGATAAACCTTGCTGAACTGATATCAGCAGGCCTCGCATCAATTGCAGGCGCTGGAACCGCAGCAATCGGGGTTGGCCCGACGTTAGCTGTCACAGCTGCGGAATCGGTTGCTGTCGAATCGATAACCGCAGGTATTTCGGTTTTAACCGGCTCCGGTTTTACCTCTGCTGGTTGTTCCGTAGGGACTACCGCCGTTTCATGCTTGGTAAGCGTAAACATCTCAGCAAACGGATTCAGTGTGCTTTTGATGTATTCATTCTCTGAATTAAACAGAAAAAGGCTTAAACCACACAACAAACCGGCAATGACCGCGGCCGCTGCCCAGCCGTTCCATCTAAATAACGGCCTTCTCTCGTCTTCGAGTTCAACTACTTCAACGTCGTCGCTGACGGAATGGTTAACCGAAGACGCAGAAGCCAACTTGCCTTCTATATGGCGCGCTCTGATCTTTTCAAAGCCATACCATTCATCTTTAAAGTACTTACCAGTGTTAGGTTCAAAAACCAGCTTGCCTTCCACATTCATTTTGAACTCCCCGATGCCCGGAATATCGGCTTCACCCTTTGTTTCTAGCACAGTCCTGAGATTATCCGAATAGCCTTTCACATATTCGACAGCGTCCGCATGCGCGAGCTTCTCATGGCGGGAAATGTAATTAGCCAGCAAGCCGTCATCCAATTTCAGATATTCATTGAAAGCCAGTCTCTTCACAGGTGGTGTAAAAAAGCCCGAATTGCTGTCATACACAGCCGGAACCTGGTGCGAAAGCAAGGCTCCAAAGCCGGGAATGATCACGAATTCATATTCTCCAATGAGTTTCCGGACGACGGTTTCAACTGCTATCATGAAGCGGATTTTGGTGTTAACTCAGCGAAGTTAAAAAGAAAATGACAATCCTCCAATAAAGTTCAGGCCCTGCTGCGGATAGTATTGGTACCGCTGGTATTGTTTGCCTAACACGTTGTTCAGGGACACAAAAGCAGAGAAGTTCTTGGTTAACAGGTAGTCAATCTTCAAATTCAGGTCCGTAATGACCGGCAGTTTGGTAACTTCTCCGGACTGAAAATTTTTCGCCTTAATCCCTCTTAAAACATAAAGATCAGCTGTTACGAAGAGCTTTTTACTGATGGTTAGCGCATTGAACCAGTTAATCGTAAGGTCCGGGCGGTGCCATGCTTCTTCGGTCACGTCCACAGCGTAATCAAAGAAATTCGCTTTCAACGAAGTTTTAAACAGGTCATTGTAGTTATAACCTGCCTGGGCCGAAATGGTCAGTACTTTGGTCTTTCCGGTGTCGTAAATAATAGAAAACCGCGATGTATCGACGAGCGAGTTGTTAAAGTTGTAGAAGTTGCGGTAGGAAGCGTAAGAGACTTTACCTTCATAATTGAAGCCGGAACCCGTTTCCCCTTTAACGCCAGCGCTGAGATCGGAAGTCTTTTCCGTATTCACAATCAGGACGTTAGGCCCCAGCCATTGATTTTCGCTCAACATGCTTTTCAATGTATTCCGGACAATATCACCGTTCCATCCTGCGAATACCTGCAAGCCTGAAAAAGGTGTAACATCCAGATTAACAGCAGGGAATGCTTTGGTTTTGTTAATATCAAGCTGACTGTCCGTTTCATTCACGGCATTAATCCCCGCCGAAACCGAGAATACATCGGTAACATACTTGAACGTCGGCTTTACGCGAAAAAGGTTGCGGTTATAAGTGTACTGGTCCACACGCTGCGAAACAAATGCATCCGCTTCAAGCAAAGCAAAAAACGTTTCCGAAACTGGCACTGAGGCCGTGAGTTTCGTGCCCCAATCAAGCTCAGACGCATTGTAGCGGTCTTTCAGCGTGCTCAGACTCGTCTTGACCGAATAATCCACCAAAACAGAGGCATCTGTGTTTTCAAATCCCAGGTTGAAACCAAACTGGTTCAGCGTTTGCCGGATCGTGTCCCGGTCGACAATCACACCGTCGGGTTGCGGTTTGTAGCCATAGAAATAGTAGTTTTTACGGTCGAAATCGAAACCTGCTTCTACCTTATACTTGGTTTGGATATACTTTCCGGCGAGTTTGAAATTCGTGGCCGCATTGGCTGAATTCTTTCCGTCGACCGGGCCATTGGCTGCCGAAAGGTGTTTAAGCTGGGCTGTAACTGCCAGATCTTCTTTTGGCCGGCCTCCGACAAATATCTCTCCCAAAAACCGTCCATAGTTACCTCCGCCAGCTTTCACGAAGTTGTTCAAGACACCAGGCTGATCCTGACGGTCTTTTTCATCCGACGATACCGGTACGGCCGGCGTCAGTTTCGGGGAAGCAATGTTAATCTGTGGATCAACGATCTGGTAGGACACCTTTGTCTTTCCAGTCTCGCCCTTCACAGGCTGCACTTTATCAAAAACCCGGTTAGCGGGCGCAAATTCGATGCTTTTTTCTTTTACGATCTCGTAAGTCTGACTTTCGATCTCTCCGCGCTGCGCAATCGCAAATTGTGAGGAGAAACCGAGTGTAAGCAAGAATACCGAAGAACGTATGATTTTGGAATGCGTCATGGATAATGGGATTTTCTGTTCAACGAAACAGCGATGAATCACGTCTATTTTTCGATTTGGCTCAATTTTTCCTTAGCCAGTTCAATGGCCTCTTTGTCATCGGAATTCTCGATAATGGAGGTAAGGGTCGCTTTCGCCTGGCCTTTTTCATTCATACCCATATACACATCCGCGAGCAGGATGAACGAGCGCGCACGCCAGTAATCGTAACCTTCAAACGCCTTTGCCATATCGATGATCGCCGTTTCAGCTTCTTTGTACTTTTTGTTTTTGTATAGGACCATAGCTGACCAGTAGCTGGCCTCAGCGCCATATTCGTCTTTGGAAGAGGAAATCAATTTCTTGAATTCTTCGGCCGCTTTATTTAAATCGCCTTTTTCGTACGGAACCTTGCCCATGTAAAGCTGCGCCTTACCCTGACTGCCCGGTACGATATTACCCATATTCATGACCTCCTTGGCGTAATAAAGCGTGGAGTCGTAGCTCTTCAATGTATAATAGGTGTCCATCAACCCAACCCACGCCTGCGTCTGCTCTTTTTTGCTTTCGGCATTGCGGGACAGGATCCGGAAATTAGTTACTGCGTTGTTAAAGTTACCGCGTGCAATTTCCAGTTCAGCTGAGCGCTGAGCAGCCGCAGCGACAAAAGTCGACCTGTTTTGTTGAACCACTTTACCGAAGTATTCAAGTGCTTCATTGACGCGGCCCGTTTTGTCGTAAGATGATGCTATGAAATAATTGGCATCATATTGATGCTTGCTGGCAGGATAACTTTGGATGAATTCCTGCAATGCCTTAATTGCCGGGTCATATTTCTCAGCGTAGTAAAGGTTACGAACGTTATCAAACTCCACTTCTTCCAGCTTTTCGTTGCCTGGGTTGTTTTTTCGTACTGTGCCAAGCACCTGCGTGAATTCCTCCGGACGCCCAACTGCCGTGTAGCTTTCCTGGATACCTTCCAATGCACTGCTTGCGGAAGGTGAATCAGAGTATTCAGTCAAAATCTTCCGAAAATCGACGATAGCCTGCTCATACACCTGCAAGTTATAATACGACTGTGCCCTGCGGAGTAATGCGGCAGGAATGAGGAGGCTCTTTGGTTTCTCATTGATCATCCTTGTAAAACCCTTCACTGCGGCAGAATAGCTCTGGTTCTGAAAATCGATATCCGCTAGCTGGAAATACGCATCGTCCAGGTATCTCGATTGTGGATATGAACCGATCAACAGCTCAAACTGCCTGCGCGCTTCCGCCTCCCTGTTCATATATACATAAGCGCGGGCTTTCTGGAATATCGCGTAATCCTTGTCCACTTTACCTTTCGCCGCCACTTGCTCATACGTGCGGATGGCCTCGTTGTAGTTCTTGGCAGCCAGATAGCAGTCGGCCAGACGTGAAAACGCATCTTCGATCATTTCTGCTTCCATTCCTTCAATGTTATTGGTAAAATCCTTGAAGTAGGGAAGTGCCTGGCTGTATTTCTTCTGATTATAATAAATGTAGCCTAATGCATAAAGACTCTTACGGGCGTAAATGCCTGCCTTAGGATTCTTCGAAATCTGGTTATATAAAGTAGCGGCTTCATCCACACGTTTCAAACCGTATACCGACTCTGCTTTGTAATAGGAAGCCGAATTAAAGAGTTCAACATCCAGCGGATATTTTAGCGACTTATCAAACATCACCACCGCCTGATCGAACCTGCCTGCATTAAAATCCGTCACACCCTGGTTGTATGTAAGCCTCTGGTAGGTACTATTTATTTTAGTATTCCTTGTTTTGAGCTCCTCAATGTACTTTATGGCCCCTGCACTGTTGCTTGCGTTGGCATATCCCTCGGCAATTAGCTCTGTTGCTTCCTCGGTATGCGTGCTTTGAGGGTACTTAGCCAGATAATTGTTCAATTCCTTTACGGCATCGGTGTTATTTCCGAGTTCTAACTGCACTTTCGCATGGTTGTATGCCGCTTCTTCTTTGACTGGCTGGTTGAAGTCTAACCTTGCTGCATTATCAAATGCTGTTAAAGCGTTGCTTAATCCATTCGTTTTTAAGTAGCTGATTCCCAGTATATAAGATGCGTATTGCGAAACAGAGTCCTTGCCATTTCCAACTGGCTTCAAAGAGGCTATTGCACCTTCAAAATTGTTGTTGCGGAACTGCGCATGGCCGTAATGCAATGCTACTGCCGGAGGCACTGCACCGGGCTTCATTCTCTTGTAGCGCTCATAGGCTTTTACGGCACCGGCATAATCCCCTTTCTCATAATAGACCTCGGCAACATACAATGCTACATCATCCAGCTTGGTGTTGCCGCGTTGCTGGGCCAGTACCTTTTCGCCGTATTGCAGGAGCTCGTCATGTTTTTTAAGTTGGTATAAGGAAGAGATGATCCAGTTGGGCGCTTCGTTCTTATAATAGGCGTGATCCTCAATGCGCCTGAAATCCTGGTAAGCTTCCTCGAAATTGTTTTTCTGGTAATTGATCACCCCTGCATAGAACGAAGCATCAGCGGCGTTTTCGAAGCCCACCTCATTCTTAACCTGATTGAACAACGGCAAAGCAAGTTCCGGCTGCTTCGTATTGTAGTAGGCCATGGCCAACTGATAGGTGCTTTCCAGCTTTTTGGCACCGCTACCGGGGAGGTTTACTGCTTTATCAAGATAGGTAATGGCCTTTTCATAGTTGCCACGCTCGTAATAGTATTTGCCTAAATCACTGTAAATCAATTGAGCCTTGGGATGTTCTGCGTGGTTTTTAACAAACCGGTCAACCTGGATCTCTGCTTCGGGATAATTGAGATACAGTCCTGTTACCGCGACATAATATTCAGCGGTCACTTTATTATAATCGCTGGTGCTGAGCAATTTATCCTGCGAATTCAGGAATTCCCCGAATTCTTGCCTGGCTGCCACATAGTTGGACTTTTCATAATATTCCAGGCCGTTACGAAAATGAGCTTCCGGCTCCGTAATACTGAGGGTATTCTGGGCCAATACGGAAGACGCGCCAACATATAAAAGCATTCCAAAGGTGGAGGCGCTGTGTTTAAAAACCATAGAAACTGGGTTGGTGGAGTTTTGAATTAAGTTTTTGTGATTTACCATATCCTTACAAAAGAGTCTTTTGGCACACACTTACCGCTTAAAATTGTTTGCTATCTAACGAAAAGTGATCTAAAACCGTATAAGTGTGCCTATACGAAAGCCGCCAAAAGCCTCAAAAAAGCACATTATGACGGATAAGTGTTCCATTGAAATCCTCATGCATCGTATCAAACCTGCCTGCAACGGCTTTCAGAAACGCTTCATCTATACACGCTTCAATCTGATCGGCACTGTCTACTTCGTAATCGTCGATTTTGTATGTTTGCTCGTACGTTCCCGACTCTATCTTGATAATGTATTTGTTGTTCCACTGATAGAGACCGATCTTAAATTGTGGGTTTGGCAAATCCTTGATGTATCGCATTTAAAGCTTTTGATTTAATTACTACAAGTATGAAGTTCGTATTCAATAACTTACATAAACTAATTATATTAGTACTAATTTTGGCAGGATGTTCTGACCAGGACAAGAAGGATGCTGCCGACTTTTTCCTGAAAGGCAATCAGGCCCTAAGCCAAAAGAACTATGCCGAAGCGCTTCGGCTCTACGACGAAGCAATTGCCAAAAATGCAGATTTTTCCGACGCCTATCTCAATAAGGGGATAACTTTATTGAAATTGGGCAAGCCGAAAGATGCCTACGAGACTTTAACAGAAGCGATCCGCATTGACCCTACACTTGTACAGGCAAATCTCGTCAGGGCCGAAGCTGGCCTCGATTTGGGGCGGTTGCGGGAGGCTGGTGAAGACCTGGCCCGGATCGAAAAGGAATATAATGACTCTACCCGGTTTCATCTCGTAAAAGGAAACCTACTGGACGCCCAGGGAAATGCTTCCCTTGCAATCCCGGAATATGACCGCGCGCTGCAACTTAGTCGCATTAATACGGAGGCTTATGTAAACCGTGGTGCCGTATATTACCGGATGGGCTCCTATGGACCTGCCAAAAATGATTTCGAAACCGCAGTGGCCCTGGATCCCTTGCAACCCCAGGCGTTGAACAACCTCGGGCTCATCGCCGTAAAAAGTAGGCAATGGCAACAAGCCATCTCCTACTTTGATCAGGTGCTGGACCGAAATCCTGCAGAACCTCTTTCGTTGAATAACAAAGGTTTTGCTTTGCTGCAAACCGGCAAGCCCGAAGAGGCCAGGAAACTCATCGAGAAGTCGCTGGAACACCTGCCTGCTAACGGTTACGCACTACGTAACCTGGGAATGTATTACGATAAACGGGGATTGCCGGACCAAGCGCTTAAACAATATCTGAAAGCGATTGAAATTGCTGAACCCGTTGAAATGCTTTACGGTTTAACGGGGCAGGCTTATTTTAAACAAAAAAACAGGCCAGAAGCCTGTAAGATATGGAAGCAGGGTGTTGTGCTAAAAGATTCCATTTCCATCGCAGAAGCAGCCAAAAACTGCCCTTGATTCTATTGACGGAATGCCCGTTTTAAACCTTTCCATGCACGCTCGCTGTCCTCAGGATCGCAGAATACTTCGAACAATGCGATTCCAGGGACGTTAAAAAAAGCGGTTACAGCTGCGTCAAGCTCAGATAAAGCCGTAACACTGAAATAGGCGACGCCTGAATCTTCAGCGGTTCTCCTGGCTGAAAATCCGTGCCTTGTTTCAAAGAATTTTTCCAGTTCCCCCAACCCTCTCGGGCCTTCGATCATCCGGAAGATGTTTCCACCTGCATTGTTAAGGACTACGATTTTAAGATTTTGAGGAAGGGATTCTGTCAGCAGGCCATTGCGGTCATACAAGAAGGCAACGTCACCGACCACCAGCAAAGTCGGCATTTGATTCACCTTCGCCGCTCCGATCGCTGTGCTTACGCAGCCATCGATTCCGCTGGTGCCGCGATTGGCAAAGACGCCGGAGAAGTGTCCATCGCTGGCCAGTACATTCGCGTAACGGACAGACATGCTATTAGCTACATGTAACTCAAACTCAGTACTGGAATACTTAAATATGAAATCTAACACTGTTAAATCACTGAAATAAGTTAGATTTTTAAGATAATCGGCCTTAGTCCGGCGTGCTTTCGTCTCCATATTAGACCATATCTGTCCATAGGAAGCGTCATTTTCCGGGTCTGAGTTTTGGACAAATAACTGATAATCAATCTTCTCGAAAAGATCTTTAAAGAAACCAGTCGGCGTAACCGGGATAATGCGTGTGACCGATTGCGTAGGATCGGCCAGAAAGTTGTCTTGTCCGATATGCCAGTGGTTCTTAGGAGGATTTTTCCTTAGAAACTGTTTAAATTCTTTTGAAAGAAACGATAATCCGAATGTAACAAGCAGGTCAGGACGCAAATCTGCTGCCTCGGCTGTCGATAAAAACAGATCATGATGCTTGATAAAACGATCATCTGCAAGGTTGGAAATACAATCTCCAAGTACCGGAATGCCCCACTCATCGGAAATAGTCGCCAATGCTTGGTTCAGCTCATCATTGTGCTTTCCCTGGCCACCTGCGATTAGAATCTTCGGTGAGTCTTCCCACTCTTCCAGCAATTCCTCCCAGGCCTCCTGTGGCAGTTTTGACTCTGCCAACTGTCTCTTAATAACCCGTATTTGAGAAGATGGCCGCAATTCCTCCGTTTCAACCGGATAAAAAGGCTCCCTGATCGGGACATTGATGTGTACCGGACCATATGGCTGCGAAGCTGCGGCATTGACGGCCTCATTGGTGATCCTGTTGATCGCCCATACTGCGTCGGAGTGCGTATAATCTGCTGAAATTTCGAAGGAACGCTTCACATGGCGACCGTAAATCTCGTTCTGATAAATTGTTTGCCCGTCGTATTGGTGCAGCCATTCTTTTGGCCTGTCCGCAGTGAGGACAAGCAGCGGAATTTGTTGAAAAAATGCCTCAGAAACGGCCGGAGCAAAGTTGTAGGCCGCACTGCCTGAGGTACATATCAAAACCACCGGAGAATCGATTTGCTGGGCTATTCCGAGGGCGATGAATCCCGCCGGGCGCTCATCCATGCACACGTGCGTTTCGAAGCCTCCATGCCTTACAAATGCGAGTGTTAGCGCCGCACTTCGCGAACCCGGTGAGATAACCACGTGACGAATGCCTTGCTCATAACAGATCGACGCCATGTCGATCAAAGGTTGTAAAATAGCCATATCGTAAATAAAAATAGCCTCATTAAGAGGCTATTTAATTAAACTTCATGAAATCATTTCTGATTCAAGGTAAGACTTTATTAACCCAAATAGGTTTTCAAAGCTTTGCTTCTCGAAACGTGACGAAGTCTTCTGATCGCCTTTTCTTTAATCTGGCGCACACGCTCGCGGGTAAGGTTGAACTTCTCCCCTATTTCTTCCAGCGTCATGGCGTGCTCTCCATTTAATCCAAAATACAATGCGATCACGTCGGCTTCCCGTTGTGTCAAAGTGCAAAGTGCCCTTTGTACCTCCTTACGCAAAGATTCGTTTACCAAACCTGAATCTGGTTTGTCTTCAAGGTCATTTTCAAGTACGTCCAGCAAGCTGTTTTCTTCTCCCTGCACGAACGGAGCGTCCATAGAAACGTGCCTTCCTGAGATTTTCATGGTGTCAACCACCTCAGAAGACGAAATTTCAAGTACTTCCGCCAATTCCTCAGGTGATGGCTCACGCTCGAAGCGCTGTTCCAGCTCTGAGAAAGTTTTTGAAATCTTGTTAAGCGAACCTACACGGTTGAGGGGTAAACGCACGATACGTGACTGCTCAGCGAGCGCCTGAAGTATCGATTGGCGAATCCACCAAACCGCATATGAGATAAATTTAAATCCCCTTGTTTCGTCAAAACGTTGTGCTGCCTTAATCAAACCAAGGTTTCCCTCGTTGATAAGGTCCCCTAACGACAATCCCTGATTCTGATATTGTTTTGCAACGGAAACCACAAAACGCAAGTTAGCCTTGGTAAGTCTTTCCAGGGCCAGCTGGTCTCCATCTCTGATCTTCTGAGCTAACGTCACCTCCTCATCCGGCGTTAGCAAATCCACCTTACCGATTTCCTGCAAATATTTATCTAACGATTGGCTTTCACGGTTGGTGATTTGCTTACTGATCTTTAGCTGTCTCATCTATATCTTTATTAAGTATGTTATATAACGACGTTCAATACCGTTCCTGTTGAGAAGAACACTATTTTACTCATTTTTGTTCTCCGGCTTCGGTAACAGTACTTTGCGGGATAGGCGGTATTTTCCGGTTTTTTTGTCGATTTCAACAAGCTTAACCTGCACTTCTTCCCCTACTTCAAGTACGCCGTCCATCTTCTCCAGACGCTCCCACTTGATCTCGGAAATGTGCAATAAACCGTCTTTGCCCGGAAGGAATTCAACGAAAGCTCCGAAAGGCATAATCGACTTCACTTTTCCGGTATAAATTTCCCCGATTTCAGGCACCAGGATGATCCCTTTCACGCGGGCAACCGCTTTATCCATTGAAGTCTTGTCAGCAGAGAATATACTTACAAATCCCGCGCCGTCTTTCTCTTCGATAGAGATCGTTGCGCCTGATTCTTTCTGGATATCCTGAACAACTTTTCCGCCAGGCCCGATCACAGCTCCGATCATTTCACGATCGATCTTGATCACGATAGCGCGTGGTGTGTGTGGTTTAAGGTCCGGACGACTCTCCTTGATGGTTTTATTCATCTCACCCAGGATGTGCAGCCTTCCAGCTTTCGCCTGCATAAGTGCCTCTGTCAATACTTCAAATGAAAGGCCATTGACCTTCATATCCATCTGACAAGCAGTGATACCCTGCTCGGTTCCGGTTACTTTAAAGTCCATATCTCCCAAATGATCCTCGTCGCCGAGAATATCGGAAAGTACCGCATATTTGCCGGTAGCTTCGTCCGAGATAAGTCCCATGGCAATACCTGAAACCGGTGCCTTTATTTTCAACCCAGAATCCATCAATGCAAGCGATCCTGCGCAAACAGTCGCCATAGATGATGATCCGTTGGATTCAAGAATATCAGAAACGATACGAATTGTATATGGATTGTCTTCAACCGGTGGCAATACCTTTTTAAGTGCGCGCAATGCAAGATTTCCATGACCTACTTCACGACGACCAGGTCCACGGTTTGGTTTTACTTCACCTGTCGAGAAACCCGGGAAATTGTAATGCAGCAAAAACTTGCTGTATCCGTATTTCATCGGGGTATCAACAATCTGCTCGTCCTGCTTTGTACCCAAAGTAACAGTAGTCAGTGACTGGGTTTCTCCCCTTGTAAACAATGCTGAACCGTGCGCATTTGGAAGGAAATCAATTTCCGAAGCGATAGGTCTTACTTCGTCAAGCTTACGGCCGTCCAAACGTACCCTTTCGTCCAGCACAAGGCGACGGGATGCTTCCCATACAAGATCATTGAAATAACGCTTTGCAAGGCTTTGGCTTACTTCTTCTTCTTCGGTTATAGTAGTCAGGAATTCTTCCCATACTGCTTTGAAACCGTCTTTTCTTACTTGCTTGTTGGTAGAACCTCCCTGGGCTACCACATATATTTTATCATAGCAGAAAGATCTTACGCGTGCTTCCAGTGCTTCATCAGCCGGATCACCTGGATATTCTCTTTTTTCGGTTTTACCAACCGCTGCTTCAAATTCTTTCAATGCAACACATTGGTCTTTGATAACGGCGTGTGCCACTTTCAAAGCTTCGATCACTTCCTCTTCCGACACTTCGCTCATTTCACCTTCCACCATCGCAATGTCGTTGTAGGTTGCCCCTACCATCAGTTCGAGGGTAGCGCGCTCCAATGCAGCAGCTCCCGGGTTGACCACGTACTCGCCATCGATTTTGGCAACGCGTACTTCCGAAACCGGACCGCCGAACGGAATGTCCGAAGCTGCCAGTGCGGCTGACGCTGCCAATGCAGCCAATGCATCCGGCAATGCTTCCGAATCGCCGGAGATCATCAGAATATTTACTTGTACTTCCGCATGGTAATCATCCGGGAACAATGGACGCAAAACGCGGTCCACCAAACGGCTGATCAATACTTCACCGTCGGAAAGCTTTCCTTCACGACGCTGGAAGCTACCTGGAATACGTCCCGCAGACGCGAATTTCTCCTGGTAATCAACCGATAATGGAAGAAAGTCAAGACCTTCCTTAATATCTTTATTAGCAACAACGGTAGCCAGTAACATTGTGTTACCCATTCTGACCACCACCGATCCGTCGGCTTGTTTGGCTAATTTTCCTGTTTCAATTGTGATTTCCCTGCCGTCTGGTAAGGTTATAGTCTTGGTAACTATATTAAAGAGCATAGAATATTTGATTTTTGTAGCTGTGAAACGCCGTCCTGACGCCCCGTTATGTTCTGTTTTTTCCGCAAAAAATCAGGGAACTTTCACAAAGTATGAAGTTCCCTGATTTCGAATTACTTACGTATGTTCAGTTCGGCAATAATCGCACGGTAGCGGTTAATATCTTTTTTGAACAGATAATCCAACAATCTTCTACGCTTACCTACCATTTTCAGGAGGCCCAGACGTGTGTCATTGTCTTTCTTATGCGTCTTTAAGTGCTCGTTCAAGTAATTGATACGGTACGTAAATAATGCAATTTGTGATTCCGCAGACCCCGTGTCTGCACTTTCCTTTTTAAAACCTTTTGATTCGAAGATCTCGCTCTTCTTTTCCGCGGTTAAATACATGATTGTAACAACAGATTAAATGGTAAGAAGTATTTTACGGCACCGTGCCGTAAATAAAGCTGCAAAATTAGAGTTTTATCCCGAGAATAAAAATATAATTTTATTATGATTCCATAAGCGGCGTTTTGCCGAATCTACTTGCCCACTTAGACTTTATTCTTTTATAGAACATCTGGTAAACGTCCTTCTCAAACAAACGGGAATCGCTCCGGGCGCGGTCGATGAAATATAAACCCGTCAGGAACAGCACTGTATTGGCCATCCACGCGCCTATCGGCACCGCAACCAGTCCCTCCCTCACCCATTTATCACCCTGGTTTGTGAGCACGTAAAGGAGAATAAAAAACAGGATGGACACTAATACCGGCACACCAAACCCTCCTTTTTTGATAATAGCCCCCAGTGGCGCACCGATCAGGAACATGATCAGGCATGAAAGCGCCTGCGTATATTTATGGTGTTTTTCCAATTCGTATTTGCTTGCATCCTTCAATTTGGTCTGCAAATACTCCCCTTGCGATTTGACGTAGCTCAACATGCTGTTGGACGCACTTTTGGCATTCATCAAAATTTCCTTTTTCAAACTGTCCGACATCGGCTTGTTGATCAGGGAATCAATCCATTTCCCGCTCTTAATTGTTTTATCGGTGCCTTCCCGGTAATTGTAGGAATAATATTGCTGACTGCCTGCCACCAAATTCTTCTGGGTTTCCTGGTATGATTTACGGAGCGAATCGGCAGTGGCGGTAAGGTCACTGATATTCTTCATGAATTCGTGGTATTTGAACTGGCCTTCATCGGTCCTTTTCATTCCAAAAGAAGCGAGGCTTTCTGTCAAACGGTAATGCTGAAACGAATTACGGCTGAAATTGGAATAGCTCTGTGTGGTACCACCCGGCGTGGCAATATAGGTCGGTCTCGAACTGGCCGAGCCGCCCTCGTCGGTATAGCGCGTACCGTTGTATAACTCTATTACCAGGTAACGGTTCTCATTAATCGAATACATTCTACCCGAGTCGGCCAAAATAATTTCGGTGTTGCCCAACTCATATGAGCGGCTATTGTGTTTATAGATCACCATGCCGATCAACTTGCCATTTTCCTCTTTCTGGTCGACTTTAATGCTGTAACCCGGCAAATCGTTGTAGAAAATACCCTCCTTGATCTTTAAAGTGGCTTTGGTAGTTTTAATATCATAAAGCAGACTATAACCTTTCAAATTGGCCCAGGGGGAAACACGGTCATTGTAAAAGAAGGAGAATATACTCACGCCTACCGCGACGATAAACAAAGGTGTCATCGCCCTTACCACGGAAATACCGGCACTTTTAATCGCTGTCAGTTCGAAGAACTCGCCCAGGTTACCAAACGCCATTAATGACGAAAGCAGCATTGCAAGAGGCAATGCCGTGGGCACTGTAATGAGGCTGAAAAAGAAGAATAATTGGGCATAATCGATGACATTCAAGTCCTTAGACACGAAATCATCAATATAAAAAATCATGATCCGCATCAGGAAGACGAAAACCACGACTGACATTGTAATCACGAACGGTCCCCAAAAGGACGTTAAAATAAGCTTATCAAGCTTTTTCATCAACTACCTACTATATCTCTCAAATTATCAATAAAACCCTCCCATAAAGAGGCCAGCTCGTCCTGATCGGGATTGGACGAATAGTCGATCACGCGCAAAAAGGTTGTCTGGGTTAACTCGCTAACCTCTAATTTTAGTTCCAGATGGTTGTTATCGAGGTTATCTTCACTGGTGTCTTCAAAATCAAAACGCACCGCTTTATTAATACGTAGGCCAGTTTGCCTTGCAATATGACTGTCCCCGTCCCACTGGAAATCGAAACGGTGATCGGGCAATACTGTTACTTTTTCAGCAAACCATTGTTCAAGGCCCGAGGGCGTGGAAATATATGGAAACAGAACTTTTGGGGAGGAACGTAATTCAAATTCGGTAACAAACTTATATTTTTCCATATGAACTAAAATTAAAAGGTCGACCGCGAGGGTTCCCGCCTTAGGTGCTGATTTAAAAGTTGTAATATAACATAAATCAACAATAAATGTCAGCAAAGTTAAATTTGCTTTTTAAAAAAAACGCCGATTTTGGGTTTAAATTGAGAAAACCCGTTGCATCGTAACATTCTTTAACATACTTTTGCACCACAATTAAAGACGGCGGGGTAGCTCAGATGGTTAGAGCGTAGGATTCATAACCCTAAGGTCGGCAGTTCGATCCTGCTCCCCGCTACATGTCCAGACATCCCTCCCAGGATGTCTTTTTTGTTTTCCTTCATTTTGGCGTCAAATCGAGAATTAAATTCCCAAACTTTCGGTTTACAGTAATTGGTAACACCACCGATTCACCTCACGACTGTATGAAATTACTCTTCCAATACCTCACCAGGTATAAAGGTCTGATATTCCTGGCCCTGATCATGGCTGCTATCAACCAGATATTTTCGCTCCTTAACCCATACATCCTCGGTAACTACCTGATCGACCCCTATGCCAACAAAGCCGAAAGTTTTCGTGCTAATGGGTTGGATAATGCATTTTTCAGGGGTGTATTAATGGGCTTGCTGATGATCATCGGCACAGCGATGATCTCACGTATCGCGAAGGCATTCCAGGATTACCTGGTCAATGTAGTGATCCAGAAATTTGGCGCCAGCCTCTATACCGACGGCCTCCGTCACGCGTTGAGGCTTCCTTTTCAGGACTTTGAAGATCAACGCAGCGGCGAAACGCTTTCAGTCCTTCAAAAAGTCCGCGCCGATTGTGAGAAGTTCATTACCAGTTTTGTAAATGTGCTTTTTGCAACACTGGTGGGCATTGTTTTCGTCGTGATCGTCGCCTTCAAGCTCAGCCCGATGCTCCCGCTGATCTATCTTGGAGGGTCGGTAGTACTGGCCATCCTGACAAGCGTTTTAAGCAAGAAGATAAAAGCCATACAAAAGAATATCGTTAAGGAAACAACCGCACTGGCAGGCTCTACAACGGAATCTTTAAGAAATATAGAACTGGTAAAAAGCCTTGGACTGACGCAACAGGAGATCCTGAGACTTAATACCACCACTTTTAAGATTCTTAAACTCGAACTGAGAAAGGTAAAAAGCATCCGTTCGATCAGCTTTATTCAGGGTACGTTCGTGAACTTTTTGCAGCAATGCATCATGTTCGCGTTGCTATTCTTTGTATTCCGGGATAAAATTACGGTCGGACAAATGATGATGATGCAATTCTATTCCTTCTTCATCTTTGGTCCGTTGCAGGAACTGGGCAATGTGATACTCTCCTACCGTGAAGCCGAAGCTTCGCTGAGCAACCTGCAAACGCTTCTTGCAAGGCCCGTAGAACACAAGCCCGACAATCCGGAAACGATCCATGAAATTGAATACCTGGAATTTGACCACGTGAAATTCCAGCACCAATCCGCAACGCGCCCCGCTTTGGAGGACATTTCTTTTGATGTAAAAAAGGGTGAGACCATTGCATTTGTAGGACCGTCCGGCTCTGGGAAAACCACATTGGTCAAGCTTCTTGTCGGACTTTACAACCCGATCGAGGGCGATGTATATTACAACCGGGTAAATGGTAGTCGGATAGATTTTGATGAAATCCGGAACAAAATAGGCTTTGTGACGCAGGATACGCAGCTTTTCTCAGGTACGATCAAAGAAAACCTGCTTTTTGTGAACCCGGAGGCAACCGACGAGATGATTAATGATGTGTTGATGAAAGCGGCTTGCTACAACCTGCTCGCACGCGCGGAAAACGGCATTGATACCGTAATCGGGGAAGGCGGACTGAAACTATCGGGTGGCGAACGCCAGCGCTTGTCCATTGCACGTGCGCTCCTGCGTAACCCGCACCTGATCATCTTCGACGAAGCAACTTCCGCATTGGACTCGCTCACCGAAGAGGAAATATCCAACACTATCCGCAATATCACCGACCAGCGCCAGCATATTACGGTCATGATCGCCCACCGGCTTTCCACCATTATGTACGCCGACCGCATTTATGTCCTCGAAAAAGGCAGGATCGTCGAAACAGGCAACCATAGTGCATTGATCGACGAGAAAGGGCTCTATTATGCGATGTGGCGCCAGCAGATCGGCGAACGCAAGGACGAGCAAGTGTTTTCAGCATAGAAAACCGCATCAGCTTCGCAAGAAACGGGTTTTACAGGGGTCATATCAGAGGTATTTTTGTTTAGAAATTAATTTAAACCAAAAACCTGATATGACCCCTGTTAGCGAACTCGACTGGGCCCCGATCCACGATAATCTTCATCAGAAAGGCTATGCATTAGTTAGTAACCTGCTGGATGCTGCTGAATGCGATACGATTATCCATCAATATGACAACCCGGCCCATTACCGCAAAACGATCGTTATGGAGCGGTATCGTTTTGGGCTTGGCGAATACAAATACCTGTCCTATCCCCTGCCCGAGCTAATCGGCAACCTTCGGGAAAGCGTTTATCCCCGTTTAGCACCGGTAGCTAACAAATGGATGGAAGTATTGAACCTGGGACGACCATACCCCGATAAATTTGAAGATTTCCAGACATTATGCCGGGCAAACGGTCAGGTAAAACCAACCGTTTTGATCTTGAAATACGGCCCTGGCGGTCATAATACGCTGCATCAGGACCTTTACGGGGATCTGTTTTTTCCTATTCAAATGGTGCTTTTCCTGAGCGAGCCCGAAAAAGACTACACAGGCGGCGAATTTGTACTGACTGAGCAAATACCGCGCGCACAATCGAAAGCGATCGTCTTGAAGCCAAAAAAGGGTGACGCGCTGCTTTTTACCACTAATTTCAGGCCAGTAAAGGGAACCAGGGGATATTACCGGGTCAATATGAAGCACGGCGTCAGCGAAGTACTTACCGGCAGTAGATATACCTTGGGCATTATCTTCCACGACGCATTGACCTGACACGCATGATCTCACACACAGAATTAGGACCGGAATCTTTTGAAACCAGCCGAAAACTGAAAACCCTGGTCGGGACGGGTGCTATCAGATTTGCAGGTAATAAAAACCTCAAAATATATGGACTGCTATCCTGCACATCTGGCAAGCGAATGAAGCGCTCCAACCGGGTGTTTTTCAAAGATCGCGCGGATGCCATCGCTCATGGTTACCGTCCGTGCGGACATTGCATGCGCTCGGAATATGCGGAATGGAAAAAACGCTCAGGATAACTCTTTGGCTGACAAGCTTCTCCAAAGATAAAAGGTCAGATAACTCTCCCAACCGGCAAAGCCGCTGAAAAAGGCATCGATCCTTTCTTTCTCTGTACGGTCGGCGATAATGCCGTGCCCGGAAAGTGCATTCAGGAGGCCCACATCCCCGTGCGGTATGGCGTTTGGCACCCGCAGCGACTTCATCAATGCATAATTGGCCGTCCAGATGCCAATCCCTTTGTGGCTGACCAATGCTTTCTGTTGTGATCCGAAGTCCGGCAGTGCAGTTATTATATTTTCGCTAATGGCTCCGCTGATGAATGCATTGGCAATACCGATAATATACTCCGCCTTTTTCTCAGAAAATTGCATGGCGCGCATGCCGACAATATCAGCATTGGCCAGCACCTCCGCGCTCGGGAAAATATGATAGGCGTGATTATCAAACTCGATACATTCGCCATACTCCTCCACCAGGCGCCGTTTCAATTTATAAGCAAATGAAAGATTGATCTGCTGACCGATAATACACCAACAAATGGCTTCAAACAGATCGCCAATGCCTACCAGCCTCAGCCCACCGAATGCGTCGGTCATGTAAGCAAGGCGTGCGTCCTGATTAAGTAAATCATAAAATGGCTGAATACTGCGGTCCATATCGAACCATTCTGTCACAAATGCAGCCAGGTACTCGCGCGTCTCCCGGCCTGACTCGCCTTCCAAAACAGTTATCTCCAAAAAGCTGCCGCGTTCGCGGATCTGGAAAACGGTATTACCATAAGGTGTTTTAATGGCTTTGGTAAGCGTATTGCCTTCAATGCGATGCAGGCAATCGTCGTAGTTCCGGTTGAGAAACCACAGGCATTCCTGAAAACTGAAAACGGCCGGAACCGGAATGAGTACTGTATCCATTTTTCAAAAGTATTGTCAGTATCCTTGGCTACAAACCTGATTCTTGCGCCAACAGACTACTAATGCACAATTTTGAAAACCAGTTCACGCAGCAGCTCGCCTTCCGGAACGCTCACGCCGTCCAGTCCTTTCAACCTGCCGTCGCATTCGCGCAGGTAATGGATAATGTTGGCCACTTTTGGTAATGGGTAATTTCGTGCTGCCAGCAGATAATCTTTTACAAAATACGGATTGACGCCGAGTTCCGTAGCCAGGCCTTTTTCCGATTTGTCTTTACTGGCATGCGTCAGCAACAGTTTGGAGAAGAAATTAAACAAGATGATCAGCACCGGGGCAAGTGGATTATCCTTCGAATTGGCGGAAAAATAAGCCGCAATCTGGTTCGCTTTGATCACATCCCGCTGCATTAATGCCTTCTGGAACTCAAAAACATTATATTCCTTACTGATCCCGACAAAGCGCTCCACAGCCGAGGCGTCTACTCCCTCGTCAACACGCAGGTTCACCATGATCTTACGGATCTCGTTAGACAGCCGTTTCAGGTCGTTACCAATGTTATCCACCAACATCTGGACCGCTTTCGGGCTGATCTTCACACCTTCATGCTGGCAAAACGAAGCCACCCATTCAGGCAGCTTGTTGTCATACATCTTTTTAGATTGAACCACCACTCCATGCGTATTGCAGGCCTTCACGTACGTTTTCCGCTCGTCGGCATTGGCTTGGAAACACAGAACGAGTACAGTGCTAGTCAGCGGCTTCAATGCATAATCCTCGAATCTGGCCTGCTGATCCTTTTGTTCAATCCCGGCCAACTTGTTCGCTTCTTTGACCAGCACCAACTGGCGTTCGGCCATGAATGGATACCGCCGCGCATAACTCAGCACCCCAGCAACGTCAGTATCCTTACCATATAAAACAAACTGGTTGAAGCCACGCTCGGATTCCGGAACGACCTTACTTTCAAGCTCTTCGGCAATGGCATCGATGTAATAGGGCTCGTCGCCGTGCAGGAAATAGATCGGTCTGAACTTCTTTGCCTTAATTTCTTTAAGAACCGCGTCGGGTGTTTGCGCCATGGATGAGATTTCCCTATTGTTTGTTGAAGCACTAGTTTGAGAAGGCAAATTTACCCTTCCCTGCTAATTTCTCTATCCTTGTGAGGCATTTTCGACGATAAATTGCCCGGCGTGCTTGCGCAGCTCCGGAAAGAACGCCAAAAACTGATGGTAGTAAAAATCTTCGTTCGCCCGCAGATCAGCAACAGCATCATAAATGGGTTCAAGGAAACCGGCACGGCGTGAAAGCCGGTGAAATGTGGTGTCAATCCCGTCCATAGTGGCATAGCCGGTGAGCCAGTCCTGCCGGATCATCGACTGAACCATCGGCACCATCGTTTCGGGAATGAAATGCGCGTTCCTTTGAATAACTGAATACATCCTGTGCGCATACACATACAAAGGTTCAGAATGGTAATCGTGGAAATTTTTTGCCAGAAAATAATCAAAGTAGATATCCATTGCAATTCCCGCCAGTTTGCCCTGGCTAATGGCAGCAACATCCTTGGCCGCATGCACTTGCGGATGGGTGTCCGTGAATGAGTCGATAGAACGGTGCAATTTCAGCCCGAGCACGTATTCCGGATTCCAATTAACGGTCTTTTCGTCGCTCAAACGCCCTTTTATGAAATCGCCGACATAATTGCCCATCATCACACCTTCACTCTCCCCGGATAGCAAAATATGCGCTAAAAAATTCATGTAAATGACATTTTGGCAAAATTGCCGTACGTTTGTTCCGGTACTTCCCTACGGAACAATTCTTTTACAACAACCATTATTTTAATCAAACTAGCAAATGAAAGTCGAAAAAAATAACGTCGTAGCGTTGACATATAGCCTTAGTATTCCCGATTCGGAAGGAGAAACCGATGTCGTGGAAGTGGTTAGTGAAACCGACCCGATGTACTTCATCCACGGTATCAGCGGTCTTCCCGAAGGTTTTGAAAGCCAGATAGAAGGTCTTTCCGCCGGTGATACCTTCGACTTCACCGTAACAGCCGAGGAAGGTTACGGGGAATATGACGAGGAAGCAGTTGTGGACCTGCCAAAATCTGTTTTTCAAACCGATGAGGTAGATCAGGACGAACTTCTTCAGGTCGGAAACATTATTCCAATGACCAACGAAGACGGAGAACGACTGCACGGGCAGATCATCGAAATCCGTGATGATGTTGTGATTATGAATTTCAACCACCCGCTTGCCGGAAAGGAAATGCATTTCGAAGGTAAAATCCTTTCAATAAGAGCAGCAACACCAGAAGAGATCAGCCACGGCCACGTGCACGGCGTTGGCGGCGTGCATCACCATTGAGCCAATTTTGAATGAGTGAATGAGTGAATGAATCATTCACTCATTCAAAATTCCCTTATACTGCTCCACTTCCACGCCAAACCGGCGCAGAAACTCGACGCCTTCTTCTATGGCTATGCCCTTATATGCGGCGTAGGAGTGCAGAAAAATCACTTTTTTGATCTTCATCGTGTAAATAACCCTGGCGCAGGCGATACAAGGAGCAAGTGTTACAAACAATGTCGCCCCCTCGATATTGGAACCATTCTTTACGGCAAAAAGTATCGCATTCTGCTCGGCATGCAATGCCAGCGAGCAACTGCCTTTGGCATCCCTGGGACATCCTACTTCCGGAAATTCCTCGTCACAGTTGTGCGTCCCGGCGGGTGGTCCGTTATATCCTATGGAAATAATCCTGGTATCCTTGATTAGCACCGCGCCAACCTGTGCTTTTACGCAATGGGACCGTTTGGCAAGATTTTTTGCCAGATCCATATAAATGTCATCAAATTCCGGCCGCAAATTCGTTGTAGGTATTGTCATTCTCTCTTGAAAAAAATCTGGGTACAAACTTAGGGAAATGGCGGCTGGATTCAACGTTGTTTGAAAAGTATGACGAAAACCATATTGTTTCTTTTTTGGCTGATCTTTACGGTTTCCCCTCTCATCGCGCAGCAGGATAGGTCGGTTGTTACCCTCACGAAAGATCCCGCCGGACTCTTTAAATCCTATAAATTCTTCATTCAGAATGTCGAAGACCAGCGTCCGATACCCGGAGCATCGCTGGGAAAAGTGATTGCGCTGGGTAAAGAAATACCCGTCACACTTCCAGCAAAAGCAGAGACGGAGCTAGCCTCCTACTGGTCTTTTTTTGCTCCTAAAAAAGATAACACCTACTTGCCACTGTACATCACTGTGAAAGAGCTTTCTGTGCAGGAAAAACGCGTTGGGCCGAACAAAGTTACCGGTGAAATCAAACTGAATGTCCGGTTTAAATGGTACCGCGATATGCAGCCCATCGAACTCACAGGCTACCAGACAGCCGCCAACTATACACGCCCCGAGACCAGTTTTACACATGAACGGCTCATAAAACAGCTCCTCGATCAGGCATTAGCCCATTTTCAGAAATGGATGACCAACAATGCGGGTAAAAATCCAGCCCTCGCCCGGAACCTGATGCTTGTTTTCAAAGAAATAAATGAATCAGCCTCACAGGACACCGTTTTCTATTCGCCCAAAAGACCGCTGATCTGGGACGACTTCAAGGTAAGAAGTGCCAAACCGGGCAGCCGTTATGCCGCGGCAGTATTTACCAGTTTTGGGTATGAAGGACGTTCCTATCCCAAAGGTGACGGACTTGTTGTGGAAATAGGTTTAAAGACTTTCATGGTCAAAAGTATGTCGTGGGGAAGGCCCGAGTCACGCAATGCGGGCACATTACGGCATGAACAGATCCATTTCGATATTACCCGGCTTGTGGTAGAAAAGTTCAAAGAACGGCTCCGTAAAGCGGAATTGACGATCGAGGACTATGACAGCGAAATCCAATATCAGTTTCTCGAATCATTCCGGGAAATGAACCGTGACCAGGAACAATATGACGAAGAAACAGGCCACGGCTTGAATGCAACTGCCCAGGCAGCATGGGACGAGAAAATCGCCCGGCAGATCGAAGCTATTTATGCCGTCCAATAGTGTTTTAGGGCATTATGTAAGTTTGGAGGCTCATCGAAACGGATGTGATCACAAAAAGCAAGACAAGCAGACAGGCGACACGCACGTACGTATATACACGCGAGTGCCATGCGTACCAGCACATACCTATGATCGCATACAGGAGAACAACCTCTGCTGCATTCAATTGGATATTTTCGATCACAAAGCCCGGCAAGGATCTCGGGACGGAAACCGAAAAATCCGTAAGCCACGCGCAAAGCCCAACAAACTTGCCGATCAGCGCTGATAGCCAGGGAATTCCTGCCATGCTAGTCACTAGCAGCACTAATGCAGCAGGCAGAAGGACGTTGGTAAATGCTATTACAAAAGGATTGACCAGCCAGAAATAGGTAGGGAATTGATGGAAATAATAGACCGCAATCGGAAATGTGGCCAGCTGGGCCGCAAATGCAAGCGCTGACGCCTGCCAGACAAATCGCACAATCCTGTTTGCCGGTTCAAAAAGCTTGTAAATCGGTTCATAAAGTAAAAAAATGCCCGCCATTGCCAGATAAGAAAGCTGGAAACCAACGTCATACACCGCGCCGGGATCCATCAATAATATCAACAACCCGGAAATGGCGAGGGTATTCATGCTATTTTGCTTCCTGCCGCTCAATTCAGCGATCACAAATACAAGGCACATAAAAGTCGCACGCTGTACGGAGGGCGCAAGCCCGGCTATCAATGCATAAAAGCCTAGAAATGCCGCTATTGACACAAAATACACCCATCGGCCAAAGTGCCACCTCTTTAACCAGCCGAGTAAAAAAGTAAGCGCGAAAAAGATAATCGCCACATGCATTCCGGAAACCGAGAGAATATGTACGGCACCAGAAATCACATAATCCCCGACCTGTTTTTTATCAAGATCATCCCTGCGCCCGAGCAACATTGCTTTCACAAGGCCGTATGCATTTTTATCTTTAACATTGTCCTTGAAAATACCATCGGCCCATTGCGAAACCGAAGCGCTCCAAACCCGCGGGTCCCTCTGAGATGCTGACGATACTACCTGAAAAGCATAAGTTCCTGCATAATCCGTCCACAAAACACCCTTGTTTCGCAAGTAGCGTCGGTAATCGAACTGTCCTGGATTAGATGCCGCCATGGGCAATTCCAACCTACCCTTCACCAGCACTTCGTCCCCCGGCTGAGGAACGCCGGAGCCCCGCAATGGAATGTACAGGAGCGACTTCGTTTCCGTCAACTGCCATTTTCCTTTGATGCGCACACCGGTTACCAATGTCTCCAACCGAAACGAATTTTCCTTTTGCTCAGGAAGCGAAATGATCCGCACGAGATAAGCCGTGTAAGGCAATGCGGAAAGTTTCGCAAGCTGCCTTTCCCGCTCCGACTCTGATGCCGTCCTTACCGAAGAACCTAGCAATAACATGCAGACCGATAATGCAACGGTAAATGCCGCCAGTTTCTTTTGGTAATAAAACCATAAGGCAAATGCCGCTGCAATGCCCCATATGCCCCACAAAAAAGTGACTGGAATCACAGGCAGATGATCACTGACTACAATTCCAATCACTAAAAACAATACTACGCTTACAAATGGAGCGCGTGAGAGCATAAGATTTTACCGTACAACAAAACGTTTTGTAACTGTCTGATTTGCAGTCTTTACTTTGTAATAATACAGACCGCTGGGAAAGTTTTTTACGTTGAGGTAGGTACGATTAACTGCATCTTCAAGGATTTGCTGGCCTTTTTGATTGAAGACGCTCACCGTGTAGGTTTCCGGCTGGGGTGTAAATACATTGGCAGTCAATGTCTCCCGCACCGGGTTTGGATAAAGATCAACCATGAGCTGATCACTTGTAATCTTGGAATATTCAACCATTTTGGCCCTTCTCGGACTCAATTCAAGCACTGCATGCATCCTTTCCTTTTGGTCATTGGTAAAAATGCTCATGCAAATGTCGGGCGAATAGTCCATGTAATTCTCAATCATATTCCGCGTAACCACATTAGCCCGGCATTGTGAATACACGGGGGAACAGGTAATGTCGGTCGTTTCGTTTTTTGTGTTCGCGACTGGGGTATCGTCACAATAATCCGTTCCGCAAGTGGCGTCGCCCCAGATATGGATCAGGCCAAGCCAGTGGCCAATCTCGTGTGTGGTGGTGCGACCCAGGTTGTATATCTTGCTGGTAATCGTCTCTGAATTACGCCCAAAATAGCGAAAATCAATAATAAGCCCGTCCGTAAGGGCGTCTTTCTCTTCGTTTTCGGTTGTAGACAAGCCGTTGGTCCGGCTGTTGATCTCGGTCACCACAGGAAACTGCGAAGTGCCCAGATAACGGTCGTTCAGCCTCGTCACCCAGATATTCAGGTAACGGTTGGTAAACCATGCAGGCGAAATCTCGGCCAGCTTATCTGCGTCGGTGATGGGGCTGAACTGGTTCGTCGCATTGTAAGTGCGCACAACCGACACAAGTTTGAACCGGATACCGGTATCCACAGCCAGAGAATCGGTATAAAAGCCTTTGTACCCCGATGTATTACTATAATCTTCATTCAAGACCTCGATCTGACTTCTGATCTGCGCATCGGAGATATTGCCGTTGCCTACTCCGCCAGTCACATTGTCGGTGCGGTTGTGAATCACATGCACCACCACCGGGATTGTGATAATCTCCGCCGTTGTCCTCGCTCCCGCCCGGGCCCGTATATGTTCCTGGATCGCTTCTTCGGATTTCATTCGCAAGTTGCGCAGCGACGGGTTTTTAGCCAGACGCACGGAATCGCGCTCCGTACTCGCGCAACGCGTCGGAAGAATATCCTGCGCACTGACGAGCGTGGCAGAAAGCATCAAAAAGGCAAGCCAGAGGCTATTGTTCCGATTTTTCATAAGCAGCAAGAATATCCCTCACCAAACGGTGCCTTACCACATCGGATCCATCCAGTTCAACAAAACTGATTCCCTTAATGCCTTTCAGTACAGTAATAGAATCGATAAGTCCTGATTTTAAGTTTTTGGGTAAATCTATCTGTGATTTGTCACCCGTGATAATGGCCTTTGAACTAGGGCCCATACGCGTCAGGAACATCTTCATCTGCATTGGCGTCGTGTTCTGGGCCTCATCGAGCAGGATAAATGCATTGTTCAGCGTCCGACCACGCATATAGGCGAGCGGCGCAATTTCAATCACCCGGCTTTCGAGGTACAGTTTCAGTTTTTCCGGCGCGATCATATCATCGAGAGCATCATAAATAGGCCTCAGATAGGGATCGATCTTCTCTTTCAAATCACCCGGCAAAAACCCGAGGTTTTCACCGGCTTCGACCGCAGGACGGGTGATGATAATTTTCCGTACTTCTTTGTTTTTCAACGCCTTCACAGCAATGGCAACGGCAGTGTAAGTCTTACCGGTACCGGCCGGTCCTATCGCGAAAACGAGGTCGAATTTGGCTGCCTGTTCAACAAGGAGCCGCTGGTTGGGTGTTTTTGCCTTCACAACCAGCCCTTTGTTCCCGTACAGGATCACATCGTCGTCGTCTTCCCCGCTGGCTACCGGCATTTTGGCGATCCCATTGAGATAGCCTTTTACATTGTCATTGGTTATTTTTCCATACTTCTGATAATGAGCCAGAAGCGAATCAATTACGTCAGTTATTCGGATAATCTCGGGGGCTGTGCCCTGGATCCGGATCTCATTACCACGTGAGATAATTTTACTTTCAGGGAAAGCGGCGGCAACTTCTTTGATATTCGAATTGTGAATACCCAGGAAATCGACCATGGATACGTCTTCGAGTGTGATGATTTTTTCCAGCAAATGAATTAAAGTTTAGTGTTTCTCTTTTCGTTGTAAAATTTAGTAATAATAACCAACATTTGATAAACATATCCGACGAAAAAACATTTCTTTGATGAAATACCACACGAAAAAATCGGCGTTTTTCAATCAACTCTTTCATAATCAGACAGGCAGAAAAATGGTCAGCTCATGAAAAAAAATTAATGCCTCAAACTCCCGCGCCATTCTTTTGTTACAGGCCTCCAATGATTAACTTTGTGTTAACATGGAAAACGAAAAGGCTCCCAACAACTACTCCAGACAAGGCTCCAAAACTGCCCCCGGCACAAAAAGGGCATTCGGGGCAAGAACTCCTTCTATTGAACAGAATTTCAGTAAGTTACCACCTCAGGCGATCGATCTGGAAGAGGCGGTATTGGGTGCACTGATGATTGAAAAAGATGCTTTGACGGCGGTTGCGGATATCCTCCGCCCCGACAGTTTCTATAAGGAAGCGCACGTCCGCATTTACACCGCGATTATCACACTTTTCGCTGACTCAGAGCCGATCGATATGCTCACGGTTACGTCTAAACTGAGAAGTACCGGTGAGCTGGAACTGATCGGCGGGGCGTCGTACATTATGGAGCTGACCAGCAAGGTCAATTCCGCGGCCAACATCGAATTCCATGCGCGTATTATCTCGCAGGCTTATATTAAAAGAGAGCTTATCAAAGTGGCATCCGAAATCCAGCGCGATGCCTTTGAAGATACCACGGACGTGTTCAGGTTGCTCGACCGTACAGAGCAAGCCCTATTTCAGATTTCCGAGTCCAATATCAAGAAAAATTACGCGGACATGGGCGCGTTAATGCGCCAGGCACTCGCGGAACTGGACCAGAAAAAGAATAACAAAGACGGTCTAACCGGTGTCCCCTCCGGTTTCAGCGCACTCGACAGGCTGACTTCGGGTTGGCAAAAAACAGAATTAATGATCCTCGCGGCACGTCCGGGTATGGGAAAAACAGCTTTTGTCGTTTCCTCGCTCCGCAATGCCGCGGTGGATTTCAATATGCCGGTCGCCATATTCTCGCTTGAAATGTCGTCTGTGCAGTTGGTAAATCGTCTGATTTCGGCCGAAGCGGAGATTGACAGTGAAAAAATCCGTAAAGGAAGTCTGGCTCCGCACGAATGGGAGCAATTGCACCATCGTATCCACAGGCTCACCAATGCACCTATTTTCATCGACGACACTCCCGCCCTTTCCATTCTGGAACTTCGGGCCAAATGTCGCCGTCTGAAAGCCCAGCACGACATTCAGATGATTGTAATCGACTACCTTCAGCTGATGACCGGCGATACGGGCGGTAAAGGCGCCGGTAATCGTGAACAGGAGATCGCGATGATCTCACGTTCGCTTAAAAACCTTGCTAAGGAGCTGGATGTGCCGGTAATAGCCTTGTCGCAGCTCAGCCGGGCTGTGGAAACACGCGGTGGTGAAAAGCGTCCGCAACTTTCCGATTTGAGGGAATCGGGATCCATTGAGCAGGACGCGGATATGGTTATATTCCTGTACCGTCCTGAGTATTATGGCATTACAGAAGACGAGGCAGGTAATTCCGTAGCCGGTATCGGTGAGGTTATTCTTGCCAAAAACCGCGCAGGTTCGCTGGATACCATTCAGCTGCGGTTTATCGGTAAATATACCAAGTTCGCCGACCTCGACTCCGGCTTCACCCCTGCCCCATTCTCAGGTGACCGCCCAATCGTAACTTCCAATCCGATATCTTCATTCGAAAGTCAGGCCAAACCAAATCCTGCCGGCGGAACCTTACGTAGCCGCGCCAACGATCTCAGCAATTTTGATTACAAAGGCCCGGACAGCGAGCCGCCGTTCTGACGACTCCTGCCCATTTCTGGCGAAGCCTGACCAATAAATTACCTCCTTACCAGCAACGCCACATTCTCCACATGGTGCGTGTTAGGGAACATATCCACAGGCTGCACTTTTGTTACTGCGTAGTCTTCGGACATTAGTGCGAGGTCGCGGGCCTGGGTGGCCGTGTTGCAACTTACGTAAACAATGCGGTCCGGGGCTGCTTTCAGGATAGTCTCGATCACGGGCACATCCATGCCTGCGCGCGGAGGATCGGTGATGATCACATCCGGGCGACCGTGCTCGCGGAGGAAGCTTTCGTTCATAATGGCACGCATATCTCCCGCGAAAAACGAAGTATTAGTAATCCCGTTCAATTCAGAGTTTCTGCGGGCGTCCTGCACCGCAGCCTCTACATATTCCACGCCCACTACTTTCTTGGCCCTACGCGCCACAAAATTGGCTATCGTGCCCGTGCCGGTGTAAAGATCGTAGACCGATTCGTTGCCAGTAAGTCCGGCGTAATCTCTCGCCACGTTGAAAAGCTGGTATGCCTGCTCGGAATTGGTTTGATAAAATGACTTGGGGCCTACAAGGAACGTCAGGTCTTCCATCGTTTCGCGGATTACCTTTTCCCCCGAATAATTGATCACCTCCTGGTCCTGATAAGAATCGTTTCCTTTCAGGTTCACGATATAGTTCAGGGAAGTGATTTCAGGATGATTTTTTTGCAAATACTCCATCGTTTCTGCAATCGCCTCATCATTTTGTTCGCCAAATTGAACGATCACCATCACGTCGCCAGAATTGGCTGTGCGGACGATCAGATTGCGAAGCACGCCTACATTAAAACGTACGTCGTAGTAAGGAAAACCACTTTCTTCGCCAAAACGGTGCAGGGAGTTGCGTATTTCGTTTGAAGGACCGGGTTGCAAATGGCATTGGTCGACGGTAAAAATTTTGTCAAATCGCTTGGGAACATGAAAACCCAATGCATTTTTCGAAAACTTCTCGCCGGAATCCATTTGTTCTTTCGTCAACCAGCGCCAGTTTGAAAAGGTGAATTCCAACTTATTCCGGTAATATTCCGTCTTAGGGGCAGCAATGATTTCATTGATCTCAACATTCCTGATCTTTCCTATCCTTTCAAAATGATCCACGACCTGCTGTCTTTTAAATCTGAGCTGATGCTCGTAGCCAATATGCTGCCACTTACAGCCGCCACAAACGCCATGATGTTCACAATAGGGTGTTGTACGTAATGCAGAAGAGGAATGGATTTTGGTAACAACGGCCTCCTTCAATTTTTTCTTGGTCCTCACCACTTGAAGGTCGACGATGTCACCGGGAGCCACATTTCCTTCTACAAAGATTACGCCGTCATCCGATTTAAATATACATTTGCCTTCTGCCGCAAAATCGGTAATTTCAACGTATTCATACGTGTTACTTTTAAGCATATTTTTCTTTTTAATTTCTAACTCCAATATCCTATCGGATCAATTTTACTGCCGCTTTAATCCATGAAAAAACGGATCATCTTATTTATTCTGATGCTGTTTGCCATTTGCGAAGCCAGGGCGACGCATATTGTCGGTGGTCAGCTCTTCATCACTCAAAACCCAAACGACTACTATAATTACAATATGGGCCTCACCATGTACTTCGATGCCCTTAACGGTAATCCAGGTGCAGAAGATCAGATTGTCACGATTTATGTTTTCAGAAAGCGGGACAACATGCTCATAGGCTCTCTTGAAGCCCCAAAAATAGAACGAAAATCGGTCACCTACGCTAATCCGCTCTGTGGAATCTCGTCACTCGAGACCTACATGATCACTTACAGCAGGACTTTGAGGCTGGAACCCACCGAGTTCACCGATTCGCAAGGCTATTATATGGTGTGGGACCGTTGTTGCCGGAACGGCACGATCACCAACATTCAGGCCCCTGGTGATGCGGGAAGCCTTTTCTACCTCGAATTCCCGCCGCTTTTTAAAAACAACGCGAATTTTAAAAACTCTTCCCCGGTCTTCCCGGCTATCAAAGGCGACTACGCGTGTGTCAATTCGCCATTTTTCTTCGATTTTGGAGGCAGCGATGCCGATGGCGACAGCCTGGTATATTCGCTGATCACGCCGATGCAGGGCTTTTCAGACAAAGCTAATCCCAGTGCGCCAGGCCGGGGAGCGTCGACTTATCCCCGCCTTACCTGGATCAATGGCATCAGTGTGGCTAATATCATCCCCGGCCCCGATCCATTAAAAGTCAACCCGACTACGGGCAGACTGTCCGTCACGGCCGGCTCGATTGGCCTGTACGTGTTTGCAGTGCAGGTCGACGAATACCGCAATGGCCAGAAAATCGGGACGTTGACGAGGGATTTTCAGTTGAAAGTGGTGGATTGTCCCAAAATGGAACCGCCGAAACTGCTTTTCAAACCCAAAGGTAAAAACACTTATTACACTGAAAACGAGATCATAACTATCAAAAAAGGTGACCCAAACTGCTTTGAAGTGATGGTAACCGATCCTACGATCAACCAAATCGTAAGTGTTGACGGCAAAGCGGTAAACAATTCCAAAAACTATTTTACGCTTCTTCCCGCACAATTCACCACCAAAGTCGCCAACGATACGCTCAAATTTCAGATCTGTCTGGACGAATGCTTTGTTACCTACGACAACAGGCCGATTAAAATAGAGCTGATCGCGCAGGATGGAAGCTGCCCTATTCCACTTTCTGATACGCTCAGCATTTACATCCGTCGCGAAAATAGCGGTAACAATGCGCCAACCGTCTCGACATCGCTTCCTGGCGAATACGTACACGTGACTGCGGGCGTCCCTATTACATTTAATGTGTTTGGAAAAGATCCCGACAAGGACGATCTGGCACTCTCGGGCCGGGGCCGGGATTTCAATATGACTGATATGGGCATGGATTTCAAAGCTATTAGCGGCAAAGAGGCCATTCAGCAGAAATTTACCTGGGTGCCTCCTTGTAATGCGAAAAAGGGCGACACCCTGGCCGTTGACTTCAAGGTGGAAGATATGCGCTGCGAGGGCAACCCGTTGCCTGTTTCCAAGCCTGTATTCTTCATCATCGACCAGTCGCCCAACAACCCGCCCGCAGTAAAGACATCGTTGCCGGTACAAGAGGTCACTTACGCAATTGGAAGCTCATCGGGCATCGTGTTCGACGTGCTTGCCAGCGACCCCGATACAAATACCATTGTCCTCACCGCGGCCGGTCGTGGCTTCGACATGAAAGATGCAGGGATGATATTTGAGGGAAAAACAGGTGTAAAATCTGTAACGTCCCCCTATTCCTGGAACCCTGAATGCGCTCTGCTCAATGGAGAAGCGGAGCAGACTTTTATGATCGACTTCGTGACGCAGGACAAAAGTTGCGCCGCCGCGTCGGATACCACCACCGTAAAAGTGACGATTAAAGACAACGGAACAACGCCCTTTCCGGAATTCCCAAACGTGATCACACCCAACGGCGACGGCAAAAACGACTGCTTTGTCTTCGAAGAATTGCCGGGTGATAACTGTTCAGACTACTTCAAAGACGTCACAATTTTCAATCGCTGGGGCAAGCAAGTCTATTATTCCAAGGTGCGCCCCAACGACTGGTGCCCCAAAGACATCTCCGGAGGCTACTACTATTTCGTAGTCCAATACACCAAACGCTCCTACAAGGGCGGCTTAACAATTCTTAAATAGCTGATTATCAACTATCAATTCCTATTTACATATAATACAACTTGATAGGCTTGTGTTATGAAATGTATTATACTTTTATTAAGTTGAAAACATATATTACTTTATAAAC
>NZ_JAMOZL010000017.1 GCF_023667495.1 Dyadobacter sp. MSC1_007
CTCCCCCCTTCCTCCCTCCTCCCTTCATCCCCTTACTCCCTTTTATATGAACTTCGAAAACATCAAACTTGGCGTTGCTCCTATTAACTGGACCAACGACGATATGCCCGAGCTCGGGGGCGAAAACACATTCGAGCAATGTATCAGCGAAATGGCACTGGCTGGATTTACAGGTTGTGAAGTAGGCAACAAGTTCCCACGCGACATCAATGTTCTGAAAAAAGCATTGGACCTGAGAGGCTTGCAGATCTGCAATCAGTGGAACAGCTATGAACTCACCACGAAATCTTTTGCCGAAAACCGTAAAAACTTCACAGAACTCCTTGATTTCCTGGAAGTCATGGGCGCCAAAGTAATCGGTGGTGGTGAAACTGGGAACAGCTGTCAAGGACAAATGAATGTGCCTGTTTTTGAAGGCAAAGGGATGCTCAATAGCAAAGAAGAGTGGGATAGCTTCACTTTCGGCCTGAACGAGTTGGGCAAGATCGCCCGTGACCGCGGTATGAAACTGGCATTCCACCATCACATGGGCACTTGCATTCAGACCATGGAGGAAACCGACCGCCTGCTGCATGAAACCGACCCGGATTATGTATTCCTCAACTACGATTGCGGGCACTTCCATTTCGCAGGCGAAGATCCGGTTGCCGCGCTAAGCAAATACATCGGCCGCACCGCCCATATTCACTTGAAAGACGTCAGGCCTAATGTGCTCCAACGTGTGCACGACGAGCGGCTCAGCTTTCTGACGGCCGTTAAAAATGGTGTATTTACTGTCCCTGGTGACCTGGAAGGCTGTATTGATTTCCCTTCGCTGTTCTCCATCATTAAAGAAAGCGATTACCACGGCTGGATCGTGCTGGAAGCGGAACAGGATCCCGCCAAAGCGAACCCGCTCGAATACGCAATCATCGCCCGTAACTTCTTCAGAGGCTTAACAGGTATTTAAAAGGACATTCCTTCATATATCGCCACTGGCCCGGATCTGAGTTTTTGACCATTCAAAACCCTCCGGACCAGTGGCGATAGCTTTTAACGCTACCGCTTGTTCCCTTGTAACAGTGGGAAAGTCTTCCAGATATTCGTCAAGCGATATCCCTGCTTCAAGATGATCAAACAGGGAGTTAATAGGAACGCGTGTTCCATTGAATACCGGCTGCCCGTTCATGATCTCAGGGTCTATTTTAATGATCTGATTAATTCCCATGTTCTTTTGACGCTTGATAGCAAAGAAAGTAACGGTAAGTCATAACAAATTACCAATTTTTTTCCGGTTTATCTCCGCATTGCCACATTTGAGTCGATACATACGTAAGTGGAGTATGATTCGTTAATCAAAATCATTTGAAATACAGCCTATGCACAAGCAGTTTACTTACATTCAATAAACTGACTAATTATGTTAACTTTTAAAAAGCTGCGTCTGCTTTATATTCTGGTTTTTGCTGCGCTGGTGGTGAGTTGCAAGGACAAGAAAGTCGATCCGGTAGTCGATACAACCTTAGATTCAACGAAGCTTTCTGATTACCAGACCATCAATGCCTGGCTGTATGAGGTCATGAACGATGCTTATTTCTGGTATAAGGACCTTCCCGCACAATCCCGCCTCGATGCAAAAATCGATCCTCATCAATATTTTGAAAAACTAATTTACCAACGGGCCACGGTCGACCGGTTTTCTATGGTGACTGACGATATCGACGCATTGAAGGACGAATTCAATGGAATCAGCACGGTATTCGGGATCAGCTATTCACTTTCTTATATCGACGACGGCAAATCGAACATTGCAGCTTTCCTCAATTACGTCGTGAAAGGCAGCCCCGCCGAAGCAGCCGGGCTCAAAAGGGGCGACATTCTGCTCAAAGTAAACGGCACGCAGCTAACCGCAGCTAACTATACATCGCTGCTGGGCAATAATGATACTGCGACATTCACACTCGGAGAATTGTCGGGTACAGCGATCGTCGCGAGTTCCAAAACAGTGACCATAACCAAAGCACAGGTAAGTGAAGACCCGGTCCTTTTCTCAACCGTCATATCGAAGCCGACGGTCGGCAAAACGATCGGTTATCTCGTTTACACGCAGTTTGTGCCTGGTACAGCAGCGGATGAAGTTAAATATGACAATGAATTGCGCCAGGTTTTTGCCGAATTCAAAAGTAAGGGCGTGAATGAGCTTGTGCTGGACCTGCGTTTCAATGGAGGCGGCTACATCAGCTCGGCCAAAACACTGGCATCATTGATCGGAAAAAGCGCTTCCAGCTCGAAAATTTTCTATAAAGAGCAATGGAATGATAAATACATCACCTATTGGCAGAAAACAAAAGGTCCGAATGCATTGAACTACACATTTCAGGATGAAGCCAACAACATCGGTGGAAACCTGTCGCGGGTATTTGTGCTTACTTCAAACGGCACAGCTTCCGCGAGTGAACTGGTTATTAATGGTCTCACACCATATATGGATGTAGTCACGATCGGCGAGCACACTGCCGGCAAAAACCTTTTCGGTTCGCTTATCGACGACGATCGCTGGAAATGGGGCGTTTATGTTATGCTTGGACAGACAGCTAATGCGAACAGCCAATCGGATTATGGAACGGTAAACGGGATGACTCCCGACTATATTGTGGAAGATTCGAAAGTCCCTTACCTGCCATTTGGGGACGAAAACGAGACCTTATTGCGGAAAGCGCTGGATGTAATGGGCATCCCGGCACCAGGAGGCACGCGCATTGCGGCAACAAAAACCGTCGATACCTTCCGCAAAATGCTTCGCGACGATCTCAGAACGCCCGAAAACCGGATGATCCGGAAAGGTATTCTCCCACCGGTCAACCCGTAAATTCCTTGCATAATCAGTTCCTGGGAGGCCTGCTGCTGCGGGCCTCTTTTTTTGTATCTGGCCAAACACTCAAAATTGTAACCAGCGCTCAGCTAATTCCGTGGAATTGACGTAATTTTGAAACCCATTTTACTCACGTTGGACAGGCAGAGGTGCTATATGAAATCAAAGGCTTTACATATTCTTCTGATTTTCTTTTTCTGTCTGCCAACGGTCTTTGGTCAGTCCGTCAAACACACTTACCGTTTTTACAAAGACTTCAATGTAGCGCAACCCGAATGCGGGCCCAGCCTCACACAAGCAAAGGCGCCAGGCCAATGCGCTGCGTCCAATACAGCCGGGACATTCATTGAGGAGCTTCTTCCATGCGGTTCCAGGCGCCTGGTGTACCATACCAACCGGAACTGGGGGCTCATGTATCCCAATTCGGACGGTGCCATTACCGGCACTTACACGATCCAGATGTACATCAAGGCCACCGACTGGGGCACCGGGTGGGCAAGGATCATCGATTTTTCAAATGGCAGCTCAGATAATGGCATCTATTTCAAAAACAAGCCCGGTTCCGCAGAGCGCTGCATCGACCTGTATCCCTCCGGTATTATAGGTGCCTGCCCGTTTTTCAATACCTCCACTTATTACCTGCTCACCTTTACCCGCAATGGGCAAACGGATATGCTGGATGTTTATGTGGACAATGTGCTTTTCGCTTCCTATCATGATGTTGAAAAAAGATACACAGGAACAGCAGGTGTACCCATTTATATTTTTAGGGACGATAGTAAGGTCACATGCGAATCAGGAGAGGCCAATTTTGCATATCTGGCATTTCAAAGCCGGTATTTTACCAAAACAGATGTGGACAAGATATTTTCGGAAGTCTGTTCCGAGGCCAGCATCAATCCTTTCGCAGATTTTTCTATTTCGCCGAATCCAAGCTGCGGCTTTCCGAAAAACATCGATGTAAAATATACCGGCCCAATTCCTGTCGGAAGTACAGAATACACTTTTCAATGGGACTGGGATGGCGGAAAGGTTATCTCGGGCTCTGGAATGGGACCATATGTCATTAATTGGGAAAGCGGCGGCACCAAAAATGTGACGCTCATAGTTACAAGCAAAGCCTGCGGCAACTCGCTTTTTAACCGTAAGCAGGCCATTATCAGCAATCTCAATCTGGCAACAGACGTGAAAGCAGGGAGTTGCGACACAGGCACCGACGGTACTGTGACGCTTACCGGCTCCGATGGTCTGCCCCCCTACCAATACTCGATCGATTCGGTTAATTTTTGGGACAACAATGTGTTTAAGGTCCCGGCCGCTAGTTATAGGGTTTACGTCAAAGACGGTAACAATTGTACGGTTGCCAAAGGGGTCAAGGTGCTTTTCAATAGCGATATCAATGTGAAGACTATGCCGGACACGATTATTTGCGAAGGTCAGTCGGTGCAGTTACTGACCGAAAGCAATGCACAAACCTTTGCATGGTTGCCGCAGGAGGGGCTCGATAATGCATCCACCAGGGAACCAATTGCAACACCCGGCTCGTCGACCCATTACATTATCACCGCCACCAAAGGTTTTTGCACTCAAACTGATACGGTATTGGTGAATGTCGCACCTAAAATAGACGTCTATGTGACGCCCGATGCCGTGATTGAATACAATGTCCCGTTTCAGCTCATCGCATCGTCCCCGCAAATCCACGATTTTACCAAAGCTACGTTCGAATGGTCGCCGGCAATCGGACTAAATAATCCTTTCAGTCCAAGCCCCATTGCCGTATTGCAGGAAGATCAGTCCTATACCGTAGAAGTCAAATCCGAAATGGGTTGCGTGGGGACAGGTCAGGTCAGGCTTGCCATTAAGCGACAAGAAAACATCATTGTCCCGGCGGTTTTTTCACCCAATGGAGATGGGAAAAACGAAGTACTCGTACCCATTTTGAATGAAATTGAATCGATCGGCTATTTCCGCATTTACAACCGCTGGGGGCAGGTCGTATTCTTTACGGATCAGTTAAATATCGGCTGGAACGGCTATTTCAAAGGCGGCGAACCTATGACCGGCACCTACGTGTGGGAAATACAAGGAAAGTCAACCAGAGGAAAGGTAATCTCCAAAAGCGGGTCGGTACTTTTGTTGAGATAACAAAAAACGCCCTTCACAAGCAAAGGGCGTCGTTTCTTTTATATCTGAAAATGCGATTAGCTGATCCAGCTAAATTCGTAGCTCAGTTCGGGTATCCGTGTACGTTCGGCAATGCGTCTCAACCTGGCCGGTAATGCCATCAGATAATCTCTTGCTTTTTCTGCTTTTTCGTTGATACCTCTTACTGCTCCAATCTCCCATTCGGCCAGCAGGTCTTCCAGGATTTCGATATAATCGTTGGTGGTATAAACGCCCAAACGCTGGGCAGCGTCCGAAAAGTGGGAGAATGTCTCGCCCATCTTCATACCGGTTTCCCGCATGAAATGCGCAGGCATCACAATTTTCTTACGCATCATATCTTCCAGTGCAAGTACTAACTCAGACGCATCTACTTCCAGAATGCGCGTTACAAATGCCTTGTAGGCTTTTGCATGGCGCATTTCGTCGGAAGCAATCACGCCGCATATTTTAGATAAATGCGGGTTGCCAAATTTCTTGGCAAGTGTGGCAGTACGGCGGTGAGATACGTTCGTCGCCAGTTCCTGGAATGAGGTGTAAATGAAGTTACGGTAAGGGTCACGGTCGGTGCCGATATCGAAGCCGTCAGCGATCAGGAACTGGGTTGACACTTCCATGGCACGCATATTCACACGGCCGGAAAGGTAAAGGTATTTATTCAGCAAGTCTCCGTGGCGGTTCTCTTCTGCGGTCCATGCGCGGACCCATTTCACCCAACCAGACTCCGGTTCTCCAACCTGGTTCACGCCGATGACATCCATCAGCCATGATTCGTAGGTAGGCAACGCTTCTTCGGTGATCGTATCGCCGATCAGCACAGCAATGTAATCATAAGGCAACTCGCGGCAGCTTTCCTGCAATAGCTTAATCTCCCCCACAAAATTTTCGTTACGGGAATCGGGCAGAAAATCAGCAGGTTGCCAGTTTTCCTCGATCGGTTTGAGATATTCTGCAATCAGCTGATCGAGGTCTTTGCCTATATGTTTCATTACTTCTAGCCTTTCAGCTGAAAGTGTGATATCCATTTTTATTTCGATTTAAACACCATTGACTATTTTACAAATAACGTGAATTATACGTAAGTTTTGCATGACAAATATCATTTCGAACACTAGAAATTAGATTAAAGAGACTAGTTTTGGATTATTTTTGCAGAAAAAATAAGAATGAAAAAAATCCTCGATTACTTCTTAAGTACCCTCTATCTCATCCATTTCGGCTTAACCCTGTTGGTTTTCCACGTTATACAGTTCATTGCTTACAATGTCTTCGGGAAAAGGGCCCATGAAGTTTCCGTCGATGGCCTCAATTTCAGCCTCGCCTTCGGGCTCTTGCTGACAGGGGCAAAAATCACCTTGAAGAAAGTAGCCGAGCCGCCTATCGACCGGCCCATTATATTCATAGCCAACCACCAGAGCAGTTTTGATATTGCCGCCATTTACTGGTATCTCCGGAAACACCGCCCCCGCTTCGTGTCCAAAATCGAACTTGCAAAAGGTGTTCCAAGCATTTCATATAATCTTAGAAAAAGCGGTGCCGCACTGATCAATCGCAAGGACGGCAAACAGGCGATTAGCGAAATTGCCAGACTGGGAAAATTGATCCACGATGAAAAGTCGTCCGCCATCATTTTCCCGGAAGGCACACGCACGGCTAACGGCAAAATGAAGGCATTTCAGCCCGGCGGCGTTGCGACCTTGCTGAAAAGGGCCCCGGATGCCCTCATCGTTCCGGTGGCCATCGACGGCACCGGCGCCTTCAACCCGAAAGGGATTTTCCCTCTTAAATCATTCTCCCATCTCAAATGGACCGTCCTCGAAGGCATTGAACCTGCGGGAAGAAAAGCCGAGGAAATACTGGCAGAAGCACAAGAGGCGATCCGCAAAGTGATCGAACCGGTGTAAATCAGCGACTTCCGTTGCCTTAACAATCATTAACAACCGCCATTTAAACCTCTCTCCCCTGCGGCCCTCTAACCCATGAACTTTAAAACTTTTGGGTTATGAAAAAGATACTTTTTGCCGCAGTGGTTCTCGCATTAGGATTCACAAATGCCTCCGCCCAATACGGTCCCCACTATAACGACCGCGACGATTATCGCGACGGCCGTAACCACCACAGGGGCTCAGACATTAATTACCTGCAAAGAGAAGCACGGCAACATATAGCCGACGGCGTGCAATGGGGAACACTTACTTCCCGCGAGGCAAACGCCCTGATGAACCAGTACGAACGTATTGAAGCGAAAGAAAGAAGATTCAGCCACCGCGGCCGTCTTTCGCCAAGAGAAGAAAGAATATTACGCGAGGATTTGCGGCAACTGATGTCGGACACCCGCAGACTGAGCAATCATAAAGATCGCTGGGCCCGCGACCGCAGATACAGAGGCAGATACTAATCGCTCATGGCATAGTTGAAGGTTTAGGGTAATGCAAAAAGCATCGGGCTTATAGTCCGGTGCTTTTTTATGTGTTACGGAAATACCTCACCAGTTTCACATGCGATTTTTCGAACCCTTCGCGCTCATAGAATCTGTGCGCCGCCTCGCGTGTGGCGCGCGAGGTGACTTCTATTTGAATCGCTCCCTCACTTTCTGCAAAATCGACAACGTGCTCCATTAATGCATTGCCGATATGCCGCGACCTGTAATCCGATTGGACATACATCTCCTGAATTTCGGCTACCAATGCAGCATGGTGCAACAATGGCTGGATATGGCAGCTCACCATTCCAACTGGTTTGCTGTCGAGTTCAGCGAGGAAATAATTGATATTCGGGCTCCCGATGTTCCGGTTGAACGCAATATCGAAAGCCGGGCGGTCCAGGATCATGTTTTCCAGGCCGCAGATCATGTCATAAATGATTTCGAGGTCGGCCACAGTAGCGCGACGAATGTTGACTGGTGCCTGCATATGGAATTAAAAATGGGTTTAAGAAGCACAAATTAATCCGAAGGTTACTGAAAGACAAGAAGCCGCTACTTTCATTAGTGTGGGCTAAATATTAATTCATTCAGAATTAACAAACAGTTACAAAATTTGATTTACTTTTGAAAAACCTCATCAGTCCTACAAATATGAAGCAAATTCTATTGACACTTACGCTGATCATTTCATTTCAGTGCCGCGGTCAAATTACATTCATCAACGAAACAACACCCTGGGAAACGCTGTCAAAAACAGCTGCAAAAGAAAAGAAACTCATTTTTATTCATTTGGAAGGCAACGAGTGCGAACAATGCAATGAAGTCGCTTCCAAGGGTTTCAGCGGCCCTGATCTCAAAGATGTTTATCAAAAGAGTTTCATTTCCATCCGCAGTAATGTAACGTCGGAAAATGGCCGGAAGCTGGCTGAAAAGTTTCAGATCAAAGGTGCATTAGTGTCGCTTTATATTGATGCTGAGGGAAACATTCTAAACCAATTCAGGGGCTCCACAACCAATTCCAAAACTTATCTCGAACACGCCCAGGCGGCGCTTAGTCGTAAAGGAGGCAAACAACTCAGCGATTTTGAAAAAGAATATAAAAACGGGGAAAGATCGGCCAAGTTCTTAAAAGCATATATTCAAAAACGCCGCGAAGTTAATTTACCTGCCAACGATTTACTCGACGAATATGTAGGTAAACTGCCTGTCGATTCCCTGATGAATTTCCAGCTGGTCAAATTTATTTATCAAAATGGACCGACACTGGATAGCCGAGCTTACAAGGTGGTGCAGGTGCTCGTACCTTATTCAATGATCGACAGTTTGTATAAATCCGTTCCGCCGCATGAGGCCTCTGCATTTAACGGAGGCATTATTGGCAATACGATGCGGAAGGCGATTGAAACAAAGAATCAAAACCTTGCATATCAGAGTGCTTCATTTCTCCAAAATACCTATCAGAAGGATTTTCGAAATGCCAGATTAGCCTTCGAACGGACCATGATCCAGTATCATTTCGGCGTGAAAGACACGATGGCCTATTTTAGTCAAACGCGCAATTTCATCGATCATAACCATTTGCTGCTGAGTATCGATTCTCTGAAAAGAATGGATGATGATATGATGAAAAAAAGTCTGGCCAGCCAGACGCCGCTAGGCCCTGCCGGTGAGAAGCAAGCGATTCGATTTGCGCCGCCTTCCCAACGTTTTCATATTGAACTCAATGAGCACGCCTGGCACTTCTACGAGTTGAACAACAATCCCCGCGACCTGGAACGTGCATTAATGTGGTCGAAACGGTCGATGGAGTGGCATGAGGAACTTCGCAAGGACAAGCATCACCTACCGCTGGGCAATCCGGCTTATATCGATACTTACGCACATTTGCTTTATAAATTGGGGCGAAAAGATGAGGCGATCGAATGGCAAACGAAAGCCGTAGAGGCGCAAAAGGTGAGCGGTATGTCGTGGGTGTCGATGGAAAAGGACCTTAACGAAATGAAGGCTGGCACACTTAAATGGTAACAGATAACAATCGGCTCAAAATAGTATCCATGAAACCCGTCCTACTCCTCGTCTGCATTCTGACTTCCTTTCCGGCACTGTCACAAATCGTGTTTATCGACGCCGCTACGCCATGGGAAAAACTTTCGGCCAGGGCCAAAGAGGAAGACAAGCTGATCTTTATCCACCTCGAAAACACCGAATGCGTGCAATGTAACGAGGTCGCATCGATGGCCTTCAATCACCCGGATGTGACTGAAAAGTTCGCGAAAAACTTTGTATCAATACGTTGTAATGTAGCAACTGAGAACGGACGGGCACTGGCCCGGAAATTCGGAGCCATAACTTCCCTGATGTCGATTTACGCGGATCCGGCGGGCAATATCCTGCATGTCAATAATGGGTCAACGAGCAGTGTCGACACTTACCTCTCCGGGGCCGACCTGGCTCTCAGCAGAAAAGGACAGAAACAGGTCGCTGATTATGCCAGAGAATACCAGGCAGGCGAGCGATCAGCAGATTTTATGAGGGCCTATATGGTTAAAAAACGTGAGACGTCCATGGTGATCGACGATCTGCTTGACGAATATGTGGAAGGTTTGCCGGAAGACTCGCTCCGAAACTTCAACACCGTCAAATTCATTTATCAGATGTCCCCGTCGCTGGATAGCCGGGCATTCGACAGGGTGCGACAGAAAACCCCGACACAGGTTGTCGACAGTATTTACCGTGTTACCCCGCCCGAAGAACGGAAAGCGCTTAACGACGGTATCATCGAAAATTCATTCCGAAATGCCGTTATGCGCAGGGATGAAAAACTGGCCCTCTCCATTGCGGAGTTTACCAAAAATACTTACGAGGAAAACCGCGTGAAGGGAATCATAGCCTATCAAAAATCGATGATCCGCTATTACCAGACCGTCTCCGACACAGCCAAATACTTTGAAGCGACGCAGCGCTTACTCGATGAGCACCATATGCGCATGACCGTTGATTCATTGAATGCTATGGATGACGCTGAAATGAGGGCAGCAATGCCCCGGCAGCACCGCTTTAACCCCATGGTTCCCGCTGGTCAACGGGTTTCAAGAGTTATGATCGGTGTGATGCCGCCGTCGCAGTTCATCCATGGTGAGCTGAACAACCATGCGTTTCACTATTATAAAATAACCAATAACAAGGCATTGCTGGAAAAAGCGCTTACCTGGTCCAAAAGGTCGATGGAACTTCTCGAAAACCCGAAAAGACAGAGCCATCCTCCATACAAAACTGGGTATCCTGCCTATTTTGACACTTATGCTCACATTCTTTACAAACTCAACAGGCGCGACGAGGCCATTGAATGGCAGACCAAAGCTGTTGAAGCGCAAAAAGTGGCAGGTATCCCTTCCGGCTCATTTGAAATAACACTGACCAAGATGAAAGCCGGTACATTATAAACCGGCTGCTCACACGAATGCACTCTCACCGGTAATCGCCCGCCCGACGATGAGCGAATTGATTTCCTTGGTGCCTTCGTAGGAATAAATGGCTTCCGCATCGGCCACAAACCGGGCGATATCGTATTCCAGCAAAATGCCATTGCCACCAAAAAGCTCACGCGCATGGTCTACAATGGAACGCATTCGAAGTGTGCAAAAAACTTTGGCTAGCGATGCATGCTCGTCTTTCAGCTCGCCTTGGTCCTGCAACTGCGACAGCCGGTATACCATCGTTTGCATGGCCGTGAGATCGCCGAGCATGGTTACCAGCAGATCCTGTACAAGCTGAAAACCGGCTATCGGGCGCCCAAACTGCTTTCTTTCCATTGTGTATTTCAATGCAAGCTCATACGCGCCGCGCCCGCATCCGACCGCCTGCCAGGCAACGCCCGCCCGCGTCATCCGCAGCACATTGGCAGTATCCTTGAATGAATTGGCATTCTGAAGACGGTCCGATTCCGGCACGCGACATTCTGTAAGCGTGATCAATGCATTCTGAACGGTACGCAGTGCCATTTTATCCTCCATTTTCTCCGCCTTGAAGCCCGGGTTCTCTTTTCTGACGATAAACCCTTTCACCTGATTATCGTCCAGGTCCCGCGCCCAGATGATCGTAATGTCTGAAAACGTCGCATTGCCGATCCATTTCTTTTGCCCGTTGATCACCCATTCGTCTCCTTCCCGTTTGCAGGTTGTCGTCTGCCCGCCCGCTACCCCCGATCCTACCTCGGGTTCTGTCAGCCCAAAGGCTCCTATCAGCTCCATACGCTGCATGACAGGCAGCCAATGTTGTTTTTGTTCTTCTGATCCGCAGAGGTAAATGGAACCCATAGCGAGTCCGCTATGAACGCCAAAAAATGTCGAAATCGATGAATCGACGCGGGCCATTTCCATTGCAATAAAGCCTTCCAGCAATGCGGAATGGCCTGCACAACCATAACCTTTGTAGGTAAGCCCGCAGATATTCAGTTTGGCCATCAATGGAATGATGTGCATTGGAAATTGTGCGTGGTTCCAGTAATGGTTCGCGATCGGCCGGATCTCCGTTTCCATGAATTCGCGGACTTTCAGCTGTATTTCGCGCTCCTCAGGATTTAATGTGGAAGTAAGCTCATAAAAATCGCCATTGACGACTGGCGGCGCTTTCTTTTTGCCTGATCCGGCCTGCATGAATTTGAGCATCTTTCCCAAATCTTCCTCACTCATTTTAGAGACTGTTCCCATGAGCTGGTTCAGGTCGACTTTTTGAGACAATTTAGCGACAGCTTCAATGTCAATCGTTTTAAGAAGATTACGTATCTGGGAAATCGATTTGAACAAATTCATACCTGATGTCGAATATGGTTTATACAAAGAGGCGCCCGTCGAGGGCTATCTACTAAGTTATCCGGAAGTAAAGCAAACCGGGAATGGAAATTGCATTGGTATTTAAATAACCTATAAAATCATGGCAAAGCAAGCACAAACCAAAAACGTCGAAGGCGGCTCACCAAGCCACGGCGGCCCGAAAGGCAAACAAAAGCAGCAAGACGACACTCAAAAGCCTTCAAAACTGCTGGAAAAAGAAGCGATACAGAAGTCCGAAAAAGTGAATATGACCAAGAAAAAGGGTTACAACGAAACTCCTGCGACGGTCCCTGTAAAAGGAAAAAAGGCCTGAATCATTTTTCCTGTCCCATAATCGCTTCTATTGCTGCAGAAAGATATACCATCGGCGCATTCCAGTTGATCGCGATCTCATTGGATGCGTAAGAACAGTCATTGTCGGTAAAAGACTCGTCGGCAAACTTGTTGGGATAACCCGCACATTTATCCTGCTGTGCCGGATTAGGCCCGCCCGACAATAATCCGGGAACTGGTTCTTCGATACCATCCGCAATGGAAGGCCGGTGGTGCGGATGCATGACCCTTTTTGAGCCAAAGCCGGTCAGAAAGCAATAGCCGGTTGCATTACGGCCGAGCAGGTAGTCGAGGTTGCCAAGCGACGCGTCGCGGTATTTACGGTCTTTGGTGATACGATAGGCATATAGTAACGCAATACCCTGGTTGGCGGCGACAGAACTGCTGCCCCAGGCATAGTCCTTTGCTTCTTTGCCCATTACCGTGTTGTAGGGCTGTTTTTCAAGATCAGTAAGCAATGTCCCGGCATAATTCGTAACGGCCTGTTTCAGTGGATTCGTCAATTGTCCTTCTGATTTCAAATCCTCGCTAAACCGGAGCAGCGTGTAATATCCAAGCGTTTTAACTTGGCTCCATGTTGGCAAAACCATCGTTTGGGGAGATTCCAGGCCAAGGCCTTCGAGGTAGTCCTTTTTGCGGGTAAGCGCATACATTTCAGCTCCCGCCCATATCCATTCATCGCTGGCATCCCGGTCACCATAAGCACCGGTGACTATGTCCGGATCAAATTGTTTGTTGACCTCATTCTGGTTGTATAATATCTTCGGATTTTTCTTCGCCCATTCCCAACCCTTCACAGCAGCCGTCGTGCAGGAGTCGGCCAGACCGGGGAACTTGTTATCGAAACTTTTGAATATCCGCGCCGACTGCGCCATTACAGCCACAAAGTCGAGCGTTGCCGGCGTATTTTTCTGCACGACATAACGGGGATTTTTCGCCGCACCTGGCATGATCATCCCGTCGAAGCGCGGATTAGTCAGTTTGTGATAAACCCCGCCATCAGCCGGGTCCTGCATCGTTAGCATCCACCTTAAATTCCAGATTACTTCGTCGAGCAGATCGGGGACGCCATTATTGCTTTCGGGAATATTGGTATTGAAATTTTCAAAATATGCGGGGTAATCCTCATACAACGACAACAGTGTGCCCATTGTAATTCCGGAATTGACAATGTACTTATTATAATCCCCGGCATCGTACCAGCCTTTTGGAGAGCTGATCACGGCATTCTCAGCGCGATTTTGAGAAACTGCCGAAGCGTGTATCAGGACTTTATCATCAGGGTGCCCAGCTGGCCTGGCCCATTTGCCTGCAAATTTTTCTGGTAGTTCAATGGAGGCCCGCTGGTAATAAAAGCCTTTCAGAGATGCTTCCGCCACTTCCCGATGTACTTGTGATGCTATCCGGAACGGGGCCGACCTGCCCAATCCCGGCACTTCAATAATGTAGTTACCAGCCTTTTTCACCCCTGAAAAATCCGCGATCTTCGTTACCTTGCCCGAATGCTGACTGGTCCGCGAAGAACCCAGTTTTCCTTTGAAAACAATTTTGCCGGATTTAGCGTCCCTGACCTCGAAGGAGCTATGTTCATCACCCGAAATTGCCGCTATTTTGGTGCCGCCGGGGTAAAATCCAATTTGATTAAGGTGTATTGCGCCGGATGGCGCCTGTGCGAAAGAAAGATTTGAACTGGCAGCGGCGAAAAGCCCCGCCAGTAGGAAGATGTTATTCAGGAGTGACTTCATTTGGTCCTTGTGAGGTGATCAATAAGTCACAAAGGCAAATAGTGGCTTTCTTTACCTCAATCCTGCATTTCTTTTACGGGATGGTCAATATTGGTACCCGTAATGATCAGACGGTGATATTCACCCCATTTGCGGAGCTCTTCAACAAGCGGGTCCAGCGACTTGCCATGTGGGGTAAGTTCATATTCTATTGTCACCGGGAATGAATCCAACACTTTCCGCTCCACCAACAGGTTCATTTCCAACTCTTTCAATTCTTTGGAAAGCATTCTGGGCGTGATATTCGGGACCGCATTTTGTAATTCCATGAAACGCTTGTTACCCAGCCCGATAGCAATCAGGATAGCTATTTTCCATTTGCCGCTGATTACATCCAGTGCGTCCCTGACAGGGAGTATCAACTCTCTGCATTCGGGATGTGTGTCTTTGAAATTTGCATTCATCGTTTGTTCTTCCTTAGCTTACCTTTTTAGGGCCTACTGAATCGTATACGACTACTTTCTCCCACAAATGCGAATATTCCTTGATGAAATCCAGATGGATCGGATGCGTCTGGTAAATCTCTTCTTCGATGATATTTTTAAAGAAACACATCCAGGAATAAGAATAATCCCGCACGATCACCGATCGGCTGGTTGGCGCAGGTTTCCCAATGTGAACATAATCGATAGTGGGGACTTTTGCCAGCTTATGCAACCCTTCGAGCAATTTCGCTTCATCCTGAGCATTGTTCGGGTCTTTCAGGTAGAAAAAGACGTGATGGATGAAAAGCTCTTTTTCCCTTTCAGGCTCCGCTGCCAGCGGCGATACGGATGCCAGGGAAGCTAACCCGGCATTTTGTAAAAACTTCCTTCTCGATTGGTCTTCCATAAGATTACAAAGCGTGAATGCGATACACGACGGGCCTTCAGGTCGACCTGTCGGAACTTCAAGAATACGGCTTATTTGCCCATTATCAAAAATATATTCCCGGCTGAAATCGATCTTTATCGGAACATGAATTCTTTCTACATTATTTTATATCAACAAAAAATTAAAAAATGAAACTATTTCATGATTTTTGTAAAGGTAAACATCGCCTTTTGAAGTCTTTCTTTATAAACCCTACTCAATCCGCCCTCTATGAAAATTACTAAAAGAGACTTGATAGTCGCCTCTGTCACCGCCTGCTTTACATTGACCTGTATTTTCGCGAACCCAAAAATCAGTATCCTCGAATCGTCCATTTTTGACTGGAACACCATTGCCGTAAAAAATACTAAGATTGGTTCTGTAAAAACGTTTTTCCGGTCGCAAACCGCGACGCTGGACGAACTGGAATGCCACGTTACAACGCTCAATCCCGGCGAAGATTCCCATCCGCCTCATAAGCATGCGGAGGAAGAAGTAATCATCATCAAGGACGGGACTGTGGAAGCGCTTGTGAATGGTGAAAAGAAGAAAGTGGGGCCCGGATCGGTCATTTTCCAGGCATCTAATCAAATGCATTCGCTCCGCAACGTTGGCAAAACGCCTGCTACTTACCACGTTTTAAGCTGGCATTCACCAGGAACGCTGGAACGTTGATTTACTTTTTGTTGAATAATTCTGCGGGAACAGGATTTCTTTTAAGAAGTGCCCTCATGTCCGCCGCTTTCTTTTCAAAAAACTCATCATAGTTTGGCGGATAAGTTGCAGCCGTAGGGCTTCGCCTGGTTTTATTGATTTTGGTAACTGACATAGCTATATGTGTTTAGAAATCTCTCTAATTTAGTTATTCAACGCTTAAAAATCAAAAACGCATCGTAAGAAATGCCCTTGCGGAATTCCTGCCATTCGCCCTTCCATTTGGGATAACTGCCCCATATGCCTCCCTGTCGATCTGGTTCGACAAGGAGGCCGGCTATTTTATAATCTGTCAATTGCGGCAGGATTCGGTTGATCCCCATTTGATATAACCGGGTTCGTGAAGCGGTGCTACCAGCTGCGTAAATTCGAATTGAAGGGTGCACTTCCATAAACAAACATGAAATGTTTGCTACCGTGGCGAGTATTTTTTGACTGTCGCCATTGCGGAGCTCAATCAGATCATCTAACCAACCAGATGTTGGATCCACCGCCCCGAAACCGAGATTACAGGAATTTGCTCCCGTACTGGTGAAACGGACATGCATTTCAAATGTTCCCTTTGATCCGTTACTAAAAAAGCGATAGTCAAACTCGCCTAACTGTTCAAATTCATAATGTTCAAGATTCATAGAGGCAGATTTCCGGATGGCAAAAAAATAGCCAGCGGAAAGCTGGCTATTTTTTCAATCTGCTATATTACAAACTATTCCGTCTTCGCATATGCCGCGGCCAGATCATTGAGCGTAGCATCTTTCAAATGCTCGGAAGCAATTACCAGGCGGTAACGGAAGGTCGTCGATTCGCCTTTTTTGAGTTTAAAATTCAGCGTCTCTTTGCCGTCGCTCAGCGCTTTCATACCTAATGGGTTCACAGCAAACAATCCGTAACCGCGTGCATGCCAGTAAGCAGGATAGCCGACATTCTTCGGATGGTCGATCATCGCTACACTGATATTCTCATCTTTGATCTTGCCAGTCAGGTTGCACCAAATGGCACGTTTACCCCAAACCGTTTCGCCTTCCACTCCATTGCTGTTGCGGTAGTTACCGGTAATGCCTTCATTGTTCATCACCGGAACCTTTGTAGCAATACCAGCGGCATCTGTAAAAATTTCGGGCTTATTCGAAGGAAGTTCCAGCTCGCGTGCCACACGGATCGCGAACATTCCGTCCTTTACATCGGGCATTGCAACTTCGTCGAGCATCGCAGTAAGCGTCGTCGAGCGATCGATAATGCGGGTGTCGCCTTTTCCGCTGAAAGTATACGTGGTCGTTTCCTTCATGGTAAGCGTCCCATTCTTATCAACCCAATCCGCTGTCACTTTCAATTCGCCTTTATCCTTTCCGCTTTTTACAGAAGTAATACCGGTGTGAATAATAGTACCGTAAGCACGCTTTTCGTGGTTTACTGCGTCCGAATTATTCCAGTAGTCGTTGCCATTGACATCCTCATAGTTCAGCCAGACGCCCACGTGGTGCGGATGATCTACACGTTCGCCCGCACGCGGGTCCAGAGGCCAGCCGCGGGTGATGAGGGTACCTTTCGCAGTCATGACCGGGTAAAGCACCGCCTTCTTCAACGTCTTTTCCCCCGGATAATAGTAGGACGTAAAAGGTTTTCCGTCGATTTTGACTTCCACCTTCTTATCCTTGTCATTCTTAATGAGGTCTACTTTTTGCGCGTTTGCTGTTCCTGTCCATGCGGCCAGGGATATTGCAGCGAACGCTAAGCCTGTGTTTTTTAGATTCACCTTGATCGTTCTTTAAAATGAATGCATGATTTAACTCAGGACTATTTCCTTTTTCTTAGACTCCCAGCTCACCCGCTTACCTGTATGCAGCGCCTGCGTAGCCATGATGTTGGCCACCGAGTGGTTGAACCCAACCCGTGCCGGGGCATTCGTTTCCTTCCGGCTGCGGATACACTCCATCCAGTTGCGCATGTGCAGTGAAGTCATCGGATCGGCACCGGTGTTGGCGTCGGTCGCGATTTTATCACCTGTTTTCAGCGACATTTCAGGCAGCAGATTAGCCTGCAATCCCATCGATTTAGCATCTTTTGCCTGCAATCCGCCTTCGGGAGTGATCTTGTTGGTATCCAGGTTGATCATCCCGCCATTCGAGTAATAGTATTCCTTCACACCGCCTGCTTCATTGTTGAAACGTGATGAGTAAATCACCTGGAAGCCTTTGCTCTTGTCGTCCGCAGGTCCGTATTCGAATGCAGCGCTGAAAGTATCGACATTCGTACGACCATCTTTCCAGGTATAAATTCCACCATTGGCTACCACGTTACGCGGGGCATCCAGGCCGGAGAACCAGTGAACCGTGTCGATCTGGTGGGCCATCCATTGTCCCGGGATACCGGAAGAATATGGATAGAACAAACGGAATTCCAGGTAATAACGCGGGTTCCAATCTACTTTCGGACGGTTCATCAGGAAGCGGTCCCAGTCGGTATCTTCTTTGCGGATCTGAGAAACGAGTTCTTTACGTCTCCACCGGCCCGGTTGGTTTACATTCCAGGTCATTTCAACCGTGGTAATGTCTCCAAACTTGCCTGATTTGATATATTCATAAGCCGCCCAGTAATTGGGGGCGCTGCGGCGCTGCGAACCAACCTGTACAATTTGCTTAGAGCTTTCCACTGCTTTCAATGCGATTTTTGCATCTTCCAGCGTTTCTGCGAAAGGCTTTTCGACATACACGTCGCGACCGCTTTTTACCGCTTCCGCGCAATGCAGTGCGTGTTGAAAATCTGCCGTAGATATGATCACCGCATCAACGTCCTTGCGTGCCAGCAATTCCTCGTTGTTGCGCGCTTTAATGAATTCACTTGCGGCGTAGCTTTTCCCTTTCATGAAAGCTTCCGCCTCGTCACGGCGTCGGTTCCAGAGATCCGAAACACCCATGAACTCAAAGTTCAATTCTTTGGCGTGATCTGAAAAAGAAGGTGCCAGCGAGCTGCGGAAACGATCTGAAAAACCAATGATACCTACTCTGACGCGGTCATTTGCGCCTAAGATGCGACGGTAGCTGGCGGCCCCGAAAGCATTGGCACCTACTGCGATACCGGCGGAAGCCAGTGTTGCATTTTTAAGAAAATCCCTTCTACTGGTCATGATATTGGATTGTATAAAAGTTGATTTTTGATTGATTTAAACCGGACTCTGATCGGCAATCAGTTGTAAATAACCGATGCCCGTTTATCTACTGTATTTTTTGACCTTTTTTCGGCAAGGCACTTCTATTTGATCTCCTTCACTTTCAAACTGCGGTAAAACACATTATCGCCGTGATCCTGCAAAAGAAGATAACCCTGGGGAGACATTCCGAAGCCTTCGAACTTAGCGAATTTGGAAGCTGCCACAAACTCCTTAAACTGAGGCGAGCCCCGCACATATTCGACCACTTTATAGCCGTTCAGGAAATGCTGAACGGTACCGTCTTTCTGCACCACAATGCGTCCCTGGTTCCATTCACCGATTTTCTTAACAGCATTCCTTGGCCTGTCGGCAGGTATCACATCATAAAAAGATGCGATAGTACGGTTACCGTTTTTGCCCATTTTAGCATCCGGATGCTTCTCATCGTCGAGTACCTGGTATTCACAACCAATACCCGATTTACCACTGGAATTGAATTTCTGATCTACAAAATACTTCACGCCACTGTTTGCGCCCTCGGTCAATTTGAAATCGAATTCAAACTCGAATGCAGGGCCGTACAGCTTGCGCGTTATGATATCGTTGCCCGTTTCGGAACCGTCCGATTTAGAGATCATGATCGTGCCGTCCTGGTAGCTCCATCTTTTTGAAGGGAAATCCGATCCGCCATAAGAACGCCACTGATCGGCTGATTTGCCATCATATAACAATGACCAGCCCTGAGATTTTTCAGCGGCATCCAGCGAGTTAGGGATCAGGTTCACGATCCGGATATTGCTTGCCGGGCTTGGTTTGAGATTAGTAGTCTTAATGCGTACGTTCTTCCAGCTCACCTGCGTGCCTTCCAAATCTTTGTTGTTACCAATGGCGTGGACCTGCAAGCAGATGAACCCGCTTGGCGTCATGTCGTCGATCACATGCGCTACCGGCACACCGTTCAGGAAAGTGCGTATAGAACTGCCGATCGCCTCGATGCGGTATTTATTCCAGGCTTCGCGTTTGAATGCTTTCTTACCTTCGGGATTCAGGTCCAGCGGGTAAAGCCAGCCTCTACGCGCCTCGTCGTAGATACCGGCAGAATATGCGCGGTCGCTGGGGTCGATCTCTACCTGATAGCCATGAACACGGCCGTTCTGATAGTCAGGCTTGGACAAGCTGCGGATCTGGATCCCTGAATTGAGCTTGTTATCAACTTTTACTTCGCATTCGAAGATAAAATCTCCATAGTCTTTTTCTGTCGTCAGGAACGAATTGGGCGTCCCTGTCACGGAAGTTCCGACGATCGCGCCGTCTTTCACTTCATATTTAGCCTGACCGTTGAGCTGCTTCCAGCCAGACAGGTCCTTTCCGTTGAACAGGTCCTGCCATCCGTCTTTGGATCGCTGGGCATGGGCACCAATGGCGGTAACCAGAAATAGACAAAAGAGCGGTAATCTGAGAATTTTCATTGCGTTGAATACTGAATTTATGAATGACCGAAGTAAATGTAAGGGTTTCGCATCCGACATCGACTTATTACTAACATAACGATGTATTAATACAAATACCCTTACAAATCCAATTAAGGCCACTCACAAATTCTGCATTCGCAGATTAGACGTTGTTTCTTCTAAATGGGGTATTTCAAAGTCTCCGTAATGTATTTTTTATTGATCTCAGCGCAGATCAGCGGCGATTTGTCCGGATCGGGCACGCCATCCAGTTCCACAACTGCCCAGCCTTTAAACTTGATCTTGCTTAACGAACTGAATACTGCCGGCACGTCCACACGTCCCTGTCCCAGCTCTACGAATTTGTAGCCGTTTTTGGTTTCAGCCGGTTTAGTATCCTTTAAATGCAGCGAATGGATGATATCCTTGTATTTAACAACAGCATCCTGCGGTTCGCCCCCACCCTGCTTGTAATGGGCAATATCAAGCAATAACTTAATATAACGAGGGTCCATTGCCTGTACAATCACGTCCACTTCTTCGGGTGTTTCGCCCAACTGGTTCATATGGTTGTGGTATACCGCCTGCACGCCATGATCAGCCGTTTGCTTCCCGATTTCGTTCATTACCTGCGCCAGTTTTTTCAATTCCTCGACGGACGGAGCGCGGTCTTTCGGGCGAAGGCTGTTCGTCAATTGCAATGCACTACCGCCCAGCGCTTTTACGAAACTTGCATGCGCCACGTGCGTATCCACCGTGCTCTCGAATTTCGCCGGGTCGATTTCCACATTGCCGCTCGAAAACATGGCAAGTGTGAGATTGTGCTTTGTTAATGCGTCCTTCAATTCGGACACCTTGTTACGGTAAGGGCCAAATGTATTGGCACGAAGCTGTATTCCTTTGAATCCCAGGCCTGCGAGATCCGCAATGGCTTGTTCGTCTTTTCCGGCCCAGGTAATGGCCGAATAGCCGATTTTGATATCTCCTTTTTTAATCGCGGCTTCGAGTAAGCCACCTCCCATTAGCGTCGCGGCAACTGCCATTGACGAGTTCTGCAAAAAGTTGCGTCTGTTCATTTCAGGTTTGGATTTAGTAATGAAGAACCATTGAGTTGTAGACGAAGTAAAACAACAATGACCCGCTATCCACGGGTCATTGCCTTCAAATTATTTAGGGATCTCTGTTAATGGAGGCACATTTTTATCATACCCCGCATATCCTTTATTCTGATTGATCCTTGCCTGCGTATTCCCATCGATCGCGGACTGCGGAATGGGCCACAACACGTGATAAGGGCTCATGGTATACTCGTCCGCATGTCGGGTTTGTACGCCTTTATTGTAAAAGTCGTTTTTCTCCATCACCCGGTCATAAAAGTAATTTTCATCCGAAAACTTGGCCAGGCTATATGTTTTTCCATTTGGCGCAGGTTTACCGGTTTGCGCGAAAATATAGGCAATCCGTGTCAGCTCGGTTTTACGTGGCTCTTCGAAATAAAGTTCTCTTGCCCGCTCATCGAGAATGGTCCCGATATTGATCTTACCCGCCGCGAGTGGTGCGCAATTAGCGCGGGCGCGGACTACATTCACATCCTCGGCAGCTTTGGCGAGGTTACCTTTCCAGGCGTACGCTTCCGCACGCAAGAGGTAAGTTTCAGCCAGGCGGAAAACATACCAGTCGGTATTACCTCCCTGAGGTTGTACACGCAACGGATCTTCGATGAAGAATTTATAGTTCGGCCAGTCAAACCAGCAGCGGATGGTATCTATCGTGAGTACGACACCTTCTGCATTTTTAAGTTGAAGGTTTTTCCCATAATAGGTGTCCGTTTCCTTGATCGCCGGATTGTTGTAAAGAATATCCTCCATGCGCGTCCAGTTGCCTGGTGCGTGCCGCAGGTCGTTCTTGTCGTCCCAGATCTGGTTCTGTGAATAATCGGTCGGGCGCAAACGGCCGATCCCGCGACCGTATTTCACCACCTGATCGATCTCAATGCCATACGTATCGATCGTTCCCCGGTTCCCGTTCGGCGTGTTGATATTGTTAAACCAAAGCGGCACACCATTTCGCATCGTAAGTATACCACCCTCCACATTCCCTTCGATATTCAGCCGGTCGATCACCATCATCAGGCCTTCGGTATTCACGGGCAGCGATTTGTTTTGCGGGCGGTGCAAATCCCAGATCACATTTCGTGCCGGGTCGTTGGCATTTACCCCGAAACGTGACGTCATCAGCTTGTGCGTTCCACCGTCGATAACATTCGTAGCCGACTTGATAGCGTCATCAAACAGACCCAACGCAAGGTTCACTTTGGTAAGCAAATGGCTCACCGATCCTTTATTAACAGTTCCTTTGTCAGTCACGGCGGGCACCCATTGTTCCGCAAATTCGAGGTCTTGCTTCATTTTTTTCAGGATAACCTCTCTTTTCGTCGTCTGAAAATCCAGCTTCGGACCATTTACCTCCTCCAACAACAAAGGAACATCCCCAAACTGCTGGGTAAGGCGGTAGTAACGTGCCGCCCGGTGAAAATAAGCCGCCCCGAGTAACTCGTTCTTTTCCTGTTCATTTTTATAGGTGGGTAAATCGATCCGCGATATCGCCGTATTCGCGTACTTGATCCCCTTGTAACCTTCAAGCCAGTACCAGCCGATCTTGTTGTAATCGGTATGGTTCAATTGAGCGTCCGGGGTAATGAGGAGGTTCAAATTCTGCGCCGGGCCGGATTTGTCGGTCGTACCTTCCACTGCGATATCCGAAAAAATGGATTCGGTGATCATCGGCATGGCGTCGCCGTACCACTCCATACGCAAACTGCGCTCACAGGCAACCAGTGTCGCTTTCAGCCCAGCGATATCCTTGAAAGTGAGATCAGGTTCGTAAAAAGACAATGGCTCAGGTTTCAGCCAGGTTTCCTTACAACTGACCAGGGTTATGCCCGCCGCCAGAAAAGCCAGGGGGAGTATTTTGGTAAATCTATGAATAGTAGTCATTGCTTCGGGTTTTGAAGGTTATAGTGTGATATCAAGGCCCAATGTGTAGATCCGAGGACTTGGGACAGAGGTGGCTATGCTTGCATTAGTAGTGCCATTGGTGCCATTTTCAGGATCCCAGAAGTCCCATTTAGGAGCCCAGAAGCCGATATTTCTCACATTAGCGTAAATCCTGAGATTCCGGATGGCTGCTTTTTCAGTCATTGTCTTCGGTAAGGTGTAGGCAACCGACACGTTTTCGAAGCGGACAAACGATTTGCTTCTGTAAACGCTGTAACCAGTTGCCGATCCTTCGCTCGAATACAGCCGTGCCCATTCATTGGAGCGGTTTCCCTCGGTCCAGTAGGGCAAAACATAGGAACTTGTGCGGTCCACGAAGCCGTCACGGTTTTTCATCTGGTTGAATGTTCCTTTTTGTCCCCAATAGGAATAGATCATGCACGAAATGTCAAAGCTTTTGAAAAGCTTGAACTCGTTGCGGAACGTCCATCTGAAACGCGGTGAAGTATAGCCCAGAAATTCTTTATCGTCATTTGTAAACTTCCCATCGTTATTGACATCCTTCAATTTAAAGTCTCCGGGCTTCACGCCGTATTTCGCAGCTTCTGCCTCTTCCTCCTTTTGCCAAACACCCAGTATGCGGTAGTTCCATATTTCATCCAGCGCATGACCGATAAACCAGCGGTTTGTAATGTCATTGGCCTCTTTCCGGCCTGTTACGTTTCCTGCACCATCTTTGATATCCACGTAGTTGCCATACAAATGCACGATCTTGTTTCTGTTCAGCTGAAAGTTGAATGTGCTGCGCCAGGAAAAGTTCTCGCGCCGCATATTGTTGGAGTTAATGCTGATCTCCAACCCCTTGTTCTGAACTTCACCCAGATTGTCCCACACATTATCGAAACCAAGCACATTAGGCAGTGCCCGTTTTACAAGCAGGTCTTTGGTAGTTGATTTGTAAAATTCGATACTTCCGTCTATCACATTATTAAAGAGAGCGAAGTCTAACCCGACATTCAATGCATTGGTTTTCTCCCATTTGAGGTTTGGATTAGCCATGCGGCTTGCATATAGCTGGCTGACCTGATACACGGTACCATCCGGCTTTACGTGCAGATATTTACCACTTGCCAGATCGGCCAGGGCGTCATAACGGGGAATATCCCGGTTGCCATTGTTGCCATACGAAACCCTGAGCTTGCCGTAGCTTAGCCATTTATTGTTCATAAAAGGCTCATCCGTAAACACCCAGCCAATGGCTGCCGAGGAGAACAAAGCACGCGGGTTTTTCTGGCCAAATGCCGAATAGCCATCCCGGCGACTCGAAAGTGTTAGCATATATTTCTCTTTGAACGAATAGAAAAGCCTCGCCATTAGAGCGTCAGCGGTGCTGGTTTGATCGTCGGTATAGACGATTGGAAGCCCGCCGGCCTGAATGTTATGGTAGCCTAGGACATCGGTTGGTGCAAAGCCTTTGTTCGAAATGGTATCACGCCAGCTTCTGAACCGCTCCGCATTAGCCAGGAATGTCAGATCGATATTGTGTTTTTGATTGATGGTTTTACTCCATTTGAGAATATTATCGACCTGCCAGTTGAATACTGTCGAGTCTTTCCGTGACGCCCGTCCGCCCTCGGCTGCCCATTCCGCGTGTTTCGACGATTCTGCATTGTAGCGGTGCGTATAATCGAAGCGCGGTGTGAAATTGAGCTGGTAGGTGATCCCCAGCGGCAGGCTGACTTTGGCGAAAATCACAGAGTTCAGTGTCATTGCACCCTGGTCGCGGCTTATAAAGCTAGGGGCATAATAAGGATGGTTTCCCCCGCTTGCTTCACCATTGGGCCGCCATGAGTATTTGCCATTGGCATCAAATTCCGATCCCCAGGGCGACAGGACGCGGGCGAGGTCATAGTTGACCGGCACCTGGCTTTCGTCCCTTTTGGCGAATTGCGTATTCATCCCGACGCTCAGGAAGTTGTTTACTTTTCCTTCCAGGTTCAGACGGGCCCTTACGGTGCTATATTGATCTCCGACCACAATCCCTTCATTCTTGAGATAACCCAGCGACATATAATAGGAAATACGGTCGTTCCGCCCCGACAGGCTTACTGTGTGGTCTTGCCGGAAGCCCTTCTGGAAAACCTTGCTATACCAGTCCACGCTTTTGCCGTCCTTGTAATTCTGGATTTCTGCAGGTTGCATTCCCAGGCGTTGCAGCCACACTGTCGTCGGATCGCCTTTTGAGCCGTCGTAGGAAAGCCACTCATCGAGGGTAACACCCGAGGGGAGTTTCGAAGGATCGGTAAATCGCGCGGGCTGGGCGGTTGCATTGATATTCCGCATAACCTCCTGCCGCCAGGTAATGAAGCCTTCCGGACTCAGCACCGGCTGGTTTCTGGCTACTTCGGCAAATCCAAAGTTGCTGTTGATATTGATGGTCGGCTTGCCTTCCTTACCCTTTTTAGTGGTGATCAGGATGACCCCACTCGCAGCTTTGGCCCCGAAAACGGCAGACGAGCTCGCGTCTTTCAGCACATCGATGGTTTCGATATCATTGGGATTGATGTCTTCCAGGCCGCCGTAATAGATCGTCCCGTCCAGCACGATCAGCGGGCTCGATCCTGCGTTAATGGAGTTTTGGCCGCGAACCGACACATTTCCTCCTCCCTTCGCGGAAGTAGAAAAACCAACGTTCATACCCGGAACATTCCCTCTCAGGACGTCCTGTACGGATTGCGGGTTTTCGTTTTCGAGCCGGGTTGCATTGACTTGCGAAACGGCGCCTGTCAGGTCGCGCTTTTTGAGCGTACCATAGCCAATCACGACCACTTCGTTCAGGGTTTTCTGGTCGGAAACGAGTACAATATCGAGCATCGATGCATTGCCCGCGTCGCGTTCCTGGGTCACATAACCCACCGCCGAAAACACGATGGTAGCGACATTGCCCGGGATTGCGAGAGTGTACTTCCCGTTGGCGTCGGTGGTTGTCCCGTGGGCACTTCCTTTAATAACTACGGTAACACCCGGAAGCGGGGCATTTCCTTCTGCGGATAACACTGTGCCTGTGATGATCCTGTCGGTCACGGCTGCATAACCCGGCCCGTTCAAATGGCTTGCCATGGCCGGTGGCGGATACAGCAATGCGCATAGCGTACAGGCCCGTGTCACGTGCAGCAAAGAGGTGGTAAATCCTTTGGCGATGTGCATAGGTAAGGTGGTTTAAAATGATGTTTAGATGAAAGATAGCATCCTGATATCATCGAATCCAGCCCCTTACCTGTCTGGATTAACCCTAGTTTTTATACGGAGAATCTCACTGATTTAACGGTATCTTTTTGTTTTTCCGCTTTTTGTCGGTAGCTCTGTTGGACGAAAAAAAGCCGGTCGGATGCTCGCGCATCCGACCGGCTTTCTCAACTAAACTATACTTTCTTCGGATCAGTACCCAGTGTTCTGAGGGAAAACCGATTTGCCGTCCGTCGTCTTCGCACTTCTGTCGATCTGTGTCTGAGGAATAGGTCTCACAGCGTGGAATGCCTGGATGCTAGCGGCCTGAGGGTTGTATTTTTTCACCCTGTCGACCAATACTCCCCAACGTTTCAAATCCACCCAGCGGGTTTGCTCACCGGCAAGCTCCCGGGCGCGCTCCTCCATGATCGTTTCCATAGTCACATCCTTCACAGGAAGCACCATGGCTTCTTTTTTGCCTGGCCATCCGGCACGGAACCTGACCGCATTCAATGCGGCAGCAGCATCCACTTTATTTCCCGATTGGAACAAAGCTTCGGCAAGCATCAGGTACACATCTGCCAGACGTACCGCGAAATAATCACGGCTACCTGCTTCATAGGTCATATCAGGGCGCTTTGTATCAAAGAACTTCTGCAAAGTCGGGAACAATGCTTCCGAATATTTGCTTGGTACGAGCACCTGGTATTTCTTTTTGGCACGCTCCTCTTTGGTCATCTCGAAACCGGGGATAAATATCGCCGTGTCACCTGCCGCAAATGTTACCTTGGTTTTCGAATCGTCGAATGATGCCGCATTGTAAGTTCCGGGGTTATTGGAAAGCCAGGTATCACGGAAGGTCTTTTTGTAGCGAGAGTCGTTCGTACGATCAGCAAAAACCGTTTTAATCAGGTATTCGGTAGGTCTAAGCCTTTTGAATGGCCGACCCCAATAGGTATCCCTTTTCATACCAGGCTGCACATCATATTGCATCCCGAAATAAAGGTGAAGGCTGTTTCCGGTACCATTAGTCAATGCATCGGTCGTATACTGTACGGCAAACACCACCTCGCTGTTGATCTGGTTGTTCTCGTCGAACACACTTGCGAAATCGTCCAGCAGCTTGTAGCCATATTTGGTAGTTACGTTCGTGCAAAGTTCTGCCGCTTTTGTAAAGTCGTCCGCTGCTTTTTCGCTGGAATATGCTTTGGCAAGATAAACCTTTGCAAGCATTGCTTCCGCTGCCGGCTTAGTTGCCCGTCCATAATCGTTCGACTGTGCTTTTGCTTCCAGATCGGCAACCGCCTCGCTCAAATCCTTGATAATGGCTGCATACATTTCAGCATCGGTAGCGCGCTTTGTTTCCTTCGTTGGAAGCACCGTTTCAGTCAATCGCAGGTCGACACCGCCATATTGCTGATGCAGCAGGTAGTAGTAATGTCCACGCAGGAACTTAACCTCTGCGATTCGCAACTTCTTGGTCGCATCGGTCACACCCACCACATTGGGAGCCCTGTCGATCACCGCATTACAAGTATTGATCCCCCTGTAAAGTTCGTCCCAAGTAGTCGCCAGATAGTCCACTGTCGGGTTCAACTGACCGTCATAGTAATGAAATCCTTTGTAACCTCCATCGGCACCAGTCGCATAAATGTCGGTCCCGTACTCGGTCAAGGTCAACCCCTGCTGGGTACCATAATAGAACCGCAGCGGCGTATAGGCAGCTTTAACGGCATCCTCAAAGCCCTTCGGCGTATTAAGATAATCGTTACCAACCCCTGAAATGATTTCCTCATCGAGGGCGTCCTTACACCCCTGCCCGGCCAGCATCATCGCTGCCATTCCGCATAATACTATCGATTTTCTTATATTCTTCATTGTTAAATATCTTTTATAGGTATTAAACCTGGGCTTTTAGAATTTTGCGTTCAATCCGAATGTGATCACCATCGTAGCAGGAGTTACACCCGTTCCACCAGCTGCAAGACCGGTACTTTCAGGGTCAACGCCGTTGTATTTGGTACGATACTTCGCCCAGATAACTGGCTGCTGAATGCTGGAATACAATCTGAGCGACTCCATTCCAAGTCTTTTGGACAACTCGGGTGTAAATGTATAACCAACGTTGATGTTTCTCAACTTCACGAATGTTCCGTCGAAATAAGTCAATGTGCTTCCGTAAACAGGGAATTCCTGGTTGCTTTTCGGACGCGGGAATTCGTTGGTCGGATTGTTCGGTGTCCAGTAATCCACCTTCATTTGCTGATAGCGACCTGCCAGTGCATTGTTGTTTCTGTGGAACTCGCTGCGGATCAGGTTACCTACGCGGGCAAAGAAGAAGAACGACAGGTCAAAACCCTTGAAACTGAAACGGTTGGTGATACCACCACTGAAGTCAGGAACATCAGAACCGATGATTTCGCGGTCGGATGCATTGATCTTGCCATCACCATTCACATCTTTAAGTTTGATCTGACCAACTTCGCTGGCAAAGGATTTCGCGGCGTCCGCTTCATTGGTTTGCCAGATACCCACTTTTCTATAATCGTAAACTGTGCTGAGTGCACGGCCGATGAACCAGCCATTACCTACGTCATCCACTTTTCCGTTGTACAGCGACAGGATCGCCTCTGTGTTCTTGGTAAATGTAAAGTCAGTCGTCCATTTAAAGCTACTCGGAGAATCGACATTGGTAGTAGTAAAGCCTAACTCGATACCACGGTTGCGGGTTTCACCGACGTTACGTGTAACAGCATTGAAGCCGATCGATCCGGGCAGCTGATCCGACAAAAGCAAATCAGTTGTATTGGTCTGATAAAATTCGAGTGAACCTTGTACCCGTCCGCGAAGGAAGCTAAAATCCAAGCCGACGTTAGCCGTGGCGGATGATTCCCAGTGCAAATCCGCATTCCCGATCGTACCGGGACGGTAACCATAGGCAGGTGATGCGTTCCAGGCGTAGGCCGTTCTTCCAAGGAAGGCTTGCGTTTGATAAGGCGCCAGACCTGTGTTACCCACTTTACCCCAGCCTGCACGAATCTTCAACAGGTCGACCCAGGAAACGCTTTTCAAAAAAGTCTCATTGCCAAGATTCCAACCTACTGCTACACCAGGGAAGTTACCATATTTGTTGTTTTCCCCGAAACGGCTGGACCCGTCGCGACGCATCGTTAATGTCAAGAGATATTTGTCGTTGTAATCGTAGTTGATACGGCCCATATAAGAATTAATAGCCCATTCAACCACTCCGCTGATCGGAGAAAATACCGTCGTTGCCGCACCGAGGTTATAGAATGATTGCGATTCAACCGGCACACCCTGCACCGACGCACCGAATCCCTCTGCACGGTCCCGCTGCATGGAGTGCAGCAAGGTCACATTCAGGTTATGTTTTCCACCGAACGTTTTAGTGTAATTGACAATGTTTTCCAAAGTCCAGTTGAAGCCGAATGCGCTGGTAGCGCTCGCCTGTGCGTCACCGCCTTTCCGGGCGTTGGTTTGCGCTCCAATAAACCTTCCGTACCGGGTAATGGTAAAGTCCGGCCCGAAGTTGACACGGTATTTCAAACCCGGAAGAATGGTAAATTCTGTATAAAGACTATTGAAAATACGGTAGCGTTTCATCTCATCGACCTGGGCGCCTGGAACCAATTCCGCCAACGGATTAGTAAGCAAAGCATCGTTGGTAGGTGAGAAAATCAGCTTGCCGTTGTCATCGTACGGTACAGCCAGAGGGTTCTGGTTGATAGTCATTCCGTAGGTATTCAGGTTCTCACCATTACGGGTGCTGGTCATCGAATAAGACGATAAACCGACCTTGAACCAACTGTTGACATTGTGATCGATGTTGGCACGCAGCGAAAGCCTTTTAAAATTGGCTTCCTTCACAATTCCCTTATCCTGGAAAAAGCCACCAGAGATAAAAAATTGCGTCCTGTCGCTCCCGCCCTGGATACCGACCGAGTGGTTCTGCATTACCCCGCTTTTCAGAACGAGGTCCTGCCAGTCTGTGCTCGTGTTATTGGCGAGGCCTTTGGCCACGTTAGGGTCACCGCCCAATACTGCTATCTTTCCATCGGCAACCGGGTCTACGGTTCCAGTTGGTACCACGTTACCTGCTGCATCTTTGTATCCACCAGTCGCCCGGTATGCTTCACGTACGTACTCGGCAAACTCTTGTCCGTTAAACAGCTCGACTTTATCTAATGCTTTCGAAACACCTACATATCCGTCGTAGCTGACAGTTGTTTTACCTTTCTGCCCGCCTCTTTTTGTACTTACGATGATAACACCGTTCGCGCCGCGTGCACCGTAGATCGCGGTGGCAGTTGCGTCTTTCAGAACTTCCATCGACTGGATGTCGCTGGGGTTCATGTCTTCATAACCTCCTGCCAGCGGGATACCGTCCACTACATACAATGGATCGTTACCGGCGTTGAATGAACGTCGTCCGCGGATCAGTATCCTGGGCACCGTGCCAGGTTTCGAACCCGATTGCGTCACATCCACCCCGGCGGCACGTCCTTGCAATGCCTGGCCAAGGTTCGTAATAGGCATTTCATTGATTTCTTTTGCGCCAACAGACGAAATCGCACCTGTCAACTGGCTTTTCTTTTGCGTACCATAACCCACCACGACCACCTCGGTCAGCGTTTTAAGGTCGCTGCTCAATGCTATATCAATAACACTTTTAGTCCCTACCGGAATTTCCTGCGTTACAAAACCCACCGCTGAAAACACCAGTACGGCGTTATCATCGGGAATGCTGATCTTGAAAACTCCGTCCACATCTGTGTTTGTACCGGTTTTGCTTCCTTTTAAAACTACGGAAACACCCGGTATCGGAAGATTGTCTTCCGAAGCTGTCACCTTACCGGAGACAGTTTTGTCAATTACTTTGACAGTCAGGTTTGTTGTTTTGACCATCGGATAGGCCTGCCCCGTAAAGCCCGTAACCACCACCCCAACCATTGCCCAACGTTTCATACAGTGGCCAACACTTGTAAATTTTCTTTTCATACGCATTGATTGTTTAACCATTAATAGTTCACCATAACTTACTTGACGAATACTGGATAGAGAGTCCCTTACAAAAAAGTCATACAAATTCTCGGTTAATTACAAGACAACATACAGTTACTTAGCATCGAACTGTAACTATTCCGATGAAACTTATTATTTGAAAGGGGCTTAGGGCTGATGTAATTTTTTCGACTTCTGCAAATAGTACTGATTTGAATAATTCCAATAAGTACATTATTTGTACTTATAGTACAATTTGAAAATCAGTTTGAGAATAGAGATTCGGGGAGATATTTGAAAATTATCTGCAAAGTTTATTTATGCAATCGATATCGGGAACGTTGCCAAGATAGACCTCAACCAATATTTTATTATAAAATATTTACATAAATGCATACAAAAATAGCAATCCCGCGAGCCGTCTCTTAGATCAATATTGGATTAAACCAATATTAATTTAGAAATAGCCGCGGGACCACGGTCTAAAAAAAAGCTAATGAAGCGTAATCTGTCCTATTTGTAATGGTCTGGGTTTTCGTCCTGCCATTCATTGACACCGTCGCGGATACGGTTCCGGAATGTCAGCGTATCCTGTGCAAAAGAGGTGGTGCCATCCTCGTTTTCATATTTATAACTTAAAAATAGCTTCCTGTTTTGTAACAGTTTTGCACGGTTGAAAGTACTGGTGCCGTCGCCGGTGACATCAACGGAAGACCCGTCTGCTTTACTCACTGTAATCGTTTCTCCGTCGAGGGTGATCTTGAACTTGCCCTCTTTGTCACTAATCTTGTTCGTAACGAGGGCGTTCGGAGCAATGGTTTTCAAGGCAAAAATCTTGGTCTCGGGTGAAGGTATCGTGGTGTAATACCGGGTGGTCTTCACAACCTTGCCCGAAGCGTCCTTCACCGTTGTAACTCCGCCATGCCAGTAGTTACCGAACAGCATGTTTTCGTATTTGAGCCCGACCACGGCATATCTCTTGGCACGATGGATCGAGTCCGCCTCGGCCGTCGTGATGTAGAACGGGATTGCATAAGTCGGTTTGAGTGTTGCCGCATCGGCGAGGAACCTGGCTGAATCCGCTTTGATAACCACCGAACCCATATGGTTGCCAGCTTTGATGACCATTTTGCTATTGTCCGAGATTGTGAAGTAATCTGCAGGCATCGGCTTTAAGGTATCCACGCTGCTCACCGCTTCCCGGATGTAGTTGGCCCCGGCTTTCATTGCCGACAGGATATCTTTGGTGATCAGCGCATTATCCATCGAAAAATTAACGACCCTGTCCCTGCCGTTCTCGCGGACACCAGCCAGCGCCGCACCGACTTCTATCTTCATCCCCTCTCCCACCACGAAGGTCCGCACGTTGGTCTGGTACATAAAATAAACGGAGGTGTAATCGAAATCCTCAATATAATCGTCGTAGCACGAACTCATTAATACCGACAGTAACAGGGCGATTGTGATCTTCTTTTTCATAATCATTAAGGTTTATTTCCAGGTTTCCCAGCCATCGTTTTGAACCAGGCTACTCATTCTTAAAATTTCGTCGTACGGAATAGGCAAAAAGGCAGATGTATACGAACGTGCTTCCACGACCTCGTTGAGCTTGTAGGTAAATGTGCCATCCGAATTTCGGATGATCCTGGCCATATGCGTGGGCTTGTTGATATCTGTCAGGTTAGTGGTCCACCGGCGCTGATCGAAGAAACGCAACCCTTCAAAGCAAGTCTCGATGCGACGTTCGTTTTTGATGAACCCGTCGAATGCTGCTTTGCCTTGCGAAGAAATTTCGGTCAGATAAGGATCGGTTGTAAAGCCCTTTCCGCCGTCGGTGTTGTCCTTTTTGCGGAGATAGGCCATCGCGTCTTTCGCCGACATGCCATATTTAGCCCCAGACGGCCCTTCTACCTGATTGGCCGCTTCGGCAAATGTGAGCAGCATGTGCTCCCACCGGATGAAGAACTTGGAATGCGGTTGCCGGTTAATCGAGTTATCCGACCAGTTAAGTCCCATAAATACCATTTTCTTAATGTGATAATTGGTACGGCTGTTAACCGCCGGCCCGGCTGCATCTTTGGCGTTCTGCCAGTTTTCGAAGGTGTACATCACCTTGGTAGAATTGATCTTCACCGCATCCGCATTGTTATGGAATATGGTCGCATAAAAGCGCGGATCGCGATCTGCATAGGGTTTTGCCGGGTCATATTTGCTTTTTGGGTCGGTGATCGGGTAGCCGTTTTTCATCGGAAAAGCATCGACAAGGTCCTGGGTTGCGCCTACCGAACCTGTTCCCTGAAACCCGCCGGGGTAAAACATGCGCTCCATGGCATCATTGGCATTGTTATAGCGGGAAGCAAATACGATCCCTCCGAAATTCGGGTCAAACCAGTTCACGGCCTTCACCGGATTGAAGCCATTCGTAACCGCATCGGTCTTCATTTTGAAATCGATGACTTCCTTAGCATGCTTTGCCGCCAGCTCCCAGCGGGTCACGTCATTGGTTGGATTGAACCGCGGACTCGCCCAGGTCAGGTACACCAGCGCCTTGATAGCGCGGGTAGTGATACCGTCGAACCGGCCCCAATATCTGCCGCCTGCATAAGCGCGGTCGTTGACGTTCTTAACGAGAAAATCACGATGGGCTATGGGTAGGTATTTGTAGGCTGAGTCGCAATCAGCGACGATCTGCTTTACGCATTCGTCATAGGTGTTACGCGCCAGATTGGTTTCCTTCTTCACATCGATGGGTTCCAACACGATTGGAAAACCAAGCAGTTGCCCGTTCGCCATTCCTCCAAACTTTTGAAGCAGGTCCCATTGAAACCAGGCACGTAACGCAAATGCTTCGCCCTGCAAACGGTTTTTAACAAGGCTATCCAAATGCGGATCGATCAGAAAGCGGGTGTTATAGCCCCGGCGGTCTTTCAAGAAAAGGTTAACCAGATAAATAGAACGGTAATCACGGTCCCAGTAAGTCCTGAAAGGATCCTGGTTGAAAGGTAAAGTCCCGGTGGCGAGACGACTCAGAGCGTGGGTGGTACTGGTGATCACCACGTCGTCCGATGCGCCGTCGAGATAGACGCCCTCGTTATCATTATAGCCACGAGGCATGTTTTCGTAGCATTGTCCTACCAGCCCCTGCACCATATCCTGGTATTTCCAGATGTCATCCGTGGTGCGGTTGCCATTCGGATAAGGTTCGAGGTAGTTCACACAGGATGTCGCAATCCATGCGAGCGCCACTGTGCGGAGTATATTTTTGATATATATTGATTTCAAATTCATAAGTCAAGCATTAAAATGTCAGTTTAACCCCGCCGGAAAATGTCTTGAACAAAGGATAGGAAGTAATGCCGGAATTGATAGACTCAGGGTCAACATCCTTGATCTTCGAGAATGTGAACACGTTCGCGCCGCGCAGGTAAATGCGGATACCGCGCGCATTGACGATATTTCCAAGTCTTACCGGCACATTATAAGCCAGCTCCACGTTCTGGATCTTGAAGAAGCCGCCATCACGAAGCCAGAAATCCGAATTCACAAAGTTGTTGTTGACTTTGTAGTAGGTTAACCGCGGATATTGGCCATCCATATTGTTCTGCACGAAATTCGAGTAGTTATTGTCGCCCCAGCCGTTCCAGAAGTACTTGTTGGTAAGCGGGATATCGTAAAACGCCCGACCATTGCCAATAGCGGTCAATTCCAGGTTACGGAACGCCAGCCTGAGGTTTAATGCATATACCAGTCTCGGCGACGTGTGCCCGATCTGACTTTGATCGTTGTCGTCGACCACGCCATTGTTGTTCGTGTCCTGGTATTTCAGGTCCCCGGCCTGAAGAACGGCGTCGTAAATCTGAGGGACTGTCTTGGTTTCGGCATCGCTGGCGAATTTACCCATGTAAGTCAGGCCCCAGTAAGCATCGGTCGGTTTGCCGACGGGCCTCTGATAATCGTAGCGGTAGTTCGGTTCATCCCATTTGAGCACCTTGCTGTTCTGGATCGTCGCATTCCCGCCGAATGAGAACCGGAGCTCGCCAACACGGTCGGTGTACTGCAATGCCGTTTCCAGGCCCATGTTCTTAAGCCGGTTATAGTTGTACCACGGACGGGCCGTAGAAACACCCGCCACCATCGGGAGCGTATTGACAAGCTGGGACACAATACCATCTCGCAGTTGATTGAAATAGTTGATTTCAACGGACAGCTTCCGTTTCAGGAACAGACCATCAATACCGATATTGAACTCTTTCCGCTTCTCCCAGGTAAGGTCCGGATTACCTACACGGCCCGGGGAAGTCCGGTACACAGAGTTGTCGGTATTGCTTCCGAACCACTGGCCGGTCGAGTACGGACCGAATGCGGAACCAGTTGAATTGACGCCCCAACGATCGAGATAATAGAACGGCGGCAGAAAGCTCTCGTAACCCAGCACGCCCGCCTCGGCCCTGATCTTGAGATAATCTATCCCTTTTAAACCGGAGAAAAACCCTTCTTCCGAGATGACCCAGCCCAATCCAGCCGATGGAAACATCGCATAGCGTTTTCCTTTATCGAAACTATAAGTACCCGCGTAATTGAGCACACCCTGCAAGACATACTTTTCTTTAAAGGAATACACCCCGGTGAAAACGGCATTCTGTTGCCGCTGAGGCTCCTCCACGCCATTGCGGGACGATTTGGCAATGTAGTAGGTCAATCCGGCCTGTACGCTGTGGGCGTCCCAGTTCCGTTCGTAACTCAGGTTTTCATAAACCACAAACCGTTGCGAATAGTAGTCGTGCAGCTTGGCCTGACCTGCCATGTCCACACCGTCGTGCACTTTCGAAAGGGTGACCGTATCCTGGCCTGACTGCGTTTTAGCCGGGTTCACAATGTATGCGATATAATCTTCCGCTTTCCCGATGCGAAGGCTGTTAAAGAGGTTGAAACCTGCATAGGTCCTGGATTTCAAACCCGGCACGAGCTCCTTCATATCATATTCAAATGTGATGTTGGAAGCGCCCGTGCGGCCGGTTTCGGTGTAGTACCCGTTGTGCATCAGGTTGCCGATCGGGTTGGATTTGTAGTTGGAAGATACCCCGTACCACGGCGCTACCGGATTGTCCCCGAACGCGGCGTAAACCGGAAATGCGATGGGAGGCGTATTGGTAATGTCGGCGATGGCGGTATTGAATTCCACAAGATCGAGGGCGGTATTGGTATTGCCATCCTCGTTCGTAAAATTGGCATTGTAACCGTAGTTTGGCGACCGCCGCAAAGTTAACCCTCCAAAAAAATCAAACTTGACCTTGATAAGCGGATTGATCTTGATATCCACATTCGAGCGGACGTTGATCCGGTTGTAGTCCGATTTCGCACCTATTTTGTAAATATCCCCCTCTCCATTGTAGCCCAGATATGCATTGTACTGTACGGTCTCATTCCCTCCGGTCGACGACAAATTGACCCTCGTGAATGGCTTGGAGTTTTTAAGCATCAGCTGCCGAAAATCCACGCTGGGCCGGTATAAATTGTACGGATCGTTTTTGGCATATTGCGCAATATCGTTTTCATTATAAAGCGGGGAAAGGCCGCTGTTGGCCCTGGCGGTATTGTTCAACTGCGCATAGCCTGCACCCGATGCCCAGCCCGGAAAGCGGTCGATCACGCTCACGCCCTGTTCCGCGTTCACATTCATCACGCGTTCGTGTACTTTCCCTCTTTTTGTTTTAATATAAATAATGCCGTCAGCACCCCGTGGGCCGAGCATCGCCTTTCCGACAATGTCCTTAATGATTGTCACTGTTTCAATTTCCTGCGGATCGATGGGCATTTCGGTGATGTCGGTCGGGATATCGTCGATAATGAAAATGGGACTGCGGCCGCGCATCGCGATACCGATCTTCTCCGTGATCCTGAAATTCCCGAGTTCTTCCTCTGCTGTAAGTCCCGGCGAGCCGTCGCGCTCCAATACTTCCAGGCCATTAACAATCCCGGCAAATGCATTGCGGAGGTCGTTGGTAGGATATTTTTCAAGATCGGCGGTTTTCAGGGTCACATAACTGCCCGTCGCGAGGCGTTTGGGAATACTCATGAAAGGCATAGGCACCGCGTCGTCGGGCGTAGAGAAGAGTTTGGCTTTCTTCAATTCCACCACGCTATTTTTCGCGATATCACCCACAAGCGAAACCGATTTACTGTAACCATAAGACGAAACCGTCACGAAATCTTCCGGCAACGCCTTAAATTCAAAATCGCCGCTTTCGTTGGTTTCAGCATGAATTTGTCCCTCCCCAACCACAATGGAAGCATTGGGAATAGGGTTTCCTTCCTCGTCAGTCACTTTTACAGTCACATTGACCGGCTTTTGTTTCTTGGCTGTCTGGGCAAAAGCGCTCCCGCCAACCAGCAAGCATGCAATGATCAGACTGACCACCCCCTGCCCGATATAATGCATTTTTATCTTCATAATCATCAGTTGAAAGAGTGAGGTTACCAAACTTCGTTGGCGACGAAATTTTTCATCTTGTACATATCCTCCGTATTGAAAGGCAGGTAGTACATGGCTTCTTTCCAGCGCGTCTGGCGGTCGGCCGACATCGGCATCCGGGTGTATTTAAAACCCGTCGGGTAAGCACTGCTCACAGGCACCTTCTCCACATCCATCCGGAAAAGTGTGCCGCCCATGGCTTTGGGAGCATCTTTCCAGCGGCGGATGTCGTGGTAGTAATGTCCTCCTTCAAAGCACAGTTCGATGGTCCGCTCATTTTTGATCCTCTCCCGAAGCTTGTCCTTGGAGTTTGCAAACGCCTGCAACACATTAGGCATACCTGCCCGTGTACGGATGCGGTTGAGCGCCTGCAAGGCAGTCATGGAAGCGCCCGGCGCCGATCCGTTGGGTCCATACGCCTCGTTGGCCGCTTCGGCATAATTGAGATACAGTTCCCCAAGTCTGATTAATGGGTCGGTATACTGAGGCGTTGTTTTGTTATTGACACTCTGCTCGCCCCAGGTTTTGCGCTCGTAGTAGCCTGTGCGCGTGATACCTGCATAGGATTGGTCCAGCAGCTGGCCGTAGACTGCGGCACCATCTTTGGTTTCGTAGTAAATCTTGGCATTACCATAACCCGGCACCGGTGCGGTATTATAGATGATATCGATGTAAAAACGCGGGTCGCGGTCCTTGTACGGATCCTGCTCGTTATAATGTCCGGCTGCTGCCGCTGCCTGGCGATCAGCAAGCGTGCTCAGCGGCTCGCCCCATTTGGTTTCAAATTTGTCGACCGTATTCTGGGTGGGGCATTCACCGGACCAGCCCGTTTTGCCGCCACCGAACACTCCGTTCATCTGTCCGTTCAAATCGCCATTGTTGTAGGCTTTGGTACCTGCATACCAGGCCCATAACTGCTCGTTGGAATAGGTGGTGCCTATGTAGTTCTTTTTGTAATCGTCCAGTGAAAGCAAATCGTAACCGTGCTTTTCCGCGATCTGAATTGCTTCCCAGTTGGCCTGTGCGGCTGCCTGCCAGTCGGCATTACCGAGCTCGTTATTCAGCGGACTTGCTGCATAGAGCAAAGCCCTTGCCTTAAATGCCTTCGCTGCTACGCCGGTCGGGCGCTTTTGTTCCGGGTTGTTCAAATGCCCTGTCACCCCAGGGCCGGGATCGCGGCGCATTAAGTCGGCTTGCTCGAAATAGGCAGCCGCGCTGTCCATATCCATCGCAATGCGGATCAGCGTTTCATGTTTCGATAGTCTCGCAATATCCCATTCATCATCCACACCGATCACCTTGGTGATGTATGGCATGGGGCCCCATAAGCGAAAAAGTTCGAAATGCGCGAACGCCCGGATGAAATGGGCTTGTCCTTTGAAATCATTGATATCCACCGGACTGGCGTCTTTCAGCATGCCGATATTTTTCAGCGACATGTTACAAATCCGGATGATCGAAAACATCGACCCCAGAATCGGGCGTCGGGACGGATCGTAGGTCATTTTGTTGATAATGGCTGAAATCTGACCGCTTTTAATCACCTGGGCATCCATCACACGCCCCATATCGCTCATGTCTGTGAGCGCTTCCATGGTGTATTTCTGGTCCCAAAAATCAAAATAGAGCGAATAGGCATTCTTGATATTGTAAGCGCGCCAGGTAGTGCCGTCCAGCTTATTACCCTCGTAAATGGAGTCAAAGAATTTTTTAAAGTTTTCGTATTTCGAGAAAACATCAGCATCTGTGAGTCCCGATTCCGGCGCTTTGTTCAGATAATCCTCTACACAGGAAGTCAAAAGCAAAATGAGCAGCAGCGGTACGGACAGTATCGTAGTAAATCTTTTCATCGTCTTTTGTTTGGATTAAAATGCAGCTTTGATGGCAAACTTGACACTCGACATCTGAGGATAAAATCCCTGGTTAAAGTCCTTCCGCTCCGGGTCGCCCTCGATGAGCTTGGTGAAAGTCCAGAGGTTGTTGCCGGTTACGAAAAACACCAGATTGGAAGTACCGATAATGCGTCGCAACAACTTGGAATTGAATGTATAAGCGACATAAACCTCCCTCAATCTCAGGTAGTTCGAATTCCGCCAGAAACGATCTTTTACCATGATGTCAAAACCCCTGTCGGCTTCTCCGCCACCCCAGAAGAGGTTGTCGGTGCTTCCGCCACCCGAGTAATGCAGCGTCGCGTGCTTGGCGCCGGGATTGGTAGGTGTCCAGTAGTCGAGCTGGGAGGCGTGTACCCGCCAGTCGCCTTTGATAAACTCAACTTCATATGGCTGATTGAACTCGACATATTTGCCGACATTTCCCTGGAACATGAAATTGAAATCGAACTTTTTGAATGAGAACCCGGCAGAGAAGGAATAGGTAATGGGTGGGTAATCGGAACCCGGGATGGGGTATTTGTCGAGATTTGAAATCTTGCCATCGGCATTATAATCGAGGTATTTATAATCCCCTACATTCAATTTATAGAGATCGATCGCCGATACATTGTTGTGAATGTCGTCCACCGAAGTATAATAACCTGTGCCGGTAAGCTCTACACCGCTCAGCTGAGCGCCCAGCGGTTTGCCGGCTGCCTTTTGATAGTCGTATGCATAAGGAAGGTCATCTTTAAAAATGATCCGGTTTTCGTTAAACCCGAATATCCCCTTTACAAAATAATTAAGCCCTGCGGCAGTGTTGTTGCGGTATTCCAATTCCAGCTCGATCCCGTGCTTTTTCAGGCTGCCCAGGTTCAGCTCTTTGAACGAGTTACCCACCATCATGGTCACACTTTGCGGTTTCAGGAGCATTTTCTGGCGGTGCTCATCGAAGAAATCGACACCAAAAGTGAATGTGTCGTTCCAAAGTCCGAGTTCGATACCGAAATCGCGCTTACGCGCTTCCTCCCATTGCGAAACCAGGTTCGGGCCAAGATCTTCTCGGATATAGCCCAGGTTGTCCTTGAAATATTCGCTCAAATAAAGCCAACGGTTGTCGGCAATATCGCTACCCACTTTCCCATCAGAATAGCGCAGTTTCAACTTACTGATCCAGGGTACTTTATTTTTCATGAACTTCTCTTCTGAAACCAGCCAGCCGACGGCACCTGATGGGAAGAACCCATATCGCTTGCCTGGCGCGAAACGTTCGGAACCCGTATAGCCTACATTGACCTCCAACATATATTTCCCTGCATAGTCGTACGTACCCCTACCTACGAGACCCTGGTTATAGTAAGGAAATTCGATCGTTTTGTCTTTTTGCTGACGGTTTGCGAGCACCAGCCCGGTTACATTATGCTTGCCGAAAGACCGGTTGTAGCTGGCCGATAATTCGTAGTAAAAGTCTTTGTAATAATCATTTTCCAACTCACCTACATTGATATCCAGCGGCCCCTGTTGAAAAACTTCATTGCCCTGCCCGGAACGGAACCAGGGATTTTCCTCGGTGCCAATCTTGTCATAATTCAGCTGGTATTGCGGAAAAGTGTAGGTCGCGGTGAGGGAGCGGTTCCTGTAATAAGTACTTACCGAAACCTTTCCCTTCACCGAAAGCCCTTTTGTAATAAAATCCAGGTTCTGGGCAAGGATCAGATCCGTAAAAAGCTTCGAATCCAGGTACCTGTTAAATGATCCCTGGTTCATCGAGGTGTAAGGATTTCCGGTAAACTCACCGAAATTCATAGCCAATCGGTCGCCGCTGTCATTCGGGTAGTCCGGATCGGGCACCTGTTCGAGCACCCAGGCAGGGAAGTAAGCAGGGTACCGCGAAGGTCCTGTCGAATACAGGTTCCGCCAGGGATTATCGGTCGGCTGGTTCTTGATCCCGGTCTCCCCTCCCACGTTCAGTGACAATATAGTATTTTGGGTCAGGTTAAAATCGATGTTTGTCCGGTAATTGAAGCGATTGTACCAGTAGCGCGTATCATCATAGCCTTTGTGGTAAGCCTTAAAAAAATCGCCCTGATAGGCATAACCCAGCGATGCAAAATACTTGATGAAATTAGTGCCTCCCGATACATTGAAATTCGCATTTGCATTGGTAGCAAATGGTTTGGTCATCGTATCGAACCAGTCCACGTCCGGATAACGCAGGCCATTCAGCGGCGTAGACGGGCTTTTGTATTCGTTTAATGCATTTTGTGGAATGAGGTCGGTGAATTGCTGGCCGTTCATCAAAGCCATATTGTACATCGTCATCGTTTTGTATGAACTGATATGATCGGGAATGCGCGTGGCTTTCGACAGACCATACGAGGCCGTAAAATCCAGCTTTGGCTTTCCGATCGTTCCCCGCTTGGTGGTCACAATAATCACCCCGTTGGCACCTTTGGCACCGAAAACAGCCGTCGCGGAAGCGTCCTTCAAGACCGAGATCGTCGCGATCTCGTTGGGGTCCATATCCCGGAAATCCCTTTCGACACCATCCACCATGACCAGTGGCTGCGAACCGTTCCAGCTCGACAAGCCCCGGATGATGATCTCGGAATGGTCGCTTCCGGGCTCCCCGCTTTGCTGCATCGTAAGCACACCCGAAAGCTTGCCTGCAAGGGCATTCGTAACGTTGGAAGTTCCCGACCGCATCAGGGCCTTATTGTCTACCTGGGCAATCGCCCCCACGACACTTTCCTTGCGCTGGGTGCCATAGCCTACCACCATTACTTCCTCCAATGCCTTGCTCTCAGGCACCAACTTCACGTCCAGCGACTTGCGGCCTGCCACCTGGATTTCCTGCGAAACATATCCTATATAACTGAATACCAACACAGAAGCATTGTTGGTAACCGTAATTTTGTATTTACCATCCGTGTCGGTCGAAAGCCCGTTGAGGGTGCCTTTCTCGACCACATTCACACCAGGCAATCCAGCCCCGTTTTCATCTTTCACTACGCCCGTTACCGTAACCGCGAGCGCCGACAGGCTGTTATCCATCACCTGTTTGAGCCTGTTGGCGTGGTAGGCTTCGGCATCGCCCGACCATATTTCGGGTTTCCCTCCGGCCGAAGTTTTAAATACGGCACTACCATTGAGTATTTCGGTTACCGCATGCTTTTTCGCATTAGAAACATAAATAGTCTCGTTTACGCGGCTGAAACTCAGGCTCGTTTCCCTGGAAATGTGCCTGAGCAATTTGCCGACGCTGGCCTGAGGGAAATTCAGGTCTATCTTTTTGTTTTTGACGAGCTTCTGGTCGTACTGGAAATTGAAATTGGTTTTGTCATTGATCACCACAAAGGCATCTTCCAGCGGCACATTGCGCAGATCGATGGAAATGAAGATCTTCTCAATGCTTTGATCCTGGGCAATACCGTCGGAGGCCGTCAGTATCCCAGCAAAAATGCATTGCAAAATCGTCCCGATTACGGCATACCTTGACATCGCTACAATTTGTCGTAGTAGTTTATATTGCATATTTTTGATCGTTTTGAATTTCACGTTCATAACTCGTGACTTTCTCCGTTACCTGATTGAGCGCCAACTCTTAGCACGGAAAGTCACATCGGACCGGTAAGCAGCAATGGTTACCGGTTCTTTTTTAGCTGGTATTGGAATGCATAGGCTGCTTCTGATTAATGAAGGTTTACAATATCGTTGTTGACTTTATAGGAAAACCGGCCGGGGTAGCTCATCACGCCGAGAATATATTCTAATGGTTTGTTCTGGAATTTGCCGCTGAAACGCCAGTCTGCGTCCATTCTGACGTTACCCGCGATCTTGAATTTCACGCCGTACCATCTTTCCAGCTTGACAATCGTGGAGGCGAAGTCCGATTTCTGAAAATAGAGCATGCCGTCCTTCCAGCCGATCTGATCTTTTTCGTCATAAGTACTCACCGTCAGCTCGCCAGCTTCCTTCTCGAAAGTAGCCATTTCACTTTTTGTGAGGCATACGCTCGTTTTTTCAGTTTCGGAGCCGATTGATGCATTCACTTTGACCTTTCCCTCCACCACCGCGATCTGCACAGCCCCATTTTCGGGATATGCGCGAACATTGAATGACGTCCCGAGCACTTTTGTGGTTACTTCGCCGGTACGGATTACAAACGGGGCCTTTTCATTGCGCACTACATCAAAAAAAGCTTCTCCGGTGAGGCTAACCTCGCGGATGTCCTTTTCAAATTCTTTTGGATAAGAAATGACGGAACCTGCATTCAGCATGACTTTGGTACCATCCGGGAGGACGAGCTTGCGTTGCTGCCCGTTGGCCGTTTTCTGCTCTACCGCCGACGCTGCAATAGTCTTGTCCTGCTTCGCGGCAAAATAGCGGTTGGCAAAGAAAATCGCTCCGAGTACCAGGCAGGCCGCAGCCAGCAATTTGAATATCCTGGCAAAACCAGACAGCTTTCTGCCTTCCTCAGTTTGAATGGATGGTGAAGAGGCCATGGAGGATTCCAGGCGTTTCCATTGCTGCTCAATATCGTAGGCAGGCACGGATTGCCCTTGAAAACTGATCGCGAGAACAATTTTCCTGGCTTTTTCAATTTCAGGATGGCGGGATGGGTTGGCTAGCAGCCAGCTTTCCCATAGATGGTCATTTTCGGGGGCGGTGCCGTTCAGCCAGGCACGAAAATCGTCGTCGAGGACAAAGTCCTTGTAGCCAAACCGGTCGTATTTGTGCGCTTCCAATAGGATAATATTTATTCTTTACTTTAATAAAGCCAGAACAAATACGGAGTGACCCTCGACCGATGAATTTTTTTCTAAAAATTTTTACATTCTATTCAAACAACTTCTTACCTACCTCAAATAAAGCCATTAACAAATTCGACACTGTCTTCGAAATTGCCTGAAAAAGACAAGAGAGAAAGGTAAAATCCCAGTACGAACGGAACGTCACGGCCTTGTGGCGCGAGTTCCTCGTTCAGGGCATCCAGGGCTTTGTAAATGAGTTTATAAACGGCGCGCGTCGAAATGTTCATGATCAGCGCTATTTCCCCGAAAGACTGGTTATCGTAAAAACGGAGATATAATGCCTCTTTCTGACGGGCCGGCAAACTTTGAATGGCATTTTGCAGCGACATCACATTTTCACGCAAAGTCTGGTCGTGGATCATCTTGGTTTCTACCGAAAGCTCCACATTAAACAGCATATCTTCCTGATCCAGCTCCACCATTGCCGGGTTCGTCTTCGCTCTTTTCAGGATCAGCCGGCGGAGCGACGCCAGCAGGTAATTGCGGATCGAATCAGAATTGCCGAGGAATGCCCTGCGCTCCCAAATGTTCATAAAAAGGATTTGAATGCAATCTTTGACCTCCTCATCATCCTTGTTGAAACGAAGGCCGTAATGCAGCAGCGACGGGTAATAAAGTTTGAATATCTGCTCGAATGCCTGCCCGCTTCCCGCCCGCAGTGAATTCCACAAGGGTGTTTCGCCCGACGGTGGATCGGTCGGTTGAAATTCATGGTGGTCGTTGGTCAGGTTGATGCTAGCTCTCATATTCACTGATTTTCAGAGTGTCCGGCCGATAAAATCACCGAACGATTTGTAACCAATAAGATATTTTCATGGTGACGCGGATTTACCCTGGCACCCTTAAAAAATCTAGATTTTTCAGGAAATAATAAAAATTAAAGAAGACGGGGGCGTAAATGTAATGCTCAGGAATTCCCGAGTATAAAGTAAAAAACAAAAAGCAAAACCGTTACTGACATAAGGATGAGAATGATCCCTCCGGCAGTCAGCCCAGGTGAATGCGGGCCTTGTACCCTCTTGTTCGGATCACGGTCGCCCATAATATCCAGCGAACTGATGATCCTCCCCCAGATCGAATTCACATCCTGGTTGCTCAGCGAGTCGGGTTTCCAGTCGGAAGCGATGAGGACGAGCTCGCGGGCTTTGGCCACGGTGTCTTTCTGGGCGGGGTATTTAAGGATCCAATTCTCCCAAAAGGAGCGGATGGGTGGATCATCCGGAAACCGTACCCATCTTATGAAGAGGTTTTCCATCGCCAACTCCTCAGCCGATAACTCTGAAAACGGTTTCATTTTTTAGTAGATTGATTTTACAGCCTTTCCAAACAAATGCGGATTTCAATTCATCCCAGTATTAATTGTTTGTTAAGCTTTACTCCTAAAAAAGAAAGCGGTTCAGGGTTTATACTCACAGAAACACTCCCTTAAAATCCCTGCAAACAGATTTAATCCGGACGATCAACCATTTTTTCCTAACATTTCCCGATTACCGGCATATGTCGCCGACCATTGATTTGTCTTGCCAGAAAACACACGGAATAAGATGATGAAAAGGACACGATATATCGCAATGGCATTATGGTGCCTGTCCGCACCCTTGATGGCCCAGGACAAAATACTTTGGGATGGCGAAGTGCCGGATCCCGCCTCCTGCAACATTGCCTATGGGACCATAGTCTCCGGCGCCGACGCCCATAGCGGGAATTATTGCTTCCGCGCCGAACCGGACAATTCGCATTCGCCCCGCATCGGCTTCAATTGCAGTGACATGTGGCGCGCGGACATTTCAGGGTTTGATGAACTGCGTTTTTTTATCAAATGCAACCAGGCCGGGCAAACTACGTCCGTCCGCTTCACGACCTATTTCGCAAAAGGTAAATGGGTCAATATCGATCAGTACCTGACCGGTAGCAGCCCGCTTTCTACAACATATCAGGAAGTAAAAATCCCGCTGGATTCTTTAAAAACGGCCTCCTATGACCTCAGTTCAGTCGAGTATTTAGAGTTCGGCACTTCTTCCACACCCCAAGTCCAGTTTTTTGTGGACGATATCAGCGTGTCGGACCTCACTTCTCCGATTGTTTCCTTTAAGCCTGTTTCTGAAAAAATAGCGATGGTGAAAATTAGTGAGCGGTTTGATACGACTGGCTGTTATAAAACCGAAAACTATACGCTGACAAGCCTCACCGACGCAAATTACCAGGGTGGTGTACATCCGCAGCGCGTCGGTCGCCACCATTATGTAACAGGGCTGAAGCCTGTTTCCGGTACTCCCGTAGTTGCATTCGAGCTCTTTTTGATTTTTGATAAACCATTGATCAATGGGCAATCTTATCAGCTTTCCGCAGAGGGAATTTCTGATATGTCCGGTAATAAAGTTTCGCTGGACACCGCATTTGCATTTTCAGACGAGGGAATATATGGTAATGTGAAGGTAAACCAGGTTGGTTACCTCCCTAATGCCCCGAAATTGGGGAAACTCGGCAATTTTCTGGGCGATCAATGGAGCATGGAGCTGGATACCCTCGATCCGCCTTCGTTTGAGGTGGTTACCACCGCCGGGCAGCCTGCATTTGCCGGCCAATGCAAGTATCTCAAAGCAGATTCTGCATTCAGTGGTGAATGGGTGTTTGACCTGGATTTTTCAAGTCTTACCAAGCCTGATGAGTACTATCTTCGGGTGCCGGGCTATGGACGGTCCGAGCCGTTTCGCATAGGCGATGATGTTTACAAAGATGCCTATTTCCATTCCGCAAAGGCGTTGTATTACCAGCGAACCGGCGCGATTGACCCAGCGTACGGCGGTGCCTGGGTGCGGGAAGGATTGTCCGCAACGACCGCCGAAATCCATTCTTCTCATTCGTCGTCCCCACTGTACGATCAGACCGACCCCGTTCCCGGGACTCAGATTCCGATGACCAAAGGCTGGCTGGATGCGGGCGATTACGGACGCTATGTCCCAACCGCCGCGAGCGCATTGTTTGTGCTGTTCACTGCATTTGAACTTTACCCGCAAAAATTCCCGGATAATCATTTACAAATCCCGGAGAGCGGCAATGATATCCCGGACATTATCGACGAGCTGAAATACGAAACCGACTGGCTCAAACTCATGCAGGCCCCCGATGGCGGCGTATACTTCCGCGTAACTCCTGCTACCTGGTCCAGCGGCCTTCCGGAAGATGAAAAGAACACATTGTTTGTTTCCGAGAAAACGACGCAGGCGACCGCCTCATTTGCTGCTGCAATGGCGATGGCGCACCGAAATTTTAAGCCTTTCTTTCCCGCATATGCCGATACTTGTCTCGATATGGCTAAAAAGGCGTGGCAATTCCTCAAAATCCATCCGGAACCGTCGGCGCCGGTGAATGTGCAGGGCATTTCCGCCGGGCCTTACCCCGATCCGGAAGACGGCGATAACCGCGCCTGGGCGGCGGCAGAGCTCTTTAAAACCACCGGGGAAGATACTTACCACCAGGATTTCATCTATTGGTACGGCCAGATCCCTCATGAGTTTTATGCAACCATGAGCTGGCAACAGCTTACGGTAAAAGCGATCTGGGCTTACAGTACCACAAAATTCCCGACGCTGCCGGTTTATTCGGACGAGTTCAAAACCAAACTGAATACGGAGATATTGCCCGCTTACCACGACAGGACCATGCATGTCCACCCTTATCACGGCGCTTATCATCCATTCAAAGAATATGTCGGCTATGGCTCTTTCGGTATGGCCCAAAGCTATGCTTTTGACTACATTATGTTTAGCCATTTGCTTAACAAACCTGAGTTACTGGATTCCGCGCAAGTTCAGCTCGACATTCCATTAGGCAACAATCCGCTTTCTATGACTTTCCTGACGGGGATCGGGAAGCATAGCCCGCAGTTCCCGCTTCATTGGTCGACGGTCCCCGGCAAGTTTGCTTCGCCGGTTCCGGGTGTTCCGGTTTTCGGCCCGGCGGCTTCGCTTGTCATGAACAGGCCTTCCAGTTTTGCGATCCAGGATTCAGCAAACCGTTATCCTTACGGCTTCAAAAAGTCGGACCCCTACCCTGTCCTGCGCCGGTATACAGATGCTCGTGAAGCGGTGGAAATGGCTGAGTTTACGGTTCAGGAAATCGCGGTAACGGCGGCAGTCTTTGCGTTTTTCAGTCCTGTTAATGCTGCGCCAGCGCCTACGTCCGAACAGGATGCGAGTGCGTCCGAACAGGATGTTCGAATGAGAGACGGGCGGACGCGTGCCTATCTCCGGGTACGCCATCCATCACGGGACCTGTATGATATCACACTCGTCACCGGCGACAGACATACACGCGATCAATTTTATGGCCAGTTATTCAGCAGCAGCGGTATTCGCGTTAAACGAATGGATATCAGGCCAAATACAGCCACGCAGATTGATCTGACCACCTTCTCGAGAGGTATTTATATTTTAAAAATTACCAATAAAGCCGGTGATACGATAATGGCAAGGAAACTGCTCGCTTACTGATGTTTACGCCGGAAGGAAAAAAGGCGCCACCATTGAGAGAATTTTTAAATTTGAATACATTTGCAAAAACACACTATATCAATCGTTCATTTTGCAAAAGTATTCCGATTGCTCCGACGGCGAACTCCTTTCGCTCTTGACTGAAAGCAACAGATTGGCTTTCAAACAATTGTACATCTCCCACTACCGTAGCATATTCGCTTACGCACTAAAATTCACGAAGTCAGCTGACCTCGCTGAGGACATTACACAGGACGTTTTCCTGAAAATATGGGAAAGCCGGGAGACGCTTTCAGAGGTCCGGCATTTCAAAAGCTACCTTTTCGCGACTTGTAAGAACATGACGCTCAACGTGCTGGCGCGCTCATCCAGGGAAACAAAGATCATGGAGCAGGTCATTTACGGAGCTCAAAAATTTAACCTGGATACGGAAAACGAATTGCAGCAGCAGGAATACGAGCGGTTGCTGCAAGAAGCGATCGAGCAGCTTCCTCCACAGCGAAAATTGATTTTCAAGCTTTGCAAGATCGAAGGCAAAAGCTATGATGAGGTTGCGGCACAAATGGGTATTTCGGCAGGTACCATCAACGACCACATCGTAAAAGGCACAAAATCAGTCCGGGAGTATTTGCGCCGCTATAATATCTCGCTCTGTCACCTCGTATTTTTTGCCCTTTTAAAATAATTCTGCTTGTCAGCATATGGCGTGATTCTCTTGTTGGTCTAACTACCAAATAACAAAAAAATGAAAAAGGCCGAAGCTGTTTCCCTGATGCGCCGGTTCATCGAAAACAGATGTACGAAAGACGAAATAACCGCAGCCGTTGCCCTTTTCGAGCGCGATCAATGCAGGGAATGGTATGGTGAGTTGATGGACAAAATGCATTCAAATGCAGCAATCGAGGTGGTCGACATTTCCGACGAACAAGTACTGAAAAGTTTCCATGCACTGGAAAGCAGGCTTGGTGGTGAGGTGGTTAATGCCAGAATCAGGCGCCTGCGATGGACCCTGCTTTTTCGGAAAGCAGCCGTGCTGACAGGCATCTTAATAATTGCAGGCTTAGCAATATATTATATGAAAATGAACCAATACATACGCTATGAAACGGCATTCGGGGAGATCAGGAAATTTGTCCTGCCCGATGGTTCGATTGTAACGCTTAATGGGAACACAACGCTCAAATACTGGACCAAGGATGCCGCCACACGATCTATGGAATTGCTTGGAGAGGCTTATTTCAGCGTAAAGAAAATGCCCGACCAACGCAAATTTGTATTGATCATGCCGGAAACAGGCATAATTGAAGTGCTTGGAACGGAGTTCAATGTTAATCACCGGGAAACAGGGTCGCGTGTGATGCTGCGGTCGGGAAGCATCCGGCTCACTCCTGAAAATGGCCAGGGTAAGGAGATCATCATGAAGCCCGGCGAGCTGGTGGAAATGCATCCCGGCATGCCGCAGGTGTTCAGCAAGAAGGTCGACCCGGAGCTGCATGATGCATGGCCTTCGCGCAAACTGGTTTTTGAAAATACTCCTCTTGGCGAGATCGCCCGAATGCTCACGGACGCCTACGGGCTCGATGTTACGATCGATCCACAGCTTCTTAATAAAAAACTTTCTGGTACGGCGCCCATTCAGGACGTTGACATGTTTTTAAATGCCCTCTCCGGTTCTTTTGACCTAAAAATAGAACGCCATAAGAACAAAGTAACCATTCAGGCGCGGTAACACTACTCAGCTTCCCCTACACTTCCCGGTTCAGTTTGAAAAGCCTTTTTGGCTTACAAATATGCTATTGACCAAATCTCAGCTCCTATGAAAACAAGCTTACGAGATGTCGTGTGGATCATGTTATCCATTATAATTATTGAAATACAGCCACTTACAACTCGCCAGGGGATTTGTACGGCGCAGCCTCGTGACCACACTGTCGCAACTACTGTCCCGCGAAAACTCCTCCGCACCGCATTAACCGAGCTTGAAAAGCGGTTCAAAGTCTCAATTGTATACGACAGCGAGCTGGTGAATGGCAAGTACGTAAGCAATGCCGCTTACGACGGTGAATCTGTCGAAACTTCACTCAGCAGGCTGCTAAAAGAACATGGCCTGTTTTTCCGAAAAGCGGGCGAAGGATTTTATTATATCTCAGCAAAGAAACAGCAGCCGACGTCGGGCTTAGCCGATCCGGCAGCGCCCGGTCACGCCGGTTTGGAAGAAATACGCATTTTGGAGGCAGAAAAACAGGAAAAACAAATCACCGGAAAAATTACCGATGCTGCGACTGGCGAACCGTTACCCGGTGTCAGCGTAGTACTGAAAGGTACTTCCACGGGATCGGTAACGGACAAGACGGGCACATTCAGCATCGCTGCCGAGCCCGTTGGAGGTACGTTAGTATGCTCCTACATCGGATATGCAACCCGCGAAATTCCGATCCAAAACCAGACATTTCTAACCATCGCATTACAACCCGATATTCAGGTACTTTCCGAAGCGGTGGTCGTAGGTTATGGCACTCAGGAACGGAAAGATATTACAGGCGCGGTCTCGGTGATCAAATCCGGTGACATCGAAAAAATGCCTGTTGCGGGCCTGGATCAGGCATTGCAGGGGCAGGCCGCCGGTGTGTTCGTGTCTGCGAATTCGGGCGCTCCGGGTTCTGATATTACGGTAAGAATCCGGGGAACCGGGACCATTGGCAATAATAATCCATTATATGTGATCGACGGAACTCCTACCGGCCCGGAAGCACTTAACCTCTTCAATCCCAGAGACATTGAATCCATTGTAGTATTAAAAGACGCCGCAGCCGCCACAATTTATGGATCGAGGGCAGCAAACGGCGTGGTGCTGGTGACGACCAAAAAAGGAAAAAGCGGCGAGCTGAAAGTGAACCTGGACAGTTATTATGGAATGCAAACGGCCTGGCATCTTCCCCGGCTGCTCAATGTGTCCCAATATGCGACGATCATCAATGAAGCCTACGTGAATGCGGGCAAGGCCCCAGCTTTCGGACAGCCCGATACGCTGGGGAGTAATCAATCCTGGCTCACACAAATGTTCCGGACGGCGCCAACTCAAAGCTATAATCTGTCCGTTTCTGGCGGAAATGAAACGTCCACATTCGCCTTGTCCGGTGCATACCTCGATCAGCAGGGTATTTTGCCAAACAGTGATTTCAAACGCATTTCATTCCGGGTGAATACTTCCCACCGTATTAAAAAGAAGTGGCAGGCGGGGCAGAACCTGAGCGCAAGTCATTCGACCGGCAACCAGGTACGGACCAATGAATTGGGCGGCATATTGGCCAATGCGGTATTCAAACGGCCTTTTGATGCGGTGTATGATGATGAGGGCAAATATGCCGAATCAGCCATGGACCCAAACCCGATTGCGCAGGCCTACCGGACCGAGAACAGGCGCGGGCGGCTGCGGCTTTTTGGCAATGTCTTTGCTGAATACCAAATGCTTCCAGCTCTCAAATTCAGGACCAATGCAGGCATTGATTTCAATTATTCCAAAAACAAAAATTATGTTCCTGCATTCGGCGCGACACCTAATTCGCTTGTCGAATACTCGGATGTATCGTATACCCCGCTATGGCAAAATTCGCTATCATTCGACAAAAAAATCCGCGGCCAGCACGAACTGTCGGCCGTTTTAAGCGTCGACGCACAATCGAGCCGGTACGAATTCACGACGTTGAAAGTCGATAATTTTGTGACGGATGATCCCGACAACCGGTACATTTCGGCAGCCCAGAATGTGGATATCGGCCGGGTCGACGGCAATGCAACCGAATGGTCGCTGCTGTCGCTCGTCGGGCGCATCAACTACACTTTCCGCGGCCGCTACCTGCTTAGCGCGAGCTTCCGCCGCGACGGCACTTCAAGATTTGCCAGAGGGCACCGCTGGGGCAACTTCCCCTCCTTTTCCGCTGCCTGGCGCATTTCAGACGAGCCATTTATGCAGCAGCAATCGCTCATCTCGGACCTTAAAATCCGGGGCAGCTGGGGCAAATTGGGCAATCAGGAGGTGGGCGACAATTATGCCACCTACAACACCGTCACCACCGGCCTGCAATACGCATTCGGCCCTGGTTCTCAGACGTATTACGACGGCCTCGGCATTCCGACCAATGGAAGAGGCGGCGCAAAACTTACGTCCGACAACCTCGTTTGGGAGGCCAGCACGCAAGCAGACCTGGGTATCGATATGGGCTTTTTTAATAACCAATTGCTGCTTACAGCCGACTATTTTTCCCGAAAAACATCGGATATGCTGTTGGATCAGCCGGTTTCATCGCTGTCCGGTGCTTCAACGATCAGTGTCAATGCAGGCTCGATTTTGAACCATGGATTAGAATTGAGTATCAGTATGAATAAAAAAACGGGCGGTTTCAGGTATGGCGCCGGTTTCAATGTGACCCGTCTTGAAAACAAAGTCCTGGCGCTAAATCCCGGCATCAATTATATTCTTGGGCCGGTAAGCGGCACGCAAGGCTCGTTGCTCACACGCACCTCCATAGGCGAAGAAGTAGGCGCATTCTATGGCTATGTTACCGACGGTGTGTTCCAGAATATGCAGGAAGTGGACGATCATGCCAAACAGGAACTCGGTACTGCGCCCGGCGACATCCGTTTCACAGATTTGAACGGCGACCATGTGATCAACGCGAAAGACCAGACTAAAATCGGAAGCCCGGTCCCCGACTGGCTTTTTGGGATCAATGGAAGTGCCAGTTATAAGGGCTTCGATCTTTCAGTGCTTTTTCAGGGAGTGCAGGGCAATGTTATTTATAACCAGCTTGCTATGCGGGCGCAAAGCGGAACCAACCTTTTCAACAAGTTCGAGCCGGTTATCGGGAGATGGCATGGTGAAGGGACTAGCCATTCCGAGCCGCGGGTCCATTTATCAGATCCTAACAACAATGCCCGTGTTTCCGACCGGTGGATCGAGGATGGCTCCTATATCCGCATCAAAAACATACAGATCGGCTATTCCCTGCCCCTTTCAGCGATTCAAAAGATCGGGTTGTCGCATTTTCGCCTCTATATCACCGGCCAGAATTTGCTGACTTTCACAAAATATTCCGGCTTCGACCCGGAAATGGGGCCGTCTACCGAGTTCACCGACGGTCGGGGCGCGGACCTGGAAGTTGGTGCAGACAAAGGGCGTTATCCGCAACCGCGCACGCTTACATTCGGAATAGCCCTTGGTCTATAACTTTTAAACCAGCAAAGACCATGAGAAAAATCGTTAGTATCTTTCTTTTCTTATCCGGATTATTACTGAATGTGGGTTGTAAGGACTTCCTGGAAAAACAACCGCTGGGCGAAACTGTTCTGGGAAGCATTACCACCGAGGAGCAGGCTGTTCTTTTCACTAATGCAGCTTATGAACCCTTGCTGTGGGGCCGGGGCGATCCGATGCAGGGACATTATTTCAACGATATGTGGATTTTGGGCGATGCCATGTCCGACGACACCGAAACGCCGGTCGATCCTAACAATATCAATGAACGTGCTTTGCAGGATTTCAATGTATTTGCCGACAATCCCAATTTGCGCGACTGGTTCGGGAGTGCTTGTGCAGGCATTGCCAGGTGCAATCTGGTGATTACAGGCGTCAAAGATCTTCCTGAAAAAAACTTCAAGACCGCAGGCTTGAAACAGCGCTGTCTTGGCGAAGCATATTTCCTGAGAGGCTTGTATTATTTTGATCTCGTCAAAGTTTTTGGAGGCGTTCCGCTAATCGAAAAACCCATCACCACTATTGACGAAACCAAAGTACCGCGAGCGACCAAGGAAGAAACCTGGGCTTTTATTGAAAAGGACTTGCAGCAGGCTCATGAGCTCCTTCCGTCCGTTACAACTTACAGAAATACAGCCAATCTGGGCCGGGCGAGCAAAGGTGCCGCTACGGCATTGCTCGCGAAGGTATTTTTGTATCAACAAAAGTGGAAAGAAGCCGCCGCTGCGGCCGAAGAAGTGATTTCCTCTAACGATTATCAGCTTACTACTGATTATTTGGCGCAGTTCAATAATCAGAACGATCAGAATACCATTGAATCGATCTTTGAAGTACAGGCTTACAAAACCAATGGCTGGGGCGGCGGTACTGAGATAAGTCTCGATTTTGGCAGATGGGGTTTTAATAATCCGACCAAAGAACTTGTAAAAGCTTACGAAAAAGGCGATCCCCGGCTTAAATATACCATTTTCAGTCCAGGCGATGACCGGTTTGGAGCGCCTTATGACCCGAAGAAGGGGCCGAACACAGTAACCGGTTATGTCGCGCGCAAATACGTTTTTGATCCTGCAACCATGGGCGAAGCGGTCAATGGCTGGACTAATGGCGAAGGCATCAATTACATAGTGTTACGCTATGCGGAGATCCTGCTCATCCATGCCGAAGCGCTGATAGAACAGAATGCACGCTTGAACGATGCCGTGGCCGACATTAATTCGGTGCGCGCCCGAAAAGGAGTTGAAATGCCTCCGATACCACCGGGTGACCAGGCGACTTTGCGACAACGGCTACGCCACGAGCGCAGGGTGGAACTGGCGCTTGAAGGACATCGTTATTTCGACCTGATCCGATGGGGAAAAGAATATGCGTCGCCTTTGCTCGCCGAGCAGGGTAAGGCCAATTTTCAATATGAAAAGCACAAACTTTTCCCGATCCCTCAGATTGAAATGGACCTGAACCCATTGTTAATCCAGAATCAATAATGATCCATTCCAAATTCATCGTCTTTTGTGTCCTGATTTGTGCAATGCCATTATGCGTTATCGCGCAATCTCAAAAAACGGAATTAACAGCGTTGCCGGGTTTCGAAGGAATCAAAGGGCGGATAACTGACGCCGCCTCGCACGAACCAATGTCGGCCCGGATCATTATAAAAGACACCACTGGCAAGTTACAGGCCACTTACTATGAACATTGTGAAGGCATTTTCACGGAGGAGGACGGTACATTTGAATTGCCCCTCAAACCTGGGACTTATACCGCCAAAGTTATACATGGCATCGATTATCTGGCTCAGGACTTCACATTTACCATTCGCGAAGGCATTGGAACAAACGCCCACATTGTACTCGAACCTTGGATCGATCTCAAAAAACGAGGTTGGATCAATGGCGATGGTCACGCGCACTTGTACTCCGACAAGCCGGATAATGACACCATGCTGCGGCAGGTCAGGAAGATTTGCCTGGCCCAGGGAGTCGATTTTATCAGTGCTTGCCAGGGATGGGCTGGCTATACCGACAGTACCTGGCAAAAGGCATATGCAAAGGTCAGCGATGGGCGGTTCAGGATGTTTTATGGCGCTGAAATGCCCAAATACCGCACAAGCCATGTGTGGTGGCTGGGTTTGAAAAGTACATTGAACAACTTCGGCAACCTCATTGATTCTACCTACGAAACACAATATTATCAGTCGGACCAAAATACGTCCTGGGACTATTCGTGGCTCAAATTCAAGTCTATTCCCGATCTGGAAGTCATTGCACGGTACTCAAAAACACAGAATGCATTAGCCATAATCCCTCATCCGACGTCATACTGGTGGCAGCAAAGGGGAAATATCAGCAAATACACAACCAATGTGGTCAGCAACCTTTCTTTCGGCCTTTTATCCGGCAATCCGTGGAGCGGCATGGCTGTTATGGGCTATATGTACGACAATTATTTTTACCAGGATATCTGGTTTCATATTCTGAATGAGGGATATATGATGTCCGCTTTTTCGGAGCTGGACGGCGGCTATCCACGTGATAATAAATTTTGGTACGGATCAATGCGTACTTATTTTCAGACTGATACAACCAAGAACCTTGAACCGGTGCAGCGTGACCCGGTCCAGCAGGTAACCGAAGCCGCGCAAAAAGGCAGGACTTTCGTAACCTCCGGGCCCATTGTTTTCGCCGATATCGATGGCCAATTCGGGCTTGGTGACATCGTCCGGGCCAATGCCCAAGGGCATGAACTAAACATCCAGGCCTACGCATCCGGTGACCCTGACGACTTCCTTACTTATGTCGTTTTGTTCCGTAATGGCAGCATCGCACATCTCTGGGACCTCAGGAAATACAAATCGAGGCGTTTCAAAACAAGCCACAAAATATCCGAAGAAGACAATGCCTGGTACGTCGTGAAGGTTTATGGCCGTAATACCTGGGAGAATCCGCGAGACCTTGATGTACTGGCTTTTTGCCGGCGCGCCGAGCGGAGTGACAGTCTTCTTCCCTTCGCCGGAGGCAAGCGCTCCGTCGCCTTTACCTCTCCTATCTATTTCCGCAAGACCAGTAAAAAACCGCCCCAGCCACTGATCGCCCGGACGGATATTAAGGTTGTTTCCCCGTCAACTGGTAAAGGCGTAAAGAACTGCACTGTGGAAGTTTTTCTGGCCGGAGAGCAGATTGGAACGGTTAAACTAAACCACGGCAAAGGCAGGCTCCATATCCCACCTAATGCTTTGCTCAAAATTAAAGCAGAAGGATTTGAACCCATTACAAGAAGCTTATATGCCGACTATGAACCTTATCTAAAAATCCAGGAAGGCATAGCCAACGGACACTGGCTGGATCAGAAAGACTGGAAGCATACACTTAACAAAGGCCACGTCCCCTGGGAGGCATTTCAATTTGAAAAAACAAAAAAGGTTTTATCAAGGATAAAGTGGAAAATCAGATTAGAACCAAATGAGCGGGATGGTTTATGGAAAGACTTCGACGCGCTTTTTAGCACAAAATCGAAATAACGAACCCACAACCTTACATGGCCACTCAAAATTGCAAACTCAAACGCAAGGTCAAAGCCTATATCTGGAAGCCCAAAAAAGACATTAAGGTATTTGAACTTGCTAAATGCATTCATTTCGTCAGCAACCCCATCTGTCTGGACCCCTCGCTGATCGACGCGGACTGCATGCGGCATTTTATGGAGGTAGTTATTTGAAGAATAAAAAAAATCAGATGTGCAGCATATGTAGCTGGCTATGAATATGTCTCAAATATATCCGTGCATTTATTATTTATTCATCACTTAAAAACTACTTACCAATGAAAACGAACCTTTTTTTGGCGCTAGCCACCGGATTGTCAATAGCGCTACTTGGTTGCGACGAAAAGAAAGTGGATTCGCCTGAGATTACAGTATTCTCGCCAAAGTCACATCAGGTTCTTGATGACAACGATAGTATTCGCATAGAAGCCGTCATAAAACCTGCTCACGCCAAGGTAACCGATTACTCCCTGATTGTTAAGGACAAATATGAGAAAGTCCTTTTCTCCACACAAAAGAAATCTAACGAGACAAGCGAGGTAAAGATCAAAGAATCATTTTTATATGACATCAATAAGACAACTAATGTCTTTCTCGACATCACAGCCTGGATGGACAATGAAGAGCTGGCGAGAGAGAGGGTACCTTTCGTCCTGCATGATTAGTATTTAAGCCTTCGCAAGTCGCAGAGGCGCGGCTTGCGAATCTTCAATTCATCAACATAATATCTTATAGCCATGAGAATACATTTAATAGCAGCGCTGTTCCTATACAGCATCGGCTCCTTTGCGGAGCAACGTATAACCATTAGCGGTTTTGTTCGGGAGGAGAAAAGCAGGGAACAGCTTCCTGGCGTGAACGTGTATATTGGCGGCACCTCTTATGCAACTGCCACCAATAGTTATGGTTTTTATTCCCTCACTGTTCCGGCTTCGGATTCTGCCGTTTTATCTTTTTCACTTGTAGGTTATGAAAAGCAGGACCGCAAGGTCGGTTTGCAGAAAAACACTGAATTGGATGTGTTTCTTACTTCTGCCAACCAGTTGGAAGAGGTAGTGGTGAAAGCCAATCGTGACGACAATGTAAGCCAACGTGCTCAAATGAGTCAGATCGAGGTTCCCGTCGGCCAAATCAAGAAGATCCCGGCGCTCTTCGGGGAGAAAGATGTATTGAAAGTGCTGCAACTGATGCCCGGGGTGCAAAAGGGCACCGAAGGACAGACGGGGCTCTATGTTCGCGGTGGCGGGCCCGATCAGAATTTGATTATCCTCGACGATGCTGTGGTTTACAATGCGAACCACTTGTTCGGTTTCTTTTCAGTCTTCAACAGCGATGCGATTAAGGGCGTCGAACTCACAAAAGGAGGATTTCCGGCCCGGTATGGCGGCCGGTTATCTTCCGTGGTCGAAATGAATATGAAGGAAGGAAGCAAGGATAAGCTGCATGGCCAGGGCGGAATCGGGCTGATCTCCTCACGTTTGACGCTGGAAGGGCCAATCAAAAAAGAGAAATCCTCATTCCTGGTTTCCGGTCGCCGGACTTACCTGGATGTGATCGCTTCACCATTCATCGCACGACAACAAAGAGGAAATGAGGATCAGGTCAGGCCCGGGTACTATTTCTATGATCTGAATGCAAAAATGAATTACGGTCTTGGCAAAAAAGATAAACTATACCTAAGCGGATATTTTGGAAAGGATAAACTGTATGTCAATGAAAAGAGTAAGACTTATGAGGGAAAAACACGGCTTGACTGGGGCAATGCAACGGCTACTGTGCGATGGAACCATTTGCTGACCCAGAAACTCTTTGTAAACACTTCACTGATATTCAGCGATTTCGATTTCGGCATATCCGATTATTTCAAAGATATAGGCCCGGATGGGAGTAAATCCAGCGAATATAGCATGCAATACCATTCCAGGATCAGGGACCTGGGTATCAAAACTGATCTAGATTTTTATCCGTCTTCCAGCCATGTCGTTAAGTTCGGTTTACAGGCTACTTTTCACAAATCCGTTCCTTCCGCCCTTGCCATCACGGGTACTGACATCGTCACACAGGATCAGCGCACCAATCAATCTTATAAATCATTGGAAGGCGGTATTTACCTGGAAGACACCTGGCGGGTGTTCGATCCTCTAAAGATAAATGCAGGATTGAGAATCAGTATTTATCAAACCAAAACAGGAAAATATTTGAGGCCTGAACCACGATTTTCAGCTGCGTGGAGGTTAGCGCATGACCTTTCATTTAAGGCTTCTTATGCGCAGATGAACCAATATATGCATTTGCTTTCCAATACAGGCCTTGGCCTGCCTACCGACTTGTGGGTTCCCGCCACAGGCAGGATCGCCCCGCAACGGTCTGAACAGTTTGCAGCCGGCTTTGCTAAAGACATAGAGAAGCCCGCGCTGACAATTACTCTCGAAGGATACTACAAAAAAATGAACCATATTATCAGCTACAAGGAAGGGGCATCCTTCCTGGATATTACTGGAGGAAATGCGAATGAGTTGAGTTGGGAAGACAATGTTACCAGTGGAAAAGGATGGTCCTATGGAGGGGAATTTCTGATCCAGAGAAAGACAGGCAGACTCTCTGGCTGGATTGGCTATACCTTATCATGGACTTATTGGAATTTCCCTGAATTGAATTTCGGAAAGACATTCTTTCCTCGCTATGACCGCAGACATGACTTATCGCTGGTTGGGATTTACGAAATCAACAAAAAGATCACATTATCGGCAAACTGGGTCTATGGAACCGGCAATGCGCTAACATTGCCGGTAGCCAAGTTCAACGGTGTCAGGGAATATTTCTTTGGGCAGGCAAGTTCCAATGACGACCATTTGCTGGTCACCGAACTGACCGAATACCAGGAGCGAAGCAATTTCCGCGCGGAACCCTATCATAGAATGGACGCCGCTATACAGTTTCACAAGAAAAAGAAACGACATGAAAGGACCTGGGAGATTAGCATATATAATGTGTACAACAGGAAAAACCCCTTTTTCTACGATATGGGGAAAGACATGGAGCACTACGGAAATGCCTCAAAATACACATTGAAAAAATACTCCCTGTTTCCCATACTACCTTCATTTAGTTATAATTTCAAATTCTAATTGTACAATGAAACCGCTATACATTATTTTTTTGATCACGACCGGACTTACATCGTGCGAAACGCCCGTTACGGATATTCCGGAATCCAGACTTCCAAAAACTACATCCAAACTTGTCGTTCAGTCATTTATATCACCGCAAGCGCCACGGATCAATGTGGCAGTTTCTGAATCCGTTCCATTGTTTACAGAGTCAGAGGCCACCGGGGATGTCATTAGCAACGCATTGGTTAAGATTTCGGATGGCACACTTGAGGTAACCATTCCATTTGACGGCACAACACGGATGTACAGCATAGAACAGAGTAAATTTCCCATCCTGGCTTCGAAAACATATACACTTTATATCTCGGATGGTCAAAGGAATGTAAAAGCAAAGTGCACGGTACCGGCGGAGGCACCAGTCATTCAATCGTACTTTTTGGACACCCTGATAGCCAGTAATCCTTTTTCTCTCCGGGACACAACTATTACATTGAAAATGAACTGGCGCGATATCCCCGCCAAGGCAAATTACTATAGGGTAAGGGCCGCTATGGAGTTGGAATACAGTGTCCCTGACCCGAAAAACCCCAAATCCGGTGAACAAAGGATCAAAAATGAGTTTAGCTTTAACTGGGATGAAGCCGGGGGGCGAAATGAATTTCAGAGCGATCAAAACCTGGATGGAAGTCTCTTTTCCTCGCCCTTAGGAAAGGCCAATATGCCTAATTTTGTTACTGGCCAGGGGAATAATGTGCAGCCAATTTTTCACTCAAAAAGTAAAATCCTCTCGGTCACCATGGCAGTTTATAACACGGATATAAATTATTTCAAATATCACCGCTCGATCGAATCGCGGCAAAACACTGACGATCCTTTTACGGAACCCTCATTGATCTACACCAACATCGAGGACGGACTCGGATGTTTCGGCGCTTACAACCTCGGAAAGCTCACCTACCACCCTCACTAAATGAGATTTTTCGTTACCTTTGCGGCAATTTTAAGGATGATATTAGTACCAAAACAGATACAATGACCTCGCATCAAATACGTCAGGCTTTTCTTGATTTTTTCCGTAGTAAAGAACACCTAATAGTACCGTCCGCTCCGTTGGTGGCCAAAAACGACCCTACCCTGATGTTCAATAACTCGGGAATGGCGCAGTTCAAGGACTTCTTCCTCGGGAATGGCACGCCTCCTTCCCGCCGGATTGCCGACACACAGAAATGCCTGCGCGTGTCAGGAAAGCATAACGACCTTGAAGATGTGGGTTTCGACACCTATCACCATACCATGTTCGAAATGCTTGGTAACTGGTCGTTTGGTGATTATTTCAAAAAAGAAGCGATTGCCTGGGCGTGGGAACTGCTGACGGAGGTTTATAAGCTTCCGAAAGACCGTTTATATGTATCTGTTTTTGAAGGTGATAGTAAAGATGGCGTTCCGTTTGACCAGGAGGCCTGGGACCTTTGGAAAGGCATTGTAGGCGAAGACCGGATTATTCTTGGTAACAAAAAAGATAACTTCTGGGAAATGGGCGATACAGGTCCTTGCGGGCCTTGTTCGGAAATCCACGTCGATTTGCGCACACCGGCCGAAGTGGCGGAAGTTTCGGGCAAATCGCTGGTTAACAACGATCACCCACAGGTGGTGGAAATCTGGAACCTGGTATTCATGCAATTCGAGCGGAAAGCCGACGGTTCGCTCATTCCGTTACCTTCCACGCACGTCGATACCGGCATGGGCTTCGAGCGCCTTTGCATGGCCATTCAGCAAAAAACTTCAAACTACGACACTGACGTTTTCCAAAATACCATTCAGGTTTTGGAAACATTATCAGGCAAAAAATACGGCCAGAACGACGAGCCATTTGCCGATATCGCCATGCGTGTGATTTCCGATCACATCCGCGCTGTTTCATTTGCTATTACCGATGGTCAGCTGCCTTCGAATGTGAAGGCGGGATACGTGATCCGTCGCATTCTGCGCCGCGCAGTCCGTTACGGATATTCGTACCTGGGCTTCCAGGAGCCGTTTTTCCATAAACTGGTTCCGGTTTTGGCCGAGCAGTTCAAGGATGTTTTCACGGAATTGAAAGATCAGGAAGAATTCGTAACACGGGTGATCCTGGAAGAGGAAAAAAGCTTCCTGCGTACACTCGAATCCGGTTTGAAAAGACTTGATGTCGTTATGTCGGGTCTGAAAGAAAATGGTATCAACACGATCCCAGGCGATGAAGTTTTCGAACTCAGCGACACTTTCGGATTCCCGGTTGACCTTACCGCATTGATTGCACGCGAGAAAAGCTTCCAAATCGACGAAACCGGCTTCCAGGATGCATTGGCAGAGCAGAAAAAACGCTCGCGCCAGGATGCCGCCAAAGAAGCAACCGACTGGATCGAACTACGCGAATACGACGGTGTGGAGTTCCTTGGCTACGATTTTGAAGAAACACACAGCCATATCGTGAAGTACCGGAAGGTGAAAACGAAAACAGGCGAAGAATACCATATTGTGCTCGACCGCACGCCGTTTTATGCTGAAATGGGGGGACAAGTGGGGGATACAGGGGAATTGGTTTTGGGGACGAAGGAAGAAGGAGGAAGGAGGATTGCTATTGTTGATACTAAGAAGGAAAACGATCTTTTTGTACATATATCGCGGGATAAGGACCTTGATTCTGCTTTGCAGGAAGCGGGTATTATTACTGCGAAGATCGATATTGACCGTCGTAATAAAATTAAATCAAACCACACGGCTACGCACTTGATGCTGTCGTCTATGCGCGAGGTGTTGGGAACGCATGTGAGCCAGAAAGGCTCGTTCCTGAATGACGAGGTGCTGCGTTTCGACTTTGCACATTTCTCGAAAGTGACTGATGAAGAACTGAAAAAGATCGAAGACCGGGTCAATGAAAAGATCCGCGAGAACATCGCTCTGGACGAAAGACGGAATGTGCCTATTCAGCAAGCGCTGGATGCCGGAGCTACCGCGACTTTCGGAGAAAAATACGGCGATTTCGTTCGTCTGATCATTTTTGATCCTAAGTTCTCTTTCGAGCTTTGCGGGGGTACGCACGTACCGTCAACCGGCGAGATCGGTGTATTCAAATTCATTTCGGAAGGCTCTGTATCGGCAGGTGTTCGTCGCGTTGAAGCCGTCACAGGTGAAAAAGCATTGGAATTAATGCGCCAGCAGGAGGAAACATTAAACAAGATCAAGGATCTGCTAAAAGGGCCGACTGATCTGGTGAAAGCAGTAGAAAGTCTGATCGAAGAGCGTTCGAGTTTGCAGAAAAAGATCGCTGCCCTTGAAAACGAGAAAATTCAGGCATTGAAGACTGCACTGGTGGAGAATATGGAAACCCACAGCACATTCAACCTCATCGTTCAGAAAGTGGATGTTCCGAGTGCGGATTCGTTGAAACAACTGTCTTATGAACTTCGTGACCAGATAGAAAACCTGATCGCCGTGTTCGGGACTGAGATTTCAGGAAAACCACAACTTTCTGTTTTTATCGCTGAAAATATTGTAGCGGAAACAGGCCTGAATGCAGGAAAAATCGTGAAAGATCTTGCCAAAGAAATACGTGGAGGAGGCGGAGGCCAGCCTTTCTTTGCCACAGCAGGCGGCTCCGACGCATCCGGCCTCGACACTGCCCTTGAAAAAGCGAAAACGCTGTTCTAAGGTCATTGAAACCACAATAAAAAAACGCAAAAGAGCGGTTTCCGTTAGGAGCCGCTCTTTTTGCTGGTAAGCACCATATTGGCGCATTAAACCGGGTGACTTATTCTTCGGCTTTTAACTGTCCTCTGATTTCCCCGTTCGGGTACTTGGCCGTATGAATATTTACATAATACAAACCTGCTTTCAGATCCGCCACCTGCGCTTCTGTCAGCGTGTCCTGGAATGCGAAAGGTGTTTTGAAATCGGTACCGAAGTCGATCACCACCGAGCCGGTCGAGTCGGCTGGGGCTTTGTGAATGTGCCATCCAGTAGGGATGAAAACCGAATCAGCTGACGATGAATCCGCGGCCGCAGAGTCACTGTACATGATATTAAGACTTAAAATCCGGCTCTCCTGATCTAACACACCATCCACTGTACCGGTAGCTGTTGATGGATTAGCGGGTACTTCGTTCGCCCCTGAAAGTGTAGTGCTTACTTTCAGCTCGGGCAATACGGGAGTCGGGTCGTTTGTCTCATCGTCGTCGTTACAACCTACAACCATCGCGGCGATGACAAACACACCCATGAATGCTAATTTTCTCATAATGCTTTGTTTTAGTAAATAAACTTGGTTTGACCGCGGCACCGCAAAATAATGGTTCCGAAAGCGCCAGTTTTTCACAAGACACTCATTCTTAGTTTATTACAAAATATTCTATCAAAACCTAAATTGGGGATATTGACCTACCTTTTGCTGAATTTTACAACAAATTCCGCACCGTGACCGGCTTTTGGCCCTGTCTGGCGCTGAACTTCCACCTGTTATGCGACCACAACCACAGTTCCGGTTGCCTTTTGATCGTGGTTTCCAGCGACTTATAATAGCGTTCCATAATGTCGGCCTCTCCCAGCCTGCTGGCCTGCGTGGTGATGAGATTGAACCGGAACCGGTAAGCGTTCCGCCCCTCTTTCACTACATCCAGGTACACCACCGCCGCGTTCCGGTTGATCGCAATGCGCGCCGCTCCCGACTGGATAAATGTCTTTCGGTTCATAAAATCCAGATAATATTTCCCCGATTCGGGCGGCCGCTGGTCGGCAATGGTCACGAATATGGCCGGGGTCCGCTCGCACCAGCTTAGTGTCTGCCGGTACCATTCCGACTTAGGGATCAGCTTTATTCCGAACTTGCTGCGCATTTTGCATAGCCAGCCATTCACAAGCTTGTTGGAAACCGGCGAATAGGCTGCGAGCACCTGGCAGTTTGTTTGTAACGGCAGCGATAGCAGGTATTCCCAGTTTCCATAATGCGACGCCATGAGCACAATGCTTTTGTTTTGTTCGAGCAACTCCTTGATCAGGCCCATGTTTTCATATTTTACCAGGCGGTCGAGTTCGTTGCGTCTGAGGTTACTGATCATGAACGGCGCCACAATGAGGTCGGCCAGATGCCGAAAATAGGCGGTAACCATTTGCTTTACTTCCTTTTCGGAGAGGTTGGGGAAGCAGCGCGCGAGATTGATCAGGATCACGTTCCGGCGATAGGGCCAAAGCTTTACCAGTATCAGAAATATCACGTCTGACAATGAGTGCCAGCCCCGTAGGGCCAGCCTGTAACGCAAGGTCGGCATCAGAACAGCAACTGTACACCTGTGTTGAACCCTACGAAAAGACCCTGGAAATCTGTCGACTTATTATTTTTCCAGATATACTTTTTGACAAAATCATAGTCATTTTCGCGTTCGTAGCTTACATAATTCAGCGTTGGTCCTGCGAATACCTCGAAGCGGTTGCCGAATTTCAACGCGGGGAGTATGCGAAGCGAGTTTTTAAAGTAGCTTCCGCCTTCAAAGTCAGTCAGTGTGTGGCTTATTGCTTCTATATTCACCCTCAGGTTGCGGCCAGCCGGAACGTGGGCACCCAATCCCGCCTCGATGGCATACATATCTTTCGGGTTATCTTTGAAATTATATCCTATACCGGCAATCCCGTACAGCACGCGCCCGCCCGAGCGAAAGGATACAATGCCGGTCATCGTTTCATCGAGGGTAACCGCCACCGATTTTTCCCCGTTTTTGATAAAATTAAAAAGAGCGATAGGATAATCACTGCTGTCGGCGATGTTGATGAAACCGGCCAGCTGGATACCTTTTACTTTTTTCGCGACATTGGCGAAACCCGCCACCTGTGTATTCACTTCGTTTCCTTTGTTGAAAAAGCCTGCCAATTGCAAGCCTTTCGCATCTTTCCGGGCGATATTGGTAAAGCCCGCCACTTGGGCCGCGCCCGCATTTCCGGCAAGATTCATGAAACCCGCCACCTGAGCGCCCTTCGCTTCATTTCTGGTCACATTTGCAAAGCCGGCAATCTGTGCGCCGCTCGCCGAATTACCTGTGATGTTGGCCACACCAGCCAATTGCGCACCACTAGCCGAATTACCGATCACATTGGTTACACCTGCGATTTGTACTCCACTTGCATCTTGCCTGATAACGTTGGCGACGCTTGCCAATGTAAAGCCTGTCTCCGCCTTGGAAAGTCCGGCGATGGCATGCAGAGAAAACCGGTTCGTATAGGAGGCTGCGTTCTTTCCATTTGAGCTTACGGGATAAATAAACCCTATATGCACGGCTGCGGTGCTGTCTTTTTGAGCAAATGCGAAAAAGGAAGTAAGGAGGATGATAGCAGTTAAAATGATCCGGAATGGATAAGCGATTAAATTTTTCATGGTCAATGCATTTAAAATAAAGTGGTTTAAATGCATGCAGCTCGTGACGACTTTTATTGCAGGCCTTCAACACGATCGTCTTGCTGTATGCAATCTATCGACAACGCGGACGGCCCATACCCTAAATTTTAATTAAAAAAAGATGTTTGAACCGCGCCAGGCTGCGCAATGAGGATCGATGATATTCTACAAGTATTTCAAATTCAAGCCCTTCAAAACAAATTTTTTTTTACATCAACTGCATTATTAAATATTACTTTTTCCTATATTTATTTGCATTTTTTTTCTAAATCCAACCAAATAATTCTATGAAACGTTATTTACTATTTTGCCAGCTGGCGTTGCTTCCCACTATGCATGCTTTCGGGCAGTTATCGGCGGGAACAGATGGCTTTTTTATCGCTGCTAATACGCAAGTGGCCATCGACGGCCTGACCCTGATTCCCACAGCCAACTTTCTAATTGATTCGAGAACGTTGACAATCTCACCCATTGCTATTCCCGGTGTACCTCCAAGTATTAGCCGCGTTTACAACTTTAGTACGCCGGTCGATTTCATCGGCAACGTCGGATTGTTCTATCAGACGTCCGAGTTGAACGGCAATACCGAAGCCACCTTACAGGTAGCGCATGGTAATGCGACGTTCGTAACCACGACGGGTAGTACCGTGAACACAATCACGCATTATGTGTCCAATAATCTGGCCGCGCTGACTAACCTGACGTCAGTAACAGCTGCGCAGGAAGGGGCGCTACCAGTTACACTGATCAGCTTCCGCGCTAAACGTCTGGAAAATCTGACCATGCTGTATTGGCAGACTTCGGAGGAAAGAAACAGCGATTTCTTTGAGGTTCAGCAGAGCGAGGATACCCGGAAATGGAATGCATTGGGAGCAGTAAAAGCGGCTACCGACAGCAAGGCTCAGGAAGACTATTCGTTCCAGGATGCTGCACCGAGAAAAGGTGTACAGTATTACCGGCTCAAAATGGTCGATACCGATGGCAGTTTTGCATACAGTGCTATTAGAAGTATTGATCTGGGCTTAACAGATCTGATTAGCGCGTATCCGAACCCGGTAGTGGACAAGCTCCGTATTGGCGCCAATGTCGAATTGGCCAGCCTGAAAGTGACCGACCTTTCGGGTAGGTCATTCCTGGAACTGTCCAAGCCAAAGCCCGATCAGGAATTTAATATGAAGAACTACCCTGCAGGCACCTATCTGGTGCAGATCAAAACAGCAGATGGCCAAAGTCAGGTAGTAAAAATTATCAAACAATAAACTCGCGTCCTCATGAAAAACATATATCTATTTAACGTCCGCGTCTCTTTTCAAAGAGCAAAAAAAGTCTTACTGACCACCATTTTAGCCCTGTTTGCATTCACTGTCCACGCACAGGTAGGTGTCGGGACCCTGGTTCCTCATCCCAGCGCACAGCTCGAAATCCAAGCCCCCCTTAAAGGTTTATTGATACCGAGAATGCCCGAGGCATTCCGTACGCTTATCCCTGCCCCGGCCACGGGTTTGCTGGTTTATCAGACGGACGGTGCTGCCGGCTTCTATTATTTTGATGGGGTTGCCTGGCAGCCATTGAAATCCGCTGCCTCTTCTGGCGGCGGCGCCATCATTCCGTTCGCATCAGGTACCCCTATTACTATGACGACACTTTTGGGAGGTCTTGTCGGTACAGGTTCCGCGATTGGATTTGGAGCCTCTCTTGCGGGTTTGGTGGCGTCATTACCATTTATAGACGGTTCGTTACTTACCGGCAATATGGCATTTTCAGTGCCTCGTGCAGGTACGATAACCAGTATTTCAGGAATGTTTAGTAGTACAGTGGCTATTAACTCCCTTCTATCCACCTACAATATCAAAGCACAACTGTTTGCCGCGCCAGCAGGAGTAAACCTTTTCCAACCTCTTATCGGTGCCGAAGTCGCCCTTCCGGCACTACCCGGCATTATCTCAGTTGGAACTATAACACAAGCCACTGCTTCCGGACTTAATATCCCTGTTAACGCAGGTGACCGCTTGATGTTGGTCTTCAGCTGTGCGGAAACTGGTGGTGTAATTGGGACGACCCTGTTGGGCCACGCAAGTGCCGGTGTTTCAATCAACTAATCACTTACTCAATATAAAAACAGGCCCTGTGCATGTAGGGCCTGTTTTTATATATTTAAAGCCGTCCATAACGCCAGCTGACACCCCCCTGCCAGCCAATCCATGAGCTCAAATTTTTGTTCCCCATATCAAAGCTTGGGTAACCACTGATCGGGAACGTCCTGTAACCTTTCCGGGTTTCCGCACCGTCGCTGTCAAAAATCGAGAATGAAGGCCCGGCAAATATCAGAATGCGCTTGTTTAGTTTATAATTGACGGCTGCCTGGAACCGGTATAAAGCCGGCATTTCCTCCCAGCTTCCCTGGTAAATATTCTGATTAAGGATTTCAACAAAGAACCCCACTTTTTGAAACGGCAAAAACTCTCTCCCGATACCCGCACCAAAAGTGTAGATCTTGTGCTGGTTGTTAAGCCCGGTGCCACCCATCAGTATACTGTAAAATTTATGCGTCCCCATTTTCCAGGCCACATTCAATGCAGCTACCTCGCTGGCATATACCGATAAATTGGAGGTACTTTTCCTGATAATATTGATTAAACCCAGGCTTACGCCCGACGAGCTATCTGCTATATTAATGATTCCGAGCTGCACTCCACGGATTCGTTTGGCAATGTTGAACGGCGCCAATTGCAGTCCTTTAATATCCTTTGCAAAGTTCACGCCCCCGGATATCTGAGTGGCCTGAGTCTCACTTTTGGCGAAATTAGCGGCACCAGCAATTTGAATGCCCTGATATGGCCCCAAAACCTGGTTGTATCCACCAGAAATTTGCGCCCCGTTTCCGCCGTCACGGATCAGGCTCATAGCGCCCGAAATCTGCACTCCGCTGATCTTGCTACCCGCGCGACTTAAAAAGCCGCTCACCTGCACCCCGTCAACATGCCGTTTCACATTGCCACTAAAACCCGAAACCTGCACTCCGCTCAGGGAATCAAGGATATGATTGCCAAAACCAGCTACCTGCGCCCCATGTACATGGCCGGAAACGATATTGAACATACCGGCGACCTGCGCAAAACGGACGTCCTGTTTGGATATGTTAAAACCTCCGGCAATTTCCACTCCGCTTACGCCAGCCGTGTAGCCGCCCAAGACGTTAAGAGAAAACTTGTTGACCACTTGCGAGCTCATACGTCCGTGCGTTCCCAACCCGGGCGTGAGCGAGGCCTGGTAGGGCAACGCGACAAAGAACCGCCCGATATTCCTGCTTTGCGCCCGTAACTTCGACGAAAGGAACAAACGTCCGAGCCAGGTGGATTCACCTTCCGAATAGCGCACGATCAGCGGATCAAGGTCGACAGCTTGTTGCGCAATCCTGATCTGCTGGTTGGCCTCGTCAGCGGAATGGATAACAATCGTCGTATCGCCGTAACCTACCTTACTGATGGTGAGATTAACTGGAAAACTTCTGTCTTTTAACCGTAGCCTGAATTCGCCGTCGTCCCCGGAAAGTGTCGAAATCAATAATTGGCGGGAATAAATGCTCGCATAATCCACGGGTTTACCGGTTTCAATGTCAACGATGTGCCCGGTTATATGCAATGTCTTTTCTTTGGCGGCCGGGAGTATGATCAGATAGTCCCCTTTCTCACGGTATTGATAGTTATTTTTGAAAAGCTGATCCAAAACCTGCTTCACACTCCTTCCGGACGCATTCAGCGTAACTAAGCTGTCGCCGGGAATCAGATTGCTGTTGTAGGAAAAGTAAAATTTCCCCTGGTCCCCTATCATCTTCAAAACAGCAGAAACCGGCTGCTCTCTCACGGAGACATCAACCGGTTTTTGCAATATCTGCTGGGCAAAACAGCAACACGGGACCACAATGAAGATGACAGCGAGTCGTAATGCATTGCGGAATATAAAAGTTTGATTCATTCCGAAAGATAAGCGCTATTTCAAAATGATCTGCCTTCCCTGATGTTCTACTTTGACTGTAAGGGTTTCACTGATGATACCCAGAATGGTTTCGAGGTTGTTTTGGTCGAAGGTGGTATTGATCGGTAAATGTCTCAGCCCGTCGTTTCCGATGACGATATCTGCTTCGTAGGCTTCATTGAGGATTTCCACGAGCCTCCACAGCGGCGTGCCGTTGCAGACCAGTTTGTTGGTACGATAGTAATTATAGAATTCGTCCTCCGTCTGACTTTTCAGCAATCCAGAACCCCTTTTCATCACCGTTACTTCCTCCCTCGGCGTGAGTGTCACTTTACGGTGATCTTTCGAAACTTCGACGATACCTGTCTCGACGATAACCTCCGTTTGGTTTGCATTGTCCTTTACATTGAAAGAAGTGCCTACAACTCTCACTTTGACGTCATTAACCGAAATGATGAAGGGCTTCGACTTATCGGGCGTCACATGGAAAAACGCTTCTCCGGTCAATCTTACCGCCCGGGTGTCCCCATTGAACTGCTCCGGATAAGAAATAGTCGATTTTTTATTGAGCGTTACCACCGAGCCGTCGGGCAATGTATCCGTCAATGTCTCCATGCCCGAGCTTACGGTCAGCAGCTCATTGGCATTGGTCCGGGTGGCCGCCAGGTAGCTCAGCCAACCTACGCCGGCTGTCATCATTACCATGGCGACCATTCTGAGTATCCTGAAAAACGGTTTGGGATACAACGCGACCACCTCCGGCTCCTCCGCGACAATCCGCGTCCTTTTCCGGAACCGCTCCCATGCGGCGTTTTCGTCAATCGTACTGTGCACTGCCAATTGCTTACTCTGGTTCCATATCAATTCGAAATGCTCAAAGTAACGCTGGTTTTCGTCGCTGTCCGAGAGCCATTGGCTGATCTCGATCTGTTCTGCCACATTCGCTTCATCGAGTAATGACTTGACCAGCAGGTCATCTATATTGGGATTTGTTTCTGTTTTCATGACTGATCAACTGAGGAAAAAAATTAGAAATGAGGCGGGTAAAAAATCGACCAGTTTAAGCCGGAGCAGCTTCAACGCCTTGCCCATTTGGTTTTCAATCGTCTTTACGGGCAATTGCAGGCGGTCAGCGATTTCGTGGTATTTCAATTCTTCAAACCGGCTCATCTGGAAAATCGTCCGGCATTTTTCGGGCAGCTCCCGCAATGCTATTTCCAGCCTGCTTTCCAATTCGGAGAGTTCGAGAGGATGAGAAGTGTTGTTACTGTGTTCCATTTGGTTGATGGCATACGTCTGATAGGCGTCCCTTACTTTAAGATGTTTCAGATAATTGAGGCTTTCATGGTAAACCGACCGGTAGAGGTAGCCGCTCACGGATTCGCGGATCTCGATATGGTCTGTCTTTTCCCACAACCTGCAAAACACATTCTGGACCATTTCCTCGGCCATGATATCGTCCTTTAAAATGGTGCAGGCATAAGCGTGCAGGCCTTTGAAGTGTTTTTTGAAAATCTTCTCAAAATCCGACTCCCTGTCCCTGCTTAAAACTGTGACGTGGTCATCCGCTAAGGCTACATTCATTGCACTGATGATGATTGTTGATAAAAAAATAAGCGCCCGACTTGGGTTGTACATTGGAATGACAACCAGTCGGGCGCTTACCCTAAATTTTCCGGCGAAATATTGCCGCTTATATTTTGATCAGTCTATTTTTTCTTGGCCGTTTTAGTGGTGTCGGCCTTATTGGATTTGTAGCGCTTGTCGGGCGTACCGTCTTTTTTCAGGTTTTTGTTTTCGCTGTACCGTTTGTCGGGCGTGCCGTCCTTCTTTAATTTCTTGTTTTCGGCGTAGCGCTTGTCGGGTGTACCGTCTTTTTTGGTTTTAACTTCGGTAGTCTTGTCTTTTTCAGCTTTAGCGGGTGTAGTCTGCGCAAACAACGGAGCAGTGACCGTCAGAAACGCTAGTAGCATCCATACTTTCAGGTTTTTCATAGTTGATACGTTAAAGTGAATGTTGGTTAAAACGTGCGCCTAAGTTACAATTTGTTACGAAAATACCTGAACCAATTTCTCCGATAAACAAAGTTTAATGAGGATTTAATGCAAAGGAACGCCGGCGCCATGCACATTCCGTACCTACGGTACGGGACGTTGTTGAGCATTACCGTTTGTTACCAACATTTTGTCCCTGACGGGACATTACCATCCAATGTCCCGTCAGGGACAAAATGTCGGTGGACAACGAAACGATTATTGACGAGGGCGTGCCGTAGGTACGCAATGTTTTTTTGGTTTCGAGCTAAGGAATCAATTAAACTGATAATTATTATCTTTGCATAAACCAAATCTATTTCGCTTGTTATTAGCCGATGGTGAGTATTACGAAGTCGGTTGGCCAGAAAAATTAGAATAAACACCTCCCAATGAACATTCAACAATTAGAGTATATAGTCGCCGTGGACAACCACCGGCATTTCGTCCAGGCTGCCGAGCATTGCAATGTAACCCAGCCTACCCTGTCGATGATGATCCGAAAACTGGAAGAAGAACTGTCTGTAAAGATATTCGACCGTACCAAACAGCCCATTGTGCCTACCAGTATCGGACGCCAGATCATCGATCAGGCTAAAACCATTTTACGGGAAGCGTCGCGGATGAACGAAATCGCGAAACACTTCAATGGTAACTTGTCGGGCGAGCTGCGCGTTGGGGTGATCCCGACTATTGCTCCTTACCTGCTGCCCCGTTTTGTTAATCCTTTTATATCCAATTATTCCGATATCAAATTACATGTCTCCGAAATGATCACTGAGCGGATCATTAGCGAGCTTAAAATAGGGAATCTCGACGTCGGCATTATCGCATCTTTGTCGGAAGAAAGCAGCTTGCGGGAAATACCGCTTTACAAGGAACGCTTCTACGCTTATGTTTCGGAAAATACCGGCCTGTATGCGAAACAATACATTCTTCCAACTGACATCGAACCCAATGAATTGTGGTTACTGGAAGAAGGCCATTGCTTCCGGACGCAGATCCAGCGACTTTGTGAACTGAGCCGGAACAGCCAGTTTGGAAACAGTTTCAGCTACCGGTCGGGCAGCATCGAAACACTGATCAGGATGGTGGAGCGAAACGGCGGGATCACGATTCTTCCCGAAATGGCAGTAATGGAGCTTTCCGAAGAGCGCCTAAAACATATCCGGCATTTCCGATTCCCGGAACCGGCGCGCGAAGTGTGCCTGATTGTCAACCGCGAGCAGATGAAAACGCGGCTGATCGACGCATTGAAAAGCGAGATAATAGCTTGCCTGCCTTCGGAAATAGTCGGTGCGGATTCCGAGTTGCGGATTTTGTAAGATAAAAATGTGGAATTTAATGAATAAAGCCTCCCCAGATGTAACCATCAAAGATTCGCGCGGGATGCCTGCCTACTACATAAGATTCGCTGATATCCAAGTTCTTAGCAAGAGATTGCGTGTTTTTCAGATCAGACTCAGTGGCTGTTTCTTTGACCTCAAAACACTGCTTTTGATCCAGAATAAAATCGATCTCCCTTCCGGTCTTCAATTGATAGTAGGCTAACTCTCCTTTATGCAATAGCTGATTGAAAACAGCATTTTCAAATTTCGACCCACTACCCAGGTCACCCGAAAGAGATGCAATGCCGTTATCCAGAAAATATACCTTCCTGGCTTTCACGATCTCCCGGTCAGGACTATTTGATAATACTGGAATCGTCCGGATTAGGTAGCTGCTTTCTAACAAGTAAAGATAACTTTCAACGGTTTGCCGCGCCATACCAGTTATGCTGGTCAATTTTGAAATATCGAGCTTAGTCCCGATTGATCTTGAAAGCAATTTGATCAACTTAAACAAATTGTTCGGATTGCGGATATCAGAAAAGGATGTCAAGTCAAAATTAATATATGAACTTAGTACCTCGCTGATCAGATCTTTTTTTTCCTCCCGGGACTCCGCTAAAACCACCTCAGGAAAACCTCCAAAATCTACATACTCGTCATAGTATGATTTCAGGCGTTCAAATTCTGCCGGGATGAACCGGGTGGCGGCTTTTACATCCAATGGAGGGGTTTTCACTCCTTTAAATGACAATAGCTCTCCAAAATTGAGTGGATAGATTTCGAAAATCTTTTTTCTTCCCGCCAGCGACTCCGAGAACCGGTTCTTCATGTAATAAGCACTCGAGCCGGTGACAATGAACTTGATATCGTAGGTGTCGTACAGATATTTAAGCACGCTCGGCAAGTTTGGCACCAATTGTATTTCGTCGATGCAAATCAATACTTTCCTGGAAAAGTCAGTTCCCTGCCGGGTCAGGGCCTGCACGATGGTTTCATAGTTCGGTTCTGAGAAGAGTGCCCGCACGTCGATTCTTTCGAGATCAAAGTAATGCTTTTGCGGAATATCGCATTGCGCCATCAGCTGCTTGACCAGCGTGGTCTTACCAGTCCTTCTCATACCAGTAAGCACGGTGATTTGCTTTTTGGTTGAATGACTGAGCAGTTTGGAGTAAATGTGACGCGAAAAAAACATGAAATTTTTACTATTTTATAAGTGTATCACAAAAATAGTAATACTATTTTATAACTGCACTATCAAAATAGGATAACCATTTTAATATCATGCTATGAAAATAGTAATACTATTTTATAACTACACTTTAAGAATAGTAAATATCAGACCACTGCCAGCCGCTTTTTCAGATAGACTTCAATCTCTTCCAATGATAATGCGTTGAATGTCATGTCTTTGGTCAAGCCACCTTTTCTGGCGTTGGCGACGCCGTAGTGCATATCCAGATAACCTTCCTTGGAATGGGCATCGGGGTTGATACTTAGCATTACACCTTTTTCCATGCAATAAGAAATCCAGCGCCAGTCGAGATCAAGGCGCCAGGGGGACGCATTGATTTCCACTACAACATTATATGCGGCGCAAGCGTCGATTACCACTTTGTGATCGATCGGGTAACCTTCGCGGGAAAGCAGTAATCGGCCTGTTGGGTGTCCCAGGATTGTAGTGTAAGGGTTTTCTATGGCTTTGAGTAAACGTGTGGTCGCTTTTTCAAGCGACATCGTGAGATTGCTATGCACAGAAGCCACAATGTAATCGAACGAAGCAAGTATTTCAGTGGGATAATCCAAAGAACCGTCGCCCAGAATATCCGACTCGATGCCTTTCAATATCTTGAATGGCTTTGCGGGATTCTCGGCGGCGAACCTCGCATTCAGTTTCGCGATCTCTTCATGCTGCCGGATCACCTCTTCAATTTTAAGGCCTTGCGCATAAGTGGCGGTTTGCGAATGGTCAGCGATTCCGAGGTATTCAAAACCCAACTCTCTGCAATACAGCGCCATTTGTTCAAGCGTATGCTGGCCGTCGGAGTAAGTGCTGTGATTGTGAAGGATACCTTTCAAGTCGTCCCACGTAACCAGTTGGTCGGGTGTGTGTGTCTCCGCCCAGGTAAACTCGCCCGCTCCCTCGCGCATTTCCGGGACAATATAAGGAAGCCCTATTTTTTCATAGATCGCCTGCTCACTGTCGGTCGTCTCGTAATATGCCTGCTGCCAGATCGAATTACCCGATGACGCCCGCATACCGAGGTGTTCGGCGTCGGCGGTTTCCAGGAAAAGCTCGTTGACAAGGCGCTCAGGCTTCACAGCTACTATCTCGACCGCCACCGCGACGTCTTGTATATTTCCCCGCCACACAAAAGGCGAAGACGATTTTTCATCCTGCACAAGCTGCTCGATTTCACCGATTGTATTTTGTAAAAGCGCCGGCGAATCGGTACCGACGACGACACGGATCGTTTCAACGGTTTCCGATTTCCTGCGGATCTCGCCTGCGGCTTCCACCTGTTCAAACGTCTTTTTCAGTTCCTGTATAATCAGATCGGAGACTGCCGCCGCCTTATCCATTCTGAGCTTACCGGCCTGGTCTTTCAAAAATGCCAGTGAATCGAGGATTTTCTGTTGCGTGCTCCCTCCAAAACCTTTGACTTTCGCAACGGTCCCGTTCAGACAGGCCAATTCGAGCTCATGCAGGTTGTCGATGCCCAGTTCCTGCCATAGCACGGCGATTTTCTTTGGGCCAATGCCTTTGATATTAAACATTTCCATCACTCCCAGCGGTGTGTTGGCAATCAGCTCTTCCAGTTCAGGAAATGTGCCGGTTTGTGCGATCTGCACAATTTTACCAGCGGTACTTTTCCCAATCCCCTGCAATTTAACCAGCTCCTGCTCGGTCATGTACTGCAATTCACCCTCCTTGTATTTATCCAGATAAAACGCTGCGACGGAATATCCCTTGATCTTAAAAGGGTCTGCATTATGCAATTCCAGCAGTTTAGCGGTAAGTTCCAGGATCTCGACAATTTCAGGATTGCTCATAGGGATTGTGATTAAAAAATACTTTGCGAATTACGAAGTCTGGATCAGCATTTGCAAATCTGGCGCCGACTCAATGCAAACGAGTCGTCAAGTAGTTATTTCCGGGCAGTGCCTTAAATAGGAAAACCGGTCATTAAATACTCCGGTTAAAAACATTTATAATTATAAAATAAAGCTAACGATAGCCGGTAACCGTCACACCGGCGTAATATTCAACAACATATATATACCCATCTTAAACACTGACCATTTCAAAAAACAATGAATGCAGACCAATTGAAAAGTTATCGCCGGGAAATTCATCATCACCTCACACAGGAGCTTCTTCCGTTCTGGGAAAACAGATGTGTCGATAAAGAAAATGGCGGTTTTATTACGCATTTCGACAATGCAGGCAACGATTCGGGAGAGGATGAAAAATCGCTTATTGCACAAACACGCACGGTTTACACATTTTCGTCGGCACACCGCGCCGGATACGGCGAAGGCCGGTATGTGGCTATTGCCAAACATGGCGTCGATTTCCTGATCGATAAGATGTGGGACAAAGAAAATGGCGGTTTTTATTGGCTGATGGACCGCAAGGGAAATGTCAAAATCGATGAAAAGATCGTTTACGGCCACAGTTTTGCAATATATAGTCTTGCCGAATATACCCTGGCTACCGGTGATCCACGTGGTTTGGAATATGCCGAAAAGGTTTTTGACCTGCTTCAAATATATGGTGCCGATACCTATTATGGCGGCTATTTCGAGATGTTCCACCGTAACTGGGAACTGAAAGGGCCAGGCGCTGCCGGCGGCGACCGCAAAACGCTCGATGCGCATATGCACCTCATGGAAGCATTCACCACTCTGTATGAGGCAAGCGGGAAGCAGGTGCACAAGCGGAAGCTGATGGAGATGATCCAGCTATTGATCCACAAAATCATGCACCCGGAGTTCAAAACCGGGATCCCGCAATTCTGGGCAGACTGGACGGTAGCCCCCCAAATCAAATTTGACATTATCTGGGGCTGGGACCGCTTTTCCGAAGACGGTATGAAGAGCTCTGCCGAGGATAATACCAGCTATGGCCATAATGTAGAGTTTGCGTGGCTGCTCATGCACGCGCTCGACATCGCTGGCGTACCCTATGACGACTATCAGGAACAGCTACTGGCATCTTACGACCATGCTGTGGCGCACGGGATTGACTGGGAGTACGGTGGCGTGTACGTGGAAGGCTCGCATGCGGGCGAGGTATATGACCGCGAAAAGGAGTTCTGGCAACAGGCGGAGGTCATCATCGGAATGCTCGATGCTTACCGGGTTTATGGGGATGAAAAGTACCTGAAAGCCTACGACGCTGTACACCGGTTTGTATTTGACCACATGATCCACAAGTCGGTTGGTGAATGGCTGCCGCTGCTCACCCGCCAGGGCGAGCCGATCTGGAAGCATATGAGCCATTCCTGGAAAGTGAACTACCATTCCGTGCGTTCGATGGTCCAGGGGATCGTAAGACTGGATAAACTGATCGGAAATCAATAGTTTTTTGCAAGAATTTGGACATTCAGGGTAAAAATTTGCTCATCGTTTCCCTTTGAATATGCCTGAAAAGCGCAATGCGTGATGGAATGGTTCTTTACAATAGTAGGGTAATACAATGCTTGAAAAAAGCATTAATTATCAAACTAAAAAACCCGGAAATCATGAGTGCTTTCACACAACAAGTAAAGGGAAATTGGACAGAACTGAAAGGAAAATTCAAGCAGCAATATGCCGACTTGACTGACGACGACCTGTTATATGAAGAAGGAAAAGAAGATGAACTTCTTGGAAAAATTCAGAAAAAGATCGGTAAGACCAGAGAGGAAGTAGAAGCGGAAGTAGCTGATTGGTCACGCTGATTTTTTTAACACAGGTCGATATAAAGCCCCGGAATCGTCAATTCCGGGGCTTTTTTTGTAGTAGTATCCGCGGCGGGCTTTCTTTTTGAAGTATATTTCAAAACACGAAATCATGACTTCCGCTTCTGTAATGAATCCAAATGAAATTCCCGTCGGTATTGTTGGTTTAGGCTTAATGGGTTGCAGCATTGTGACCTGCCTGCTCATCGCCGGTCATCCGGTAGTGGCTGTGGCTCCGGTAAGTGCCGACCTGGAACATGCCGGGCGACGCATTAAGGAACACCTGCTCAATTCCTGGCAGAACGGCATTATAGACAACGAGCCGGAGTATTACCTCAAAAGACTGATCATTACGGAAGACTATTCAGTACTATATCCCTGCAAGCTGGTCAACGAATGCACGATCGAGAATATCGATATCAAGAAATCGGTGTATGAGAAAATTGAGAAAGAGATTGCCAGCGATGCACTACTAACCAGTAACACCTCTGCCATTCCCATCAGCCAACTTCAAAAACTAACCCAGCATCCCGCCCGTTTCCTGGGACTGCATTGGACCGAACCGGCCCACACTACGCGCTTCCTGGAAATCATCTGCGGCGATGAAACCGAAATTCAAAACGGTGAATATCTTTATGAACTTTCGCATTTATGGGGCAAGGAGCCTATTCTCGTGCGGAAGGACATTGCCGGGTTTATTACCAACCGCCTCATGTACGCGATGTACCGCGAGGCTATTAGTCTGGTAGAAAATGGCTATGCCACAATTGAAGACGTGGACCGGTCGTGCCGAAATAATGCCGGCTATTTTATGACGCTCGTAGGTGTATTCCGCTGGATGGACCTGACCGGCGTCCCAGCCTACCACACGGTAATGAAAAACCTCCTTCCTACCCTCAACAACAGCACCAAAGTCCCTGAACTCATCGACAAAGTCGTACGTGAAGGTGGCAAAGGCGTGCTAAACTCGCACGGTTTCTACGAATATGAGCCAGGCGAAGCAGAAGTTTGGGAAGAAGTATTTAAAGAATTCACCTACGAAATACGCGAACTAGCGCTGAAATATCCCACTGATATTGTGAAGAGAAGGCTTGATGAGAGGAATGCGGGTGTGGAAACAGAAAGCTAATTTTCTTCAATAAAAAAACGCAAAAAACCGATCATTTTAACGAAAAACGTGGTTGTAATCATGAGTCTTCAGTAGTTTTGAACTAACCTTGGCAGGCTGCTCCTAAACCGGAAAAAAGATATTTTTTAGTAAATCAGATTCCAAATGAATGACTTCCTCGCCGCCAGATCACAAATGGCCCTCTCCCTGGGCTTCCATATCATTTTCTCCTGTATCGGAATGGTCATGCCGTTCTTCATGGCAGTTGCCCATTATTATTATCTCAAAACAAACCAGATAGTCTATAAAAACGTCACCAAAGCTTGGAGCAAGGGAGTAGCGATTTTCTTTGCGACCGGGGCTGTGTCGGGGACGGTTTTATCTTTCGAACTCGGGCTTTTATGGCCGGGGTTCATGAAACACGCCGGACCAATTTTTGGAATGCCGTTTTCTTTGGAAGGAACGGCATTTTTTATTGAAGCAATTGCTCTGGGCTTCTTCCTTTACGGCTGGGACCGGTTCAACAAATGGTTCCACTGGTTCACGGGCGTGGTCGTGGGCGTGAGCGGGCTTGCCTCGGGCATACTCGTCGTGGCCGCCAATGCGTGGATGAACAGCCCGGCTGGTTTTGACTACGTTAATGGCGAATACCTGAACATCGACCCGATCGCCGCGATGTTTAACGACGCGTGGTTTTCACAGGCATTACACATGACGATTGCCGCATTTGCCGCGACCGGTTTCGCAGTCGCCGGTGTTCATGCTATGATGATCCTGAGGGGCAGTAATGTCCTCTTTCATACCAAATCCTTTACCATTGCAGCGATATTCGGCTGCACGGCGGCGATCCTGCAACCATTAAGCGGCGATATTTCCGCCAAAGACGTCGCCATTCGCCAGCCTGCCAAACTGGCCGCCATGGAAGCGCATTTTCATACTGAAAAATCTGCTTCGCTAGTGGTAGGCGGCATTCCGGACGAAGAAAATAAAAAGGTGGATTTCGCTGTCAAACTGCCCGGTTTCCTGAGCTTTCTGGCACACGGCGACTTTGAATCCGAGGTAACCGGACTGGATAAGATCCCCGCCGAAAACCATCCGCCAGTCGCAATTACCCATTATGCATTTCAGATTATGGTGGGAATGGGTATGGCCATGATGCTAGTAGCGGTGCTTTATTTTATCGCATTATGGAAACAGCGGACCTGGCTTCAAAAAGATTGGCTGTTTAAGCTGTTTGCATTTACAACCCCGCTCGGCTTTATTGCCGTGGAAGCAGGCTGGACGGTTACCGAAGTGGGCCGCCAGCCCTGGATCATTTATGGCGTCATGCGTACAGCCGACGCCGTAACCCCCATGCCCGGTATCGCCTACTCGTTCTACCTTTTTACAGCCATTTATTTCTCATTAGCCCTGTTCGTAATCTTCATGCTCTATCGGCAGATTAAGATGGTAGGGATGCTTTACGACCATACGGGGGGCGGGGTTTAGAAAAAGAGGAAAAGGGACGAAGGAGGAAAGGGATAAAGAAGGAAGGAAAAGACAAAAGGGAGAAAGGGACAAGGGACAAAAAGCACCTCTTAGGTAACAAAAAAGCCCCTCCTCCCTTTCCCCCCTCCTCCATACTCCCCATTAATTCACTCATTCCCCGTTCCACGGCGGCTTATTCAATCATTCACTCATTCACTCATTCAAAATTGAACATTAACAATGCTCTACATCGTCATCACATACTTATGGGCTTCTATTCTGCTTTACTTGCTGCTGGGCGGGGCGGATTTTGGTGCGGGGATTATTGAGCTTTTTACTTCACAGAAAAACAAGCAAATCACGCGCAAGACTTTATATTCGGCTATTGGACCGATCTGGGAAGCCAATCACATGTGGCTGATCATCGCCATCGTAATCTTATTTGTGGGTTTTCCTGTGATCTATTCCACCATGTCGGTGAATTTGCACATTCCACTGACAGTGATGCTCATCGGGATTATCGCCAGAGGAACTGCATTCACTTTCCGGCATTATGATGCGGTGGTGGACGATATGCAGCATCTTTACAACTCCATATTCGCCGTTTCCAGCTTTATTACGCCGCTTTTCCTGGGAATTATTGCAGGCAGCGCTGTGTCCGGGCATATCGATCCGACAGCCAACTCATTTCTATCCGCTTATATTTTCAGCTGGCTGCACTGGTTTCCTGTGTCGGTCGGCTTGTTTACGGTGGCGATTTGCGGCTTTCTGGCTTCTGTTTATCTCATCGGTGAAACGAAAGTCGAGTTTGAGCGGCTCCGGTTCGCGCATAAGGCACAGTTCTTCAACATCGCGGCTGTGGTATGCGGCGTATTGGTTTTTACGGCCGCCTATTTTGAGCACATCCCACTGATTGAATGGGTATTTGGAAACTGGGTGGGCCGCATTGCGATCCTTTCGGCTACTTTGTCGCTGGTGTGGATGTGGTATCTGCTATACCAGGGCAAAATTGCATTGTTGCGGCCATTGGCGGGATTTCAGGTGACTATGATCCTGCTCACCACCACTTACCGTCACTTCCCGAATATCGTCATTCTCAAAGGTGGCGGTTACCTCTCGCTGCTCGAACACAGCGGCCACGATAAAACGATCGAATCACTTGGCATTGCTTTGCTCGCCGGGAGTGTTTTGATATTGCCCGCATTGTTTTACCTGATTTACAGCTTCCAGACCAGACCGCTCGAAGCTGGTCGGGATGGCCATTGATCTTCACAAAACTCTATTTCCAGTCGGGTTTCGAGACCATTACGATGATAATGTAGATCAAAAAGAATACGAAAAACAGCAGTAACGGCGCGGCGGGAACCCAAAGCACAACATTAGCAGTAGAAAGCTTGCCTGCATTCTTCAGACTGAATGCGATCAGCACGACAACACCCAATACAAACCCGATGAGGTTCACCATCCCGTTGTGCCCGCCGTATTTTAGTGTAAATGCATCATAAACCGCATTACCGATCACGCCAAGAATGGCAATGGCGTTGATTACAACACCTGCAATAAACCAGAACATAACTGACAGATTTTGAAGTATTAAGCAATCTACACGTTTTCTACCGATAACCCGAGGGCCATTTATTATCTGGCCCGGCGCCGCGGCTACGCCTTCTTGTCCACTTGCCCAAAGACCCACTCGATAAGCAAAACCAGCCATTTGGAAATTAAAAAAACAACTACCCTTCCCTTTATGCCATTTTGTAGGGAAAAAGGAATTTAGTCCACATCACCTGCCCGAAAATGGCACGCCGCAACCACGTCACACTATGATTAGAGCCTTGATTATTGATGACGAGCCTAAGGCCCGTAACGTTCTGCACCAATTTATAATCAGCTTCGTGCCGGAAATCGGCGAGGTCAAAACGGCTGCTTCTGTGGAAGAGGCCCGGGGTATTCTGGAATTCTACTATCCCGATATTGTTTTCCTTGATGTTGAGATGCCTCATCAAAGTGGTTTTGATTTTCTGAGGATGTACGAAAATGCCGAATTTGACGTGATTTTTACCACTGCATTTAATCAATATGCGATCCAGGCAATCAAATTTAGCGCACTGGATTTTCTGCTTAAACCATTCAGTCCCGAAGACCTTCGTGAGGCAGTCAAGCGGCATTTCACGAAACACGAGACCTTCCGGCAGAAAAAATTGCTCTACGATAACCTCACCGGCAATATCGAAAAGAGGGATATGAAAGATTTCCGGCTCGCCGTGCCTTCCAGCGAAGGGGTATTCTTTTTTATGATCAATGAAATCCTGCGCCTGGAAGCCGATCGCAACTACACGATCATTCACTTGCTGGGCAAGCGCCCTTTTATCGCCAGCAAAACGCTCAAACACTTTGAAGAAATGCTGGAAAAATTCCGGTTTATCCGCACCCACAAATCGCACCTCGTTAATCTCGACCACATCGTCCGGATCAGTAACAACAACGAGTTTATCATACTTTCAGACGGCTCACGCATCGAGGTTTCCCGCAGGAAAAAAGAAGAAGTACAAGTGCATCTCAACATCCGTTAATCGCTTCACTACTTAGCTACAAAACAGTGCATTGGAGTTTTTCTGCGAGATGAGGGATACATCTTCGTAAAAAAATATAATTCCTTTGCATTGTTTTGTTTTACTTTACACCCGTTCCTCAATCTATTAATTTTTTACTCTCTATGACCGATCGTAAAACGCGGCTGGCTGTTATCCTCATCACGTCGTTGTTCTTTCTCTGGGGTTTTGCCCTGAACCTCAATCCGATCCTCATCCCGCATTTGAAAAAGGCCTGCCAGCTCAGCGACTTTCAATCCGCGCTGATCGATTCGGCGTCTTACATTGCCTATTTTCTGATCGCATTGCCGGCTGGACTTTTTATGAAACGTTATGGCTATAAAGCAGGCATTACGCTAGGCCTGCTGCTATTTGCAACGGGTACATTTCTTTTCTATCCTGCTGCGGAAATGCGGCATTTCGGCTTTTTCCTATTCGCATTGTTTGTGATCGCCAGTGGCCTTACCATGCTGGAAACGGCCGCAAACCCCTACATTACTGTCCTGGGTGATGCCGATTCGGCTACGCAGCGGCTCAATTTCGCACAGTCGTTTAATGGACTTGCCGCCTTTTTGGCGCCGTTAATGGGTGGAACGTTCATTCTTTCGGGTAAAACGCTCACCGAACAGCAGCAGCAGGCCATGTCGGGCGAGCAGCTGAATGCCTATTTGAATACAGAGGCCTCATCGGTTCAAATGCCTTTTATAGCAATCGGTGTGGTTGTGCTTTTAGTAGCGGTTATGATCTGGCGCACCCAACTTCCCGAAATCAAGGAGGAGGAAGAAGATACCACCAAAGTGAGCGGATCGATCTGGGGCGAGAAAAACCTGATCCTCGGCACCACCGCACAGTTTTTCTATGTAGGTGCACAGGTTTGTATCAGCAGCTTCTTCATCCGGTTTGCGGATAAAGTTGCGGGAATAGATGAAAAAACGGCCGCTTACCTGCTCTCCGTGGCATTTTTGTGCTTCATGATCGGGCGCTTCATAGGCACCTACCTCATGCGTTTCATTGCCCCTCCCCGACTCCTCGCATTGTACAGCGTCGCCAATGTGATGTTGCTCATTGTAGCCGTTTTTACCACCGGTATGTTCTCGGTATATGCATTAATGGGCGTGGAATTCTTCATGTCTATCATGTTCCCGACTATTTTTGCCCTCAGCATTCGCGGATTGGGAGAAAAAACAAAGATCGGCTCGTCGTTGGTCATTATGTCGATCGTTGGAGGCGCATTTTTCCCGGTGATTATGGGTCAGGTCTCCGATCTTTCGTCAATTCAGACAGCATATATAGTCCCTGCGGTCTGTTTTCTCGTAGTATTGTATTTTGCTGTTAAAAACAATTCGATCAAAGCAGTGACCCTGGGTACCTCGCATTAACGGTATAATGGTCATTTTTAAATAAGTATTTCAATCTAAAAGCATGGATTTACAACTTAAAGATAAAATTGTCATCGTCACAGGTGGCGCAAAAGGTATCGGTGAAGGCATCGTGCAAGTGCTTGCGAACGAGGGAGCGATTCCTGTGATTGTGGGCCGTAATGCCGAAGACAACCAAAAAGTGGTCGACCAGCTAAGCGCTCAGGGCAAAGAAGCATTCCAGGTTGCAGCTGAACTAACCCAGCCCGAAGCTTCTGAACAAGCCGTTGCGGCGATACTGGCAAAATATGGCCGCATCGACGGTCTGGTCAACAATGCGGGTGTCAACGACGGTGTTGGCCTAGAAAACGGCAGCTATGAAGGCTTTATCGCTTCTTTGCACAAGAACGTCGTGCATTATTATCTGATGGCGCATTATGCGCTCCCTGCTTTAAAGGCATCAAAGGGCTCGATCGTAAATATCAGTTCCAAAACCGCCGATACAGGCCAGGGAGGCACATCTGCCTATGCCGCTTCCAACGGTGGCCGTAATGCATTAACCCGTGAATGGGCCGTAGAATTGCTTAAATACGGCATTCGCGTCAACTCGGTGATCGTTGCCGAATGCTGGACGCCGCTTTACGAACGTTGGATTGAAACATTGCCAAACCCGAAAGAAAAACTGGAATCGATCGTCGCTAAAATTCCCTTGGAAAACCGGATGACGACAGCGGAAGAAATCGCTAATATGACTGTATTCCTGCTCTCGCAATGTTCCAGCCATACCACCGGGCAACTTATTTATGTCGACGGCGGCTATGTTCACCTTGATCGCGCATTGGCCAACTCATAATCAGAAATGGAAATATTAGTTTGCAACACCCCTGGCGAATTCTCTTACCAACAGGCGGAAAAACCTGTTCGGAGCCAGGGACAAACAATCATCAAAATTAAGCGGATCGGCATTTGCGGCACCGACCTGCATGCATTCGAAGGCACGCAGCCGTTTTTCAATTATCCCAGAATACTCGGGCATGAACTGGCCGGAGAGATTGTAGAAACGGATGCGCCTGGCTTTACAGAAGGCGAAGCGGTAACATTCGTTCCCTATTTCAACTGCGGGCATTGCGTGGCCTGCCGCAATGGCAAACCAAACTGCTGCACCAGCCTCAAAGTATCGGGCGTGCATATTGATGGTGGGATGGTCGAATACCTCTCCGTCCCCTCCTATTCGCTCGTTCATGGCGATGGGCTTACTTTCGATGAGCTCGCGCTCGTGGAACCGCTCGCGATAGGCGCACACGGGATCAGGCGTGCGGACGTACATAAGGACGAAATGGTGCTCGTCGTGGGCGCAGGACCCATTGGCCTCGGAGCGATGGAGTTTGCTCGCATCGCAGGTGGCAAAGTAATCGCACTCGACATTAATGATGGCCGACTGGCCTTCTGCAAAGAGAAAATCGGTGTGGAATATACGATCAATGGCCTTACTGAAAATGTGGCGGAAAAACTGGCGGAGATCACCAATGGCGACATGCCAACCGTGATCATCGACGCGACCGGTAACCTGCGGGCTATCAACACTGCATTCGGTTATCTGGCACATGGCGGCAGATATGTGCTCGTGGGATTGCAGAAAGGCGATATCAGTTTCAGTCACCCCGAGTTTCACAAACGTGAAGCTACGCTCATGAGCAGCCGCAATGCGACGCGCGCGGATTTTGAGCATGTAATTCACAGCATGAAAAACGGCCTGGTTGACCCTAAAACATACATCACCCACCGCGTTGCGTTCGGGCAGGTGAAGGATGAATTTCAAAGCTGGCTTGATCCTGCTAATGGGGTGATCAAGGCAATGGTTGAAATGGATTAGTCAGGAGTAGTTAAGTGTGGTCAGGATTTGTCATAAATAGTCAGGGGTGATCAGTTGGTTTTTTTGTAGTTTAAAATAGCCCAGCCGTTTAATACGACTGCCATCAGACTTACAATGCCTAAATGTGGTAAAACGTCCATTAATCCACTACCTTTTAATATGACCATCCGCATGACCTCGATCATATAGCGCACCGGATTGAATCTCGTGATCACTTTCGCCCAATCGGGCATACTATCAATAGAGGTAAAAAGCCCGCCCAGCAGTATGAACAGCATCATAAAGAAGAACATGATGAACATGGCTTGCTGCTGGGTGTCGCAAAAAGTAGAAACCAGCAACCCGAATCCCAGGACCGTAAGCAGGTAAATAGCAATAAAAAGATACAGTACCAGCAAACTCCCCACCGGTACGATCCCGTAGACAAATCTTGCCAGAATAAGGCCGATCGTAAAAACGATATTGGCCAGCACCCAAAACGGTATTAGCTTACCAAGGATAAAAATGTGCTTTTTAATAGGCGTCACATTGATCTGCTCGATCGTGCCTATTTCCTTTTCCCGCACAATATTAAGCGCAGACAAAAAGCCCCCTACCATCGTAACGAGGATGGCCAGGATGCCGGGCACGATGAATACTTTGTAGTTCAAAACAGGATTAAACCAGTTGGATGCCACCACTTCGATCACCGGGAAGGTGCTGAATTTTGGCGGACGCACCAGTTGCATTCGGATACCCGCATTGAAATCAGCGATAATACTGCCCAGATAAGCTCCGCCCAAATTCGCTTTCGTCCCATTGATCGCATTCACGGCTACAAACAGTTTCTGCTTGTCCTCGCGGATCAGGTTGCGTTCGAAGTCTTGCGGAATTTCAAGGATAAGATCGGCCTCGTCCGATTCTATCAAACCAAATGCTTCTTTAAATGACTGATTATAGCCTGCTAACCTGAAATAGCCCGACGCTACCACTTTCGAGATCAGCTTCTGGGAATAGGATGACTTATCATGATCCACAACGGCCAGATTGATGTTCCTGACCTCATAATCCGCCGCCAGGGGCATGAGTATCAGCTGGACCATCGGCATGAAAAAAATCAGCGATACAATGGCTTTATCCCGAAAAATTTGCCGGAATTCTTTGCGTAATAAAAATCTCAATGTTCTCATTGCAAACGGATTTTAAAGCTTTTCAAACTGATAGCCAGCAAAAACAACGTCATCCCGGCGAGTATAGCCGTTTCCTTCCATATTGCATTCAGTCCCAACCCTTTGATCATAATGGATTTCACGATAATATAAAACCATTTGGACGGGACGATGTTGGACAAGATTTGCAGCGGGTATGGCATGTTTTCAATCGGAAACAGGAACCCGCTGAACATCATCGTCGGCAGCAACATTCCCATGAGCGAAATCAGCATGGCGATCTGTTGCGAGTCGGTTTTAATGGAGATAAATATGCCTAATGCGAGGCAGGTAATGATGAACAGCGTGCTTTCGGCAAATAGCAGCGGCAGGCTCCCCTTCACCGGCAAATCCAATACAAATACACTGAGAAACAGGATCGCCGCCACATTCACGAGCGAAAGCAACAGGTAGGGAAAAGCTTTTGCAAATATGACCAGCACCGGCTTGAACGGCGATACCAGCAGGACTTCCATCGTCCCGGTTTCTTTTTCCCTAACAATTGATATGGCAGTCATCATCACCGATACAAGCAGCAGCACGAGCGCCATTACCCCCGGCACAAAGCCGTGTGCACCTTTCAGCTGCGGATTATACAGCATTCTCGTTTCCGGGATGATCCGGTAGGGCATATTCAGGTTTTCGTTGACCCTATTCTGGTAATCCATGATGATCGACGACAAATAGTTGGTAATCATGTTGGCTGTATTGATGTCTGTCGCATCGGCGATAATCTGAACCTGGGCTTTGTTTTGATGCAGCAAGTCCGCATTGAAATTGGCCGGGAATACCACTACTGCCCTTATTTTCCCCGCCCTGAATGCCGACAGGATTTCCTGATAGCTCAATGCAGCCTGCCGGATGTTGAAGTAACGGCTCGCACTGATCTCCGTAATCAGTTCCTGCGACGCGTTGTCGCGGGCATAGTCGACCACCAGTATTTCCGAATCCTTGACCTCGTTGGTCAATGCGAAACCGAAAATCAGGATCTGCGCGATGGGCATTCCGAACAGGATGAGCAGCGTACGGCGGTCGCGCAGCACGTGGTAAAATTCCTTCCTTACAAATGCGATGAACTGTTTCATAGCTAATCCCCCCTTTTTGCGCTTCTCGCCAACTGATAAAACACCTCATCCATCGAACGCACGCCAAATTGGCTTTTCAGGTTAGCCGGCGTGTCGAGGACTTCCATTTTCCCATCAACCATGATGGATATACGATTGCAATATTCGGCCTCGTCCATGTAGTGCGTCGTTACAAAAACCGTGATCCCGCGGTTTGCAGCTTCGTAAATCAGGTCCCAGAATTGTCTGCGGGTAACCGGATCGACGCCGCCAGTGGGTTCGTCCAGGAATACGATCTTAGGCTCGTGCAGCACCGCAACTGAGAACGAAAGCTTTTGCTTCCAGCCCAGCGGCAACGACGCGACCAGCTTTTTGGCCTCCGATTTCAGGCCCAGCCGGTCCAGCAACTCATTGGTTTTATCCTTGATCTGCTGGTCGGACAATCCGTAAATCCCGCCGAAAAACTCGATATTTTCAAGAACAGTCAGGTTCTCGTACAGCGAAAACTTCTGGCTCATGTAGCCGATATTCTTCTTGATCTGCTCGGTTTGCGTATACACATCGAAGCCAGCGATCGTCGCCTTACCCGACGTGGGCGCTGACAATCCGCAAAGCATGCGCATAGCGGTCGTTTTTCCGGCGCCATTAGCACCCAGAAAACCGAATATCTCTCCTTTATGTACCTCAAAGGTTATTTCATCCGTCGCAACAAAGTCCCCAAAACGTTTGGTAAGCTTCTCGCAAACAATGACTTGATCATCCTGCATCATAATATTCAGCAATGCCGGTTTTTAGTTTAATAATTTGATAAATGAATCCTCGATCGTCGCCTCAATGGCTTCAATCCTGACGGAAGTAAGGCCCTGCCCGGTCAGGTAGGCTTCCAAATCATCCGTCTTGAAATCCGGATCACGGAATGTGGCGTGTGCATATTCTCCAAAAGCATAGCTCCTGAGAATGCCCGGATAATTTTCCAGCGCTTGGAGAAGGCGGTACATTTCGTTGGCCTTCACCGCAAACAGCTGTTCGGGATAGGATTGCACAATGCGTTGCGGCGTATCGATAGACAGTATTTTCCCGCCCTGGATCAATGCAATGCGGTCGCACAGGGCCGCTTCATCCATATAAGGTGTGGACACGATGATGGTAATGTCCTGCGCCTTCAACCTTTTCAGCATTTCCCAAAACTCCTTGCGCGACACCGGATCCACGCCGGTAGTAGGTTCGTCCAGGAACAATGTCGTAGGTTTATGGATCAATGCACAGCATAAAGCCAGTTTCTGCTTCATTCCGCCTGACAATTTCCCAGCCCGCCGCGTTTTAAAAGGCTCGATCTGCACATAGATATCACGGATCAGATGGTAATTTTCCTCGATCGTCGTACCAAAGACCGTCGCAAAGAAGTTCAGGTTCTCTTCAATGGTAAGATCCTGATAGAGGGAAAATTTGCCCGGCATATACCCTACCGTGCTCCTGATCTGCCTGAAATCGCTCACAATGTCATGTCCATCCACCGTGGCGCTGCCGCTATCGGGGACCAGTAGGGTCGTCAGCATCCGAAAAATGCTCGTTTTCCCCGCCCCGTCCGGGCCTATCAGTCCGAAAAGCTCGCCCTTACCTACTGTGAAAGAGACATTATCTACCGCCAGGGTTCCGTCGGTTTTCTTCCCTTTTCCGTAAGTCTTGGTGATATTTTTGACGACGATCGCTTCCATTATTTCAGGATTACTTCCCCGTACATGCCTATTTTCAGAAAACCGTCATTTTTCACCCGGATCTTGACCCCATAAACCAGGTTGGCGCGTTCGTCTTTGGTCTGGATCGTTTTGGGCGTAAACTCCGCTTTGCCGCTGATCCATTCAATTTCGCCGGGCAGTTCCCGGTATTTCCCACCGGCATCGTCCACCAGCACTTTCACTTTCTGGTTCAGCTTAATGCCAGTCAGTTGATCGCCTGTTACGTAGGCGCGCAGGATGATGGTTGAAAGGTCGGCGATCTTATATAGCGGCTTGCCGGTGGCAGCAATCTCATTGGCTTCGGCATATTTCGTCAACACCGTCCCATTCACTTCATTAATGATCTTAGATTTCGCCAATTGATCATTAATCTGCTCTATCTGAACTACTAACGGCTGTACATCGGCCCTCAAACCCGAAGTCTGAGTCCGCAAAACCGATGTTTGTGCGGCGTCCTGCCTGTTAATTACTTCCAGTTGCTTTTGCAACTCCGCGACCTGCGCGTTAATGTCGTCCAGCTGTTTCGGGGTGGCCGCGTCTGCTTTCAGCAGGTTTTCAATGCGTTTCTTTTCATGCAGAAGATTGTCAAGCCTCACCTGCGAAACCGCAATCTGCTGTTTATACACATTTGTCTGCGCCACAATATCGGGTACCCGGCTGCCGGTTGCCCTGATCTGGGCTTCGAGTTGTTTCTTTTTCAGGAACAATTGCAGACTATCGATATAACCTACAATTTGCCCCTCTTTGAGCTGCTGGCCCTCTTCCAGGTCCAGTTGCATGATCCGCCCGCTGGCTTCGGCCGACACAATGGTTTCGACGGCTTCGAACGTACCTGAGGCGTCGTAGGGATTCTCATTTTCTTTGCAGCCGGTCAGCAATGCCGCGAAAAGAACAAAATACTTGTATGCTTTCATGATGTTTTGATTGAATAGTATTCAGGTCGTTTAGTTGATTGAGCCTGTCGTGCCCAGGGTAGTTTGCCGGTTGTATTGCGCCATGAGGAGCTGGATTTCGTGCAGGATCTTGCTTTGCCTGGCCTGGTCCTCAGCGTTCACTTCACGGAGATAGTCGTTGGTATTGATCACCCCGTTTTCGAGCTGGGCCACAGCGGTAGTCTTGATATTTTCTCGCAAAGCAATGATATCGTCGTCAGTAGCCACCAATTGCCCAAGCCTTTCAAGATCAGCATCTTGCTGGCCAAGAGTAAGGTTAGTATTGTATAAAAATGTCTCCTTTTGCAACCGGATGGCCTCCCTGCTGTTGCTGATGAGCGCCCTGTCTTTTTTAATCGTATAAAGACCGGATAATGACCAGTTTAGCCTAACACCGGTAATGTAATAGGGATCGAAGCTATTGCTGAGAATATTCAATGCGGGCCTGCCCATACCTCCCTGGAAAAAGAAATTAAGCTTCGGCCGGTTTCTCACGTCGAGGAGCTGGGACTGAATATCAAGGCTTTGATTTTGAAAATCGTACAATTTAAGCTCCGGCCTGGCCACCTCGCCGGTTTGTGCCAATGGCACTGGCTTTTCAAGTACTGTTGAATCGGATAACGACTGGCCCGTCAGAATGCCCAATATATTCAGGTAAGCTTTTCGGTTTGATTGGAGTTCGATCGTACGCTGGTCGGCTTTGAGCAGTTCCGCGCGCAAGGCCGAAGCATTGCTCTTGAATGCAGTACCATTATCGATCAATGCCTGCACTTTCCTGATCCCGAGCTGAATATCTTTTTTTAACAGCTCATTCTGCCGCACTTGCTCGTCGATCATCAGTACACCGAAAAAAATCTGGTTCACCCGCTCATTCAGCTTATAAAGCTCGACTTCCAGCTTCTGGCTTTCCACTATCGCCGTTGCCTCCTGTGCGCGGATTTGCGTACGAATGTTTCCACCATCGTAAATGGCCTGCGTCACTTCACCATAAACCTTATATTGGTCCTTATTAATCGTCGGGAATTCCGCTCCTGGGATAGCAACAGGCAGTTTAAACTCCGTTACCGCCGATTGATAAGTCGCCTGCCCCTGAATGACCAGTTGCGGCAGATAACCTTTCGCCGCATTATCGACGGAATAGTCCTTTGTTTTATTAATGAGGTCAAACTGGCGGACCATTGGATAATTCTGCCGTGCCAGCTTATATGCTTCTGTTATGCTCAGAGGCATATTTTGCGCCTGCGAATCTAAACCAGGCAGCCAGAGACAAATCACAACGAGTGTTTTACAAACTATCTTAATCATTTTATTTATTCGTTTTATTTAATCATATGATTAATTGATATGCAAAAAATTTTCAGGGGTTATCCAGCATCATTTTAATCCAGCCCGGGATCAGTTTCTTCCGCTGCTCCATCATGCCACGGTAATTGTCTTCGCCACCCGCAATGGGTTGCAATATAGGTTTGGCAACAAATGGAAATAAAGTCATACCCAGGAGGTTCATCAAAAAATGAAAAGGGTTGATATCGTTCCGCCGGGCGATCAGCTGTTTGATAAACACCGACTCCGTCAGATGTTTCCTGGCCTGGAACCTGTTCGAAAGTTGCTCGGGATTATTCCTGATCTCGCTAAGCACAAAAATCGGCAGGTCGGGATGTTCGAGGAGCATAGTAATATAATTGTCGGTAATCTTATCCAGTTTCTCTTCCAGTGTCGTGGTTGAATCGTTCAATATGGGAGCAAGTACTCCAAACAGTTTATCGATCCGCTCGGCCATCACGATCTGGAAAAGCTTTTCTTTACTTCTGAAATAATAGTTCAGCAATGCCAGATTAATGCCTGCCTCTTCGGCAATATCCCTCGTCCGGGCATTGCCGTACCCTTTTTTGGTAAACACGATACTCGCCGCTTCCTTGATTTTTTCTTCCGTCGAAAGATCCAGTTCCGCCTTCGCCACCTTTGCCATTTGTCAATTTCTTTATAACAGCTCAAAGGTATAAGTGATTTTTTATTTATACAAATTATTTAATCAAATGATTAATAAAATAAGGTACGCTCGTAAAAACCATCAAGCACATCCATTTTGAAAGGGTATTCGTGTTTAGTTTTGAACTTCCGCCCCAAAACCTGTTGAAATATTAATTACCCTCGTAATTTTGCGGTTGCTTTGGCCTGAACTTTACATTCAAAGCGTTTGAATAGGAACTACCTTCATGAAGAAAATCCGTAATTTTTGCATTATTGCCCATATTGACCACGGGAAAAGCACTTTGGCAGACCGCTTGCTGGAATTTACAAAAACCGTATCCCACCGCGACATGCAGGCGCAGCTTTTGGACAATATGGATCTGGAACGCGAACGAGGCATCACCATTAAGAGCCACGCGATCCAGATGAACTATGTTTATAAAGGAGAAGAATATATACTGAACCTGATCGATACGCCGGGACACGTGGACTTTTCCTACGAAGTTTCCCGCTCGATTGCCGCCTGTGAGGGCGCATTGTTGCTCGTGGACGCTTCACAAGGCACAGAAGCCCAGACGATCTCCAACCTCTACCTGGCGATCAACCACGACCTCGTCATTATCCCTGTACTCAACAAGATTGACCTTCCCGGCGCAAGGCCAGAGGAGATCAAGGATGAAATGGTGGACCTCCTGGGCTGCGAACGTGCGGACATTATTCCCGCGAGCGGCAAGGAAGGAATTGGTGTTGAAGATATATTGAATGCAATTGTAGAGCGTATTCCTGCGCCCGTCGGTGATCCTGACGGCCCCTTGCAAGCACTGATCTTTGACTCTGTTTTTAACTCATACCGCGGTATCGAAGTTATTTTCCGGGTTAAAAACGGCAGCATTAGGAAAGGCGACAAAGTAAAGTTCATGGCTACCGGCAAGGAATATTTTGCCGATGAGATCGGAACGCTAGGTCTTGCACAAATTCCGAAACAAGTCGTGGAATGCGGAGACGTGGGTTACTTGATCTCGGGTATCAAAGTGGCCAAAGAAGTAAAAGTAGGCGACACGTTCACCCACATCGATCGTCCTGCAAGTGAGGCAATTGTAGGTTTTTCGGAAGTAAAACCGATGGTTTTTGCGGGTATTTACCCGGTAGACACCAGCGAGTTTGAAGAGCTTCGCGAGGCGATGGAAAAGTTGCAGCTGAACGACGCGGCGCTTGTATGGGAGCCTGAAACTTCGGCGGCCCTCGGCTTTGGTTTCCGTTGCGGCTTCCTTGGAATGCTGCACATGGAGATCGTGCAAGAACGTCTGGAACGCGAGTTCGACATGACGGTGATCACTACGGTGCCGTCGGTGCAGTTCAGGGTGCTTAATACGAAGGATAAACTGCTCAATATCAGCGCACCTTCCGAAATGCCTGATCCTAACCACATTAAATATATCGAGGAGCCTTATATCAATGCACAGATCATCACCAAATCGGACTACATTGGCCCGATCCTGAATTTGTGTATGGACAAGCGTGGTATCCTCAAAAACCAGATTTACCTCACCTCCGAACGTGTGGAACTGCAATTCCTGATCCCGCTGGCTGAGGTGGTTTTCGACTTTTTTGATAAACTCAAAACCATATCGAGAGGATACGCGTCGCTGGATTACGAACTGGCCGGCTACCAGGAATCCGACATGGTGAAACTGGACGTAATGCTCAACGGCGAGCCCGTAGATGCGCTTTCGGCCATTGTACACCGTTCGAAATCCTATGAATGGGGCAAGAAGCTGTGCGAAAAGCTACGCGAGCTGATTCCGAGACAAATGTTTGAGATCGCCATTCAGGCTGCCATCGGACAGAAGATTATTGCCCGCGAAACCGTGAAAGCCATGCGGAAGGACGTTTTGGCGAAATGTTATGGCGGTGATATCTCCCGGAAACGCAAACTCCTTGAAAAACAGAAGAAAGGGAAAAAACGGATGCGTCAGGTTGGAAACGTAGAGATTCCACAGGAAGCATTTATGGCTGTTTTGAAGATCAACTAAAAATTCCAGCGGTTCAGAATTCTGATAAAAGCAGGTGCAAAATTGCCCTTTTATTGTAATTTTGACCAAAGTCTAATTTCGACCAAGAACAAAAATACCTTAACAAGCGATATGGCAGAAGTAATTCGTATGCCCAAAATGAGCGACACCATGGAAGAAGGTGTTATCGCAGAATGGCACAAAAAAGTAGGTGATAAAATTAAATCCGGTGAGGTGATTGCTGAGGTCGAAACCGATAAGGCTACCATGGACCTGGAATCTTATTATGACGGTACGCTTCTTTACATTGGTGTAAATAAAGGTGATGCGGTTCCTATTAACGGCATTATGGCTATCGTCGGTGCCGAAGGCGAGGACTATAAATCGCTGCTTGAAGGCGGAAACGGAGCTGCCACCAACGGCGCTGCAGCCCCTGCGCAAGAAGAAGCCAAACCGGCTCCCGCTGCACCAGCAGTGGAAACCGTTACACCTCAACCTGCTCCCAAAGCTGCCGCACCTGCTGAGAAAATCAACGCTGCCGTGGTACGTATGCCCAAAATGAGCGATACGATGGAAGAAGGGACTTTGGTTTCGTGGCAGAAAAAAGTTGGAGATAAAGTAAAATCAGGTGACATATTGGCCGAAGTCGAAACCGACAAGGCAACTATGGAACTGGAAGCATACGAAGACGGAACATTGCTGTACGTCGGCATTAAAGAAGGCGAAGCGGTTCCTGTGGATGCCATTATCGCGGTAATCGGTGAAGAAGGGTCGAATGTAGAAGCATTACTTGCCCGTGAAAACGGAGAAGTACCGGCCGAAGCACCAGCTGCTGCAAGCACAGCTCAGGCTGCACCTGCACAAGTAAACGGTTCAGAAAAAGCAGTATCAGTGGCAGATTCTGGCGACCGCGTGAAAGCTTCACCTCTTGCGAAACGTCTGGCTGACGAAAAAGGCATTAACCTGAGCCAGGTAGCAGGAAGCGGCGACAACGGGCGCATTGTAAAACGCGACGTGGACGAGTTTAAGCCTGCTGCAAAAACGGAAGCACCAGCTGTATCAGCATCTGCTCCGGCAGCAAAACCAGCCGAAACTGCTGCTCCAAGCGCACCTGCAAGCGGAGATTTCACAGATACGCCTATCTCGCAAATGCGCAAGACTATCGCACGCAGATTGAGCGAAAGCTTGTTCACAGCACCGCATTTCTATGTGACCATGGAAATCGTGATGGACAAAGCAATGGCCCTGCGTCCGCAACTGAACGACGTGAGCCCTGCGAAAATCTCTTTCAACGACATGGTGATCAAAGCTTGCGCCGTGGCGTTGAGACAACATCCTGCCGTAAATTCCGCGTGGCTGGGTGACAAGATCAGAAAATACAATTATGTCAATATAGGTGTTGCCGTGGCTGTGGACGAAGGTCTGCTGGTACCGGTGATCCGCGACGCCGATAAGAAAACGCTTTCTGTCATTTCTGGTGAGGTAAAAGACCTTGCTGGCAAGGCGAAGGACAAAAAGCTACAACCGAAGGATTGGGAAGGCAATACATTCTCGGTTTCTAACCTGGGTATGTTTGGTGTAGACGAATTTACAGCCATCATCAACCCGCCGGATTCCTGCATTCTGGCTATCGGGGCGATCAAAAAGGTAGCGGCTTTCAAAGAGGACGGAACGGTTTATCCGACCAACATCATGAAAGTTACATTGTCTGCCGATCACCGTGTGGTAGATGGTGCAACCGCTGCACAGTTCCTTTTGACAGTAAAAAAACTGTTGGAAGAGCCAATGAGCATGCTGGTTTAACAACCAATAACAAAAAACAAGTACAAAGTGTCAGGTTCTGTAACCTGGCACTTTTGTTTTAAAATGGCTTTAAGAATTTAATATCCTACAAAAGCCGATAACAAAGAGTTTAAATAAACGATATGGAGAAAATACACGCTACCACCGTCCTTGGGGTATTACACAACGGAGCAGTTTCGCTGGGTGCCGATGGCCAGGCTACAATGGGCAATACAGTTGCCAAAAGCAATGTAAAGAAGATCAGGACCCTAATGGGCGGCAAGATATTGGTAGGTTTCGCCGGCTCTACTGCCGACGCGTTTACCCTTCTTGAAAAATTCGAAGAGAAATTGAATGCTTATGGCGGGAATATGAAACGGGCGGCCATTGAGCTAGCAAAAGACTGGCGCACAGATCGTTATCTCCGAAAACTGGAAGCGATGATGATTACTGCTAATAAGGATGAAATCCTTGTCATTTCAGGAACCGGCGATGTACTGGAACCCGAAAACGGCATCGCAGCGATAGGTTCGGGTGGAAACTACGCATTATCGGCGGCCCAGGCTTTGAAAAAACACGCCGGTCATCTTTCGGCAGAAGAAATGGTAAGGGAAGGTCTTACTATTGCTGCGGATCTGTGCATTTACACGAATCACAACCTGGTGATCGAAAAGGTGCAATAGCGCTATTGCGCGAAGCTCTGCTTCGTGCTCAGCTATTCGCAGGCCTCCGGCCGGAATAAACATGCGACAAGAACATACTGCCAACCGGCCGGAGGCCTTGTAATAGCGTGTGCGAACGGTGACGTTCGCACCATCGCTTGTATCTTCACAGCTCCGCCATCAAAGCCATAATCCGCGCCAGCGAATCGGAAATCACACGATTACTTCCCGGCACGTACTTGTTCGCGATAATCGAAAAGCTAAGCAATGCCCCCGATTTAGCAGTCACATAACCAGCAAACGCCCGGGTTCCTTCTATTGAACCGCTTTTCACATGCATATTACCAACTGCTTTCGTTCCTTTCGCGAGGTTACGTACTGTGCCATTCTGTCCAATAATGGCTATGCTTTTATAAAAATCCTGAAAACTGACATCTCCGCTCGCCAGACTAAGAATGTCCACGAGATTTTGAGTCGTAAGAGACCCCGATGGCGACAAACCGCTGCCGTCTTTGATGTAAAAACCACGCAGATCAGCCCCCCTGCCCGACCAATAGCCGGTTATAGCCGTCGCTGCATCATCAAAGCCGGATTTACCCGACAATCTTTTCCCCGATTGTTTGAAAAATGCATCGGCAAAAAGATTAATGCTCCAAAAATTGGCCTGCTGGCATAGCTCGCGCAGGGGCGGGGATTTGTACTCGTCGATCACCTTTTTGGGATTCGGTGCAATCAGATTCTGATTTCCCGTCACCGGTTCTTGTTCGGCCACAACCACGCCATTGCCTGATAATGCATTTTTGAGCGCATAGGCGGCATACCAGGCAGGGTCTGGAATGGAGCCTTTGACCGTAAATGCACTGCTTCCGGCAGGTACAGTGCCGGTGAGCAGCACGTTGTTGCCAAGCGGGCTGCTATAAATAATCGTCTGATCGCCGGAACCCCGCTCGCCCGTCGTGACTTGATTGGTGAATGACAAATAGGGAATGGACGGCTCTGTGCCAATGACTGTCGTGGGATCGCCTGGCTCCACACCCGGTTTGAATTTAATACGGTAAAGGTTTTCATTAAAGTTCAATCCCTGCACACCAGCGCCATAATAGTTGCCCATATCGCCCCAGATCCAGGTGCTGGCGACGGCTTCTTTGTCGAAAAACGAAGCGTCCGCCAGGACTTTTCCTTTGATGTATTTGATGCCCGAACGCTTGACGGCAGCCACCCACCGGTTGATCATTTCTGCCGCCGCTGGATAACCTTTAAATCGGTCGCTTCCGAGTGACGGGTCTCCCGTTCCATGAATATAGAGGTTCCCTGCGAGCGTATCACCGCGCAGGACGCCGTCATATTCCAGGAAAGTTTGGAATTTATAATCCCCGCCAAAAAGTGAAAGTACAGTCGCGGTCGACACGAGTTTTAGCGTGGAAGCCGACGGAAGCGACCTTTCCGGGTTAAGGGCAAAGACATTAGCCTTGTCCTTTACCGACTTAATACTGACCGCCAGCGTGCCACTTCTCATGAATTCACTGTTTTGTAATTCCAGTACCGCGTCGCTAAGGTTCGCCAGTGCAACGCTGTCAACGGACTGCGCGAAACCGGACTGACATAGAAGCAGAAAGAGCGAGGGAAGAAGAATTTTCATAACTTGGTTCAAACTCATTCGGGAAATGTAAAATCATTGCCTTTATCTAAACTAGTAACTATTGTCCGAATCTCAGGCTGTTTTTTGGTACTTTTGTAAGATATTAGACATTTGATTGGCAGTTTACAAAGAAAAGATACAATAGTGATATTGATTTTTCCGGCTGCGGAAAAATCCCAATATAGCTTTCACCCATACTATTTATATGAAATTGACATTTTGGGGAGCTACACAACAGGTTACCGGTAGCATGTTCCTTTTGGAATCGGATGATTACCGGATTTTGATCGATTGTGGCTCTGATTTTGACTTGGATGAGATTGGCAAAAAAAACAGGTATGAGCAACAAAAGAGCGTATTTCCGTTTGAACCCAGTCTGATCAATACTGTTCTTCTTACACACGCTCATATTGACCATTCGGGAAATATCCCCAATCTATATAAGGAGGGATTTGAAGGAAGGGTTGTTTGTACAGAGCCGACGATGGCGCTTACTGCATTACTGCTGAAAGATGCAGCGAATCTGCACCAAAAACGTCTCAATGCAAGAAACGGAGCTTCCGGCCGCAAAAAAAGCAAAAAGAAAAAGGAAGTTCCGATGGATTACTTTGCTGAAAAACACGTAATCGAGGCGCTGGACAATTTTGTACCGGTTGCATTCGGGCAGCGTTACCGCATTGCCGACAATGTTACCGTCACCTATTATGCCGCCGGCCACCTGCTGGGCGCTGCGCATATCGTATTGGAAGTTTATGAAGACGGTCAGAAGAAAAGGCTTTGCTTTTCGGGAGATATTGGCCGGAGCAACTACCCCCTGCTCACCGACCCGCAGGAAATACCGCAAGTCGACTATCTCATCTGCGAATCGACCTATGGAAACCGACTGCATGAAGATCAGGGTGGACCAGAGGAGACGCTTGCGGATGTAATCAAACGTACATGTATCGACATTCCCGGACGGCTCATTATCCCGTCTTTCAGCGTTGGTCGCACGCAGGCGCTCCTTTATACGCTCAACAAATTATATCTCGACCGTTCATTTCCCTACATCAAGGTATTTTCTGATAGTCCGCTTGCCCACAGCAGCACGAAGGTGTACCAGCGCCATGTTCGGTTACTCAATAAAGAGGCGCGGAATTTCCAGGAAAATAATGATATGCTTTTCGATTTTGAGAACCTGGTTTATCTCGAAAGTCAGGATGCGAGCAGGGCGGTATCTAATTACAACGAGCCGTGCATTATCATTTCATCGTCCGGAATGGTGCAGGGCGGGCGTGTGGAGCAGCACGTGGAGGCCAATATCGGCAACCCTTACGCGACTATCCTGATGATCGGATATGCGTCGGAAGGGACCCTCGGATGGAGGCTTTTGAACGGGCAGGATACCATATCGATTCGCGGAAAGCAGTATCCCGTCTTGGCTAATATTGAAAAAATTGACGTATTTAGCGGCCACGGAGACCAAAACGACTTGCTGAAATTTGTAAAAATGCAGGATCCCGAAAAACTAAAAAGCGTTTTTCTCGTCCACGGAGAGCAGCAAAGTATGGCTGATTTTCAAAGTAAAATACAAGAATCCGGCTATAAAACGGTAGAAATACCATTGAGGGGGCAGACTTACGAACTCTGACATCCCTGATCTTAGCCCACAAATCACCAGAACCTAAATATGAGAACATACCTGGATTTTGAAAAGCCTATGGCCGAGCTGGAAAGAAAGCTCGAAGAAATGAAAACGTTGGCCAAGGAGAACAATGTGGATTTTTCGGACGCCATATCGTTGCTGGAAGGCAATATCACCAATCTTCGAAAAGAAATATTTGAAAACCTGACGCGCTGGCAGCGTGTGCAACTATCACGCCACCCCGACAGGCCATATACCCTCGATTATATCGAACTGATATGCGACGAATTTATCGAACTGCATGGTGACCGCCAGGTGCGGGACGATCCGGCTATTATCGGCGGATTGGCCAATGTAGGCGGCCAGTCGTTCATGCTGATCGGCCAGCAGAAAGGGCGCAATACCAAGCAGCGGCAACACCGCAACTTCGGTATGCCCAATCCCGAAGGTTACCGCAAGGCACTCCGATTGATGAAGCTGGCTGAAAAATTCAACAAACCCATTGTGACGCTTATCGACACTCCAGGCGCATTTCCGGGCATGGAAGCAGAGGAGCGTGGACAAGGTGAAGCCATTGCCCGTAACCTGAAAGAAATGTTTATGCTGAAAGTGCCGGTGATCTGTATCGTGATCGGTGAAGGTGCATCCGGTGGCGCATTGGGTATCGCGATAGGCGACCGAGTGCTGATGCTCGAAAACACCTGGTATTCCGTTATTTCACCTGAAAACTGCTCGGCGATCCTTTGGAGAAGCTGGGATTTCAAAGAGCAGGCGGCAGAAGCGATGAAAATCACTGCCAAGGACATGAAAAAGAATAACCTGATCGACGGTATCATTGCCGAACCACTCGGCGGCGCGCACCTCGACCATAACTGGATGGCAGAGGAGATAAAAAAGACCATACTCGAAAATATCACGGAGCTTTCGGGCATCTCCGAGCAAGACAGGATCGACCAGCGTATCGAGAAATTCTGTGCAATGGGCGTGGTGGTAGAACAGTAATATCGATGAAAAACAGTAAAATCAGGAATATCATTTTCGATCTCGGCGATGTAATACTCAACATCGATGTGCCTATCGCTTCCAAATCGTTTGGCGAACTGAGCGGCAAGGAACAGGCCGAGATCATGAAGATTTTTAAGGAGAGCGATCTTTTCCGGCAATTTGAGACCGGCCTTCTTGACGAACCTACATTTCGAAATTATGTTCGTGAGATCCTGAATTTGCCTGATCTTTCCGACGAGGCAATCGATACAGCATGGAACAGCCTGTTGCTGGACTTGCCGCCGGAGCGCGTGGAATTGCTGAAAAAACTGTCGCAAAAATACCGTCTTTTCCTACTGAGCAATACCAGTTCTATTCACATTACCCAGGTCAATAAGATATTGAAAGCGTCCACCGGCGTCGAAAGGCTTGGCGACCTTTTTGAAACCGTTTTCCTCTCCTACGAAATGGGCTTGATGAAGCCGGATCCCCGCATTTACACGCAGGTACTCGAACAAGCTGGACTTTTGGCTGAGGAAACGCTCTTCCTGGACGACAATGCCGACAATATCAAATCCGCGTCCGAAGTGGGCATCGAGACGATCCATGTCCAAAAACCGGTTACCATTCTGGAATATTTGAAAGACTATGCCGTCTAACACGCGAACTCACGTCATCCAGGCAATTCTTTTTGTAGTTACCATTATCACCACCACGATGGCCGGTGCTGAATGGATGTTCGGTAATATTTTTTCGTTCGTGTACGACATGATCTATTTTTTGATGGGTCAAAAAGCGACCGAAGGTGCGCCAATCGTGGCCAAGCCGATGGGCTGGCCGGAGTTTGTACAGGGCTTTCATTTCTCCATTCCGTTCCTGTTAATCCTGACGATTCACGAATTCGGGCACTATTTCGTTGCCAGGGCTCACCAGGTGAAAGTTACACTCCCCTACTATATTCCATTGTGGTTCGGAATATCGCAGAGCATCGGAACAATGGGCGCTTTTATCCGCATTAAATCCGTTGTAAAATCCAGGTTAAAGTTCTTCGATATCGGTATTGCCGGTCCGCTGGCGGGGTTTATCGCTGCATTGGTCGTGCTATGGTATGGTTTTACACACCTGCCTCCGCCTGAGTATATTTTCAGTATACATCCGGAATACGCAAGATATGGCCTTAGTTACCCGCAGTTCGCATATGAAAATGCTTCTGGAAATCTGGTTTTGGGTGACAATATCCTTTTCTGGCTGTTCAAAACGTATGTTGCAGATCCGGCACGGTTACCGCACGTTTATGAAATGATCCATTATCCGTACATTTTTGCGGGGTATCTGGCGCTTTTCTTTACATCGCTGAACCTTATCCCTATTGGTCAGCTCGATGGCGGCCATATCCTTTACGGATTGATTGGCAAGAAAAAATTCAATGTAGTAGCACCTATATTGTTCGGGATCTTTGCATTCTATGCCGGGCTTGGGCTTTTTCGCACAGAATCCTTCGCCATCGGCAGCGATGCTGTGTTTTACGAGAGGCTTTTCTATCTTGCCATCTACATTTACTTTCTCTACATCTGCTTCAAACGCGCATTCGACAATCCGTCCACTGCATTAATGGTCGGCCTGATGGTCGTAGTAGGCCAGTTTGCCATTTCGTACGTTAGACCGGACTGGGAAGGCTCAACAGGATTTCTCCCGTTCGTATTCATCCTGGGCCGCTTTCTAGGCATTAAACACCCTGAAACAGAAGACAATGCGCCTTTGGACCTTCCAAGAATCATTTTGGGAATTTGTGCGCTGATCATCTTCGTCATCTCTTTCAGTCCCACTCCATTTATTATCATTGAGTAGTCAAATCAGCAGGAGATCGACGGCGGGCAGCTCTTTTGATGATTATGAGCACCAGCAGGCAACTACACGATCCTATTTACATTCCCAGAAGGCGGTTTCTTAAATCCTGCATTGCGGCCCCCTTGCTTCGGCCTATAATGCAATCAGAAGAAAATTTCGCTTATTCGGTTAAAGGCAAGATAGCTGTCAAAGACCTCGGCCCTACGCTCATTCACGAACATGTGCTTGTGGATTTTATTGGTGCTGATAAAATAACCCTTGACCGCTGGAAGCACGATGATGTCATTAAAAAAGTGCTTCCCTATTTGCTGGAAATTAAATCACGAGGTATCAAAAGCATTGTAGAATGCACACCTGCATTTCTTGGCAGGGATGTGGTGCTTTTACAAAAATTATCAGAATTATCAGGACTCAATATCCTGACGAACACGGGCTACTACGGCGCTTCGGACAACAAATATCTCCCCTCGTGGGCATTTACTGAAACGGCGCAACAACTGGCCGAACGCTGGGTCAAAGAATTTGAAGTCGGGATTGAAGGCACTGCGATACGGCCGGGATTTATCAAAACCGGCGTAAACAGCGGCACACTTTCGGTATTACATCAAAAATTGATCAAAGCAGCCGCATTGACGCACTTGAAGACCGGCTTAATGATTTGCTCGCACACAGGTCCCGCGTTGCCTGCAAGGGAAGAAATCGATATCTTCAAAAAAACCGGAGTAAGTCCGAAAGCATTTGTATGGGTTCATGCCAATGGCACTGACGAAGAGATAATGGATGTGTCAAAGAGTGGTTGCTGGATCAGTCTCGACGGAATAGGGCCTGACAATATCGATAAGCATGTAAAACTGATCTCATTGCTACGATCCACAAGTCTGCTTCAACAGGTGCTAATATCCCACGACGCGGGCTGGTACCGTCCCGGCGAGCCAAACGGTGGCGAATTCCGGGGTTACACCACGATTTCCGACCGCCTGCTCCCGGCCTTGAAACAAGAAGGTTTTACCGAAAAAGAAATAAGTCAGTTGCTGGTCACGAACCCGGCGAATGCATTTGCAGTGAAAATCCGAAAGTTGTAAAAAGCCGGATTAGAGTTCTATCACAAACTCGGTCCAGCCATCTCCATTAGTACGAAGGGAAAATGTAAACCCGTGGTTTGCCAAGATTTCGCGGGTAAGTGTCAGGCCTATACCCTGTCCGTCTGGTTTGGTACTGAAAAAAGGATTGAAGAGTTGCACGTTCACTTCCGGATCAATCGGTTTACCGTTATTCCTGAATACGATACGCGATTCGGACACCTCAACCTTAATCTCCGCCCCATTCTCGCAGGCTTCGATCGCATTCTTGATCACATTGACCGAAACCTGTTCTATTTGTCCCCGATCCACACTTCTGTAAACCGGTGTTGTCGACAAGTCATAACCGATCTTAATACCCCGGCCAGCCGCCGAATGCTCCATAAAAACGGCCACATCCTTAATCAGCTTCACCATATCAGTCTCCACGCGCACCGGCGCGGGCAGCCGCACGACATCTGCGAAATTGCGCATGAAACGAGTGAGCCGCTGGTTGCGGTCCGAAGCGATCTGCAAGGCTTCCTTTACTTCCTTATATTCTGATTCCGGCAGCATTTGGTTCGTCGTCTGCAAGATCGAATCCGTTGCCCCAAGCGTGTTATTAACCTCGTGCGCCATCATCCGGATCACTTTCCCATAAGCATTCTTCTCCGATTCGAGAATCTCATTGGTCAGCTCTTCGATCATCAAAAATGAGCGCCGGAAGCCACGGTCCATAAAATGCGAACGCTGGGCTTTTAATGTAACGATCCCGTTCGTTTTTACCATCCGGGCGTCGCCGTCCTGCATGCCTACGAATTCTTCGAGCAGTGCGTGTCCGGTATCGTCCAGCTTACGCCCCACCAGCGTCACGTTTGAATCGTCAAACTGGATTTTAGCCTTGCTGTTAAGCGATTCAATGCGGTCGTCGTAATCTAATATGATGATCGAAATAGGCGATGCCTCGATGAGTTTTTCAAGAAAGAAGTGCTGCTCGTTCAGTTTTATCCTTTCTTCCCGCAGCTGATCGATCATCAAATTATACACTTCAATCAGCACATCCACCTCGCCTTTGCCGGTAGGCACGAACTTGATGGAAAAGTCTTTATCCTTGATGGCTTCAATTCCGGACTTCACAAATTGGATAGGTTGCATAAAGTTGTGGTATAAAGCAATGGAAGCAGCGGCAGATAAAAGGAGGAACACCTCCGAACCGATGAAGAGCAATTTGTCCTCAAAAAGCAACTTATAAACCAGCAGGATCAGCACCAGGTGCAATATGGCGATGTAACAAATGTATTTGGTCCTGGTCGACAACCTCATACTTCCTCGGAATCAAATGAAATGCCATATTTTTCGAGCCTGCGGTACAATGCAAAACGCGTGATACCTAGGGAGCGGGCCACTTTACTGACCTTATTCTGATGATATTGCATCGCCCGCGTGATCATTTGATACTCCATTTCTTCCAGTGTTATACTTCCTACCTCCGGAAGGTTCTTCTGTGCCTGCACGGACGTGCCAGCGGTCAGATTTCGTTGAAAATCGGCTATATCCAGCGTATCGGAGCCTGCCAGGAGCACAGTTCGTTCAACCAGGTTTTTAAGTTGTCTGATATTGCCCTGCAACGGAAGCGTTTTCAGCCATTTCATCGCTGCGGCGCTTAGTTTGAGGCTTGGACGTTGGTAAATCGTTTTCAGGTTATCAACAAAAAACTCTGAAAGCAGCGGAATATCGTCAGGGCGCTCGCGCAATGCGGGCAGCTTTACGGTAATGAGGTTAATGCGGTAATAAAGGTCCTCTCTGAACGTCCCCTGCGCCACCATTTCTTCCAGATTGCGGTTCGTAGCGCAGATCACCCGCACGTCCACTGTCCGGCTTTTGCTACTCCCGAGCGGTTCAAATGTGCGCTCCTGCAACACCCGGAGCAATTTCACCTGACTGGATAGGTCAAGCTCCCCTATTTCATCCAGAAATATCGAACCCTTGTGCGCCATCTCGAAACGGCCGATCCGGTCGCTTTTGGCATCAGTGAATGCACCACGGACATGCCCGAATAGCTCACTTTCAAATAATGTGGACGAAATGCCGCCAAGGTTCACTTTTACAAATGGCCTTACCTTCCTTTTACTGTTCAAATGGATTGCCTCTGCGATCAGCTCCTTACCAGTGCCGCTTTCTCCCGTGATGAGCACAGGCGCATCCGTAGGCGCAACCCGCCCGATCGTTTCGAGGATGTCGAGTAACCTGGGGTCCTGCCCTACTATATTTTCAAAATGATATTGTTGGTCGAGCTTTTTGCGGTTAGCCGTTACGGCGACCTGTTTAGACAGGCTCAGGACCGTGCGAACCGATTGAGTAAGATACTCGTTCTGCCAGGGTTTTGTGATAAAATCAATTGCCCCTTCTTTCATTCCTCTCACCGCCAGGTCTATCGTCCCCCAGCCGGTGATCAGGATAACCGGAATTGCCTGATCATGCTTCTTAATGCGCTGCAAAAGCGCCATACCCTCGTTCCCCGACGTTTCTATCGAAAAGTTCAGATCCAGCAGGATTAGCTCGGGCGTTTCCTTTTTCAATATATCAAAAGTCTCTTCCGGCGAAGACACACCCTTCACCTCGAAACCCTCCTTTTTAAGAAGAAGCATCAAAGAAGTACGAATAGCAAGGTCATCGTCTACGATCAGGAGCATTTTTCGGCTATCGGCTGTCGGCTGTCAGCAATCGGTTATCTAAATTAAACATTCTCCATTGTCACGGCGCCCATTCACCGTTCCACGGCGGCTCATTCCCCGTTCCACGGCGGCTCATTCACTCATTCAGTCATTCAAAATTATTCCTCGTGCAACGCCACCGCCGGGTGTATGAGCGACGCTTGTCTGCTAGGGAACCAGGCACAGAGGGTTACAATGATATAAATTACGGCAATAGTGGCCAAAATCGCCGTGATGTAAATTTTACTGTCGAGGTCAAATACATTCATCAGCGGAAACTGAACGGCGAAAATAAGGCCTATTAACATGGCAAAAGTTGCCAATACCCATATTTCTCCTAAAAACTGTCCGGTAACCTTACCTTCCGTTGCACCCATGGCACGCCGCAACCCTATTTCACCTTTCCTTCTCGCAATATTCAGATTAAGTACACCAAACAGACCAAGCGCTACATTAGTCAACAAAAACCCGCTGACAATGAGGAATATCAGCACCGGCACCAACGTGAGGTTTTCGCGGTTTTTCCGGGATTCGGTCAGATAAGTAACTTCAATCCCCCAACCGGGAAGCATTACGGCGAGATCCTTGGCAAGCCGCGCCTCAAAATTAGCGTCTGTTCCCGGCCTTGTTTTGATGAGCACATTGGAATTCCACTTATCGTCTTTATCGATCATTTGAAACAATGCCGGCTTGTCGGACATAAATTCCCCTTTCGCTTTGAATTTATCGACCACACCAACCACCTTGAACGATTTTTTATCATCCCACTTGATCACTTTGCCGAGCGCAGACTCTTCGAGAAACAACTTATCCTCCATCTGCTTATTGATGACGATCGGAATAAACTTCGCGACCATATCGCCTTCCTTGTACCACCTGCCCTTTATCAAAGGCAGATCGAGCGTTTTGCTAAGTTCGGTATCTGTATTATAGAAGTCGGCTCCGACACTTACTTTCTTATAAGTAACCGAATTTCCCATCGTACTGGCTGAAAACGGCGTGTTGTTGCTCATTCTGCTGGCGGACTCCACTTCTTTGTAGCTTTTGATCCGCTGCAATGCCATTTCGAGCTTGCTGCCAATTTCCGTCGTATCCTGGTTGCTCGCCAGGTCAAGATTCCAAACCTGCTTGTACTCGAACCCAATGGGCTGCAAGTAATTTCGCACGTTGTAAACGATCAGCGTCAAAACGCCGAACAGGACCATAAACGCCGCCCAGATCTCGATGATCATCAGCGAATGCGTGCCCTTTTTATTCCAGATTAATTTAAAAAGATGTCGAAGCATGAGTCAATTTTGAATGAGCCGCCGTGGAACGGGGAATGAGTGAATGAGTGAATTACGCCTTCAACGCTTCCGCTATCTTCAACCTCGACATCCTGAATGCGGGTAACACGCCGGACAGCAGGCCAAAAACGAGGCAGACGATGATACTGATGACGAATACGGGAAAGTTGATCGTAAGGTCGGCATATGCGATCCAGCCGCTGGAATTGATGAACCTGATCGCGAGATAGGCAATGATTAACGCGAACGTGCCACCGATAAAAGTGATAAAAATGTTTTCAATGATAAATTGCCAGAGCAGCGCTTTCGAAGGAGCGCCGAATGCTTTTCGAACGCCTATTTCAGAAGCCCTTTCCAGAATGCGGCTTACATTCACGTTCACCAGATTTACGGCAGGCAATCCCATCACCATCAGCAATACCAGCGCGGCTATCGAATAAAACGCCACTTTATCTGCATCACTACGAGCGAAAGTGTTCAGAAAATGATCAAAATACGGCTCTGCTTTTACCTTCAACACATTATAATTCCCTCCGTCTTTGATTTCAGGCAAAGTTATCTTTGAGATATTACTGTCAAATTCAGACTGTATGGATGGAATATCCGATGCGTCTTTGGCGAGAACGATCGCCACATAACGTCCCTGCAAGCCTTTGCTTTCATAGTTGCTTTTGGGTGCGGTGTATGGGAAATAAACGTCCGAATACGTGTAAACCCGGGTAGGCGGACTGCCTTTCACCACACCGATTACGCGATAGTTGATATTCTCTATCTCAATTTCCTTACCGACTACAGACTTGCCGTTGTTTTCGAAATATTGGTCCCGCAACGCATCCGTGATCACGACCACATGATCCGAGTTCCTGATATTTGTGTCGTCATACGGCTTGCCTTCCAGAAATTCGAATCCTGTCACATACCAGAAATCAGCGTCTGTGTATTTGGTATTGAGCTTAATCCTTTTTCCATTCACATAGGTGTTGGAAAAACTGAAATTCGACATGATCGCAACCCGCTCGGCACTTTTCAGCGACTTTGCGTGCTTCGTCAGTAACCCAAAGGATGCCGGTCCGGTCGACATGGTCATGTTTGCCGAATCCGTACGCATAACTGTTGCCACGTAAAGAGACCTCCCGCGCTTGTTCTCTGGATAATGCGGCCCAAACAAATGGTCCAAAAACGAAGTCACAATCATCAGCACCGCCAAAGTAAGCGTGATCCCGAACAAGGTGATGAAAGTATAGAAAGGATGCCGAAGCAGCACCTTCCAGGCAATTTTAATATAGTTTGAGAGCATGTTCTAATTTTGAATGGTTGAATGAGTGAATGACTGAATGTTGAATTGAATGACTGAATGTTGAATGAGGGAGAAAGGATGAAAGGGAGACTTCCGGGTTCGTTATGTTTCACGATAAACAATTCCTGACTTAATGACCTTCTGAATAGATATGACAACTTCCTCCTTCCTCCTTTCTCCCCCCTATTCACTCATTCAAAATTCTTCATTCATTGCACCTGCGTCCCGTCGAACAGCCGCACGAGGCGGTGGGTTTTCTTGGCCATGGCTTCGTCGTGGGTTACCATCACGATGGTGGTGCCGTCCTCATTCAATTTTTGAAGGATGCTCAGGATTTCGTTGCCCATCGCGCTGTCCAGGTTTCCGGTAGGCTCATCGGCGAGGATAATTTCTGGCTTGCCGACAATCGCCCGTGCAATGGCCACGCGTTGTTTCTGTCCGCCCGAAAGTTGCTTCGGAAAATGCTTCATCCTGTTGCTAAGTCCTACCTTTTCCAAAGCTTCCTGCGCCAGCTCGCGACGCTCACGTCCGGAGCTATTGCGGTAAAGCAGCGGAATTTCGACGTTATCTATCACTGATAAATCATTGATCAGGTGAAAGCTCTGAAATATGAAACCGAGTTTGCGGTTTCTCAATTCGGCCAGATGTTTATCCGTAAACCGCTCCACCGGACTGCCATCGATCTCGATCTGCCCCTTCGAAGGCGCATCCAGGAGCCCGATGATATTCAATAAGGTGCTTTTCCCACATCCTGATGGACCCATAATCGAGACAAACTCCCCCTTCTTCACATTCAGGTTAATGTTGTTCAAAGCCAGCGTCTCGATCGAGCTGGTACGGTACACTTTCTCTACATTTTGTAATTTGATCATGGCGCTGTTTTTTAATTTTGAATGAGTGAATGACTGAATGAATTATTGTTTTTCTCCTCCTCCCTTTCCTCCTTCCTCCCTTCTAGTAACTAATCTTCTGGTTCCGCTCGAAGTCGTAAAGCGTCAGCAGGCGGAGACTGTAATAGGATTGCCAGTAATCACGCAGTGCGAGGATGTAGTCTCTTCTTGCGATGTCCTTTTCCTGCGTGGCGATTCCAAGGTCGGTGACGCTGAGGTCGCTTAGAATGAAACGTTCCTTTGCGATCTGATAGCGGTCGGCTGCAATGCCGTCGGCCAGCTTGGTAAGTTTCACCTGCTTTTGAAGCATTTGTAAAAGCGTTACCTGGGTGAATATTTCCTGTTCAAATGTGAGCTTATCTTGTTCAACCGACTGCCGGGCAAATTCCTGATTGGCTTTGGCGACTTCCGTCCTGGCCTTATTGCGGCCCCAGGTCATGATGGGTAATGTGAGTTGCAGCTCTACAAACTCTCGGTCCTGCGGGCTTACATACACGTCGCGTGGCAGGTTGCCTTGGTTCGATAGGCCGAATGTCGCATTTAAAGTCGCATTCAGACCATTATCCTTTTTTGCAAATTGCACATCCCGCTCCGCTTCAAGCAACTTTCTCCCGAATGCGATCGACGCCGAACGGTTGGCGAAAGCCTCGTCCAATGCGACTTGTGCATTGACATCAAACTGCTCCGCCTCCAATGGAATTTCCAGTTCGAGCTCCCGCTCGTCCCTCGAGCTCATGAACATTTTCAGTTTAAGCGACGCTACTGCCGCCGACTGCTGTGCCGAAGCCAGGTCTTTCTGGGCCGTCAGCAGGCCCATTTGCAATTGAAGAAGGTCATTTTGCGAGATCTTCCCCAGTTCCAGTTTGTGTTTGGCTATTTTGAAAAGCGTATCATTGTTACTCCTGTTTTTCTCGGCGATCTGCAAATTGACCTGTGTCACGAGCAAATCAAAGTAATATCCCGTGGCATCCAGCGCAACCTGTTCCAGCGACTGAATAAATTGCTGGTTACCTTCCCTGTATTTCAGCGGTTGGATCCTGCGGTCCCATTTCAAAGGGTTAAACTGGAATAACGGCTGTTGGATACCTATTTCAAACGGAATCCCATTGTACCGGGTGTCGTCCCTGGCAAAGTCATCAAACCGCTGCATCTGCTGTTGCACGTACACTTTGCCTCCGGTCATTGCTATGCTCTGACTGAGCTGCAAATTTAGCGTCGAATTGTTATTGGATACGTGCTGAAAAGAGACGGATCCGTCCGGCTGCACCACCTGGATGTACGACCGTGTGAAGCCAGGTAATATCCCGGTAAGGGCCAGTTGCGGCTTATAATCGGCCTGAAACGAGCGGTACTGCCAGTAATTGGTCTTTTTTTGCGTAGTAGCCTGTTTGGAAGCAATGGATTGCTCCCTGGAAAGCTGTACTACTTCCTGCAAACTCAATTTCCTTATCTGGGCACCAGCAGTCGAAACAACTAATGCACTCAGGACAAATGCGAAGAGATATTTCATGGCTAGCGTCATTGAATCGTGATCTCTTCGAGGTGCTGGTAACTATTCATGTCCGTCAGGATGACCTGCTCGCCTACTTGCAGACCGCTTTTTATTTCGACAAAGTCAAAATTGGAAAGACCTGTTTCCACTTCACGCCGATGTGCGACACCATTTTTTAGCACATACACAAATTGTTTTCTCTTGCCGGTAAATGTCGGCCCGTTCGGCACGCGCATGGTGCGGGTGCTTTTGCTGGTGACCAGGTATACTTCTACCTTCATGTTCGGTCTTAACGACGCGTTTTTCGCATTGTCGAGCTGCACGGCGAATGCTATTGCCCCGTCTTTCACTGCGGGCTTCACCTGCGTGACGATACCACGAAGCAGCTGCTCATTCACTTTAACTATTGCGCTCAGACCTGCCTTCACCTGGTCGGCGTACACGTCGGAACAGCTGCCTTCCACCCTGAAACTTCCCAGATCGGCCACTTTTGCCAGCATTTCACCTTCATTGACCGACGAACCTATATTTTCATTAACCCAGGTAAGCACACCCTTGCGGTCGGCTACGATATCGGCCATTTTAAGTTTATGCTGCAATTCCTGCAAATTCTTACCCTCGATCTGCGCGCCGAGCTCCGTTTCACGCAAGCTCGCGCTCATTGATTCGCGGTTGTATTTCAAATCATTTTCAAGTTGCTGTTTTTCCAGTTCGGCGATCTTCAATGCATTTTCGGCGCGGGTTATGTCTTCCATCGTTCCGCCGCCCACTTTTTGCAAGCGTTTGGCATCTTCGAAATCAGCCCTCAGCTTGTTGATATTTAAAGATTTGATGCGGTCGTTGATCTCCGCATCATACAAATCCTTATTCAGTTTCATGCGCAACTGGTCAATACTGTTCTTCTTGAGTTCAAGCTGGTCCTTGTAGCGTTCCGATTCGATCAGCGTCAAAGATTTATCCAGCTCAACGATCGGCTGGCCGGGTTGTACCTGTGTTCCGGGTGTAAGGAGGATGCGCTTGATGCTCGCTCGGATCGGACTTGTGAAGATCTGTTCGTAAGCCGGGATAATCTCTCCGGAGGCCGTCAGCGTGTTTTCGACGTCACCGGTTTCAACCGCTCCCGTCCTTATCCGTGCGCTTTCCAGCGAAGTTGAAAGTGATTTTCTAAAAAAATACAGAACGGCGGCAGATGCCACCACCACGACGGCAATGATCGCCCATCGGCGGTATCTGGTTGTTTTAAGGTAGTCCGGCGCTATTTCCCGATCCATTTGTTGGCTTATTGGAGGTTTACTAAAAGAAATTCATGGCTAATATGCCTTCTTTTATTACAATCTCGTGCCAACATTTAATCGACTGTAAATCAATAATTTATACGCCAAAATAAAAACAAAAAACCGTGCGATAACGCACGGTTTGTGTGATTTGGCACTTCCAGCCATACAATGCCGGAGTGGTCAGGTTTTGAGCTTCTTTTTCTTAGCTGCCGGAAACAAAATATTGTTCAGGATAAGCCGGTAACCTGCTGAATTGGGATGCAAATTCAGATCTGTCGGCTCTTCCCCTACCCTATGCTGGTAATCCTCAGGATCATGGCCGCCATAGAAGGTAAAGAAACCTTTGCCGTGCGTGCTGTGAATGTATCTCGCTTCTTTGGCATTCTTGTTTTCAGCCAGGATAATTACTTCGGGTTTGATCAGCCTGTTTTTGAATGCGGTAGTCTGTCCCAGAAAGCCTTTGATGATCGTCTGGTGGTTTTGTGTCAGCATACTCGGAACGGGGTCCCATTTAGCCGAAAACTGGAATAGCGAGAAAAAATCGTTGGCTTCTCCCAGGCCCCTTTCCTCCGGCTGATTGTCGATGTCCGAAAACTCAATCTCGTAAGGATAAGGAATTGTTTTGAAGTCCCTGAATGCGAATGTGTTCTCGTATTTGAGCTTGCCATTGGCTGTCGGATCGGCCGGCGTGCCGTCGTACATGGCTTCCACAATGTCAAGACCGTCTGCCGCCAAGGCAATGTCGAAAGTATCGGTTGCATTGCACATCGCGAACATATAGCCTCCTCCCGTCACGAACTCTGCGATCTTTTTGGCTACTGCGAGCTTCATTTGGGGCACATTGCCGAAGTCGTATTTGGTTGCTGTTTCCTCGGCTTCCCGCTTTTGCTCGCGGTACCAGGGATGTTCCTTATATTGAAAAAACTTGCCAAACTGGCCCGTAAAATCCTCGTGGTGCAAATGCAGCCAGTCATATTCGGGAAGCTTGTTGTTCAGTACTTCATCATCATAAATTACATCGTAGGGAATTTCTGCATAGGTAAGCACCAGCGTAACGGCGTCGTCCCAGGGCAATTTCGATTTGGGGGAATAAACCGCGATCCGTGGTGCTTTTTGCAGCTTCACAGCATCCATATTTACGTCCGGCGCGCTGATTTGTCCCAATATCTGGCCTGCTTGCGCTTCCGAAATCACCTCAAAACTGACTCCGCGCACCGTCATTTCAGAGGCAAATAACTGACTATATGCCACCATAAAACTGCCGCCCCGGTAATTGAGCAGCCAGTCCATCTCCATTTCAGAGTTTTTCAGGATCCAATACGATATGCCATATGCTTTCAAATGGTTCTTCTGACTGTCGTCCATCGGTATCAGCAGCCGGTTCGAGAACGAATGCATCGACCCCAGTAAAAAAATGACAAGCGGGATATAGAAGCGTACCACTGGTTTGATTCTTTCAAGTTTCATGCGCAGTTTTACATCAGGTAATTACATAAATATATAAAGAAACCGTAACGAACTGAAATTAATCACAAAAGTCGTACCGGTCTGGTCTTTATTAAAACCATTATCTAACGATCAAATCCACTTTCTGATGCACCACTTCTAATTCACTATGATCATCCGGGAAAATATTGAGGAAGGCCTTCGTTCGATTCAAAGCAACCTGCTCAGGACGGTGCTGACGGCCATGATTATCGCCATCGGCATTACATCGCTCGTCGGTATTCTTACTGCCATTGAAGGCATTCAGGCTTCTGTCAACAGCAGTTTTGCAGATCTTGGCGCCAACACGTTCACCATCCGCAACCGGGTCGACGATGACTTCCGTAGTGGCGGCCGCCGGAGCAAACAATATCCCTCGATCACCTTCCGCCAGGCTGTTGCCTTTGCCGAGAAATTCAAGGCCTCTTATACAGCCACAGCATCGCTTTCCGCTGAGATCGGGGGCGCTGTGCAGGTCAATTATCTATCCAAAAAAACGAATCCCAACACGAATGTCGTCGGCTCGGATGATCAGTATCTCGGTATCAACGGCTACAAAATTGACCTGGGCCGTAATCTCGATAAAAATGACCTTGAAAACTCCCTTAATGTCGTCGTGCTGGGACAGGAAGTGGCACGCAAGCTTTTTGAACGCCTGAATCCGATCAACCGGGAGATCACTTTTATGGGCGGTAAATACAAAGTGGTAGGAGTATTACAGAAAAAGGGTTCGCTGGGCGGCAACAACGATGCCGATCGCATCCTTCTGATCCCGCTCGAAAACGGCCGTGGGCTTGCCGCCAACCGGGCGCTTACTTACAATGTTACCGCTTCGGCCCCCAACATTTCCGACGGCGACTTTATCGTCGAGGAAGCGCGTGGCATTATGCGACGGATACGCAATGACGCATTGGGCAAAGAAGATTCTTTCACCATCGACCGTGCTGACGCTATGGCTAAAGATTTCGAAGAAATATCCAGCTATTTGCGCATCGGTGGCTTCGGGATCGGCATTATTACATTGCTGGGAGCATCTATTGCCCTGATGAATATCATGCTCGTATCCGTCACCGAGCGCACACGGGAGATCGGTATACGCAAGTCGCTTGGCGCCACGCCGCGCGTTATTCGCGTTCAGTTTTTGATCGAAGCTATTGTCGTGTGCATTATCGGCGGTATTGGCGGTCTGATACTCGGCATTATCGTTGGCAATGTGATTTCAGGCTCCATCAGCACTAATAGTTCCTTCGTGATACCCTGGCTCTGGATGGCGATGGGAATTGCTGTGTGCGTGCTGGTAGGCGTCCTGTCGGGCATCTATCCGGCCATCAAAGCCTCGCGTCTGGATCCTATCGAGGCATTACGCTATGAATAAGCGGGTTACGGAACCGAGCGATTTAGTGAGATCTTTTTCAGTTAATTTTTAACCAGGAAGTTTGCTTAATTGCATTTTCTGCCTACTTTTGCACTCCCAACAAGGAAGACCAATTGCCCAGATGGCGGAATCGGTAGACGCGTTGGTCTCAAACACCAATGAGGTTACACTCGTGCCGGTTCGACTCCGGCTCTGGGTACAAAAGTCTCTCAGCGAAAGCTGAGGGACTTTTTGCTTTATAGCTCAATTAAAAACCGCATTTTTTGGCGCTCTCGAGCCATTCTATGATTCGACGCCTTACTTAATCCAACCCATAAGATCGCCGTTCGCTTCTTAATTTATCTTGTAGCTCTGCAATCGCTTTCTTTTTATTCTGCCTGATCTGAGCAAGCAATGGCTTGGGCCCGCCGTCTGGGTTGTACCTGGATCCCCAGTCAAGAATCTCTACCATGAGCGGCACCAGCTCGATGCCTTTGTCAGTGATCAGATACAGGAATTTCGACGCGTTTTTGGGAGAGACTACCTTTGAAACGATTCCCTCATCCACTAGCGTGTTCAGCTTTTCGGTCAATACGGCAGAAGATATTTTCTCGGCTGATGCCCGAAACTCCAGAAAAGAGTTTTTGCCGTTAAACATCAAGTCCCTCAAGATCAACAGCATCCATTTATCTCCAAAAATTTCCACCGAAAAATTGATGGGGCATGCTGATCTTCTCTCCATTGTTTTCATAATATTACAGTCAAAAGCAGTTTGTTTTTAAAACTACTTTTTGATAGATTTGCAGTTCATAAAACAGACTGCAAAAATAGCTAAAATTTAATTATGGACTTCACAGGCAAAAACGTCATTATCACAGGCGGAACGACAGGAATAGGACTAGCAACAGCAAAAGCATTCATCCATGCAGGTGCAAACGTGTGGATTACTGGAAGAAAAGCTGACAATCTACAAAAGGCAAGCGCGGACATAAACAGCGCAAAACTGACTACTGTTGTATCGGATACTTCAAAACTTTCAGACATTTCGGTTCTGGAACAAGCGTTTGCGGAAAGCGGAAATAAACTGGATGTTCTCTTTTTGAATGCGGCGATTGGAGTATTTGAGCCGATAGAAAAAGTCACAGAGGCAAATTTTGACGCACAGTTCACCACCAATGTAAAAGGGCATTTTTTCACGCTGCAAAAATTACTTCCGCATCTGGCAGACGGAGCATCCGTAATATTCACTTCTTCGTCGGCTGCGACTGCTGCAACCCTGGGAACGAGCATATATTCTGCAACCAAGGGTGCGCTGAATAAAATTGCTCAAATCGCAGCCAATGAGCTGGCAGCTCGAAAAATCCGCGTGAACCTTGTTAGTCCAGGGCCAATTGCTACACCGGGTTTGGATAGCGTCTTGCCCCCGGAAGCACAAGCTTTCCTGGCTACCACTACCGCATTGCAAAGGCTCGGGCATCCCAATGAAATTGCAAAAACAGTATTGTTCCTGGCCTCAGATGCCGCAAGCTATATCTCCGGGACAGAGGTTGTAGCTGACGGTGGCTACCACACCTATGCATTGAAATGACGGTCAGGCTGTACAAGCTCCGATTCAAATATCGGCGGGCCTCTTCTCTGTCGAGGATTTCACAGAAAATGTCTTTCAGAGTTTGATCTTCAAGTACCTTTGAGAATAAATCAAACTTTGCTCCTAATTCTGATATTTCTGGGAGCTGAATGGTCATTTGCATATACGTTAACACGATTTTTTTGCATGCGATTAAACGTCAACAAACCCCACAAATTACACTGGCGCAAAAATGTTAACAATAGTCTGATTCCGTTTTTACGCCATTTTTAAACAGGCTCCAATTTTTAATAGTTTTTTAGTTACATCAGTGCATAACCAGGGTTATTTTACCTATACTTGCACGTTTTGGATATCCTTTAAACCATTTATAATTGATATGCTGAGATTTTACTCGAAATTGGCGGTAGTCGCCGTCGGCTTCTTAACGTTTGCTTGCAGTCTCCAAGATCACGTCGTACCTGCTTCGCCTGACGTATACGTGGCCGGCTACTCCCATTCGGGGAACGGCCAAACGGCCAGGTACTGGAAAAATGGCCAGGTCGTAGACTTGCTTTCCAACCCGCACGCCGCGGTGGCCACTTCTATTGCAGTGTCCGGCAGTGATGTGTATGTAGCGGGCTGGGACACCGACGCCACTTTTTCGTCGAGAGCGAAGTTCTGGAAAAATGGTGTTACGCAAAGCCTTTTCGGGCCATATACCGCTACCGTGCTAAGCAAGGTGCTGCTATCGGGCGGCGATGTGTATGTGGCGGGAAGCGGCGGTACCGACAGTGGTTATTATGCCATATACTGGAAAAATGGCTCTCCGGTGGTCATGAACGATTCCCGCAATGGCTGGGCAAGGGACATGGCGATCGTCAATGGCGACGTATATGTAACCGGCAACGCATCGGGGAGCAAACCCGACGAGGGGGCGATTGCCAAATACTGGAAAAACGGTTCAAGCGTACAACTGACCAGCGGCCCAAAGCAAGTGTATCCCAACGGAATTGCGGTTTCAGGCAACGACGTCCACGTTGTGGGAACGGCCAACGGCGACAACATAAGTCGCGGGGGAGCCAGATATTGGAAAAACGGTGTAGAAACCGACTTGAGTCCTTCTACTTACTATTCTAACGCAGAAGATGTGGCAGTGTTAGGTAATGACGTTTACATTGTCGGAAATGTGGGTAACGAGCAATCCTATTACACCGCAGTGATTTGGAAAAATGGCGTCCCTACCCCGCTGCCCGGAGGTGTTTCAGCCTCCGCGATCACAATAGTGGGCAATGATATTTATGTTTCCGGCACGGGTTTGAACGGCTTTACCAGCATTGCCAAATATTGGAAAAACGGCGTTCCGGTAAACCTAACCGATGGAATGCTGAGCAATTTTACAACGTCTATTTTTGTAGTAAACCCCTAATTGGTTTGAAAAGAATTACAAAAAAGCTGCGCAATTCTGTTCAGCTTTTTTGCCAATGCTTCTGCTCACGTCCATACAGGGCACATCCAAACGCAGGATCCTCCTTATCATCAATGTCTGGCATCGGAATGCTTTGACATATTTTCTTACCCACAAGGGTAATTGATATAGAATCCGTGTGGAGATCAAATTCCACTTGACGCACCGTGGTTTTATCTCGGGTGCACTGTTAAGCTTCGCTTTATGGTTCAAAGTGACTCTAATCAAGAAGATTGATTTGAGACCGCCGGGCAGTTGTATCTATCAAATTATCCGCCATTCGTAGGAAAAAGCCAGTGTTCTAACTAGGTTACACATTGTTCTGAATGTATTAGTAATCATCTGCCTTCCACAGGTTCCTATTTCTTCAGCTAAACTCACTGCACTCGTTCTTGATTCGACTTTGGTTATGGTCCACTGTCCGACAGACGGCCAGCTACGAAACCGAACCTGGTTGAACCCGCAAGCCTGCCACATGGGTTAAACGCCCAGGCAGCGTTAAATGCCTTTAACATTAAGCTTGAATTTTTATAAACAGTTCACGTTAGTCCATCGACCGCTAACAAGCCTTGTGCTAGGTTGTAATCCCAAAAATCCTTTCGGCATTACCGTGAGCCACTTTTGCCCGTTCTTCATCTGTGAGCGGGGCCGACTCAATGAATGCCACGGCTGGTGCAGTGGGTTGAAAGGGATAATCAATTGCCCACATTACCGAATCGATACCCAATTTGTCGATGCAAAACCGTAGCGCTAGCGGATCTTCCACGCCGCTGGTCGTTATCGAAAAATTGCGTTTAAAATACTCGCTGGGTTTGAGCTGGTTGCCGCGTCCGGCGCGCGCTCCGGGCGCACCCATGAAGTCAAGACGCCAAAGCCAGAAGGGTAATGCCTCACCCATATGACCCAGCACTATTTTTAACTTTGGAAACCGGTCCAATACTCCGCTGAGCATTAAACGTAATGCATGGGTGCCTGCTTCGATGCCATACCCCCAGATCGCTCCTTCTAACCGGTAATCGCGGAAAGGGGCGGCCATACCGTCCGATGGAGCTCTGGGATGGATATAAAGCGGGGCTCCCAATGCTTCCGCAGCTTCCAGGATTGGCCAAAACCGTTGCTCGTCCAGATAACCGTTTCCAGTATGCGAATTGACAAGAAAGCCATTCAATTGAAGGTTATTAACAGAACGTTCCATTTCCTTAACCGCCTCCCGGGGGTTTTGAGGCGCAAAACAGGCAAGCCCGGCAAAACGTGTCGGATGGCGGCGGATTGCTTCACTTAGCTGATCATTGGAGAGGCGGGCAAGACCTACTGCCTGGTCTGCGTCAAAAAGTTGCACGCCTGGCAAACCCAGAGAAAGCAGGTGCATATCAACACCGGATCCATCCATATTCGCCAGCCGCCCCTTATCCAAATCCAGCAGATTGGGCAACAGCAATCGTGCACCCGCATCCCGGTTTGATACCGGCGGAGGATTTTTTGAAGGATCTTGAGATGTCGCGGACGCAGGGCTATCAAAGACAGTAGTCAACAGTTTAATATCGAGATTTGCCCCGCCCTTTCGCACCACGTCCCTGACAGCAGCAGCCACTTCGGGGATCATGAAAGCTTCCTCGGTCGCGATCTTTCTCACTTTCCTGGCAGCGACTGTTGGATTATTATTTTCCTGTTGGGTTGGTGCGGCCAGTGCCTGACCGGTTAAAGCTGTGATGCCTGCAAATGCAGATAACTGCGCTAATGCAGTCCGGCGGTTAACCGGCACATTTCTTGTATTAAATTCATTTAGCGGACCAATTTTGCGGGTACTCATAGCATGCTGGATGATTTGGTTTGAAGAAATTGAGATATGTCCCAAACCTAATTCATGCTAATGGTGGGGTGTTAGCACAAATCAGCCGTGGTCCAACAATGCCAGACCATGGTCGAATTTTGTAGGGAAATGGAATTATTTTACTGTTTGAAGCCGTGCGTATTCAGTCGGGGTTTGGCCGAATTGATCCCGGAAGCACTTGGAAAAATAATTAGCATTCGTAAAACCAACTATAAATGCGATCTCGCTGACATTGCCATGCTGCTGGGCTAATAAACTGGCCGCACGCTTCAGGCGGAACGTCCGGATCAGCTCATTGGCCGATTGTCCCAGCAAAGCCGTCAACTTGCGGTGCAGGTGGGTCTGACTCATACCAATTTCCTGGCTGAATGCAGTCACATCAAAGTCGGCATCCGACAGGTTTTCTTCCAGCAATGCGAAGACCTTTTGAAGGAACTTCTTGTCTGCTGACGTCACCGATACTTCGGCTGGTTGTACCAGGAGTTGTTTTCCAAACCGCTCTCTTAGCAGTTTGCGGCTTGCCAACAGGTTCTTAACCCGCATGAGCAATTCCGGGCGCTCGAATGGTTTAGTCAAATAATCGTCGGCCCCCGTTTCCAGGCCTTGCAGTTTGTTTTCCGTGCCCGCCTTCGCAGTCAGCAATATGACAGGAATATGACTGGTGCGTTCGTCTGTTTTCAATCGACGGCACAGCTCGGTGCCATCTATTTCCGGCATCATGATATCGCTGATGATCAAATCCGGCAAGTGAGCCATGGCCAGTTCCAGCCCCTCGTTGCCATTGCCGGCCGCTAATGTCTTATATTCCGAAGCAAAACTATCCACCAGGAAGTTTCTTAAATCGGCGTTATCTTCAATAATTAGCAACTGGGCCTTCTGTCCTGCTACTGGTTTGTTTTCACCAGCAAGCGCATCCTCGTGCTTTGTGGGTACATCATAGGCTTCTTGTGGAGCCGCCTGATATGGTTGGTCAACCAGCGGCAATGTTAGCTGTATCGTAAAAACAGTGCCAGTTCCCGGGGTACTTTCCACTTTAATGACCCCATTGTGAAGCTCAACTAATTCCTTTACAAGTGCCAGCCCAATGCCTGTGCCCTGGTAGTTGCGGGTAACAGAGCTGTCGGCCTGAAAGAACCGGTCGAAGATGTTTGGTAATTGTTGGGCAGAAATGCCAATTCCTGTATCTTCCACTGTAATGCGCACGTTCAGCGCATCTGAATGCAAATTTTCAAGAAAAACCAAAAATTGCACCTGGCCCCCGGCTGGGGTAAACTTGGCTGCATTGGTCAGCAGGTTTGACAGGATACGCATCAAATTATTCTGATCTGCATTCACCCAAACCGGCTGCAAAGGTAATGTGTAGCGAAAAGTTAACCGACGGCTTTCAAACAAGGCTGCAAACGATCCGGCCACGTCTTTTAAAAAGCCGCTCAGCTCAACAGGATGTAGATTCAAGGCTAATTTTCCCGCTTCCAATTTTGAAAGGTCCAGTAACTGGTTGATCATGTCCAGCAGTTGCCTGGCCTGTCGCTCTATGAGCTGATAATCAGACTCACGAGCGTCTATCGGCGCTGATTGTAATTTATCGACCGTCGCTTTTATCAAAGTCAGCGGCGTGCGGAACTCGTGGGACAGGTTCGCGAAGAAGTCTGATTTCAGGGCGTCAACTTCCTGCAACTTTTCGGCGCTAACCCTTTCTAATTTCAATTCGCTGCGAAGCCTTTCCCGGTTAATCAACTGCCTCCGTCCCAGCCAGATCAGGGTAAAAACAAGTAAGGCGTAAAATGCATACGCCCACCCGGTTTCCCACCAGGGCGGATGAACAATCACGCGAAGCGAAGTGCCGACCTGGTTCCAAACGCCGTCGTTGTTCGACGCTTTCACCCGAAAGGCATAAGTACCGGGCCTCAAATCTGTATAACGGGCAAAGCGGCGGTTACCAGAATTGATCCAATCTTTGTCCAGCCCCTCTAATTGAAATGCATACTGGTTTTTTTCAGGCGAATCGTAGTTGAGGGACACAAATTCAAACGAAAGGAAGTTCTCTCTGTGTGACAACTCCAATTGTTCCAGCGGTACAGGCCGCATTTTTTCCTGAACCATCACGCCTGTGAGATGAACCGGAGGAATGACGGTATTTTGCTTTATCTGCGCGGCTTCAAAACCAACCGCACCATTAATAGTCCCAAACAACAACCGTCCATTGTGGCTGTGGACACTACCCAGGTTGCATTCATTGTCAGGCAATCCATCCCGTGCATCAAAATTCCGAAACTGGCCCGAAGATGGGCTAAACCGGCTTATGCCGTGACCAGTACCCAGCCAAAGGTTGCCCAAGTTGTCGGGAGCGATGCTCACCACCTGGTTGGAACCCAGTCCGCCCTTCATGGAATAATAGAAAAACTTCCCGGTATTCGGGTCGAAGCGGTTTAGTCCCCCGTGATGGGTACCGACCCAGAGAATGCCTTTTTCGTCTTCGTAGAGTGCGCGCACCCAGTTGTCGGTCAGCAGGCCTGGCGAATAAACGCGGCCTGCCTGATAATAGCTGAACTTTCCGGTAGTCGGATCCAACCGGTTAAGCCCCTGGGCGGTGCCAATCCAGATTTCCCCATTCCGGCCCACCAGCAAGTCCAGAATCAGAAAGTGGCTTAGCGTGCGCTTTGGCAGCATTGCTCCTTCACTTTTCGGTTGCAAAACATCGCGAACATAATAGTCGCACCGAGCTGTTTGGGTGTCCAGGCACCCTACTGCCCCTTTCAATCCTACCGAACCGCCGAACCAGAGTTTGCCATCCCGATCTTCATCGATACACATAGCGGGAACCTGAGTAGCAAAACGGGTGAAAGTGCCGGTTGCCTTGTCCAGCCTGTGCAATGCCTCCTTGGTGCTGACCCACAACTGGCCTGCATGGTCTTCAAAAAGGGTCGAAACGCCTTCACTTGCCAACGACTTCGGATCGCCGGGCTTTGCAGGAATGTGTACCAGCGTTCCATTATTGGCCTGCCAGCGATAGAGTCCTTTTTGAAGGCTCCCAAGCCAAATCGTTCCTTCGCGATCCTGCAGCACTGCCTGAAAATTATGCTCCGGCAGCCGGAATGGGGCCTTTGGCAGGTGAACAGGGTATGTATGGAATGGCTTAGGATGAGCAGACAGTCGGTCAACGCCATTATCCGTACCGACCCACACCGCTCCGGTCCGGTCGCGAAACACAGCCCGCACGTCGTTACTACTCAAACTGCCGGGTTGCATCGGATCAGATCGATAAGTTACAATCTGGTTTGTTTTCTTATCAATCTGTTGAAGACCCTGCGGTGATGAAACCCATACAATTCCGTCATTATCTTCAAAAATCCCACTTTCATAAATAGCTTGATGCACCAATCCACTGGGATTGTAAGCAATGGGCGAAAGCGTGTCACCACTCAATTTAACGCGGAACAAACCATTACCTTCGGTTCCAATCCACAGCTCGCCGGACTTGTCCAGCATAAACGCGTAGGGACTGACGGGTTTGTCTGTCTGATAGGGCAATGCAAACTGTCTGCCACTGGCGGCCCTGCGCCAAACGCCGGGATTGTGGGCTAACTTTGGCAATTGCAATCGGATTGGGGTAAATTGACCCGTTTGCGCGTTAAACCGAAAAAGTTGCCCTCTGGATTTTACCTCAACCAGCAGATCGCCGCGGGCATCTTGCCCGATAATATGGTTCACCCGCTCCATCGGGAACTGTGTAAACTTTTTGGTAGCGGGATCAAAGCGTAATAGTCCCAACGGAGTGCCTAGCCATAAAAGACCCGCCCGATCTTCAAAAAGATTGAAATGAACATTCCAATAATAGGAAAGCGCTTTACGCTGGCTGTAAGCGGTCACTTTGCCCGTGCGTTTGTCGACCTGGTGCAGACCGCCGCCCATCGTCACAACCCATATGCGACCTTTCCGATCTTCGTGAACGCCGGTAACGATGGTATTTTGTAATGTGCTGCTACCCGCGCCGGGATCAAACTGGAAAGCGGTAAACTCGTAGCCGTCAAACCTATTGAGTCCGTCGGCCGTGCCGAACCACAAAAAGCCTTGTTGGTCTTGGGTAATTGAACTGATGAAATTATTCGAAAGCCCCTGACGGGACGATAAATGTTCGAAGCGAACAGCAGGCGTCTGGGCCTGGTTACTGCCTGAGGATAACAGCAAAAGCATTAATCCTAAATGCACCAAAGACTTCATGTCATCCACGAGGTTACTTTCACAAGGTAAATAATTTTTGCGAGGCAACGGATTTTTTAAAACAACAGGTTCGCTCCCATTCCATAGCATTTTTGGCATCGTGGTTGAGCTATGAAGTCATAGACAGTACAAGGTTGGTGACTTATTTGTCTCGGAATGCTATCTTTAATGCCGAATCTTTTGATTCCAACCTTCTCTCTTCCTGTGTTATCAAAATGAAATTGCATTGAAGTACTTTCTACTTACCTCTTTATGCCTATGCCTGTATTTTTCTGCGCATGCGCAAATACCCGTCGACTTCCAGTTCTGTACAGGCACCGGCGAGCTGTGCGTAACCCCCAGTGATTCGACCTATGAGCTTTGTCTTACCCTTAAACCCGGTTTTTGTGACTCGAAAGAATACGAAATCAGGTGGGGCGACGGCAAAACAGAGCGCGTTACGCTGACCGCCGAAAAGAAAGCCACGCATGTTTATGACCTCAGGCAGTTCGCCAAGAATTGTAGTGATGCCGAAATTGAATACAACTTCAACATTCGCGCCGTTAACTGCGGAAATGATAACAAGGGTTATTTGCTGATATTTAAGAAAAGGCCAGAGGCCAGGCCGGTGATCGAAGCCGCTTGCGCCGGCGCTACCGTGATGATCCGGAACCAAAGCTGCCCCACTTACGATATTGACTTTCTATGGGAATTCAGCGATGGCAGAACCAGCACTGACACCTACCCGTATCTTACTTTTACAGACCCTACAAAAACCTACAAAGTCAAATTGACAGCCACCTCCAAAGTTTGCGGTTCCAGTACTGCGGAAACGGAGTTCAGACTCGCTAAACCACCTGTTGCCGACTTCAAAGTTTCGGGTGTGTCAGTAATTGAAAAAGACACTGTTGTATGCTTGTCCAGCGGCGGGGTTATCGACCTCGACGGCAGTATCTCACAAGATGAGTCCGGCTACGGCTGGGAGATTGATGGTGGAAAATTCACTTATCAGAACAGTACTAAGCCCAATGCTGCGGCCATTAAGATCAAACTGGAAGAGGCCAAAGAATATACGATTACCCTAACCGTAAACAATAGTTGCGGCGACAGAAAGATCACCAGAAAATACAAGGTGATCAGCACCACGGCACCCTCCGTTACTCCACAGCCGGATGTCTGCGAAGAAATAACTTACAAGATAGCCAGCCCTATCCCCGGTGCAGTTTATACCATGAACGGCACACCATTTTCGCCAGGACAGGAACTTGCCGTCAAATTTGCGTCCGCGCCTTACATTGTCGTAGCCAAAGTCCAGAATGCCTGTGGTATGCAAACGGCAAGCGACACATTCAACGTTTCACCGGCCCAACCGGTAAAAATCGTATCCATTCCCAAGGATACTTTGATATGTACGAGCTCCGAACGCATTTTGCTCACTGCCAACCTGCAAGGCGGTGAATGGAGCGGAGGGGGCGTTGAGACCGTCAACGGGCAGAGTTTCTTTATCCCCAAAACACCGGGCATTTTCAACATTGCCTATACCCGCGGCTCAGGCAAATGCTTGATGACCACATCTGTAAAGGTATCTGTTGAAGGCATTCAGGCCACCGCCGACAACAAGTCCATATGCGAAGGCACAGCCTGGATCAAACTTTCCGGGACGCCAGCAGGCGGCCAATGGGCAACGGCTTCCTGTTCGGGTTGCATTAAAGGAGATACCCTTTTTACCGCAGGATTATCGGGCAATGAATTTGACATCCGGTATAGCGTTGCAAGTAAGACCGGTTGCAAGGCAGAAGCGCAGGCGAAGGTAACTATCGGTAGCCCCAAAGCGGAGTTTTCAATTCAAGACGGCTGCGCCGGACAGGCCTTTAAGCCAGTCAACACGTCGTCGCGGGCGGACGTCTATGTGTGGATGGTTAATAACGAAGTCGTTGCCAACGAGGCGAATCCTGGGCTTCAATTGTCTCCGGGTAAACAAATCATTACCCTTATCGCACGCGCAGGAACTTGTGCCGATACGCTTACGCGTGAAGTTACGATTACACGTCCGCCTGGAAAAATCGCTTTTATACCGAGCGTAACAGCCGGTTGCGCTCCTTTGAATGTTTCCTTTAATATAAATGGCAGCGCCGAGCCTGGCATCGAATATGTTTGGAAAGTAAATGGTCAGACTGTTTTTAAAGGATTTCAGCTTCCAGCCAGAGTATTTGATAATACGAGCAGAAAAGATTCCGCCTATCAAATCAGCGTAGCAGCTGATAATGCCTGCGGAGGTCAGACCGATGTTAAAGAGGTCACGGTCAGGCCTGGCACGCGTGCCGAAATAGGCGTCGATTCGACGATGCTCAGGTGCACACCCGCTTCTCTCCTATTTTCCAATCGGTCCACGGGCCACAACAAGAAATCGTCGGCGTGGTCATTTGGCGACGGTACCACGTTGCTATCCGCCGCCGATACACTATCTCACCAATTTTCTGCAAAAGACAGTGCCAGCACATACATTGTCAGGCTGAAAGTCACCGGCGAATGCGGAGCAGACAATGACTCGGTGGCCATTAGCGTATATCCCAGCACCGTGAAAGCACTGTATACCATTTCCAAATCGGTAGTATGCCCGGGTGAAGTCGTACAATTCAAGGACGCTTCGGTCCCAAAGCCCGTCCGCTGGTTATGGCGATTCGGCGATGGGACCATCGCAACCACCGCTAACCCCAGGCACACATTTTCCAAAAGCAAAAGCGAATACAAAGTGACGCTCATTGCCTTTACGGACTGTGGTTCCGATTCTACGCAATTGACTATCAGAACAACCGAGCCACCCACGGGAACTTTTGAAAACCCTGCCCTGGCTTGTGACAACTCATCAGTAAAGTTTGCCAACCAGTCGCCTCCCGAGTTCGGGTTTGTGTGGGATTTCGGGGACGGCAGTCCGCTTGATTCGCTCAACCATTCTCCTGAACATCTTTATGCCGGTGCGGGAACCTATCAGGTGAGTTTGAGTCTCTTCCGAAACACACAGGCATGTAAGGTAGTCGTAAAAAAAACAGCCGTAACCATCGTTTCCCCCGCCAAAGCCGATTTTGGCTTCGCCGGCGACTCATTGTTCTGCGCGCCCGGCCCGGTAGTCATGCTCAATCATTCCGAACCTGCTGACCGCTATTTATGGTATTTCAGCGATGGACGGACTGCCGAAGTGGGGCAGCCTGCCCTTCCCTTTGAGCCGGGCACCTACGATGTAAAATTGGTTACTGTAAAGAGCGGCGTTTGCATGGATTCGGTTGAACGCGCGGCAGCGTTTGTAGTCCGGGAATGCCAATTGGACATTCCACAGGCATTTACTCCTAACGGCGACGGCGTCGGCGATCGCTATACATTGTTTGGAACAGGAATCAGCAAAATCGGTCTTTTGCGAATCCGCAATCGCTGGGGAGAAGTTGTCTTCGAAATGAAAGATGTCCAACCCGGTAGCCAGCAACCAGGCGAATCCTGGGACGGGAATTTCGGTGGCAAGGAAATGCCCGCCGATATGTACGTTTACGAAGCCGATGTCCTCTATATTGATCAAAAAAAATCCGAAAAACTACGGGGAAATATTTACCTGGCCCGCTGACATTTATGAAAAGAACTTTAATTTTTTGGGCCGCGATTTACTGCCTGTGTAATTCAGTCCGGGCACAGTCACCGCAATTTTCTCAATTTTACGCTAACCCTATTTATGCTAATCCGGCATTTGCCGGAGATGCCGGAACGCCTCGTCTGATCGCCAACTATCGTAATCAATGGGCAACCGTCGGCACGGCATTTCAAACTGCTGCGTTCTCGTTCGACACTTATGCCGAAGACCAGCAAATGGGCTTGGGAGTCCAGGTGCTTCACGACCAGCGTGGAAATGCACTGAAAAGTGATCAGCTTTCCGGCCAGTTATCGAAGTTGGTGTACCTCGATGGCCAGAAGGAGCTTCGGCTGATCGGCGGCGTCCAGGCTGCGTGGGCATTAAACCGATGGAACGGGACTGACCTTACCTATGTTTCCGATTTCCTGGGCAGCCCGGACCCGCTCTCCGGAAATGCCATTCAACAAAACCGGTTTACTTTATCGGTCGGCGGCATTCTTGAATACGTGCCCAGGCATGAGGACTACGCATCTTACTGGATCAGCAGTGCCTGGCACAATATAGGCGTCAATAGTCCTGTCAGTGTCGACCATCAACGAATCAACATCCAGCTGGGCTCTAAAATCCCCATCGGCATTCCGGCTTTGTTTGGCAACAATCTCGGCAGCGACCTGAGCCGGGAAAGTGCGCTGAACCTGGGAATACAGGTAAGAAAACAAGGAAGTTCGCGGCAACTCGACGCTGGCTTTAACGTGATTTTTTCGCCATTGGTGATGGGTGTATGGTATCGCGGGATGATCTGGGGAAACACCCGCCGCGACGCGCTGATCGGTACCGCCGGATGGGCATATGGCAATATGCTCGTCCAGGCCAGTTACGACCTGCCCGTGTCATCCCTCGGTACGGACACCGGGTCATTTGAAATATCGATCTGGTACGGCTTTGACGCACTGTTCCGTTTCGCCGGCAAAAGAACGACTGATCGCAGAGCACGAAAATGCCTTCGTTACTAATGTAAAACGACGTACGAGCAAAAGGGGCAAACTTTTCGCTAAGAAAGTCTATGGATAGCCTTACAAATCGCCTTTATCCAAAAATACGCCCCTGCCGTTCATTTTCACCGGGCCGTAGTAGAGACCGTGATCGGCTTTAATATTAAATTTTTCCTTCAATTTTTGTTGTAGTTCAACAGGTTGTTTGTTACCGTTGACAACCAGTTCACCTTCGCTGAGGCCGAACCATTCCAGATCTGTCGGTTTGGAAATCACCTTTGCCTCTACCAGCTCTGAGATCACGCCTCTGACGCGCTCCTGATCAGCAGAAATATCGGCCGGCTCAGGCATTTTTTTCACCTTAAATTTTTTATCCTCTTTCCACTCCTTGTGTTTTTGTTTCTCTAATTTGAGATGCTTTTGACCGTCGTTATCTTTTTTGAATTCTTTTTGGTGACTTTTATCAATCTTGAATTCCTTGCGAACGTCCTTTCCATCTTTACCATTCGAATCCCAATCCTTACTTTTTAACTCCTTGATTTCCCGCTCATTTCGGGAATATCGATGTGCCCTTTCTATGGAGGCGCGCTTGCTTTCACGTGCCGCATAGTACGACTTATCTATTTCCGCCAGGAGTTTTTCATATTGCCCTAGCTCGTCTTCCGGAATCCGGGCATTATTTATTTTAAGAGAGACCACCTTGCCGTTTTCGATTTTCACACGGTATATGTTATCCTTATCGTCACGGACTTCCATATCCCGGTTGGCAACGTCCTCATTGGTATGAAAAAACCTGAAACTTTGAAACTTCCAGCTTGTATCAACCGGCATTTCCTCCAAAACACTTCTCGTAACATCAACATTCTGAGGCCTTTCACTCAAACTCGCTCTCTCGGTAAAACCTTTGGGCTTTATGGATGTATTTTCCTGCGAAACAATCCGAGTCACCTCATGCCTATTGTCCTTTGAAGATGCCACAGCTTTGAGCGATTGTTCCGGATTTGGGACGTAGGAAAAGGCCGAAACGATCAGCAGTCCTCCCAGCAATACGATTTTTTCCATCTTGTTCAGTCGTTTATTTTCATGGTTAATAATTCTCTTCAAACGGTTCACCAATTGATTGCTGCCAAGCCCAAGAACCAGATCAGACCGCGCTGGCAGCTGGGAATGGAAGGCAAGCAAAGCTTCCAGGTAATTGCTTTTGACCGATGTATTGGCCAGTACAATATCGTCGCAGCAAGTTTCTCTCTCTTCCTTTATCAGAGAAGACAACCAAAGCAATCCCGGATTAAAAAAGAAGATCGTTTCCAGCAAACTCTGTAAAAGATTGACCAGATAATCCCTTCGCCTGATGTGCGCCAATTCATGTATTAATATCGTTTCAATTTGTTCGGCAGGAAGTTGAAAAATCAGGCCAAATGGTATAAGAATCACCGGTTTGAAATGCCCGACGGTGACCGGAACTTTCACTAACTCAGATTGCAACAAGCTGATTGATTGGCGTATGCCAAGTTTTTGGGCATAATTTTTAACCAGATCTTTCCAATCTCCGCTAACCTGGTGCACTTTCTGAGAACGTATCCGGTGTATATAGAACAGTCCACTGATCAATCCCAGACTTTTGAGCGCAAAACAAAGAAACCAAACTGTAAATATCCACACAGCATTTTGGTTGATAAAGGCGTTTAGCTGACCCAGCGCGTCGATATTCCTGGGGACAAACGCGCGATCGGATAGCGAAAAACCCGTCAATTTAATATGGTCCGGAGCTGTGGTGGCCATATTGACCCGATCATATGATCCGCTTCCCTGGTAAAAAATAAAGCCGGTAATCAGAACAAAGACGATCAAACAACTACATAGCAAGCGGTAACGAAGCTGTGAAGACGATTTTTGAGTACAAACCAAAATTATCCCAGCCAGCACAGCTGCAATCAGACCAATCCACAATGAATGGATCAGCGTCCAGCAGATAACCCGGATGTGCTCATCTTCAAAAATCCCGGCAAGGAAGGATGCGTTAATGTTTCGCTATTTTTCGTCTATCTTTTTAATCAATTCCCTGAAAGTCTCCATCTCCTGGTCGGACATCTTTTTGTTGCCCAACAACTGCATCATCAGATTACTGGCGGAACCGTTGAATATGGTATCTACTACCCGGTCAAGAAGCAGGCTTTTCGTTTTGGACTCTTCCTGCGCAGCCCAGTAAATGTGCTTCATCTGGCTTTCGTCTTTTTTCAAAAACCCCTTTTCTACCATGATCTGCATCAACTTCAATGTTGACATATAAATGACCTGTCTCGTATGTTGATTCAAGTGGTCATTTACGAAGCGCGCCGTGGACGGACCAAATTCCCACAATACCTGAAGGATTTCGAGCTCCGACTTGGTCGGCTCCTGATTCGTGTCTTTTTGTTGGCTTTTACCTTTCATATATCAAACATAAGAAAACTTTCTGAGAACGCATAAGAAATGTTTCTTATATCAATTATTTTTCTGATAATATTGCCCATTACACTGTAAATCAATAAACTAAACATAAGAGAAATTTCTTACTAATCTGAAAAAATAATACACTTATGAGATCATCGGGAAACGAGGACGGTAAAAAAGCGCTCATGAAATTGCTCGAACAAAAAGAATAGGCTTGCTACTCAGGCAATACCGTCACAATGACCCGTTGGTACCGCGTGAGAGATGGTGTGCCTTTATCGGTCACCTGCAAGATAAAATGAATGGTCTCGGGCTTACTAACTGTTGGTGCCGTCACCGGCAAATCATACAGATTGGTAGCATAAGGTTGGAAGCTGATCTTTCCTGCGTACGTGCCGGCCTCCTTGTAGAGGAACCACCGGTAGCTCATCGAATCCCCATCAGGATCGTAGCTACCGTCCGCATTCAGATGGAACGCCTCCCCCGATTTGATTGTAAACGAAGCCGGATGGGCTAGTTTGGGAACCGGCGGATGATTGGCCTGCCCATAAGACTTGGTGCACCAATCCATCCGGGCGGCAAAATCGTGCTGGTAGGCTTCCCGCCAGCGCCAGATTGTCGCCTGATTGCTGATGTATGCCTGATTATCGACCAACGAGGTTACCGAATCGTTAGCATTGGTCCAGATGGCCCGCGTTTCTATGCTATCTTTCGGCCAGTTCTCCCGTTTGAAAAAACTGGCGTTAGAATCGCGAAATCCGGGCTGGTACAACTCATACCGCCCGCCCCAGCCCCCGTAGTCAGGATGCTCCGGATGACTTAATCCATTGTCAATCAGATTCAAGAAAGAAGGTGTATCTCCTTCCATGCCATAGGCCACATCGGGATAAACCGCTCCCAGTGGCCCGTGGCCTTGCTGAATGTGGGTGGCCAGCCAGGCGTTGGAAACCACCTCTTTGTTGGCACCAGGAAACGGAAATGCGATTCCCAGCCAGGTGGCATAGGCGTAATTATAACCGGGCGTGACAATATAGAAGATAGTCGGAAAGTTTTTGCGAATCCAGGGGCCGCTGTCATCCTGGTCCGAGATCGTGTAGACGCGCACTTTCCGGTAAAGCCTTTCGGCCTCGCCGACGGTTTTGGTATGCCGGATTTTCCAGAGTGCCTGAGCCAGCACGTTACTGCCTCCCCAGACACTAAACCAGACAGGCCGCTGGTCAGGTTTACTAAGTACCTGTACAATCCAGTCAGACCCTTCCGAGTCTTTGCCAGGCCCGACACCCGCCATACCATATACAGGCGGCCCTTTTTTGATTTTCGGTTTCAACTCCGCATAAGCCGGATAGCCTTTTTCGTGCCGTAGCAGGTTGGGCTGAACTTTTGCATAGGCCTGCAAAATTTTGTCGATGCTCTGGGGAGCGACCCTGGATTTTTGGTGAATGGAGGTTGTTGCTATCAGCCCCTCAACATCCCAGGTATTGGCATAGGTCAGAAACCGGACCATGGACTGCGCGTCGTCGGGATCGGCCTCAATGTCGGTTAAGACCATCACCCGCAGCTTCGGGGGCGCCTGGCCAAAAAGCATTTCAGGCAAGGCACTGGCTGCAAGCAGAAAAAGGCAGGTGATGATCGGTTTCATAAGGTTGTTCATGTCAGAAGCGCAGAAGTGTTGTTCGCAAAACGCAAATAAGTAAAGGGTTCTCCTTTTTCCACTTACCCATTAATATCCGGGTTTCGCTTTAAGTTATCCAGCGTCGCCTTAGTACGGATTTATAAAATAGTACTCCTGAATCAGGTTTGCTGCACCTTCATCCTGGAAGTATGGCAGACATTTGAGAGACGAAATGGAACAGTTTCATTTTGACCATCAAAAACTACTATCAATGAAAGGGACAACCTTACTGCTAAGCTTACTGGCCGCTTTTCAGGCGTTTTGCCAAAACACTCCAACCGAAAGACAATTAATCGAAAATACCATCCAGCTATATTTTGACGGCTGGGCGACCGGCGATACCACAAAGCTGGGCAAAGCCATGCATGCTTCGTGCCATTTGAAAAATTATCGGGACGGGAAATTTACCAGTTTTTCGAGAAGCCAGTACCTCGGCCTGTTCAAACCTCACGCCCGGCCAAAAAATCTGCATACGCAGATAGTTGCTTTGGACATCACCAACAATATGGGCAGCGCTAAGGTTGAGATCATCAATGAACGGGAAATATTCACAGATTACTTCAACCTGATGAAAACCAATGAAGGCTGGATGATTGCCGATAAAGTATCCACCCGCACACCGCATAAAACGAGTGGGGCAAATCCTCAAAAAGAAACAATTTTGGATGGTCTGAAACGGCCCTGGAGCATGGCCTTTATCTCCGAAGGTGAAGTGTTGATCTCTGAGAAAGAAGGTGATTTGGTCAAATATAATTTCGAGAAAAAAGAAAAAATCAAGATAAAAGGCTTTCCGGCCGACCTGGAAGACAGTTTGGATGGCTTTGGCGATAACACGGGCAAGTTCGAAGTGGTGCTTGACCCGGATTTCAGGACCAACAAATATATCTACCTGTCTTATGCTGCCAAAGATCAGAAGGGGAGAACCACAAAAATCGTCAGGGCGGTTCTCGAAAACGAATCTTTACAACAGATCAAAGTGCTATTTGTGGCAGAACCATACACGAGCCAGCGGGTCCATTATGGTGGTGGAATGCTATTTGGAAATGATGGTAAGCTATATTTTACGATCGGCGAAAGGATATTTACCGAAAAAGATGAACCTGCCATTCCCATAGCGCAGAATGTGGAAGATAAAAGAGGGAAGATCTACCGCATCAATCCTGATGGCACTATTCCGAAAGATAATCCGGACTTTGGAGATAAAGCTACTCCCGGTCTATACGCAATAGGTATCAGAGCAGCCCAGGGTTTAACGCGCGACCTCCATACCGGCAAGATCTGGTTTAGCGAGCATGGTACACATCAGGGGGATGAGATCAATGTGCTGGAAGCTGGCGCCAATTACGGCTGGCCCATGAAGACAACAGGCAAATACCGTTTTGCGGAGTTTGCGCCTAAGCCTATTCCGGGAAATAGTTATAAGGAGCCCGTGTGGTCCTGGCTGCAAACAGTAGCGCCAACCGGTCTGCATGTTTACTGGGGCACCGAGTTTGCCGGATGGAATCGGAATTTGCTTGTGGGAGGACTATCAAAGGGGAGTGTGTGGCGGCTGGTGGTAGAAGGAGAAACTATCAAGAGCGCCGAGGAATTATTTACAGACGACCGGCTAAGAATACGGAAAGTCGTGCAGAGCCCAATGGGTAAATTGTATCTGCTTTCAGATGAAGTGAATGGTAAATTGATTAGGGTAAAGAATGCGGGCCTTTAAAAGGCCTTAATTTTCAGTTTTGCCAACCGGGATTTCCCGCCCGTCGCGCCAATGCATTTTCAACCCGGACATTTGACCGTTGGGGCCTTTAATAAATTGAAAATGGACCTGTTCATTGAGTGTAAACCAATCCTCCATAATTGGATTAAGGGAAGTAATTTCATTCCCACGGCCCGTGTTTTTACACCAAAGCTTATTATTTTTCATATAGACCACCAAGCCATCATAATCACCCGTGTATTGAGCTAATACATTTGCAGCAACGACAAATTGTTTCTGACGGGATTTCAACTCATTGACAGCCCATTGCAGCTTTCTTTTCTGCCCGTCACTTGGCGTTTGCTCCATTGCCTCTGTTAAGATCAGTTCCTGAGTTTTTTCCAATGCACCGTCAGACGGTGTGGGAATGTCAGGTCGTACACCGATCCCCTCCCAATTGGTTTTGGAATACGGGTTAATGGACTGTGCGAAAGGTAAATTGATCAAAAAGCCCTGGCCAAGTTGAAATGGCCTTGCCGGATGTGCTCCACCTCCCGTCGTATCACCTACGATCAGGGCGCGTTTGGCTTGCTGCATACTGTAACTGAAGTCTTCTGCGGCCGAAAAAGTGCTGTGACTAGTCAGGATATAAACTGGCATGGATAAGTATAAGCCGTCTGCCTTAGCCGGATCCGCCCAATACACATACGTAGAATCCCTGACCCGGTTCTCAATGGTCGTAAAAGGCGTCCGAACAGGAAAGAAATAGCTGCCCAGTTGGCTCACCATTTCGGGGCTACCTCCTCCATTGTAACGCATATCAATGATCAGGGCTCGTGTCTTGGAAAGAAAACTTAAAGCTGAGACAAACGATGGCCTGGCCAGTTCGGCAAAAGTGGTAAAGTTGTAAACAGGCAGATAGCCAATGTTGCCTTCCAGGATTTCAACCTTTTTCAAACCGAAATTCTCGTCCATTGCATCGCGCAGAGCGAGCGAGTCCTCGATTCTTCGCCGATTGGGATCAATTTCCGTTAGCTCTCTGGCGAAAGCCGGATCATAGCGCACAAACATATGACCATCCGCATGTACCAATTGAAGATCCTGGCCCAATTGATCGGCAAGCTTGCCTGGATTTGTTAAAGTACGGTATCCGCCCTGTTTGAGCTTTGCCTGCAATTGTTTGCTCATCAAGGCTGCTTTATCAGGGAAAATATAAAATCGATTTAAAACACTCTCCAAACTATCAATAAGCCTCTTTGTGAGGGGCTGACTCATTATTGGAGGGTCCGTGGCACGTTGGGCTAGACCTGACGTACTTACAGATAATAAGGAAATATTTAACCATAGCGCCACCCGAATAAGTCTCATAACGGATTTATTAGTATAGGTTGAACAAGGCTATTTGAGAATCCGCATAGCCATAGATCATTGTTCAAATCTGATACCACGATTAAAAACCCGCTTTATTGACACTCAGGAGGATATAGGTTAGATTTTTTGTTCGATTCCGGACATTTGAACGGTATCCCTTTGTGATTGACTTTCAGGAAACAATCCGTCACTAAGCTTCGCGGTCATCGATGGCGGCGTTGGGAAGTTGTTCGTCAAGCGATTGTCGGTATTTAATGCAGCCGCGCATAAATTGTGGCCATGGCGGCACTGCTATGTTTGCGGGAATGGCTTCGGGCAGCAATGCCCACATTTTCGGGTGGTGCCAGCACAATTCATGGCCGGAAGCATCCCTATGCTCACGGATTGCTCCGCGCAATTTGATAATTTCGGCTATGAGCCATTCCCTGTCTTTATCGTCCAGATCGGTATCCATGAGTAATATCTAATTCTTCGATTCGATTTTAAATAATTATACCAATCGTTTTTGCTCATCGATTATCCCGGACTTCCGGCTAGTTCCAAGTTTTCGCGATCTGCATTTTGTTTCCTGTTTCTGATTTGGAAACAGGAAACAAAAGTAATATATTTGTATATGACATCGCATAATGGCATGAGACCGCAGGACATTGTTCTGCTCCTCAAAATTATACTTTGGGAAACAAAAGAATGGCAATACCGAGAGATCGCCAATGACTTGAATATGAGCATCTCCGACGTTTCTCACTCTCTTAATAGAAGTTCGGTAGCCGGACTATTCCAACCAGATCGCAGGAAAGTTGCGCGGCAGAAGTTGCATGAATTCATTAAGTACGGACTTCACGTCGTCTTCCCCGTCCTCCCCGGCCCTATCGCAACGGGAATGCTTACTGCCCATTCGCATCCTTTTTATCACGAACAGTTTTCGGCAGAAGATATTTATATTTGGCCTGACCTCAACGGATCACATCGCGGACAGAGTATTTTGCCACTTTACAAGGGGACGACCATCGCGGCTCAAAATGACGAAATCCTCTACAAACTACTCGCAAGTATCGATATTCTGCGGGTTGGGCGACCCAGGGAAATCAATGCAGCTATGGGCGTTATCGAAAATTATCTATTGTGAGCCATCTTCAAAACTTAACCCGGATAAAGGCGGTTCATCGCGCATTGGGCGAACTTGCCGGCGATTTCTTCTTCATCGGAGGAGCGGCCGTTTCTTTATATGCGGATAGGAAATCGTCCGAACTTCGCCCAACTGACGATATCGACATTTTGATCGAGTTAAAGAAGTACGACGAGTTTACAAAAATCGAGGAAAAGCTGAAAAGTAAAGGATTTGAGAATGACATTGATTCAAGGGTCATTTGCCGCTACAAAGTTCAGGGAATAACGGTCGATGTGATGCCAACGTCTGAAAATGTTCTTGGCTTCACAAACAAATGGTATGACGAAGGAACACAGAATGGGACAAGCACCAGGCTTGACGAAAATGTTGAGATTCGGATTTTTACGTCGGTTTACTTTTTAGCCTCCAAGTTTGAAGCTTTCAAAAATCGGGGAAGGAACGACGGACGACAAAGCTCCGACTTTGAAGACATTGTTTATATTCTTAATAATCGTTCTGTCATTTGGGAAGAGATTAAACAAGCAGATCATTCGGTTAAAAATTATCTAATCAATGAGATGGACCTGCTTCTCAAAAATAAATATCTGGACGAATGGATCGGGTGCCATTTGGAATACGCTGAACAACGGCGGATCGGATTCATAATCGGCTCAATGGAGGAACTCGTTGGACAAGCGAACAATATGTGACGTTTCCATGGTGGTAACCGGTTAAAAGTACAGGCACCCTACCTACAAACATCAAACTACAACCTTAGAATTACCCTCCCGGGCTCCTTGCTAAATCATCGCTTCGGAATAGTTCAATGCAATTTACTTTTCGTTACATTTATCTGGTTACTTAATGGGAAGTGTATGTATTTGAACCTAAACCTGATATGCTATGATCAAGTTTTACCTGGGAGCGATCTGTCTCTTCCTTCTGATTTTATTATGTATGCCGGCTTGCGCCGAGAAATATGTAAAAGCAACCGCCAGCGGCAGTGGAGATGGTTCGTCCTGGGCCAATGCGTCCGGTAATTTGCAGGCAATGATCGATGCGGCTACGACCGGCGAGGCAATTTATGTCGCAAAGGGAATATACAAACCCGCTTCCTACGCTGCGGGCTGTTCCGATTGCTTGTCAGCAAAGGATTATACATTCATGATGCGGGACGTCAAACTGTACGGCGGGTTTCCCGATTCCGGCGATCCGACATTTGCCGACAGGAATATCAGCTTGTATGAAACCATATTAAGCGGAGACCTGAACGGGGACGATATCATTAGCGGATCGGGCCACTTCGTCAAATTCAGTAATTACAGTGATAATGTTTTCCATGTGGTGATTTCGGTAAAAGATAATGAGGCGGTGCTCGATGGTTTTACGGTCACCGGCGGTAGTGCCGTACTCGACGTATTCGGTTCTATTTATCTGGAGGGGGAATCTGTCTATCAGACTCAAGGCGGAGGATTGGCCGCTGTCAACACCAAACTTTCAGTTAGTAATTGCAAATTCATTTACAATACTGCAAACTATGGAGGCGGAGCGTCCAACAAAAAAGGAACGCTTGCCATCTCCAATTCTGTATTCCGGCAAAACATAGCGCCGACGGGCGGAGGTGTTTATAATGACCTGTCAATTAGTTTGAGCATCACCAATTCCTTAATTAACCAAAACTCAGCAAGTTCCAGTGCTGCCATCAGCTCAAGCCGCAGCGCCACGAATATTGATAGATGTATTATTTCAGAAAACCGGTCTACTTTTTGGGGTATCGTTAATTGCGCGCAAGGCCCCACCAATATCATCAATACGGCTATTTATGGAAACGTGGTCAATTACAACCACATTTTAGAATTCCTCTTGACAGATCCAAAAATCGTCAATTGTACGATCTTTGGTAATGGACAGTATGACTACTCGGAAGCGTCGGTTATTTATGCGTCCAGTTCGAATGTCGAACTTCGCAACACAATTGTTACTGGCAATATATCCAGTGCGCCCAATTCTACGCTCAAACAACACAATGGTTCTTTCTGGGCATACAATTCCATTATTCAGAATCCAACCGCCTATTATTTTGGTGCTGGAAATCTTGGGGACGCCGATCCTGTTTTTGTAAATGCTGCTGATCCCGATGGCCCCGACAACATCCCGGGAACTGCTGATGATGGCCTGAGGCTGCAAAAGACCTCGCCATGCGTCGATGCCGGCAGCCCGACCAACGCGCCCACGGACGACATCCTTGGCAACCCGGTTTACAATCTTACTCGTGATATCGGCGCTTATGAACAGTTGCAGGGGAAAGACATTTTTAGCGGCTCAACACCTTGCCAGACCATCACGGTCGACAATGTGTCGGGAAACCAGTGGTTTTATTTCAATCACACAAGCGGCCTGGTGGCAGCGATCAATCCCAATGGCCTGAACCTCGGCACTGTAACGCTCGATATCAGTGACGAGCCAGCCGCCATCTCGCACAATGCAGCGACGTTTTTGGGCAGGACCATGAATGTCCATAGCAGCATATATGGAACCAGTACTTTACCAAGCGCATACTCCATCCGCTTCTACTTTCCGGACGATGAATTAGCACAGTATAACCTGGCCACATCGGGCAGCTATGCCCCGGCCGATTTCATCCTCGCCTATCAGGAGGGCGGTAGCGGGTGTTCTCTAAGCACCTATGCAGCAACAGAAGCAGGAATGGTGCAAAAATCGAACATTACCACAGGCGAATATGGTCAGGATAACTATGGATTTTATATTCAGGCTTCATTAAAACACTTCACAATCTTCGCCGCCTCTACCGACGAAGATTTCCCGTTGCCGGTCGACCTGGTCTCATTCAAAGGGACTGCAATGGGAACGTATAATTTTCTGGAATGGGAAACGGCCTTTGAGACGGATAATGCCTATTACGAAGTGCAGAGAAGCTCCGACAGCCGCTCGTTCGAAGCTGTTGGTGAGCGTATTGCGGGAGCTGGAGACAGCAAAAATACATCGCACTACAGTTTCAGGGATAAAACACCGATGTCCGGGTTGAACTATTACCGGTTGAAGCAGGTGGATTTCGCCGGGACATTTTCCTTCTCGCACATCATTGCCATTCAAAACAAAACGACCCTCATAGCCTTGTACCCGAACCCGGTGAATAAAGAACTGTATCTAAAAACCGAGGGGCCGTTTCAGTACCGGATCATCAATGCCGCTGGCACCAGCTACATGCAGGGTACCGGACGCGCCAGGGAATCGCTGGCGATCGAACACCTTCCATCGGGCGCCTATTTCCTGTTGGTAGAAGGGGCTGCACACCGATTCATCAAGAAGTAAGACTATACTGTCCCCTCCTCTTCCAAAAAGGCATTTCCCGCCACCGCTGTTCAGTTGCATACTGGTGGCTGTGCATTTTGAGATACACCTGAAATGCCTGACTGATGATCACTTCATAAGCCAAAATGGCGTCTGTGGAGCCGGATAAGGTGTCGGCAATGGCGTGTCCGGCGTAATAGCCGCCTTCTAATGCCGACATTAGCCCGTAGGAGGATATCGGATCGAAGGAATAAGCGGCATCGCCGACGGCCAGCCAGGAATCGCCGGTCCGTTCGCCGAGCAACGAAGTTGATGCAGGACGGAGCGTCGTTTCTGCATTGTTGCAGGAGATTTTTCCTTTTAAAAGCGATCCGATGAATGTGTCCGGAGCTTGGGCAGCTTTTAAAAAATAAGCGGTTTCCAGCATCCTCTTGTCTACGAGGTCCGCATCGGTCATGAAGACCATCGACAACCTGTGCCCCGACAGCGGGGCGGCATACCACCAGCCGTCCGGTGTTGCTTCAATGAAGGTGTAATGCGGCAAGGAGATGTCATCAGTCGTCGTCAACATTGCGGAAATGCCCACAAGCGCATCCACTCTCGTGCGCTGCCCTCCTAGCATACGCGCGATCCGCGAATGACGACCGGTGGCATCGACCAGGAAATTACACAATACGGCATTTGTTGCGTTTTCTGAATCTTTCAAGGAGACCCGCCAACCATTGGACCGTTTTTCAAGATGCGCCACACGATGGGCGGACAGCCATTCGACGCCCCTGGATATCGCATGATTGCGAAGCTGTTTTTCAAAAAAAGGCCTGTCGAGATGCCATCCATGCGGATGGATCTGCCCAAAAAAGCTTTTCTCATAAGGAATGCTGCTTCCCCATACGAAATGGTTGCCATAGCATGGCAAATGGGCCGGATCGGCCAGTAAGTGATCGATCCCGGCCCTTAATAATATGGATGCTGAACTGGGTGGAATGGTTTCGCCGACTTTGTCAACGAGTGACATTTCGGTCTCCACAATGGGCTCCACAACAGTGCATTTGACCCCACGGTTGACGAGGCTCAACGCAGTCGCCATTCCCGCAACCCCACCACCGGCAATCAAAACGGACGTGATACGCTCCATCTACCGCTCGTCCCGTCTGAATGTGCGCCGCTCGCGCACCGGCCGTGCAGGACTTTCCTGATCTCCGGCCACTGATTTCAACAGCACGGTGGCTTCCGCGACCAACTGTGGAGTGGCGTATTCGGCTTCCAATACTTGTTTGTAAGTCGGATCGTCATCGGTAAAACCGCCACGGTCGGATTCGACCCACACCTGCTCGGGAAGCCAGTCGGTGGTGCCGGTTTTGGGCAGAGGATGTTGTACAATAATGCCCAGCTCGTGCCAGCGGGCCACCATTTTATTGATTTTGGATTGATATTGCGTACCCAGGTCACGGAGCCAGTCCTGGCGGTAATCGAGGTGTTTTAAACGTTGCGCATCGTTCATAGCACTATCCGAAAGCCTTGTGAAACTGTCGCTCGACAATACCTGATTAGGCACCCGGGCAGCCCAAAATGACGGGAGTGCCAGGTACAACGACGGAACATAGCCGGATAGACAGCTGGCTTCATCCGTTTGCCAGGGAACACCCATCCAGCGCGTCAGCGAACCTGGTCCGCTGCCATCGAGCGGGCCGTTCGGCCCAAGGGCAATTGCCGGAGATAATAGCGGACCGTAGTCATCGGCTGGCAAAACGCCTTCGGGAAGTATCTTGATCCGGAATGGTTCCTGCCAGAAAATGAGGTTGCGAAAAGGCCAGGTAATTTCGATACCAGGATGGAACGGGCCGCCGAGGCATTCTTCCAATGGCGCTTTGTTGAGTGCTGCAATCTGTGCAGCCGGGTCGAGATTTTCGAATAAAGGCGGCGTGGACAATGTTCCCGTGCTGAAATCCCCGTCGGCCCAGCGTTTCATGCATTCATATTGTGTTGCGGTCAGCGGCAGGTCTACACTGGGTAGCGCGTCGTAATCACCGAAAGTGTCACCATAGAACGGCGGTATCTTTTCCGGTTCATAGTGCGCACCGTTGGGCTCGCGATACCATTCGAATACGCGCGCCCTGTCAGCCCTGCCGCTTTCCGACGGATCCGACAGTCTTGCCAAAATCTGTTTTTCTGTAAAATCACTAGGAGAATTCTGGCCAAACAGCATATAAAAACCGTGATTGACCCACTGTGTATCCACGGTGCGTTTCAGGATGGGATAAATGTGCTCGTAGAAAACAATTTTAGCCGGTTTCTGCATCCAGCCGTTGCGCACATAAAGGTCGTGGACAACATCATACATTGTCACCACAGCATACAGGCCCTGCCCGAAGTTGGGCGGCGTTACGGCGACCATTGCAGGTTTAGCTTCAAAAGTCTGACCTTCAAAAACAACAGTAGCCCGTATAGTCCCGTCGGAAACATCATCGTGCCAGCCGTCGTTATTGGCAAATGTCACAGCCGGTGCATTGGTTTTCGAGGCAGATTTACCTTCTCCACCCAGCAGGATCAGCCTGCCATCGCCATCCGTTTTGACCTCTCCCAGCGGAACATCAATGTCGAAAAACTTTCCACCATCCAGCTTATACGCAGGACCGCTGACATCCTTTCCACTGATCGTCCTGGAACCCGGATCGATGACCAGTTGAGAGCGGTTTGAGCCTGACACATCACCATTGCGGAATGCCGACGGTATGCTGTATCCCGGCAGGTCCAGCGCATTCATGAACTGGTACCAACCTGCTTTCCTGTTGGCAACATGCACCCGCCAGGTAATGGCCGCATTATCGCTTGCTTTTAGTTCTTTGACAACCTTACCATCCGCATCCAGCCCGTAAATCCGGAACCGCACAGCCTGCTTTTTCACCCGCCCCAATGCGTCCTTATATCCGTTTTCGGGCACGGAAGGTTGGCCGGGGATCTCGGAGGCCATAAAATATTCATCGGAATTCCCGACCCGGGCAATGCCCAACGGAGGATAGATCGCAACTGATTGGATGGTAGAGGACATTTTGCGTTGTGTTTAAAGAGGTTTGTAGTATTGTTTTTATCTTTTATTAAAATCAATAAGAACTAGTTTGTAACGATAAAGTGACAAACCAGTCTTTATACTGACGATAGCAATACGATCTTGTGAAGAATTGATTTTGCGGTATTTGTCAGGCATCCAAAGACCCCACTTTTACCGAATAATTAATTTCCTCTCATTAAATCCGGACAAATGTCAGATTTTGTTCTTTCTTAATTACATTCATATAACAAACTGATATACAAGTATTTAATTGGTAACATATCAGTTAGAGTTGTTCTGTTATCTACATACCAAATTTGTCACATGAAAACTTTTGGCTACTCGAAGGCAGGTTGGTTTGCGCTTGTACTTGTGCTCCTGTTTGTTGTCGGCTGGGAAATTTACTGGCGGAGCCAGGGGTTTCAGCTGTCCTACAATGATGATGAAAGTCTTTGGGCATTCACCCGGAAAAAAATTTACAATACTTCGCCTGCCCGCCCGGTCATCATCGGATCTTCGCGTGTCAAATTTGATATTGACCTGGCCGAATGGCAAAAAAGGTCAGGTTATGAGCCTGTGCAGCTGGCACTTGTCGGTACCTCTCCCCGGCCCATCCTGACAGACCTTGGCAATGATCCGGATTTCAAAGGCACCCTGCTGATTGGCGTTGTGGAGGGTTTGTTCTTCGCAGGTGACGGTAGTCCAATGGAAATTGAAGCCGGAAAACGGCTCCGTTTTTATCCTAAATGGTCGCTATCGCAGCAGGCGAGCTTTCACATTAATAATGTACTGGAAAACTCCTTTTTATTCCTTGACGAACACCGGTTTTCACTTAATTCACTTTTAAAACGCCTTCCAATTGAAAGCAGGCCGGGTGTTTTTGTATTCCCAAATTTCCCGTTGCAAATGGGTTACACATTGCCCAACCGGCAGGAAGCTTTCAGCAATGCCTTTCTTGCCGATACCTCGGTGCAAGAGGGCGTGCAATATGTGTGGAACTATCTCGGCGCCACCACTCCCCAGAAAGGCGTGAGCGGTGATACGCTTTCGGCAATGATCCGTTCCGTCAAACATTCACTGGACCAGATCAGGTCACGGGGCGGGCAGGTGCTGTTTTTGAGAATGCCATCAGACGGCCCATTCCGGGATGCAGAAAAGAAAAGCTATCCGCGCGAAAAATACTGGGACCGGCTGCTGAGCGAGACTAAAACGGACGGAATCTATTTCGAGGATTACCCTGAATTATCCAAGTACCGCTGCCCGGATTGGTCTCACCTTACCCCTGCCGATACCAAGACCTTTACCATTGATCTGATGAGGATCATTGAGCATAAAACCCGCTGGAACATTCAAAAATCCACAGTTTTAACAAAACTTTAAGATGGTATTCAACTCTTATACATTCGTTCTGTTTTTCATCCTGCTGCTGGTTTTACATAACCTGCCATTTTCGTGGAAAACAAAGAAGATCAATCTACTGATCGCCAGCTACTTGTTTTATGCGCTCTGGAACCCGCCATTCATCCTCCTGCTCTGGCTCTCCACCGTTGTAGACTATTATATGGCCCGTCTCATCGCTGTTTCAGAAAACAAGTCCAGGCGGAAGCTTTGGCTGTGTGTGAGCTTGTTACTGAACCTGGGCATGCTGAGTTATTTCAAATACGGCGGTTTTATTCTCGAAAACTTTACAGCTGCGCTCAACAGCATCGGCATTTTGTACCAGGCTGCAAAGCCCGATATTATTCTGCCGGTCGGGATTTCATTTTACACGTTTGTGACTTTATCCTACACCATTGACGTATACCGCAAGAAGTTCGCACCCGAACCTTCATTTTTGAACTTTGCCTTATTTGTGACCTATTTCCCGCATTTGGTTGCAGGCCCCATCGTTCGTCCCGAAGACCTGATCCCGCAATTTAAAGTACCACGCAAAGCCACCTCCGAGCAAGTTACCTGGGGAATGTTTTTGCTTTCACTTGGCCTGTTCATGAAAGTCGTGATCGCCGACGGCTGGATGTCCGAACCGGCGGATTTCATATTCGGACTGCCGTTTCCCGTGTACCCGCTCGATGCGTGGTCGGCTGTGCTGGCATTTTCAGCGCAGATTTTTTGTGATTTTGCAGGTTACTCCACCTGCGCCATCGGTGTCTCATTGTGCCTTGGTTTTACCTTACCGGAAAATTTCAGATATCCTTACGCGTCCATTGGTTTCTCGGACTTCTGGCGCCGCTGGCATATCACACTCTCCACCTGGTTGAGAGATTATCTATATGTCCCGCTGGGCGGCAACCGCACCGGCCAGTTCCGTACCTACATAAACCTGATGATCACAATGCTCCTCGGCGGATTGTGGCACGGCGCTTCATGGAATTTTGTGATCTGGGGTGGCCTGCACGGTTTTTTCCTTTGCATCGAGCGACTATTCCGGACAGCATCAAAAAAATGGTCTGCACCGGAGAACGTCATGGAAGGTGTGGTGGTGCAATCCAGTATCATCCCTGTTCGCAGTAAAAATATCTCCAACTTCCTGCTTGCACTGCTCACGCTGCTGCTTGTCAATATTACCTGGGTATTTTTCCGCGCCCCGGATTTCGGTTCCGCCATGCGGATGCTGCTCTGTATGTTCGGGGTCATCACCCAGGGCCCGAAAATGTTATCGACACCCGATATGCTAAAAATAGCTATCGTAACAGTGGGCCTCATCGTTGTCCACTGGTCCATGCGCGAAAAATCCCTTAAACAAGTTTTTGGAAAACTCCCCTGGTGGGCGCTAGGCACCATGTGGGCTATCATGCTGATACTGGTGGTCCTAACACAGAAAAGCACCAGTTCCTTTATTTATTTCCAGTTTTAAAGTTGGTTTTCTTTTAATCCGATTATTTACGTAAACCCCAAACTCCATTTTACCTATGAAAACTCTATTTACATTTATCGCGCTTCTTTGGGGAAGCATTACGGTCGCCTCCGCACAGGATTTTTACCTTCCTGTATCGTCTACCTCCAAAACGGCCATTGCATCGCTGCATAAGGCCGCCGACTTGTTCGCAAACGTCCATTTCAAGGAAGGGAGGGCGGAACTTGACAAAGCCCTGGCCGAAGATCCGAACTTCTTCATGGCTCACGTATATGCAATGCAGTTTGCAACCAGGGCCACCAGGCCAGGTATCGCGGATAAAACTCTGGCCCTTGACCAAACGAACCTCAACGAAGCAGAAAAAATAATGCGGGAATTGATCGTCAAGTGGAAGGCAGATACCACTTCAAAAGCAAGCGAAACCATGAAGGCGCTCGTAGCCGCTTACCCGAAAACGCCGCAAGCGCTCGAATGGGCTTCGTTGTATTCATTTTATACTGATAAAAACGTCGACGACGCCCTGGATTACGCCCAAAAACTGGCAAAGTTGAGCCCGAAATTTGCACCTAACTATAACACGATGGGCTACCTGTACATGGAGAAAAAAGACATGGAGAAGGCCAAAGCAGCCCTGGAAAAGTACATTGCCCTCGCACCGAAAGAAGCGAACGCCTACGACAGCATGGCCGAATATTATATGAACAACAAAGAATACGCGAAATCTGCCGAGTATTACGACAAAGCCGTGGCAATGGGCATGACCGATTCCAAGGAGCGTGCGGATAAAGCCAGGTCTATGATAAAGTAAAGGAGACGGCTAAAGGAGCTTATTAAGCTGCATTTAAAACAAAAAAGTCCCTTAGTGAAAACTGAGGGACCTTTTTTGGCTAAACATTCCGCCCCGATGGTTACCCATGCTTCAACCCATGATTATTAACGATCGACTTGAAGGCCTTGTCGCGGTCTTTTTCAATTGCATACCGCCACCGGCCAATGCTCACGAGTGCGGCATTGTTGCCGTTATAAAGGGCCCGCTCGAAGACGATGCCATAACCGTCACCGAAGTCTTTTCTGAAACTGTCCACATGGTTCAGGTTGATTACCGTGTCCTGATTGTCGCCATACGCGAAAGTCATATCCAAAGTATTGTAAGTTTAAGTGAAAGCACGCATTAAATGTACTGCTCCGACAACTTAAACCAATGCCGAAATGTATCCAAGCAGTTATTACCGAAAGGAAATTACACCGGACGAATGGTACAGCGGAAGGAGGATCGCATCAGGTGATGTCAATGGCTTGAAACTACTTTCAAACCGGCAATCGACAGGATGAGCGTGGTGATAAAGAACACCCGCCAGAAACTGACCGGATCTTTGAATACCAAAATACCCACCAGTACTGTCCCTACCGCTCCTATTCCCGTCCACACCGCGTACGCCGTGCCGATGGGTAATGTTTGCGTGGCTTTGAGCAGTAAAATCATGCTTACGACCAGGCAAATGACAAATCCGGTAAACCATAAATACATCTCGTTACCGGAAGTTTCGCGCACTTTTCCAAGACAAGAAGCAAATCCGACCTCACACAGGCCGGCCAAAATCAAAATTATCCAGTTCATAACCTTTTCTTTTTTTGACAAAGGTCTTCCACCGGATCCATATAAAATTTTACAAATGATAAAAAGCGATCCGCGCTATCTGATTTCCGCGCGAATTCTGCTCAGACTGACCTGCGTAATGCCGAGGTAGGAAGCAATGTGGCACAACTGTACGCGTTGAAGCAGATCCGGCGTTGTCGCAATCAGGTCGAGGTACCTCTGCTGGGCTGTTTTGAATTGCATGGCAATCAGCCGTTCCTCCGTCTTAATCATTTCGTACCCGATCAGCTTGCGGCCCCAATTGGCAACGTGGATATCTGTTTCAAAAAGAGCTTCAAGGTTCTGCGTTCTCATCTGATAAAGATCACAGGCTTCCAGCGTTTCGATGTGCTCGTAACCCTCCTGTCCCGACACATAACCTTTCATCGAAATCACTATATCCCCCTCTTTTCCGAACCAGAATGAGACGTCGCCGGAATGCGAGTCGGAATAGGCGCGTACAATACCGCTTTTGATAAAATATAAATTCTTTTCCACTCTGCCTACGCGCATCAGGATATCCCCTTTCGGACGCCGGACCTCGGAAATATGTGCTTTCAACGCCTTTTTCGAATGCGTTGGCAATGGGTAAAACCGGTCGAGAATCTCATCTATTTCCATTGCATATCATCGGGATAACCTGTCCAACGCTTCCTCCACAGAAGGTACGAAGTTCACTTGCCTCCCTTTGTTGCTTTCATAGATAAAATCGTTCAGGCTCTTACTTCCGTAGTCAGCGAAGTCGCCGACAATCGCCAGCTTGACCCGGTAATTAGCGAATTTTTGAAGCACCTCGCCTGCTATCCCCGTTTTAAGGTCAAAGAATTGCGGCGTAACCTGCCGCTCGTGCAGGATGATTTCGCCAAAACCCTGGTAATATAAATCGGCCAGCAATTGAAGACCGTCGTCGGGCGTATGAATGAGCGTTTGTTCTGATAGTACCTCCGCAATCGAGGTTCCGTTGGTCTGGTGTTTCTGAATTTCCATGGCTTTGTTTCGCCTTTTTGGTAGCATTAGGCGGGTCGCTAAGTTAGTGAAAAAGCCTTGTGTAGTGCAAAGGTGACATAGGCTTAACGGTCATCGCATAATTGGCCAGCTAGCTTCAATGCGAACGTTGCCGGAGAGCGGAATTAATAAACCACCATTAAGCTTCCGCTTTTCAACAGTTTTCCATCTAAAAAAATTTGATAGGAATAATTTCCCGAAGGAACCAGCTTCCCGCGATAAGTCCCATTCCAGGGGTGTGAATATTCGGCTGAATAGTAGATGATTTCGCCCCAACGATTAAATATTCTGATACCGAGATCCTTTGGTTTCTCGACATTGAAGATTTCCCAACTATCATTTTTGCCGTCGCCATCCGGAGTGAAAATATCTGGAATAAGTAGTTTTGAAGTACTCTCAATGGGGTTTGTACAATGCTTAACGTCCAGTGTTTTGGCTATTTCGAATGGCTCAGGCTGCTCAAAACAGGATCGGTCGAAGTCTACCTTCACACTAACATTCATTTGATAATCAGCACCTGTATTTTTCGTTGGGATTTGTAATGATGCCGACGACGCGTCTTGCTTAGACCCATCGACCACCCATGCAAAAATCGAACCGCCCTTATCTGATTCTACCTTTAATGATACCGTTTCGCCAGCGCAAATCGGATTTTTTTCTCCGACGATCTCCCCTTTCACCGGATCAGCCGACACCTTTACCCCTTTAAACAACGCATCGATTTCATCCTTATTCAGCGGACGGTTGTAAAGGTGAATATCATCTATCACCGCATTGGACGCCTGACCATAGTTGTTACGGGCACCAATCGTTGCCCGCACCGTACTGATACCGTAAAATGCCCTAAAACCTTTGTCGCTTTCCACGCAGATCACCTTCCCGTTTACGTAGAAATAGTAATTTTTGTCGTCCTTAACTATAACCAAGTGATACCACTTTCCCGCTGGCTCAATCGATGGACTGGTACACGCCAGATGGTTGGCAATACCCTGGTAACATCCATGCGAAAAGCCAATAAGCTCTTCGGTTGCGTACAAATTGCTTAACATAATTTGCTGATCACCGAGATCGCTTCCAACCGAAATGAGAAACCACGCCGTGCGTTCGGTAGGAATTCCATTAGGACGAGCCCAGATCGAGTAAGTAAAATTATTGAGTTGTAAGTCTTTCGGGCTAATCTCGATTACATCATCAATGCCATCAAAATTATAGGCCGAATTGGCATTACCAAAGCGGTCGGGAACCAGTTTTGCGCCGGTGACTTTGCCATCGTTAGCAAGGGGACTATAATCCTTCGCATCGCCCGAAAAAGGATAGCAGCCCACTAAACCCCGTGTGAGGTCGACCTGCGCATGGCCCGCTATGCATCTAAAAAACATTACGAACAACAAAGCTGCACGCGTGGCAACCAAAAAGGAATTCATGTAACCTCAGGGAGAGTAATTAATAATGAAAGATGGGAAAATTTCTTTTTGAAAAAAAACGCGTCTGTAATATTTCTAAACACCACGAAGTCTATTTAACCGGCAATTTGCCGACCGGGCTCTATGTAACCGAACATTGTATAGTTGTAACCATTTTAGTAAGTTAGTAAGATCATATCCTTACCAAACCCTTTTACACTATGAATAAGATCTTTATAAACCTTATGGTCTGCAAGCTCTTATTGCTGGCTACATTGACCTGCTATGCAAAATCAGCTATTTTTACCACTGAACCAGCGAACCGTTTGTATGTTGCCGAAGGAGCGTCGGGCGACGGATCTGGTTGGGATAATGCGCTGGGGGATCTCAGCAATGCGCTTAATATGGCCCTTGCCAACCCGGTTATTACAGAAATATGGGTAAAAGCCGGGACTTATAAACCCTCGGGGCAGCCTTATAACCTCAGCCTTGGAAATTTACGGCATAGTGCCTTTTATCTGATCAAAGGTGTGACAGTGCTTGGTGGTTTTGCCGGAAATGAGACGGACACTTATCAGCGAACTCCTGGGAACCAATCTATCCTCTCCGGTGATATAGGGCTGCCGGGCGATGCCGACAATTGCTATCATACCATTGTTGCGGTAGATAGTCCTGGTGCATATCTGGGTGGCTTCGTCATACGCGATGGGAATGCAGATGGAACAGGCGTTGGTGCGGATATTTTAGGCACCACTGTCGACGCATCGTCGGGAGGAGGACTCGCCCTCTATTCACCAGGAATGGTGACCAGTTGTACTTTCACAACAAACAAGGCAGGCAAGGGAGGAGCCATTTTCCTGAATGTAAACGCGGCAGGCACCAGGATTAACCAATGTCTGATAGCTGATAATACCGCCACAGAAGGCGGCGGCATTTACAATGCGAGTAGCACGACCGGAACGATCCAGATATGCACGATTGGTCGGAATACCTCGGCAGGGCAGGGAGCTGGTGTATTCAATTTACAGTCGAGTTGGGAGATTATTAGTACAATAATTTGGGGTAACAATGGGCAGAGCCCTGCCGGCATTGCGGATCCAGTTGCTAAATTAATGGTAACGGCTTCCCTGGTACAAGGGGGAGTGAATGGTGACGGAAATTTGAATTCGGATCCATTTTTTGCAGACCAGTCAGACCCGAACGGACCAGACGACTTATGGATGACGGCCGACGATGGGCTTCGGCCGTTACCTTGCAGCCCCGTGGTTAACAGAGGTAATAGCGTAAATTTTAAACCCGCCTTTGATATTACAGGAAGGCCGCGGGACTTCGATGCGGCGATGGATATGGGTGCGTATGAGCTACAAACGCTCCGCGACGGCACCAGTCTGGCGCTAGATGGCGATCAAGCTTACATGGGTATTCCCGGTGGGCGCCTCGCCTCGTTGAGCAGCCAAAGCTTCCTGGCAGACGGATGCCGGATTATCGCGAGAGTGACGACTGTAAAAATCCCGGGGCAGCAGGACAATGTGCTAGCGAAAGTGAAGGTCGCAGGGAGCGTGATCGCGTTTGATGGGTTTCATTTTGTACAGCGGTATTACGAGATGAGATCCTCAATGATTCCTCAGGTCCTGGATGTGACGGTTACATTGTTTTTTACCCAATCGGAATTTGATGCTTTCAATGCTGTTGGTGGCGACTTAAAACTTCCTACCTCGCCGTCTGACGCGACTGGGAAGGCGAACCTGCTGGTGATTGATTATAGAAACTTTAATGCGGACCTTCCGCCCGGGGGAGGCAATGGTCACAATTTAAGAACCATTGATCCCGATGATAACAAAATTGTGTGGAACGCCAATTTAAACCGGTGGGAAGTTAGCTTCAATTCCGACCTTTACAGTGGGTTCTTTGTCACCAATGGCCAATCCTTTCCTTTGAAACTCCTCAGCTTTACTGCTGAAAAGATTGAGCGTACCACATCGCTCGAATGGCTAACAGCGGAGGAGGTCAATACGAGCCATTTTGAACTACATCGCAGTGCAAATGCACGGGACTGGCAAGCACTACCCGTAAAACTGGCCGCGATGGGTGGCGGAGGGCACCGCTACACCACGTACGATAACGAACCGACCGCCGGTTTGAATTATTACAGGTTAAAAATGATCGATTTGGACGGCTCGTTTACTTTTAGCAAAATTGTTACCACAGAGCATGGAAATGCATTTAAAGCGCAGGCATTTCCAAACCCGGCCACAACATGGATGAAGCTGGAACTGACGGGAGAGGGTGTTATATCAGGCAAAGCCGAGCTGGTCAACACCGGAGGAACGGTGGTTTGGAAGGGGCGGATTGTGGACGGTAAGGCGACCCTCGAGGTTAGCAACATTCCGCGAGGACTCTATCTGCTACGGGTGCAAAGCGGCGGACGGGAGAACACCCAAAAGGTTGCAATTCAATAGATTAACATTGAACTACCGAATCCTTCGTCACAAAACCCAAAAATACAAAGTAACTTACCCCTCTGGAAAAACCTCACACACGATGAAAACCTCCCTCTCCCACCTTCCGGAAGCCAAACAAGACGCATTAAAAACCGTTACCGAAATCGTAATAGCCAGAGTTCCGGCTGAAATGATCATTCTTTTTGGCAGTTATGCGCGTGGCGAATGGGTAGAGGATTATCAAGAGTATCGAAATGCTAGAAAAAATAGCTCCGAAGGAGCCACCTGTTTCTAGCACAACGTCATTATCAGTCATTGCCTGGCTCCCGGGGAGCCTCCTGGGATTGGCGATCAATGAGGAGGCCCCGCCGGGGCCGTTGCGCTGGATTTGGTATCTGCTTTTCTACAAACAGGGAGCTGCCCGCGGCTTTTTTGAAGGTTACTGCAAATTCTCTGCCAAATCTTTTTGGCTCATTCCAAGTTTTCGCAAATGGACAAGAACATTGATTGCGATGACACGGTGCCTTTTCACACCGCCCTCACCCTCCCCAACCCCAAACACTTCCC
>NZ_JAMOZL010000018.1 GCF_023667495.1 Dyadobacter sp. MSC1_007
CAATAAAAACACTTTTTATTTACTAATTTTGAACCGCTTCTACAGCATTTTTTGCCTTCGGCCGCCAGCTAAATAGGTGGTCAATTTGCCACGGAATCAGGTGGTCAACTTCTCCGAAATACCCAGTGTATCATGGAACCAGAACTTTTTTTGTCAGGACATCGGACTTTCCGCTTTGTAAAGAAAGAAGATACAGGCCGGTTGGGACGATGCCCTTTGGTGTTAGCGTAAAAATGTTTCCTGAACGATTCAATGAAAATCCGATCGATTTTCCCATCATGTCGGAAAACCGGATGTTGGCCGGATCGTCGTTTTTCAGGACGAATTTGATTTCTTTGTTGATAACCGGATTGCCGAGTAATTGGAATGCGACGCTGTTCGTATGGTTATCAATGGAGATGATGCGGGAGTTCTCCGAGGCTCCATCAAGGTCGACCATTCGGAGGCGGTAGTAATTGTTTCCTGCGAGAGGCGCCGGGTCCCGAAAATGGTAGTAAGTCATGCCGGTCGAGTTACCCTTTGCCTGAACCCGTCCGAGTGTGTTGAATTCATGAAGGTCTCCACTTCTTTCAATATCAAAATAGCTGCTGCCGGCCTCCTCAGTCGTAGTCCAGGACAGTGACACAGCATTGTCCAGCAGTTCTCCTCCGAACCGTGTGAGTTTGACGGGCATAATCGCATGGCCACTCTTAAGAAAGCAGCTAACCGGTGGTTCCTCGGCCTCAGATTGCGTTGTCCATATGTCGCCTTGGATAAAAGGCAAGTCATCGCATGCGTTGGGGACTAATAAAAGAATGTTATCAATTGTGACCTTGTAGAGCTTACCACCCAGATCTTCTTCTGTCACTGTAATGCCGGCGTACTGCGGCTTTACATCTTCATCGGGCAGATAGGCCGTCATGATGCTTATCGGTTCGTCGTTTGTATTGATAGCAATAGTAGTGAGCGCATCAGCCAGGTCGCCTGCACCTGGCGCCTTGCTATAATCGGGGTCAGGATAATCGCTGAACAGCCAGAAATGCACGTACGCATACTTGTTTCCATTGTTCCTGTCTAATGTAAAGGAATACTTCACATTGACAGTACAATTTGCGCCGGTTGTCGAAACACTGTTTAATTCAATTATTGCATTGGTAACGGAACATGCGTCTGCAAACGCAAGGATCGGAGACAGGCCTGTAAAAAGCATCCAAACGATAGTGTTGATAGTTTTCATAATACAGGAAGTTTAGTAATGCAAAACATACATTAATATACCTTCTAATTCTTGAAAGAATTAAATCCTGCAAGCGATCCTGTTTGTATTTTTTAAGTTTTTTGAAATATTTAATTACAATAAAACTATGTTTATATGCAATTGAAATAATTACTAAAAGTGCTTAGAATTTTTTACTATAATGTATTGATATATAGTTTATTATGTCGTCTACAAGTGAGCTAGTGGTGTTCTAAAAAACTAATTTTCGTGAGGCGTGAGGCGAACTTGTGGATCGATTATCTACCGGATAGCGAGGTTCTCCGGCAAAGGTGAAGTGAATTGGTATAATTATATTGTCTAATTGTAGTAAACGCGTTCTTGATTCCTGGTTTTAGCGCGTGTGGTTCGACAAAAAGTGCCTTCAAAATGCGCCATTTTGAGGATGTCGAAACTGCCGTATTTTTATATACGCAAATAGTCGGAGTGCAATTTCCGGCCATTTGCGTATATAGCTTATTGGTGTATTATGGGATTAGAACCTTCTTTGTAAGGATAGCGGATTTGCCTTTTTCTAATGAAAGAAGATACAGGCCGGTAGGCACAATTCCCTTAGGTGTCAGCGTGAAAGTGTTTCCCGACCGGTTCAATGAGAATCCGATCGACCTTCCTGCCATATCCGAAAGTCTGATGTTGCCCGGATTGTCGTTTTTCAGGATGAACTTGATTTCCTTATTGACAACCGGGTTGCCGAGCAACTCGAACGCCACACTGTTGGCGTAGTTGGCTACTGAAATAATGCGGGATTTTTCTGAGCTTCCATCCAGGTCCACCATCCGCAGGCGGTAATAATTGTTTCCTGATAGTGGCTGGCGGTCGACAAAATTATAGTGTACCGTGTTTCCGGAATTGCCTTTGGCATTGACACGGCCAAGTATTGAAAATTCCAGCAGATCGCTGCTCCGTTCGACATTGAAATGGCTGCTGCCCGCTTCTTCCGTGGTGGTCCAGGAAAGTGTAATTGCGTTGTCCAGGAGATTGCCTTCAAATTTTGCCAATTCAACCGGTAAGGTGGTGAGGCAATTGTTTTTCAGCTCGGCAACAATCGAATTAGGTAGGCTTGGTGCGGTGAGTACGACCCAGATAGTTCTTTGGTCTTCCAGGAAATCGTATGCATAAGGTTGGTCTTTGCTTGCGATCGGCTCCAGTGCTGACAAATTGGTTGGGGGGCTTGTATAAATGAGTTCGTCGTCCGCTCCGAAAGTAGCTTCTCCATTGGTAAGTACTCCGTCGTCGAGGTACAGCTTGTAAGTTACTTCAAATGGGGTGGGGCTTGTTGATATGATATCGAGGTCGTAGGTGCGTGGCCCACTCGGGTCGTTGCAATTGATAAGGCCCGTGATGACAGGGTCGTTGATCTGCAGGTTGAAGTTTTCATTGAAGCAATGGACAGTTGGGTTTGCGCTGGCTGCCTGTGTTGACCACACATCTCCCTTTAATATAGGGAGGTCCACACATGCGCCTGGAACCGGGAATTGGATATTGTTAATGGTTATTCTTGAAATGTCACCACCCAGGTCTTCTTCGATAATGCTAAGCCCTGTCAATGGTATTACATTGTCTACATCGGCACTATATGTGGGCAGTATTGATACCTCTCCGTCGGTATCGATGGCCAATGTTGCCAGTACCGCGCCGAGATCTGCGGCTTTCGGCGCTTTTTTATAATCGATATCGGGGTATTCACTTGGTTTCCAGAGGTGTACATAAGTGAATTTGTTTCCATTGTTCTTGTCGATGGTAAACGAGAGGTTCACATTGACAATACAATTTTCACCGCTGGTGATAACACTGTTTAATTCAACTGCCGGATCGACCAGCGAGCATTGGGCCTTGGATTGGAAATTCAGAGACAGGCACATGAGTAGTACCCATCCGAAGAGGTAAATTGTTTTCATGATAGAGGACGTTTGATAGTTATAAATTTTATAAATCAATATACGTCCTTAATCTTTGAATAGTTTAATTACTAAATTAAAAAATTGTGATTTTAAAGTATTTTCGAGTGTACGGTAAATCTTGTAAAAATACATCTATATACCTATACAAGAATAGTATTTTTATATAGAACTAAACCTATTTTTCACTATAAAAATACATTATTTGAGCAATTATAAATAGTTTGACTTGTAGTTGTACCGAATACTAAGTGTATAGAATTAGTTATTTTATGCAACCAATGGATCAGTGATAAGTGATGATTGAACGAGAATTTCCCGGTGCATTATATCGGAATAATTATATTTTAATGCGGAACGTCGTCTTGGGAAGATTCAATTTTTGTTGAAGGTTGGAAACTATCACTTGATTTCAATTAGCAATACCTTTTGAAAATTATTCCGTAGCCGCGTGCTCATTATCCAATCGGTGAGAAAGCTGGTGAAGCAGAATGAGCAATTGAAAGTTGAAAATGCGAGCGCAAGGCACCAGAATGGGGCTATTACTAATCGACTGGGTGCGCTCGAAGCGACAATCAGCAAAATGCTCGACAATCGGATTGGGATGCCAATCAGTGGTAAGTAGTCATATATTTTGACCAGGGCAGATTTATAAAGTTCTGGTCAAAACCAAAATATCGTCATCGTTAAGACAATATTTCATCTTTGCCTGATCCTTAAAATTAAATACATGCCCGTCGCGACGCACTTCTTCGATCAGTGAAAAGTCGGCTTCGTGGAAAAGCCAGCCTTCTTTTTGGGGTGGCATGGTTGCGAAGATGCCTTCTTCGGGCATACCTTTATCCGGTGTTGTATAAATGGCAGCAAAGCCATAATTGATGTCCACGGCTGGTGACCAGGGTGCATTTCCGATGGTTTGGGAAACTACGGTGTAAGCCTGATTTTCCAGTGCCCGCGCGCGTGCCCCCACATGCACACGAGTTGCGCCTCGGATGGTTTCCGTGCAACTAGGTGCCAGGATGAGCGTTGCCCCCGCTTCACATAGCTTTTGAGAGCCCAGCGCAAATTCCACATCATAGCATATCTGAATACCAAATTTGCCCCAGGGCGCTTCAAATACGGTCAATTGTTTAGGGGCGCTCTCAATTCCCCATTCCTCATTTTCGAACCGGGTCATGAAAAACTTGTCCTGATATCCGGCAAATCCTCGTGCGGAAAAAACATAGGCACGGTTCACGCGCAGCCCGCCGTCGATAACCGGAATGCTCGGCGCCACAATGACGACATGATACTTGGCGGCCAGTTTTTCGAAAGTTTCGCAAAAATCAGATTTGAGAACATCAAGTTCCTCCACTTGCCTGCGAATATCTTGTCTCATCGCATCTGAAAAAATGCTCACGATCTCCATTGCCCCGTATTCAGGAAAGAGCAGCAATTCTGCGCCTCTATCGGCAGCTTCCGCAACCCAGCGCTCTGTGTGGGCCTGCCAGGCTGCAAAGCTGCTATGTTCGGTGATCGGATATTGGGCCGCTGCTATATTAACACGCATATTCAATTTTTACTGACTAAGAGATTTTGTCCAGAAAATCATTGTTTTAGGGCTGGAAACAGCTTCCCCGACGTCGGGCCATTCCATGGTGCTTTGCAGAGAAGGCTCTTTTCGATAGCCGCGTTTTACCCAGAATGCATCATTAGGGCGATAGTTTGCCTGTTTCACCGGGTGATTATCGCCACGGTCTACGGAACAAAAACAACTTAATGTATAGTTTCCAAAACTCCTGGCGTGCGCCTCGCGTTCATCGAAGAAGCGGTGACCGATTCCCATCCCACGGTAGGCCGGTAGCAGGATGCTTTCTCCAAAATAAAAGACGGAAGAAACTTCAAAACCGGCATCCTCAAAAGGCTTGCGAACCTCGGCAGTCTCATCTTCCAAGGGAATGCAGGTAGTGGCGCCTACCATATCACTGCCGTCATAAACCGCAAAAAGAAACGATCGTGCTGCCCGGAAATAGGTTTGCAGATATGCTCTTTCGTATTCAACACTCCCCTCATATAAATAGGGATAATCGCGAAAAACGGCAATGCGGAGCGCTGCCAGATCGTCAAAAACGGTTTCAATGGCAGTGCCAGTTTTGCTGATAAATGTCAGTTGATCAGTCATGCAAGGGTTTGGAAACCAGTTCAATCCAAAGTGGGAGATTGTAATAGGTCGTTACCCTGCTTATTTTGTTGTCCTTCAATTCAAGAAAGGCAGCTGCTGGCAGTACATAAGTTTGTCCATAAGCTTCCGGCAATCCTTCCTCTCCTTTTTTATAAATCCCATTCACAACAAATTCAACGGCAATGCGGGTATTTGTTGGTTCGGTGAAGAATACCATATCAGTTAGCGTTTCTTCGTACGATTCATCCATTTGTTGAAGGAATTCGGTGAATTTTTCCAGTCCTATCCGGACGTCGCCCTGATTGGCTTCGTGCCTTACCTCCGGGTGCAGAAGGGCCAGCATGCCGTCCCAGTTTTTCGCATTGAAGTTTTGATAGTATTGCTGAACAATTTCAAGTGATGTCATTTCAAACAAATAATTAAAGGATATTCTATAAACAAACAGGTGCGATACTAATTTGAAAAGGGCGTTTTGGTAAAGGAAACCTGCCCATTGGCATCTTTGGTATACACTGCCAAACAATTGGAATTGTAGGTTGGGTTGAAGTGCGGCTCTGCCGGATCGAGTTGTTGCGGGAAGGGTTTCTTACGGCCAAAGAAATACACTTTTGTGCTGCCATATTTCGTGTAGGGCATTAAATCGCCATATTTCTTCATCTCGTCCCAGGGCGTCCCTTCGGCGGTTACGGCGTACACCCGAACGATCGGGCCGGTATTGTTTGCATTCCGGAACACGGCAACTTCTTTGAAATTACCTTTCAGATCGGATACGCTTGGCTGAGATGTGGAGTCGTAAACGATATAGCCTATGATGCCAGCCAGCACCAATAGTAACAGGTTTTTCTTGTTCTTGAAGATCATAGGCCTTTACCAGAGTTTGATCCGAAAGTTACTCAATGCGAAGAAATATAGATCCATTTTGAATTATCGCTCCAATGCAGCCTGTAACGGTGACCATGATAAACAAACTCTTTCCCTTCGTCGAGCTCGGATACGATGACATCTGGCCGGAATGTAGGTTTTTCAAGTTTTTTCGAAGGGTTTTCAACCAGCACGTGCTCGAAAATGCGGCCAGGTTCTCTCAAAATGTATTGATATGCATAGTCATAACTCGCTTCGGTAAAATTAAAACCGATTGTTTTAGGATGCAGCGCACTCACCTGCTTTTGAAGTTCTTGCAATTCAGGCCAGTATTCGCCCCAAATGATCTCTTCGGGGCTCGCCCACAAAATACTTTTCTGTTTCAGATTGTTGTTGGTTGAATCTATCTGAATGTTGAGGTGGAGCGCCGAATTAACGGGCGGAAACACAGATTCAAAAAACCATTTGGTCGAAAGCAGCGGGTGCGTTACGCTCAGCAAGGCAAAGGGCAATGCACACAACCACAGAAAAATGCTGAGTATTCTTGCAAAAAAAGCCGACAAAACCGACCCGTAGACCATTCCTACCGCCGGTGATGCAAGCAGGAAAAAGGCGATATGCAGCCTGGAACCATAGATCTGGTAAGCAATGAAGAAGCAGAAAATCAGGAAGCTGATGAATGCAAGCGCGGCGTACCATTTCGCCGTTTTTGATAGTCGCGCCACGAACAGCAATGGAATGCTCAACAATATGAGCCACATCGCGAAAAAATTGTGGGCGAAATCTTCATTGAAATTGAGCTTGTTCATTTTGAATGGCATACCCGTTCTGGGATCGTTCAAAGGGACGTCGAGGGCGTTGTGCAGACTGTTAAGCAGGTTTTCGAGGAAGATATTATATTGATTTCCAGGAGAAACAAACCCCAAATGCAGGAAAATATGCTTGGAAAGGGTAGAAATATAGTCGCCGAGGCCACGCAGATGCGTCTTATTTCCATTGCTCATGTTCCCGATGGGAGAGTCGAAAATCTGCCATGTTTTGTACCAGAACGGTACATTGAGCAGCAACGTCAAAGCCAGGGTACCCACAATCAGCGACGTGAGCACTTTCCAGTTAACCGGCTTTTTCAGCATTGAAACAAATAAATAGGCACCGAATGGCAATGCGTAGAAGACAAACGTGCCCTTTGTCATCATTCCCAGCGCGCAGGAAACTGCGATCAGCGCTATTGCGGGGATTCTTTTTGTTTTGGTATAATCAAAAACATGAAAAGCGGTTGCCAGGATAAAAAAGCCAACTACAAGGTCATTCTGGGTGGTTGTAGCTTCCAGAACGACGATAGGCAGAGAGGCGGCGAAACATAACGCGACTTGCATGGCCACCCTCGACCCGGCAAATGTTTCGATCAGCAAGGAGACAATAGCGAGCGAACCTGCGAAACACAGCCATTGAAGCAGTTGGAAATATCTTTCGGAACTGGATAACAGAAATGTATGCAAATGCACATATTCCGAAAACGGGCTGAACGAGATCGACCGTTCGATATGGGAAGCATAATGGTTGACATTACCATTCTGAACCCAATAGCCAAGTCTGCTGAGGTGATAACTTAAAGAATCGAGGTTATTAGGCGTGGCTACGACGGCTACAATGAGGGTAATGCTTAAAATCGAAGCCAGCATGAATGTGGTTAACAGTCCCAAATGGCCGATAAAACGGCGCGCTGATGTAATCCAATTGCGGGAAATGCTGCCCAATGAAATGCGGTGAGCGTTGCGGAGTCTGAGAAACAGCAGAAATAAGCCAATATCCAACACGGCCCAGCTTCCTGCAACCGCAAAACTGTTAATTGCATTGATAGCGCCCAGTAACTCGGTGGAGACAGCAATAAAGAAAAAGAGGCCGGTTGCGGCGGTAAGCAGGGAACGGCGGAAAGACTGTTGTAAATCTTTATAAAATGCCAGGTAACAATCGGCCGATGCGAGCCAGATCGCCAGTGGTATCAAAAGGATCATGTATGGGAAGGGATTCCTGTTTGGCTAATGTCTGCCCAAAGCTAAGTATTTCGAAGAAAACTACCGCATTAACTGAGCCGCTCGCCGCCACTGTTGTCCGAAAAAAGTAACCGCAAGTTTAGAATTAAAGCCTGCATTGATGTGACCTGCGTTGTTTTACCATGAAGCGATATTTCCCAAACGGCCCCTTTGTCATTATCCCGACTGGCGATCACACAGGCGGCATCACGATACCGGCTGATCCCCCAGCCTTCACGCTGCAATGCTCGTTTGGTCCAAAAAACAGATTTTTCGTCTCCTTCCAGATAAAACTTGTGATTTTCACCGGGTGTGTGAATATGGAAGCTGCCCGTCGTCCGATCGAAGAACAGGTTACTCTTTGCAAAAACAGCCTCGAAAGACCCATTTAAAACCAGGTCTTCCGGGACGCCGGTTATCAATGCGCCGCCAGCTGACATTAACCACACTTCGTCCGCAGTTTGTAATGCAAGGTCCAGTTCGTGGGTGCTCAAAAGAATTGCTTTACCGGTTTGCCTCGCGAGGACGTGAAGCAAGCGCATCATTTCTACGCGATTGGGCAAGTCGAGATGTGCCGTTGGTTCGTCGAGTAGGATTAAAGGCGTGTCTTGTACCAGTGCCCGGGCGAGCATTACCTTTTGTCGCTCGCCATCGCTTAGCTGGTGAATATGGCGGTCGAGCAGGTCTTCGACGCCGCCGGAGCGGATGCCTTCGCTGATTTTTTCGTGGTCGATGTCCGTCAGCGCGCCTAGCCAGCCCGTGTAGGGCGTCCGGCCGAGTGTGATCACTTCGCGGGCGGTGAGATTACCGGCTTCAATGCGGTCGGTCAGAACCACGCTCAGCTTACGGGCCAGTTCTGTTGGTTTAAGATTGGAAAGCAGTTCACCGTCAATGTAAACTTCACCCCCGAGCATCGGTTGCAAGCCCGAAAGGGTGCGCATAAGCGTAGACTTTCCGGCACCATTGGATCCTAGCAAACAAACGAGTTGCCCGGGCATCAAGCGGAGATTAAGGTTGTCGGCTACGTTCCGGATGTTTTTTTTCGAGCGGTAGCCGATTTTCAATGCCCGAGTTTCGAGAATGGCGGATATGCTGCTCATGAGAACGAAGATCGAAGGTTATTGCGCTGGATGATGATCCAGATTACCACGGGAGCACCCAGGAGGGATGTCACGACGTTGATCGGAATCACGGTTTGTGTGCCCGGCATTTGAGCAATAATGTCACAAGCGAGCATTAATACTGTTCCCGTAAGCGCTGTTGCCGGAATTAAGATGCGATGGTTGGCTGTCCCGAGCAGCGAACGCGTAATATGGGGGATTGCAATGCCTATGAAACCGATCGGGCCACAAAACGCAGTGATGCTCCCGGTAAGCAAACTGGTACTGGCCATGATCACAAGCCGCGTGCGTCCGATAGATAAGCCCATACTGCGGGCGTAATTTTCGCCCAGCAACAAAGCATTTAACGATTTGGAAGAAATATAGGCCAGCAGCATACCAGCAGATACGACTCCGGCGAGTACATATAAATGATAACCCGTTACACCACCAAGTGAACCGAACGTCCACATAATGTATTCCTGCAACTGTTCGGGCTGGCTGAAATATTGCCAGATGCTGATCACCGATAAGGTAATGGTACCGATCATCACGCCGACAATCAACAGGATGACATTGTCACGGATACGTCCGGCGATGAGGAGTATCAGGGCCAGGACAAGTGCCGAACCCAGCGATGCCATCGCCACAATGAGCCAGCTGCCCGAAATGCCAAGCTGGCTGATCGCATACACGCTTGCGCTGCTTCCTCCGACGAGCATCACCGAGGCCACACCCAATCCTGCTCCGGCGGTAATGCCTAATTCGGACGGGCCTGCCAGCGGATTCCGGAAGAGTGTCTGCATTTGCAACCCGCTTACAGATAATCCGCAACCCGCTAGAATGGCCGTCGTGGCCTTGGGTAAGCGGATCTTTTCGACGATCAGCAACCAGGCCCTGTTCTCTGATTCTCCGGAAAAAACGATTCGGAAGACTTCATTGAAAGGAATTTTGACAGACCCCAGCATGACATCCAATGCAAAGAGTGCAACAGCCAGCACGCCCAGCACGGGTAGGACCCATTTTCGGTTTTGATTTGCGGCCGCCATCATTGTATTTGTTTGTAGTAAACCAACTGATGGTCCGGTAGCAACTCGGGGTGGAATATTTTAATCAGGTCCGAAAGCACAATATGTGGATTGATATTCCCTGATTCAAAAAAATCATTGGCGCCCGATGCATTGACACGATTGTTGTAACTATACATTTTCCCGCTTTTGAAAGCACTGAAATCGGCGTATCGGGCATCCTGGGCAAGAATGGTCCGGCGGCTGTCGTAGGGATCGAAACCTACATTTATCCAATAATCGGCTTGAAGGGCTTTTGGATAAACGGCTTCAAATGAGAGTGGCAGGCTCGTTGTCGTTTTTGTGTTTTTCCAGGGATAGTCCGCGCCGGAATCTTTGAGGAAAACTGCCATATACCCATCGCCTCCGGGCATGAACCATGCGTCTTTTGTATTCAAACCTGAGAGAACAGTCGGTTTGGTTTTTGATGTGGTGGCGAGTTTTGCCAAACGGTTATATTCTGTGGCGATTTTTTCAAATTTTTCATTGGCCAGTTCTTCCTTATCCAGCAATGCCGCCATTAGTTTGAGCCATTCAGCCCGGGCCAGCGGTGTCTTTTCTACCCATTCCGAATTAATCAAAAAGGGAATGCCCGCTTGTTCCAGCGTTGGATAGTGGTCTATTCTGCCGTCCGGGCCGGCTATTGTCATGACCACGTCCGGGGCCATTTCCACGATCTTTTCCTCATTCAGGCCTCCGGCGACCCCAATCTCGCTAATCCGACCTGCCTTGACCATGGCTGTGACTTTCGGGGAGTAGACATATTGCGTGCTGGCGAGGCCAGTCAACACATTTTCGGATCCGAGCAGTTCGAGTAATGCAATATGCGTGGACGACGTCGCGACCATTTTTGCGACCGGAATTTCAATGCGTTGAGCGTCGGGATACCCATTGATTTTTGGTGCGCCTTTTTTTTGTAAAATATACCTGATCGTATCGTTTTGCCGCTCGAATGGATTGATAATGCTTACCAGTTTGAAATCGTCGAAATAATCGATAGTAAAGCCTTTCGCGTAAACGATTTCCGTCTTTCTTCCCTTAGCAGTCAGCGGGAGGTTGGCCTCCGTTTTGTCTTCCGAAGTCTTTTTGAAATTGCAGCCCTGGATCAGCAGGAATATAAGAAGAGTCAGGCAGGACTGTTTGAGCATCGGGGACATTTTAATTGGGATCGAATCCAAAATTACAAAAAACCTTCCCTTTTGCCTGTTTTATCTGCCGAATGCTGATTTGGAATATAAGTTAAATGTATGTCAGCATTTGTTTGACATTTTCCAGGCCGGCTTGGATGGTGTTAACAGACTTGGTGCCATGATAATATCCAGCGAGATGCAATTCATCATATACGTCCGCCAGCAGAGTCAGCAATTTTTTGTTATGCTTTCTTAACCGACTCATATAATCTTCAATGCTTTTAGGTTTGGTAAAATGAATACCCTCTTTTTGTCTTAAATACTCATCCAGGATTAGCAGCGCAGCTGAATATGCTGTCCCTGCGGCCATTTTTACGTATTTCACATCGGCATATAGTCCGTCCTTCTTACCAGCCTTGTCGGTAAGTATCTGTCTCGCATTTTGAAGATATCTTGCGGCTTCCTCGGCCGGTGAAAGTGTGTTTGCTTGTGTTTTTTCAGACATAATACCGAGAGAAAAGTTTTGTTTTCTGTTTAGACGAACCTTGTGCAGAAAAGTAACATCTAAATTAACAATAAATTTCACCAGCAGCTAACCGCAGGCATTTCAACATACGACCAATATTGGCATACTTTTAATATTTTAACAGGCATGCCGAAACAGCCTCTTTTACAATTCACTGGCAAGAGTATATACTGTACCGTTGCCGACGCCCATATTGATCCTTGGATTCCCGTCGAGCGCGCTATTATTACGCACGCGCACAGCGACCACGCCCGCTGGGGCAGCAGGCATTATCTTGCTCATAAAGACAGCGAGCCGATTCTCAGACTGAGATTGGGTCCGGATATTTCGTTGCAAACTGTGGAATATGGAGAAAAATTTACGATCAACGGAGTAACCTTCTCACTGCATCCCGCCGGCCATATCATCGGCTCGGCGCAGGTGAGGGTAGAGCACAAGGGTGAAGTGTGGGTCGCTAGTGGCGATTACAAACTCGAAGATGATCATTTTGCCAAGCCTTTCGAGCCTGTTAAATGCAATGTTTTTATCACCGAATCGACGTTTGGCCTGCCTATCTATAAATGGCAGCCCCAGCAGGAGATTTTTTCGGAAATAGACAACTGGTGGGCCCAAAACAGGGCAGAGGGCAAGGCGAGTGTGCTCATGGGCTATTCATTAGGTAAAATGCAGCGGATATTGAGAAATATCGCTTTGCAGGATAACGTCATTTATGCTCATGGTGCTATTTATACTTTAAATGAACGATTGCGGCAAGCCGGGTTCGACTTACCGGAACTTACCCTCGTGACGCGTGAAACCGATCGGAAACTCTTCCGGGGTGCACTTGTGCTGGCACCTCCGTCGGTTGATGGCAGTACCTGGATCAAGAAATTTGCACCGTATTCTTTGGGTTATTGTTCGGGTTGGATGGCTTTGAGAGGTGCCAAAAATCGCAGGGCGGTGGATCAGGGGTTTGTATTGAGCGACCACGTCGACTGGCCTGACCTGAACCGGGCGGTCCGGGAATCGGATGCCGAAAAAGTGTACGTAACACACGGGTATACTAGTATTTTTTCAAGATGGCTTAATGAGAATGGCATTGAAGCTGGCGAAGTGAATACGATGTACGGTAATGAAGACGAAGGCGAAGAAGAAGAAACTGTACAGGATCTGGCTGCCGGACAAGACGCATATCAGGAACATAAGCACATCCTGGATGAAGACAATGGCAATGCGAACGAAACGGATAACGGCCTATGAAACAGTTCGCAACGTTATTTATGAACCTCGATCGTACCAACAAGACCAACGCGAAGGTCGAACTGCTTAAAAATTACTTTCTGGAAGCGCCTGACCCTGACAAGTTATGGGCGCTAACGCTTTTTACCGGCAGGCGACCGTCCTTTAAGGTGAACCGGACACAAGTTAAAGAATGGGCGGCCGAAGAAGCGGGCATTCCGATGTGGCTTTTCCAGGAAAGTTACCATAGCGTAGGCGACTTGGGCGAAACAATATCTTTGGTGTTGCCGAGAGCGACGTCCGGTGGTTCCGACAAGTCGCTCACCGAGTGGTTTCATTATCTCGGTATGTTGCCTGGCATGAACGATGAGGAAAAGCGCTGGCATATTATTCAGGCATGGCAGCAATTGTCGCAGCATGAGACTTTTGTATTTAATAAGCTGCTGATGGGTAGTTTCCGCATCGGGGTTTCGCAAACGCTGGTGGTGAGGGCATTGGCCGAGGCCACCGATACTGACGCCAATGTGATCGCGCACAGGGTAATGGGGCAATGGGATCCGGGGGACACAACTTTTGAGCAATTGATCCTCGATAAAGGAGAGAATGACAATGCGTCGCGGCCCTATCCTTTTTTTCTTGCTTATCCGATCGAGGGTGACGTTGCCGGGCTGGGAGATGCGGCAGATTGGTTTGTGGAGTGGAAATGGGACGGGATCCGGTCGCAGATTATTTACAGGAACAAGGAGCTGTTTATATGGACCCGCGGTGAAGAACTTTCTACCGAGAAATTTCCGGAACTACACTTTTTGAGTGGCGTCTTGCCCGACGGCACAGTCCTGGACGGTGAAATTGTGACTTATGCCAATGGAAAACCAATGCCTTTCAATGTGTTGCAAACCAGGATCGGTCGCAAAAATCTTTCAAAAAAAGTGCTGGAAGAGGCGCCGGTCGCATTTCTCGCCTATGATATGCTCGAAGCCAACGGTGTCGATCTTCGCGGGTTGACTCAGGAGCAACGGCGTGCGCAGCTGGAAGCGCTTCATTTGAATACCTCCGACCAACTGATCTTTAATTTGTCTCCATTAATCGGTTTCAATGAGTGGGATGAGCTTCGAACATTGCATAGTCTTTCACGTGAGTATAATGCGGAGGGTTTCATGATCAAACGGAAATCGGGCACTTATCAGGTTGGGCGTAAAAAAGGTGATTGGTGGAAATGGAAGATCGATCCGCTGAGCGTGGATGCCGTGTTGATCTATGCACAGAAGGGTTCCGGCCGACGCGCAGAGCTTTTTACAGATTACACATTTGCGGTGTGGGGCGAGGATGGTAAACTGGTCCCGTTCGCAAAAGCTTATTCCGGATTGACGGATGCGGAGATAGGCCAGGTGGATTATTTTATCAAAAGGAATGTGTTGGAAAAATTTGGCCCCGTAAGGACTGTGAAGCCGGAACTGGTCTTTGAGATCGGCTTTGAAGGCATTAACGAATCATCGCGACACAAGTCAGGCATCGCAGTCCGCTTCCCTCGTATTCTGAGATGGCGGAAAGATAAGAAAGCAGAGGAGGCGGATAGTTTGGCTAGTTTGAAGGAGATACTAAATAATTATAAATAATCAATTTTAAATAGAATAATATTAATTTTTACTATGCAAATGTAATATTTGATATTAGATTTGCATAGATGATACGACGAAGACTTGAGCAGAAAATTAAGGAGGCTCTCGGCAGAAGTTCCTCCGTTGCGCTGATGGGCCCCCGTCAGATAGGTAAAACTACCATAGCCATTGATATCGTTGACGCGATACCAGCAATTTACTTGGATCTGGAAAGCCGCCTGGATCTGGAAAAGGTAAAAGATATCCGATCTTTTTACGAAGCCAACCAAGGCAAGCTGATCATTTTGGACGAAGTGCAGAGACTGCCCGAGCTTTTCACAGAACTGCGCGGCATTATTGATCAGGAGAGAAGAAAAGGAAACCGAACGGGGTTATTTCTTTTTCTTGGGTCTGCTTCCATCGATTTGCTTCAACAATCGAGTGAATCGCTCGCGGGAAGGATATCTTACCTTGAACTTCATCCGGTTGACGCGATGGAATACGGCTCGGGAGATATTCAGAGGCTGAATACCTTGTGGGTCCGCGGTGGATTTCCGGAAAGTTTGCTCGCAGCTTCTGATCGCGATAGCCTGGAATGGCGGCAGGATTTTATCAGGACATACCTCGAACGGGACATTCCGTTACTGGGCCCACGCATACCGGCGTCAACACTGGAACGATTTTGGACCATGCTCGCACACAATCAGGGCGGCGTGTTCAACGCAACGCACTTAGCACGCAACCTGGATGTTTCAGGTGTTACGATCGGCCGTTACCTGGACCTGATGGTTGATCTGCTGCTTGTGCGTAGGTTACAACCATGGACTTCCAACGCGGGAAAAAGGCTTGTGCGGAGCCCTAAAATATATGTGAGGGACAGCGGCATTACTCACGCACTTATGAACATTGAAAATTATAACAATCTGCTCGCACACCCGGTAGTGGGGGGAAGCTGGGAAGGTTTTATCATAGAAAACATCATGAGTGTGGCACCGGCCCGTATGCAGCCTTATTATTATCGAAGTGCTGGTGGGGCGGAAGCCGACCTGGTACTCGAATTTGCAGACGGTCGTAAATGGGTTACCGAAATAAAAAGAAATTCAGCACCGCGACTATCCAAAGGGTTCCATATCGCCTGCGAGGACATTCAGCCAGATAAAAAATTCGTGATCTATTCTGGGAAAGACACATTTCCAATGGGTGATGGCATTACGGCCATTTCGTTAAGTGATTTTATGAAAGAGATAACAAAATAAAAATTCTTCCCTTGGCCAAATCCCGCGGACATAGCATTGTTGAACAGTGGTTTAAAGACAAAAAGTGGAAATGGGCCGCTTTTCAGAAGGAAGCGGCGGCTGCCTATCTGGAAGGAAAGAGCGGTCTTGTGAATGCTCCTACCGGCAGCGGAAAGACCTATTCGCTTTGGCTGCCGATCCTGATCAGACATATTAACACGCTCCCGAAAAAGCCCTTAAAGACCAAAAAAGGCTTGCAAGTGCTCTGGATAACGCCGTTGCGGGCATTGTCGAAAGACCTTTTCCGGAATATGGAGATGGCCGCGCTCGAAATGAACCTCACATGGCGCGTAGGCATACGCACGGGCGACACGGGTACACGCGAGCGCAATGAGCAGAAAAAGCAAATGCCCGACGCGCTGATCATTACGCCTGAGAGCCTCCACATGCTTTTTGCGCAAAAGAACGCGTCGGAATTCTTTAAAAACCTGCATACGGTGGTGGTCGATGAATGGCACGAACTAATGGGCAGCAAGCGCGGCACACAAACCGAACTCGCCCTGGCAAAGCTCCGCACGATCACCCCAGCTCTTCAGACCTGGGGCATCTCCGCCACCATCGGTAACCTCACAGAAGCCCGCCAAGTGCTCCTCGGCATGCAGTTCCCGCAGGAAAATGCGGTCACTATCCGCGCCAATACCGAGAAAAGAATCCTTGTAGAAAGCATCATCCCTGAAAAGGTTGAAACATTGCCATGGTCGGGTTACATGGGGATCCGACTGGTTGATAAGGTAGTAGAAGTTGTGAACAAGAGCCGAACGACGCTGCTTTTTACCAATACAAGGTCGGGAACGGAGATATGGTACCGGACGATCATCGAAAAATATCCGGAGTTTGCCGGGATTATGGCCCTGCACCACGCGTCGCTCGACCGCGAAATACGCGATTGGGTGGAGGATGCCTTGCACGACGAACGCCTGAAACTGGTTATCTGCACGGCAAGTTTGGATCTGGGTGTGGATTTCCGGCCGGTGGATACGGTTATTCAGGTAGGAAGCCCCAAGAGCATTGCACGGTTTGTACAGCGGGCAGGTCGGAGCGGGCATCAGCCTGGCGTGGATAGCAAGATTTATTTTTGTCCAACCAATGCATTGGAGCTGATCGAAGCCGTTTCGTTGCGGGAAGGCGTGATCAGGAATATGATCGAAGACCGGCCACCTGTTGCCCACGCATTCGATGTGCTGGCGCAATGGATGATTACGTTGGCGGTTGGTGAAGGATTTGATGAGGCGGAATTGTTTGAGGAAGTTCGGAATGCTTATGGTTACCAATTCCTTAATCGTCAGGAATGGGAGTGGCTTTTGGGATACATTACCACCGGCAGTCCGTCGCTTACCGTGTACGATGAGTATAGAAAAGTGGAACGTGTCAATGGGCGATATGTGGTGACGAGCCGGCGCATTGCACACCGACATTTGCTAAGCATGGGCACCATTGTCTCGGAAGTTTCGCTGAAAGTGAAGTTGCAAAGTGGTAGATATCTCGGATCGGTAGAAGAGTCGTTTGTAACCTGGATGAAGGCCGGGGACGTCTTTTTCTTTGCCGGAATGAGTGTGGAATTTGTGAGAATCCATGAAATGACGGTTACCGTCAGAAAGGCCGAGGGGAAAAAAGGTTACCTCGTGCGCTGGGCAGGTGGGCGGATGCCGTTGTCATCCCAGCTTTCAGCATTTATACGCGAGCGGCTGGCGGACGCGATCGAAAACCCTCATAAGGAGGTGGAATTGGCCAAAATGCAGCCGCTGCTCGAATTACAGGCGAAACGGTCGGTCATTCCAAAAACCAATGAGTTGCTGGTCGAGCAGTGCGAAACCCGCGAGGGATATCATATATTTATATTCCCGTTCGAGGGGCGATTGGTGCACGAAGGCATGTCGATTTTACTGGCCTACCGCATCAGTCAGTTGCGGCCCATTACATTTTCGGTGGCGATGAACGATTACGGGTTTGAGTTGTTAAGTGATCAGTATGTCGATCTGGCTGAAATTTTAGGCGAAACGGACCTTTTTTCAACCAAACACCTCGTGGATGACATTTACCAAAGCGTGAATGCGACTGAAATGGCTAAACGGAAATTTCGGGAGATAGCGGCCATTGCCGGACTCATGTTTCAGGGTTACCCGGGTAAATATGTTAAAACCAGGCAATTGCAGGCATCAAGTTCGCTGTTGTTTACCGTAATGAGCAAGTATGAAGACAATAACCTGCTCATTAAGCAGGCATATCAGGAAGTTTTGACCTATCAATTAGAAGAAGTGAGAATGCGGGAGGCGCTGGACCGGATTGAACATCAAAAAATAGTCATACAACACACCGACAGACCGACGCCATTTTCGTTCCCGATCATGGTGGACAGGCTTAGGGAACAGTTAACATCGGAAAAACTGGATGACAGGATCCAGAAAATGATCAAACAGTACGGGAATGCAGATTGAGATCAGAGGTAACCATTTTTTATTATTGACACAAAGGGCCATTTTTTGGCAAGAAACGCAGACATTACTGATCGGCGACCTGCATTTGGGGAAAGTGACGCATTTCAGGAAGGAAGGTATTGCTATCCCGAACAATGCGGCTGCCAACAATTTTGAAAGGCTGAATGAACTCGTGCAGCAGACCGGCGCCACACGCATCATTTTCCTGGGCGATCTTTTTCATAGTCAATATAACTCGGAGTGGGAAACCTTCCGCGAATGGCGGGCGGCGCATCATTACATGGAAATGATCATCGTAATGGGTAACCACGATATTCTGCCGCTAAGCTTATTGCTCGAATGCGATCTGGAAGTTTACATGGAAGATTATGAGGAAGATGTATTCATATTTACCCATCACCCACGGGTTGAGTTCGATACTTCGAAATTCGTTTTTGCTGGCCATGTACACCCGGTTTTTACTTCCTACGGCAAAGGTCGCCAGAGCGTGCGGCTGCCTTGCTTCGTAATCGACAAACACCAGGCCATTCTACCCAGCTTCGGCGTATTCACCGGCGGCTATCAAATGGCGCTGGGGGGTGATCGCAAGATTTACATTACCACGGAGACGAAGGTTTTCTCTGTTTGTTAGGGCTTGATAGAGAGATATTTGTGGGTTGCGAACATAGGAGGCTCCATCCGGAGCCACATAAATTTTGACAATTGCCATTTTTGCTAGAAACAGGGGATTCCTCCGGAATCTTGCATTCTGCCAAAGACGAGCGTTTTGCCAGAAGCAGAAAGCCCATCCAGTGTTAGATTACGCGTTTTTGTTCCGACAGGAACACCCTGTTTCTAGAAAATTAACAAATGGCGTAACCACGTACCGGCTCCGAATGGAGCCTCCTAACATTTGCAGCGATTTTCATCCAGCTTCGCAACCAAGCTCGCCACACGAAGTTGATTCACCAAATGCACCCGCGTTTCAGATGAGATGTATTTAAGATCTTCGTTAAACAGAAGGCTTTCGGCCATGAAATGCAGGGATTCAATCATTTCATTGGCGCTATCGGTTTGGAAGAAGGACTTGATGATCTCGTGTTGGTTGGTGCTGATTAGCTCGTTGTTGGTTTGTGACGTTTGTTGTGTGTTCATAGTTGTGCTGAAGTTAGTTGTGAAATTATTGTTTGATCTAAAATATTTGTCGGATTTCCTACAAATTTAATTCAAATAAAAAGCCGTATTACGGCTCATAAACGATAATGGTTTCGATTCGGAAATTACCGAACTCAACCAAGATGTCCCGCATTCGCTTTTCGGAGATTCCCTGATTATAAGTGTAATCCCTCCATGCTATGACTGGTTTCCCTTTTTTTACGTCGGCGGGAAGCGATGGGTATACATTTTTTATCCACCAATCAAATGCCTCCCGAATCGAGTCAAATTTCTTCATACAAATATATTCACTTTTCGAGTTTCCTACAAGAGTTTCTTTGCAAATATTTCAAAGGTAGTCATAAGAATGCCCATTCTAATCGCATGTCTTCGTTCTGAAAAAACTCAGCCAATACCCGCATGCTCAGCCGACGTCTTAACCTGCAAATGCTGGCCGATGACGCGGATCAGTTCTTCGGCTTTGAATGGCTTGGTGACAAACCCGCTGAAATTACACGCCGCGATCTCGGGTGTCCGTTCGGCGAAAGTGTCGGCGGTTAAAGCGATAACAGGCACTTTGTGATGACGCGGAAAGGAGCTCCTGATCTTTTTCATGGCAGTTACGCCGTCCATAACAGGCATTTGAATGTCCATCAGGATAAGGTCGAAATCGCCATTTTCCAAGGCGGAAAGTACTTCTTTGCCATTGTTGCAGATCACAAATTCCGCATTCCATTTGTTCAAAAGGTGTTTGAGCAGGATCTGATTGGCGAGAATGTCTTCCGCGGCGAGTATCCGGTATCCTTTGAGTGAAAGCGCGACAGGCGTGCCGGTTTTCTCTTCTTCATAGGAAGTGCTCCCTTTGCCAAAATTCAATACCACTGTGAAAATGGTACCCTCCCCAAGCTTGCTTTTGGCCGACACTGAGCCGTTCATTAGTTCGGTTATTTTACGGGTAATGCTCAAACCGAGCCCTGTACCACCAAAATTCCGTGTCGCACTATTGTTGTGAGCCTGTGAAAAGCTGTCGAAGATCATATTCAATTTATCTTCCGAAATACCTATCCCCGAATCGGCGACATCGATTTTCAGATCGAGATTATTCCCGTGATCTTTTTGCAAATGCACTGAAACGCGAACAAAACCGCCTTCCTCTGTAAATTTGAGTGCATTTCCGATTAGGTTGACCATGATCTGGTTGAGCCGGTAGGCGTCGCCCATTACGATATGGGGCACCTCACTGTCGACGTGGAATGTGAAGTCGATGGTTTTTTCACGTGCCCGGATCTCGAAGGTTTTCATGAGATAGCCCAGCTTTTCGCGAAGGTCGAACTCGAAATTTTCCAACCCGAACTTGCCTGCCTCGATCTTGGAAAAATCGAGAATATCGTTCAGGATCACCATCAGGTTGTCTGCTGAATATTTGATGGTGTTCAGATATTGGTGTTCCTGTCCGGTGAAGCCGCTGGATAACAGTAAGTCCGTAAAACCGATAATGGCATTCATGGGCGTTCGGATCTCATGGCTCATCGTCGATAAAAAGTCTGATTTAATGCGCGTAGCCTCTTCGGCGTCCTTTTTAGCTTGGATCAGTTCTTTTTCAGCGATTTTACGGGCGGTAATGTCGATCGCGGTGCCCAGCACCTCCTGGACCTGTCCTCTTTCATTTCTTTTAAAAGGGACTTCCCTCGTGATGATCCATACTTCGGAGCCGTCGCGGTGTTTCAACCGGAATTCTTTCTCAATCACTTCACCGTCTTTTACCCATTGGCGCATATAATGGTAATGTCTCCGGAAAGTCAGCAGATCCTGATCGTTAACTATGCGTGGAAGCCCTTCTTTATAGTCGGTATTTACTTCGTCTTTCGAATAGCCCAGTATTTTCCATATCTGCTTATTATGGAAGATATTTGTCCATTTTTCAATATCGATCACGTAGATGATATTGGGCGACAGAAGAGCTATTTTGTTGATAAACTCTTCTTTTTCAGCTAGCTCGTGCTCGGCTTCTTCACGTCCTTTTTCCACTTCAAGCATTTGGTTCATTGTGTGGAAAACTTTAGTGAGCTTCTCTGGTGTGATCTCTGCCTTGGGGAAATAGTCCATCGCACCGGCTTTCATCATTTCTACTGCAATGCGCTCGTCGCCGTGGGAAGTAAGTATGATAACCGGAAGGTGAGGAGCTGTTTTTTTGAGCTTTTTAAGGAGTTCGAGACCGTTTGTTTTTGGTAATTGATAGTCCAAAAAAATGCAGCCCGGTGTCCATGAATCCAGCGTGGTAAGTGCCTCTTCTGCATATTTGCACAACTTTATCTCAGCTATCTCAACTTGCGCTTTTCTGATCGCACGGTCGAGTTTCATAGCGTCAATATCGTCGTCTTCAACAAGTAATATGGATAGAGGGGTCATTAGGAATGTCAGTTCGTGCGGTGATTTGCTATTGAGGGTATTCGCAAAGTGTCCAATAGCTGTTTAAAGTTGATACTGCGGCGATAAAACGGTCCATGGATAGTGGTTTCAAAATATAGCCGGCCACGTTGAGATTGAAAGCGTCAATTTTATCGCTGTCTTCATTAGAAGTAGTCATCACAAAAACCGACAGCGAAGCAAGTTCCGGGTCCTGCCGGATCTCTTTCAGGAACTCGATACCGCCCATTTTGGGCATATTAAGGTCCAGTAACACGATTTTCGGCCTGGGATATTCCGGACTATTGGAGCGAAGCATTGCCAGGGCATCGAGACCGTTGGATGCGACAATGAGCTGATTGGAAATATTGTTTTTCTTGAACGCCCGTTTGACGTTCATGACATCTACTTCGTCATCTTCTACGAGGAGTATGGTCATCGGGATAGAGTTGGGAATGGACATTGCCGTGATTGATCTTATTTATAGTTTGGATGGGTTACTTGGTATTTTCTGTGTTTTTTGATTCGTTCTTGGGCCAGGTAAAGAAAAATGTGGTTCCTTCGCCCATTACCGACTCTATCCGGATAGTGCTGTGCTTTTCATCCAGTATCTTCTTCACAATTGCCAGTCCCACACCGGTGCTTTCAATCTCATCCCTGGCTTGGAGGGTTTGAAAAATGACAAAAATCCGCTCATGGAACTCCGGACTGATGCCTGGGCCGTTATCGCGTACATAAAATTCATATTGCGTACCCTGGTCTTTCCAGCCGATTCCCAGCTCGATCTCAGATTTATCGTTATACTTGATACCATTGGAAATCAGGTTCTGAAGTATCTGGTTCAGGGCGATTTTTTCTGCATCCATTTCCATCGCCGGATTGCCGTCGATTTTGAACCTTATCGATTTTTTTGGACTGAATGTATCGCATAGTTCATCTACGAGGCCCTTAATCAGAAATTTCTCCTTAACGGTCTTAATGCGGCCTGCACGCGAATAGGACAATATCCCGTTGATGAGGTTCTCCATTCTGTGCACCCGGCCACGCAGCAGCCTGAACTGGTCTTTCGTCTCGCCTTCAAGCAGGTGTTCAAGATCTTCTTCGATCCATTCCGACAGGTTGTTGATCGCCCGAAGCGGTGCTTTGAGGTCGTGGCTTACGACATATGCGAACTGGTCGAGCTCTGCATTAATGCGTTCAAGATCGAATGTATAAGATTTTAACTTGGTCTCAGCCGTTACGCGGGCAGTGACATCCGACAGCGTTCCTGTAAAGCCAATATGTTCTCCGTCTGCATAGTACGGACTCAACGAAACGCCCAGCCATTTTTCCTCAGCATCCGCCGTTGTGATTATCAGCGTTTTATCGATTACTGCGAGTTCTTGTGTGAAGTTCAGTTTTTCGCTGACATCCTCGGCATGGAAAAAACTGGCCATATTGCTGCCCAGACTGGTATGCACGGAAAATCCGGTAATCGTTTCCCAGGCCTGGTTCAGGTAGGTGAAGTTTCCTTCCCGGTCCAGCTGCACGAGCACTTCCGAAATACTGCCTACTACTTCTGCCAGTCTTTTGCTGGTTAATGCGGCTTCTTCGGTTTTTTCCTGTGCAATGCGGCTCAGCTCGCGGTTGGCTTTAAAAAGTTCTCCTGAACTCTGTTCCAGGATCAGTTCTACGCGAGTAAGATCATCCTGAAATTCAGTGTAAGCCTGATGAACGGACGCCAGAAAATCCTGCATTTCGGGATGTTCGGCAAGTTCAGGCGGTAACGACTTTCGGATCTGTCGTTTTAAAAGTCGGTGATAATTGGTGTCGGTCAGTTCAAGGGTTTGCATTGCGGCTATTCACGAAAAGTGGTAATGGTCATCGTCTGGTTATGAAGTTCGCATAGGGAATCGCGGTTAAATGGCGCGAGTTCGCCATAAGAGTAAAACCCGGTCATAACAGGCCCCGCGAGGACTTCGGAAACGCTTTCGACCTCCTCTTCCACCATCTGTTTAAGAACCAGTTTCCTCCCGACACAGCTTACCAGTATCGCAAATTCCGCATTGTTTTCAAGTCCTTTGGCTGCTTCTTGTGCAGCTTCTTCCGCACCGTTGATCAGGCGGTCATTATTGGCTTTCATTAACCTTACAAATGAGCCTTCCGGAATGTCACCCGCGAATGTGAGGCTTTTTTCGTTCTCATTAATACCCAAAATCGTCCGTACCACAGGCGCACGATCTTCACTATCCCGCATACCAAGCGGAAAAAGTAGGCCCGACGCTGGTAGGTCTTTCGCTTTATCCCCGAGGAAGGATTTATAAAGATCTAATGCAGGTTCACCGTCTATTTCGTAAAGGATATTGTCTTTGGACCTGGTAACAAGCCTGTCGAGCCCGAAACTGTCCCAGCCGCCACGTGAACCGAACCCGATTGAGAGTTTTTCACCATAAAAACCGATGGCAGCCACGCTTTCGGTAGTCACTTTGCCATCCGGCTCAATGATCACGGTTCTAGAAAACTGAGATCCGTCACCAGCCAGTCCACCGGTGATTGTGACGTCCGGCGACAAACCTTCTGTCATGCCTTTCACAAGATCTGTACCGTTTACTTTCAGTCCGTCGGAAACGACGAATACGTGTTTAAGGCCTTCGGCGGGAAGCATGGATACCAGCTGTTTTCCGGCGTCGAAACTATCAAAAGCAACGTTATCGAGGTGAACTCGCGAGCTTTTGACAACCACTTCATCGAAGGCAACGCCCGTCACAATAATAGTATGGTCCAGGACCGATTCATTCGCAATCTCCCCCGCAGTTGAGCAGCCGGAAAAAATTGCTTCCGGGTATTTAGCTGACAATTGCTCCATCATGCCGCTCGTTTCGAGCAACTCTCTGTTCCCGAAAATGAATAATAGTTGGGGTGTGAAATTAAATGGAAATTCAGAATGATTATCGGGGTAAACGAATTGAGCTATTTGCATATAGGCGGGTCGTTTCGACTTTTTAATTCGATCTACAATTTACATAAAAGTTTTGAGCAGCGAACTAATTTTACTCGTAACACTATGTAATCCCGACTAATACGTTTTTGCTACGAAATAGATGGAAATGATATCCCCTTGATTTTACGAAATAACTCAACTGCATACAGGTCTGTCATGCCGGATACAAAGTCGAGAACGGTCTGTATTTTTGAATAGGGATCTGTTTTTGTAGTAATGAACTGCTTGGGTATCAGATCAACGAGCTTCCGGGTATAGTGGGAATTATTATTGAGATAAGCCAGGATAAATTCTTCCAGCAGTCCTCCCATTACTTTATAACCGGCCACTTCGATCTGCACCACGGACGAATAATTATAAATTTTTTGAACCGAAATCCTTGCAATTTCTTTCATGGCGGACAGGTAAGGTTCCGGTATCCGGTCGATCAGACTGTTGTTGAAATCACCTTGCAAAATCGTTTCCCGCTCGTTATAAAACAGCTCCGAACATGCGCCGATAAGGGTGCTGATAGATTTGGCACGAAGCAAACTGATCTTGGCGTCGTCATCCTCGATTTCAGTCAGGCGCGCTGGCATATTTGGATCGTTACACAATTGGAGCAGCAGCGTTTCAACATCTTTATAAGACAGTATTTTCAGTCGGTGTGCATCTTCCAGATCGATGATATTGTAGCAAATATCATCCGCAGCCTCAACCAGATAAACCAGCGGATGTCTTTTGTAGACCAATGGAGAATCTGTAACAATACTAAGGTCCAGGTCCGCGGCGATCTTCTGAAAACCGGCTTGCTCCGACTGGAAAAAGCCGTATTTTTTAGTATAAATAGTTGCCTTATTATGTCCAGCCTTCGATTCGCAAGGATATTTCGCGATCGATGCCAGCGTGGAATAGGTTAATGCAAAACTGCCATAACCCTTGCCTGCATACGGATGCGTAAGAATGCGGAAAGCATTGGCATTTCCTTCAAAGTTAACCAAGTCGGCCCATTGTGCTTCGGTTACCTGGTCTTTGTATTTCAATCCGGCATCATCTGTAAAATAATGCGAAATAGCAGCCTCTCCCGAGTGGCCAAACGCCGGGTTGCCCAAATCATGTGCAAGACAGGCAGCCGACACGATATTGCCGATTTCGCTGATCAGCGGCAGATGCTGGTCGATATCCGGATCGTCGCTCCGGAGCCTGTTGTAAAATATCCGGCCAAGGGATTTGCCAACGCTGGCTACTTCCAGACTGTGAGTAAGTCGGTTGTGGACGAATACGCTGCCGGGTAATGGGAAAACCTGCGTCTTATTTTGAAGTCTTCGGAACGGTGAGGAGAAAATCAGCCGGTCGTAGTCGCGTTGAAATTCTGACCGTGCTTCGGCCGGATCAGCATTGTATTTGTCTTCGCTTCCCCACCTTTTGGCAGAAAGCAGTTTTTCCCACGTCATCATATTGTTTTCGAATAAAGGGCAAAACTAATGGCTTTCACCGAAAACACGAGCCGCCTTTTCAGTATTAGGGATTTAAGGTAGAATCTCTGTCGGCGCGGGCTTTTATCCTGCAAGAAGCATCCTGCAACCTCTAACATTGACATGAGATGAAAAAGATATTTTGTTTGGTATGGATTTCAATTACAATGGCTGCAAATGTCTCCATTGCCGCTGTGGGTTGCGGTCATGAATTTGATGGAAAAGATGAAAAGCTGGCAAAGGAAATGACGGCCGTGGTCGATGCATTTCTCAAATCGCTTTCCGCGGAACAGAAAACCGAAACAATGCTTCCCTATACCGATCTCGCCCGTTTCGATTGGAACTTTACACCGAGGGCAAGAAAAGGACTAACTTTTAAAAACATGAATGCAGACCAACGGAAGGCTGCCATGGCAATGATACGGCTGGTGTTGAGTCAGGAAGGTTATAGTAAAGCCGAGCAAATCATTGATCTTGAAAATGTATTGAGAGTAGTTGAAACAAGGCCAGCCAACGACACTTACCGTGATCCCGAAAACTACGCATTCCTCGTTTTCGGGACGCCAGGCAAAGATCCCTGGGGATGGCGCGTGGAGGGGCATCATTTATCGCTTCATTTTTCTTCGGTCGACCATCAAATTACATACACACCGAGTTTTATGGGCAGCAACCCGGGACAGGTTATGGCCGAGGTTCCTCAGAAAGGAAAGCGTATTCTCAAAGCGGAACAGGATATGGCTTTCGAACTTTTACACAGTCTGAATGCATCCCAGCTGGCAAAAGCGAATTTGGGTGAAAAGGCTCCTAACGAGATATTTACCTCCAATTCAAGGAAAGCTTCGCTAGCCAAAATGGAGGGTATTACCATGGGAGAGCTCAATGCTGAACAAAAAGGTATTTTCAAAAAGCTCATTATGGCGTATTTGCAACGCTACCATATTACCCTGAAAAACCAGCAATGGGCAGAATTGGAAAAGAACGGACTCGACAATATCCATTTCGCCTGGCTCGGCGATCAGCAGCCCGAAATAGGAACAGGTCACGGCCACTATTATCGCGTTCACGGCCCCACCTTCCTCATCGAATTCGATAACACCCAAAACGGAGGTAACCACATCCACTCCGTTGTGAGGGATCTTACCAGTGATTTTGGGGAGGATCTGTTGAAGGCGCATTATGAGAAGGGGCATTGACCCCGTGCCCCCCGGCCCCCGGAGGGGGAGTTGTCGGGTGCGCATGAGTCGGCGCAGCACTCGTGCCCCCCTGCCCCCGGAGGGGGAGCTATCGGGTACGCATAAGTCGGCACAGCACTCGTGCCCCCCTGCCCCCGGAGGGGGAGCTATCGGGTACGCATAAGTCGGCACAGCACTCGTACATCACCCGCTAATCACCCCTTCAGAGGCGGGGGGACAAGCAAAACGCATACCAAAACTCACAACACACTATTCATATGATGCACCAGGGAGCGGCCCCGATACTTTTTGCGCGGGCCAGGCAGTTCAGAGAGAATCCAACCAAAGCGGAGCAGCACCTTTGGGAGCAGTTATCTAACAAGAAGCTGGGAGTCAAATTTAGACGGCAGCATCCTCTCCATCTGTTTATTGTCGATTTTTATTGTCATGAGCTCAAACTGGTGATTGAAGTGGACGGTGGAATACACTTAGTTCCGGAAAATGCATCGTATGATCAAATGCGGTCTGAATTAATTGGTGAATTTGGAATAAAAGTTATCAGGTTCAGAAACGAAGAGGTTTTGTTTCAAACAGAAAAAGTACTTGCCGCGATCAGGGAGGTTATTGCCGAGTCCGGCGTAAATTTGTAAATGACTCAAACACCTCACCGCTACTTTATTATCAACAAGCCACCCAATATGGTATCCCAGTTCGTGAGCACGGATGAGGTGCGCTTGCTGGGGGATCTGGATTTTGACTTTCCGGAGGGAACGCATGCCATAGGCCGGCTCGACAGTCTTTCGGAAGGGTTATTGATATTGACTACCAACAAAAGAGTTACCAACCTGCTTTTCCAGGGCGAAGTGCCTCACAAACGTACCTACTGGGTCAATGTAGGGCATATCGTAACCCAGGAAACCTTGGAATTGCTTCGCAACGGCATTGCTATCCGCGTGAAAGGTGGCGGCGATTATATTACAGCGCCCTGCGAAGTCGAAATTATCGAAAGACCTGCCGGTTTATCCAAACATCAAAATGAAACGTGGGAGCATGTTCCCAACACCTGGCTCAGCATCACATTGACGGAGGGCAAATACCACCAGGTGAGAAAAATGGTGCGGACGGCCCATCACCGGTGCAAGCGCCTCATCAGGGCCAGCATTGAAGACCTGGAACTGGGCGATCTTCCACCAGGAGGCGTGCGCGAAATAGAAGAAGCAGAATTTTTCAAATTATTGAAAATAGAAAACTGGAAGTCAGCCCTACCGGCCGACAATTTGGAAATGGAGCCTTCTGTAATAAATCTGTCGTAGTAGTTCCTGGCAAGATTAGATTTAGCCCATCAATCGTTTCATTGGTTCTAAACTTAACGCAACATGAATCTTATCGGCAATATCATCTGGCTTGTTTTCGGCGGTTTCATCGTTTTCGTGGAATACATGCTGTCGGGACTGGTACTTTGCATGACCATCGTCGGAATCCCGTTTGGAGTCCAATGCTTTAAAATCGGTCTGATGACGCTTTTTCCGTTCGGCTCGCATGTGCGTGAGGTTCCGGGTGATACAGGCTGTCTTTCCACTATTTTTAATATTGTCTGGATCGTACTAGGTGGAGTCTGGATCGCATTGACGCATTTGATTTTCGGCATTATCCTCGCCATTACCATCATAGGCCTTCCCTTTGCAAATCAGCATTTTAAGCTGATGAGCCTATCATTTGCGCCCTTTGGCAAGGAAATTTACTAATCTTGCCTGAACTCAACATTTGCTTATGAAAGCCATTGCCATAACCCGGCCGGGCGAACCGGAGGTTTTACAAATCGTAGAAAGAGACGTGCCTAAACCAACCGGACAAGAAGTGCTGATCCGCGTCTTTGCAGCCGGCGTAAACCGCCCCGATGTAATGCAGCGAAAGGGCAATTACCCACCACCACCAGGCGCATCCCCGGACATTCCGGGGCTGGAAGTAGCGGGAGTGATCGAAGCAATCGGGCCGGATGTAACGCAATGGCAAGTTGGCGATCCCGTATGCGCATTGCTCACGGGAGGTGGCTATGCAGAGTTCGCCGTGGCGCAAGCCGGGCATTGCCTGCCAGTGCCAGCGGCTTTTGAGGGCAGCGGCGGAAGCTTCGTTCAAGCCGCTTCATTGCCCGAAACGGTCTTCACCGTTTGGCATAATGTGTTTCAAAGAGGTAATCTCAAATCAGGCGAACATTTTCTGGTCCACGGCGGAAGCAGCGGCATAGGCATTACCGCCATTCAAATTGCGAAAGCATTTAATGCAAAAGTGTTTGCCACCGCCGGAAGTGCTGAAAAGTGTAAAGCATGTATGGATTTGGGTGCGGATCAATGCATTAACTACCGTGAAGAAGACTTTGAGATTGCATTGAAAGAACGCGGCATAGACGTGATCCTGGATATGGTAGGAGGCGACTATATTCCCAAAAACCTGCGCCTACTGCGCCCGGAAGGCCGACTGGTTTTTATCAACACCATGAAAGGCGGAAAAGTAAATGGTGAAGACCCTGTGGATTTCGGACTTATAATGCGCAATCGATTGACCATTACCGGTAGTACACTCCGTAACCGCAAGAATGCATTTAAAGCCGCATTGGCGTCGGAAATAAGGGAAAAGGTCTGGCCGGTGTTGGAGAAAGGCCTGTTCAAGCCGGTGATCGCGCAGACATTTCCCCTTGCCGAAGCTGCGGAAGCACACGCATTAATGGAAAGCAGCGACCATATCGGTAAAATTATTCTTGTGAACGAACAGACGTAAGCCTCTTATTCAGGATCTTTGAAATCTGATCGGCCTGGGCGTAAACCATCAAATGCCCGCCTCCTTCGATAACAGTATCGGGTTTTGTAATCAGCTTTGGAATAAGCAGATCTGCGCTTCCGTGAATGTGATAAAGATTGGGGACAGGATCTTTACGGTCCCAGCCGCTCATGCGGACCAGCGCCCATTTTAAAAATTTACTATCTGTGTCATGCAGAATGTCTTTGAGTAATTTTTTCAACTCAGGAGTATCTGCGCCAAAATAACGATACGTAATCTTATTGGCGGATTTCAGTATCGGCGCCGCGAGGGGCGACAACATAAAAAATTTAATCATGACCTGATAAAAGCGTGAAAGTGGCACCCCGGTCGACATACTCGAAATGAGCGTCACCTGTTGCGGATGGCTGATAGTGGCCAATTCCGATGCCACTACTCCTCCAAATGAAAGCCCCACGAGCTGAAATGGCTTCGTAGTGTCGATTTGAGCCTTCAATCTGCCTGCGTAATGTTCCAACGACTCCTTTCTTTTCGGTCTGATCCATTTAATGTGCTTTACATTCAGTCGCGGGTCCAGTTTTAATTTGCTGAAAACACGACTGTCGGCGCCTAGGCCGCTTAAAAAGTACACATTCATTTTTTGGGGAGGGTCAGAGGAGGCCGCAACTGCATACTGCCCCAGGAACAAGCAAACTATCAGCAATAAAAAATGGGAGATCCGGATATTCGAAGGCATAACACTCGTCATAGCTTCGAATATACGAACTCCCGCTAAATAAAGATGCGGCGTTATTTTGTAAAATTGAACCGCAATCCGCCCATCACCCATCTGCCGGGCATTTTTGATCCCAGCAGGTCGCTGTACTGTTTGTCAAAGGCATTGTCGGCCTGGATAAACACGGCCAGCATGCGGTTTAGGAACGCATATTCCGCCTTAACGTTGAGTAAAAAGTAATTTTTAGAGACTGATGCTTCGATGGCGGAAGCGTTACGCTCGGCCCGTTTTTTATAGAGACCATTCAGGCTCAGTGAAAAGCCGGATATTTGGTAAATGGCTGAAAAGTTGGTCAGAAATTTGGCGTGCGACGAGAGATAGAAAGACTGGACCTGGCTTTTGTTCTCGCTATCAAGCCAGGTAAAGCCTGCATTCAAGAGCAGCTTCTGCTTGTCGCTGATGGTGTTCACCGATTGTATGTCGAGTTCAAATCCTGTCGTATTCACGTCCGCGATATTCAAAGCGAGGCCGAATGTCCCGGTTGGCGAAAGGTTGTCCTTCCGCGGCATTTGGGCGTATGGCGTCGTTACGTAGTCGATCAGGTTGTTCTGGCGGCGTTGGAAAAAGGTCGCCGAGGCTTTGAGTTGTGATGTGCTGCTGCTGGTCAGGAACCAATCGGCCCCGGCTTCATAACTGAATGATTTTTCAGCTTTCAGATCAGGATTGCCTACGCTTCCGCCGGTAACCAGCTTTTTCGCATAATTGTTATACCGTTCTGTGAAGTCGGCGTCACGAATCGTTTTACCCGCACTCGCGCGCAATTGCCAGCTTGCTTTTTTATAAGAAAGGTTGATCTGGGGAGATGCTTCCGTTCCGATATTTTCGCGCCAGTCGACACGTAATGAAGGTGTTACTGTGAAATTTTCGCCAATGCTTTGCACAACCGAAATGAATGGGGCAAGCTGGTTCAACGAATGGTTACCTCTGTCGTTAGACGCAATATTACGCTGCTGGAAGTTCACACCTGCGATGAGGCTTGTACTTGGCGAAATCCCTTGCTGCAAGGTAGCCAATCCCTGCCATAACTTCGATTTGCTGCTATTGGCAATCGAATGCGGATTAAAGAGATAATTATCCTGAACCGACTTGTAGCCGCCGTCGATCGAAAACGCCGTTTTGTTTTTTTGGTAACTCAATTTCACCTGGTTCCATGATATTTTCACCTTTTCGGAGGCGGTATCAGACTTTAAAACCGTGTAGAAATTCTGTGCGGAAAAATCGCGGTGATCGTAGGCACTGCGCACAGCGAGATTCCAGTTTGGAGACAAAGCATAGTTTAGGGACAATGAGGCTGTATTATTGTGGAAGTAGCCTTTAATGCCCCGCTGCTGCATGCCAGATGCATTATTTGATAGAAAACCACCTGAAATTGCGATTTTATTTCTCTGTACAAATGCACCCACATTGGCATTAAACAACCCATATTCACCTGCTGTGATGCCAGCATTCACATTCGTTTTGTGTACAGGATTGCCGCCGTCGGACTCGTCGGCCAGTTGCCTTGCCGCGAAAGTCTTCGAAATCACATGAATAACCCCACCGACAGCATCCGATCCGTAAACGGCCGATGAAGCGCCTTTCAATACTTCTATCCGGTCAATTTCTGCCGGTGATATGGGAATATAGCTATTGAAATGCCCGGTATTCGGGTCGTTTAACCTTAATCCGTCCAGAATTACGAGTACCTGTTGAAAAGTGCCACCGCGAAGTACAATGTCGCTTTGAGAGCCCATGGGGCCACGAGCCTGTATTTCAACGCCAGGGACATATCGGAGTAAATCGTCGATACTATGAACAGGCAGTTGCTGGAAATATTCGCCTTTGATGACAGCAATGTTGCGACCCGTTTGGGAAGCCCTTTTTTCAACAAGGCAGGAAGTGACGGTAACCGGGTCGAGCGAAATTTCCTGCGCCAGGGTTAATGTCGTTCCGAAAATAATAAAGAGGGCACTAAGGTAATGTTTGTTCATAATGGGTGGTTCAATTGATGTTCTTGCCATTTGCTTTACAAAATTACTATCTTGCCGGACCGTCAGTATGCTCCGGTTTGAATATAATGAGTAGTCCGGTTGAAATACCTTTTAAAAATGTAATCCTGCTCGACCGGCTTTCCGGTACGCCGGTTTATCTTCAGATCGCCCGCCAGATGATCAACGCCATCCAGCGCGGCGTGCTCGTGACGGGCGTGCAACTGCCTGGCACACGCTCACTTGCAGACACGCTCGACGTGCACAGGAAGACGGTCGTGGCGGCGTATCATGAGCTGGATGCGCAGGGATGGATAGAAATGCTCCCGAATAAGGGCACTTTCGTGACCAAGAAAAGTCCGGTAGTCCGGGGCAATGCGTTACCTGCCAGTGTAAGCGATCTGAAACAATATCCGCGCGAGACCGGGTTCTCTTTTGAAGAAAGTATGCTCCTGGACCGGCCCGTTTCCCTTTCAAAAGCTGATCTGGAATTTACCGACGGGTTACCCGACGTGCGGCTCGCTCCAATGGATAAGCTGGCGAAGGCCTATTCGAGTGTTTTGAGGAGAAATAATAACCGCAAATACCTGAGTTACTCCCATGTGGAGGGCAATCTTTGGTTCCGGGACAAGCTCGCGATGTACCTCAATAATACCCGTGGCCTGCATATCGCTGCCGATAATATCATCACTACCCGGGGCATTCAGATGGGTATTTACCTTGCTTCCAATTTATTGCTGAAAAAAGGGGATAACGTGGTGGTAGGTAACCTGAGCTATTATGTGGCCAATATGATTTTCCAGCAAGCCGGGGCCAACATACTTTCGGTTCCGGTCGACGATCAAGGCATTTCGGTGGAAGCAGTGCGCACGCTATGTGAGCAGAAAAAGATCAGGATGCTCTACATTACCCCGCATCATCATTATCCGACTACGGTTACATTGAGTGCCGAGCGCAGGATGGAATTATTGAACCTCTCGGTGAAATATGGTTTTATCATTCTGGAAGACGATCACGATTACGATTTTCACTATAACAGTAGTCCGGTTTTGCCGCTCGCGAGTGCCGACGGGGCCGGGATGGTCGTGTACGTGGGCTCATTTTGCAAAGCATTGGCGCCTGGATTGCGCTCTGGCTATATTGTGGCTCCTCAAAATCTCATTCGTGAACTCGGGAAATTTCGCCGTATTATCGACAGGCAGGGCGATCTGATGATGGAACAGGCACTGGCAGAGCTGCTCGATGAAGGCGAAATTCAGCGGCATATCAAGAAGGCGCAAAAAGTTTATCACCAGCGGAGAGATTTGCTTGGTGAATTGCTGTCGAATGGTTTCAGTGAATATTTATCCTTCAAATCACCCCCCGGCGGTCTGGCAGTTTGGACGGAGTGGCGGAAGGATATCAACCTGATGCGGGTAAGTAAGGAGTGTTTGAGACAAAATCTGCATTTGCCGCAGACATTGCTTTTTCAGACCGGGCAACTGAGCGCGATGCGGCTGGGCTTTGGAAATATGGATATGGGTGAGCTGGGAGAAGCCATGCATATTTTAAAAAGTGTGGTGGAAAAGAACGGATGAGCAAATCGTAGAGGTTGTAATCCTGAATTATTCAATTAATTTGAGATAAATTCCTATTAATGCATTTCTCACTGCTTTGACCTCCCCGATGAAAAAAAGAACTTTTATTAAACTATCATCCGCATTAATGACGGCTCCTTTATTTTCCCCGCTGACCGGCTGGGTCAATGGTGATAAGCTCAAAAACTGGGCAGGTAATCTTGAATACAGCACCGAAAAGCTCGATTTGGGCAAAAATTTGCAGCAGGTACAAACAATTGTCAGGAAGTACCCCAAACTGAAAGTGCTCGGTACCAGGCATTGTTTCAATGACATTGCTGATACGAAAGACCAGTTCATATCAGTGGTGGGGGCCGATGAGTTGATGTCAATCGATGCAAAAAATAAAACGGTGACAGTCAATGGAGGTCTGAAATACGGGCAATTGAGCCCCTACCTGCATCAAAAAGGATTTGCGTTGCACAATCTAGCCTCGCTTCCTCACATATCCGTGGCAGGCGCATGCGCCACGGCTACGCATGGGTCTGGGGATAAAAATGGGAACCTCGCTACGGCAGTTTCGGCGATGGAAATCGTGACTGCGGACGGTGAGGTGGTGAAACTGAGCCGCGAGAAGGATGGAGAAAAATTCAATGCCGCGGTAGTGCATTTGGGAGCGTTGGGTGTGGTGACGAAAGTGACATTGGATGTACAGCCGACGTTTATGATGGATCAGCATGTCTACGAAAATTTGCCGCTGACGCAGCTCAAAGATCATTTTGATGAAATTGAATCAAGCGGATACAGTGTGAGTTTGTTTACCAACTGGTCGAGTGATTCGATTACGGAGGTGTGGATCAAACATAAATTATCCGGGTCGAAAGTGCCGAAAGTACAGGCGGCCAGGGAATTTTTCGGAGGAAAATTGGCTACCAAAAACCTGCATCCTATTCCCGAGCTTTCCGCTGAAAACTGTACCGAACAAATGGGTGTTCCAGGCCCCTGGTACGAGCGTATGCCACATTTTAAAATGGGCTTTACACCCAGCAGCGGCAAGGAACTTCAATCCGAATATTTTGTGCCGAGAAAGAATGCAGTAGAAGCGATTATGGCCATTTCGAAAATGGGAAACCAGGTTGGGCCACATTTATTTACATCAGAAATCCGGACTATCGCCGCAGACGATCTTTGGCTGAGCCCTTGTTATAAGCAGGATTCGGTAGCCATACACTTTACCTGGAAACAGGACTGGCCTGCTGTGAGCAAGCTCTTACCTGTAATAGAAAAAGAGCTGGCTCCGTTCGACGTGCGTCCGCATTGGGGCAAACTATTTACCATTGCGCCGACATTGCTGGAAAAACGCTATCCTAAACTTGCTGAATTCAGAGAACTGGCCAAGGAATATGACCCAAAGGGCAAATTCAGGAATGAATTTCTGAATAAGAATGTGTTCGGAGCGTCATAAAATTAACGCCGGAAATGAATGATTCGGCGCATTAATTTTGTTGCTAAGTGGTATGATCATCTTCATCTTAATCCATACTACTAATGGCTGCCAAAACGAAAGAGATTCCAGTAGCTGTCCGTGAACTCACGGCCGACAAGATCACGGAGCTTTATATGCATTACTGTCTCGAAAACCATAAGAGACCCGAGTCCGTTTACCTTTTCTGTAAGCAGAACGGCATGGTTGAAAAAGACTTTTATCAATTTTTTACTTCTATTGATTCGCTGGAAAAGCGGGTTTTCGTAAGTTTTCATAAACTAGCGGTCAACCTGATCAAACAAAGTGGCGATGTGGGCCTGCTCGGTTTCCGCGATAAATTGCTGACTTACTACTATACTTATTTTGAGATCCTGACGGCAAACAGAAGTTATGTTGTTTTCTCATTGAAAGAAGACAAAAACAAGCTGAACGGAATCCTGAAACTGAAAGAATTCAGGGCGGAATTCAAAACTTTCATCCACGAGATCAGCGAAGGTTACCTCAAAGCCAAAAGCGAACGCATACGTAATGCGCAGCAGGATGCATTGGAGGAAGGTGCGTGGATTCAATTGCTGGTTACACTGAAATTCTGGCTCGACGATGAGTCGATCGGATTTGAAAAAACAGACCTGTTTATCGAAAAATCGATCCGCGCCACATTCGACCTCATCGATACAACACCATTGGAAAGTGTGATCGATTTTGGGAAGTTTTTAATTAAAGAAAAATTGCGGTAGGAATGGAGACAATTGACAGCATACCTACTTCGAAAATACAGCGTGCGACCCGGTTAATTTCGACCGGCGTTAAGATCGGGGGGAATTATCTGAAATATTACGGGGAGAAAATTACAAACCCGGAATCAGCACGTGATAACCTCAATACCAACAATGCCGAGGATATTTATGACGGGCTTAAAAATCTGAAAGGCAGTGCATTGAAGCTTGCGCAAATGCTGAGTATGGAGAAGAATTTCCTTCCGCAGGCTTATGTGGAGAAATTCTCGTTGTCACAATTTTCGGTGCCGCCGCTTTCTGCTCCTCTCGTGGTCAAGACGTTTCGCAAATATTTTGGCAAGTCGCCTTTGGAGCTCTTCGATACATTCGATCCGAATGCCATTAATGCCGCGAGTATTGGCCAGGTACATAAGGCCACGGCAAACGGCAAGCAACTGGCGGTTAAAATCCAGTATCCCGGGGTTGCGGAAAGCATTTCTTCCGACTTGTCGCTGGTGAAGCCGATTGCCATGAAAATGTTCAATATCCAGGCCAAGGATTCGGACAAGTATTTCAAGGAAGTGGAGACCAAGCTCACCGAAGAGACGAACTACTTCCTCGAAATCGCGCAAAGCACAGAGATCGCAGAAGCGTGCGCGCATATTCCTAATTTGAGGTTTCCGCGGTATTACCCGGAGTTTTCAAGCGAGCGCGTGATTACGATGGACTGGATGACGGGTAAGCATCTTTCAGAGTTTTGCAAGACTAACCCGGACCAGGAAACTGCCAACAAGATCGGTCAGGCGCTTTGGGACTTTTATATGTACCAGGTGCATCAGCTCCGCAAAGTGCATGCGGACCCGCATCCGGGCAATTTTCTGATCGACGAGCAGGACAACCTCATTGCGATCGATTTTGGTTGCATTAAGGAAATTCCGGAAGATTTTTACGTGCCCTATTTTGAGCTCGCTGAACCGGAAAATCTGAATAACCCGGCTGTTTTTCATGCCAAACTGGTTGAGCTCGAAATTCTGACAAGTAAGGATACAAAAGAAGAAACGGTTTATTTTTCAAACCTTTTCAAAGAGATACTGGCCTTGCTGACACAGCCTTTTCAGTCGGATACATTTGACTTTTCGGATGAAGCATTCTTTGCCAGACTGGCTGCTTTGGGTGAAAAATATGCCAATGATAAGGAGCTGCGCAAAATGAATATGAACCGCGGGTCCAAGCATTTTATTTATATCAACCGTACTTTCTTCGGATTGTTCAGCTTACTCCACGACCTGAAAGCGGTGGTGGACACCAAGCAATTTGTAAGCTAAAATGCAATGAAGAGGCGTAGCGGTCAACTCCCGCTATGCCTCTTTCTCTGTTTTTTTCCTGTTTACAAATCTGAAAAGATTGTTATTGGCTTGCTCCGGCGTCTGATCACCCAACAGGATTCCCCAGGGTTTCAAGCCGTCGACACGATCGAAGATCACTTTCATCATAGCAATTGCTGGTATCGAAAGGAACATCCCTGATAATCCGGCTAGCGCCCCGCCGATCAAAACACCCACAATCGAAACCAATGCATTGATACGCACTTTGGAGCCGACTATAAAAGGTACCAGGAAGTTATTATCAATGACTTGTACCGCGATAAACACGCCCACGACTCCTAAAAGAACATCCATTTCCGGATGGCTGATAAAAGTAACCATTACCGCAAGAGCCGTCGCTACCAGTCCGCCAATGTAGGGCACGAGGTTTAAAATCGCCGCCATTATGCCCAGAAGCATGGCATATTGGACATTCAGGATCAGCAATCCGACGGAATTCAGGATCGCAACCACCGTCGTTTCGAGCAATAGACCCACCATGTAGCTCTGAATAATGGATTTGATCTCTCCCATTACCTCCAAAACCCGCGCTTTGTGCTTTTCTGCAAATAATACCACCGTGAAATGCATGAGCATTGTCCGGTAATAAAGCAGCAGAAATGTGTAGATCGGAATGAGTATCAGCGTACCTAGTGGTCCGGTTACCACGCCGAGTGTTTCGGGCGCCTGAAAGTTTTCCAGCGTTTTGGTTTGGGCATTTTTGAGGTATTCGGCCTGCTGGCGATAGCTGACGCTGTATTCGCGCCGGATCCATCGTCTGGCGTCCCGGTAAAACAGATCGATATTCCTTTTTAGTTTGGGCCATTCGTCTGAGAAATCGGCCAGTTGCATCGATATCAACACCGCCACCGCCGAGGCTATCAGCACTGCAAACAGAACAGCCAGACTGATTGCCATCAGTTTGGGGACGCCCAGCTTCATCAGCCAGCCTTCCAATGGACGTAATAAAACAGCCATAAGTCCCGCCAGAGCCAGCGGAACAATAATGTCCTGGCCCAGGAAAATAGCCAGCATAATAATGCCGACAGCAAGTAATGAAAGCGAAAATTTCAGATAAAAGGGTGCCGGGGAAGCGTCCATGACCGGAGGGGTATTTGTTTTTCAAATAAAAGGAAATATTGATAACTTATAAGATCCGATCGAACCAATTTATTGGATTTGTTCGGAATAAGATAAATTCAATAAAAGCAAGTTGTCATGGAAAACTTAAAATACAATACGGAAGAAGAGTACGAAGAAGCAATGGTTATAATATATCAATTGATGCAAAAGGGCGAAGCCAATGTGACTGCAAGCGAACTCGAAACAGTCAGAGTGATGGCGTTGGCCGCACAGGCGTATGAGCGGGAGCATCATTATGATGAGGAGCTCCGCCGGGAGCTTTCGCAACCTCATTAATTTTTTAGCATAAGGCCTTCTTCATGCAAACGCTGATTTCCAGGCTATTTTCCGGGTCGAAATGCCCGGTGAATTCGTAGCCGAGATTTTGGTACATGGCAATCGCGGCGGGCTGGCCTTTGCCGGTTTCGAGAACGGCATATTTGTATCCTAGTTCTGTGGCCCATGCTTCAAGTTCGCGTACCATTGATGTCGCAATTCCGCTGCCTCGGAATTCAGGCAACACAAACATCCTTTTCAGCTCGATGGTTTGGTCATCAAATATCTTGAAACAGCCACAGGCGATTGGCTGTGCATTTTCATAGACTACGATCACGGTCGACAAATCGGTAATGCGGTTGTAATCTTCGAAATCTTCCTTTCTGGTGTTGTAAATCCGGCAAAGCTCGTCGTCGAGCAGGTCTGTCAATTTGTGAAAATCCGGGTTGTCGCTGTGGGTGCGGGTGATTTGTTGCATTCTCGTACTGTCAATATTTAGTGCTAATGTAAGCGTTAGCGTCCGGGAATCCATCAATTTCGTACATTCGGGTTTGTTAATGTCTCCAATTGTGCGATGCGTGTTCTGATCAGCTTTCTACTAATTTTATTATTACTAAATACGTTCTGTCGGGCACAAGTCGGCTTCAAAGTCGTGCCGCTAGGGGTGTATGGCGGCACCGCGGACGGAAACCTGTCTGCGTACATGGTCGCACCCACGGGAACGGACGCTTATGTATGTCTGGACGCGGGGACGGTCAGCAACGGCATTGCGCGTGCAATAGCCAATGGTGCATTTTCAGTTTCCGCCGACATCGTTTTAAAGCGATATATCAAAGCCTATCTGATCTCGCACCCGCACCTGGACCATGTTTCGGGAATGATTATCAATTCCGTAGATGATACGATAAAGCAAGTTTACGGTTTCGAGCCGTGCATTGCGACCTTGCGTGATCATTACTTCAACTGGAAAAGCTGGCCCAACCTTGCCAGCGAAGGCGCCATTCCCGCATTAAAGAAATATCGCTATCAAATACTGCTGGAAGGCGAGGAGCGGCCTGTTTTGGAAACAAGGATGTCGGTCAGGGCTTTTAGATTGGCCCATTCAAATCCATACGAGAGTGCTGCGTTTTTGATTCGTAACGGTGAAGGTTATGTGTTGTATTTGGGTGATACCGGCCCGGACGACGTGGAGAAAACGGATAAAATGCGGCTCGTATGGGAGGCCGTGTCGCCACTGGTGAAGTCCGGTAAATTGAAAGGGATCTTTCTGGAAGTTTCTTACCCCAATACACAACAGGACCGGCAGCTGTATGGCCATTTGACTCCACGCTGGCTGATGCGCGAGCTGAACGTCTTGGCAACCCAGGCCGGAATGGATAAAATGCGCGACCTGAACGTAGTCGTCACGCACATTAAACCAACCGGAAATAATGAAACCCTGATCAGGAAAGAGCTTGCCGAGGGGAATAACCTTGGATTAAAGCTGATCTTTCCGGAGCAGGGCGTTCAATTTGAATTAAGATAGGCTTCTATCTGGTTACAGCAGCTTCGTCTGCCCGGCATTAGCCGTGCGCGGGTCGTAAGGTACTTTTAAGCCCATTCCCAGTTCGTCGTTGAACTTCTTGATAAGATAAGCCGATAATAGTGGCGACGCTTCCTCATGGTTCTGGTGAACGAAAAAATAGATTTTTTGAATACCTTCTTCTACCCAAATTTTCAGTCTTTCGAACCAGTCGTCCAGCCGGGTGTAATCCGAATCCACGTTTGCACCATTGTATCGCACAAATGCGATGGGAGTGGTAAGGCGCATATGCAGCAGGTCGCGGCGGCCAGCCGAGTCTGTTACAATGTGCGTAATGTTTTTCTTTTCAAGGATTTCGTACAGTTCCTCATTGTTCCATATGCCATCGTACCAGCCGGTGTGACGTAGTTCAAGTGCTAATGGAAAGCCGGAAGGCCATGCTTCCAGGTAATCTTTCAGGATATCCCAGTTTTTGGGACCGAAGTTATCCGGCATTTGCAGAAAAAGCATTCCTAACTTGTCTTGCAAATGAGCAATACCGTCGAGATATATGTCGGTGGGTTCCTTCGCATCCTTCAAACGCTTCCAGTGGCTGATGCCCTGATGTAGTTTTGGGAAAAATTTAAACCCTTCCGGTGTTTTGGTATACCAGCTTTCGATCGTTTCTACCGGGAAGTTATTGTAGAAAGTGGCATTCAGTTCGATGCTGTTGAATTGCGTCGCGTAATAAGCCAGCTCGTCCTTGGTTCCCTTCGGATAAAAGCCTTTGAGGTCGGCTTTATTCCATTTGGCGCATCCAATGTAAATTTCAGGTTTTCCGGATTTGCCGGTCAGGAGTTTTTTGTTTGACGGAGCGTCGGGGGGCAATTTGAAGTCAATATCTTCCGGGTTTTCAACTTTTCCGAATTTCATAGCTGGCTAAATTAAGATGGATTGATGGGTTTAGAACTGACATGCCAGGTCGGGCTGACCTGGCATGTAGGTGTTTTTTTATCTTCCGAAATCGTCCTGAACACGTACGATATCGTCTTCGTCGGAAGGATTGGAAGGGTCTGTGTGTTGCCAGATTTCAGCTACAAATCCCCATTCGTCGACGCCTACTAAACGGTGACGTTCTCCTTTTTTGAGATTTACAACGGTCCCGATCGGCAGTTGCTGCAATTCGGTCTCCTCGTCAGTATCGCTGATCACGATGCCTGCATTCCCACCGATCACTTTCCATATTTCGGCGCGACGGTGGTGATATTGCCAGGAGAGACGTTTGTTGGGGGCTACTACAAGGATTTTTGGGCTAAGTTTCTCATAACCTGCGAAGTCGGCCAGAGATAAATGCGGGAAAAAAGTCGAGATGAATTTCGGGGCCTGGGTTTCATCCAATACGAAAAAACCGCCCCATGGGCGCAACTGATCTTTGCTTACAACTGTAAATCCTTGTTCATCTATAAACTGTTGTACTTTTTCAAAAACAGCATCTTTATCGGCCGTCGCCGCAAATGATTGTATCATATTCAGGAGCATTAGTGAATCTGGTGAATTTCAAAATTAGGATAAAAAACAAAAAGATGCCCCAAAATATTCAGGACACCTTTTGAATTATATCTACTAATTTATACTATTTGTCCCACCAGACTTTGGTTGTAAAGTCATCAGGCAATGTCGCGCCGGTCTGATAGTTAGGGTTTCCAGCAACTTCGTTGGTTGGATAGCGCAACCTTACCGGGATGGTTCCGTTGGTTACGTTGCCCGGGTAGTTGACGGGGGTTAGCTTAGGGAAACCTGTTCTGCGCCAGTCGGACCATGCTTCCCACCAGTTGAAGAATTTATTGACCCACATTTGCTCTCCGATCATTTCCAATGCAGGCTTGGCGGTTCCATAAGGATAAGTCGTCAGATAGGCTGTCACAGCAGCGTCAGAAACCGTCAGTGAAGCGTCATAAGGCGTATACATCTGCATTGATGCCTTCACACCGGCATCGTAATGCGACTTGGCTGTTCCGGAAATTCCGGTGCCAATTTTTCTCTCAATTGCTTCCGCCAGCAACAACTCCACCTCCCCATAGTTCATAATCATATATGGATCCGAGTCCTGCAACATTTTTACATTGATGCGGGAATAGGTCTTTGGCAATATCACCGCCTTGCCTTCCAGCTTATCGAGCATCGCCTGGTCGTGTCCATTCGGCATGCCTTTTTGTTTCAGCGGGTCCAAGGTGATCGGCGTGTAGCCAGCCGCATTCCAATCTCCGATGCCACCACTGATGATCATCAATCTTGGATCGTCGTCGGCGACACTGTTGGCGTTGGTGCCTTTCAGAAAGTCCACCAGCTTAGCGCTCAGATAAGCTGGTTGCCCTCCATCACCTGGATCAAATGCGCGGGAGATACCATTTTGGTTCGTCCATTCGCCGGGACCATCAGCCATCGCTACCCACACATTGTCGGCATTGCTGGTAAATACGCCTCCTGCGGCGGCTTTGGTAACATAAGTTGCAGCTTTCGCAGCGTCCACATTGGAAATGCGCATGGCGAGGCGAAGCATCAGAGAGTATCCGAATTTCTTCCACTTCGCGATATCGCCTTTATAGATAAAATCCGCCGCCGCAAAACCTTCATCCGCGTTGGAAGCGCTCAATGCCGAAGAAGCTTCGTCCAGTTCTTTCAATAAATCGGCGTAGACGGCATCCTGCGAATCGTATTTTGGGAAGAAAATTCCTTCGGTGCCCTTGTTGGCTTCGGAATAGGGTATGTTGCCATAAAAGTCAGTCAAACGGGCGAAGCTGAATGCACGGAGAATGCGTGCTGCCTGGCGCATGTTCAGATATTTACCTTCTCCAAATCCGCCCGGTCCCGACTGTTTCAGGATCTCGGCGATATTTTTCAGCTGGTCATTGTAGGTAAAATCAAAAGGTGCAGAATTGGTTTCGGCATTAACCGTGTATTTGTCGCCAGGCGCAATGCCCCCGCCGGCGTTGGCCAGCTGCTGGATCGCATAGGCACACATACCGATGTTCGTACGCCAGTCGATGTAGCGGTTGTCGCCGGATGTACCGTTGGAGGCGATGCCCAGCTCTGCCGAGGTAAAGATCAGGTTCAGGTTTACCTCATTCAGTGCCTGCGGATTAATGTTTAGCTCATGCAGCTCTTTCGTGTCGCAACCCGCCGCCAGTACCACAGCCAAACTATATTTTAAATATTTAGTCAGATTTTTCATGTCAGGATAATTAGAATGATGCTCTCAAGTTGAAACCGTAACTGCGTGTGGATGGGAAACCGAAGTAGTCAAACCCTTGTGAGTTTCCGTTCGAGTAGGTGGATTCGGGATCTACGTTATCAATGTTTTTGAACAGGATAGCGAGGTTACGACCTACGAACGAGATGCTTAGGTTTTGCAGCGGGGTTTTTTCAAGGAATCTTTTTGGAACAGAATAACCTAGCGTCAACTGTCTCAACTTGATGAAAGAAGCGTCGTAAAGGTACATTGGGGTTACCGCGTCAGCTTCGCCACCAACAGATTGCCAGTAATCGAAAGCTTCCCGCGGTGTTAGGGTTTTGGTGAAAGGTTTGTATTCTGTGCCTTCCTGTGTTACCCCTGTAACTGTCAACGGCGCTTCGCCTTCTCTTCCTTGCAGCGATTGTTTGCTCACACCCCATTGGGTCAGACGCATATTAGTACCGGAAAGAATATCCCCGCCCCATTTGAAATCAACAAGGAATGAAAGATCAATGCCTTTGTAGTTGAAAGAGTTGGTCAAACCGCCGGTCAGTTTAGCGATACCGTTACCAATGATCTCATATCCGGCCGATCCGACAGGGCGGCCGTCTTTGTAAAATACAGGCTGACCATCTGGTGACATTTTCTGAACACGACCTGTGATCATACCGAAGGGCTGGCCTACAATGTGTTTAATGTAAGAGTTACGTGTCCGTGGCTCCTCCATTACAAGCTCCTTGCTACCTTCGATCAACGCTTTTACCTTGTTACTGTTCTTAGCCAGGTTCAAACTGATGTCCCAATTCAGGTTGCTGCTTTTGAGAGGCGTAGCTGTCAGTAATAGCTCAATACCTCTGTTTTGCATCTTGCCGAGGTTCACAGAGGTCTTTCCAAAGCCGCTGGCGCGGGAAATGGTTGCATCCAGGATATCATCGGTTGTTTGCTGATCATAGTAAGTGAAGTCGACACCCAACTTGTTGTTGAATACTCGAAAGTCGATACCGAACTCCATTTCCGTTACCGTCAATGGTTTAAGGTTGGGGTTTGGAATAGTCCCGTCGTTGCCCATTGCTTGTGAAAAGGATGCCATCGGAATACCCAAGTGCGGATTGCCATTCAATGAGTAAGTCAAGTTGTTTGAATAAGGACCATTTGTCGCATTACCGACCTGCGCCCACGACGCCCGTACTTTACCATACGACAGCCAGGAAGGAAGACCCTTGAAAGCGTCGGAGAACACAAAACTTGTTCCCACAGACGGGTAGAGGAGGCTGTTGGTTTCAGGGTTTAAAACAGAGAACCAGTCGTTACGAGCGGTCGCATTCAGGTAAAGAAAACCGTCATAAGAAATCTCCGCAGATCCCAGTACGGAATTGACGCCGCTTTCACTGAAATCATAATCCCATGATTTACCTTTTACATTTTTGATTGCAGGGAAGAACTGCACGTTGAAGCCATTACCGGTGATGTTCACGAAGTCGTATTTTCTTCTCATGCGGTTACCACCTGCAAACGCATTGATACCAATTTTTCCGAAATCTTTGTTAAAACCGACGGTATATTCAACATTAAGTTCCTGGACATTCCATGTACCCAGGCTCCTGGCACCACCTCGCTGATAGCCGGTTCCTTCTGGTGTAAGTGATTCGGCATTGCGCTGATATTTGTCAAGACCCACACGTCCCTGGACGTACAACCAATCGGTAAGCTGGTACTTCAATGCTCCGGAACTGATAAAGCGGTTCTTTTTGTCAGTTTTAATGAACTGGTAAGATACCCAGTAAGGGTTTTGGCCCCAGTTGTTGCTCGCCTGCTGGAACTCTTCGCCTACCACTTTTCCGAAAACACTCAGGCTGTTTGCATCGGTACCTTCCGGAATTGCACCTGGTTTCTTTGGGTCGCCATAATAATCCAGGACGTTGTAGCTGCCTGGGGTGCGCCATAGCGCCTGGATCGCGTTACCCGGTGAGTCGGATACGTTCGGGCGGTTTTTAGCTTTTTCTTCCGAATACAGGATTTTGGCATCCAATGTTAGCCTTTTGCCAAATTTAGCATTGGTGGATAGAGAAAGGTTGATCCTGTCATAACCTGAGTTAGGAATGATAGTCGCACTGTTCAGGTTAGTTACTGATGCCCGGAAGTTTTGGGTTTCGTTTCCGCCTGATAATGCAATGTTGTTGGTGAATGCATGGCCTGTTTTATAAAAACGTGAGAAATTATCACCCTGATAAGCATAAGGCCGCATTTTCCCATCGAAGCCTATAAACTGGCTATTGTCATACTTAGGTCCCCATGAGTCATCGCCCCATTCATAGGCCTGTGTCTGGCTGGATGGTTTGACGGCGATGCCGTCCACGTAGGAGCCTGTTCCATAAGAATGCTGCAGGTCAGACAAGTCATTGAGTTTTTCAAATACATAATTCGAGCCAAACTCGATGCCAATGCCTTTTCTTTTAGTGCCACGTTTTGTCGTAACGTTGATAACACCGTTGGCCGCGCGTGAGCCGTAAAGGGCCGCAGCATTCGCACCTTTCAGCACCACGACCGACTCAATATCGTCGGGGTTAATACTCGAAAGACCGTCACCTTCATCCGAACCACCCCAAAGGCCAGCCTGACCGAAGTTGTTGTTATCCATTGGAATACCATCGATTACGTACAGAGGCTGGTTGTTTCCCTGCAACGATTTGTTACCACGGATGATAACCCGTGAGGAGCCGGCCGGGCCCGAAGCGATTTTACTCACGTTTACACCGGCTACGCGTCCGGCAAGGGCATTGCCAAGGTTGGATTCGCGTGCTGAGGTCATATTGGCGCCATTTACTTCCGTGATGGAATAGGCCAGCGACCTTTTTTCGCGGCTGATACCCAATGCCGTCACGACCACTTCATTCAGTGCGGTGGCCTCCGCTGCCAGCGAAACGTTCAAAACCGATGCATTGGCTACCACTTCCTTGGTAATATAGCCAATGTAGCTGAATGCTAATGTTTTACCTTTATCGACTGTGATACTGTATTCACCTTTGTCATTCGTGGTGGTACCTCTGGTGGTACCTTTTACCACAACGTTGACCCCGGCGATTTCACCGCCGGAGGCGTCATTTACTTTCCCGGACACCGTCATTTCCTGCGCATATCCCCGAAAGGAGAGCACAGAGCACAGTATCAGCATCTTAACTAGTAGACTTTTTTTCATAGAGTTTAGCGCTTCTGATAGGTTAAATTTGGATTAGTTACATTAAAGATTTGCTGTCAAAAATTAACTCAAATATACCGCCGTCGACTTCACATCTATATAGTGCTTTTTTATCTAAAAATAACACATTTTTAACACTTCCTTAACGTATGATATGAAATTATATCCATAAATCATTGCATTATATGGTTATTTTAAAGGGTTTATGGGATTTTGTTGATTTTAAATTGAAGAACGTCGCTAAGTATAAATATGCGCTTACTGACACAGTATCGGCTATGACTATACGTACGTTCCTAATGTAATTTCAGGAAAGCGAATCTTCCAATGCCTGGCCTGATCTTGCCAATGCCAGGTTGCGATCAATGAGCTTTGTGAGAATCTGGCGGGATGATGCACTGGTGGAACCGTCAGGTGCGGTGTGGGTGACGTAATCGAGGAGGCGTTGTATAGAAGTTGTTGCAACATGCAGGCGGGTGTCGGAAGCTCCGTAATAGATAAAGATGGTGCCATCGTCGCCCGCGATCCAGCCGTTACAAAAGACGACATTGGAGACATCTCCAACGCGCTCTTCGCCTTGTGGCGCAAGAAAATAGCCGGCAGGTTTGTAAATCACTTTACCAGGGTCGTCGAGCGATGTCATGAAAAGATAGAGCACATATCTGAGTCCGGCAGCGGTATGGCGCACGCCATGTGCGAGATGGAGCCAACCTAATTCTGTTCGCAAGGGCGGAGGCCCCTGGCCGTTCTTGGATTCGTATATAGTGTGGTATTTTTTGGGATCAATGATTGTTTCGGTTTTAATTTCAGCGTTTTCGATACTTTCCGATGTGCCTAAGGCAATGCCGCCACCTGATCCGGCTTCGATGAAACCGTCCTGCGGGCGTGTGTAAAAAGCGTATTTCCCATCAATAAACTCGGGATGGAGCACCACATTCCTTTGCTGGCGTGACGGTGTGAGGAGGTCGGCCAAGCGGTCCCATTTTTTCAGGTCTTTCGTGCGGGCGATCCCGCATTGCGCTATGGCTTGCGATTCGTTGCCCGACGGTGCGGCCGGATCTTTTCTTTCTGTGCAAAACAATCCATAAATCCAGCCGTCTTCATGGCGCGTCAGCCTCATATCATAAATATTAACATCAGGCTCATCCGTTTCGGGGATGTCAATCGGGTATTGCCAGAATTGAAACTGATCTGTGCCAGTCGGGCTTTGGGCCACTGCAAAGAATGACTTCCGATCATAGCCTTCAACGCGCACCACGAGAAGATATTTGGAATCTATTTTAATCGCGCCTGCATTAAACGTTGCATTGATTCCGAACCGCTTCATCATGAATGGATTAGTGTCCGGATTGAGATCGTATTCCCAGAAAATAGGCGCATGTGCAGCGGTAAGAACAGGATATTTATATCTTTCAAATACGCCATTGCTGCTGTCGGATACGATGTTCGGCGTGCTGATCAGCAGGTCATGCTGGGTTTTGATTTTTTGCAGGCGCTCTTCGAAGATTTTCATCGGACAGGGGCGATTTGAGAGTTCACTGTGCTGAAAGGTTATTGTACCAGGTTTTCCGCAAAATCAGTGCTGATACCAGGAAAATAGCGGTCGAAACTACGGTCTGCACCGGCATTTGCAGAACAAAGAAAACGGGGACAGCCGTCAGGGAAGTTTGTGCGGCGATCCCTATCGCGACGTTGAACATATCACGCGTGAATCCATTGTTAGGCATAAAATCCGGGTCGTCCTTCCGGACTTCGGCTGCCACAGGTTCCCAGAAACCCCACGGCCTGACCGTTTTATAAAAGCTCTTAAGGACTTCCATATCGGCAGGGGCGGTCGCTAACGATCCAATGATGGCCCCGACTGTGGAGATCAGGAGGATCAGCGGGAAATAGAACAGCGGCAGCGTGCCATGGAAAACGTAGGGGCAGATGAGGGCGCAAATGATCCCTGCAAGCATTCCCCAAAAGAAACCGCTGCTATTAAACCGCCACCAGTACCATTTTAGCACATTCGAAGCAATATAACCTCCGTAAAGGGCCGACACGATCCATTGCAACAGGCTGTTCACGTCTTTCGCCAGCAATCCCAGCAGAATGCTGATCAGTACCATCGCAATTCCACACAGGTAATTCATTCGGCTGATTTGCCTGTTGCTAGCTTGCGGGTTGATGGATTTGAGATAAATATCATTAACGAGGTAAGCTTGCGCTGCGTTAAATGTGCCGGCAAATGTTCCCATAAATGCGCCCATAAGGCTTATCAGGACCAGTCCCAGTAATCCCGGTGGAATATATGTATTTAGTACCGCCGGAAGGATACGTTCAAAATCGACTGTTTCAGCGTTTGAGATACCAATATTCTTGAAAAACAACAGTCCCAAAATCGTTGCCCCGATAATGAAAAGGTAACGGGTAGGCAGCAGCACCAGGTTAACGATCATGCTCATTAATGCCGCTTCCCGGGGCGATTTGGTAGATAATATCTTTTGCATATCATAATTTGGTGCCGGACCGGCCAAACTGGCGAGAATACCTTTCGCGGTCATGAGCGCAAAAAAGTAGCCGAATGGCGAGAAACTATCATCGCGGATCTTATCACCGGCGGCTGTCAGAATCTGCGACCAGTCGAGGTTCAGTTCAGTGCCGAAGAATGGATTGGCCCAACCAGTGGGCACGGGGAGGTTGCCGGCGTTTTTCAGCGCGTTCCAGCCGAGTACGGCCATGCAAATGCAGACAACCGCCATGATGATATAGTGCAGAAAATCGGCCCATACTATACTTTTCATCCCACCCAGCAAGGCGTAGAAAGCAGTAAATAGGGTGAATACAATGCCATAAAAATGTCCTGCATAGCCAGTTGGCAGGTCAAAAGGTACGACCCTGCTGACGGCGGGCCATGGGATAAATATCTCGACGAATTTGCCGAGACCAATGAACCCGTAGGCCATAAAGCTTAGGCAGCTAAGCAGGGCAAACACAATGATGATCTGGTGGGAAATACGGGAATTGCCCCTTTCGCCGAACCTGAACAGCATCCATTCAGCGCCGGTGGAGGCATTTGATCTCCGTAGCCATACAGACAGGTACACCATCATAAATATCTGATTAAAAACCGGCCACAGCCAAGGCAGCCAAATGCTTTTCACACCGTAAACGAACATGGTCGCGACCATCCAGACCGTGCCGGAGAGGTCGAACATCCCGGATGCATTTGAAATGCCAAGCATCCAGAATGGCATTGATTTGCCGCCAAGGAGATAGTCGTTTTTGCTCCGGGCAGCTTGTTTTTTCAGGAATATCCCGATCAAAGTTACCGCTATCAGATAGGTAAGGATGACCAGGAAGTCAATCGGTTTGATTTTCATCATTGAGTCTGCAAATTCAATCTGTGTAAGGCTTCGCCAATTTGTTGCACACAGTTAATGCATTGAAATATGCAGCTTCAATGCAAACTTATTCACAAATGAAGCGGCACATATAATACAATTTTATCCATGATTAGCCCAATTGCGACTATTTCCAAGTTGATGCCGTCCGTAGATATCATCTTTTCGGCCTGAGAAAAGTCAGGTGAAATAGTCAGAATTAGGATTATAGTAATTAATATTTATTTTTTTATATTGTTATCACAATGTGACATGATGTAGTCATATCCTCTACGGACCTAACTGAATTTTCTGATACCAATAAGCCTATGAGCGAAATTTACCGTGAAATTACCCCATTAACCCAGTATGATTGTTTTACGGTGTTTGACCGGAAAAAGACCATTTTTGATTTTCCCCTTCACAGTCACGAAGAGTTCGAACTGAACCTTATACTCTCCGGAAAAGGTGTGAAAAGGGTTATCGGCGATCATACCGAGGTGATCGATGATGCTGAACTTGTCCTGGTGGGCAACAATCTGCCTCATGGCTGGCTTACAAACGCCTACAAATGGCGGGAAGGAATGCCGGAGATCAATGAGATCACCGTTCAGTTTCATAGGGATTTGTTCGATGATAAATTCCTGAAACGTAATCAATTGTTTTTTGTGCGGTCATTGCTCGAAAAGTCCGCAAAAGGAATTGCATTTTCGAGGGAGACGATCGAGCGGATAAAGCCCCGGCTGACGTCGCTTACAGAGAAAAGCGGGTTCGATTCAATGCTGGAACTGATGTCGATCCTGCATGACCTGTCAGTATCTCGCAATATGCGGACGTTGTCGAATAGCACCTTTACCGACGATAATATCAATTTCAATAGTCGGCGGATCGAGAAGGTTTTTGCCTTTATGAGGGATAATTATGACAAGGAGGTCAATCTTGCGGACGTGTCGAAATTTGCTGGCATGTCGGAGGTATCTTTCAGCAGGTTTATTAAAAAGCGGACCGGTAAAACCTTCGTGGAAAGCCTCAATGAAATCAGGCTGGGCCATGCTTCCCGTTCGCTGATCAACACTTCAAACACTATTTCTGAAATTGCCTATAAATGCGGGTTTAATAACCTGTCCTATTTCAACCGGATTTTCAAGGCGAAAAACGGCTGCACTCCTAAGGAATTTCGCGATAATTATTCAGGGACGCGGACTTTTGTTTGAAAAGTTTAGGAGTCGAGAGTTCAGGAGTTGAAAGTTTAAGAGTTGAAAGTTCACGAGTCGAGAGTTTAGAGGTTAAAAGTAAAGAGTTCAAAGTTTAGGCAGATTGACCCTAAACTTTGAACTCTTAAACTCCTAAACTTGCTATCTCGTAAGCTTACACTTTCAACATCCAACCAAAAACATCCTCTTCCTTACCTGTGCGGAGGTCGGTGAGGTAATTTTTCACTTTGGACACAAACGAATCTTCTTTGATTTCGGGCAATGCATAGTCCACTCCTTCGTAAGCGATGGTCGCGAAAGGAGATATTACTACCGCGGTACCAGCACCGAATGCGGCTTCAAGGGTGCCTGCTTTCAGTGCATCGACGATTTCTTTTACGCTGATGCGGCGTTCTTCCACTGGAATCCCCCAATGCTGTGCGATGGCAACAATGCTTTTTCTTGTGATACCGTCCAGGGTTGTTTCCGACACGTGTGGCGTAAGCAGTTTTCCATCGAGCATGAACATAATGTTCATCGTGCCCGATTCTTCGATATATGCATGGTCACGGGCGTCGGTCCAGATCAGCTGATCGTAGCCTTCCTGCTGGGCAAGTTTGGCGGGATACAGTGAACCGGCATAGTTGCCAGCGCACTTGGTAGCACCTACACCGCCTTCTGCTGCGCGGATAAATTGCGTTTCCACTTTCACACGCGGTGGTTTGGCGTAATAAGTGCCGACAGGGCTTGTGAAAATGATAAAATAGTAAGAATCAGAAGGTTTAACACCGATGTACGGATCGGTAGCAAACATATAAGGGCGTATGTACAGCGAGCAGCCAGGTTGTGACGGCACCCAACCGGCATCGAGGCGCAGCAGCTCGACAAGCCCGTTCATGAAAATTTCTTCCGGGATCGCCGGCATGCAAAGGCGCTCAGCCGATTTGTTAAGCCGTTTCCAGTTATCGATAGCGCGGAAAAGGAGCACTTCGCCTTCTTCATTTTTGTAGGCTTTCATTCCCTCAAAAATCGCTTGTCCGTAATGGAGCGCTGCCGTGGCAGGGCTGAGGGACAGGTCGCCATAAGGGACTATGCGAAGATCCTGCCATTGGCCTCCGCGATATTCGGCGATAAACATATGGTCGGAGATGTTCCGGCCAAAAACGAGATTGTTAAAATCAACCTCCTGCAAACGTGATTTTGTTGTTTGCTGAACCTCTATTTGTACAGTGTCGGCTGTCATGATGCCCAAATTTTAATTTTTCAAACGCTTTCCGAAGCTTACAGACAGAAAAAAGGCAGTATTGGAGATCCAAATCCGCCTTCTTTCTCTAGTCCCGCAATTTAAAAAATTTAATCTAGAAATAATCGATATTTAGTATAACAATTATTTTTGCCCGGACACCCTGGGTTGCCACGTAACTTCTTCAATACCTAGCTCATAAGTCATCGCGCGGCAGAGCATAAACAGGTAGTCGGACAACCGGTTGAGGTAGCGGATCACAATGGCTTCGACCTCTTCTCCCTGCTGCAAATGAATGACAGCGCGTTCGGCCCGGCGGCAAACTGTCCGGGCGATGTGCCCGAATGAAACGGAAGGGTGGCCACCCGGGAGGATGAAAGCCCGCAATGCCGGTACCTGGGAGTCGATCTCGTCCATGGCGCTTTCGAGAAGCGTGATGTCTTCATCGTGCAAATCGGGCAATATCTTTCTTTTTTGGTCTGGTTCGGATGCCAAATGCGACCCGATCGTGAAAAGTCTGTCCTGGATTTCTTTGAGCAGTTCCCTGCGGTTTTCATTAACCGGCTGGTCGCGAAGCATGCCGATGTAGCTATTGAGCTCGTCAACAGTCCCGTAGGCGTCGATTCGCACATGCGCTTTGCTCAGTCGCGTCCCGCCAATAAGGGAAGTGGTGCCTTTGTCACCGGTTTTGGTGTAAATTTTCATGGAGTGAGAATCAAGCCTTCGCTTTTTTCAGCGACCCGGCTTTAAGAAGTTCCTTCAAGGTGTATTTTACCGCATCCGTTTTAACGAATTCTTCCTCAATCTCGCGTCTTTCTTCGGCGGTATGGCCGTTTTTGATAACGGCGACTTTATTTGCCTTGAATGTTTTCATAATAATACCGGGTAGTTTGTTTGTTGGCCGACCAGCAGCTGATTGGCCTGATTAGTCCGTTGTTAATTGTGAACACAACGTGTTTTACTTTTTGTGAGTTTCCTATGCCGACTGCGTTGAACCGTTGTTCTTCCACGTTCCTCCTGCCGACTTTGATGATCAGGTTCGGGTCTTCGAAGACACTCTCGACTTCGTCGACTGTATTTTCTCTCTCAGGATGATCGGTAATTACTTGTTGTAAATTGTTAGAATCCCATTCAAAATACATTGCCGGATTTATAATGTGTGTTTGTTGAAAGCCAATTAGGTTTTCGAAGCTTCCCGACCTAATTTTGCACCCGATTTACTATGGCGAAAAGACCTTTATAAGGTTACTAATTCATGAAAGTTACAACATTTGCGATAAAGATCTGGCGCTGGGCTTCTTTATTATTCGTTATCGGAGCGCTCGTTTGGACATATTCCCTGTTCCCTGAAATGGTTGCCGTAGACTTCTCCGAGACAGGTCTGGCAGAGTATTATCTGGATAAGGAACACGTTTTTTACATTGTTATGGCACTTTTTCTGTTGAATAACGTCGTTATCACAGGACTCGCGAAACACATTCCCAACGTCGACCCAATGCATTTGCCGATCCTCAAAAGAAAAGTCTGGGCGCAACACAGGGAGGAATTGAATGAACATCTGATCAACTGGCTGTATTGCCTGGTGGCCGTCATCAATACCGTTATCGGTTTCAGTCTGCTTTCGCTGGCGACGATCAATAGTACCAGCTATAAAATGGACGTTTTTGATTTTTCATGGCTGTATTATGCCGGCATCATCTTGACTTTCATTGTTTTCTTGTTGCCACTTCGTCTGCTTTGGCCTCCGGTGCCTGAAGACAAGTTATAAATTGGAGGAGGGATGAAGGGACAAGGGAAAATGCAACAGGACTGGCGGGATAAGGCGGAGGGAATTGATCTTTCGGCATTCACATACGAACTGCCCGATGAGCGCATTGCTCGGTATCCAATGGAGGTGCGGGACCAATCCAAGCTATTGATATATAGTAACGGATTGATCAGCCACCAGCGGTTCGATGATCTTCCAGCCAATCTTCCGAAGAATACTTTGCTCGTTTTTAATGATACCAAAGTAATCCCGGCCCGTGCACATTTCCGAAAGGAAACCGGCGCAGTCATTGAATTGCTTCTGCTGCACCCCGAACTTCCTACCCGGATCATTAACGACGCCATGCTTGTGACTGATTCCTGTGTGTGGGAATGCATGATCGGAAATAAAAAGCGCTGGAAGCCGGGTGATATTCTTACCACAGAGATCGCCGTCAACGGGACGCCTGTAAAATTGCAGGTGGCTTATCATGACTACGATCAAAATCTCGTACTGCTTTCCTGGGATGGTGGTGTTCCTTTTCTTGATCTTGTGAAAGCATTGGGAGAAATACCGCTTCCCCCTTATCTGAACCGCGATACGGAAGAGCCGGATAAAGAGACTTACCAAACCGTTTACGCCCATCACGATGGCGCTGTTGCCGCGCCTACGGCAGGCCTGCATTTTACGCCTGCCGTTTTTGAAGCGCTTCAAAAGAAAGGGATCAAGACGTCGTTCCTGACACTTCATGTAGGCGCCGGTACTTTTCAACCTATTAAGGTGGAGAGGGTTACGGAACACCGGATGCATTCGGAGCAAGTGGTTTTCACCAGGCAACTGGTCGATGATTTGATCCGGTCCTTGAATGCAATCGTGCCCGTCGGAACGACATCCCTTCGTTCGCTGGAAAGTTTGTATTGGTATGGTGTAAAATTGTTCAGGAAAGAAACTACGGAGTTCAGGATCGAGAAATTGTATCCTTATCCCTTCGAAGAGCAAGAACTTCCCACTCCTTCTGAAGCTTTGAATGCCATCGCCGGATATATGGATGCCGAAAATCTGGACCACATCGTCGGCGAAACCGAGATATTCATTTTCCCTGGCTACCGTTTCCGCTTATGCCGCGGGATAATTACCAACTACCATCAGCCCGGGTCAACGCTGATCCTGCTTGTTGCTGCATTTGTAGGGCCTGATTGGGAACGCATTTACTCGGAAGCTTTGAATAATGGCTACCGTTTTCTCAGTTACGGAGACTCTTCGCTCCTTTGGAGAAGTGCCTAGTTGCCGTTTGCTCGTCGCACTGTTTCATTTCAGACATTTTTGATGTAATTTGTATATCAATAACCAGATTACTAATGGGACACGCACAAGTTTCGGAACAGAAATACACGGTAGAGGAATACTTTGAGATGGAAGAGAAAAGTGAAATCCGTCATGAATATTATGATGGTGAAATCTTCGCCATGGCTGGTACCACGATGAATCACAATGACATTGTGGATAACGTAAGGTCGGTCATGAAAGGAGTTTTTCGGCCAAAAGGGTGTCGTGTTTTTGCAGAAAATGTGAAGGTAGAGGCCTCGGCACTATATTATCCTTATCCTGACGTAATCGTGACATGCGCCCCAGGTGATATCTCGGGGACTTATGTCGTGAAGCACCCTTCCATTTTAGTGGAAGTTTTATCTAAGACATCTGCGATTTATGATCGCGATTTCAAACTGAGGAAGTATAAAGAGATTCCTTCACTTCAATATTATTTGCTCGTTTCTCAAAATGAGTACTTGGTAGAACTTTACACGCGGACAGCGCAAGAAGATATCTGGACTTATCAAAATTTTGAAAACGAAAATGATGTAATCCGGTTTGAATCATTCAATTTCGAAATGAGCTTGAAAGACATCTACGAGAACATCACTTTCGTTCCTGACGAGGTACTCTGACCTATTTTGCTTCGATCACGCCACTCACAGCCGACACGCCATTCTCATTAAATGCTTCAATAGCAAAATAGTACGGCACGCCCACATTCAATGCGCGTAGCTCAAAGGTGTTAGGCTCGTCGTTCCAGAATTGGTAGGTTTGGTAAAGTTTGTCGGGTGCGATGCCCCAAAGTACATTATAGCCGGTTGCTCCGGGCACCTTCTCCCATTTAAGATCTGCGTTGCGCGTGTCCTTCTGGCGGGTGGCTGCGAAATTTTTAGGCACTTGCGGGGCCTTTCCAAATCCATTTCCAAAAATCCTGAACTCACTTACCGCCAAAATAGGCGATGCCACATACACATGCTCATAGCGCACATAACGTGCGCGCACAGGTTTTGCGAGCTCAATGTATGCACACGGGCGGTCGCGCTTGGGCTCCTGCGTGAGGTCGCTCGCAACGTCCCATTTTTTGCCATCCTTTGAAGTCAGGATTTTAAATTGCGTATAGACCTTTTCAGGCTTGTTGTCAAAGATATTGGTCTTGTAATCCGTATAATTTACCTGCACGGCTTTCACTTCCTGCTCTGTCTGTAAGTCGATCGTGAGCGTTTCACCGGGTTTATTTTGTTTAGCGGCCCAGAATGTACGCGGGTTTTCATCCGTGATCTTTTGAACGGCCATCGTATCCATGGTCGACGAGGCTGTTGCAGGTTTTTTATACGATAGTAACATCCATCCCGTAAACTGTTCGTCGCCTTTCCCGGTCCAGGTTTTAGTCGTCATTTTATGCGGAAAATCGCCAAAGCGGGTGTTTGCAAACATCTGACCGTCTTTGTCGAAGCCCGCCGGATACATGACGATCCTTCTTTCCATTGCCCAGTTGAGGCCGATCCATGATGTTCCTGTGTTCCAGTAGTTGCCATAATTGTCCTGGAATGTATTGCCATGGCCTGCGCCGGTTGCGAACCCGCCCGGTTTATAGGAAACAGGGTTGTAAGGTGCATAAGTGAACGGCCCAAGCGGGTCGTCGCTGACGTAGGTGCCATTCGCGTACACATTGTATTCGGTGCCGGGCGCGCCGTATTGTAGGTAATATTTGCCTTTATGTTTAGTCATCCAGGCGCCCTCAGTAAAGGGTTTGAACGGATCCGAGTGGTTGGGGCCGAAACGTTCCCAGCCGTGTTCATATTGGTTTAACCAAAACATCGACTTATACTGGCCTTTGAATGCAAGCCTTTTGGAATAATCCAGTTCGGAGCCGAAAATCGGGTACACATTGGAAGAACCCCAATACATGTACCATTTGTCGGTATCCGGATCGTGGAACAATGCAGGGTCCCATGGACCGATATCTTTGGGTAACCTGGGCGTCCAGCGGTTATAAAACTCCCAGATCCCTTTTTCAGGTGCTACCGAATAGAGGATCGGGCGAGACTCAAAAGTGGATTGGAACAAAAACAATGTGTCACGTACGGAAACAGCCGCAGGGGCACACATATCCTCGAATGGCCACCGGTTGGCAGTCAGGTATTTCCAATGCAGCATGTCCTTGGAGTGCCAGTAACCGCCCGAAATGGTAACGAAGAGAAAATACTCTCCCTTATGGTTGATAATCACCGGGTCGGCGCCGGAACGGTAACTGATATTTTCGTTCAGCTGCTCAAAATTGTATTTATAATCGATGTCCATCGGGTTGCAATAAGTCGTTTGCGCAGATGCGCCCATTGGAATGAGGCATAACAGCAAACAAATGAGACGTTTAACCGGATTTAAGGACATGATATGGGTGCTCGTCAGGTACATAGAAAATCTTGTAATCATGCAAAAATATTCAGTTTTGGCTTAAAAATCCCTCTAATGTTCAAAACCATTCCGCCTTTGGGAGTTTTAAAACTGATAACCTTTACCTTTGCGGTTCGATTTGAAATAAGCAACGATTTTTTAGAATGGCGATTGATTTTATAGAGGAATTACGCTGGCGGGGCATGCTGCACGACATGATGCCTGGCACCCATGAGCAACTTCAAAAGGAAATGACATGCGGTTATATCGGTTTTGACCCCACAGCTCCTTCATTACACATTGGTAACCTGGCCACGATCATGCTGCTGGTGCATTTCCAGCGGGCGGGCCACAAGCCCATTGCATTGGTGGGCGGCGCAACGGGTATGATCGGTGATCCTTCGTTTAAGGCTTCTGAAAGGTCTTTTTTGGACGAAGAAACGCTACGTATCAATCAGGAAGGCATCCGCAGGCAGCTCGAACAGTTCCTGGATTTCGATAGCGGGGATAATTCGGCAGAAATGGTTAACAATTACGACTGGTTTAAAGACATTGGTTTTCTGCAGTTTTTGCGTGATGCTGGTAAGTTTTTGAGTGTCAATTATATGATGTCTAAAGATTCGGTTAAAAAACGGCTTGAAACCGGGATTTCCTTTACCGAATTTTCCTACCAGCTTTTGCAGGGGTACGACTTTTATCATTTATATAAAAACAAAAATGTACGGTTGCAAATGGGCGGTTCCGATCAATGGGGCAACATTACAACTGGTACAGAGATCATACGGAGGAAAGAAGGAGACGAAGAAGGATATTTCAAAGCTTATGCATTGACGACGCCGCTGGTCACCAAATCCGACGGTTCGAAGTTCGGTAAAAGCGAAGGCGGGAACATTTGGCTGGATCCTGAAAAAACATCTCCTTACCAGTTTTACCAGTTCTGGCTGAACCAGAGCGACGATGATATGCCGCGTTACCTGCGTGTGTTTTCATTGAAAGGTAGAGCGGAAATCGAAGCGCTTGAAACGAGTCATGCCGCTGAGCCGCATTTGCGCATTATGCAAAAGGCGCTGGCATCCGAGCTTACGACCCGGATACATTCTGAAAAGGCCTATAATCTGGTATTGAAAGCTTCTGAGGTGTTATTTGGAAAGGCAACGCTGGAAACGCTGCAAAGCATTGCGGAAGATGAATTCGACACGATTTTTGAAGGAGTGCCGCAAACAGAAATAACGCGCGCTGAGTGGGATGGCTGCACCAATATTACCGATCTGCTGTCGACTGTTACGCGTTCAGAAGTGTATCCTTCCAAAGGTGAAGCCCGCCGGGCGATCCAGCAGAATGCAGTGAGTGTGAACAAAGTAAAAGTGACCTCGGCAGAGCAGGCATTGAGTGATTTTTCATTGTTGCAAAACCGGTTTTTGCTGATATCGAAAGGGAAGAAGAATCATTTGATTAAAGTTGGAGAGCCGGTTCAAGCGAATTATGAAGTATAGTTTACTTAACCGCTATACCCAGCTTTTCAAATTAATTTTGACACTTAGGACAGACCGATGTTTAAGTTTATATTTAACCTATGATTCGGAAATCGACGATATTTGGAGAAAACCAGGTTTATGAAAAGGCCTATTGGCGTTCAAAAACGCCTGAGGAGCGTTTGGATGCGGCCTTGCGACTGATCTTGCGCGCTAAAGCGATCTATAATTCGAACCCAAATAACCCGCCGTTGGATCATGGAGCAAGAATACTTAAATCTGATTCACCTATTGAACGAAGAAAACGTTGAGTACGTGGTGTTGGGTGGCCATGCAGTGATAGCTTATGGCCACCTTCGGACTACCGGCGATGTAGATATATTTGTAAATCCTACCGAGGAAAATGCGGAGAGACTACTCAAAGTGATGTTTCGATATGGCTATCAAAATGACGAATTCACTAAGGAAGACTTCACTACAGTACCAAGTTACCTCTCCTTTGCTCGGCATGATGGTTGGATAGACATCATGACCTTCACATTAGGTGTAACGTTTAAGGAGTGCTTTGACAATCGACTTATTCTAAACGTTCAAGGAGTGCCGGTCAGCTTTATCGGCCTACGAGAGTTGATTGAGAATAAAAAAGCAACGGGCCGCCCGCAAGACTTGCGCGACCTGGACAATCTTCTAGACTAACCTACAAATCAACTTTTACCCGAAAACGTATTCAAAACAGGCGCGGCTGTGGGATTGTACTGGTAGGATTGCCAGGTATGGTCTTCGTAGATCTCGACGATCCGGTAACCTTTGTAGGCCGTTCCCCAGTTTCCACCAAAGTGCCCGTCGAAGAAATAGGGCTTCTTTCCATACATTTTGGTGCTGTCCTGGTCATGGTCGTGACCGTTGAATATGGCTTTCACATTCGGCGTATTTTCAAACAATTCGGTCACTTCTTTGCATTCAATGCCATTCACTGTCCATTTGGACGGTGTAATGTGCAAAAAGACGAAAATGCCTTTTTTGTCCTTGTACTTCGCGAGCTCGTTGCGCAGCCACGTAGCGTCCGGACATACATATTCGCCTTTTTCATTGGAAGTATCGCCGATCACGAACGCATATTCACCTTTTGCGAAGCTGTGGTTCGTGGGATATCCCCAGGTACTTTGCCACACATCCAGCCCGACTCTATCGTGATTGCCGCGGCTCACATAATAGGGGACGCTCAGATTTGATATGGTATTTTTGAAATCATATAGCAATGTCGGATCGTCGTGGATGAGGTCCCCATTGAAAAACAGGAAGTCTACGCCCTTTTGTAATTTCTCCCGGTTTACCCAGCTGACAAGGTCGGCATGAAAAGTCTTGAACTCTGTATTAGGTTGCCCGTAGTGCCCATCGGAAGCAACTATAAACCGTAGGGAAATATTAGCAGCCGGTTGTGCTTTGGCTGATGCCGATAGGTAAGTAATACCGGATAATGCGGGTAAGAGTTTAAGGAAAGACCGTCTTTGAAAAGTCATGGGTATAGGATTTCGATGAACAGAAATAGGGGTTTTGATAATTTCAAAATTAGTTATTCGTCCGTGATATTTTCTTTAATCTTGCACGTTGTTAAGAATATTTAATATAAAACCGAATACATGGACCGGCTCATTCTGCAAAAAGCGGCTTCGTACTGTGCTTACCAGGAAAGGACTCAGGATGAAGTGAGACAGCGGCTCAAAAAATGGAATGTGTGGGGCGATGAAGCCGATGAGTTGATTGCCGAGCTGATTTCAATGAATTATCTGAGCGAGGAGCGTTTTGCGAAAACGTATGCAGGAGGGAAGTTCAGGGTCAAGAATTGGGGTAGGATGAAAATCAGGCAAGAGCTCAACCGTCGCGGGTTGAGTGCTTACAGCATTGAAAAAGGAATGGGTGAAATCAGGGATGAAGATTACGTCGCCGGATTGCGCGAGCTTCTAACCAAAAAGAAAAACCTGCTTTCTAAAACTGAAACAGACCCATTCAAACTGAAACAAAAACTCGCCCGTTTCGCAATGGGAAAGGGATACGAAGGCGAGTTGATCTGGCGGGAGCTGGAAGGATTGTCAGACTGAGCGTGCGCTGTCATCCTGAACGCAGCCCGTTATTGTCATCCTGAGCGCAGCCGAAGGATGGTGGGCGTTATCGCCGCACTTCGACTGCGCTCCTGTGTGACAATAGGGACTGCGCTCAGTGTGACATTACAGCTTAAAAATCCGAATCGAACGAAATTCTGTGCGCAGACTCCTTGTCTTTTACGCCGCTCATGACGCCGGCTTTTTGATATTCTCCCACACGTTTTTCGAAGAAATTGGTTTTGCCCGGAAGGGAAATTAATTCCATGAAATCGAATGGATTGGCAGAACCGAATTGTTTCGGGCAGCCTAATCTTTCCAGCCAGAAATCCGCGATGTATTCGATGTATTGTTTCATCAGTTCGGCATTCATGCCAATAAGCGACACGGGTAATGCTTCACTGACAAATTCCTTTTCGATTGTCACCGCGTCCATCATAATCTCAATTACTCTTTCCTGAGGTAACTGGTTCACAATGTGCTTGGTATAAAGCAAACATGCAAATTCGCAATGCAGGCCTTCGTCACGCGAGATCAGCTCGTTGGAGAACGAAAGCCCTGGCATTAACCCACGTTTTTTCAACCAGAAAATGGAGCAGAAAGAACCGGAGAAAAATATACCCTCCACGGCTGCAAATGCAATGATACGCTCGGCGAAAATAGGGCTATTGATCCATTTCAGAGCCCAATCAGCCTTTTTCTGTACACAAGGGATCGTTTCGATGGCTCTTAGCAGCCTGTCTTTTTCAACATTATCCTTGATGTACGTATCGATCAGCAATGAATAGGTCTCCGAGTGGATGTTTTCCATCGCGATCTGAAAGCCGTAGAAGCACTTCGCTTCCGCATATTGTACTTCGCTCAGGAAATTCACAGCCAGGTTTTCGTTGACGATACCGTCAGAAGCGGCAAAGAATGCAAGCACGTGTGAGATGAAATGCCTTTCCCCGTCAGAAAGATTTTCCCAGTCTTTCATATCCTGCGACAGGTCGATCTCCTCAGCGGTCCAGAAAGAAGCTTCATGGCGTTTGTACATCTCCCAAATATCGGAATGCTTGATTGGAAACAGTACGAACCGCAAAGGGTCTTCGATCAACAGAGGCTCTGGCCTGGTAAGTTCTTGTGACATAGTTAAATGAATAATTACGGGGATCAGATTAATGTAATGTTTGACATGGTCGTCGGCCCCGAAGGGCAGACCGGAAGAGAACAAATCTACATGCTTTGAGGCTAAAACTCAAGTGGAGCCAAGGATATGGATGGCATTGGGCTGTGATTAACCTCCGGGCACAAAATAAATGAAAACTGTCGCTGGAAAACCGGCGCGGGTATAATTCCTGCTACAGGGCGTTTATGTCTCTGACCCCGATTAAAAAAATAACATCATGCATCTTAAACATTTCAATTATGCCCACTGTCGGTCTAAAAAGGTATCTCAATTTGTTCAGGAATACCATGAATCCTTTCGAATACCTGATCGACAAGGTCCGAGACCGTGGCAGAACGCTACACTTTGTTACCAGGCCCAATAAACTAGGGTTCGATGTGCCGGAGAGTTTGTACCTGGTTTTCAAGGAAATTTTCATGTCGGACGTTTATAATATCAATAGTCTGGTAGGGATATTGCCCGACGATCCTTTGGTGATAGACATTGGCGCAAATGCTGGTTTTTTTGACATATTACTTTTATCTAAGATAAAGAATGCCCAAATTTATGCGTATGAGCCGATGGCCAGCAATGTTGACCGAATGCGTTCCGTTGCTTCTTCCAACTTCAAGTTTGGTGAGAGTGTCATTATCAAGCCGTTTGCAGTAACCGGCACTCCGTGCGAAATGTTGCGGATATACGCCCAGGACACAGACAAGAATCAGGTTGTAGCATCCTCTGTTGAAGGATTTAATGCGGACAATGTGAAGGAATTGCTGATACCCGCAGTTTCTTTGTCGGAGATCATGGAAAAAATGCCGAAACTCAGCATTGATTTATTAAAAATGGACTGTGAAGGAAGTGAATATGATATTATCTTTAATACCCCTGCCGAATTAATCCAACGCATTGAGACAATGTTAATTGAAGTACATAATATTGACGAACAACGTAACATCGAAACAGTAAGCCGGTACCTCGGAACGCTTGGCTATGATACAGTATCTGTCCCAATAAATGGATTTTGCTACGCCATGGAAGCGTATAAGAGAAAATGAGATGGTGAGTATGTTAACGAACGTTCTTATTGATTGCGAAAGAATGCGGCATCCACATACCGGGCTGTACCATTATTGCCTTCAGTTAGGGAACTCCATTCTCAGGCAGGCTAAACATGAGAGAGAAAAGATTGCCTTTTACCTTCCATCATCTGCCGAACACGCATTCGGTAACAGGGCTAATTATGTTTCGCAACACTTTATTCACAAGTTGTTTTTCCCTGATACAAAGTCAGTTGATATTTGGCATTGTACTTATCAGGGATCCAGGTACTATCCATTTGGAAAAAAAGTTTCTATTATTCTTACAGTTCACGATCTTAATTTTTTATACGACCATAAGCGCTCTGAAAAGCGAATAAAGAAGCATTTGGACAGGCTTCAATTGAAGATTGACCGGGCAGATCATATTGTTGCGATTTCGTTTTTTGTGCTGGAAGACTTGAAGAAACATTTGTCTTTGGATGGAAAACCAACGTCTGTCATTTACAACGGTTGTAATGTCGATGACCGCGTAGCGATTGAATTGCCGGAGCAGCCGGTCGACAGGCCATTTCTGTTTACGATCGGCACTATTGTAGGAAAGAAGAACTTCCACGTTCTGCCTCCTTTATTGAAGGATAATGACTATAAGCTGGTTATTGCCGGCATCGAAAGTAGTCAGGAATATAAGAAGCTGATTATAAAGGAAGCGCAAAAGTGGAATGTGCTGGATAGGATCATTTTTACCGGCCCAATCTCTGAAAACGACAAAAAATGGTATTTGAGCAACTGCACAGCCTTTGTTTTCCCGTCTATTGCCGAAGGTTTCGGGTTGCCGGTTATCGAGGCTATGTACTATGGAAAGCCGGTTATCCTATCGCGTTGTACATCGCTACCGGAAATCGGAGGTGATTGTGCCTATTATTTTGATAATTTCGATCCGGCGCACATGCAAGAAGTACTGGTGAAAAGTCTGGATCATTATAATAAAACAAAACCCAGGGAAAAAATTAAAGCGAGAGCCAAATTCTTTTCCTGGGAAAGAGCTGCAATGGAATATCTTAACCTTTACCGTAGTCTGGCTAAGTAGTTAATTATAACTTAATTACCTGTTGATATTTAAGCATTAATCTGATATTGTTGATTACGTCAAGTATTCCAATATCGGATTGATGTTTTTTCATTTGCCAGTTGAAAGCAAGTTTCTTCTTTCTGAGATTTTCGCGGTTCTTAAAGAAATCCATATATGCTTCCACTTTGAAAAATTGAAGCGTAATAAGCCCAACCAAAACGTCGCAGATCAATATTTGTAAATGCCACAATTTCAGGTCCATTCCTTGTAAATGAAGGTAATGTACATAATACCTGTTCCTGAAATGGATTCTTTTTATTGCTTTTTTATGATTGTGGTTTTTGGTACTGGCTGAAACTTCATGGCGGCAAACTGCATCGTGTTCATAGTAACATTTCCACCCCAAACGCCACGCCCTGATCGAAAGCTCCTGATCTTCTCCGTAATAGGGATTGAACATTTCATTGAAGCCATTTATCGCTTTCAACTTATTAGTATCCATTAATGCAATTGCACCTGACAAATAAAATGTAGGGGTAAATGCGTCTATATTTTGTAAATGAAAGAAATCGGATGATTTAATTTTGCGTCCAAGAATTTTGGGTTCTCTCGCTGCTTCACGGATCAGATCGTCGTTCATTCCGATCACCCTGCCCATTACACCAAAAGTATCTTCCAGTTCAAAGAATTTATATAACTTTTCGATATATCCCGGTTCAAGGGTGACATCTGTATTAAGCAGAAATATCAGTTCGTTGGAGGCGTATTTAATTCCGATGTTGCATGTATCTGAGAAACCGGAATTTTTTTCTTTTGTGATGAGCGTTATTTTATCCTGGTAATTATCCTGTAAATATCCAATTGAGTCATCCGTGGACGCATCGTCCACTACAATAATTTGAACGTTAGTTTCAAGTGCTTTCAGTACTTTATAATTATGTTCAAAATATTTTTCAAATAAATGTTTCCCGTTATAGTTCGGGATTATTACTGATATGCTTTTCATATACAATCGGCGATTAAGTTAATTGAAGATTTTTTCAATACCGATTCTAAAACAAACCATATTTCAGGATAACGTGCATGATTTTCTCCATTTTGTTTAAATTTATATATAGCTCATTCCCACATCCTTACGGGACATTTTTTGATACAAATATCAGGCCAGCGTTGCATTGCAGGCATGCCTAAGACTAATGACTCTGTTGTTAGGGAAATGGTTGGAAGAGGGTTGTGAGGATACAAACCGAAGCTCGATCGCCGAAATATAACCTATATACTAACATTGTGAACAACTTTTTATTGTATTTCTTCACAACATAAACAGATTATGCTCGCTACAGAAGTTGAAACCGGACCGTAAAAGCACATTTATAAATTTAGAAAGTCGCGGTTAAATCCATTTTTTTCTCCTGAAAAACCAAAGTACAATAAGGGAGGAAAATACCATCAGGAATAGTGAAAGCCAAAAGCCCCATGGCTCACCGGTAGAGGGTATATGATTGTAATTCATGCCAAAAATGCCGGCGATGAGCGTCGGCGGCATGAATATGATGGTCACGACCGTGAAGATTTTGATGACCTGGCTTTGTTCCAGATTAATGAGGCCCATGAATGTGTTTTGCAGATATTCGAGCCGTTCAAAATTGAATGTGGTGTATTCCAGCAGCGAATTAATGTCTTTCAGGATAATGCGCAAATGTTCTTTGCGGTCTTCCGGAAAATATTGGCTACGGAGAATTCCGGATAACACGCGCTGTTTATCAATACTGGTTTCCCGGAGCATCATCGTGATCTCCTGCAAACCACTGATCCGGATCAGGACTTCCTGGCGCGTCTTTTGTTCGTGGGTAAGGTCTTTACTGATCGCTGAAATGTCTTTTGAAATACCTTCGAGTGCATCCGCATCCGCTTCGATCCGAGTTTCGAGTAATAAGAGCATAAAATCCACACCACCCTGGATTCCCTCGGGGCTCACTTTCATCTTTTTAACGGTATCCGCAAAGGTTTTGGAATCACCCCTTCGATAAGTGAAAAGCGCATTCTGATGCAGAATGAAAGACACCGGGTAAGTTTCATACCCGTCGCGTTCTATTTTCAGGAAGTTGGAGTTGGCATTGATTGTTTCATTCTGCTCGAAAAAACGCGAACTGCTTTCAATTTCCACGATTTCCTGCGGCGTTTGAAAGCTGATATTGCATTTGTTCTCGACCCATTCCTCTTCCTCGGCACTGGGTGATTGCAGATCGACCCAAATGAGGTTCCGGACCTTTCCCAATTCGCGGATATCATTCTCGCGCTTAATAACCTTACCTTCTTTATAGAATATGCGTACCATGTTTTAAAGTTGGGAAAAAAGGGGCAGGGCGGAAAACCGTTCGGAAGAATTTTCTGATTTGATAGAAGTAAATACTAAATTTGTTCGATGCAAAGTACAGCTTCTCCTGGAATATTTACGACACAATTCTGGCTTTTAGGCCTCAGTTCGTTTCTGTTCTCATCCAGCTTCAACATGCTTATCCCTGAGCTCCCCGGTTATTTATCGGATATGGGCGGGGCGGAATACAAAGGGGCGATTATCGGGTTATTCACGTTAACGGCAGGACTTTCCAGGCCATTCAGTGGCAGGCTCACAGACCGGATCGGACGTGTCCCGGTGATGGCATTCGGCTCGCTCGTGTGTTTTGTCTGCGGGTTTTTGTATCCTATTTTCACCACGGTGATGCCTTTTTTGCTTTTACGATTGGTTCACGGGTTCTCTACCGGCTTTAAACCGACAGGAACTTCTGCCTACGTGGCTGATATTGTACCCGCCAACCGACGGGGAGAAGCTATGGGAATCCACGGCATGTGTATGAGCGTAGGATCGGCATTCGGGCCTGCTATTGGGAGCATGCTGAGCCAGGCATTTTCGCTGAATGCGCTTTTCTATACTTCCTCGCTTTTCGCTTTCCTTTCTATCGCCATTCTTTTGAATATGAAAGAAACTCTTCAGGACAAGCAGCGGCTTTCTGTGGAGTCATTCAAGATCAGCTGGCGAGATATATTTGAGCCGGATGTGTTCAGTCCCGCGCTCATTACTTTTCTCTGTTATTTTGGATTTGGGGCTGTGGCTACGGTCACTCCTGATTTCAGCGGATACCTGGGGCTTCAAAACCGCGGTATTTACTTCATGGTATTCACGGTATCTTCTATATTAATCAGATTATTTGCGGGCAAAATATCGGATAAGCACGGACGTATGCCCGTGACAATCGTCGGATGTTTTATGTTGATCGTCTCCATGGTCATCACCGGCTATGCTGATTCAATCACAGTCTTTTTAACCGGTGCGGCGTTCTTTGGCATGGCAATGGGCATTCTGTCACCGGTATTGTCTGCCTGGACGGTTGATTTGAGTGGCGACCATAACCGCGGCAGGGCCATCGCGACGATGTTCATTTCGCTCGAAGCAGGGATTGGCCTCGGCGCTTTCCTTTCGGCGGCGCTTTTTGAGAACCAGAGAAGCAATCTTCCGCTTGTGTTCTTCTGCATGGCGGCATTCGCAATGGCTGGACTGGCCTACACAGTAGTCATTTATCGGTTTAAAGGACGGGGAACGCGTGCTATTTGACGATACATATCAAACACTGGCGGGCCTGTCGGAGGGTTTTTTTAAAGATAAAGGCAGTAAGTTTTTCGCTTATGCGTTCCCGATCGCAAATGATTCCGAGGCAAAGTCACGTCTCGCGCAACTTCGAGAACTTCATCCGAAGGCCGTGCATCACTGTTATGCGTACCGATTGGGAGCCGACAGAATGAGTTACCGCATGAGTGATGACGGAGAGCCGTCGGGAACAGCGGGCCGGCCTATTTTGAATGTGCTTTATTCCAAAAACATCACGAATGTGCTGGTAGTGGTTGTGAGATATTTCGGCGGAACATTGTTGGGCGTGCCAGGGTTGATCAATGCTTATAAAACTGCAACCGAGAGTGCGCTCGACGCTGGGGAAGTTGTTACGCGCCACTATTTCAGTGTCTATGAGCTTTCGTTCGGGTACATGCTCATGAACGATGTAATGCGGATCGTGAAGGATATGGAACTGCCTGTCCGTATGCAGTCGTTCGAAATGGAATGCAGGATGGAAGTAGAAGTGCGTACTACACTTATCGAAAGGTTTGCTGCGCGATCGCAAAATGTCGAAGGGCTTATCGTTAAGCTGATCGACTAATCGTTTTCTTTAAGCATCCTCACGAAATCGTCCTCATATTCTTTAATCGCTTTCAGCAGCTCCTGCAATTCTTTTTCTTCCGGCGTACCTTTTTTTGCGCCGAAAATTTCGTCGGCCCGCTCGGAGGCTTTCTCGTAGTCACTTTCGTTTTTGATCTTCATATTACCAGGCAGTTTTAATTTCTTGTCAAAAATATTTCATTAGCCGACAAAGCACAAAAAAACCGGTCTTTCGAGCCGGTTTTTTTGTGGGTGCTAAATGGGTATTGAATCTAATATCCTGGATTTTGCGTCAACGTCGGTTTACCGTCCTTCTGGCTGTTCAGGATTTCGTCCTGAGGAAGCGGGAAGTAAAGGTTTTTCTGGGTAAACGTTTTGCCAGCCATATAACCCCTTTTGTTGAATGTCCGTCCCGATGGCTCTTTGCCAGGAACAGCTTCTTCGGCGGTATACTTATTTAAAACTTTCTCTGCAATGCCCCAGCGTACCAGGTCGAAGAACCGGTGTCCTTCCATTGCAAATTCAAGTCGTTGCTCCATGCGAACGGCATTTCTTGCGAAATCGGCGCCCTTCGCTGCGAATGTACCCACAGGATATGGCTCCACTTTATAAGTTACCGTTGCATCTTGCACAGAACCGGTTTTAGCCCGCACACGGATCTGGTTCACGTAACCTTCTGCAGCTGCCAGATTGCCCAGTTCAATTTCGGCCTCAGCCAACCACAATAGGACGTGTGACAGTTTGATCAGGCGGTAGTTGTTGTTCACATTCCGTCTGCTGGTCGAGTGGGTAGTGCTGCTTTCCTCTGCCAGGTAGTACATCCATTTCTTGCCTGTAAAAGGACCGGCATAAGCCTGATCACGAATCCAGGTTGATCCCGGCATCGGGCCCCAATCCAGGAAGTTAACGCCACGGCGGCCAACGGTCCAGTCAAGTCTTGGGTCCACAGGAACTGTTTTATCCAATGTAAATGCAGCCGATGCCACAATACCCTGATCGTTCGGTAAGTCCACTTTGTTATAAGTGTCGAGGGTGCCGTCTGCTGCTGTACCGATCATCGGAAGGCCGTTTTCAGTTTTGAAAGCATTCACAAGGTTATGCGATGCCTGGTAAAAACCGCAGCATCCACGTCCGGGAGCTCCCGCAGAATATGGCCAGTTCAGGTTATCTCCGGCATTACCGTTGTTTCCGTTGGTACCGTCGTTTACCGAGAACTGTACTTCCATGATCGACTCGCTGTTGTTGTTACCGGTAGTACGGTAGTTGTCGTGGTAATTGGCAACCAGTTTCTTGCCGGAGTTTTTCACGATGTCATCAAGGAGTGTTTTAGCCTGGGCCCATTTTTTCTGGAAAAGGTAAGCCTTTGCCAGATAGGCTTTAGCCGCCCACTGGGTAGCACGTCCCTTTTGAGATTGGGTCACAGGCAAGTTGTCCGCAGCAAATTTAAAATCCTCTTCGATTTTTGGCCAGATATCCTCTGTATTAGGAATTTTGGTTGAATTTGGATCCGCGGCAATATAGACCTTATCATCGATGTAAGGCACCTTGTTCCACATTTTCTTAGCCTCAAAATGGTAATGGCCGCGGAGAAAACGTGCTTCGGCTACTACCTGCAACTTTTCGGCATCGGTCATATCCTTAATAAGGGGGCTGGCTGCTATCTGGATCACCTCGTTGGCACGGGCAACTCCGTCGTAGGAATGCCACCATTTGCCGAGGAAGTAAGTATTATCAGAAAGCCAGTTGTACTGCTCGATAAAGGATTGCTCTGGCTGGTCACCGGCATCGGTACCTTTCACGGCGTCGTCACTGCTGATCCCGCCGAATACATAGTTCGAAATCGTCGACTGACGACCGGTATTACCAGCCCCCACACCGTCAAGCAGGGAGTAGGCGCCTATCAACAAGGCATTTACGCCGTTTTTGTTGCTGAGCTGTTCCAGGGATGCACGGCCCTGTGGTTTCAGGTCGAAAAAGCTGTCGGAGCACGAAAAGCCGACGCCGACCATTATGAATATCAGGATTAATTTTTTCATCGTATAATTCTTAATGATTTTGAATATCAATATGGATTAGAAGCCAAAGCGTACACCTACAAGGTATGATTTCGCAACGGGGTACGAGCCTTCGTCAACACCCATGTGGGTATCCTGGTTATTCTCGCCAGACCTTCTAAGGTTGATATCGGGATCAAGTCCTGTGTATTTCGTGATTGTCAGCAGGTTTTGACCCTGAATATAAACCTGTGCAGAACCTAGCTTCACCTTTTTAAGCCATGCCGATGGCAAGGTATAAGTTAGCTGAATGTTCTTCATACGCAGGTAAGAGCCATTTTCCAGGAAGTAAGATGATACTTGCTGGCTGGTTGCATCACCGGAATTCAGGCGGGGCAATTTCGCATCATCACCGGATTTTTTCCAGGAGTTGTACAGCATGTCTTTCGAACGGTTACCCTGGAAAACGTTGAAATCTGTCCAGTACCTGGTGTAGTTGAAGATCTGGTTGCCATGTACACCCTGACCGAAAACAGTCAGATCGAAGTTTTTGTAGCCAACGCTAAGATTGATACCGTAGTTGAAATCCGGGTGCGGGTTTCCGATGATAGTTCTGTCAGCAGCCGTAATTACGCCGTCGCCATTAACATCACGGAACTTAAATGTACCTTCCCGGGTATACGAACCGAACTTAGGAGCTTTGTCTGCTTCGGCCTGGTCTTTGATAACGCCATCCACAAAGTAGCCATAGTAGCTCGCGATTGGCAAACCTGCTTTGGTGGCAGACATTGCCGGAAGACGGGTTGTGAAACCGAAGATGGTTGCATTAGGGTCAGCATTCAGTTTTAATACTTCGTTTTTGTAATGTCCGAAGTTCACACCGATCTGATAATTGAAATCACCTTTTTTATCCCGGTAAGTCAAACCGAGATCTACACCTCTGTTGCGGACTTCACCAATATTAGTATAAGGTATTGTACCGGTTCCAGCTGTTCTTGGGATCGCGATCTGGGTAAGCATGTCACTTGTCAGACGGTTGTAAAGATCAAGTACAACTTCAATTTTGCCGTTCAGCAATGACGCATCCAAACCGATGTTTGTGGAAGTATTGGTTTCCCATTTACCATTGGAATTACCAAACTGTACAAGGTCAAATCCACCGACGATCGATGTGCCCGTACCACCAATATCATATGCATTGTTCTGTGGATCAGGTGCGTACAGCGTGTAGGCGTTGTAAACGTTAGGGATGAGCTGGTTACCGGTTTTACCCCAGCCAACACGGATTTTCATGTCATCCAGAAACTTGGCTGACTTCATGAAACTAAGCTCAGTCATACGCAGACCAACAGAGAACGCCGGGAAGATACCGTAGCGGTTAGCTTGCGAGAAACGGGATGAGCCGTCGCGGCGGAGTGTGAAGTCTGCCAGGAACAGGTCTTTGAATGCGTAGTTAACTTTACCAAACTGCGAGAACAACGCACTTTCTGTTGCTCCGGGACCTGCATTGCTCAGACCTGCTGCCGAACCTGCATCCAGATAGCGGTAGTCCAGATCATCGAAAGCGAAACTGCTCCGACTTGCTCGGAATTCAGCGGCGTAGGTTTTAACAGCCTCTGTTCCAAGCAAAACATTCACTGTGTGGACGCCAAATGCTTTGTTGTAGTTCAAAGTGTTGAACCAGGTGAACGACCGGTCAAGGTTGTTGATCACGTTCAAGCTGTTCGCATTCCTTGCTTCCGCAGCTTCAATATCACGGTGAAAGTATTCCGATCTGTTGGATTGGTTATACTCAATACCAAGGCTAGTACGTGCATACAAACCGGGAAGAATGTCAACCTGTGCAAATATGTTACCAAATGCGTGCGTGCCTTTTGTCAGGTTGTCTTTTTCTCGATAAAGACGTGCAAGCGGGTTGGGTGCGTTACCGAGGTTGCTACCACGGCTTCCTGCAAACCCGTTGTAAGGCGATGTATTCGTGCCGCCTAATGCCGCAGGGCCTCCGGTGATGTCAAACACAGGGATGATCGGGTGAACGCGGATGGCGAACATGATCGGGTTACCTTCGTCGTTGTTGGTAATTCCCTGGCGCTTGTCGAACGAGAAAGTAAAGTTCTCACCCACTGTTACGGCACCTTTTTTGAATTCGGTGTTGGCACGGACAGAGTACCTTTCATATTTAGTGTAGCGCAAAATACCGTTCTGCTTGAAATAGTTGGCAGAAAGCGCATATTTAGCCGAACTGGAACCTCCTGAAGCACCTATCTGATAATTTGAAATGGAAGCCGGATCAAAAATCTCGTTCTGCCAGTCGGTACCCTGCTTGTTGGCTTTCGTTATGTTGAAAGCTGTTTTACCAAGGTTCGGGTCAGCGATATCATTGGTGTAGGTGTAGTTGCTGGGCAGTGTTCCATAAACATTAGGATAGATGTAGTCGGCAATGGTCTGGTTGCCATTCTCGTCGAACTTGTACTGAGCCGACGGTGACGTTACCGAAGGATTTTTGCCAGCACCGATATCCGACTGATAAAGATATTCTCCCAATTCTTTTGTGTTAAGCAGATCGAGCATCTTACCCGGGCGTTGCGTGCCAGTATAGAAGTCGAAAGTGATGTTTGGCTCGCCAGTTTTTCCTTTTTTGGTAGTAATAATCACAACCCCGTTGGCTGCCCTCGCACCGTATATAGAAGCCGCAGAAGCATCTTTCAATACCTGCATAGACTCGATATCGTTCGGGTTGATTTGGTTAAGCGTTCCCTGGGTAGGCACACCATCGATTACATAAAGTGGGCTGTTGTTGTTGATAGACCCGAAACCACGGATACGCACCATCGTTCCTCCACCGGGAGAGTTGTCATTACCAACAGTCACACCCGCAGCACGTCCCTGCAACATTTGCGTAACACTCGCAGTAGGTACGGCAGTCAATTCTTTAGGGCTGATTACTGTTACGGCACCGGTGATGTCTTTTTTCCGTTGTGCGGCATAACCAGTAACAACCACTTCGCTCAAATTCTTGATATCATCTTCGAGGCTTACATTAATCGTAGTTTGATTGCCTACGGTTATTTCCTTTTTAATGAGACCGATTGATGAAAACACAAGGACAGCGTCGGCACCTTTTACATCGATAGCATAAATACCATCGGCGTCGGTGACAGTTCCGGTCGCGGTTCCTTTCAATTGCACATTTACGCCGGGAAGGCCCGAGCCATCAGCAGAGGAGGATACTTTACCCTTGACCTGGTGATCCTGGGCGTAGGATATCTGGGCCATTATCGCTAACAGCATAATCAAGACACCCCGGAAAAACGGGACTAGTAAATTTTTGTTCATAAATTAAGTAGGGGGACAATGTTAATAATGTATTACAAAATGTCAATATACTGTCAAATATAGGAATTGGCATGGCAATTGAATGTTTTGATTGGTAATATTTTTAGATTAAATATTAATGAATATACGGTTACAAAATACATTTTCTTCGAAAAATCTTATTATGCAATCGTTTGCACTTAGACGGAAAACTTAAAAAGAATCAATCCTTAGTGCGTATACGCATAGCGTAAAGCACGAAAATAATTGCAACTCAAGGTGTATTTTTGTGGTTATCCAATTGCACTTTGCTACCAGCAGACTAACTCACAAACTTTTAGAGAGATTTGGAATATTTAAATGGACTGGAAGTGGCAGACCAGGACCTGATCGAGGTTCAGGGAGCCCGCGAACACAACCTTAAAAACATAGATGTAGCCATTCCCAGGAATAAGCTAGTAGTGGTAACGGGAATCAGCGGAAGCGGCAAATCGTCACTCGCGTTTGATACCATTTATGCCGAAGGCCAGCGCCGGTATATGGAAAGCTTCTCTTCTTATGCCCGCGGGTTTATAGGTGAGATGGAGCGCCCGGATGTGGATAAGATCAGCGGACTGTCCCCTGTTATCAGTATTGAACAAAAAACAACGTCCCGGAACCCGCGTTCGACGGTTGGCACCGTTACCGAGATCTATGACTTCCTGCGCCTGCTCTACGCACGAGCGGGCGAGGCCTATTCGTATGTGACCGGCCGGCGGATGATTAAGCAATCCCAGGATCAAATTGTCAATCAGTTGCTTACCCAGTTTCTCGGACAGAAGATTATCCTGCTGGCACCAGCGGTAAAGGGCCGGAAAGGGCATTACCGTGAGCTTTTCGTGCAGATAGCGCGCCTCGGTTATAACAAAGTACGCGTGGACGGCGAAGTGCTGGATATTACGCCGAAAATGCAGCTGGACCGTTACAAAGTACATGATATCGAGATCGTTATCGACAGGGTTGTGCCTAAGAAAGAAGCGGATGATGCACAATCACGATACAGGCTCAGCCAGTCTGTGGCGACGGCGATCAAGCAGGGGAAAGGCGCTTTAATGGTGCTGGGCGCCAAAGGGGAGACTTATTATTTCTCGCAAAATCTGATGGATCCGGAATCAGGGATTAGCTACGACGATCCTGCCCCCAACGCATTCTCTTTTAATTCTCCCTACGGCTGGTGCCCGACGTGCCAGGGACTTGGTGTCGTAGAAGAGATCACGGAAGATTCGATTATGCCAGACAAATCTCTCAGTATCAGCAGGGGAGGCATTGCTCCGATGGGTGAATACCGCGAGGCATGGATTTTCAAACAGCTCGAAGTTTTACTGAAAAAATATAAAATTACCTTGCTTACCCCGCTGGACAAGTTCCCCGAGGAAGCATTGAAGCTGGTGCTCTACGGCAGCGAGGAGGCAGTTCCTGTTCCATCCAAAAAATACCCCGGAACGGAATGGGAAACTAAATTTGACGGTATCATTAACTTCCTGAAAAGGCAGCAGGAGTCCGGTAATGAAAAGATCCAGGACTGGTTAAAAGACTTTATGATCACTCAAACCTGCCCGGAATGCAATGGCAAGCGGTTGAGAAAAGAATCGCTGCATTTCAGGATCGATAAAAAGGACATCGCAGAACTGGCCGACAGCGACATACGCGTGCTGGCCGACTGGCTCGTTGGTCTGGAAGATCGCCTCGAAGAAAAACAACGGATGATCGGGCACGAAGTACTTAAAGAAATCCGGAAACGGGTCGGTTTCCTGCTTGATGTTGGCCTGGATTACCTCACACTCAACCGCGCATTGCGTACGCTTTCGGGCGGAGAGGCGCAGCGGATAAGGCTTGCGACGCAAATCGGAACGCAGCTTACCGGCGTGCTTTATATTATGGATGAACCAAGCATCGGCCTGCATCAGCGGGATAATGTGCGGTTGATCAACTCATTAAAGAGCCTGCGCGACCTCGGTAATACCGTCCTTGTGGTGGAGCACGACAAGGATATGATGCTGGCGTCGGATTACATTCTTGACATCGGGCCAGGTGCCGGGCGGCATGGGGGCAGTGTGGTAGGCGCTGGTACCCCGGAAATGTTCCTGAAAAACGGCTCGCTCACCGCCGATTATCTGAGTGGAAGAGAGTCCATTAGTGTGCCTAAAAAGCGCAGGAAGGGCAAGGGAGAATCCATTACACTTAAAGGTTGCACAGGGCATAACCTCAAAAATGTGTCGGTTTCGATTCCGTTGGGGACGATGATCTGCGTTACGGGCGTGAGCGGGAGCGGAAAATCTTCGTTGATCCACGAAACGCTGTTTCCGTTACTTAATCAGCATTTTTATAAATCGAGAAGAGAGCCGCTTCCTTATAAAAGCATTGAAGGGCTTGAAAATATAGATAAAGTCATCGAGGTGGACCAGTCCCCGATCGGCAGAACGCCACGCTCCAATCCGGCTACTTATACGAATTTGTTTACCGACATCAGGACATTGTTTGCCGAACTTCCCGAGGCAAAAATCCGGGGCTACAAGCCTGGCCGGTTCTCGTTCAATGTAAAAGGGGGCCGGTGCGAAGATTGCGAAGGTGCGGGTATGAAGAAGATCGAAATGGATTTTCTGCCCGATGTGCATATTAACTGCGAAACCTGTAAAGGAAAGCGCTTCAACCGCGAAACCCTGGAAGTGCGCTTTAAGGGCAAGTCCATTGCTGATATATTGGATATGACGGTCGAAACGGCATTGGAGTTCTTCGAAAATCAGCCCCGTCTTTTGAGAAAAGTACAAACTTTAAATGATGTCGGATTGGGCTACATCACCCTAGGGCAGCATGCGACGACATTGTCGGGCGGTGAAGCGCAACGTGTGAAACTGTCGGAGGAATTGTCCAAGCGCGATACTGGAAAGACATTATACATTCTCGACGAACCTACGACCGGCTTGCATTTTCAGGATATCCGGCATTTGCTGAATGTCTTGAACAAACTGGTTGAAAAAGGGAATACAGTGCTGATCATCGAGCATAACCTGGACGTGATCAAAGTCGCCGACCATATCATCGATGTTGGTCCCGAAGGCGGTGCATTGGGCGGCCGCATTATAGCCGAAGGAACACCGGAAAAAGTGGCGAAGGTGAAGGGAAGTTTTACAGGTTACTTTTTAGCGGAAGAATTGAAATAACTACATCCATTTGCTTAAAAACTGGCTGAAACTGTCCTTGTACTGATCGCTTACCGGAATAGTGATGGATCCGATTTGGATGGTATTGCGTGTTATCGCACTGATTTTGTCGAGGTTGACAATGAATGAGCGATGTACGCGCATGAATTTGGAAGCCGGAAGTTTCTCTTCCAGTGCTTTCAGGCTTGTAAGCGAGAGAATAGGCTTGGGGTCCGATTTGAGATGGACTTTCACGTAATCTTTGAGTCCCTCCGTGTACAAAATGTCGTCATAGGCTATCCTGACAAGCTGATATTCAACTTTCAGGAACAGATATTCATCCTTCGGCTCGGATGAACCTGCCGAGGATGCTTTTTGTAAAAGCTCTGCATAAGCCTGTGCCTTGGATGCTGCACGGAGGAACTCTTCATAATTAAAGGGTTTTAGGAGATAGTCAATGGCGTCTACACGGAAACCGTCCAGTGCATATTGGTTGAATGCTGTTGTAAAAATGATCCTGGGACCTCTATTTCCACCCTTTTCGATTACTCTTGCAAGCTCGATGCCAGTCAGATCAGGCATTTGAATGTCCAGGAAAATAAGGTCAATGGGTTGTGTGTGAATTACCTGTAATGCTTCTACGGCGCTGGAATATTTTCCGGCCAGGTTCAGGAACGGGGTTTTTTCGATAAACGCGCAAACAAGTCCCAAAGCGAGCGGTTCGTCATCTACGGCAATACATTCCAATTTACTCATGCCGTTTCCAGTTCCAGGTGTACTTCAAACTCTTTATCTTCTTTGTTCTCTGTCACTTCGAGCTGGTATTTGCCGGGGTAAAGCAAGTCGAGGCGGCGTTGCGTATTGGCAAGGCCTATGCCATTACTTTCATCCAGAATCGCCCTTTTATCCGTAAACAAGGTATTTTTTACTTCTACAAATATCTTATTTCCTTCCTGCCGGATCTGAATGTCAATCCGGCTGGGCTGTACGGCACTGACGCCATGTTTAAAGGCATTTTCAATAAAGGGTAGGAATAGCATTGGTGCAATAGAAACGTCGTGCAGCGGGTTGGGCGGATCCAGATGCACGGTAACTTTATCGGTAAGCCTTAGCTGCATTAATTGAATATAATCCTGGGCAAATGCAATTTCCTGGCTGAGCAGCACGGTTCCGTGCTGGGTTTCATACAGCACATAGCGCATCATCCGTGAGAGCTTATGCAATGCTTCCCGCGCCGCTTCCACGTCGATGACGGTCAAAGCGTAGATGTTATTGAGTGTATTAAAAAAGAAATGAGGGTTGATCTGTGCTTTCAGGAATGATAACTCTGAGTTAATCTTCTCTTTTTCAAGGTTCTGGCGATATTGCTTGTCGAGCTGGGCTGTTCGGACAGCGGCTACGCTGGTGCTGAGCCCAATGATCATCAGCGCAGTCATCAATGCAAAATAGTCGAGCCGGTCGTGTCTTTTCTTCTCTCCATTCGCCTCCCTAGCCAGCTTGAATGCCTTATCCATCTGTTCTCCATGATTAATCGCGATTTTCACTTGTTCGATCACCACGGCGAGTACTATAACAGATACAATGTTAAATAGCATGAACTTGACATAACGGTTTTTAGCAAGAAAGCGGGGAAACCAGAAATAGTAGTTCAGGTAAAATATGGCGATCAGCAGCGAGAACAGCACAGCTTGTTTAACCCAGAAACTCACCGGGAATTCGATTTGCCAGCTAAGCGGTTGCCACATCAGGAACAAAGCCAGAAAACTCCATCCAAGCAAATGGAGGAATAATGGGGGGTATTTCCGGGCTGCACGCGTGTCCATTATGAATTAGTTAGTTCGATGTGCATCAACGCACTATATCACTGCAATTTTACATTGAAAATACGAAACTGCCTATTTCAATCGATCAAAGCAGACCGAATACCGACCGATGGCGTGCCGCACTCTATTAACGATCCGGTGGCGAAGGCGATGTGGACTTACGGATACTTCCATTTGACACATAATCAGGACATTCGTCAACTATCCTGCAAAACCAACGATCATTTGTAGGGTTATGTCGTCCGAAACGGGCCTTTGATCGGTACATCTTCCCTATCTATCTATTCCTTTTTTATTACAATTCAATACACCGTTATTTTACATTCGAATAATATCATTATACAACCCCAACCATGAAACTTGTTTTACAATTTACATTCCTTGCTGTATTCGCAGGACTCACTTCATCAGCTTTTGCCCAGTTTCCTGGCGGTGGCGGTGGAGGTGGCGGCCGTGGAGGCGGCGGCGGTAATTTCGATCGCGGCGGCGACAGGCAGCGGCAGACGGTGATCCCCGGAACAGCGGAGGATATGCCCAAGGGTAACGGAGAGATCAAAGGTGTCCTTGTGGATTCGACCAGTAAACAGCCAGTCGAATTTGCTGCATTATCCCTGGTCGATATTAAGACTAATAATCCGATAGACGGTACTACAACGGACGAAAAGGGTGCATTCACCCTTAATAAAGTAGCCTCAGGAAATTTCAAGATCCTGATTTCTTTCATTGGTTATAAAACCAAAACTATCAACGATGTAAAAATCGACCGTCGTACCAAACTCGATCTCGGGACTGTGTCACTTATCCCGGATGTGGTCCAGCTTAAAGAGGTGGAAGTCGTGGGAATGGCCCAGATGATCGAAGAGAAAGTTGACAGGCTGGTTTATAATGCTGAAAAAGACATTACCAGCAAGGGTGGTGATGCTTCAGACGTAATGAAGAAAGTACCGATGCTCACAGTTGACCTTGACGGTAATGTGTCGCTGCGTGGTAGCTCCAACGTCCGCGTTTTGATCAATAATAAACCTTCTACCATTATAGCGACCAGTGTTGCGGATGCATTAAGGCAGATTCCAGCTGATATGATCAAATCCGTAGAGGTGATCACGTCGCCTTCTGCCCGCTACGATGCGGAAGGTTCAGCGGGTATTATTAATATCATTACCAAAAAGAGCACCATCCAGGGTGGAACGCTTAACCTCGACACCGGTATCGGTAACCGTGGTTCTAACCTAGGTTTGAGGGGTAACTACCGCGTAGGCAAAATGGGTTTCAGTCTGGGCGGCTTCGGCAGGTTCAACTACAACATGCCCGGTAAATCCGAAAACCTTCAGGTCGGTAAACTCAGTCCGTTCTCGATTCGCCAGACCAGTGAGTCGAAAAATAAGATGGCATTTGGATCTTACAACTTTGGCTGGGATTGGGAAATAGATTCGAAGACTTCCCTTTCGGCAGGTGTTCGGTACGGAATGCGCAATGCCAAAGTTGATCAGGAGCTTTACACCTACAACACAGTAAGTGATACCACGAAGACCAGCTTCAGGGATGTGAGCAGCAAAGACCTTTCCGGTACGTGGGATGTGAATTTGGATTATATCAAAACATTGGCCAAAGCGGGGCAGGAGCTGAGCATTTCGACGCAGTATAGCCGTAACAATCGGACCAATGATTACGATGCGGATGTTTATTCATTAAACAATACGCAATTGAAAGAGCTGCTTGGTGCACAAGGCAACAATAACAGCAGCCATAACCAGGAAAGCACTGTTCAGGTGGATTATCAGACGCCTATTAAGGAAAATCAGATGCTCGAAGTGGGTGGTAAGGGCATTTTCCGTCAGGTAGTGAGCAATTTTGATTACTACAATAACGTAAGCACTCCTCAACCTGCCAGCAGCCTGAATTACGATCAGAATGTGGCAGCTGGATATTTGTCCTATACTTATACAACCAAGAGCAGATTTACTGTAAAAGCGGGTACGCGTTATGAGTACACGAGTATCGATGCGCGGCAAGGCGAAGCGGGAGATCTGAATTTGCCTGCGTACAGCAACCTCGTGCCAAGTATCAACCTTTCTCAAACTTTTGGCAAAGGACAAACCATCAAACTGGCTTACAACCGCCGTTTACAACGTCCTGGAATCCAGTTCCTGAACCCGAATGTGAATGCTGCCAACCCACAGAACATCACACAGGGTAACCCGAACCTGAAACCTGAATTGACAGATCAGATCGAGTTAGGGACCAGTTTCTTCAAAAATTCCCTGTATGTGAACGTTTCGACATTCGCTCGTTTCACCAACAGCTCGATTGAAAGCATCCGGACCACCAACGACCAGGGCGTTATCACGACGACCTATGGCAATATCGGTTCGAAAAAGAACTATGGTGCCAACATTTTCGGAAACATGACATTCTTCAAAAGATGGCAATTAGGCGGAGGATTTGACTTTTACTATGCGGACCTTTCCAACAATAGCCCTGATCCTGCATTGCAAAACTCAAACAGCGGCTTCGTGCTAAGCGGACGTATGCGTACGAGCCTAACAATTAAAAATGGCTGGGGATTGCAGGCAGGCGGATTTATGAGAGGTCGCGATGTGCAGTTGCAAGGTACACAGGCTGGTTTCCGTATGTATGATTTCGGTATCAGAAAAGACTTCGGCAACAAACGCGGAAGCATTGGTTTTGCAATGGAAAACTTCCTGGCGCCTTCTTTCAAAATGGAGACCAACCTGGAATCGAGGACATTTACTCAAAACAACACTAACTTCCTGTTCAATAGAGGTTTCCGTGTGAATTTCTCTTACCGCTTTGGTAAAATGACTTTTGTGGAGCAGAAAACACGCAGAAAGAAATCGGTGAACAACGACGATCAGAAAAGCGATGGCGGTGGTAATATGGATACCGGCGGTGGCGGTGGAGCACCAGCCGCTCCGGCGATCACACCAGCCGCAGGAGGCCGTGGTGGGCAGGGAGCAGGCAGACCGCAAGGCGCAGGAGCTCCCGGAGCAGTAGCACCAGGCGCAGCGGCGCCAGGAACCAAGCCAGCTGCGGATAGCACAGGTCGTCCGGTAAGACAAGGTAACTTCCAGGGGCAGGGGCGTCCCGGAATGCGTCCTGATTCAACCATTAAAAGAGATTCGACCATGGTTAGGCCGGACTCGGCAACTGTGAAACCAGATAGCACTGCGATTCCGGTTAAAACAGACTCAACCGCATTGCCGGTAAAACCTGCAACACCAGCAGATTCGGTTCCAAAGAAAGATTAAGCATAAGTATTAAAAACGAAGAAGCCTGGTTCGAGCGAGCCAGGCTTCTTCGTTTTTAATACTATTTTATTTCAATTAGCGGCGTTTTGCTTTCTTATGTCAGCCAGGATCCGGTCGGCACCGGCTTCGATCAGTTCTTCGGCCAATGCGGTTCCCAATTCTTCGGGAAATGCAGGTGACCCGCTCTGGACTTTGTGCAGTAACTCACTGCCATCCAGGCTGATAATGCCGCCCGTCATGCGTATTTCCTCTTCATGCAGCGTCGCAAGTCCGAAAACCGGAATGCTGCATCCACCCTGAAGTCGCTTTAAAAATGCTCTTTCGGTGCGCAGGCAGGTTTCGGTGGGTTCATTGTTCAGGAGTTCGCGGAGCTTGGCCTTCTTTTCAGGATCTAGCGAGACGGCACATTCAATAGCCACGCTGCCCTGGCCAACTGCAGGTGTAAATTCGTCGAGGAGCAAATGCTCTGCAATTTTATCATCATACTCCATTCTATGCACACCCGCGTACGCGAGCAGAAGCGCGTCGCATTGGCCTTCTTCCAGCTTGCGGAGCCGTGTTTGAAGGTTACCACGCATGTCCACCGTTTTGATATGCGGATAAAAATGTTTCAAAATCGCGACGCGGCGTGTTGAAGATGTTCCGACAGTAAAAGATTCGCCGCTTTTTAGCGAAAGCGTCGTATCGTGGCTCACTAGCACATCATTAGCGTGTTCCCGCTCTGTAAATGCAACGATTTCGAATGCTTCGTCCAAATGCGATTGCAGGTCTTTGGCGCTGTGTACCGCGATATCGATACCGCCGCTACGGAGCTGGTCTTCCAGTTCTTCCGTAAATACCCCTTTGCTTCCGATCTTGGAAAGAGAACGGTCAAGTATCTTATCGCCTTTGGTTTCGATGATTACGATTTCTGTTTCTACACCGCCTTTTTGCAAGAGGTCTTCTACATAATACGCCTGCCAAAGTGCCAGCTTGCTCCCGCGCGTTCCTATTTTTATATGCATGGTAATTAAAATAATCTATGACTTACTTGAGTGGGAAATGGATCTTCTCATAATCTATCACCAAATTAGCAAGCAGGTTCAATTCGTCATATTCCTTTGAATCCGGCAAAAGATCTGCCTGCATCAATTCGTAAATGCGGGCAAGATACTCGTTATACTGTTCATCATTTTTGATCATGCGGCAAAGATAGGGAGTGTTAGTGTATTGCTCTATCTTTCACTCCTTGTGTTCTTTCTTTACAGTTATGTTTTAATGGCATCACTGAAAAAATACCCGTAAATTCGGCCAACGACAATCTGCGCCATGGAAAACAGAGGTTTAATATTTATTCCGGATATCAGCGGTTTTACACGTTTCGTGCATGAAACAGAAATAGATCATGGCAGCCGCATCATCCAGGAATTACTCGAAACCCTGATCAATGCAAACCATATTGGCCTGGAAATTTCGGAAATCGAGGGGGATGCCATTCTTTTCTACAAATTCGGTGATGCGCCCGGGCTCGATGTGCTTTACAAACAGGTCGAGAAGATGTTTTGCGACTTCCATCAGTACCTGATCGCCTATGATAACCGTAAGTTCTGCCAATGCAAAGCCTGCATTTCTGCCGTTAACCTGACATTAAAGGTGATCAGTCACTACGGAGAATTTACGACATATCAGGTTAAGAATTTTAGCAAGCTGATTGGGAAGGACATTATAGTAGCGCACCAGCTCCTCAAAAATGATATTGACGAGCACGAATACTGGCTGGTGACAAAAAGCTTGCTTCCTGATTCTCCGCCGACCGGTTTCACGGATTGGATGAAGTGGGATTCCGGTTCCAAAACGACGGAAAACGACAAGGTGCCTTTTCATTATACCCAGATCGGGAAGTTGAAAGAAACCATTCCGCCATATACGCCCCCGGCACTGGAACCGCTTGAAAAGGTCAAAATGATATCAGTTTCAAAGGAATATGATGCAGATATCAAAAAGGTGTTTTACACGGCAGGGCATCTCGAATTCCGGCACAAGTGGCAGGCAGGCGTACAGTCCATTCAGGAATTGGACCATTACCTTCCTGGGATCGGCACGCGGCATCGTGCGGTGATGGATAATGGTGAAGTAATCCTTATTGCGAGCGGGTTTTCTTATGAACCTGATTCACGGATCATTTTCACAGAATCAGATGAAAAGAAGAATAGCACAATATATTATATCCTCGACAGAATAGGGGATAACCGGACGCGGCTTACGCTCGAATATTACCACCGGAAAGACTTGTTTGCCGAAGTCATATTCAGATTTACCAGGAAGGACAAGATGGAGGCCGACTTCCGCAAGTCTCTGGTGAAACTGCAAGCCTTGTTGGATGAAGTCAACGTTTCGATCGATTTCTAAAATTGGCGGATCAAACGCCGACCGTGTCACCCTCGTCCGTCACAATTTTATCTTCAATATAGGTTACAATGAGGGACGCAATGTCAATGCCACTCACTTCCTCGATGCCTCTCAGGCCTGGGGAAGAATTTACCTCCATCACCAGCGGTCCTCTATCGGATTGGAGCATGTCGACACCAGCGATTCTGACGCCGAGTGCCTTTGCTGCGGCGATAGCGGTATTTTCTTCTTCAGGAGTAAGTTCGATCATGCATCCAGAGCCGCCACGGTGAAGGTTAGAGCGGAAATCTCCCTCGGCACCTTGCCGTTTCATGGCTGCTATTACTTTATTACCTATAACAAAAGCACGAATGTCGGCGCCTTTCGATTCGGCAACATATTCCTGGATCAGGAAATTGGCCCTTAGCCCGTAGAATGCCTCGATGGTAGATTTAGCAGTCTTGGTCGTTTCGGCCAGCACAACACCGACGCCCTGAGTTCCTTCAAGCAGTTTGATAATCACAGGCGGGCCACCTACCAGGTGGATCAGTTCATTTACCTGCGCGGGATTTTTCGCAAAAACAGTTTTAGGAATGCCAACGCCTGCTTTTGCAAGCACCTGCATACTTCTAAGCTTGTCGCGCGATCTCAGGATCGCCTGTGATTTGACGGTCGTGAATATCTTCATCAACTCCATTTGGCGCACCACTGCGCAGCCGAATGCATTTACCGACGTCCCAATCCGTGGAATGGCAGCATCGATACCCACTATCGGTTTGCCCTTGTACATAATGGAAGGCTTGCCGCCTTCTATCATTACAAAACATTTGACATGATCGATCACCACCGCTTCATGGCCCTTCTGCTTGATTGCCTCCATCAGCCGCCTTGTCGAATAAAGGTCGGGATTGGTGGATAATACGGCGATTTTCATAAAATAATGATTGAAAATGTAAAGGGGAGTCCCCGATTTAATCAGTGCTTATTTCCTGGGAACGTGATGGTGCCTTTGAATGTCTTGCCGCCGAGAGGTTCTTTTGAGATACGTCGACGACAAATCTGTTTTTGAGTAGTTTCCGGCCAAGCAAAATAGGGTAGCTCATTTTCTGGCGATTGGCCAGTGAAAACTCGGTACGTATTTTCCTGCCGAAAATTTTAATCGGTGTCTTGATCACATACCGCTTTTCCTCTTTGCCAAAGGAATTGCGGACGATTGTTTCTTTAAAGTCCGTAACTGTAAAGGACCGTTGTGGCGCCCCTCTTTTGGCGTCCAGATAAATATGAAGCAATTCCTGGCCGTTTTCATGGCTCAGTCGTACCCTCGAACAATGGATTGCCGACGTCGCAGCACCGGAGTCGATCCTGACGGGCACATTGTACCATCCGAGTTCGGGCAGATCTGCAATATCCGTTGCGCCGATGATTTCTTTGGGTCGTTTCATCTCCGCTGAAAGAACTGCGAAATGGTCAAGGAAAGGTCCAGGAAGATCATTTTTGCCCGCACATTGCGCTCAACGTGGTAATAGGCTGTATTTACTTCCTCAATCATGCCTTCCAGGGATTCGAAATTAACTGCCTTTGAAAAATTCTGTACGAAGGTAAGCTCTTCTTCAGGCACGCGCAAGAGCTCGCCTGCACCGTGGCTCCACACAAGCATATCGCGGAACAGCCTTAATGCATATTCCATTAAACCTTTCTGCTTTTCCTTGCTCATTACGTCATAACCATCCGCCAGCCGTACCAAATGCGCTACATCAAATTTATAGCACGATCGCATCCAGTCCGCGAACCATGCCGAGCGGTCGTCTTCCGATTCCTGCACCAATTTGATCGCTTCCGACAAGTTTCCGTCGCACAGATAGGCGGCCTGGTTTGCGGCACCGTCGCTAAACTGATTTTGCTTCAAATAGGAACGCACTTCGGAATCCGAAAAGGAGGGTATTGTAATGCGTTGTGTTCTGGATATAATAGTCGTCAAAAGCTTGTCCGACTGGTCGCTGACGAGCAGGAACAATGTTTTCTCAGGTGGTTCTTCCAGGATTTTCAATATGGCATTGGAAGAAGCCGCATTCATGATATCCGGTTTCCAGATCAGCAAAATCTTGTATTCACCTTCATAAGCCTTCACCGAAAGCTTTCTTAATATGCCACGCGCTTCCTCTACCGAAATATTTCCCTGTTTGTTATCAGCACCAATATGATCGAGCCATTCGGGCAATACGCGGTATGGGTTTTCCAATAAAAATGAGCGCCACGCCGGAAGGAATGCCTCACTGGTTTTGCCGTCTATTTTTTTGGAAGTAGCGATCGGGAAAATGAAATGGAAATCCGGATGGACCAGTTTGGCCATTTTTGCGCAGGAAGCACAAATGCCGCAAGCATCGTCCTCTGCCCTGTTTTCACAGTTGATATAGGTTGAAAAAGCCAGCGCCATAGCCAGTCCGCCGCCGCCCGTAGGATAGTCGAACAGCTGGGCGTGGGCCAGGTGGCTGTTGCGAACTGATCGTCTCAGGGTCGATTTGATGTTTTCAAGTCCCGGAATGTCTTTGAAAAGCACGGCGGTTAATTAGTTAATCTTAATATAAATAGGATATTCAACTTTCCCGCTGACTCTTGGTATTATCGAAAACGGAACGCATAATAGCCTCATCTTTGGAAGTAAAATCAATACCTCTGCGGCTCACGGTATCCCTGGCGACAGCTAGTGCCTTATCAAACCGGTATTCTGAACGGCTCTCCGTACCTCCCCATGAAAAGGATGGCACGTGCTTATCCTGAAAGCCGGCCCCGAACACATTCACACTTACGCCAACAACGGTCCCGGTATTGAACATCGTCGAAATTCCAGCTTTGGAATAGTCCCCCATCATCAATCCACAAAACAATAAACCGGTGTCTGCAAGCGCATTGGATGCGTAACTGTGCAGTTTAACGGAGCTGTGGTCGTTTTTAAGGTTTGAGTTGTTCGTATTGGCTCCCAGATTACACCATTCGCCAAGAACGGAATTGCCAAGGTAGCCATCGTGCCCTTTATTGCTATAACCGAAAATCACGCAGTTGCTCACTTCACCCCCTACTTTTGAAGACGGGCCGACGGTCGTATTCGGGCGAATTTTCGTGCCCTGCGCCAGCACTGCATTATCGCCAATGGCAAAAGGCCCCTGGATCATCGATCCTTCCTGGATCAATGCATTCTTTCCAATGTATATCGGGCCATTTTCTGCATTCAAAATAGAAGCTTTAATAACTGCACCTTCTTCTACAAATACGTTTTCGGAGTTATAGCAATGCGTAAACGGATCCGAAATACCCACCGATTTCCGTACAGAAGCGATCCGCTCATAATCAGCCTTGATCTGTGCTCCATTAAATGTGAATATATCCCAAACATTCCGGATCATCGTGAATGGTTCGGCGTAGTTCACTGTCGAAAGTCCCAAACTGCCATCGGTTGGATGCCAGGTTGATGACGTTCTGACTGCCAGGACTTCGTTTCGATCTGAGATCAGCGCAGCACCATTTGGCAGGCCTTTGATAATGCCGGTCAGGTGATCATCCGGACAGAGCGCGCCGTTGATAAAAAGATTGTCGCCAGAAAAATGCAGCGGGAATTTATCGGTCAAATACGCCTCCGTCTGAAATGAAACGGTGGTATGCAGCCTATCGGCCCACTTTTCAGACAATGTATGAATGCCACACCTGATCTTGGCGACTGGTCTTGTATATGTAAAAGGTAACAGTTGAATTCGTAACGCGGGATCGTCAAAAAGAATGATATTTGGCATATTGGGCAAAGTATGTGCGGCCAAAGTTCGGGCATTTTATTGGTTACGGCAAAAAAAGAAGCAGTCTCCCGAACATATTTGTCGGGAGACTGCTTCAATACTTTTCAAGTCGCTATAAACCAGCCTACGCCAGTCAAAACGGCTTATTTTCCGTAACGCTTTCTGAACTTGTCAACACGTCCTGCAGTATCTACCAGTACATTTTTACCAGTGTAGAAAGGGTGTGACTGAGAAGAAACCTCGACTTTGTACACAGGGTAAGACTTGCCGTCTTCCATGGTAACGTTTTCAGTAGTTTCTATAGTAGAACGCGTAATGAATTTATAGTCGCTTGATAGATCCCAGAAAACTACCTCTCTATAGTTGGGATGAATATCTTTTTTCATTGGTATATGGTATTATGTGTTTCGATACAATTCTCAAAAAGGATTGCAAAAGTAAAAAATCCTTCTTTGTAAATCAACATTGAAACGCTATCTTTTTTTATATTAATGTGATACGCGTTTAAAAGAAGGTGCTAAACCTCACTGAGTTGCTGTTTAAGGACTTCAACTCCTCTTTTAGCTTCTTTTTCAAAATCCGTGTATACAAAGCACTCGATAGACAAGCCCCCCTTGTAGTTGATCTTTTTCAATGCGCCGAGGTAAGCCCTGAAATCATCACCCATTACACCCGGAGGCGTGCGCTTTTCCCTTTCGGCAATATGGCAATGGACAATATGCTTGCCGTATTTAATGATCTCGGTAGCTGGCTCATCTTCTTTTAACATATGGTAGATGTCGCAAAGCAGCTTCACTCTCGGGCTTTTCACGGCGTCCACTATTTCCACGCCTTCGGCAAGACTGTTAATAAAGTTCGTCTCACCCCGATTGAGCGGTTCTACCGCGATGGTCACACCATACTTCTCAGCAAGCGGTGCCATTTTTTTTGTAAGGTCGATGTGTTGCGCTTTCGCAGTGGCCTTATCGAAGCCCTCGGGGATGATTCGTGAAGCACCGCTTCCGAATACCACATATTGAGAGCCGCATTCTTTTGCGCGTTTCAGGACAAGTTCTGTCCGTTGAAGTATCGCTTCATGATTGGCATTAGGGCCGAGGGTTTTGAGGTCGGCGGGAAGCAATATCACGTACGACTTGATCGGAAAATGGTCCTGCCGGAGCTGCTGAAGGTTTTTCTCATATTGCTCGTCGCCTTCTTTCGGGATCAGGAATCCTGCTACGGATTCTTCAATGTAAGCGCAGCCCGATTCTTTCAGGAAATGGGCCTTATCATAGGCTGCATATACACCCAATGGAATGTTGTAAGCGGCGGTTTCGATACCCAAGGCCAATGCCTCAGTAAGTGGGCCACTTACAGCCAGTCCGGCGGCCAGGCCGGATGCTTTTTTCAGGAATGTCCGCCTGTCGGCCTGTTCGATAATTGTGCTCATATTGTGTGGATGTTTAAGACTGATAGTTAAATTTTTATGTAGTAATCAAAATTTCTGGTTGCTATAAAGTTTGCAAGTTTAGATTAATTATAAATAATGCATACCATGTAAGTAACTGATTTTCAATCGAAGTGTAATTTTAGTTAATCCTGTCGTAAATAAGCCTTAAAAAAAATGTTTCAAATTTTTGAATTAAAAAATGTTTAAAGTTTTTTGATTGCAACTATTAAGTCTAGCCATTCCCGTAATCAACTAGCTATTAGTTTCTTAACAATTTCATAATTTGTACTATGCTGATATACTCGTTTTCAAGGCGTAAATACCGGTTGCGATTCTGATTTATTTAATGTTACTTCAAGAGATTTTTAGAAATCATCTCCGAGTGAAATCCTGAAAATATACATCACTAACGTTCTATAAAACACCACATTATTATGTCAATGTATGTAATAAAGCGTGACGGCCGCCGCGAATCCGTGAAATTCGACAAGGTGACTGCCCGCATTGAGAAATTGAGCTATGGCCTGGACACCAATTACATCCAGCCGATCGAAGTAGCCAAGAAGGTGGTTTCCGGTATTTACGATGGCGTTACAACCGCCGAACTGGACAACCTTGCTGCTGAAACCGCAGCCTCCATGACCACCAAGCACCCCGACTATGCTATTCTTGCAGCGCGGGTAGCTATCTCAAACTTGCACAAGAACACATTGAAGTCGTTTTCGGCTACAATGAAGCGTCTTTATACATATATAGATTCTAAAACGGGTGAAAACGCGTCACTGATATCCAAAGAGGTTTACGAAGTGATCCGCCAGAACGCATCACTCTTTGACTCTACTATTATATATGACCGCGACTACGCCTATGATTATTTCGGCTATAAAACACTCGAAAAATCTTATTTACTGAAAGTTGACGGAAAAATTGTCGAGCGCCCGCAACATATGCTCATGCGTGTAGCCGTAGGGATACATCAGGAGGATATCCAGGCGGCTATCGAGACATACCATTTGCTTTCGGAAAAATGGTTTACACATGCCACCCCAACGTTGTTCAATGCGGGCACGCCTAAGCCACAAATGTCGTCCTGCTTCCTGCTTACAATGAAAGAGGACAGCATCAGCGGTATTTATGATACGCTTAAAAATTGTGCATTGATCTCGCAGTCGGCCGGTGGTATCGGTTTGAGCATTCATGACGTCCGTGCGACGGGTACATATATTAAAGGAACGAATGGGCAATCCAACGGTATCGTTCCGATGCTCAGGGTATTTAATGATACTGCAAGATATGTGGATCAGGGCGGCGGAAAACGCAAAGGTTCGTTCGCTATATATATGGAACCCTGGCATTCGGATATATTCGATTTCCTCGACCTGAAAAAGAACCACGGAAAAGAGGAACAGCGCGCACGCGATCTCTTCTATGCATTGTGGATCCCGGACTTATTTATGAAGCGTGTTGAGGCTAATGACACATGGTCGTTGTTCTGTCCGCACGAATGTCCCGGCTTGTCGGATACCCACAGCGCGGAGTTTGAGAAATTGTACGAACAATACGAACTCGAAGGAAAAGCGCGCAAGACCATCAAGGCTCAGGACCTTTGGTTTGCCATTATGGAATCCCAGATCGAAACGGGTACACCTTATATGTTGTATAAGGACCATGCGAACAGCAAGTCGAACCAGCAAAACCTGGGAACGATCAAGTCCTCGAACCTTTGTACCGAGATCATCGAGTATACTGCGCCAGACGAAGTGGCCGTATGTAACCTGGCATCAATCGCATTGCCCAAGTTTGTGGAGCAGGATGCAGACGGTTTTATGCGTTTTGATCACAAGAAGCTATATGAAATCACGAAAGTGATTACCCGCAACCTGAATAAGATTATAGACCTGAACTTCTATCCGGTTCCGGAAGCTGAGAAGAGCAACAAAAGGCACCGCCCAATCGGTATCGGAGTGCAAGGCCTTGCGGATGCATTCTGTATGATGCGCATGCCGTTCGATTCTGATGAAGCACGTCAGATGAACAAAGACATCTTCGAAACGATCTATTACGGATCGATGGAGGCGTCGATGGAATTAGCTATTCAACACGGCCCGTATGAAAGCTGGGCAGGAAGTCCGATCTCAAAAGGCGTGTTCCAGTTCGATATGTGGAATGTAACACCGGAGAGCAAACGCTGGAATTGGGAGAAGCTGAGGAAAGAAGTGGTGCAGCATGGTGTGCGTAATTCATTGTTGCTCGCTCCGATGCCAACGGCGTCAACCAGCCAGATTCTGGGCAACAACGAATGCTTTGAGCCATTCACTTCCAATATATATGTAAGAAGGGTGCTGTCTGGGGAGTTTGTGGTAGTGAATAAATACTTGTTGAAAGATCTGGTAAGATTGGGTCTTTGGAATGAAGAGATGAAAAACAATCTGGTCCGTGCGAGCGGATCGGTACAGGCAATCCCGAATATTCCTCAAAACATTAAAGATCTCTATAAGACAGCATGGGAGATCAAGCAGCGAAGCCTGTTGGATATGTCCGCCGACCGCGGGGCGTTTATTTGCCAGTCGCAGTCGCTTAATATCTTCATGGAAGAAGCAAACTTCGGTAAACTGACCTCCATGCATTTCTATGCCTGGAAAAAAGGTCTTAAAACGGGGATGTATTATCTCCGCACCCGCGCAGCTTCCGACCCGGTACAGTTTACTGTCAGCAAGCAGGCGGAGCCGCAACTGGAACCTGCGATCGCTGTGGTGGCAGAGAAAGAGCTGAATTACGTCCAATATGCAGAGGAGCATGCGAAACCTGCTGTGCCCCGTGATAACCGCTCTGATATGCAATGTTCGCTCGATGATCCGGAAGGGTGCGAGGCTTGCGGGTCGTAATAAGGATTTGAAACTACAATATAGAAGAGGTGCCTGATCGTCGATCAGGCACCTCTTTGTTTTTGGCGCAGGTTAAGCAGATGGTATTAAAGATTGTATTGTACTAATAAATGGAAAAATTGGATGCTTTGAAATGGCTATTGCCGGGAGGGATAAGGGTGTACAAAGCAAGGTGAAATTTTTTGAAATATTTTATCTGTGGTTATTATTGTTTATCAGCCGGTTATGTATTGGTGCAAAAAAAGTTGGTAAAATATTTGCGGTAGATGTTTGCATGTTAAAAATAAAGCCTGCACTTTTGCACTCCCAATCGGGAACAACGGTAGCGCAGACGGCGAAACCACTAGTTCTGAAAGATTCAGAGCAACGTTCTTTG
>NZ_JAMOZL010000019.1 GCF_023667495.1 Dyadobacter sp. MSC1_007
TTTCAAAATTATTTATATTTAATATACAAATAATACAATTATGGAATAATGTTTTAAATTTGTAGCAAGAAAAATAAAAAGTGCATTTATTGATTTTGCTATAATGAAAACTAGAAATAAAACATTAGGATATCTGGTACCGGTTTTTGCGCTGTGCGTATTTATGCTGGTTATTTACGGAGCTTACGTACCACACAAACCAGCTGAGATTCAGCGCGTGGTTTGTATTAAATTTAAGCCGGGCACTACCGCGCAGGAAGTGGAAAAACACTTGCGTGATTTTGCTTCAATGAAAAATGCGGTGAAAGATGTGGTTGCTTATTCAGCAGGGCATGTCCAAAAGTCCGCAAGCAGCCAACAGGAGTTTGACGTGATCCACTACCTGACTTTCCGTACCAACGAAAGTGCACAGGAATACACGGCTAATGCAGACAGGCTTGAGTTCGTGAAGGCCAACGAAGGACATTGGGACAAAGTGCTGGAAATGAATTCCAACATTGAGAAATAATTAACAATAGTAATAGGAGTGAAAATCTTAAAGAGAGCCGGGCATCCCGGCTCTCTTTTTATTGTCTCTACCATTCAATCGGTTCCAGTCCTTTACTGACCAAGTATGCATTAGCCTTGCTGAAATGCCGTGTGCCAAACCAGCCGCCTCCATTGGCAGACATCGGTGAAGGGTGCTTGGCTTTCAGTACGTAATGCTTCGAGGCGTCGATAACCGCGCCTTTTTCTTGTGCATACCTTCCCCAAAGCATAAATACGACATTGCTTTTCTCATCAGAAACGCATTTGATCACCGCATCAGTAAACCGTTCCCAGCCGCGGTTCTGGTGGGACCCCGCCGCCCCGCTTTGCACCGTTAAGGTCGCATTGAGCAGCAGAACGCCCTGCCTGGCCCACCTTTCAAGGTTTCCCGATGCAGGCACAGGCTTCCCCAGGTCTTCCCTGATCTCTTTGAAAATATTGACCAGCGACGGCGGCATCCTGACGCCGTCATTGACAGAGAAACACAGGCCATGTGCCTGCCCTAATCCATGATAAGGGTCCTGACCAAGTATTACAACCTTACAGTCGTCAAAGCTGCAATGGTTAAAGGCATTAAAAATCTGTTTAGCGGGTGGGAATATCTGTTTTGTAGCGTATTCTTCTTTCACAAAAGAGGCTAGCGATGCGAAATAAGGCTTCTCAAATTCGGGCGCCAGCCTTTCTTTCCATGACTGCTCTATCTTTACATCCATATCATCGTTTTTGATTTCGAAACCAAATTATGTGTTTTTTGATTTGCTTTTATCACCAATAGATTACTATTTTCGCTAAAAGGGAAGCATAAACGGGTATATTTGCCGTTACACAATCAGTTCTTAAACTCTAATACGCCCTCGGTCCATATGGTTTCCAAAGTTACAGATGGTGTCAAAGTCACTGTTTTGACGGAATATCAACCAGATTACTCCAATCCGGGCCAGGATCACTACGTGTTTACCTATAAGATCCTGATTGAAAATCATAGCGAACATACCGTTAAACTTTTGAGACGGCACTGGCTTATATATGATGCCAACGGTACGGTCCGCGAAGTGGAGGGTGCAGGCATCGTGGGACTGCAACCCGTGCTTGAACCGGGCGACATCCATGATTACGTCTCGGGATGCAACCTGCGTACCGATATGGGAAAGATGGCCGGCACCTACCTGATGGAGCGTGTGCTTGACGGTCGCCAGTTTCGGGTCGTTATCCCTGCATTTTCCCTGATCGCCCCTTATCGACTGAACTAGTTTTCCCGCCTGCATGGCCGGGCACTTGCCTAAAACACCGCACCATTGATTGCAGCTTATATTAAGTACCTTTTACGTTCAGGAAACGAGCATTCTATTCACTCCCCGTTCCTTTTCGAGCTTTATAATCACGTTATCGCCGTAAAAAGGGATAGTAATCCGCATTACGAGGACATCAAAAAGCTTCGAAAAAAACTGCTCTACTCCCGGGAAGAGATCGAAATCCTGGACCTGGGCGCCGGCTCGAGGGTTAACAAGTCAAACCTGCGCCAGATCCGTACCATTGCTAAAAATGCCGAGAAGCCAGCCAAATTCGGCAAGTTGTTTTACAGGCTCATCCAAAGGTTCAAGCCAGCGACCATTCTGGAGCTTGGTACCTCACTCGGCCTGACTACATTATATATGTCCAGGGCGAATCCGCAGGCAGAGCTTATCACTTTCGAGGGCTGTCCGCAAACTGCACGTAAGGCAGCGGAGCACTTCGTAGAGCTTCATGCTGATAATATTGAAATAGTCGTAGGTAACATCGATCAGACACTTCCCGACCGGTTAGGACAGCTGCAAACGACGCTTGATTTTGCCTATTTCGATGCCAATCACCGTTATGAGCCGACGGTGCGCTATTTCGAGCAATGCCTGCCTCATGCCGGTAATGATTCCCTCTTCATTTTCGATGACATTTATTGGTCGGAGGAAATGACGCGTGCCTGGGAGCACATCAAAGCCCATCCGCAGGTGACGCTTACAGTCGACCTGTTCTGGGTCGGGCTGGTATTCTTTCGCAAAGAACAAGCCAAAGAAAATTTTACACTTCGTTTTTTGTAATATACCATTAATAAAACGCCTCCTCCCGTTCGATAAATCAGGAAGTTACGAGCGAAATCATTCCGGCAAACTCCCTACCTTTGCCTCCCCTCGTCTCAACCTCCATGACAACATCATCTATCCTTAGCGCCCTGACCGGCAAGGGCATTATTTCACAAGAACAGGCCGATGCCATTGCTGATTTCCATGCAGACCGGCCTTTTTCGGTCCATTGGGAACTCCGGTCGATTTTATATATGGGTATCCTGCTTTTCAGCACCGGCACCGGAATCCTTATTTACGAAAACATCGACACGATTGGGCATCAGGCCATTATCGCCGCCATAACCTGCCTTACGATCGCATGCTTTTACTACACATACAAGAACAGCCTGCCTTACAGCAACGAGGCAGTTAAAAATCCTAATAAGCTCGTCGATTATGTGCTGTTGCTGGGCTGTACCACTTTTCTGGGGCTTGAAGGCTATTTACAATTTCAATACAACGTATTCGGATCCCGGTACGGGCTGGCTGTGATGATCCCGACAATCCTGTTTTTTCTTTGCGCTTACAGGTTTGATCACCGTGGCGCATTATCGATGGCCATTACGGGCCTTGCATCCTGGCTGGGGCTGACGATCGCTCCGCTATCGGTGCTTTCCGCCAACGATTTTACCGATGCAAAATTGATTTATATGGCCATTGCCCTGGGCGCCGTACTGGTATGTGTAGGCTGGATATCCGAAGAACAGAATGTCAAAAAGCATTTCGCATTTACCTATCTGTTAATGGGTGGTAATCTTGCATTGCTGGCCACGCAAGTCGGTTTGTCCAGTCATGCGCCGAAGGTCGTCTTCTTCCTAATCGGCGCCGGGCTTTGCTATTTCTTCATCCTGCGCGCCAGGCGCGCGCAATCGCTGATCTTTTTGCTGATGGGCACAGTGTATGGCTATGTGATTATTACCTATACTATATTCGTCAATCTTGGCGCGGATGCCGCACTCGGACTGGGGATCTTTTACTTCCTGTTCACCAGCGTGGGAGTCATTTATTTTTTGTTAAACTTTAAAAAATTCCTCGGAATCAAAAAATGAAAAAGGCCTACAACCAAACCTGGATCGAACATATGTACATCCAGTCAACAGCATCCGAATGGGTTTCCAAAAACCTTCTGACCAAAGAGCAAGAAGCTGAGGTCAAAGAAGTATTCGAAGAAAAATTCTACCGCCCCGGCATATTTGTAAAGATTGGCCTGTTCTTTTTTGCAGTCATTGCCTGCTCATTTTTTGTAGGGTTTGTCTCGCTATTTTTTTACGACACCGGCTCGGAAGTCGGCTTTTCCCTGTTGAGCCTGATCTGCTGCGCTTGCTTTACTTTCTTTCTCGAACATCTGATCAAAACCAATAAACTATTCCACTCGGGAATCGACAATGCATTGTTATATGCTGCTGTTACGGCTGCGATGGTCCCCGTCTTTTTGCTATTTGAAAACGCTGACACCTGGTTCTACTGCCTGCTCGGGCTGGCTATCCTGGTGCCGGTAATACTCCGGTACGCCGATCTGCTGGCGGTTATTGTGGCTTTTGGGTTGCTTTTCCTATTTATGTCAAGCCTGATGGTTAAATTTCCGCTGGGTAAGGCATTGCTCCCATTCGGTATCATGGCGTTGTCCGCGGCTGTTTACTTTTTTGCCAGAAAAATCCGAAGCATTTACTACACAGCATGCCGCAACATCCTGGAAATATTGGCCCTTGTCACATTCTATCTCGGCGGCAATTACCTTGTGGTGCGCGAGGGAAATGCAATGATGAATGATCTTAGTGCAGCCATTGCACCACAAATTTCATTTGCCCCCCTTTTCTACTTTTTCACACTGGCCATTCCCGCCTTTTATATCGTTGCAGGACTTAAAAAAGGCAACCGGATATTGCTTGTTATTGGCCTGTTAGCATTCGCATTCTCTGTCCATACCTATTTCAATTATTTCTCTCCCGTCACCGGATCTCAACTGCTCGCAGGCGGCGGGATGCTGATGATCATACTGGCGGTAGGGCTTATCCGCTACCTGCACACACCCAAACACGGAATATCGGACGAGCAGGAAGGAAAAAGGAAATTTGGCGACCTTGAAGCGATCCTGATCGCTCAGAAGTTGGGACAAACACCAGCCGAAAGCGGTCTTGAATTCGGTGGAGGGGAATTTGGCGGAGGGGGCGCTGGTGAAGTTTATTAATTAGGCAAAAATTAAGAACTTTACTGCGGTTACATTTTCGCTGATTTCAATTTATGATGAAAAAACTGATAGGATTATCCCTGCTGTGTCTTACAAGCTTTACCGCTTTTTCCCAAACCCAGAAAAAAACCTCCGGCAATCCGGTTTTCCCAGGATGGTATGCAGATCCTGAGGGGATCATTTTCAACAAAACCTTTTGGATATACCCCACCTTCTCGGCGCCTTACAACCAACAGGTCCATATGGATGCCTTTTCTTCCAAAGACCTGGTAAGCTGGTCGAAACACCCCAACATCATCGACACTTCGGCGATCAAATGGGCAAAGCGCGCGATGTGGGCGCCGTCGATCATCGAAAAAGAAAAGAAATACTACTTGTTTTTCGGGGCCAATGACATTCAAAATGATCAGGAAAAAGGAGGAATCGGTGTGGCAATCGCCGATCGTCCCGAAGGGCCATTCAAGGATTATCTAGGCAAACCATTGATCGACAAGTTTCATAATGGAGCCCAGCCTATCGACCAGTTTGTGTTTCGCGATAAGGACGGCCAGTATTACCTTTTTTATGGAGGATGGCGCCATTGCAATGTGGCCAAGTTGAAAAGCGATTTCACCGGGTTCGAGCCTTTCGAAGACGGCAAAACTTTCAAAGAAATTACGCCAAAAGGCTACGTCGAAGGCCCGTTCATGTTTATCCGCAATGGTAAATACTATTTTATGTGGTCGGAAGGTGGTTGGACAGGCCCGGATTATTCAGTGGCTTATGCCATTGCAGACTCCCCATTCGGCCCATTTGAGCGCGTTGGCAAAATTTTGCAGCAAGATCCCAAAGTTGCTACCGGAGCAGGCCACCATTCTGTGGTGCAGGTTCCGGGCAAAGACGAGTGGTACATCGTTTATCACCGCCGGCCGTTGACGGAAACCGATGGAAACCACCGCGAAACGTGCATTGATGAAATGACATTTGACGATAAAGGAATGATTAACCCCGTCACAATTACCCGAGAGGGCGTAAAGGCCGTCCGGTTAAGGTAACTGGTGTATCGTCACGACAGGTGCGGTGTAACCCTGCATATGAAGGATTTCTTTTACCTGAACGGATCGGCAGGCGCTGTGGTGTCGTGCAAGGCCGAGGGTAACCGCATTATTCTAGAGCTCAATGCGGCCGATAATGCATGCACACTTAGCTATCTGCCGCTGTTTGTCCCGCAAGACGGGCCTTTTTTCCCATTCCTGGGGCCTTACCTGGCCAACAAAAACGAAATGAGGGCATTTACCTTTTTAAATGTTCCCATATCGACCGCCTTGAAACCAAGTTTATTGACGGCTGCTACGCAGGGAAATACAGCAATAAAACTTAACTGGGAGGCCATACCCGGAGCGGAAGAATATCTGCTGGAACGAAGAGCGAGCGATAATAATTCGTTTACCACGATTGCCCGTCTAAAAAGCAATACCTTGCAGTTCACCGACGAGCTCGATCTGTCGCTGGCCCCTAAGCTCTTTTACCGCGTAAAAGCAATCAGCAAGGATTCGGAATCAAGCGATTACGCGCAGGTGGAAATACAGGCCCCACTTATGCTGGCCGTGGAAGAGCACCAACCTGTATTTTCAGTATTTCCAAACCCAGTGGTAAAAGGCGAGCCTATTACGGTTACAATTCATAAGCCAGAGCGCGGAACGCTTGATCTGCTGCATAGCAACGGTCAAAGTGTTTTTAGTTATCCGGTGATACAACAAAAACAGATTGCAGCTGCTTTGCCGGATCTCTCGGCTGGCATTTATATTCTGCAATTCAAATCAAAAGACAAATCATTCAGTAAAAAGCTGTTGGTTAGATAGTTTTACATATAGCGTTCAGCGTTTGGGCCCTGTCAGGGCCGCAAAGCATTCTCGCTTTGGATAATCGGGAATTCTTAACCGATAATTTGGCTTTATACGTTATTGGAATGATTTTTGCTAACCTGGATGTAAATAGGGTAAGCCAGCCAATTTCTATCCCGATCTGAATCTTAGCCTTGACCGATATGCACATCAACAGTTATGAAGAAAAAGTGAAGCCTGAGCTGTTCAAATGGCAGCAAAGCATGCAAAAGAGGCCCAACTTTATAGACCGTACCTCCAAGAAAGTCCAGGACAAAATCAATAATATCATACCCGATAAAGTACACCAGGCCATTACAGCCACGATCAAGCAGATGATCCGCGCGGTGTTGACAGGCGCGGAGTTTACGACATCATCGCCTGCTAGCAGGGACTCGTTGCAAGACATTGAGCTTGCCGTCAGTAAGAAAATCGCATTCTACAAAAACGCCGGGGCGGCCGAAGGCGGCATTGCCGGAGCGGGCGGTTTCTGGCTTGCATTAGCCGACTTTCCCATACTGATCGGGATTAAGATAAAGCTGCTGTTTGAAATTGCTGCGCTGTATGGAAGGCCGGTCAACGATTACCGGGAACGACTTTTTATACTCCATATATTCCAGCTCACTTTTTCAAGCCAGAAAGAGCGCCAGCAAATTTTTACCAGGATGATCAACTGGCAGGCAAAGAGCAGGGACCTTCCTGACGACATTCATCAATTTGATTGGAAAACATTCCAGCAGGAGTACCGTGATTACATCGATCTGGCTAAAATGGCACAATTGATCCCAGGGATCGGGGCGGCTGTGGGCGTGATTGCTAATTACCGGTTGCTGAGCCAGCTGGGCAAAAATGCCATGAATGCTTACAGGATGCGCTGGTTTGAGGACCGGATGCTGGAAAACGGGGAACGCGCACCGCTGTCGCTTCCTCGCTAAAAAAACGATATAAGAACTTTAAGATCACTTTTGGTCCCAACTGAATGAGCGCTAAGAAAAAGCAACACGTCTACAGCAGAAGTCTGGATCACGCCTTTCTGGCAGTTTATAACGCGTATGTTTTCTTTATTCGGTTCTTCCGGGAGACATTCCGAGGCAGAATGGAGTTTCAGGAAATGGTGAAGCAATGCTATGCGATCGGCAATAAATCATTGTTGTTGATCAGCCTTACCGGTTTTATTACAGGAATGGTATTTACAAAACAATCGCGTCCTTCGCTGGCTGAATTCGGGGCTACTTCCTGGCTGCCTTCCCTTGTAGCCATTGCCATCGTCAGGGCGTTGGCTGCATTGGTCACCGCACTTATCAGCGCGGGCAAGATCGGATCGAGCATAGGGGCCGAGTTGGGCTCCATGCGTGTTACCGAACAGATCGACGCAATGGAAGTGTCGGCGGTTAATCCCTTCAAATTTCTTGTGGTAACCCGGGTACTAGCCTCCACCATCACCATTCCGATCCTGATGTTTTACTGTACACTGGTGAGTTTGATGGGCGCTTTCCTGAATGTTACGCTCAACGAAGGCACAAGTTTTATTGCCTTCTTCGAAAGTGCGTTTGAACAGATCACTTTTTTGGATATCGGCACTTCGGTAGCAAAATCGGTCGCATATGGTTTTACGATCGGCATAGTGGGTTGCTATCAGGGTTATAATGCCAGTAAAGGCACGGAAGGCGTGGGTAAAGCCGCCAATTCCGCGGTCGTTATTTCGATGTTTCTCATCTTTATCGAAGAGGTGATCATTGTTCAGGTATCCAATTATTTCAGAGTATAAAATGCAAGAAATGATCAACAACGGCGAGCCGGTTATCGAAATAAAGGATCTGTATAAATCCTTCGGGAACCTGCATGTATTACAGGGCGTGGATCTGACGGTGGAAAAGGGTGAAAACGTAGTCGTGCTGGGCCGGTCGGGAACTGGAAAATCGGTGCTGATCAAGATTATGGTGGGCCTGCTCACGCAGGACCGTGGCGAGTGCATCGTCCTGGGGCGCGAAGTTTCGAAATTGAATGAGAAAGAACTACGCGACTTGCGGTTGAAAATCGGCTTTTCTTTCCAGAACAGCGCCCTTTACGATAGTATGACAGTGCGCGAAAATCTGGAATTCCCACTGGTCAGAAATGTCCCTAACCTGAGCCGTGCAGAAATCAATGAGCAGGTCGAATATGTGCTTGATGCCGTTGGCCTGCTTCAAACCATCAACCAGGTGCCCTCTGAGCTCTCAGGCGGTCAGCGAAAGCGTATCGGTATCGCCCGTACGCTGATTTTAAAACCTGAAATTATGCTCTACGATGAACCAACGGCCGGACTCGACCCTATCACCTGTCTGGAAATCAATGAGCTTATCAATGAAGTTAAAGAAAAGTATCATACTACCTCGATTATCATTACCCATGATCTGACGTGCGCCCGCGAAACGGGTGACCGCGTGGCGATGCTGCTGGATGGCAAATTCCTCAAAACCGGCACCTTCGAGGAGGTATTTGACACCGACGAAGAAAGAATCAAAAGCTTTTACGATTATAATTTTATTCAGTAATAATGGAAACATCAAACAAACGATCCGTAAAGGTAGGCTTGTTCGTCTTTATCGGCATATTGGTTTTTGTGGTGGGCATCCTGACCATCGGCAGTATGAAAAAGGTCTTTTCCTCGACCATCACCATCAAAACGATCTTCGAAGATGTCAACGGTCTCAAACCTGGTAACAATATCTGGTATTCGGGGGTTAAAATCGGGACGGTGAAGACTATCCGTTTCCTGGAAAACTCGAAAGTAGAGGTGATGCTGAATATTGAAGAAAAATCGCAGGAATTTATCCGGAAAAACGCCAAAGCCAAGGTTAGTACCGACGGTCTGATCGGTAACAAAATCATCGTGCTTTACGGCGGTACCCAGAAAGTGCCATCGATTGAAGACGGGGACGAGCTGGTTGTTGAAAAAATGGAAAGTACGGAGGAAATGCTGGCAGTGCTCTCTGAAAACAACAAAAACCTGCTGGGCATTACCAGCGCGTTCAAAACCATCAGTAAAAATATCCTCGCCGGAAAAGGCACAGTCGGAATGCTGCTGAACGATGAAAGGCTTTATAATGACTTGGACCAGACGTTAGGCGCGATGAAAAAGGCGTCCGTGAATGCACAGGCACTGACGGCCTCCCTGGCAGACTACACAGCCAAACTGACCCAGAAGGGTGGACTGGCCAATGATTTTGCAACAGATACGGTGATCATGAAGGATCTGCGGGGAAGCATTGCAAGGCTAAACGAAACGGTTTCATCGGCCAACGTAATGGTCAACAACCTGAAAACTGCCAGCGCCGAGCTCAACTCCAATAAAACCAGCCCGCTGGGCGTGCTGCTGCATGACGAGGCAACGGCAGCCAACCTGAAAGGCACATTGAAAAACCTGGAAAGCAGCACCGAAAAGCTCGATGAAAACATGCAGGCTTTGCGCTCAAACTTCCTTTTCAGAAGGTATTTTAAGAAAAAAGCAAAAGAAGAAGAAAAGCAGCCAGCGAAAGAAGAGGTAAAAGAACAGGTGAACCAATAAAAGTTATAGTTTTGCATTATTAGTGAAATAATGTCGAACTATTTCCACTAATAATCCTATTAACGTACTGATTGAGCACCTGAGAAACTTTTAACTAAAACTGATGGCCCTACAACTCAACCCTGCCCTCGATCTCGCTTACATTGACCAGGCCTACGGAGAAGATCCGGTAATCCTCTACATGATTTTCGACGCATTCCTCAGCGACTCGGTGCCCAGATGGCAATCGCTGCAAGAGGCTCTGCAAACGGAGGACATGAAAGAGTCGGCCAGCATTGTTCATGGTCTCAAACCATCGTTTACCATGACCGGGCTGACCTGGATCCGTCCTAAGGTGGAAGTTTTGGAAAAAGCCATCAAGGAAAATGAGGCATCCGACAAACTTCTGGCGATGTACCAGGACATTGATTTGGAACTTGACGGGATGATCCCCATTCTGGAAGCGGAGTCAGAGCGTCTCAAACAAATGTGATTATTCTCAAGGTAGATATATCCCCAAAGCGCATAGCCCGGCTTATGCGCTTTTTCTTTTGGATTTGTCCCAGGCTGCGCTCTGAGAGCCTTTCAAATACCTGTTAATGCCGGCCAGTACCGCATAATTCATCATGCAAAAATAATAAGGAACAAAAAGCGCCTTGATCTTGATCTTCTGCCTTTCGAGCACCCAGCCTGCCAATGCTAGCGTGTAAAATCCAACCTGGCCAGCCAGCAGCACCTGGTACAATATCCCACCCGATCTTGCAACGATCACCACATTGAGCGTCAGGGCTAGTATCATCAGAAACGGCGTCACCGTCCAACGCAGCACGCGGTGACTAATATATTGAAAGGAAAGCAAAGGATAATGAAAAGGGTTGAGCAGCTTTTTCAACCGGAGAATTGATTGAATGCCGCCAGCGGCAATGCGAACCTTCCTTTTAAGCTCTTCCTTGATATTTTCAGATGAAAGCTCAGATGCGTAAGCCTCCGGTTCATAGATAATGCGGTACCCCTGCTGGGCGATCCGCATCGAGATCATAAAGTCGTCGACAATCGTGTCCGGCTCGACAGCCGTATATAGCGCCCTTCGGACACTAAACAATTCTCCGGCCGCCCCAACAACGGAATATAGCTCAGAATCCCACTTTTTTAACGTCGACTCATATTTCCAGTAAAAACCTTCGCCGGCAGTCGCATCGGAAAGCGCATCTTGCATCACCCTTTTCTCACCCGACACCGCTCCTACCTTTGGATCAGCGTAATGGCGGGCGATGAGCAGCAATGCGTCTTTATTCAGGAAAGTGTTGGCATCCGTGAAAACGACCACTTCAGTCTCAACCTCGTCCATCGCCCGGTGCATCGCCACGATCTTACCGCTTCTGACAGGTGTGTGCATCAGCTTAATTTCCTTGTAGGCGCTAACCAGCTCGGGCGTGCGGTCAGAGGAACCGTCTGTGACAAAAACCAAGCTTAATTTGCCGGCAGGATAAGCCAGTTGCAACGTATTTCGGATTTTCTCTTCGATGATACTTTCCTCGTTGTAAGCGGCTATGATCAGCGTCAGCGTCGGAAAATCCTGGTTCAGGTCGGGCGCCACTCGTTTGCCCCTTATCATTCTCCTGATCCTTACCAACACATAAAGTAGGATGCCGTAACCCAGGAAGGTGTAGAAAACAACGAATAAACTGAGCCAGAAAAGTATTTCCATAAAGTTAACGGGTCAAAGGGAAGCCAAGATTTACACTGTCGGGTTTATTGCTTAAATGCCAGGTAAGTGCCTTGAAAAAGACGGGAATAAAATTAAACTCCTTGTTTTTGATGTATTGAAAAATGTTGCGTGGAGCCACTGTGGCCAAAAAATAGAAGCAAAAGACAAAAAAGGTTAACCCACCGGCGTTCTTCCTGATAAAGAGAATGCGGTTACGGTTCATAAAATACTCCTTTAAAGCAGTCCGCTTACCGACCGATACCGACTCTTTATGATATATCAACGCATCGAGATTGACGTGGATCTCATACCCAGCCTTTCTGATCCTTTCGCACCAGTCCAGCTCCTCGTAGTATAAAAAGTAGTTTTCCGCCATTCCACCGGCTTTCTCCAACGCCTGGCGGCTGATCATCATGGCAGCGCCGTGGGCATAGCCCGTCACGCCGGTCAAGAAATCATACTGGCCTTTGTCCTGTTCAAACTGACCAATGCAGGCATTGCGCGCAGTAAAGTAGTTCATTGGCGTATAGCCGGTGTATTGCAACATTCCCGGATGATCGAAATAATGGATCTTAGGCGAGATCATCCCTATTTTAGGATTTGATTCCATCGTATCCACCAGCTTTTCGATCAAATCGGCAGTTACCACCGTGTCGTTATTGATCAGAAAGAGATAGTCGCCCGTAGCCGAGGCGATACCAATATTGTTTCCGCCTGCAAAACCAGTATTCTCCTCCGAACGGATAAATAGGATATCCGGATATCGTACCTGCCATTCAGGGACCGGGTTTGTCTTGCTACCATTGTCGACGACGATGATTTCCAGATCGGGATAGGTATTAACTTCTTTCAACGATGTTAACAAATCCTCGGTAACCTTGGGCTGATTGAAGTTCACCGTCACAATGGAAATTTTTTTCATCGGGAAAAACGCACACCAGCAATGCGCTGAATGAAGGAATATTTTTATTGATTTGTAGAACTATTTCAAATTTAACAATAAAAATATAGCTTTAAACAAAATCTGGTACGCGTAACTGGATTTCTCAGTGATGTCAACGCAAGCTCTTATGTAAGCTTTGAAGTATCAGCCAATTACCATTGAAGTGAAACCAGACCGTCTGATCAACAATTCTGAAAATCCGGCCAATCCGGAGCAACGGCAGCCCGCAAAAAACGGGCAGCAACAATCGGCGGTGGCGCAAAAGGTAGCCGAGCTGATACTGGTTATCGAACAATCGGATATCGACGGACATTCCTCGCGGCAGTTCCAGAATGAAATTTCGGAGGCTTTTGAAAGGTCGGCGCAAACGCAAAAGAAGATTGCGCCCTTCAAGGAGCTCGACCAGGAAAATAACCTTTCTCGTGAGGAACTGCTGGAAGGCCTGGAAAAGCTATTGGCCGAGAATCAGATCGATAGCCGCATTACTGCAAAAAAGAAAGGCGGCCACACGATTCAAAAAGGTGTGATGTTCATACTCTCGATCCTGCTGATTGCTTTCGGCTTTGCAATGATTATCATGCCCGCCCCCCCGAGCTTTGAGATCTTCACAGTTTATTATTTTAACGCAAATGACGGAGTTACCGTGATGGACCTGGTCTCTCTCCTGATTATTTTTGGCGGAGTGCTCATGTTTGTGCTAAATTTCAACAAAAAATGATCACGTTTCCAGATCCTCCTACTGCCGTTAAAAAAATCCTCCTGGTCGAAGACAACCTGCTTTTCCGCAGGGTTATTGAACATGCATTGGTCAAGGCCGGCTACAACTGCGTACTGTGTGAATCGGCCGATGAGGCATTGCGGCTACTGCTGGTGGAAAAGCCTGACCTGATCCTTTCAGATTACGATATGCCTGAAATGAATGGCTTTGATTTCCGGCAGGCTGTTTTGCTCAATCCCAATATCAGCGATATCCCGTTCGTTTTTCTGACTTCCTTCACTGACAATAAGCTGGTTCTGGAGGGGCTCAATATGTCAGCGCTGGACTTCATCAATAAGGAAACGCCCATCCAGGTGATCATCACCAAGCTTAACAATATCATTAAGACGCTCGAAAATGAGCATGTCAGGTCGGTAAGAGAGCTTAAAATTGCCGCCGAAGCATTGAACGTAAAGTCTATGCCCACACGCACTCCCGACGTTGCCGGTTACAGGATATCGTTCTGGCACCGGGGATACAGGGGCTATCCGGGGGGTGATTTCATCGATTTCGTTCAGGTCGACAGCCGTTTTTGTTTTGCGTTCCTGGGCGATATTATGGGTAAAAAATGGAAGGCCTGGTTCTTCACTTTCGGCTTTTTGAGCTACATCCGCGCTGCGATCCGTTTTTGCGTCCTCGATCAGGATTTCAACCTTGCCACCATTGTCCAGAAGATCAACAAGCTCATTTATCTTGATGAAAGCTTGCAGAATATCCTTTCAAGCCTTTCGCTGCTACTGCTGGATACCCAGACAGGCGAGGTGCATTATTCCGGGGCTGGCGATCTGCCATTGATCAGCTTCACGCCCGCAAACAGCCAACCCAAAACCGTGCAGTCGGCCGGGCTGCTGCTGGGTTTGCTAGAAGACGGGTTTTACGATAACCGGACAATCCCAATGACGACCGGCGACCAGCTTGCCATTTTTACCGATGGTATGATCGACATTCCCTCCAATGGCTCAAAAAAAAGCGATTACCCATTTTTTGTCGAGAAAATTAGCCCATACCTGGGCAAAACTGACAGCTTTGAACTCATTAAAACACACGTTCTCAACTGTATCGATGACAGTAACCAAATGGATGATGCAAGTATCATTTTTATAGAAAAAATTTAACCCCCCATGATATTAGAAGTTCAGGAAATAAACCGGGTTGTGCAAGCCACGATCCTACCCGAAGAAGCTAGTCTGACCAATGCAGATGCATTCAAGGAAGAAATGATCACCATCATCGCAAGCGGCGTCAAACTGGTGATCGTAAGTTTTGAAAACGTCAACTACATAGACAGCTCGTTTTTAGGAAGCCTGGTAGTTGCATTGAAGTACGCCATGCCGCGGAACGTCGATATTTACCTTGTTTCCCTTAAACCCGATGTCAAAAACCTGCTGACACTGATCCGAATGGACAAGGTCTTCAGGATCTTCAACAACTATGACGAGGCTATGGGAACACTACATTGAGTATGAGCGAGGATTTGAATCTGATTGAAATAATTTTTGGTAATAACCGGCATGAAATTCCCGGGACGTTGAATCTGTGTCTGGATCATATCCTTGAAGGCGCTGGAGGCAACCCTGTGGACGAAGCGACTCTGTCAAGGGTCAAATGGGTGATTATCGAGCTGCTTACCAATGCAGTAAAGCATTCGGGCGAACGCGAGACGGTCCTCAAAATCCGGATCGATGCAGCCGGCATTGTCCTGATCAAAGAAGATTACGGCAGGCCGCTGGTGCTTGTCGGTCAGGACAGTGACAAAAAAATCATATGGCCGCTCGAAAAAATCGTCAGGCCTGTTGATTTCCCTATCTACCATAATGGCATGGATTCGCTATGCGTACGCACCGATGAAGCGGGAAGGGCCATCTTCTTCATTGAGCAACTTGCGGAGATGGAAATGCCGGCCTTGCTTTCGGACACCAGCGAGCATTTCGGCCTGCTGATCATGACCAAAGCCTCCGATGAATTTAGCTATGAATTTGAAGCTGCCACCGGACTCAACCGGTTTGTGTGCACATTTAAACTGACCAGCCGCTGATATGAAACACCGCTTCGAGGTTCTTGACATTTTCCGCGGATTATTTGCTTCGCTGGTGTTTTTATTTCATTTGGGCCCATTTGCAAACACGCTGGTTCTCAACAACCGCTTTGTCGAAAACTCGGATATGTTTGTGGACTTCTTTTTCGTGCTCAGTGGCTTTGTGATCGCATACAGTTACCAGTCCATTGGCGACTGGGGCCAGTTTAGGCTGTTTCTCAAAAAGCGGATTTACAGGATTTATCCGTTGCACTTTGTGATGCTGATTGCTTTCCTGGGCATGGAAATAGCTAAAAATATGCTTAATCCATATGTGAAGGTCAATAACCTGGTCAATCCTGCCAACAATGTTTATACTTTCTTCACCTCTCTTTTGCTGATCAACTCCACGCCAGTGCCGGGTGTCCACGATGTGAGCTGGAATATTCCCAGCTGGTCGATTAGCGCGGAAATGATGGCATATCTTGTATTTGGCAGCGTGGTCGTCTTGATCCACCTGTCAAACCAGGTCAGCAGAAGAAATGCCCTGTATGCACTGGTCGCCGTGATTTCGCTGACAGGCCTTTGGGCAGTTTCCAACAGTTTCCAGATCAATTACAGCTTCGACTACGGCTTTCTGAGAGGTATTTTGGGCTTTTTCGCCGGTGTGCTTTGTTTTAACCTATTCAACAATACCCATCATGCGGTCAGGACATGGCCTGAATGGGCATTTTCGGTCGTAGAGATTGTTTCGCTTGGCCTTATCGTGCTATGCATTTATAATGGGGAAGTAATGAAACCCTGGGGCGCGGTTTTTGAAATTCTTTTCTTTGTGTGCATTTACACATTTTCTTTTGAGAAAGGGATTATCTCAAAAGGTTTGAAAAGCGTAGGGCTGCTGCACAAACTTGGCCAATACTCTTACTCGATCTACATGACGCATGCATTGCTGATCAGTCTTTTCAATGTATTGTTTATCAGGATATTGAAATTTCCTCCCGAGGCCTACTCCTATTTGTTTGTAGTCAATTTCATACTGATCTATCTTGTATCCTCGTGGACTTACAGGCATATTGAAATGCGTTTTCAATACAAAACACCCAAAAAGCAAGTCCGGGAAGCCGAAATCAGAAAGTAAGCACATTACTGCGCCTTATGAATGGTCAATTTCGTCCAATAGGCCCTTATAAAGGTTATCGCTTCGGCATACCCGGTAGAAAAAACGCTCCATATGCTGAAAGGCTGAAAACGGTTCAGGCCCCAGTATCCGACGCCAACACCAATTAGCGTGGGAATGACACCGGCAATGGCCACTCCATAAACGCTCCCTGTGAGATAAATGCCTGTAACAGAAGCTATGACACTGGCAGCCAGCATGATCAACACTTTAATAAAATTGATTTTGGGCTGGTGGATCACATCGAGAGTCAAGGCAAAAAAGCGGTCAAGCGGGTATAAAAGTGCGAAAGTCATAAACAAGCGCATGATATTGGCAGCCTCAGAATTCACATACTTTTCACCACCGATGATGTGGATCGCCACGTCGGCCAGCACGACCGCTCCCAGGCATGCGGGAAGTAATGCCATGGTAATCAGTCCGGTATAGCGCTTCATGGTGTCGATCACCTTCTGCCGGTCTCCGGCATTAAAAGCTGCCGAAAGCTCGGGCATACCGGTGGCAGCGAAACTACGCAAGGGTATCTCTATTATTTCCATCAGCCGCTGCCCCAGATTGAAGATGGCCAGCGCCGAAGGCCCTAGCATAAAGTTGATGATCATGGTATTGGAAGTACCAAACAGGTTGGAGCTTAATGTAGTGCCCACTGAAAATTTCCCAAAATGGAATATTTCCTTTATACAAGCCCAGGTGCGGTCGCCGAAATTAGCGATGCGGGCCCAGCCCATCACAAGCGTGAAAACACTGGTGAGTGCAGCTCCGCCAAGGTAGGCATAGATGATGTTCTGCAAGGTGGCCGTTTTTGTAAAAGCCATGACCATCACAAAAAGGATGAAGAAGCCCTGGCTTAAAAAACGAATGCACAAAAGCTGATCAAAACGCTGCTCGGCCTGCACCACACAGGAAGCGATAAAATAAGGAAGAGAGGCCAGATAAATAATCCCGAACCATTCAATGAAAAGAACGACCGAGGGATTTTTAAACCAGGTAGAGAAAAAATAGGCAGGTACATTGATCGCTACCAGCACGCCGGTAATCACTCCACCGATAAACCAGGCCGAGCCAACTACTTCGCGCTTGCGGGCAGCGTTTGCGCCCGCGTAAAATTTGATAAAAGCCGTCGTCAGAAAACCGGAGCGAAAGGTATCTACCAGCAGCAATATGGACAGAAAAAACACCCACATTCCGATACCCGCTACCGGCAAGGCCCTGTAAAGGATAATCATATTGAGCATTCCCAGCACCGACATGATGCCATTTCCGGCCAAAGAAAGGAAATGTTTATTTCTTAATTTCTGTAAAAGCTGCAATGCCATGGAGTAATAATACGCAATATATTATGGTCGTCCCCAAATATTGCCATAGATTATTTAACTAGTTTGCCCTACGAGAGAGCACGCGCAATATGCGAAGTAATTTTACAATTTTATTGCGCAAAGCAGGAATAAAGTTTTAACTTTCCTACCGGTGTCCCTGCAAGCGGGTCGCATTGATTGCAAAATGTATCAAACCTACTGAATACCAGGATATGAGTTTATTTGGTTTACCAAAATGGATCTTACCCCACCTTTTTACAAACAAGCGATTTGCAGACCTGACCACCACTGAAATTGAGAGCCTAAGGGCCCAGATCAGTCATTTCAAGGATGAAAACCCGGAAGTATCAGTGGTCATACCAGCCTGGAATGAAGAAAACAATATCTACCGGGCGCTCTCGTCATTGTCGGCCAGTTCTACCCGGTGCAAATGCGAGATCATCGTCATCAATAACAATTCAACTGATGGGACACAGCATGTGCTCGATACGCTCGGTGTGAGAAATTATTTGCAAACAGTGCAAGGGACGCCATTTGCCAGGCAAATGGGACTGGAACTGGCCCGCGGGAAATACCACCTCTGCGCCGATTCGGACACCTTCTATCCACCCGACTGGATCGACCTGATGGTTGAACCCATGGTCAAGGATCCTGGCATCACCGGTGTTTACGGCAATTATGCATTTATTCCACCGGCCGGCCAGGGCAGGTTCGGCCTGTGGCTTTATGAGAAGTTTGCAGGCATCATGATCCGTATCCGTAAAAAAAACCGCGAGTACCTGAATGTTTACGGCTTCAATATGGGCTTTGTAACTGAAATCGGCCGGACTACAGGCGGTTTCAGGGTTAGCGGCTCGCGTGTGTATGCCAACATCGTCGGCAGCGATTTTCAAAACGAGGCCGAAGACGGACGAATGGCCCTTAACCTCAAAAAAGCAGGCGCCCTAAAAATGGTGACCAGTCCAAAGGCGACTGTTTTCACCTCGCCAAGAAGGCTGATGGATGATGGCAGCATCGGCAAGGCCTTTTTCAACCGTGCCAAACGACAGTTAAAAGGAATGCGCGATTATCTTTCGATCTTCTAAGCCAATATGCAGCACCATTTCCCCGACACGACACTTCTTATCACCCATTATAACCGCAGCGGTTCGCTGGAACGCCTTCTGGCCAGCTTTCAGGAATTACATTGCCGGTTTGCCGACATTGTCGTTTCAGACGATGGCAGCAAGCCCGAGCATCTGGAAAAAGTGATTGCATTAAAACAACGATACCCGATCAGAGTCGTTACCACGCCGGTAAACCGCGGGTTGGGCAACAACATTAACAAGGGACAGGACGCGGTGCGATCCGAATATACCCTGTACGTGCAGGAAGATTTCCAGCCTTCCGATATTTTCCCCGAACATTTCCAAGACGCCCTGAGCTTCATGCGCGAAGATCCCAAGTGGGACATCGTCCGGTTTTACGCCTATTTCGCCTACCCTACCCTAAAACCGTTTAAAAGCGGTTTTTCGGAAATGGTCTACCGATTTTGGGATATGAACCATCTTAAATTCTATTACTACAGCGACCATCCACACTTGCGGAGGAGCACATTCCTGCAAAAGTTTGGCCGCTATCCCGAGGGCATTAAAGGAGATCTGACCGAATACAAAATGGCAGTCAGCTTTCTTCAAAAAAAAGGAAAGGGGTTGTTTTTCAATGATTTTACAAAACTCTTTTTCCAGAAGAATTCATCGGACGAACCCAGTACAATGGCGCGTGCCAACTGGAAACTGAGCGAAAACCCGCTTGTCAAACTTTCGCGACTCGCCTACCTGCGTTACCGCTGGCTCAAAAATACTTTGGACCTGGTTTTCATGAAATAACCCGGATTTACCTGCATGACAAAAAAGGATTACTATTTTAAGGGTGTGACGTTGCTGATCACGCATTACAACCGGAGTCAGTCCCTGGAACAGCTCTTGACATCGTTCCTCGAACTGAACTGCCGCTTTGAGGACACTGTGGTCTCAGATGACGGAAGCAAGCCCGAACACATTGATTACCTGCTGCAATTGCAGAAAAACCATAATTTCAGGCTAATTACAACCCCCAAAAACAAGGGATTGGGCAACAACATCAACAAGGGCCAGGATGCGGTTCAGACGCCTCTGACGCTTTATGTTCAGGAAGATTTCACCCCGACTGAGATCTTTCCCGAAAGTTTCACCCATGCGCTGACTATCATGAATAAAAAGCCCGAGACAGATGTGGTCCGGTTTTATGCCTATTTCCAATACCCATATCTGCGCAATGAGGATCACGGTTATTATGAAATGGATTTCAAGCTGTGGAAACCAGGTTACCGGAAATTCTATATGTACAGTGATCACCCGCATTTGCGCAGGACAGTTTTTTTTGACAGGTTCGGAAGGTATGTAGAGGGACAGAAAGGCGATGTCACAGAATACCGGATGATGATGTCATTCCTTAAAAAAAAGGGTAAGGCGTATTTTTATAAGGATTTCACCGGGCTTTTCCTCCAAAAAAACTCGGAGGCAGAGCCCAGCACCATGAAAAGGGACGTGTGGCGCGAGAGCAATAACTTCTTTCTGACACAGGCAAGGCATATGTACAGACACTTAAAGTTTAATTTTGACTATTTATTCTGAGCATCCAATCCTATTTTATGCCGATCTTAGTCATCTCATCCCCAACGTTTCTATTCCAGGAGTATGCCAAGCAGTTTGTCAAATGACTCATTCAGATGGTATTATGCGAGTATCTATCTTGGACTGGCCCTGATCTTCGGTTCCCAGTATTTTACCTACAAGAACGTAACGAACCTCTCACTGAATAACGAGCGGCTCAACGTTACCATAGCTGTGCTGAACCAGACCGCTAACTTCGGATTGGTAACCAAGGATTTTCAATCGAACATGCGCGGTTACCTGATCACACAGGATAAAAACCTGCTGGCCGATAATTACAACAAAAAGATTCAGCTTGTCGGCATTACCGATACGCTCTTCAATCTGGTTAAGACCGACAGCATCCAGTCGCGCAGAATAAGAGAATTACTTAAAATTTCCAGCGAGATCGTCGGCCATTCGCAGGGCGTTATCAGCATTTATAGAACGGCGGGGCCTGAAGAGGCTTTTGCCAAGATGAAGGAAGGGGAAGGCATCCGCCTGAATAACCTGCTAACCAAAAAAATCAATGAAATTGACCGTTACGAAAATCAAAATCTGGATCAACGTCGCCAATTGGTGGCATCTACCCAGAAAAATTCTGTTCTTTTCATCTTTGTCACCGGTGCGGTGGGCGCTATCCTGACCATTCTCTCGATCGTCTTTCTGAATCTGGATAAGCGCAAACAGCGCCAGATGCAGAAGGAGATCAACGAAAAAGAAAGGACCGTAAGCCAGTACCTGGAGGCCATTCCGGACGGTGTGATGGTCATCAACAATGAGCGGCGGATCGAACTGCTCAATCAGTCGGGGCGCGAAATATTAGGCGTAATGATTGAAAGGCCTGAAACGCTTTCCGAGCAGGTCCAACAAATTAAACTGCTTGATCCGACGCGTTACCACGTTCGCTTTACCGAGGAAACCCTACCAGTGGCCAGGGCCCTGCAAGGCGAAAAACTGACCGGTAACAAGATCGATCTGGTTAAGAATGATAAGATCTATCACCTTGAAACCAATGTCCAGCCGATCATCGGCCTTGACGGTCAGATCACCAGCGCCATCACTGTTTTCAGGGATATTACCGAACGGGCAAACTACGAGGCTACGCTGGAAAAGGCGCGCATTCTGGCCGAGAAATCCGTGCGGGTGAAGGATATTTTCCTTTCAAATGTAAGTCACGAAATCCGCACGCCGCTGAATGCCATCATCGGCTTTACCAATCTGCTACTGGGTGAAGTAACAGATGCCAAAAGCCTGGAATATGTGGGCTATATTCAATATGCCGGAAAAAACCTGCTTGAATTGATCAATGATATTCTGGACTTCTCCAAAATTGAGGCCGGCCAGGTCCATCTTGAAAAAACCGCGGTCTCGATACGCGAACTGCTTGATTCCCTTTCTGCTATTGTTAATCACCGGGCTGTCGAAAAAGGTATTAGCTACGAAGCGATCCTGGCGCCAGGCCTGCCCGAATACATTGAGGCTGACAAGCTACGGCTGACGCAGATCCTGCTCAACGTCTGCGGCAATGCAGTCAAGTTCACTGAAAAAGGCAGCGTCAAGCTTTACGTGGAACCTTTGACGGATCCAATTAACGAGGTTCAAAGTATCAGGTTCCGGGTGGTTGACACCGGCATTGGCATCCCAAAAGATAAGATCAAGGAAGTATTTAACCGCTTCGTGCAGGCCACCGAGAGCACAACCCGTGTATTTGGAGGGACAGGGCTCGGGCTCAGCATTGTAAAATCACTCGTGCAACTTTTCGATGGGACGCTGCATCTGGAAAGCGAGCTGGGTCACGGCAGCGTATTTACAATGGATTTCCCTTTCCGCATACTGCATGATGCTCCCTCTACGCAGGAGAATGCTGAAAAAACCGTCGACATCCAAAATTCCATCACATCTCTACGCGTGCTGGCAGCCGAGGACAATGTTTTGAACCAAAAGCTTCTGACAGCGATTTTCGAGCGGCTTCATGTTTCACTAACCATCGTAAATAATGGTCAGGAAGCGCTCGATAAACTCCAGGCGGAAACTTTTGACATCGTGCTGATGGATATTCAGATGCCGGTCATGGACGGTTATACTGCCATCAAAGAAATCCGGAGAACAATCTCTCAGAGCATCCCCATCATCACAATGACGGCTCATGCTATGGTCGGGGAAAAAGAAGAATGCCTAAGTATCGGCGCCAATAGCTATATTTCGAAACCATTTAAGGAAAACGAACTACTTCACACCATCGCACAGCTAGGCAACAAGGAAAGTCCTCAGCAGCCGGAAAACCAAAATGCAACTGCTACTCAACCCTCAAACAAAATGACAGATACCATTCTGAACCTCGATTACCTGGCAGAGATAACAGGCGGCGATCAAGAGCTTCGCGACGAGTTGATTGCACTTTTCGAAAAAGACAGCCAGATACAGCTGGCATCGATAGAGCAGGCATCCGAATCCCGCGACACCGAAAAACTACGCCAGGCTATTCACAAATTCCGTTCATCGCTGTTCTCGGTAGGAATGCTCAATACGGCTAACCAGTACAAAGAACTGGAAGCCTTCCTCAAACAAAACGAATGGAGCCCGGAGGTTCACCAAAAGCTGATCCAGCTCAAATCAGATTCAGCGGAAGGCCTTGTCAAATTGAAGGCTTTATTACAAAGCCCTTCATAGTGCAAATCCAGTTTTGCTGATGGCTTTATAGATTTCCGCTACGCTATTTTCCCAGGTATGTGAGCTGGCAAATTGCCGCCTGTCGGCAGTCTTTTCGGCCGATTGCTCGGCCAGTGCTCTTTCTATTAACCTAATATAGTCGTCTTTCCCGTTTCCCAGATAGACGTGTTCTGAAAAAACGCTCATTGCATCGGTGCTGGTGGCGACCACCGGCTTACCGACAGCGAGATATTCATCGATCTTCCGGGGATAATTTCCGATCGTTACTTCATTGAGAAGCTGCGGATTAAGGCATACATCAAATGCGTTGATATAGGCTGGCAGCTCACTGATGTTTCTCGAACCCGTGAATATGACATTGGGAAGCTTGTGTAAATCGCTTTGCATAAATTCGTTGTCTTCCGGCCCTACCAGCACCAGCGTCCATTCCGGGCGCTTGCGGGCAATATAATCCAGCAGCTCCATATCCAGCCTCAGGGTCTGCAAGGCGCCTACGTAACCAATTCTGGGACGGCGGATTTTTTCCAGGTCCGCAGGCTCGCTGGATTCGGCGCCTTCCATGAAAATATCCAAATCACAGCCCTGACCGACATAATAGGAATGCTTATTATACTTACCGCAATACTGCGCCAGATAGGTCGAATTAGCAACACAAAGATCGCTTTTCGCAATAAGCTCCGGTTCGAGTCTTACTCCGTGCTTTTTCCAGTAATCAACCGCCAGCATATAGTCGCGCGAGTAGTAGATCGACAGGCGCGGTTTGAGCAGGTCTTTCAGGTAAAAGCTGCGGAACATATCATTGTCATTGAAATGAATATAATTCTCAAAGCCCAGCCTGGAAGTCGCTCGCGCGATAGAGCCGGCAAAGGTGCGGTTATTGTATTTATTTAGTATATCAAAAAGAAAACCCGGCAGCCAGTTGACCGATTCTATCATGCGGTCCGGATAAAGTATCCACAGATTCTCCCCTACTTTCTCGATACCATCAGCCCTTCCACGTACCACATCCCTTCTTTTAGCAATTTTCGGGTCACTGCCATTTCTCAGTAAACTGATGCGGTCCAAAGGGGAGTTGACGTACAAGACCCTGTGGTTGCGCGCAAACTCCAAAGCAATATTCTTGCAATTACTTCCAATCTCCACATCCCAGGCCTGCTGTCCTGTAATGACAATGTCCATATCCAATTGCTAATGTGTTGTTGAAATTCTGTTTTCACGCATTTCACGTGCGTATTCACGTTCGTCGATGATCCTGGTAATGTTAATGATGGCGGCTGCCAGATAGAAATAAATGTTGGAAGGAAACTGTACAAGCGCTTCCTGCGGATAATTACCTATATTATAAGCAAATATAATGAGCAGCATGGCCAGACAATAGGTTTTCAGCTCATTGTTCCGGATGGTATAATAGTTGTTGATCCCCTCCCTGAGAATGAAAAACATCAGCAGGCAAAACAAACCCAGCCCCACCCAGCCCAGCTCGACGGCGATCCGCACATAACCACTGTCGGGTGGAAAGTTGGCCAGGTAGGATTGCGGCGCAAAACGCTGGCCCCATGCCCCGGTGGCACCCAGACCGCCTCCGATCGGATGCGTCAAAATGTAAGGCTGTATCCTCTTCTGGTTGTTTTTCCGCGCCTGGAACGAAATATCCTCATTGGGCTTAAAGGCCGTTTGAAAACGCACAATATTCGAATTGCTGGTCGGGACAAATATCAAAAAGACAATAAATAAACCTGCGATGCCTGTCATTATAAGAACCTGCCGGTTGAAGCGCAGGATCACAAACAATACCATGGCCGCTGGCAGCAGCACATATGCACCGCGCGTGCCCGAGAAAAGCATGGCAGAAAAGAACAGTGCAACCAGCAAACCAAGTAAGACTTTTTTCCAGATCTGCTTTACGTAGGTGAGCAAGGCAATGCACAAAACACTGCTTACGACCATATTATAGGAAAATGCTACCGGATCCGAAAAGATGGAAAACTTACGCCAGTGCCCGGCAATAAACAGCAGGTTAGCAATATTGGGATCCGAATACAGCCATTCTTCCTCTGCGGGCGAAAACCCGATGAACTCCTGCTTGTAAGCATATAAGGCTGCAAAAACTGCAAGCCCAAGCCAGAGCTTCAACAGGAACCGCAACATCTGCACGGTCCGGATCTGGTACATAAACACAAAATAGGTCAGCATCACAATCGCGACCGCGCGTATAGTATAGACCCAGGCCAGGCGCGAAGCTGCCGCCGGGTTAGCTACCTGCATCAGGTTATAGGCGATCCAGACGAGCATCATAATGCCAACCGGCCCTTTGAACATTTCCCAATCCGGCCTGCGCTTTTGATTTATAAAAAAACCCAATATCAACAGGCCCTGAATGCCATCCATGACGGTTCCCATCGGAAAATTCACCCCGAACCGCATAATATAAAATAACAGGTAGGCCAGGACAAGCAGCACCGTAATGCCGAATTCGGGGTAAACTACGATCGCATACAAGGCCGGAGGACCAATCATCAGCGCCAGGATAGCCGCACCGGCAACCATACCTTTATAAGCAATTAGCGCGCCCAATAGCAGCGAAATGAGCAAAAGCACCACCAAGCCCGTCAGTTTCCTGTCGAAGATGGCCCTGAGCCGTTCGCCTGTATTTTTGGAAAGGCTGTTTTTACCCGGTAACTGTATTTGGATATCCTTCATTAGAAAAACAAAATTTTAAAGAAGAACACGAATACACTCACCAAAGCCAGCACCAGCGCTACCAGCCGCGTTTTACGTTGCATGGGCGTCAGATTATCAAAATTCCGTTTTTGCTTGCTTGCCGCTTTCTGAGGATAGATCTTCATAGCACAGTCTGCTTATGGTTTCGTACCGGTATTCTCCTGACGCGTAGCTACCGAAATGCGGTTCGCCTTCCGCGCATTAAGCAATGCCATCAACTGGTAAAAAATAAACTTGGGGATATTGACCAGTGATTGGTAGATTCTCGGATCGGTATGCGATCGCCTTAACGCAATGTAAAAACCCAACACAAAGGTGCCAAGGGCGGCCAGCCAGAGCATCACGGCCATCAGCGATACAAAAACGTTGATCACTAAAAACAAAACTGACAGTAACAAGAAGATAAACAACGGGGGCCTGAGCAACACTAGCCCAAAAAGCGTTTGATTTAGATTGAAACCGGTTATTCCATTAAATAAGAGTTGAAAGCCCAGTGAGAAATATTTAAACCAGGTGTTGATCCAGCGGGCGCGCTGCTTAACAAGCTGATCCGACCCTGTGGTTTTCTCATCATAAACGATCGCCTTTTCGGCGAAGGCAATCCGGTATTTCCTGCTGACAATCCCTTCCTGCAGAACTTTGTCAAAGCCTGCGCCAGTCACATCCAGATGGCCAAGACATTCCTGATACAGCGCTGTCGTAAACGCCATTCCGGATCCTGCCAATGTCGCCGATGACCCGGCTCCGAACAATACCTTGCCATCATAAAAATGGTAGTAAATGTCCCTGGCCGCATCCAGGCACGCGTAAGTCGAATCCAGGTTTTTAGCTTCCCGAACGCCCTGGACGGCGTTGAAACCTTGCCCGAAATATACATTGAGCTCATCCAGGTAACGGCTATCGGTGAGATTGTCGCTATCGATAATAGTCAAATGAGAATGCGGACGTATGAAACGGCTGATAGCATAAAAGTGCGAGCGTGTATTGCTGCCTAATACCTGCTCTGGTTTGAGAAGCAATACTTTTTCCGTGGGAAAACTAAGGTTGCTAATGTCGCATTTGTCAGCGACAACATAGATGTGATATCTCTCATAACCCAGCTGCAACAGTGAAGCAACGACTGCCGGTAACTGCTGGGTGTACTCATAGGCCGTCACAATGATGCCATAATCGGGCAGCTGCGCGGCCGGCTGCACGGCAACGACTTTGCTGCTTTTTCTGATATTATAAATTAATAACAGAAATACAGGAAGTACCAGGTTATAGCCAATGCCAATTTGAATTAGAACCCAGAGCCATTCAACTATTTTCATACCTCAACAGGTTTACCAACCTTACCGGCCTGCTCGGGAATTTCCTCAGTATTGGTGAGCACCCAGCCAGAGAATTTTCCGTTTAGACTGTTCAGATATTGGATTTTAGATTGATCATCCTCTGAGATGGAACGTCCTGCTGCAAATACGGCCACAACCAGGTCTGAGAACACAATCCACTCTTTCGCCTTATTCATTGAGCGAAGTGAATCCGTTTCCACAAGTATCACATCGAACTGTGTTTTAAGTACCTGCAAACGCTCGGCTATGATCGTCTCGTCTGCCAGTTCGAGCAGTGATACGTCTCCACCCTTCGTTCCCAGAATGCTGATCTGCCCGCCGGATCCTTCTGGCACATTGCTGGACTTTATAAAGTTTTCAAAATGACCGCTATCCGGATTGAGCTTTGAAATATTAGGCTGCCCGAAGTCGCCGTCTATGATCAGCACTGTTTTGTTGATTTTTGAAAATGCCCAGGCGAGCGCAATCACAAAAGGAGTTTTCCCTACATCGTCAGCAAGGCTTGTTACGGCAATGATTTTCGGGTCAGCCATTTCACTGTCAAGCTCATAGCGGATAGACCGCACCAGGTTCTTATAAAGTCTGATCGCTTTGTCATCTGAGGCGTTCATGCCCGACAAGCTCAGGTTTGAATCCTTATCGAGCACATTTAAATATCCCAGCACTGGCTTTCCGGTTTCATTGGCCAGCTGCAAAGGATAACGGATCGATTTATCCAGATAGAAAAGGACAAAGAACACCAGCAAACAGAATACGAAGCTGATCACTCCGGAAAGTATGACAAGCACCATCTTTTTGGATGCCTGCACCTCACCAGGCATCGCTCGCTCGATCAGCCGCAAGTACACAGGAAAGCTAAATTCAAGGCTTGCTTCATTGTAGCGCTGCAAGGCTTCGATATATTCTTTGCTGGCAATGTCGATCGAAGTTTCGTATTCCTGGATTTTGGCCTCGTTGGGCACCAGCCCATCGAATTTGCGGTTAAGCCGGTCTAGCTCCCCCTGGATCGATTCCACGCTGTTTTTGGCCAGTTCAAGGGATATTTCCATGCCCAGCTTCTGAGTGACCAGGTCCTGCTTGACTACCATTGGATTGTAGGCGTATTTGTCGGTCGCCTCGTTGATTTCTTCCGATAGCTGGTTACGGAGTGAGTCAAGGCTGTATTTGAGCCGGTTGTCAAAATTGCTCAAAACGTAGCGCTCGTTAAGTGCTTTCAGATCGCCTTTGGTGGCAATTATCTTCTGATTGATCCCTGTCAAGGCACTCTCGAAGTACTTTCTTTCGGTTGGATTAAACCGGTTATCGATGTTTTTGATAGCAGCTGTATAAGCGATAATGTCCTTTTGTGCCAATTCACGCCGCGTTTCAAAATCCGCCATTTGCCCGTAAATACTTTTAGCCTGCTCATTGAGGTTTAGTACGCGGTTCTGGATTTTAAAATTTTTCAGAGTGTTCATACGCTCATTCAAAGCAGCCAGCTTTTGCAGCATGAAATTTTCAAGGAACTCGATCGTCTTCTTGTTATTGCCAACCACCCTGGAAGAATTGTCTGAAATAAACTCCTGGCAGAGCGTATTGATCACGTAGGCGGCAAGCTCGGGATTGTCCGCTTCGTAGGTAATGTCGATGTAGTCCCCCACGCCCGTCCGATATATAATCAGTTTTTCTCTCAGCGAATTGGCGCCGTACCCCATGTCGACGATGATGTCATTGAGCTTTTTCTCCTGAGGTTTCCACAGCAGCAACTCTTCTCTCTTCTGGTATTTCTGCGAGATTATTGCGGTGGCCCGGGCTTTTTCGGCTTTGCTCATTTCTTCAAGCTCTTTGACCGGCTCTCGCCAGGTTGAGTCCTTATTTCCTTTCAGGTCGTTGAGAATCAACCGGTAAGAGACCTGATCCAGCGTTCTTTTCAGCCGCATTACCTGGATCAGGCTTTCAAATTTGCGGGCTATTTGCTGATCCTGCTCCTCTTTTGCCCTGGTCACAACCTGGTCTGTCTTGTCAACCAACCCGGTCGCGATACGTGCATGCGACTCGAAAGTGTCAGGCAGGCGCCGGACAAGGAAATAGCAAAGTATGACGGTGATCAGCGGAACCAGGATCAGCGTAATCTTATTTCTTTGCAGCAATCTTAAAAACTGTACAAATTCTGTCATTTGATATCTTCTAATTTTTGTCCCAATAACTCTTCCAGGCTGCTCTTGGCTATAAACACTTCGCTTTCCGAGTTCAGCAGGTTCTGGGCGTGGTCGGTCTGCATGAGAATCACCTGGTTATATTTTTCCAAAGTCTCCTGTCCCATTTCAAAGCGGCGTTTGATGTTGGTAAGCATGCTCTCCACATCCAGCGAGGCGTTGGAGCGCATACGGTACACGGCTTTTTTCTGGATATAGGTAAAATAGCGCTTCTTGATCTCGGCCTCCATGTTCAGGTCAAAAGACTCTTTGTCGTACTGGGCAGCCGAAGCTTCGCTTTTTGCCTGCTTAACCAGACTAGGCTTTTGGAGTATCCCTCCGATATTGATAAAAAAGCCAAACTGGTAACTGCTCAGAAAATTCGGTGAGATAGGCGTCGTGTTGTTGTTGGGACTGTATATGTAGGAAAAGTTAAAAATATCAAAATACGACAGTTTCGTTTTTTTTACGCCTGTTTGCGCCGCATCGACGCGGGCCTGGTACATTTTAATCTTTGGGTAGTTGGCTTTACTGATTGCGATCAGTTTACCCAGATATGCGTAATCCACATCCTTACTGAGAGATTCCTGCTGCGCATGCGCATGATGGATTGTAAAGAAAAGCATGAGCCATAAGGCTGCGTATTTCATTGGCATATTTTGGAAAATATATATTTAAAAATCACTTCCGCTTGATTTTGTAGTAATAGAAAATACTTTTGATTAAAAATATTACTACACCGTTTACTAAGCTAGGTAAAAATGTCCTTATCCGACCAAATCCGGAACAGCCCGGGGTTAAAAAAATTCGTTCACTGGCTGCTGATCCCGACCAATCAGGCGCGCCCCAGACTCTGGGTGAGGATATTTCTGAACAGGTTCTTTCATCAAAAAGGCAAAAACGTCATTATCAGGCGCTGGGTAAGAATGGATGTGCTTCCCTTCAGTCCATTTTCAATCGGGGACAATTCGATGATTGAAGATTTCAGCACGATCAATAATGGCGTAGGGGCAGTTTATATTGGTGCCAACTCGCTGGTTGGACTTGGAAACGTCATTATCGGTCCGGTAACCATTGGCAGCAATGTGATTCTGGCGCAACATATCGTTGCCAGCGGTCTTAACCATAACTACCAGGACATTACCCAACCCATCCATGCCCAGGGCGTCAGCGTCGCCCCGATTGTCATTGGCGATGATTGCTGGATTGGCGCCAATGCGGTGGTCACTGCCGGCGTCACGATCGGAAAACACTCGGTAGTGGCCGCCGGAGCGGTTGTTACCAAGGATATTCCACCCTACTCTATAGCGGTCGGAAACCCCTGCCGGGTGATTAAAAGGTATGATACTGAGCGAAGCGAATGGGTAAAAGTTTCCTGACATAGCTCACACGTTCTCGGATTGCAGTAGTGCCGGAAAGGTTTTAAGGATAATTTCCAGGTCCATTTTAAAGGAAAATTCCTTGGCGTACCGGATGTCCAGTTGCGTTCTTTCCTCTTCGGTCATATCCGATTTCCCTTTCCCTCTTTTGGTCACCTGCCAAAGTCCTGTGAGCCCTGCCGGCCCTGCAAAACGCAGGATTTTGTCGTCTGTGGTCATTTTCTCGGCCTCGTACAATGGCAATGGCCTGTTGCCAACCAAGGACATATCGCCTTTCAGGATATTGATCAGCTGCGGCAGTTCATCGATGCTGGAGTTCCTCAGAAACTGGCCGAACCTTGTGATGCGCGGGTCGTTCTGAAACTTCATAAATGCCGCCTTTTGCTCTTTTTGGTATTGATAGAGCTTCTCGCAAATTTCTTTACCATCATGGAAAAGCAGGTTTTTGCATTTATTTCCCGCCAGGCACTCGTCACAAAGTCCCTGGGCCTCTATCTGCGTTACCGGTTCGGCTGCTTTGCTGTACATATTCAAGGCAGCCATTTTCCTGATTAACTGATCGGCATCCGTACGCATTGTCCTGAACTTGTACAGATCGAATATCTTGTAGCCGCTGCCTACTCTTTTTGATTTATAGAAAATAGGACCCTTGGAATCCAGTTTGATCAGAATGGCGACAATAATGAAAACAGGCAGTAAAAGTAGTACGGCCGTCCCCGTTGTGAAGACATCCAATGTCCTTTTCCAAACGGGTGTCTTCGTATTCTGCGATCCAATTTTTAATGATGCTTTATTGGCCACATACCATTGCCGCTTTTTGAAGTATTTGATCCGGGTAATCAGGTCACCGTCTTCAAATCCCAGCGAAAAGATGTCGTCTGCATGCCTGGCGCGGGCTATTTCAACAGCCTCCCTGCTAAGCCTGTCTACGGTAAGCACAAACGGGATGTTGCCAAAGCCAGAACTTTTACGGATAATATCGAGCAGTTCAAGGCCTCCGCTATCGGCATGGGCAACAATCACATCGGCGGGATAATTCTCTTTCAGCGCTTCAAGCACTCCTTGCTTGGAATCAAAATACTCTACCTGAAGGGAATCGGCAAACCGTCCGGTAAATTTCAGGAATTCCTGAAGATCGCTGTGAAGGTAGATTACCCTGAACCGGGCAACGTAAGTTTTTACCTCAGTTGCCATTTCCGTTGTTGTGCCAGCCGCTTCCATCATGTCGGTAAATTAAGAGTAACGTTTGCTTCGACGGAGAATGGCATTGATTTTCGCGTGCACTTCCATCGGATTAAATGGCTTGACCATAAAGTCATCTGCGCCAAGATTCAGGCACTGTATGCGCTCGCTGCTCTCGTCAGAACCCGATAGTATAACGATAGGAATATCGGAATACAAATTACTTGCTTTGGCCACCTTCAGAAACTCCTTGCCGCTCAGGTTAGGCATGTGCAGGTCCGCAATGATCAGATCTGCCTGGTTACCCTCTTCCAGCCACAGCATTCCCTCCGACCCGTCACTTTTGATTACCACATCGAAATCTTTTTTAAGAAAGTGCTCCAATATTTTGGTGATACTGGGCTCGTCGTCTATAATCAACAGACTGTTCCTATTATTCATGGGTTGAGTAAAAATATATTCTAATTGTGAGTTGTTGGAATTAAAAAAGGAAACCCAATTATTTTGTAGAATTAATAATAATACTTGCCATAACAAAATTTAATTTCAAAAACCACCGATTTCCCAGCCCCGGACCTAGCGGGAACAGACAAAAGACAGATAGTGATCTGTGAGGGTAAAAATGTAATTTTTAGCGTTCGTACGAAATATTGGATAAGGAGCTAACAGCTTGAAGTAAAATTAAATACTGGGAAGTACAACACAAAAAATAACGCTTCTAAATTAAGCTTTTTTTACAATTACTTCTACACGCAAAGTGTTAAGCCACTGATTTAAACAGCATTATTGCTTGACGCGGAAATGGATTTCCACCCGCGCGAGCATGGAAATCGGCGTTTCATTCGAGCGGGCTGCGGTCCATGCCGGTCCCTGACGTACCAGTTGAATTGCCCGCTGGTGAAGTGGCTGGGTCCCGTGGGCCGAGAAACCCGATAGAGAGCCGTCCTGAGCAACTACAAACGAAACAGTTACTTTCCCGTCCAGCTCGGAAAGGCTATTCTTTTCAATATAAGACTGATAAACCGTCCAGCCTTCGGTAGGTTGCGCCGGTAGAAAAGCAGTGGCTGCGGGCGCCGACACTGGGGTTTGTTTCCTTTGAATGTTGCTATGCGAGACGACTACTTCTGACAGTTGGATAACCGCTTCACTCCTTCTGAAACCGGCCGCGCCCTGCTTACCGGTCGCCGCTTTTAAGGGCTTAAAGTCAAATGCCTGGGATTCACTGTCTTCTGGCTGAGTCCCGCCGGAAGCTATTGGAACTGCGCCAGCAGCAACGGTCGTTTCTGCTGCTGCAAGACGCTCACTGCCAGAATCAAAAAGCGCCTGAGCAGCTTTTTCCGGAATGCTCAATGTTGCCGGTTTATATTTACTTGCTGGCTGAGCTGGTTTAGGGGCTTTGGCTATCGCCGTGACACCAGCCGGGGTCCTTGGTGCAGATTTTGCCGGCTCGGTGGCCTTAATTTGCGGTATCTCTTCCATAGCGGATTGCCTGGCAATCTCGACAGGTGGTGCCTGGTTTTTGTTTAAAACGACAGCCCAATAAAGCCCAAAGCAAATCAGCACAGCTGCGGCAGACGCATACGGCCAGAAAACCAACCGGCGCTCTGCGTTCCTTTCGAGCCGGGCGGCCAGGCGGTCGCGTAACTCGGAGTCTAAATCACTGTAATCTGAACGCGCTTGCTGGGATGCAAGGAAACCCTCAAAAGCCTGAGCAACAAACGGATCTTCGAGCATCAGCATTTCCAGCTTATGCTGCTCCTGCAATGACATTTCGCCGCTTTGATAGCGACGGAAGTCATCCATACCCGGAAAATGGTAGTTAGTTGGTGCCATTTTTATCCATGCAAATTTTCAGGTTCCGCTTTCCATTCTGGATATAGCTTTTTACTTTCCCTATTTCAAAACCGGTGTCCCCGGCTATTTCGCGGTAGCATTTTTGATGCAGATAAAACTGCTCAACACTAATACGCTGCTGCTCAGTCAGCATTTTCATGCAATGCTCTAAGCTATCGAGTCGCGCCGTTTCGAACATCGCCTGTGCATTCATTTCCATACTTTCCTCTTCTGCTATTTCAATTTCCTCTATTTCGTCGGCAGCGACCAGAATCCGCGCAGCCCGCAGTTGCATCAGGCAATAATTTCGGGTGACCGAATGCAGCCAGCTCTTGAAATTGCCTACCTGGTGTGTTTTGAGATCTTTGATCAGTTTTTCAAATATCTGCATCACCGCATCCTTGCTTTGCTCTTCATTTCGGAGATAGTGATAGCTGACGGCAAAAACCATTTCCATATAAGGCTCATACAACGCGCCAAGCAACGCAATGTCTCCCGATTGCCAGTACCGCGCAAGCAGTTCGGACTCCGGCAACGGCTCTTTCTCCCTACCCTGAAATAGCTTTAAAAACTTCACGTGCGCAAGCTTAAAATGGCATCTAAACAGCCATCCGAACAGTGGATGTGGTTTTATCAAAATTCCATAAAAAAAATCTAAAAATTTTATGGAATTATCTGCCGGCCTGCATCCAGGCTGTGAACATTAAATCATACAAACCATGAAATTCAAAATCTTCATTGTGCTATCCGTGTTTCTGACTGCATTCGCATTGCTTCCCGACCGAATCATCACCGGCACGGTGCAGGATACCTCGCAAAATCCATTGGCTGGCGTACTGGTCACAACGAAAGGCAGCCAAGTAACAGCGAGAACAGATCGAAATGGTCAATTCTCGATAAAAGTCCCTGTGATTACTCGTTCGCTGGTCTTCAAATTTTTTGGTTATCTGGATAAGCAGGTCAGTCTCGGCTCGGATTCAATGCTGCTGGTCACGCTGAAAAGCGATGTCCGTGTATTACAGGAAGTAGTCGTATTAGGGCAGACGCCAGCTGTAAAAAAGACAGATTTTTCTTTTGCAAAGACTTCTGCCGGTCAAATGCCAAATAGCGTCATGTCGGCTCCGCTCGGTTACGCCGATGGCGCTGAAAGTTACAAAATGATCAATGAAAATGGCTTTCAAGTTGCCGCACAAACGCCAGTTACGACCTTTTCGGTAGATGTCGACCGCGCCTCATACAGCAATGTGCGCCGATTTTTGAATATGGGTCAAATGCCTCCTTTGGACGCGGTCCGCATTGAAGAAATGATCAATTATTTTGAGTATGAATACCCTCAACCGACGGGCCCGCATCCTATTTCACTTACGACAGAAATGACCGATTCGCCCTGGAATCCCGGATTGAAATTGGTCCACATTGGATTACAAGCCAAAACAGTCCCTGTACAAAATCTTCCCGCGTCTAACCTGGTTTTCCTAATCGACGTATCAGGCTCGATGATGGACCAGAATAAATTGCCACTCCTCAAACAGGCTTTCAAGCTGCTGGTTGACCAGCTTCGGAAGCAGGATAAAATTGCCATTGTGGCCTATGCCGGTGCTGCGGGAATGATCTTGCCCCCCACTTCGGGCGGCGAGAAAATGAAGATTAGGGAAGCGCTCGACAACCTGCAAGCCGGCGGTTCCACCGCAGGCGGCGAAGGGATCGAGCTCGCCTACAAACTGGCCAAGGAAAACTTCCTTGAAAAAGGCAACAACCGCGTTATACTGGCCACCGACGGAGACTTCAACGTGGGTGTATCCAGCGAGGCGGACCTGCAACGGCTGATCGAGCAAAAAAGGAAAGAGGGGGTCTTTTTGAGCATTATGGGTTTTGGAATGGGAAATTACAAAGACAGCCATATCGAAACTTTGGCTGACAAGGGAAACGGTAATTATGCTTACATCGATAACATTCAGGAAGCGCGGAAAGAATTTGTGCAGGAATTCGGCGGCACCTTGTTTACTGTCGCCAAGGATGTCAAAATTCAGATCGAGTTTAATCCCGCCCATGTGCAGGGCTACCGATTGATCGGTTATGAAAACCGCGCATTAAGAAATGAAGAATTTCACGATGACAAAAAGGACGCCGGTGATATGGGATCTGGACATTCGGTGACAGCCATTTACGAGATCATCCCAGCCAGCGCAAAAAGCGCCTACCTGCCGCAGGCAGACCCGCTGAAATACCAGCAAAACAACAGCTCGGTTGCAGGAACAACCCAGGAAATGCTCACCATTAAGGTCCGTTATAAAGCTCCTGAAAGCGAAAAAAGCGTGCTCTTTGATCTGGCCGTCAACAAGGCTTCCAAGCCCTGGAATGATTGCTCGGAAAACCTGCGATTTGCCAGTTCGGTAGCTGAATTCGGCCTGGTGCTGCGAAATTCAGAATATAAAGGAGCGGCTACTTATGAAGACGTTATCAGCCGTGCTAAGGCCGCATTTGGCAAAGATGAAGAAGGATACCGCTCTGAAATGGTCAGATTAGTGAAGCTGGCCAAGTCGCTGGATGGCAGCCAGCAAACGGCCAGGAAAGAGTAAGTTGCTCAGCATTTCGGGATGCAATAGCTCGCCGTAGTCTTGCCGGCACCATTGCATCCTGAAATAATGTAAAGTTCAGGCATCAGTCCTCCTTTAAGGCTTTCAATATCAAATCCCTACCGGTTTCACTGTAATTTAGCGATAAGGCCATCTCGCGGCCAGGGTCACTCATTTTGCCCCAGGTCTTCCTGAGAATATCGATCATCTTTTCTTCGCTAACCTTTGCGATCAGATCATCATATTGATATTGAAGAAATACCAGACAAAGCGCATTCTCCATGGTTTGAACCTCCCCGTCTGTTTTCAAGCGCTGTTTGAGCACTATTTGCTTCACTCTGGTGATGGTATCTTCGTCAAAATCCAATGATGCCAGAATTTCCACAGCGATGCCAGCATGGTATTTAGACAAATCACTGCGCCACTTCAAATAACCGACTCTGCCCTCTGGATAACTGTTACGGGCGATCTCCCACCTTCCGATATGCTGGCAGCGAGCTGCGAGCAGGAGACTTTCACTGGCCTGGGGGTCCAGCTTTGTCACCCATTCATACAGCTTGATCGAATAAAAGTATTCAACCGGATAATCCTGGTTATCCCAGGTCAGGTGCTCAGGTGAACGCCGGTTGTATTCATCAAAAAGTTCGAATGCTTTTTCAAGCTTGCTCATGGTGATTTAGTATAGGTAATGCCTCAGCGGGCTGGTGCGAATTTAAGCGCTATTTTTGTCATGCGGGGATAGTCATAGGCGGTACTTTGCGTTTTCATTAGAAAACCCTCTTTACTGACCTCCTGCGGAAGAATGCTCCATTCGCTGCCGCGGGAAGTAGTGTCTGCCGAACCCACGGCAATATCTTTGCTTGTCTGCCGCCATTTCAGCAAGAAGGGTTTGGTTTCCCCATTAAAAATCCCTTCAAAAGTTCCGTCTCTTTTGAAGGACACGGTCTGCATATAACGCTGAAAATCAATCCCCCCGAATTGCTGTGTCATTTTTCCGTCTTTGAAAGTAACCGCATCGTTGACAGTGATTTCATTGATCTGCCATTGCTGCTGCGAGGTGAGAATCTGCGCTGCTTCCTTTGGATCGTTAGCCGAATGGCTGCATGACAGGCAAGCAAAGATTATCAACAAGCAAAAAGCTGCCACATATATTTTCCCTGTAACCATGAGTATTTCTGTTATTGGCCCATTGCAAATATAGGCACATCAACCATCGAAGGTCCTATTCAAAAAAGATAATCTTAGGTTCAATCGCGGTTAAACAGGATAGTCAAATCGCCCAGAAACTTGGCATCGTCGTTCGTGAGCTGACCGGGCAGCAAACGCCAAGACCAGTTATTTTCACTGGAACCTGGAAGGTTCATTTTCGCCTCTTCACCTAGATTCAGCACGTCCTGCACAGGCAAGATAGCAGCTTTGGCCACCGAACCATAGACCAACCTAGCCATTTCGGTATTTAAATTTTCTGTCGTGACGGGTTTGCCCAGGTACTGTTCGAGCCGCGCCTGGACGCCATCTGCTGCCATTTGCTTGAACCAACCTAGTGTGGTATTGTTGTCGTGCGTGCCGGTATATGCAAAGAAATTTTGGCTGTAATTGTGTGGAATGTATTCTGATTGCGGCATATGCTCGTCAAATGCGAATTGCAGCACCTTCATTCCGGGAAAATCGAATTGATCCCTCAGATGATATACCTCCGGGGTTATCTCACCGAGATCTTCGGCAATGAAAGGCAGCTCGCCTAATGCAGCCTTGATCCTCTCGAAAAAATCAGCACCGGGCCCGGGTTGCCAGCTGCCATTGACGGCCGTTTGCTCGCCGCCGGGCACCTGCCAATAATCCACAAAAGCACGGAAATGATCCAGTCTGACCATGTCAAATAATTCGATATTTTTTGCCAGGCGGTCGATCCACCATTGGTACTGCTGCTGCCTCAACGCTGTCCAGTTAAAAACGGGCATTCCCCACAGCTGGCCGTCTTCCGAAAAAGCGTCGGGTGGAACGCCCGCGATTCCGGTTAGTTTGCCGTCTTTGGCAACACAGAACAAATCCCTGTTGGCCCAGACATCCGCTGAATCATAACTGACATAAAACGGAATGTCTCCAACAAGCCTGATGTCGCGCTCATTACAATAAGCACGCAGCCGCTTCCACTGCAGGTCAAACAAGTATTGTTGCCATTGGATAAACCGTATCTGTTCTGCTTTTTGCGCTTTTATACCTTGAATTGCGCCCGTTTCACGGGTTTTGTACTTCTCTGGCCATTCGTACCAGGGTTTGCCACCAAACTGCTCTTTGAGCACCATATATAATGCGAAATCTGGCAGCCATTCTGAATTGCGGCCGATGAACTCTTCGAAATTGGCGTCTTCTTGCTGCGGCGTAGCTTTATTATAATTTTCAAATGCGGCTTTCAGCATACTGCGCTTTGCTTCTGCCACCGCTTCGTAATCCGTTTGCGGTGTGGGTTCCGAATGGTAGTCGGAAAGCGATTCGCGGGAGAGCCAGCCCTGGTCAGCCAACACGTCCGGGCTAATAAACAAGGGATTGCCGGCCCGGCTTGATAAGGCACTGTAAGGTGAGTTTGCCTGCGCTTTTTCGGTGGGGTTTAATGGCAAGATCTGCCAAATGCGTTGGTTTGCACTTTCCAGAAAATCGGCGAATGCAAAGGCTTCCGGGCCCAGATCACCGATGCCATATGGGGAAGCAAGCGAGCTAACGTGCAGCAAGATCCCGGCGCTACGCTCATTATCAAGTTTCGAACCTTTCAGAATTGATAACGGAAGCTTTTCGAAAATTTTCGCCGGCAGTAATTTTCCCGCATATTCTGCGCTAGCACCGGTACAGAGATCTTCCCAGCCGGCTTCAAGATTATCCGGCAACACTACACAGGTATCTTTCCAGTCCAGTTCAAAAAAATCCTTATCCTGCTCGCGGCAAATGACAGCCACGTGGAGTGGCACCACGATCACGCAAAACTCCTTTTTATGTCTGCGGGCAAATGCAAACAAATTCGCTTTATAGGTACCACGGACGGTGAGCGGCAAATATTCTCCTTTCTCAAAAAGCACCGGATAAAGTCGTCGCAGATGAAACAGCTGCGCTGTGAGCCAAAGCTTGATGGCCCCGTTGCGGCGCTCGTTCCAAAGTTTTTCCAGAAGACGTTCGGGCTGGTAATCTTCAAATTCGTCCAGCCACATTTTCCGCTTTCCGTAATCGACGCGGCGGCGGTTATCCGGGTCCACAAGGCTCAAATCCCACAATTCACTTCCCTGGTACACATCGGGAACCCCCGGGCAAGTGAATTTAAGCGCCTGCTGGACCAATGAGTTGATCATTCCAAAATCAACAATAGAATCCAGGAAGCGCTTGAAACTTTCATAGAACCTGAAATCAGGCCTCAACAGGTTTTCAGCAAACAATTGGACCTGGGTTTCATAAACTTCATTAGGCGAAGACCATGAACTATGCGTTTTCGCTTCCCTGAGCGCCTTTTGAATATAATTTTTTAATCGCTCAGGAAAATCAGCTTCATCCTCAGGCTCCAAGGGATAAGCCCCAATTAGCGTTTGATAGATCAGGTACTCGTCATTTGCGTCCGGTCCGGCGCCTTCCTTTTTTGTAGTTGCATAAAGGCCCTGCCACTCCTTTACGGCCGCAAACCACTCATCGGCAAGATCGGTAAGCACATTCAGACGCGCACGTACGTCCTCTCCACGCTTGGTATCGTGCGTGGATGTGGCATTCAATGTAAGCGGCCATTCTTTCTGGCGCCGGCGCATTGCAACATGGAAATGTTTGGCTGGCAAGCCGAACCGGTCCGGAAAGTCCCCTACTTCACTGTGTGCGATGAACCTGTTATTGGTGTACATTAAGGTGTCTTCGCCTCCTTTGGCCATCAATGGCCCTGTAAACTGCATGCAACGCCGGTAAAACTCTGATGCGCGCCGGTTGTAAGCCTGATCCTGCAACACGGGCCGATGGATAAAACATTGTTCGAGGACCTCTACGGCCGGCGAAAGGTGTAAATGATGCTTACTCACCTCTAAGAGGATGTTTTTGACTGCTTGGGCTTCCGCATCAGGCAGGGGCATGGCACTCGCATAGTAGCGGTACACCGGGCAGTGGATCAGAAACTGGCCGATCACATCGCGAAGCGGTTCCGCCCCGATTCTCTCCAGTGTGACGGCATCAACCAGTTCCAGCTCGACAAACAACTGATAAAGGTTTTCAAGCTCGCCTCCCATGTGACCGAGCAGTATCTCGGACTTTTTACTGATGAGTTGCTCGTAAACAGCCGCTTCCTCACCGGTCAGGTCCTTGTAAAAAGTATCGAAAGAATTCTTCGAGCCCTTATTGGTGAGCAGATTATTGACCAGTCCAAGAAACTCGTAGCCGGTTGTGCCTTCAAGGGGCCATTCGGCGGGCAACGCTTCATTTTCTCCGAGAATTTTCTCTACAATAATGTAGGTATCAGGTCCGACCTGATTCCTGAGTTTTGTCAGGTAAGCCTGTGGATCGTAGAGTCCATCGATATGGTCGATGCGCAGACCTTGAAATATCCCTTCATCGACAAGCTGGCCAATCAACCGATGATATTGATCGAAAACACTCTCATCCTGCATATTCAGGCAGATCAGGCCATTGACCGTAAAAAAGCGGCGGAAATTAATCTTTTCTTCTGTTTTCTGCCAATGACAAAGCACGTAATGCTGTTGATCGATGATCGATTTCAACTGGTCCTTGTTGGTGTTAATACCGGCCAGCACTTCATTCACAGCAGCTGCGAGCTGCTCATTGGCAAGCAAAGCTTTGTACTGCAACAGCCATTCGTGCCATTGCTGGGAAAATGTCCCTGCGTCTTCAACGGCGTACAAATCGTCCAGTTGCGTCAGTAATTGCTGTGTGGCCTGGTCCCTGATAACCTCTCCAAGAATGGAAGCATAGGATTTTGGATTTAGGGGAAATGGCATCCCCTCATAGTCGAGGACAAACCTGCCGCCGGTAGCGCGTATGCTTATAGCGCCTTCGGCAATCACTTCCTGGAGATCTTTTGCCAGAAATGGGACCATCAATCTGTCATGAAAAAGATGGCTGTTCCAGGCAATATCAAAATAGCGTGCATAAACTGACTGCATCCCTTTTTCCAGAACATCCATCAGCCACGGATTTTCAGGATGGAAAGCCATATGGTTGGGAACAATATCCTGCAACCATCCAATGCCGTCTTCCCGCAAGGCACGACTTAGTACACGAAGGCGTTCGAGGCTTCCGATCTCGGGATCGATGCACTCGGGATTGACGCCGTCGTAACCATGCGTACTGCCGGAGGTCGATTCCAAAATCGGCGAAGCGTAAATGGTGCCGACCCCCAATTTTCGAAAATATGGGATGAGCCCCTCGAAGTCCTGAAAAGAAAACTGTTTATGAAATTGAAGACGATAAGTAGAAACCGGATTATTCATGTAGCTGATGATAAGTGTCGGTCACACTTTATCAAAATTGTATGCCAGCCAAATGGATCAAAACCGCGTGATTTAGCTAATGTTCTCTCAGCAGCGCTTTCAAAAGGGCAATTTCCAGCGGCTTGGGCAACAGCTCGATGATGTGTGGATTGGCTTCGGCACGCTCGATATCGGAAACATCCACCGTCGAAGAGATCATAAATAGCCTTATTCGTTCCTTGATGTAATCGGGAAGCCGCCCATAATGCTCGGTAAATTCAAAACCGTTGAGTCCTGGCATTTGCAAATCGAGCAAGATCACAGTCTCAGGCATGTCCGTTCCCTGTCCGCGAAGGTATTCAATAGCCTCCTGAGCAAGGCTGAAAGTCCTGACCGATTCAGTAAGCCCGCTCTTAAGCAGCAGCTTTTCCTGGGTGAACTGATCGAATACACTGTCGTCGATTATTATAAATTCCATTTGCTTGAAAGAAGGGTTCGGAATATAAGCGTTGCACCATTTCACCATGCTGATGCGACGATCACCTTTACATATATATTTGTAGAAATAGTTTGCACATCAGATTTGCAAAGATTTCAAATCTCGCTGAAAAAATCGCATAGAATGAACCAAACTTTAATCCTGTTCCAATTTAAATTGAAAGTGGACAAGATGCTCGAGAGGCGCGCATTTTAATTTAAACAGCCGTCGATCCCTGGTTCAAAACTTCCTCGGTTATGGGTCATCGTTGAGCAGTTGGGCCTGAATGAAGCGGGTTAGCTGGCTTCCAGTTTAATATATAAAGCATGGAACCTCAAATACTTACGGTAAAAGTTAAACAATAGTTTTTGCTAACCAAAGATAAATTTCGCTTTTATCTTGTCCGGCCTGGCCAGAGCCTGCAGGCACGATTTTGATTGAATTCTCGGCATTCATCACAATGCAAACTAAAAAAGTTTTTCTATGAGCACGCTGGACGGCAGAAAGCGGGTGGTTATCAGCAATGTGGCTCCGCAAGTTGAAAAAGGCAGCTACCCGGCACGAAGAGCAATCGGCGAGAGCGTCACATTTACGGCTGATGTGTTCGCTGATGGACATGATTCTATTGCAGCCAGTGTTATTACACGTAACCAAAACTCCCCTTTATGGCAGGACGTGCCCATGCGGCAAATCCAGAACGATCATTGGGAAGCGCTGTGGACCCCACCTGCTACGGGGTTTTACGAATATCGCTTCACAGGATGGATCGATCATTTCACAACATGGAAAAAGGGTTTGGTTAAAAAATTTGATGCAAACCAGGAGATCTCCCTTGAAGTCAGGATCGGTGCTGAACTGCTGGAAGAGGCAGCCGGGCTTGCTTCTAAGCAGGCAAGGCCTGCATTTAAGAAATGGGTAAGCTTTTTCAAAACCGTTACAGATCCTCAGCAGGCCGTCGACCTTGCCCTGAGTGATGAACTGGCCCAGGCGATGGGGCAGATTCGCTACACCGACCGGATCACAGTTTACGAGCAGACATTCCTCCTGGAAGTCGAGCGAAAAAAGGCCGGTTTTAGCGCGTGGTATGAACTTTTTCCAAGATCAGCCGCTGCCACTGCCGGAGAGCACGGCACGTTTACCGACGTAAGAAAGTTGCTGCCCAAAATTGCCCGGATGGGTTTTGATACATTGTATTTCCCTCCGATTCACCCAATCGGTGAAATGAAACGAAAAGGTAAAAACAATTCGTTGGTGCCGGCTTCAAATGATCCGGGATCACCTTGGGCGATTGGAAACAGGTTCGGAGGACATAAGGCCATTCATCCACAGCTGGGAACATTAGATGATTTCCGGGAATTAGTGGCCGACGCCAAAAAGCTCGGCATTGAAGTGGCAATGGATATCGCCTACCAGTGCGCACCTGACCACCCGTACGTGAAAGAGCATCCGCAATGGTTTAAATGGCGGCCGGACGGAACGGTCCAATACGCTGAAAACCCGCCAAAGAAATACGAGGACATTCTTCCATTTGATTTCGAAACAAAGGATTGGCAAAATCTGTGGAACGAGTTGAAAAGCATTATCGACTTTTGGATCGGTCAAGGCGTGCATGTTTTCAGGATAGATAATCCACATACAAAGGCTTTTGCATTTTGGGAATGGATGATAGGCCAAGTCCGCAAAGCCAAGCCCGATGTGATCTTTTTGGCCGAAGCCTTTACCAGGCCGCGTGTCATGGAGCGGCTGGCCAAAATCGGCTTCAATCAATCCTACACTTACTTTACTTGGCGCAACAATAAGTGGGAAATTGAAAATTACCTCAATGAGCTGACTAAAACTGAGCAGCAGTATTATTTCAGGCCCAATTTCTGGCCGAATACGCCTGATATCCTGCCACATCATCTGGTTGAGGGAGGTGAGAATGCCCATATCGCGCGGTTCATCCTGGCGGCAACACTTTCTTCGAATTATGGCCTTTACGGGCCCGTTTATGAATACGGGGTCAACACGCCGCATCCGGGGAAAGAGGAATATACCAATAATGAAAAGTACGAGGTCAAGCATTGGGACTGGGACCGTTACAGCCGTACGCGCGAGATTATCACCAGGGTGAATCGCATCCGGCAGGCGCACCCGGCCTTACAATCGAGCTGGAATACCGAATTCAACTACACTGACAACGAGCATATCATATCCTATTTACGCTTTGAACCGGCAAGTGGGGACTTTCTGCTGATTATGGTAAATCTGGACAGTTTCCACACCCAGGGCGGGCATGTGAAGGTTCCTTTACACCGGCTTGGGCTCGGATATGACCAACCTTACCAGATCAGGGATATGCTCAGTGGGGAGAAATACCGGTGGCAGGGCGAATACAATTACGTGCAGCTAAATCCCTATCAGATGCCAGCACACATTTTAAAAATAGAACGACTGAACTGAAAAAGCACATGGAATATAAAAGAGAAATGCCCGGAAAAAACTTGCATTGGTATAAAGACGCAATCATTTATGAGCTGCATATCAAAGCTTTTAAGGATGGAAATTGTGACGGAATCGGTGATTTTCAAGGGTTGATGGAGCAACTGGATTATCTCCAGGACCTGGGTGTGACCGCGATCTGGCTGCTGCCTTTTTATCCCTCGCCCCTTCGTGATGATGGTTACGACATCGCCGATTATTACACCATTAATCCTTCCTATGGCGATATTCAGGAGTTCAAATTGCTTCTGCGGGAAGCGCACAAACGTGGGCTGAAAGTAATTACTGAGCTGGTGATAAACCATACTTCTGATCAGCACCCATGGTTTCAACGTGCACGCAGGGCTCCGAAAGGTTCGGCATACCGGCAATTCTATGTCTGGACAGACGACCCAAAGCAATTTAAGGATGCCAGGATTATATTCCAGGATTATGAAAAATCCAACTGGACCTGGGACCATGAGGCCCAGCAATATTATTGGCACCGCTTCTTTCATCACCAGCCGGACTTGAACTATGACAGTCAGGATGTGCAGGAAGAGATTTTCAAGATCATTAATTTCTGGTGTAAAATGGGTGTGGATGGTTTTCGTCTTGACGCGGTCCCTTACCTGTTCGAAAGAGAGGGAACAAACTGCGAAAACCTGCCAGAGACGCACGAGTTCCTAAAAAAACTGCGAAAATACGTAGATAGCAAATACCCGGGCACACTGCTTCTTGCGGAGGCTAACATGTGGCCGGAAGATTCTGCGGCCTATTTTGGCGATGGCCACGAGTGCCAGATGAACTACCACTTCCCTATCATGCCGAGAATGTTCATGTCTTTGCAGATGGAGGACCGCTATCCCCTTACCGACATATTTGAACAAACCCCGGCGATTCCCGATAACTGTCAATGGGGAATATTCCTGCGCAACCACGATGAGCTTACGCTGGAAATGGTGACCGACGAGGAGCGCGACTATATGTATAAAGTATATGTTAAGGATCCAAAGGCAAGGATTAATCTCGGTATCCGGCACCGGCTGGCTCCATTGATGGAGAATAACCGCAAAAAGATCGAACTGCTCAACTCGCTACTATTCACTTTTCCGGGCACGCCTATTATTTATTATGGCGATGAAATTGGAATGGGAGATAATTTTTACCTGGGTGACCGCGACGGCGTACGCACACCGATGCAATGGACACCTGACCGCAATGCCGGCTTTTCGCAGGCCAACCCACAGCGTTTGTACCTGCCCCTGATCCTGGACCCGCAGTACCATTACGAATCGGTGAATGTGGAACTACAATCCCGCAATTCCTCATCGCTGCTCTGGTGGATGAAAAGGGTGATCAGTACCCGAAAAAAGTACAAGGCATTCAGTAGAGGGGATATAACGTTTTTGAACTCAGAAAATGCGAAAGTACTCGCCTTTACCAGAAGCTTCCAGGATGAGACCATGCTGGTGATAGCCAACCTTTCGCGCTTTCCACAACCAGTCGAGCTGGATCTGGATCAATACAAGGGTTTTCAACCGGTAGAGATTTACAGTAAGAACAAGTTTCCCGCCGTCAAGGACAACACACCGTATTTTTTTACGCTGGAAGCTTACGCGTGCCAGTGTTTCGTAATGCAAAAGACACATCCTGAAATTGATGAAAACCAGGAGCTTCCATTGATCCAACTGGCCAAGTGGAAAGATATGCTCCAAGCCGAAGTGCTCGAACGACTGGAAACGGATCTGCTGCCTTCCTACCTGATGAAAATGAGGTGGTTTGGGGGTAAGGGAAAAGGTCTTGATAAAGTATCGATCATTTCGCATGCCAGCATTCCCCTAGGTGATAATCCTCCGTGTTTTTTGCTTCTTCTGGAAACGACCTACCAAAATGACCTACCTGAAATGTACCAGCTTCCTATCGCTTTTGGCAAGGAGCCCTTTTCTTTCAGGGTTAAAGAAAATTGCCCACAGGCCGTTTTAGCCCGCATTCAGATCGATGGCGAAGAAGAGGGTGTACTATTCGATGCGATTTATGGACTCGAGTTGCAACAGGAGCTGCTGACCAACATGGCGCGCAGTGAGCGGATAAATGCCAAAGACAGCCAGATCCATTTTACCGGCAACCGCCACCTGGCCCAACACGTAAAAGATACAGAGCGGATCAAGCCAAAAGTACTTTCCGGCGAGCAGAGTAACACCTCGATCACCTATGACGGCAAATACTTTTTCAAGCTTTACCGCAAAGTGGACAGGGCTATCAATCCGGACGTGGAAATTACCCAGTATCTGACCAACAAAGCCCGCTTCAAATATATTCCCGCTTATGTGGGGGCAGTCGAATGGAAATACAAAAAAGACTCGATTGTGCTGGGTATGATGCAGGAAATGGTCAGCAATGCCACCGATGCATGGGCAAATATGCTCGACCGCCTGGATAGTTTCAATGAAAAAGTATTGGCGATGACAGGCATCGAGCTTCCATCCGAGGTCAGAGGCACACTCACGGACCCTGTCGGCTATGAGGATATTCCAGATGTGATGAAAGAGCTTTTGGACGTGCCCGTTGCCGAGCAAGCAGCTTTGCTGGGCACACGTACTGCGCAGATGCACCTTGCGATGGCGGCCGAAAAGGAGCATCCTGACTTTAAGCCTGAGGAGTTTTCTCTGCATTACCAACGGTCTGTGTATTCTTCCCTGCAATCACTGGTGCGGGTAGCGTTCCAAAGCCTGGGCCGGAACATGAAAAAACTCGACGCCGAAATCCGGATCGAGGCCGAAGAAGTAATTGCGCTCAAAGACGAGATCTTGACAGAACTAAAAAAAATATATTCCCACAAGATCAACACGGCCAAAATACGGATTCATGGCGATTTTCACCTCGGACAGGTACTTTTCACCGGAAAGGACTTTGTGTTGCTTGATTTTGAGGGGGAGCCCGCCAGAAGTTACAGTGAGCGAAGGCTCAAACGTTCAGCGCTACGCGATGTGGCCGGGATGCTGCGCTCGTTCCATTATGCCGCCCATGGCAGTCTTTATCTGGATAACCAAATTCGCAAGGAAGATATCGGCAGGTTACTGCCCTATGTCGAACAATGGTATCATTATATGGGCGGGTTTTTCCTGAAAGCCTATCTAGACGAGGTGGGAAACAGCCCGATTATCCCCTCAGAGAAAGGTGATTTTCGGATTTTGATACGCACATTCCTTTTGCAAAAGGCCATTTATGAATTGAATTACGAAGTCAACAACCGGCCATCGTGGGTGAAGGTGCCTTTAAGTGGAATCAAGTCTATTCTAGGCAAAACCGAATCGGTTGTCGTCACTGTATAATTGGGAATTTATGGTAGAAAAGCAGCAACAAGTAGTTTCAACGATAAGCGATTTCGATATCGAATTGTTCCGATCCGGCAAGCATTATCACCTCTATAATAAGCTAGGAGCCAAGCCGCGAACGGTGGACGGGACTAGCGGGGCCTGGTTTGGCGTCTGGGCGCCTAATGCGCTTGAGGTCTCTGTCATCGGGGACTTCAACGGCTGGGATCGCGCGGCTAATGTGCTCAGGCTGCGTGCCGATTCTTCTGGAATTTGGGAAGGATTTGTACCTGAGGTCTCCAAAGGTTCTTTATACAAATACTGCATTACCTTCAAAAATGGACACCAGGTGGAAAAGGGCGATCCGTTCGCATTGCGGTGGGAAGCTCCCCCAGCTACTGCCTCCGTGGTTTGGGACCTGGAATTCGAGTGGACTGACTCGATTTGGCTCGACAAACGCCGGGCCTCACACGCGTTAAATGGTCCGATCTCAATTTATGAGGTGCATATCGGATCATGGCGTCGCGTGCACCAGCAAGAAGGACGGTTTATGACTTACCGCGAGCTGGCAGCCGAGCTGCCTGAATATTGCAGCTATATGGGCTTCACGCATGTGGAATTTTTGCCGCTCGCAGAACATCCCTTTTACGGTTCGTGGGGTTATCAGATAACGGGATACTTTGCCCCTTCCAGCCGTTATGGGTCGCCTCAGGACTTAATGGTTCTTATTAATGCTTTACATTCGGCGGGTATCGGCGTAATCCTGGACTGGGTCCCATCACACTTTCCAACCGACGAGCACGGGTTAGGCTATTTCGACGGCACGCATCTGTACGAGCACTCCGATCCGCGCCAGGGCTTTCACCCCGACTGGCAAAGCTTAATATTTAATTACGGGCGCCATGAGGTCAAAAGCTTTTTGATTTCGAATGCCATGTTTTGGCTTGACAAATTCCATATCGATGGTCTACGCGTTGATGCGGTTGCTTCGATGCTTTATCTGGACTATTCCAGAAAGGAAGGTGAATGGATTCCCAACCGGTTCGGGGGCCGGGAAAACCTAGAGGCCATTGAATTTCTTAGGGAGTTCAATATCGCAGTCCACGAATTTTTTCCCGATGTTTTCACAGTCGCCGAAGAATCGACTGCGTGGCCCGGTGTTACACATCCAACCGGTAGTGGCGGTCTTGGGTTCGACCTCAAATGGATGATGGGCTGGATGCATGATTCACTGTCTTACTTTCAAAAAGATCCTGTTTACAGATCGTATCACCTGGCGCAGCTTGCATTCAGTATCCATTATGCATTTTCGGAGCACTTTGTGCTACCACTCTCACATGACGAGGTGGTTTACGGAAAGGGGTCGCTCATTGGAAAGATGCCTGGCGACAGCTGGCAGCAGGCCGCTAACCTGCGGCTTTTGTTTGCCTATATGTACGGGCATCCGGGTGCTAAGCTCGTGTTCATGGGCGGGGAGTTCGCTCAGCGCAGAGAATGGCGGCACGATTTCAGTTTGGATTGGGATGATAACCTTTCTGCTACCCATCGTGGAATTCAACTGCTGGTAAAGGATCTGAATGCTTTTTATCAGCAAGAGCCCGCACTATTTGAGAGGAATTTTTCCCCGGAAGGCTTTGAATGGATCGATCATCAGGATGCAACAAACAGTGTGCTGGCCTGGATCAGAAAAACAGCCGAAAAAGCCGATCAACTTATTTTTATTGCCAACTTCACGCCCGTAGTCCGAGAAAACTACCGGATCGGCGTCCCTGAACCTGGGTTTTATCGGGAAATTTTCAATACTGACAACTTAAAATATGGAGGATCCGATTTGATTTGCGGGGAAGCCATCGAAAGCTATCCTATTCCTAAGCATTCCAGGATCCATTCCATAGCTCTAACACTGCCTCCGTTGGGAGCGATTATTTTAAAATATGATAAAGCTTTCGACTGGCTATAAAAAAGTTCCGGATACCAATTTGGCGATCCGGAACCTACGCACACTGTTTGACGCCTGCTATGACCGACTCACGAACTGAGATTTCGCGAAGAAAAAAGAGCTGGTACAGCAATATTTTGAACTCAAATAACTATTTCACCAGCTCATCGAACAGGCGCAGCAGCGTCTGCTCTGGATCGGTGCAAAAACCAGGATGGACCTTGGAAGCTTGCAATATCGTGCTCCGTGTCGCTGTAAGCCATCGAAAACGCGAGGGAGACGGTAGCGCAGCCAAAGGTCCGCCAAGTTTGTGGCCCTGGCAGATCAGTTTGAATGCTGTTAAAAACTGCTCGGCCTCAAAAAGGTCCAAACCAGACGAGAATGCCCTGAGACGATCCTCATTTATTTCCGAGCAGCATTTAAGGAATCTGCGTTCAGCGCAGTATAGTATCACACCAACATTTAGGAATTCTTCGCGCTCTACGCGCGGAACCAAGCGGATCACCGCATATTCATATAGTAGCTTATCTGGCATCTTGCGCTCCCTTTACAAATGTTTCAGAAGCCAGCAAGCGAGCCTCCAAATAAGTAATGTAAGCACTTCTGTGTGCCTCGATCGTTTCAAATGGCGAGTCGTTCAACAACCAGTCATCCGGAATCATTGTGACCAACGATCTGATGACATTAATATCTAAACGCGAGCGAAATACTGCATTCACCTCATCTAGTTCTGAGGCGTGACCAAGTAAAACATGGTCTTTTATTTGCATAAATGGCCTCCCAGCCTGCTCCAACCAATTTTGCCACGAATGATGAAAATAAAGTGCTGCGCCGTGATCGATCAGCCACAACTCTTTGTGCCACATGAGCATATTGGTATTTTTAACCGTTCGATCTACATTGGTCAAAAAGCTATCCAACCATACGATTTCTGATGCCAGCCGTGGATCGATTTTGGCGACAACTGGGTCAAACGTAATTGAGCCCGAAAGGTAATGCATTGCCAGATTAAGACCTGTACTTGCCTTCAACAGATCCTGAATTTCTTCATCCGGTTCAGTCCGTCCGAAGCCTTCGTCCAGGTTTGCAAAAACAATTTCAGGCACCCTTAACCCTAAAAACCGGGCAAGCTCGCCTCCGATCAATTCTGCTATCAGGGCCTTTTTGCCCTGTCCCGCCCCACGAAATTTGAGTACATACAAAAAGTCGTCGTCGGCTTCGGCAATCGCCGGAAGCGACCCACCCTCACGCAGCGGCGTAACATAACGCTGCACATTCACTGTTCGCAAGACAATGGGCGATGTGTCCATTTAATTTTATATAGTTATTTAGAAAATGTCAATATAGCTATTTCAAGAAAAAATTTAACTACTCAATTAATCGTCCAGTGCCCTCAGAATGGCTTTTGTCTCCAAACCCAGTCGCCTGCCACACAAAAATATTTGGAATTGATTTCCACGCTTTTATATTTGTAGAAGTAGTTTTAATACGCAAACCCCCTCTATACATTTGGCAAGACTTTACCTGACGCTCGCGCTCGTCGCGACCTGCTGTTTTATTACAGCATTATCCGATTCATTCGCTCAGCCCCCAAATGCGGTCTATCCCGACAAGCAAACGAATGGTGGTATTAAGGCCGGCGGCGGTTTTACTGGCGACTTTTCGGTGAGCAATCCTGACAACGCGCGAAATACCGTAACGAATACCAAACCTAACAATAATTATGCACTGCTCACAGCTACCAGTACGCTAGGAACTTCGACGGCATGGATTCAGCTTGAATTTCCAGCCGAAGTTCCCAGCAGTGCAGGAGCTCCGGTTACTGTGTACGTAAGGACTGACGATAACACTGCGGCATTGCTTGGTGGAGGCGTCGCCCTCACCGTGCATGATCACAATGGCAATACGGTAAGTGTGCAAGCTGGCGGTTATAAGACTTACCACAGCGCAGACGGTTCCGTGTTTCTCGCGGTAACACCAACAGCCAACTTCAAATACATCAAGGCTACTTTGTCCTCGCCAACCGCGCTCGGCACAAATACGCTTAAGGTATATTTTGCTTTTTATGGGCCTGGCGCTACAAATACTTCGAATCCATATCCATTTAATGTTGCAGATTGCGGTAGTCCCAACGTAACCTCTAAAGATCATTCCGGCCTTACGATAGGCAATTTCGAGGTAACAAACGCCGGAAATGCAATCGACGATCAGCTTGGCACCAAATCATCGTTTGTCTCGACGGGTATTTCGCTGCTAAGCGGGCATATCAAGCAAACTTTCTTTTTTAATGGCGTTTCCAACGCTTCCGACGCTGTTCGGGTGGTATTATCTCAAAGCGGATCATTTTTAGCTGCCAATGTAGCCAGCAGCATTACTTTGCAGGCATACAATGGCAGCACAGCTGTTGGAACAGCGCCTCTGGTCAGTTCATTGCTCGACGCAGATTTGCTGGGGTTACTGGGCACGAATGACAATCAGATTGCGTTTCATTTTGCCCCGCGAGACGGGTCGGGCAACTCGGTTGTCTTCGACCGGGTGGAGCTCGACCTTAATATCGGCTTATTAGGTGCCGGCCTGGGAGCCAACGGAATCAATGTACACGATGTCAGGCGGGCTCCTGATATGCCTTCTGCTCTTGCCGCAACAGCATGCGCCAACATAGGCACTGCCTTGCTTTCCGCTGTGGCTCCGCAATTATCGATACCCGGCATCGGCGGCTTTTCCTATTCCTGGTATACGGCTGCCCATGCGACTGTTCCGATCTCATCGGCCCAAAACTGGACCCCAACCGGACTGACAACACCGGGGACAGTCGCCTATTATGTGGAAACGACCAAAACCGGCACCGGGTGCATTGCTTCTCCCAGAAGAAAAGTTGATGTCACCGTTGTTACGCCACCAGCCCCGCCCTCCGTGGCCCTCAGTCCATAATCTCATTTATATTAACCATCCTCACAATTAATATTCATTTTTAATCAAAAGTTCATGAAAAAATTATTTACCTCCCTCTGTGTAGTGTTCATCATGTCATTGTTCGCTAATGTGTCTCGCGCCGGTACTTATTACGTAATCAGCGGTCAGCCGTTTTCGCTTTCTCCTGCGGCCGGCTCGAATTTCTTTCAATACCTTTGGACGCTTGATCCGGGCGTAGGACAAACCATACAAACGCTCGATCAGGCAAGTGGCGGCGTACTTACCCATACGTTCAGCGACGCGACCAGTTCACCAACACTTCATAAAATAACGTTGGGGGTCCTTGAAGTACTGGGTGGCTGTTTGTCCGAGGTTGTCGAGCATACGATCATTGTACTCCCACAACTTACAGTGAGCATCACTGCGGATAAATCCAATTTTTGTACCAATGTACCCGTAAATGCCCAGTTAACGGCGACAGTCACTGCCACTACGGGGCTGAGCACTTATAGCGTAAGCGTATCCCCATTCGCATGGACGAAAGACGGAACAACGGTTAGCGGGCAGTCTGCCTCGATTTTAAATGTAACAGGATCGGGAAACTATGGCGCGCTGGTCAGCTACGTTCTGCCAACGACAGGAACTTATGCTGCCACAGCGTCCAAGCTGATCAACTCAGTAATCGGAGGAACAAAACAGATACTAAACAATCTTCCTATTCCGACAACGCCTGTCATTACGCTTAATTAATTGTTAGCAAGCTGAAAGTCACAATAACTTTATTATTTATGCGCCATTACCTTTTCATATGGATGCTTCTAGCGTCTGGCTGCGCCTTTGCGCAAGGCCCGATCAAAGAAATATTCATGTGCAAGGAAGCATCCTTGCGGCTTACAGCCGAGTCTGTTGGTGCAGTAAGCTACGAATGGTTCCATGACAACGAGCTCATCACAGGCTCGACATCCAGTGAACTGGTAGTGAACAAGGAGGGTACCTACAAGGCCCTTGGAATCAATTCCGATGGATGCCCCTCTCAGGAGTCAATCTATATCGTCGTTAAAAACCACACGCCACTGGCAGTGGACGACATTGCAGTGGGAAAAATAAACACGGACATGTTGTTGGACGTGCTGCTAAACGACGAATCCGTCTGCGCGGCGCTGAACCCAGCTACGCTTTCGGTAACTGAGCCGCCCGCAAATGGAGCAGTGTACGTTGTCAATGGAAAATTCAGCTTTCATCCGCCTACCGACTTTGAGGGAAATGTTACGTTTAGCTACACCGTTAGTGATCAGGCCGGACAGCAATCCAACGTTGGAAATGTAAAACTTGAAATCCTGAAAGATCCATTGCCTGTAAAGTTGGTTTATTTTCAGGCAAAGAAAAATGAAAATCAGGTGCGGCTAACCTGGGAAACTGCTGAGGAAACCAATAGCGATCATTTCGATATTGAGCGGAGTGCAGATATGAAACTGTGGGCCGGGATCGGAAGTGTCTTGGCTGCATCCGACAGTGAAACCGCCCGGGAGTATGTACTCGCAGACACCTTACCGGAACCAGGCCTAAACTATTACAGGCTTAAAATGGTAGACCACGATAACAGCTTCTCGCTGAGCAGTATACGATCCGTTCATTTCCAGGAGCTTTCCTGGGCAGAGTTGTTCCCCAATCCAGTCGACGATCAGTTACGCGTCATGATCAGAAATAAAAAAATAAAAAGTATGCGACTGATCAGCAATGCCGGAATTGTAAGACTATCCCGACCGGTTTTAGCCCCATCCTTCACCATCAGTATGAAGGAGTTCCCCACCGGCATGTACTACATTCATTTTGAGCAAGACGACGGTGCTGTTAAAATATTCAAGTTGATGCATAATTAAATCACGCCCTGGCAGTTTGCCAGGGCGAAGATTTTTCAGAACGCATTCAATACTTCTTTTCCTTTTGCTTTGAGGCTCACTTTTCGGATAGCGCCTGTGCCACGAAAACCAAATGCGATGCCCACAATATTCACCTTCCGTTTGGGAACAGGAAACTCGAACGCCATTTTTTGATTGATAAAATATCTGATCCGGCTCTGGTTGGCATTACAACTAACTCGAATCCAGTCTGAAAAATCAACGCCCAATGCTGAAAGGTCGGCCTTTTTGCCCGAGGTATAGTTGTCGACACTTACCAAGCCAAGCTCGGAGACACATCCCTTAGCCGACAATGGGATAACGACGGGCATATCGTCAGTGAGCAACGAAATGTAGGTAAACTGGCAGGCGGCGGCACCTTCACTATAAAGGTTTTTCACCTCACAGCTGAACCTAAAATCGTCGATAGCTACCGGTTCAAAATTGCCGACGTTGAAATATTTGATCAGCGGCGGATCGGGTTGCATTTCAATGTTCTTCGATTTGATCGTCTCAATAGAGGTATTGATCTGATCTTGATGCAAAAACTCGGATTGGCGCAGATAAACCGGTACCGAAGGCCGCTCAATTAATCCTGACCAGCCCTGGGTAGCAATTACCAACCTATGCTGTTGCACAATCTGGTTACCAATGGTCAGCTTGGCCTGATAAACACCAGGTTCATAATATACCGATGTGTGTTTGTGCAGATTTTTATCGACCCGCACGCGCCTGCTCTCGTCCCAGGATTGCTGGATGAAAACAGAGTCGGTAGGCGAGGCAGTCGCATCATAGGTAAAAATGACCGAGTTGGGGATTCCGCGCGTTACCGGCCGGCTACCAAAGGCATATGCTTTCTTTTCCAATTGAGGTTCTCCTTTGTCAAAAGCCAGCATACCAATTAGGATTAAAGCGAGAAGTAAAGTTAGAACGCCTGCAAGGGTTTTCCATTTGTAGGGCTTTTGTGTTTCTGTGACTTCCACGTGCAATTCCATCATCGCTTCGGCAGTCCGGCGCCCGTCTCTGATAAAGGTTCGCCAGTCCTCTGCGCCCGCAAAACGAGCCAGTGTGTTCAGGGTGGTTGTACTGGGCAAATGGTTGTACTCGACCCTCCCCCACAGACGGCGAAGCGTGCTAATGCTCAGCGACACACCGGTTTGAGTAAGGATAAGCTCGCTCAGATTTTCGAAATCGGCTGTCTGCCAGCTTTCTGCCGGTCCCCAGTCAAGCTGTCTTTCGATAATGGCTTTGCATCGCTGCAATTCGTTTAGTTCAGAGATCATGGCGAGTTTTCAAGAATTCGCCAGATAATATCACTCTTTTTTGAACTCGTTGAACTATATCCATGAAAAAAATTTCTGATTGCCCCTACGTTTCAAAATTGGCAATGCTAGCTGTTTTTCAGTACAATCTTACCAAATTGCTTGCCTTCATGCATATGTTCAAAAGCCTGGTTGATACTCGAAAGCGAGGGGTAGATCCGATCAATAACCGGTTTTATGCGGTGTTGCGAGGTGAAGGCAAGCATGGCTGCAAAATCCTGCAATGTCCCCATCGTCGTGCCCAGAATAGACAAGTTTCTCCAATACACCTTACTGGGGATAATATTTCCGATCGGGCCGTCGGTACCGCCAAAAAATACGATCCTTCCGCCCGGTTTCGCAGTTTCGATCAGATTTCCGAAACCTTTGCCCGATGCGCTGTCGAGCACCACATCGAAGCCGCCAGCCGCTTCCCTGGCTTTCAAAAACCAATTTTCTTCCTTGTAATTAAAACCGTCTATTGCCCCCAGCTCTTTTGCCTTAGCGATTTTGTCTTGTGACCCAGATGTCACATACACTTTTGCACCGGCTGCAATTGCAAATTGCAATGCGAGCAATGCTGTCCCAGCACCGATGCCTGTAATAAGGATTTTCTCACCAGCTTTAAGCGCGGCACGTGTGAACAATGCCCGATAGGTGGTTACTCCGGCCAGCGGCAGTGCAGCAGCCTCAGCATCATTCAGATGAGCAGGCTTCTCATGCACGTATTTTTCGTCCATGGCGATGTATTCCGCAAATGTTCCAGGTTCAGGGTTGCCAAGAATCTTGAAATCCTGGCCAAATGCGGCGGGATTATCGCCCCAGTCATGACCAGGATTAATAATCACCTGCTTGCCAATCCAGTTCCCGGTCACATCCCTTCCTGCTGCAAGGACTGTTCCAAAACCGTCCGACCCCAGGATGAGCCCTGTTTTGGGCCCGGCGTACTGACCGGTTTGAATCCATACATCGCGGTGGTTCAAAGCCGAATATGCGAGCTTGATCAATACCTGACTACTCGCGGGCGTTGGTGTGTCCACTTTCTTGATGATCAGCGGCTGATTTGTATCGGTCAAAAATGTTGCTTTCATGATTCAAGATGTTTTGGTTTGACAATGCAAATTTGTACCGCTTCTTGGTTAATTTCACGGTATAAATTTTCCTTTTAACAGTATATCATTGACAATATGAAAGAAAACCTGCATCAACCCTTCGAAATTATCTTCAAGGAATTGGATGAATGCCCAAAACCCACACATCAGCACAATTTTTTTGAACTGGTATATATCATTTCGGGAACCGGCATTCAGACCATTAATCAGAACACATTCCACTATAATGCGGGACATATGTTTCTGTTGACACCGGAGGACACGCATTCCTTTGATATCGAAACAACCACGAAATTCTTTTTTATCCGGTTCAATGATGTCTATATTAAAAAGAACGCTTCGCTTGTAAGTGCTTCACAACGGGAAGACCTGTTACTCAGACTCGAATTTATCTTGCAAAATGCAAGTCATCAACCCGGATGCATTCTCAGAAACCAGACCGATAAAAGCATTATCCGGCCGCTGGTTGAAGCGATTATCCGCGAATATGTGAACCGGGATATTTACAACCAGGAGCTGATCCGTCAGTATGTGAACACGATGATTATCCTGGTCGCCCGCAACATAGCCAAGTACCTGCCTGAGCAAATCTCGGATTCAACCGAAGATAAGGCACTGGGCATTCTGCAACATATTCAGGAGAACATTTACCATCCCGAAAAGATCAGGGCCAGCCATATAAGTAGTCATTTTGGCATTTCCGAGTCTTACCTGGGCAGATACTTCAAGAAACAAACCAATGAAACCATGCAACAGTACATTGTCAAGTCGAGGGTTAGGCTCGTGGAAGCCAGGCTGCTGCACAGTGATATGCGGATGAACGAAATTGCCAGTGAACTGGCTTTCACAGACGAAAGTCACCTGAACCGCTTTTTTAAGAAGAACAAGGGTATGAGCCTGGGTGAGTTTCGAAGGAAGCATCTTAAGGCAATCATTGTTTAACTCCTATTGGAACAATATTTGATTGCATGAAAGCACATCATAAAATATTATCAAAACTATGAAACTGCCCCAATTCTTTATTCTGATATTCTTAGCCGCGCCTGCATTATGCCTGGCCCAGACTGGCAACTCTAAACGGGAAACCACAAAACAAACCCACGAATACCGCCGTCAGACGACAAAAACACAGGTACGCCCTGCCGATTCTTCTGACTTAAATGCAATCTTAAAAGATTCGGCTAATGCCGAAACCGGTCCGATACTCAACGATAACGGCAATGTGAACTCGACCGGCAGCATCGACGGCAGCCGCAGCAGCACAGGTCGACCCGACGCTGACCCGGCTTCCTATACCGTAAAAAGGAAAAAGACCGTAATACGGAGCAGTAATGGCACTCTGCGCGACACTACCGGACGGCGAAGGAAACCCTGATCACAGACTGTTAAATTATCACAGCATCGCCCTTGGATCGAAAATAACACGGATATGGGTAATCAGCCCTTCGCGGACTTCGTACCACCCGGACGCGAGCACCGTCTTTCTACCCATCTGGATCTCATAAAGAACAGAGACGGTCTCTTCGTCGTACAACAACTTCTTCACGTCGTATCGGAACTTCATTTTCGCCATCTGACCCAGATATTTCTTTTTTCCGTTTACGCTACCCAGTACCCCTTCAAATCGCATATCATTACTGATGAATTCTCCGGCCCCTTCATAATCATAGGTGTTCAGCGCTTTCAGAAACGATGATACCGTCATGGCACTCACGGTCATGTTCAAATGCATATTTACTTCTCCCATGGTTACATGGATTAGTCTTGCATATCCACAGCGAAAATGATGCCAAATAGTGATTTGTTTATTCGACAAATCAAGGTCTGCGATCCGGGTAATGGGCCTCGATTAGCGTGATGGCCTCGTGCTGCGTGAGAGCCGCGAAGTTGCGGTACCGGCTATGTACGTCTATAATCTCCTTTAAGACATCCTTGACGAGTTGGTGGTTTTCCCAGTCCTTCAAATGAAGTAGCACCTTGAGTAAACAATTTTTCTTGTAGGCGATCTGTCCGAGCACGTGCACAAGAGTGTTCCGTACACGGGCGGTACGATCATGTTGGAGCTCCCGCAGCAGCGGCAGAATCTCCTCCGGGTGCTTTCGTCCGCGCAGTTCAATGCCGTGACAAATTTCTCTTCTAATTTCCTTGTTCTGGTGATGCAGGTATTCTTTCGCCCACATCAGAACCGGGCGCGGGTTTACTTCACCCATTTTTTTGATCGAACCAATCACCGCATTGCGTGGTGAATGATGCGGGTCAAATAGCCCTTTATCAAAGAAATGCCTGACGGTATCAAAATCTCTTTTCCCGATTTCTCCCGCGGCATTGATCGCAGTTTGCCTCAGCTTAAAATCCGGATCAGCTAAAAATATATTCAGCATTCGCAAAATGGCTGGTCGCAGATCTGTGCGGGTGGCATACAACTCACCAACTGAGAGGTATGCCGATTTGCGGATGTAAGTATCTTTATCGGCAAAATACGGTAAACTTTTTTCATACACTCCCTCAACCAGTTCGTCTGCAATATGCTTTTGAATCGTCATTGCAAGCGCTGCTCTTTCTGATTTGGGTAGATCGTAAAATGCCACTCGAGAAACTTTTTTTAAAGTAAAACCCCGGCGAAGCGAAGTCCGTCGGGGTTACAAGGGTATATATAACGTTGAGTAATTACAATGTAAAAGCTTGCATAATAATAGTACTACAACGAACTAGCTTCCATAGGCCACTAATTTATCGCTTTATTTTCTGATTTGCGGAAAAAATCGAGATAATTGTACAATAATTCACGCATAAACAGGTTTACTGTCTATTTTTTTCGAATTTGTGCCTTTTAGACTACTTCTTTTGCTGAGAAAGGAAAGTTATCAACGAAGCGAACTCCTCATAAGAAAGCTCGTTAGCTAACCCTGGCGGCATCATGGAAGTTTCCATTTCCTTACGTGAAACGATATCGGAGACCTTGATGGTGTTCACCTGGCCGGCAATATCGCGGATCACTAGTTTTTCTGCGGATTCCTCCGAAACGAAACCCATATAAGTTTTATCGCCTTTCGCAGTGATGAGCACCGACGCAAATCCTTGTGAGATGGATGCATTCGGTTTAAGGATCGATTCGGCGATCTGCTCCCGGTTCATGATCGAACCGATCTGCCCCATAAATGGTCCTTTCATTACCTCACTTTTGCTCAGGCTGTGGCATGCAACGCAACCTTGCTTGGCAAAAAGCAACTTGCCCACCGCGGGGTCACCTTTGATTTTAGCCATCGCCAGCATAACGTCTTCAATGGACGACTCCCCAACCTGTCCTTTTTTATTACGGATTTTATTAAAATCTACTTTGACTTCCTCCTTCGCTGCCGCCACTTCTTCCTCCCCGAACTCGGCGATACCCAGCCGGAGCTTCCCATTCAGTTCTGCAAAAAACTGTTTTCCGGCTTCATCGGCTTTGCCCCACTGCGCCATGAGAAAATCCTTGGCTTTGTCAGATGATTCCCAGGTGATGGATTTATAATACGGGCCATGCGTATCCGGGCGTGTGCTCCACCACCATGAGCCGTCATAATCTGCCTCTTTTTTGTAAAGCCGGGCCAATGTAACCAGGATCTGCTCTTTCAGTACTTTGTCGCCGGCCCTCTCGTATGCCGCTATTAATCCGGAAACGGCCTTGGGATCATGCATATAACGCAATGCCCACAAGGCTATCGTCGAATTTTCTGTCCCAATCGCTTTCACACAGGCGTCCACGGCGTTGAGCGTTACCAATGCGCGCACAGCGATATGCGGAGGCACAATAGCAGAGTTAGGTGTAGCGTGAGGTCCTTCTCCCCCTTTTGAGGGTGCGACAAATGACGATGGTACTTTTACTTTCAGCAGTGCCTGGGCTGCCTGTGGTCTTCCCAGGCGTCCCAGGCCTACCATTGCCGCTACCTGCACGCGCGGCGAACCGTCCTGCATTGCTTTTAGGAACGGCTCAATGGGCACATTGGTCAGGGTTTTCTTACGGTCGGTCAATGCACGCAATGCAAATTCGCGCACATCCTCATCCGAAGTCAATTTGACAAGATTATCAGCGGCATCCATTCCAGCCGCCTGCGCGTAGGTGAATATCGCCGCGACCCGAACATAGAGCGGCAATGCTTTGTCGGACGCAATGCCCCAGGAAGCTTTGGCAGCATCCTTACCAGGGCGCGCCAGGAGCTCCTGTTGCGCTGCAAGGCGCTGCACCGCACTCTCTGATTTGAGCAATGCGGCCAGCTGTTTTACCGAAGACTTTTTGATGTCCTTAAATTCTTTGTACTGCCAGCTTTTAGGCACTGCTCTTACGACAAACCCTTTTCCGGGATTTCCCGAGTAGCCGGCGCCATCCCAGGCCGCCAGATACATACGGCCCGAAGCATCAATGTCCAGGTCGGTTACTTGCGCTAGCTTGATAAATTCTTCTTCTTTTTGCTGGAAAGTGGCACCGTCCGGCGTCAATCTGTGCACGTACACTTGGCTGCGGCCCCAGTCGGCCATCATTGGCACCCGGTTGTATTTGTCCGGCCAGGTAGGATCGTCCATAAATAAAGAACCAGTTCCGGAGCCACCGCCCAAATCGATCAATGCAGGAATAATTTCTTCTGTAAAATGCTTGAACAAAACCGGATAACCGTATTCACCCGTTTGAATTTGATTGCTAAACCGGATGTTCCAGCCGCCGCCGTCGTTGGTATTGTCACGGGTAAAAATATTCATATAAGCGTCGATGGCGACATCATATATATTACGCATACCGTGCGTGTAAACCTCCATTTCAGTACCATCAGGTCGCACGCGAACGATACCGCCTCCCAATTGGGTCAATTTCTTTCCCGAGCGGTCTACTGCGTCATGGAAACCAAAGTCACCGACCGCAATATAAATCCAGCCGTCGATACCCATCCGGATACCGTTTGTGGAGTGGTCGGTGCCGCGGCTTTGCAGGAATTTGCGTGAGCTGATATTCTGAATCAAAGGCTTGGACAGGCCGTCTGCCACACCGTCCTGGTTTTTATCCTCAAAAACAACCAGGTCCATCCCGGATGCCTTCTTGGTTTCACTTGAAAAAGTAGTATGTAACACGAAAACATTATCACCCTGAGCGATAATGCCACGTGGATTGTCCACCATTGCAAAGGTGGTATGCTTATCGACCTTGCCGTCGTTGTTGGAATCCACCAGTCTTACTATACTACCTTTACCCGGCGTTTTACCTAAGGAACCAATCATATCCACTCCCACATATACTTCGCCGCTGGGAGCTACTGCCAGACAAGCCGGGCTTGGAGTAAGGTCATGGCCAGCGAAATGTGTGATATTCAGATCGGAAGGCCAGGCGGCTGCATTAGGCAGCGTGTCGATTTTCATGAGGGCTTTTTCGGCCGGACGCTCGCTCTTAGGTGACAGGAGCGGGCTGGTCCAGAACAGGACCAACAAGCTTCCGAGGAGGCTTAATGTAATTTTTAACATAAATAATTAAACAAAATTAATTCAACTCCTTCAATCAGAGCGATTTTATATAGTACACAGTGTATTAAAATAGGATTCTGAACATAACTACTCTAAAAATGCCTGCATTGCCTTACTTTCTATGGTGCAAGGCGAATTTCATAAACAATTCCGGCAATGCTTCCTGCTGGCCATGTAAGCTTGTGAAATGAAAATGACGATCGATGGATAAACCCTCCACGTCAATGATCCTGCATTCTTTACTTTGCAGTTCCTTCAAAACCGCATGCACTGAAATAAAGGCCATACTATCCGAATGCAGCAGGTACAGCTTCATGCTTTCGCTGCTGCTGAGCTGCATTTCCACATTCAGATCGGCAATATGCAGCCCAATGTACTTCAAAGCATGGGCGATTACTTCGAGCGTCCCGGATCCGGGCTCACGTAACAACAGCGGTATCTGACGTAGCTCCTGCGCTGTTACCACACCAGTCGGTGCGAGCGGGTTCTTGCTGTTGGCCACAAGCACTATTTCATCATTCAAAAACTCTGTATACTTAATGGCGGCATGCCTTGAGTATCCTTCGATTACGCCCAGGTCTATTTCCTTGTTTTGCAATGCTTGCTCGATCTCCTCGGTATTTTTCGTGGTAAGGGTGACCTCGATATTATGAAATTTCCGGTGAAATGCTGCCAATATCGGTGGCAGGATGTATTGTGCTGCCGTGGTGCTGGCTCCTAGCCGCAATTTACCGCTGTGCCGCTGGGAGAGATTGTTGATTTCAAATTCAAGATTACGATATATTTCAAAGATCTGCTCGGCGTGATGCAGCAGGATTTCACCCGCTGGTGTAAGGCTGATCTTTGAGCCGTTGCGGTCGAAAAGTTTGGTTTTTAACTGGCTTTCCAACTCATGAATATGCTTGGTGACCGCGGGCTGTGAGATAAAAAGTTCCGAGGCGGCTTTGGTAAAGCTCGAACGACGGGCGACGGTTTGGAAAACTTGCAAGCGAAAATCGAAGACCATGATAATGCAATGATTAAGATCATGGAACAAAGAAAAGACTTTACACCCAGACGGCCGTCTTCCCTGTCCGCCAGGTGTCTAAAATGTCCGTTTTTGAACAAGAGCAATCATTAAAAACTGTGTCTAAAGCCCAAAACAAGCATTTCCTGACCGCGGCACGTGATTTGTTATACATTTAAAGAAATAATCAGATCCTATGAAAGGAACCTATCTGGGAGAGTTCGAAGAAATTGTGTTGCTGGCCGTCGCGATGCTAGCCGGAGATGCATATGGAGCGGCCATTGTCACCGAAATCGAGCAACAAATGAGCCGTTCGGTGAACCTTGGCGCTGTTCATGCCGCCTTACACCGGCTGGAAGAAAAAGGACTGTTGTCTTCTCGGCTGGGTGGCGCCACCCAGGAACGCGGCGGTCGCAGCAAACGCTTGTTTACAGTAACAATGGCAGGTACCCGTGCATTGGACAACATCCGCGAGATCCGCAACCGGATGTGGAATAGCATTCCAAAACTGACCTGACTATGAAATCTCCCCACCCCCCCAAGTTGGCCAACTGGCTATTGCACTGGTTCTGCGCCGAACACCTCGTTGAAGAACTGGAAGGCGACCTGGAAGAACTTTTCGTTCAACGTACAATCAAATACGGCCTCCAAGCAGCTCGAAGGCGCTATTTGTGGGACGTTTTAAGTTGTGCACACCCTTTTGCATTAAAAAAAGAACCCGGCAAATATCCAAAACCACCAATCCTTCAACCTGCCATGATCCGTAACTATTTCAAAATAGCAATCCGCAATATGTGGAAAAATAAGGGCTTTACTGCGGTCAACATTACCGGCCTGGTCGCTGGCATAACGGCCTGCCTGATGATCCTGCAGTATGTCAGTTTCGAGCTAAGCTTCGACCGCTTTCACAAAGATTTCGATCATATTTACCGCGTCACCAACGACCGTTTCCAGCAAGGCAAGCTCATCCAGCACGGAACGATCACCTACCCGCTGATTGGCTCGACAATGGCCAAAGATTTTCAGGAAATTGAATCTTACACCACACTTTCCTACACCGGCAATTTCAAGTTGCAAAAACATCGGAAGGTCTTTGAAGAAAACGGCGCATTCGCCGACGAGCATTTTCTTAATTTCTTCACCTTCCCTCTACTTGCCGGCAATGCTTCGACAGCCCTAAAAGCGCCCAATAGCATTGTACTTTCGGAAACCAACGCCAAACGCATTTTCGGTGCTCTGCCAAAGGACTATTCGACGCTGATCGGCCAAAATATACTCGTCGACCTTGACACCCAACCCTACCAGATTACGGGGATCATGAAAGACTTCCCGGCCAACTCGCACTTGCAATATGGAGTAATTATGTCCTATGAGACCCTTGTACGCACCTGGGGCAGTTGGGTTAAAACCAGTTGGGATGGTTCAGATATGTGGCACTACGTCAAGCTTAAAGCGGGATCTAGTGCCGCATCGCTACAACAAAAACTCCCCGCGTTCAGTGACCGCTATTTCCAGGGCGATAAAGTCTCCGGGAGTGTCGAGAAATTCTATCTGCAACCACTGAGCAAAGCACATTTGTTTTCGGATTTTGAATACGAAATTGGGAACGTCAATAATGGGAAGGCCGTACTGACGATGCTGATTATTGCAGCCTTTATATTGATCATTGCATGGATCAATTACATCAACCTTTCCACCGCCCGGTCACTGGAAAGGGCCAGGGAAGTAGGCGTAAGAAAAGTCGCCGGGGCCACCTCCGGGCAATTGGTCTGGCAGTTTCTGGCCGAGTCGGTGTTCTTGAATCTTATTGCCCTGGTTCTCTCGCTTGCGCTGGCGGTACTGCTGCAACCTGCGCTTAACAAACTAGTCGATAAGCCGCTTTCCCTGTCGATATTATGGGGCGGTGGGTTTGGCGGACCGGTAATGCTGATTGCGCTGTCGACTGTCTTTCTTGGCGGCATGTTCCTATCGGGTTTCTATCCGGCTTTTGCATTATCTGCGTTTAAGGCTGTTAGTGTGCTGAAAGGAAGTTTCAAACGTTCAACGAAAGGCGTATGGGTGAGGCAATCCCTGGTTGTGTTTCAATATACTGCCTCAATGGTGCTCATCGTTGGCACGTTTATCGTGTTCCGTCAACTGGATTTCATGCGAAAAGAGAATCTTGGTTTTAATATGGACAAAGTGCTGGTGATTCGCGGGCCGGAATTAACGCGCTGGGATTCAACTTCCATTACCAGGATCAATGCGTTCAAATCCGAACTCAAACAATACCCTGGCATCCGGGCAGTAAGCGCGTCGGGTACCTTGTTCGGCCATAGGTTGTCCAGGACATTCAACGTAAAACGGGTGGGATCCGATCAGGACAAAGGTGTGACATTCAGCCGCATGGACGTTGATCTCGACTTTTTTAGCACATATCGGATTAAAATGCTCGCAGGACGAGATTTCATAACGACCGACTCTGATCCCGATGGCCGCAAAGTCAAGAATGCGATCATTAATCATTCGGCCGCAAAGCTTCTGGGGCTGGCAGATGTTCAAGCAGCCATCGGCCAGAAATTCACCCTATACGGCCGCGAATGGGAGATTGTTGGAGTTGTAAGTGATTTTCACCAGCAGTCGCTCAAACACGCTATCGAACCAATCATCTTCCGGCCATATTACTACAATGGCGGCTTTTACTCATTCAAAATTGCAACTACTGATCTGGAAAAGACCATTGGTCTGATCAGACAACAATATCAAAGTTTTTTCCCGGGCAATGATTTCTCTTACTTCTTCATGGACGAACAATTCAATCAACAGTATAAGGACGACCAGGTGTTTGGCAAGGTGATCAGCTTTTTCTCTTTACTCGCCGTTTTGATCGCCTCACTGGGGATATTTGGATTATCTTCATACACGATCGCCCAAAAAACCAAAGAAATTGGCGTGCGCAAGGTGCTGGGCGCGTCTGTAACAGGCATAGTAACTTTACTTTCCCGCGACTTTATGAAGCTGGTGTTTATAGCGATCATTATCGGCTGCCCGGTAGCCTGGTATGGCGTTCACCTTTGGCTCAATGATTTTACGTACAGGATCAGCATTGAATGGTGGATGTTTGCCATAGCCGGATTGATGGCCATCAGCATCGCGTTGTTGACCATTAGCTCGCAGGCGATCAGGGCCGCACTTGTGAATCCAGCCGAGTCGTTAAAAGGAGAGTAATATGCTCTAATTAGTCAAAAAGACACTATTTACTGAAAATTTGACATAAAATGCGTGTCAGATTTTCAGTGACACGTCTCTGGCATTATTTTGATTTACACGGTCTATGTAATGTAAATTACTTTCAATTAATTTTTAAATAAACATTATTTAACACTTAAAAAGGAGGTAAATTATGTCACTGATCAGAAAAAACCGGGACATCTTTCCCGCATTCCCAGCACTTTTCGATGACTTTTTGAGCCGCGATCTTTTCAACTGGAACCAGTCCAACTTCTCATCCACCAGTACAACGATCCCAGCGGCCAACATCCGCGAAACAGAAGACAACTTCGAGGTCGAACTGGCTTCGCCAGGCATGGACAAAAAGGACTTCAACGTGAGCCTGGATGGCAATACACTCACGATCTCTTCTGTGAAAGAAAATAATCAGGAGGATAAAAATGAAAATTACAGCCGTCGGGAGTTCAGCTATCAATCTTTCCAACGCACTTTTGTATTGCCAAAAGATGTGGTCGACGAGGAGCGCATCAGCGCGCAATATGAAAACGGCCTGTTGAAATTGGTGATCCCAAAAAGAGAAGAAGCCAAGCAAAAAGGACCGAGATTGATAGAAATACAATAGGTTATAAGTAGGAGGCCGGGCAACCGGCCTCTTTCATTTATACAAAAACGTCATACAAAATGAGCAAAACAGCTGACTCTGACGACCGCCGCAGATTTCTTGGGCAAGCGGCGCTGTCGGTAACCGCATTGACATTCCTTACTCCCAGTTCCTTATTCGCCCACGCAGGAAAGCAGAAAATATACACCGTTGAGCAGATCATCGATCTCATCCTCAAAGATGGCAACCTTAAGCCAATCGCTGACACGGTCGACACCATCAAATCAGGCCGCGCCGACCAGGCCGTTACCGGCATTATCACCACCATGTTTGCAACTGTGAGCGTAATCGAGCAGGCCGTCAAGCTGAAAGCTAACTTCATCATTGCCCATGAACCCACATTTTACAATCACCGCGATGATCCTGAGTGGGTAAAAGGTAACGAAGTTGTGAAGAAGAAACAGGCACTTCTCGAAAAGCATAAGCTCGCCGTCTGGCGCTTCCACGACTATTGCCATTCCCTAAGACCAGATGCTATACGCTACGGAGTAGTCAAAAAAGCAGGCTGGACGCAATACTACAAAAATGATACAGCTGCATTGACTATTCCCGCCACGACACTCGGCGAGCTTGTAAAGCACCTCAAAAACAAACTTGACATCCAGAAACTTCGTATCGTCGGCGATTTGGCCCAGCCATGCTCGAAGCTTGCTATCATGCCTGGCGCGGCAGGCGGCCAAAGGCAGGTATCAGTTGCTGAGGCCGAAAAACCTGATGTGCTCATCGTTGGAGAAACGCCTGAATGGGAAGGTGTTGAATACGCGCGTGATGCAGGGTTGCTGGGGTCGAAAATGGCTTTGATCGTCCTAGGCCATGCTGTCAGTGAGGAGCCGGGTATGGAGCATTTTGCAGAATGGTTGCAGCCGAAGATATCGGGCATTAAAGTGACGCATTTGGCGTCAGGAGATCCTTTTCAGTGGATTTAGAGCACTTCCAAAGCTTTTGCGATTAGAAATCTAAAATTTACTTAGCTGATAGCACCCAAAAAACACGGCGGCCCCAAGTCGATAAAACGGGAGCCGCCTTTATATTATGCTGCCTCTAAGCGATCATCCCATGCGGATCAATCACAAACTTCTTGGCTGCTCCTTTGTCAAAATCCGCATAACCCCTCGGGGCGTCCTGTAAGGTTATCACCTCCACGTTGACAGCCTTTGCAATCTTGATCTTATCCCACAAAATCGCATTCATCAGATTGCGGTGGTATTTCATCACCGGGCATTGGCCTGTGTAAAAAGAGTGCGATTTAGCCCAGCCAAGGCCGATACGGATGCTTAGGCTGCCCTCCTGGGCTGCCTTGTCTTTTGCTCCCGGGTCGCCCGTGACGTAAAGGCCGGGGATTCCGATGGCACCGCCCGCACGAGTAACTGCCATGGCCGTGTTTAAAACTGTGGCTGGCCGTTCCTCGATGGCATGGGCACCGTGACCGCGAGCTTCGAAGCCGACGCAGTCAACAAAGCAATCCACTTCTGGGACACCGATAATGGCTTCAATAGCCTGTTCCAAAGGCGTGTCCTTGGTCAGGTCGATCACCTCGCAACCGAAACTGGCAGCCTGGGCAAGGCGTTCGGGAATCATGTCTCCGACGATCACTACGGCAGCGCCCAGCAAATGGCAAGAGGCCGCACAGGCCAGACCGACAGGTCCGGCACCCGCTACGTAAACGATAGTTCCTGGACCGACTCCTGCGGTGACCGCACCGTGGTAACCGGTCGGGAAAATGTCCGAAAGCAACGTAAGGTCCTTAATATAAGCCATTCCCTGATCTTTATCGGGGAATTTGAGCAAGTTGAAATCCGCGTAAGGCACCATTACGTACTCGGCCTGCCCTCCTACCCAGCCGCCCATGTCCACATAGCCGTACGCTGCGCCGGGTCGCGCCGGATTTACGTTAAGGCAAATACCTGTTTTACCTTCCTTGCAATTACGGCAACGCCCGCAAGCGATATTGAAGGGCACCGACACCAGATCGCCGACTTTAATAAATTCGACATCACGACCAGCTTCAATGACAATGCCGGTGATCTCGTGGCCGAGCACGAGTCCGGTCGGTGCAGTTGTACGCCCGCGGACCATGTGTTGGTCACTGCCGCAGATGTTCGTGGAAACAATTTTCAGGATCACGCCGTGTTCACACTTCCGATCGCCGATCGCCAGTTTGGGGTATTCGATTTCCTGAACTTCTACTTCGCCGGGCTTAATGTAGGCTACTCCATGATTTTGGCACATAAGGTAAGATTTAAGGGTTGGCAATTACTTCCGAAATCTTTAATAATTGTAAAATAATCTTACAATTATTAAATTTAAACACACCTAGCTCCTAATTTTACTCCTATACCAACCATAAAAAGTTACAAAACGCAGATTTAAATGAGTCAAGGGCTATTTAATTCGGACGAAGGGAGGCTAAACTTTAACTGCCAGGATAATGCCTGTCGCCCATACCTGTTTAGTAACGGCCAAATCACTGCGGCTGTCAAGGTAGTCGGTGAGATTGAGCGCTTTTTGGTCATGACCTTCGGGCCAGTTGGGCTGAGGCAGCATGTCATCGATGATATAAAATGCCCCCGGATTGAGCATATTGAGCACCTCATCCAGCAAAAGGTATTTGCCATGCCAGGTGTCAGCGAAAATATAGTCGTATTTCTCAGTCAGGTTTGCATTCACCCATTCTTCGCCGTCGGTATGAACGAGCGTAAGGCGCGGATCGGCGGCAAGGTGATTTTCAGCGATTTCCAGGAAACGCGCGTCGTTATCAATCGATACCAAGGTGGAGCGGGCGTCCATACCATCAAGGATCCAAGATGTAGAAAGACCTGAGCCGGTGCCAAGTTCGAGGAATTTACCGCCAGGTTTGGAGGCGGCGAGTGTTTTGAGCAGCGAGCACGTATAAATGTCAGAAGCCATTGTAAAACCTGAGGACTTGGTGGCCTCATCAATGGAAAGATAAGCGGCCGGTAACGGCTGGCGGATGTCCTGATGCATGGTTTGGTGGTGGATTTGTAAACTGCAAAAAATCAATATTTTGCGACAATTGAAAGCATCCGGTTATAAACCTTGTCCGATTAATAAATTTCGTTGATAATGACGCTTTTATTCAAAAGTAAAGATGATCAAACGCTTCCTTTTGCCGTCAGTTTTTGCGAAATTCCAGTCTGTTCTATTCCACTCAAACTCAACCACGTATGAAAAAGCATTTACTCTTATTTCTGGCATTCACCTTGATGGCGACCATGGTGGTCCTGGATGCCTGTACCGACCACACGGAGCCGATTCCGGAACCGACGCAATTCAGTGTTTCTCCTTTTGTTGGTGGGCTGCGCGCACCCATTGGCATGGTCATCGATGATCAGGGACGTTTCTGGGTTACCGAAGGCGGTACCGGAAAACACGACGGCTCGCTTGTGATGATCACCCCACAAGGAGTCAAAACAACGGTTGTTACCAATTTTAGTTCTATCATCAATCAGGGAAACGTAGAAGGAATCAGCCATTTGTATTATGACAATGGTACGCTTTACCTGTTACACGGCGTTGACGGCTTGCTTTATACGATCAATACAGCAAGCTTGCTGGCAGGCAGTTTGCCGCTGCATAAAGATCATTTGCCCAGCGAGAATATCAGGGCGTTTGTGGCAACCAAAAACCTTACATTCGACAACAATTCCAATGCATTTGCTCTCACAAAAGGCCCTGACGGCCATCTTTACATTGTAGACGCCGGAGCAAATGCCGTCATCCGCAGAAACAAGGATACACATGCTCTGGAAATATTCACAACATTTCCTCCCGTGGTGGGAAACAGAGACCCTGTTCCTACCGGCATTGTTTTCGATGGAGCAAACTTTCTGTTGAGCAGCCTGACGGGCTTTCCGTTCCTGCCGGGCACGGCTAACCTCTATCAGGTCAACACCAGCGGAGTGATGGTCCCGCTTAAATCCGGCTTTACAACGCTGACACACATTACATTGACAGTCAATAACAAGCCGCTTTTGCTGCATTATGCCGACTTTACAATGCCTCCGGGCGGCCCGGGTAATCCTCCGGGCTTCAAGGCAAATACCGGCTCAGTACTAAATGGGGACGGTATGGTGCTGCTCAATGGATTAGACAGGCCGACCGACATCAAGCGTCATGGCGACCGAACTTTTTATGTGCTCAGCCTTGGTGACGGCACGATCAAAAAGCTTGAATATTGATTACAATATATTAAAATAAGACAGGCAGGCATTCATCATCGAATTCCTGCCTGTCTTGTTTTAAAACAACGTTTGCTGCTTATCCTCGGCCTCTCTGGGGTTGACGACCTTTGCCGGCGGGTCATCCGGCATAGTGTCGCCCAGTAACTTGCCCCAGGGTTTCAACTCGTCGATGCGGTCAAAAATGATTTTAAATACAGCCACAAACGGTATCGACAAGAACATCCCGCTCACGCCCCAGAGCGTTCCGCCGAGCAGCACGACAAGGATAGAAATCAACGCATTCACCGATACCTTGGAAGACACCACACGTGGTACGATGATATTGTTATCCACAAACTGAATCAGCATATAGGCGCCAATGATCAGTAGCGGGGTGGTGTATCCGTCCTTGGTGATGAATGAGATCAGTACTGGCAAGGCGATGGCGATCAGCCCGCCGATATAAGGGATCAGGTTGAGAATCGCCCCGACTACGCCCAGAAGCAATGCATACGGCACCCCGAGAATCAACAATGCGGTTGAGTTCAATGTGGCAATGATCGTCATCTCGATCATCAGCCCCACGATATAGCTTTGTACAGCCCCCTTTGTTTCCTGCAAGATTTCCGCTACCTGTTCAGAGTTGTTTTCATCAAAAACCTCAAATATAAAGTTCAGAATCAGCGGCTTGTAAAAAAGTAACAGGAAAATATAAAGAGGGATTAATACAAAATAGCTGATAATGCCAAAAACGGTATTGACAGTTTTACCGACATACGTCCGGCTGTTATTGATTGCCTCATCGAGCATACTCATCTGCTTTTCAGTAGAGATACCAAAGCTCGACGAGAGCCAGACCTGCAAATTAGCAAGTAGTTTCATGGACTTTTTTTCTAGCTGTGGCATCATTTCGCCGAACTGTGCGATCTGTGACGATAAAAAGAACATCACACCGCCGACAACCAGTATCGCCAGAAAAATAGTAAGGGTAATGGCTATAATCTTATTGAATTTCCATTTTTGAAAACGGTTGTAGACCGGATTAAGGAGCACAGCAAGCAGTCCGGCAAATGCAAACGGGACGATGATCTCCTGCAAAAGATTTAAAATAAAAAAGAAAAGGTAGAGCCCGATGAGCACCATCGGAGCCTTGATATAGAAGGGAAAACCATCCCGAGCGGTGATCCATTCAGGAAGTTCGGCGGAAGGTTCATGTTTACGACTTTTAAAAAATAACCCCATATGTAACTGATGTCTAGGTAAAGAAAGGTTTACGTCAATGCATCTTATTCAACGCCCTCATATTCCCTGACATCCTGATCCGACAGCTCGACAATTGAGATCACTTCTCCCCTGGGCTGCTCCGGCCCTCCACGGTTGACAACGTTGATAATATACGACCTGCTCGGATAAGTTTCAGATTGTATGATATGCCGTTCAAAGGTCAGTGCATTCTCATCAGAAGTGGAGGCAATGGTGATCATGAAATTTCGCATAAATAAGGGATTTTAGTTTTCTGATATTGTATCAAGAATGGTGCCAGGGAAGAGGGAGGAAGGAGGGGAAGAAGGAAAGGGAGGAAGGAGGAAAGGAAAAAAGGATGATGCAGAAGGCAAGGAAGCACAAACACCGTCCTTCCTCCCCTCGTCCCTTCATCCCTTTCCTCCCTTCTTCCTTCTCCTCCCCTTTCCTCCCTGGCACATTTTTAGAACAGTTGACCAAAAAACATTGAATTATGCCCGAAGGACCGTCGATTGTTATTTTGAGGGAAGCCATTGAAGAACTTGGCTTGAAAGGCAAAGTTATTCGCCATGTAGAAGGTAATTCGAAAATCGACAAAGACAGGCTGATCAATCAACAAGTGACGGATTTCAAGTCATGGGGAAAACACTTCCTGATTTGCTTCGAGGATTTTACGATTCGCATTCACTTCCTGCTGTTCGGCTCTTATCTCATCAATGAGCGAAAAAAGATGCCGCCCAGGCTCGGTATCATTTTTGACAAAGACGAGCTGAATTTCTACACCTCGTCAGTGCAGCTGATCGAACAACCCGCTGACGAGCTATATGACTGGTCCGCCGACATTATGTCCGAATCCTGGAAGCCTGCCGCCGCATTGAAGAAATTGAAGGAAAAACCGAAAATGCTGGCCTGCGATGCCCTGCTGGATCAAAACATCTTCGCCGGAAGCGGTAATATCATCAAAAACGAAGTACTGTTCCGGATCCGGATGCATCCGCTTAGCAACATCGGAGAGACTCCCGATGCCAAGCTAAAAGAAATGGTGAAGGAAACCCGAAACTATGCATTCGATTTTCTGGAATGGAAAAAAGAATTTACACTAAAAAAACACTGGCTGGCACACACCAAGACAATCTGTCCACGATGCGATATTCCATTTCATAAAGAATACCTGGGACGGACCAAGCGCCGGAGCTATTTTTGTGAGAATTGCCAGCGGAGATATGGGTAACGTTAGCTAATGCCCTACCTCCTACCCGGCCAAGCCATCACCAACTCATTCACATATTTTAACCATAGCCGCTTGCCATGCACATTCCAATGACCGTCACTCTTATGGTACCATTCGGGATGGCTGAAGAGTTGGTCGTTTAGTTTCAGGAGCGGAACTTTCAAGTGTTGGTTTTGTTCGATCCGATGAATCTGGTTGTTGTGCTGATGACGGTCGCGTTCACAGACTGTTACTTTATTGGGGATGAAGCAAAAATATACTTCGGAGAAACCCACATTCATGTAATGGTCCCGAATTCGGTTCATGTTAAATACAACACTATCAATATCCGCATCGGTCAGCGGCCTGAATGGGGAAAGGACACTTTTAGGACTTGCTTCGACTTCATAAAAGAGAAATCGCCTGTCACGCGAAATAATTGAGCCTGGATGCGTACGTCCAAACCAGGATAACATCAGATCAGCCTTCATTTCCTTGCATTTTAGAGCCACTGTTGAATTGAAAAGCAAAAATTCCAGCCGCTGGTTGATTTCGCGATTCAACGTGTTCTGCCAAAAGGAGTCGCTAATTTCGGTTGCCTTTCGGGTTGCTTTTGACGCTATTCCCGGAATCTGGAAACCACGTTGAATGTACAACTCTGCATAATCTTCCCGCAGCCGCTCCTGGATAGTTCGTTCAATGACTTCTATCACAAGGACAGACCGGATTGTCGGATCCAGCGTGACAGTATCAACTTCCGTCCCAAGCCAAATATGATGATTACGGCGACCGGCATAGAAACTGGTGTCCATGGTGGTAAAGCTATCGCCGATCGTATATAGGTCAACGTTCATTGAGCGACTCCTGGGTTTGTCGAACTCACCAAGATCATCCGTTTCTGTCCAATGTGACCCTTTGAATTCCGGCAAATTGGTGATATTGTACAGATCTCCAAAACGGTATTGATCAGGGATAAGCCCACGCGCGTCGAGCTTGCGTTGCAACCGGTCCGATAAACCGGTGAACAAAAACATACCTGAAACCATCAGCAACAATAGTCGAAATGTGACGAGAAAGATTTTCATGGGTCAGAATTGGAAATAAATAAACTGGTTGCTCCCAAATACGCCCCACAGATAACATAGGAAAGTAGCCACGCCCAGCGAAGGTCAGAACGACCGTCGCGCAGGCACATAGTCGGGCAGATAATGCTCTTTTGAGAAAAGAAGGATTATTAGCGTTATACAAAACAGCATTTCACCTCCGCTCACTGGCGCCACAGGCAAGTTCCACAAAGCAGGCATCGCTAACTTGCGGATGATAAGAAGCGCGTCGCCCAAGCTATGTGCGCGGAAGAAAATCCACGCAAACGTTACCAACATAAAAGTTAAAACGACCCGCACCCAGCCCGGCAAAAATGAAAAACTGAACATACCGGTGCTACCCATACGCGCGACGATAAGATAAATGCCATGTACAGCGCCCCAAACTACAAACTTCCAGCCAGCACCATGCCAAAGCCCGCTCAGCAGGAAGATGGTGAGCAAATTGAAACAAGTTTTCATGTTGCCCCAACGGTTTCCGCCCATTGGTATGTAAACGTAATCGCGAAACCAGGTTGACAATGAAATATGCCAGCGCTGCCAGAATTCGGTAATGGATTTTGAAAAGTAAGGCGATCGGAAATTGACGATCAGCCGGAAACCCATCCTCCGGGCTGTGCCTAATGCAATGTCGGAGTAACCAGAGAAGTCGCAATAGATCTGAATGCTGTAAAAAAGGGCTGCAATGGCCAGCGTGGATGCATTATGAACGTCTGCATGCGCAAATATGGGATCCGTCACGAGGGCGAGCCGGTCGGCGATCACCACTTTTTTGAACATTCCCCAAACCATCCACCACAAACCAGTTCGAAGGTTGTCCCAGTCGAAATCCATTTTCTGCCGGAACTGATGCAAGACATTCTGCGGCCGCTCGATCGGGCCGGCCACGAGTTGCGGGTAAAAGAGGACATACAATGCATAAATCCCAAAATGCCGCTCCGCACGCTGGTTTCCATGATACACTTCAATCGTATAACTCATCGATTGAAACGTGTGGAATGACAAACCGATCGGCAGCGCGAGACCGGGAAACTGCTCCGCCATTGCATGGACCGGATAATCAAGCCCTGAAAATCCAAGCAATGCAGAAATATTGACATTCAGAAAATCAAAATATTTGAAAAAACAAAGGAAACCGACATTGGCAAGAATACTCATTACCAGCATGCATTTGCGAGCCGCACCTGAAAGTTTACTGATGCAGATTCCTGCCGCATAATCGAATATGATAATAATGCCTAGCAACAGCAGGTAAGCGGGGATAAACGAAGCATAAAAATAAGCGCTGGCAATCAGGAGAAGGCCCCAACGCCAGCGCCATGGTGTAGTGTAGTAAGAAGTGGTAACGAAAACGAAAAAGACTATAAAATGGAGGGAGTTGAATAGCATGTGTGTAGAGCTTGATATTGAATTCGAGCTCAAACAAAACACGAATGCGGCCTTTTCGGCAATCTAATTTTCGTGGGTATGGGTGGAGTTATCGAACGGAGTTTGAAGGGAGGAAGAAGGAAAGGGACGATGGAGGGAAGGAGGCATTCAGGAAATTTTTGCCTTAATTTGCAGATTGTTTAATACCAGTTACTTACTCCTCTCTCTATCTTTTAAATTAATTATGCGTTCATTTTTTACTGCTCTTAAAAAGTCCATTTTACTTTTCCTATTTCTCACTTTTTCAGCTTCTTTAACCTACGCTCAAGGGTGGCAACCTGGAAAGAAAATCGTTGCAAGTGACCGGACCAATCTTGGTGCATTCGGGCAGGTGGTCTCCATATCCGGAGATTATGCGGTGATCGGGGGATCAGACGATGACGGTGCCGCCGACGGCAAGCCTGCGCTCGCCTCTGCTGGGGCTGCCTACCTTTTCTTTAACGATCAGGGAACCTGGATTCAGGTTAAGAAGCTTTACCCCTCCGTAAGGGCGGCAGGCGCCTATTTTGGAAGGTCTGTTTGCATTAAGGGGGATTATATCATTATCGGATCTGAATCACAAACGGACGCTAATGAGCAAAATCCAATACAGGGTGCAGGTGCTGCTTACATCTATGCAAAAGACCAGGGTGGACCAGGCAATTGGGGACAAATAAAAAAAGTGACCTCTCCAAACCGCCAGTTCCGCGAATATTTTGGTAGCAGCGTCGCTATTGAAGGCGATTACGCGGTTGCGGGTGCTTATTACGAAGCCAGAGCTTATATCCTTGAAAAAAACGCCGGAGGTAACGACAACTGGGGCGCCGTTAAAATGTTGCTTCCGCTGGCGGGAAATAGTTTCAGCAGCTTCGGAGGAAATGTGGCAATAAGTGGTGAACACGTTGCTATTAGCTCCTATTCCGACGACAATTCGGGAACCGGCCCGGCGCTCCATCATTCCGGTTCTGCCTACATTTTCAAAAGAAGCCTTGGAGGACCGAACTATTGGGGTTTGGCAAAAAAAGTTACCGCACCAGTCATAACAGAGTACGCAAACTTCGGTTCCTCCATAGCTATTGACGGCGACTATATGGTGGTGGGGGCCACGAACGAAACAGGCATGCAAGGATCTACCGAGGTGTCCGGGGCAGGTTCCGCGTACCTCTTTGCAAAAAACAACGAAGGAGTTGACCAATGGGGTCTTCATAAGGCACTAACTCCGAACGTCAGAAATTCCTCCTCCTTTGGCGTTTCTGTTGCAATAAAGGGTAGTTCAGTTGTAGTCGGTGGCATTTCAGAAGACTTCGATTATAAGAACGAAAATTTTGTAGATAATGCGGGTGCTGCCTGGGTCTTTTCTGAAAACCATGGTGGTGTAGGAAATTGGGGACAAGCTGCAAAAATCCACGCTCCTGATAGAGATGAAAGTGAAGTTTTCGGAAATGCTGTCGGAATCTCTGAAACACAGATTATCGTCGGCTCGATGACTGAGCGCAATGGCGAGCCATATACCTTAACCTCGCCAGGCGCGGCGTACAGCTTCTCACTTGAAAGTGCCTTGCCTGTAAAACTTGCCAGTTTTTCCGCCAAACGAAGGGAAGCGCAAGCTCATTTAAGCTGGACCACCACAGAGGAGACAAATTCCAGCCACTTCGAAATCCAGCGAAGCGCCGACGGGCATAGCTGGGTAACCCTTGAACGCGCAAAAGCCGCCAATGAAAGCCGCGTAACCGCACATTATGTCGCCTCGGACAAATCGCCGCTGGCAGGCCAGAATCTCTACCGCCTGAAAATGGTAGACAATGACGGCACATTCGCATACAGCAAAATTAACCGACTGTTTTTTGATGGCGCGCAATTCACGTCTTTCTATCCCAATCCTGTTGTAGACCGTTTACATATAGGCGAGGCCGTTTTAAAGAACGCAATATCCGTTAAACTGTTAAATCAGAACGGACAAATGATTTTTGAAACATCCAATCCCACCACTAGCATCCGCACCGGTCATTTGAACGCGGGAATGTACGTTTTACAAATCACCAGCAAAGACGGCAGCATCCTTAGCCGCCAGGTCGCAGTCGGAAAGTAGGTCCATCAAAAAAAGGAGGAAAGGGAGGATGGAGAAAGAAGAAAGGGAGCTCCTTTTCTTTCTCTGTCTTGTCCTGAAAAAAGTGGACTGATTGTGAATGTTTATTTAAGCTACTTTCATGGTGTGTATTTGGGCTGGTGTTTTAAGGTTTAGTGACCAATGTGGCCGTTTCTCATTGTAAAGTTTAATT
>NZ_JAMOZL010000020.1 GCF_023667495.1 Dyadobacter sp. MSC1_007
AATCCTTCCTGCTCGATCTCTCTGACTACCTCCCGCTTAAAACTAAGACTATACTTTACTAATCCTGGACGTTCTTTCTGCATAAATTTCCCTCGGGTTAAGGTCAACCTATTTCAGGACGTTACACTCCATCCTCCCTTTCCTCCCTTCTTCTTTCTCCCTTTCCTCCCTTCTTCTTTCTCCCTTTCCTCCCTTCTTCTTTCTCCCTTTCTCCCTTCTTCTTTCTCCCTTTCTCCCTTCTTCCCTTTCTCCCTTCAACCTTTCTTCAAATACAAAATATTCCCTCCGCCCGGATGATAATACGCGTGTACGCGATCACCCGGCGTCAGTTGCTGGTACCAATTCTCTTCTACGTCCACAGGTATCAGATTACCTGACGTTGGGTGCAAAACCTTTACATAAAATGATTTTGGATGTCCATTGGAATTACGCCAGCGGGGATGGATAACCAGTTCCTTGGATTGTACGACCGCGAAGGCCTGCTGTGACAGTGATGCTTTCGGATAAAGCCATTGCTTGCGAATCACGTGTATAACGGTTGGTATAAACGGAAGCAGAGTCCAAAACAACAAAACCCCAACAAGCAATCTGAATGGCTCTTCCAAATGGAGCCATGGCCCCACCTCATTTTCAAATCTGTTCAGATATCCATTCATCAATTCCTGTCGCCAGATCAGCCCAACAAAAACGACTATAAATGCAAACGCAAAGAGATAAAACAAAGCGGTATTGATTGCCTTCGCCAGCTTTTCAAGCCGGTAAACTACCAGATCGGCATAGAACTCGTTGGAGGCGTAGGGTTGGAGCATTGGATTGGTGGTGATGTATAAACGTCAATCAAATTAATCATTTTGCGCTTACTAGTTGCGCTGAACAATAGAACTACCGACTAATCATCGAGACCAGCGCCTTGATCAATATTCTCGAACTGTAAAGAAAAAAGTACTCACTTTCAAAATTCAAAATCCTACATAGAACCGCATGGCTTGATATGCTCAATAATAAAAACTCTTTTCAATGGAAACAAGGGAAGAATTTCGCGCACGACTTCATGAATTAATGCGTCAAGCTGATCTGGCTATAAAGGAGACTAGTGAGTACCTTATTAGCCAAGGGCACGTTTTGGATCTAACAGAATGGGTAACCATCAACGAATATTGCCGACGATTTGGGATCAAAAGTGTGAAAACCGTGCAAGATTGGATCGCACGGGGAGTTGTACCGGCAGATGATACCGCTGTCATCGAAGAATACAATAATGTTCAAATGCTTCGTGCTACGTCCTATTTAGAGAACGTTGCACATAATACAAAGTAGCCGTTCCCAATTAAAACAAGCTAATCTGCTCCCCCAACCCGTTCCGCCCCAGCAAAGGAATGACATCAATCACATCATACTGCCGCCGCTTCTCATTATACTTCCGGATTGCAAAGGACTCACAAAGAAATCCGGCTTCATATTCCGTAAAAAGCGAATAAGCCAAACCAACCCATTCCCGCGTGAGCCTGCGCCCTATGGACATGTGCGGATTCTTAGACTCGTCGGCCCATTTTTGCATGTATTGCTTTTTGGACTTCTTATCGAAGTTCTTCATTATCAGCTGCGTCCGCTCGCGTATGGCATTGGATGATTCTTCGGTGGGCTTAATGTAGAATGCAGAGAAATTGGCCCGGTCGAAGTCGGCGAAACCGGAGAAGTTGAGTTGAAAAGGGGTTAATTGAGAGACTAGCCTTGTGTATTCTGCCAGAATGAGGGGATAGTCTGCTTCGGCGGCGTCGAAACCGTCTAATGAAATATGGCCGTCGGCGTTGGCGCTGCCGTAGGATTTGCCGATAGCGTCGCGATATTGCTTTTTGAAATCGCGAACTTTTTCATCGATTGGCGGAGTGGGCATTATTGCAAGGGAATAGGCGCAGAGGTTTGACATAACTCTAATTTAATTTTCCGCAAGTAAACAATAGTGGTTATAAAATAAGGTAATCATACTTCTTGAATTTCCGCCACTTCCCATTCGGCAATTTCTGAAATACAATCGTCACTGATCCGAAATCGTCAAATGTTCGCCCGTCGATTTCAATATAGCCTGTCAGGAAAACCGATAAATCAATGAATGCATACCGGCCGTCCGAAGTAAAGATAGGTTCCGTAGTGGATACGTAAAATCCCTTTATTTTTTTAGTCGACGACACCGTTCGGTAACTCGATTCCTTTAATGCGATTTTTTTAGCCATCGCCGGTTTCAATGTACGTTTTCGTAGCGACTTGCGTTCGGCTATACTGATCGCTTGCAGTATTTGCGGGTCGCGAAAAAGATATGCGGGATCGTAGGATTCATGGCGGGACGTTTTTGTTTCAGTGTCAATCTGATCCTGCGTTTCACCCCCTACAAATTCATTCCAAAATATAGTGTAGTCCCAGCCATTCGTCGTATTGGCAATCAGAATGGTCTTCGGCTTTTTGTACGACAAACTGTTCATGATACTGAAGTTCGTTGGGTCGCTGAATGTAAGCCGGTAAATTTCATCGACCTGGCCAAGTGCGGATGCGATATTGACAACGAAAAATAGTAGGGTTAGTTTGAAAGTCGTCATGTAATGATGAAGTGTTTACAAAAACTGAAAACCGGATAGTTGGAGAAGAAAACTTCAAAATCCGATATGGATGGAGCGAATTGAGTAACTGCTCTGCTGGCGTGCATTCAATGGATGGTGGCTGCCTGCGTGGTCTCCATTTTTGTGGTTGAAGTAAGTAAGAGGAACGTGAGTGATTGAGAATGTGCCGAAAGGCCTTACTAATTATCCGTTGGTCTTACGCCGCCTTTCGTTCTTCGAGCTTTTGGAAGAAAAACACCAGCTCGCGGAATGTGCAGAACATGTCGCTCGCACGCGGGTTGTGACCTAGCTCACCTTGTTCTACCATGAAGCCGGTGTAGATCGTCCAGAGGTCTTCGGCCCATTCCGCAGGGTTGTTCATAGTGAGGAGTGCTTTCACGTGCTCAGCATAGGCGAGCGGGGCCTAATCCGCGGATTTGATTTCGCTTGGTTTGTTGTAAATAAACGCATTTTTTCGGATGAATAAAAATGTGAAAATGCCCTGTCTTAGGTGTCCCGCGCTCGCGTAAGCGCCTTGTGGCTTTCGCCTGATCCACGCCATAACAGGGCAATACTTCTGAGATTTTTCATTTTTACGCGTATTTATTGGGAAGCGGAATATCCGGAAGAAAAATGGTGTGATTCAAATGGAAGGCTTGGGAATCTTCTAACGGCGTGATCAGAACAAACAGTTCGCACAGCCCCTTTAATTGGAACAAGCCTAGGCTTTTTGTCATTCGATCAGCGTGAACTTTGAAAGCAAAATGCCATTAAGTCATAATCGCGCTGGTCAAATCTATTTTCTTAGTGAGATGTTCAATGGATATGCTCATTTGTTCGGGATCACTGTTGAGTGATATACTCTCAATAACTCAATTTCTCCGTTAACACCTCGCTTTGCAAGGTGCTTGGCATATGGGAAAACATTTGGAATAGATAATTTTTGTCTGAGAAGCCCTTGAGAGATAATCTTACGTGAGCAAACACCTTTCTTGTTGCCGAAGCGTTATCTTAGTCTTATCAAAAAGCATTGTAGCAAGTGAAAGAAAAGCCTCTCTTTCTTCGAGTGTGTTTGGATATTGCAACCGTCCCTTCGCTTTAAAGAATTGGTCAAATGCAAAATAATCAAAAAGATAGCTTGTAAAGTCTTTAGTACTTGGCTGAGGAATAGAATCTTCCAAATCTATAAATCTCCGCAAGTATTCGTCGGAATTAAGCTGTTCACTGCCGTAAACGCCTCGTACCGCATGACCGAGCTGCTCTTTGTCGATTGCAAGTACAAACACAATCCCACGAACTGCAAAAAAATGCTTCATGTGTTCCAAAACTTCAACAGAATAGTTTGGTCGACAGCGATCAAGCTCATCTATGAAAAAGATAACTGGTTTGCCCCCAATCCCCTTATTCACAAAACTTTCAAGATCTTTCCTGAAATCGCTCAATTCTTTCTTACGGCTAGCATAAGCTTCAATTTCTTTCTTCAAAATTTCCGCCGCTGCTTTCGAAGCATTTTCCAGTCCGTCCAGCAACGTTTGGTGATCGATATATTTGTTTGCCAGTGCTTTGATTATAGCTGGTGCAATGTTCTTTGTAAGTACTGCACCTTGCTTCTTGAGAAACTTAACCTTTTTGTAGTTACACGGTTAAAAAGTTGGTACACTTAACCAGATAATGCTGCCCATTCAACGCGCCGGTCGTGGCTCCGGCGCATTTTCAAACCGCTTATCCTTTCCGCGCAATTTTCCAACAAACAACACTACCGGAAAAATCACCTTTTTGACAAACGCAGGAATGCCCAGCATGTCAAACTCACTCCGGTATTTGCGCATCAAATATGCCGCATCGAATGAACCCGGACGGCCGTTCCCATTTTCCCGCGATGATCGGTAGATTTCTCCCAGAAAGTATTCAATATTATGCGGCGGCCAGATTTCACCGTCGCAGTAGAGCGTCGTGTCGCCTGCGTTCCAAAAGCGGTGGGCAATGCCGGCTTCGAATGTCGCGGATTCGCCTTTGTGCAGGTAATAGGGCCGCTGGCCGAGGACTTCGATGCCCATTTTGCCTTCAAGGATGTGCAATCGCTCGTGCTGCTGGTGGTGCACATGCATGGGCGGCCCAGCGCCTGGACTTACCTGGTTTTCGACTTGGATGTACTCAACACTGTCGCGCAACTCGCGCCCGAGGAAGGTTAGTCGTTCTCCGTGACCATTATCGATTGTTACAGGGTATTGCTTTTCCATTGTGAGGGTTTCCATTAGTTCTTTATCTGTTTTGCGCTTAAACCATGTAACAATACAACTGCCAGCACCAGTAGTGTGCTCAATCGCACCAAGCTCAGTCTTTCCCAGGTTTGTGCCCGGCTCCTCAGGTCCTGGCTCGCTGCCGTCGAATACTCCGAAGTGGTAATCGAGAGCAATTCCGGAACGAAGTAAGCGGCTGTGATCACGAGTATGAGCAGGTAGCAGCCGAAAACGATCAAAATCTGTTTACGACTTGCTTGTCGCCAGTTGGTAAACAATGCGCCCGCAAGTAGCAGGATCGTAACAGGGTGTACCGGTTTCCAAAAGTTAGCGGCTTGCAAGCCATACTCACCTTGGAACATATAAAGTGAATGCGGCGGTGCGGCGGTCCACACCGGCACCACGGCGGCGTGTTCGTAAATGGCAGCGCCGATGATGGTAATGAAGGCAATTGATGCCAGAATGTGCAAGAAGTTCGGAAATGATTTCGTCATGAGGTTAAAATATTATAGATTTGGACAATGACCTAAAATTAATACGGTTTAGGACATTGACCAAATTTCAAAATCAAAAAGTGAACGCAACACAGGAAAAAATTAGTAAACGGGCATTGGAGCTCTTCAATCTTAAAGGGATCGAGTATGTAGGCATGCGCGAGTTGGCTGCTGATGTCGGCATGCGGATCGGTAACCTCACCTATTACTTCCCGACCAAGGACGATTTGGTTTTTAGCATTAGTCAGGCGTATACGGAATCTAATTCGAAGATTCACAACGATTTACCCACAAAAAGCCTTTATGATTTTCTTTATAAAAATAAGCTTTTATTTGAAAATGGACTTAGGTATCAGTGCCTGTTGCTAAGCATGGTGCATTTAATGGAGCAAAACACCCGCATTGCTGCCAACTACCAGGGCAATGTGATGCAAAACCGGATGTCGGGCCTGATACACGACATCAAGCTTTTGGAAGAAAACAAATACCTGAAATTTAGCTCCGAAGATGACAAGCTGCTGATCATTTCCAGCAACAGTCTTCAAAGTCGTTTTTGGCTCTCCGAAGCTGTACTGACCGAATCTCGGCAAAACCTGGCAAGCCAGCTTACGCATTACCTGCGCATGAAAGCGCATTTGTTCCGGCCTTACGCTACGAAGAAAGGGTTGGCGGATATTGATCGGTTTGTGGGAGAATTAACCGCATAGTCACTATTGGTTAATTTTATGCCTTTGAGCTATTGATTTTATTTTCCAGGCTCTTTAACTCTTCCAGATCAAGAACGTCGGCCTCTTTTGCATCTTTAAGTTTTCGGCTTGCATCGAATTGCCTGTAAACGGATGTTATTCGTTGTTCCATTTCATCATTACTCACACTTGCCGGAACTGGGTTCCGCGATTGCCTTTGACACGGAAACCAATAGCGAGGATCATTTCCAAAGACTAGAATACTACATTATAATTCTTGCCATCAGAGGCAGTTGTCAAGTATTCCTTGACAACTGAATCCTCATGCAACTCTTTCTCTTTCAAAATATTAATAATTGTAGACTAATATCCTGCTTGGAGGTCCCAAAAAGTTCGGCGATCTGATTTTGACTCAACCAAATGTTCCCATCCCGCGCGTAGAGCGCTACCGAAGTCTTGCCGCTTTCATTCTGACAAATGATAATTTCCTGATCCTTCATAAAGTCGGAGAGTGTTATAGCGCGTAAATTTAACTTCCCTCAAAACTACACTTTTCAATCAAAAAGGCCCGTTACGATTACCATCGCAACGGGCCTGATTATCAGAAGGCATCTCCTCCATCCTCCCTTCTCCCCTCTAAAAAACTATTTCCTGGCTTCAATCCATTTCCGCGCATTCAAAAACGCTTCCATCCAGGGCGAAACTTCATCTTTCCGGCCCTCAGGATAGTTTGCCCAATGCCACTGGAAAAGTGATCTTTCAATGTGCGGCATAGTCACCAAATGGCGACCAGTATTATCGCAGAGAATAGCCGTGTTGTAATCCGAGCCGTTTGGATTGGCCGGATACGTTTCATAGCTGTATTTGGAAACGATATTATATTGATTCTCAGCCAACGGCATCTGGAAGCGACCTTCGCCATGCGATACCCACACGCCCAGCGTACTGCCCGCAAGTGAAGAAAGCATCACGGAATTATTAGGCTGCACAGTCATTGAGGTGAAAATGCTTTCGTGCTTATGGCTTGCGTTATGAAGCATTTTGGGCTTCTCTTCATGATCTGGGTTAATAAGACCGAGCTCGATGAACAGTTGGCAACCGTTACAGATACCCACAGACAACGTGTCTTCGCGTTTAAAGAAGTTTTCAAGCGCGATTTTGGCCTTTTCGTTGTAAAGGAACGCTCCTGCCCATCCTTTGGCCGATCCAAGAACATCAGAATTCGAAAAACCACCTACGGTGCCAATGAACTGGATGTCTTCCAGGGTCTCGCGGCCGGAAATAAGGTCGGTCATGTGGACATCTTTCACGTCAAAACCTGCCAGGTACATTGCATTGGCGAGTTCGCGTTCGGAGTTGCTACCTTTCTCGCGAAGTACAGCCGCCTTCGGACGGGGTTTCGATGCGTCGATCAAAGGCTTTCTGCCATCAAACTGCACAGGGAATTTGTAGCGCAGCACGTGGTGCTTGTAGTTATCAAAACGCTCTTTTGCGAGGCCATTTCCAGTTTGTTTCTGGTCTAACAAATAGGATGTTTTAAACCAGACATCACGCAGATGATCGATATCAAAATCCCAATTGCCTGTTGCATCTTTCACTGTCAGCGTCGAAGCAAGATTAACGGTTCCAATTTTGTGGAATAGAACGCCGCTCTCATTTAGAGCAGCTTCGGCTGATTCCTCGGCCTGGAATACGATACCAATGTTTTCAGCAAACAACTTTTCTATGATGTCCTGATCACCTAGCGGCGACAAGTCAATGGAAGCTCCCAAATCGCGGTCTGCGAAACACATTTCGAGCAATGTCGTGATTAAACCACCACTGCTAATGTCGTGACCAGCCTGGATTTTACCAGCTTTAATGAGCTGCTGAATCGCATTGAATGTAGTCTTGAACTGCGCTGCATCCTGAATGTCCGGCGTTTCAGAGCCGACTCTATTCAGGATTTGCGCAAACGATGATCCGCCCAATTTGAAACGGTCACCTGAAAGATTGATATAATAAATTGACCCCCCTGATTTGCGCAGAACCGGTTCAACAACAGCAGTAATGTCGTCGCAATGACCACCCGCCGAAATGATGACAGTGCCCGGTGCAATGACATCGCCGTCTTTGTATTTCTGTTTCATTGAAAGGGAATCTTTCCCTGTCGGGATATTGATCCCCAGGTTGATGGCGAAGTCCGAGCAAGCTTGTACGGCTTTGTACAAACGCGCATCCTCCCCTTCATTTTTACAAGCCCACATCCAGTTAGCCGAAAGTGAAACGGTCGCCAGGCCGTCCTTTAACGGCGCCCAGACGATATTAGAAAGTGCTTCCGCTATTGCATTGCGGCTACCGGCGGCCGGGTCGATCAATGCCGAAAGCGGCGCGTGTCCGATGGACGTGGCCATACCGTCTTTTCCCTGAAAGTCTAGGGCCATCACGCCGACATTGTTCAATGGTAATTGTAGCGGACCCGCGCATTGCTGCTTTGCCACGTGGCCGCCTACACAACGGTCGACTTTGTTGGTCAGCCAGTCTTTGCAGGCTACCGCTTCAAGTTGAAGCATTTGTTGCAGGTACTGGTGCAGTTTCGCTGTTTCGTATTCAATCGCCTCATAGTTACGCTCGACAGTTTTATCGCGCATGTACGTTTTTGGCGAGCTGCCAAACATTTCGTCCATCGCCAGGTCCATCGGCTTGGCACCGGTCGTTGACGATTCGAATGTAAAGCGATGGTCACCGGTCACCTCTCCTACCGTGTACATCGGAGCGCGCTCGCGGTCGGCGATTCGTTGAAGGAAATCGATGTCGTCCTGACTGATCACAAGGCCCATTCTTTCCTGGGATTCGTTACCGATGATCTCCTTCGCAGAAAGGGTCGGATCCCCTACCGGCAGTTTATCGAGATCGATTTTGCCGCCAGTTTCTTCTACCAGTTCGGACAAGCAGTTCAAGTGCCCGCCCGCGCCATGGTCGTGGATCGAAACAATGGTATTGTTCCCGCTTTCGACCATCCCGCGTACCGCATTGGCTACTCGCTTCTGCATTTCAGGGTTGGAGCGCTGGATTGCATTCAATTCAATCCCTGAACCAAATGCACCGGTATCCGCAGAGGAAACGGCCGCGCCACCCATTCCAATCCGGTAGTTTTCACCGCCCATTACCACCACTTTGTCACCGATAGAAGGCGTATGTTTTTTCGCCTGCTCAGCTTTACCGTAACCGATACCGCCGGCCTGCATGATCACTTTATCGTAGCCCAGCCTGCGGCCGTCTTCTTCATGCTCAAATGTAAGTACCGATCCAACGATCAGCGGCTGCCCGAATTTATTTCCAAAATCGGTTGCACCGTTGGAAGCTTTGATGAGAATGTCCATCGGAGTTTGATAGAGCCATTTGCGCTCCTCCACCCCTTTTTCCCAGGGACGATTTTCTTCCAAACGCGAAAGCGCTGTCATATATACAGCCGTACCCGCGAGTGGAATCGATCCCTGACCACCTGCTAGGCGGTCGCGGATCTCACCTCCCGAACCGGTTGCAGCGCCATTGAATGGCTCGACGGTGGTTGGAAAGTTGTGCGTTTCCGCTTTTAGTGACAGTACGGATTCGAAATCCTTGATTTCATAGTATTCAGGCACATCCGGGCGCTTGGGCGCGAATTGCTGCACGACCGGGCCTTTCAGAAACGCGACGTTGTCTTTATAAGCAGAAACAATACTATTGGGATTCGCTTCAGAAGTTTTGCGAATCAGTTTAAAAAGTGAAACAGGTTTCTCCTCGCCGTCGATCACAAAGACTCCGTTGAAGATCTTATGACGGCAGTGCTCGGAGTTGACCTGTGAGAAACCGAAGACTTCCGAATCAGTCAACTTGCGGCCTAACTTTTCAGCAAGACCGGTCAGGTAAGCTACTTCCTCCTCATTCAATGCAAGCCCTTCCTGTTTGTTATAAGCAGCAATGTCGGAGATTTCCTGAACAGGTTCAGGTTTAATATCGATGGTGTAAATATCCTGGTTCAGCTGGCTGTATTTCTGCGAGAGCATCGGATCGAAATCCGTGAAATCAGCGCTTACCTTCTTGAATTCCTCAATACGTACAATGCCTTCTAGCCCCATATTCTGGGTAATTTCCACGGCATTGGTACTCCACGGGGTAATCATGGCTGCACGCGGGCCAACGAAATAGTCTGTGAGAACGGTCTCCTTCCGAAGTTCTGCGCCGCCGAAAAGCCAGCTTAATTTAGAGGAATCGGAGGCATCGAGCGTTCGCTCGGTTTGTAGTGCAAAGACGGTTTCATCTCCGCCTGTGAAGAAGTAAATCATGATGTCCAATTAAGGCGCAAAGGTACGATAAAAATAACCCAAGGCCATAGGAAGAATGAAAAATGCTGATACGTCTGATTAACAGCATAAACAGCGTTAGTTGTTCCTTTAGCCTACATTTTTAATTACCAGATCACTTCCACTTCATGCTTGTATTGATTGATTTTCGGATCGACACTAATGATGACTGCTTTTTCCGATTCGCCAGTTGCTAAGATCAGCCTGTCGAATGGATCGCGATGATCAACTATTTCCCGAAGGTTTTGATATTCTGTCAGGTGCTCCGTAGTTATCGGTATCACGGTAATAAATGCAGTTTCCACATCCTGGACAAACCTCGAAAAATGTTTCAGTAGTGTCATTTTTCCGATTTTCAACTTAATCGAAATCTCGAAAAGGCCCACTACACTGGCCAGTATTTCGTTTCCCGTATCTTCTAATATCTGCCTGGCTTTTTCTGAAATCTGAGCATCTCTTTCAATAAACCATAACAATGCGTGTGTGTCCAGTAAAAACTTCATTTACAAATAATCTTTAAGTTTATCCAGCGGATCATCAAAATCAGGAGCCATGCTAATCGTACCCTTTACAATACCGAATGGGCGTTTCGAAAGCTTAGGTTTCACATCCGCTTCTTCGAAAACAACCTTGGCTTTGACGTCGACGTCCGGTTTGTGATCCAATGTCACATTGCCATTCTCATATATGCCTTCAATTACCGTATGCGTCGCCTTTCAAAGTTACCTAAATCAATATACAAAATTTCGAGCTTACTAATAAGCCAGCAACCGCCCGCAAGCCACCACAGCAATCCAGACGAGAATTGAAATAACCCCACACAAAAGCGCTGCACCCGGCAGCTCCCCTACTGCGCCCCGGCGTTTGAATGGCTTATAAAGATACCGATGAAAGACAAACACATTCAATGCCGCCAAAACAATGAGCGCCACTTTGGTCCAAAAAACTGGATCCATGCCAAGGGCCTGCGCGTTCGTGATGAACAACAGCACGCCCGAAGGAACAATGAGTATCAACCCGCGCTGCGACCAAGGCAGCAGATGCCTCGAAAGGCCGGTTACCGGCAAATTGCGCGAAAAGCCCAGCAGGCGCAGGTCAAAGAGAAACGCTGCGCCTACCAGCATGACAATTCCTAAAATATGTATTATTTCAAGGGCTGGATACAGCCAGAGCGATTGCCTGATACCTACAGCCCAGGACGATTTTTCCAGCCATTCAAGCCACTGACCGTATATTCTCACGCTTAGCGAAGTTCAAATTTGTCATCGCCTACGAAAATGCGTTCGGCCCGCATTTCATTTTTTTCAGTTTTGTGCGGATAGGCTACAAAACGGATCGTGGTGCCTTTCTTGATCATATCCTGGTTCAAACCGCGGGATTCCATGCGCGTTACTGGCGCCAGATATACCGTCGTCAGTTCTTTATTATACTTTACTTTTGCCAGAACATGCGGGTTTTCATAGGTCAACTCTTCTATTTTAGCTTTGAAATCAGTGGGTTTGGTCTGGTCGTAATCAGCCCAGCCGTGGTGCAGAGCGGTGAATGCGCCGCAGAGAAGCAACGCCAATCCAAGTGAAATATTTTTCAGTTTAGTCATAACCTGCTGAGTTTAGTGTACTTAAAAGTAACCAAATGATTCTTTTTAAAAAACTAAACTGAATACAAACTACATGCCAGTCCGGCAAAAATGTTTTCCGCTATATTTGCCCGATAACCAAACCTGTTTGCTTTGAGAAATTTCCTTTTTCTTCTGCTGTTTTTCACAGCCACCAGCACCTTTGCGCAGGACGGCAGATTGCCGCTCGATTCCAAAAATAATATCAGCTATACCGACTCCGGCCAGCCCAAACTTTCCCAGGCCCAGCTGCACCAAAGGATTAAAGATTGGATCGTTTACAAGTTCGGAAACCTTGAGAATGCATTGACGAGTGACAACGAACAAGCAGGTACTATACTGATTACCAGCTACATTCCCGTAATCCATTCAAGCTATCAATATGTCCGATTCGATCTAGGCATTCAATACAAGGACAATCAATACGACGCGCGCATTGCCACTCTTGACGGGATTTCAGCGGTACGGAGCCCTGTTCGCCTGGACAAAAAAGAAAACGATGCGATCACAACCAAAGAGCAAGTGCTAAAAACGGAGTCTAATCGTAAAAAACGCAAGGAAGCCGAAACCGCACTCCAAACGGCCAAAGCAGATAACGATGGTATCAACACATCGCTTTACAATCTATTGGCAGATCTCAAAGCATTTATAAATTCACCAACCAAGCAATAGTTTCTATTTGAGGCCTTTCCATTGCTTTTCGAGCATCTGGGCAATCACCTGGTAGCCCTTGTCGGATGGATGCAGGCCGTCATAAGTCATGTTGCTTGCTTCTACCGGATAAGGGTACTCATCTGTGGCCGGATTGAAAGGAATCCCGATATAATCGGGGTAAACGTAGTTTTTGTAAAGCCCGGTTGCGGGATCTTTCAGGCGTTTGAAATGGACCATATTGTCCAGATTAATCCCGCTTTCATGAAATAGATCCACCACAGGGATCTTTTCTTTCTTTCCTATGTCAGCTATGGCATTGGCAAATTGTTCGAGCGTTTGATCTTTTTTGGGCTTATAGGAGCCGTAAGCGTTATTTTTGTAGCTATTGATATAAACAAAATCACCTCTTTGCATTGGAGTGATCAAAATAATCTTCGCTTTCCTATTGAGCTTTTTTAGCTTGTCGGTAATCACTCGGAAGGCACCATACACAGTTGCAGTGCCATTTGCCTGTTCATAGTCAGCTATCGTGCCCAGTGCCTTTCCCTGCCACCAGTCATTGGTACCCAGCAAAACCGTATACACATCAGCCTTGACCAAGCCAAGCGAGTCGATCCGGCTGGCGATGTTGATCGATGTCCAGCCGTTATGGCCTTGGTTGATATATTCAACGTTCGGAAACTTTTCTGTAATTAAAGTGAGATAGCCTTTCGTAACCCTGTTTCCAGTCTCATTCTGGTGATCGTTCAGATAAGTAATCGAGTCACCGATGGCGATCCAGGAGATTTTACGCGGGGCGGAGGCAAAACAGACAAAGATAAGGGCAACAAACAGCAGCGACTTTTTCATAACACAAAAGGATTGGGACCGAATAAAGGAAACCCTCTTTGCGCCAATTTTACTCAATATTATTCACATCTGTTTGCCGCCTTCTAAAATCTACACCGACTGTTAGGCGAAAAAGCTTGGTCTCTGCAAAATACCGGGATGCCAGCTCGAATCTCTACGGCGCAATGCACGAGCGATGGTCAGAATGCGCTCCTGACGATTGTGACGCTCATTCGCTGCTCCTTTTCCCGCAAGATATTCAGCGACAATTTCCCACTCAAACTCATCTGTTTTGGAGTCGTAAATACCAACTGCAACCCGGTTTTCATCTGTGAGCATTAAACTCAACACCAACTGCGCTTCCTCCTGGGTAGAACACCCCACATGATGGTATTGGTCTGCAAGCGTATACAATACCGAATAACGATTTTCAAAATCCCCTGACTGCACAGCGGCACGCGTAATTTTTTCTATCCTTTTCATAAGTCTTTTCAAATTTAATGACTTCAAAGACGGACGAGAATGATGCCAAAGCATTAGCGATTAACACACAACGGTAAAATACTAAAACCATACCTTACTACACTTCTTCTACATCCGACCTGCTCGAAGGTCACAACCTATAAACTGTCATTGTATGTCAATAGTTTACAAATTTACGAAATGTTGCAAGAATGAGCTAAATTTCTTCAATACCGACTTCAACCTATTAGAATAATACCAAAAACAAGCAAGTCTATATAAAGCCTTATTAACTAAAAAGCCGTTGAAGTAGACTTCAACGGCAGTTCAAATGATGATCAGTTATGCTTGTTTAAAAATTTGTAACCTGGCCTACTGCCCTTGGTAGGCGTCCAGCATATATGCTTCCTCAATAAGTCTTTTCAGGTCTTCCTGACATTCTTTTACGCGCAGCGAAACGCTCGTGGCTAGCCAGATCGTACTTCCGTGACTATACCCCATATAATATAGAATTTTGTCTACGCTCACATGCAGGCTTTCGTCAAATTCGCCTGTTACTTTAATAAACCGTGCCATGGTAATAACAGATTTTGTTAACCTAAATATAAACACAAAACATCGATTTACCATATTATTTACTATTTAAGTTACAATTAATTCGAATGAATTTCGCTGGTGCGATTTTTTGGCCGGATCGCGGCAATGAGCAAACACAAGCATTTATGGCAGCAACGAAAATAGAAGCAACAATAGAAGCAACAAAAAAAGCGTATCCTGAAGAAGCGTCGCACTTATGGTGGCAAACCGGCATCATTTATCAGATCTATCCGCGCTCCTTTCAGGACTCTAACGGGGACGGGATCGGTGATCTGAAAGGAATCTTACAGCGGCTGGATTATCTGCAATGGCTGGGCGTGGATTGCGTCTGGCTATCGCCCATATACCCCTCGCCAATGGCCGACTTTGGATACGACATTTCTGATTACCAGGGCATCCATCCGCTGTTTGGCACCATGGACGACTTTGATGAGTTGCTCGAAGCGGTCCACAATAGGGGGATGAAACTCATTCTGGATTTGGTGCCCAACCACACCTCCGACCAACATCCCTGGTTTTTAGAGTCCCGGTCCTCTCGCGATAACCCCAAACGCGATTGGTATATCTGGCATGATGGCGGCGAAAACGGAGCATTACCTAATAATTGGCTGAGTGTATTCGGTGGCCATGCCTGGGAATGGGACGAAATTACCCAGCAATATTATTACCATGCTTTCCTCAAAGAGCAACCTGATCTGAACTGGCGTAACCCGCAGGTGCAGGAGGCGATGATGAATGTCATGCATTTTTGGCTGAAAAAAGGCGTAGATGGCTTCCGGGTGGACGTGATGTGGCACATGATCAAAGATGATCAACTGCGTAACAACCCCACCGTGCCCGACTCTCCTTTCGATCCTAAGGACCTGATTTACGAATTCTACGATCCTGTCTATTCCACAGACCAACCCGAGGTGCACGAGATCGTCAGGATGATGCGCCGGGTGACCAACCAATATACTGACCGGCTGTTGATCGGAGAAATATACTTGCCCATACACAAGCTTGTAACGTATTATGGTGCAGACCGCTCGGGCGCCCATCTTCCATTCAATTTTCAGTTGCTTACCCTGCCCTGGGAGGCTGAGCAGATAGCCCGGGCGATTGATGAGTACGAAGGCGCATTACCCGTCGATGGCTGGCCGAACTGGGTATTGGGCAATCACGATCAGCCACGTGTGGCCAGTCGCCTTGGCCGCTCGCAGGCACGCGTGGCGGCGATGTTGCTACTGACACTCAGGGGGACGCCGACCATCTATTATGGCGATGAAATCGGCATGCGTGATGTTCCCATTCCCCAGGACGAAGTGGTGGATCCCCAGGGATTGAATATGCCCGATCGCAATGTAAGCCGGGACCCCGCACGTACGCCTATGCAGTGGACGCCTGACGAAAATGCCGGTTTTACCGACGGCAAACCCTGGCTGCGCCTCCCGCATAGTTTTCGAAGGGTCAACGTCGAACTACAAAAAGATGATCCCGACTCGATGCTGGCCTTTTACAGAAGCCTACTGGCGTTACGCAGACGACATCCTGCACTCCAGACTGGAACATATACACCAGTTTATTCAGATAAACAACTCATTGCATACATCCGCGAGAACGAAAAGGACAGACTCCTAATCGTCTTGAATCTAAGCCACCGGCCGGGCTATATCAGGCCTCAAAACGAAAATTTTAAAGGTGAAATCATCATCAGTACCGAAAGTGAGCGGATCGGGTTACGCATCGAGAACAATATGATGCTGAGCGGTGATGAGGGATTGATTGTAAGATTGGAACGTTGAGATGACTTGGTTTGATCAGGATTTTTCGAGCAGGTCTTTCAGCACTAACGCCTGGTTACGATCTTCCGTTTTAGCGGCAAAGAGCAAAGTAAGGAGATCTTTCTCTGCAACCAGCGATCGCAACTCCTGCAATGCGCCCGACCCTTTCAGCTCGGCCTGGTACCGCGTATTGAACTCCTCCCACTGATCCATATTGGCGTGAAACCATTTGCGCAGCTCATGGGACGGCGCCACATCTTTCATCCAGCGGTCGACACCGGCCGCTTCTTTTGTAAGTCCACGCGGCCACAGCCTGTCTACCAGTATCCGGTAACCGTCTGCGGCCGTAGCGGGTTCATAAACCCTTTTCGTCTGGATTTTCATAGGCTTTAAATGAAGGATGTTAATACTTTTTAAAGATAGGAGAAAACCCGGTTTATGACTCTAACTTTTCGGCAATGCACCTGGATGCGGCTTCGCAAAAATCCAGGCCGGAGTAATCCGGATTGTAACCTCCGATGTAGGGTGCAGCCATCATGTAGATGCGCTCATTGGCAATACCATATTCATTGACGATCTGGAAATGATCATTAATGGTAATGCCTGGCACTTTCAAAAGATAATCTCCATTGTCGTTCTGAAATACCTGATCCCCGCCCTCTTTTATACATTTACCGGCCTCGTTTGCTGACCTGAATTTCAACACCGCCTGGCTCACAGACTGTCGTGTACGCAATCCCTGGAACGGCAGATCCTCCAAAGGCAAATGCGGTTGACCTGAGCAATCGATGTAAGTCTGATAGCGAACAGTATGGAATTTACCCTGTTCATCGGTATAACGGTATACGATACCCCCATCCGGCCTGGGCTCCACCGTGCCCTGAGAACCCACCGAAACAACTTGCAGTTTTTTCGCATCATGTAGGGCAAACAGTTCCTCACATGACTCCTGTGGCACGAATGCAATCACGACCGCAATAAGTGGCATCAGCACCTTTTGGAGCCGGAGCATGTCTTCTGCCGAAAGGTATTTGGCAGGATAATTCATGACATAGCTTAATTCGGCAAGCATTTCCTTCCAGAATACGGACTTGCGCTGCTCAATGGACCGCTCGGCCTCTTCATATTCCTTCCGAAAAAGCTCAAAAGGTTCTTTTTCTTCCCGCATCGACATCATCGTCTCCACGAAAACCTCCAGGCTCATGTCTTTAATACGCTTGTAGAAAGCGGGATCTCTCTTACGAAATGGTTGCTTGAAACTATGTTCGAAAATAAAGTCCAATGAAAGAAATCCTTCGTTTTCCTCCCGGTTTCTTCGTATTTGTTCTGCGGTCATTAGTGAGTCCGGATTCAGGCGCGGCTCCCGCAGGTGGAAGCGGATCGCTGGCAGTAAGCCATTTCTGGAATGCATGACGATTTTGAAACGTTCACTGCCCGGCGCAGGGATATACCTTAACCGCCGGTCAATACCGATTTCGAAAGTTCCGTTGGCCCGCGCCAGCGTCCGTACCGCGTCGATAGCGGTGAGTGAAGATCCTTTAATTGCTATGGGATGGTTTTGCTGGGTTGCAAGCTTGGAAGGTGGATAGGGTGAATCAAAATAACCGGGGACCTTATCTTCATTTATTTTGGGCCACCGGTGGCCTGTGCAGATGACAACTGCTTCAAATTCCTTCAATGTGCCATTTTTGATCTCAATGCGCACCTGGTTGTGTTCAGGCAGGTCGACAATATCGGTCACTTCCCTATCAGTATGAACCCTTAAAATATGCCCGCGATCCTCAGCCTGCCGCCGCAGCAGTTTGAACTGTGCCGTAAGGTATTGGCCCAAAAGCAACCTTGGCAAGACATGGTAGCGGGTAAAGTACTCGGGATTGATGCCGAATTTTTCAAGAGTTGCTTCATCGATTGTGTCCACCCATTTTTTAACCGAGGTTACTATCGGGGTAATCTCGTTGTCAGAAACATTGGTGATATGTTCCATGCTGGCACCGGCATTACTGTAAGGCATTCCGGCACCAACTTGCTCGCTTTTTTCAAAAACTTCGATCTCAAACCGGGCTTTTAACCCTATCAAATTTTTTAACACGAACAAACAACCCGGACCGCCTCCGATGATGGCAATCCGTTTCTTTTGAGAACTTTGATTCATTTATATGCAACCGCCTGGCAGTATTATTCCGATTAGAGCTGATATAAATGCATGCCAAAGTCTCACCTAACTATTTGCTGTGATGATACCATTTTCTGATCATCGCCATCAACTCGTCCAATTTGATAGGCTTACTGATGTAATCATTCATACCCGCGTCAAGGCATTCCTGCGCGATACCTTCCATTGCATTTGCTGTCAGCGCGACGATAACGGGTTGATTGACCACCGTTCTCCGGATCAACCGGGTTGCTTCCAGACCATCCATGAGCGGCATTTGCATGTCCATTAGAATAAGGCCGTAGTTCTTCTGGTTAGCAGCTTCAAGCGCTTCCTGTCCGTCATTGGCGATATCAGGTTCATATCCAAGTTTCTGCAGAATGCGCATGATAACGTGCTGATTGATCTGGTTATCCTCAGCGACCAACATCTGGAAAGGATATTCCTGGGAAAAGTGTACTGAGAGCTTGTTGTGGATCGCCATCTCGGTTTTAGCAAGCATTTTCTTCTGTAATGCACTCATAATATGGTTGCTGAGCACATGCTGCCTAATCGGTTTTGTAAGTACGGATGTAAAGAGCTGCCGCTGATGATCTTTTAGCTCCTCCCCGATCGAACTGAGTAAGATAATGGGCATTTGCGGTGCGTACCGATGAATATGCCCCCCCAGGGTAACGCCATCCATTTCGGGCATTTGCATGTCGGTGATGACCAAGTCGACTCCGTGGTCTCCAAACAAAATTTCCATGGCTTCCGCTCCGCTGGAAGCCATTACGGGCTCTAACTTCCAATTTTGGAGCTGACGTTTGAGAATGGCCAGATTGGTTGCATTGTCGTCCACCAACAGCACTTTCTTTCCCCGGTGCTCGCCCATGTCGTGGTCCATGACATTGGGCAGTGTTTTTTCGCCTTTCCTCGTCTGGACGGTAAAAGAAAAGGTAGAGCCTTGATCGACCTCACTTTTGACACTGATAACTCCCCCCATCAGGTTTACCAGTTTTTCAGATATCGCCAGGCCCAGTCCAGTGCCACCGTATTTTCGGGTTGTAGAAGAATCCACCTGAGAGAAAGCCTTGAAGAGCCTGCTCATTTTGTCTTCGGAGATACCAATTCCTGTATCCCGGATGTCAAATCGCAATTGTATTTTTCCCTCAGAACCTACCTGCTCGCAGGCCACTGATACGCAGACTTCTCCCCGCTCGGTAAATTTCATCGCATTGCCAACCAGATTGATCAAAATCTGGCGCAGGCGCAGGGAATCACCGACGATTTGCGCTGGTATGTCCTCTCCTATCTGATATACCAGGTCCAATCCCGCCTTTGCCGCCTTGCTTCCAAAAATATCCAGCACATCTTCAATCGCATGACGAAGATTAAAGTCATCGCTTTCCAGCTCCAGGTTACCAGATTCTATTTTGGAAAAGTCCAGAATATCATTGATCACATTGATCAGCGTATCGCCGCAAGTTGCGATCGTTTCGGTAAACATCCGTTGCTCCTCGTTAAGCGGTGTTTCCTGCAACAGGGCAGCCATACCGATCACACCATTCATCGGCGTGCGGATTTCATGGCTCATCGTGGCCAGGAAAACACTCTTGGCCTGGTTGGCCTTATCGGCGTCTTGGCGTGCTTTGATAAGCTCGGCATTGATCGCACGAAGATGCTCGTTGGCCTTTTTCTGGACTTCTTCATTCTGCTTGCGCACCTGCGACAATTGTGCTTCCTTTTGAAGCTCAGCCATTTGTAAAGTCTGACTGATATGTAGCTCGTAATATTTATTGAGCATATAGGCCCAAAGCCCGCAGATCAAAAAGATCGCAGCAGCCAGTAGCATGTGTATCGTAAAGGTCAGAAGGTCAAAGTATTCCAGCTGCGTGAAATAAATCCAGGAGGAGCCCGTATTTTGTAAATAGCCAAATATCGCGTGATGGAGTAGCACAACCATCACCATCGGAATTTGCAACTTCCATTTCTGATAGGTAACCAGCACTGCGCTACCGATGAAGGCAAAAAAATGCATTTCAAACAGCCCATGCATTTGATAGATAAACTGCGCCATGTACAGGCCCAGCACCGTACTCAATACATATTGATAAAGATCCGAACGGGGCAAGGCTGCTTTCACCGAATAATAGGCTACCAGTAGAATGCCCCCAACGCCTAATGCAATAGACCAGGTATCGTAGAAGATTGCCAGGATCAGGCCGATCACAAAGTAACCTGGCAGGAATAAATTCATAAGCCGGTCTGACCTTTCCTTGATCTCCGATTGAAAGCTTTCAATCGGGATGTTAGGTAAAGTGTTTTTAATATTCATATCAGTTGAGTAGGTTAATTTTTGCACACGGGAATCGTGCAACCGTATGATTTCAATGCCCGCGCGCTGAGAACCGGCAACGATTGGCTATTAAGCAAACCGTCCAATGCCATCTTGGCATACGCTGTCTTTTCTTCGGTACAGTAACGGGTCGCATTATAGTTACCGCGGTAATAAAGCTTTTGGGAGTTATCGACGAGAACCGCCTGAGGCGTAGAATAAACCCCGCAGCGGTCGGCTAGAGATTGATCGAAAATCACAGGAATGTCAAGACCGATCTTATCCTGAATTTTTTCGACTGAATATGATTTGTCTGATAGCACCACTACCACAAAGCGAACTTGCCGGCCGTACCTGCGCACAAGTGATTGGAAGTGGCTTTTATTAAATCTGGAACACGGGCATTCAGGATTATAAAAATGCAGAAATACAGGCTTATCATCCTGATTTTGAATTTGTTCGCCCAAATCTATGACCGTTCCCGTTTTTACGGGTCTGTAATTTTTTGGAATGGGAGTTGGAAGCTGATATACCCAGTCATTGTACCAGAACAAAGCTCCAACAGTAGATGCCAGCAGCGTAAGCCACGCGATTACAAGGCCGGTTCTCATCATTAGTGGGGAGTGAACTTTAGAATTCTAATAAACTAATTTGCATTATGCTATCAAATTTACTCTAAAACGGGAAATTTGCACGTGGCAGGCCTGATTTTAATTGTCACGGTCAAATTGTAACCGATTGACTATAAGTTGGCATTCTCCCATAGATATTCAAAAAAAGGACTGCCCAGCGACAGCCCTGAAAATCCTAAGCATTTTCTCCCATTCGTTCGAAGCTCTCCCAAAGTACCTTTAAATCAAACAGCGCAGACTTTTCAGCGGCATCAAAAGTGTTATTTCCAGATTACAAAAATGCCTCGTTTTTGTAATCTGGAAATAACACTTTCCTAACAGGCCACCGCCGCTCCATCTACTCCACCACGACTTCCGCTTGTTTGAAACAGGCAAAAACCTCGCGATAGAACTCCGGGTGTGACTGCCAGGTTTGTCCCGTTACTATGTTCCGGTCGCGGACGGCTTGCTGGGTGGAATAGGTACCGCCACCCATCTCGATTTCGGTACGTACGTGTTCGTAAGCGGTTAGCTCACGGTTGTTGGCCAGTCCGGCCGTAACCAGAATCTGTATGCCGTGGCAAATGGCAAAGACCCATTTACCCTGACGGTCGAACTCGCGGACAACTTCTAAAAGCCTCGCATGATTGCGCAGGTATTCGGGGGCGCGGCCGCCGAGTAATAGAATGGCGTCATAGTCGTCTACTACCACGTCCTCAATCGTCAGATCTGAATTCAGGCAGTAGCCGGGCCGCTCTATGTAAGTATCCCAGCCTTCTTCAAAATCGTGCATTACCAGGTTAAGCCGGCGCTTGCTAGGGGCCGCAATTGCGGCAATGTCGCCTTCTTCCTGAAAGCGGTGAACGGCATACAGGGTTTCATAACTCTCGCCACCGTCGCCGGTGACGATTAAAATTTTGCGATTCATGGTACAAAAATTTTGAACATTGGGTGTTAATACAGCCGCTTTAACGGGCCAGACAACCAAAGCCAAAACCAGGCGGGTCCTACCTGTTGGCAGTCAAGGCTGTTGGAAACGAAAGCTCCCGTCAATGTATAGCTTTCCGCCTGCCTTAAGGGCTAGTTTTACGCGAGTAAGTGCTCTGTCTTCTATTTCGGGGTGACGACCATCGAAGGCCCCGACGCGGACTGCAAAGGCGAGATCAAATTTTTCCTCGTCTTCATCCAACTGAAAATCTTCAATGGCAACTGTACGAAATGACACCGTTGCCGAGTCTGGCTCACCAGCGCTGTGTCTACCCGCCTGCCGGATTGCGCTCACAGAGCGGTCAATTCCAAGGACGTGGCCATGGCCGATGCGTCTTGCCACCTCACGAGCCGCTGAGCCCGGCCCGCATCCGATTTCCAATACCCTTATGCCCTCTCTCAATGGCAGCGCGTCTACAATTTTCTCTAGTCTGGGCGATAGCTTTGTTTTCATGAGATCGGCTAATACTATTTAACCACACTGCTGAATTTCTGGCATGTAAATTTATTTAATTGCAATACTGATTGTTTCTCAGTGAAATCCCTAAAACAGCTGGCTTTTTTGAACCAGCTCCATAAAAGCGTCGCGGTAGCCCTTACTTAGTGGAACCTGCCTTTCACCAATGTAAATCATGCCGCCCTGAATAGCGTTAATTTTTGAAAAATTAACGATGAACGAGCGGTGAACGCGCACGAAGCCGGGCCTGGGCAACATCTGTTCCATTTTACCCAATTGCCCCAAGGTCATGATCTTTTGCCTGCCGCTGTAAATAAGGATGTATTCGCCGTAAGCCTCGATCACATCGATGTCGCTATGGGCGATTTTATGGATTTTATAATCGGATTTGACGAAAATATACTCGTTGTAAATATAGCCTGGCGCAGGTGCTTCCACTCCCGAATTCGGAGGCAGTACTTTTATATTGAGAAGGTTAATGTATTCAACAGCCCGGCTAACGGCCTGAAAAAAGCGTTCGAACGAAATCGGTTTCAGAAGATAATCCAGCACGAATAATTCATAACCCTGAAGGGCATATTCGGCGTAGGCCGTGGTGAAAATGGTAACCGGCTTATTGGATAAGGACCGGAGCAGCGAAATGCCAGTCACGTCGGGCATCTGAATGTCCAGAAATAGCAGATCGATCCGCTGTTTCTGTAAAAAGCCTTGCGCCTCCATAGCCGAAGCGCAGGTGCCAGCCAGTTTCAATTCAGGTATTTTTCCAACATAATCACTAAGCAGCCGCCTGGCAAGCAGCTCGTCATCCACGATCAGACAGTTAATGCTCATAAACGATATATTTTTAAACGCACAACAAATCGGTCGCTATACTCTGAGAACAGCAGTTCGTGATTTTCAGGGTAGATCAATTCAAGTCGCTTGCGCACATTGTTTAGGCCGATGCCCTGATTGGCGCCTTCAATACTTACCTGCTCCCTTTTGGTATTCTCACATTCAAAGGCTAGTATGCCGGCTTGCACATTTAACGAAATAGCGATAAAACCGTCGGGATTAGTATCCAGATCGGCGTGTTTGAAGCTATTTTCTACAAATACTAAAAGCAGCAACGGCGCTATGAGCTGCTCAGATTGCACGCCGGTGCTTTCAAATACGATCTGTTTTCGATAAGCGTCGGATTTTAAGCGCTGCATTGCGATGATGTTGTGCAAGAACTCCACTTCTTTTTCGAGCTTGACCCGGTCGGTCTGACAATCATATAGTGTATACCGTAGCAACTCGGAAAGCTTCATGATCATCGGTGCCGCATTGTCGTCTTTCAGGTAGGCTAGCGTGTATACATTGTTCAGGGTATTAAAAAGAAAATGCGGATTAATTTGATTTTTAAGGGCTTGCAACTCTGTTTCCAGCTGTTTCCGTAACAATTCGGATTGCCGGTGCAGGGTTTTGAAACGATCGGTGGCAAACTTGTAGGCCGTGCTAGTCATGTGGATCACAAACAACAGAAAATACATTCTCCCAAACTGAAATGCCCTCGGATAACGGATTTCCCGCTTGACGGTCAGAAACTGCGCGCCGGGCTCTGTCAGCCTCATATAAACTACTGTGACCAACAATAGCAACGCCGCAACTTGCGCTCCATAGACCACATATTTTCTTTTTTCCAGAAAACGGGGTATCAAAAAGCGCACCGTCGCAAAGGCGACTATCCCCTGTGCTGCCACATTGACTGAGGCCACCCAGAGGGCTTTTGCCAATGGCTGAAAATTCGATAACAGAAGAATCCAGATCAGCCAGTAAAAGACCCAGAACAAATAAGGATTACTCAGAATTTGGGTGTGTTGCTTCTCGCTCATTGCGCTTTCCGGTGTTTAATGATGCAATTCTAATTTAAAACCAGATTACATGAAAAATTGACCATTGAACGGCTTCATTCTTCCGACGAATGCTCCGATTCCCCGCATGAACGGATTTTCAGCGCGCTTCCACCCGCTCAAAGGGGAATCAGGCCATTCCACAAATAGTTTTGGGCTATCCATAGAAAGGATTTCCTGCTCCGTGATGGAACATGTTGTTTTGACCTTCGAAATCCAATCAAACATCTCTCTGACAATGAAAAAGAAGCAAATGATCATGGCAGGGCTTGTAGGCCTGATGCTGCTCTCCAATGAATTGCTGGCCCAAAGCCAGCTGATCGACAAGCCCGCACAGCAACGGGCGGCAGCGCAAACGCAACGAATGACCACCAACCTCAAACTCGATTCTGTGCAGACCATTAAAGTGGCCCGGATCAATCTCAGGTATGCTCAGCGAATCGACCCAGTCATACAGGGAAACGGCAGCAGGATTTCAAAGCTCAAAGCGGTCCGGACCATGCAGAAGGAAAAAGAAGCCGAGCTCAAACAGGTCCTGAGCAAGGAGCAATTCGAGCGCTTCAAAGAACAACAACAAGCACTGAAAGATGAAATCAAAGAACGCAGAAAGTCCTGACTGGTCGCTGCTCAGGTCGGCGCTCTTAGCCGGATTGCTTTTGGCGGGATGTAAAACCAGTGAGCCGGACGGTTCTGAGCAGCTGGACGGCGCCTACGGGCCCGGCTGGGCAGCTGTGCATGCCGACAGCCGGAATTCTGACTACTCGCCCATCCAGGCCGCCCGCAAAGTAGCACTTGCCTGGCGACGAAAGTTCGATGGAACGATCAACCTAGGGCCTACCATTGGCAGGCAAGGCCATATCTACATTACTACCAATGCAGGTGACTGTCACTTGTACGCCTTGGAGCCACAGACGGGAAAAACAATCTGGTGCAGTAATGAAGTAAACAAGTTCGCCGTCGCCTCCTCGGCCCTTATCGACGAGCAGGGGCGGCTTTACATCGCCGATAACGAAGCGATGCACGCATTCGACGCTTCCGGCAAGTTGCTTTGGGAAACGAAGATCAAGGGTTTTCCGTTCTCGGCCCAATTCACGCATACCGGGCGGCTGATCTTCATTACCCATATCGGTATCATCTACGTGCTCGACAGAAAGAACGGGGCGTTGATGCTCGACCCTCAACCGCTTGCAGGCCAGGGTTCGCCCAATCCAGATTTCGACCCCAGGGCCTGCATGCGCGGCACAGCCGATTGCCCGTGCGCGAATACCCTTGCCGTCGACCAGCAAACAGGCCGGTTCTTTTTCACCTATTGGGCACCAGGGGCGTCGCAAGCCGGGGTAAGGGCTATGGTCTATTCCGAAAAAAGCGGCCCTTCCCTCAAACCGTTGTGGGAAAATACGGCGCTGCCCGGCGGCAGTGCTTCCAGCCCGGATATTTCGGCCGACGGCTCCCGCATTTACGTCAACGACAATGAAGGAGGCCTGCATGCGATCGAGGCGGCTTCGGGCAGCAACATCTGGAAGTTTTCTATCGGATACGAGCCGGGTGGCAGCCAGTCGACTTCGCCCCAAGGGCTGATTATGCCCGCCGGTGGCGACAGCGCGCCATTGATGGGCATTCAGGATGTCGGCCAACAGGCTCGCTTGTTGTGGAAGAACGACAGTCTCAACCACCTGGGGCTAGCTATGCAGACAGCCGGTAACCTTGCTTTTGCCACTGTTGCTGGCTTGCCCACCAAGGCTTACAAAGATCTGGTGGTAGTCGACACCCGTACCGGAAAAGTGCTCGACCGTGTGCATTTTCCCGCCAAGACGCTTTTTACGGTCGGCACCACTATCGGCGGTGAAGGGAATGTGTACGTGCCTGGATTCGACGGGACGCTGTTTGCATTCCGGCCGGCCGAATAAAATCTACAAATAAGTTTTAACGTCAGAAAAATAAAATCCCATGAAGACAATACACTTAATGCTCAAATTACTCTGCATCGTTTTGATCACTACCAATTGCCAGAACACCACCCCGCCCCCCGGGAAAGCAGATTTGCCGGGCCAGCCAACATCGGGCTACGGCGGCAGCGCCTATCAGCATGCCGAGGTGATCAAGAAAAATTATGACGACGGCCCCACCGGCTACTGGCTATATCTTCCGGCCTCGCCGGCGCCTGCGTCTGCACCCGTCGTTGTTTTTAACCACGGGTACGGGGGCTGGAATCCTGCCAATTACGGTGCCTGGATCAAGCACCTGGTGCGACAGGGCAATATCGTCATCTACCCGCGCTATCAGGAAGGGCCGCGCACCAAACCGACCGAATTCACACCCAATGCCGCCGCAGGCATCAGGCGGGCTTTGGAACTGCTCGGATCCGGCCAGCTGGGGGTCCGGCCGCAGACTGATCAACTCGTCATCGTCGGGCATTCATATGGCGGCGTAGTTACGGCCAATCTCGCGCTCAATGCGGGCGAACTTCGCATTCCAAAACCCAAGGGCATCTTCCTGGCTGCTTCGGGCGTGGGCCCGGCTGTGTCAGGTCAGGCCAAGTCGTATGCGGGTCTGGCTGAGTCGTTGAAACTGCTGATGATCATCGAGAAGGAAGATACCATTGTCGATAGCGTGTTCATGAAAAAGGTATATGCCGAATCCAAAGCCATACCGCTCGCCCACAAGGCCATGCTGATGCATTACCCAGACGGCTACGGAGCCGATTCGATCACTGCCGAACATAACGAAGCAACCTGTATCGACCCAGATTTTGACAGTAAGGATGGCAAGCTGGCCGCTTCGACGAAAGTGGACGCCACCGACTATTACTGCTACTGGCGCCTGGCAGATGCGTTGATCGATTGCAGCCGGAACAACAAAGGCTGCCCTACCGCCTTCACTGACGTACAGCAGCAGACATTTACAGGTAAATGGAGCGACGGGGTCGAGATCAAAAGACTTAGCGGCCGGTAAGCCTGCAGACTTACCCATCGTATTTAGCGGAAACCGCAAGTGGCTCGGAAAAATCTGCCGCTGGCTTTTGGTTTACTATCTTTTTATTTCGTGTTCAATGGGTGGGATCGTGTTCAAATATGCATAAATGGCCGAGGTTTCTGCCTCTGTCAGCTCAGGGTACAACGGCATAGGATAGCTGATTACCGAATTATCTTTTGAAACACCTTCGGTAACCGCCCGTCTGAGCTCGGCTTGTGTCCAGCTTGCGATGCCGGTTGCGTGCGGGGTTAAATTAGGGGTTTTGATCTTCTTCCCAGCTGCATCGCGCAGCTTGTTACCGCCGCCCATGAATCCTTTTGATCGTTCCGGCTGCTGGACATCCAGGGATGTGAAGCTTTTGGAATGGCAGTGAAAGCAAGCCAGATTGTCGACCAGGTATTTTCCCAGCAGGACCGGGTCGTTCTTGGGCTTTTGAATGCCCGCGTCCCGGTATTCCCCTACCTTGGTGAAGCTCAAGCCCAGCCGGCCAATAGGTGAGTATCTTGTTTTGCCCGGGTTCCTGCCGGATGGTCTTACCGCGGGATCATCGGATTTCAGATAGGCAATGATCGCATCCAGGTCTGCATCGGCCATGTTCGGACGGTGCATGAATGGCATCAGCCGCCCGGTCCTGCCAATACCGGTCCGAATCAGGTAGGCCAGCTCTCCGGGTGTGTATTCGCCCGCACCCTGCTTGGGATGCTGCGTGATATTGGTTGCGTAGATCTTTCCCAAAAACTTGGGAGAATCTTCAAGCTTTTTCCCGCTGAAATCTTTTGTCTCCAAATTGTAGTGGCATGAGCCGCAAACAAGCATCGTCAGCCGCTTCCCTTCCCTGACGCTTGGGGATGCCATTTTATAGTTAACCTTTTCGGTCTGGTAGTGAATCTGGCATCCCCAGCCCAGCACGGCAAGCGCCGCCAGAAGCGTTCTGATTTTTAAATTCATGTCGCTATGTGGTTGTGTTTAAACCGCAAAACTAGCGGGCGCATGCCTTGGTCAGCGCCATTTCAAGGCCGCTGTTGACTGCCTCATCTGCCGATTTGTCCCATCGGCTTTCCTGAGCAACAAACCTGGGCAGAATGGCCATTCAAACAGGCATTTGGCGGGGTTAGGCCACTGCCTGCCAATCGCTATCCCGAGTAATTTTACTGGCAAGAACCGTTTCGATTGAAACGCATTTTTCAACCAACACCTAGAAGATGATCCCTGACAAACATCATTCGCCTATGCTCTCCATACCCGTTATCATTGGCATACTTTACGCCTGGGCGCAGACTGTGGTTACTGGCGCGTTGCTTTTTGATACCTTTGTGCTGTATCCCAATGTCTTTGCCGACGTTCCCAAATCGCTTTCAACTTCGATGGAGTTTCTCAGCCGCGCAAGCCCAGGCAGCTTCCTGCCAGGTCTGGGCGGCTTCACTCTGGTGACTGGCCTGGTCACATTGTGGATCTGGCGGCGACATCGCCGCGTGTTTCTGTACTTTGTGGCCGGCTTTTTACTTTTAGTCGCTTTGGATTTTGCGGCCTCGGTGCTGTACTTCTGGCCCCGCAATACCATTATGTTTACTGAGGGATTGAAAGTGCATTCCGCCGAAAAACTCCTGGAAACTTCCCGTCAGTTCCGGTCCGGGCATTGGGTTCGCCTGGCCGGGAGCTTGATGGCAAGCGTTTGCGCCATGCTGGGTTTGGTTGCTGCCGTGCGGCAGTCAAGCTCTAAACTGTGAAGGGAGCCTACCGGTTTTCGACCCAGGCCAGGAAAGATGCAGATTTGGCTTTGCTTACGATCACCGGCTCGGTGACAACACCGTCCAGCCGCACTAGCAACTTGCGTTCATCGTAATGTTCAATGCGATGAATCGCTTCAAATGCAAGCAGCGTTTGCCTGTTGGCGCGGTAGAACCGGTGAGGATCAACCTGTGCCTCGATGGTGTCCAAGGGCTTATAGACTTGGAACTTACGGCCATCTCGGACAAAGATTTCGGTTGTGTCATGATTGACCTTGAACAGCAGAATGTTTTCGGTTGCGACCGGAATCAGCTGGTTCCGGAAGTGGATTAGAAAGCTGGTTTTGTATTTGTGGGCTTCGGATTGGAAGCTGCTCAGCAGCATTTTGATCATTTCCCAGTTATGCTTCGGCGCAAATAACTGCGCAATGGATTCCAGCTTTTCAAGGCTTGCCTCAAACAAATTTTCGTTAATGGGTTTTAAGATATAGTCGATTCCATTGCTTTGAAAGGCCTGAATGGCATATTCATCGTAGGCGGTGCAGAAGATGACCGGGCAGGTTAGTCCAACTTTTTGAAATATCTCAAATGCAAGGCCATCGCCGAGCTGAATGTCGGAAATCACCAGCTGGGGATGCGGGTTGTGCAGAAACCATTCCACACTGCTTTCTATGCTGTCGAGCACGGCCAGAATCTGATGCCCGGGGCGAAGGGTTTTGATGCAATTCTGAATGTCCCATGCAGTGTGCACTTCGTCTTCAATGATCACAATGTTCATAGTTAATCGCCGATTGGTAACCAAACTTTAAAAAAAAGATCATTTTTCTCCACAATGATGCCTTTTCCTTTTAAAATCTCGAAACGGTTGCTGATGTTGCTCAGGCCGACACCCGATGTTTGATCCGTCTTTTTGAATTGCAGGTTGTTCTCCACGATCAGAAATCCCGACTCTTCACAAATGCGCACCTTCAAGGGCCTTTTTTGAGAAAAGACATTATGCTTTACAACGTTCTCGATCAGGATTTGAAGTGTGTTCGGCGGAAGCCTCGCTGCCAGGATAGACGGCGGTATCCGGATACTGACCGTAAATGCATCGCCATACCTTATTTGAAGCAGGCCGACGTAAGATTCTAGAAAGCGGATTTCTTCGTCCAAAGTAACCTCGGGCCTGCCGTTATAGACCAGCATGTAGCGGTAAATGGAGGCCAGTTCATCGATGAATTTTAGCGACTGCCCTTGATGCTGTTTGACGAGTGATTTGAGGGTATTAAGCGAATTAAAAAGGAAATGGGGATTTAGCTGCTGTTTTAACGATTCATGCAGGGCCATTAGGTTTTCCCGCTTCAAGGTTTCTAGCTCCAACTCCACCCGGCGGCTTTTCGCCGACAGGTCGTAAAAATATTTGATCAAAATTGTCAGACCGTTTAGCAGGCTGATCCGTAATATCAGGTAAAACCAGGCTTTGGGTGAATACATTAGATCCCCCTTTACCTGCGAGAGTAGTAATTTGGATTCATCGGCAAAACCAATGACCACAAAAACTACAATCGCAAGCAGTGTGGAAAGCATGATCCGCCAGAGCAGCTTGCCGGTTTCCTTCTTGTTATTCCAAAGGCAGGAGAAATCAACAAGAGCAAAATTGATGACCCAGAATGAGAGAATGCAGCAAAATGAAAATATAAAGCGGAGCAGCGCTTCCTTGCCGGAAGACACCGAAAACACGAAAATACCAGGCAGAACGGCCGCCAGAATTGCGCCCGTTTTAAGTTGATATTTACTTATCATTTTTGACATCACCCATTGCAAACAAACCGGTTGCTACTCACTACCGCATTAATGTAGCTGGCGCTTATACTTCCCGCTTCGCCTTCTGGTCGATTACCATTCACCTGGCCGTAGGCTGCCGGCGCCAGACAAGCCCAGATGAGCATACCTAAGATAGATTTCATAGTCAGAAAGATTTGGTCAGTAATGATTTTTTCATGACAAAAATACATCGGTACCCGCCCAAGCGCCTTACATTCATCTGCCATACCGGCCGTTTCATCCGTCTGCTTGCCCGGTTCATGTTCTTTTGGAGCAAAAATAGCTCCACCCGTTGTCGCGCGCTCTCATAACGGTAATTTTTTGCTCACACTAGTAGCGTTTCGATACTTTTTTACGACCTGCTTAAAAACAAACTAATCTGTTAGCAAAATGAAAACAAATCTTTCAAAGTGTGTATGGTTGCTTCTCGTGTTTCTACTGTCCGTTTCGTTTGCATGCAACCGGGAAAACAACATTTCGCCCGGACCGGATGGCAGTCCGCTGGTGCAAACCAATGGTGAAGAATATAGCAAACTGATGGCAGGTCGCGAGACATTCGAGGGTACTCCATTTGAAATCACAAAAGTCACCAGGGTGGGTAACTCCTTGAAAATCGACGTTACCGGCGGGGGCGGTATCGAAAATTACAAAGTAGTTTGGGATGGCTCGCTAATGCTGTCTTACCCGATGCAGGCCCGGCTCGTGGTGGGATACAATACGCCCGACGGTGCCCGGGATGCGGCCATGCACGATTACACGCTGGAAGTAGACTTACAAAAGTTATTTGGCAACTCGGCTAAGGCTTCTGAGGTTGTCGTGCACGTAGCAAATGGTTCCAAAAAACAAGATAAAGTGGTCGATCCCAACGGTAGCAGCTCCAATCCGAAATAAAACCGCCTCGCCATTAAATCATATCATCCCTGCAGGCCCCGGCGCGTCCCGAGGCCTGCAACGTTATATATTATTGTGGAATTCTTATCTGGCCACAGGCCTACAACCACCAGAAAGTGATCCAGATAGAAAGTCTCATTGCCATGTTGATTGTGATTGAGGTAAGTACTTTTTTCATCTGACTTCTTTGATAACGTCAAGAGGTGTGTCTTGACTTATTCCCGTAGCGGGAAAACTTTACTCTGCATTCCCGTTTTATGGTACTCTCCCCGAAACGATAGGCGGGACAACGACTGAAAGAGTCGGCCAAAACCTCTCAAAAATCTTCATCTCGCCGGCTGCTTGCCGCTAGCAAAAATAGCCTGCTTTATATCGGGATCGTTAGCATGCTACCCAGGAAGGCACCATCTCAGCTCCCTGAGTGCTTTCTTGCGATTTTCGGTGACGCGCAAAAACAGCATTTGGCTTTTTTCAATAAAAAATATTAGTAAATACTGTGTAGTAAAATACTTTGTAGTTCATATTATTCCGCTGGCACAATACCAGGCCTGGATGAGATTCGTCAGCAATACGACAAGCTTCATCTATGCTGTCATCTTATTTTACCAGGATGATGCACTTTTCAAGTTTTTTTTTCAACTACACCTAACGATTAGTTTATGAAAAAAAATCAACTCAACCCAAGGCCCAGATTTGCAAAAAAACAATTTACTTCCCTGGCCTGTGCCTTGATAGGCACAATGATGTTCTGCCTAGCCGCCGTCGCACAACCCGTATCGGGGATAGTGCTGGATGAATCCGGTTCCGGCCTGCCAGGGGTAAGCGTCGTTGTAAAGGGGACAGCAAATGGAACTACCACCGACACAAAGGGTAAATTTCAGCTCGATGTACCAGGTGAAAACGCGCTACTGGTTTTTAGCTTTGTGGGTTATGCCACACAAGAGATAGCGGTTGGTAAACGTACAGGCATTACCGTTAACATGGCTGTCGAAGATCGTTTGATGACCGAGGTGGTCGTGGTAGGTTACGGAACACAACAAAAGGTAAACGTTACGGGCGCAGTGGGCGTGGCCGACGCCAAACGCATCGAAAACCGCCCGATAGCGAACACCGGCGAGGGACTTCAGGGCGTGATACCGAATCTGAACATTACAGTCCGCAATGGAGATCCGGCCCAGTCGCCCGCCTTCAATATCAGAGGCTATGAATCAATCAACGGTGGAAGTCCTCTGATCCTGGTCGACAATGTGCCCATGGATATTAACCGGATCAATCCCAATGACATCGAGAGCATCAGCGTGCTCAAAGATGCGTCCGCCTCGGCCATATACGGTGCCCGCGCCGCGTTTGGTGTAGTGCTTGTCACCACCAAAAGTGGCAAAGCGGGGAAAGTCCAGGTGAACTTCGGCACACAGTTTTCGCTGGCCAAACCCATTTTCAATATGGATGTGGTAACTGATCCTTACCAATTCGTTCTGGCCCGTAATGCAGCCAACATCAGGACCCTGGGCGCTCCCAGCTACAACAACCAGTTCGTAGAAGCGGTCAAAAAATACTCTGAAAACCCCATTGCTGCCAATGAATGGGGCGTTGTAGACGGCGCACTTCAATACTACGGCTACAACCGGTATCAGGAAAAGATCATGACCAATTACGCACCGACCAACCAGCAGGATCTATCGATCTCGGGCGGTAGCGAAAAATCTAAATTCTTTTTTTCGTTCGGCCGGTATAGCAAGGACGGTTACCTGCGCTACAACAATGAGAAGTTCAAGCGGTACAATATCCTGATGAAAGCCGATTTTCAGGTCAATAAATGGCTTAATTTATCCGAAAAAGTAATTTTCAACTCGCAAAACAGCGATAAGCCCCACTTTTACAATTGGGACGTAAACATTAATTCGCTCGCCAGAGTCAATCCCCTGCAGGCGATACAGTTCCCGGATCTTCCCCAATATATGACGCCCGGAGACCACGACAAGTACGCTCCTTTGATAGGCAAGTATTTCGGGGGAACCAACTTTTTCCCCTACCTGCTTGATGGCGGACGGGAAACCTTTACCAAAAACGATCTGTGGCTCTCCCAGGAGGCGGTCCTCACGCCGCTGCCGGGCCTAAAGATCACGGGTAATTTCTCCTACAACATCTACAACAATATGTATCAGGATGTGCAAAGCAAGGTCGAGATCGTATCACAGGATTTAAAAGAAGCCAATCCGATCAGTTATGGTTTTAGCGGCGACGACTGGATTAAGAATGTCAATGATTACAACCGGTATTATGTGCTCAATACTTTTGCCGAGTATACCTTTCAAAATCTGGGGAAACATCAGCTGATGGCCCTGATAGGTTATAACCAGGAAATGGGCAACTACCAGTCTTCCACCGCGCAGGCCCGGTCGCTGATCACTCCCCACGTCCCGGACCTGAGCACGACGACCGGCACACAGCAAACCATCGGCGGCCGCTCACAGGTGGCCCTGCGTGGTGTGTTTTACAGGGTGGCCTATAATTATGCCGATCGCTATCTTCTCGAATTTAACGGTCGCTATGACGGCACATCACGCTTTCCTAAAAACGACCGGTTCGGGTTTTTCCCTTCCTTCTCAGCCGGATGGCGGATTAGTAATGAGAAGTTTATGAGCGCAACCAATAGCTGGCTGGACAATCTGAAATTGAGAGGCTCTTTTGGAACGCTCGGAAACCAGATCATCCAAAACCGCAGCACCGGAGCCCAAATCTACTACCCTTCTGTGTCTACGATGGGTTCCGGCCAAGCGCCTTACATTCTTGCCGGTGCGCTGATCCCCTACGTTTCGGCAGCCGGCCTTGTGAGCCCGACGCTGACCTGGGAGTCGGTCACGTCCAAAAATATCGGCCTGGATCTGACCATTCTAAGAAGCCGGTTGGATATGTCCTTCGATATTTACACACGCGATACCAAAAAAATGCTGATGAATGTGGCTTATCCGGATATTCTAGGAACGACGGCCCCTCAGGAAAACGCAGCTGACCTACGTACCAAAGGCTGGGAATTGTCACTTACCTGGCGGGATAAAATCAAAACCGACTGGAACTACGACATCACCCTGGCCCTTTCCGATGCCAGCGCTACCATCACAAAGTTCCGCAATCCCTCAGGGGCATTACCCAATGAAGGTAACGGGATCTATTACGAAGGCCAAAGGCTGGGTGAAATTTGGGGGTATCAGACCGTTGGGATATTTCAGACAGCCGACGCGGTCGCTGCCGCTGCCAACCAGTCACGGCTTGGTAACAACTGGCGGGCGGGAGATATTCAATATGCCGATCTGAATGGCGACGGCATTATCAGCTCAGGTAATAACACCCTTGGCAACCCGGGTGACTACAAGATCATAGGCAACTCTTCTCCCAGGTACACCTACGGGATCAATGCAAGCATCGGCTACAAGGGGCTGCGTCTGACTGCGTTCTTCCAGGGTATCGGGAAAGCGGACTATTTGCCCAATAACGGAAACTGGAACTGGTTTTATCCTTTCAACGCCGGGCACGTAGAAAAGTATTATCTAACCGATACGTGGTCTGAGACAAACCCGGACGCCTATTTCGCGGCCCCGCACATCTCTACCAGTGACAAAAAGAACATTCTGCCGCAATCCAGATACGTTCAGAATGCATCGTACCTGCGCGCGAAGAACATTATGCTCAGCTATACATTGCCTTATGATCTGACGAGCAGGATCGGGATTTCTCGTGCCCAGGTATTTGTGTCGGGGATGAACCTGTTCGAGTTCTCCAAAATCCGCAAACCACTGGATCCCGAAAGCATCCGGACCCCAACGATCGAGTACCCCATGCAGCGGATCGGCACAATCGGGATCAATATATCCTTTTGAACAGGTTCGGGACAATAACTGATCCTGCTCTTTTCAGCGACAAAGGTGCCAGAATCATCTTCATTAATACACAGCTAATCAATTCATGATAAAATCAAATCCGCATGAAAGATATATTCTTAAAATCCGTAATGGCCATCATGCTGCTTTTGCTGGCGGCCTGTAACGATGAGTTCCTCGACCGGACTCCGCTTGACAAAATTACAAATGCAACTTACTGGAATACCGAAAATGACCTGGCAGTTTACAACAACAGCATTTATAATATTGCGCGCAACGACTGGAAGATTCCCATTATGATGGGCCACACCGAGGGTTTCGACAGCCATTTCGGCAATATCTGGTCGCTTGACGAGCTTTCAGACAACATGGCCCCGCGCGAACCCAGACACAACTTTTTCCAGCAGATCCGCGCAGGGAAATACAATGTTCCTTCCAGTCCCGACTGGTTTGGCTATCAGGGGTGGGATTTTGTCAGGGCAATCAATGTCGGGCTTGCCAATTACGACCGCGCCAAGGTTAGTCAGGCCATTAAAGACAAATACATTGCCGAGGCTCGGCTTTTCCGGGGGTGGTTCTATGCCGACAAGGTGCAAAAGTATGGCGATGTCCCTTACGTGGAAAAGGAGCTCACAATCGATTCCGAAGAGCTTTATGCCCCCCGCACCCCACGCGCGCAAGCCATGCAAAAGGTGCTCGAAGACCTGAATTTCGCCAGTCAGAAGCTCCCTAACAACTGGGGCGACGGCAATGCGCCGGGCAGGATCAACCGCTGGGGAGCGCTTTTGGTAAAAGCCAGGGTATGCCTCTACGAAGGAACCTTCAACAAATACCACGGCGCGGGTGATTCTAAAATGTGGCTCGAAGAAGCGGCCAAAGCAGCGGCGGAACTGATGGAGACTGGCCCCTACCGTATTTACAGCACAGGCAAGCCGCAAAGCGATTACAATGCTTATCACCGGGTACTGGACCTGGCCGGTAACTCCGAAGTGATCTATTGGAGAAAGTACAAAACAGGGGTCATTAACAACCACGTCCAGCAATATTTCAGCTATACTGGTGGCGCAACCAAGAGTCTGGTCGAAGATTATTTGTGCAGCGACGGGTTGCCGATCTCACTATCGCCGCTTTACAAAGGTGATGAGACAATTGAAAGCACCTTTGAAAACCGCGACCCGCGCCTGCGCCAGACGATCCTGCATCCTGGGGACGCCGGCCTATACAAATATCACCTTGCCGACGGCCGCGCCTACCCCATGCTGGAAGGCATGCCCGGGGGAGGTTTCAAAACGACAACAGGCTACCATATAATCAAACATTACAATGCCGATGATATGATTGGAAAGGCCTACAACACCGGCGAGTCACCTGCTATCACCCTGCGCCTGGGAGAAGCACTGCTGATTTATGCAGAAGCCACAGCCGAACTAGGTACCATTAGCCAGGCGGACATCGATAAAACCATTAACAAACTCCGCGACCGCGTTGGGATGCCACACCTGTTGCTGTCAAAGGTTCCCGTAGACCCGCGTTATGCCAAGGACGGTATCTCACCGATCATCGCTGAAATCAGGCGTGAAAGGCGAATCGAATTGTTCATGGAAGGCCAGCGTTATGCAGACCTGATCCGCTGGAAGCAGGGGAAAAAACTGGAAATCCCCGCCATGGGCGTCCGCTGGAACGACGCAGCGAAAAAACGTTTTGCCGGCACTACAATGAAATCGGCGATAGATCCCGTTTCTGGTAAAGAGTATATAGCAGTCTATAAAGGTACCGACTATGAAATACCGGTCTTCGATGAAAAGAAGCATTATCTGTGGCCGGTCCCGTTGAACACGCTCGCGCAGAACCCCAAAATCAAGCAGAATCCGGGTTGGGAGTAACCAGCCCATGTCATCCGGCCGGTCAAAATCCCGGCCGGATGCTTTTTTAAATCAATATATGAAATTATGAAAAGAGCACTAATCGTACTCACTGTCCTGCAAATATTCGCTTCGGGCTCGCTTTGCGCCCAGAACACTGCCAGCGGCGGCCGGGTCCTTAAAACACTTAGGCCGGACCATCCCCGGCTCTTACTTTTGAAGGGCGAAGAGAATGCCCTTCTGAGGCAGATCCATAAATACCCACAGTGGCAGGCCGTGCACAAGCTTATCATCGAGGAGTGCGATCAAATGCTCGAACTGGCGCCGGTTGAACACGTTAAGATCGGCAAACGCCTGCTGGACAAGTCGCGGGAATGCCTTCGGCGGGTCTTTATGCTTTCCTATGCCTACCGCACGACTGGCCAGCAGAAATACCTGACCAGGGCGGAAAAGGAACTGCTGGCTGTGGCCGCATTTGAAGACTGGAACCCTACCCATTTTCTGGATGTGGCCGAGATGACGATGGCCGTGGCCATCGGCTACGATTGGCTGTTTGAGAAACTGAGCGATCAGACGCGAAGCCGCCTGCGGGAAGCGATACTGACAAAGGGGATTGAGCCTTCCATGGATAAAAAATACAACTGGTTTTTGTCGGCAGAACACAACTGGAACCAGGTTTGTAATGCGGGAATCACCTTCGGAGCACTGGCCATCGCAGAGCACGAACCCGCGCTCGCAGAACTGCTAGTCAAACGGGCCGTCGAGAGCGTCCCCAAGGCTATGCTGCCTTCCTACAAACCAGACGGTGCTTACCCCGAGGGTTTTAGCTACTGGGGATACGGAACCAGCTTCAACGTACTGTTGATCAGCACCCTGCAAAAGGCGTTGGGTACAGACTTTGGACTTTCCACATCTGAGGGTTTTCTCAAGACCGGCGCATTCATGCAGCACCTGGTAGGCCCAACTGGCCTTGCCCACAACTGGGGCGACAGCGGACTGAAAGAAGGCCTGACCCCTGCCCTCTTCTGGTTCGCCCAAAAAAATCAGGACCCTTCCCTGCTCTGGAGCCAGAAAGCGCTGCTGTCCGCCCCGGGTAAAGGAGAAGTCAAAAACCGTATTCTGCCTGCGCTGCTGATTTGGGGGACACAAACCGAGCTTTCCGCCGTGCATGCGCCAGCGAATAGATTCTGGGCCGGCCAGGGGCCATCGCCCGTCGCGCTGATGCGAAGCTCCTGGGAAAAGCCCGAGGCGGTGTTTGTCGGGGTGAAAGCAGGCTCACCGGCCGTTAACCACGCGCATATGGACGTGGGTTCTTTTGTGATGGACGCCCTCGGTGAGCGCTGGGCGATGGATTTTGGCATGCAGGACTACAACTCACTCGAATCCAAGGGTGTAGACCTATGGAACCGATCACAGGACTCCCAGCGGTGGCAGGTTTTTCGGTTGAACAACCTGGCGCACAATGTGATTTCATTTGACGGTCAATTAACCAATGTAAAAGGCTACGCAAAAATCGATGCGGCAGCCGGGGACGGCCAAAATATAATGGTAACAACGGTTTTGTCAGAACTTTATCAGGATCAGGTCAAGGCCGTCAGCCGCGGACTGGGAATCTTCGAGCAGCGCTATGTCGTTGTGCGCGACGAGATCGAATGCGGCCAGAAGCAAACCCTGATGCGCTGGAACATGCTCACTGCTGCGCACGTACGAATTGTGGACGGAAAAACCGTGGAACTTTCGCAGAACGGGAAAAAAATGATGCTGATCTTTGACACGCGGACTCCGATCACCATCAAAACATGGCCTACTTCACCCCAGCATGATTACGACGCGCCTAATCCCGGAACAGTATTCGTAGGTTTTGAAGCGGAGCTACCTGCCGGCAGCCGGCATAGTTTTAACGCATATCTATCCGAGTCTGGTGAGGTTCCCGCAGTAAAACCGCTGGCAGAATGGCCTGTGAAGCCCTTAAAATAGATTTCGAAGTAGATAGACCGTTTATTTAACCCATACTGATAAGGTGATTGGAAATAAATTCAATTGAACGATTGCCTGAACTCTAATGGTGAAACGCTGGTCTTTGTCCTAAATAACTTGCTGAATGACTGCGGGTGTTCAAAACCCAACTCATAGGCAATTTCACTGACCGACAATGCAGTGGTGGACAATCTTTCCTTTGCCTTCTCTATCAATTTGTCGTGGATGTGTTGTTGCGTGCTTTGACCAGTCAATACTTTCAGCAACCCACTTAAATAATTGGGTGAGACATTTAACGTTTCAGCAATGTATTGAACAGTTGGTAATCCGTTTTCTGCCAGAGAATTGCTGCTGAAATAGTTTGTCAAAAGATCTTCCAGGCGGCCCAGGATCTGATGGTTTGCAATTTTTCTTGTTATGAACTGACGCTGATAAAACCTGTCCGAATAAGTAAGCAATAATTCCAATTGAGCGATGATCACACCTTGGCTGAATTTGTCAATGCTGGACTGATATTCTTGCTCTATCTGGCCTACAATACCGTTTATGGTTACTTCTTCTTTTTCGGAAAGATGCAGGGCTTCATTTACCGTGTAACCGAAATATTCGTACTGTTTTATGGTTTTGGCCAAAGGCGTATTCCATAGAAAATCGGGATGAATGAGCAGCATCCATCCCGACTGTTTTTGCAATGAATCCTTCCCAACCTCAATTCTCAGGACCTGACCAGGTGACATAAAAAACATGGTGCCTTCATCAAAATCATATTCCTGCTGCCCATATTTTATCCTGGCATTGAAATTCCTTTTAAGTGCAATGGAATAAAAGTCCTTTACCAGGCCTGTTTCATTGGCGGACAATTCCTTGACCATTTCTAAATTGATCACACTGATTAATGGATGCTCTGGCTTAGGTAATCCCCTGAACTGATGAAATTCATTTATCGTCCTGATCCGGCGAGGTTGCATGTTTACCAAGTTTACTATACCACAGTTACAATATACTTAACTATTTTTAAAAGCCGCGGCAAACTCCTTTGCAAAGTCGGTCATCTTTACCTTTCCAGGAGCCGCCGGTTTATTGCGGTTGAAATCCTCAGATAACAGGCCGCTATGCAGGCTGGCATACATTTCAACAAGGCCAGCAGCGATTTGTTTGTTCATACCAATTGCTTGCAGGCCATTGAGCGCTTCTTGATCACTGGTAAGTATCCATCTAAGGTCGGGCTTACCAATAGCCTCACCCAAAATGCGTGCTGTTTCGTTGGCTGTAAGTTCTTCACTTACGACATACCTGACTTTTCTGCCAACCCGCGTTGTTACCAGTTCCTGGGCAACAACGGTAGCGATGTCAATCGGAGACACCCACGGTATTACATCCTCTGCACCGTAATTTGCCGCGATAACACCATGCTTTTTAATCATATCGATGTAGCCATATAAATTGTAGTGGAAAGAAGTTGGCCGGATATGAGCGATAGCGACATCATCTGGCAACTTATCAAGGATCTGCTGCAGATCGTGAGCCCCCAGCAGAATACCTGAGCCTTTTTCCAGATCAGCACCGATAGTACTGAGGTTAACCACCTGTTTGACGCCTGACTTTTCAATGGCTGCTGCATAATTGTGGCCCATCCTACGATAGTACGCCAGAAGATCAAGGCTGTGATCGAAGTAATCGCCGGGTGGGACCATGCAATACACCGAATCGGCGCCGGAAAAGGTTTCTGTCAAAAATTCAACATCTTCCAGTGAGCCGATAGCTGCGGCTGCACCCAATGCTTCAATGTCCTTTTGTTTTTCGGGCTTGCTGCTGACTACGGTAACTGCATGTCCTTTTTGTACCAGCTCTTCGGTCAGCGGCCTGCTGATGTTCCCTAAGGAACCTGTTGCTATAATTTTCATTTTTTCTGATTTGTTGTCGGCACAAAGTTCTGCGACAACAAATGATCAGATGTAGTCAAACCTATGATAGTTGTAGCCAAATTAGACAGGGCCGACCTCAGCGTAATCTGAAACGAGCTCTGCTGCAAAGTCTGTATTTGGCAGAGCTCGTTATTATCTATAACCCCAATTGATTCAACTGCTCTTTAATGGCCTGCCCTACTGCATGTGCCGACTGGGGATTCTGCCCGGTGACTACCCGGCTGTCTACCGTTACGTGCGTCTGCCAAGGCCCTGACTTCTCGAATTTGGCGCCAATTTCAATGAGTTTTGATTCCAAAGAAAACGGTACGACCTTATCCATATTTACAGCAATTTCCTCCTCATTGGTAAATGCATTGATTGCCTTGCCGCTGATAAGGTAGCTGCCATCGCTAAGCCGGATATTTACCAATCCGGCCGGACCATGGCATACCGCACTGACAATTCCCTTATTTTCATAGATTGCAGCAGCTAAGCTTGACAGCCCGGTATCCTCAGCCAGGTCCCACATAGCTCCGTGCCCCCCGGCATAGAATATGGCAACATAATCCTGGGCCCGGACCTGGTCGGGCCGTAAACTAGCATCAATTTTGGCACGGCCATCTTTGTCTTCCCAAAATTTCCGGTTAACCGCGTCAGATAAATCCAGTCCATCGACCGGTGGAGTCCCCCCTTGTGGACTGACGAAATCGATTTCGTAACCTGCCTGGCGCAGTACTTCCCAGGGATGAGATACTTCACTCAAATAATAACCAGTCGGCTGACCGGTGTTTCCTTTTTGATTGTGGCTGGTAACAGCGAACAGAATCTTCTTTTTCATTTTACTTTGATTGGTTTGAGCCCTTGCCGTTGTATTGGCTAAGACTGTGACAGCGACCATCAGGCCCATCAAGACTTTGTACATATCTATCGATTTTCTTTTTTGACAATGCAAAATTGCACTGGCTGCGCTGGCCAACACAGGAAGTAAATCACAGATTTGAGGTGATATAGATCACTCAGGAGGAGAACCTGCTCAGGGTTTCCCTGGAAACACCCAGGTAGGAGGCCATCATGGTTTTAGGAATACGCTTTGAAAGCCCGGGGTAAAGCCGCAGAAGCTCACTGTACCTGGCTTGGGCATTGTTTTGCATCAACGAAAGTATCCGGCGTTGCAAAGCAATGTAACCTGAATTTGACTTTTTACGAAAGAAATGCTCTACCAAATGAAGCTCTGCGCAAAGCTTTTCGCGGTTTGCCAGCGACAGGCAAAATACTTGCACATCTTCAACGCATGTTATATCAAGGGCAGCATCGGTTTGATTGAAATAAGCCTGGTAATCGGATATCCACCAATCTTCCATAGCAAATTGCAAGATGTGCTCCTTGCCTTCCTGACCGGTCATAGACGCTTTTACAAGTCCATGCGCCACGAAGTAGTCATAGAGAACGGGACTGCCCTGCTGGACAAGAAATTGATGTTTGCGGAATTTGCGGACTACAAAATGAGAAAGGATGTAACTAAATTCCTCATCAGATAATGTGATTAGCTTTCCAAAATGTTCGCGAAGTATCAAGTCCATATCGCAAAGATAGCCTATTCACTTAAACGCCCGGTGAGCATGCTGTTTTCCACCAACCAATCCACAGCCTGTTTCTGGATGTAACTGCGCCAGTCTGCTGCTTTCTATCTGTCAAAAAGCACCTCCATTGGCCGCTGCATGCAAGCAACCGGGAGAACGCATCCAAATTTATATTTGCAACTATGATGCAAATATAAATTCTCGTCTATAAATTGCAACACCGTTGCATATAAGTCCCAATTCGTAACTAAAGCGGATATAACTAATAAGACTACTTTGGGATCGTAGATAAAAATATATGATGCATTTTAAGTTTATCACCGTTATCGCCCGCCAAGAGTGGGCATCCATTTTCCGAAGTAAAATTCCGCTCGCTCTGTTTTCCGTATTGCTGGTCGTATCGCTGCTGGCAACCTTTACGGGCTGGCAGTATGTCAGCAAATTCAACCATCAGCAAAGGGCAGCACACCAACAGGTGCATGACCAATGGATGAGCCAGCCAAACCGGCACCCGCACCGGGTGGCCCATTATGGTTATCTGGTTTTCCGGGAAAAATCCGCGCTCAGTTTTTTTGACTTCGGACTAGACAGCTACGTGGGAAACTCTGTCTTTCTGGAAGCACACCGGCAGAATACGGTCAACATGAGCGAGGCGGGCTTTTCAAATGGGATGCTTCGTTTTGGAGAACTGAGCATGGCCATGGTCTTGCAACTGCTTGTGCCGCTGTTCATCATTTTCATCGGCTTCCAGACGGTGGCCAGCCTCAAACAAAATGGCGTGCTGAAAATCCTATTATGCCAACGGGCATCTTATCTGGATATTCTTATTGGCAAAACTGCCGGGTTGACAGCCGTGGGCTGGACTTTGTTTCTTCCCTTGCTACTGTTGAGCCTGATAACCGGCAACCTGCTTACCGGCCAGGTTGCCGCAGAAACTTTGCTGCGCATCGTGATGCTAACTATTTTGTACGCACTGTACTTTCTGATTATCGTAATACTGGTTGTGGCCGTATCGGCGGTAAGTAAATCTTCAAAGAATGCATTGATGAGCCTGGTGCTGATCTGGATGTTGTTTTTCATCGTCATACCCAAAAGTGCCCAGACGCTCGGCAGCAGCCTGCACCAGGCGCCGGATAAAATTGCTTTTGAGCAGACAATTGAGCAGGATGTGAGCAAGCAAGGTGACAGCCATAATCCAGACGATCCATATTTCGCAAACTTGAAAGCCAATACATTGAAAAAATATGGCGTAGATTCAATTTCGAAACTGCCAGTCAATTATGGCGCATTGGTCATGCAGGAAGGAGAAAACATTTCATCTGACATCTTCAACAGACATTTTGATCACCTGATCAGCATTTACAGGTCCCAAAATGCGGTATGCTCTATTTTGGCCTTTGCAGACCCATACCTGGCGATCCGCAATATTTCGATGAACCTTTCAGGCACTGACTTTGAGAGTTTCACCGCATTTCAAAAGCAAACAGAAAAGTACCGTTTTGAAAAAACTAAAAAGCTCAACGAGATCCATTTGACCCAGATCAAATATCAGAATGATAATCAACAAAAGGTCAGCGCTAAAAATTGGCAGCAGCAACCCGACTTTGCATTCCAGCCCCTACCTGTCGCTGAAAACCTTTCTGCAGGCAGTTTCAGTCTGGCCGCGCTAGTCCTGTGGGTTTTAGCCGGTTTTGGCGTACTAGCCTATGTTTCTTCCAAACGCGAGTATCAATTATGAAGATCAATCACAAAGTTCTGTTACTGGAAATCAAAAATTTCCTGTTGGGAAAAACTGTGTTGACCGGGGTCGTTAGCCTGCTGGTTTTTGGCTTTTACAGCTTTTATCATGGTAAGCAGCTAATCGGTCGCCAGCAGCAGACCATGGCTTCGGTCCCTGGCGTGCAGAAACAGCATTTGCAACAAATCCTTGCACATGGAACAGGAAAAATGGTAGGCACCACTGCCTACTACCCATTTTTTTACACCACCAACCCCGCATCACCCTGGGCCAAATTCTCGATCGGCCAGCGGGATGTAAACCCTTTTACATTGAAGGTCAAAATGCTGGCTATCGAAGGCCAGCTCTATGATTCGGAATTGACAAATCCGCTTACGTTGTTGGTTGGGAATCTGGACGCATCCTTTGTTTTTATATTTCTATTTCCACTTCTGATCATTGCATTTACTTACAATGTAGTTTCAGAAGAACAGGAAAACGGTGTCTGGAAAATCGTCCAGGCAACCAGCAATGGCATTGGCGCAGCCATTGCCGGTAAGCTCATGGTTCGCCTGGCAGTTATCCTGGTGACGACGCTGCTCGTCTTTACGGCCGCCGTAGTTGCCTTGCAGCTTCCTGCCTCTCTGCCGACGTTGAAGCTGCTCATCGTGGTGGTACTGTATGTAATGTTCTGGTTTACAGTCTCGGTACTGATCATCGCTTTGGGCAAAAGCTCTTCATTTAATGCAACTGCGCTGGTCTGCATCTGGATCTTTCTGGCAATCCTTTTTCCGGGTGTGGCCAACATTGCTATCAACAACAGTATACCCGTGCCCGAGGCTGCCGAAACTGCAATCCGGCAGCGGGAAGGCTACCATGCCAAATGGGATGAGCCTAAAAAACCGACGATGGAAAAATTTTACGCCGTCTATCCCCAGTATCGCACGTATCCAATTCCCGAAGACAGTTATTCGCCAGGCTGGTACTATGCCATGCAGTTTTCCGGTGATCTGGAATCTGCCAATTCCTCCGAAAAGCTTTTTGAGAAAGTAATGCAAAGACAAACGCTGTCCGAACGCATTGCCAGTTTCAATCCCGTGATTGCAGCCCAACAGTCATTGAACAAGGTCGCCAACACAGACCTTACCAGCCACATCCGTTACCTGCAATCCGTGAAGGCCCACCACCGGCAGATCCGCGAGTACTTCTACCCTTTCATTTTTGTAGATACGCCCACCGAAAGCATTGATTGGGCTGGCTATCCAGCCTATCAGCCTAAACAATATGTAAACGAACCGGTTTTCGCCGGGATGATTGCCATCCTGGTCTGGGTGGTAGGTTCGCTACTTTTCTCCCTGATTTTTTTCAAAAGAAATTTTATCAAAATAATAGACACGCAAAATGCTTAAAGCCATAGACCTTACCAAACGCTACGGCGGCCACACCGCTTTAAACAACCTGAACCTGCATGTCAGACAAGGGGAGATCTTTGCGCTACTGGGCCAGAACGGGGCGGGAAAAACCACGACCATCAATCTGTTTCTGGGTTTCATCGAGCCCACCGAAGGCAGCGCATCCATTAATGGCATTTCAGTGGCGGAAAACTCACAAAAGATCAAAGAGTATCTTGCCTACATCCCTGAAACGGTGATGCTCTATCCAAACCTGACCGGGCTTGAAAACCTGGAGTACTTTTCCTTGCTGGCTGGTTTTAGCTATTCAAAAAATGAGCTCGGAAAATTTCTTACAACTGCCGGCTTGCAAACCCAGGCCTTTGACCAAAGACTGGCAGGTTACTCGAAAGGAATGCGGCAAAAGGTAGGTATCGCTATCGCGGTGGCCAAAAGAGCCAAAGTACTGCTGCTGGACGAGCCCACCAGCGGACTTGACCCGAAGGCATCCAATGAATTTTCTCAGATAATCAAAACCCTGGCAGCAAACGGCACGGCGATCCTGATGGCAACCCATGATATTTTCAGGGCCAAGCAAGTCGCCAGCAGGATCGGGATTATGAAAGAAGGCAACCTGCAATCAGTGATCGATGCAGCATCAATCTCTGCCAATGAGCTGGAAAGCCTTTATCTGAAAACTGTTTGATAGCCCAGCACCCATCCCAAACCGGTATGTTATGACCAGGATTTTTATTATCCTCTTATTACTCATTGCGCTTCGCGTTAGCGCCCAAACCATCTCTGGCTCGGTATCCGATGGTGGCTCCGGCTTGCAAATCCAGGGAGCCAGCGTCACCTCGACCAGCTCTGGCAAAGGAACCCTCACTGACTCAACAGGTAGCTTTTCACTCGACGGCAAAGGCAGTATTAAAGTCAGCGCTGTGGGCTACAAAACCCGGCATTTGGTAGCTGCCGATGATTTTTTAAAAATCGAGTTAGTCCCGCAGGCAAACCAGTTGCAAACCGTCGAAGTGACCGGGCGCGTGGCCAAGGATTACAACAGCGACTATTCCTTTTCTGCAACCAGGATCTCGGCCTTAAATAAAGACGTCCCCCAGTCGATCACCTCCATTACCAAGGAGCTCATCGCAGACCGGCAAGCTTTTAACCTGGCCGACGCCGTCAAAACTGCAAGCGGGGTGATCCCTTCGAGCTACTACAACCAATATTCGATACGGGGTATCAGCCAAAACGAGGAAGGGCAGATCATCAATGGAATGCGGACCCGGCAGTATTACTTCTTACAGCCGATGACGGCCAATATCGAGCGTGTGGAGGTGATTAAAGGGCCCGCCAGTGCTACGTTTTCATCGGTGGATCCGGGTGGCAGCATCAATCTGGTTACTAAAAAACCGCTGGCCAATGCGCGCAAAGCAGCAAGCATTAGCGCAGGCAGTTTCAGCACATTTCGTGGGACGCTGGACTTTACAGGCCCATTGAACGAGTCAAAAACACTGCTCTACCGCGTAAACGCTGCCTATCAGCAGGCACGCTCTTTCCGCGACATGGTGGGCAGTAAAGCACTGCTGCTCTCGCCTTCGCTAAGCTACATTCCCAATGACAAGACGGCCATCAATGCCGAATTGATCTACAGTAACATGAGCGGCAACCTCGACCGCGGCCAACCCATTTTCGGAGCGGTCGCCGGTCAAACCAAACTGAACAGCACACCTACCAGCCTGAACCTGGGGGCGCCTAACGATTTTTTCAATTCAAAAGAGATGATCATCATCGGGACCCTGGCACATAAGCTCACCTCGCAGATCAGCTTTAACGCCTCTTATATGAAACAATCATGGACAGAGGATTTGCAGGAACACCGAACGACCAATGCTTTTGCCCCCGACATCAATAACCAGCCCGTCACCAATCTCGCAGCGCTGCAATTTGTGCAGCGCCAGCAGTATTGGAACATTGACAATTTGAATGCGTATTTCAGTTTTAACTTCAAGACGGGCAAGCTAAGCCACAAGCTGCTAGCTGGGTATGATCTAAGCAGCTGGCAGAAACTCAAAGGTGGAGGGCAAAATGCGGCAAGAGGCTTTTTGCTGAAAGACGGCTCAGTGGCAGGCTCGTTTGTGCTGGCCAATGCAGCCAATTACCAGACCACTACGGTCGGTGGCAAAGTACTTCCCAAACCCAACGTGGCCCATTTTGACCTTCAAAACCCGCTCTACACGATCCGCAACGTGCAGGATTACAATCTGAACGTAAGGACAGCGCTGCCAGCTGCACTAACCACCACAAACGCAGTTTATATCCAGGAGCAGCTGCAAATAGGAAAGCTGATGGTCCTGCTAGGCCTTCGCCATGAATGGTTTGAAGATATCACCAATTACAAGGCCCCCAATACGCTAACCGTCAACAAAACCGCGCTGCTGCCAAGAATTGGTTTGACGTTTGCGATCAATAAAGCCATCAATGTGTACAGCACCTACCTGGAAGGTTTTCAGCCGCAATCCAATACGGTCACTTTGATGCCACAGACCGGCACATTGCCCGCCGGAAGCCAGTTTGATCCTTTAAAAAGCAACCTGAAAGAGCTAGGCCTCAAAACAGATCTGTTCCAAAGCCGCATGCGCCTGAATGTCGCATTTTACGAGATCATCCAGAAAAATATCCTGATGAATGCCAATGATCCCGTGAATCCGGATAGGCTTATCACGCGTGGCCAGGAACGCAGCCGGGGCATCGAATGGGACCTGGCCGGATACATCTTGCCTGATTGGCAGGTGAATGCATCGTATAGCTTCATCGACGCAGTTATTACCCGTGACCAGAACGAAAGTCTGGTGGGTGCCCGAAAGCAAAATACGCCAAAGCATAGCGCGAGCCTATGGACGCGCTATAACTTCAATAGTTTGTCGTTTCTAAAAGATCTCGGGATTGGGATCGGCATGCAGCATCAGGGTAATAAGGTCCCGTGGTTTACGCGCAGCTTCACAGTGCCCGCGTTCACCATCTTTGACGCAGCCCTATATTACACACCAGCCAAAAGCAATATCCAGCTTGCGCTTAATGCAGGCAATCTCTTTGACAGGACCTACTGGCTGGGGGCACAGAACTACCTTCGCTTGTTTCCCGGTACGCCACGGAATGTGACGCTGACATTGAGTTTCAAATTTTAGGTTTACAGTCGGCCCTGCTCTTCAATACGGCAGGGCCGGCCAGCCTGTAACTGCCCGCCGAAATGATATTTGACTAAAAATACGGTCCTTCACGCGTCGGGAAGGTTATTTCAATTTCTCCTGGGTCGGGCTTCCTAATAGCTATACTTAATCAGTCCCGGCGCCATCGCGCAAAGGAGAGGGTTGTTCACTTTGGTTTCCTGCGTAGCCAGTCTTCCTTTCTTATCGTATGTCTTTTCTATCATGGCCAGCAGTTCTGTTGAATTGGGCAGATATTCGTTGATTTGCCTGCGGTTTCCCGAAAACTTGTGTTCAAAAATCCTGATCACATTGTTTTTCTCATCATACCATGTTTCCAGGTTTACAACATCATTCTTGTATCCGTATTCCACACGACGAATAAATTTATTGTGATCGTCGGCCCACTTCTGGCCAATTTTTTTCCCGTTTTCATATTCATACTCGATCGCTCCGGTGAACACTTTTCCTTCTGGTTGAAACCGGTTGAAATACGTCTTTTCAACTTTGAGCACACCGTTCTGATATTCAAATTCCGATTCAGAGTTGGCCACCCAACCCGTCGACAACCCATGCCTGCCATATTGAATTTTACGCGTCATCCACCCATTGGCATCAAAGAAATAATCGGTATAAGACAGCATTTCCATGGATCCGGAGGTAGTCCTGCCGAAACTCTCTACTTTACTTAACCTACCTTCTGCGGTGTAGGTATAGCGCTCTTCATAACTTGGATCTTTACATTTCGCATCACTGCAAAAGGCTTTTTTGAGTATTGGCGCTTCATCGTCATAAGCAACGTAATCTGGCTCTATTCCAAAATTGGTAGGATCGCCTGACTGGCATGCTAACCAAAGCGGCCCAAGAAGCAAGAGGCGTAGTATTGTTCTCATAATGATGGATTTAGTTTAAAAGCAAGACACCTATACATAGCCAGAAGGTTGGAACACAAAACCTTAAAGTCGCCAATATCAATTAAATATTATCCGGCCAAAAGGCGGGAAAAATTTTCCTCACATCTACGATAGCCAGTTGCTGTTGAGACATTTTATCTAAAGTCCATAATTTATAACTATTCTAAGTTCGACGGGCAAACCTGATTGCACGGGAAACTGCCGCCAGCGAATAGCATATCAGACAGAGGTCTGATACGAAAAATCCCTTAACATGTAACCGAATAGCTATTTACTTCAAGATTCCCCCGAATAAAATTACTTAGTTCGGGCACGAAAATTGAAGTACTAGCCTCCGTCTTTAAAACCCTAACTATCCGCATACTCATGAAAAATAAATGCACTTTACTAATAGCTTCTCTTTTATTGTTGCTTTGCATCTTGTTGAAGGAAGCTCGTTTGCAGGCAAGAGAAAATAACCACGTAGACCAAAGCATAAGGCTCAGCTCCATATCACTAAACACCCCCTGAAAAGCCAAATACACGCGCAGTTACTGCTCAATAACCATCATTCTGTTTCAAATTCGAGTTTTTGTTAAGTTCCGGACGGGGAATTGGTAACAAACTGCGGTAGGCTCCGTTGGGTTTGTGCGAGAGCCATGACTTGGTGGTAAAAACGCCAAACCGGATTAGGTCCTGACGGCGGCGTCCTTCCTGGGCGAATTCCCAACCTAATTCATCCAAGAATCGTCCGTACTTAATGTCGGCACCTCCTTCGTGGGTGGAAGTGCTGCCACTGCGAAGCCCGTAATCGTAAGCGCTTCCCTTGATCAGATCGGCACCGGAAACAACGGCTTTGGCAGGGGCCGTTTTAAAATTCCGCTGTCGCACAGATGTAACTATGGCCGCAGCCTCGTCTGCTTTCCCGCTCCTGAGCAGCGACTCGGCCTTCATCATAAGCACATCTGCATAGCGGAAAAGAGGCCAGTCGTTACTAAGGTTCACGGTCGTACCTTTCTCAATTTCAAATTTTCCAAGTCTGAAACCATGGATCTCTTCGGACTGGTCCACCCCCGGCAGTTCGTTGATATAACTCAGCGGTTTACCCGCAAAAGCTCCCAGCGTACAATTAAGTGGCGTCCCCCCGGCAGAATACTGAGGCCCTTGTATCCAGTTGCTTGTCAGCCGCTCATCGTTTTTATCAAAAGAGTTGATAAACTGCGGAATGGCGCAAATGCCTCCCCAAGGCGTATTAAGTAAGTTATAAGTGGCCTGATTGGCGGGCTGCAGGGTTTCCATGTGGATTGAGAAACCGTTCCAGTCAGTCACATATTTGATATCGAAAGGAATGGCAAAAATGATTTCCTTCGACGATTCATTGTTGGTTTTGAAGACCTCCTTCTGGTTGGCTTCTAGGGCATATCCCCCACTGGAATTGATAACAGCGTTGCAATGCTCGATACACTTGTTCCAGGCGGCCGTCCCTGTAAATACTTCGGCGTTCAAATACATTTTGGCAAGCAAAGTATGAGCTGCCCATTTATTGAATCTTCCGTAAGTAGAAGGATCATTTTTATCGGATAAAAGCGGCAAGTTCTCGGTAATATCCTTTATAATAAATTCAAAAACCTCCTTACGGCTGCTCTGCTTGGGTAAAAACCCAGCCGGAACATCAAACTGCGTGATGATTGGCACATTGCCGAAAATATCGCAAAGCACGTAATAATAAGATGCTCTCAGCACTTTCAATTCGGCGATCACCGCTTCCTTACCATCGGCAAAGGGAATGCTGCCCGACTCAATCTGATATATGATCCGGTTGCAGTTGGCGATCCCAGCGTAGGTCCGGTTCCAGTTGTTGACTGCAATATCGTCATCTGCCGTCCATTTATGATCGTGAATCCGCCGGTAGACTCCCCCATCCACCCAGCCGTTGGGGCGTGCTGGCATAACCAGCTGGTCAGCTGAGACCTCCTGTGTCCTGAAAAGGCCATTCCACTGCTGTAAGACGTCGCGCCAGTTAGTATACGCTGCGCCAACAAGGGAGGCCACGTCTCCGGATGCGGGCGTAAACTGGCTTGCAATGATCCTGTCAAAGCTTTCATCCTTTAATTCGGTGCAAGCTGTGGCCCAAAATAGAACAAGGAATGAGATTTTACTTTTTATGATTAATTGAATGTTCTTCATGATCGCAGATGTTTTAAAATTTTTACAAGACAAGGTTCAGGCCCACGGTAAACGTGCGCGTAGTGGGGTATTTGTCACGGTTATCATTGCCCGGCGTAAGCCCTAGCCGGTCTACTTCCGGGTCAATACCCTTGTACTTTGTAAAAGTGAAAGTGTTCAATGTCGATCCGTAAATCCGGATTGATTTGATGAACTTGTTTTTAAACCCATTGATGTCATAGCCCAGCGTAATGTTGTCTATTTTCCAAAAATCGCCGTTTTCAACGTAGTAGCTATTGAACTCCTGCGGCATGCTAGGGCTGAGCACGGCTTTGTCAAATATTTTGTCGTAAGCAGACTTGATGTTGTTATACTGTTGTAACCCGGTACTTTCAAAGAACATGCGCTGAAAGTTCAGGATCTGGTATTTGAATGCGCCGCGCATGGTTACCCCCAGGTCGAACTTCTTGTAGCGGATATTGTTGTTCCAGTTCAGATAGAATTTGGGGAGCCCGTTTCCAAGCACGCGCTTATCTTCAAATGCATGTTGATAATCTGCATAAGCTTGCGGCTTTCCATCCCGTCCCTCATAAATCCATTGGCCGTCTTCTGAGATATCGACGACCTTGAACCCGTAAAAGTCTCCAACCTTGTCACCAATTTTAACAATATGAGTAAAGGTTTGTACCGGATCACCAGTAGCCCCTGTGACGAAATAATCATTGGTGGACTTATAGAGCTCATTTGAAAGGCTGACAAGTTTATTGGTGTTAGTAGAGTAATTGATGCTGGAATTCCAGACTAGGTTCTTGGTTTGAACCGGAACGAAATTCACCAGCACTTCAAGTCCCTTGTTCTCCATGATCCCAACATTGGCCCTTGTGGAGGTGTACAGATTTGGCGGGCTGGGCACCTGAAAATCGTATAGCAGGCCATTGATCCGGCGATTATAATAATCGATACTACCGCTGATCCTGGCTTTCAGCATTGAGAAATCAAGCCCGATATTGGATTCGTGTTTTTCTTCCCAGCGTAGGTCCGGGTTGGGGTTTTGTGCCGGGACCAGGGTTTGGATCCATTTGCCGTTTGAATAAAAATACTTTTGATAGTTCAAAATGGCAACACCTAAAAACAGGTTGTTGGGTTGGGTACCTGTCACACCATAGCCTGCGCGCAGCTTCAAGTCGTCAAACAGCTCCTGCCCCTTCATAAAGCCCTCATTGCTAATGCGCCAACCGACCGAAACGGCTGGGAATGTTCCCCACGGATGTTTGCTTCCCACCAGTTGGCTGGCTCCCTCGTGCCGCATACTGGCCAGCAGCAGATACCGGTCATCGTAGTTGTAGGTAGCCCGCGCAAAAAAGCCGATCAGATTGGTTTCCGCTTTCCCGCTTCCCATGGGCGCAAGGCCGGTTTTGATCGCATTACCTATGCCAATGTTGTTGTAGGTGAATTTATCAGTGGGAAAGTCCCAGTTCTGCATCCAGAAATTCCGGTTGGAGTTATCCTGATAACTGTAACCGCCCAGCACTGAAATTTTGTGACGGCCCAGGTTTTGGGAAAACTGGGCCGTCAGCTCCAGCAATTTATCCACAGACGAAGTCGAACCATTGGAAGCATATCCATTCCTTCCGTCACGTAAGGTTGAAATATGGTTTTTGGTCTCCGAATAACCCCGGGTCTGGTTATAGCGGTTGTAGGAGACCAACGCCGATAATTTCAGGCTGCTAATTGGATTATAGGTCAGATTACCGGTGATGCGCGTGTTCTGCGAATCGTTTTTGCCGTCACTTTCATGCAGGCGCGCCAGTGGATTGTCATAGTTGAATATGCCTGTTTGCTGAAACCATGTCCCATCAGCGTTTTTGGTCGGAGCAGTCGGATTTTGTATTAACGCCTGCCGGTATGAATAGCCGTTAAAGCTTACGCCATCGCCGGTGGTTGGATAAGTATTATAGGAATTCAGAAAACCAATATTGATGTTGAGCTTATCATTGAGCATTGTATGGTTTACATCGGCGCGGCCGTTGAAGGTGGTGTTTTCTGATTTTATAAATATGCCATCCAGAAAGCGGTAGTTGAGATTGACCAAGTAGTTGGTTTTATGATTACCGCCGCGAAAGGTCAGGTTGTGTATCTGGCTGAGTGTTTTTTTGGTCACTTCTTTCATCCAGTCTGTATCTCCGCCCAGGTCCCAGGATTTATCCCTGATGCCCTGCGAGATGTGTTGCCGGTAGTCGGCAGCCGTCAGAAGGTCGAGTTGGCGGGCGATCGTCTGGGTACTGAAAGAGGTGTTGTACTCGACGGCGCTGTTATAACTTCCGCTGGCCCTTTTGGTGGTTACGATAATCACCCCGTTCGTGCCGCGTGTTCCATAAATGGCGGCCGCAGAGCCATCCTTCAATACATCAATGGCTTCAATATCCTCGGGGGCAACCGTTTTCAGATCGCCTGGCACACCGTCGATCAAAACCAGCGGATTGGAATTGGCACCTAAAAGCGTCGTGTTACCACGAAGCAAAACCTGTGAGCCCTGAGTCGGATCTCCGCTAGGTGCTGAAATGGTAAGCCCGGCAACCTTGCCCTGCAGAAGCTGTCCTACATCCACAGTGGGCGCCTTAACGAAATTTTCTGGGGTCACGCGCACGACCGCGCTGGTTACATCCGCTTTACGCTGACTTCCATAACCTACCACTACCACTTCTTCCAGCGACTTGTCGTCGACCGCCATTTTAACGTCAATCACGCTCTGGCTGCCGATTTGCTTTTCCTGGGTCACATAACCCAGAAAACTGTAAACCAGGATGCCTTTTTCATCAGGTATATTCAGACTGTACTTGCCCTCTACGTCGGTAGCAGTGCCGGTCTGTGTTCCTTTTAAAATCACATTGACGCCAGGCAAACCCTCGCCTTTTTCGTCGGTCACTTTCCCGGTCACCAAAAACTGGCTCAATTCCAGGTGGGTGAAGCCTGGTGCCGGCTGTTGGATGCTACCCTCGCTTTCAGGCTCGTTGTCGCTTAAAATAATGTGCTTTTTATTGACCTGGAAAGATATCTCCAAAGGTTTGAGAAACTGGGTCAAAACCTGGGCAAGTTTTTCGTTTTTGACCTCCAGTGTCACTTTCCGCCGCGAGCGGATCAGCTCGGGACTATACATGAACTTGACGTTGGCTACCGCCTCTATTTTCGACAACACAGTCTTGATATCTTGGTTGTCGACAGTCAATGTAATCCGCTGCTCGAGGATCTCCTGTGCATGACCGGGTCTGGCAATGGCAATGGTTGCAAACAATGCAATGGTGCAAAATTGTATCAACGTCACCTTCATAGAAAGCAGTAGTAAGCGTTGGAGGACTGGGTTAACTTTCATACATTTGATTGTTTTGTGTCAATTTTTCAGATTATTGGGCAAAGCAATTCCCCGAGGTCTTTTGCAAGAAGACCTTATACGTCAAGTAAAAAGGGGAAACTTTTGAAGACCAGCAGTGCCGCAAACGCTGCCGGTCTTTATTGTGATGTAGCGATTATGTTTCCATTCCGATGAAATTTCGTTTTGAGGTGTTTGATTTTACCGTTTGCAACTTCTGACATTCATCACGATCTGACCATCGATCATCTCATAGCTCGCATGAATGGCCTTGCACATCAGATTTAATTTTTCAGGCAGTGGCTCTTCTGCCATCGAAGCCGTCAGCGTGCAATTCTGCACCTGATTTTCATCGACAATGATTGGAATACCGTAAGCTTTCTCAAACTTTCTAAATACTTCAATCAGTGGCGTTTCCTCGAAGATAAAGTCCTTTTCCTGCACGGTCTGATCGACTATAACCGGGTTGGCGATCAAACTTTTCTCAAACTGCTTCTGGTCCTTTTTGTAATAAATTTCCTGATTGGCTGTCAATACAATCCCGTTAAGAGTCGGATTAGGCTCATTGCTGGTTTTGGTCAATTCTTCATTGTCGAATACGGAAACTTTTCCGGTTTTGACAGTTACCTGCACTTTTTCTTCACTATCGAAGGACCTGATTGTAAAACTCGTCCCGAGCACTTTAACCACCAGTTTATTGAAATGCACCAGAAAAGGCTTTTCGGGGTTTCTCGCAACATCGAAAAATGCTTCGCCTTCCAGACGCACCACGCGGGTCTTCCCCTCGAAAACAGCCGGGTAACTAAGCGAGCTATGCGGTTGCAGCGTGACTCTGCTTCCGTCATAGAGGCTAATGGTTTGCGCGACGCCGGAATCATTTACCTTTTTAATGAACTGACGTAGTCCGGTGAGCTTTAAATTTTCCAAAGAAGAGACAGAGGTGACTTTATTTTTCGCCAGGAAAAACCAAGCAAAACCTAAAATCAGCAAAACCGATGCGGCCATCGAAAATGTGCTTATTGAGTACCTGCGCCAGAACGGCGATGGTTCAGCCGGCTGCCATTCAGTGTTTTGCTGATGTTTGAGTAGTATCTTAGTAGAGAATTTGTCAATGTAATCATTGCTGGCAACCGGGTGACCATCGGCGATGTTGAGCAAAAACAACTTGGCAACCTCCATCTCAGTGATCAAGGAAGGATACTTCTCACACAAGGAGGTCCAAAACAGCAAAGCTTCAGGCCTGCTGTTAAAAATCCAATCCCGGAATGCCGGATCATTTACAAAGTCAATCGACTTGAAATTTTCATACTTATTCATGAAATCGAAGTATTGTCTATTTCTTGCTACGATTAGAAGAAACAGCATCATTTATACCCTTTTTCACGAAATTTTTTTTAGGAGGCCTTAACTATTATTCTGCAATCAACTAAATAATAGAGACTTGTGCAGAAAAAGAAGAAGGATGAATACCCAGTTTTCCCGCAGGACATTGACACTTTTAAGCAGCAGGTTTGACACGGACTGTTTGCTGATACCCATTATTTCTGCGATCTCATCATTGTCCAGGTTCTCGTAGTACCGAAGAAAAAGCACTTCCTTCTGCCGTTTGGTGAGAAAGGAAAAAAAACGGCTCATTTTCAAGGCGAGTTCAGCAGATTCATCCAGGCCGATCAGGAATTTTTCGATGTTTTCAAAATCGACAAACAACTCATCCTTTTCGGGCAGTTCAACATGCACCGCATGCTCCTTCATTGCCCTGATCAGGTTATTTCTCAGGCACTTGAAGAGGTAGTTTTTGACTGAAACCGGATCCCCCAAATGGCTCCTTTTTTCCAGAAAACCAAGAAACAGGTCTTGTATAACGTCTTCGACCAGGGAGCGGTCTTTGCTGAATCTGCTTCCATAGTGTAGCAGAGGGCGAAAATAACGCAGCAGAAGCGTATTCAATGATTGGTCATTGCCGCCCTTGAAAAGGGACCAGACCATAGCGTCCGAGATATCTTCCCGATGGTTTTCAATCACCTTATCCATCCCGTTCTATCGTTGTCTGTGATTATCTGATTGAGCAGGCGCAGGTATTGCATGCATTTGCAGTTGCCTGACACACCTTTACGATGCCATTTATGCTTAATGCTACAAATATTGTAAATATTTTAATAATAATTGTATTTCGTACATTTATTATAACCGCCATAGGTGTCTGGCCGGATTTAACTTTGAAAACCTCGCCCTGGATGCCATTTCCCATCTTGTGGCCTTGAACGCTAACTTCTTATTGGTATTTCTGTTCTCATCAGTTTGCCGGGATGGCCACTGTAAGGTAACTACATTAAAACATTTTTGCTGGCCAGATTTTCTGGGAGAATTTTGTTAAGATTTTTGGTGATAGATTTTTAAAAAAATTACTCATTTTTTATTTTCGCCGCCAACTAGAATGCAAAGTCTGAGCTATGGCTTTGTAACCATTCTTTAATAAATAAAACTTAGTGATAACTTTTGTTTGTTAGATTATGCCCGTTTTTTGTCCAAATTTCAAAAAGTACAGTGTTCACTCCCTTTGCGGTTTGCTTTTTATTGCCGGACTCTCCGCAAATCTGCAGGCCCAGACTTCAAGTAAACCCAGCGAGAGGTCTTCTTTTCAAACCAACTTATTCAATCTGGAAGCCAGCGCCAACGAGCCATTCCGGTATTCGGCAACGCTGAAAAACGGATCCGGTCAGGCAAGGAATTATGCGTTGGACGCTAAGTTGCCTCCCGGCTGGTTTGCTTCCTTTCGCACTATGGGCAGCCAGGTTACCTCGGTGCATCTGGAACCGGGAGCGACGCAGGAAGTTTCTATCGAAATCAGCGTAAACCCCTATTCGAAGCCGGAAAAGTATGCAATTCCCGTAACAGCTGTTTCACCCGCTGACACGCTCAGGCTAAATCTTGAAGCAGTCCTTAAAGGTGCCTACAAGATCGAGCTTACTACGCCTTCGGGACGGTTGAGTGAAAACGTCACCGAGGGTAGCGTCGAGCAGATTGTGTGCACGGTCAAAAACACCGGGACGCTGCCTCTTGCTAATGTGGAGCTGACAGCCCAGGCGCCCCCGAAATGGGAGGTTACATTTGAACCCGCCAAAGTGGAGCGTATAGACCCGTCCGGTTCTATCGATGTAACAGCTACGGTACGGATTCCCGACAAAACAATTGCCGGGGATTACGTCTCTACCTTCACTGCCAAAACTCAGAATGCCAATGCGGATGCCACCTTCCGGATCACCGTTAAAACTTCGTTGCTATCTGGCTGGCTGGGCATTCTGGTCATTTTGCTTGCTGGCGGTTTGATATACAGGTTGATCAAAAAATACGGTAGACGATAAAGGCATGGAAAATCCTGTCATTGATTTGAAAGGGTTGACCAAATGCTACGGTTCTCTGAAAGCAGTTGATAACCTGAACCTGAAAATCGGCAAAGGTGAAATATTCGGCTTGCTTGGCCCGAACGGAGCAGGGAAAACCACAACTATCCTGATGATGCTAGGGCTTACAGAGCCCACTTCGGGTAAAGCGCTGGTGTGCGGAATTGATGCAACAACCCATCCCATCCCCGTAAAGCGCAAAGTAGGTTACATGCCTGACAGCGTCGGCTTTTACGATAGCATGACTGCCCTTGAAAACCTGGTCTACACAGGTAAGCTCAACGGCATCCCGGATGCAGAGGCACGCAGGCGCGCCCTGGATCTGATGGAGCTGATCGGACTGGGCGATGCGGCGCATAAAAGGACTTCCGTCTTTTCCCGGGGCATGAAACAAAGACTCGGTCTTGGGGAAGTATTGATCAAGCGGCCGGAAGTAATTATCCTGGACGAACCCACGCTGGGCATCGATCCGGCAGGCGTAAAAGACTTCCTTGCCCTGATTCGCCAGCTAAGCCGCGAGCAGGGGCTGACGGTGTTGTTATCCTCTCACCATTTGCACCAGGTGCAGATGGTCTGCGACCGCGTCGGAATTTTCGCCGGGGGCAAAATGCAAATGGAGGGCGATATTCAAAAGCTGTCACAGAATCTTTTTGCCGACGAATCCTTTTCTGTAAGCATCACATTAAAAGACCCTCTGCCCGCCTCATGGGAGCATATGGCCGGACTTGGGAACATCACAGGCGTGCAACAGTTTCGCATTGCTGAAAACCTCGTGCAGATCGCATGTTCTTCGGATGCGACCCCTGATATTGTCCGTTTCTTTGTCGGCGGCGGCCTTGATATAATGGGGGTCCAAAAGAGAGAATTCGGGCTTGACGAAATTTATCAAAAGTACTTTGAGAACAATTTAACCGAAAACAACGCCAATGAAAAGTCTCGCGGTATTTTCCAAAGGTACCTCCGTAAAAAGTAACCCCTCCCAAGACTCATCCACCACTTTCAGCGTCATGGTCGCCAAAGAGGTGGCGGATCACATTCGCAGCTGGCGGTTTATCGTATTGCTTGCCCTGATCGCGCTTACATTTTTAGGGGCTTTATTTGTGTCGATGAACAATATCAGGAATGCGGTTTCCAATGTGCAGGATACGGACAACATGTTTCTTTACCTGAAACTGCTTACCAGTACCGACGGCACGATGCCACCCTTTCATGTGTTTCTGAATTTTCTTGGTCCATTGCTAGGAATTGCCCTGGGCTTTGATGCGATCAATTCCGAGCAAAATAACGGCACGCTGATACGGCTGATGGCTCAGCCAGTGTACCGGGACAACCTGATCCTGGCTAAGTTTGTGAGTGCATTAATTCTCGTTGGCAGCCTGTTTATTACCCTTGCCCTGCTGATGATTGGTGGCGGACTGTGCATTACCGGCGTCTGGGTTGAGCCAGCCGAAGTGCTTCGCATTTTCACATTTGTGCTCGTAAATGTTATTTACGTCGGCTTTTGGTTGAGCTTGTCCATTTTATTTTCTATCATCTTTAAGCAAACAGCCACCTCGGCACTCGCATCAATCGCAGTCTGGTTATTTTTTACGATCTTTTACCAGATTCTGGTCAATTTGTTCATCGGGGCATTCATTCCGAATCAGGGTATGCTCACCCAGACTGATGTTGTTAGGTACAATGAGATCGTACTGAATATTCTCCGCCTGGCGCCAAGCCAGCTGTTTTCCGATGCGACGACCACATTGCTGATGCCATCTGTGCGGAGCCTGGGGCCACTTACAATGGAACAGATGGCGGGCGCTATTCCTACACCACTTCCCTTTAAAGAAAGTCTGATGGTGGTTTGGCCACAATTGTCCGGCTTGATAGCCTCAACTTTCCTTTGCTTTGCATGTTCCTATTATCTTTTTATGCGAAGAGAGATTAGAAGCTAAAAAAATACGCAAGCAATGATCAATAGTTTTTAAAATTCGACAGGTAAAATGTACTTCACCCGGATTAACTTGCCGGATTGACTGCCAGGAATCCAATTAGGCATTGATTGCGCTACCCGTAACACTTCCTTATCGTATTCTGGACTCAGACCTTTTGCAATTACGACATCTTGCAGACTTCCGTCTGTATTTACTATGAATGACACAAGTACCCTTCTGCTTTTCTTAGCTATCTTAGGTATATTGAGGTTTTGAGCGAAAAACTTACTTCTTTCAAACTTGCCCCCAGGAAATTCCGGCTGCTTCTCGACAACCATAAAAACTGGCTCACTTGACTGACCAGGAGTCTGTTCCGTTTTGTGTTGGGTATCCTGGCCAAATGTCTGGATACCCGCCCCAGTCAAAATTGCCAGCACGAAAATTGTGGATTTCATTGGCTTGGACTTCATGTCGATGCTTGCGCGTTGAATGTCAATGCGCCAAATATATAATAAAATTATATATTATCTACTTCTTCTGACACCCGTTATGCGTAGGTGGGATAAGGCCCACGGTTGAAGGAATGGTAAAGTCCGACTGAGGCTCGTATTTCATACGCCCCTAAACCGCTATTTTCCTTTGGACATGCATTCTCGAACGGTGAAAATAGTCATACCTTAGGCGTGGAGTCCTGTTATAAGGGCTCAAAGCTGGGCTTGGTTCAGAATCTATCTGTGTACGTTGAAGTTTGAAGGACTTAAAATTAGGTACCATCGCGTTCTACGTGAATATTTCTATACAGTACCTAAGGGGCTTAGCAATTTTCGTATTCTCAGGCGATTATATTGTTGCAACAGGATGGGGTACACATTGTAAATGATGTTCGAAATAGCCATTAGCAACGCCAATCCAATTTTGCCGGTGAGTATCGCACTAACCGAACTCAAACTAAAAAAAACAAAACAGCTATAATGATATCTTTCCTGCACAACGATTTTATTTAAGTATCTGCGGGCAGCCTTTCGGTTAGGAATGACCTTTTGGTTCTTGCCTAAACGTTGATTGACCCGGTGGACAAGCATTCCCTCCTGGACTAGCCAACGCATCGCTCTTACGCCAATCAATTCATAAGTGCGGGGATTTGTGCTCAGGTTTAGGACCGAAATCAGCTTTACAGGAATATTGAATGCGAGCACACTGGCTGCTATGAAAACATACAAAAGCCATTCAACGCGATCTTCTGCGAAATACTCACCCCAATACCACCCAACTACGCTGAATGAGATAATCGTCCAGAATACGTTAATCAGTTGATTGAGCATGCAGTTTTAATATGAATAATAACCGGAGCGAGCAGTGTCACATTCAGACAATTCGAAACTATAACGCCAAATTAATGTCCTTTGTCGCAGATGCCCCTCCTAAATGGCTGGATTTACCCGCGCGAGAGGTTGCCGACTTTACTATTTTCGATAAATGCTTCTGAGTTGTAAACAATACTTCATCATGGAAACAGAAAGAAAGGATATCGCTTCAAAGATCATCAAGGCATCTTGCGACGAAATCTACCAAGCCATTATTGATCCGTATGCTCTTGCCTGCTGGCTGCCTCCTAAAAATATGCAGGCCCAAATCAACCAATTCGAGCTTTGGGAAGGTGGCAAATACCAAATCACACTTAGCTACGATCACCCTGAAGACAGAGAAAAATTCGCAAAATCGTCCGATGGCTCAGATATCACGCAAGGGAAATTTTTGAAACTGCTGCCGGGCGAATGCGTGTCCCAATCCGTCGAATTTGTGTCCGAAAACCCAGACTTTGCCGGCTCAATGATCATGACTTATGAGCTCAAAAGTCATGGCGAGCAGACACTGGTGACAATCATCGCCGAGAATGTCCCGAAAGGAATCAGTGTGGAGGATCATCTTGCCGGCATGAATTCAACCTTAGCCAATCTGGCGCATTATTTGGAAAGCTAAACTTTCAGTACGATTATAATCTATACACTTCGTATAGTCCTAAACTCATCACCTAATATCATTTAAATGAAAGCAGGCTCTGTTTTACTATAACAAAGGTTTACGAAAATCTTGGGACTGAGATAGGGATTGCCCGAAAACACGGACCGCACACAGGTTGCAAGTTCGGCTAAGCACGCATGCCTGGGAAGATAACCCTTCACGCCTATTCGTATCAGCGAACGTGCTTGCTTGTGATCGGGGTCGCTTGAGTACACAATGAATGAGGAGAACGGGTTCTTTTCCATAACCATTTTCAGGACGGTCTCGTCAATTTCGGAATCCTTCTCTGAGAGGCCAATGATGATAATATCAAAAATACCCAGCTGCGCAATCTCTCCCAGCGATTCCAAGGACTCTGTTTCCAGGGGCGTTAAGCTGTGGAACTTATGATTGAGCATCGCACGGACGCTTGTTCGAAATACCGGGTTTTTCTCGACGATTGCTACATTCATTCCCGCTGGGTTTTGATATACTGATAAAGCCAACCAGGGCATTACTCGCACCGGCCTTCGTGTCATACATCGTTTTGAATATGACTATGTTTGGCTTGACAAAAGTATTGTGAATGGTTTCCTGCAGCATTGCAGATAATTGAAATGATTATTAAAAAATGTTGCTTGTTTACTCAATAAATTTAGCGGCTTATCAAAGTACTTCTATCCGTCCGGGAGTACTTGGCACACTCAGACAAATATTCAATAGCAATGACTTTTTACAGTGGGATCTTTCGTTTGGAAAAGTTGTTCAATGCTAACATTTGTCAATAATTCTGTGCGGCATGATATTAGCGGGCATATTGTACTAAGAATCACTGTGTTTATAGAAAAAAGTGCTTTAACTTTTGGATCAAGCTAGCAGCGTACTGCTTGATGTTTTCAGTGTCTTACATGCAGTGCAGGAATACTATTTTCCAGCTTGCTCTTTGCTCATCCATTTTCAGCTCTACAGTATTCCTATATATCTGGCACAGAACATGAAATTACAGATGTTTCTCATCCTTATTTTCGCAAATTGCCTACGCTGCCTGGCTCAAAAGGAAATCGACTGCGGCTCTACTTCGGTTCAGGACAGCCTTTTCGAAGTTTATTCCAAACGGGCGCGGGCATTTGGATTCGAACATCCTGGCTGGGACCAAAGTTACGATAGCTTACTTGCCATTTGCCCGAACATAGCCGAAGCGTTTCAGGAAAAAGGACTGCCTCATTTATTCAAAGGTAATCTGATAAAAGTGTTTGAGTACAATGACAAAGCGGTTGAACTTGACCCGAAACGGTGGACAGCTTATCGCGGCTACCTGTTTTGCATTTATGCCAAGAATTATGAAAAAGCGATCGCTGATTTCGAAAGGGCATCACAGCTAACACCAAACGGTTTTATTCAAGATCACACATTTTGGTTTTTTCTGGCGCTCTGTTACATAGAACTCGGTAATTATGAGCAAGCTGAGGGCTTCCTGCAAAAAGACATCGCCCAACAAAAACGAGGAGAAGGCAAAAATGACCCACATTTTAATTCGCTCCTATATCTAGGAATCGTCTACTATCTGATGAGTGAATACGATAAGGCTGAAATGTGGCTGCGCGATTGCTTACAACTTTACGAGCAGCATCCGATGGCCAATTATTATCTGGGAATGACCATGAAGATTACCGGCAACAGTCAGCAGAAATTGTATTTTGAAAAAGCGAAACAGTATGCTCGGGATGGTTACTTGCTAAATGAGCCGAATTCTGCGAGCCTAACATTCCCCAAACAGGTTTCAATTCAAGAAATGGAATCGCAATAGTTGTACTTTCCAGCATTTAACTGATATCGCTATAATCCGTACTGTCTCTTCGCCAATCGGTGCAGCTAGATCAGGGATCGCTGGTTTTATATGAGATGATACCCCGCACCCTACCGTCCAAACCTGCAAATTTCGGACGTTTAGTGAGAAAGGTAATGCGATTAGAAAATGGATCGCTACTATCTGAGCTTTGCGGAAGTGACTTCAAAAGGTAAAGGTGTTAAATTCATTTTTTCCAGTGTCTTGGAGGTCAAAAAATAGCCTGTTACATAGACGGCCATACTATCTTGCATGAATTGTTTTGGGAGATTGCACCCGCCCCAAGCTACACCATTAGATGCTATCAGTTGGCTTCCGACAGCCAATCCACCGGTTAGTTGCACGGTTACTGGCGCATCAACTACATACTCACCACGTGTTAACCCTTCGAACCCAGAATAACAATCTAAAGCCGCTGAGCTAATTTTGTCTTCCTTGCAATTTAGTAAGCTCAACATGCATACACCAGCAACCAGAAAGCGTTTCATAAGTTTGCTTGTTTTAAATGATTCATCAAAGCATCAGCCAAGTATCAAACCATGATTATTCCTATTGCAAGACTCATTTAGGGGCGGTTTCGTTGGATAGAAATATTGACCTCCCGTAAACGAGTGCCTTTAACGTCAAGATCGTAAATGATCGATTTGCTGCCGGCACTATTATTTTGGTCTGTTTTCGTATGTTTTATAAATTGCAGTACATTAAGACCCAACCCCTGAGCTATGGCAGCTGCGATCATCATATCGTTTCTCATATTTGTCTGGTATTGTATGAAAGCGGTCCGAAAAAATCCTGAGCACCCCGATTGGAAGAGGGCGTTCCTTACTGCATTTTTCTGGCCGCTGTCTTTGCTAATGAGGCGCTTCCGATAATCGTTTTCGATCTTGTCGGGCTACATAAATTCCAACAGTGTGCTCGTTTTCTGGCACAGCTCTCACCTACTTGCAGTAACTTAAATCTTCAAGAGGTTAGGAAGTCGTTTCAGATCAAGACACAACCAGAATAGTTTTGACGTTTCATGATTTTGCTCTCAGGCTGTAAGACATAAGTGCTTACTCTTTGCGTTTGAACTCCCGATATCACAATCAAACCACGTACGATTTTGGCTCATATCGAGGGTTCTTCATGGTCCTCTTTTTCAACCCCAAACTTGAATAGCAATTCTAATTGATCTTCGGTTATCGGAAGCATGATTTCGCTAATTTAGCGTTTTATAACACCGGATGCAGAACGACCTATTTAACCTCAGAGATTTAATCGCATATTTTATTGTCGCCGGTATTGGCTTTCTTATCCAGCTTTTAGCAGGTAGTATATTGCAAGATTGGTTTGCATTATCATATCAACAAGCGCTTTTCATTGGCTATGGCCTTGCCTTTATGTCTGGTTTCTTTTTGACAAGGTTGTTTGCATTCCACGCACGAAACTCAACGCAAACGAGACGTCAAGTCTTTAAATTTTCACTGGTTGCCGTTATCTCTTGCCTGATTACCGTTTACGGTGCTTCGACCCTTTATCAATTGTCAGTGGATCTCCTGGGCAACATTAAGGGTGAAGTACCTCATTCACAAAAGCTTATAGACTTAAACAAGTTTGGTTCACAGGTCGTTGCGATGGGAGTAAGCTTCATAAGCAACTACATTCTTCACAAAAGGTTCACGTTTGCTGACACCGGATTTTATGATCGTTTAAAGCGATTGTTAGGGTTATGAACACTTTCTTAAGGTATAATTCTCATAAAATCTTAGAAATATTAGCCTGCTAACAATATGTAAGAAATTTATATATTTGCCAAAAATACCTGAGCAGATGCTGCACAAATATTGGTTACCCTTGTCGATATGCTTTACAATCTTGTTTGCAAAACGGTCTCTCGCACAGCAGTCCGATGGTGCAAAGACTGCCATAAAAATTGAACTATCCGCCTTACCAGGCTACGAATTACCACAACGCACGGACAAGTATGGGTTGGACACCGCCAACTTCCGACCGGGGAATTTTTCTTTTCGAATTTGGGACAAAAAGGACTTAACCGACAGATTGGAAATGGGAGTGTATCTGCCCGAGATAAATTGTAAACCTTCCTGGGGAACATTTATGTTCCGAGTTAACGCTCGTGGGGAAGTCGATACCACATCGTATCGAGGAAACCTCTCTCCCGGTGTATCGAGCAAAATACTTGCGAACATTTTCGCGACGGAAGGTAATTGGATGATAAAATCCGGAACACTTCCCAGCAACGTCGCATGGTTTGTGTACGCTTTTTTCGACGTTCGCGGAAGAATATCCAAGAAAAAGGAGTGTTCAGATAGCGATCTAGAGCTCCTGGATGCCGTCTCGTCGCTGAGCAACTTATTTTGGATACTGCATTATCAGGTTGGGCGCGATTTTCACAGGGCAACAATGATAAGGCCGACAGAAATCGATGGCACGCCGAAGCTTTAATTAGTACCTAAAATACTTTTAGAATGCTCCCATTTGCGACGAAAGTCCTGCACTATCCTGTTAGCCCACATACATACGGTCGTATGTACGTGGGCTAACAGGAAATACCTCGCCGTCAAGCATTTTTCCACCATACGACTAGCATTTTGATCGCTAAGGAAAGAATTTTCCAGTTCAGGTTTTTTCTTACAAATGGGCGAAAACAGGCATTGTTCTAAGTATGAAGAAGGCTAGTAAATTTATTTTCTCGGATAAAAAATTAAGTTTGAGGTTTAAATATTATTTCACTTAGCCATATGGAGGTACTCATTAGACAAAGTTGAATAACTCGATAAGCGTGATCTATTCGAATTGCAGGGTCGAGTTTCGCGTTCAAGCCTAAAGTTAAATTTATCGCCTTTTGAAATGTAGGTCGTGTCCTCTGCGCTAATGACGACAAATATCCTGACCAAACTGTTATACTGTTTTCCGTTCACAGTATCACTGACGACAGGAATAACAACTCCTTTGGGCGCTATTGTTAGCTCAGTATCTAAATCCACAATCCAAGATGGACGTCCATCAATTTCACACTGATCTCGCGTGATAATAGTACCCCAAACATTTATATGCTTTACGCGATCATCACAAGACAGTGTGAACATACCAATTATTGCCAAAGCGCTCGAGAGAACTGGAAATGTTGGTTTCATATATAATTCGTGCTTAATTAATTCAAGTTTTGCAACAACCAATTCCGAGAACAAATCATTTTTATAACTGTCGAAATTTTAAAGTGAAGGCGTCAAACATAATATAAGTAAAACAGCCACGGAGCGACGAAATTTCATAACAATGAAGGTTTAATGTTATGACCTGATTGCGTTAGAAAAAGTTGGAATGTCCTATATATTCCAGTCTCACCAAACGCTTCCATTCAAGAAGCCACCGATCGGCGATGATCGATTTGCCGCCGGTACTAATATTTTGGCCTGTTTTCGGTAAGATTATAAATTGCAGTATGCCAAGCCCAACTCCTAAGCTATGGCTCAAAATTTATCAGCCGATTTTTGGCGCCACCTAAAATATTTGTACTTCAAATCCGTGTGTAATTTGCGTCGCCAGCTAAGTACTCCTCCCCTTCTGGAGAAAGTGGATATTCCTCTCCAAAGTACGCCACGATTCCTCCGAAAGTACGCCACTTATTCCAGGGCAAAGTACGCCACTAAGTTGGCAGCAAAGTAGCGGATTTTGGCTTGCTTTCGTGTGAGTTTTCGGACTACTGATTCCTGAAAACGAAAATTCCTCTCCAAAGTACGCCACTTATTCCTGCTGAAAGTACTCCACTGAGCAGAGGGTTTAACCGTCCATTACCATATGTTTAGGTATCACCTAACCCCTTATGGAATGGCAAATAGACCTCTGAGCATGCATAAATTACGTCAGATACTTATTTTCCTTGAACGAGGCGTATCTATTCGC
>NZ_JAMOZL010000021.1 GCF_023667495.1 Dyadobacter sp. MSC1_007
GGGGTGGGGCATGCAGTGGTACTTTCCTGCTGGGCTTCGACACCCCTACAGAACATGATCAGACTTACCTTATCGAAGGAATTAAGGTATTGATCGATAAGCGACATCTGATGTACGTGATCGGAGTGTCGGTGGATTATGAAGACGGTGCGAACGGCAGCGGTTATACGGTTTCGACCGCTGAAAAAGCTTCCTAAGTATTTCGATCACTCTTCAATGGTTACATGCTTCCAATTTTCTCCGGAGCGTATCCTGTTGAGCTGCGTATGTGTGATCCCGAATTGTTTCGCGATCATTTTCAGACGGTTGTTATCGTTCTTCAGCAATTTCTTGATGATGCGCACTTTACTTTCCGTCAGCTTGTAATTTTTCGTTCTTCTAGGAATTACCCGGTTGATAAAAGCAGGATTTTCGCGGTTATGATCGATCATTTCCGTCTTGGTAACCCACTTTAAGTTTTCGTAATGGTTATTCTGTTTATCAAAATCCAGGTGGATCACAAAGCTATGCTCGGCATCCGGTTTGTCCACAAAATGCTCTGCAACCAGTTTATGTACGTAGCGGTTGATGGTTTTTCCACCGGCTACGCGGATATTCAAAGATCTGTAACCCTGAATAACTGACCCTTTGATCACAACTCCTTCCTTAGGATTGTTCTGGAAACTTTTCAGTCTGCCATAGTTGGACACTTCGTAATGAGGAGCGTTCTCAATCTCGTTGAATAAAATTTTTGCCCACTTTTCGTTCCAGAAGCTCCGACTTACATTTAACTCATTCATTTGTAAGATATATTATTAGGTTTCAAGGTTTTACAGCAATAAAGCAATCTGGTAGCCCTGCCCTCCGGAGGGCCCATTCATCGCAAAAACGGTTTCCGGAAAATGGCCCGGGGAAACGATTTTGCAGTCCTTCCATGTTAATAAGTGTGTGGTGATCAGTGATCGCCAATTACTTAAATGAACCGGTATGAAACGGACACTCATTATAGGCGCAACAAACAACCCGTCCAGGTACGCTTACCTGGCTGCACAGAAACTCAGGAACTATGGGCATCCCATCTTGCTCATCAGCCGCAGGAAAGGTTTTGTGTTAGGCGAAGAAATCAATACGGAAAAAATAAACTGGGAAAATGTGGACACCGTCACGTTATATATCAACCCCAGTCATCAGCCCGAATACTACGATTACATCATTTCTCTCAATCCTAAACGCGTTATTTTCAACCCTGGTACAGAGAACCCTGAATTTAAGGATATTTTAATCGGTAAAAATATCATACCAATAGAGGGGTGTACGCTGGTAATGTTGTCAACCGGACAATTTTAACGCAATCTTACCACCGGATCAGCGCAGAGGCCCAGGTAAACCCGCTTCCGAACGCTGCCAGGCATACCAGATCGCCGGATTTGACCTTCCCATTCTCCCAGGCTTCGGCCAGGGCGATCGGAATAGATGCCGCTGTGGTGTTTCCAAAGCGCTGCAAATTGTTGATAACCTGGCTTTCGGACAGGCCCAACTGCTGACGGACATAATCGCTGATGCGGATATTAGCCTGATGCGGCACCAGCAAGTCCAGATCTTCGGCTGCATATCCATTGGCTGCAAGCGCCTCATTGATTACTTCTCCGAACCGCACGATGGCATGCTTGAAAACCGCATTGCCATTCATGTAAACATTATAACCGCCTGATTCAAGTAATTCTTTGGTCACCGGGCGATCTGGCCGGCTGCTGCCGGGATCTTTGACATACAATTCTTCTGCAAAACGACCGTCAGCGTGCAGGTGTGTAGATAATATACAATGTTGGGTATCTTCTGTGGCGGTGACTACCGCAGCGCCTGCGCCATCGCCGAAAATCACCGCAGTATTACGTCCGGCAGTACTTTTATCGATCCACGACGACTGTATTTCGGAGCCAACCACGAGGGCAGTTTTGTACATGCCTGACTTAATGAACTGATCAGCAATGGAAAGCGCGTATACGAAACCCGAACATTGCTCCCGTACGTCGATGACCGCCTTGCCATCCATTCCCAACTCACGCTGCATTAAAAACGCAGAGCCCGGGAAGAAATAATCCGGTGTAATGGTCGCGTAGACAATCACGTCTACATCATTCGGAGTTATTCCGGCGCGGTCCAGCGCCTGGCGCGATGCGGCGGCAGCCATGCTGGAATTGGTGTCCTTCCCATACTCAAAGTAGCGCCGTTCCTGTATGCCGGTGCGCTCGCGGATCCACTCGTCGGAGGTCTCCATCCATTGGGTAAGGTCGTTATTGGTAACTATATTTTCAGGGACGTAATAGCCCAGACCTGTAATTCGGGAAAATGTCATGCTGTTTTTGTGACCGGAAACAACCATTCTGTAAAGCAGTTGTCGGAGGTCAATTTTTAATCTAAAATTATAAGAATAAGCAACATACGCCGCTCGAAAAGACGCAAAATTGCAACAAAAAGTCCTGGTTACCTATTCATATACTCTTTTTACGAATATTGGCGGCAACCGACAGAAGGATATAGATGATCAGGATCGCAGGGACAGCCAAGATCTTCAATGTAACCAGAAGTACCAATGTCAACGCGATCAGAATGAAGCGAGCCTCATTGCCCTTCCATCCGAAATTTTTGAATTTGAGTGCAATAAGAGGAACCTCCATCACAAGCAGATACGACATCACGACAACCAGTATGAGCAGGTTATTGGTGTTGATGATGATTTCTTTCCAAAAATCACCCTCAAAATGAACAATAAAGGGAAGGGACGCTACAAGCATTGCATTGGCGGGAGTAGGAACGCCTATGAATGAATCGGTCTGCCGGGGGTCGTTATTGAATTTAGCGAGCCGGATCGCAGAAAATATTGCCATGATAAATGCGGGATAAGCTTTCCAGATACCAAAAAGGTCAGGAATACTTTGCATCAGCAGCTGGTAAACGATAATGGAAGGCAAAAGGCCGAATGTGACCATATCTGCCAATGAATCAAGGTCTTTGCCGATTGCCGACGATACTTTTAACAGTCGGGCGAGAAAGCCATCCAAAAAGTCGAAAATCAACGCTACACCGATCAGCGCACAGGAGAGGAGCAAATTATTGTGAAATGCTTCCACGACTCCCACACATCCGCAAAGCAGGTTTCCGCAAGTAAGCGCATTAGGGATATTACGACGGATCATAGCGGCAGGTTATTTAAAGAATGGATTGTTTTTCTTTTCAAAACCTATGGTTGTTGGCTCCATGTGGCCGGCATACACGGTGTAGCTGTCCGGCAATGTGAAAAGTTGTGTCCTGATACTGGTCAGCAACGTAGCGTGATCGCCGCCCGGAAGGTCGGTGCGGCCAATACTCATACGGAACAATGCATCTCCGCCGATCACAAACTGTTGCTCGTCGCTTACAAATGCAACGTGCCCTGGCGCATGGCCTGGTACGAAAATCACTTTCAGCGTGGTGTTGCCAAATTGAATGGACTGCCTTTCCAGAATATAGCCATCGATTTCAGGCTCATCAAAAGCCGAGAAACCGTAGTTAGATGCATATGTTTTAACGGCGCGCAGCAACGGCTCGTCCAGTTTGTGCAGCAGAAACGGAATGCCGTATTTTCTTTTGAGCGCAGCCACACCCAAAACATGGTCGATGTGCGCATGCGTATTCACGATCTGCACGGGTGTCAGATTTTTAGCCTCGATATAACTGGTCAGTTCCTGCAATTCGGATTTATCATAACAGCCGGGATCGATAATGATGGCCTCGCCGGTTTCATCGTAAAGCAAATAGGTGTTTTCAGAAAATGGATTGAAAGTAAAAGACTGTACTTGTACCATTATGAGAGGTTGGGTGGGTTATATTAATGATGCAAAGTTACGAAACGCTATGGTTCTTTGATGGTAGCCGTGATCCGGTCATAATAAAAGGTCGTGGAATCCTTGTAATTCATATCCGTGCCTACGAATAGCCAGATTTCCCCTTGCTGGTTCGCGGTTACAGAGAATGGTTTATCCGCATTGGAATGCCTGACCAGTGCATATTTTCTTTGACTAATGCCGTTGGCAACATCCGTCGCGAGCGCCACATCGGTACCAGCCTGGGCAACTGCGCCCTTGTTGAGATTAAAACGGTATACTTTATTGGTCAGTGTCGATTTCGGCTCATTGGGTGATGCACCTGCTTTCAGGTACACAAGATTCCATGGAGCGCCAGGGGAGTCGTCCTTGGGGAATTTTGAGCCAAAATCGATGTCGAAGACCAGATTATAAGTGGCATTCGGAGTGAAGCCTGTTACCTTTTTTTTGAGGTACACAAACATATTATCTTTTGCATTCCGGGTATAAATGCGGTACGAATATTGCGAGGTGTCAAGCCCTATCGGAAGCCGGGTAACCGCCGCGGCAGTGTCCATCGACAATGTATCGGTAAGGGACGAATATTCCGAAAACTCGGCTTTCCATCCATCTTTGGTTGTCTGAAAAGCGGAATCCACCGTGATTACGGCGTCAAGACTGTCGTCATTGCAAGCAGACAATGCCGCTAACGAGAGCAGACATGCCAGTATCCTATATTTTCCCATCAACTGAAATCGTATTTTTTAGTAACAACGAAAGACTGACATCAATCTTTCAATGTGCAGCAGATGCAAAAGTAAGACTGAAAATCGCAAACGGCTATCCGATCAGGAAAATGGAAGGTTTTTTATGCAAGTCGGGCTTGGCTGATTTCCAGTTTTTGACTGTCATTGTTTTGATCATTTCGTCGATGGCCGTCACATTTGCGGCAATACATAGCAATGTGTCGGGAGCGCAGGCTTCGAGTACGGCTTCAAAAAGCTGTTCATTGCGGAAAGGTGTTTCCATGAAAATCTGGGTTTGCAGCAACTGTCTTGCGTTGCGTTCCAGGTTTTGCAATGCTTTTTTTCTTGCGGCCTTGTCGATAGGAAGATAGCCGTGGAATGCAAATGATTGCCCGCTCATTCCCGAACCCATCAATGCCAGTAAAATCGAAGAAGGTCCTACCAGCGGCACCACCTTAATGCCCCTTTGATGTGCAATGCGAACGGCGACGGCGCCCGGGTCGGCAATGCCGGGGCATCCCGCTTCCGAAATGATTCCGGCGCTGCTTTTAAGGCTTTTCAATGCCGCAGCAGTGGCAGCTTCTGGCGTGTCTTTGTCCAGTTCGATAAACGTCAGATCGTCGATGACCTTCCCCAGTTTCAGACTGCTGATAAAGCGACGCGCCGTGCGGACATTCTCGACCAGGAAAATATCCAGGTTGCCGATCACTTCCCGGATTTGAGGGGTCAGTACCGCATTTTGCGTGCCTTCTGCCAGTACAGTGGGGATCAGGTACAATGAAATCCCGGAATCATTCATAAGCTCAGCGATTTTTCTTCCTCTTCCAACCAAAACGCCGGAATGTGAATCTTGAAATAAATAAAATTATTTAAGAACTATGAAAAGCCTCCTATATATCTCTTTAATTGGGCTGTTGTCATTGTCTTGTAAAAAGGACAGCGGTGACGTCTACCCGCAAGCTTCTTTCTCGACTATTTCGGGCAAATGGCATTCGATAGAGATGGAGCGATCGTCTCTCGATAATAAAAGCGTATGGGAGCCCATTGCTGCCGCTCAATCCGATACAATCGTTTTTCGCGGTGACGGCGTTATCCTCAATGCCGATGGTTCTCCCGCTTGCTGCGCGCCTACCTCTTTGATTATCAACGGCCAGCTCATAGATATCCGTCCCCAGAGTGGCTTGCCGGTCAACCCGCTTTGTGCGACGGTCAATTGCGTGAACTGCCCGACCTGGGAAGTTTCCTGGAACGACGATCAACTGATTATCACTACCTGCAATGCACCAAGGGTTAAATACGTCAGATAGGGCGGCCCAGAAAACTGAGCAGGGTACTTACAAATGCTTTGGGTTGATCGGCCTGCACCCAATGCCCTGCTCCTGAAATCGTTTCCAGTTTGGCATTCGGGAACAAATCAAGAATGCCTTCCAGGTCTTCATCCTTTATATAGGTTGAGTTTTCACCCCGCATAAACAAAGTTGGGGCCTTAATACGGTCATCTGATTTGATCTCGGCACCGACATTCGCCATGTCCGTTGTTAATAGTGGCAGGTTGAACCGCCATCCGAACCCACCTTCTTCTTTTCTGTAAAGATTTTTCAGTAAAAATTGCCTGACACCCATCAACGGCTCGTATTCACTCAGCACTTCGTCGGCCTGGTTACGGTTCTCGATCTGGTCGACTGGGATTGCATTGAGCCCTTGCAGGATCTTGGTGTGGTGGATAGGGTAGGCTTTGGGGCCAATATCTACGACTATCAGCGCCTCATAAGTGCCGGGATAGGTCACTGCATATTCCATTGCCGTTTTTCCGCCCATCGAATGCCCGATCAGGACTGGATTCTCAATATCCTGCTGTTCGAGAAATTCCTTCAAATCCGCTGCCATTGTTGGAAACGTCAATGGGCCCTCATGCGGGGAACGCCCGTGGTTGCGCTGGTCGACCAGATATACGCGGAAGCCGTGTTCGGATATGGTCTTACCGATTGTTAGCCAGTTATCAAGAAATCCGAAAACGCCGTGTAGAATAACAACGGGCGGTCCAGCTTCTCCTATTTGTTTGAAATTGAGCTGCATAGATAATATTCGGCGAAAATGCCGACTTGAATTATAGAAATAATTTTACATCTTCGGGCATGATTGTTTGCAGCATGCCTGTCTGCAAAGGTGCGGAGGATTTTCATCAGTAAAAAAACGGCCGCCCGGGAATTTAACAATTTGATAACCTCGGGCTGGGTTTGGTATAATTGTTTTTCCGCAAGAAAAGAAAAAAATGTTTTAGAAAGCTCTGAAATCCGTTTTAAAATGCCCCCGGTTGCCCTTCCCATTTTTTAATGATTTCATAATAATCGAAAATATTGAAGTATTGGTACACTATTCTGCATTATTTCAATAAATCAGATAGTTACGAAGATTAGTATTGCATTTTAGTAGGATTTAGGCTTTTGTTTCTGATTAGAAAAAGGTATTATTTTGCACAAAATATTACTCATCATTCCTGATGAACCACTAATATTCTTACAAACCAAATCACCAAATTTATGAACGGGAAAAGTTTACTTTTCAGGGCGGTCTGTCTTGGGCTGATCGCATTTCTATTCTCTCTATCAGGACCGGCGGCAAATGCCCAGGTTACATCATCAGCAATTTCAGGACGTGTGGCGGACAGCAAAGGGGAAGTACTCCCCGGCGCAACGGTTGTCGCTATTCACGAGCCTTCCGGGACCAAATACGGCTCGGTTACCAATGAGCAGGGGCTTTACACGATCCCGGCTGTTCGGGTAGGCGGGCCTTACAAAGTGACGGTATCGTTCGTCGGGTTCAACGAGCAGGTTAAGGATAACATTTTCGCTAACCTGGGATCCGCAGCCAACGTCAACTTCGATCTAAAAGACGGTAGTACCGAACTGGCAGAAGTGATAGTAACCGGTGCTGGCAGCGACATTTTCAGTTCGGACCGTACCGGTGCGGCCACGACTTTTAACAAAGGGCTCATTACCAGCCTGCCAACGCTGGGACGTACGCTGAACGACATTACCAAATACAATGCATACAGCAACGGCCGGTCATTCGGTGGCCAGGATAGCCGTTACAATAACTTTACGATCGACGGCTCTGTTTTCAACAACGGTTTCGGTTTGGGAAACGAAGCCCAGGCAGGTGGCCGCACAGGTTCCACTGCTATTTCGCTGGACGCGATCGAAGAGGTTCAGATCAACATCGCACCTTATGACGTGCGCCAGTCGGGCTTCGCGGGAGCGGGTATCAACGCTGTAACGCGTTCAGGAACCAATGAATTTTCAGGATCTGTTTTCCATTTCTTTAAAAATAAGAGCCTGGCAGGGGATAAGGCGGATACGAGCAAGGTGACTGTCAATAAGTTCAATGAGACTACAACTGGTTTCAGGGTGGGCGGCCCCATCATCAAGAACAAATTATTCTTCTTTGTAAATGGTGAGTTTGTAAAACGTTCAAGCCCGGCGCTTGACTTTGTACTGAACCGCGGACAGGCCGGAAATAACGTTTCCCGCACCACTGCCGCAGATCTGGAAGACCTCGGTTCGTTCATGAGAGAAAAATTTGACTATGATATCGGTGCGATCGACGGTTTTAATAATGAAAACACCAGCAAGAAGTTCCTCGCCCGTATTGACTACAATATCAGCGACAAGCACAAGCTTACATTGCGTTACTCGCACCACGATTCGGATTCGGATGTATTGATCAGCCAGAGTAACAGTTCCAACACGGCAGGTTTTGGTAACCGTACCAACTCGCTTTCGGCGATTTCTCCTCAGAACACCGGTTACATTATCCAGGATAACACCCGTTCATTTGTAGCTGAACTGAACTCGAACTTCGGCGGTAAATTTGCCAACAATCTGATCGCGACCTACAATAAGCAGATTGAAGACCGTAAATACAAAGCGCCAATCTTCCCAACGATCGAAATTCAGAAAGACGGATCGACTTACACTACAATAGGCTCTGATCCATTCACTCCAAATAACCGTCTGGACTATTCTACACTCAATATCACCGACAACCTGACGTACTTTGCAGGTAAGCATACTGTTACCGTCGGTGCTTCTTATGAATATTTCAAGTCAAATAACCTGTTCTTCCCGACTTCAAATGGCGTTTGGGTGTTCAAGTCAATCCAGGATTTCAAGAATGCAGCTAACGCATACCTGGCTAACAAAGACCTGACAACTGCTCCTGACACCGTGGTGCGTTTCAACTACCGTTACTCATTGCTTCCAGGCGGCGCTGCTCCATGGCAGGTATTTAAAACACAGACTTTCAGCTTGTACGCCCAGGATGAATTCCAGGCTGCGCCGAACTTTAAGCTTACTGCCGGTCTTCGTGCTGATTACGTGAGCATGCCGAATACTTCCAAGCAGTATTACAATCCTGTTGTAGATACAATTGCGTTCAGATCACCGAATGGAGAACGTTACAATGTGAATACTGGTAATGTTCCGCAATCACGTATTTACCTTTCCCCGCGTGTAGGTTTCAACTGGGATGTGAAGGGCAACCGCTCTACCCAGGTTCGTGGTGGGACCGGTTTGTTCCTTTCCCGCATTCCTTACGTGTTGATTTCAAACCAGCTGGGTAACAACGGTGTGAATTCTGCGACCGTCGCGGGAAGCAATACAACTGCTTATCCATTCACATTGGATCCGTCACGTTACAATCCGGATTCGGCAAAAAAGGAAACGCTTAGAGGCTATCAGGTGAATGCTTCGGATGAAAACCTGAAATTGCCACAGATCTGGAAAAGCAATATCGGTATCGATCAGCAGATCGGCTGGGGTATTGTTGCGACTGTGGAGGGTATTTTTAACAAAAACTACAATTCATTGCGCTACGTCGATGTCAACCTGAAAGCACCAACTGCGAAATTTACCGGAACTGATACGCGTGACCGTTTTCCAGCATCCGGACTGTCAGGAACTGCGGCTACCAATGCGCGCCTCATTAGCAAGACTGTTTCCAACGTGTATGTTTTGACCAACACCAATAAGGGCTATTCCTACTCTCTGACCGGTAAACTGGAAAAACCAGCGACCAGAGGTTTCGGTGGAATGGTTGGTTATACTTACGGTATGGCGAAGGATATCGCTTCGGTTTCTTCTACTGTGGAAGGTAACGTTCCGGGTGTGAATGGTTTGAACTATCTCGACCTGGCTTATTCTGGTAACGACGTTCGCCACCGCTTTGTAGGCTATGTTTCTTATCGTAAAGAGTATGGTGGTAAATTTGGTGGTGCTACGATGTTCACATTGGGTGGCGTTTCAAGCAGCGGAACGAAAATCTCTTACATCAGTTCTACGGATTTGAATGGTGACGGTCAGAACAACGACCTGATCTATGTTCCGAACAATGCGTCTGAAATTACTTTCTCTACATTGACGACTACGGTCAACAAGAAAACTTATACGTTCTCGCCCGAGCAACAGACAGCTGCATTCCAGCAGTATATCGACAACCATCCTTATTTGTCGAAAAGAAAAGGCAAATATGCCGAACGTAATGGTGGTGCTTATCCATGGCTGACCCGTTTCGACTTCACGGTTGAGCAAGACTTCTATGTAAAGGTTGGGGCGAAGGACAAGAAGAACATCATCCGTCTGCGTGCCGATATCTTCAATATTGGTAACCTGATCAACAGTAAATGGGGCGTAGCTAACCAGGTAACTGCATCCTCAAACAGTACACAATCCAACCCGCTTAACTTTGCCAGTGTGAATCCGGCTGGCGTGCCAACCTACCGTATGGGAACGCAAACTGTCAATGGTGCACCGATATTGGTTCGGGATGCATTCGTGAAATCTGCGACTATCAACGATGTTTGGCAGGCTCAGATTGGTATCCGTTATATCTTCAATTAATCGCAAGATACCTTGCTAATAATGCCAATGGCCCGTTCGAAAGAGCGGGCCATTGGCATTATATGACTTCGGGAAAGATTATTCCGGTACTTTTTCAGCTTTTAGAACCGACTCCATTCCGGCGCGGTATCCTTCAATGATCAGTCGTGATATATCGTCGGAATTAAAATGTTGTAAATCCAGAAACAGAGGTGCCGTTGGGCGGATAACGGTTAGCTTCATCGGTTTGCCCCTTAAATTGGAGCGATCCACATAGGACTCTGCCCAAAGGATATTGCTGTTTACGATCTGATTGACGGTAATATCCCTTACCCGCTCGATCAGCGTGATCAGATTGCGGGTATTAATGCCCTCTGGCTGGTAGAGGAGGGGAGAGTGGCAGGCGATCAGGACAATTTCCGTTGCGCCGTCTTCAATAGCTTCACGGATGGGCGCCACCTCACGCAGGCCACCGTCGAGATACAGTTGCTGATTGATCTCCACAGCCGGCATCAGCATTGGAATCGAAGAGCTTGCATATACAAAATCCACATAATTCGGATCTTGTGCCGAAACGTATTTGATTTCGCCTGTTCCAATATTAACAGCTCCTACCTTGACTTTTACCGGTGAGTTTTTGAGATAGTCGTCATGCAAATGCCTGCGAATCAGCTGATGCAGGGGTATAGGGTCCACAATACCGTCGAAACGGCTCATGAGGGTGTTCATACCCAGCATGACGCGGGACCGCAATGTGGATATGTCCTGTGGCTGCGTGATGTTCTTAATCCAGAATTCGAGCAGTTTGCGGCCTGCAAGCGGCCATTCAATTTCCTGGTTTTCCGCGTGCTGCCTTCCCGCTTCGTTAGCCAGAAACGTAGTATTCAATGCACCTACCGAAATTCCATATATCATATCAGGCTGAAAGCCATTTTCCAGTACTGCCTGGATCACACCTACCTGAAATGCTCCCTTCATAGATCCTCCGCCGAGGACGAGTGCTTTCATATCAATTGGTTTACGCGGATTAGTTTGGGCTTAATTCTAAACATTTTCAACTTAAAATTGATATAAACAGAAGATTTTATTCCAAATTTGAAGATCAGAGTTCAGAGGCTTAAACGAATCTGTGAAACGAATAAATATGCCACTGTCCTCGTCCTTTTATTATCAGGAGGGAGCAACGAGCCCTCGCTTATGAATATGACCCTTTCAGTAAAGGATATCCAGGCTCCTATTGCAGACGAAATGAAGGCCTTCGAGCAGAAATTTCGCCAGTTTATGAAAAGCGACGTAATGCTGCTGGACCAGATTATGAATTACATCGTGAGGCGGAAAGGGAAGCAGCTGCGGCCCATGTTCGTCTTCCTTTCAGCTGGCGTCTGCGGGGATATCTCCGAATCCACCTACCGCGGCGGCGCATTGATAGAACTCCTGCATACCGCCACATTAGTCCATGACGACGTAGTTGATGATTCCAATTACCGACGTGGCTTCTTCTCGGTTAATGCATTGTGGAAGAATAAAATAGCCGTTCTGGTTGGCGATTACCTGTTATCAAGAGGGTTACTGCTTTCTGTTGATCATGAAGAGTTTAGTTTACTCAAAATCGTTTCCACGGCTGTCCGCGAACTGAGCGAGGGGGAGTTGCTGCAAATTGAAAAAGCCCGCCGCCTCGATATCAACGAAGAAGTGTATTATCAGATCATCAGGCAAAAAACCGCTTCGCTCATCGCGTCATGTTGCGCGGTAGGCGCCAGTTCGGTAGGCGCCGTGCAGGAGATTGTGGACAAAATGCATGCTTTTGGTGAGAAAGTAGGAATGGCCTTCCAGATCAAAGACGACCTTTTCGACTATGGCGAAGATGAGATCGGCAAACCGCTTGGAATCGACATTAAAGAGAAAAAAATGACTTTGCCACTCATTTACGCCCTTAACCATGCTCCCTGGCTCGAAAAACGCAGGATTATCAACATCATCCGCAACGAGAGCCATAAGCCCAAAAAAGTAAACGAAGTAATCGCATTTGTAAAAGACTCCGGAGGACTCAGCTACGCGCAGCAGGTTATGGAGCGTTATGTGCAGGAAGCGTTGGTGCTGCTGCACGGATTCGCCGATTCACCTCACCGCCGCTCGCTGGAACAACTTGTACAATATACCATCGACAGAAGCAAGTAAGCGCCACTTTTCGTTTCAAACGAAATTTTTAGTTAAGGCAGAAAATATATAAGTAAGTATAATAATATGACTAAGCTTTTAGTTATGTTTGTGTGCTCACTTAATTCTGTCTGTCATGAAGATATTCCTCACTACATTATTACTTGTCACCGGTTTTGCACTAGCGGCGCAACCCGTCGTGTTAAATCGCAAGGAGGCCGATGCGAAAGGACTTTGGCGTAAGCTGGAACAGGATTACAAAAATCCCGATGAGTCACGAATGGAAACTCCATTCAGTATGGGAAAGGCGTTTCAGGATATGTATGAGCAGATTTTCGATAAGGATAAACTGAAAGAGGTCACTTTTTGGAACACACTCTTCTTAAATGCGGAGGGAAAAATAGATTATCTTCTCTTTGATGTCGGGAAGCAGCAATACCGCATCGCGACAGGTAATTCGGAAGAACCGGTAAATGCAGACTCGCTGAGTGCTATCATCAAATCAAAAATAGTACCCTATCTGACAAGCATTGTTTCCCGCAGGACCGTTGGTGCGAGGGGTGTCTTGAATGTATTTGTGAGTTTTCATCCTCGCACTCCCAAGGAACCACAGGTGAAAAAGGATAGCGTCATCGTCGGACTAGCCGAGGCATTGGCAACAAAAGATACTTTGAAAGTGAAGACGCTGACGCTTGGCCAGAGTTTACTAACCGCCATTCCGGACGTTGTTTATCGCTTTCCCAACCTCGAACAATTGTTTTTGGGTGATAACGATATCGAGACCGTAAACCTGGATATGTCGCGCCTGCCGAAACTGAAACATCTGGATCTCAGCCGGAATGTGCTGCGCGATAACAGCATTGCCATCAGCAAAAACAAATCGCTTCAACTGATCAACCTGCAAAAAAATCTTATTACCGACATTCCGCGTGCCGCTCGTAACTGCAAAAGGCTCGAAACGCTTTGGGTCGGTAATAACCGGATGACCGGGCTGACCAATGCCAGTTTCCGAAAACTGAAACCCGTAAAAGACCTGAATTTTTACAAAGCCGAAATAGCCATATTACCGGCGGGAATCCGCAAAATGCGCAGGCTGGAAGTGCTGGATTTATATTATAATAAACTCGAAGTTTTACCGAAATCGATAACGCAGTTAAAAAAGCTCACGCATTTCGCAGTATCGCACAACCAATTGACCGCATTGCCGAGCCGTATCGACAGGTTGAAACGCGTCCACACACTTTATGCCCACCATAACCACCTGAGCAAGTTGCCCGACCGCATTATGCGGATGCAGAAACTTCGTATTGTGGATTTGGGATACAATTGGTTTACCACATTCCCGTCGCAGCTGGTGGCTTTCACCAACTTGCAGGAGCTCGATTTGTCAGCCAACAACTTTCCCGACTTTCCCATACAGCTCTTGGAAATCCGCAAGCTCGACAAGCTGCATTTACGCGGCAACCCTTTCTTGGGAGAGGATGCCGAACGTAAATACAGTGAGCAATTGAGTCAGCTCAAAAGCAAGAATATCGAAGTGTTTTATTAAAGATTCCACCAATAGGTGAATTTGAGCACGATCGCGCGGTTCTTAACCCTGAAATTCTCCGGCAAATAATTGTCTGTGTACACGATAAAAAGGTCGGAGGCGGGCTTGTAACGCCATTGCAAACGTGCATTCAGATTAATGTTGTCGGCCTGATTATTGTACTGCATGAACGTTGTGAAAAACAGGCTGTTGGTGAACGTTACATCCACGCGCGGTCCTACGAGCCACAATTGCGTGCGTTTCCAGGGCTCTGGCAGGCGGATATCGTTGTAGTTACCTGCCATCGTGATCGCCACATAAGGCTGCACACGATAACCAAGCTCAGCCCGGAGGTTATTGCGCTTGCCATTTTGATAGTAACCACCCAAAATGCCTGATGCGAGATAGGTGAGGCGGTTTTGCGGACCGGAAACAATGTCAAAACCGACCGCTTTCCAATTGTGCTCTGTACCGGCAGCCAATGTGCCGCCGCCGAGGTTAGTCGGGTCAAACGGGCGGAGTAACCGCACATAATTGCTCGATCCCCAGACAGCCACCGTGGCACGGTTGATAAAGTTCAGGTTATAGGACAAGATGAACTCGCGATCGCTGAGGTCAAACTTTTTGTCCCAAAATACATTGCTCACCAGTTTCGGGCCGTGACTGATGATTTTTGGGTTTTTTACAAAAAACAGATAACCGATATTTGGGCTAATCTTGTAATAGCCCATTCGAACAGCATTAGGCACATAACCCACTTCCGCATTGTAATTTTTACCTACATATTCGTGCTGCCATTGCCAGAAAAAGTTGGCCTTATTGAATTTCAAATCCGCTGCATGCGTCCAGTCGTCTGATGATTTACCTGGTGTAAATGATTTCAAAAACATCACTTTACCAGTCCAGAGGTTTTTGGAACTGGCAAGGTTAAATTCAGCCCCAATGTTGCGGTTATAGCGGTTTGTGGCCGAATGTCTCTCCAAAGTGTAATTGGTGGCATCCTTGTTCACAAAAATGAACCGGACGTTCGATCGCGCCAATAACTGGCGCTGCAATGCAAAAACGGCGTAGTTATTATGAGGCGTAATGCTGTCGTTAGAGCCCGTTTGCACATCCAGCACCCCGATACGCCAGTTCTTATTAATCTTGCCGCTCATCCGTGCCCCAAACTGAATAGGGACGCCCAAGCCAATGCGCCGGGAGAAAAAAGGACGAATGGTAGCGTACCCGAAATTGGCAAAAAGGTCGGCGTTTTCGAGGAAGAACTGCCTTCGCTCCGGGAAGAACAGCTCAAAACGGTCCAGATTGGTTTGTTGCACATCCACATCCACCTGTGAAAAGTCAGGATTTACGGTCAAATCAAGGTTTAAGGAAGGCGTGAGGCCGATTTTTACATCGCCACCGACCGTCGGTTTGTACTTGGTAGGCCGGTCGTTTTGATGGTCCTTCGTCATGCGCATGGCCGCGTAGGGGATCACGGAGATATTCGGGCCCGGGTTAGGCGGCGGTACGTCCCATACGAGCACGCCCGTGTATGCGAGTGATGCCGACGGAAACTGCCTTGGTACAGGCGCCCAGGAAGATTTTTCTGAAATAGTAAGGTCCTGGCGACTGAAATTAATACCCCAGCGCGTGATACCCGGCTTGTAGCGGATGCTTTTGAATGGAATAGCAGCTTCCCAGACCCACTTGTCGTCGTCATTCTTGACAGCACTCACCCATTTGTTGTCCCAGCTAAGGTCAACCGTTCCCCCATCGCCCTGCTGCCCGTCCCAGGGAGCGCCTGCGGCATTGGCCCCGAAAGAAAACCCGTTGGTCTTATCGTCGAAGGTGTCCATGAACAGCAGGAAATTGTCATTCTTGCCAAATGCAAAATCCCTTTTAAGCGATTCTACGATAATGGAGCCTTTAATGGGCTTATAATTGACTACCAGAATGTAGAGGTTGTGCTTGTCGTATGACATCTTCACATCCGTCAGGGCCCGCGAAAAGCTGGTGTCCATCGGTGTGATCATGAAAAAATCGCGCGCCGTTTCGGCTGATTCCCATGCAGGCTCGTCCGCTACACCATCTATTTCGACGGTTGAAGTGGCTGAATGGATATGGTACTGGTATTTTTCGTTCGGTTTCTGAGCAATACTTTGAAAAATGATTAAACAGAAAATTATTGGGGTTAGGATAAATGTACGTAGCACTTGATGAATAGGGGTGTAGGAATTTAGGAAAATGAATGGGGCTTGGCACTCTTATTTTCTGAACCAGCGGGCATCTGCGTAAAATGTCCCGAAAGGTACCAGCGACGAAATAAACGATAGTGCGGATTTTTTGAACGACCAGCTTTTTTCGGTCGCGACCTGGACCAGCAACAGGACAAACAATACAAACAGGACGCCATGGGCCATACCGACCACGCGGACGGCCTGCGGAAGGCCAGCCATGTATTTCAGCGGCATAGCAATGCCCAAAAGTACGAGATAGGAGACGCCTTCAAGAAATGCGATAATGCGGAGACGCCCCAGTGCGGATTTGATTAATTCGGAAACCATAAGAAATCAGAATAAGAAAAATACATTTTACCGGCAAAGATACAACGCAACCCGCTTGGAATGCAGGAACTTCGAAAAGGTTTTACCCGGAAATGTTACATTTTTGATAAAAGTAACCGTTTGTTTAAATATATTCTGAAAATATGCCAATTGTAAAAATATTATTCTGATTAATGAATGTTTTCTAAATGAATATTGCATATTTGGCAATAAAGCACCCATTAATTTATTATGAAACTGTTATACATAACATTACTTTTTACGTTCTTCTCCTGTTATTGTTTGGCTCAGAACCTCAAAATAACAGGGAAGGTTACGGATGAAAAAGGAGAGCCGCTGATAGGCGCTTCGGTCCTCGAAAAAGGGACGAACAACGGCACGGTAACTGATGGCAGCGGAGCATATAGCCTCACCGTCGGGTACAGCAATGCGACGCTGGTGGTGACCTATGTGGGTTACAACAAGATCGAGCGGGAGATTAACGGTTCTGACAGCCAGGATTTTTCGCTTTCGGATGCTACCGTTTTAAACCAGGTAACTGTGGTTGGTTCGCGGAACCTGAACCGCTCTTCAACCGACACGCCCGCACCTGTGGATGTGATCGATATCCGGGAGGTAACGACCAAGCAAGGACAGTTGGATGTGAACCAGTTGCTGCAATTCGCGGCGCCTTCTTTCAATTCTAATCGGCAGACAGGCTCCGACGGCGCCGATCACGTTGATCCGGCTTCCTTGCGCGGCCTTGGACCGGACCAGACTCTGGTACTGATCAATGGAAAACGTCGTCACCAATCCGCATTGGTCAATCTCTTCGGATCGAGGGGAAGGGGCAATACCGGCACCGATCTGAATGCGATCCCGGCGGCGGCGATCGAACGAATCGAGATCCTGCGCGACGGTGCAGCCGCCCAATATGGCTCCGATGCAATCGCCGGGGTTATCAACATTGTGTTGAAGGAAACTACCAACCAATTATTGGTCAACGCCAATGCGGGGATGTTTAAAGCCAAATACCGCTTTGATGACAAAAAATTTGACGGCCTGAACTACAATGTCAACCTGAACTACGGCTTAAAAATTGCCAAAAAAGGCTTTATCAACTTAACAGCGGACTACAATTCCCGCGACCATACTAACCGCGCCAACACCGTCGACAGCGAAGCGGACCTTGCACGCCGCCAATTTGGCGATCCGAAGATCAGGAATGCGGCTTTGTATTATAATGCCAAAATACCTGTCGGAAGCAACTTCCAGGTTTACAGCTTTGGCGGGATCAACGAAAGAAGCGGTGATGCTTATGCCTGGACACGTTTTGCCGACGACGACCGGAATATCCCTTCCATTTACCCAGACGGTTTTGACCCGATCATTACCAGTAAGATCAAAGATCGCGCCGTTACTGCCGGAATCCGTGGCGTCTGGAAATCGTGGGATATCGACCTGAGCAATACTTATGGTTTTAATAAATTTCATTTTGGGGTTGAAAACTCATTGAATGCGTCGTTTGGTGAGCTTTCGCAAACTAAATTCGATGCGGGTGGCTTTCAGCTCGGGCAGAATGTGACTAACCTGAACGTTAGCCGGTTTTACAAGAACATTATGCAAGGGCTGAACTTTGCATTTGGTGGCGAGTTCCGCACCGAGCGCTACAAGATATTCGCTGGCGAAAAGGCATCTTATTTTAATTATAATCCGGCGTTGCCGGGCGGCTCGCAGGGTTTTCCGGGTTATAGTCCGACCGATGTAACCAATCGCAGCCGCTCGAATGTAGGTGCTTACGTAGATGTTGAAGCCGACATTACCAAGCAGTTTTTGGTCGACATTGCTGGCCGTTTTGAGCGTTACAGCGATTTTGGAAGCACTTTGAATGGAAAACTCGGCCTCCGTTACAAGGTTACCGACGCATTCGCAATTCGCGGATCAGTGAGCACGGGCTTTCGCGCACCGTCTCTGGCTCAAAAATTCTTTAATTCCACATTTACCAATTTTGTGAATGGCCAGCCGGTGGAAGTGTTGCTCGCCAACAACAACAGCGCGGTAACGAAGGCGCTAGGTATCCCGGAACTGAAACAGGAAACATCCCAGAATGCCAGCCTCGGGATTACATTTACGCCCACTTCCGGGTTGTCGGTGACCGTAGATGGTTATTATGTAAAAGTGAAAGACCGGGTTGTGTTGACAGGTCAATTCAGCGACGACGACGAGGATATTGGTGACTTGCTGAAAGCGCTCCGCGTGGGGAAAGCGCAATTTTTTACCAATGCACTGGAATACACCACTACCAAAGGCCTTGACGTGATTATAGCGCACACTGCACCACTGAGCGCGGGCAGGCTGAGTACTACTTTGGCTGCGAATTTCAACTGGATGGAACTGGGGCCGGTGAATACAGTGCCCAAACTGGCAGGGAAAGAGGATATCTATTTCGATGAGCGCGAACGCCGCTTTGTACTCGCTTCGGCACCGCCTTCCAAAATTAATCTCACTTTTGATTATTCTGTCAGCAAATTCAGTGCAATGCTGCGGTTCATCCGTTTTGGCGAAATCAAGCTGGCAAATTGGGACTATGAGATCGACACATACAGTCCCAAAATTCAGACGGATATTACTTTAAACTACAAATTCACGAAGCAAGTATCGCTCTCCATTGGCGGCAGCAATATCCTGAATGTGTATCCAAACAAGTCGCTGCCGGCATTGACCGAATCGGGCGGTGCCTGGGACCCCGTGCAAATGGGTAACAATGGTGCTTTCTTCTTTACACGACTGGGGTTACGGTTTTAAACAGCTATAATCTCCGCCGCGGCCAATTCGCCGGTGACAACCGCGCCTTCCATGAATCCTTGCCAGTCGGCGAGGTGTTCACCGGCGAATGAAGTGTGCAAAAATGCCTTTTGCAATGCAGGGCGAATAGTATGCCATTGATTAATACCGTACATCGCGTAGGCTCCTTGTGATATTTTGTCGGTTCCCCAATAATAATTAGCCTGCGATTCGATCAGCTTTTTAGCTTTGGGGAAATAGGGGCTTAGTGTCTGCGCCAGCATTCCTTTCCGCCATTCGTCGTTCTGGTTGGCGATCAATTCAGCTTTTTCTCCGATGGTGTAGGAGATGAGCACGCCCTTTTGAGACTTCTGGTTTTTCGTAGCGTGGTAAAAATAGTGCGGTGTTTGATCTGTAATAAGATCGAAGCTTTCGTCTTTCCAGAACCGGTTTTTGAACAGGATCGCATTCTTGTTGATCCTTGCATATTGCAGTTCGTTAAGCGCATTCATCTTCTCATCCGGCAGGCCGGGTTCCCATTGGATGTTTTTGATGGCAAATGTAGGAAGCGCGCAGATCAGCTTATCAGCTTCGAAGGTTTTGCCATTTTCGCAGGTTACCAAAACCTTCCCTTTCTGCTCAATGCGTTTCACAGTGTGACCTATCAGTATGTTCTCCTGCCCGATTTTCTTTGCAAATTTTTGTGCAAGCCGGGCATTACCACCCTCCATTTTCAAGTCCATTTCATTCTTTTCACTGCTTTCGGCGAAGGTCGATAATGCGATCAATGCGGAGACGTGACGAATGCTTTCTCCGAAATCAGTGCTATCCAGCAGTTCGCGGAAGATCAAATCCTTGCCACCGCAGCCGTTATTGACCAGGTAGCGCCACCAGTCAATGCGGTCGAGGTCGATTTTTTGCTGGTCGGAAAGTGTGCGGTAACCTTCAAGTAATGTTTTGAATTTGGGTTTCCAGTTGTCCGAGAAGTCCCATTCGTTGGCTTTGGAATACTGATTCCGGTAAATAAGATGAGTATCGAACTGATTGTTCAGCAGCGGTATTCTGAACTCGTCGCACAATGCCCGGACGCGTTCGTGCGAGTTGCCTACCCATTCGGCACCAAGTTCCACGGTAAGGTTTTCCCTGGGATCGATCACGTGGGAAAATACCCGGCCGCCGATCCTGTTCCGCGATTCGAGCACTGTAACGGTCACATTTTGTTGGCGCAATGCATGTGCCGCAGCCAATCCGGCAAAACCGGCGCCGATAACGATAACGCTTGTTTGCTTTGCAATATGAATGTTTCCGAAAGAATGGGAGGGAAGAAGGGTAGCGCCTGCGAGCAGGGCTGATTGCCGCAAAAATTCGCGGCGGGAGGTGTTTTGCGGCAAGGTATCCATGATATTAGAGAGGCTGGTTAATTGAGCGCTCTAAAACTATCGATCTATATACGCAAAGCAAGCAAACCCTTACTAATTGGTTCGTATTCTTAGTATTAGGTCAAATAAAAAAGAGGCTCAGCGTGATGTGCTGAACCTCTCAATTTATTCAAGAATGAAATATAAACTAGGCTGCTTGTACTTTGGGCTTCGCTTTCGCGGCAGGTGCCGTTTGTGCAGCTTCCTTGTTTCGCATTTTGATAAAATCCTTAAATCTGCGGATGGTAGCCATGATGAAACCAATGACCAGTACAAACGTTCCCAGCCAGAGAATGTTGATCAGAGGCTTCTCCGTCGCTTTCATGACGATAAAATCTCGCTGGGTGGTATTGACACCGAATGAGAACTGGCCGGTCTGCGGATTGATTTCCTGGAACTGAATGCGCATACCCAACTCGTTGCTCACCTCGGGCTTGCGCGCCACCATGCGGTCACGGATCACGAAGGATGGGGTTACTACAAACTCTTTGTCTTTATCAAGAACCCGGATGATCGCTTTTACAGCCGCATCGCCCTCGCCCAGTTTAACGCCTTCCACCTGTTCTGTTCTTACTACATTGTCCAGAATGGCCACGTAGTCGTTCACAAAGAAGGTGTCCCGCAGGTTAACAGTGAAATTTTCTGTCTGGCTCCAAACAGGCTCGGCGGTAGGGTTGGTCACCATCGACACGTACGTGTAAAGGTCCTTGTCAACCTTCCGTTGAATATCCGGCGAAGACACGATCCCGCCCATGCGAGGGTTGATCTGCACACGCGGGAATAGCGTGAATATCTTGCCCGATGGCTCGCGATACTCGATTTCGTAATAGAAGTTTTCAGGGAAAATCTCGATGGTATCGCCCTTGGAATTGTATTTCTTATCGTTCAAAACAATATCCTTCAAAGCGACAGCGTGGAAATCGCCTTCGACGATATCAACCCAGCTTTTTGGAATATAACCTGGAATATGCCGCGGTTCCACACGTACATCGCGCCAGGTGAGCATATAGTCGCCCATTTTCTCAGGCTTATTGAGCCAAAGTGTGATATTCTCCTTATTCTCCTTGTTATCGTTCGCTGTAAATTCCTCACTCCGCGAAATCATCAGACCCGAATTATTGATCGAAACGACCCTGGTGTAAGCCGACGAAAATAGGATACCAATGAGCATTAATGCAACGCCAATGTGTGTGATCGCGCCACCCGACAGGTTATAGTTGCCGCGGATGATGTTGATCAGAATAGTCCCGTTAGCCACGATTGCAAAAATACCGGTAGTGAGCAGGACGATGTATTGAATATCCTTTACACCCTTGAATGTAATCACGGCAGCGCTGATCAGTAATGCGATCAGTAACGGATTGTACAATGCCTGCAACTTACCTTTGCCGGTGCGTTTCCACCAGAAAAACTGGCCGATACCGGTCAATGCGATGATCAATGAGAAGAACCAGAGCTGGAATTTGTTGTAATGTCCGATCTGATCGGCCGGCAAAGCCATATTCAGTATTGTCCCGAATGCTTCGGCTATTTTATTGTAAACCGGAATAGAGGTTGTCGCCAGGATCTGGAAGCCGGAAAGGCACAAAAGCGTGGCACCGATAAAAATCCAGAATTCTTGTGAATAGGTAGACACTTCTTCTTCGTCACTCGGCAGGCTTTTCCAGCGATAAACCAGCAACCCGATCGCCACGATGGTGAAAGTGAGCAGGTAAATCAGCAATTGTCCAGATAAGCCAAGATCCGTAAACGAGTGTACCGACGCGTTGCCGAGCACCCCGCTCCGTGTCATAAATGTTGAGTAAAGGATCAGGATGAATGTCGCTATCGTCAGGATAAACGACGTTTTCAGCGCTGTGGCATTCCTTCTGCCGATGATCATCACGTGGACTGCGGCCACCAGCACGAGCCAGGGTACGATGGATGAATTCTCCACGGGATCCCAGTTCCAGTAGCTTCCGAAGTTAAGTGTTTCATACGCCCAATAAGCGCCCATCAGAATACCTACACCTAAAACGAGTGCAGAAAACAATGCCCAAGGCAATGCAGGGCGGATCCATTCCTGTATTTTTTTAGTCCAAAGTCCGGCTATTGCAAAGGAGAAAGGGATTAACGTACTTGCAAAACCCAGGAACAGGGTAGGAGGGTGGATGACCATCCAGTAGTTTTGCAATAATGGATTAAGGCCATTTCCGTCTTTCGGAATAAAGTTCGGGTCCATTTTGTAGACCGGCAGGTCGGGCATGACCTCTTTCAGCAGCAGGAACGGCGTTGAGCCGATTTTGAGATCCAGTCCGGGAATTACCACGCCGAGGATCATCGATGTTAGAAATGCCTGTACCAATGCAAAAACGGTCATTACCGGCGCTTCCCAGGAGCGGTTAGTGATGATCAGCGTTGCGCCGAGCACTACGTTCCAGAATATCCAAAGCAGGAAGCTACCTTCCTGATCCTGCCAGAAACTTGAAATAGTATAACCTGTCGGAAGCGATAATGACGAATTCTTCCAGGCGTAATGGTATTCGAAATAATGGTTTCCGATGATCCAGTAAAGTGAAAATACTATTCCGATCACCGCGGCCATGTGCAGGTAGAAAACGACACGGGCAAACCGCTTCCACGAGGCCGTTTCGTCAACCGTACCTCCTGCAATCCCTGCTTTGAAATAGGCAAAAGTTGCCAGAATGGCTGTTACGAATGCAATAATAACCAGCAGGTGCCCTGCACTTCCGATCGTATTGTGAATCATGATTTTGTAGCAGTATGTTCCGTGGTTTCCATTTTACCATTCTCGTATTTCGAGGGGCACTTCATGAGTATTTTCTCAGCAGAGAACTGGCCGTCCTTCATTTTACCAACCACTACGACTTGTTCCGACTTGTCGAAATCCTGGGGTTTGGTGTTTTTATAGACCACCTTTTGTTCAACATTATTGTTATCGACCAGCGTGAAAACAAAGAGGTTAGGATCGATTTCCGGACGGTATTCCATGTCTATGATCTGTCCGGCAGCGTCTTTTTTAAGCTTGCCTACCACGTGGATACTTTCGTTGTCACCATCCTGCGCCATTTCTTTGGCCTTGGTGAAATCAACATAGGTACTGGCGTCGCCTGCTGTTGAAACGATTATACCAATTGCAACAGCAATGATCACCAATCCGAATATCTGTATCTTTTTCATGGGGTTTACTTGATATTAAGTTCCTTTTCAATCTTTCTCAATTTGGAATCGATCCTAAGCATATTGATCGCGATTCCTGCAAAAATAACGGCCACAACCGCCACTACGACCCATATTTTACCATCTTCACGAAGCTTGTCCGCCATTGCGACGGGCGCCTCGGCTGCCTGCGCAAATAAGTTGCCTGAAACCGCCAACAGGGTTAACAGGATGAGGGAAATTCTTTTCATTGTATTTCTAATGGACTAAACCTTAACGAAATTTTACTTTGAAACGTTTGTAATTGACTTAACCGGACTTGTATTTGTCACAATTTACCAGCATCGATCAGTGCTTCTTCACGAACGCGGTTGATCTGTTTGATCCTGATCCTGAGTTCAGCAAGCCAAAGCCCGAGCAATATATAACCGATGATCGCCGGGTAGAAAACCTTGCGGATATCGTTGTCGAAATCATAGGACCCGAATGTGCTGTTGCCGCCGCTGCCCGGGTGTAATGAGTCGGTGAGACGGGGCAGGATGTAAATGATCGGAATGAACACCGCGAATGCGAAAATGTTGTAAACCGAAGAAATGCGTGCCCGGCGCTGTTCGTCTTCAAATGAACTTCTCAGCAATAAATAAGCTAGGTAAATAAGGATTCCGACGGCTGCTCCATTGAGTTTCGGGTCGTTCGGCCAGGGGTCTCCCCAGGTGTAATTAGCCCACACAGAGCCTGTTAAGCAGCCAAGGATGCCAAAGAAAATGGCAGATTTCGCAATTTCGCTCGCGATATCGTCGTCATCTATCCGGCCTTTGTTCAGGTATCGGATAGAAAACACCATTGACGTGAAAAGCAGTGTTGTCATCGCCAGCCATAGCGCTACGTGGAAGTAAGTATTGCGGATACTTTCGTTGATAATAGCGAGGCGTGGAACGGGACCCATGAACCCCATGATGATCACGTAGAATATGATCACAATGCAGAGGATTTTCCACCAGATCTTTCTCATTTTTAATCTTTTAACTTTAAAATTTGCCCCAAAACCTGCTGCATGTCAACTTCTCCACAAATAAGGAAAAAGCAGGTAGCTGAGCGTAATTACTATCAGATCGATCGATAATAGTGTGGTGATTTCATCCGTGCTAACCGACCAGTCGAGCCCGTCGAGCGCGTTTTTTGCGAGCCGGATGGTCATCAGGAGCATCGGCAGGATAATTGGGAAACTCAGTACGGCCATTAATGTCGCACTGTTGTCTGCCTTCGATGCTATTCCCGCGATTAACGTCAATACGGAGGCGAAGCCGGTGGACGAAAGCAATATGCAGATCATGAACAAACCATTATCCTGAACGGGATTGCCCATTACGAAAGCGTAAAAAATAAATCCAAGTCCGGATAACAACAACATAATGAAGGAGTTGTATATTATTTTGGAAATGATAATGGCCTGAGGGCTGCATAAACTGTAATAGTACAGCAATCGTCCGTGTCTTTCCTGTGAAAAGCTTTTAGCGATGGCGTTAACGGCTGTGAAGAGCAATATGATCCAAAAAAGTGTGTTCCAGACAATCGGGGTAAGCTGGTTCCGCCGCAGGTTGAAGCTCAGATAACACACAAAAACGGTGCTGACGACGTAGAGCAACATACCGCTCAGGGCGTACTTCTGGCGCCATTCCAGTGTTACTTCTTTCCAGATCAGGGTTTTAATCTCGTTCAAGGCGATATGGTGTCGGCCGTCTGCTTTTTGGCTTCTGGCTTTCGATTTACTTTTTCAATGCAACCAGCGTCTGCTTTTCCCGCTCCGGTACTTCGTTTCGCGCTGCAAAAGTACGACACAAAGCCCGAGGGAAATAATAAAAAAGTCATGATTTTGCATGATTTGGCGACGGGTAGGCACAATCGGCGAAGTAATATTTGATTTACGGTCTGATAGTGCTTTATTTGTAGTTTAAATAAAATGAATCTAAATAAGGAACGTATGTCGGCTCGTACCGTTTCTCACCTCAAAAAGGGCGAAAAGGGCATAATAAAGTCATTTACAGATCGCGCGATGTCGTTGAAGCTGCTCGAAATGGGCTGTTTACCGGGTTGCGAGGTGCGGCTCGATGCAATCGCTCCTTTCGGAGATCCGATCTGCATTAACGTAGGAGGATGTTACAGCCTGTCGCTTCGCCTGAATGAAGCCTCCGTGATTGAGTTAGAGTAAAAATACGTTCCGCATCAGTCTCTCCATTGAAAAAGGGAAATATAAAAGTTGCGCTGGTAGGTAACCCGAATGCCGGCAAATCTACATTATTCAATGCACTCACCGGTTTACGCCAGAAAACGGGCAATTTTCCGGGGGTAACTGTCGAAAAAAAATCCGGAACATTTCGCATAGCCGCCTCCGACGGTCGGGAGGAAGCGCATGTGTTGCTGGTCGACCTGCCTGGTACTTACAGCATTTATCCAAAATCGAAAGACGAAACGGTGGTCATGGACATCCTGGCCAACCCCAAACACCCCGATTTTCCCGATGTGGTGATCATCGTCGCAGATGCCTCCAATTTGCAACGTAACCTATTGCTTTTCACCGAAATAAGTGATCTCGGCATTCCTCCCGTACTGGCATTGAATATGCTGGATGTGGCCGCAAGTATGAACCTGACTGTGAATGCGGTGCAACTGGCGATGCAGTTGAATGTGCCTGTCGTGCGCATTAATGCGCGAACAGGCGAGGGGATCAAGGAGCTGAAAGAGGCGGTCCGCCAGGTTGGGGAAAGGACGGAAAAGCAGGCCGTACGTTTTTTTTACGAGCCAAAAGGCAATGAGATTGGGCTTATCGAGGAAGTGAAGGAGCTGCACCAGCTTGATAATGATTATGTTGCATTGCAATATGTCTGTCAGCACGATAATTTTTCGTTCCTGGAACAGCCAGTCCGCGCCAAACTCGACGCGCTGATCGAGAAATATGGGTTCGATGAAAATAATTTCCTTGCCAACGAAACCATTGCACGATACGACAAGATCAAACCGATCGTTTCCAAGGCGGTTAAATCCGACGGCGCAACCGAGCAACCCTACTGGACCCGGAAACTGGATAGTATCCTGCTGCACCGCGTTTGGGGCTATGTAACATTTGCGCTCGTTCTGCTGATCGTTTTCCAGGCGATTTTCGCATGGGCATCCTACCCGATGGACATGATCGACGCAGGAACGGCCAGCCTGATAGAATGGACGAAAGAGACTCTGCCTCCCGGCGTTTTGAATGACCTTATCACGGATGGCATACTGGCCGGTATCGGCGGTATAGTCATATTTATTCCTCAAATCGCCATTCTTTTTGCATTGGTAGCCATTCTTGAAGAATCGGGTTATATGGCCCGCGTGATGGTGATCATGGATAAGCTAATGCGTCGTTTCGGGCTGAATGGCCGGAGTGTTGTGCCGCTTATTTCCGGCGTAGCCTGTGCCGTGCCTGCTATTATGACTACACGCAGCATTAGTAGTCGCTACGAACGTTTGCTGACCATTCTCGTAACCCCATTAATGAGCTGCTCGGCCCGATTGCCGATTTACACGATCCTTATCGCTTTGGTAGTGCCCGCGACGAAGGTATTTGGGGTGTTCAATATGCAGGGAATCGTCCTTTTTGGCCTTTATTTACTCGGATTGCTGGGCGCGTTGGGCTCTGCATGGTTGTTATCGTTGTTTATCCCACGCAAAGAGCCGAGTTATTTTATGCTTGAAATGCCCTCCTACAAGTTGCCACGCTGGGGCCATGTGGGGTTCTCGATGTATGAAAGCGTGAAGTCGTTTGTGTTGGAAGCCGGGAAGGTGATTATGGCGATATCCATTGTTCTTTGGGTGTTGGCCTCCTACGGCCCGGGCGATAATATGGAAAAAGCCGAGCAACAGGTGGTCGCAGGAATGAGCGCCGCGCCGCAGGAACAAATAGATGCAGCAGTGGCTTCGGCCAGACTGGAAAGTTCGTATGCAGGTCAGTTTGGCCGTTTTATCGAGCCTGTCATCAAACCTTTGGGATACGATTGGAAAATAGGGATCGCATTGCTCGCCTCATTTGCTGCACGCGAAGTGTTTGTAGGAACAATGGCGACGATTTATAGCATCAGCGGAGATTCAGAGGATGTCTTAACAGTGAAACAACGGCTCGTTCAGGAAAAGAACCCGGAAACAGGAGGTGCCATGTTTACACCAGCCGTCTGCTACTCGCTATTGATGTTTTATGTTTTCGCAATGATGTGTATGAGTACTATCGCAGTAGTGTACCGCGAAACGCACGGCTGGAAATGGCCCATGATCCAACTGGCTTACCTCATGGCGCTGGCCTATGGCTCGGCGTTTGTGGTTTATCAAGTTTTGAGTTAGGGAGTGTAAATCGTCGACGAACTACCCAATTCAAGGTAAAACGAGTGGTTAGCATTTAGTTCTTCAATCAAAGAAAGATTTTTTGAGAAAAGCTCATTAAGTGCTTGATTTGAAATGTTACCAAGTAGCACTCTTACCAATTTTTTGGGAGATTGGCGAAGGAAAAACGAATTTCTGAAGTCTTCGTCTTTGGTAATAACTATGAGCTGTTTCTGATCAGCGATGGTACAAATTTCCCAGTCGGTGCTATTCCATTTTGCTGGAAGCTGATTAACATGGAGCGCTGAATGTCCGGAACTAATTAGAAACTTAACCAGCTTGATGGAAATGTGGACATCGCAGAGAAATTGCATCAGGCTGCCTCATTAATAAGACGTCCGGAAACTAAAAGTTTGGCATAATTAAGACTTGCCAAAATATCCTCGCGTTCCAGTTCAGGATGATCTTCCAAAATTTCATCAATGGACATTCCTGAACCAAGCATATCCATGACCACTTCCACGGGCCAGCGCATTCCGCGGATGCAGGGCTTACCATGACAAACTGCGGGGTCAATGGTGATTCTTTCCAGATATTGCATAAAGCTACAATTGATTACTACTCAAATTTACTTCAAATTAATACAAATTACCAGCCGAGGCAATCGATTACATCTGAGGCGATCATGGCGCTTTGGCCTTTCATTTCAGCAGCTCGGTCGCCGGCCAGGCCGTGTTCATAAACGCCGAGAATGGCTGCTTCGGCAGGGGCGTATTTTTGAGCGAGGAGACTGGTGATGATGCCGGTCAGGACGTCGCCGGTGCCGCCGGTTGCCATTCCGGCATTCCCTGTCGAGTTAAAATGTACTTCACCGTTTGGAAGGATCACGGCTGTATTAGCGCCTTTCAGACAGATAATTACCTTATATTTTGCGGCAAATTTCCGTCCGGTTTCCAATCGCTCATATTCGTTACTGCTTTCGCCGGCCAAACGCTGAAATTCCTTTGGATGCGGTGTCAGGATCGTGTTCTCTGGTAATTTTTCAAGCAGGTCACGGTTTTGGGAAAGTATGTTTAATGCATCCGCATCGATTATTAACGGTACTTCTGATGTTTCCAGGAGCTTTTCTAATGCCTTAACAGTTCCGATATCCTGCCCGATGCCCGGACCGATGCCAATGGCCGTTGCCGAAGCGAGATCAGGCAGTTCACTGATGCACTTTTCATTATGATCCACAGTCGCCATGGCTTCGGGCACGGAGATCTGCGTAATCTGATAGCCACAGCCCGGGATATGCATGGTGAGCAGGCCAACACCCGATCGCAGGCAGGCCTTGCCCGAAAGAACCGCTGCGCCCATCTTGCCAAAACTTCCCGCAATGATCACCGCGTGGCCGTAGGTGCCCTTGTGAGAGAATTTCTGGCGCGGTTTGATCAGTTTACAAGCGGTTTGCTTCTCAGTATAATGTAATGAAGTTTCAGTTTGCCGGATATATTCAGCACTCAAACCAATATCGACAATGTGCCATTCCCCGACATATTCAGCATTCTGCGGGAGCAAGAAGGCCAGTTTGGGTAATTGAAAGGATATTGTAAAATCCGGTTTAATGATCACGTCGTCCGCAGCATTCGGGCGATCGGCGTACAATCCGCTGGCAATGTCGACAGCAACCAATCTGTTTGGAAGAGCATTAAGTGCTTCAACAACCTCTGCAAGCAGTCCAGTTACCGGCCGGGACAGGCCCGAACCCAGCAATGCATCGATACAGACCACATTCTTATCCAACTTTGGGAAATCGGAGGTGGACTGGATGCTTTTGGGCGTCAGATGATTTTGAAGTCTGGCGAGGTTATTTTGGAAGTCCGCCGACGCATTGGTTCCGTATTCAATAACATAAACCGCCACATCATAGCCTCCCGAATTCAGGATCCGGGCAATGGCAAGTCCGTCGCCGCCATTGTTTCCCTTCCCGCAAAATACTGCCACTGGCCGCGTGTTGACATATTGATTACAAAACCACCTTACAAATGCCTGCGAGGCGCGTTCCATCAGATCCAGCGAAGAAATAGGCTCGTGCGCAATAGTATAGGCGTCCATCGCGCGGATCTGTTCGACATTGAAAATTTTCATAACATTCGAAATTCTGACGTTCCCGGATCCGGAGTGAGCAAGGACCATACCAAATCGTTGATCCTGAGTCCGGGCATCTGCAAATCCGGGGTAATATTTTTGAATATAAAGTCTGCAAAGGCTTTTACATGCGCGTAAATAATATTAGCTTTGCACTCGTTTTCTCAAAAGCTGTTTTGAATGAAGGGGCGTCACCCCGTCCGCTGGGAGCAAGCTATCATTTTAAATCCATAAAATCACTCGTCATGAGCGAACTTATTAAACTCGTAGAAGCTACGATTGAAAATCGTAAATCCGAGTATCCTGATTTCAAATCAGGCGACACGATCAATGTACACGTGAAGATCCGTGAAGGTAACAAAGAGCGTATCCAGCAGTTCCAGGGTACAGTTATGCAACGTCGTAATCTGAGCGCAAGCGGTGAAACTTTCACTGTACGTAAAATCTCAAACGGCATTGGTGTTGAACGTGTTTTCCCAATCCTTTCACCAAGTATCGCGAAAATCGAATTGATTCGCCGTGGTAAGGTGCGTCGTGCCCGTTTGTTCTTCCTACGTGGCCGCCAGGGTAAAGCCGCTCGTATTAAAGAGCTTAAAGTATCGAAGTAAGCAAATAGTTCTTCGGACTAAAATTTTAAAACCCTGCAAGCGAATTTTTCTTGCAGGGTTTTGTTTTTCTAAAAAACAGAATCCTTGCCGTCGGTTTAAACCGACGGGAGCAGATAATAATAGATATATGGA
>NZ_JAMOZL010000022.1 GCF_023667495.1 Dyadobacter sp. MSC1_007
GTCCGAAAACTCACACGAAAGCAAGCCAAAATCCGCTACTTTGCTGCCAACTTAGTGGCGTACTTTGCCCTGGAATAAGTGGCGTACTTTCGGAGGAATCGTGGCGTACTTTGGAGAGGAATATCCAAGTTGCAATTGTACCTCCCCTTGAAATGCCCAAATCACGAGTGAACGTATAGTGTTTATAAAAGATGATCAAGATGTCGTATATTGCACTAAGTCGAGAGTTTAAATTGAAATTATTAAACTGAATATGAGAAGAAATACTTATATTTAGCTTAATACATACAGTATTTAATTTATCATCTACAGGTCAATTTTAAGCATGATATGGAATACGATGAAATTTTAAAGCAGGTTGAAGACTTAAGAAATGCTGTCCAGGTAAATTTGGAGGCGTCAATAAATCAAGCAAAAATAAATCGCGATATGTGGGAATCCATAAATGCATTAATGGAAAGTTATAGTGACCTTCCCAAGGATCAACTGCAGTTGATGAAAAAGATGTTTGAAGGTATGACCAACATGGCAAATGCAATTGAAAAACTGTCTGAAGAAATAGAAATTTTAAAGAGTAAATAATTAAGATAAACCTATGGGAGCTGTTACAGTTTTTGAAGAATCGATTGTTGACCAGTCAAATGACAACGATGATTTATTGTTGGAAGTTGGCTATTCTAACGCAACTCGCAAGGGGGCAATTGGTAGTTTGCTTTATTTACGCTTGGACGGAAAGCAATATTTTCTTGGGGACGAAGATGGTAGAAAATTATTTAAAGCGGTTAAGCGAGTTGGAGAGTATCTTGGATATGACAAATAGCAAATTGTTAACTGGAATATACAGTATACTGAATATTTAGCAATAAAGACTCTAAATTACTTACTTCCTGTAAGATGAGCTCAACTCGACTGCCCGAATATATATAAGAGTCTGCAGACGTCATTATATCTGGTTGTTGTAAAAGTTGACTATTTGAAGGTGTATTTGTAGTTAAGTCTTTTATCTCAGCAGTGTGCTTAGTAAAATCGGAGATGAATGAGATATGTTCATCCTGTGGCAGTCGGGCCTTTTCTTTAATAAGAAAACGTTCGATATCTTTACCCTTTGTATTAATTTTTTTTTGTAATGAAACCGCAAAGTTAATCGATAATTTGCTTTCAGATCGAAGCATGTTCTTTAATTCATTTAATTCTGGGTAAATAGTTTCAACTCTATTTGATATCAAGTGCGAAATATTTATTGTATTTTCAGATTTTCTGTCCAACACTACCTTAATATAAATTGCCAATCCAATTGTAGTAAGAATGGTTATGAGTTCCGCAAGGTTTATTTCGAACTTTATTTCAATATCTTTTGTGAAATTGTTGAAACAAATGCCAAGAATACCGCCCAAAAGAAATGATCCAATAATACAAAGAATTATTAGTGGACGGCTGTTCATGAATTTGGCGATTCTATTTACCTAGTTTCCCAATGCTCTGTTGATGTGCATCTCGAAGGTATTCCGCTATGTCATCCTTCAAATACTCTTCTTCAAAAGAACTAAGTACGATATGTTTGATAATCTGTTCATAATCTAATTTATCCTCTCTAATTAGTCCCCCAAAGGATTCTTCCAAGAATGAAGTGCCGTAGCCAGCAGTGCCGTCCAAATCAACCAATAGCCGATAACTTCCATTAATAGCGTGTTCGATAGCTGGCTTCAAAAAACTTTCTCTAAACTGTTCACCGGAGAACCTACCCTCCTTGATGTATCTGGGACCGGGGGTTCTCGTGAAGTCTTTGGCGATCTTTAGCATTTTACTCATACCAATTACAACTTTTGTTACTCGTGTTCAACTCCCAATACACAAAGGTACCATGAAATTGTTCTTCTATCAACGAATATTTATTAACGGATAGCATAGCATGAACATCATTTGTTATGATATGTAAGTTACTTATATCATTCCTGTCGAACACCTCCTTTATTCCAGGGAGCCCTTTGCCTCTATACGCCTTGCCTGTTACTGTCTCATGGAGTTGCCCGTTTAAAATTAGATCTAGAAGCTTTGCATTTGTCTCGAAACTGAATTTGGCAAGCATCTTTGGTAACCAATTTCCGAATTTGTTATCCACGGGCTTGTTATTGAGGCTAGTGAAGACCCCAACACCGAAATCTAGGAAAGTAAAAGAAACTTTGTTTTCCTCTGGCATATGGTTTACTGAGATCCAGAAATGTTGGTGCCGCTCTTGTAGGAGGTTTGCATGATTATTGGTGTTATGCATGAGTTCGATTAGAGCACGTTGGACCCCTTGGCATCTTCGTTTTTGTCCCCACACCGTGACAGAGGCCTCTTCGATCAGTTTTGAGCTGAGTTCCGAGTCAACATCTTTGTTGGCGCTGGTATGAATAAGGCTTTTGGACAAATTGTATTCATCTGTATTTTCGAATTCGGAATACAGGTATTTTAAAAACCCAGACCTTTTCAACTTATCCTTGCACACGGCATCTTTCGGAAAAGATCCATTGAAGTCAATTTTAAATGCCTTAAAGCGGACCATGATTGACAAAAGGATAACGATGCCATCATGATCCATTTCCCTAACGTTATCGAGCTTTACAAAAACTGGTAGGCGATCAAGGAAGTGACTACGCAGCCGATTAATAAAAGCGAGGACATCATTCGGATTTCTGATGAACGATAGTATTTCTGGGGCCCAGACATCAATTAGGTGATCGTGGCTAGTTTTTCGATAATGAGCGTCATTATAAATTTCAAGCCTATCATCATCAACTAGGGGGTAATGTTTTTTTAAATGAAGTCCGACTGATCGTTTATATTTTGTTCGTGCATTACGCTTGTCGAATTTTTTTCTTCGAATTTCTGATTGTGCCTTGTATTTACCTGAGGTGTAATATTTTTTCATCGATTCATTAAACCTTGGGAGGGAGATTTTAGCTTGATAACATTTAATGGTTAAGCAAGTTACGACTATTCATCGTCTTCATTTAACTGCGATGCTAAGGAGAGCTAATACTTAAAACACTTCCATTCTAATATCGGCAGTTGAAATTTTTAAGAATCCTTAAAATCCGCTGCAGTTACCTGGGGGGCAGGATTCGAGCCACGATGCCTGAATTTTCAGTCAAGATACGTTGCATTATAAATATACCCTCACGACTCCGGAACCCAGATCATAATCAACACGGTCCTCGGGTAATCCCACATCTTCACAAATGGTTTTGCGGTTGATATGGAGCTCCTTGCCACCCCAGATAGAAATATGATTCGTGCCCCGGTCGAGAATGGCTTTTCTCGCTTTACGAGCTGTAAAACTTGGGGTTTTGATGGAGACATTACCTGTGTACATGATGCAATCGCCCTCAGATACTATTTTATCCGCAGTAATATTTGCCGTTTCGATTTTCAGACTCTGTTTTTCGTGACGGAATGTTTTCGACATGATTTTTTGCCCAATGCAAGGCTGAGATAAGGCAAGAGCAAAGCAGGTGATAAGTATTCCGAGCGATTTTAGCATGGTTCTAAGTGGATAAGTGAAGTATAATTTACTTACGCAAGTTATTTTGGTTGCAGAGAACCTATGGACCTTCATAACCGTGTTTTAACGCAATTTAACTAGAACCGTTACGCGTTCGTCGGTAACTGAACAGCTGGAATCGAAACGGTGATCGCACTGACTACCAAAAGGTACCAGTTCTTGAAATACGCGTAAACATCGCCAGCTGTGACCAGTGAAATTTACCGTAGCAAGGCCGATTTAGAATTTGTCGAGAAGAATGCGGCCGATGATCTCCGATATGAAAAAATTATGGAAGGTGGCGAGTACCTTTTCAACTTCGAATTAGACACCGGAGTGATTGTGAGTTATCGCAGTGTGCCGTATCGGGCTTACGGAATTAAGGTTCTGTAAACTAACGCTGCTGAGGCCCAGGTTGTTTAACGTGCTTAATAGAAAAATTAACACTACCCGCAAGCCGGTCTAATGGACGCGTTTTTCCTATTTTTCTGACTAGATAGCTTTAATAATCATGACAATCCCAAAAATAATACTCATAATCCATAATGATAACATGTGACCTGCGCTGATTGACATTTCAAAATCCCTCCGTGTCAATTTTTCAACTATTGCGATGAAACCTATTAAAATTAAAACCCAGCCGATCACAAAACCTATCCAGTCCATATTATGCATTCCTTCTGGCGTTAAGTAGCCTTTTTCATAGATTTGTTGGATACCTTAAAATAAACGAGGGCTCCTTGATTTCAAGTTCTGAGTATCTATTTCTGAAACTTTCCTCCGAAAGGGGCCCATAAACATCGGGCCCTTTGTTCATGAACATCAATCCAAGTAACTCTGTAATCGTCAACGACGAGATCTGTGCAACTGTCAAATAATGCACAGGCAGAGATGAGAAACAAGAGGGCGAAGGACACTTTTGTTAAGAATTTTGCCATTTTTAGGAATGTAGTGCATCTACACCTTCGGGCACATTTACAATTTCACAAAGACACAGGGTATGGCACTCCGAATAACCCACCAAGGTTGAACAATTGATGCCTTATCCCTGTGTAGACCTCTAAGATAAGAAAATTTACAGTCCCGATAGGGTGATTTCTTGTCGTATTAAACAACTAGCAGTCAGCCAACCAAGTAACCCTTTATACATGTGTCATGTTTGGCTGACTGACTCCAAGAGCTCCAAAGTGTACTTATGTAGGTGATCTCGAAAAACGTTGTGAATCAAGGGTAGACAATTCTGCAGGAGCCACCATTAATCAACCGGTAGTACTGATCTTACTAATTCTGGCTTTGCGGGGAGACTTTTAGCATTTCTCCGCCAAACTGTTTGCGAGAAACGTTGTGCATTTTCGGCAAGATGGCTTCTAATGGAAGCCGAAGGAGGTATTTGACTCGTCGAAATAGTGTTTGCCAGAAGCCACCCAAACAAGTAAATCTATATAAGTGATTGGTTCGGTTGGCTTACTTGATGAATGTAATGGCTGTTAGCACCGACAATTGTTGCTACAGGAAATGTCGAAATTTACTGATCACATTGGAATAGACCTTTTTATAAAAAGAGAACTCCCACCAGAGTAAGGTAGGAGTTCAATTCATTTTTATCTTATATCATGAAAAAACTAAATTCCTTTACTTTCCAGGCCGGATCTTTTGATTGGTTAAGCTTAATTACATAAACAAAACCAATAGTCGGAAACTCTAGCTCCAGATCGACGACGTTTCCGGCACCGACGCTTAACTTGGAGACAGAAACAAACGGTGAAGGGTGGTTGAGATCATTAATGTACCCTCCTCTAGTCCTTGGATCCACCAGTTCAATTTGCTTTCCGTTGACCAAAAAAGACAAGTTTCTCGGGATATTAGCAGATCGAATAATCTTCACAGACTGCGAGTAGAAATCGGGAGCAAATTTCTGTGTCTTAAAAAGGTGGTCAAGACCAGTTTCAATAATCCGTGCACTGTCTATTTTTACAGTCTCCACACCTTTCTTTTCTGATTTACTTCCGCAGGAAGAAAAGAAAATAATGAGTGATATGCACCCAATAGTGAATAGAACGCATATGTGCTTAGCTAACATCAAGGCTTTTTGTAAAATTTATAAGAATATTTACTTGCGTTTTCCGGAGTTATGAACACTCCATAAGCTGATTGTTCAAATGAGAACCCGTATTCGACACCACCAGGATTAGCGGGTTCCCCAGCTGCATTTCTACCATAGTGGACGAATTCATGTAGGACTGTTACTGCCAAAAGGAAACCCGTTGCTTCCTGAGTTGAAACTAAATTGGCTTGTTCCAGACCACGGACCCATGAAGCATCGATGTTTAGTACGCTTGGGTTGTTGGCGTTAAAATATCCAAATCTTCCTGTCATGTCCACGACATTAATCGTAGGGCCTTTTCCCCATTGCAGCTTATCAAGAATCGTAGCATCTGAAAGTCCAGTTAGCGTCTTCAAGATAAACATAACATCTGCATTTGCCTTTACATATTCGTATAAACTTTTTACCATTACCGTAAGTCTAGGATATGCCGCTTGCTGTTCCGAAGTCATAATAAATAGGTTCGGATTCTTCAATGAGCTTGTTGTCTTACCACTACCACATCCAACGCATGACGTAAAATTCGGATACCACGTACCATCTTCATAGACGGTAAATTTGTCCTGCTTCCAGTCATCATATTCAACTTCGCAGTTTGTCAGCTCTTCTCGATCCCATTCACAGCCAATCAATTGCCCACCAGTATAAGAGCATGTGTACCAGTCCGTCACGTCGCAAATCATAACGAATGCAGATGTGCGTTGGCCAACCCCCGATTCAGAAACGGTTAATGGTATAATCTCATTCCCTTTATACCTATAACCCTTAACGAAGTTCCCGTTAATGTCTTCAACAATGATTTTCCCAGAAAATGGCTTGGATTGATCGTTTAGCCACTCAGCATCGGGAAACTTGGTTGCTATTTCATAAGTGTACTCGCCTTTCTTCCCAGAAACTATGAACGTTGCGATATCGCTATATGCAGCAAGTGTACTGTCAGCTAATTTCGTGTATATTTCATCCTTCAGTTTAAATGGAACGACTATTTTCTGCTCATTGCCTTTTTTGACAGTGTAAGATTTATCCCATTCCAAGATCTTTCCTTTTATTTTTTCTTTCCTCTTTTGCCCTCCCCTGAATCCGTTGAATTTATTGAGTTTTGCTTCATAATCCCTTTTAATGTCCCCAATGTTCGAAAGTTCGATTCCATCGGAACCAGGATTGTTTTCAACTTCAAGGTGTTTATCACAGGCTGTAGCTGCAAAAATGAGACTGAGCACAAGCAAGCATTTAGTGCTTACCTTCTTCACTTTGTTAATCATGTTTGAGATGTAGTTATGTTTCTGTTGTTTTGTTATATGTTTTCACATTCCATAAATGTATTTCTTTTTGAGTGGAATTTTGATTTTTACAGAAAAGATAAAATTAATTTAATATCAAAGCCGATTGTTTGGCATTTCGAGCCAAGCATACTAGGTGAACTGCCTTCTAAAAGTCACCAAACCATGGCCAAATAGCCAAAGGAAATTTAAGTTAGTTGGGTGGCCGAGACAAATTGGCTGATTACGAATACAATTCCCTGATAATCAGAAAATGTTATGCAATAACAAAAATTTATTATCATAACAAATTCTGATTATAAGTCTCTGCAGTTAGGTTAGAAACCAGCTATTACCTGTTTCTAAAGAATCAGCGAGTGTGCTGATAAACTCCGACGCGTTTTCTGATCGAGCCAAATACCCATCAATATAGCTAGACTTATTGGCACCAGTGAAGAGGTTGAACACCTTCCAGAGGTTGATTGAGCCGTCATCCTGTTTACAGAATGATGCGTCGTGGTAGTAGTCTCTGGCAACCACATTGATTTGTGAATCTCCAAACAACAATGAAGGGATTTCTCTCTTGTCGACTGCTGGAAGAAACTGGTACAGTTTACACCTACCGACAAGCGTTGCAAACTGATGTTCTGAAAGGGAGTATTGTGGAAGCTTCGCAAGTGCAGTTAGTTGCCTTTCTAATCGAAACTCCTGCAACAGTGTCATGATTTCATACCTGAGTTGATCTCCGTTTTTCACTTTCACGTTCGATTGTAGCCCATCTGTCCAAACGCATAAGTTACAACACACCTGATTTTTGAAACCAATGAAAATTTTGAAATGCTCATCTGAACCCTTCCTACCAGAAAGGTTATCCTGAGAATAACTCTTCACTCCTCCAATCGTCAGGTTCAACACGTTCCCATCAACAGTTTCTCTTATCGAGGGTATTTCGACCAGGAACATCATCCGTTCATAGTAAATTGTTTTCTCCCATTCGTGTAACTGATTGGCTGGCTTGTCCCTTGCGTCGGGAATTCTACCCTTGATAGGGTGAGATACCCTGATGTTCGCAGGAATAATAATTTCATCCTTATATACTGTGGCAGCTACGTCTTCTGCGATTTTGATAAAATCCCGGTGAGATATTAAGGGCTCATTATCTCTGCTAAAAACTGGAATGATGTGATGGTTTTCCATTTCAGCAAATTGGAGGGGCACTGTATTCGCCTCAATGAACACACTGGTGGTGGTCGATTCAACGACTGGGCTAATTGTCTCTATGTTGTCCATTGGATGTCAAAAGTTGTTTTTTACGATTATTGAAATGAATACGAAGCGATTCCTGATATATGGGATGTTGCTCAAAAATGGATTTCAGCGAAGGAATGTCATGGCAGTCATTGATAGCCCTGACAAGTTCTTGCTCTTCTGTTTCTTGCTCACACCATCCCTTTAGCCTTTTTCCAGTATCAATTGTGATCCTGAATTCATGTGTACCACCGAAAATTTCAGTTCTGTCCTTGATGACTGTAGCCAGGTGCTGCATGGATAGTTGAAATACCAGCGATAGCTCGTAATCCATATCATCACGCTGAACCGGCTTCATTCCAACCTTCTCTGGCACATGCTTCCCATTTTTCTCATTGAGGACATACGCCTGCTTTGAGCGAAGGGTACATATAATATGTACGTCAGCGTGAACGATGGTATCCACAAACAGCTGATGCCTGGGTGTAAACTTTGACCAATTAGTGTAGCTGTTACCGGTCAAGGAAGAATGCTCCTGCAGAATATTTTGCCATTCAGACGATATGGAATCGATGATAATAACTTCCATATCTGCATTGATACAGGTGAGGATAGCTTCCCTGAACCTTTCAGGTGTAAATGGTGCCATCAGTGGCAGAACATTGAAGGCCCCTAGGTGAGAATAGAGTTCTGAACTTCGATTCTCTGTATCAATCACGGCGACTTTTGACCAATCACCCGCTAGCCCATAGGATACTAGAAGTGCTGATTTCGTTTTTCCGCTTCCAGCTGCACCCTGAATGCCGATTTTGATTTTTACATTGTCACGACTTGCCTTATGTAGTTTCATGGGATTTTATAACTAGATGAAATGAAAAAGGACAGAGCCATTCGACCCTGTCCTGCGATAAAGTTGTATTGGTAAGTTACGCCGTTGCTATTGGTGCGTATTCGTATCGATGCTGACGAGTAATGACTTCGCCACTTTCTGGGATTGTGAATTCATAAGGTTCACATTCTACCTTGGAAATTCCACCAGGTATCTGTTTGCCAAGCATTGATTTGCATACAGGTTCAGGGAAGGTGGAGCTCATAAAGCACCGTTTCGCAGTAACATAGTACCTGCCACTTTGCGAAAGAACGATTTCAGGATCGTCACTAGTTAATTCGAGGGAAAAATACTTGCTTCCATCTGCTGTGGAAGTCCTGTTTGCGTAGGATGTTACGGTAAGCATAGTTTTGAAATGTTTGATTGTTTTAGATAATTTTCTGTCCGATGACTACGCCCTTAGTAATATCAAATATAAAACAGAGGGGGGATATCGTAAGACGAAATGAAGGGGGGCATAGAAGCCTGGCAAGATCCACGGGGGTGGATATATAATCGGATCCCTTACTTGCAGAATTGAAGAAATGAAAAACGGGCTACGACAAGGTAGGCTCAGGAAACTACTGTTTGATTAGGGTAGTCAAATTGAAAGAGTTCCGAAAGATGAATGTTGAATGCCTTTGATATAGCAAAGGCCGTGCTTATGGTAGTATTTATTTCTCCACGTTCGATATTACCGATTTGATTTTTCGATAACCCTGCAAGATCATAGAGCTCCTCCTGACTCAGGTTTCTTTCTTCCCTGAGTTTGCGTATATGCTGACCGAACGCTTTTTGGAGATCTTGATTTTTACTTTTCGTCACAGCTCAAAGCTGAGCTGTTTATGAAAATTTTACCACCCAATATATTGGGTATTTATATTTTTGATATTTTGCATTCGCGTATCAACCCCTCCTCTTATGAATGCTCGGATAATCATCATACTATTGTTCTGCTCTATGCATTTTTCTCATGCACAGGAAATTACAACTTCTGCGACCTGCGGAAAATGCGGCAGAATTGTTTCATCAACTTCCAATGTCGGGGATCAGTGTCCTTATTGCCATGTTGTTTGGAATCGCGAAAATACTCGACGGTACGATACGACGGTTGAGCCACCAAAATATAACTATGGCAGTTCAAAGAGTGACTATAAAACTTCTCGTACGCCGCTGCACTATTTTAAGTTGAGAAATTCGTTAGCGGTCTATTATCGTGATTACAATGGTATACAGGTGGGAGGTTTTGTTTATCAACCAAATAGGTTTGCTGGTACTGAAATAAAGGACAAATACGCTTTTATCCGGTATTCGGATGAAGATGGAGGTGCAGCCATCGGCTGGGTTAAACTGTCGGACCTTATAGTGGAAGATGGAGATAATGAAAGAGAAATCGATTACAGTGAATTGGCGCAAAAAATTGGTGAGGAAACATATCAGGAGGTGATCCGCAGAGGTCGCGATCCATTCGAAAGTAATTTTGAAACAGTCTACCCCGATGGTGAAAGCAAAACCAATTCATACAGTAGTTCTGAAAGCAATTTGGCATCTGGCGATCAACAATTACCCATTCCTGATGTTTCAAATGATACCCTTTCCTCAAACAACTCAGGCTACGGGGATACTTCGGTGATCGAGCCGGAAAAATCGATCGAGCAATTAGCAAAAGAGGAAGGGGCGCGAGTCTATTGGTCAGTAATGCTACGTAATTTCCTAATCGTGATCGGAGGCGCCATACTAGTTTTTCTGTTTCAACAAGGATCCAAAACAAAACCCTCATGACTATTTTTTCTAAAATCATCGCATCAATCGGGCTTTTTATGCTCTACGGTCTTTTGAATCAATTGGTGTTAATGTCCAGCGGGAGGACTTCCGGTCCTTCGGGTGCTGTTGGAACAATCTTGGCGCTCGGTTTCTTTGCAGGTGTTGTTGCCATATGGAGAAGCAAATCCCCAAAGGCATCCGATTCTGATAAGCTAGATAAAAGCAGTAAGTGATGGAATTCAGGGATTTGTATATGACTCTGGAAGTGCCACCTACGGCAACTGAGGAGGAAATTGTCGCGTCCTACCGAAGGCTGTGCAAAGTCTGGCACCCGGATGCGAATCGAGGAAAGGATACAACTGAAAAAATGCAAGACATTGTTGCTGCCAAACTACTATTGATGGATACCGAGGCACGACGAAGGTATGATCTTGAATATACACGTGTAAAAGGATTTACCCAAACTTCAACCAAAACTAACAATACCACTCAAAAGGCTAGCGGCGAACCGCAGAAACCAAAACCGGTTTATACCGATCCCGAACTTGAAATCTGGATTCACAATGCCCATCAGCAATCCGTAGAAATAACACGCCGACTGATTTCAGAACTTCGCGAACAATTTGGAATTGGAATTTCCGGAGCGTTGAGAGGAATGAAAAACTTCATGCTCGGAAGGAAGATATTTGAGTAAAGCCAGCCAACCAATTGGATTACCATAGGTAACAGGTGTGGTTGGCTAGTACCTTCTACATCGCAACTGTGCTCCAAGGCATTTGAGGAAGACCTTTTTTGAATAGCACAAGTAGTCATAACTTATATCCAAGGTTTTATCATATAACTGCTACTTGGCTTCTCGCATCTATCAAATTCCTCACCGAACATTTGGCAAGCCAGACTGGACGACGGCTGTTCTCTCAGAAATGACTGCCTTGACAGAATAAACAATACCTCCCATTCGACGTCAGAGCTGTTTAAGGATGATTCCTCGCTGATTCTTTGGTTTCATCTTGTTAAGCGAACTGGTATACAGTGCAAGTGAGTAAATTTTCGTAAATTGAAGTGCAGCCAGAACTAGCATAGTACGGTTGAACGAAAATGTCGTGAGTCATGGATTCTCCCGGTATTCCTTGCAATCCAAAAGCAATTTTTGGGGTGGATATATCTAAGTATACCATCGATATTGCCGTGTTGAGGCCGGGCGGAGCAATCGCCACTCATAAGATGGCCCATACGGAGGATACACTTCGAGTTTTCCTGAATCAACAAATAAAGGAGCTCGGATGCCGCCCCAGGGAAGTGCTAATTTGCGCGGAAGACATGGGCGTCTTTTGTCAATTCTTAATAAAAGAAGCTTTGCGGAAGAGAATCCCACTGTGGCTGGAAGGCCCGCTGCAGATCAAGCGATCACTCGGCATTGCTCGGGGAAAAAATGACCGAATAGACGCAATAAGGATAGCCGACTACGCAAAGAAAAACATCGCAAGGATGCGTCTATTCGAGCCTCCTCGCGAGTGCGTGATTCTGCTTCAGAAACTAACAGCAATCCGCGCGAGGCTCCTAAAAACACGCAAAATCTTGCTAAATGAAGTAAAAGTAAATGACTATTTTCTTAGCAAACAACGAAGCTACGAGCTGGGAGAGAACTATCGACGAACCGTTTTGGCGATAAAGGAGGATATCGACGCTGTAAATCTCCGAATAGATTCTTTGATTCGCTCTGATCAAAAACTAAACAGATTGGTTGAAGTCATAACTTCAGTTCCTTGCATTGGACATATTATTGCGATACAGATTATAGTTCATACCAATGAATTCAGTAAAGTCACAACGGCAAGGCAATTCGCCTGCTATTGTGGAATTGCGCCATTCGAAAAATCTTCTGGTGGGGTTTCCTTGGGAAAAGCAAAAGTTTCATTTTTTGCGAATAAAGAGCTAAAGGCCTACCTCCATTTGGCAGCAATGGGGTGCCTCAGACAAAAGGACGGGTTTCTTCGTCAATATTATCTTCGTAAGCAAAAAGAAGGTAAAAACAATATGTCAATACTAAATGCGATCAGAAATAAACTGGTTCACAGAATTTTTTCTTGTGTTGCCCACGACTCGATGTACGCAGACCAAACTTTGTGAGTGGCAGAGCATCGGTAATTTCTATGCCCCGTACCAGGCAGTACCTATCAGGTTTTTAAGAATATCCGGGCTCGGCGATGATGACGTATTTCACTAGGCCAAAAAAAAGGGAAGTCCCTAATACTGTTATGAGTAGTACCGAGTCGCCGCCACTCACATTATTGACAACAGCCGGTAATGCTCAAATATTTACCCCTTCTGCTGAATTTTTGGGTTGTGAGCTATGGACCGAATGATCCGTTTTTCTCAGAAGCAATCTTGTGAATGGCAGCATCTGGGTTATTACTAGGCCCCGTACTAGGTATTACCTATCAGGTTTTTAAGTCTACCCAGATTGGCGACGTTGACGTATTTTACTAAAGAAAAAATAAGGAGAGACCTACGCTTTCTATGAGTCATACCGAGTTGTCGCCATTCACACATCTGTGATAAATTCAGGGACATTAGAGTAATTCTCGTTTGCCAGGAAGAAAAAATCGTAGGCACTTTTGGGCCATCCTGCCAGGTGATTGGTGTAAGCTAAATCCGCTCTACAACTTTTATAGCATTCTGATATACGCTGTCCTTTGGAGGATTTGTCGACTCACTTATCAGAGAATAATGCCTAATAAAATGATCGAAGAACGATCACACCTAGGAGCAGCAGTTAGCTACAAAATGAGCCACAATAACCCAGCCAAACAAAAGCCCCTCATAGGAAATCTCAGGTTGGCTGGGTCAACATATTAGCTTGCTTCCTTATAGTTTTGAAGGACGTAGACCGTGGCCGTTCCGCTACTAGCTTTTATAGTTAGAAAGCATGGTTCGCAATTTTCACCAACAATCTCTACGCCATTGTCGGCAATTTCCTTCAATCGTGATTTCGCAGTGTTGTAACTACAATGGAATTCTTCCTGAACCCGCGTTAGCGCCTCTTTCTGCCGAATCTCCTTTTCATTCCAATCAGCCAACGATCGGGCTACCTCCGCCGCTGTGATTTTCTTATCTTTTTCCCGGATTGCTGCCTCAAACGATGCCTGATTCGCAAGTTTAAGAGTGTGCGTCTCTTTGTCAAATTGAAGAGCTATCTGTTTTGATATCTCCGAATGGCGTTGTTTTTTAAATTTCAGTGTCAAGTAGGGTGAACTATGTTCATCCGTAGCTTTTTCAAATCCGATTTGCATAACTGTTGCAGCCTTGTTGATAGCTTCAGTTCCCACGTGGCCTCGTGCCTTATCACCAAACGGATTTTCGTGGATGACTTGCAATGCAGTCGCGTCGGTTTGCTCGCATAAATTCCCTAAGAAATCGAGCAGTTCCATGCTTTCCTCAGGATCATTAAAGTCCCTTATTGCATCTGTTATCACGTCAATAATAACAAAAATTGGGTTGTTTGTCTTTACCCGAACGTCTTCGATAAAGGTCTTCAAACTACCTAAGCGTTTGGAACGACTGTAAGTTTTGAGTGATGTGTATCGAAAATTTTCTGGGTCGTTTGAGAATCCAGCGTTTCTGCGAATGTTCCGCACTGCATTCGGGAATTCTTCTTTAACCGAGCGTTCAGTATCAATGTAAGCTACTGTAACGGTTTCGGAAGCTATTTTAGTAAAACCAAGTGAATACATTGCAGGTTGTGCCTCAGCAATTAATAAGCTTGCAAAGTGTTCTGCTAATCTGCTTTTGTTGGATCCCTGCTTTCCCTGGATTACATTCAGAGTACCGCGTCGGATGATGGGAACTTCGTCCATTGTAATCAATGGTGGAGAAAATACAATCTCTCTGTGTGAATAATCGCGTATTTGTAATTCTGTTGCCAAAAGGCTTTGAAGCAATTCTTGCGGACCCGGACTTCTCGTCGCGGAGTTTGTTGTATTCATATTTCAATATATACATCATTAGAAAAGTCCGTCCCTATGTGGGGAGGGGTAATAACATTGGCGCGTAAACCTCTATCGAAGCTCACTAATACAGTCGATCTGTAAATTCAGATTCCTTTGCGTGATCAACTTCTTCACTGAGGTATAATGCCGCCAGTCCATCTACCCATTCTCTTCCGTACTTATTAAACATGACTTTCTGAACGGCCTTGCTTCTGTATCCACGATTTATGCTGGTAGTTTCTAACCATATAAATCGCCTACGTTTGAGTAGTGGATTTGGTTCCATTCCATTCAATACCCCCGTCATTTGCAGGAATTTGATCATTTTTCGCTCAGTTTCGAGTCCAGGACGGCCAAAATATTGAACAAGTCCTTGAATATCGTATGATTCAGATTGGAGATTTTTCATAATCTATATTTATTAAAAGTAAATCGCACTTACAAATTGGGCTGGAAGTGCTGTCCAGCTCGTGGGTTGCTAAACTGATAAAAGCCTCAGCCAATACGGGACTGTGATTACAGCTCCGATTCAGCTTCAACCTGACAATTCAGCAAACGTTTTCTTTTCGCCTTCATATAGCCATTCCATAAGCCTGGATTTCAGAAGCCAGACCACGCCATTGCGTTTCACATAAGGAATCTTACGCTTACTTATATACGTGTAGACAGTGGATGTAGAAAGGCTGAGAAAATGCGCAGCCTGCTTTACTGTGAGTACTTCTGGAAATCCTGTATTGATTTCTTTCAGTGAACTATTCGAATTATGTTTATCTGTGCTCATCGTTATAAATTTTCTCAAATTTAAGAGCAAGATTGGGGGAGCTATGGTAACTGTTTCAGAGTACCATTGATAATCAGTCTTTTATAGAAAATTTAGGATCGAATAACGGTTTTAGTTTTTCTCGAATACTTTCAAGACTGGTTGCTATGTTCTTTTCTCCGGATCTGTATTGACTGATCGCGATTTTTACGGCCTTCAATGAATGCTTTCTATTGTACAGAAAATTCCGTTCCATAAATTTTGCCAATTGATGATCAGACTCCACGGCAATGATGCCAAGGTCTTTTAATGCTACCATTAATAAAAGCAAATCCACCTTAGAAGATCGGAATGGTAGTTTATCGGCATCTGACTCTGTTTTGTATGATGTGAGCCTACCAGGGATGAATCTCGCTGCATTGTTGAGCAAGCGTTCCAGATGAAGCAAGCTTTCGAATTGAACGTCAATGAAAACATGTACACAGCCGTAGATCATTTCACCATACTTAATAAAGTCGTTTTGTGCTTTCAAAAAGTTGCCTTCTCCGCCTTGCTCGTTAATAACTGTTTCTTCGTGACGAGATGGGTATTGATTAGACTTGTTGATATGAAATACTGATTTCTTGATCTTCCCAATTTCAGCCAATCTATCTTCAAAGTACCTTAACCTTTCGCTTACGGAGTAATTGTCATTATCGATAAACTCTACAAACCGATTTTTGTATTTCTCCACCAGGCTGAATAAGTGGTCACGATATCCTACCGAGTCTCTGAATTTATTAAAGATTATTCGGCAAGTCGTCCTGGTACCAACTATCACACGATCTTCTTGCTTAGGCACCGGAATTTCAGGGTCAATTTGATCTTCATAGGTAATCACATCATACAATGTGTATTCATACTCCACCTTCGCGAAAATTTCGTTGAAATAATCATTCCATCTGTCTCGTAATGATTCAAGATCACTACTTTCTGAATCAACATTGAAACCTTCCATTATATGTTAATATTAAAATTTCAGTAAGAGCTCGGAGTACTGCTTTCTCACATCATCTTCAAAACTATCGAGGTAGCTCTGAGTGGTCTTATAGCTGCTATGCCCCAAGCTTTCAGAAATATATTCAATGGGCGCACCGCTACGCTTCAACACTGTCGAAAATGAATGCCTCGCGGTATAAGAGGTAATATGCTTACTTATACCCAAAGATTCTCCAATCCTACCCATGTACTTGTTTACAAGCTTTGTAAAGTGTTGAATCAGCTGGCGCTCCCTGAGTGCCGTTAGTCCTTCTGAGAGTATAGGGAAGACATATATAGAAGGGCTAGCGGGTTGCTGTCCCCATTTTTCAATAATTGCTTTTGCCTGATCTGTTAGGTGAATGCTAATTGTCTTCTGGTTGGACTTAGTAGAAAGTTGGGTTTTCGCTCGCACAACATGCAATGTATCACCATCAATATCCTTGTAACGTAGTCTGCATATATCTTTTAGGTTAAGGCCATTACATAGATATGAGAATATCCAGAAGTCTTTGGCTTTCTCCATACTGGTTCCTGGTGGAGTCTCATATTCGAAGATCTGCTGTATCTCTTTGATAACAAGGGCTTTCTTTACGTTTCTTCCCGCAGGAATCTGAAATTTCGCTTTTTTGAATGGATATAGTTCTTTTTTCGCGAGTCCAGCTTCGATGCCCTGGTTATAAATTGTTCTTAATGATCGGAGGTATATACCCACCGTGGTGGATGATTTGCCGTCATCCAACATATACTTTTCGTATGAATTCAAAAATTCGGGCGTAATCTCATCAAAAGTCAGCCTGGACTTGAATTTCTTTATAGAATTGAGGGTGCACTCGTAGGATTGCGCAGTGGAAATCCTGTTTTCAGCCTTCAACTTTTCAATGTATACCGAAAATAAGCTGTACACATCCACTGGTTTAACTTCAACAGTTTTTGCAAGAAAGTGCGTTTCAAATTCCGCGAAACTGAATTCGCGCAACTCCTTATATATACGCTCAGCTTTAACTTCGATAGCTCTGGCTTTCAGTCGAACCTCTTTCAGTTTATCTTGTTTCGTGGTTTCGAGCTTCTTATACTGTTCTTTTGTCAGATCCATTCCTACGCCATAGTACATCCTTTTACGGTTGAATGTAACGCGCAGTTTGAGTGGATATGATCCGTCTGCTTTCTCTTTTCTTTCATCCAGAAGAACTTTGAACGTCGGTATTGCAATTCCCATATTTGATACACAATTTGATACACAACTATTGCAAATATATGTAAAAGTGAGCAAATATACAGAAACGATATATTCATAAAATATTGATAATCAATATATATCTATAAATTTGCATGAATAAATAAATATTGGGAATCTGACTGTTAATCAGAGGGTCGTTGGTTCGAGCCCAACTTCGGGAGCCTGAAAATGAAGCACTTACGAGATAAAACTTGTAAGTGCTTTTTTGTTTGCTACGCGCGGGCATGGCAATTCCGGCCTGAATGCTACTTTCCATCTATGCCAGATCAATCCACGGCCCGGCACCACCTCCTCCTTTCCTTGCTGAAACGGCGCTAGTTAAATGTATACCTATACTAGTCCTTAACTACCCGATAATTTACCGGAATGCCGTCTTTTTTGAGGCTATTTGCAATTGTATTTAGTACAAAAACCGGCACGGATTATGAAGAAAAATTTACGGCTACTGATTTGCTATTGCGTACTCTTCTTATTGGAGCATACAGGTGGCAAATGCCAACAGATCTACAATGAGCATAATGTTACTCAAGACGTGCTCACCGATCACTACGACCCTATCGTACCGGTACGTGTCATGGAATATTCAACCGACCCCCAAGGAACTATACTTGAAAGGAGATTGGAAAGCTTACCGGAAAATGGTTTTCCCTCGGTTAAAGTTAGAATCATCAATGACCAGTTTGAAGAGATTCATTTCATAAATCAACCCCCATTTGATGGTCTATTCGAGAATGGCCTTTTCGATTTCAAACATTGCGTGGATGCTACAACACTCCTTTTTGGAACTCAGGTTGCGTTGAAAGTATTGAAAGACAAATTCGGCTGGACAGGATTGGACAACCAGGCAATCAATAGTAAGCCGATTATATGGAATATTTTGGCTCCTTCTACACCATCGAACATCACTTATCCGTCATATAGCCTGGTTGATCAGGAGTTTTATTATTTGACAGACGGAACTGAACCTGAAAAACTATCGCACATCGACGCGGTAACCCACGAACTCGTTCATGGCATCATCGATGCAAAACTAGGAAAAGGTAACTCGTTTGACCTCGACCCTTGTAGCGAGAGAAAAGTACTCGCAGAAGCCCTTGCAGACATCATTGGTTTGTATGCCCTCAACGAATACGAACAAAACTCCCCTGCATTCTATAAATGGAATATTTCAAAAGGATTTCTCTTTCCAGGAAGATCGTTCGATAATCCCAATGCGATTGGACAGCCAGACACATATTATGGGAATTTTTACGCTTCTTTTTGTCCAGAAAGCGGCAATTACCCGGAGCATAAGAATGCCACCGTTATAGATCACTGGTATTATCTATTGGCAAACGGCACCATTGGTACCGAAACGAATGATCTCGGCTATTCGTACAAGCTCAATGGCATCGGTATCAATAAAGCCATTCAGATTGTATGGAAATGCCTCGATTATGTTGGCAAATACACCGATTTCAATGACCTCAAAAAGGCTTCGCTCACAATAGCTGAGCAGCTTTATGGGTTGCATTCTACCGAGTATCTGGCCGTGATGGACGCCTGGTGCGCAGTGGGTATTTGTGATAATAATCTGGGTGTATTTTCAATGTCCCCGGCACACGGGACCGTAGGCGTACAGCCTTGGCCGGGAGTGAATGTGAACGTCACCTGGGAAGGCAACGGGGTAAAAGAATGGGAAGTCCAGATGTCTACCAGCTTTGACTTTTCCGAAAATCTGCAAAGCGTATTGGTTAAAAACTTTACTACCGTCATCAAGCCCGGAGGGGGAACTGCCCATGCAGGCTTTGCTACTGGCTATTACCATCCGGGTGAAAGGGTTTACGCCCGCGCTCGCATCACTCAAGCCGATGCTGACTTTTGCAAAGGGTACAACCCACTTTGTGTACTTTACCAGCAATTCGGCCCTGCCCATGCGTTTACGCTTGAAGATAAACAAGCCACGTTCTGGCACGCTGTGCCTGGTAACACCTGGTATGTAAATGCATGGAACAACCCTTCGGTTGACTGGAAATCCGTTTCAGGCGCACATCGCTACACGTTGCAAGTCGCCACTGACGACGCCTTTTCCAAGATGATATACAATGACGAAGTTCCAGTGTCCGGTAATTTCCTCGAAACGGGTCTTATCAACGCATCCTTGGAAACAAACAAAACCTATTACACGCGTGTAAGGGCCGAAAGACTGAATTCACCAAATATCACTGATAATTTTGGAGCATGGTCTGCTGTGGAGACTATTTATGCCAATGTTCCACAAACCTCTATCATCCAGGCAGTAGGTCAAAAGGCCAATGATCCGGCCTCTTTGGTGAGCAGTCTTGGGTTTTGGGTGGGATGGGATCCTTATCCCGGCACAAGTCACTATGTCGTTCAGGTTGCGACAGACAATGCCTTCGGTAATATCATCCGTTCTGAAACGGCAGCAGGTAATCTCAATTCGATCGAAGTCTTATTGCCACCTGTCTCCGATCAAACAGAACTATTTGTGCGCGTGCTCCCGCAGAAAGGCGCAGCTTTCGGAACCTGCTCAAACATCTGGAGAATCAAAACCGATCAAAACGCTATCCTGCCTGCCATGAAAGGGCCGCCTGACGGATCAGTGATTCCATATAAAGCCTTTGGTGTGGCGTTCGAGTGGAAAGGTGGTTCCTTAAATTTGAACTGGGTTGATCACTTTGAATTTCATTTAACAGATAACAGCTCCAATCTTAAATCCATATTCACAACACAAGGCAAAGTTTTTGATATTTATTTGCAAGATCCGTTCATATTCGATGACAAACAGGGTTTCGATGTACAGGTACTGGCGGTAAATCCGCTGGGTGCAAAAACCGGATTATGTCAACTGTTTCACTACAATATATGCCCCGATCATCCCGGCGTATCCTTCCCGGGAGACCTCGGCAAAGTTGATCCCTTCAAAGATTTCGACATCGAATGGTATCCCAGCTTCTGGTTCGATGCGGGAAGTCAATACCTGGTAGCTATCAAAGATCAGGGTAACCCTGTCTCCGGTTTCAACGACAAACTTACCACCGCCAATTCGATGCTTGTTCCTGCAGGAACGCTCACGAATGAAAAAAACTACACCCTCACAGTAAAGAACTCCTCCTCGTGTGCAGGAATACTGTTGCCCGAAATCTTCTTCACAGCAAGCGGCGTAGGCGGTATGAACCAGCCCCAACCACCCAAGCTTGTCGACTTCAATATTGAAGTGCAAGCGTTTCGGAATGATCCTGATGGCAGCGTTTTCCCTCCTGCATGGGGAACCTCAAATTATGTGCTAGGGATCGAGCTTTTCGAGCCGGATGGAACGCAGCTCGGTCTCGTAGATGCAAACTTTCTCCCGGTAACAGAATTGCAGGTGGATTCCGAAAACTCAGGGGTGATAATGGTCGGCAGCGACAAACCGGAAGGCAAATACAAGCTCAGGCTAAAAGTGAAGAATATTTTTGATCCTCTGGTTTACTATCCGTTCGACCAGCCCCGCTTTTCGGTAAAGCTGAATGGACAGCCAGTAATAACCGACCATGTCATTACTGTGGATTTCTTTGATGCTGCTTCAATTTTCAATGAATGGAAGATAGGCTTTCAGTACCCGGATATTGTATTGGATATCAAATAAAAACAAACACAACACTATTCTATTAAAAATGAAAAGAGCACTCTTTGTTTTCACGATTTTCGCCCTATTTCTGAAAAACCAATTTACTTTTTCCCAGACGCTGCATAATGCAAAAAATGTCGATCGGACGGCCATGAGTTATTTTGATGGGCTACAAACATTCAGAGCGTTAGAATACACTGTGAACCCGGATCCGTTAAGTGATAAGATATATCGTTTGCAAACGTTGCCGGAAAATGGGTTCCCAGCCATTATATTAAAAGGGTTGATCCAAAGTAGCCTTCATAGTTTCGAAGACAAGTCTCCTTACAGCAACGTATTTACGGACAATTCAACACCTTACACGAGTCCGGAAGCTGTTCAGACACTGGTCGGTTTCGAGAAAGTAATGGAAGAATACAATCAGAGATTCAGCTGGAAAGGAATCGACGGAATTGGAGTAGCACCCATTAACGTCAAATTGGAAAACTCTGACGAGACAGCACCAAGTAGCCCAATTTACGCTGCATTTATTAAAACGAGCAACTTCGAGGTGTTTAACTTTGGAAGAAGCATTACAAATTCAGATCCATTTGTTAATGTGGTAGACATAATTGCACATGAATATTCACATGCAATCCTCAGATACAAATCCGGCATCGGAGCTGACAAACCCGAGGTATGTAGCGAGTTCAGAACCCTGAACGAAGGAATTGCCGACGTTTTCGGCCTGTATATTAAAAATCGGGTAAAAAAGAATAGTCCGCAGAACTACAACTGGATATTTGCAGATCAGATTCCGACGCAAGCCCGGGATGCCTCGAACCCTAAAAGCATTGGTTTTGCAGATACATACAATGGGCAAAATTTTGTTAATCTGTGCTCCACTGACTACAAAGAACATCCAGGAGGCGGAGTATTGCAAAAGTGGTTCTACTTGGTTGCTTCCGGCTCCCAGGGATCTGCGACCAATGACCTGGGGTACATGTACAGCAACTTGACAGGTATTGGCGTAGAAAAAGCTATCCAAATCGTCTGGGATGCAATTCCATTTCTGAAAGTATACTCCGATTACCCCGCATTCAAGTCATTCACGCTTCAAGCCGCTGAACAATTATATGGACTAAATTCACCCGAGTATATAGCGGTGCAAAAATCCTGGTGCGCCGTTGGTGTCTGCGATAATAACCTGCCTATTTTCTCCTTGTCGCCTGCTAATGCCACTTCTGGCGTAGACCCCTGGCCCGGTGTAAGTATTCATCTTTCATGGGATAACGATAAGCGCATCCAGGAATGGGAAGTGCAGATGTCTACGAAATACGACTTTTCAGAGAATGTACAGGCAGTTAAAGTAAGTAGTTTTGACGCGCTGTTTAAACCAGGCGGCGGGGTGGTTTATGTTGGGGAAGCAACAGGCTATTACCATCCGTCCGAAACCGTATATACAAGAGCGAAAATAACCAAAGCCGATGCGGACTTCTGCAAAGGACTGAACCCGCTTTGCCAGTTATTTCAACAGTTCAGTCCGACGCATGCCTTCAAACTGGACGACAAAAAGCCCCAGTTTTGGCATGGAGTGCCTACGGCCGGCTTTATCGTCAATGCCTGGAATAACCCGTCCATTTTTTGGAAATCAGTGCCTAATGCGGAAAAATTCACTTTTCAGGTGGCGACCGACAAGGATTTTGCCAATCCGGTTTTTACAGGATCGGCCAATTATACCGGCAATTTTACAGAATCAGGGATAGTCAACACTGCTTTGGAGATTGACAAGAAATATTATGTCCGTGTCAGAGCAGAGCGTAACAATTCCGCAAAGATTATCAACAATTTTGGCGCCTGGTCGAAGACGGATAGTCTTCAAACATTCGCCCCCTCCACAAGCGTGCTTCAGGCCCTCAATCAAAAGCCAAATGATTTGCCTGCCACAGTAAGCTCCCTTGGCTTTGGGGTGGATTGGTACGCTGCACCGGGAGCCGTACAATTTCTTGTGCAGGTAGCCACTGATGATGCCTTTTCGAATGTAATAGCTTCAAAAGTGGCTTCTGGTAACGTGACTGCCACGCTCGTCACATTGCCAGCTATCGCCGATCAAACTAATCTATTCGTAAGGGTTTTACCGCAAAAGGGTTTTGTTTATGCTGCGTGTACTAACGTGTGGCGCGTAAAAACCGACAAGAACGCCATGTTACTGGCCATGTCGGGGCCCGATCCGAAAGATCCGATTGCCTACAAATCGTATTTTGGTAAAATTTTTAAGTGGACGGCCAACACTGTCGACTTAAACCTGGTCCATCACTTTAAGGTTTACGTCAAGGAAAAAACTTCTAATCTGATCACGACTTTTACTACCCCAGGAAAAGCCCTGGAAAAAGAAATCACGGATCAATTGATGTTTGACGATCAGCAGGGCATTGAGGTAAGCGTATCTGCAGTTGGTCCGCTTGGAGCTGAATCAGGATTGTCGCCGTCGTTCAACTACACCATCTGCGCCGACCAGCCTTTTCCAAAATTTCCAGGCGACTTCGACCAGATCGATCCATCAAAGAATTTTACCATCACCTGGGACCCGAGTCTTTGGTTTGAACCGGGGGACCAGTACCTGGTAACCATCCTAAGCAATGGAGTCCCCATCAACGGGTTTAACAATGCGCCCACTACGGCTACTTCCATGCTTGTACCTGCGGGCACACTCGGCAACAGTAAAAATTATTCCCTGACTATCAAAAATTCAGCAAGTTGCCCTGGGATAAGCGCACCTACAGTGCTCTTTTCAACCATTGCAGGTGGCAATAACAATCCACCGGCAACACCTTTAAAAGATTTGAGTATAGAGTTGCATGCATACAGGAATGACCTCGATCCCGCTGACCCATTTCCTTTCGAGACTTCAGATTATTTTCTGGAAGTGGAGCTATTTGACCCTAACGGTGATAAGGTACAAATTGTAGATGCGAATGGCAACCCTGTTTCATTGCTCCAGGTGGACTCCGAAAACGCCGTTCTGGGGATGTTTAAAAAGGACGAACCGGTTGGTAAATACACGCTCAAACTGAAAATGCTCGATGTGGTTGGCCCTCTGCTTTATAATCTGTTCGACCCGCCCCGCTTTTCTGTGATACTCAACGGGCAAACCGTGATCAATAATCATATTATTACCATCGACGTCCTTAACCCGGCCTCCCCCTCACACGAGTGGCAGGACAACTTCCAATTTTCAGATATTAGTCTGGACCATAAATAATTCTATTACATTCAAATAGCTATGACCTATGAAACTGTTTATCAAAATTGTAGCTGCCACTTCGTTTGCCTTCATTTTTAGCGGAGTATCTGCACAGGACATGCAGGACCCAGCACCTCAGGGAGCCTATGCGGCGAACCTGCAACAGCCAAAACCCCAGTTTGATTTTTTAAGAAACGGGTCTTTGCTTACCGTCAGGAGTTCGTCAGGCAGGGAACTTACGACCATCGATCTTGAAAAGCCTGCGATAAAAGGAAAAGTCTTCGCGTTTACTTATTCCTCAAAAAAGAAAAGACTGCAATCAGAGGTGGGGATCAACACAATGGCAATCTTTCCTAACCCGGCATCCGGGCAAATAACCCTGCAATTTAAAGGCGAATGGAATTATCCGGTAAATGTTCAGGTGTTCGATAGAACCGGCAATGAGGTGCAGGTAAGTAGTCTGGAATCTGCGGAAAGTCCGCTTGATATCACGTCGCTCAGACAAGGTATATATATTCTAAGAGCACAGTCCGGCCATGCCCATGCGGCCGAAAAGCTGGTTGTGGAGTAACATTAAAACGAAGTTTGGGTTGATCCTCAACGTTCAACCGGATTTGACAGGATTGACCGGCGGTGTTTCTTGTTAAGCTAATTTCCGATGAACAAACTACCAGCCGAAAATTGGTAGTAGAATAGCTTTCCGAAAGGTTTTTAATAAAAAAGATATTTAGTAAGAAAACTATACATTAAAAACCTAACGATCAGCAATATGACCCAGATCAGGAAAGAAGATATCAAACAGGAAATCTTTGATCTCTATGACGACTATGCCCACGACAGGATAGACAGACGGAATTTTATGCAAAACTTGTCTACCTATGCCGTTGGAGGTGTTACCGTTGCTTCGCTGATGAGCTTTCTTATGCCGGATTATCAGGGTGCAATTCAGATTTCAGCGGAAGACCCGAGATTGGAATCGGGCTATGTGAATTACAAGTCTCCTAAAGGTGGCGGGACGATCAAATCCTTGCTGTCAAAATCGAAAGACGCGAAGGGGAAGCTGGGAGGCATTGTCGTAGTGCATGAAAACAGGGGGCTGAACCCGCATATCGAGGATGTTGCACGAAGAGCTGCATTAGCCGGATTCATTTCCATTGCACCAGACGCACTTTCTCCATTGGGCGGCTACCCGGGCAATGACGACGCAGGGCGGGAGCTTCAGGCCAAGCGTGACAGGAATGAAATGCAGGAAGATTTCATAGCTGCTTACGAGTACTTAAAAAACCATAAAGACTGCAACGGAAAAATTGGGGTAGTCGGTTTTTGTTTCGGTGGCGCCATCGCGAATATGATGGCAGTACGCATTCCTGAACTGGCTGCATCGGTTCCTTTTTACGGAGGGCAGCCGGCAGTAGCGGACGTACCGAAAATCAAAGCGCCGCTCCTGCTGCATTATGCTGGCCTCGACACCCGCGTAAACGAAGGATGGCCTGCTTACGAAGCCGCACTAAAAGAAAACAACAAAGAATATACTGCCTATATGTACCCGGAAGTGAACCACGGCTTTCATAACGATACAACGCCTCGTTACGACAAAGCCGCGGCAGAACTTGCCTGGAAACGCACGATCGATTTCTTTAAAGCAAAACTTACTTAATAGGTATTTTAGGGGCGATCCGATGCATTTATAACAAAAAAGCATTATCGGTGTTGACCGTTAAGGTAGTTGACATGGTACTGCCTTAACTTTTGATCGAGCTGATAGCCGGTTCGATAGCGTTCGCCTATTCGGAATCCGCGGGTATAGTTATATTCCCAACGGAATTCATCTGTAGTTCTGAACCGGAATTTCTTGCCTTGTAAGATTTTCCCCGGCGGTATTGGCACGGCGAAATTGAAACCCGCAGTAGTGCCATTGGTGGTTTTCATTACGTAAAGCCCGACTTCCACATTCGTAAATTGCCGGATCAGGTCCATTCTTCCGCCTTCGTCGCCGCTAACATATCTGCCACCGGATAGTTTGAGCGTGATATCGGGCTGTGCCAGACGATAGGATGCGTCGGCGATCACCATCAGTTTGTCCATATTTCCGTAATAGATGCCTTTATCTGCATAATAGTAAAGGCCTGTCAACCCACCTTCGACCCCGAATGACCATGGACCTGTAAAGTCCTGATGGCGGTATTGGAGGTTCACGCCATATTGATCGTTGTGAAAATAGCCAGCGGAAGCGCTGATGAAGTGATTGCCGAATGCAAGGAACTGGTTCAGGAAAATCGGCGCAGGCCGGATCTTTTTGGGGCGGTCGTCCAGATCGTTTGTAATAGGGAATAGCACCCCGGCGTGCAGCGCCAATCCATTCAGCAGGTTGAACTGTGTTTGAAGCAGCACACTGGTATTACTTTGCAGCGTTTTTGCCCGGTACCCAAAATTGGCGGCAAACACAGGTTGAAGCCAGAAGTCGAACTTGTATTTGCTAAGCAAAAACCGGTTTCGTGGCATTTCATTCTTTGTGAGCTGCCGGTAGGTGATCTTTTTATCCATCCGGTAAACACCGATTGGCATGCCCTGGAACATGGGAATGTATTCCCTGATATTAGAATCCGCGAGTGAACTGCGCATTTCAAGCATACCCAAATAAGGATTGCGGTAAAGCCTTTGTTCATAGAAAACGCTGCCTTTCAGGGTATCAAGCGTCGTGTTTTCGAAGTTTTGAGCCACTTTTTCCCTTGTCAGCTCCGCTGGCTTTTCAGGATCCGTTTGCCCGGCTTTTGGTTTGTTCTGGTATTCCCGAAATCTTTTTGGAAGCGGTAATAAGTTGAGTGCGTATGATGTGCCAAAAGTGACCTGGTCAAAGTTCAGAATGCCAGCTTGGACGGTCCAGCGTCTGAAAAGTGTGCCATAAAGGCCCATATTGAAGTGCTGACTGTCCCATTCAGCCATAAATCCTGCCTTCCGATCCAGTCGTAAATTCACTCCTCCGATCGGGCCTGACAGGTAGCGGTAGGGCAGGTCGCTTTTTTTTCTGATTTGGAGACTGTTAAAGATATTGTAGTTGCTTTTTTCAGATTCGTCGCGTTGCACATAAAACGGGCTGCCTAACCCTGCTGTCACATCTGCGTATAGTTTTGGACCTAATCTGAACGTCTTGCTGGCAACGATGGCGTTTGTCGATAGGGAATTATCAATGCCGAAAGGTGCGGAAATGAGGACCGCCAGACTGGGACGTTTTGCGGTTTCTGTAAGGATCAGGTATCTGAGGTCGAGTTGCCGGTCGCCGATGCCCTTCTGGCCCCGAAGAATCTCATTGTTGACCCGTAGCAGATTGATATTTACTTCAAGGCGGGGGAGCAAAGTAAGATTGGCAAAGTAAATGCCTTCTGAATTCCTACCGTTATAACGGAAACCATAGTCGATGGGATTGAAGTGGTAGCCGAATTGAAATGTCCCTACGTCCGATTTCTGGGCAGTTGGAACGTAGATCAATCCTGGTTTCCCGGAAATATTAGTTTGCCCGTAAGTGAGTGGGCACATGAACAAGGCAAACAGAAAGGGAAACATGAAATTCCCCTTTCTGATTTTTGAAAATAACTTCATCGGCGCACGATTAGTTACCTCCGCCTTGATTGTGGCAATTCGCAATCATTTTGTCTCTTAGCTCAGTAGCTTTCGCAAGAGCCTCGGCGTAAGATGCTTCAACTCTTGCTGTGTTGGCATCTTTGATCTGCAATGCGCGTGCTTTGGCAAGGTCGGCGATTTCAGTGCATGTGGCTGTCTTAGCCGCTTCCAGTTTGTTTACTTTGTCCAGATAATCCAGCAATTGCGCGTTAATCAGCGCTTTCAATTGATCATATTGCTGAGGGCTCAGAAAAGGCTTTGCTTTGTCCAATGCAGCCAATGCGTTTTCAGCGACTTTGATGCCGGCGTTGCGTAATGCCTCGTAGTATTGAGGACCTTTGTCGCCAACACATTTCTCATAGTTTTTTTGGATTTTTTCCAGGTCTTTGGCGTAAGCGTCGTTGATTTTATCAAGCGCTTTAGCTTTGCTATCGTCCAGTTTTTCTTTAGTCCTGTCAAACTTTTCGTTAGCGCGCTGAACACAGTCATCCGAGTTATTTGCTTCTACTGCAGGACTGGATACGTCGCCTTGCACGGTGCCGCCACCAGTTGTTCTGCCAGGGTCGTTCAGGCCTTCTACTTTGGGAAGGGTAAGCAATGACAGATAACCTTGAAGTCTGGCATCCTGCGCTACTTTTTTAAGGATTGCCTGCACTTCCGCGGAAGTCAGCGTGGTTTTAGAAGAAGCCTGTGCAGTTGTAACCTGGGCGAGCTTTTTCACTTCTGCATCAGAAAGTGAGGCGGATACTTCACTGGCTGCTTTCGAAACGCTGGCTGGAATGTTTCCCGACGTAACCGTTCCCAGAGAGCTGTTCAGTTCCTGTGTTTTAGTAGACGTCTCTACTTTACCCTGTTCAAGTCTGATGTCGGGGGTCTCTTCCAACTTTACATTTGACATTTCAACTTTGTCGAGCTCATTGGACAATTCATTGTTTGCTGGTCCAAGAGTGTCGGCATCTTTGTCCTTACAATCATAAAGGAAGAATGTAAGGAACATCAGGAGTGTGAATAATTTTAGAGCACGTGTTTTCATAAAAATTGTTTTAGTGGTAAAAGATATTTGTTGGGGATTAAATTGATTCAAATGGACACAATAATTCCTCGGGCCAGTCTGCTGAATGAGCCTGGTCAAATCGTAACTGTTTACCCGCTGTAAACAGTCTGGTGTACTCGTTTGCACAGTTTTCCTGGCAATGCACGTGATGCAAAACCATAAGATGGCGCAAACGGAGACGCCTATATGTTCCGTCTTACATCACTTATGCAACAGCTTTTGTTGTTGCATAAGTGATGTAAGACGGCCCCACATACCTTTCGCACATTTTTAAAGAAATCCTACAATTGTCAGCCAGAGGAAGAGGTTTGGACTGACCTGGAAAACTGGTCAGGCAAGTTTTAACAAGAAGGGTTGCAATTGTAAAGTGCCCGGACTGGGCCTGGGAATCGCCTTTTAGCGAGAGCCTTTGATAACGATGTTTCATCATGTGTGTTTACCGTTGAGTGAGTTATTAAACAGATTTCCGTTGCTACGGACTGTAATGGTATGCGTAGATGTTATTTTACTAAAAACCTTAATGACGTAAAATAAAATCTACAACAATGTTAAAAGTTTTGTTTTCAATTTCCTAATAAAAAAATCGCTACAAATTTTTAACTAGCTGATTTAGAGTGAATTATATTTAATTTCGGCGAAATATTACCACTTGTTCTTTACAAAATTACATGGTATTATTGGTTACAATGCGGTTACTTATGAAGGTTACGGGTTTTGAAGGTCTTATGTAACCCACCGGGCAAAAAAAATAGCCGGAATGTGTTTTCCGGCTATTTACTCATGCATAGTGGTGTATCTGTGGAAAATTCGGTGAAACTGACCACCTCAATTCGGTTTAAACTGACCACCTGTTCCGCGTGAAATTGACCACCCCAATTCGGAGTAAACTGACCACCTGAGTTCGGAGTAAATTGACCACCTGAAT
>NZ_JAMOZL010000023.1 GCF_023667495.1 Dyadobacter sp. MSC1_007
CCAATAAAAACACTTTTTATTTACTAATTTTGAACCGCTTCTACAGCATTTTTTGCCTTCGGCCGCCAGCTAAATAGGTGGTCAATTTGCCACGGAATCAGGTGGTCAACTTCTCCGAAATACCCAGGATAGCCCACAACTAGCATGATTACGCAAATTCCAAAATAAAATTTAATAGAAAATGGTTTGTTTCTTTTAACGGCTTGTAATTTTCTTGATCTCATTTTTCTTAGAATTGGTAACTACCTTTGTTACAGGTTCTGCTAAATCTCCTACCCTTCCAGGCACATTGGTAACAATGCCCTTAGACGTTTGCTTAACAGTATTATTGATATTCCTGGTGATATCGACACCAGTTCCTCTTAATTCAGACCTCACTCTTTTTACTAATTTGTCCCCTTCTTCCCCCTATTACGCTCTGGACAACCTTCTTTGACTTCTCCTTTGGCCGAATTATTGACAATACCGCCAGTCGTTAAGTCGGAAATGACATCGATAGTACTATTTCCTACGACATTTACGCCCTTTGTTTCTATACTCCGGCTAATTGTCCGCCACCATCAATTCCCACTTCAACAACATTATTTGCAACAGTTACAGCTGTTTTGACTAGTGAACGCTGCCAGCGGATGACTCGGCGCTCAATCGCAGCTAAACCAAATGCAGTCAGATTGATGGTTTTTGTAAAAGACTCTTTGTTAATCCCCCATTTTTAAAAACATTGGTTGCAACATGCGTACCATACACAACGGAAGCTCGATCACACACCCGGGGCAATCTCCATTTGGGTCGCTTCGCAAGATAGGACAATTCCAGCCATACTGATAGATTGAAACGCGCTCCTGTGTCTCAGTAGCCGGATCCACCTGCAAGACCCTTTCAACCGGCGGATCATAGAACCTGGCCTGCAAATCAACCCAGTTTGCCTTCTTCTGACTTTCTCCGTGCGAGGCGTGAAATCCTCGTCATCTGATACAACGACTGTTAGAGCAAGCGGCCGTTGCCTGAATTGAGAAAACCGTTTACTTTCAATTTGTACAATGCAGGCCAATTTTTACCTGTGACATACAGTGTGCCCTCTTTCTTGTTGAATGCTATCCCGTTGAGCACATCCGATCGAGCATCACCAAGATTCATCGGGACAAGGTTAATCAGATTCAATTCCCCAACGACCTTACCGGATTTGATTTCTATTTGAACGATACGGTTGGTTTCCCAGACATTTGCAAGAAGGAAGCCATTAACCATTTCCAATTCATTCAGTTTTGTGACAGGGCCTTTGTCATCATAAACAACCATATCGCCAAGACGATCAAAATCAGTAGAATAAAAATAAATTCTATTGGAGCCGTCACTGACAATCAACGTAGTGTCAGTGTGTGTCAGCCCCCATCCCTGAGTGTAATATCGAAACGTTTTATCAAGTGTAAAATCGAGTGTATAGCGAAAACATTCGCCTGATTTCCATGTCAATTGGTAAATCTTATCACCGAAGATCGTAATCCCTTCGCCAAAATGCTGTTCGGCCAGAGCTTTTGACTGTTCAATTTCACCTGTCAGGGGATTTACCTTCATTAGCTTGGATTGACCATTTATCCCGGTCCCCTCATACAATGCGCCGCGGTGGAATTCTAGTCCTTGAGTGAAGCTGGTTGTTTGGTGTGGATAGGTTGCTAGCAATTGATAGTCAATTGTCCGGGGCTTGATGTCAGAGTGCACTTCAATGAACAGCGTATCTCTGATACTTCTATTCGTTGCTGTCAAACCACTCACAATTATTGAAAAAACCCCTACCCTTGAGCCATCCAGCGGTATAAATACAGTCAGGCTGTCCTTCATCAGCGTTTTCGCCGTCTCATTATTAACGAAGACATCCAAATTGCGAAGCGCTTGCTTTAATGTCAATTGGATCGTGTCGTTGGCAGCACACGAGGTAGTGGACAGAAAGACCAGTGGTAACTGGGCTTGCACTTTAACACTTCGATCCGTATTGCGATCGTTTCGATCACAACCTGATCCAACCCAAGACACAATCAATATTGAACAGACAACAGACAGATATCCTTTCAAGGTACGGTTAAATTTCTATGAGGCGCAAAATAGTAACAAATGACAAGCTGAAATAAATGTCCTTCCATCTCAACTTTGCTTTTGTTAGAATATTGAAGTACTGGCTTTCCAACTAAGAGAACAAGGTCCTGATAATCAATATACTGGAATCTGAATTCTAATTTTGCTTGATATTGTTTTACATTAGTTCTGGCTCACTCTCATGGCCGTTGCACAAGTTCGAACAGTCCAGACTGGTAGTTTGCCTGCATGATCCGAGGCAGTTCAATCAACTATTTCAATCACTTCACAGATAGCGATATCTTCTGATCCGTTTGTTATGTAGCCAATCGAGCCAACCTTTAAATACAAGCGGTGATACTCCTTTAAAGTTTGGTTTACTATCCACATCTTGGCCGTGCCCAAAGGTTGAACTGGTAGCCATTTATCTAAAGTGGTGAACCCACCTTCATCTTCAAATTCTGGCCAGATCATATAATGGGAGTTTTTCAGATGACCATCATTAGAGTATCGAAAATCAAACCGACTTCCCTGAAGTATATACCGGTGATCATTACCTTCTTTCGCAAGAACCTGATACTGTACACGAAAATCGGGTAGCCGTTTAAGAATGTCCGAATAAGGGGTATAACCTTCCATAATAGTAGCAAAGACTTAGAAATTGTTCTTTTTTCCCATAACGCCCGCAACTTCAAGAATGCAAGGCACTGGGGTTATAGAAGGACTTTCTTTGATTAAAATGCAGATTAGCCGTTAATACTATTTAGGCTAGAATTTCGGTGATTCCCACGCGACAATTTGAAATTCGAAAGAACGGGCCAACACTTGGATCCGATGGTCATGTCCCCGCAGCAAATAATGAATATAGTCGTTTTTGTCCCAGGTTAGCCATGTTGGGTAGATTTCTGCCCGTTGCTGAGTTTTATGGGAGAGCCAGTGAGATTTCCCTATTGCACTCAAGAAAATGTTCGGAAGGCAAGGTTCCGACGACCTGTCGCAGGTATTCGTTTCCACTCCCAGATACTCAGCCGCCCAACAGCCATGGAAAATTAATCTTCCTTTGTGTGTGGTAACCTCTTGGTCATCAAGATCCCAAAGCAAAAATGTCACCTCACAAAGTCCTTCACTTATGGTAATGGATAAATTTGATTGGGGGTCTTGCTTAAAACAGCTTGTCAGAGATTTGTTTTCCATTATATTCAAATTTCCTGCAAAAATAGCGAGATTGTCAATATTCTGTGATAAAAGCCAGTACAATCGGAATCACAAAGGGGTTAGAGCATTCCAGACATTCAGCTAACATCAACTAAGAGGCAAAGTGATAAACCCTGTAATTCCTTCAAAAAAAACCTTTTGATGATCGAACCGCGTTTACGAGACGTATGAGCACTTTACGGGTGGAGTCGACGCTTAGATAAGCCCAAGGGGAGTAAACGCCCGCAGGCTATTTGAGCTCTCTTTTGTATAAGCTCTTTCTACTTAACGTGAATCAAATAATGCATTAACGTAGTGGGAGTAATAAGCGGAATTATATTCAGATTTGTTTATTATTAGTCAGTCATACTTACTATTTCGTTTGCTCGTTCCAATGTAAAAGTACCATCCACCCCGTCTTCCGCCATTTCTCCAATGATTTGGGCAGTTTGTTCGTTAAGGAAAGTAACATTTTCTGACAATTGAAGAGCGTTAGCTATATACGACAACCCCATCTGCCCAATTTTGCTTTGCAAAAAAAGTATGCACAACATCCTGCATTGATTAATACCTACCTGAAAAATGATATCCTCGATTAATAATATCGGTACACTTACACCCTTCTTTTTGAGGAGAGCCCCATATGATTCAATCTCTGGTTGTATCGAAGTATTAAATTGAATGTAGTACTTGTCGTCTTTAATTAAAGATCTAATTTCACTTAACCTCATATAATAATTTTAAGTTGCTTATCCATTAATCTTGTGGCCGTCCTTCAGGCCCGCCTCTCAAAGGCTTCCTATGCTTAAAAGTATTTGCTCTGTCATAGGAATCTTTATACGTTTCCGCTGTTATCAAAGCATAGTCACGAATCAGCGCGGTATGTCCGTCCAGCAGTTGCTGTTCAAGGATACCCAGATAGGCATTGACAGACTTCACAGCCTCTTTTGCGCCGATGACTCTACCAGCCACCGCATTCCACAGTCCAGGCTCGCATTCCCGCCTGAACACCAAACACTTTCATACTGAGGAACGATTCTCATTCAAACTGTCGAACTTAATCAACAATTTTGAAATTAAGAATCTCTTTTTTCTTCTCATATTCACTAATAAGCGCCAACTCGAGGCTTTTGTCACCAACCATATGCGCATACATATCCTCGCGGATCACTTCAAGATTAATCGTTTTTTTTTCGGCTGCTGCTTTGGAAATTGACTGGTTTATTTCACCCATTTTCTCAGAAAATCTTTTCTCGTATGTATATTCTGGACTAAATAGAAATTTAAACACTGTCATGAAGCAAAACGCTTCTACTAAATGCATTCGATCCAGATTCATTGCACTTTGTCGATATCCATTGATGCCAGCACAAACCTTCCATGAAATCCTTGCTCCTCTAATATTTTCGGCATAAAAAAATTTTGACGCAATAGACAATAATTGATTCTTTGAAACTATGAGCTTTTCCCTAGGCGGGTAGCCATTGATAGTTTTTTTCTGAGAGGAAAGAAAAAAATAGGCTGATTCAAGAAAATAAAAGTTGAAAACTGAGTCGGCTATTAAATGTTTCGCAAAAATCGAGTCAATATTTCTTCCAACCGACTGTCTCTTGACTTCCGAATAATCAACATATGAATTATTTTTAACAACGTAATCCAAATACATCCTGTTATTGTTAACCAAATCAGCTAATAACGTATTGGAGGCAACGCTATCTATATGATTAAATTTAAAGATCAAAGGAATCTGCTGCTGTATAGTCCCTACATTTATTGGTTGGCCTACCAAATCGAAAAATAAGCTACCACCGAGTACAATCGTCAACATTGTGAGTGACTTCATAGTTGCTATAGTTTAAGGTAAATACTCTTCTCTCAAAACAACAATTAAGACTATTCAGACTAACAAGTTTTTCTTGCAGATAGATGCGCCTCGGTTTGGCGAGTTCAGATCATGAGAAATCTGGCGTCCATCTATAAGTGGGAACAATTTTTTGCCAAATTTATTGTCTTTAACAGGACGGTCAAAAGAGTTGACACACCTGGCCGAAGCCGATTCTATTATCCAGCTGATTCTGATGGCAAAGGTGTAATATGGGCTGAATATTCAGGTATTAATGATGGCTTTGAGGGGTATTTAATTTTCCAGGATGATAAAGTGGTGCTTGTTGTAGGTGAAGGGCATTTTGAATCCAAGGACATCGATTCGACGATTTTTATGCACCGAAGATCCAATTGGACGGAGAAGGACACTGCTAATACATACCGAGTCGCCTTTCCACAGGAGTACGAAAAGAATCGAAACAAGGGCAGGTACTCGCAAGTGAAAATTCGTAGGACTGATTGAGATAGCGGCTTTCCAAGTGCTTCAACCGGTACCGGCGTGCTAATCGCCAGCATGTGGTAGGAAACGTTTTCAACTTGTCGATTCAATAAGTGGATTTCTGTGGGATTTGTACGGTCAAGGCTGTTGAAAACGAAAGTTCCCGTCAATGTATAGCTTTCCGCCTGCCTTAAGGGCTAGTCTTACGCGAATAAGTGCTTTGTCTTCTATTTCGGGGTGACGACCATCGAACGCCCCGACCCGGACCGCAAAGGCGAGATCAAATTTTTCCTCATTATCATCCAACTGAAAATCCTCGATGGCTACTGTACGAAATGATACGGTTGCTGAGCCTATTTCACCAGCGCTGTATGTACTAGCCTGGCGGATCGCACTGACTGAACGGTCAATTCCAAGGACATGCCCACGGCCAATGCGTCTTGCCACCTCACGAGCCGCTGAGCCCGGCCCGCATCCGATTTCCAATACCCTCATGCCCTCTTTCAATGGCAGTACATCTACAATCTTCTGGAGTCTAGGTGATAGCTTCGTTTTCATGAGATCGGCTAATGTTGTTTAATACAGTATGCTTTCTGCAATTACTCGTTTTCTGTGGCGTTTCGACTCCCCTATGCAGTCCAATGTATCAAATGTTCTTTCCTCGTAGAATCAAGATGTAAAATATTTCCGACGTTCACTGCGACTGCAATAGACCCAAAGGCTTCTCGCCCCGAGAATATCGCAATACCTCCCTGGCAACTTACATTTTTTGGATATTGCAATTCCAATTGGCCACCGGCACCAAAGCTTTAAGCCTAACTGATGCAGATTGCAATCGCATGGCGTGATTCAAAAGATAACAGACCAACCTTGAATAATCTTTTTGCTACTGACCAGTTATGCTTTCTAATTTCGTGTTAGAAAGCATAAATTTACCCTTATGATGCTCTTTTCTCAAACCGAACAGCCAACGTCACTCGAAAAACTTCGGGAGATCGAAAAATCAGTCGAGCTTACATTGCCAGGCGACTATGTTGAACATATTCTCAAATATAACGGAGGAAAGTGTAAGCCAAGCGTTTTTAGTTTCGTCGAAAATGGGACCCTTACCGAGTCAAATGTTGATTGGTTTTTAGCTGTTTATGATGGCGAGTATGACAATTTGGAAACCTATTTGATGTGGTATAAGATCCAAGAAAAACGAATGCCGTTACACATGTTCCCTATTGCACATGATCCTGGAGGTAACTTAATTTGTATATCGTGTGGTGCAAATGACTACGGTCAGGTTTACTTTTGGGACCACGAACAGGAGGTGAATTATGATCTATACGCCGATAACAATTATTCAAATCTGTATCGCATCGCTCCGAGTTTTGGAGAATTCTTGTCGGGTTTAAGTAATGACCCGCTCCTCGAATAACAAGAATCTTCAATTTATTGCTCTGGGGCCAACGGCTTCTGTATCAAAACTTGGGGAGCGCAGGTCGTTGTATGGTTCCGCGATGCTCTATGGTGCGCTGATTACTTCACCGGTTGAACCAATTAGCTGACCGAAAACCGAGGCCTTCAACAGATCAAGGAGCCACTGCCTAATTCAAGCTTTCACGGTACTGTATCGGGGACATATTGGTCTTGTTCTTGAACAGCTTATGAAAGGATTGTGGATATTCAAAGCCCATCTGATAGGCAATTTCACTGACTTGTAAGTTCGTGGTCGCCAATAACTGTTTTGCCTTTTCGATCACCCGGCCTTGTATATGCTGCTGGGCAGTTTGTCCTGACACTGTCCGTAGCATATCGCTGAGATAATCGGCCGACACATTTAACTCCCTGGCGACCTGTTGTACAGTCGGTAGCCCTTTCTGCGATTCCAGAAACCCGTTTAGCACACCTTCCAATCGGATCAGGATTTCGTCGCTGGCCACTTTTCGCGTGATAAACTGACGGGCATAAAACCTGCTGCTATACCGCAGCAAAAGCTCAATGTGGGCAACCATCACTTCGTGGCTGAAATGATCGATGCTGCTTTGGTATTCCGCCTCTATGCTGGCAAACAGGTCCTTGATCTTCGCCTCTTCCTGTTCTGACAAATGAAGGGCTTCGTGGAGCTCGTAGGCGAAAAAGCCAAAATTCCGGATTTTCGTAGCCAGCGAAGTACCTGCAATGAAATCCTGGTGAAACATCAGCGTCATGCCACCGGGCGGTTTCGATCCCGGATCCAGTTTCATCAGCAGCTGGTTCGGGGAAATAAAGGCCATCATCCCTTCGTCAAAATCGTAATGGCGATGCCCGTACTTCAACCTGCCGTCATAGTCCGTTTTGATGGATATGCAGTAAAAATTGAGGGTAAAATGTTGCAGATCGACCAGGCTGGCGTAATCAGCATTTTCATGCCGGAATACGCTGATCAGCGGATGTTTAGGCTTAGGCAATCCGAGCAGCCGGTGCTGCTCGGATATGGAATTGATGAGGTATGGCTTGTTCACTGATTGAAGTTACAGGGTTTTCATATCAATGACAAAACGGTAGCGGACATCACCTTTTTGCATTCGGTCATAGGCAGTGTGAATATCCTTGATATCGATCAGCTCAATGTCGGAGACGATATTATGTTCTGCGCAAAAGTCCAGCATCTGTTGTGTTTCGGGCAGGCCTCCGGCGCCAGACCCGGCGATAACCTTGTTGCCCGTTGCCAGCGAGAAGGAGCTTACCTCCCAGGGCTTGGCCGGCATACCGACATTGACGTAAATGCCATTGCTTTTTAAAACGGCCAGATAAGGATTGACATCACTGTTGCCCGAAACGGTGTCCAGCACAAAGTCAAATGTTTTGAAGGCTGCTTTCATCTGTGCTTCCTCCCTGGAAATAATAAAATGATGAGCCCCGAGCTGCATAGCCGCTTCCTTTTTGCCGGGAGAAGTGCTCAGCACCGTCACTTCTGCACCCAAAGCTTTCCCAAACTTAACGCCCATATGGCCCAGCCCACCCAAACCGACGACAGCCAGTTTATGTTCTTTACCTACGTTCCATCTTTTTAGCGGCGAATAGGTCGTTATCCCTGCACAAAGTAATGGGGCAACTCCGGCCAGGTCGAGCTTTTCAGAAATGTGATGCACGAAATCTTCATGGACCACGATGGTATTGGAATATCCGCCGTAAACAGGCTGGCCGTCATGGCCCAAACTATTGTAGGTTTGCACCGGGGCAACGCTACAAAACTGCTCTTGCCCGTTCTTGCAATCAGGGCACTCCCGGCAGGAATCCACCATCACGCCCACGCCACCCAGGTCACCGATGCTGAACTTTCTGGCATGAGCACCGAGCGTACTGATACGGCCAACGATCTCATGGCCGGGGACCATCGGGAAGATCCCTTCAAACCATTCGTTGCGGGTAAGGTGAATGTCGGTATGGCAAACCCCGCAGTATAGAATTTCGATCTGTACATCGTGCGTGCCGAGCTCGCGTCTTTCAAATTGCCAGGGCGTTAGTGGGCTCTCTGCCGTTTGCGCCGCATATCCTTTTGCTGTTATCATCACAGTTGTTTTATGATGCAAACTTAGGTAGCAGCCGGCGGCCACAATTATCCAAATCCGGGGAAAAGGTATCCGAATTTTCCAATGCTGCTAAGCCCAGGGGTTATGGCTACAAAATATCAAGATCGCGGGCCACGTAGTAACTAGGCACCAATGGCCGGAAGCCGGTTTTCCTTCGAAGTTTGGAAATATCCTGAACGCCTTGGAAAGGGTCATTAAGGGGGCCTTCGGTTCCATCAAAAGTATCAGCTGCTTTTCCGACAGAATCAGCCAGTTCGTACAAAGTGATTGGTGCATCGTCGGCTACGTTGAAGGTCTCGCCATCCAACCCCTCGATGGTGAGCAGCAGGATCAGTGCCTGCGCGACATCCAGGTGATGTACCATATGCATGCGCGATCCTGAATGCATGTTCAGCTTTTTAATATAGGGGATGATTTCGGCGATATGCGGGTCTTTATCACCGTAAACAAAGCCAAGACGCAGGATACGGACGTCAAATCCCTGGTTTTGGTGCATCCCGATCAATTCCTTTTCTGCGGCGATCTTGCTGGAAGAGTAGGCGCGCGGATCATTGATATCTACCTCTTCGTCTTCTCTTGCCGGGCGGTGGTAACCTGAACCGTACACATTAGAGGTGCTGGTAAAAACAAATCGTTTGACTCCGGCTTCGTGTGCAGCCTGCGCTAGTGCGATACTTCCCTCGCGGTTGGTTTTGATGATACCTTCATTATCTATAAAGGTCCGGAATAACGCGGCAAGATGGATCACGGCATCCATACCGGATACGGCCGCCGGCAGTGTGGCTGGTTCAAACAGGTCGCCGGTTATGGGTGTCGCGCCTAATTCTATCAGACCGCCAGCTTTTGCAACGTCCCTGACCAATATCGATACATCATAGCCTTTGGCTATCAGGCGTGGCACTAAACGGCTGCCTACTTTTCCTGTCGCTCCTGTTACTAAAATTTTCATTGTTGAATGATTTAATAATGATAAGGCAAAATTAGGCCGCAGCTGGGTGGACAGCCAATCAATATCAAACCAATAACTATGATTTTCAAACCTTCCGGAAAGTGTTCGGTGTGCTGCCTGTCAGGCGTTTGAAATAGTTATTAAAATAGGCAGGGTACTCAAACCCGAGCGCGTAAGCGATCTCGGCTATACTCCAGTCACTGTGTTGCAACAGTGCTTTTGCCTCGGCAATAATGCGCGAGGATATATGCGCCGAAGTGGTTTTGCCCGTCGTTTCCCTCACGGACCGGTTTAGGTAATTGACATGTACATTTAAATGCCTGGCATAGTCCTGCGGACTGCGCAAGCGGAGCGGCTCGTCGCTGCGTTCTATCGGGAACTGCTTTTCTAGCTGCTCAGTGAAGAGATGTGTAAGCCGGCTTTCGCCATTTCGGAAGGTAGAGCTATGCTGTGCGGGCTGTATTCGAAGGGCTTCGTGGATGATGAGCGCAATGTAGTTTTTAATCAGATCGCTTTTATAAAGATAGTCGCCATCGTACACTGACAGCATTTTTTCAAAAAGGCCAGTCATAAATGCGGCTTGCTCTGCATTAAGCGTTACAACCGGATTTTCGCCGACCCTGAAAAGCGGGGAGTCCTGTAAGTCCCGCCCATTGAGGAAGGTTTCGGTAAAGATACAGGCGTAACCACTGGTACGGTTGATGCGGCGGACGAGCGCGTGCGGCACTTGCGGGTTTACGAAAAAGAGCGCTGTCCCTTTGATATCCAGTAGCTGGCCACCATAATTAATGGTCATCTCGCCGTTGACCAAACCCATTTTGTAAAAGTCGCGCCGCCCAGCTTTAACTGGGACTTCTGTTGATTCCGGAAGGGCGTGAACTTTAAAACCTTTAAGTCGAAGGTCCGCCTCATTCAATCCGGGTATTCCGGTTTTTTCTTCTTCTTGCATGTGGCAAAGTTAATAAAATCAATCCTCTGCCATTCTTACATTCATTGCTAAGAGGGAATGTTTTTAGGTGAACGAAGCCCTAAACTCCATCGGAGATTGATTGGTTTTATTTTTAAATAGCTTGCTGAAACTTTGCGAATGTTCAAATCCTAGCTCATAGGCAATTTCGGACATGCTTAGCTGCGTCGTCGTCAGCCGCTCTTTGGCTTTCTCGATTAATTTTTCATGGATGTATTGCTGGGCATTCTGCCCGATCAGCGAACGGAGCATATCGCTTAGGTAACCGGGCGAAAGGTTCAGTTTTTCGGAAAGAAATTGAACGGTAGGAACCCCGTCATGAAGGGATTGCTGGCTGTTCAAATAATGATCGAGTATGGCTTCTGTTTTCGACAGGATATCATCGTTGACCACTTTGCGGGTAATGAACTGCCGCTTGTAGTAGCGGTTGACATAGCTCAGCAGCAATTCGATATGGGCGATCATGAGCTCCTGACTGAATTCATCCACACGGCTGTTGAGTTCCCGTTCCATATTCCTGTAAATCGACAGGATATTTTCCTTTTCCGTGTCGGATAAATGCAGTGCTTCATTCGCTGAATATGCGAAATAGCCGTATTGCCTGATCTTACTCGCCAAAGGATAGCCCATTAAAAAATCGGGATGTATGAGCAGGATGTAACAATAGGTCCTGCTATTATAATCCGTGCTGCCCACTAATTGGTTAGGCGCCAGGAACAGCATGCTTCCTTCATCGTAATCATAATAGTCCCTTCCATACTTCAGCCTTCCGTTGTTATCGGTAATGAAGGTGATCTTGTAGAAGCTAAGCACGTCATAGATCGGCGCCATGCTTGTATTAAAAGGGTTGCGCTCGTTGAAATGCACAAGGCTGATCAAGGGATGTTGAGGTTTGGGCAAGCCAAAAGCCTCATGCGTTTCCGATATCGTTATGAACCGTATCAATTTTTGTTCCTTAGTTTTCATCATATAAATGTATCAAAACCCCGTGACTGTTTCCAGCCACAGGATTTTGCCCCTGTTACTATTACCACGGAACAATGTTGTCTGATCCGGCATATTGAGCGGGTCCGGTAAAACTTCCTGTTGGCAGGTCTTCTGACAAGGCCACCCTTATTGGTTCCATAGATCCCTCTTCTACTGTATCGGTCCCCTGAAAATTATTCAGAGCCGTTGCCGTAAAACCAGGACTTACCAGGTGTACTTTGATATTGGTATTCGCTAAATCGATGGCCAGCGAAAGGAAAACACCATTAAGCGCAGTTTTGGATGCCCCATAGACGGCATCGAAGCGGTATGGATTAGCTGGATTGGCATTCAAAGTAAGAGAACCCAATGCACTCGACACGGTCACAATCCGCGCTTTCTCAGCCTTCCTTAATAGAGGTAAAAAGGCTTGTGTCACAGCAAGTGTACCAAACACATTGGTTTCCCAGACCTTTTTCATTTCGTCGATAGGCGCGATACTGGCGCGCTGAGCTCCAAGGACCTCTTCCATGGTGCGTCCAGGTTTCCCCGCATTCGAGATGGCCGCGTTATTAACCAGCAGCGTCAGGTATCCGGCTTCGCTTTGAATTTTCTTTACTGCTGCGTCGATGGATTGGGAATCGGTAATATCCAATTGAATGGCTTTTGACTGTTTTCCAATCTCGGTAGCAGCAACCTCCCCTTTGTCCGGGTTTCTGGCGCCAACGTAAACGGTAAAGCCTTCATCAGCAAGTGATTTAGCGATCTGGTATCCCACGCCTGTATTTGCTCCTGTAACCAGTGCCACTTTCTTTGTTTCTGTCTGCATACTATTTTTAATTTTTACACAGCAAATTTCCGCGATCGTGACAAGGCGCTTGTAGCCGAAACAGGAAATGTTGTAGCCGAATTGAGGGTGCATTCCGTATTGATCTGCTAAGCTTTTTTGGATGTTATATCATTGACCTCGAGCTTACAAATAAAGGCGAACCGCATCATATCCCTAACTTCTAACGCTCTTATCTATGGATGAAAATTCGCCTGACTGTAAACCTTCCAAGACGTCAAATACAGGCGGATGCCTTGGCTATCTGCGCGACTTCTTGTCGTCGCCGACATCACCATTCTATTTCTCAAAGCCAGATTTCCCAGCTGTGTCGTTTCCTGTAATTTCATTTTCAGTAATGTTTAGGATTTAGAATTTATCGTTGAAAGGCAGGCTCTCCTCAGTTTGCTTGCCCTTCTTTTCCATTATTCCTTGTTTTGCGTTACCAATCAAAAACATCTCTTATTACGTGCAGTCGTTGTTTTTGCCTGGAAAATAATAAGCTGCACTTGAATATTGCTTCCTCTTTTTCCGGGTGGAACAAAAAGAATGAAGCGCCGTTCCCAAAGGGGCTGATTCAATCTGGGCAAGGAGAAACTTCCCCTAAGTGACAAATATCACTGACCGGCTCACCTGCACTTCCGAAATTTGTATTGTTCATTAAGAAAAATCAAATAAGGAAGGCTATGCAAATCGAACAAATCTATACAGGCTGCCTGGCCCAGGGCGCCTATTACATTGAAAGTAACGGAGAAGCAGTTGTTATCGACCCCCTTCGTGAGGTGGAGCCGTATATCAACCGGGCCCAAAAAGATGGGGCAAAGATCAAGTATGTCCTTGAAACGCACTTTCACGCTGATTTTGTCTCCGGTCACATTGATCTGGCTGAAAAAACAGGAGCGCAAATCGTATTTGGCCCCACTGCCAAACCGGGATTTCCCGCCCATGTTGCGCAGGATGGCGAAGTGCTGAAAGTAGGTAATGCTACGATCAAGGTACTGCATACACCAGGGCATACGATGGAGAGCACCTGTTTTTTGCTGGCCGATGAGAATGGAAAACAAATAGGCATTTTTACGGGCGACACATTATTTATCGGAGATGTTGGCCGTCCCGACCTGGCGCAAAAGGTAGCGGAAGATCTTACCCAGGACAAACTGGCCGGGCATTTGTTCCGTTCGCTGCGCACGAAGATTATGCCACTTCCTGACGATATCATTGTGTATCCGGCCCACGGTGCGGGCAGTGCCTGCGGTAAAAATATGAGCAAAGAGACAACCGACACATTGGGCAATCAGAAGCTATTCAATTATGCGATGCGCGCGGACATGACCCAGGAGGAATTTGTAAAAGAAGTGACTCATGGATTGATGCCACCCCCCGCCTACTTCCCTGAAAACGTGATGATGAATATCAGGGGATACGAAAGTATCGATACGGTGCTCGAACGCGGAAACGCCGCACTCGACCCTGATGCCTTTGAAGCCGCAGCCAATGAGACCGATGCGGTAATGCTTGACACCCGCGATACCCGGATCTTTGCCCAAGGGTTTATACCCAATTCGATCAATATCGGGATTGACGGAAGTTTTGCTCCCTGGGTTGGCGCTATGATTCCTGATATTAAGCAGAAAATACTGGTGATTACCGACGAAGGCAGAGAAGAAGAGGTAGTAACAAGGTTGGCAAGGGTCGGGTACGACTATACTATAGGATACCTGAAGGGCGGTTTTCAGGCTTGGAAAAAGGCAGGCAAGGAAACAGATCAAATTGAGTCGATAACGGCCATCGAAATGGCTGAGCGCCTTAAACAAGACCCCTCTCTGACAGTGCTTGACGTGCGTAAGGCAAGTGAACACTTTTCTGAGCACGTGATCGGCTCCGAGAATATACCGCTGGACAACTTAAACGACCACCTCGCAGAGATCAGCAAAGATAAAACCTATCTGGTCCACTGCGCCGGAGGGTACCGTTCGATGATTTTCAACTCCATTCTCAAATCGAGAGGATATGACAAGCTGATTGATGTTCAGGGAGGCTTTAAAGCCATTACGGAATCAGGACTGATTCCGGTAAGCAACTACGTATGCCCAAGTACCATGTTGTAAAACACCTGACGGAAATTAACCGGCGGGAATCTATGCAAAACAAAAAAATAAACTTATGGGAATCTTATCATCATTATTCGGAACAAAAAATTCTGACTACAAAGCCCTGATAGAGCAAGGAGCGCTTGTTGTCGACGTGCGTTCGCCTCAGGAATTTGCCGGCGGACATATTCAGGGAAGCATCAATATCCCGCTGAATCAGATCAATGCAAAAGCAGATATGCTGCTCAGGAAAAACAAACCTGTAATTACATGTTGCCGGAGTGGCGCAAGAAGCGGCATGGCCGAAGGCATGCTGAAATCTGCCGGGGTGGACGCCTACAACGGCGGGGCCTGGGAAAGTCTCAAACAGAAAATCTAAAATATAAAGCTAACATGCTGGAAATAATCAAACAGCCGTGGCCCTGGTACATCGCAGGGCCGCTTATCGGGCTCACCGTGCCCGCCCTGCTCATTCTTGGGAACAAGTCATTTGGGATATCGTCTTCATTGCGGCATGCCTGTGCTGCGTGCCTTCCGGCCGGAATTCCATTTTTTAAATATGAATGGAAAAAAGAAACCTGGAACCTGGTATTTGTGCTGGGGATTTTTCTTGGTGGCACGATCGCGGCACATTGGCTGACCAACCCCGCTTCCATCAAGGTTAACGAAAATCTGGTAAAAGAGCTCGCCGTATATGGTATAACGGACTTTTCTTCGATGGTGCCCACCGACATTGTGAGCTGGGAAAACCTGTTCACCGCTTCCGGCCTGATCATGATGGTCGGCGGAGGTTTTCTGGTGGGATTCGGGGCACGTTATGCAGGCGGATGCACGAGCGGGCACGCCATTATGGGCCTGTCCACATTACAATGGCCCTCTCTGGTCGCTACAATCTCTTTTATGGTTGGAGGATTTGTGATGGCCAACTGGATATTGCCGATCATACTCAGCTTGTAACCTTATGGAGGACCAATCGAAAGCATATTGGGAGGATGTGTACAAAACCAAACAATCCGACCAGATGAGCTGGACGCAGCCCAGGCCAACCACCTCCCTGGCTCTGATAGACGACTTACAGCTCAAAAAAAATGATCCCATCATTGACATTGGTGGCGGAGAAAGCATGCTGGTTGACTACTTAATGCAAGAAGGTTTTTCAGATATTACTGTTCTGGATATCTCCCCAACGGCAATCGATCGTGCAAAGGCCCGACTGGGCCCGTTATCGGACCGGGTGACCTGGATTGTCAGCAACGTCCTGGATTTTATTCCATCCCGAACCTACCGGGTCTGGCATGACAGAGCCACTTTTCATTTCCTGACCGAAAAGCACGACATTGAAAAGTATGTCGGAATCGTTGAAAAATCGATCGATCAAGGAAATGTCATATTGGGCACTTTTTCGCTAACCGGATCGGCAAAGTGCAGTGGATTGCCTGTTAAACAATATGATCACAGCTCGCTTGCAGCGGTTTTCAGCCAAAGTTTTCGATTGGTCAAAAGCCTCCATGCTGATCACATTACGCCGTTCAACACCAGTCAGAATTTCATTTTTTCGAATTTTAAAAAACTAATGCCGCAATAAATGAGCAACTCCACATTCAAAATAACCAAAGAGAAAGAACACGAGGTCCGCGCAACCGACGCGATGTGCATCAATGAAAGCCAACAGGACCACCAATGGTATTACAACTTAAAATATCTGGTCACAGGTGTATTGTTCGGTATTGTATTTGTTAAAGCCGAGGTGATCAGCTGGTTCAGGATACAGGAAATGTTCCGTCTTCAGTCTTTTCACATGTACGGGATTATCGGCAGCGCGGTGCTGGTAGGAATGCTCTCCGTATGGCTTATCAAAACTCTGAAAATCAAGACCATACATGGAGAAAAAATTACTTTCTCTGATAAAAAATTCAACAAAGGACAAATTTATGGCGGGCTGATATTTGGATTGGGCTGGGGACTTACCGGCGCATGCCCGGGTCCTTTATTCGCACAGATTGGCGTAGGAGCCACGGTAGTAATGGTAACCTTGCTAAGTGCTATCGCGGGAACCTGGGTGTACGGACGTTTCAGGGAGCAGTTGCCCCACTGAGATTAAAAACCAGGGGACAGCGATTGGAACCTGTCCCCTGTTATTTTCACCATGCACTCAATAATCTCTTCCGTTGATGTGCCAAAAACTTTATTTAATGATGAAAAAAGCTTCAATCTTGTATCCTTTCGCAGGGATAGCGATCGGGTCAGTCTTAGGTTACTTATATTACCACTTCATAGGGTGCTCTTCTGGTACATGCCCCATTACCTCCAACCCGGTCAATTCAACCCTTTATGGTGCTGTGATGGGCGGACTATTGATCAGTTCGTTGGTTAGAAAATAAACTATGTCAATGCTCACTAGCCAGCCTTTACATAACTCCATCCTTGCTGTTGTTTGATTACAAGGTCCGCTATTGCGGAGGGGATTATTTCCAGGCCGGCAATGAGGTCGCATTCTGATTTGCCATTTGAAACGAGCATGTTGTGACACACGACGACGACAACTTTACGCAAGAGCAGCGCCTGGATTTCACTCTGAAACACGTTGCTCTCAGCCATACAGAACGGCAGAGACGCGCCATGGCAAACTATCCTGACCTGGATGTCGCCGCTAAAATAATCCAGCAGGTTGTTGACCTGCCGGATTATACTGCTATACACTCTTCTGTCGTCCGAGGTCAGCTGTATGATTGCCTTATACATTTTTGAGACGAATTATTAAGGATGTATGTAAGCCCAGCCATCGGCCTGGCGTATGATCAGTTCACCGTTCGCGCTGGGCACAAATGAAACAAATGGCCACAGTTGTTCTTTACCAATCTTTCTTTCCCGCAAAGTATTTTCGCATTGAGCCAGTATTACCCCCTTACTGAGTAGTGCCGCAAGTTCGGCTTCATAAGGTCCATCTTTCAGGTAAAGCGCCACACCGCCTCCGTGTACAATCAACTCAATCTGAATTTTCCCTTTCAATCGCGGATCATCCAGTGCGTTCTGGATGTTCTTGAGAGCTGCTCTTATTTTTTTCTCATCCTCGGAATTAAGCTGGTAAATCGCTTTATACATTCTTTTTGTCGCCTGCGCACCCTTGAAAACAATTGGCTCGGCCTTCTGTGCTACGCTCGCGAGTGGGAATGCCATAAGTATGGCAATGCATGTAAGTCTGGATACTTTCATTCGTGTCTGGTTTGTTTTAAGCCACCAAGTTGCCAAAAACCGGCACAACGCTTTGTGACTTTTGTTACACAACTAGCGGCGATTACATAGACATGCTATCGCCAATTTCTCCAAATCGACAAAGAAGTAACAAAGGCGTCTCTTTACCGGTCAAAAGGAAAATAAACCTAAAAAAAATGATGTAATTTCTCATGTGTAACATTTATCACCGACCAGGGCTTTTGCGGTAGGTAGTTTTGCAGGGTAATTAATTTAATAATCATCTCAGCAAATGAACTCCACAGAAGTTTTTGGATTTTCGGCCTCCATATTAATCGGGATAAGCCTTGGGCTGATCGGCGGCGGAGGCAGTATACTTACATTGCCAGTGCTCGTATACGTAATGGGTATCAATCCGGTGCTTTCAACGGCATATTCCCTTTTTGTTGTCGGTACCACTTCACTGGCAGGCTCATTCAATTTTATGCGCAAAGGGCTTGTCAACTACAAAGCGGCCCTTGTTTTTGCCATTCCTTCCTTTGTCGCCGTATTTCTCACACGAAAATACTTCGTTCCGATCATACCGGATTCGCTGTTTACCCTGGGCGGCTTGGAAGTAACCAAAAATATGGGGATCATGCTCTTTTTCGCGCTGGTGATGCTGGCTGCCTCCTATTCGATGATCAAAGAAAACAAATCAGAGCCGGAAGAAGCCCGCGGCGAGCTTGAATTCAACTATCCGCTGATCGGACTCGAAGGAGGGGTGGTGGGTATGCTCACCGGTGTTGTAGGCGCGGGAGGCGGATTTCTGATCATACCGGCACTGGTTTTATTGGCAAAACTGCCCATGAAAACGGCAGTTGGGACTTCACTACTGGTCATTGCAGCTAAATCGCTGATTGGTTTTGCAGGTGATATTTCAAATACGACCATTGACTGGACTTTTCTGATCGAGTTTACGTCGTTGTCCATTTTAGGCATCTTTCTTGGATCGTTCCTTTCCAGATTCATATCAGGTGAAAAGCTCAAAAAGTCCTTTGGCTGGTTTGTGCTCGCGATGGGCATCTATATCATTTCAAAAGAAATTTTCTTCAAATCCTAACCCGTTCAATGGATGCCGTAAGCCACACCACCGCACAATACTTTTCATAATAGCAAAATGAGAAGACATGAAAAGCTCAAATCAATGCAACATCCGTATATACATAATCGTGATTAATGATGTCTCCCAATGATTCAGTTGTTAAATTAATCCGGTCATTGAGGCTATTTATCAGCCTTTTAGGCATCGTTCTGGGGTTAATTCTTGTATTTCTGCTAATTGTACTTTTTGACAAGCCGGAGTTCGGTTTAGCTGAACCGGCCGACAAGAAGCTTACTGAAATTAAACCGGCAAAGGCTGACCTGCCTATGCTATGGAAAGGCCCGTCTGAAAAGGATATTTCGAAACTCTCCCCGGCCGAGCAGCAAATGGTCAGATACGGAAAAGAGCTGATTGTACATACAGCGGACTATCTGGGCCCGAAAGGCAGTGTAAAACATTTGTCCAATGGAATGAATTGTCAGAACTGTCACCTGGATGCGGGCGGCAAACCCTGGGGAAATAATTATTTCGCAGTCGACGCTACGTATCCCAAGTTCAGGGCGCGATCTGGAAAGATTGAAACCCAGGCGAAACGGATCAACGATTGCTTCGAGAGAAGCATGAACGGAGAGGGCCTCGATGAGCAAAGTAATGAAATGACGGCCTTACTGGCTTACATGAAATGGATGGGAACGGGTGTTCCGCCCAAACAGGTACCTGAGGGCTCGGGGATCTATAAAATACATGATCTTGAACGCGCTGCCGATCCGGTGGCGGGCAAAGCAGTTTATGAACAAAAATGTCAGAGCTGTCATCAGCCGACTGGCGAAGGCGTACTTGCCTCCGATGAAATGCACTATTTATTTCCTCCTCTTTGGGGAAAGCACAGCTACAATATCGGGGCCGGGCTTTACAGAATGTCCAATTTGGCAGGATATGTGAAGGTCAACATGCCGCTCGGCGCTTCCTACGACTCCCCGCAGCTCTCTGACGAGCAGGCCTGGGATGTGGCTGCTTTTATAAATTCAATGCCCCGCCCGGAGAAGGACCTGAGTAAAGACTGGCCCGATCCGGCAAGTAAACCATTCGACCACCCTTTTGGCCCCTATGCCGATCCGTTTCCCGAAAGACAGCACAAGTATGGCCCTTTCACCCCTATTAAAGATTGGCAAAAGCAGCATAAAAATTCAAATACCAGATAGCCGCCGGTGAAGGCACCTCAGGCAGGAAAAGGGAATATTCATGAAAACACAAATTTTGTTCATCCTTATATGGTCGTTAGTGACCAGTTCCCCGCTTCCCGCGCATGGACTGCAAAAGTCGCAGGAGGCAGTCAGGGATACGAACACATTAGGGCATCTATTAAAAACAGGGAAGTTTTACGGGCATGCCAGGTCCTACTGGTCAGCAACCCTCAACCAAAAACGCCTGACCGATTACTATGCCTGGGGACTGGGAGCAGGAATTGGTTACCAAACACCAAAGTTCTTTCAGCGATTTCAGCTGGGAATCAGCAGCTTTTTCATATTCAACCTGGCCTCATCCGATCTTGCTAGTCCCGATCCGGCCACCTCGATCGTAAACCGCTATGAAATTGGCCTTTTTGATATCGAACGACCGAACAATCACCAGGACCTTGGTCGCCTGGAGGAATTTTACCTGAAAGCCCATCTTGGCAAAAAATCCATACTGACCATCGGTCGCCAGATTCCTGAAACACCCTTTATCAACCCACAGGACGGACGTATGAGCCCAACCCTGACCGAGGGTGCCGTGCTGGACATCCAAGAGTGGCAACATTTGAAACTACATGGCGAATACCTATGGCGGATCTCGCCCCGCTCAACCATGCGCTGGTTTGGAGTGGGGGAAAGTATGGGGATATATCCGGTTGGGGTTGGCATCGATGGAGTGCCTTCGCAATACAAGGGGCAGACAGATGCGGATTTCATGGCAATTTTTGGCGTTACTTACAGAAAGAAGAAATGGGAGATACAGCTATGGGACACCTACGTGGATAATGTCCTGAATACGTTCTTTGTAAAAACAGAGTGGAGGTCCCAAGCCAAAGGAGGAACAAACTGGCTGGCAGGTGCCCAGTTCACAATGCAGAACACCACAGGAAACGGAGGAAACCCTAACGCCTTGATAGCCTATGCGCAGCCCGGCAGTGGAACGGTAGTAATCTCAACACGTGTAGGACAAGAGTCTGCAAGATTTGACTGGTACCTGAATGCAACGCACATCGGGTCTGCTGGACGGTACCTGATGCCCAGAGAATGGGGTAAAGAGCCATTTTACACCTTTATGCCCCGTGAGCGTAACGACGGGTTCGGCGACTTAACAGCCGCTACGGTGAACACCCGCTTCAAACCGGGAAAGCATATCGACCTGACGCTGAGCGGAGGATATTTCCATTTGCCTGATGTCAGGAACTTCCGGCTAAACAAATATGGAATGCCTGGCTATTCACAAGTTAATTTAGGTATTACTTATCAATTTGACCGATATTTGAAAGGACTTAGCGCATTTCTGCTGGTTGTCCGCAAAGACAAACTAGGCAGGGTTTATGGCAATGACCGATATATATTTAATAAAGTCAACATGGTACATGCCAACCTTATTCTCAATTACCGGTTCTAGCGACCTCGCGATTACTTTTCTTGCATATTTTTGTCTCGTTGAGCTCAAACTTGCAGTCTGCTAATCGCTTTTGAATGCCATTTTATATTCGCCAAAAGAGCCAAGTATTGCCAAACAGGATTTTTCGACCATGTAGGACAGATGAGACATACAAAATCTCATAAAATCTTTGAAACACGGATCATTCACTCCTTAGCGATTTAACGGGGTCGAGTAATGCGGTACCAATGGTTTTCATACCGATCGATACTAGCACCATTAGCAGCATTGTCAGCGCCGGGCCGAAGAACAGGTACGGCGTAAGCGACGCCCGCGTAGCATAATTATCGAGCCAGGCGGTGGCCAGGAAGTATGTCACCGGCAGGCCAATGGCGATAGCCACGATGATAAGTTTAAAATACTCCCTGGACAATAGTACCACCAGATCACCGGTCGTTGCGCCGATTACCTTCCTGATTCCGATTTCTTTCGTCCGTTTGGAAGCCGTGAATGTCGCTAACCCAAATAATCCCAGATAGGAAATCACAACCGCGATAATGGTCAGGAAGCCAAAAACCTGGCGGAAGCGGTCTTCTGTTTTATATTGCTTGTCATACTCGCTACTGTTTGACCTTGGAACCTTAATCGTTTTTCCAACCACATCCAGCGTATTGAAATAGGTCTGTGCCATCGTTTCGGTCAGCACCGCCTCCCTGGGTCTGCCGAAAATCCCGCTCGCCGTGCCACGTAGCAGCGGATAGTTAAACATCCGAAAAAAAGACGAGTCCACTGCATACACATTCGAAAGCTGGTAGTATCGGTCACCAATCTGCACGGCCGAAAGGCGGCTGTGCAACGGGTAAGCACGCGCATAGCTTTCAACCTCCTTCATTTTCCGCAATGCCCTTGCTGCAATCGGCGGGTAGGTCTCCGCATCCTGAGCATCTACCGTTCCACCATTCATATAATCCATGGAAAGCCGGACCACCCGATCTGCCAATGGATTTTCGTACTCGTAGCTCAACTCGAAACGCACATATTGTGCGATGAGCAACGCCACCGCCAAGCTGGTTGCCAGCCCGAAAATATTGATGAATGAAAATGTACTATTCTTCCGAAGGTTGGGTAAGGCGATGATCGTGTAATTAAGGAGCATATTTCGATATTTTTGACTTACCGCAGTCACGTTGCGCTGGTAGTTGGCCACCCAAAGCATATTCTAGTCATGTAAACAAACAATTATACCCGACTCGATAAATGCACCAAATCGCTTTGGAGAGTACTTTTTAGTCTCTTTGCATGTCCGATTTCCCACATGTTAGTCCTATTTCGCACACGCTCGATTTTACTGAGGTTAGGAAAAGTGGGAACCCTATGAATTTGATCTGGAATACTCCAAAAGCACTAAGATAAATCGTAGCTCCGGAAGATAAACCACTAGACTAATAGGTAAATGAATTGCAATTCACGGTACCCCGCAATATAATTCACCGACGCTTTTACTGAATCTCAAGAAACTACTGCAACAATAATCTCCCTTTCGTAACGATTTCGTATCTTCGAAATACCAACTCGATGCCAAAACGCATCAAAACAAGCTAAAAGAATCGGTTACTATTTCGGTTACCTATTTTGAAAGGGATTTTAAATAATTGATATACAAGCGTTTTCAAGATTCAAATTGTTCCCAGCGGGATCACAGAAGGCACACGAAAGTGTGCCTTTTTTGTTTAAAATGCATTGATAATCAGCACATTTTGCGAAAAGGCAGGTCAGTCTGAATCATAATGAACCAATCCATTCGGTCACCTATTCGGTCACCTATTGGATTCGGTAAATTAGGTGACCGAATCAGATGTTTGATTGAGGCGGTTTTGATTTAAGGTTCTCCACGGACACAATTACCAACCTTAAAATGTGCGAGCATGAAGTTCAAACAAAATCTGTCATTGCTATTCTGGCTCTACCGGGCAAGGCCTCCAAAGACGGAAAAGCGCCCATCTATGTCAGGATTACCATCGACGGAACGGACACTGACATTTCCCTTGGCAAAAAGATCCATCCCGACTTTTGGAACAGCGAAGCCAAGCTAGTAACCGCAACGACCTCGGAAGCCAAGATGATTAATCTGAAAATCGTTCAGGCGCAGGCTGAGATCGAGAAGCATTTCCTGGTACTGCAATCCCAGTTTAGCCATGTAACACCTGCAATGCTAAAAAACGCCTATCTAGGCTTGCCATTGTCTCATTCCAAAGCAAAGCCCGAAAAGGCCGCGAGGCCAAGCCAAACACTATTGGCCGCCTTCGATGAATTCATCGCGATTTTTGAAAAGAAAGCCAAGAAAGGAATCCGGTCGGAAGGCACGCTCCGGCACTGGCGATCCACCAAGCGCAAGATAGAAGCATTCATCCGTTTCCGTTATCAGCGGAAGGACATCGAAATGACCAAGATCGATCAGTGTTTTGCCGAAGAATTTTACGACTATCTGACCCTTCACCTGGATGAGCCGCTTTCCGAAGTTACTGCCAAAAAGCTGGTCAAATGGACACGGCAAATCGTCAAAATAGGCGTTAAGAAGAAAGTTATCGCGACCAATCCACTGGAAGGCTTTGTTTGCTCGGGCGGAAACAAAGAGGTAATGCCATTGGAACTATTTGAAGTGGAGGCCATTCACAAAAAACAGATCGACATTGACCGGATCTGCGAAGTGCGCGACGCTTTCATTTTTCAGTGCTTTACAGGCTTTGCCTATCAGGATATGTATAACCTTTCTGCCGAGAATATTGTGAAGGTCGGCAGATCGGGCGAAAAGTGGCTGATCAAAGATCGTGGCAAGACCGAAGTCACTGAGATGGTGCCGATCCTACCGGTTGTGCAGGAGCTGATCGATAAATACAAAAATCATCCTTATTGCAAGGTCAACAACCGCCTGATCCCTGTCAACAGCAATTTCCGATATAATGTTTACCTGAAAGAACTGGCGGTGATCTGCGGGATTAAAAGGCCGCTAAATACCCACCTTGCCCGTCATACGTTTGCGGACATGATGCTCAATAACGGCGTGCCCTTGGAAGATGTTGGTAAAATGCTTGGGCATCGCAATATCCGCACGACTCAACGCTACGCCAGAGTTAGGAAACAGCGGATCAGTGACCATATGGCGCTGGTGAAGCAGAAGCTGTTTACCAATAACGGTAAACTTCGGGCCGTATCACACTAACATAAGCCGCTGGCGATTTGCCAGTGGCTTATTATCTTTTTGACCGCTGGCTCGAAGAAAAAACGCCTCAATAATTCCACTGCGAATTATTGGCAAAGACCCTTCTACGGATTGTCTACCTCTGCCGTTAACAAAAACTGGATAGCTTCTTGGCTCATTCCTGATGATCACTCATTTCGGCTGGCAGGTACTTCCCCATATTGTTCTTTGGCCAGGTCAGCCGGTACATGCCGCCATAAATACACTTCTGATATAAACCCGTTGCGTGGAAACAAGATGCCTATTTTGATTTCTGACTAGCATCAATTAACCATTCTGCAATTGGATCGGCGCTATTAGAATTAACACCACTATGCAAATAACATAGCGAGGTTTTTTAAGGCCTTAAAAAGAGGGTATATTGCTTTTCATCAATAACCTGCTCTGCCCGGCAAGCCGCTTCAGTGTCGCATTGCCGAAGACCGAAGCTGCGTTAAAAAATTATCCGTCGGCTCCTTCCGATTACCAGTTCGTAGATAAAGAAGTTACTCTGTAAATTCTAATTCCAATTTAACTCTCCTGAACAAGGACAGTACTTTCAATACAATATCGACGCACTGTTCAGGTGTCATCACCGCTAATGTTTTTACGACAGCGTTACCTTTTATCCGCCCCTGATCATCGAGTTCAGGGCCTAAGCGGGTCATTTCCGAAGTAATGCCCTCCCATTCAAGGCGTAGTGCATCGGAAAAGTATTTCCCTGTAAATAATATTAAAATAGCCTGCCTGTGACTTTAAGCTTTGCTTTGCCAACAACGTATCCGCTGATAGGTTTGAGACAAGTTTGGACAATTCGATGTAAACGAAGATGTTTGACTTATTCATATGTATAGTGTGAACTGTTTCTTAAACTTAAATTGGTTTTTACAACAAAACAATTAATTATGAAGAATAGATAATATTTTCCTCTAAACATACTATTCAAAGGAAAAATACGGCAAAGCGACAAGAGAAGCAACTTACTGGTATTGCTTCATTCACGTGATTTACTTCCACGATAATTTCATGGTTAGCTTGTCGAAACGTGATACTCGCGATTGGTCAGTGTACTGGTTTGCGCTTTCAGCTATTAGTGAAACACAGAAGCGGATATAGAAGAACATAAAAAACCGGCTTAGCGCCGGCTTTTTATGATGGAACCTGGATCATTCTTTTTGGCAAAACCAGGAAGTTGGATATGCTCTATCCTATCGCATGGCATTGGTGGACCTGGCAGTATCGTCCTGAAATCGTATCAAGGGAGTTATATACGGACTCGCGCAGCATTATGAATAGCATTTTCCCGTTACCATCTTGTAAAGAATTGCCGTTAACTTTTTACACGTTTTTGATAATTATCAAAGGAATTCTTTTCTTGAACTGAGAGATTTGATGAGAAAATTATCTATCAATTAAACTCTCGATTTTATGAAGACGATTACCAGGCGATTACTTTTTTTAATGCTGGTATTATTCGGCGTTATAGCGTGTGACAAACCAGAAGTTCACACGCCATTGGTCGAACAATCGGACACTATTTCTGCCCAACCAGACCAAGTATCTATCACGATCGCCAAGAAATGGTTCTATGAAGAATACCTTAAAGATCAGGGCCGTAAGGCGACGAACGAATCAAAAAGACTTATAAGAAACATATATTGGGAGCGCGCTAAATTAGACAAAATGACTGATGGAAAAGACTTGCTTATTATCCCAATTGAACATCACAATCCCGGTGAGCCGGCAAACTCAGACACTTACCTTTGGATATTCAGGTATAAAGACAATAAACTAAATGCTAAGGTTATTGAATATCTAAGTTCGGCAAAAGACTTAAAAACTCCGATTGACATATCCAATTTTACCGGCGCAATGAGCGTCAGAGACTGGAACGGCAAGTTGCTAAACGGATTCACTTTCAAAAATAACAAACCAGTTGGTCTTTTGCATAGTGTGAAGGGCGTTGAAACAGAGAGAGTTAAAGAAGCAAAGTCCGGACGGGCAGATGTGACAATTTGCAACACCGTGGTGTTCCGGGCATCGACGTGTACAAGCTATTTTTACAAAATATGCGAAAATGGAAATTGTACTGAATTAAGGCCTAACGATACGCCAACTTTCTGCGAGTTCTATGAAATCATTGTTCCGCAATGTTATTGGGTAGCGGATTTTCCTGGGCAGCCAAATCCTTATTCGGGTGGTCCCAGTGATCTGACAATAATAGCTGCTAACCAGATGACGATGCCGGGAATGTCCCATCCGGCGATCAATCTCCGTAAACATCTTGACTGCTTCGGGATCAATACTGGATTATCCACATACAAAATTACAGTTTATGTTGCTGAACCAATGTCAGGAACAGGGAAAACTGTTAAGGGAGCAAATGTGGGTCATACTTTTATCGGTCTTGAAAAAACGACAAATGGCGTGGTCATCAGGCAGGTCGTCGGCTTTTACCCTAACACAATGGATACTGGCTGGGTTAGCTCACACGTTGCGGATAATGGTGGCGACAGTTATACGGTTTCCGCATCTTTCGAGGTCACCTCCTCAGGGTTTACGAGCGCCATAAATGGATTGATCTCGAGTATGGGAATGATGTATAATATTTCTAAGTATAATTGTACTACTGCGGTGGCGTCAACTGCAGACGCGGTCGGGTTGACATTTCCAAAGAGGGAGTCCGATTTTCCGTTTTTTATGGGAAAAGGGATGTCCCCAGGGCAACTTGGCAAGGACTTGAGGGACCACCAAAGCTCTTCCGGAGATCTCGATCTTGATGGCGGGACCGCACCAAGAAGTCACGGACCATGTAATTAACGTTTTTGAATAATGGAAATCATCATACCAGCAGCAATCTACATCGTAGCAGTTGGCTACTTAATTGTGAAGCTCCTAGCGGGCCTGTTCTCCAGCGAGAAAGAAATCATAAAAATTTGCGCAATTGCGGTAACGGTTGTATTCACCATCTACCAGTTTTGGGAACTGTTTGCATTTTTTAAAAATGAGCACGGAAAGTCTTTTACCGTAGGTTGGTTTGCGTTGGCCTATTTCTTCGTTATATCTTTTACGATTTTCGCTTTGATCTGTTGGATATTGCGAATAGTTGGAAATAGGATCTGATTCAAATCGCCTGATTGTTTTGTACTCATTAATTCACAGCCCTGTCGGGCTGTGAATTGTTTACTTATTCTTCCGGTACATACTTCGTATTCTGCTAAGATGTTCCTGGCTAATTCCCAGATATGATGCAATATGGCCAAGTTTTATCCTTTGGAATACGTCTGGCAGTTGTTGCAGGAGGCGCTCATACCTTTCTTCCGCAGTACAAAACGCAAATAGCTTCATTCTTTCGTCTAGTAGCAAATAATTATGGGTCACCAACAATCGCCCTAGTCGCTCGACTATTTGATGCTCCTTCAAGATCGATTCAAGCTTGTTGTATTACAGACTATAAATTTCCGAGTCCTCCAATAATTCGATGTTGTACATTGAAGGTCTTCCAGAAAACAAGCTATCTATGGCACTTGCTATTGCTTTTTCGGCGGCAAACCAGGCAGTGACGTCTTTATCACTTTTATAATAGAACACCCGCACCAGTCCCGACGCCAAAAAATGGAACTCCTTGCAGACATCACCATGCGCGAGTAGCGTCGTACCACGGGGCAAACGGCGGTGAATGGTTATATCATTAATGGCTCGCTGTACCTCATCCGGTAATTCGACAAATGTGTTCAGATATGAAATAAAGGGATTCATTGTAGCTTGTCAAACGCTAAGGAATTGCCTGAGAGCAACGTTGTTTGTAACCGTTGTGAACTACTAAATTATACAGGAAAAGTTGTATATGCCAAATTAATAGCAAGTCACTCACGATCTGAAGACAATATTTCAGTTCGCTTGTAAAAATTAGGTAACCATCTCCTCCGGCCTTGTTTGGCGCCCGCCCCGCGCACTTCTATTCTCGCATTTATAATGTTCTTGTTACTGATGGACAAGTCATTACAAACAAAAATGAGTGAAAAGGATTTTGGCTAAGTCAAAGAGTAATTCGGTTAAACATTCTCAATAATGCTTCATGACTTATATACAGCTCGTCACGAATAGTGGCAGTGTCCCAGCGCAATACGGGATTAAGATACAAGCTCCCTGCAGGTCGATAACTTGCAGGGAGCCCTTTCTTTCCGGCAAAACAGCCGCATATTTCCCTTAACCGGTGCCTTATTGAATACTTGTATGTCCTATACGTATATAAAATTCATCCATTACTTATTTGGGACGATTTAATGTTGACTAACGTCCCTCCATGCAAACCTGTGTCAAATCAGAAAAATGCTCCCTTTGATAAATATGCTGTTGTGAACGGTAACCGATCGATACTTTTCTTAGATATATTAACCTCGCTAGAAAAGCTGGCAGGCCCCGTTATTTGCCAGGATAATACGGATAATGTCAGGCCCGAAATCTGATGCCTTGGCCGGACCGAAATTTTTGATTTGTGACAATTTGGTCAAAGTATTCGGCATTTTCTCGGCCACCTGTGTTAACACCGTGTCCGACACGATCGAATACGGCTGCACGTCCCGCTGCTGTGCAATGGCGGCCCGCCATTCAAGCAATTTGTCGAAGAGTTCGGCGTCGATGATTGGTTGCTTTTTCCTACTGATCTGTGGTTTGGTCTCACCTTTGTCCGATTGATAATCTGTTAGCGCTTTTGCGGCCGATAAAACAAGATCATCCAGGCTTGTGGCCTCAATCAACCTTAAAAACATTCCTGCTTTCAGTCCGATGCAGTGTTTTAGTCGTGCCGCTGACAGGGGGAAATCCAGGTCCAGGGCCCGCTGATCGCATTGGGAGAACAAATCATCTATTTCGCGCTTAGCTTCATTGAGCTGAGTAAAGAAATAAGTGGTCGCCTTTGTCAACCTTTCGGGCAGGACATCCTGGCTGTGCTTCTCGGAAGCCGCCAGTAACGTCAACAGCTCTTGCCTGCGAAAACTGGTTGAAACCTTTATTAGGTCGTTGTTGATCATTCTCGATATAGCGTCAATTCGCTGCTGAACGAGCCCATGGAGCAGATCA
>NZ_JAMOZL010000024.1 GCF_023667495.1 Dyadobacter sp. MSC1_007
ACCAATAAAAACACTTTTTATTTACTAATTTTGAACCGCTTCTACAGCATTTTTTGCCTTCGGCCGCCAGCTAAATAGGTGGTCAATTTGCCACGGAATCAGGTGGTCAACTTCTCCGAAATACCCAATATTGAGAGGCGCAAAGTAAAAACCGGCAAATGGGTGTCGCTGAGATTTTCAGGAGTTTTCATCCGAAAGTGCATGGACGACCATTATTCTACTTTCAGGATGGACGTTCGAGCTCTGAGATCGAAAATAATTCGACTCCATGGATGACGGCCAAATGGGCTTTCGACCCTATCGCGCAAGACCGAGCTTACGCGCTCGAGAAGCTTTTTAATGATCAGATTAGCTTCAAAATGCGGTATTGCCCCGATCACGCGGATATCCAGTATAATGGAGATATTCTGGTCGTCCAAATCGACGGCACAGTTTGTGACGGTGCACCGGGGCATGAATCTTTGGGACTGGTCGATCTGTATGATATGCCAGCCATAGATACCTGGTTCTATTTGACAAAAAGTAGTGAAGGCAGGCTTTTGTTTTGCTGGATACCAGATTTTGTGACGCAACACGCAGATAACGCTGTTGACGTGAATTGCGTAGCTTGTCTCTACTGGTTTGTCCCGTCAGAATGCGAAGCAGAGTCAGATCAAATAGTGACTGTTCCCCCTAAGTTGCAAGGCCTAAGCTTCTTGTTGAAGAAACTCTATAAGTTTTTGTATAGAAAATCTTCGCCAAGACCCTCGCTATCGCGCGCCGGCATGTATAGATGAACTCCTTCCATTTCTCGCTGTAATCAAACATTGCCTATGGACTTGCTACCTCATCCAGTTTTCCTTTGGTAGAAGTTTCAGATTTGACGATTGCTGTCAGAAATGCATATGCCCAAACTGTTGTTGCAATATCTGTATCAGTCTGGGTGAAACGCGTTATGTAAGTGAGCATTTTACCAGCTGAGCTATCCGTATTTGAATACAGTTCGGCAATTTCTTCCACCGTTAATGCTTGCAGTTCAGGGGAGAATCTATATTTTCGATCACGTCTGTGACTGACAACCAGTGATTTTTAAGCGCAATATAGGCCAAATCCCAAGATAACGGAATCCCGGCGCTCGAAAGAGCATTTTGTATTTGCTTCTTATGTTGAGGTCATACCTATTGTACGACATCAATTGATTTTGTTAAAGCGTAGCTTTTTGCTTGTCGAGAAGCTTTTTTAATATGGTTCTTGACCGAATTTGCAACTAACTTTTGGTATTCTCTTCCGAGGGAATTGTCTTTCATTAGAAGTTTTAAGTCAATTACATTTTCTTCAATGTATTAAACGGTATTCATTAATACTAAAAGTCGAGTTCGTTCTATGATCAAACTCGACTTTTAGTCAACTACTTGCAATAGCTACCCTTTTCGTTCGAACACAAATATCCGACGACTGATCCACTATTTGGACAATATTTGGATGCGTAAAATTGATGATCGCTAGCTGTCCAGAATGTCCCCGAAAAGGTGGTATAATAACCCTTCTTGTTTTTCGTCTGACAAGTGCAATTCGCGGTCACTCCACACCCCCCTGCAATTCTTTTCATCTCGCTTCTACTTAGAGCATAGGCATTAAAATTTGAGATAGACATAACTTTTTTATTTAAGTGGAAAATGTATTTAATATTGCTAACGATTGTCACGGACAAATGATTAGTGAATCAAAATAGTGCAAACTTTAAGTAATTGGTTATTTAAATAAGTCAATCTCTTTTTGACGAATAATATTGTATGTAACGCGAGGATAGAGTAGCGAATTTTTCAGACGTACTGTCTGATAGTACTAATCAACAACCTATGGTTGCCTTGAAAATGCCTTCCTGATTACCTAACGTCTCTGACTAGCTTTATGATCATTGATAGATACTATTCAGTTTATTTTTTAAGATTTCGAAATAACAACCGAATGTTTTTAACCAAGTCAAAATCAAGTTGCTCTAAATCTGGATCGGGGAGGTCTATTTTAATTCTTGGGACTCCTTTCAACCAATTTACATCTTCTTCAGAGAGACTAAGACTGACCATGACACGGTTTGCACAAGTACTACTATCCATAGCAATAATTCTAATGGTGTTTGTGGCACTTTCAAACCAAGGAACTAGTTCCTGTAGAGAGTTCTCACTTTGAACCAAATTGATTCTTTTCGTAACTGCGCTTAGCGAGGAGTGAAGCTGCAAGGCTGGTAGCTCAATATTTTTTATTAGCTCATATCTAACAGTATTGCCAAGCAATTCGTTAAGCAGTGCTGTTTCATCACTGTAAAATAGAAGTATGTCCAGAAATACGCCTGTGCCGATTATCTTAATTGTCACATCTCTATCAAAATGATCGTCCGCGTCAAACGAGTTTACAAAGTATTCATTCATTGTTCTCAATTTAAATTCAAGAAAACTTTACTTACTCAAGCAAAAAAACGTTTTGAAGGCGCTCTATTATCATTGAACGACTTCTTTTTGTGATATCAACAAGTGTACGTCGCCATTATTACTCATATAACTCCCGTAAGCCTCCTTCAGCTATTTTAAAATTTTCAATCTAGGTTGTGAAAATCATACCTCGCAGATACATGATGCTGTGCTTAAAACTTTCAAAACAAGCGATTTATCGATAACGATCATTGTGAAAGATGCCTAGAAGAGTAGACAATCTCTTTTACCAGTTGATAGGTCGCCAGCCATGATTGACCGTCAAATATCGAATGATGTCCCCGCGTTTGGCTAGAAAGTCGGAAGCCTTCCATGAGGCCATTTGATCTTGACCGTACCACTTCTTAACATTGCCGGTGGATTCCAGGTCCAATTGCGCGGGAACTACGGTCGAAACACCCAATGTTATGTTACACGAAGCTGATAAATGTATATCTTCCCCTGTTTCAAAACTATATGGCGATATACTCCAGAAGTTTGCCAGCCACCTCTTTTTTATAAGCCAACTGTTACATCCAAAGTCGACTACTGTTTCATTGTCGCAGTAATTATATTTGAAATTCGGGTTGACATCTGCAATAAAACACTTTCCAACATTAGATAAGTTTTCGGGATACAGGTCGTTAGGGGGTATTATTCGACCAGCGCTAGACACAATTACATTTTTTTCTTTGCAAATTTCCCAGCACGTTTTTATCCACTCGGGAGATGGAATAACGTCATCATCTATAATAAATACATATTCTGATTTTGCGTATTGAGCTAAGGAAAATCTTCCGAAATACTTGAAGTCAAAAGTAGAGTTAATGATGTGCAAAAATGGATATTTTTTTTGTATTTTATCTATGTTTAAATGATTTCCGCATTTTAAAACCCATATTTCAAAAGGCGTTTTCGTCTGTCGAAGTAATGACTCTATTTGCTCTTCAATGTAATTTCGCTTCCAGATGTTTAAAATAACAGTGATGCCACTAGGGTCTGGGTCTAGATTTCTGTTTACATCATTTTTAGATGTTGCTATTTTGAGATTGCTTCTATTAAGCCAATCTTCATTAAGCCAGGTGCGAAGGTTATACCTTAGTTCAACAAACATTTAAACGGCGACTTTTAACGGTTAAAAAAGTAACTTGGAAAATGGTAGCTAATTCTCCGAACCCGATATGTTTCGAAAATTCTATTGCCACAACGTGCTCTTACTGAAACTAAAGATTGGGTTTTTGAATTTGCCAAGTTCTACCCATTGCATAGTTAGTAAAGGTTTCCTTTTGTTTATCCATCAGGTTTGAACCATTGAGTCGATAGATTTCAGAATTTTTATCGGGCAATTTCTGCAATTGCCTATTGAAAAATAGATGCGACTAGAAAGTATCTTGTGCCAATCATCGTCCCTGAAAACCTAATGTATTGGTAATCAATGCCATTGTGGTGATCATGCCTGTGGCAAAACGCTATTTAATGAATTGCTGGTTGTATCCGGAACCAATTCTGGAACAACATAATACGCCTTCCAATTTTTCGAACTCACAGGGAGTTTGTAAATGTATACTTTTATGTATATTTAATCAAATTTTAGTCACGTTGGAAATCCGCGCAAATTGTACCGAAAATCGGACCGCTAGCATGGCAGAGGGCGTCCAGGGAATTTTCCAGGAAAATTGTATGTGGTCTAAATGGAAAGTTAAACCTACAATCTTTCACACTTCATTACAAACAGGTTATGGAAATTGGCACATTGTTGAGAAAACTAAGAGATAGGGCACGTATCTCGTCAAGAGATCTAGCAAGAAGAATTGGAGTGTCACATAGTACTTACTTGGATTGGGAACATGACAAAACCTCTCCTTCCCTTAAGTCCTATATCAGGCTTGCCAACGCGTTGGAGATGAATCCGGTGGAGTTGATGGCTTATCTGACAAATCAGACTACCCAGATAGTGTCAAGTGAAGAAAAAAGTAACACTCGGGATCGGGAGTTGAGAGAAATGATTGCTTATCTACGTCTTCAGAATGTTACTCTAATAGAAAGTAGCCAGCAGGTAGTCAATGAGCTGTCCAAGATCCATGAGTTACAACGGGATGGTTTACATTTGATTCAAAATTCTGCTTTATAGGTTTACGAAGAATAGATTTTGGAATGAATTCCTAATGCACTTGGATCAGCGATAAGACCTATGGCGATAGTGTCGACATAGTGAGGCAATATTTTTGTGTAATTGGTAAAATAAGGGTGGGAAGTGATTGTTACGAAAAGATTGGATTTTCTTATATCATGTGGCTAATGAAGGGCGGCGGTGTTTGTTGAATTAGATCAGCGTGGGCATATCTGAGGTGGTTCCGAAAAGCGGCACACATTTTTGCACAATATTATGCAAAATGAAAGACCAAAAAATGGCAAATAGCCGTCGCTTTACGATGCCGAGTTTAAGCAAGCAACAGTGCAAAACCTGAGGATCATCGAAAATAACAAATTTACACACTTTGCTATACAGCAAGGCGTGTAAATTTGTACATTGTTGAGAAAGCAAAGGGACAAATTGCGTATCTCGTGGAGAGATTTGGCTAAAATGATTGGGTATCTCTTCGTACCTACTTGGACTGGGAACATGATAAACCTCCTCCTCGCTTAAATCCTATATTCGACTTGCTAAGGCGTTGGGCATTGATCCGGTTAAGTTGATGGCGTGTCTGGCTCAGCAAGTACAAGAGATTTCATTTATAGAAGACAAAAATAACTTTTTTGAGCTAATGATTGCTCACATCCGCTTTCAGAACACCACCGTAATAGAAATTAAGTCAGCGAGTAGTCAAGGAATCGAGTTCAATGGTTAGCGGGTTCTAAAAGGCGGAGGGTTGTGTTTCAGAATTCCTTTCCATTACGAATTGATAGCACCAATCTCTCAATCAGTCTTCTGTCTTTTGTGACTATTTCTGCAGTTCCTTTCATGCCGTTACGATAGAACAGCGTCTTTTTATACTTGGTTTTAAGCTGATTGGGTAAGGAAATATACCCCCAATAAAGACTATCTCGTCCGGGAGTAGGTGAGAGTTTGGTGATATTACCCTCGACGATTCCATATTCTTTATACGGATACCCATCCAATTTAATTAGTACTCTCTGACCTTCTTCTATTTTTCCCAAATTTGTCTGAGGGATTTTTACGATGCCTGCTAGTTGACCAACTTCCGGCTCCACCATTAAAAATTCCTGTCCACTGGTCAAATGTTGCTGTTCTGACCATGGTGAGGAAAATGACACTCTTCCAGCTACGGGAGCTGTAAGAGTATATCTTTGCTTCCATACGTCAATGCTGCTCTGTAGCGTTTGCAAATTTTGCAGGAATCCATTTTTGGTTGTTTGAACGGCGTTGTCCAATTCTAGTATTTCTTTTTGCTTTGAGGAAGTCGAAACACGGTTCTGAATTAGTGAGGAAGCAAGGCTTTTTAACGGTTGTTCTTTGCTGAGCAATTTCGATTTCTCTCTTCCAAAATCCAGTGTTGGGATTACCTTATTTTCATAGAGCTTTTCGTGTACCCTGAACTCGTCCTGAGCCAGAGAGTAATCTCGTTTAACGAGAGTTAATTGTTCGGACAAGTTATGTTCCAAGTCTTGCAAATCAGCGATATCATCTAATAATAGCATGCGTTTCTTTTGATAGAATCCCTCTTTCAAGAAGGATTTCAGTTCGGACAGCTTTTGGGTGAACGCATGGAAGTCGTTTTGAAGTTCTCCGATTCCGGAATATCGTTGTATTTCCAGATCGTCGATTGAGCTCCAATCTCCTTTTTTGACAGACGAAGCAAGGCGTATTAGACTTTCATTTAAATCTAATACTTGCTGTGGATCGGCCGTACTCTCACAGAACGCCAGAAGTTGACCTGAGCGCACGGTCGCTCCGTCGGCAATCAGGAGCTTTGCGAGCTTGCCTTCATTACGAACTATTACCGATCGGGGAGGATCGATCGCTGTAAGTATAACAGGTGCAGGTATAATATCGGGGTATCTGATCAGCCAGCAAGCACTAATCAGCATGGTCATTAACCCCAAAAGTAAGGTCATTCCAAAACGAACCAGCCAATTTGGCGGTCTCGTGATAATTTCGTGTACTTCTTCGCTGTGTAATTCTGCAAAAATGATAGCTTTTGTTGGCATATATTGTGCAAAGTTGATTCTTGAATTTAAAGTAAATTCTAACCTTCAGCGAGCTCTAGTTGATTGCAGACGAGCTCAAAATACTTGCCTCGCAAAGCGACCAACTCCGTATGTGTTCCTCGCTCAACGATGATTCCTTTTTCCAAAACCACAATCTGATCAGCATGTTTGACAGTGCTAAGCCGATGCGCCACGACAACCACGGTGCGACCTTTGAAAAAAGAAGTGAGATTTTTTAGAATAGCAGCCTCGTTGTTAGCGTCAAGTGCATTAGTAGCCTCGTCGAAAAGGAGTAGTTGCGGGTTTTTATAAACGGCCCTGGCAATTAGTATCCGCTGTTTTTGTCCTTGGCTGATTCCGTTGCCGCCAGTCCCGATCTTCGTATGGTATCCCAATGGAAGAGACTCTATGAATGTGTGAATATTGGCTGCGTGGGTTGCCTGATACAGTCTTTCCTGATCTATCACTTCATCTTGAATGGCAATGTTGCGGGCGATCGTGTCAGAAAAAAGAAAGCCGTCCTGCATCACGACACCACTTTGCTGACGCCATGCACGGTGAGATATTGAATTTACCGGGCTACGATTGGTTTTGGACCACTCCGTTTGAGCAGGCCTTCCGTTCGGGGCTTCTTCATAAAAGTTAGTATTGGGTGTGCTGTTATCTGCTAGATCGTTCAGGTAAATCCCGCCACTTTTGGGCTCGTATAGTCGAAGTAATAATTTCAGTATCGTGGTCTTGCCGCTGCCGCTTGTACCGACAATGGCCGTTGTCTTTCCGTGAAAGATAGATAAGTTGATATCGTTTAACACTGGCTCGTTTCCAGCGCCTGGGTAGGTATAACTGAGATTTTCAATTCGGATATCCCTGGTCTGGTCCCATTCTGTGCGGGTTTGGATATTCGCTGGTTCTTCATCGTCCAGTCCATGCACCTCGTTGAGTCTTTCCAAACTGATCTGCGCATCTTGCCATGATTGTACAAAGCCTATCATTTGCTCGATTGGAGCACTGAACTGTCCGAGTATATACGTTATCGACATCATACCTCCCAAAGTCAGGTGTCCGTCTATGACAGCCTTGGCGGCCAGAAAGGTGATAAAAACGTTCTTACCGTTGTTGATCAATAACGCACCAGTTTGCTGGATTTGAGAGAGAGAAAGACTTTTGATGCTCCATTTAAAAAGCTTAGCCTGTGTTCTTTCCCATTCCCATCGTTTTGTTGTTTCCGCGCCCGCAAGCTTAATTTCCTGAATGCCCTGAATCAGCTGTACAATCTGGCTCTGGTTGCGTGAGGAAATATCGAACCGTCTGGTATCCAGTTTGCGACGCTGTCTTAAAAATAAGGCTACCCAAAGACCATACAGTAGTGAAGCACCAACAGCAACCGTAAATATGGAAAGATTGTACCAGGCAAGCAAAAAGCCGTAAATAACTAAGTTCACCAGCGAAAAAAGTACGCTTAATGTCTGTCCGGTCAGAAATGACTCGATGCGCTGGTGATCTCCAATGCGCTGCATGATGTCCCCGAACTGTTTTACATCGAAAAACGATATTGGAAGACGCATCAGTTTGGCCAGGAACTCCGACAGAATAGTGAGATTTAATCGCACGCTGATGTGAAGTAAAATCCAGCTTCGCAGAAACCCTACAGCAGACGTGCTCAGTAGCAACGTCATTTGTGCTATTAGGACGATATACACAAAAGACAGGCTCTGTGTACCAATGCCAACGTCTACCACGGCTTGGGTCAGGAATGGAAATAATAATGACAAACCGCTTCCCACCAACATTCCCAGACCAAGCTGGATTACGAGCCTTTTATATTGCCACAGATAACCTATCAATTGCCCCAAATGTAATCCCTTTACCGGTTCACCTTCTTCCTCATAGAACTTTGGAGTCGATTCTAAAAGCAAGGCGATCCCTTCCTTCTTGTCATCAGCTTGTGTACTGAGCCATTTCCTTTCAAATTCAGATCGGGTATAAGTGATGAGCCCATTAGCAGGATCAGCAATATGAAAGAGGTGACTCGCATCCACTTCTGATTTATTTTCGTAGACGGGCTGGATATGATCCCTGCGAATGTCTTTCTGCTGTGAATTAATTGAGACGTCATCATCATCCCGGTCGAATGGTGTCAGATCGACGGACGGCTTCCTTCCTCCCCAGATATTGGATAAAAAGCCTCTGCCTAAAGAAAACGGCTTTGGGGTCACGGCATACAGGACAACAAAGTGATCCTGGCCCCAATGTAGTATGCAGGGGAGAGGAGCGTCGCTCACCAGCTTGTCCATCGTTACCTTTACACCCACTGTTTTTAGGCCAAGCGCTTCGGCTGCCTCCGCAATACCTAACAGCGAAACACCCTCGCGGCTTAGATTCGCTCTTTCACGCAATGTCTGAGCTGTATAATGCCGACCAAAATGCTTGGCCACCATTCGAAGGCACGTCGGGCCGCAATCCATTTGGTCGAGCTGGCGATAGTGGGGGAAAGTCATGCTATTACTTGATTTTTATGTTTGGATTTCCGGATGTATTGGATAGTTGTCTAGCTTCGGAGATCAAAGGGCGCTTATTTTACCGCCTCTGCCAACTGTGTTAATATGGATTCGATCTCTTCACTTTCGACTGTTGGTGCGTTGGCATAAATCAGCCTTCCTGTTTCATCATAGATCATGTAGCGAGGTATTGCTAATACCTGTTGTCTTTTTAAAAAATCGGAATCAGCGCCGTTCGCTATGAGGTAGCTATAAGAATACGTTGAAAGATTTTCCTTCTCACAGGCATTTTTCCACGCCATGAAATTTTTGTCGAGAGACAGATATATGAAGATTATTTTCTTGCTGGCTAACTTGTTTCTCAATTTCGCGGATGCAGGCAATGCGGTACGGCATGGAGCGCACCAACTTGCCCAAAAATCAACATAAATAATTTTTCCGGCATTGGATTTCAAAAAGTCGGAAAACGAAGATTTCGAACCCCGATGATTTAGCAACACGAGTGAGTTTCTATCAATTGGCGCGTTATACTCAGAAATAGGAAATTCGCGTCTTATCCTGTTTGAAAGTAATGTGTCACCATAAGCTGACTCGAATTTCAATAAATATTTTTGCAAATCTAAAATGGAGAAGTTGTCGCCAATCTGTCTAAGATATTTAAACAATAAGTGCTTTCGATAAATGTCATCAATTTGCTTCCACTTGCTTGCCCGATCATATACCTCCCGGTAATCTACCTTTGCTCCATTTTTGTATCGGATGATTCGAGAGGAGGCGACATGGATACTGTCCGATACCTTTTCCATAAAAGCAAGGAAGTGCGTGTAGGGTTGTCCTCCGGCTGCCACCTCTTCATTTTTAAAGATATCGTTGATTTTACTTGCGCCAAGACGGTGCTGCTCAAGATCCATCGTGGCTATTTGATAGGTCAATTTATTTGCCAGTAAATTGACGGTTTTCGATTTGTTATAATTTAGACTTTTCAAAAGATCAAGTTCCGATTTTAGTGAGTCTCGGGCAAAATAATACAGATCCGATTTAATTTTGTTTTCGTAAATTACATCCTCCATTCTGGTAACTCCGAGATAGACGTTGGTATAAATGTCATAGGGCGTGTTATATTTTGCTCCACCCATGGACAAAATCCTATCTGCTTCATAATTCAACCCGTCGTCTGTTAATTTCGATTTGTTAACCGCATACGGAATGCCACTTACAAATTTAAAATTTATAGTGTCGCCTCTGCTGGCGATGTAATGAATGGGCTCTCTAGTCATTTTGTATCGGAACTCTATGGCTACATTCTCATTTGTAGTTGAAAGTATTATAGTGTCGAGCTTTAATGGCTTGGGATTGAAATCATACTTGTATAGATTATCAAAAATTGAAACCTGGGCCCGATCGTCTTTTGCTATGAACCTTGGAAATGGGGAATTACTTCTGTTATATTCAGGAATATTGTCAAATATTAAAGTTATGCGATTCTGCAAGCCTTGCGAACCGCATTCCAAACACAAAAAAGTGCATAGAACTCCAAGGTGAAAAAATGGCAACATCTTCATAATTTCAGCTACTATTATATCCCGCAAGGAGATTTTATATGGCAAAAATAAAATCACTCGGAAAGTATATAAAAGGACGCCAATTAATAGCGCCCTTTTGTCAGTCGATTATTAAGGATTATACCAACTTGCTTTTTTGCAGCTGGAACAGCAATAGTTTGCGCCAGCAGTAGAACCGAATAGTTCTGCCGTTGCTTGGCTTGTACCATAACAAGTGTAAGTAGTTGTACCGTTACTTTGTTTGACCTGTATCATAGTTTCACATTGAATCTTATTACCCTTACCTCCGCCATAACCACCAGCATTGGCACCGGAATTCCATGTGACCGCACAGCCTCCGATAACATTCTTCATTTCAGCCCTTGTCAAAGCAAAGGCACTAAATCTTGATAAACTCATGATTTCTAATTGGTTAAAGTTTAAAACAAATATTTGCTGATTTTTGAAAATCCTTAGGGAATGGATACGCGATTATTTGTCTGCTCTAAAACATTTACAATGTTGCCAAGATCTTTTACTTGAAAAGCCGTGGGTAGTTGAATGCCATTGATGAATATGGTTGGGGTTGAAATTATATTTGCCATCTCGCACCAACGTGCGTAAAGTCGCAGCTGCTTTTGGTTTTCGGGTTCAGATTTCAAAGGATATTGAGCCAGCCATTTTTCTGCATCCTGCCGGTTGTTCTGGTACCACGAATCCATCATGACAGAGACCTGGCTGCTCGGGGCGTCCAAAAATTTGGCGGCAATTTGCATGGCTTTTGGTGGACCTAGGAAGACAAACTGAAGATTGAACTGTCGGTTTTTGTCGAGCAATTGTGCTATCTCATAATGGGTTTTTGCGCAGGGGCCGCATAGGGGGTTGGTAACCACGGTTAATGTATGCGATGCATCCAATTTCCCAAGTTTCACGACATGCATATCTGTAAATATGGGTGGCATCGAGCGCTGGTTCTGGAACATCGCTTGAATGTATTGTTCGCTGAATTTTACCTTTTGCAACTCTCTCCTTAGGCCGAATACTTGTGCTGATTGTTCGAAAGGCCATTTTACTAAAATCCATACTAATGAGGGTATTAGATAGGCCAATCCTATCATTGCAATACTTTGTAGGCTAAAATTAGCATTCAAACTCGCATGATTGGCTATTACCCAGGCCCCTTCCATCCAGAGCACGACTTGTGCAGCCATGCAGAGAGTACACCATTGCTTAGCTACTATTTTCTGATAATATACGGAATAAAATGTATAGGGTAAGGCGGCCAGAGTAAGCGCCGAAAGTGCAAATATTGGCGTAGCATCAACCGCTAACGATCCGAAGACTAGCGTTAGCAAACCGCCCGAAAAGTAGAGAAAACCGACATCTGACCATGATAGCCATGGTGTCAGTTTGGCGGCATTGGATTCCAAAATACCATTACAATTATTGACACTCCATACCTGGCACAGGTTTTGAAGAAACGGGTTATGGGATTCAATACTTTGCCAAAGCAATAATCCCCCGAGGACGGTACCCGCTATTTTCAGCCCTGCCAGCAGCAGAAGATTTGTGCTCGGGGGAGTGGGCCAAACCAGCACAACTAGTAATGCCAGAAGAAGCAGTGTGCCACCTATGAGGAGCGGAATTCGTGCATTTAAGCCCCATTGTTCCTTTTTCTTTTTAGCGTAGTCAATCTCGCCAGATTGGTCATTGGGTTCGAGCAATAGTACGACACCTTCCCACTTTTGCTGGAAGGTATTCAATGCCTCCGTCTTCCAACCGTCCTGTGTATCCAACCAGGTGATGTTATCGTCGGCAACTGATTTGATAGGTGCTAATATCCCTCCCTTGATCGTCAAATATGCCAATGCTGGTAATGGGATATCCTTGAGCTGTTGAATATGTAAGCGGGTTGCAATATTATCTACGTTCCATTCCGCTAGTGCGTCGCTTACGGCAGCTATGCTGGGGTAGTCCGGGTGCAGACAGAGCGTGTCAGTTACCCCACGCGGGGTAACGTTCACTTTGGCAGCCCAAAGCAAATATTCCACCGCATTCTTCGCATTTTTTTCAGCAAAGTTTAATTTCATGGGCAGTCAATTAATGAATTTAAGACAAGTTTTAAATTAGCATCTGAATACTTTGATGCACATATCTTATTAAGTCGATTGATCTTGCTTTTGTACTTCTCATTTGTTAGCAAGTCCTCTATCTTTTTTTTCATATCGGAACTTCTCTCATATTGAAATACACCACGAAGCCCAAGGCCATGATGTTCTATTTTTAACCCATTCCCGTTTTGATCATAGTTTGGATCAAGAGGATAGACAAGCATAGGCACTTCGCAATGTACACTTTCTTTGACGGAACCCAGACCACCGTGAGTGACATAGACACTTGCATATTTTAAAACTTCGAGCTGAGGCACTCTTGTGAAAAAATGAACGTTGTCTGGTATTTGGCGCTGAAATTGTAAGGTTTGAATCACCAGACCATTGACGGAGAAAATTGTTTGAATTTGGTCAATACTTTCAACGGAATCAATTAGTCTGTTTAAAAAATCCAGGAGCGCCTTATCGGATCCTTTATAGAAAGTGCCAAATGTGCAGTATATGAGTTTTTGGCCTGCTGATATATGGTTTCTAATTTTCTTGAATTGCTCATCAAATGATACATCGATATCGCTATCAACACGATTGCTGTCTACCCCGAGGCCCAGGTAATGCTGAGTAAATTTGCGAATATCCTTTGATACTTCCAGTTCGACAGGTGCAAGTATTATTTCTGGAATGTGATCAAAAAGCATTGCGCAGGTCCTGTCTTCCGCCAATGGATGTTTTTCCCCGAATCCCCCCGCGCTGACCAGCGTTTCGAACTGACGTTTCATAGCCTTATAAATAAGTAGGTCAAATGGGCGTGTAATGTACATTTTGAGGGGAATGGCTCTTTTTTCGCTCATTAGCAGGTCTTTGATATGATTCTTTTCTGCCCAATTTGCTTGATCTACAGTAGGGAACCCATTCACCCTATATGTCGACAACATTGGATTTATTAAGATGAGTTTTATTGTTTGATGATATTTTGAATACAATACAAGTAAGTCAGAACTGTTGAAAATATCAATCAATATGGCGGCGGGATTTATCGTTTCTATAATGTTAAATAGTTCGCTCTGTCGATAGCTTAATATGTCGTTTCGATGAATACTTTTTAAAGTATTCCATCTGCCAGATAGTTTCTTCTTCTCAAATAGGAATTTGCTTTCCATGCCTAATCCAACGCGATAGCTGTCGGTTAATATTGCATTGTGGCCTTGCCGAGAAACTAGTTCCGCAAGTGGTTCGGCAACCACAGCGTAGTGTATTTCATATAATTCCTTAAGTAATTTAGCCAGATAAAATGTCGGCACTATATGGCTGTGAATAGCAGCTGGAAGAAAAAGGATAGATTTTGGCATTTGCAAAGCGTGTTAGTGAAGTCAACTTCATTTCGTAATATCGAAAATGCATTTGGATCTTTACTTGCTAATATTTATAGAACTCCTGTCCATTTTGCTTCTTTGAAGGTCGAAGTATTTCTTATCGAATATTTATAAATTATTGGATCAGATCAGTTAGAATGCGTTTAGGGTTTTTGCTCATGTTTGTATTTTATTGAAAATTATTTTTAGGAGCCGTTCAGAGATCACTCTTGCTTACCCTGCATGAAACCCGAAACGTCGATTTTCTACTTTATAGCTATTTTAGGTACGCAGGTAGCTACACGGTGACGCGTTGTCACGGCGAAATTTCTGAAAGTCATCAAATATTTATGATCGATTGTGCCCTATATCTAATTTAGACGGTAGTCAGGCGACACAGTTGGAAAAGAGTTTGTCGACTGGGCACCGATAAGGGCTGGATGCTGCTTAGCAAATGTATATTTAATAATACTTTAATACCAGTGTATATGGCGATCAATTTGGACTGAAATTCCGACCAATTTCTAAATTCTTCAAGACAAGACTCTACTGGGATCAGGCGACACATTTAGAGGTTTCAATCGATAAATCATCTGTTTGGGCTAAATTTGTATTCATTGATGACTTCTGTCGAACAAGCCCGGATAGATGATTAGAAAATTTCGTGGCGACAAGAATGCTAGGATTGCGAGCTATCAATTACCATTTTTAGTTCAGCATAAAATATAACCATTCAGCCTCTGCTAGATGGAAACTTCCCCCGCAGGAACGACGGTTGGCTGCAATCTTTACCGGTAATTTTATAGAGAATGGTGCGGGGACTTTTCAGGCTTTAAAGTAAAAACAGCCTGTCTTGTTGCGAACAGTTTTGAACAAAAGCGATCAGATTCAAACGCTTTCAAACGAATTCATACACTTTCAAACTAATCCGAATTTTTTAGAACGGAAGCGAACACTTTCGAACATGAGCGGTGGTTTCCTCCACAGCCAGCTATCGCCGGTACGTCGAAAAAAGCGACTTCCCGGCGGGAGCTGGCCATGGGAAAACCCCTGGACCCCTGCTATTCGCCTTACGGCTCATAGCAACCGGAATAAATTGTGGTGTTTATTAAGTCGGCTTAAATGTCTTGTAATCGATAGTGATCATGATTTGCTCTGATGAGGCATTGTTCGGGCTGAAAGTAGCAAGTCGCCGTCTCCGGCAAGCTAGGTGCCATGGTTACTGTTCTACTACTTCAAGTCATTTTGGTAACACTATTTTACTGTTGTACTGTCTGCCCATATCTAAGGAGGAGACAGTACAGCAGTAAAGTTACCGTAGTAATTTCAAATATTTTGCTCGACTGGCATCTTCGGACTTGGCCCGTATTTGTTCCTGTCGGGGTTACCCGGCGCGAACAACATCCAAAGGAGGTATTCTGGAATGAACATAAACCATCCGGTAGTACCCATGTCATGGCATCTTTTTGCACCCTGGGCCACCAAAAACCACACGATGGGTATTAGGCAGAGGACGTAAATGAAGCTCTCGAATTCGACGTCAGTCAAAAGGTACTGCAATGTTAGCTGTATCGCCCAGCCCGCAATATACGATAAGCAATATTCGGTACGCCTGATACGGCCGTCGAAAGAGAAAGGGTTGTCAGACATTGTTTGATAAGAGGAAATTTGCTGCTAGGTAATGTGATTCAAGCTGATTGCTCCGCCGGCTACTTCGGGTTTGGTCCGTATTTGTTACTCTCTGGATCTCCCGCGGCGAACATCATCCAAAAAAAGAACCCTGGGATGAGTTGAAGCCATCCGCTATTATCCGTGTCGTGGCATCTTTTTACACCCTGAGCCAACATAAGCCAGATAAGCGGTATGCAGCCGGCAAATACGAAAAGGATGCCCCAACGGATTGTGAAAGTGGCAATATGCAATCCAAGGAGGGTAGTCCAGCTAGCTGCGTACGAGAAGAAATATTCGGCGCGACCAATACGCCCGTCAAAGGAGAATGGTTTTTTGAACATGATCTGATATAAGGGTTTTGCAATAGTGCAATGTAACCAAGAGTAGCAAAATTGGCAATGGCTATGACGCAACTCAGTAAGATAATTTTGTGGGAAGAAAAATCAACCTTCTCGAATTGCCCGAAGAATATTACATCAAATCAGAAGATAGTTTGGAATTAGCAAAAACCGCCTAATTTTAAGCCGATGAGAACAATAATACTACTTTTGATCATCCTTACATTGTTTGCGTCCTGCGGTCAAAATGACTTCGTGAAACTGAATGAGAAATTCGCGCTTTGGGCAGCCGACGATAGGGCAGATATGAGTTTGTGCTTTTTGGATTTTGGGAAGTATTACATAGGCGTTGCAGGGCCTTGTATTTTTGCGGCTGGAGTTGATGACGAATTCATAATCTTGAAAGAACACCCGGTAGTAGACGGGAAAATACAAAAGAAGGTGACTTTGTATTATATAGTCCCGATCAAAGAGCCGATCGAATCATCTGAGGAGGCGAGGGAAGCATTGATCGGTCCGCTCTCATTGCGGGAATTCGAGTCGGAAAAGCTGAAGCAAAAGGTTTCGGAGAAACTGGACTTCACAGTTTCCTTCTGGGACTTGGATTAATTCGTAACAGCAAGGAATTCCATCGGTTTAAAAATCGGTTTCGTTTAACCCCTTTTTGCTAGTTTGGGTGCGGAGGGAATCTTTTGAGGCAAGAATCCAGTCAAGTCAATCCAGGTTCTTGATCTTCAAAATCGTCCGAAAGCTACCGTCCTAACTTGTGGTTGACCCTTCGTTTGTTTGGCTAGATGCATATTCATGCATTGGTCCAAATAAGGTTTTTAAGCGATCCAATTCTTCAGTGAAGATTTTTTCATTTGTTATTGCCAACGCGTGCATGTGGATAAGTATCGAATCTATCTCATTGTACGCAACTACCGCGTCGGCCGCATGCTTAGAAATTCTGCGAAAATGACTAGATGAGGCCCAATCAGGGCTTTGGGGTATTATTTCTAAAACATCGTTGAAGAATTTCCTTGTACTAGTCTGATATACAGCAATGTCGTCGGATTGAATGCTATTTAGTTGAGTTTTCAAAGATTCGATCTTGTTGGTGATTTCATTGGCCGGGAAATTTGTATGGTGGAATGCGTTGTGTTGGAATATTAGTTTTTGGGCGGATCTAATTCTTTCTGCTATCTCACCACAGTGATTATAGGTTCTAGTGACAGTTTCTGTATCGTGTTTGATTTTGCCTAACATGAGGTCAAATCGCGCTAATCCTTCTTGAAAAGATCGTGGAGTGACGTAAGGTTTAGAATTTAAGCGCTTAGAGGTCGAAATCCTCGGTCTACAACAATTCAATTTCCTCGCCGATCATTTACCAAGCCCAACGCGCCCTTCGAAGGTAAACGGCTTTTTGAACATGGTTTAAGAGGGTTCAAGCAGGTTGCTCTGCCGATTGCTTCGGGCTTGGGCCAAAATCATTTTCGCCAGGATCGCCCTCGGCGAACGCCATCCAAATAACATATCCTGGAATAATTTGAAACCATCCGGTGTTGCCTCGGTCATGACATCTTTTTGCCCCCTGTGCTGCCATAAACCATAAAAGGGGGAGGGCGCACGCGGCAAGAGTCCAGCTGTTGAGCTCATAGGAAAATGAAACTATCTCCAGCACCGTCACTATAACATATTGTCCAAAGAAAGAAAGGCAATACTCGGAGCGCCCAATGCGCCCCTCGAAGGAGAATGGTTTTTTGAACATGATCTGATAAAAGGGTTTTGCAATAGTGCAATGTAACCAAGTGTAGCAAAAAAGCAATGCCTCTTTGTCCCGGCTTTTTTGAGGTAGTTGGACAGTCGTTATTTGCGACGGCCGTACTAATGTTCTCAAGGAATGTATGGGAGGATTTTGAGGAATTTACTACCGGTTTAAAATCGGTTTAGTTTAACCCGTAAGGGGCGTATTAAACCTAAACCTCTAAACGAGTTCGAGCCCAGTTTAATTTAAATCGCGGTTTAAACCGTAAACAGGATCTAAGTAGCTGAGGATTTTACAAATTACGATTTCAAACTCTACCACTCCATACTGGATTTTCTGGCCGTTATCAAAGCATAGCTCCAAATCCATTGGTCTTGAATCTACTTTACTCCGTGAAGGTTATAAGGGCATATCCTGAGTGCCCATCTTGCATAAAGGGCTAAATTGTAACCTCATCAGGGCCTTGTAAAGTTATAAATTGTAAAAACTCACGCCTAAGCTGTGTTGCTCGGGATTTTCGCGCTTTGAGGTGGCTCCAAAAAGCGGCACACATTTTTGCACATCGTGATGCAAAATGAAAGAAGCCAAAACTGTAAAGACTCGTCGGAGCTACGATTCTGATTTTAAGCAGGAAGTGACCAGAATGCTCGTTTCCGGTCGAAGCACAAAGGAAGTTTCCGAATCATTTGGAATTGCTGAGAATCTGCTTTATCGTTGGAAGAGAATGGCAACTATGAAGACAAAAACAAAGCACGTGGAGGGAGAAGGTAGCAAAGCAGCAAAACTTGCTGCTGAAAATGCTAAACTGCGAGCGGAAGTTGAACGCCTGAAAACCGACCGTGAGATCTTAAAAAAGGCGTTGGGTCTCCCATATAACTTATACAAGTCCGTAAATATCATTGTCTTAACTGCTTCATCCGCAATATCGCATGCTCCAATTCGCATAAGTTCATTTATGTAATGTTCGCCATGCAAGTCTGGAAAAGTAATACCTCGTTCCGCGAACCATTTTTCTGCGTTGCCCATAAACTGTATACTTTAAAATGGTCTATTGATAGGATGTCGACGAGCCGAATGAAAAGACTCGTTTTGGTACTACCCGGTGAAAACCCATTGCGATGTTTCCGAGCGCATTTTTGAATGCTTCTCGCTTCTCATTTTGAGAGGTTGCCTGAGCTAGGGGAGTTAATTTTAGTATGGCGTCAATAAATTCGTCATTCTCCCGGAGTGAAGGAATATCTATCTTTAACCGTCCCTCAAGTCCATTACTAGCTTGTACAACTGCTGAAACCATTCAGTCCTTCTTTTCTCAAGGGGGCTTCCCAAGAAGGTAATCCAATATTCATCAAAATAGGTGCCCCCAGGAACGAAATTGACAGTTGCCTTAACAAGTGCTAGGAAAGCATCAACTTTGTCTGGTTTATTAATTTCATCATAGCCTTCCATGAGTTATCGGATTTTTTGGGCTGCAATTAACGGATGACTTGTACCGATTAAAGTATTCCGACTAAAAATTTCGCTTTGCTTCCGAAAAGGTAGGTTATGTGATTTTGGAATATCGCCATACATATAGTCTCATGATACAGACGGAAAGAAATACTTGGTATCTTGTGTTCCGAAACTATTCCTTCTAGTATGTTCTACGAGGATGTCACTATCGCAGGTCAGAAATAATAAGTCAAGTTTACAGACCAAACCCGGTGGTTCCATTTATCGGCTCCAAAGAAGGTCTGTCCGGTGATGGGATCAACAATTGCATGTTTTTTTATAAGACCAGCCATTCCATAATAGTACCGGGCATCAATAACGGCATGCTTGCCTAGCCAAGTGCCAACGCCGCCCATTGCACCCGCATCCCATTTACGCAAATTGCTTAGATCACTGGGAGAATTACTGTTGGTATATTTGTCACTGCTATTGATTAAGTAGCCCAGCTTACCACCGATCTGGATGAAAAGCTGCTTTCCATTTGGTTTGAACCTTGCCAGGACCGGGAGGGCAATGTAGTCAAAATGGGTAGTGTAAGTTTGATTTTGGTTTAAAGCAAGTCTGCTGCCTTGTCTGCTGTAAACCAGTTCGGCTGCCAGCGAAAGGTTACCGATGACCGTTCCTGTAAATGCAATGCCAGCATTGTACTTCCAGATCAAATTAGTCAAATTCGTACTGGTCTTAATCTGGGCAGCATTAGGCCCCCCTGTAATTCCGATACGGATATTATGTTGACCGTAGCAGGTAGTTTTGACGCAGCTTAAATTCAACACTATCATTAGGCATATGACTTGCTGTATTTTATTCATGAGCATGTGAGCATTTGAGAAACCAATTGGGTAAAACTAGCTTTATCTAACTTACAATGCCAGCACTGCGCCCGCATAGACCTTGCTTGCACCTGTTGATAAAAGAATACGTATTTGATAGGTGAAGGTACCTCGGACCGAATCGCCTTTATAACTGCCGTTCCAAAGTGTGTATCCACTGGTAATTGGGCCAGGTTTGCTGTGCAAAACGACCTGGCCCCATCGATTGTACAATATTATTTCCTGTATTTCCAGCTTGCTTTCTGAAAAAAAGATCTCCCATCGGTCATTGATCCCGTCTTTGTTCGGTGTAAATGCAGATGGTAAAAAAAATGGCCGATTGCAAGTTGAGGTTAAAACAACGTTCTTTTCAGCCACGCATCCGGAATTATCTTTCACACGAACGACAAATTTTCCTTCCTGTAGATCTGTAAATGAGGAGTCGTCTTGAAATGTTGTGCCGTCAAGGCTGTAAGAAAAATCGTTACTGCCCGTAGCCAAGACAACTAGCTGGCCATCTTGTGCGCCACAGTTGGGTTTGCGGGTGTGCACCTGACTAATAAGGGGGCCTTTGCTTTCAGCCACGCTGATGCTTAACGAGTCGCTGCAACCGTCTTCGTCCCGGGCCGAAACCTGATAACTCCCGGCCTGCAAACTGTCAAAGATACTTTGCTGCTGCTCGGGCCTTCCGGTGATGCTGAATGATAAGACCCCATTTCCAGATGCAAATGGAATTGTAACTTCTCCATTGGGTCTGCCACAGGAAGTGGGAGTGATCTCTACCTGGTTGAGTTGCAGCTTTGTGCTTTCTTTCAGTGAGACACTTTGTGATACTGTGCATGAGGAATCGTCCCTGACCCATACGGTGAAATCACCTCCATTAAGGTGGTGAAACAAGTTTTTTGTACCGAATTTTTGACCGTCCAGCGAGTAGGCGAGGGCTCCATTTCCTCCATACGCTGCAATGCGGATTGACCCGTTACTATCTCCGCATTTCGGGTCTATTTGATCGATGAACGAAATCACGGGCTCAGGCTCTTTCTCAACTTTGACTTCGCTGGTCCCGAAACACCCGATTACCTGGATAGTCAGCGTGTAGGTGTTGCCAGCAAGTTTATCAAAAAAACCAGACAGCTGTGGTGGGCCATCATTTAGTTTGTAGCTAAGCGGGTAACGGTCTGTGCCGCCTTTACCAGTGACTGTGATCGTTCCGTCGTCATTTCCGCAACTGGCTGGCGTTGTCACCACGCTAGTCAAAAAAGCCTCGACTATTTCAATTTTGATTGGTGTCACATCGGATTCTATGCCTTGGATGGTTTGAGTAAGATAAAAGGTTGTGGTCGCGTCAAGAAGCCTGGTCTGGTAGGTATTGCCCCGGGCAAGCAGTTTCGTTTTTAGTGAATCCGCATACCAGATCACATTTACTCCGGTGACTCTCAAAGCAGGACTATCGCCCCGGCAATAGACGTCTTTTGACTCAAGAGAAATAGAATCCGAGCTGGTCAAAGACTCCAAGGGTTCAATTATTTTACCTTTTAAACCATACGCGTAGGGTGGATGGGCCACAGTTAATGCCATGACCAATATTATGATCACCCGCTGAATAGCATTGATGGACAAAGTAGTGTTTTTCACTGCACCAGTCTTTCTTGATAAATGCCAGATCATAACATTTACTTGCTTTATACCACATTTAATAATCTATTTTTATTATTCAATGGCCCAGAAATGAGATGTATGAGAGCATTGATAATCTTGCTGATGTAAATAATCGACCTGTAAACAACCTGTCAGGTCACAAGATTATTACCTAACAGGTTGTTGCAAACGTAAATCAATATCCCAGATTCTCTTTACCTAAATAGTTATTCCAAAATGATTCTTTCTTTTTGTACTGAAAGTTTTGATTTCTCGTCCGGTACAATGTGTATAAAGTAGGTTCCACGGGGCAAACCGCTGACATCCATTTCTATTTTTTTATTTGATTTAAAGGATCGCAGTACACTTGCTTGCTCGGAAGAGATACTTTTGATCGCTTTTGTTGACTTTTCAGAATAAAGGTTTACCTGGAACGGAATGGTGTTGTCGGATTTACTGTCGTTAAATTCTAGTGAGACTACATTGGAAGCCGGGTTCGGATAAATCGTTTTAAGCAAGCCGCCAGGACCCGGGACATAAAAACAATATGGTGTTCCAGTCCCGCATGGGTTTGTTCCAGTCACGCAAACAGTAGCTCCGGTAGAAGTGGTAATATAACAATCCTGACTTTGTTGGTTTAAAATTGCGGATCCTGAGCTGACATAAAATGAATAGCTGACAGGCGAACCATCCGCCACCTGGCTGAACTGCCACATGTTCGAACCCGGGTCGAAAAGCCAATAGCTCGGGTTTGTTATCACCGGCACACCAAGGTTCCTACCAACCGTCGCGCTTTCGATATTACTACAACTGGCAACAACGGCTTTAACAGAATAGGAGCCGGATGAACTATTAGCAATAGTGACAGTACTGGAAACTGCGGGCAGAGAGGTGTAGCTGTTACTGCCGTTTACGGTTACGCCGCCAGTTGCCTGCCAAAGAAAATGCATGGGTTTGGTGCTTTGAAAATTGTAGCTGCTAGTTGCAGTGACGCTGGCGGAGCTTCCGGCACACAAATTTGTCGCTGTAAAACTTGGCGCAGACGGTCTTTGCTGTATATACACACGTATTTCCCCTGAGTTGTTTATGTAACCGACATCGATGTAGCCATTTTGCTTGCCAGCATCCAGATTGAGGTTTTTTTGCAGGTCGGTTTGCGTGTCGGTTATCGTGAAATTGGCTGACGATGCCAAACGCATTCTCAGTGTTTCGTGAGCTGGATTGACTTGCAAGTCAATTATGATAGCAATAACTGTTTTACTACATTCAATGTATGCGGTCTGCCCATTGGTATACCAAGTACCGTCTACCTGGACTCTCGGAGGAGTCGCGGCGAAAACAGATGCAGCATTAAAAGCTAAAAGCAAACTTGTGAGGTACAATAGATTTTTCATATGCTAATAATTAAATGTGGAACTTAATTGTTTCCCCAAGTTACATAGCATTTTATTATTCTTGTAAAAAATGTCATTAAATCAATATTAAATATTCGACAATGGAGTAGAAAATATTTACATTTTCCATCGTATTTGCTCTTATAATTGGTGTCCAGGACGGCAAGCGGAAAATTAACTCGATTTTCTAGCCCCTTTTTCAAGTTAAATCAAACCTTTTCGTTCGAAAAAGCGGTAGGGGACACGTAATTCCATTAGCTATTATCCCGAAAAAGGGAGGAGTCGATTTCCAAAACTGTAAGCTAGTATTCAAAATCCCCTGTTTATTGTCTGTTTGCTTTAAGTTAAGTGATTTTATTGAAAGTTTTAAATGCCGAACGAGTTCCGAGTGAGGTAGCCCCGCAGGGCCAGATCCAAATGGAGCGTGCGGCGACAGCCGCGTGATACATTTGTACATCTGGCCAACCACGGAAAGACAGGTGGTTTACCTAATTTTGGCACGTCTTCGGTGCCAGGAATTTCGCATCAAAGGCAGAACTTTTCGCTCCGAAGCGTCATTACTGAGCCGATTTGGGCAAGAAGGAGAAAATTTAGTCATAAAGAGCTCTTAGGGATGTTTTTGGCACAAAAATGCTCTTTTCGGACTTATTTAGGTTGCTTTTTGCTCTTTCGAGCCGTTTTTTGCCCCAAAGTGACTTTTCTCCGCAGCCCTAGTTAGGCGGTGACCAAATTGTTGATCAAAACCTACATCTCGCCTTACCAGTGATCATGGATAAGAGTTAGTCAAATTTTTTCTAACAAGCCCCTCTCACAATTACGGAGGGGTTGTAAGAAAAAATTTAGAAGCTGTCAAAGTGATTTAAAGGTGGTGTATTTTGGAAATAGGCGATAATTAGCATGCCGCAGGAGGCAATTCAGTCTTTGTGGCCCTCGATCCGGGTTTGTACTCCGGTCCCGTCTGCGTAGTCAATAAAAATTTCTTTTCCCTTGATCGCTCCAATCTTTTCGTCAAGTCTCCTTAAAATTGCTGCTCCTCCGTGTTCAGTGTCGAATTTATAGCTGATAAAATTTTTGTTATAGTAATCGATTATCTTGGGGTTTGTAAACACCTCTTTTTCCATTTGTCGGTAATAGCGGCAGGGATTTTGTCTGTGCAGATAAAAGAATCTGCTTTCTGCTTGTACCAGCACGCCGGACTATTTCTATCCAGGAGTAACGAAGCTATTGCTTTGGGCAACAGAAATAAGCGGGAAGTAGAGCAGCATGGTAAATATTTGCTCCCAAACCCCGCGGCAATTGTGCCACAAACGGACAAGCCGAAGATTAGGCTGATTGAAACTGAATGAAATGGGCATAATGTGCAGTTTGCCGCTTGTAAATTATTGAAAGCATATTTTCGATGTCTATTCATAACGACTAATTGAGCCACTGTAGAACCCGGCTCAATTACTTTCAGATAGCTTAGTCAAATAGGGAACCAGTGTTTTGTCTCCAGCGCTATATTGATTATTTAAAACCATTCCCGACTTACCCAGTATCATCGTCTGCGGTATAAAATTGACGTTATACTTTTTCATGAACTCAGAAGATTTAACATTAGTAATGCGATAGTTATAAGGATACTTGTCAATTTTTTCTTCTCCTGACGCCTTGACCCATTTTGAATGATCACTATCAAGCGACAGGTAAACATAAGCGACCTTCAGATCTTTTACACCTTTTCTAATCGCTTCCGATGCAGGCATCAGTTCCCGACAGGGAGCGCACCAACTTGCCCAATATTCAATAAAAATCACTTTTCCAGCGTGCTGCCGTTTGATGTCGTCCAGCGTTAAACTTGTGCCTGATATGTTTTGAAGCTGAACCGAGTTCGTGTCTTTAAGAGAAGCGACTGAGGTCTCGAGTTTCATAAACGGACTTTCTTCTTCCCATTTAAATAGAGAAAGCAACAAGCTGGTTGCAAGCGCAATTGAGACAACAGATTTGAAAGTCATATTTGTAATGTTGATTTAAAAAGATCACTTTCAGATACTTCCGGAAAAGGTTGGAATCAGATAGTTCTACTGGTAAAGTGGCTCCGGCCAGGAACCACTTCGATTACTCCTTCGAACGCAAAGGCGGCTGCATCCCTTTGAACCAGATTTTTAATTGTTTTTAAAGATTCTGTTACATCGCGGAAAATCCCCCCGTTTTCTAAGACACAGTAGTAAGCCTTGAAACGCTATTGTGAGCCCTTCCCTGGTTTTCAGTCTGTTGAAAGTAGTGTTTTCGGTGTTTCTAAGCCAGTTTATCGCTAGCCAGTTTATCGCTAGTATTGTTCATTTATTTATGCGTTTCTCGAGAAACACCCGGTTGCCGATTTGATCGGTGAGTGCTATAGATGGCATTGTTTAGAAGCAATGACAGGCAAAAGAAAAACGTTAGAAGTACTCTCATTTCGTTGGGTAGATAAGTTAATGTTGCTGGTAATACGGTTTTTTTAGTGCTGTGCCGTCGTAAAACCCAATCTTCAAAGAAGCCTTTTATGGGATCACCTAACCAAGGCGACTTCTTGCATAATTTCACGGAGCGCTCGTTTGGCATCATCCTTGTTGGAAGGGTTGTAGCTTGCGATTCGTATGAAGCTGAATTCACCGGTCGGAGTATCAAATCGGCGGAAGGCTTACGGCGTTGCAGAGGATCGCACGAACACTCTTTCGGCGATTAACCGATAGTATGAAAGTGCGGTGTTTTACCCATTTAGAAATCGAAAGGGTCTAGGAATTGCATATAGCGGTTTTTAGATTTGTTTTCTTCGAAACACTAAAACAGAGCAGAGATGGAAGGGATGAGGGGAATGGGTGAAGCCAAAGGTGGCTTGTCGTTAGATCAATTGGTCACGCTTGCAGACCTGAGAAGCGTCAGGGATGAACTGCTAACAGCAATAAATAAGGTGAGGGTATCCTCACCAGAATCAACAAAGAAATGGCTTAAATCGTCTGAGGTCAGAAAGTTACTCAACATTTCACCGGGCAAGTTGCTAGCCCTCAGAGCTAGCCGTCAACTCGCGTTTGTGAGATTAGGTGGAGTAATCTATTACGACCGCGAAGATATCAACAAGATGATCCAAAAAGCGAAAACAGCCGCTTTATAGACTTTGTTTGATGATAAACGACAAATCATATACCGGTCGTGGGTGTGATGTCCCGCCCGCAAGACAGCATGTCGAAATCTACTTCCTGCAGAAAGGGTTAAGCCTTCAAGCAAGCCGTGAGTTTTATCAGCATTATTGTAATAAGCAATGGGCTCGCCAGGATGGACAATTAATTCAAGATTGGAAGCGTCTTGCCTGGCAATGGATTTGGAACAACTGACAATGTGATTTCCATTTTACCGGTAATTGCCAGCGCGCCATCAAGTATTTAAGTGAACCTTCCTGGGCTACTGAAAATACCAGTCCAGAAGCTTTTCCAATTTGCCAACGTTGGTTAAGACGTTTTCATAAACATCAGTCCCGCAAATCCCTAAGCAATACAATGCCCCCTCGCAGAGCAAATAGAAAATTACTATGCACGCTGCATGAGCAGGATTAAATTCGAAAAGTCTCAGGACTAAATCCGGAAGCAGTTCCCTTTATTGTTTTGGATCTGATATAGCTTGATCTTAACTTTTCGCCACCAATCACGCCAATCAATACAACGGTGAACAAACTGTTGGTGTCAATATTCCATTGAAAACAGACTAAAATCACGATGATCAAATTCAGGGCAGCGACTATAAACGATTTAAACCTTTTACGGCATTGGGATGAGCAGCCCCACACGGTTGCCTCCGATCCGAACGATGACTGGGGATGGGAAACCGAACTGTTGCGGTCGCCCGAATGGCGCGAGCAACTAATTGCCGAACTGGATGGTCGCCCGATTGGTTTTGTGCAAATTATTGATCCTCTGATGGAAGACAGCCACTACTGGGGCGAAGTGCCAGCGAACCTGCGCGCGATCGACATTTGGATTGGGGAAGCCGACGACCTGGGAAAAGGTTATGGCACCGAGATGATGCGCCTGGCGATCG
>NZ_JAMOZL010000025.1 GCF_023667495.1 Dyadobacter sp. MSC1_007
GTAGGTTGCATACGCGTTACGCACCCGTACGACGGTGACATTGCTGCCCCCTCGCCTTGCATGTATTAAGCCTGCCGCTAGCGTTCATCCTGAGCCAGGATCAAACTCTCCATTGTAAATTTTGTTTTGCTACCAAATGTAGCTTGATTCTATTCAAACGAGTATTTCTTACTCTTTTGGTCTATCTCATCATGTCAAAGAACAGGTCCAATCGCGATTTCTTTTCTTCTTTTCGCTTCCTCTGTTTGCGATTGGGATTGCAAAGGTAGGAAAGAATTTTACAAGTACAATCCCACACCAAGAAAAATCTTCATTTTTGCGAAAGTTCTTCAAGTATTTAAACTATTCACAAACATTGTGCAATTATTCCCCTAAAACGAAGGGATATTTGTAATCCAGAGGCGATACGAGTGTTTCTTTAATAGCTCGCGGTGATACCCAGCGAAGCAGGTTTAATATAGATCCAGCCTTGTCGTTAGTACCCGACGCACGCGCTCCTCCAAATGGCTGCTGACCCACCACTGCTCCGGTTGGCTTGTCATTTATATAGAAGTTTCCCGCTGCATTCACCAAATGTCTCGTTGCATATTCTATAGAATAACGGTCGCTGGCAAATACGGCACCAGTCAGTGCATAGGGTGAAGTAGCATCTATAATGGGTATTATTTTTTCGAATTCATCCTCATCATACACATATATCGTAAGCACCGGTCCGAAGATCTCTTCACAAAGCGTGATATAATCCGTTTTAAGCGCTCTTATAATGGTTGGCTTAACAAAGTAACCTTTGCTTTTGTCAAAGTCCCCACCAGCGATTATTTCCGTATCCTCACTTTCCTTCGCATTAGTAATATACGAGGCGATCTTGTCAAAGGATTTTTCATCGATGACCGCGTTGACGAAATTTGAAAAGTCCTCTACTCCTCCCATTTTAATCTCGGCAAGGTCTTCCAGCATCAGGCGTTTGGTTTCTTCCCACAAGTTGGAAGGAATATATGCTCTTGAAGCCGCTGAGCACTTTTGTCCCTGGTATTCAAAAGCACCCCGCACCAGCCCCGTGGCCAGTGCCTTGGGATCGGCCGATTTATGGGCTAAAACAAAGTCTTTTCCGCCCGTTTCGCCAACGATCCTTGGGAATGACCTATATGATCCTATATTATCGCCTATCGTCTTCCATATCGTCTGGAAAACCTTTGTACTACCTGTGAAATGGACTCCGGCAAATTCAGAATGTTTAAATATCACATCGCCAGCGACAGGACCGTCCACCAAAATCATATTAATGACACCGTCAGGAAGGCCTGCTTCTTTAAATACCTTCATGATTACATTGGCTGAATAAACCTGGCTGAATGCCGGTTTCCAGATCACCACATTACCCATTAATGCAGGAGCTGCCGGCAGGTTCCCCGCGATCGCCGTAAAATTGAAAGGTGTGATTGCGAAGATGAAACCTTCCAGCGGCCGGTATTCCATACGATTCCATACCCCATCAGAAGAGATCGGTTGCTGCTGATAAATGTCCCGCATAAAGTTGACATTAAGCCGCAGGAAGTCAATGATTTCGCAAGCAGAATCAATCTCGGCCTGATAGGCATTCTTGGATTGCCCGAGCATTGTCGCTGCATTCATTTCCGCCCGGTAAGGACCAGCTATCAGATCGGCCGCTTTAAGAAAAATAGCAGCCCTTTGCTCCCATGCGAGCGATCCCCAAGCTTCACGCGCGCCCAATGCGGCATCGATAGCTTTAGTCACATCCTCCTGGTTACCTTCGTGAAAATAGCCGAGTACATGCTGATGATCGTGCGGCGGTGAGATTGTTTTTTTATTTTGAGAATATACCTCTTCACTACCTATATATTGAGGAACCTCGATAGTTCTGGAACGTGCAGCAGCAAGCGCTTTTTTGAGCTCAGAACGCTCGGGGCTACCTGGTGCATAACTTTTAACAGGCTCATTTTTGGGAGCCGGTACGTTGAAAATACCTATGGACATATTATTTGGTTTGTTATATTGATTACTGCCTGTCATGAATGAACAAAAATAGCTTTCCTCTTGATCCCCGCAATAGGCCGATAGTACCACTGCCTGCGCTAAACCCCTTCCAAAAATCAATTAAAAGTATTCAAAAGAACTGACAGGCTGGGATTTTAGTTAAATTTGCGCTCTCGTTTTTCCGCATCATATCTATAAAAATGATATTCTACAGTACCAAAACTGCAAGTTTAAAAGCATCGCTGGAAGAAGCAATTTTCAACAGCTTGCCTCCTGACAACGGCCTTTATATGCCAGAATCCATTCCTAAGATCTCCGATGAATTCCTGGCAAATATTGAAAACCGCTCCTTTAAAGAGATTGCAGGGGAAGTAACGGATACGCTGTTGGGCGGTGAAATTACGAGGAGTGAAATTGAAAGCATCATTGAACGGGCATATGATTTTGAGGCACCAGTCGTCAAGATCACTCCGAATGACTACGTTCTGGAACTGTTTCACGGCCCATCCATGGCTTTTAAAGACTTTGGAGCGCGTTTTATGGCCGCTATCATGTCTCACTTTCTTAAACAGTCTAATAAAGAAATAAAGATATTGGTTGCCACCTCTGGCGATACGGGCGGTGCCGTTGCCCAGGGCTTTTATAAAGTGCCCGGCATTTCGGTCACGATACTTTATCCAAGCGGAAAAGTAAGTGACATTCAGGAAAAACAGCTCACTACGCTTGGCCATAACGTGACTGCCATTGAAGTGAACGGTACATTTGATGACTGCCAGCGGTTAGTGAAAGAAGCATTTCTGGATCCGGAACTCAGCGCAAAATACAATCTGGCGTCCGCAAACTCGATTAACATTGCACGCCTCATCCCGCAGTCATTTTATTACTTCGCAGCTTATGCCCAACTGAAAAAATTGGGTAAGCCGGTGGTGTTTTCGGTTCCAAGCGGAAATTTTGGAAATCTTAGCGCAGGTGTACTTGCATTCAGAATGGGTTTACCTGTTGAACATTTTATCGCTGCTACTAATTTAAACAATGCAGTGCCGCGTTATCTGGAGTCGGGGAACTACGAGCCCGCCCCTTCCCTCGAAACAATATCGAATGCAATGGACGTGGGAAGCCCGAGCAACTTTGTTCGCCTTCAAAGATTTTTTAACGATGACTGGAAATCGGTAACCGAAAAAGTTTCCGGATATTTTTTCAATGACGAACAAACTCAAAAAGCAATGCGCGAAGTTTTCGGCAATGCCAACTACGTGATGTGCCCACATACCGCCGTCGCCTATCGCGGCTTGCAGGAGTATCGCAAAACGCATGAAGGCGATTTTACGGGAGTCTTCCTTTCGACAGCCCATCCGGCCAAATTCATCGACCTCGTCGAAGATACATTGGGCAAAAACATCGAAATACCGGAAAGACTGAAATCACTGCTGAATATTGAAAAAGAGTCGATCAAAATGGATTCAGACTTTAATGCATTTAAATCATTATTAATGAATGATTTAAAATAAAGTTTTGAGATTTCATACCGCCTGAGATTTGAATATTTGATCACACACGGGCTGGTAACCGTAAATATCAAAACGTAAAAGCCTCCGAAGTGTCATGCTTCGGAGGCTTTTTGCATTTATTGGCCAAAAAAGTCAGTTGATCACATCGCCTCTCAAAATACGGAAGCGCTTCCGCGACTCGGCAACAAAAATACTTCCGGGATATTTTTCCATCAGTTCCTGGTACATCTTCATCGCCTGGTCCTTGTCATTCAATTTTTCTTGATTGAGTTTAGCCATCGCGAACAAAGCATCGTCTCCGTAAATATCATGACCAAATTTGGAGTACAACAATTTCAGATGCTCCATCGCCTGCTTATTACTGTCGAGTTTGATGTAGGTCTTTGCAGTAAGCCAGATGATCTCATCCGACAAACTATGGTTCTCATATTTCTTATATAGATTTTTGAGCGAGTCGATCGCCTCAAACTTTTTGTTTTGGAACAATAAAAGCTCCACCGACGAATAGGCCTTCATAGCTGACTCTGTACTATCCAGACCGGTGTTATCCATAATCAGCAAAGAAAGTTCGTTGGCGTCATTGGCGATCTCCCTGGATGTCGCTTTTTTCAAGATGTCAAGAACAGCTTTGGCCAACTCAAACTCTCCTTTGAAGTAATGCAGTTTTGCATTCCTAAGCTTAGCTTCATATCCCAGCAAATCGTCCTTCTGCGATTTTTCAACTTGTGAATACACCAATGTCGCTTCCCATGGCTCGCCTTGCAGGAGGTAAATATCGCCGAGATCCAGCTTGCATTTATCTACAAAATTCTTCTCTTGCTTGCCTGCTTCAATGGCTGTCTGAAGTATTTCAATGGCTTTCTTGAAATCATCCATATAAAAGGCATTGAGGATAGCCATATTGCGGAGCGCCTCGATCGTCCTTACATTGACACCCAGCTCGTCCACCAACTGCTGATATTGCCCCAATAACTTCTGTACTTCGCTGCGCTTAACGGGATAGGTATTCTTAACCTGCTCCTCCCGCGCAAAAATAGCCATTCTGCGCGCAACAGGATAAAGCTGACCTTTGGGATACTCCTTTACCAAATGATCAAATATAGCGCCTGCATTGGCGTAATCCAGGTTCTGTAATGCGAGCATTCCCAGGTTATAAAGGCGTGAACCATTGTGCTTAAAACGCCTGTCCAGCGAACGTTCCTGGATGAAAGCTTTGTAAAAATCCTTCCGCTGGATCTGGTACCAGATCAGCAGCTCATTGTAAAAGCCTTCATTGGGGAATTTCTGGATCTTATCATACAGCACCTTTTCAAGCAGTGCCTGCTCCTTTTCATCTTTGGTAAAATCCTGAAGCATATTCTGAACGACCTCCGTATTCTGGTACCGCATACCATAAGACAGGAGCTCGTCGATCATCTTCTCAGGTTCGTTCAGGTCCCGGTAAACACTGGCAAGTTCAAGTTGAAAGATGTCCGTCCGCTTGGCACTTGCCCTTGCCTCGATCAAAATATCGCGGGCCAATTCAGGCTTGTTATTCGCTCTGAACTCCTCCGCAAGATCACGTTTAAGCTCCGTTCTTGCACCCGACGATACGATGACCTGCTCGTTTCTCTTCGACGCTTCCTGGGGCTTCCCCTGGGCTTCCAAAAGCACGCCCCAGTATAAGTAGTACCAGCTGGCGTTAGTCGGATCGTTCTTTATCTGTTTTTTATAGAATTGCTCTCCGTCACCCCATGTTTTGCCCTTGACAATACAACTTGTATAGTTCTTCAATGCAATCCTATCGAAAGAAGACTTCAGGAAAGTGGTGTAATAACTAAGCGCCTTGGGACAGTCTCCATTCTTGAAATACTCCTCAGCCATCTCTTTCTCGCCCTGGCCGAACGCCGCGGCCGCCCCGGAAAGCAGAAATCCTATCATCAAACAGCTCGAAACCTTTTTCATAATAGATAAAAAAATATTTCTCCTTTAGTTATTATCATTCATTGTACCTGTGGATATGTGAATAAAGATCTTATCCACTGTAGATTAACATACTTATCAACATTTTGTGGATAAGTATTGAGGGTTATCCACTTTAGATTTTTAAGAAATCCACATTTAAGTTGCTGAAATACAAGTTATGAATTTAAATGTTCACATGCGAATGTGGGTAAAGTACTATAGTTGACTAATTTTGTTATCCACAAATGCTAAAGTGTATCAACGTACTGTTAACTCCGATTTAGATGTTGGTTATCCACTGTAGCTCAAAATTCGATTTTTTATCCACACATATATAGGGTTATCCACACTCTTACTAACATTTTAACCCTGCTTATGAACAAAATTTCGGGGTTATTCACATAGTTATCCACAGTAGGTGTATAAGAATTTAATTATTTTTCTTCAGGAATGGTGATGTTGATATCGTTCAATTCGAAATTTGCCTTCAATAGTATCTTATCAGGCATATAAAACACGGGCTCCGGTTGCAGATCTTCGTCCATTAGCCCTGTATCCCATCGTTTGTTGCGATTACGATCGATAGTAAGCCGGAGATAGTATTTTCCCTGTGGAATATGAATGAATGTATAGGGCGAATTATAAAGCGTCTGGACAACTTTGTATTGTTCGTCCACAAGCTCGATTATGAAGCGCGTCGCAGTGTCGGCATTGGTAACGCGACCTCTGATCAGCCCATAATCCTCTTCTTTCAACACAGGATGCCGGAGTAGTGTTTTGGCCAGAGTATCGCCTTCCACGCTGATAATTGAACCCTTTGGAATGTCCCATTTGATGGTGTCTTTCGCAAACGATTTAGCCTCGACAGTGATGATATTGTGATTTTTGTTCCAATTCCATTTGAATGCATTAAGTGGCTCGTGCGTGAGGCTATCTGTGATTAACGCTATTTTTTGCTCGTCAACGAACTGTATCGGTTTGCTTAGTATAATCTTGTAGGTAAATGGATTTGTGACCGGTTTATTGGCTTCGGGAAGCGTCGTTATTGTTAACGGATCGCGTTGCCGGTCCTTCCCTCTCGGCGCCTGAAATGCTATTTTCTGCTCGAAATCCGTAACCTTTCCAAGCGAATCCATTGCCGCGAGCTTAACGAGCGTTGTGTCGGGATGGGGCTGTACATTGAAGAATTTGAGCGTTCCACCTGGTTCGAGCAGATAAGGTAAGGTGTCTTTGTTCATAAATGTGACATTCACCTGTTCCACAGCCTTGCTGAAAACTACGCCGTAATTGTTTACACGGGGCTGAGTTCGCTGGATTTTAAGCGGTGTATTGTCCGATAGGTACATATTGAGGTGATAACTCACGGAATCGATGCCGGCAGCAATAGACTTACCCAGGAATCCCATCCTTTCATCCTTCGCATTGTAGAGCATATTGCGATTTTTATCGTCGATGGCGATGAGTTTATATTCGCGGGTTTGAATGTTTTCTATGGAGAATACACCACTGCTGTCTGTGCGCGAAAAGTAATAGGGCTTTTGTTTGGCGATATTGAGGGTGTCGCTAACGTTATAGAGACCTACCAGTGCGTCCAGAATGGGCTTGTTGGTCCGTATGTCTTTGACGGTCCCATAGACGCGGCCGGAGTCGAGGGTATTGCCGGTGCTGAATACTAATTTGAGGTTTTTCGCTGGATTTTTTTCGGCAAAATCTTTGATCGCATCCCCGAAATTGAGCGTGAAAGTGGTGCTGTCTTTGAACTGATTCTTAAAGGTCAATAACACCGACATCCCATTTTGCTTATAGGAATAGGGGTTATCGGCTTCCGGTGTAATCACCAGTTTTTGGTTGATATTGTCTACGACGACGTATTCATCGAAGAACAATTCTACTTTTCTTCCTTTAAAATTGAGGGTTTTATTGAGTGGATTGCTTTCGACAAGCACAGGTGCGATGGAGTCTTTTTTTCCACCGGTAGGTGATACTTGTTGCGCGCAGCGTCCGAAAATGAGTAGACAAATAATAGCGAAGGCAATGGTTTTTATCATTTCAGATGAATTTAAAAAGCCCCCAATACAGGGGTATTGAGGGCCGGATTATGGTTCTGCGTACAGTTATTTTTTTGAGATGATGTAAATGAGACTGGATGTATTCAGCTCCTTATCTTTTCCGCTGCGGCCTTTTAAATTCGACTGGAGGCCCGTCATAACGCTATCGATGAGATCCGTTTTTTGCTTCTTGTATTTAGTGCTCAGCATGCTCACATAAAATGAATCGAACCACATCGGCAATGTATTTTCTACGCTTAAACCGTGTTTTTGCATTAGGAGCCTCATACTTGCCCGGGTGAAATGGTACAGGTGCCTTGGAACGTCATAAGCAGCCCAGAAACGGCCGTACTTGCCGGCATCGAAGGACTGTGGATTGGGAACAGCAATGATGATTTTACCGCCTGGTTTAAGATGATTCGCCAGCCAGTCTACCGTTTCGTTCAGCTTGTGAACGTGCTCAAGGACGTGCCATAATGTAATGATGTCGTATTGCGGCGGGCCAAGTAGTGGCTCATTTATGGTTTCAAATATGGTATCCCCTACTCTTTTGGATGCTACTTCACGCGCCCCGGAATCAGGTTCAGTACCCCACGTTTTCCATCCATCCTGTTTCACAGCAGCGAGAAAGTTTCCGGTCCCACAGCCGATATCAAGTAACGTGCCCTTCGCAGGGACGAGACTGTTGATGAGCTTTACTTTCTGTTCAATCGTATAGTTGCGGACGGATGTATACACTTTGCTCATGAAATCTTTTGCTTCATCATGATGCGAAATGTATTCCTGCGATTGGTAGTAGGCCCCTATTTTATCTTCTTCCGGACGCGGATTAGTGAAGAGAAAATAACAGGCATTGCATTGTTGAATTGTAAATTCTTTGTGTGACACCGTGTAGTCTTCCACATTCAAATAGTTATTGAAGCTGGATTGATCGCACACCGGGCATTTTTCAAGTGTTTCTAAAGACATTAGCGGCCGATATAAAGCATTAATACAGAAATATCCGACGGGCTGACGCCGCTTATGCGGGATGCCTGGCCAATCGTAGCAGGACGAGTTCTTTTCAGTTTTTCACGTCCTTCAAATGACAGAGAAGTGACGATATCATAATTGAAATTATCGATAATGCTCAGATCTTCTAGCCGATTCATTTTCTCTACGAGCAGCATTTCTTTTTCAATATAGCTGTCGTATTTAAGATTGATCTCAGCTTGATGGATAGAATCCGCATCGAACGGTTCGAGTATGGATGCCACAGTTTCGTTCGCGTTAGATAGCTGGTCGATTGAAATCTGTGGCCTTCTGAGGAGCTGCGCTACCGTAATTTTTTCACGGATCTGAGCAGTTCCAATGTTTTCCAGCGTGCCGTTGATTTCGTCGGGTGTTACTTTGGTGCTATTGAGTGCGCTGATAATGTCTTCCGTTTCGCGTTTTTTTCTTCGCACAGCAGCTACCCTATCTTCGCTCGCGAGTCCAATTTCGTGCCCTTTTTCAGTTAACCTGAGATCCGCATTGTCCTGGCGCAGCAGCGTCCGGTATTCAGCGCGGGAGGTGAACATCCGGTAGGGTTCTTCTGTGCCTTTGTTGATCAGGTCGTCGATGAGCACGCCGATGTATGCTTCGGATCTTTTCAAAACAAAGGGATCCAGATCGTGTACATTTTGATGTGCATTGATCCCGGCCATTAAACCCTGACAAGCTGCTTCCTCATATCCAGTGGTACCGTTGATCTGGCCTGCGAAAAAGAGGTTGCCGATCAGGTGGGTTTCTAATGTCGATTTGAGTTGCGTCGGCGGAAAATAGTCGTATTCGATCGCGTATCCTGGTCGGAACATTTTCGCATTTTCGAAGCCGGGGATTTTTCGTAGCGCCGCATATTGAACATCTTCTGGAAGTGAGGTAGAGAAGCCATTGACGTAGACTTCCACTGTATCCCACCCTTCCGGCTCAACGAAAATCTGGTGACGGTCTTTATCGGCAAACCGGTTGATCTTGTCTTCCACAGAAGGACAATATCTTGGTCCAAGTCCCTTGATCCTCCCTGAAAACATCGGTGATTTTTCAAAGCCGGTTTTCAAGACGTCGTGTACTTCTGAATTAGTATAGGTGATCCAGCAGCTCCGTTGTTTGGAGAGAGGCTTGGTGTCGGTATATGAAAACTTCCCCGGGTTCTCGTCCCCTGGTTGCTCTTCCATTTTGGAATAGTCGAGCGAGCGCCCATCTACGCGGGGCGGTGTTCCGGTTTTCATGCGACCTGCCTCGAAGCCGAGCGTTACCAGTTGTTCGGTGATACCTGTTGCAGACTTCTCGCCTGTACGCCCTCCTCCGAAATTTTTCTCACCGATATGAATGAGTCCATTTAGGAACGTGCCGTTTGTGAGCACAACTGCTTTGGAGCGTATCTCTATTCCGAGGCTCGTAGTCACGCCGCACGCTTTGCCGTCCTCCACAATGATTCCTTTCGCTGTGTCCTGCCAGAAGTCAACGTTCGGATTGTTTTCCAGAATGGTGCGCCACTCCTGGGCGAACAACACGCGGTCACTCTGGCATCGCGGGCTCCACATTGCTGGACCTTTTGAGAGATTGAGCATCCGGAACTGGATCATGGTTTTGTCACTCACTATCCCCGACTGTCCGCCGAGCGCGTCGATCTCCCGGACGATTTGCCCTTTCGCCACACCACCCATTGCGGGGTTGCACGACATTTGAGCGATGGTATGCATATTCATTGTGATGAGCAGTACAGAGGAGCCCATAGTGGCTGCGGCCGCGGCGGCTTCACAGCCTGCGTGGCCCGCACCTACTACTATCACGTCGTATTCCTGAAACATAATATTGATTACTTGTTAAACCACTTTAATTAAAGTGTTCCACGTGGAAATTTAATCAGAACAACCTAAGATACTCGTCTTCTTTGGCCCTCATAGCCTTTTTAAGGGCTTCATCGGAATCTTCGTATCCCGCGAGGTGTAGCAAGCCGTGGATAAGCACACGGCGCAATTCTGTGTCAAAATCGCTGTGGAACGTTTCTGCATTCTCTCTGACCCTGTCTACGCTAATGTAAATATCGCCTTCCAGCTTATTGTCTTCCTCACTATTGTCAAACGTAATGATGTCAGTGAAATAGTCGTGGTCCAGGTATTGTTTGTTGATTTCCAGCAGGTATTCGTCTGAACAAAATATATAATTCAGTTGTGAGACTTCATAACCCTCTGATATAGAGGCGTTTTTGATCCATTTCTTTGTTTTAAGCGGATTAACTGCCTTAAAATCAATGCCTTCTGAGAAGAAACTTACCATTTTTGATGACCGCGTGCCTGCTGCCGCACAAGCGGAGCCGGAGTGCGTGATATTTAAATATTTGACCGTAAATAATTTACAAACTTACAAAGTATACGGTTAAGAACATGAAAAGCAGGGCATAGCGTCTGTAAACCCTGTTAAAAAGAGTTAACGCTATCCCCTACCCCAATCGAACAAAAGGAATGGTTGATCAGTTCTTTGCCTGATATTTGCGGAAGTAAGTGTCTACCTCGCGTTTGTAGAATGGTGAGAATGTCGGTGGAATGGTACGGAGCAATTCAGTTTGCTTTTCTTTTTCCCTGATATATTTCTCGAATGCAGCCGGTGGCTGTTTAGGCAGCTGTTTGGCGCTCTGTGCTTTGCGTTGCTCGTCCTCATCCTGTTCTTTCATAGCCTTCTCAGATTCGAGCAGACGTGTTGTTATTTCCTGGTTGCGCTTGATCAGCTCCGGCGTTACGCGTTTGTTGACAAGGTCGGTCTCGGTCTCATCCATTTTTTCGGCGATCTCCTGCAATTCTTTCTGCATTTCCTTGCCAACCTGGCTGCCTTTCTGGGATTCCATCAGGTCATTGATCATCTTCCGGATCGCGGCCTGCTCCGCAGCCATACGTGCGAGTTGTTCCGAATTATTTCCCTGACCTTCCTTACCCTCTCCGAGTTTCTTGATCTGACCGTTCAACTTTTCCTGCATTTCACCCATTCCCTGTTGCTGGCCTTTCTGTTTGCCCTTTTTGCCTTTGCCGGATCCGGGCATGGCCATCGCCATTTGTTGTTGCATTTGATTGAAGACATCACTCAGCATCAATGCAAGATTGTTCATCGAGGTCATTGCGAATTGTTGCTTGGAAGTCGCGACGTTAATCTGCCTGTCCTTAATGCTCTTCACGCTCTCGTTCATGTAAGACTTCATATCGTTGAGTTCGCGAGTAATGAACGACTGAATCTGCACCACCCGGTTAGCAAGCGCATAAAGACTATCTTCGACGATCTTGGCATCGTCTTTCAATTTCAGTTGCTGTTGACCGAGTTTGATAAAACGTGGATCCTGCAAACTCACGCCGCGGAAATCTTTCATCAAAGTTTCCTGGTCGAACGACAGCGTGATAAGATTCTCAAGAATGTCGCGTAATGCGTCGAGATTTTCCTGCATTTGCTCCATCTCAGCCGACTCCATCGATTCCTGCATCGACTTCGACATTTTCTTCATCGATTTTGCCGCGTTTTTTTGCGATTGAGACGCTTTAGAGTTCTGCTGCTTATCGAGTTGCTGCTTGCTCTGTTCCATTTGCTCAGAGGCGTTTTTTTGCTCCTCCTTTTGCATATCCAGCTCTTGTTCGAGCTCTTTGCCCATTTCCTCTATTTCCTTGCTCTTCTCTTCGGCATTTTTAAATTCTTCCTGGATTTTTTCCTGCTCTTTTTTCAGATCTTCATTTTTTCCTTTCTTATCGTCGGCACTTTTGTTGTTTTCGTTCTCCTGCGACTTGTCGGCTAGCTTATCTTCTTTTTCTGCCAGCTCATCCAGCTTTTCTACGAGATTCTCCATTTTCTGCTCCATCTGCATTTGCTTGAAGAGCTTCATGGTGCGTTCCAATTCCTTTTCCAGATTGCTTTCCTTGTTGCGCAGCTTTTCCATCATGGTGGACATCCGCTCGCTTTGCTTTTGTTCCAGCAGCTTTTTGAGCTCTTTATAAAGCTTTTCGGTGTCCTCGTCCATCAGGTCGTTCATCAGTTTCTGCAACTGTTCGATCTTGTTCTGTAATTCGGGGCTTTGCTGGTTGAATTGTTTTGATTTTTCATTGGCATTCTGATGCTTTTCCTTCAAAGCTTCCAGCTCTTTCATCAGTTCCTCCCGTTTCCTGAGCACTTCCTCGATTTGTTTCTGCTCTTTGAAATCCAGTTCCTTATTGCTTTTCAGCTTGTTATCAAGATTGTCCAGGTCTTTTTGCAAGCTCTGAGCCTTCTTCATAGCCGATTGCATCTGGTTCTCTGTTTCCTGCTCGGACTTTTTAATTTCTGCTTCCAACTGATCTTTGGAAGGTACAGTGAACTGAATGGCTCGCGAACGTGCACTTTTTGCACCATTTACGCCGTCATTATCCCAAACCTGCGCATAGTATTCGATTTTGTCTCCCGGCGCAAGTTTCAGGCTGTCGACATACCACTGAAAGAAAAAGCTTTGTGTATTGACCGTTTTGTTGAATGGAATGGGAATGCCTTTGGGCTCCGACGGCTTATCATTATTTGCGCGTTTGACGGAATAGAACATTTTCAGCTGTGAAAATCCGTAATCGTCGCTAATGGAGCCACCGAGCACCAGGTAGTTATAGAGTGTAGTATCCTGAAAATTTTCCAGGTTCATGACCGGGAATTTGTCCGGGATGACATTGATGTAATACCCTATTTTGTCAGAATTTGTAGTCTCGTCATTTTTTAAAGTGACCTGATATTGAGACGATTTCCGCACCGCACGGCGTATTTCGAAGTGATCGCCATCGCTTTCTTTGGCCTTATAGAGGGCAGAATCACCCTCGAAACGGATTGCGAGCGCTTTGGTGGAAGAAGTATTGAAGTTCCATTCAATGGTGGTGCCCTCGGGTACTGAGAGGTTTCCTACATTGTTGAGGCCTTCGGATGGTTTGTTCAGATAGGCCGGATAATGCAGGTTTACGTCAAATGAGAGCAGGGACGGCCTCTCGTTCACTATAATTTTATATTCGTCGGACGCATATCCGGCGGCATCAAACGAAAAAGCTACATCCCTTTGCAGGTTTTTAAATGTGTAGGAAAAATTTTTGCTGCTTTCCTGCGTCAGCTTGAATCTGGTGCCGTTCTGCACTAAATATACCGCTGCGGGCAATGCCTCGCCTTTTAAGGTGAGGTTCAATGTAAAATCTTCATTTCTGAATGCTTTCAGGCTCTTATTTTCAAGAACAAATGAAAACGGTGCGTAAGTGTAATTTTTCTGAAAATGGATAATGCGCTCGGAACTAGACGAAAAGAACGACGGATTGAAAAGTAGGATCACAGCAATGGCCGCCAATGGATAGATAGCATATTTCAGCCTCTTTTTATTCTCATTAAACCGGATAGCATCTGAAAAACGAACGATCAGCAACTGGCCGGATTTCTGCCGGATACTCGCCTCGATCAGGTCCGACTGGCTGCCGGTAAGGCTCCGCAGTTGAAGGGTATTGACAAGCTTATCGCCGATCTCTGGAAAATACTGGCCTATCTGTAATGCGGCATCCTCGTCGGAAAGTGGTTTTCTCAAACCATACAGATGAATAAGCGGCTGAATGACCCATTGCACAAACGAAAACGCCAGCACGGCCAGAAAGCCAAAAAACAGCATCCCGCGGACCACCGAGCTGAACCGTCCGAAGTATTCTATGGTATTGAAAAACAGAAAGACGCTCAAAAGCAATGCAATTGAGAAAATTGCGCCTTTGAGCAATTGATTGTAATAATATTTCTGACGGTATTCCTGAATGCGTTGCAACAGGCCTTCCATTGATGTAGTGAAAGGAGCCATAGTGGTCTAGGTATAACTGTGAAGATTTTATAACGCATGCGGAAGGCAAAAATTACCAAATGCCCACAGACGCTTAAAACGAAGAAATATAGCTAATTTTTGCCGTATTTATTATTAAAATACCTAAAAATCAACCTGAGGCCCTTAATGCATCAATCCAAAATACTACAACGAAATCAATAGCCCTGCGGACGCGTAATTGATCCAACTGAAATTATAGATCTTGTCGTTATCCGCGCCACCTTCCAGCATCCGGTAACCAAGTTTAATGCCCAGTTTATTATTGACCTGGTAAGACAGGCCCCCGAATATGTCTTCTGCCCGTCCGGCCCTGGCAGCCAGGGCATCGCCTTCCAGTATGACCATCCAGCGATAGGAAGGTTTGTAAGAAGCATAGAAATTAATCAACGGCACGAAGCCGATGTTATCATAATGCGTGTCCTCTGACTCGTTCCGGAACCGGACGTCCGCATCCCTGATCTTGCCCGTAAGCCCAGCCCCTACCCTCCACCTTCCATTCAAGACGAAGTCGTAACGATAGGTAAGGCGGTAAGAATTGAATTTATAATGCACTGTTAGCGGCTGGCCAGCCGGGAAGTTGAGATTATTGAATAATACATCGCGGCTGAAAGAGCCGTCGTAGCGTAAAGTGAGCGGTGCGTACAATGCAGATACAAAGTGCCGCTTGCCGATCAGGTAGCCTGCACGGATCCTGTAAAACGCTTTGGAATCGGAGGAAAGGTCGGACGCAAGGTTTACCAGCGAGCCGTCGGCATTTGGAATGCGCACCTTGTTGTAGCTCGTTCCGGTTACAACGCCACCTTCAACGTCGAGTATTAGCTGCGCGTGCGCCGACGCACAGGCGAGCATGAGCATAATGATTAGTCGTATTCTCATGAACATCAGATTTATATATAAAAAAACAAACAACCCATGGCGGATTGTTTGTACAAAATTGATGCCTGAAATCGACCGGTTATGCTTCGATGGTTTCCGGGTAATTTTTTACTTCTCTTACAAACGTTTTGATGTCTTGTTCGAGGTTATCGCTTTCTTGCAAAACGCGGATGAATGCGCTTCCGATAATGGCACCGGCGGCATGACTTGAAGCCTGCACGAAGGTATCATGATCTTTGATCCCGAAGCCTATCAGACGCGGATTACGGAGGTTCAAAGCATCCAGCCTTTCGAAGTATGCTTGCATGTCGCCGCTAACCCCGCTTTTTGAGCCTGTGACGCTAGCGGAAGACACGGTGTATATGAAACCTTCACTCACTGCGTCAATCTGTCTTATACGCGCTTCCGAAGTTTGCGGGGTTACCAGGAAAATATTGAGCAGGCCGTGGGCGTCGAATATGGTTTTATATTCATTCAGATACACATCCATAGGCATATCCGGCAGAATTAGACCGTCGAGGCCTGTTTCAGCACATTTTTCGCAGAATGCTTCGATGCCATATTGCAATACCGGGTTAATATATCCCATCAACAGGACAGGGACGGTTATTTTTTCCCGCATATTTCGCAATTGCTCAAAAAGTACGCGAACGGTCATGCCGTTTTCAAGCGCTCGGTCATTGCTTTTCTGAATGGTTTCCCCATCTGCGACAGGATCCGAATAGGGCATTCCAATCTCGACGAGATCCGCTCCACCATCCTGCAATGCTTGCAAAACGCGCATAGTATCGTTCAATTCGGGAAAGCCCGCAGTGAAATACACGTTCAGCAGTCCCGGAGCCTTATGGTCCGCAGCGTCGGCATTTGCATTAAAATTTTTAAAAAGACTTACAATCCGGTTCATTCCTGTGTCCAGTAATCGACTACCAATACTTTGTCCAGGTGTGGTTCCAGGACTTTTACAAATGCTTTGTGCTCGGGATGGGGCAAGTATACTTCGCGTGCGGCTTCGCTTTCGAAAGTCACAAAAAATACATGCGTGAAGCCTTGCGCCAAACCTTCAGGGCTGTTATTGGTACCCCACTCAAATCCTTTTACTTCTTTGATTTTAGAGGGTAGCTTTCTGAAAGCGTCCTCTACTTCCTTAACCTGCGCAGGAGTTGCAGAATCTTTGAATTTGAAAAGAACAACGTGGCGCAGCATTTTCTTTGGTGCGGGGTTTGAAGGTGAAACAAATGCCATCGATCCGAAGAGGAGCATAGAGGCAAACAAAAGGAGTTTGAAATTCATGGGGTATTGGTTAAGGTTAAAAAATCCGGAAAATAGGTGGTACTAGGCTGAGCAGTTGAGGCATTCGCCTTCGTCGCTGAATTTCATCCGGTCGAATTCGCCCAGCTTTTCTTTCAGTTCCAGAATTTCGTCTTCAAGGTCGCAGCGCTCAAAAAGCGATAGCTCGCCGGAGTTAACTTTTCCTTCCAATTCCTGTATTTTCAATCGGAGATCGAAAACCTCAGGCAATGTTAGTGTAGCCATATGAAGTATATTGAGGTGAGAAAATTAATCGATGTATTTCATGTAAGTGGCCATATCCTTATCTCCCCGGCCGGAGAGGTTCAATACCACCGTTTCGTTTTCAGTCGCTCCCAAGCGGCCCAAAATGGCCAATGCGTGGGATGATTCCAGTGCGGGGATAATGCCTTCGTAACGGGTCAGTTCAAATGCAGCCTGCACCGCTTCTTCGTCCGTTGCCGACATAAATATGCCTCGCCCGCTTGCGTATAAATGTGCGTGCTGTGGGCCAATGCCAGGATAATCAAGTCCTGCCGATATCGAAAACGGCTCCACGACCTGCCCGTCTTCGGTTTGCATTAGGATAGTCCTGCTTCCGTGAAGCACGCCGGGTTTGCCCAACGCAGTTGTTGCTGCGGAATGCCCGGAGGTTAAGCCTAGTCCGGCAGCTTCTACGGCGACCAGTTTGACAGTTTCATCGTCCAGAAAATGATAGAATGCACCAGCCGCATTGCTTCCGCCACCCACACAAGCGATGACGTAATCAGGCGTTTCTTTCCCGGTATGCTCTTTTAGCTGCCATCTTATTTCCTCTGAGATAATGGCTTGAAAACGTGCCACCATATCCGGATATGGATGTGGGCCAACTACGGAACCAATGATATAATGCGTGTCGACCGGATTGTTGATCCAGTGGCGCATTGCTTCATTCGTTGCATCTTTCAACGTACGTGATCCGCAAGTAGCAGGGCGAACTTCTGCGCCTAGCATTTTCATTCGTGCCACATTAGGCGCCTGACGCTCGATATCGAGCTCGCCCATGTACACGATGCATTCGAGATTCATCAGTGCGCAGACAGTCGCCGTCGCCACACCATGTTGCCCGGCACCGGTTTCAGCTACAATGCGTTTTTTGCCAAGCCTTTGGGCCATGAGTATCTGGCCAATTGTATTATTGACCTTATGGGCGCCTGTATGGCACAAGTCTTCCCTTTTGAGGAATATATTGGTTTTGTATTTTTCCGAAAGCCGGTTAGCTCTGTAAAGTGGTGTAGGCCGGCCTACGTAGTGGCGTAGCAAATCGTTGTATTCTTTTTGAAAAGAAGGGTCTGCTATGATGCTCAAATAGTTCTCACGGAGCTCTTCTACATTGGGATAAAGCATTTCAGGTATAAATGCACCCCCAAAGTTTCCGTAATAACCACGGTCATCCACCTGATATGACTTCTTTTCTGCTATTGCTTCCATATTTACTAAGCTTCCGCTTCTTCTTGCTCTTTTACGCGAACTAAACTAAACAACTCTTCCAGCTTGGCGATATCCTTAATCCCTGGTTCGGTTTCGAACTTGCTGTTCACATCGATACCATAAATAGGGAGTGTTTTTGACAATGAAATGATCTCCTCGATATTTTCCAGGTCGATGCCGCCGCTAAGGAGAAACGGTTTCTCGTTATCGTATTTGCTTAATAGTTTCCAGTCGAATGTAGTTCCGTTGCCGCCCGGGTTATCTCCTTTTGTATCGAAAAGGAACAGGTCGCAGAACGACTTGTAGTTATTGAGCATGGCAAAATTGAACTTCTCATCGATGGAAAAAGCCTTGATGACGCTTACCCCCTTCTGACGGATACTGCGGCAAATGTCGGGCATCTCATTACCGTGAAGCTGAACATATTGCAGGTCGTATTTTTTAACCATGTTGAGAATATGGCCAGGGTTGGAGTTCACAAAAACGCCTACTTTCTTGATTCCCTGGGGAATGCTTCGGATATACTCTTCGTTTAGTTCATCACCAACAAAACGAGGCGACTTTTCATAGAAAATAAATCCAATGAAGTTAGGCTGTAATGCCATGACCTTCTCAATGTTGCCTTGCTGGCGCATTCCGCAAACTTTAATTTTCATAGAACCAGAGGATTTAAATTGCTATGTTGAGTTAGAGTTTTTTGCAAATCAGCAAGTGCGGCTCCTGGATTCACAGTTTTCATAAATGTTTCTCCGATCAGAAATCCCTTGTAGCCATATTGATAAAGCTTAACGATGGTTTCTGCATCTTTCAATCCGCTTTCGGATATTTTGACAAACGAATCCGGAATCAGTTCGCTCAGGGCAATCGAAGTTTCGATGGAGGTTTCGAATGTCTTGAGGTTTCTGTTATTAACGCCCACGATATCGATATCGTCGCCGGTGCTAACGGCAAGCTCTTCGGCATTATGGACTTCGAGCAGCACTTCAAGGCCCAATTCGTGCGCCTTTTTGCTCAGTTTAGTGATTTCAGAAGGGGTAAGGCAGGCGGCGATCAGTAAAATGACGTCCGCCCCAATGGATTTAGCCTCAAAAAGCTGATATTCATCGACAATAAAATCTTTACGCAGCATCGGAATTTGAGGGTTCGCTTTCCTTGCGCGGAGAAAATCGTCAAACGATCCGCCGAAATAGTCGGAGTCTGTAAGAACCGACAAACCGGCAGCACCAGCATTCACATAATCGGCCGTAACGATTTCAGGCAGTACCTGATCGTTTATAATGCCTTTTGAAGGAGATTTTCGCTTGAATTCGGAAATGATCCGGGGAGATGAAGAATCTCTTAAAGCCGAAGTCAATGACGAAGTGCTGCGGGAGAACAAAGGCTCCTTTTCCAGACTAGAAATGGATTTCTTCGTTTTTGCCTCGCTTACCTCTTCCCGCTTACGGGCGATAATTTTCTCTAAAATGTTCATCTAAAAACCTGTAACTGCAAACTACATTCAAAGGAGAAACACCTCTCCGATATCTACTCTTCAATCAATTTTTGAAAACTTTTTAACGCTTTTTTGCTTTCCAGCGACTCCCGGGCCCTTTCTACCGAATCGGTGAGCGACAGACCGGGATTGGCACAATACAATGCCATGGCCGCATTGGCCAGCACCGCCTGCTTTTGGGATGGCGTTGCCGTATCGTTCAACACATTCATGAAAATCCGGGCGGACTCTTCTACTGTTGCCCCACCCGATAAATCTGTGGCGCGCAAAGTTTGAAGCCCTAAATGAGAAGGGGTAAGAACTTGCTCGGAATGAGCGCTTATAATTTTAAAAGCACCTGTTAATGACACTTCGTCGTAGCCGTCTAATGCGTGAAGGACCAGAAATTGCTTATCGGTTTGTTGGTAAAGATAAGCAAAAAGGCGCGCTAATTCAAGACTAAATACCCCCACAAGCTGTTTTTTCGGCGACACCGGATTGACCATCGGGCCGAGCATATTGAAAAAAGTTTTGACACCCAATTCCTTCCTGACGGGAGCCACGTTCTTCATCGCAGGATGGAAAAGTGGGGCATGCAAAAAGCACACACCCGCCTGATCTATCTTCCTTTCCAAGAGGTCTTTATTATTTGTAAACTTCGCGCCAAGGTATTCCAGGATGGTCGATGATCCGCATAATGACGATACGCCGTGGTTTCCATGCTTTGCTACACGTTGCCCTGCGCCGGCTACTACAAAGCAGGATAATGTGGAGATATTAAACGTGTCTTTACCGTCGCCGCCCGTGCCGCAAACATCAATAGGGTCGTAGGCTGATAGATCGACCGACAAACACAATTCGAGCATGGCGTCGCGGAAGCCTTCAAGTTCTTCCACGGTGATACTCCGCATGGCATAAATCGTTAAAAACGAAGCGATTTCTGAATTCGAATATTTGCCGGTGCTGATACCGATCAGAACATCTTTGGCTTGTTCCTTACTTAAAACTTTGTACTCGAAAAGATGGCTAAGAATGTGTTTCATGTTGCTCACAAAGACTATTATCGTAAGGTGGAGTGATGTGGTGTCGAAGGTAAGGTCAGATTTGCAACCAGTTTTGAAGCATTTCCTTGCCATGCTCAGTAAGAACTGATTCCGGGTGGAATTGAAGGCCTTTGACATCGTATTTCTTATGCGAAAGTCCCATTACCCGCCCTTTTTCGTCCACTGCGGTGATGGTAAGATCTTCTGTAAAAGTCTCAGGAATGACAGTCCATGAATGGTACCTCCCAACTTTGATGTGCGAAGGCAGACCTTTGAAAATCCGTTCAGTACTGTCCGTAACGATAGCCGTGTCCGAGATGCCGTGTAACACATCGGTCATGTTCTCGAGCGTAGCACCATAAACCTCCCCTATTCCCTGATGTCCGAGGCAAATGCCGAGAATGCTCTTTTTTGGGCCATATTCACGGATCACGTCGTGCATAATGCCTGCTTCGGAAGGAATGCCCGGCCCGGGAGAAAGAAGGATCTTATCGTAATTTCCGACCGCTTCCAGGCTGATTTTGTCATTCCGGTAAATGTCAACTTGGTCGTTCAGCTCGCGAAGGATATATACGAGGTTGTACGTGAAAGAGTCGTAATTGTCTAAAACTAATATTTTCATTGTATGTAAATTTCAAATCGGGTTAAACGGCAATTTTGTAATCCAGGACCAATTCGTCCCCAGCTTTCCCACGTATGCCCCAGTTATGTGCAGGAGTTTCCGTAAGTGTGATTTCAATGTCATTAGAGGCAATATCAAGTTCTTTCTCAAAGCTTTGGAAAATAAGACGGTACAATGCCTTTTTTGCTTCAATAGAACGACCTTCGAAAAGCGATATTTCGATGATCGTGTACTGGTCGCTCCTCCCCTCGGGATAGAAAAAATCCCCTTCGTCGAGGTAAAAGAACCTGTGAGCCCTTTTATTTTCCGGATATTGAAAAGCCGTCACAATGCATGAATGCAACGTATCCGACAGCTTTTGTCTGATCGGAAGGAGCTTTGATCTGAAACCGTAAATTTTGATCTGCGACATCGTGCGGGAATTACTAAAGTTCTTCGGCTACTTGAATGGCTTGTCTCAGGGCACCCAGTTTGCTGTTGATTTCCTGCAACTCGCTTTCCACATTAGACTTAGCCACGACGCCCATTCCGGCACGGAAGAAAAGTGTATTATCCTTGCTCAAAAAGGTCCTGATAGCAATGGCGTGGTTGAAATCGCCGTTGAAATCCATAAAACCGATGGCGCCTCCGTAGATGCTACGGTTGCTTGTCTCCATCTGATCGATCAGTTTCATCGCATTATGCTTGGGAGCGCCGGAAAGTGTGCCTGCCGGGAATGTATCAGCAACAAGTTGAAGCGGGTTGACATCCTTTTTCATTTTCCCGACAACCTTCGACACCAGGTGGATCACATGGGAGTAGTATTGGACCTCTTTGTAATTCGTGACTTTTACAGCGTCGCAGCTTCGGCTGAGGTCATTACGTGCCAAATCGACCAACATCACGTGCTCAGCAGTCTCTTTTGGGTCATTCAGGAGGCCTTGTGCTGCTTCTGCATCAGCCTGATCGTCACCGGTCCGCCGGAACGTGCCTGCGATCGGGTGAATTTCGGCTTGGCCGTTTTTGATAAATATTTGTTTTTCCGGTGACGATCCAAATATCTTATAGTCGCCGTAGTCAAAATAGAAGAGGTAGGGAGAAGGGTTTATCGAGCGTAATGCACGATAAACATTGAATTCGTCGCCCTGGAACTCACGACTGAAACGTCGGGAAGGAACAATCTGGAACACATCACCGCGGAGGCAGTGATCGATTCCTTTTTGTATCACCTTACGCATTTCGTCGTCCGTTACATTCGAGGTTTCATCAGAGGTAATGCTAAAACCATATTGAGGAAAATTTCTGTTTTTGATCAAGCTCTCAATCTGCTCAATGCCGCTTTCCTGTTCATCGTCACCGTACTGGTGTTCAAATATGTAAAGCTCGTTCTTGAAATGGTTGATCGTGATAACATACCGGTATACCTGGTAGAAAATCTGATCAATTGCCGTTTCAGGGCTCGTTGGTTGAATGGTTATATCTTCGAAATAGGTAACAGCGTCATAAGTCATATGCCCGAAAAGGCCGTTGGTAATGAACGGAAACTTACTTTTCTCGGACGTGAAGCTCTGTGCAAAGCCATAGAGGGCCTGTACAGCGTCTTTGGGATTCTCCAGCTCGAAACTAATGTCAGTATTGTCAGGAAACTTTTGTGTAACTGTTCCTGCGTTTAGCTTAAATGATGCTATCGGATCACAGCAAATGTAGGTGAACGAGTTTTCGTTTCCGTGGTAATCGGAGCTTTCAAGGAGGATAGTGTTAACGAACCTGTCTCTCAGTTTCAGATAGATCGAAACGGGCGTAAGCGTATCGGCTAATAGCTTTTTGTGACGTGTGGATATCCGGTAAGTTTTGCTTAGGGTTTTCATTATAAATATTGTAGAGTGTATAAAAAAAACGGCTCGCTGTCAGATGAACAGCGAGCCGCTTGGAAAGTATATCTTGATTCTATACCATGCAATAGCCTACTCGTCCATCTTGTTAAGACGTGCGCGCCACCACCAAATAGTATTGAATAATTTCATGTCGATTAAAATTGCTTTTCAGCTTAGAGGTGACAAATATAGAAAAAGAAATTTTTGATTCTAATTTTTTGAAAAGAAATTCTTGCTGAGGGGCGGACGAGTATAAACTAATCGATCCCTAGCATCGATGACGTTCCTAGGCATACCCTTAAACGCAAAAAAGCCTTACATTTCTGCAAGGCTTTTTTGTATTAAATAATTGTGGCGGCTACCTACTTTACCAGGTTTGATCCAAGTATCATCGGCGGACCTGGGCTTAACTTCTCTGTTCG
>NZ_JAMOZL010000026.1 GCF_023667495.1 Dyadobacter sp. MSC1_007
TTATAATACATTAATATTCAGTTAGTTGTAAAAACTTGGAATGGTAACTTAATCCACAATTCGATACCCCGCATCTGTGCTCGGCATTTGCTCAACCGAGTTACCATGTTAGCTAGCGGATAATACTGAGTTGAAATGCCGCCATTTTGGTCGTTGAGTGGCTAAAATGAACCGGCGGCCGAATAGATTGGAAATGGCATTTTCCAGAAAAACTATCAGGTCTGACTCAAATATCTAAGAGAAAATCAGGTTCTTTGTACCCCGATTTTACTGCCACCAATTATAAATTCTGATGAAGTTCCGTGTTACCGGTCTATTACTATTTTTCATATTATTAAACCATACGGATGCTTCTGCCCAGCGTTTCCTCATGGATCTCGTCGATACGACCAACCAAATGGGCAAAGGAATGCTTTCCATTTACGAACGCTACAACCGGGTCCGGATCAGCGGCTACATCCAGCCTCAGTTCCAGATCATATCTAAAGAAGGTGCCGAAACTTACAACGGAGGAAACTTCTCCACTTTTTCCAACAACCGCTTCATGCTGCGGCGCGGACGACTACGAGTCGACTACGCCCACCTGAACGAGCACAGCGACCCGACTTCGTATTTCGTATTCCAGTTTGATGGCACCGAACGGGGGGTGGCGATCCGTGATTTTTGGGGCCGTTTTTATGAAAATAAATTCAAAATATTCGCATTAACCACCGGGATGTTTGCCCGCCCATTCGGGAATGAGATTAACCTGTCGTCCGCAAACCGTGAGACGCCTGAACGCGGAAGGATGTCGCAAATATTGATGAAAACCGAGCGTGATGTCGGTGCAATGCTCACCGTTACGAGCCGTAAAAACAAGGAATGGTCACAGAAACTGAAATTTGACGTCGGTGTGTTCAATGGACAAGGAATGTCGGGACCGATGGATTACGACAGTCACAAGGATGTGATCGCCCGGTTCAGCCTTAAACCAACCAAAATACGCGCGCTGGGTAACGCGATGCTCTCTGCGGCTGTTTCCGGCTACCGCGGCGGCATTGTGAACCAGGGAAACATCCGTTATAAAACAGAAGTGATAGGCAACGAATACAGGATGGTACGCGACTCGTCATCGCGCAATTACAGAAAAGTAATGCCCCGCAATTATGCCGGGGCGGATTTTCAGCTTGCATTTCCAAACAGAAAAGGCGAAACTGAATTTCGTGCAGAATATATCAGTGGAAAACAGACGGCGACTTTTGCAACCTCCGAAACGCCCGGCACATATCCTGTTACCAACGGCCTGAAAGACCCGCTTTATGTTCGGAACTTCAACGGCGCCTATTTCTATTTCCTGCAAAATCTCGGCAGCACAGAGCATCAGTTTGTTATGAAATACGACTGGTACGACCCGAATACGAAGGTTTCAGGAGAGGAAATCTCCGCCGCCAAAGGTTTTAGCAAGGCTGACCTGCGCTATAACACACTGGGAATCGGCTACATTTACATTGCTAACGAATCTCTCAAATTCACGTTCTACTACGATTTTGTGCGGAACGAGAAATCGGCATTGAAGGGCTATGAGGACGACGTTTCGGACGACATTTTCACCTGCCGGGTACAATATAACTTCTAACCCGGAAAGCGGTCTGCGAGGATCTTTTTACGAAAGGCAAAAATCGACTCAACTTCCTGCCGAACCAGCAAACCGTCCATCAAATTGCCTAAAAAGCCAAATCCTACTTTGTAATGCAAGATGTCCTCCATCAGCACGCCGCCTTCTATGGCTGTGAAATGATGCTGGTGGTGCCAGAATGCATATGGCCCGAACCGCTGCTCATCTACAAAATACTGTTTATCAACCACATGCGTGATTTCGGTAACCCATTTTAAAGGTATCCCGAACAATGGGCTCACGATATAGCGTATCACCTGGCCTGCATACATCTTTTCGCCGTGGTGTATTGATGTCACTTTAAAACCCATGTGCGCAGGTGTGATCTCCTTCAAATTGGCTGGATTTGAAAAGAAATGCCAGGCTTCGTCCAGGGATATCGGTAATGCTTGTTTAAAATATAATTCCCGCATAACTTGATGTTTATTCAGCATATACGTTAAATATCCGCGCCAGGATTTTCTGACCGGTTTGGCATGATTTTCTCAGAATTTTTTACACGACTTAATTCCGATGAACATGAACCGAAAACTGATTGCAACCACAACCATTTCTATCCATGCCAGCCCCTCCGCGGTTTGGAAGGCGTTGATAGACCCCGAAATCGTCAAGAAATACCTCTACGGAACCGAAATGCGCTCCGACTGGGAAATCGGAAGCCCCATTACTTTCGAAGGTGTCTGGAAAGACCAACCTTACCTGGATAAGGGCAAAATCCTCGAAATTATCCCCGAACGGGTACTGAGCTACTCATTCTGGAGCCCGTTGTCGGGGACCGACGATTTTGAGGATAATTATGCACACGTCACCTACCACTTATCGGATTACCACGAAAACACGACCCTTATCGTCACACAGGACAACCTGGAAAGCGACGAGGCGGTCGTGAAAGCGGAGGAGAACTGGATGACAGTCCTGCATAACATCAAAAAGATTGTGGAAGAAGAGAGGCTGCATGTGCTTTGAAAAACGGAAAGGCCTGCCCTCGCATTTAGACCGGCAAGCCTTTCCACCATTACAATTTCATACTTAATGCAATGCGCTTGCGGGCCAGGTCGACCTCCGTCACTTTGACCGTCACGATCTGTTGCAACTTCACCACCTCGTTGGGATCTTTGATAAACTTGTCAGCCATTTGCGAAACGTGGACAAGGCCGTCCTGCTTCACACCCACATCGACGAACGCGCCGAATGCCGTTATGTTAGTAACGATCCCCGGCAACACCATTCCAACCCGAAGGTCCTCCGGCTTCCTTACCGAACTGTCGAATTCGAACTTCTTCATTTCGGCACGCGGGTCGCGCGAGGGCTTTTCGAGCTCCGCCAGAATATCCCGTAAAGTAGGAAGGCCGACTGAGGCTGACACATATTTCTCGACTCGAACCTGCTTCCTTACTTCGGGTTTCAGGATAAGATCCTTAACAGTCGCCCCTGCATCTTTCGCCATTTGCTCTACCAACTCGTAGCGCTCGGGGTGAACCGCACTGTTATCCAATGGGTTAGCCCCATTTTCGATCCTTAAAAAGCCCGCTGCCTGCTCAAAAGCCTTCGCCCCGAGCCTTGGAACTTTTAATAATTGTTGCCTCGATTTGAAATTTCCGTTTTTAGCACGAAAATCCACGATATTTTGCGCCAAAGCGGGTCCTAGGCCTGATACATAGCGCAATAAATGCTTGCTTGACGTGTTGAGATTTACGCCTACGGAATTCACGCAGCTTTCCACGACTATATCCAAAGCATTTCGCAATGAATTTTGGTCCACATCGTGCTGATATTGTCCTACTCCAATGGATTTTGGGTCAATTTTAACGAGCTCGGCCAGCGGGTCCATGAGCCGCCGCCCGATCGACACCGAGCCGCGGACAGTAACGTCCTTATCCGGGAACTCTTCCCGTGCCACATCCGAAGCCGAGTAGATCGATGCGCCTTGCTCGCTGACCATGTACAGCCCAATCTCTGAGGTCAGGCCGGATGCGTCCAAGAGTTTCTTGACGAAGTCTTCTGTTTCCCGGCCAGCCGTTCCGTTTCCGACGGCTATCGCTTGCACTTTATGTTTTTTAATGACATCGCCCAGCTTAGCTGCCGAGTCAGTTGGCTTATCGAATGGATAGATCACCAGGTCCGCAACCAGATTACCCTGGCTATCGAGCACTACTACTTTGCAGCCTGTCCGGTAACCGGGGTCGATTGCCAGTACGGTTTTTTGTCCCAATGGCGAAGCCAGTAGCAACTGCCGCAAATTCTCCGTAAATACCTGAATGGCAGCAATATCCGCCTTTTCCTTAGACAGATTGGCAAATTCTGTTTCAATGGACGGTTTTAGCAAACGTTTATAGCTATCCGCAATCGCGATTTCCAACTGATCTTTACACGCTTCGGTGCCAATCATGAAGAGCCGGTCCAACGCCTCCAATGCCGCATCTTCATCGGGAGAAATATCGACACTTAGCACGCCCTCTTCCTCTCCGCGCCGCAATGCGAGCAGGCGGTGTGAAGGTATTTTGGCCAAAGGCTCGGAGAAATCGAAGTAATCCTTGTATTTGATCCCTTCCTCCTCTTTCTTTTTCTTGACTTTTGAAGTAATAATGGCCCCGCGCTGGAAAGTATACCGGACCTTCGTTCTGGCGTCCTGATTTTCATTGATCCACTCCGCGATAATATCCCGCGCGCCTTGCAATGCTTCCTCCGCATTGGCCACCTGATCATTGAGGAATGTCTTTGCTTTGGCTTCCGGATTGGGTTCTTTACCCGAAAAAATAGCCTTAGCGAGGGGTTCAAGGCCTTTTTCGATGGCCATAACCGCCCTTGTCTTTCTTTTTTGTTTATAGGGTAGATAAAGGTCTTCCAGTTCTGTCAGGGAAAATACACCTTCGATCTTCTTTTTTAGTTCGGGTGTCAGCTTACCCTGCTCTTCAATGCTTTTAAGAATGGCCTCCCGGCGTTTTTCAACCTCCTGCTGCTTTTCCCATGCACCTTTCAGACTGCCTATCTGCACTTCATCCAACCCACCCGTAGCCTCTTTGCGGTAACGTGCGATAAAAGGAAGCGTAGCGCCTTCCTCAAACAAAGCGATGGTATTTCTGGCCTGCTTATCGGTTACCCCGGCCTGTTGGGCAATAAGACTGTAATTCATGATATCTGGTCACATTAGAGATGGCAAATAAAGCGGATATTAGTAGTTTTAAAAACTAAAAATTCACCAATCTAAACCTTAACTGAATGAAGTATTTGTCGGGAAAGCATTTCGTTATGCTCATGATCCTGCTTTTAACGCTGGCTTACATACATGCCGCCAGCGCGCAACAGAACCCAAAATTCAAAGTAATCGCATTCTTTACCGGTAAAAATGACCGTGCCCATATCAGTTTCGTGCACGAGGCAAACCGCAGGATGCCCGAACTGGCTGAAAAGAATGGCTTTTCCTATGATTCTACGAGTAACTGGGATAACCTTAATGCGCAATTCCTGTCGCAATATCAGGTAGTGCTGTTCCTGGATACCCGCCCTGAAAAACCGGAGCAACGGGCCGCATTTCAGAAATACATGGAAAACGGTGGTGGATGGATCGGTTTTCATTTCGCCGCATTTGCATTAACCCCCTCGGCATATCCCCAAAACTGGGACTGGTACCACGACCAGTTTTTAGGCTCAGGACAATATAAAAGCAACACCTGGCGCCCGACATCGGCTATTTTAAAAGTTGAAAAACCCAGCAGCCCGGCAACAAAAGGCCTCGGTGAAACATTCAAAGCATCGCCTAATGAGTGGTACCGATGGGAAAAAGACCTGACGGCCAATCCTGATATCCAGATCCTGCTTTCAATCGATCCGGCGAGTTTCCCGCTGGGCACGGGGCCAAAACAGCATGAGATCTGGCACAGCGGCTATTATCCGGTGGCATGGACCAACAAAAAATACAAGATGCTGTATATGAACATGGGCCACAACGATATCGATTATGAGAATAAGACCAATAAAGAGCTTTCGTTTACCTTTGATAATGAAGCACAAAACCAGTTTCTCGTCAACAGCATTCTTTGGCTTGCTGGCGATAAAAAATAGTTAAGATCATGGAAGAAAGGCAAACAAGAGAATTTCCTCAGGGGAAAATGACCGGCGTGACATGGCAATGTGACGACATTTTGCTTGGACATGCCGTTTCCAGCTTCACAGAACTGTCGAGCTTTCATTCCAAAAGTGCCAACACCGATATTGTCAGGATGCATTTCGGGATGAAGGGTGACTATATGTTCACTTACAAGCAGTTGGGGAAAACCTTCGATCTTGTGGGTGGCCATCATAACATCATGTATTCCAATGAGTTTGAGATGACGGTTTTCAATAAAACACTGGAAATCGAGACCTTTGGGATACAATTCCCGAAAGAGCTTTTCATCCGGTTCACCGAGAATGCGAGCGACGCGCTAAAACGCTTTTCAGCCGATATTATAGAGGGTAAAAGCACAATGCTCTCCGACAACTGGGGAACGATCGACTCTTCAATCCAACAGGTGATCCAGCAGATTATCCATTGCAAGTACGCCGATAGCCTCAAAAAGCTTTTCCTGCTCTCAAAAAGCATCGAGCTCCTCGTTTTGTGCGCGGACACATGTGAGGCTTCCGACAACAAGAAGGAAGTTTTTATTAAAAACAAAACCGATAAAGAGAAGATCATTGCCGTCCGGGACCTGATCAACGACCGCGTGCATTGCCCGCCCAGCCTTTCCGAAATCGCTCAACACGTTGGGTTGAATGAATATAAACTAAAAAGAGGCTTCAAAGAAACATTCGACAACACCGTGTTCGGTTACCTGACCGAACGCCGATTGCAGTTGGCAAGACAATATCTGCTTGATACCCAGCAAACCGCCGCAGAAGTAGCCATTCAATTGGGATATGCCACTCCCCAACACTTCAATAATGCATTCAAAAAGAAATTCGGCGTCACACCGTATTCCGTTAGAAATAATCCCTAAAACGCAATCAGCAGGCGCGGCAAATACATTAACATTGTGAAATGAAGTCAGGAATGGCCAGGTATGGTCATTCACTCATTCAAAATTCACTCATTCACTCATTGATTATGTCACTCATCATCCGCAACGAAATCACCATTGCCGCTCCCGTAGAAAAAGTCTGGGACGCACTTGTCAATCCAGCCCAAACCAAGCAGTATATGTTTGGCTGTGAGGCACTTTCCGACTGGAAACCGGGCAGCGAACTAATCTGGAAAGGAGAATATGAAGGCAAGGAAATGATCTTTGTTAAAGGCGAGATTGTCGAAATAGAGCCTGAAAAGTTCTTGAAATACACGACTATTGACCCTCATTCTGATATCGACGACGTTTCAGAAAATTATCTGCATGTTACCTACGAACTCATCCCGCAGGGCACCAAAACCCTGCTGAAAGTCACGCAAGGCGATTACAGCACTGTGGCCGACGGCGAAAAACGGTACCAGGATTCGTATAACAACGGAGAAGGCTGGAACCCGATTCTGGTCGAAATCAAGAAGCTGGTAGAAGCGCAGTAATGCGTGCATTTATATAAACAAAATGGTTACCGGATGCTTCGGTAACCATTTTGTTTTCAGGGGTTTTGAGATTCAATCTCGCCTACTTCATTCTCATCTGTTTCTTCCGGCTCATCATCATCTATCCTCGAACCCGTATTCACTTCCGGTGCGTCGGTGCCGGGTATGCCGGGTGTCGGATTCAACGGGCCAGTCTCATGGGGTTTTTCCGGGTAGCTTGTCGCAGGTGGCTGTTCGTCAGGCAGTTCGGATGCGGCAAATGCGTAGAAATGTTGATTTTGAAAGTCCATAATGCTGTTTGTTGATTTATAGCAAAAGGGAAAAAACCATGCCTCGCTGCTATTAAGGAACTTAGTTATCTCATTTTCCGCTTTCCCTTCAAAAAGCATTCAAAGTTTAATCTATGGCCGTACTCATCGTTCTACTCGTCACATTTCTGGGAACTCTCGGCATTACCTGGGCAACCTCGGGTGCGCCAGCATACATATTGAGTGGTAACATCGCAATGTGTATCATGCTGTTCTTCACCGCATTAGGACATTTCAAATTTCCGGAAGGCATGAAAATGATGATTCCTCCATTCATCCCATTTAAAAAAGCGATGGTATTTATCACCGGCCTAATGGAAATCGCAGCTGGGATTGCATTGCTTTTTCCTGCCACACGTTACATGGCGGGTGTCTTTCTCATACTCTTCTTCGTGATGCTGCTACCCGCAAATATTTATGCGGCCATTCATCACATCGACTATCAGAAAGGCACTTATGATGGCAAAGGGCTATCCTATTTATGGTTCCGTGTTCCTATGCAGCTCTTTTTGATCGCGTGGGTATGGTATTTCGCCATCGAGCCGATGATATGAGGGCTATTTCCGCTCCAATAGCGCCATGTAAAAGCCGTCAAAACCGTCACGCGCAACGGACGTGCGATGCTCTGATACAAACTTCCAGTCGGCTTTATGGGCCTTCATGAATTTCTTGACCTGCTCTTCCGACTCCGACGGCAGCACACTGCATGTCGCATACACCATTTTGCCGCCCTTTTTGACCATACCCGAATAGCTTTCGAGGATCTGCGCCTGCACCCTCCGGATATTGTCTAAAAATTCGGGTTTCAGCTTCCATTTGCTGTCCGGATTGCGGCGCAAAACTCCCAGACCGGAGCATGGCACATCCAGTAAAAGGCGGTCAGTTGTCTCAGAAAGCCCTTTGATGATGCTATCCGAACTAATGAGCAGTGTTTGCAGATTGGTGACCCCATTGCGTACGGCCCGACGCTGAAGCTCTGTTAATTTGTGATTGTCAATGTCCATCGACAGCACCGAACCGGTGTTACCCAGCAATGCAGCGATGTGAAGGCTTTTCCCGCCCGCACCTGCGCATGCATCAATAACCGACATGCCCGGTTGCGGATCCAGGTAGGGTGCGATAAGCTGTGACCCGGCATCCTGCACTTCAAAAAGGCCATTTTTAAAGCTTTCAAGGCCGGAAACATTTATGCGCTTTTTGATAACCAAAGCATCCGGAACGCCGGAAACAGGTTCAGTAAGCTCTGCCCCCAATAATCCCGCCACGGTCCCGATATCGGCTTTTAGCGCATTTACACGAATAGTGAGCGGCGCGGTCGCATTCAATGCGGCGAGTTCGCTGTCCCACGCTTTGCCAAGTTCATTCTGCCCAAGGTCATCGATCCAGTCGGGAATGGACTGGGCTATTTTTCTCGTTCCAAGCCCTTCCTGATACCTGGTAATCACTTCGTTAGCATCAATACCTACGAATTCAGGCCATTCGGGAAGGTCCGTTGCCGCAGGCCCGTGTTGCATGTGCACGGGTTTTATGATCTGCCATACGCCGGTAATGCGCCAGAAATGTTCCGCGTCTCTGACCTTTTCAATCCCAGCGGCAAATTTCACAAGCCGCCACCAGCGCACAATTTCATAGGTGTTTTCAGCAATGAAAGCGCGGTCGCGTGCCCCCCATTTCTTGTTGGACTTCAAAAGCTGCTCCACAACGCGGTCGGCCTGCCTGTTTTTGACAAAAATATCCTGCAATGCCAATACGACAGCTTCGACGAGGCCTCTATATAGTTTCAAATTCGGTATCAGATTAAATGAACGACAAAATTGGCGATGTATCTGCTACAAACCAAAAACCTGTCAAAGGGCATGATTTTTAAAACTAAACAAATACTACTCATTCATCAATCTCATGGAAACGAAAACAGCAATCATTTGTCCGCCCGACCTCGCTGCGAGGCCACTCGGACTTAAAATTGAAAAGGTATTAAACCTACCACCCGAAAAGCTGTATCAAGCCTGGACGACGCAGTTGGATCTCTGGTTTGCATCGCCAGGCTCTTTTTTGGGCAAACCTGAGAGCAACACACCTTTTTATTTTGAAACATCATACCAAGGCATCAGGCATCCGCATTATGGGCGGTTTCTGGCCCTTGAAGAGCCCCAAAGAGTGGAGATGGCTTGGGTTACAGGTGAGGGCGGTACGCTAGGCGCAGAGACGGTGTTAACCATTGAACTTTCCAGACTTGAAAACGGAACGTTCCTTAGCCTTACACACGCCGGATTTCCGAATGAAGCCACCCGGAACAACCATCAGGATGCCTGGCCGACGGTTTTGGAACAGCTCGAAGAACGAATGTCCCGCCCCGCTGACTGAGGCGTGTCAAAAAGATGCTTCTTGGAATAATTCAGTTTTATAATCTCAATATCTGTCGTATCTTGTCACACCAATTATCTTGACAGCATAGTATTTTTACAGGTGCCAATAAAAAGTCAAATTTCTTTAACACTGTTAACTTAACAATCTATCATTGTTAAATAAAAAACCAACGTTAAAATAATGACTTTTTAAGACGTAAATGCGGTTTTTGTATTTCAAAGCACGCTATGTGATTTTTTTCATAAATTTTGAATTTGAACATTTTCAAGTCAACCCTCATTCATGAATTTTACCCGAAGCGCGGAGATCTGATGTATAAAATACTTTTTACTATATTTTTATTTATTTCCTTCCACCCTGCCGATGCCCAGATTGTCGCTTCTGACAAGATTATTGGAGAATGGATCAACGAGGAAAAAGACACACGCATTGAGATATATAGAAATGGTGAGGAATATTTTGGACGATTGATGTGGGCCGAGGATCTGTTCGAATCTGATGGTCGCACTTCGCGAAAAGACTTGCGTAACAATAATGAAAAGCTCCGCTCGCGAAATCTCCTTCATATAAACCTGCTAAACAACTTCGTCTTTAGCGAAGACCTTTGGGATAACGGCAAAATGTACGACCCCAGAAGCGGGAAAACCTATAACTGCCTGATCCGGCTGCGTAACGGAAAAATGGAAGTACGCAGTTACGTAGGAATTCCTCTATTTGGCAGGAGCACCTACTGGGACCCGATCGTGTTGAAAAATCCATAACACGAACGTAACTATCCCAACAGAAAGGACTTTTGACCTCTCATATTGAATAGAAACGGGCCGTGACGTGTTATGCTTCAAACATGCATTGACGTTATGAAGCATATTAAGCTCGGTATTCTCGACCAATCCATTGTCCGACAAGGATCTACGGTCCAGGAAGCCATTAAGGAAACAATTTCAACAGCAAAGTTGGCCGAAGAACTCGGATACAGCCGCTTCTGGGTTTCCGAACACCATAATTCTACTTTCATCGCAGGGTCTACTCCTGAGGTTTTGATGGTCAAACTCGCGGACGCGACAAGCCACATCCGCATTGGTTCCGGCGGCATTATGCTCCCCAACCACAGCGCATTAAAGGTAGCCGAGAATTTCAGGATGCTGGAAACGCTTTTTCCCGGTAGGATTGACCTTGGAATGGGGCGCGCTCCCGGCACAGACCGCATTACCTCTTCCCTACTCAACCCTTCGAACGATTTTAGCGAAAGCAGCTATTTGCGCCAGCTCGAACATCTGCAACACTTTTTCAGGGACACAGCAGGCACCGAGAGGGGATTTATTTATGCCACCCCCCAGTCGCCTACGATCCCGATGCAATGGATATTGAGTTCCAGCGGAGGCAGTAGCAGCATTGCAGCGCGCTTTGGAATGGGTTTGGCAGTGGCTAAGTTCATCAACGGATTTGTACGTCCGGATGTGGTGGAAGAATATCGCCGGAATTTCCGTCCGTCCGATCAATACGAAAAGCCACACGCAGTACTGTCTGTGTTTACCTTATGCGGGGAAACCGAGGAAAAAGCATTGGAAATGCGGAAGATGATGGATTACATACTGGTCGAGTTCGAAAGGGGAAAATTCGGGCCGTTCCCCGATGCGGAAACTGTCAGAAATTACCGGTTTAATGCGGGAGAGCTGGAACGGATCCGGTACAACAGCGGGCGGATCATCTCCGGAACGGCTGATTCGGTGAAGGAACAGCTTACAAACCTGGCTAATGAATTCGACGTGGATGAAATTATCATTTCAACAATGGCTAACAGTGCCGAAAATCGCATAAAATCATTTGAATTGATTTCCGAGGCTTTTAATTTGAGAGAACCGGTTCTTTGAGCGTAATTTGCGTCGCACATCTCAACCGACACAAATGAACCGCTTCGACCGCATTACAGCCATTCTGATCCAGCTCCAATCGCGAAAAATTGTTAAAGCCCAGGACCTGGCCGAGCGGTTCGAGATCAGTCTGCGGACGGTTTACCGGGACATTAATTCCCTTTCAGAAGCAGGCGTACCCATTATAGGCGAGGCAGGCGTGGGCTATTCTATCATGGATGGCTACCGTCTGCCTCCTGTTATGTTTACGAAGGAGGAAGCGCGGACTTTCATCACAGCCGAAAAACTGATGGAGAAATTCACCGATGTGTCCACACAGTCGCATTACCAGTCGGCGATGTACAAGATCAAGGCGGTGCTGAGAAGCACGGAAAAATCAATGGTGGAGAACCTGGAAAACCACATCGAAGTACGCCACAATCCCCGCGCCTTTCACAAGCCCAATAGCAACACCCTCGACGTGCTCCTTAAAAGTATTTCCGAACGGAAGATTGCCAAGATCCTTTACGTGGCGCTAAGCGCACCGGAACCGGTCGAACGCATTATCGAGCCTGTCGGCATTTACCATGAAAACAACTATTGGTACACGATCGCATTCTGCCATTTGCGCAACGATTACCGCAATTTCCGCTCCGACCGCATTCTGCATTGCGATATTACCGATCGCGACTTTATGCACAAGCATGCCCCACTCAAAGATTTCATGCACGACAGTTGGGAAAACGAAAACATGCGTCTGGTACGCATCCGCATGGAAAAGCGGGTTGCGCGGTACATGCGTGAACAGCGGGCCTTTTACGGCTTTGTCTCCGAAGTGGAGCACGGCGATTACATCGAAATGACCTTCCTGACGGCGTCCTTGGAAGGCTTTGCCCGCTGGTTTTTGATGATCGCTCCCGAGGCTTGCATTCTGGAACCGGAAACGCTCAAAACCACGATCAAGCAGCTCATCGAAAAAATTTCTGAAAATTTAACCCATCAATGATCACTACTGACACAGGGCTGTCACAAGCCTGAGTTTTCTTTGTATTACACTAAAACAAAGAACAACATGTCAGCCATCATTGAAATTCCGACCGCAGAAAAATCTCTGGCCTATGCGATGAAAAATTTCGCAGATTATAACCACTGGGCCAACTGTACGCTTGTCAACTGGCTCCGCACAAAACCGGCAGAACTGCTTGAAAATGAGCTAAAATCGAGCTTTTCAACGATCAAACTGACACTCATTCATATACTGGAAACGCAGCGTTACTGGTATTCGATTCTCAATCCGGCGAGCGAATACAGCGGCCAGGATTTTGATGGAGACCTTCAGGCGACCTTTGATACGCTTATAGCGCAATCTGAGGAGCTTGCGGCGTACGTTGAAAGTCTGTCAACAGCAGAGATCCAGCGTGATACACTGGTGGTCAGTCAATGGTTCGAATGCAACTTCCCCAATTTCGAATACATCATGCACGTGGTCAACCACACTACTTATCACCGTGGCCAGATCATCACCATGGGACGTAATCTCGGCTTCACCGACGCGCCCATGACTGATTACAATTTTTATAATGTAATGGCTAAATAGCCTTCGCGCCTGGCACAACAACCTTCGGCTGATGCATTCTCAGGTGGAATGTATCAGCCTCATCAGATTATCGACCTGCATCCGTAGCGCTTCCAGCAAGCCTTCATCATTGATCTGCCCATCCGGGCCGATTTTGCTTTTAATATTCGGGACCGACAGAGCCGATCCTTCATTCTTTTTTGTCCCCAACGCTGTTAGCGTCAACAGCAGGGACGCCAGCGCGTTGCTTCCTCCCGAATTAAGGGGCGAGGCGCTGATAGCGGAAACGGGCTTATCATTCAGATCACCGGTAGCAACCGTCCAGTCCAGGGCATTTTTCAGCGTTCCCGGCACACCAAAGGCATATTCAGGTGTGCAAACCACCACGGCCGTAGCTTGTTGTATCGCCTGCTTGAACCGGCTTAGCGGTCCATTGTCAGCAATGCCAGGACTGAAATGCGGGATTTCGTCCAGGCCCTGAAATATTTCAAAGCTGATGTCGGAAGGCAGAAGACTCCCCAAGGTTTTTAGTATGACCGTATTAGTCGAGTCGGAACGCAGGCTACCCGAAATGCCGAGGATATGAATGTGTTTCATGGCTGTATTACAATCCTGCAGCCAAACTCGTTTCATTGAAGCGCCATTAACAAACAAGAAAAATCCAATTTATTATCCGGCAAATAAAAGACTACTGTTTCAGTATACTAATGTGCTTTTATTTGATACATTTGGCCTTTATCCACCTTAAACGTTCTTCACATGAAATTTGAAACCTTGCAGTTGCATGCCGGACAACAGCCTGACCCGGCTACCAATTCACGGGCTGTCCCTATCTACCAGACCACATCCTACGTTTTCAATAATGCCGAGCATGCCGCCAACCTATTCGCATTAAAGGAATTCGGGAACATTTACTCCCGGATCATGAATCCAACCAACGATGTTTTCGAAAAACGGGTTGCTGCTCTCGAAGGTGGGGTAGCGGCGCTTGCCACCGGTTCGGGACATGCCGCTCAATTCCTCGCCATCAATAACATCACGACCGTTGGAGATAACTTCGTCACCACGTCATTTTTATACGGTGGTTCCCACAACCAGTTCAAAAACTCATTTAAAAATATCGGCGTCGAAGCACGTTTCGCGGATGGCGACGATGTGAGCAGTTTCGAAAAGCTGATCGACGATAAAACCAAGTTCATTTACCTCGAAACAATAGGCAACCCAAGTTACAGTGTACCCGATTTTGAGGCATTTGCAGCACTTGCGGGTAAGTATGACCTTCCATTGATCGTTGATAACACTTTTGGTGCGGCAGGTTCTATCTGCCAGCCCATCAAATACGGCGCCCACGTAGTGGTGCAATCCGCAACCAAATGGATCGGGGGCCACGGCACGTCTATCGGTGGGGTAATCGTTGATGCCGGCACTTTTAATTGGGGTAACGGCAAATACCCGCAGTTCACCGACCCGTCGCCAAGCTACCACGGACTCGTATTGAATGACGTCTTCGGCATTGGCGGACCGTTCGGCAACATCCAGTTCATCATACGTGCCCGCGTGGAAGGCCTGCGCGACTGGGGCCCGTCCCTGTCTCCGTTCAATTCATTCCTGTTCCTGCAAGGGCTCGAAACACTATCATTGAGAGTGGAACGTATCGGGGAAAATGCGTTGAAACTGGCGCAATGGCTGGAAAAACACCCAAAAGTTGAAAGCGTAAACTACATCGGCCTCGAAGGCAATAAATATCATAATCTTGCCAAAAAATACCTCACACGTGGTTTCGGCGGTGTTTTATCATTCAGCTTGAAGGGAGATCGGAAGGCAACAGAAAAATTCGTAGACAGCCTTGAACTGATCAGTAACCTGGCCAATGTAGGCGATGCCAAAACGCTGATTATCCACCCGGCATCCACCACGCACTCGCAACTATCAGAAGAAGAACAAGTTGCAGCCGGCGTACTACCGACTCAATTGCGGATTTCAGTAGGAATAGAGCATATTGATGACATTATCGCAGATATCGAGCAGGCGATCTTGAAATGATGAATGAATGAGTGAATGTGTGAATGTAAAATATTCACTCATTCACTCATTCACTCATTCACAATTGAATCATTCACTCATTTATCCCTTCCAACGCGAACATGAATGCGAATTGCAGGGCGATTTCTTTGAGATAATCGAAGCGGCCTGAGGCTCCTCCATGGCCGGCTTCCATGTTCGTTTTTAGAAGCAGCACGTTCTGGTCAGTTTTGTGTGTACGCAGGCGCGCAACCCATTTGGCAGGTTCGAAATACTGCACCTGGCTATCATGTAACCCGGTCGTAACGAGCATATTGGGATACTCCTTCCTCTCAATATTATCATAAGGCGAATAAGACTTCATGTAGTCGTAAGAATCTTTGTTCATCGGATTCCCCCATTCATCAAACTCGTTGGTCGTCAACGGAATACTTTCGTCAAGCATTGTGGTAACGACATCTACGAAAGGTACATCGGCAATAATGCCACGCCACAACTCGGGCCGCATGTTGCTGATTGCGCCCATCAGCAGTCCGCCTGCACTGCCACCTTCTGCGAACAAATGCGCTGACGAGGTGTAGTGCTGCTGGATCAGGAACTCGGCACAGTCAATGAAATCGTTGAAAGTGTTCTTCTTTTTGAACATTTTGCCATCCTCATACCATTGTCGGCCCATTTCCGCCCCGCCCCGTATATGCGCGATCGCGTATATGAACCCACGGTTGAGCAAACTAAGCCTCGTACTGCTGAACGCCGCATCCATACTGTTGCCGTAAGACCCGTAGGCATACAGTAACAGCGGCGTATCCGAGCTCTTGGGTGTACCTTTCTTGTAAACGAGCGAAACCGGCACCTGCGCTCCGTCGCGGGCGGTTGCGTACAGCCGTTCGGTCACGTATTCATCCGGATCATAGCCGCCAACCACTTCCTGGCGCTTTTTCAGCTCTTTCGACCTGGATGCCATATCATAATCGTACACCGAGTTGGGTGTTGTCAATGACGTGTAGATATAGCGAAGATTGGTTGTATTGTATTCCGGATTCGAGCCTGCATAGGCCGTATAGGCCGGTTCGCCAAAATCAACATAGTGTTCTGCATTGGTTTTCAGCTCCCGGATACGGAGTTGCAGAAGCCCCTTTTTGCGCTCGGTGATCACCAGGTAATCTTTGAAAACGTCGATCCCTTCCAATAGGACGTCATCACGGTTTGGTATGACCTCTTTCCAGTTTTCCACGCCCGTTTCATTAACCGGCGTTTCCATCAGCCTGAAATTCAGGGCATCCTTGTTGGTAACAATCAGAAATTTATCGTCGTGGTGCTCCACATCGTACAAAACATCCTTTATTCTGGGTTGAAAAACCTCAAACTTACCTTCGGGTTTGTCCGCATCCAGGATCAGGTACTCCGACGACATAGTTGCCGACGACGCTATAATGATATACTTCTCGGATTTCGTCTTTCCGACGCCTATATAATTGCTTTTATCCTTTTCCGCGTAAACGACCACATCCTTTTTCGGGTCCTCGCCGAGCGTGTGCCGCTTAATTTTCTCGCTCAGGAGCGTTTTCGGGTTGGTGGCTGTGTAAAACAGCGTTTTGTTGTCATTACCCCATTCCGAACCACCACTCGCAGGATAAATAATGTCCTTATAATGCTCCCCCGTTTCAAGGTTTTTGATATAGATGGTGTATTGTCTTCGCGAAACAGTGTCGACTCCAAAAGCAAGCAACCTATTGTCCGGACTGACATTGAAGCCGACAGCCGAATAATAGTTATGCCCTTCTGCCATTTGGTCTACGTCCAACAGCACTTCTTCTTCCGCATCCAGCGTCGCTTTTTTCCGGCAATATTTAAAATACTGCGCACCTTCCTCGCTACGTGTGTAGTACCAATACCCATTGCTGAACACCGGAACCGACTCATCTTTCTCTTTAATACGGCTTTTCATTTCCGAAAACAGCGCTTCCTGAAACTCTTTGGTACCCGCCATCATCGTGTCGGTGTAGGCATTTTCTGCTTTCAGATAGTCAACCACCTTGTTGGTGTCCGGGCCTTCACGGAAAAAATCCGCCATCCAATAGTACTCATCGTTCCTTTTGTCGCCATGCATTCCGGTTTCATGGTCTTTCATAATTGCTACGGGAGGCGTCGCTTCCGGCCATTGATATGCTTTTTTCACGGCTTTGTTTTGGTTACACAAAAATTGACAACAGCTAAAAGTAAGGAAATAATTCTCATAGCCCGCTAAATCGATAATTTGAAATTAAAAGAATAATACTTTTTATATTAATTAAATGTATTATTCTTTAAATATAAAAAATACTATAA
>NZ_JAMOZL010000027.1 GCF_023667495.1 Dyadobacter sp. MSC1_007
AAAATCACTAAGTTTAATCATCACTCTCGCTCAGTGATGTAAAGCCACTTTCAGGTGGCGTACTTTGCGTAGGAATTTTTGGCAACCTTTGCTCAGGAACCCTGGCGTACTTTCGCAGGAATATCTACCTGAAGTGTGTCCCTTACCTGTACTTCACCACGGTACTGAATCATCAGTACGTAATTGACGCTTACTGCCAGTCGGCCCAAGGTTTCTTTGTAAAGCCAGCAGACTTCAAGCACTTCACTCAGCTGCTAAGCCTGATCATTAGCTATTGGACCGCATCAGCAGCTGTCGAACTGGCTGTATGAAAGACCTTTTATCTTTTCAAACCTGTTCGAACAAAAAAGTAAGTGAGCAGTCCAGTTGAGTACCTGAGCAAACACGCTTGTTTTTTACATTAGTAGTTAATCCCTTAGATTGATTTTATGGATCGTAAAATTGAGCCTCACGTCATTCCAAAGAAATCTACCAACTTGCGATCGACATTGCCATTTTAAACATGCAAAGTGCACGAAGATCGTGCAATAATACTTAGAGAGGAGGCGCTAGAAATAGTAGCTCGAATAGAGCTGTTAGAAGAAAAAATCCGGAGCCGGGATTTACCAAAATAGTATCGCTACGCCGCGGCGTTACGAGGATTTAAATCAGCCTTCGCTGATCTACAATTAGATCACCATCGTAGTCGCCCTGCAAGCAATGCGTAAAAAGATACAAATGGCAAGCTTTGTCATGCTCACGCCCCAGCAAACGAGCTGATGGCAGACATCCACACCTATGGCGAGTTCCGCCATCGGATGCCGCTGTTTCTCACGCCCGAATTGGAAATGACGAGCCGTTTCGGGCGCAGATCTCGCTGTTTTAATCGCTAATAAATTGTACCAACCTAACGCCTTGAAGCAATGGGATTGCTGCATGTGTTGTAGGCACTGCTCTGACGGCCATTTGCTATTAATCGCTCTATGCAAACGCAATGGCCTGATTTTTTAACTTTACTATACGCTATTGGTGATATCACTGATAGAGGACGTAAATACCAAAAGCCTGGACCTGGTGGGTCCAGGCTTTGTTTTATTCCAAGCAGCCGCTTGGAGAGCTACAACCATAATTATCAAAAGGTAGAATTACATCAGGTTTAAGATGGTCGAAACAGACAAACCCTGCTGACTTCGATAAACGTGAAAATACATCCGGTAGCACATGAATAATCAATGGAATAAATTATGCCGAATGCAAGATGTTGGGAACATGATGAGCCATTAGCCAGGCCCCGAAAGCATTAACGTCCTTGGGCTGGTGATGGATGATCTTGCCATTGTCAAGCAGGATCGTAAATGTATAGCCCGATTGCAAAAACCGGATAATTTGTTCTGACTTATATTGGAAGCCCGGAAATAAATTACCAGTTTGCTTTTGCCCCCTTTTTGAAAAGAATTTCATAACATTTAACAGGCGTAAAACACAGCACTAACCCCAACAATAATTTTTCCAATGAAGTTTGGGTACAAAAATACAATAAATAAACAGGTAGTGCTGCCTCACAAAGACTACCAGTACAACTAAGAGAAAAGTGCATCTACTAAATGTGGCCATTCCAATACGTTTTAGGTGTTTCATGGCCAGGGCATGCCCATTATGTCATTTAAATTCTACAATTACGCTCGGCATGGGTTCATACTTTTGGTACCGGAAGGCACTTCGGGTTCCATGTTTAAGTAAACTTTTACAGTTTCTGCACGGAACATTATCATGCTAGTAGATCTTGCAACGCCGCTCTTGCCAGCATGTTGTTCGATTCCACATTTAGCAGGAAATTTGCTTAGAAATCAAGCGCATTGCTTTTGCCTTCGGACAGTTTTATTTGTTTGAGCGCCAATAATTCCCTTTTCGTAGCATCATCAACAAATGAATCGCCACGCATTACTGTATCAAGCGCACGGTAGTGCTCGGACGTAGTACTGCTAGTCGACAACAGGCCATTAGCGCCAGCCGCCAGATAATCAAATAAGCACGGGCCAACTGATCTGAATTCTGCATATAATAAAATTTTTGCCTTGACGGCTAGCGCTCTTATAGTGCAAAATCTGTTGTACATTGGTCCGAGCGCTGCCCGAGGTGCATAGACAATTAAATCCGGTTTAGCGTGTGTTTGCAAAAAGAATGCAGCCTGTTTGCTACTTACCTGATGGAAGGACGCCGCGGTGAAAACTTCTTTCAACACGGTTGTCATCTCCCTTGTCAGATGGGCATGGTCTACTATCAAAAGTATGCTGCGCATGGATCGGAAGGTTTAATTTAGAAGGATCTTTAAGTCATTCATAATATTAGCTGATTTAAATATAACTACAATAATTCATATCAATACCTTTATCATCGCCAGGTATGCAGGTGAGGATCGACACGTCTTGTGTCGGTCGCAGCAAGTCCAAAAAACCGACCTTTTCTGCGTTAAGCATCCGTAATTTATAATATCGCAGCAACGGGCGATGTTTCCATCAGACAAAAGGCAAATAAAGCTTGCTCTAAGCCATGGATCGAATCGTCCCATTCACGTCTTTCATTCCAGTCTTCGTACACCCCATTTTTCATTCGAAAAGTCTACCCTATTCCACGGTTGTCATTCCAAATTAAATGAAAACTGGTCCGGTCTGTTTGCTTAACTAGTAATCTGATGCCAATTAGAACGGCCAGCTCTCTGGCAATCAATAATCCCAGACCGGTTATCTTGGTGTTTTTCATGGACTGGCCAGACGTATTTTTCTCTCCAAAAAACAGCTATCTGAACTTAAATCTGAATTATCTCTAACTATCAGTAGTAATATTTCGATTTACATTGTCGGTTTATCGGTATAGGTTTGTGTGTCGTCATTCGCGAGTATCGGTGCGACAATGCTGGCTGGTGGCATTTCAAAGTGATCCGGGCCCTGTTAATGCACTATCAGCACACTCCAAGCAGCCGTCAGGGCAAAGTCTGGCCATATTTCTAGGCCAGATCATAGTGTTAAGGAAAATTTACACATGTGCCAATTGCAGCAGCAAATCAATTAAGACTTATATTCTACTAAACGGAGGAAAAATGAAAAAACTATCCTTTTTCTTAACATTGTTGCTGGCGCAGTCGCTGGCAAATGCGCAATCGACGATTGTTGTCTCTAAAAAGGCGCAGTCAGAAATAAGCCCGGGAGTGGACTTTGGATTCACATCCACGATCCCGTCCGGAGCTAACTTTACGTTGAATGATGACCCTTCCTTTGTGGCTATGCAAGACGTGGGTGTTGGTGCGAATAACACAGTGTGGGCAGTAGCGGCAACTGCAACGACCCCTGACAACGGCCAGGTATACTATCGTCCGGCCGGCGCCACCAACTGGATTGCAGCGCCAGGTGCTGGGGTTAGGGTTGACGTTTATAATAACGGTACACCTATGCTCACCAACGCCCAGGGTTATATGTTTATCTGGAATGGATCGGCCTTTGTACCAACAACGGCCAGTCCTATTGCAGCCCTTGACATCGGGATATCTGCGGGAACTGTTCAATCGGCTTATCTATTGGCAGGCGCAGGCGCTGCGCCGGGTTGCCAGTCGCTCTGGCGATGGGACGGTGGCGCCAACTATTCGGGGTTTGCAAATATTTGTGGCACACGCTTGGATGTCGCACCCGATGGTACTGTCTACGTGCTGAATGCGGCAACCGGGGTTCTCAACCACGTCCAGGTCACGGGTGGTACAGCAACTATTTTGGCAAGCTATCCAGCGCCTGGCTTTTTGGATGTGACTGTTGCCGCCGATGGCACTGTTTGGGGAGTCAATACCGGACAAAGTTATCGTTTAATAGGCTCTACCTGGGTCTTGGACCCGAATTCATCAGGGTTGGGCGTTGGGCCTAATTATGGTGGTATTTCGGCCGGTTTAGATGGAGATACCCCTATTGTCACCAATTACTCTGCATTTGACGCCGGCTTGACAAGGCGCGGACGCCTTATCCAGCGACGAGAAGATGGCGGCTGGATGAATGACCACACGGTCCATCCGTCAGGAACCGCAAACAGCATTATTTATAATGTCGCGCCGGGGACCTATACCGTTACTGAAAATACGGAGCCAGCCTCCTGGGAGCTCATCAAGATCAATACATCCGGCGGCTCAGTGCTGACCGACATCCCGGCGCGGACGGCAACAGTGACAATTGCAGCAGGACAAACTGTACATCTTGAATTCGTCAATTACAACATCCAATCTTCCATTATTTCCAACTCCTGTGGTACTCCGTATATCGAGACCTTTGGAACTTCGGGGTCAGCGGCATTGTCGGTAGCCCCTACGATTTACAGCCCTTACCATTACAATGAACTCGGTGCGGAAACTTACAATCTGATCAATAACTTTTCAGGTCTGTACAATGGTACACCCGGCCTTGACCACACACCTGGCGATACAGGAGGATATTTCTTGCATGTGAATGGCGGTTACGGCCAGGACGAAGTTTTCCGGAGAAGGTTTAGCGGCTTACTGCCAGGGGCCACCTATTCGTTGTCCCTGTGGGCGACCAACCTTACTACCTCGCCAGGTTATGTCGTGCCGAATCTCGTACTGGAGGCCCGTAACCCCTTGGCTGCCCTGATTTCATCCACATCTACCGGGGATATTCCCTTCACCGTTGATAGTGATTGGCGGCAGTACAATTTAAGCTTTACAGCCGATGCTTCCGGGACAGTGGATTTTATTATCCGAAACAACCAACAGACACCCGGTGTATATGGAAATGACTTCGCCATAGATGACATTACAATCGGGATCGGTTGCGACTACGGTGATGCTCCGGACTCGTATAGTACCACCATTGCCACCAACGGCCCATCCCACAAGGTGACCACCTTCTTGACCCTTGGCAGTAGCATCGACGCTGACCCGAACGGTACAGCATCTACGGACGCTGCGGGAGACAACGGTTCAGGCTCTGATGATGAGAATGGCGTCTCATCGTTTCCTGAAATCCAGGGTGGCTCCACCACGACGGTTACCAACTACACCGTTAATCTCTCGCTTGTCAATATCACTGGCAGCAGCGCCAACGTTTGCGGCTGGATAGACTGGAATAGCAACGGTGTCTTCGATGCCAGCGAAGGCGTATGCACGACCGCGGCGTCCGGTACCGGAGCGGCGACCCTTACATGGCCGACGGCAGCACTGAGCGGTGCCACCGGCACGACCGGCGTTTATGCAAGGTTCAGGATCACAACCGATGCATTGACGACCGGAAGCGTTAACGGCGCAGCTGAAAATGGAGAAGTCGAAGATTATTTCATTCCATTCCAGGCACCGCTACCTGTAACACTAGTGTCATTTGAGGCGCGGAAGACGGAAGCATCCAGCATACTTACCTGGGTAACGTCTGCCGAAACCAATAGTGATCATTTTGAAATTCAGAGAAGCACCGACAGCAAAACCTGGAAAGGAATCGGCGCGGTTAATGCACAAGGAGACAGTAAGGGCAAAAAGGAATATTCATACACGGATAATTTGCCGGAAGACGGCGAGAACCTTTACCGCCTGCGAATGGTAGACAAGGATGGTACATTTGCATATAGCCGGGTCCGCAGTGTTCGGTTTGAAGGCCAGGGCAACATAGTCGCTTATCCTAATCCTACAAGTGATAAACTGTTTATAAAGGATTTCTCAAAAGTTGCAAAACTGCGTATCCTGGACTTGAACGGCAGAACCGTCCATCAGTCGAAGGTCACCGAAGACGGGGAGGTCAATGTCAATAAACTTACTGGCGGCCTGTACATTTTAGAGATAACATGGTCGAATGGCAGCAAGACAACTCAAAAGGTGCTGATCAGGAAATAGGCCAGTAGAACAATAAAAACTAACATCTTTCCGACTGGTCGGAAAGATGTTAGTTTTTTACTTTGATTACATAAATATGACACCCCTAATTTCGACTATGAATATCCTGATCATTGAAGACAACCCTATACTGTTAGTTGGTTTCTCTTCAATCGTTTTAAAAAAATATCACAACCACACGTTATCTCAGTAAAGGCCACGCAGGAATCCATTTTAATTTTAAAAGATAAGGAATTCAGCCTGTCATAATTGGACATATGCCCCCCAGGCAAAAAAAGATAGTTAAAAACTAGGGATTTTCGCTGGCATGAAACCGGCTAAAATTGTAATTTATCATTATGAAACGACCCGACGAGGCAAAACGAACTGAGGTTAAAGGTGCGCGTGAAATTGCGTTATCAGTCATCCTCCTATTTTGATCGTCTTTTAATCGTGTTCGATCCGCAAAGAACGGGTTTCCCCGATCCTTTTACCTACTGGGGACTTTTTGACTAATATATCAATCTCTATCGGCAAAGGATTTAATTAGTTTCTTTTGCTGCTGATCTGATAAAGTTTCACTTCTACTTTTAAACCTTTCGCCGGGTCTCTCCTTCGGCTGCTCATTTTCTTTACCCGGCGTTGTCAGATCGCAGTCGATCAGCGCTTCATCTTGAACATAGCCAAACTACCACGCGTCAGCTCACAAGTATCTGTTCACGACGTTGGGTCTGCTAAGCCGCACTTTTGCCGGTTTCACAAAACAGTTTCAGGCTCCTGAAAAAACTGTCCCCATACGTCTAATCCGCTGTAAAGTAAGGCACTTAATCTGGTAATTCTGCCCGAAATTATGTAGCTTCAAATTTTTGAATTTAGTTAATTAGCGAATCTGAATTCCCCAAGCATACGCCGAACAGTTTTATCCACGCGTATTTTAACTAAAAACAGAGCTCCTAGAAAGCTCAACGATACTATTGATTCCCAGTTTCTGGAAGATACGGCGCTTGTACTCCCCAACGGTATTCCGTTTGATTCCCAACTCAAATGCTATTTGGCCATACGATTTCCCATCGACTAGCAATTGCGCCACAACGCGCTGATTATGCGTCAATACCATCTGGCCGCTTTTGGTTACCAATTGTTTTAGCAAAGATTCCTGGACGTCTTCTGCGAGATACAGGTCTCCCGAAGACACATGGCTCAGCGCCCTCCGAATTTCTTCAGCAGTTGACTTTTTCGAAATGACCCCCCGGGCGCCTGCCCGCAACAATGGGCCAAGGAATAGATACTCGCCTGCAATGTAACTGAGGATGGGAATTTTGGGATGAAGTCTTTGGACAGCGTCGATCGCTGCAATGTTTCTACCGTCGCCAACGTCAATGTCTAATATAAGCAGATCGCATTCCTTGCTGCTCAGAAATGAAATGCATTCTTCAACGCTTCTTACCGAAAATATGTGGGAACGGGGGAATTCTTTTACCACAATCGACGAAAAGCCAATTAGCAACACGGGATTATCTTCGATGATCAGAATGTTCATATTTAGTGGTTGGGAGGATACTTTGACAATGATTGTAAACGAAAAACATCTTTCCGATCAAGCGGAAAGATGTTAAGCACTATTAGTTCTATCGTTTTTATTTTCGGATCAGAAGTTTTTGGCTTGTTTTGCTGCCGTCCAACCAGCTGATTTCTACAATGTGAACCCCTGCAACAAGTCTGCTTACATTGATCTCGCCATTTTTAATTGTGTTCGACTGGTGAACGGTTTTTCCGTTCAGGTCGACGATACGCACGTTCGAGACTTTCGGAAAATCCTGTATGAATAAAATGTCGCTCGTTGGATTTGGATAAGCGACTGCGTATCCGGCGTTTTCGAATTGAACCGTACGAATACGGCTATATGCAAATGTGCCATTCTTATCGACCATCCGCAAGCGGTAGAGGTTCTTGCCTTCGGAAGGACCACCTGTGAGTGGGTTGAGGTCCGTGAAATTGTAGTTGAGCGTCGTTTTGCTTTCTCCGCCCGACTTGACAATACCAACCTTGTCCCAGCTGTTACCATTAGCGCTGCGCTGGACCTCAAAGTGGTCGCTGTTCGTTTCTTCTGTCGTCGACCAGGTTAGTAATGCGGTTGCCCCTTCCTTACGAACGTCGAAACTGGCAAGTTTAACAGGGAGTGGCGTGTCGCGGGAAGCAAAAGTATAAGCGGTGTAAATGTTAGGGACAATTGCGGCAGTAGTAACGATCGACCCCGCAGTGAGATCGCTCGTTCCTCCCAGAATGGAGGTAACCTGGACAACAGAGGGAATCGCCACCCATTGTGTCCCGTCCCAACCGGCGATGGTCAGTTTTTCAAGCTGCGAGCTGGTTAGTCCGGCGATATTGCTGCCGGCATCCCAGGTAAGTGTAATTGGGGTTGCATTGGTGCCATCGATATCCCAATATTCCAGCACGCTGACAGCTTCCAGTGCCTGCTCAAACGTTGCCGACGGGAACGGCCCGCCTGTTGGAAGCGCGGGGTAATTTGTTCCGGTAAAAAGGTTGCTGGTTACCGCCGCAGTTGGATCCGAGTGAAAATAGGCACCCATTGTACCGTCGGCCGAAGCTGCAAATTGACCTACAAATCCATTATCGCCCACAGGGAATACGAATTCACCTGTTCCGTATTTCCGCACATAGCCATCTACATAGCCTGCATCGGAAGCGCCTGTGGAAGTAAGGTTATCGCCTGCAAAGTTCAGCACACCGAAGTTACCTACCGCGCGCTCGGTCAGGATCACACCCGGCTGGGCGCCTCCACCTCCGGTGACGAAGTTGTGGTTGCTGAAAAAGGTCATTTGGGCGCCGCCGAAGATGGTGGTGTTGCCTTGACTGCCTTCCTGAGCCTGGGCCCGGTGTCCTAGCAAAAACAGGGTCGCCGAGACCGCTATGCTAATCCATCCTTTTCCGGGTGGGTTGGTATATAGTTGTTTCATTATAAGAGTTCTTTATGTTATGGATAAGCGCCTCCCTCCTTCTTAGTTTGAAAATGAGCCATAGCAGAGCGCATAATTATGATCGGGGGCACTCGACTATGAAGGATTAAAACACCTTATATGCGAACCAATCATTGTAATTGTTTGTGCTGTGTCCTCTAATTGTAAAGGGCAGACCACTTGAATTTATGTAGCTAACCGACATTGTTATGGGAGCACTCGTAATATTGACATACCTTATCCCTGATACAAACACGAATTGTGAACCGGGAATTAAGTTCTCCTGGTGATTAAGTGCATTTCCTAAGCTTACTGCAATCCAGGGGCTGCCAGTCGGGAAAGGGGCTCCACCTTGAGTGTCACCGACAAATGAAAAGCTTACTGCATAGGTTCCGTTTTCGGGAAACGTAATGCTTACATTACCGGGAACGCCAGACCCTCCCACTGTAACAACCCCATCATTCGTATAGTTGACAGCCGCCGTTACAAGAGCAGAAGCTTGCCAGCTCCCCGCGCCGTTTGCGTCAGAAGTGAATACTTTCCCTGCACCTTGCGTTCCGTCTGTAATCGTTACCTGACCTGTTGTTTTATCCACCTTCATCTTACGCCCGGCAGTAGACGCTTCGACTTCCAAATTCGAATTTGGCTCGATGGTTGTCGGGTTTGTCCCGATCTTAACCTGTGCAAGAGAAACCGATGATACGGCAAGCCCAAGAGTGAGTGCAAAAACTGAAAATAACGTAGTTGTTTTCATATTAGATTTTTTTCAATGGAAGTAGTTTGATAGAAATGTATGAGCAGGCCCGGGTTACAAACTATAACCCAGGCCGGTTTTGCGCTACCTTGTAACGGCTACTTTGTGTGTGCTGATAGTGCCGTCAAACAGGGCAAGCGTCACGATGTAAATACCCGGCGCCAGCTTGGTGACATCGATACCTTCTTCCGAAACCTTTTGTTGCTGTAAGACATTAATGCCTGCTGTATTCCTGACCGCGACCTCTTTGACTTTGTCGTAGCTGCCAATCAGCAGTTTGTCCGAGACGGGGTTAGGATAAGTCGTGACACCCGTGGCTTCGGCGAATTTTGCATCACGGATTGCACTATACGCAAAAGTGTTGTCCTTGTCCACCATTTTCAGCCGGTAGAGATTGGTCCCCGAAAGCGGAGCATTGTCCACGTAAGAATAATCGACCAATATCTTGCTTTCACCACTCGACGCAACTGTCCCAATCCGGCTCCACTTTTTGCCATTGTTGCTCCGCTCTATTTCAAAACGGTCGCTATTAGTTTCCTCGGTCGTCGACCAGCTCAGCAATACGGTCCTGTTTTCAGCAACCGCTGTAAACCTGGTCAAAGTCACGGGAAGTGGCACGATAAGCGAAGCAAATGTGTAAGCGGTGTAGGTATCGGGTGCCAGCGGGGTCAGCGTCGTAATGGAGCCGACCGACAGGTCACTTGTGCCGCCCAAAATGGAAGTAGTATCAAATTTGGAAGGGATCGCTACCCATTGTGTTCCATTCCAGCCTGCGATCGTGAGTTTACTCAGGTCGCTGGTGGTCAACGAAGCGATTGCGCTTCCAGCATCCCAGGTCAGCGTCAAAGGTGTGGCATTGGTCCCGTCGATATCCCAGTATTCGACCGTACTGACCACCTGGACATTTGCACCCATGCTGCTGGTAGGGAATGGTCCGCCATTGGGAAGTGCAGCATAGTCCGCGCCTGTGAAAAGATTGCTGGTAACGGCTGTGTTAGCATCAGAGTGAAAATACGCGCCCATAGTGCCATCGGCAGAAGCTGCAAACTGGCCTACAAAGCCATTGTCGCCCACAGGAAATACAAATTCACCTGTTCCGTATTTGCGTACATAGCCATCTACATAGCCTGCATCGGAAGCGCCTGTGGAAGTAAGGTTGTCACCTGCAAAGTTCAGCACACCAAAATTTCCTGCCTCGCGCTCGGTCAGGATCACACCTGGCTGGGCGCCACCACCGCCGGTAACAAAGTTGTGGTTACTGAAAAAGGTCATTTGGGCACCGCCAAAGATGGTCGTGTTGCCCTGACTGCCCTCTTGCGCCTGGGCCAGGTGTCCTAGCAAAAGCAGGGTCGCCGAGACCGCCATGCTGATCCATCCTTTTCCGGATGAACTGGTATAGGTTTGTTTCATTGTAAATGTCTGTTTAATGCTTTGAGATTGAACTTTTGTTTTGAAAGCGTTTGCTTTCTATCTCCGGTTAGCCAGGGCGCATTAGAACGGTCCGATAGCATAGGTTTCCTGAAACTGAATATTTCCAGTATAATAACCAGTATAAAACCAAAAATAGAGTGTCTGTGGGCCTGCCACAGTAACCCGGAACCCAGGTGTTGTATGGTGTCCAGTGGTTACAACAAATAACCATTCTGCCGCAATACCCTGTTGATCATAAGTCGAGGGGCTGCTTGACAAAGCTGTGTTGATAAAAGCATGATTCGGGATAGGATGCGTTGTTGTGGCGGTATAGGTTGCCCACCTGGCATAAACCATATAGGTGCCTGCTTTGGGGAATGTTATGGATCCACCCGAATATTTCTGTTCTATAGCGCCAGTCGAAAAGTTAACAACCTCTCCGGTAGTCCCGTTGATCATGGTTCCGGCCAAAGGATTCTGCCAGCTCGCACCGCCCGCTGCATCCGAAGTCAAAACTTTCCCGGCTCCCTCGGTGCCGTCGGTAATGGTTACCTGGCCTGTTGTTTTGTCGATTTTCGTCTTGCGTCCCGGAGTGGATGCCTCCACTTCCAGGTTGGAATTGGGCTCGATGGTTGTCGGGTTTGTCCCGATCTTAACCTGTGCAAATGCGGACGCACTGGAAAGAAGGGCAGCTGCAAACAGGCTGAGACTTACCTTTTTCCAGGCGTTCTTAGATAATAGAATTTGTGTTTTCATCTTAGTTTGTATCAGTTATAACATTATGTGAAACTTGATGTGGGATTGCAGATCATGCGGGTTGACTATTTGCTCACGGATTTTGTGTTTTCTCCGCTGCTAAGCAACCGCTCCATCCTGGTAATACGGTCGTTCAATTCCGTGTAGGCTGCCTCTTTACGTTTCAATTCCGCACTTAGCTGTGCCTTTTCGCTTGTGAGTGATTCCACTTTATCGCTGAGTTCCTGAACCGATTTCACTAGCATGGGAACAAGCTTGCTGTAATCCACCTGCCAGGGATTAGTCTTTGCATCGGTGCCGCCTACCGTAACTGCTTGTGGATAAACTTTGTGTAATTCCTGCGCTAGTACACCGGTAGAAAGTGTTTTTTTGGAATCTGCTTTGAAATTATAGTCATACACTTTCACTGTTTTCAGTGCTTCGAGCCCGAACTTTGTAGCCTGAATGTTTTCCTTCAGACGCTGATCCGAAGTGGTAAGATAAACCACTCCCGATGCGCCGTTGTATCGGATCGAACCGACACCACCAATACCGCCTACGCTACAAATTAAGAACGAATCTTCGGTCAGACTCGAGGGCTTGGAAAGATGGAGCGGAGCGCCTGCCCCGCGTTGGATGCCGACATACAAGGCGCCGTTACTAGCGGTTACCTCCATACCATCCATGTTTGAGTCGCCCGTCCAGATCGTACCGGTTTGTGTGCCAGAACTTGGCAGGATCTTGGTAGTTCCCCGGACATCCAACCAGGCTTGCGGCGCGACGGTGTTAACACCAACGGCACCGCTTTGCATCACCACTGTGTGTGAGCCAGCCGTTGCTTCCACATCCAGATTGGCACCGGGAGTGATTGTGGTCGGATTTGCTCCAACTTTTACCTGCGCAAAAGAGGCGTTCGACAAAGTAGTCGCTGCCACAAATGCGATAACGGATAGTAGTTTTTTTGTTTCCATAAAAATTCAATGTTTATGTTGGCAATCAATAAGAACAAGTGCGTGCAAATGTGAGCAGGGGTATCTCACATCGGGATGTTGTATCCGTCCGCTAGTCAATTTTTGTAACCGTCATGTAAGCGCGTCCGCAGGTACCGGTCCAGATTGGGTTTCCAGGTGGAGTCCCATTGGTCAACATGGTGTATCCGTCCAGTGAAATGCCGTCTCCGGCGGCTAATCTGCCTGTGTAAACAACAGATTGCCAGTCGCCAACGCCTGCGATTGGTGTGACACCTTTGTATAGCGGACCACCGTCTTCGGAGACCACCCAAATCCTCGTCCATAGTGTTACATTGGCACCTGTCGTACTTGTGCAAGACAAACCAACCTGTACAGAGTAGGTACCATCTACGGGAACAGTAAACCGCTTTGTGGCCGCATTCCAATTTTCAGCTCCCAGCGTCGGTACAAGAGGGAGCCGTTGGTTTATTTCGTCATGTGTTGTGAATGTAGGAATGATGGCCTGGCCGGTGATGGCCCCGCTGAACGCAGTCACCGGTATGGCGAGTTGAGACTGGCTTTGCCAGGTGGCCACGCCGTTGGCATCTGAGGTCAACACCTTTTTGTCGCCCTGGGAACCGTCCGCAATGGTCAGCTTGCCAGTGGTTTTGTGGATACTGATTTTTTTGGCAGGATCCGTGCTCTCAACTTCCAGATTGTTGTTAGGGTCGATCGTCGTCGGGTTGGACCCGATCTTCACCTGCGCAAAACCGGCAGTCGACACAAGTAGCATAGCCGTCCCAAATACGGCTGTGTAGAATGCCTTGGATAGTAGTCGATTTCTTCTCATAGTTTTTCAAGTTGTACAAAGTATGACTGATTTTTAAATGCAATGTGGTTTACCGATGGTCACCCAAACGTATGAAAGTCTATTACAAACCAAAATCGAAACTTTACTACAAATCACTGCGAATTATTCAATTAGGAAATTCGAATGCGGCCTTATACTTTGGAGGCTTAAAACTGAGATCATGCACCAAATACTTATCATCGACGATCATCCTATGGTGGCCATAGGAATACAAGCGATCACAAAAAGCGTCATTGAGAACTGCGCATTCACCTTTGCGCATACCTATCAGGAAGGGCTCGACGCCCTGTCTAAACAGCCGTTTGATTTGCTGATCCTGGACCTGGCCATTCCCGGAAGCCGTGGGCCTGAGATGGTCGAAGCATACAGAAATGTGCAGCAGGACCTGAAAATCCTGGTATTTTCAGGCAGGGATGAACTCCTCAATGCCCCGGTTTGCCTCCAAAGGGGCGCCCATGGTTTTCTTCATAAAAATAGCTCCGATTCAGAAGCAGTAAAGGCGATCACGACAGTATTGGAAAACAAAAAGTACGTAAGCAAGCTGGTAAGGGATGCCATGCTCAGCAGCCTCATTGAGGGCAAAACCATGCAGGCAGATCCGGCTGCATCCCTTACGGCAAGGGAGCGCCGAGTTCTTTCATTGCTGCTGACCGGCAAATGGCTAAAATCAATAGCAGAAGAACTTAACGTGAAGATCTCAACAGTGGGTACGCAAAAAAACCGAATTTTCAAGAAGTTGAAAGTGGACAATATCGTAGATCTTGCCAAAAAATTCTGGCAAATGGAAGGATCTACCGCTGACCATTTGTGACCTGTAGGATTACCTTCCCTAGCCGGATGACTTTATAGGCTTGATGTCGGCATTGAGAAGGCGACTTTTCAATGCCTTTTCAGCTCAGTCCCTTCAAAACCAGGGATTCGTGGATATGATGATTCCGGAATTGACTTTACAACAATCAATCTCGAAGATTGAGCAAAGCGAAACCGTGGAAGGTGAAGTAAAATAAGCGGATATCGAATTTCATCCTATCGAAATAGCGTAAAAAGGGACTGCGAAACAGCAGTTCTTGATTGGTGGGAAATTAGTACTCTCCTACCCGTTAGGTATCAAATTATTGCTAGTCGCAGGCCACGTCATTTCAATTGTTTTTTAACGACTTCAATAAATGCTCGTTAGTGGTTTATTGCAACTGAAACTGTATCAGCATCAAAACAGTTTATATCTTGATCGAATGCTAAAATTTAGTATTTTTACAGCGGAGAGTTATATTAATCCGAAATCAAATTAAGTCATTTCATTCGGTCCCCAATTCAGTCACCTATTCGTTTTATGCGAATAACATAACTGACTTTCAAGTACTTTCGTCGATATTTTGCGATTCCAGCGGGATCACTGAAAGCGCCTCAAAGGGCGCTTTTTTGTTTCAAAATGCTCTGAAAATCAGCTTGTTTCAAAATTTTTGAGTCATTCCTAATCAAAGTAACCTAACTGATTCGGTTACCGTTTCGGTTACCTATCTGATTTTCTAAATTAGGTAACCGAATTTCCGAAAATAGCTTGTGCGATGTGGTTTTGAGGAAATCGATGCATCGCCTGCGGGAAGTCCCCGCAGGGAAACATTAGATCACTTAAAAATGTGAAGGATGAAAAGCAATCAGAAACTTTCGATCCTCTTCTGGCTATTCAAAGCCAAAGCAACCAAAGACGGCAAAGCGCCGATTTACGTCCGTATTACCATCGATGGCCACGATGACGAAATCTCTCTCGGCAAAAAAGTACAACCCGATGACTGGTGCAACCAAACCAAAAAAGTGACCGCCTCAGGAATGGAAGCCAAACTGATCAACATTGCCATCGATCAGGCGCGCACCTCGCTCACTTCCCAATTCATGGTGCTGCAATCGAAGTTTGAATGCATCACCCCTACAATGCTTAAAAACGTCTTCAAAGGCAAACCCGTGGACGACAAAGGTGATGCCCCGAAACAAGGGTTGAAGAAGCAGCAGACGCTGCTTCAAGCGTTCGACGAGCACATCGAAAAATTCGAACTGATGGTCCAGCGCGGGATGCGTTCGGACAACACACTACGGCACTGGCGAAAACTTAAAAGGCACGTTACTGCTTTCATCAAGTTTCAGTACAAAACATCGGACCTGAATTTTTCCGAACTATCTGGTCTGTTTGCAGAAGAGCTTTACGAATACCTGACGCTTCACAAACCCAAACCGCTCGCGGAGGTATCTGTGGAAAATTCGGTGAAACTGACCACCTCAATTCGGTTTAAACTGACCACCTGTTCCGCGTGAAATTGACCACCCCAATTCGGAGTAAACTGACCACCTGAGTTCGGAGTAAATTGACCAC
>NZ_JAMOZL010000028.1 GCF_023667495.1 Dyadobacter sp. MSC1_007
AGCTGGTAGAGCAATACACTTTTAATGTATGGGTCCTGGGTTCGAATCCCAGCGGGATCACTGAAAGCGCCTCAAAGGGCGCTTTTTTGTTTTAAATTGTTCTGAAAATCAGCTTGTTTCAAAATTTGTGAGTCATTCCTAATCAAAGTAACCTATCCGATTCGGTTACCGATTCGGTTACCGTTTCGGTTACCTATCTGATTTTCTAAATTAGGTAACCGAATTTCCGAAAATAGCTTGTGTGATGTGGTTTTGAGGAAATCGATGCGTCGCCTGCGGGAAGTCCCCGCAGGGAACATTTGATCACTTAAAGATGTGAAGGATGAAAAGCAATCAGAAACTTTCGATCCTCTTCTGGCTATTCAAAGCCAAAGCAACCAAAGACGGCAAAGCGCCGATTTATGTCCGGGTTACCATCGATGGTCTCGATGACGAGATCTCGCTCGGCAAAAAAGTGCACCCTGATGACTGGTGCAACCAAACCAAAAAGGTTACTGCCTCAGGAATGGAAGCAAAACTGATCAACATTGCCATCGATCAGGCGCGCACTTCACTTACTTCCCAATTCATGGTGCTGCAATCGCAGTTTGAATGCATCACGCCTACTATGCTTAAAAACGTGTTCAAAGGCAAACCGGTTGAAGACAAAGGCGATGCTCCCAAACTAGGTTTAAAAAAGGAACAAACCCTGCTTCAAGCGTTCGACGAACACATCGAAAAATTCGAATTGATGGTCGAGCGCGGGATGCGTTCAGACATTACGCTGCGGCACTGGCGAAAACTTAAAAGGCATGTTACCGCTTTTATTAAGTTTCAATACAAAACATCGGATCTGAATTTTTCCGAGCTATCTGGTCTGTTTGCCGAAGAGCTTTACGAATACTTGACGCTTCACAAGCCCAAACCACTCGCCGAGGTTTCTGCCCGCAAGGATGTGAAGTGGACAAGACAGATTGTAAAAATCGGCGTCAAAAAGGATTTCATAACGCGTAACCCGATGGAAGGCTTTAAATGCTCCGGTGGTGATGTTGAAGTGATCCCGTTGGAGTTTGAACAGGTCGAAAGAATTCATCGAAAAAAGTTGCACGTTGAAAGGCTGGCCGAGGTCCGCGACGCATTCATCTTCCAATGCTTTACCGGCTTTGCCTACCAGGACATTTATGGTCTCACTCCTGATAGCATAACGCTCGTCGGTCCGAAGAGAGAAAGGTGGCTGGTTCGGAAACGCGGAAAAACGCAGGTCGGCGAAATGGTACCCATACTACCGATTGTAGAAGAATTGATTGAAAAGTACAAGAACCATCCGTACTGCGTAGCCCACGATAAACTAATTCCAGTGAACAGTAATTTCAGGTATAACACGTATTTAAAGGAACTTGCTGATCTGTGTGATATCCGGGACATCACCGGAAATATCAGGAGGCTGGACACACACGACGCCAGACATTTCTTCGCGGATATGATGCTAAATAATGGCGTGCCATTGGAAGACGTCAGTAAAATGCTTGGCCATAGGAACATTAGGACTACGATGAGATACTGCCGGGTGAGAAAATCACGCATTAGTGAAAATGTCGGGCTAGTCCGGAATCGGTTGTTTACTAAAGCCGGTAAGCTCCGACAGGCTTCCTAGCTCTTGACCTAATTATTGCTTCGGCGATCCAGATTGTCAATTTTGATTGCTGAAGCAATATTTCCCAAGCCAGTTTGAAACGGAGATATTGAAAAATTAAGAAAATGTACACACCGAAAATATTTAGCGCGGGTACACTCAATATTAGGAGATGGAAGTCATCATAACCTATAAAAGGCTACATTTGTGTACTGAACAATTTGACTATTATGGCTGACTTTCCCCCTTGCCCACACTGCAAATCGACTTATACGTATGAAATGGATGTTCTGCTGGTATGCCCTGAGTGCGGACATGAGTGGAATTCTGACGAAAGCAGTGTGGCCGAGGATGACTTTGTTGTTAAAGATAGCAATGGCAATATCCTTCAAAACGGCGATAGCGTTGTAACGATCAAAAATTTACCGGTAAAAGGTACTTCTCAAGGTATTAAAGCCGGTACCAAAGTGAGAAATATCCGCCTCGTAGATAACGACCACAATATCGATTGTAAGATAGAGGGCTTTGGAGCTATGGCGCTTAAGTCGGAATTTGTAAAGAAAGCCTAGGGTCGCCCGTATTTAAACGGTTGATTTATTGTCGGGGTTCAGATCATGTTTGCTATAACGAGTTTAATTAGGCAGATCCTGAGTCAATTGCAACTTTCATGGCCCAGGATTACTTCATAAATCTCTACTTATTGACTTGCTGTGTCTGTTGACCAGTAGAGGCTATTTCCAATCGCTGTCTTCCAAAATAAATACGTCTTCCACACGGGTATTAAACACCGCGGCAATTTTCAATGCCAATACAGCCGACGGAGTGTATTTTCCGATTTCGATAGAGTTGATTGTTTGCCTAGACACATCTACCTTTTCTGCTAGGTCCGCCTGTGTAAAGCTCTTCCTTGCTCTTTCAACCTTTAAACAGTTTTTCATTAAACAAAGTTATTTGGTTGACAGATAAACTCTTGAATAGTAGAGAATTATTGCCATCGCAAAAACGAGAATAAGGAAGTGGTTTATTTCTGATAACTGAAAGCTGATAATCTTGTGATCGTAAAGATTGCTGGTCAGCAACTTAAGGCTGTATCCCACAACAAGAGAAACATAGGCCGATGATGTTTTGAGATGTAACGCTCGTTCATCTTCCATCTTGTCTCGGCTCACATAGCCCATGAAGAGCCCAATCAATAAAGGAAGTTCAGCTCCGGCACGAGGATCGGAAAACAAGACAATTGTGCCAACGGTAACTAGAACTACACTTGCGAGCTTAATTATTTTAGTCATGACTTAGCAAATAAATTTGACTTCACAAATGTAAAGCATACTTATTAAAAAGACAAGCTGGTTTGTCACGAATAACTAGTTGGAGCGTCGCGGTAACTATGTCGTAGACCTCGTAAATACTTCGCTTTTTCCAACGAAGAGTGCTGCATCAACTCTCTTGCAAGTAATCCGTTGGGAAGAATTAAACACGCATTTCTCTGTTAACCGCACAACGGCTTTGGGCCGCGTTAAACTTTAACTGACCTGTCTTTCAGGTATTTCCAGCTTATACCCCTTCCCATGGACATTCGTTATTCTCAGCTCAGGATCACGACTCAATTTCTTTCGAAGTTTCGACACAAACATGTCCAGGCTGCGGCCGGTGATGACCCCTTCGTTGATCCAAACCTCCTGCATCAGCGTTTCACGGGGGATCAATTCTCCGAAATTTTGGTGGAGTAATCTCAGAACCTTGCATTCTTTGTCTGTGAGACTAACCACCTCACTTTCCAAAAGCAAGCGCTGATCCTTCACATTAAATAAGAATTTTCCGAGCGCAGCCAATTCCGGAACGGACTCTTTTGTTGTAGCGTGGTTTTGATTCTGCCCAGGCAACGGTTTTAAAAATTCCCCAAAACGCCCAATGAACAAGGCAACACCTAATAACACCAGAATACCGGCATAAACCACGTTGATTAACGGAAAGTCAAAGGTTGTCGCTTTGGATTCTTCAAGTGTTGGATTGACTTTCTGAGTATCCACCTCAGCTGATTTGTGGTCGTCAGTCCGTCGGCCGGTGTCATGGCCGAAGGCTGGCGTTTCTAATTCTCCAAGTTTTGAACTGACTTCCTGAGTATCCACTTCAAGCGATTCAGTCAGCTGATGGATGTCAGTTTTCTTCTGTTTTACTTTCTCATAAAAGTCCGGAAACGCAAATTCGATTGTGTAACAACCTGAGGGCTGACTTCTGCCCGTGCAAGCCAGGATGCCCGGCGAGGTATTATTTACCTGGAAACCGTAGACGATGCTGCCTTTCATGCAATCATGTACTGTAACGGTGTAGCCGGAAGGGAACTGCTTTTTAGGAAGTAAGCTCTGTGACAGCGCCATGAGCGAGTCGTGGTTAAAAATGAATTCATTTTCAAACCTGAGCAGAAACGTGCCTTCTTTAATCTCAGTAACGGGCAATACACGTGAGGTTGAGTCACCCGCCTGCAACAGCAATCGATGACCAGTTTGACGGATCAACAGGTTCACTTGCTTCGCCCTGAAGTCTCGGCCGGAATGTTCTGTGAAAGAAGAGATGATAAAAAAAATTGCAATCAGCACCAAGGAAATGCCAGACCCGACCACCAGCTGGTTAGTGGAAAAGCCGGTAAAAGCAGAATTTACACGCATTTACATTTCTTTTTACAATTGACGAACGAGATTTTACAGTTGATTTACAAGAGCGGCTAAGCAGGTGCCTACATTTGGATATGTGAAGTTAAAACAATTTTAAGCTACTATTTCACCAAACCATTTTAGTCATGAGAATCCATCACCTTGCTTTTTTGCTGCTTTTTCACTTCTCATTTTCCTTTGATCAGGCCTTGGAATTTCCAGAGTCACCCCCACTCCGGGATAGTAACCAAAAACGAGATAACGCAGTAGCGACAAACATTATTTTTAAATCTGCAGATGGCGGACAAACATGGCAGGACATTAGCGAAGGGCTGCCCGTAAACTTGCCGGAAGACGGTATCCCGAGAGATGGTTTGCTTGCAAATGATAATGGAGTCTACCTGCGCACTGGAAATGGAATGTATTACAGCAAACCAAATTCCACTCCTCCTTTTTGGGAAAAAGAGATTTCTCCGGACAACATTGGCAGCATAGTTCCTGGCAAGTCTGGAATGCTTGCATTTAACTACGGTGGCCAGTTTTTGCAAAAAATAAATGGAAAGGGTTTATGGCTGCCGGTATATACGGATTTTCCGGGGAAGAACGTTCGCACCATCTTTGAAACTCGAAACGTCGTTTTTATCGGTTACGATAAAGGCCTTTTAAAATCTGATGACAATGGAAAAAACTGGAAGCGAGTGTATGACGAAGGTTGGGTAATGAAATTGGTAGAGTCAAACGGAGTTCTGATCGCTACGAGTCAGAGTGGCATCATTCGGTCGGTAGATGATGGTGAAAGTTGGGTCAATGTGATTGATGAGGGCGGCGTGGGCATTGCTATCGAACGCATCAAAGGTGGATTTGCCGCGATCACTTGCAATACAGAGATGGAGACAAGAAGAGTACGGACATCCTATGACGGCGGCAAAACCTGGCAGCCTATCGATGCCGACCTTCCAGCAAGCCTCTATACCGCCTCCATTACCGAGGTTGGTGAATACCTGTTTTGTGGTCACCCGGCAGGTATTTACAGATCCTCGGACAAGGGAAAAACATGGCAACTTTCACTTCCTGCTATACAAGATAAAGTCTTCAACTTATCTGTTTCCGGCAAGGTGATTTATGCCATACCAAGAGGTGGAGGATGTTGAAAATTCGGGTTAACTTTTCGTCCTGTGCTTAGTGCTCAGCCATAAAATCGGATCAAGTGCATTTGATATGAAGAGTCTTGGATGGCGCAAACAACTGAATTAGAGGCACAGGTAGAATTCGATTTTTTTCGAGTCTCGTTTTGTCTCAATACAAAGCAAAAGGTGCTGAAAATCGGTACATTTTGCTTTGTATTGCTGACAAATTCAGACTAAATCTTAGGCAAGCCATCAATGACTGTTGGCCTAAGCATTGTGGCGTTATCCTCACCTAACCGAAAAAACAGGTTATAAAAAAATCCACTCATTGAGGATACTGCCTTTTGAAGCTCCTTATCTGCCTGGGAACACTGAACATTTTTATCCCATAATGCACGCTCGTCAGAGTAAAAGTAAACAAACCAGGCAACATCGTCAGGTTTAGTTCCCGGAGCGACAACCCAACTTCCCTCAGTAGCACAAATGTTCTCTAAAATACGGTTTGACGACGCCGCTGGAAGATGACCGTCAAACCATGTGCTGTCAATAGCTCCTTTACCGTTAACACGAAACGCGAAAAGACCCCAAGACGGTCTGCAATCGACGGTTTCAGCAGCGGCATTGCTTGGCAAACGATCTTCCAGGCTTTTGCCTGACTTATTCAAAAAGCGAAAGTTTTCTGGTTTGAACTTTGTTTTGTCGATCACCCGTGACTTGTGTGGCGGAAGAGGCTCAAACCCTGGCATTGGAAACAGTCCTATAACTGCGGGATTAGTTTTGGCACCCGGGTTTTGAGATAGCGATGCAAATCCAGACAGTACACTAAACGAAAAAGTGAGATAGACGCTAATCCGAGCAATTAATACCATGTGCTAACATTGATTAAAATATAGGAATCTAAGTACAAAGAGATTGATGAATATTATATTGTAGACGACTCTAATATATAAAAAAATTATATATCCTAACTATCGTACAAAATCCATGACTTCGCTCACAATGTCTTTCTATACTTAACAGGGCGATTCCGGGCAGTTGCAACAGAACCAGTATTTAAAAGGTATTGCTCAATAAATACCTCATCTTCTTAGCATATGATCCGAAATTACCTCAAAGTTGCCGTCCGCAATTTGCGCTCGGGCAGCTGGTATTCTGCATTGAACATTGGAGGTCTGGCTGCGGTACTGGCCGTTAGCCTGCTTCTGTTCCGATGGATTCAGGATGAATTGAGTTTTGATCGCTTCCACGCCGATGTACCGCGGATCTATCAGGTTAATACTCATTTCGGCAAAGGCGAAGACGAGTATACATCTACCGCAACGCCGGGTCCTATCTCGGTGACAGCCCTCGGGGAAGTGCCCGAAGTGGAAAGCGCAGTACGCTTGGGCGATTATCCATCGGCAACGTTCCGCGTAGGCACCAAAATCTTTACGGAAAAGAATAATCTGGCATATGCTGACGCTAATTTCATTGAGATCTTCAGCGGCTTCAAAGTGCTTCACGGCGACAAAAAGGCACTTTTCCCGTCTCCTAATGCCATTGTATTATCCGAGAAACAGGCCCGTAAGTTCTTCGGGACCGCTGATGCTATCGGGAAAACCATTATCCATGTTGAAAGCAATGCCACCTTCACGGTAAGCGCAGTTTTGGAAGATGCCCCCGATAATTCATCGTTCAGAAACGATATGTACGTAAATCTGGCGATTTTGAAAACCCTTGATCCAAGAAAAGGGGGCCGTCCGGTCGACGAAAATTGGGATGATTACGGGTTTGGGACTTATGTAAAACTGGCTCCCGGGGCTGATCCGTCGATGGTCGCAAAAAAGCTGACTTCCATACAAGCAAATATGCTCAAGGATGCGACCAACCCGCCTGACTTCCGGTTACAGCCGCTTTCTGAAATCCATCTCCACGCCGTCGAAGGCAATGATTCGGCCGACAAACAGGTCGGAATAATGGGTGTTGTTGCCCTGCTTTTGCTTAGCATTGGCTGTATTAACTATGTGAATCTGACCACCGCGCGGGCCACCAGACGGTCTAAAGAAATTGGTATCCGCAAAGTCGTTGGCGCCGGTTCCCGGCAGCTGGCTGTACAGCTGCTGGTGGAATCCGTTCTCACATTATTCCTATCACTAATTTTGTCAATCGGGTTATTGCAAGGCATCCTGCCGTTTTATGCGAGCATTACGGGCAAATCGGGTCGTTTTTCACTTTTCGATCCGCAGGTATGGCAGATTCTGATCGGTACGCTCACGTTCTGCTTCGTTCTTGCAGGCATTTATCCTGCGTTCCTGATCTCAGGATTCAATCCGATCCAGGCTCTGAAAGGGCGTTCCAGCCAGGTGAGCGGCGCTTCTCTGCGTAAATCACTGGTAGTGGCACAGTTCGGTCTCGCTACGATACTCATTGCAGGTACCTTTGTTATCGGCAGTCAGATGCGTTTTATAAGAGATCGTGATCCGGGGTTTGACCGGAAACACACATTCACATTCGATGGACGAACCTTTACGCGGCAAATCAAGCAAGCGCTCAGCAGCGAGTCGAGCATTCTCGGTGTAAGCACCTCTACGGACACGCCTGTCAACGTACTGACCGGCACTATATCGACAGATTGGGATGGAAAAACCATGGACCGAACGTTGATTATGGCGCAGCTAAATGTAGACCAGGATTTCATTTCCAACTTTCAACTCCGGCTGATCGCCGGCAGGAATTTCGGAGGTACAAAAGCAGATTCGACCTCCATAATTCTAAACGAAACGGCCCTCAAACAGACTGGTATCAAAGAGCCGATCGGCAAAAGGTTCAAGCTTAATGGGACGGAAGGAACAATCATTGGGATTGTAAAGGATTTTAATATTACCACGATCCGTGAGCCCATCATGCCTTTGGTAATGTACAGTCTTCCCCAACAGCACTACAGGGTTCACGTACACACAACCGCGCAGCTTGCGCCGACAGCGGTAAACAAAGCCCGGCAGCTTTGGAAGCGATACATGCCTGCTTATCCGTTTGAATATGCTTTTCTGGATACCGACTACAATGCGCTCTATCGGAGTGAAGAACGAACTGGTCAGTTGTTTAACTTTTTTGCAGGAATTGCCATAATTATATCGTGCCTTGGATTGCTCGGATTGACATCATTTACCACTGAGCAACGCACAAAGGAAATAGGAATCCGGAAAGTACTTGGTGCCACCGTTTTGAACATTACAACGCTGCTATCCAAGGATTTTCTAAAACTCGTCGCCATTGCTATCGCGATCGCGTTGCCAGTTGCGTGGTTGGCCATGGATCAATGGCTAAAGGATTTTGCCTACAAAGTGGATATTCACTGGTGGACATTCTTGCTGGCAGGCTTGGTATTGATGATCACAGCACTGCTTACCATTTGTTTCCAAAGTGTTAAAGCCGCCATGCTCAACCCTGTGCGATCGATTAAAGCAGAATAGAATGGAATGGCTCTTCATACAGGTACTGAAGCTAAGAAAACAAAATGGGGCTGAACAGGTCTCTACCCGGTCAGGCTTAATTGCCGTACCAAACCCATGACCAAGCAAGTCTCTTCCAATTTTTGAGCGGCTCACCATTCACATTTAGCCACCGCATTGTTTGATAATGGCAGAAAAATCTGGCTGCTTCGCAAGCCGTAGATCCCTGCTGCAAAAAATAAACCCTGACGTGTGTCTCGTCAGGGGGGCACTGGTTGCCAAAGCAATCTGAGCACTGTCTCTGCTTCATTTGGTCGCAGCAGTTTTAAACTTTTCAAACATTTTTTCGATATCTGCACGGTCATAATAAATCACGCCGCCAATCCGCATAAAGGCAAGCTGGCGACTTGTACGCATCACATGCAGCTTGCCCGGTGACACATCGAGTAGCTTCCTTACTTCCCGAGATTTGAGCCATTGTTTGGAATGCTGAGTGCCTCCACCTGCAAGCAGCCGTCTCATTTCGGAAAGCATTTGCTCCTTAAATTTTTCAAGATCCGCTAATGTGACTAATTGATGCGTGAACAACGCTGAACTTTCCTCTGATTGCTTGCCCCTCTTTTCCATAGTTCCTTGCTTTACGTTAACAATTAAAAACATCGCTTCTTATGACGTAACCGATGTTTTCGCCCGGAAAATAATAAGCAGCATTTGATTATTGCTTCCTTTGCTTCCGGTGGAATAAAAAGAATAAAGCGCAGTTCGATGCGGCTGGCAACGAACTGCGCTTTGGGTTTAATAATCAGCGAATACATGCCCTTCGTATTCGCTGTACCCTTCCAAAAACAGGTCTCTAGCGAAGGCCTCGTAGTCAAAATACTTTTCCAGCGCAGAGGGCACACCTGACAGCAGCCCTGTCTCCTCGACGTATTGGTAGGCATATTCAAGCTCTGGGTCTTTCATCGATCCGCCAAAGAATCCGCGGTAGCTTTCTTGAAAACTTTCGATTTGATCTTCAAGCTCATATCCGTTAGAAGGCCAGTAGTTGATCTGCTTACAGTAAATCTCAAATGCTTCGGCAGTCTCATCGTCCATTTCACTCCTGGCCTCAAAGTAGGCGAATGCGTCTTTATGCAGGCTGCACTCGGAAATCAAAAAATCCGGGATGTTTTCCCAGTCTTGGAACATAAGCTCCGGATCAAGTTCGTTCTTATGGAACTCATAGCAGTCTTGCAGGAATTCTTTAAGATCTGCGTAGTCCGTCAGGTCAAACCACTTACCAAACAGCGATCCACTGTTATACTGACCATAGGTTCCCACGTAGATTTTAGGAGCATTTTCGAAGTTTTTCATGATTGAAAGGCATTTAAGTTGCTTTGGCCCCAGCTTTGTGCTCAGGGCAATCGCTGCCTATCGATCAAAGAAAAAATGACGGGGCTCGTCCCCTTGTTTGCAAGCCCATCCGGCGGTTTAAGGTGCGGCTGGCTAATGCGGGTTCAGCTAAAAAGGCGGATGACGAAGTGCAGGCTTGCAACCGTCATTTTTTACTTTGTACCTTTCGTTTGCACTGATCGCATTGTTAACTTCGGTGCACATTCCAGTATCATCCTTTCCACGGTTTATGAAATGTCCTTTACTGCTTGTTGCATTTTTCCTATTAGCTCGATTAGCTTATGCTCAGACATTAAAGGTTGACTCGCTGGTTAACCGGAAACTGAAAGAGCTGCATGTCCCAGGCCTTGCCGCAGCAAAGGTTGAAAATGGCAACGTTTCCTGGACGCGCTACTACGGCTACCAAGACATCGAGCGAAAAATACCGGTGACAGATTCAACGGTTTTTCACATAGCCTCTATTTCCAAGACAGTAACGGCTGCGGCGATTATGCAACTCGAAGCAAAGGGATATTTCAAACTGGATGAGGACGTTAACCGCTTCCTTCCATTTCGCGTTGCTAATCCATCGTTTCCAGCTGCTCCGATCACGTTCAGGCAACTGTTACGGCACCGCTCCTCAATAGCAGATAACACGGACTATCTGCTCCCATTTTGGGAGAATGAATATCAGGGAACCGAGATCCCATTGGGAACATTTCTTGCAGACTATCTATCTGCCCGTGGCAAGCACTATCAGGCAAATAAGAATTTTCTCAATTCCGAACCCGGTAGCCAATTCGGGTACTCTAATATTGGCTTCGCGCTGCTAGGTTATCTCGTCCAGCGCATTGCGAAAATGCCGTTCGATCAATACTGCGAAGCAAACCTGTTCGCCCCGCTCGAAATGCATCATACCAGTTGGTTTTTAGAAACGCACCAATCAAATCGGCTGGCTGTGCCTTATCAATATACCGACTCGCTCAGCCGGTATGAAAAATTGCCCCAGGGCAAATTCCCGGACTATCCCGCGGGCCAGCTCCGCTGCACGATAACTGATCTGGCGAAGTTTCTCGCCTGCTGGTCAAACGACGGTGCGTATGCTGGCAAGCGTGTTATCGAAGCCAGCTCAATGCAACGCCTGACGCCAAAGGATATGAGTCTGGGGTTTCACACCTGGTTTATGTATTTGCTTAACACCGAGACACCCACATATAGTCATAGCGGGCATGGCCCTGGTATATCCACCTACATGCTTTACGACCCATTTTCAAAAAAAGGGCTGATTATCTTGATGAATGGAGAGCTTTCCGATTACTTCGAATGGAGAAAATTGATTGATTTACTCTGGAAGTCCTGAATGGAACCAGCTCATAACCTTACTTAAAACCAACCGAGATGATCAGCAGAAAAGCGCTCCTGGTAATTGACATGCAAAAGGGCTCGTTTACAGAAGCCACGCCTCGTCACAACACGGAAGGCGTCGTACAAATAATCAATTCACTCGCTGCGACTTTTCGTGCGAAATCTTGGCCTGTGTTATTCATCCAGCACGATGGTAGTACAATGAACGAATTTGTGCCCTTTACTACGGAGTGGGAATTGCTGGACGAGCTGCAAATTGAGACTGGCGATATCCACATTGACAAATATGCCAATGATGTATTCTATCGCTCGGAACTCGGGCAGAAACTGGAAATGCTCGTCATTAACGAATTGGTTATTACAGGCTGCGCCACAGATTTTTGTATTGAATCCACGATTCAGTCAGCAATTTCCAAGGATTATAACGTAACAGTCATCGAAGATGGTCATACCACCGGCAACAGGCCGGGTCTGAAAGCATGTCAGGTGATTGACCACTACAATTGGGTATGGAAGAACATGATCCCCACAAAGGGAAAAATCGAAGTATTACCCCATCATTTATTTCTTCAAAAGGTTCGCGATAAATGATATTCCGTTTTCCTTATCGCAGATCTGCTGTGGTTGGATTGATGTCAGCGAATTCAGACCAGCAGAGTTCCTCGGGTAGTCGCTTTCTGGCATCTACCACTAAATTACCTGTTTTGTCCAAGCCGTAAAGATACCTCCATCGCCTCATCAATAATTTGTGTTGGGAATTTATTCAGTTCAAGAATACTGATCGCATTTGTTGTGTTGAGCACGCCTGGTTTGATTTTATAGTCAAATACGATTTCTTCTTCTTGGATGACTTCGGTGAAGTGATAAAGCTCATAATGTTCGGATAGCAGACCGGTCAACTCCCTGTCGTGTGTTGAGACAAAGACCAGATTGCCGTTGCCTGCCAAATAGCTCAGTACGGATTTGCTCATCGCGATCCGCTCGATTGAATTAGTGCCTTTAAATACTTCATCCAATAAGAAAAGTGTTCTTTTTTTGCCCTGACTTTCCTCAATCAACTGCTTCAAGGTAAGGGCCTCTTCCATGTAATAACTTTTATCCTCCAATAGATCGTCCGAAATTCGGATCGACGACAGCACTTGCATCAAAGGCATCGCAAATTCGCTGGCAAAGCAGGTATTGAGTGTCTGCCCCAGGATCGCGCTGATGCCAACTGTCCTGATAAAAGTCGTTTTCCCCGACATATTCGAGCCGGTCAGCAATGCAGATTTATCTTTCAGCACAATGTCATTAGAAACCCCGTTGAACAACAATGGGTGATAAATACCTTTAACGGACAGTGTCTTGTTATCTGCTTCAGGCGTTATGCTGCAATAGTAAGGTATCCTTTCCCGAAGGGCCATCACCGACAATGCCGCATCCGTTTCGCCAATGAATTTGAAAACCGTTGCGATATCTTCTCTTCTGCTATCCAGCTTTTTCAAGGTCGCAAACAATACGACCGGCTCTAACAGCAGCATTGCTTTGATCAATTCCAAAAAATAGTCGACGAGCTGACCAATTTCACTTTGCAGTTTCGCTTCAATTCTAAAAATGGACGTTTGCGGAATAAGTCTTCGCAATGAATCGACCGAAACCGCTATATTAGAAAAATGCTGGGATTCGTTATTCGCCAGGATTTTCCGCGCGACCTGATTCATCAAAACCAGCTGCGGTATCGAACTGCTGTATTGATAAATATTTGTCTTATTCCAATAATGAATGCCCATGTTAATTGGAAACACTAAAATCAAAGCAACCCACAGTTGCGGAAAAAAGAAGGATAGCAAAATCAATAGCACGCTTATTGGGTATTTCGGAGAAGTTGACCACCTGATTCCGTGGCAAATTGACCACCTATTTAGCTGGCGGCCGAAGGCAAAAAATGCTGTAGAAGCGGTTCAAAATTAGTAAATAAAAAGTGTTTTTATT
>NZ_JAMOZL010000029.1 GCF_023667495.1 Dyadobacter sp. MSC1_007
GTATTAAAAGATTAGTAATAACTATAATATCAATGAATTAATTAGGTGCAAAAGTTAAGATCGTAGCGCAGGACTTGGAAAGTATTGGCAATTTTAAAAGGCAGCTACTTTTGAATTTATCGAAAGTAGCTGCCTTTTATGTCGTATATTATTTATTAAATTTACTATTAGTTATATACTTTTAATACTTATAAAATGATACAGAAAGTATATATCTAATCGTAAGTTCTTCCTGGTGGGTATTTACATAAAGTATGATTAGTATGCCGCAGTGAATCGCTTCTTGATGAAGTTGCCTTGCTCTATTTCATCGACGATTGCGATGGCGGTATCATCCACTGAAAGTCTGCTGCGATGGTGCTCATCGAACACTGGAGTGTCAAGCGAGGTGCGGTATTTGCCGGTGCGCTCGCCCGGATGAGCAGGGGACATTTCGATCGCTGGGCTTAGGAAGGTCCAGTCGAGTTCGGTTTCCGTTTTGAGAATATTGAGGTAATCGCGGGCAGCTGTGGCGCCGGCTTTATAGTCTGCTGGAAAACTCGGCGAGTCGACGAGTTGTAAGCCTGGCTGGATTTCAAGACTGCCTGCTCCGCCTACGGTGAGGAAACGTTTTACGCCAGCTTGCTTTACACCGGCTTGGATGGCTTTGGAGCCAGTGATGAAGTCGTTGTAAATATTGGGGTTGGTCCAGCCTGCATTGTAGGTGCTGATCACGGCGTCATGGCCTGCAACCGCAGCGGCCACATCTTCTACATTCATGACGTTAGCGGCTTTGGCTGTTACCAAGTCGTTGTTGGTATCGATTTTCTCCGTATTACGGGCAATGGCGGTGACCTGGTGGCCACGCGAAACAAGCTCTTTCAAAACGTGCGTGCCCACAAAACCCGTGGCACCAATCAATGCAATTTTCATAACGATTTGTATTTAAGAGTTAATAAAATATTACTGAAATAAAAAATGTGACAGTTTTGGTCAAAAAAATCAGACGAACTTCTTACAAAACTCTGCCAACGACACTTTGCCCAGACTTACGAGCAGCGTTTGTTCGGCTTCATCGTAAAGGCTGTCGAGGTGATCGTTGATCATACGGCCGACGGGGCAATCGGGGTTAGGGGAGTTGATGCCTTTTCCGAGCAGATCCTTTTGCTTCACAGCCGCGTACACTTCCGACATGAATATCTTATCCGCAGGCTTGGCCAGACGGCTCCCGCCTGCTTTCCCTTCCTTACTGATCACTAAGCCGCGTTCGCGCAAATTGCTGAGCTCCTTACGCACCAGCACGGGATTGATATTAATGCTCCCAGCCAAATACTCCGACGGCGTCCATTCTTCTTCGGAGAAGGTCAGTAAGGTGAGGATGTGTACCGAAATAGCAAAGCGTCCGCTGTTCATACTGTAACTTTTAATATTACAGTACAAAGGTGGGGGAAAGTTTTGGGATTTGCAAGTTTTTTGATGGAGGAGGGAGGAAGGGAGAGCGGACGAAAGGAGTAGGGAGGAGTTGAGGGAGGAAGGAAATAGGGAGGAAGGAGTAGGGAGGAAGGGAGTAAGGGTGTAACGTCCTGAAATAGGTTGACCTTAACCCGAGGGAAATTTATGCAGAAAGAACGTCCAGGATTAGTAAAGTATAGTCTTAGTTTTAAGCGGGAGGTAGTCAGAGAGATCGAGCAGGAAGGATTA
>NZ_JAMOZL010000030.1 GCF_023667495.1 Dyadobacter sp. MSC1_007
CCGCTCGCCTCCAATTCAAGGGCCAGGAAATTTTACGAAAGGCTGGGTTTTTCATTTGTCGAGAACCGCACATTTGGCGAAGATTTCTGTGCGGTTTACCGGCTCGACCGGAGGTTGTAAACAATCCTTTAAAACCAAAGCATACTTTACTACCTTCTCGTAACGAAGGTTCCAGCAAATTCGAATGATGAAAATATCAACGCAGAACTATTCAATGCCGAAAGATCTCAGCCAGAACGGGCAGCTCCCGATCCGGATCGTTTCTCCTGATCTCGGGCATTTCCCTAAGCAGGCTTCCGACCAGTATAAACTTACACACCAACTTTGCCAATCAGACAGATCAGATTTGTGAATGGACCGGGAAAAGCAGCTTCTTCTCAAACAAACCCGGGATTCTGTCCTCCAATTCAGTGATCATCGAAGTAAATGTCCTCGCTTTTTTGATCGCTAGCCGTCTACTTGGAGCCCAGAATGTTCCCATTAAGTCAAATTCCCAGCCGACCTTTTTTCGGAACTGTATATTGGATACAAACTTTGAAATATTGTTTTCAAGAGTGATTTCATCCAGATTTTCTGCTACACCGTCAATAACTTCAACCATGTTCCCATCACTTTTTAGACGGATCAGGAAGGGCGTCATACCCACCTGAGTCAGTTGACGATATCTGTCTACTTCGATGTTAGTCGGAGTACTCGGAACAGGCCGAATTCCAATGCCATTTTCTACGAAAGCATTCAACCGACTTGCAAGGTCAAATGCACACATAAAGCCGGTGAATGCGGCAACCGGCCTATCCGTCCCTTGATCGAACGGATACACGAGCCAGACGGACTGCGGGTCGTCAACTTTCAAGAGGTCTGACTCGGATAGACCAATCATTCGAAATATCTCGGGTTCGCTTATTTGTGATGATGAGGACATGGTAACGGAGGTTTGTTGATGAGAGAATTAAGAGATACTTTTGATATCATTTTTGTGATTTCAAAAGTATCTTTTTCTTTTGTCAGACTCAAGCCTAAGTCCCAGAAAATTTCTCTGTTAAAATTCCCCGCGGAGGATGTTATCTCCCTCCAGGGCAGCAGTACCTGGAGATTAACTTTCTCGATGCAAGAAGATAAGGTAGTCCGGGAATTAATACACACTACTTCCGGCAACAGTGGCGCTCGGTGAGTGGAATGGT